>NZ_AP028065.1:2037500-3561116 GCF_030297135.1 Pseudoalteromonas apostichopi
TACCTTTTGTATAATGGGTCAGCGACTTATATTTTGTAGCGAGGTTAACCGATTAGGGTAGCCGTAGTGAAAGCGAGCGTTAACTGCGCGTTTAGTTGCAAGGTATAGACCCGAAACCCGGTGATCTAGCCATGGGCAGGTTGAAGGTTGAGTAACATCAACTGGAGGACCGAACCCACTAACGTTGAAAAGTTAGGGGATGACCTGTGGCTAGGAGTGAAAGGCTAATCAAACCGGGAGATAGCTGGTTCTCCCCGAAATCTATTTAGGTAGAGCCTCGGACGAATACTTACGGGGGTAGAGCACTGTTAAGGCTAGGGGGTCATCCCGACTTACCAACCCTTTGCAAACTCCGAATACCGTAAAGTACTATCCGGGAGACACACGGCGGGTGCTAACGTCCGTCGTGAAGAGGGAAACAACCCAGACCGCCAGCTAAGGTCCCAAAGTCATAGTTAAGTGGGAAACGATGTGGAAAGGCCCAGACAGCCAGGAGGTTGGCTTAGAAGCAGCCATCCTTTAAAGAAAGCGTAATAGCTCACTGGTCGAGTCGGTCTGCGCGGAAGATGTAACGGGGCTAAACTATGCACCGAAGCTGCGGATTCAAACTTTGTTTGAGTGGTAGGGGAGCGTTCTGTAAGCCGTTGAAGGTGTACCGGGAGGTATGCTGGAGGTATCAGAAGTGCGAATGCTGACATGAGTAACGATAATGCGGGTGAAAAACCCGCACGCCGGAAGACCAAGGGTTCCTATCCCATGTTAATCAGGGTAGGGTAAGTCGACCCCTAAGGCGAGGCCGAAAGGCGTAGTCGATGGGAAACGGGTTAATATTCCCGTACTTGGTATAATTGCGATGGGGGGACGGAGCAGGCTAAACAAGCATGGCGTTGGTTGTCCATGTGAAAGTGAGTAGGTTGAGAGTTTAGGAAAATCCGGACTCTTAAGACTGAGACACGAGACGAGCACCCAAGGGTGTGAAGTTGTTGATGCCATACTTCCAGGAAAAGCCTCTAAGCTTCAGATTATACCGAATCGTACCCCAAACCGACACAGGTGGTCAGGTAGAGAATACTAAGGCGCTTGAGAGAACTCGGGTGAAGGAACTAGGCAAAATCGTACCGTAACTTCGGGAGAAGGTACGCTCCTATCTGTGATGAGACTTGCTCTTTAAGCGGACGGGAGCCGCAGTGACCAGGTGGCTGGGACTGTTTATTAAAAACACAGCACTGTGCAAAATCGCAAGATGACGTATACGGTGTGACACCTGCCCGGTGCCGGAAGGTTAATTGATGGGGTTAGTTTTCGGACGAAGCTCTTGATCGAAGCCCCGGTAAACGGCGGCCGTAACTATAACGGTCCTAAGGTAGCGAAATTCCTTGTCGGGTAAGTTCCGACCTGCACGAATGGTGTAACCATGGCCACGCTGTCTCCACCCGAGACTCAGTGAAATTGAAATCGCAGTGAAGATGCTGTGTACCCGCGGCTAGACGGAAAGACCCCGTGAACCTTTACTACAGCTTGGCACTGAACATTGAACCTACATGTGTAGGATAGGTGGGAGGCTTTGAAGCAGAGACGCTAGTCTTTGTGGAGCCGTCCTTGAAATACCACCCTTGTAGTTTTGATGTTCTAACGTTGGTCCCTAATCGGGATTACGGACAGTGCCTGGTGGGTAGTTTGACTGGGGCGGTCTCCTCCCAAAGAGTAACGGAGGAGCACGAAGGTTGGCTAAGTACGGTCGGACATCGTACGGTTAGTGTAATGGTAGAAGCCAGCTTAACTGCGAGACAGACACGTCGAGCAGGTACGAAAGTAGGTCATAGTGATCCGGTGGTTCTGAATGGAAGGGCCATCGCTCAACGGATAAAAGGTACTCCGGGGATAACAGGCTGATACCGCCCAAGAGTTCATATCGACGGCGGTGTTTGGCACCTCGATGTCGGCTCATCACATCCTGGGGCTGAAGTCGGTCCCAAGGGTATGGCTGTTCGCCATTTAAAGTGGTACGCGAGCTGGGTTTAGAACGTCGTGAGACAGTTCGGTCCCTATCTGCCGTGGGCGTTTGAGAATTGAGAGGGGTTGCTCCTAGTACGAGAGGACCGGAGTGAACGAACCGCTGGTGTTCGGGTTGTCATGCCAATGGCACTGCCCGGTAGCTACGTTCGGAACTGATAAGCGCTGAAAGCATCTAAGCGCGAAGCAGGCCTCGAGATGAGTTCTCACTAGACTTTTAAAGTCTCTGAAGGGCCGTTGAAGACTACAACGTTGATAGGCAGGATGTGGAAGTGGTGCGAGCCATTAAGCTAACCTGTACTAATTACCCGTGAGGCTTAACCATACAACGCCAAACGCGTTTTATGACAGCGTAACAGACAGAAGTTAAGAAACTAAAGTAGACATTTACTTGATATCAGAATTCCGAATTTTAGTTGATTGCCAAGGCGATTAACGACCCAAATTTGCTTGGTGACAATAGCGTTTTGGACCCACCTGACCCCATGCCGAACTCAGTAGTGAAACGAAACAGCGCCGATGATAGTGTGGCATTTGCCATGTGAAAGTAGGACATTGCCAGGCTCCAAATTAAAGAAAGCCCGATTCGAAAGAGTCGGGCTTTTTTGCGTTTGGAGCTGTCAGCTTTCAGCCGTCAGATAATAAATGTCAGCTGAGCGGTGGAGTTGTTTAGTACAGAGACTCCCTCAGCAACAAAACCTTGTAGGAGGTACGTCAGTGCCGAGTTCAGCCCATAACCAACACATTCATGGCTAAAGCCATTCCTACGTGATGCGTATCTCAGATGCCAGAGATTAGATGGCAGTTGATCTACAGGATTGTTTGGTACTTCAGAGTGTTCCTCAGCAACAAAACGAGTAGGAGGCACTTCAGTGCCGAATCTAGGCCATAAGCAATATATTCATGGCTAAAGCCATTCCTACAACGACACTCTTCCTAGAACCTAGAACCTAGAACCTAGAACCTAGCAATTCTTAGTGCCTCCGGCGGGATCTTATTGCTTAGGGGGGACTCTGACCAAAACACCTCCACCGAGCGGCTGAACGCTGAAAGCTGATAGCTCTGTGTTGGGTTTCACTTCGCTCTACCCAATCTACCAGACCTTAAAACGTTACCCTTTTTAACTTTACTCTCGAAACTCGCGAACTAAAAAAGCCCAGCAGGCTTCCCTGCTGGGCTTCTTAATGTATAAGCAGTTGTTGACTATTGAATCATGCTGTAAATAAGCGCAAATACAGCAAGAGAGCCAACTGTTAATACGAACAGTGTGCTCAAGCGGTTTCTGTATTTGTGTAAGCTAGGTACCTTATACACGGCAATCATTGGCATGATGAAAAGGATCATGGCAATGATTGGGCCTGATAACTGATCCATCATGTCTAAAATACTTGGGTTGATCACTGAGCAATACCAAATAGCGAAGAACATGATAACAGTGCCAATCTTATCAACGAGTTTAGGGTTCATATGTGCTTGCTTACTAACAAGACCGTTGAAGCTTTCACGGGCACCTAAGAAGTGACCTAAGAATGAAGACGTAATCGCAATAAAGGCAACTAATGGTCCTAAGGTCGCAATAAATGAGTTATCAGTGATATTGGCAAGGAATGACAAGATAGACACGTTATCAGCTTTTGCTTGTACCATTTGTTCAGTAGATAGTGACAGCACACACGAGAATACAAACAGTAAAACAAACACAATTAATAGTAGGCTGGTACGCTTCAGAATTGCTTCTGACTTCATTTTAGCATTGTTGCCGTAGTGAGCACGCTGTACATTCACAAAGCTTGATATTGCAGCTGCATGGCTAAATGAAAATACAATGATAGGTATTGATAACCAAAGTGTTTTCATGAAGCCCGAAAACTCAGGTACAGATACATCTGGCATTTGCCAGCTTGGGATTAAATAAATCGATAAGAAAAACAAAATAGCGACAAGTGGATAAACAAGTATCGAAAAAGCACGTAACATCAATGCTTCGCCACCCAGCATTAAGCTGATCATACCGCCAACGAGTACGCCAGATAACAACACGCGTGGTGGCGACTCCATGCCTAACTGATTAACGATAAAGCTATCAACGGTATTTGTTAGGCCAACACCATAAATAAGTAAGATAGGGAAGATAGAGAGAAAATACAGTAAAGAGATCAAGCGCCCCGCATTTATGCCAAAGTGCTCTTCTACTACATCAGTAAAGTCAGCTTCAGGCTTTTTTGATGATAAAACAAATCGGGCTAAGCCTCTGTGGGCTAAGTAGGTCATCGGAAAAGCAAGGCATGCCATGATAATCAATGGCCAAAATCCGCCGATGCCGATATTAATTGGTAAGAATAAAATCCCAGCACCGACTGCGGTGCCAAATAAACTTAACACCCATTGGGTGTCATGAAGATTCCATTTTGAGTTACTACTTGTTGTCGATGCATCATACGGCATAGCATCTTGATGTGTGTTCATTAGCACTCCACTATTAGAATAATAATTGTCGCGCAGCATATAGAAAAGCGACTAAGAATGCATGTTTTAGCGTTGTGTTTAGATAACTATGCTGTAAGGAGAGACTTACAAAGGAAGAGAACTGGGCTCATTTAGAAAAGCCCAGTTGTGGTATTTATTCTGCTGCTGCAAGTGCGCGAGCTTTAATGTCTGCGGCGAATGCTAAACCTTTCTTAAAACGTGCCTCAGCTGCTGTGATTTCGCTTTCATCGCCATTAGCGGCAAGCACCCCTTGTGAAAGCGCTTTATATAGTGCGCTAATTTGTGCCTCATAGCCGGCTTCAATTGCTTTTTCAACAGTCGTCATGGTTATTCCTTTAATAGATAAGATAGCAAAATACTATAGGAACAAGGACTTATTGGCTAGATAGAAGTGCCTATAAAGTAGGGAATATTAAAGTTTATGGCTCAATGCTGGGTTTCGCTGTGCTCTACCCAGCCTACGGTATTTAACGGAACGCTTTTAGTTCTGTAATGCTGATACGACAAAAAACGGATTCAGATATTCTTCTTTACTGTTATACAGTAGTGGGCTGCCATCGAGTTTGCTAACCGTTGCGCCTGCTATTTCGGCAATCGCATGACCTGCTCCGGTATCCCACTCACAGGTTGGGCCAAGGCGGGGGTATATATCAGCACTACCTTCGGCAACAAGACAAAGTTTTAGCGAGCTGCCTTTTGAAACCATTTCTACATCTTCAAACTGTTTTACGAATTCTGCTAAATCAGGAGAAGGGTGCGAGCGGCTTCCGACAACACGGATCAGCCCTTTATTTGGCTTACGGGTTACCTTAAGTTCGATACGCTCATCACCTTTATCTTTAAAGGCACCAATTGCTTCAGCAGCAATATACGACACACCTAATGCCGGTGCATCGACAACTGCCAATACTGGTTTACCTTTTTCAATCAAGGCAATATTCACGGTGAACTCGCCATTCTTTTTAATGAACTCTTTGGTGCCATCAATTGGGTCTACTAACCAGTAGCGTTGCCAAGTTTGACGGATATCCCAGCTAATATCAGCGCTTTCTTCGCTTAGAATTGGTACATCAGGGGTGAGGTGTTGTAAGCCATTCACAATCACTTTGTGAGCTGCTAGGTCTGCGTCGGTAACTGGGCTTTCATCAGCTTTGTACTCAACATTAAAGTCCTTTTCGTAAATCCCCATTATTGCACTACCTGCTTGGCGTGCGAGGAGTAATATTTCTTCTAGCAGTTCCGTTTGATTCATGACTTAACCTATAATTTGCTGTTGTTTTAAATACGCTACCAGTTCTTGCACCGATTGGTCTAGGGTGTTTTTGCTGGTATCGATTTTAATTTCTGGCGATGCAGGGATTTGGTAGTCTGAGTCTATACCGGTGAAGTGCTTAATTTCACCTGCACGGGCTTTTTTATAAAGCCCTTTAGGGTCGCGGGTTTCACACACTTCAAGCGGGGTATCTAAAAATACCTCAATAAACTCACCATCCTCTACTAAGTTTCTTACCATATCGCGTTCGCTTTGGAACGGCGAAATAAATGCGGTCAATACCACAAGACCGGCATCGACCATCAACTTTGCGGTTTCGCCTACGCGACGAATGTTTTCAACGCGGTCTTCATCAGTAAAGCCAAGATCTTTACACAAGCCATGACGCACATTGTCGCCATCGAGTAGGTAGGTGTGAACGCCTAATTGGTTTAATGCGCTTTCTAGTGCGTTTGCAACAGTGCTTTTACCTGAGCCTGAAAAACCAGTGAACCATAGAATGGTTGGCTTATGCTTTTTTTGCTCACTACGCTGTGATTTGCTAATGGCGTAATTATGCCAAACGATATTTTCATCCATTGTCTTTACTCTCGTTATTGAAATGGGAATACCAGTGGTATGAGTGTTAAAACCGTAATCGAGTAAATAATCGATAAAGGTAAGCCCATGGCAATATAATCTTTAAGGCGGTAGTTTCCCGCGCTGTAAACCATCAAGTTAGTTTGATAACCAAATGGCGAAATGAAGCTAGCCGATGCACCAAATGCGACAGCCATAATAAAAGGCAACGGTGATACATCAAAACCAACGGCTAGTGCATACGCTACCGGAAACGAAAGCGCAGCAGCGGCATTGTTGGTAATGAGTTCGGTAAACAAAACCGTCATTAAAAATATTGCGATAAATGCCCCGTAGGGCCCAAAGTCACCTAAAACGTATAACATGGCTGATGAAATTTCACCGGCAAGCCCTGTGCCTATCATGAGTTTGGCAAGGCCAATAGCACTACCCACTACTGCGAGTAACTCAATCGGAAAACGACGTTTTACTTCACTTAGCTTGATTGTGCCCGTTAGCATTAAACCGATAAGAAGAACGAGTAGGCCTTTCACTAAGGGAACAAGGCCAATAATACTTAACCCCAATACGGCTGCAAAACTCGCTAACACAATATTTGATTGCTTAGGTTTTAAATGGGTTTGTAAATCAAGACCTGAAATATAAACAAACTCGCGCTTTAAATTGGGTAGCGAGTAAAACTCTTTGCCAGGCGCAAGGATCAATGAGTCACCCGCTTGCAATTGAACTTTACCTAAGCCGCCTTGTAAACGGTCATGGCCGCGACGAATAGCAATAACGGCTGCATGAAACTGCTCACGAAAGCGAACTTCTTTAATTGTTTTACCAATGTATTTTGAAGAATGGCTAACAACAACTTCAACTAGGTGCTCAACGTCTTTCTCATGTTTGTCGTGCACAACTTTTAAGCCATCAAATTGGGTAAGCAGAGGCACTGACTTTATGTCACCTACAAACAGCAGTACGTCACCTTCTTTGATAACTTGTTTTGGTGTAACCGCGCAAATTCGTTTATCACCACGGATTATTTCGGCTAAGAACAAGTCTTTTAATTCACGAAGGCCATTCTCTTCAACACTTTTACCAATTAATTTCGAACCTGTTTCTACTTTACCTTCAAGGTAAAAGGGCACCACTTCTTGGTCGTTTTTACCGTTATCTGGTAAATACTTGAGCATCACCAAAATAGTGATAAGTCCGACGCTCAATGCGCCTAAACCAATCAAGGTAAAATCAAAAAAACCAAGGGGCTCCATTCCTGCTTCAACGGCAAAGCCATTAACAATTAAATTGGTTGAAGTGCCAATCAGCGTAATTGTGCCACCTAAAATGGCGGTATACGATAAAGGTAATAAAAGCTTAGATGGTGAATGGGTCGGGCTTTCTTTTATTGCACTAATCAGCGATGCCACTACCGCAGTATTATTGGTAAATGATGATAAAAAGGCGGTTGATAAACCTAGTTTTGTCACCGAACTTGTCAGGCTGCCTTTCGAAAGAGACTGAGCAAGCTTTTGCACTAGCGTGGTTTTTTCTACAGCTATCGAAACGAGTACAAGTAGAATAAGCGTAATTAAAGAAGGGTTTGCATAGTTAATTAGCATATCTTCAAGACTGATCAGCCCTGCTAAATAACTAATACCAATAGCGCCGACAAATAACCATGCTGGTTTTAGTCGAGTGCCAAAAAGACACCCCACTAATACCAGCATAATGCCTGTTAATACCAGCTGTTGATACATGCTTTTTACTTCCTATAACAGGCGAATAATGATTACTTAAGCTTAGTTATATCAAGCGCTTGCCAATGAGGGAAGTGCTTGCGTACTAAAGCATTAAATTCAACTTCAAAGTCGCTAAAGCTACTTTGCTGCTCTTCAGTGCTAAGTAATTGCTCAATCATACCTGCCGCAACGGTTAAGTTTGATAGGCGATCAATTAAAATAAACGCACCTGTTTCATGGTTGTTGTGGTACTCATCGGCCAAAATTGTTTCAGTAAGCTCTAAGGTTACAATAGCAATTTCGTTAAGTTGTAATGAGTCAGCTTGACCATGCTCAAGGGTATTTACATCAATGGTGTGATCGATCTTTCTAACCACTGCTGAGGTGTTTTTGCTGCCTAACTTAAAGTTGTAGCTTTTACCTAATACTAACGGTGCTTCATGCATCCATACTAATTTAGCTTGAATACGGTTAGTAACAGCTGCTTTTGAAGCTGCTGGCACAATAACATCACCACGACTGATATCAATTTCATCATTTAACGTTAAAGTGATTGCTTGACCTGCTTCAGCCGTATCTAGGTTACCATCGAAAGTCACAATTTCTTTAATGCTTGAGCTTTTACCAGATGGTAAAACTTTTACTGCATCACCAACACTGAACTTGCCAGACGTTAAAGTGCCTTGGAAGCCACGAAAATCTAAGTTAGGGCGCACAACATATTGCACAGGAAGACGTGCTTCAAAACCGCTATCAATTTCAGCCGCTGGTGAGTCTTCAAGTAACTCAAGCAGTGGTTTATCTGTGTAGTAAGGTGTGTGTAGAGAGCGTGTTACTACGTTGTCACCCTTGAGCGCTGACATAGGTACAAACTTGATATTAGTAACATTTAGCTGCTCTGCAAATTTTAGATAATCCGCTTTGATTTTCTCATACACGGTTTCATCGAAATCGACGATATCCATCTTGTTGATTGCAACAACAAACTGCTTAATGCCGAGCGAATCGCAGATAAAGCTATGACGTTTAGTCTGCACTTGTACACCGTAACGAGCGTCGACTAAGATAATCGCCACATCGCTGGTTGATGCGCCGGTAACCATGTTGCGCGTGTACTGCTCATGTCCTGGCGTATCAGCAATGATGAACTTACGTTTTGCTGTTGAAAAGTAACGATAAGCAACGTCAATCGTAATACCTTGCTCACGCTCAGCTTGAAGGCCATCTACAAGTAGTGCTAAATCAAGCTCTTCACCCGCATTACCGACTTTTTCATTGTCTTTATGTAGTGCAGCAAGTTGGTCTTCATAAATTTGATGGCTGTCATGTAAAAGGCGGCCAATCAGGGTCGACTTACCGTCATCTACACTACCACAGGTAAGCATGCGTAAAAGGCTTTTGTCTTGCTGACGCGCAAGGTAGGCGTCGATGCCTAACTCTCTTACTTCATTAATTGTGTCGTTTGTTTTAGACATTAGAAATAGCCCTCACGTTTTTTCTTTTCCATTGAACCCGCAGAGTCGTGATCAATCACGCGGCCTTCACGCTCAGAAGAGGTTGAAAGCAGCATCTCTTCAATAATTTCAGTTAAGGTTCCTGCCGTTGATTCCACGGCACCTGTTAGCGGGTAACAACCAAGGGTACGAAAACGGACAGATTTCATTTGTGGTACTTCACCTTCTTCCAATGGCATGCGCTCGTCATCAACCATGATTAGCGTACCGTTACGCTCTACAACAGGGCGTTCTTTAGCAAGGTAAAGTGGAACCATTTCAATGTTTTCTTGGTAGATATACTGCCAAATATCAAGTTCAGTCCAGTTAGATAATGGAAATACACGAATGCTTTCACCCGGGTTAACTTGGCTGTTGTACGTATTCCAAAGCTCTGGACGTTGGTTTTTTGGATCCCATCTGTGGTGCTTATCACGGAATGAGTAAACACGTTCTTTAGCACGAGATTTCTCTTCGTCACGACGTGCACCACCAAATGCAGCATCGAAGCCGTATTTGTCTAACGCTTGCTTTAAGCCTTGCGTTTTCATGATATCGGTGTGCTTTGCTGAGCCGTGTACAAACGGATTAATATCAATCTCTAACCCTTCAGGGTTTTTGTGGACGATTAAATCAAAACCATACTCTTTAGCTAGACGGTCACGAAACTCAATCATTTCCTTAAATTTCCAGTTGGTATCAACGTGTAAAAGTGGAAATGGAATTTTTGCTGGATAAAACGCTTTACGTGCTAAGTGTAATAACACTGATGAATCTTTACCGATTGAGTAAAGCATCACCGGGTTTTCAAACTCAGCAGCTACTTCGCGCATGATTTTGATACTTTCAGCTTCTAATTGCTGAAGGTGTGTTAAAGCCATTGTTAGTCGTCCTACTAAAATGATTAAAAGTTAAATTAAGCTACGCCAGTGATTGGCTGGGCAAAGCTGCTGGTTTGCTCGGTTTTACCAAACCATGCAAGCTGATGGTGCAATGATGCAACTTCGCCAATAATTAATAAGGCTGGTGAAATAATGCTATGGCGCGAAATCAAATCGGCCAGCTCACCTAATTGCCCTGTAACCACTCGTTGTTCTTTACGTGTGCCGTTTTCGATTATGGCAACGGGGGTGTCTGCACCGCGGCCGTGTTTCAATAATTGTGCTTGAATATGCGGTGATTTAATCACTCCCATATAAATTGCTAATGTCTGATTTGGCTTTGCGAGTGACTGCCAATCTAATTCTTGACCATCTTTTTTACAGTGACCTGTTACAAACTGAATGGCTTGCGCATGATCTCTGTGGGTAAGTGGAATACCAGCATATGCACTACAACCTGCAGCAGCAGTAATACCCGGTACAATTTGGTAACGTACTTGATTAGCGGCTAGCACTTGCACTTCCTCACCACCACGACCATAAATAAACGGGTCGCCACCTTTAATACGGCATACTTTTTTGCCTTGTTTGGCAAAATCGACCAGCATCTGATTAGTATCTTCTTGTGCAACACTATGATCGCCTAAACGTTTACCTACGCAAACTAAGTCGGCATCACGGCGTACTAAATCCATAATTTCATCAGAAACCAAGTAGTCATAAACAACGACGTCGGCTTGTTGCATTAATTGCAGTGCTTTTAGTGTTAATAACTCTGGGTCACCTGGGCCTGCACCAACAACATATACTTCGCCTTCAGGCTCTGGCTTAGCATCTAATAGTTGCTCTAATTGCGCTGAAGCAGCTTCGGTATTACCCGCTTGTACTTTGCTTACCACTGATGAATCAAATACGCCCTCCCAAAACTGGCGACGATCAGCAAAGTGTTTAAAGCGCTGTTTTACTTTATTACGGAAGCTACCTACTAATGTAGCGAGAGGACCAATATGTTGTGGAATAAGTGTTTCTAGTTTTTCACGTAAACGACGTGCTAAAACTGGTGCTGTGCCTGCACTTGAAATCGCAATTGTGATTGGATCACGGTCAACAATTGATGGAAAAATAAAGCTGCACTTAGGTTGGTCATCCACCACGTTAACGAAAATATTGCGCGCATTCGCAAGTTCGAAAACATCTTTGTTAACACTGTCTATATCAGTTGCGGCGATTATCAGCATTTGCTGATCCAGATACTGCTCTTTAAAAGTATCAGAAATCAGGTTTACTTCACCTTGCTTAGCAAGAGCGAGCAGCTCATCGCAAAACTCAGGGGCGACTAGTGTCACATTGGCACGTGCTTTTAAAAACGCACGGCATTTGCGTAACGCGACATCTCCACCGCCGACTACCAGTACTGGTTTGTCGTCTAATTTGGTAAAGATTGGTAAATATTGCACTTTGTTCTCACCCCTAAAACACATCAACGAAACTGCTTATTGCAGGCAAGCAGAATATAGTGCTCTAAAAAAAGTAAAAAATAATTAAAACCAAGTTTATATAACTAAAAGTTATACCCGGTGGTTTGTTTTGGCTTAAGACTTAGTTAACAAGGGATTGCGACGAGTTACAAGTAAATAAGTAGCCTTATGGTGATTAGTTATGATTTATAGCCGAATGATAAAAATTTGCTACTATAGGTCACTAATATGGCAACACAAATATAAGAGCTATGACTAAAATGCAAACAAGCGCTGCCCAAGCGGTGGCACTGATGGACTTAACAACTCTGAACGACAGCGACACAACAGAAACCATTAATAACTTGGTTGCCAGTATTGAGCCAAAGTTAGGTATTCCTGCTGCGGTCTGTGTATATAGCCAGTTTGTAAGCGACGCAAAGCTTGCACTCGCTGAGCGTGAACTACAGCAAGTCAAAGTAGCTACAGTTACTAACTTTCCTAGTGGGGAGCAATCGTTAGAACAAGTGATAAATGAAACGCTGTTTGCTATTGAGCGCGGAGCTGATGAAATTGATTTAGTGATCCCCTATAAAGCACTAATCGCCGGTGATGAGCGCAAAGTTTTTGAGTATGTCAAAGCGTCAAAAGAGGCATGTAGCAATAAAGCGCAACTCAAAGTGATTATAGAAAGTGGCGAATTAAGCGATGATCTCATCTCAACGGCCACTAAACTGGCAATTGAAGGCGGTGCTGATTTCGTTAAAACTAGTACCGGTAAAGTGGCTGTTAATGCAACTCTAGCTGCAACAGATATCATGTTAAACACCATAAAAGCGAGTGGTAAAAAAATTGGTTTTAAGGCTGCGGGCGGAGTCAGAACAGTCACCGATGCTGCTGAGTATTTAGCCCTCGCTGAATCAATTATGGGTGAAGCGTACTTACAACCCGAGCTATTTCGTTTTGGCGCTTCTGGGTTATTAAAAGATGTGTATGCAACATTAAATGAATCGTGAAAGTGAACAAGAGAAAATAGCGCTCGAGCATGGCGCAGCAAAGCTGTTTTTACGCTGTTACGAAAAGCAGTTTGGCGTAAGTATGCGTAATATTTGGCATAACACACCGAGTAAGCCAGACGTGAGTTGTTATAAAGGTGATGAGCGGCTCGATATTGAAGTCGCCCATTTATATGCCAGTGAAACAGAAGCAATGGCGGTGTTAGGTAGGCCGCTGTCTATCTCAATGCAACGAGATCTCGCTGAAATGGCTTTAGCTCCAAGTAACGAGCGTCTGCACTGTGCTTTGCATCGGTTGTTGGCACAAAAAGCCAAGAAACATTACGAATCTACGCAGCCTTGGTTATTAATTCGAAATGCCAGTACTATATGGCATCTTGATGATTTTAAGTCAGTACTTACTCACCTTGATGTACCTAAACAACATCCATTTCAACAAATTTGGTTGTTATGTGATTTTTATCGTGGTGAGCTATTACAAATTTTATAATGGAATGAGATAACAAAAAATGAAATTTAAACGTTCAGGGACGCAAACACTTCTATCGAGTGTTTTTCCAAGTTTAGCATTAGCAGGTGTAGTTGCTGTATCGCTCACGGCGTGTACTAACCCAAGTACACCAGCGGGTGAAGAGGGTTACGTATTTGAAAAGCCGCGCGTGTTTGGTGAAGGCGGTTATCAAGGCACTATGATTGGCCCAGCTAACTACGGCATGTCACTTTGGCGTAATCAGGTGATTAATATAGACATGCGCCCGAACACCTATACTGAAGCATTTAAAATCTTAGCTAACGATGACTTAAACATTAGTTTTGATTTTCATGCGGTCATTTCAATAGAAAGCGGCTCTGTCAGAGCGGTGGTTGAACAATACGGTGGCGAAAATTGGTATCCGCGATTTGTTCGTGAAACATTTAGAACTTATGTGCGTGACATAGTCCAGCAATATGATAGCGGTGTGCTAAAAACCAATCGCGAGAAAATAGCTGCAGAAGTAACAGCCCGCTTAAAAGCGTATTTAGAACCAACGCCATTTAAACTCGCTAATGTTGTGGTGGGAAATATTAACTATCCGGCCATCGTTGCTAATGCCGTTGAGAAAAAATTAGCAGCACAACAATTACTTTCTGAAAAAGAAACGCAAAAAGAAATTGCACGAAAAGATGCTGAGATCCGTGTAGAAGAAGCAAAAGGTATTGCACAGGCGCAAAAAATTATTAATGCCACTTTGACGCCAAACTATCTACAACATGAAGCTATTAATGCGCAGTTAAAGATGGCTGAGTCACCTAACCATACAACAGTTTATATTCCTGTTGGTAACAATGGTGTACCACTGGTGAAAGGCACAAACTAAGGTTTTAAACAGCCAGTGCTGGTACTGGCTGTTAGTTTGCTTAATTAAATTTAAAAATACTGCCAAGGCTTTCTAAACTTGATTTGTTCGTTTTGGCAATACACCCTGAATCATCAAGAGATTTTTTAGTCGTCTCATCCGCAAGGCCTGTCACTTTCAGCTTATTTTCTTGCTGATACTCAGTGAGTGCAATCACCGTTGCTTCATCGTACTCTACGTCTTCTACTTCATATTCTTCGTAGTGAGGTTGCCTTTTTAAATAACCTAAACAAACCAAGTTCAATCGTGACATGGCTAAGTCTGTTTTTTCGTAGTAAGGCATTCTGTGAGTTGGAACATTAACCGATGCAACTGGCGCTTTAGCTGGTGCTGCAGCTGCGGTTACTTTTAGTGGTGCAGGTGCGGTATGGCCTGCTGCAATGGTGTTATCGCTATTATAGCGATAATAAGTTGTTGGTACTTTTGATTCCAAAAACTCAACGGCTTTGACGATGACTTCACGCAGTGCTTTTTCTTTTGGCGTGTTTGACCAGCTACTTAAGTTACCACCAACGAGTGCACCACCAAAATTGGTAGCAGCTGATGTAAAGTCAAAGTCTTTACTGCCACCCTCAACACTGGTAGCGGCTAAAATACGTGAAGTTCGCGTGTCGATTAAGCGCAAATCTATCGCCATGTGCGAACTTGAAAAACCCGCCGACACTGAGCTAAATACGTCACCGATAAAGCCACCACTGCCTACGCGGGTGCCCGAATTGTCATCATCGAATTCAGTAACAGCGGCAACTACGACAATTTCGGCACCTTCAATTTCACCATAAGCAGCACCTGAAGCTGCACTCACACGGCCTGATACAGCAAGGTCTTGTTCTGATAATACGGCATCAAGTGCTTGTCGTTCTAAGACAATAAAGCGATTGGTGCTAACTAATGCGGTTGTTAGTTGATCAGCCATACCTTCACCAATTTCTTTACGCCACCAACGTGAATCGTTTGATTTGTCAGTAAAGCGGGCAACAGCGATCCGAGCTTTTGGGCCATTGTATTGCTGCTGTGCCACTTCGTTTATATCTGGGCTATTGTTATTGCTTGTGGTGGTCGAAGTACTTTGGCATGCAGTCAGTGCCGCAGCAAGTAACGTAATCGAAATCGCTTTGTGTGTTTTGGTGAGCATATGACTTTCCTTAACTTATATCTCATGCAGTAAATAACGCCGCAATATGGGCTTTGTTGTTATTAATGTTTATATGGATAAGCTATAAAAATCAGTGTTTTATTGATAGCACTCAGACGAAAAGTTTATTCACTGATGCGAAATTCAACGCGTTTTTGATATTTTTCTCGGTACTGTTTTGGTGATAAGCCAACATAGCTCTTAAAGCTTCGCGCAAAATAGCTTTGCGAACTAAAGCCCGCTTGCTCTGCTACTTTACCAATCGCTAAATGGCCATCGACTAGCTGTTTCTTTGCAAACTCTAAGCGAGTATTGCGTAAATAGTCAGAGGGAGTTTGTGAATACAAGGCTTTCATTTTTAGTTGCAGAGCACGGGAGCTTAAACATAAGGCTGAGGCTAATTGCTCAACCGAAAAGTTTTCATCTTGATAATGGGCTTGTACTACTTGCTTGAGTTTTTCAGTGAAGGAATAATCTTTATTTTGTACTGTTACAGCGGCTGTATCACTATTCAGAGGAGCTGCCAGTTGGGCTGTTAGATGCTGGTTTAAAATTTGTCTAAGATTAAGCAATCCTTTTACTCTGCTTACTAGTAAAGTGGGCTCAAAAGGTTTGCTCAAAAAGTCATCGGCTAATAAATCAAGTCCTTTCAAGCGGCTGTGGGTATCTGCTTTAGCTGAAAGTAATAACACCGGAATATGGCTGGTGGCCGGGTTTGCTCTGAGTGCTGCTAACAGTTGATAGCCATTCATATTCGGCATCATTACATCACTGATAATGAGCTCTGGTAGGTCTGATTGGCATAAATCAAGCGCTTGCTGACCATCAGCTGCACAGATGCAGTTAAATTCTGCATTAAACAAAGCAAGTAGTAGTTCGGCCATTTCCTTATTATCTTCAACAATCAGTAATGTTTGTTGTGAGTTGCGTAGTTGCGTAATGCTATTAACCTGATTTTCAGCACACTCAACCATAGGCAATGACACAGTAAAGCAACTTCCCTCAGCAATTTTACTGCTTACGCTGATAGACCCACCGTACTGCTCTACAAGTTGCTTTACTAAGCTCAGGCCAATACCACTGCCAGGCTCTGATGATGCTACGCGGGTAAAGCGCTGAAAAATCGACTGTTGATGTTCACTGGCAATACCCACACCTGTATCAGTAATTTTAAAAACCAGTTGTTGCTGCACTTCATCAAGTTGAATATCGACTTTACCGCCGTTAGGCGTGTACTTAAGCGCATTACTTATCAGGTTACTGAAAATAGAATGAGCATGTTCGGGAGCAAGGTTAATCTTACATGTTGTTGAGGTAGTATCATCAAAGCTAAATTGCAGTTGTTTTTGCTCAAACAGAGCACTGAAATCTGCCACTAAGTCTGTTAAAAAGGTTGTAATGGAATAAGGGCTAACAGTGTAAATAGCTGTACTAGGGCGTTGACTCAATTGTAAAAGTTGATTGATCAGTTCAAGTAAGCGTTGGCAGTTACGTTTAATACTAGCCAGTTGATTTTGAGCTTGGGGGTCTGTATTACTTCGCTGTAACTGGCTGATCGGGGCAAGTATTAAACTCAATGGTGTTTTTAGCTCATGGCTAATGTTATCTAAAAATTGATCTTTTAATTTGTTTAGCTCAATCTCGGTTTGTTTTTCTTGCTCTGCGAGTTTGCGTTTGTACAAGGAATTTAAAAGAAGCCAGGTCAGTGCTAAAGCACAAATAAAGTAAATAGCATAGGCTAATTTACTTTGCCACCAAGGAGGCACAACAGTTAATGTTAGTAGCTTTTTGCTGTCACTCCATTGCCCATATTGATCTTTCGCTTTTATTAATAATTTGTAGTTCCCAGCAGGGAGCTGAGGGTAATTAATTTGTCTAAGGGATGCATCTGTATATAAAAATTGTTCATCAAAGCCAGCAAGCTTGTAGCCGAATTGGTAGTGCTTTGGTGTCGATCCGTTTTTTAATGCACTAAATTTAAAGCCGATAACGCCAGCAGATTTTGCAAACGCAAATGTCTGAGTTGCACTCGCAAGGGTATTTGCTTGCTTATCGAAGTGATTACTCTTAATGACTCTGTTGTTTAATAATAATTCGGTTAAAACAGGGGTAGGGGGAGAGTGCGATAACTTTAGTTGCTCAGGATAAAAATGATTATAACCATTGATGCCACCAAAAAATAACTCGCCATCGTCTGCTTGAAAGCTCGCACCCAGTATAAAAGATTGGTGCTGAATGCCATCTTCTGGCAAAAACTGCTGCATTTGCTCTGTGGTGGGGTTATAGCGAGTGAGTCCGCCATTGGTTGCTAGCCAAAGCATACCTTGCTTATCGGCGAGAATGTCAAAAATGTTATCGTTCGCCAAACCTTGTTGCTCAGTAATTTGTTTCACCCTGAAGTTATGCTTATTAACTTGATTCAAGCCTTGCATGGTGCCAACCCAAACACTATCGCCATTCAATAATAAAGAGGTGACCATGTTATGGCTGAGCCCAGCTCCGTTAGAGCCTTGCTCATCTAATAAACTAAATTGCTTAGTAGTGATATCCAGTTTATTGAGCCCAGCTCGAGTGCCGACCCAAAGTGAGTGCTCTTCACTATCGTAAGCAAGAGTAAATACGGTGTTATTGGCAAGACTGTTTTGAGAATCACTATGTTTATAGTGAGTAACTTTGCCTGATTTTGGCTCAAAGCGAGTTAACCCTTGGTTACTCCCAAGCCAAAGAGCACCAACTTTGTCGCTAGTTATTGCGTATACACGGTCACTGGCTAGCTGGTGGCTTTGCATAGTGAAGGCTTTAAATTCATCACGACTATCTAGATACTTAATTAAGCCACCACCGTAAGTACCTATCCATAACTGCTTGTTAGCATCTTCATGAAGGGCAAATATATTATTATTTGGCAGGGCATTTTTATAATGTTGGTAACCAAACGCTGTTTGACGGTTGAGTCCGTCACGGGTGCCAATCCATACCTCGCCATTGGCTCTTTTTATTATTGAGCGAACAAAATTATGACTTAGTGAATTTGGCTGTGAGGTTTGTAACTGATGAGAAAACTGCTGTTGCTTAGGATCATAGCGATGCACACCATAACCATCGGTGCCCAACCAAATAATGCCTTGTGAATCTTGATAAAGAGATAGGAGAAAGTCGCTAGTCAAGCCATTGGGGTTTTGCTTGTCATGGTCGTATCGAATGTATTGGTCTTGTAAGTCAGCATCTGCAGGTAAAAAGTATAGACCTCGCCCGTAGCTTGTAAGCCAAAGGTTTTGCTGTTGGTCAATAAGGCTGTCAGTGATCCAGACACCATTTAACTGTTCGATTTGCTCACTGGTTTGCGTAAGTAAATCTAATGAATATAAGCCTTGCTTTGCACCAATAAGCAGTTTTTCATGATTCAACAATTTTAGATGCCAGAGCGGTGAAGTGATTTGAGTATGTTGAGTAAATTGCTCTGTGCTTGGGTTAAATGAAATAAGTCCCATATCAGTGGCAAGCCAGATGAGTTCATCGGTAATAACAATGTCACGTACAAGCGGCAACTGCTGATCTATTTTGTATTGGAAATGTTCAAATTCTTGGTTTGATATATCAAAACGAGTTAACTTACCATGTTCGTGACCTAGCCAAAGAACATCACCTTTAGCCAGTACCATTGACCAAATTTTATCTTCACTTAGTCCTGCCTCATTAGAAGTCGAATAAACCTCAAATTGGCCAGTCTCAGGATTGAGTTTATTGAGTCCTTTGCTGGCGGTCGAAAACCACAGCTGATTATTACTGTCCTTGGCGCAGCCTGTGATCCAATTTCCAGAAATACTTTTATTATTGCTGTTAGCTTTGAAGCGTTTAAATTCATAACCATCAAAGCGGTTCAAACCTCCCTGTGTGGCAAACCATAAAAAGCCTTGCTGATCAGTTATGCTGCAAGTGATAGAGTTTTGACTTAGACCTTGTTGGCTATTAAAAGTAGCTAGGTGTAACGAGCGAGCATTAGCCTGCTTACATATCAAGGTGACGAGGCATAACAGTACAATATTAAAAGAGAGTTTAAATGGCAGCACACTGATCCATGTAGTTTTTAGTTCCTATATCGGGTTTATAATAAACTGCTTTTTAATCAATGTTAATATTGATTTTTAAACGAACTGATGAGATTTTAACTAATGGGTATCTTTTACTCTTGTGTTAATGAATTGCGTAAGTATAATAGGCATCCACTTTGCAGGGGCGTAGTTCCAATTGGTAGAACAGCGGTCTCCAAAACCGACGGTTGGGAGTTCGAATCTCTCCGCCCCTGCCACTTTTTAAACAATGTGTGTTGAGTCTGAATTTAAAAATCGGTTTAAACAAGTCAGTTTTTAAGTTTAGATTTTAATGGATTAACCCTGCCAGAGCGCAGGGTTGTTGTGTCTGTAGTTAAGGTAAAAATATTATGAGCACGAATGTAGAAACACCATCAAGTGCGATGGATTCAGTAAAGTGGATTGTAGCAATTGCGCTACTAGCAGGCGCAGTCGTTGGTAACCACATGTTTGCAGACCAATCTGTATTATTACGTGCTATTGGTGTAGTGGTTGCTGTTGCAGCTGGTTTAGGCATTGCCTCACTAACTGAAAAAGGTCGTACTTTTCTTGCGTTTGCAAAAGAGTCACGTATCGAAGTACGTAAAGTTGTGTGGCCAACTCGCCAAGAAACAACACATACGACATTAATTGTAATGGTTGCAACTGTGATTATGGCACTTATCCTTTGGGGATTAGATGGCATTTTGTTCCGCGCAGTAGGCTTTTTAACTGGATTGGAGATCTAATCCCATGTCGGATGAGAAGAACGAAAAGAAACTACGTTGGTACGTAGTGCAAGCTTTCTCTGGTTACGAGAAGCGTGTAGCACAAACTATTCTTGAGCACATCAAGATTGAAGGTTTGGAAGATAGTTTTGGTGAAGTATTAGTACCAACTGAAGAAGTTGTTGAGATGCGCGCTGGTCAAAAGCGTAAATCTGAGCGCAAATTCTTCCCAGGTTATGTACTAGTTCAAATGGACATGAACGATGCAAGCTGGCACTTAGTGAACAGCACAGCACGTGTTATGGGCTTCATTGGTGGTACGTCTGATCGTCCAGCTCCAATCAGCCAAAAAGAAGCTGATCGCATCTTGAACCGTCTGCAAGAGAACTCTGAAGCGCCTAAGCCTGCAACATTATTTGAACCAGGTGAAGTTGTTCGTGTTATCGATGGTCCATTTGCTGACTTCAGCGGTGTTGTGGAAGAAGTTGATTACGAGAAGAGCCGCGTAAAAGTGTCTGTTCTTATCTTCGGTCGTTCGACACCTGTTGACCTTGAATTCGGTCAAGTTGAGCAAGACAAGTAAGTAAGAAATTAAAGCTGCCAAAATTGTTTAATATTTTGGCAATAAGCTTGAAAAAGGCCGCTGATTAACTTATAATCAGCGGCCTTTTTGTGTTAGGGCAAGTTATAACTTGTTTTATCACTAAAAAGTGAGAACCAATTTTTAAACTGGGAAGCCGTTAGAGTACGCGTCCTCGCGCGCACAAGGCTATGACCCACCAAATGAGGTATTTATTATGGCTAAAAAAGTTGAAGCTATTATCAAGCTACAAGTTGCCGCTGGTATGGCTAACCCTAGTCCTCCAGTAGGTCCAGCACTAGGTCAACACGGTGTAAACATCATGGAATTCTGTAAAGCGTTCAACGCACGTACAGAGTCTATCGAAAAAGGCGCTCCAGTTCCTGTAGTGATCTCTGTTTACGGTGACCGTTCTTTCACGTTCGACATGAAAACTCCACCGGCTGCTTACTTACTTAAGAAAGCTGCAGGTATCAAATCAGGTTCTGGCCGTCCTAACACTGAAAAAGTGGGTACAGTAACTCGTGCTCAACTTGAAGAAATCGTTGAGACAAAACGACCTGACCTTACAGCGGCTGATATGGACGCTGCAGTTCGCACTATCGCAGGTTCTGCGCGTGCGATGGGCTTGAACGTAGAGGACTAAGATAATGGCAAAATTAACTAAACGTATGCGTACAATCCGCGAAAAAGTGGATGCGACTAAAGATTACGAAATCAACGAAGCAGTTGCTCTTTTAAAAGAGTTAGCGACAGCTAAATTCGTAGAAAGTGTTGACGTTGCTGTTAACCTTGGTATCGATGCTCGTAAATCTGACCAAAACGTACGTGGTGCAACTGTACTACCTAACGGTACTGGTCGTGAAGTTCGTGTTGCTGTATTCACACAAGGCGCTAACGCAGATGCTGCGAAAGAAGCTGGTGCTGAATTAGTGGGTATGGAAGATCTTGCTGAACAAGTTAAGAAAGGCGAGATGAACTTTGACGTTGTTGTTGCATCTCCAGACGCTATGCGTGTTGTTGGTCAACTAGGTCAAATCTTAGGTCCACGTGGTCTAATGCCAAACCCTAAAACTGGTACTGTAACGCCTAACGTTGCAGAAGCAGTTAAAAATGCGAAAGCAGGTCAAGTTCGTTACCGTAACGACAAGAACGGTATCATCCATACTACTATCGGTAAGGTTGATTTCACTGCTGAGCAACTTCAACAAAACCTTGAAGCTCTTATTGTTGCGCTTAAGAAGGCTAAACCTTCTCAAGCAAAAGGTACTTACGTGAAGAAAGTAACTATCTCTACAACAATGGGCGCAGGTGTTGCTGTTGACCAAAACTCTCTAAGCACAGTTGTTGCTTAATTAAGAGTTTACATGGCGCGAAATTTGAACTATAATTTTGCGCCATTTTGTTGAGAAAGTTAATTTCAAAACAAGTAAAGAATTCGGGTTGAAGTCCATAATTTCGTAATGCTCTCGGGTAAAAACGATAAATTGGGCTTCCGTCCAAGACCGTAGGCGGCTTCGGCCTTAATATTTTACCTACGTAGACGGTGTGAATCCCCAGATAGATTTTTCCTAATCTTCTGGCTCTCGCCGTAAAAAGCATCTCCATCTTAGATGGGGAAGAGTAGAACAGGGAAGCCAATTTCGGCAACCCATTAAACCAGGAGTAACACCCATGGCTTTAAATCTTCAAGGCAAAAAAGCAATTGTTGCTGAAGTCAACGAAGCAGCCACTGGTGCTCTTTCTGCAGTTGTTGCAGATTCTCGTGGTGTAACAGTTGGTGCTATCACTGCCCTTCGTAAAGAAGCTCGTGAAGCTGGTGTATGGATGAAAGTTGTTCGTAACACTTTAGCTAAACGTGCTATTGAAGGTACAGATTTTGAGTGCCTTTCTGACTCACTTGTTGGTCCAAGCTTAATCGCTTTCTCTTCAGAGCACCCAGGTGCTGCTGCGCGTATCTTCAAAGATTTCGCGAAGAAGAACGAGAAATTCGAAGTTAAGACGGCTGCATTTGAAGGTAACGTAGTAGACGCAGCTATGCTAGCAACTCTACCTACTTACGACGAAGCTGTTGCACGCTTAATGAGCGCTATGAAAGAAGCGTCTGCAGGTAAATTGTGTAAAACAATTGAAGCAGTACGTGTACAGAAAGAAGAGCAAGCTGCTTAATTTTAAGCTGTTTTTTTGTTCACTTTCGGTGTAATATTTTTTTTGGGCTATATTTAGTCCGTAATAATTAGGAAATTTGTAATGTCTGTAACTAAAGACCAAATCCTTGATGCTATTGCTGAAATGTCAGTAATGGACGTTGTTGCTCTAGTTGAAGCAATGGAAGAAAAATTCGGCGTAACTGCAGCAGCTGCTGTTGTTGCTGGTCCTGCTGCTGAAGCAGCTGAAGAAAAGACTGAGTTCGACGTAATCCTTACTGGCGCTGGCGCTAACAAGGTTGCAGCTATCAAAGCTGTACGTGGTGCTACTGGTCTTGGCCTTAAAGAAGCTAAAGCACTTGTTGAAGCAGCTCCTGCACCTATCAAAGAAGGTGTATCTAAAGAAGAAGCTGAAGCACTTGCAAAAGACCTTACTGAAGCTGGTGCTGAAGTTGAGGTTAAGTAATCTAGCTTACGCTAGGTTCGCTGCCTGAGTAATCAGGCAAGGGCTGGTGATTATTTAATCACCGGCCTTTTTGCGCTATGGAGCGATGCAATCCTGTAACGCAAATAAAATCTAATTTTCTCTTTACTTTCAAGTTGTTACCTTAATCGGTGTTGAAAGTGGCAGAGCAAAATAGAACAACAATTTAATGTTGTACATCTTGGCATAGATGCCAGTTAAGTCTGTTCTTACAAGAACAGGTCGGGTCAAAGATCAGCAAGCTGAGGAACCCCATGGCTTACTCTTATTCTGAAAAGAAACGTATCCGTAAGGATTTTGGTAAACGTCCACAAGTTTTGGATATACCTTTCTTACTGTCGACGCAGTTAGAATCGTTTAAAAAATTCTTAGTCCCTGACGCTGATGGCGATCACGGTTTGGAAGCTGCATTCCGTTCTGTGTTTCCTATCAAAAGCTACTCGGGAAATTCTGAGCTTCAATACGTAAGTTATCGTATTGGTGAGCCAGTATTCGATGTAAAAGAATGTCAAATTCGCGGTGTGACTTATTCTGCTCCACTTCGCGTAAAATTGCGTCTTGTGGTGATGGACAAAGAAGCACCAGGCACAGTTAAAGACATTAAAGAGCAAGAAGTTTACATGGGCGAAATTCCGCTCATGACTGATACCGGTACCTTTGTTATCAATGGTACAGAGCGTGTTATCGTTTCTCAGCTACACCGTAGCCCTGGTGTATTCTTTGATAACGACCGCGGTAAAACTCACTCGTCAGGTAAAGTGCTTTATAACGCGCGTGTAATTCCTTACCGTGGTTCATGGTTAGACTTCGAGTTTGATGCAAAAGATAACCTTTATGTACGTATTGACCGTCGTCGTAAATTACCGGCGTCAATCATCTTACGTGCACTAGAGTACTCAACGGATGAAATCCTAGAGATATTCTTCGATACAACTACGTTTGAAGTTGCTGACGGTAAAGTTCTTATGGAACTTGTTCCTTCGCGCTTACGTGGTGAAACTGCCGCTTTTGATATCAAAGGCGAAGACGGTGAAGTCCTTGTTGAAGCGGGTCGTCGTATTACTGCGCGTCACATCAAGAACATCGAGAAAAAAGGTATTAACCAATTAGAAGTACCGCATGAGTACATCATTGGTCGTGTTGTAGCTAAAAACTATGTTGATGAGTCAACAGGTGAGATCATCGCAAACGCGAATGACGAGCTATCACTTGAGCTAATGGCTGAATTGGTTAAAGCAGGTCACACTAAGATTGATACTCTATATATCAACGAAGTTGACAGCGGCGCCTACATGTCAGATACATTACGTATCGACACAACAAGCAACCGTTTAGAAGCATTAGTAGAAATTTATCGCATGATGCGCCCAGGCGAGCCACCGACGAAAGACGCGGCTGAAGCCTTATTTGATAACTTGTTCTTCTCTGACGAGCGTTACGATTTATCAACAGTTGGTCGTATGAAGTTCAATAGCCGTGTAGGTTATGACTCAGATACTGGCCCTGGCACATTATCGAAAGAAGACATCGTAGCTGTTATGAAAGTGCTTATCGCTATTCGTAACGGTGTTGGCGATGTTGATGATATCGACCACTTAGGCAACCGTCGTATCCGTAGTGTTGGCGAAATGGCTGAGAACCAATTCCGCGTTGGTCTAGTACGTGTTGAGCGTGCTGTACGTGAGCGTTTAAGCTTAGGTGACCTTGACGCTGTAATGCCACAAGATCTTATTAACGCTAAGCCTATTTCGGCAGCGGTTAAAGAGTTCTTTGGTTCATCTCAGTTATCACAGTTCATGGACCAAAATAACCCGCTTTCAGAAGTAACGCATAAGCGTCGTATTTCTGCATTAGGTCCGGGTGGTTTAACACGTGAACGCGCTGGCTTCGAAGTTCGAGACGTTCACGTAACTCACTATGGTCGTGTATGTCCAATCGAAACGCCTGAGGGTCCAAACATCGGTCTAATTAACTCACTGTCTACGTACGCACGTACTAATGACTATGGTTTCTTAGAAACACCTTACCGTAAAGTGGTAAACGGTGTAGTTACTGATGAAGTAGATTACTTATCAGCCATTGAAGAAGGTCAGTTTGTTATCGCTCAGGCGAACTCAAACTTGAACGAAAACAATGAGTTTGTTGATGAACTAATTCCATGTCGTCACAAAGGTGAATCAACCTTTATGGGCAAAATGGACCAACAATATATGGACGTATCACCACAACAGGTGATCTCTGTAGCGGCAGCACTTATCCCGTTCCTAGAACACGATGATGCTAACCGTGCATTGATGGGTTCAAACATGCAACGTCAAGCCGTACCAACTCTTATCGCGGACAAACCGCTGGTAGGTACAGGTATCGAGCTTACACTAGCGAAAGACTCTGGTGTAACTATCGTTGCTAAGCGTGGTGGTGAAGTAATGTATGCGGATGCAAGCCGCATCGTTGTAAATGTACATGAAGATGAGCGTGTCCCTGGTGAAGCGGGCATCGATATTTACAACCTTACTAAATACACTCGCTCAAACCAAAATACATGTATTAACCAAAAACCAACTTGTATGGTTGGTGAGCCGGTAACACGTGGTGACGTATTAGCAGATGGTCCTTCGACTGACCTTGGTGACTTAGCACTTGGTCAAAACCTTCGCGTGGCATTCATGCCATGGAACGGTTATAACTTCGAGGATTCAATCCTACTATCAGAGCGCGTAGTTCAAGAAGATCGTCTAACGACTATCCACATTCAAGAACTACAATGTATCGCACGTGATACTAAATTAGGTCCAGAAGAGATCACAGCAGATATTCCTAACGTAGGTGAATCTGCACTAGGCAAGCTTGATGAGTCAGGCGTTGTTTATATCGGTGCTGAAGTTAAAGGCGGCGATATCCTAGTAGGTAAAGTGACTCCGAAAGGCGAAACGCAATTAACACCAGAAGAAAAGCTACTACGTGCTATCTTCGGTGAGAAAGCGTCAGACGTTAAAGACAGCTCTTTACGCGTACCAAACTCTGTAACTGGTACTGTAATCGACGTACAAGTTTTCACCCGTGACGGTGTTGAAAAAGATAAGCGTGCGTTAGAAGTTGAAGACATGCAGCTTCGCGAAGCGAAGAAAGACTTCAACGAAGAGTTCCGTATCTTAGAAGCAGGCGTATTAGAGCGTGCTCGTAAGTTACTTGTTGACGCTGGTCTGAACGCAGATTCAATTGCAGCACTAAATGCTGAAAAGCTGCTTACTCAAAGCCTTGCTGAAGAGGATAAGCAAGCTGAACTTGAGCAACTAGCCGCTCAGTACGATGAGCTTAAAGCTGAATACGATAAGAAGTTTGAAAACAAACGTCGTAAGATCACTCAAGGTGACGACTTAGCACCAGGCGTACTTAAGATTGTTAAAGTATACCTAGCTGTTAAACGTCGTATCCAACCGGGTGATAAGATGGCGGGTCGTCACGGTAACAAAGGTGTTATCTCGACTATCGTACCAGTAGAAGATATGCCATACGATGACAAAGGTCGTACGGTAGACATCGTTCTGAACCCGCTAGGTGTACCATCACGTATGAACATCGGTCAGATCCTAGAAACTCATATGGGTCTTGCTGCACGTGGTGTGGGTGAGCGCTTAGAAGAAATGATGAAAGAGCAGCGTGAACTGCACGAAATCCGTAGCTTCGTTAAGAAAGTTTACGAATTAGGTGATTGTCGTCAGAAAGTCGATATCGACTCGTTCTCTGATGATGAAGTTCGTCGCTTAGCTGAAAACTTGAAAGGTGGTTTACCGATCGCAACTCCAGCCTTTGATGGTGCTCGTGAAAGCGAAATCAAAGACTTACTTGAGCTTGGTGGTTATCCAAGAAGCGGTCAAGTTACACTTTATGATGGCCGTACTGGCGATCAGTTCGAACGTCAAGTAACTGTTGGTTACATGTACATGTTGAAACTTAACCACTTGGTTGATGACAAGATGCACGCACGTTCAACTGGTTCTTACAGCCTTGTTACTCAGCAGCCGCTGGGTGGTAAAGCTCAGTTCGGTGGCCAGCGTTTCGGTGAGATGGAGGTGTGGGCACTAGAAGCTTACGGTGCTGCATATACTCTACAAGAAATGCTAACAGTGAAATCGGATGACGTGAACGGTCGTACTAAGATGTATAAGAACATCGTAGATGGTAACCATAAGATGGAACCAGGTATGCCAGAATCGTTCAACGTATTGTTGAAAGAAATCCGCTCACTGGGTATCAACATCGAGTTGGAAGAAAATTAAGCCATTTAGGTGCGGCGTAAGCCGCATCTGTTAGGCCGAATAGAATGTAGGGGCGATTGTTTCGCCCTCAAGATTAACCTCCGACAGGAGAGCTAAGGTGAAAGACTTACTTAAGTTTCTGAAGCAACAAAATAAGACCGAAGAATTCGATGCAATTCGCATTGGTCTTGCTTCGCCAGATATGGTTCGTTCATGGTCATACGGTGAAGTAAAGAAACCTGAGACAATCAACTACCGTACTTTCAAGCCTGAGCGCGACGGCTTATTCTGTGCCCGTATTTTCGGCCCAGTGAAAGATTATGAGTGTTTATGTGGTAAATATAAGCGCCTTAAGCACCGTGGTGTTATTTGTGAAAAGTGTGGCGTTGAAGTAACGCTAACTAAAGTGCGTCGTGACCGTATGGGTCATATTGAGCTTGCGAGCCCAGTTGCGCACATTTGGTTCTTAAAATCATTACCGTCACGTATCGGCTTAATGCTAGACATGACACTTCGTGACATCGAGCGCGTACTTTACTTCGAATCATTCGTAGTAACTGAGCCTGGTATGACAACGCTTGAGCGTGGTCAGCTTTTAGGTGAAGAAGAGTACTTAGATGCACTTGAAGAGCACGGTGATGAGTTTGAAGCGAAGATGGGTGCTGAAGCAGTATTAGACTTGCTTCGTGAACTTGATCTTGGCCAATTAATTGCTGAAATGCGTGAAGAGTTACCAACAATTAACTCTGAAACTAAGCGTAAGAAGATCACTAAACGTCTTAAATTAATGGAATCTTTCCACCAATCAGGTAACAACCCTGAGTGGATGATCATGACAGTACTTCCAGTACTTCCGCCTGATCTACGTCCATTAGTACCTCTAGACGGTGGTCGTTTTGCGACTTCTGATCTGAATGACCTTTACCGTCGTGTTATTAACCGTAATAACCGTCTTAAACGTCTATTAGATCTAGCAGCACCAGACATTATCGTACGCAACGAAAAACGTATGTTACAAGAAGCGGTAGATGCGCTACTTGATAACGGTCGTCGCGGTCGTGCGATTACAGGTTCTAACAAACGTCCTCTGAAATCGCTTGCTGATATGATCAAAGGTAAGCAAGGTCGTTTCCGTCAGAACTTACTTGGTAAACGTGTAGATTACTCTGGCCGTTCTGTAATCACAGTAGGTCCTACGCTTAAACTACACCAGTGTGGTCTTCCTAAGAAGATGGCACTTGAGCTATTCAAACCATTTATCTACGGTAAGCTAGAGCGTCGCGGCATGGCTACGACTATCAAAGCTGCTAAGAAGATGGTTGAGCGTGAAGTAGCAGAAGTATGGGATGTACTAGACGAAGTAATTCGTGAGCATCCAGTATTACTGAACCGTGCACCAACACTTCACCGTTTGGGTATCCAAGCGTTCGAACCTGTGCTTATCGAAGGTAAAGCGATTCATTTACACCCATTAGTTTGTGCGGCATACAACGCTGACTTCGATGGTGACCAAATGGCGGTACACGTACCGTTAACGCTTGAAGCACAATTAGAAGCACGTGCTCTAATGATGTCTACTAACAACATCCTATCTCCAGCGAATGGTGAGCCAATCATCGTTCCTTCACAGGACGTTGTATTAGGTCTTTACTACATGACTCGTGATCGCATCAATGCGAAAGGCGAAGGTATTGTATTTAAAGATCCTAAAGAAGCTGAAAAAGCATACCGCAGCGGTAATGCTGAGTTACATGCACGCGTAAAAGTACGTATCAGCGAGACAATCAGTAATGAAGATGGTGAAACAGTTGAGCAAGTATCTATTGTTGAAACAACAGTAGGTCGTGCGATCCTTTCACTAATCCTACCTAAAGGCATGCCGTTTGAGTTAATCAACCAAGCCCTAGGTAAGAAACAAATTTCTGGCTTATTAAACGAGTGTTACCGTCGTCTAGGTCTTAAAGATACAGTTATCTTTGCTGACCAAGTAATGTACACCGGTTTCCACTACGCAATGAAGTCAGGTGTTTCAATCGGTATCGATGACTTAGTTATCCCACCGGTTAAAGCAGAAATCATTGAATCAGCGGAAGCTGAAGTAACTGAAATCAACCAACAATTCCAATCAGGTCTTGTAACGGCTGGTGAAAAGTACAATAAAGTTATCGATATCTGGTCACGTGTAAATGAAAACTTATCACGTGAGATGATGGCGAACTTATCAAAAGACACTGTAATCAACGCTAAAGGCGAAGAAGAAGAGCAATCTTCATTCAACTCAGTGTTTATGATGGCAGACTCAGGTGCACGTGGTAGCGCCGCTCAGATCCGTCAGTTAGCGGGTATGCGTGGTCTAATGGCACGTCCAGATGGTTCAATCATCGAGACACCAATCACGGCGAACTTCCGTGAAGGTCTAAACGTACTACAGTACTTCATCTCAACGCACGGTGCGCGTAAAGGTCTTGCCGATACAGCACTTAAAACAGCAAACTCGGGTTACTTAACGCGTCGTCTAGTAGACGTTGCACAAGATTTAGTAATCAATGAAGACGATTGTGGCACAGAAGATGGCTTAACAATGAAACCGCTTATCGAGGGTGGTGACGTTGTAGAAGCGCTTCGCGAACGTGTTCTTGGTCGTGTTGTTGCTGAAGATGTATTAATTCCAAATACTAACGAAGTACTTGTTGAGCGTAATATCATGCTTGACGAAAAACTGTGTGACCTTCTAGAAGAGCATTCAGTAGATGAAGTACGCGTTCGTTCAGTAATCACTTGTGATAATGACTTTGGTGTATGTGCTAAGTGTTACGGTCGTGACCTTGCACGTGGCCACATCATTAATCCAGGTGAGTCAGTAGGTGTTATCGCGGCGCAATCAATCGGTGAGCCGGGTACACAGCTTACGATGCGTACCTTCCACATCGGTGGTGCAGCATCTCGAGCGTCTGCTGAAAACAGTGTACAAGTTAAAACTAACGGTACATTGAAGTTACACAACGCGAAGTACGTATTAAACACAGACGGTAAGATTGTTATCACGTCTCGTTCAACAGAGATCACTATCATCGATAGCTTTGGTCGTGAGAAAGAGCGTTATAAAGTACCTTACGGTGCGGTGTTATCTGTACAAGATAATGCAGAAGTTCAAGGTAACGATATCGTTGCAACTTGGGATCCGCATAGTCACCCAATCGTTCTTGAGCATAAGTCAAAAATCTCGTTCAGCGACATTGATGACTCAAATACCGAAGCACAAACAGATGAGTTAACTGGTTTAACTCGTGTGGTTGTTAAAGACTTAGGTAAAGCAAATGCGAAAGAACCTAAACTAATCATCGAAAGCGATGAGCGTGGTCTGCAAGAAACACGTCTACCTTCATTCACAACGATTGAAGTAACCGACGGTGCAACTGCAAACCCAGGTGACGTACTTGCACGTATTCCGCAAGAAGGTTCGAAGACTCGTGATATCACGGGTGGTCTACCTCGCGTAGCTGACTTATTCGAAGCACGTAAACCGAAAGATCCTGCAATTCTTGCAGAAATCACAGGTACTATCAGCTTCGGTAAAGAAACAAAAGGTAAGAAGCGTCTTGTAATCACTCCAGCTGAGGGTGACGCATACGAAGAGATGATTCCTAAATGGCGTCAACTTAACGTGTTCGAAGGTGAGCAAGTGTCTAAAGGTGAGGTTATCGCCGATGGTCCAGAGTCACCACATGACATCTTACGCTTACGTGGTGTAACTCATGTAGCTAACTACATCGTTAACGAAGTGCAAGAGGTTTACCGCTTGCAGGGCGTTAAGATCAATGACAAGCACATTGAGACAATTATTCGTCAGATGCTACGTAAATGTATCATCCTTGACGGCGGTGACACTGAGTTCTTAGCCGGTGAACAAGTTGAAGTGGCACGCGTTAACATCGCGAACCGTGAACTTGAGAAACAAGGTAAGATCCCAGCGAAGTTTGAAATCCAGTTAATGGGTATCACTAAAGCGTCACTTGCAACAGAATCTTTCATTTCTGCAGCATCATTCCAGGAGACAACTCGTGTCCTAACTGAAGCAGCTGTAAATGGTAAGAGCGATGAACTTCGTGGTCTGAAAGAGAACGTAATCGTGGGTCGTCTGATCCCAGCTGGTACAGGCTTTGCGTATCACCAAGACCGTTTGAATCGTCGCAAGCAAGGTGAAATCGTTGAAGAGCAAACAGTAAGTGCTGAAGAGGCGACTCAAGCACTAACTGACGCACTTAACGCAGATATCTCTGGAAACCAATAATCTCAGCTTAATCAATAGATTAAGAAATCGTAAGGCAGTTATCTTCTGCCTTACGATGAGTTAAGGTTGACAGGTTAAACTTTGCTCATTAAAATTCCGCCACCCATTTGCCTGCACGTTTTGTAACGAGCATGTAAACAGGGCGGATTTTTTCATTTTTTCAGTAGTAATTTTAATTTCAGGAGCTATTTAAATGGCAACTATTAACCAGCTAGTGCGTAAGCCACGTCGTAGCAAAGTTACTAAAAGTAACTCAGCTGCACTTAAAGCTTGTCCGCAAAAGCGTGGTGTATGTACTCGTGTATATACAACTACACCTAAGAAACCAAACTCTGCATTACGTAAAGTAGCGCGTGTTCGTTTAACTAACGGTTTCGAAGTAACATCTTACATCGGTGGTGAAGGCCACAACTTACAAGAGCACAGTGTAATCCTTATCCGTGGTGGTCGTGTTAAAGACTTACCAGGTGTGCGTTTCCACACTGTACGTGGTGCACTTGACTGTGCAGGCGTTAGCGACCGTCGTCAAGCTCGTTCTAAATACGGTGCTAAACGCCCTAAGGGCTAATGGTTCTCCGTTAGTAAGGCCAAGCACTAAATTTTTAAATTAATTGTTTTGGGTATTGACTCTAAAAGAGCAAACCTGAAGATACCGGAGATACAAAATGCCTAGAAGACGCGTAATAGGTCAACGTAAAATTCTTCCAGATCCTAAGTTCGGATCGGAACTTCTTGCTAAATTCGTTAACGTAGTAATGTTAGACGGCAAGAAATCTACTGCTGAAAAAATCGTTTATGGTGCGTTAGACGTGGCTGCTGAGAAATCAGGCAAGTCGCACCTTGAAATCTTTGAAGCTGCACTTGAAAACGTTCGCCCACAGGTAGAGGTTAAATCTCGCCGTGTTGGTGGTTCAACGTACCAAGTACCAGTTGAAGTACGTCCAGTACGTCGCAACGCATTAGGTATGCGTTGGTTAGTAGACGCTGCACGTAAGCGTGGCGAAAAATCTATGGGCTTACGTTTAGCTCAAGAAATCGTTGACGCTGCTGACAACAAAGGCACTGCGGTTAAGAAACGTGAAGACGTTCACCGTATGGCTGAAGCGAATAAAGCATTCGCTCATTACCGTTGGTAATCTGCCCTTAACCTTTAAGAGGATCATATGGCACGTACAACTCCACTTGAGCGCTATCGCAATATCGGTATTTGCGCTCACGTAGATGCAGGTAAAACCACCACAACAGAACGTGTTCTGTTCTACACAGGTCTTTCTCATAAGATCGGTGAAGTACATGATGGTGCTGCAACTATGGATTGGATGGAGCAGGAACAAGAGCGTGGTATCACAATCACTTCTGCTGCAACAACGTGTTTCTGGAAAGGGATGGACGCTCAATTTGACGACCATCGCATCAATATCATTGATACTCCAGGACACGTAGATTTCACTATCGAAGTAGAGCGTTCTTTACGCGTACTAGATGGTGCGGTAGTTGTTCTTTGTGCTTCATCTGGTGTACAGCCGCAAACTGAGACAGTTTGGCGTCAAGCGAACAAATACGAAGTTCCTCGCATGATCTTCGTAAATAAAATGGATCGCACTGGCGCTGACTTCTTAACTGTTGTGGACCAGGTGAAATCTCGTCTTGGAGCAACGCCTGTTCCAATTCAGCTACCAATTGGTGCTGAAGACGACTTTAAAGGTGTTATTGACCTTATTAAGATGAAAGCCATTAACTGGAATGCCGAAGATCAAGGCATGACTTTCTCTTATGAGGCCATTCCGGCAGAGCTTCTGGAGCTTGCAGAAGAATGGCGTTCTCACATGGTTGAGAGCGCTGCTGAAGCATCAGAAGAACTAATGGACAAATATCTAGAAGGTGAAGACCTGACTGAAGCTGAAATTAAAGCAGCTTTACGTCAGCGCACATTAGCTAACGAAATTGTTCCAATGACGTGTGGTAGTGCATTTAAGAATAAGGGCGTTCAAGCTGTGCTTGATGCTGTTATCGAATATATGCCTGCTCCAACACAAGTGAAACAAATCCAAGGTATCGTTGAAGATGGTACTGAGGAAGAACGTCCTGCTGATGACAACGCACCGTTTGCCGCACTTGCTTTTAAGATTGCGACAGACCCGTTCGTTGGCACCTTGACCTTCTTCCGTGTTTACTCTGGTACTGTTAAACAGGGTGACGCGGTATACAACCCAGTTAAAAGTAAGCGTGAGCGACTTGGTCGTATCGTTCAGATGCATTCAAACTCACGTGAAGAGATCAAAGTAGTCTACGCAGGCGACATCGCAGCGGCTATTGGTCTTAAAGACGTAACAACAGGTGAGACACTGTGTGATCCGAACTCAGTCATTACGCTTGAGCGTATGGAGTTCCCTGAGCCAGTTATCTCTGTTGCGGTAGAGCCTCGCACAGTAGCTGACCAAGATAAGATGGGAATCGCGCTAGGTAAACTAGCGGCAGAAGATCCATCTTTCCGAGTACAAACTGACGAAGAATCAGGCCAGACTATTATTTCTGGCATGGGTGAACTTCACCTTGATATCATTGTCGACCGTATGAAGCGTGAATTCAGTGTTGAATGTAACGTTGGTAAGCCACAGGTAGCATACCGTGAAGCTATCCGTTCAGCTGTTGAAGTTGAAGGGAAGTTCGTACGTCAATCAGGTGGTCGTGGTCAATATGGTCACGTCTGGCTTAAACTTGAACCGATGGATATTTCGGAAGATGATGCGCCAATTTATGAGTTCGTTAACGAAATCGTTGGTGGTTCTGTTCCTAAAGAATACATCCCTGCGGTAGACAAAGGTATCCAAGAGCAAATGACTCAAGGTGTACTGGCAGGCTACCCATTACTTGGCGTTAAAGCGACTCTGTTTGATGGTTCATTCCATGATGTAGATTCGAATGAAATGGCATTTAAGATTGCAGGTTCAATGGCGATGAAGAAAGGTGCGCTTGAAGCAAACCCAGCTCTTCTAGAACCAGTAATGAAGGTTGAAGTTATCACTCCTGAAGAAAACATGGGTGATGTAGTTGGTGACTTAAACCGTCGCCGCGGCATGATCGAAGGCATGGAAGAAGCATTCGGTGGTCTTAAGCAAATTAATGCGCAAGTACCACTTTCTGAAATGTTTGGTTATGCAACTGATCTGCGATCTGCAACACAAGGCCGTGCATCATACTCTATGGAGTTTTTGAAGTATGCAGAAGCCTCTAAGAATGTTGCAGATGCAATAATTGCAGCTCGCGCTGTTATATGATTTAGCTTGTCTGGCCCAATAGTGGGTCAGGCGTTAATTTCTTTATAGGAATTTTTTAAGATGGCAAAAGAAAAGTTTGAACGCGTAAAACCGCACGTAAACGTTGGTACAATCGGCCACGTTGACCACGGTAAAACAACTCTAACAGCAGCAATCACAAACGTACTTGCAAAAGTATACGGTGGTGTAGCTAAAGACTTCGCATCAATCGATAACGCTCCAGAAGAGCGTGAGCGTGGTATCACAATCTCAACTTCACACGTTGAGTACGATACTCCTACTCGTCACTACGCACACGTAGACTGTCCAGGACACGCCGATTATGTTAAAAACATGATCACTGGTGCTGCTCAAATGGACGGCGCAATCCTAGTAGTTGCTGCGACTGACGGTCCTATGCCACAAACTCGTGAGCACATCCTACTTTCTCGTCAGGTTGGTGTACCTTACATCATCGTATTCATGAACAAATGTGACATGGTTGACGACGAAGAGCTACTTGAGCTAGTTGAGATGGAAGTTCGTGAACTTCTTTCAGAGTACGACTTCCCAGGTGATGACTTACCACTAATCCAAGGTTCAGCGCTTAAAGCGTTAGAAGGCGAGAAAGAGTGGGAAGACAAAATCGTTGAGCTTGCAGAAGCACTAGATTCTTACATCCCAGAGCCAGAGCGTGACATCGATAAGCCATTCATCATGCCTATCGAAGACGTATTCTCAATCCAAGGTCGTGGTACTGTTGTAACTGGCCGTGTTGAAGCTGGTATCATCAACGTGAATGACGAAGTTGAAATCGTAGGTATCAAAGAAACTACGAAGACAACTTGTACAGGTGTTGAGATGTTCCGTAAGCTTCTAGACGAAGGTCGTGCGGGTGAGAACATCGGTGCACTTCTACGTGGTACTAAGCGTGAAGACGTTGAACGTGGTCAAGTACTAGCTAAGCCTGGTTCAATCACTCCACACACGAAGTTCACTTCAGAAGTATACGTACTTTCTAAAGATGAAGGTGGTCGTCACACTCCATTCTTCAAAGGTTACCGTCCACAGTTCTACTTCCGTACAACTGACGTAACAGGTGACGTACAGTTACCAGACGGCGTTGAAATGGTAATGCCTGGTGATAACATCAAGATGACTGTAGAACTAATCTGCCCAATCGCGATGGACGAAGGTTTACGCTTCGCTATCCGTGAAGGTGGTCGTACAGTTGGTGCTGGTGTTGTTGCAACTATCGTTGAGTAATCAACTATAGTAATGCATCAAGCATTAAGAAAAACCCGAGCTTAGTCTCGGGTTTTTTATGGGTGAAGAAAAGCTATCAGCTGTCAGCTTTCAGACGTCAAATCACAATTCTTAGGGCAGGTTGGTTTGAGCGAAGCGAAACCCAACACAATCCATGCAAACCTTTTCTTTTATGGCCCCATTACCATAAACCATTCCTCCTAATGGCTTGATCTAGACCCTTTGAACTTTATCCTCGCTAACCACTGTATAAAAAGCATCATTACGTTATTGTTTTATCGTTTTATTCACTAATAACGTCATTTTAATGTGAATATATCACTAAGTTTTTATTGTTAATGCGGTTTCTGTTTTGGGCATTTTAGGTTCTTTATGTGTAATTAGATTTAATTGTTTAAATATCAATTAAATCTTATGAGGGTTGGGTAAATTTTGCTTAATCTATTGTTTCTAAAAAGGAAGCCGAAAATCAATCTTATAGTAGTATTTTGTTAATGGGTTTTGTTAGAATTACTGCCGTCATGTAAATGGAATGGTTTTATCAGGGATGGCTAATGACTAGCTTAAATGCTACTTGTCAAAAAATAGCTTTGCTATTTGCTGTATATTTTTAAATCCCCTTTAGATGCTCAGTATCTTTATAGCTTGTACTTTGATGGTTTGATCTAAATTGCTCATAAGTATCAGTAGGATTTCTCTTTCTATCTTAAAAAGCTTTGAAACACTGAAGACATACATAAAATTCAAACCTCGGTGGGGATTGTTGTGTTAATTATTTGCCAACAATCGGTATGAATAACTATGTATATATCAATCTAATTAATGTTAATTCCTTTCCTGTAACAGGCACTTCCTTCTGTAGTGGTCGAAAATTTTTAAAATATAGATCACATTTAAGTAAGGAGTTATCGCCCAATTTTTTAGTTATTAAATCGAATAGTAGCTTTAAAACAGTAGGTGAATTTTAAGTTATTAATATAAAAAGGAATTAATAGTGTATAAAAATAAACTTACGCAAACTGCTTTATGCGTTGCCGCTGCAATTGCCTCAACATCAACAATTGCTGCCAATAGTTGGTTATCTAGAGTCAGTACCGTCGATCAGAATCAGCAAAAGAAAGTATTTGCAGCTAACAGGATGCAAAGCCTTTCTGCTGTCAGTACTGATTCGTCAACTGCAATTTTTGATATAACAGTGTCGTTATACAATAATCCAGAAGGTACAGAGCAGAATGCCTATGAAGAAATTTTTAAAAACTTCGCAGATGCTATTTGTGAGCAAACAAATGGTGAGCATAAGCTTGGCACAGTGAGTGTATTTAGAGAAAATAAACATCGCTCTAAATCAGATATTATTTGGGGGTCAAGAGAATGGCCTAGAGCTAATGCGTCAGGTTTTGGTGCGAATGGCATGCATATTTGGTTTGGTGATGTTTTCCCGAACGGTGCAGGTGCTGGCAAAGACCATGATATGCTTCAAGATCCTAAAGGTGCTGGTTATACACTTGCCCATGAATGGGGGCACTATGCTTATGGCCTTTTTGACGAGTATCAAGGCGTAGCTGAAAGCGCAGATGCAAATAGCCCTATAAAAACTGATTTAGCTACTAACTCTATTATGAGTAATCAGTGGAAAGCTCTACAAGGTGATATGCTTTGGCTTAATCACTCTACTGCAACAAATATTGGTAATGTTGATAGAACAGCTCAAGGTCGAGTATACGGAAAAAGTGCATGGGAAGTGCTATTACAAGATGCCAAAGATGATCCTAAGTTAGGAAGAAAAACGGCTCAACCAGAGCGTACTCGCTTTCTTACCCTGGCTAACAATGCTCCAGATGATGTAACACCAGTAAAGGTTGAACTACCTTCAGCTCAAGCATCATGCCGAGATCAACTTGATGTAGTTTGGGTTGAAGGTGATATTGATATGCAAGTGGTTATTGACCGTTCAGGTAGTATGGGCGGCTCGGCAATCAATAATGCCAAACAAGCAGCTAAAATTCTTGTTGATGCTACAGCTGAAGGTACTACATCAATGGGGTTAGTTAGCTTCTCTAGCTACTATAGTGTGATACAAGATTTTCCTGTAACTAAAATTGAAAGCCCAGATGTTTCAGTAAAAACTGAACTAAAAGCAGCAATTGATTCAATCAGAGCTGGAGGGTCAACAGCCCTTTACGATGGTTCACAATTAGCGCTTGATAACTTAGAACAATACCAACAAACTCAAGCAAGCGGTGCCCCAGGTGTTGTTTTTGTCCTAGCCGACGGTAATGACAATGATTCTCGCTTGTCACAGGCGTCGGTTATCAGTAATTATCAACAAGCTAATATGCCAATTTTCAGTTTTGGCTATGGTAGTGCATCACCAACTGGCCCACTTCTCACTTTAGCTAATGCTACTGGTGGTAAGTACTTTTCTTCACCAACATCATTGGCTGAAATTGTTGATGCTTTCTTGCAAGCTAATGCGATTGCGACAGATAATCAGAATCTTGCATCTACAACATACTCAATTGATAGTTCTCAAAGCGCCAGTCAGCCAATTTATGTTGATTCTGGGCTAGATAACATAAATGTTTTTGTAAATCACAATGCAGATCTTGCAGATCTTGAGTTAGCGCTATTTGATGGTGCTGGCACACTCGTTACCGATATAGATTTCAACTGTATAGATACTGCTAGCACTCAATCATGTAGTGCTAATATTTCTAATCAGAAACTATCTGCACATGGTGCAGGGCAGTGGCAGTTACAGTTAACGAACCTAAATCAAAGTAGTAGCCTTACTGCTGCGGTAAATGTGAGTGCTGAACCAAGCTTATCAGGTACATACTCTGTCAATGTTGAAGGAGTTGATGGAAACGCAGTTACTTACCCAGCTCCTATGATCCTGACTACAGCAATCACAAAAGATAAACTAATTACAGGCGCTAATGTTAAGGCAACTATTACAGATCCAAACCAAGTTAAAAGCGAACTTGAACTGTTTGATAATGGCATTGGTGGAGATGCTGTTTCAGGGGATGGAATTTACTCAGTAATTGCACCTTATAATCAAAATGGTATTTATCAAGTTGAAGTGCATGTAGACAATAATGACAGCAAGGCTGTGTACACCACAACAGGGTTATTAACGCCAACGATTGATGGCTCAGTACCAGAAGCTGAGACATTGCCAAGTATCGATGAGAATTTTGTTCGTATAGCTAAAACTTCACTAGTAGTCAGTGATGTACCATACAGCGATAGTAATGACAGTTATTATCTGAGTGATGATCTTACTCCAAGTAATGCTGGAATTGAGGGGATGGTTGACTCTCAGGGGGACCTAGACTTTTATCAAATCGAAAACATTGATACGACAAGTGAGTTTGTTGTTCGTGTATCTGACTTAAGCTTAGGGATGAAACCTAGCCTTACATTATATAAGTCAGATGGCATAACTGTAATTGATCAAGATATTACGTTGGATACAAACCCTTCTAAAACAGGTTATGTGTTCTATAAAGTTGCTACTACGGACTTAGAGTCAACTCTTTACGCCGTAGTACAGCATGAAGATACGACCGCAACTACTGGGGGATACCAAATTAGTGCGGGTGCTCCATTAAATACTGACACGCCTCCAAATAACGCACCTTTAGCAGCTGAAGATGTTGCATCAATTTGGTCAGGTCAAACAACAGTTATCAATGTTTTAGAAAATGATACAGATTTAGACGGTGATACTCTATCAATTGATAGCATACAAAATAATGGGACCTTGGGCGTTGTAAGTTTAGTTGATGGTCAGATTACATACGATGCATCAACAGCGTTTGACGATGAAGTTCCCGGGACAGTTATTTCTGATTCATTTAAGTATATTGTGACTGATAATAATGGCGCATTTGTTGAGGGGCAGGTAACCATATCTGTATCTATCAACACGCCTCCAACAGCTGAAGCAGATATTGTTTATGTTGACGAAAATGGAACTGTAAATATTTCACCATTACAAAATGATAGTGATGCTGATGGTCATTCAATAACATTAATTGATTATTTGGATACTCTAACAGGTGAATTAACAGATAATAATGATGGTACTTGGACATATTCTACAAATGGTCAATTTGATTCATTGACAAAGGGTGAACAAGTAACAGATGCATTGACTTATACGATAGCTGATGAAGTGGGTTCAGAGTCTATGGCTCAGGTTTCTGTGATTATTACGGGTATCAATACTATACCTACAGCCGAAGCTGACGAGGTTTCAACATCTAAATCATCAACAGTACTCATAGATGCTTTAGGGAATGATAGTGATGAAGATGGCGATGTTCTATCTGTAGTCTCATTAGATGCGGAAGATGTTAAAGGAACTGTTACTGATAATGGGGATGGTACATTCACATATGACCCAGCTGGAAAGTTTGCTGATTTATATGCTGGCAGCTCAGCGACAGAAACATTTAGCTATGCTGTATCTGATGGTTCAGAACAAGTTTCAACAACCGTTACTGTGACTGTCAACGGTGAAGGTAGCAAACCTGAAGTTGAAAAATCATCTTCAAGCAGTGGCGGTAGTTTATTTTGGCTAACTTTACTTCTAGCGCCGTTTAGCTTGCTAAGACGCCGCAAAAAGTAAGTTAATTAAATAACAATGCAACTATAGGCCTTTGAGTAATAGGCTCAAAGGCTTTTTTATTCATGTTGATTACATAGAAGTTCTTTAAAAGGAAATTTGAATCAGTCTCAAACTACTAGCCCTATTATTTCCCCTAAAACTAAATACTTGCCTTCTTGCACTGCTTGTGCTGTTTCACCATTTCGTCATGAAAAGTCACTTTTTTAGTAACAATGCGTTCTTAGTATTACTGCGCTAATTATCCAAGTGCAGCTTAGTTAGCACTCAAATTCTTAAAATAATGTACTAACGGAACGTAACGATGAAAATTAATAAAATTGCTACTGCAATTGGTTTAACGTTGGCATTGTCAGCCACGGCCAATGCAGGTGTGTTACCAGACAGTCAAAAACAAAATGATTGGTATAGTGCTGCTGAAATAAAATTAACAGAAAAAGAAGCGGCGGCCCAGGTTGAGCAAACGTTTAAAGCTAAAAATGTCATTCTATTTGTTGGTGATGGTATGGGTATTTCAACGCTTACTGCATCGCGTATCATGGCGGGTCAAATGGAAGGTAAGTCGGGCGAAGAAGGCTTATTAAGCTTTGAGGAGTTTCCTTACTCTGCGCAAATCAAAACGTATAACGTTGATGCGCAAACACCTGACTCAGCAGGCACAATGACAGCAATTATTTCAGGCGTTAAAACTGATGTTGGTGTAATTGGTGTAAACGAAAACATCGAGCGTGGCAAGTGTGCAACAGTTGCGGGTAACGAATTAATTACTGCTACAGAGCTTGCGGAAATCAAAGGTCTAGCAACAGGCGTTATTTCAACAGCGCGCATTACACACGCAACACCTGCAGCAACGTATGCAAAATCAGCCGATCGTAACTGGGAAGATGTATCAGACATGCCAGCTGATGCCGTAGAAGCTGGCTGTGAAGACATTGCATCGCAACTCGTTAATTTCGAGAAGAACCTTGAAGCACGCTTCGTAGGAACCGACGTTGATGGTCTTGAGGTGGTGATGGGCGGTGGTCGTCGTCACTTTTTACCGAAAGACGCAGCATTCAACTCAGCTGATGCAGTCAGTGAAGTGGAAGGTGACCGTACGGATGAGCGTGATCTAACTGCTGAATGGCAAGAAATGTACCCTGATGGCAAGTACGTGATGGACCAAGCAGGCTTTGATACGCTTAATGCCGATACAAAACGTGTATTCGCATTGTTCAATGAGTCACACATGCAATATGAAGCTGACCGCGCTAACGATGTAGCGGGTGAGCCGTCATTATCTGAAATGACGGGTAAAGCGATTGATATCTTAAAGAGCAATGAAAAAGGCTTTTTCTTAACCGTTGAATCTGGGCGTATTGATCATGCTCACCATGCGGGTAATGCTTACAACGCGCTAAACGATACTGTTGAATTTGCCAAAGCTGTGCAAACAGCTGTAGAAAACACCAATCCAGAAGAAACTCTTATCCTTGTTACCGCTGACCACAGTCATGTATTTACTATCGCAGGTTATCCAAAGCGCGGTAACCCTATCTTAGGCCAAGTAGTTGCAATAGGTAGCGAAGAGCCAAGCCTTGCTGCTGATGGTATGCCTTACACTACAGTGGGTTATGCAAATGGTTTAGGTTTCCGTGATTTAGGCGATGAGACAGATGCAGATGTATCTTATAACGAAGCAGCATTGGCTGGTCGTGTTGATTTAATGGGGGTTGATACAACGACACCTGGTTATCACCAAGAAGCCACTGTGCCATTAGGTTCTGAAACTCATGCGGGTGAAGATATTTCACTTCATGCAAAAGGTCCAGGTGCGCAACTAGTACAAGGCGTTGTGGAGCAAAACGTAATTTTCCACATCATTAACCAAGCTCTAGAACTAATTGAAGAATAATGGCGACGACGATGAAAAAACTAAATTTAATTTCTCTTGCTGTAGTAGTGGCATTAGCGGGTTGTTCTGATGACAATGACAACTCACCAAAAACATTAACCGTTGAAAATACATTAGCTGTTGGTTCTGAGCAGTGCGTGAACGGTGGTACAGCAACCCTAACAGGTGCAGATAGCAATGATAATGGTGAGCTAGACTCAGCAGAAGTAACGGATACAAGCGTTGCATGTAATGCACCAGCAACGTCGTTAACGGCATCGCAATTAGCGCCGTTGACTGATAATGAGTGGTTTAAGTCAGCACAAGTTAAAGTCGCTACCAGCGAAGAAAACATTGCTGCAGTTGTAAAAGAGTCAGGTAAAGCGAAAAACGTGATCCTATTCGTGGGTGACGGCATGGGTATTTCAACGGTCACTGCTGCACGTATCATGGCGGGTCAGCTAGAAGGCAAGCTAGGTGAAGAGCATCAGCTTAGCTTTGAAACACTACCATTCTCAGGTTTTGCTAAAACTTATAACGTAGATGCGCAAACACCTGATTCAGCGGGTACGATGACAGCAATGGCATCGGGCGTAAAAACGGATGCTGGCGTTATCGGTGTTGATGAAGACATCGAGCGCGGTAACTGTGCAACGGTTGCAGGTAATGAGCTAGTAACAGCCACTGAGCTTGCTGAGATTGCAGGTAAGTCGACAGGTATTGTTTCTACAGCGCGGATCACTCACGCAACGCCTGCAGCAACATATGCTAAATCGGCTGACCGTAACTGGGAAGACGTATCAGATATGCCTGAAGCCGCAGTCACCGCTGGCTGTGAAGATATTGCATCGCAATTAATTAACTTTGAAGCGAACCTAGAAGCACGCTACGAAGGGCTAGATGTTGATGGTTTAGAAGTTGTCATGGGCGGCGGTCGTCGTCATTTCTTACCGAAAGACGCAGCTTTTAATTCTGCTGATGCTGTGAGCTCAGTAGAAGGTGACCGTACAGATGGTCGTGACTTAACTGCGGAGTGGAAAGCCAAATACCCTGCAGGTCAATATGTGATGGACCAAGCTGGTTTTGATGCAATCGATGCAGATACAACTGAGCGTGTATTTGGTTTATTCAATGAATCACACATGCAATACGAAGCAGACCGCTCGAATGACGTAGCGGGTGAGCCGTCACTTTCTGAAATGACCGCAAAGGCAATTGATATTTTAGATAACAATGCAAATGGCTTTATGTTAACAGTTGAAGCAGGACGTATTGATCATGCCCACCACGCAGGTAATGCCTATAACGCATTGAGCGACACTGTTGAGTTGTCAAAAGCTGTACAAGTTGCCCTTGATAAGACTAGCATTGAAGACACACTAATCATCGTAACTGCTGACCACAGCCACGTATTTACCATTGCAGGCTATCCAAAACGTGGTAACCCAATTTTAGGTAAAGTAGTACCAGTGGGTAGTGATGAGCCATCACTTGCAGCAGACAATATGCCATACACAACGGTTGGTTATACCAATGGTGGCGGCTTCCGAGATTTAGGCGATGAGACTGATGCTGATGCAGGTTATAACTTTGCGCCAGTAACAGGGCGTGTTGATTTAACTGATGTTGACACAACAACACCAGGCTTCCATCAAGAAGCTGTTGTACCACTAGGCTCAGAAACACACGCAGCAGAAGATGTTGGTGTGTATGCAGTAGGCCCAGGTGCACATTTAGTAACAGGTACTAATGAGCAAAGCCTTATTTTCCATGTTATGGATTATGCCGCTGACCTTGTTAAACAAGCCGATGCTAAATTAGCACAATAATGAGTGCTTGGGAGGCTCTAAGCCTCCCTTACTCAATTAGTTATAAAGTAAACCAAGATAAAAAGAGAATCCCGTGAAAGCAGCCATCTTACTTGCCTCATTACTTAGCCCACTTGCTGTTGCAGGGCAATGCGATATGAACACCGGTTTTACGCAAGCAGACTATAAAGTCACAACAGATATAGTTGCTAATAAGCAGCATACTGAAAACACCTTTACCCTTTGGCGTACGCCTCATCAGGTGGCTAAGCAGAATCCACAGTTTATTGAGCTATGGCAGCAGTTGCGCAATCAACAAATTCGCCCAATTCGTTATTTTCAGCATGCGCAGCGTGGTATTGAATATCAACCATCGGAAGTGCAAGGTGAACAAGATTGGAGTAGCAAATATCAGCTAGTAAGCGATAAATTCCTAGCCTCTATGACGCACCAAAAAAGCGCAGGAGAAGGCTGTGAGCTAACGGATTATTACACACAACAGCAGGGTGATAGCAAAATAGAGTTAAGCTGGCTTGCCAATCAAAAGTTACTCAAAGCAATTCGTATTTCAACACCCAGTTATAGCCGTGAAATTGTTTTAACAGCCAGCCATCACAATCAGCAAAAAGTACAGGTAGAATTTGCGAAATGGGATAACTATCAAACGACCGATTACGCAGATATCGGTGATAATGAAAGCGACCCGTTTTTAGCTAAAATGATCAACTTAGGGTTTGTTGAGCATGGTGCAAGCGGATTTTATGATGCGCAAGGTAATCAGCTAAAAGGTGAGCATGGGCATCATCACTAATTAAATATCGCAATGCCGCTTTTTTAGCGGCATTTTTGTATCTGCAACTCAGCGTTGCTAGCGCTACTCATTGCCCTTTTCAGCTAAGATAAAATTATGTGCTTCAACGAAGTGTTGCAACTATTGTCTGGTTTAATTGGTAAATTTTGCGATTGTTGCTTAAGTTTAACCAAGGAGGAACAGCCATGACAAAAATAAATACAAAACACCCCGCAGGTACTTTCTGCTGGGCAGAGTTATGCGCGAAAGACTGGCTAGCTGCGAAGCAATTTTATACGCAATTATTTGATTGGGATTTTGACGACCAACCAATAGGCGAAGATATGTTTTACACCATGCTGCAAAAGCAAGGTGATGATATTGCCGCTATGTATCAACTGCCAGCAAGTATGAGCGAGATGCCAACCCATTGGTTATTGTACATTGCTGTTGATGATGTTGATCAAAGCACAGAGCAGGCAAAATCATTAGGTGCAACTGTTTTGGCAGGGCCGCATGATGTAATGAAAGCAGGTCGCATGGTGATGCTACAAGAGCCAGGCGGTGCAACATTTGCCTTGTGGCAAGCTGGTGAGCATATCGGGGCTAAACGAGTGCAAGAGCTTAACCTGCCTTACTGGTTTGAACTTGTGTCGAAAGACATGCAAAAAAGTCGCGACTTTTATTGTCAGTTATTTGGATGGCAGTTTGAGGTGAAACCCATGGAGGGCATGGACTACATCTTATTCACCATTGATGAGCAACCGATAGCAGGCATGCTTGAAATGACCAATGAATGGCCAGATGACATTCCACCCCATTGGATGCCGTATTTTGCCGTAGCAGATTGCGATCAGGCGGTTGCCAAAGCAACGCAGCTTAATGGGGTTATTTGTGTGCCAGCGACAGACATCCCAGATGTTGGGCGCTTTAGTGTTATTACCGATCCACAAGGGGCTGTATTTTCAATTCTTAAATCAACCATTGATGAATTAACTTAACATCTTGGTTTTTGTTAATCTGTCCCAAGGTATATATACACCCAAGCCACCTCAAGATGTTGAAACTCGCACCTTGAGGTGGTTTGGATATAGAAAACCCAACTAAGGAGCAGATTGATGACTAAGCATGTGGTGGTTACAGGGGCCAATAAAGGTATTGGCCTTAATTTTTGTAAACAGTATTCAGCCCAAGGTTACCGTGTTACTGCAGTGGTTCGCACGCCAAGCGAAGAGCTCCAAGCACTCGATGTGAAAGTTATTAGCGACATTGATGTATCTAACGCCGGTGATGTTGCAACACTTGCCAATTACTTACACGGCGACAAAATTGATATTTTGATTAATAACGCCGGTATTTTTCATAACGAAACTTTAGCTGACATGGACTTTGCTGCCATCGAAAAGCAAATAAGTGTGAACAGTATCGCGCCTATTCGTATTACTCATGCGTTACAGCAAAACTTAGGTATTGATGCAAAAGTGGCGATGATCACATCGCGCATGGGTTCAATTACTGATAATGGCTCGGGCGGTTACATCGGCTATCGTATGTCAAAAGCCGCGCTTAATGCAGCTAGTGTTAGTTTAGCCCATGAGTTAAAAGATAAAAAAATTGCCGTAGGGTTATTCCATCCGGGCTTTGTACAAACGCAAATGGTTAATTTTGCAGGAGATATCAGCCCTGAAACTGCTGCAGAGCGGCTCATCAAACGGATTGATGAATTAAATCTTAGCAACACAGGTGGGTTTTGGCATTCAAACGGCGAAACGCTACCTTGGTAATTCTTTTTTCTAGGTTTTTATAACTCGGCTAGTTAGCAGCTAAAAAGCTGCTAACGGCTGATAAGTTTCGCTAATTATTGAACTTATAGTTTGCTATACTCGTACAATTAAAAGTCATTTTGATGTAGAGAACAGCACATGGAATTAGAGCAAAATAGCGATTTAACCCTTCCTCTTTTTTATTTCGATGAAAATCTTCATAGCCGTGACATCGAGTCTCCAGATTTACTATTACATGTAACGCTAAGCGAAGAGTTACTCGCACAGCTTTGCCAAAACCCAGCTGTTGATAGCAGTGTCGCAATTGCTATTAATGAATACCGTCTTGAAGTGTTAAATGATGACTATCAAGCATTGAATGATGGCGAGCACGATGCGCAACTGACTTTAGTTCGTGGGCCACTATTAAGCGCTATGCTTAGCTGCGACAATGACCAAACCTTTGTGTCGCCTCAAGTTGATATGATGCCGACCTTTGATTTAGGTGATGACGTTGAAGATATCGAGGAGGAAGGATGAGAAAACTCCTCACGACCGTATTTGGCCTCATTTTATTAAGTGGCTGTGCTTATCTAGGTGCAGCTCATTACGATGAACTGTTTGGTGAAGAGCAGCCAAGAGAGCGTGTTGTTGCCGCATCAACTTTAGAGGGGGCAGAGTTTTTAAACGATGTAAAACCTGTTCTCGATACTCGTTGTGTTGTTTGTCACGGCTGTTATGACGCACCTTGTCAGCTTAAATTATCTTCAGTTGAAGGAATTGACCGAGGTTTAAGTAAAGAGCTTGTCTATGATGGTACTCGGTTATTAGCGCAAGAGCCAAGCCGCTTACTTTTTGATGCGACAAGTACCGCTCAGTGGCGTGAAAAAGGTTTTACCCCAGTACTAAATGAGCGTGCACAAACAGAAGAAGCTAATCTTGCTGGAAGTGTGCTTTACAATGCTTTAGTGCTTAAGCAAAGCAGCCCACTGCCTAAGCAAGCTATTTTAGGCGATGAGTTTGATTTTTCACTCGATCGTGAACAAACATGTACCACGATGAACGAGTTTGACTCATTTGCTAAGGATAATCCTCACAGTGGTATGCCTTATGGTTTGCCTGGTATCTCAAGCGAAGAATTTCAGCACCTTGCTAAATGGCTTAAAAAGGGCGGTTACCTTGCTCATATTGAGCCTCCTGAAGAAGGAGTGCTAAAACAAGTCGAACGCTGGGAAGCTTTCTTAAACCAAGATGGTTTAAAGCATCAACTAGCGGCTCGCTATATCTATGAGCACTGGTATTTAGCACATATTTACTTCCCTGAGCATGGCGATAAACACAGTTATTTTAAGCTAGTACGTTCTTCGACTCCGCCGGGTGAAGAGATTAAATATATTAGTACACGTCGCCCTTATGAAGATCCTAAGGTTGAGCGAGTTTACTACCGATTGATGCATGACCGTTCGACTATCTTAGCGAAAACACATTTACCTTTAGCATTAAATGACGAAAAGCTAGCGCGCATAAACTCGCAATTTATTGAGGCTGATTACCAAGTAAATAAACTACCAAGCTATAAACCAGAAGTCGCATCAAACCCATTTAAAGCGTTTGCTGCAATCCCAGTAAACTCACGCTATCAATTTATGCTTGATGAAGCTGAGCTGATTATTATGGGCTTTATTAAAGGGCCTGTTTGTCGTGGTCAAATTGCGTTAAACGTGATTAACGATCAGTTCTGGGTTGGCTTTGCGAAACCTGAAATGGCGGCGACACCAAAAGTGGGTGAATTGTTGTTACAACATGAAGATGCCTTAGCATTACCAGCTGAAGAAGAAAGTAATGCCTTGCCGATTTCTAGTTGGGTGAAGTATTCAAAACGCCAAAACAAATATTTGTCTGCTAAAGTTGCACTGGCAAATAAAATGTTTGAGAACGGTCAGCACCTAACAACAGATTTACTTTGGCAAGGTGATGGTCATAACCAAAATGCAGCACTTACGGTGTTTCGTCATTTTGATAGCGCAACGGTTGTTAAGGGCTGGATTGGCCAGCAACCAAAGACCGCTTGGATACTTGACTACGCATTATTTGAACGTATTCACTACCTGCTGGTGGCGGGCTTTGATGTGTATGGCAACATTGGTCATCAGTTGTTAACTCGCTTGTATATGGACTTTTTACGTTTAGAGGGTGAAGCAAACTACCTTGCCTTGTTACCAGAAGCTAAGCGTAAAGAAATTAAAGCCCAGTGGTATCGTAAATCACCACCTAGCTTAACGAGCTTCTTTGAAGATGAATTGTCATTTAGTCAACCTACAGGCATTGAATACAAAACCAAGGACCCTCAATCTGAGTTGTTCAATATGCTTAAAGATAAACTGAAGCCCATTTTGAGCCCTCGCTATGACTATACCAAAGTGCCTGAACCATTAGCTAAAATTAACGATCTTCCGGTTAAAGCCGTTAACTTGCTGCCGCAAATTTCATTTGTGTTAGTCAAAGGTAGCGATGATAAACATAAGGCATACACCCTGATCCACCATAATGCTCATTACAATATTTCAAGCTTACTGAACGAAGAGGGTCAGCGTGCTTATGATGAAGATACAGTGACGATTGTGCCTGGATTTATAGGTGATTACCCAGAAGCAATTTGGTATCTACACAACGAACAGCAGATTGCTGCATTTGCAGCTGGGCTTGCAAAAGCAACAGATGAAGCAGCCTACAGAGATCTGAAAAGCGAGTTTGCAATTCGCCGTACGCATCCGCAGTTTTGGCAATATAGTGATATTTTACACCGTGTAGCAAAAGAATATCGTGGCGTCGAGTTTGGTTTGTTTGATTATAATCGATTGGAAAATAGATAAATTTCTGTTGAGTGTCATCTTTAAAGCCCACTTCAAGTGGGCTTTCTTGTATTCTATGAACTACAATTATTTTAAAAAAAATAATGAGTAAAGCACGTTGCAGCTAATCATAGATATTAGAAAACGATATCGCTGGGGATTATTGGCGATTGCTATATTGATCTCTGTATCAGCTATCTTGATACAGAGCCTTTTGTATATCCAAAAGGGTGATGCCAAAGTCATTAATATTGCCGGTAAGCAACGCATGCTGTCACAAAAAATAGCCTTGTATGGCAATGCACTTACCAATCTTGAATCCGAACATTTTCAACAGCAACACCGAAGGCTATTGCAACAATCCGTTGAGCAGTTCATTGCAGGGCATCAATTTTTAATTCAGCAAGATGAGCAAGGTCACTATATTCATTTGAATGAGGCGCTTGAGGCTCATTACTTCTCGCCGCCTACTGCATTAGATGAGCACGTGAAGCGTTATGTTAGTAAAGCGCAGCTATTACTCAACAATACCGATGGTTTTGGCTATGTGGATCGCCCAACATTTGTTAGCAACCAGCTTGAGGCGCTGCTAACTAAACTGGACCAAGCGGTTAAATTACTTGAGCAAAAATCAGTTCAAAAAGTGACATTTTTGGCGGTTTTAGAGTTGTTGTTTTGGCTCACAACCATAGCGTTATTAGTCGCTGAGCTATTTTTCATTTTTAAACCTATGGAGAAACTGATCACTAACAACATTGCTAAGTACAAGGAGCAAAAAGAGTTTGCTGAGCGTGTAAATAAAAATAAAGAGCGTTTTATCGCCCGCACCAGTCACGAGTTTAGAACACCATTGCAAGGATTAACTGCATCAATCGAAGCCCTTGATATTAGCGACAGTCAGCAGCTAACTAAACAGCAGGCGCTTTATTGCGTTAACAGGTTGGTGGCAATGCTAGATGAGTTAAATGACTTACATCAGCTTACTTCGGGGGAATGGCAGTTAAGTTTTACTAGCAGCAATTTGTTATCAACATTAAAGCAAGCTATCTCACCGTTTGGATATGCCTGTAATGATAAAGGTATTACCTTGAGCGTGAATTTAGCTGAGTCACTCAATAAAGAGGTAATCACTGACCATGCTAGGCTGACTCAAATCGTTGCTGAAATTATTAATAATGCCGTTAAATTTACTCCAAGCCAAGGCCGTATTGCCGTAACAGCAGCGTGTCAGGGTGAGCGGCACTTTGTAATGGAAATACAAGATAACGGTAAAGGCTTTGAAAAACCGCCGACAGACTTACTTAGTTACGAAAATGACTTTGAACAACATTTCCAAGGGTTAAAAACTGGGGTGCTACGGGTTATGCACATTGTCAAAGCATTAAAGGGAGAGATCCAATTTCTTAATGCCGAGCCACAAGGTGCAAAGGTCGTGGTGAATTTAGAGCTAGAGTGTGCAACCACACCTGCAATGCCTGAGTCACTTCCGCAATCTTTACATTGTTTAATCGTCGAAGATAACCCACTTAATGCCACTATTTTAGGACGTATAGTAAGTCATTTAAATTACAGTTTTGATGTGGCTGAAAATGGTTTAATCGCCACAGATAAAACGTCAGATAAGCACTATGATTTAATCTTTATGGATTTGAATATGCCGGTTATGGATGGCTTTAAAGCAATTGATATTATTCGCAATGAGCAGGGCCAGCAGGTGCCTATTTTGGTGGTAACTGCCAATACATCAAATGATGATTTGCAACGAGTGTATGAGCTTGGGGCAAACCTGCACATATACAAACCTATCACCCTAGATTCGGTGCAAAAAGCTCTCAGCATTTTATTTACTGAGAGCTCACAGGGATAACCTAAGTATTAAATTAGTGTGTTACCTTGATGTCGCCAACACCCACTTCTACTTCAATATCGTATTGGCCGTTGCCACGATAGCTTGAGTGCGAGCTAACAACTTTTCGGCTGGTATTACCGTCATTTTTTAAGCCGCGAATTTTGGTGTCGCCCACACCGGTATCAAGCTCTATGTGTTTGTAGTCATCAAGCGCACTATCAATTCTTACCGCGCCCACACCTAGTTCAATATCAACCGAATTACTCGCATCGTTAATTTCGATATCGCCAACACCTAGTTCGACATCAATTGCCATCGATTTAGGCATTTTTACATGCCAGTCTTGTTGAATGTCATCGTTATCTAATTTTAAGTTAAGTGAGCTAGCACTTTGCGAATGGCTTAATTCAATATCTGATAAATCAACATCAGAGCTGAACCAGCTATTGTCATTCTTTGGTTCAATGCGTACCGTAACTACGACTTCGCTGCCGTCATAGCTTTCGACTTCTAAGCTGCCTACCGGAAAATCAATATCAAGCTGGCTTGCGCCATTAATTGCGAAGTTGTGACTTAGTTCGCGTGAATCTTTTGCCATAGCGTATGACGTTGTCAGTGCTAGGCCTATTGCTGCTACACAAAGTAATTTTTTCATAGTCTGTTTCCTGTTGATGACCTTTTATACCTTAGTCGCAGCTGTGTTCAAAAAAGGTTTAAACGAATTTTATTTTTTTATTGAATGCGGTAACGTCAAGCTAACGGTAACTTAGAATGAGGATTCAAAGTGCAACAAGTACAGTTGGTTAATGTTAAAGCCAGCCTAAAGGGGCAGGGTAATGACGTTTATTATTTAGATGATCTCAATATCAATGTATCGCCATTGCAGCAATGGGTTTTACTAGGCGCTAATGGCGCGGGAAAATCGGCCGTGGCTGCTGCCATTGCAGGTTTTGCGAAAATAGAGCAAGGCCACTATGAGAATCGCTTTGAGCGAATTGCGTTAGTTTCCCCTGACAGTCAAAAGCAACTCCTCGCAACTGAGCTTACAAAAGATCTAGATGATATTATTGATGGCGTAACTACTTTTAGTACGGTTTATGAGCTTATAATTGCTGGTCGGGACGAACATCAGCTTGATAGCGAGTTGCTTCAGCAGTTAATTAGCCTATTTGATTTTAGTGACAAAGTTAGCAAAGCATTTCGCGATCTATCAACCGGTGAAACCCGCAAACTTATGCTGATTCGAGCATTAATAGGTCGACCAGATTTACTTGTACTTGATGAGCCTTTTGATGGTTTAGATGTCACGGCCATGACTGAGCTCAATCAGTTACTAGCTAAGTTTAGTAAAACAACGACCCTCATTTTTGTGCTCAATCGGTTAACTGAAATACCAGATTTTGTTGATCACTACGCCTATGTTAAAGAGGGCCATGTGATTCAGCAATTAGCAAACCCCTCCCCTGAGCAGCGCGATGACTTACTAAAGTTATTACATCTCACTCATACTCAGTTACAGATACCTGAGGCTGATATTGACCATCAAGCGCCTCCGCTCGATGACTCTATGCTGGTAAGACTCAATAACGCAGCAGTGGGCTATGGCGGTGAGGTCGTTTTTGAAAAACTAAACTGGCAAATAAACCAAGGCGAGCATTGGCAGTTAACAGGCAAAAATGGTTCAGGTAAAACCTGTTTGCTGAACCTTATCACTGGTGATAACCCACAGTGTTATAACAATGATATTAAGGTGTTTGGCTATCAGCGCGGAAGTGGTGAGAGCATTTGGCAAATTAAACAGCACATTGGTTATATTTCTAACGCGCTGCATATGGATTATCGGGTCAGTATCTCGGCGCTCAATACGGTAGTTTCGGGCTTTTATGACAGCATTGGTCTTTATCAAAAAGCCACTGATAAACAGCTAACCATTGCTAAAAAGTGGTTGGCTTTATTAGGTTTAAGTGATAAACAAAGCAGCTCATTTAGTCAGTTGTCTTTTGGTGATCAACGCTTGCTGTTAATTGCACGAGCTATGGTTAAGCACCCTAATTTATTGATTCTTGATGAACCTTGCTTAGGTCTCGATGAAGCAAATAGGCAGCGAGTTTTATTACTGATAGAAAAGATCTGCGCTGCAGGTACCAGTACCGTGGTTTATGTTAATCACCACGCGAGTGATAAAATTGCAGGTATCGAAAACTATTTAGAGATGTCTGATTTCACAAAAAAAGCGCCATAAAGCGCTTTTTATATTCGGATTACTTAACTTAGATACGGGTAATGGTAAAACCTTTATCTGTTAGTTGTTTTAACAATCCGTGTTGCTCAGGTAGGTGTAAAGCCCCGACAGCAATAAACAGCTTTTCTTTACCGATGCGAGCAGATAGTTGATTAACCCAATTGTTGTTACGGTCTATCAACATAACTTGCTCACTTAGCTGACCATATTGAGAGTCATCAAAACTTTCGTTGTAAAACTGCGTAAGTGTTTTCATATCGCCCGATTTCCAAGCCTTAATAAGACCAAAAAAGTAGGTATCTACATCAGCAAGTTGGTCGAATGTTTCTTCGATCATTTTGTCATTCATAATTGCTAAGTGTTCAAACATTTCCATTTGGTGTTCTAGGGTTTCTAGCTCACCAACTGATATGTCATGCTGTTTAGCATAAGCAAGTACTTGCTTGTCGATGCCGTACTGATCTGAAAAACCAACACTTTGGAACTCCATTTGCATCATGGTGACCATTACCGCCCACGGTGCTAGGTTTTTAAACATCGCAATATCAATTGATTTATCAGCAAAGTATTTTTGTAATTTAGTGTAGTTTTCTGGCGATAACTCTGACTGTAAGGTTTTACCATTTTTCAGCATCATAAATGGCAATGACCGGCGCTGCATTTCCATGGGGGAAATCACGCTGATATCGACTTCAACGATGACTTTATCTGAGTTATCGAGTGCTTTAGTTACCTTGCTTGGTAATCCTTTCATGCTTTTATCACCAACATGGACAGTACCAAATAAATAAGAAGTAACTCCGTTTTTCTCTACTTTCCATAATCCCGGCTCTGCGAGTACATGTTGGCTGAAACCAAGCAGTAGCAGCATAAAAAACAGGGCATTTATACGCTGGACGAACTTCATAACTTTCCTTTTCATAACGTGGTTATTTTCAATACTAAACTAATTTTTCAGAGGCGTTAAAATAAATCAGCTTAAAGCAAAGAAAATTGCATGTTTTTGATAAAAATTAATCAATCATAGAATAGTGAATAACGAGGTATGAAATTTCGATATATAAAAAATAGTGAAATATAAATCTCGATATTTTCATTTGTTAGATATTTATTTCTTTAATTTTGCTTTTTAGACTATTTTTTGAATTGATTTTTATGTTGACTTACAGGCCCTAGCGCGGTACTAATAGAAAAAGGCAGCGGGATGGCTAGATATCCGCTACAAATGAACAAATTTTGGTTACAGATAAATGCTTACAAACAAACTTTCTCTAATTCTAATTAACGTCGTGGTGATTATTATCACCGCGGGGGCTAGTTAGTGCTTAGAGAAAAGTAAAGCATTTAAAAGCCCCCCGCACTTAACAGTTCGGGGGGCTTTTTCGTTTTAAGGTTTGAGTCGCAGCAAATACACAATGTCACTGAGGAATGAGGATTTACGATGACAGGCGCAGAGTTAACAATCGATTTATTAGCTAAACATGGCGTTAAGGATGTTTTTGGTTACCCGGGTGGTGCCATTATGCCTATTTACGACGCTTTGTACGGTGCGCCAGTCAAACATTATTTGACCCGTCATGAACAAGGGGCTGGCTTTGCCGCTGTGGGTTTTGCGCGAAGCACAGGTAAGTTAGGCGTGTGTTTTGCTACTTCCGGCCCTGGGGCGACCAACTTAATCACAGCCCTTGCCGATGCGATGATGGATTCAGTGCCATTACTTGCTATCACAGGTCAAGTACCAACCGCAGCGATAGGCTCCGACGCCTTTCAGGAAGTGGATGTGTTAGGCATGTCGTTATCTTGCACCAAGCATAGTTACATGGTTGAAAGAGCTGAAGATTTAGCCGAAATATTACAAGAAGCCATCCACTTAGCGCAAAGCGGCCGTCCTGGCCCTGTGTTAGTGGATATTCCGAAAGACATCCAAATGGCGCAAGTACCATTTCATCCTTGGTTAGCTGCCGAAGATCACTTACCAAAATTAGACTCAAACCAAGTTGCTATTGCCAATCAAATCTTAAGTGAAGCCCAGCGCCCTGTAGCGTATATCGGTGGTGGTGTACAAGCTGCCAGTGCACAAGATGAATTAATGCAGTTTTTAGAAAAAACACATATGCCTGCAGTATCAACGTTAAAAGCGTTAGGTAGTGTATTACCTGATTATGAATATGACCTAGGAATGCTAGGTATGCATGGTGGTAAAGCGGCTAACTTAGCGGTGCAAGAGTGTGATGTTTTGGTCTGTATTGGTGCCCGCTTTGACGACCGTGTCACTGGAAACTTAAGCAAGTTTGCGGCAAAAGCAAAGGTTATTCACCTTGATATTGATGCCGCAGAGATTGGTAAACGTAAGCCTGTAAAAGCGTCATTAGTGGCAGACTTAAAAACTTCATTACCGCAACTAGAGTGTTTTGTAACTCCAGATGAGTGGCTAACGCACATTGCAAGCATGATGAAAGAGCATGCATGGCGCTATGACTACCCGGGTGAAAAAGTATTCGCACCTTATTTATTGAACCAGCTAAGCCAAAAAATGCCATCAACTGGTGTGGTGTGTTGTGATGTGGGTCAGCATCAAATGTGGGTTGCGCAGCACATGAAATTTAGTCACCCAAGCAATCATTTAAGTAGTGGTGGTGCAGGTACCATGGGCTTTGGTCTACCAGCAGCCATCGGTGCACAAGTTGCTCGCCCAAATGATTTTGTGATCACAGTGTCGGGTGATGGTTCAATCATGATGAACATTCAAGAACTGGCAACGATTCGTCGTAACAATCTGCCAGTTAAAATTTTAATCTTAGATAACCAACGTTTAGGCATGGTACGTCAATGGCAGCAGCTATTTTTTGAAGGTCGTTATTCTGAAACAAACCTTTCAGATAATCCTGATTTTGTGCAGTTAGCAGCAGTGTTTGGTATTCCAGGTCAAACTATCACTAAAGCAGATGAAGTTGATGCTGCGGTTGATGCGTTAGTAACTAGTAAAGGTCCATACATTCTCCATGCCTGTATCGATGATAAAGAAAATGTATGGCCGCTTGTACCGCCTGGTGCAGCCAACGATGAAATGATGACGGAGACAGTAAAATGAAACACACCCTAACGATTGCACTAAAGAATCAAAGTGTCGCTGTAGAGCGCTTTTTACGCGTTGCGCGTCATCGCGGCTTTGACCTAACAACAATGAATTTAGAAATGGCTGATGAAGCGTTTCACGTCACCATGACAGTAGACAGCGATAAGCCGATTTATCTACTAACATCACAGTTGAATAAATTGGTCGATGTAAAACACGTCAATGTTGAAAACCAATTTCAACAACAAGCAATCTAGTAATAAATCAACAGGTAACTAGAGCAATCAACTGATGCTTTAGTGAGTAATAAATTAGGAATGAGGAAGTCAGTGGCATGCCACTGCAAAAACTGAGGTAATTATGGCTAAATTAAGAAGTGCAACAACAACAGAGGGTCGAAAACGTGCAGGAGCGCGTGCTTTATGGCGTGCAACAGGAATGACAGATAAAGATTTCGGTAAGCCTATTATCGCTGTTGTAAACTCGTACACTCAGTTTGTACCGGGTCATGTTCACCTTAACCAGCTCAGTGAGCTGATGGCCGAAACCATTACCGAAGCGGGTGGTGTACCAAAAGAATTTAATACTATTGCAATCGATGATGGTATCGCGATGGGTCACGGCGGAATGCTGTATTCACTCCCATCGCGTGATTTAATTGCTGACTCAGTAGAGTACATGGTAAATGCCCACTGCGCTGATGCCATGATCTGTATTTCTAACTGCGACAAGATCACTCCTGGAATGATGCTGGCAGCACTTCGTTTAAACATTCCTGTCATTTTTGTATCAGGTGGTCCAATGGAGGCGGGTAAAACACGCCTTGCTGATATCGACATCAAACTTGATTTAGTTGATGCCATGGTTAAGGGTGCTGATACTTCAGTAAGCGATGAAGACTCTGAAAAAGTTGAGCGCTCGGCATGCCCTACCTGTGGTTCATGTTCGGGTATGTTTACTGCTAACTCAATGAACTGTTTATTAGAAGCGATTGGTCTGGCCCTACCGGGTAACGGTACTACACTTGCGACCCACAAAGACCGTAAACAACTGTATGTTGAAGCAGGTGCACGCATTGTTGATTTATGTCGTGAGTATTATCAAAAAGATAATGCAGCAGTGTTACCACGCGCTATTGCCAATCGTACCGCTTTCATGAATGCAATGGTGGTTGATATTGCTATGGGTGGATCATCAAATACGGTTTTACACTTACTAGCAGCAGCGCAAGAAGCGGGTGTTGATTTTGATATGTCGCATATCGATGAGCTTTCTCGCAAAACACCATTCTTATGTAAAGTGGCACCAGCGACAAACAAATACCATATTGAAGATGTACATCGCGCTGGTGGCATGATGGCTATTATCCGTGAGTTAGGTAAAGCAGGCCTTGTCGATTTATCTGTTGATCATGTGGCGGGTCATACAATGGCTGAAATGGTAACTAAATGGGATGCGACTGATCCAAGTAATGAAGTAGCGCAAAAATTTTATAAAGCAGGCCCTGCTGGTATCCGCACAACAAAAGCAATGAGCCAAGAATGCCGCTGGCCTGAACTGGATAATGACCGTGAAAATGGTTGTATCCGCAGCGTTGAAAATGCGTTTCGTCAAGATGGTGGCTTAGCGGTGCTATCGGGTAACTTAGCCCTTGATGGTTGTATTGTTAAAAGTGCTGGTGTGGTTGAAGAAATGCTGCATTTTGAAGGCCCAGCAGTCGTTTACGAATCACAGGATGACTCGGTTGAAGGCATTCTTAACGGTGAAGTAAAAGCGGGTGATGTTGTTGTGATTCGCTACGAAGGGCCAAAAGGCGGCCCAGGCATGCAAGAAATGCTGTACCCAACCAGTTATTTAAAATCAGTTGGCTTAGGTGAAAAGTGTGCGCTGATCACTGATGGTCGTTTCTCAGGTGGTACATCGGGTTTATCAATTGGTCACGTTTCCCCAGAAGCTGCAAGCGGTGGTGCAATTGCCTATGTTGAAAATGGCGATAAGATAGTAATTGATATCGCAACTCGCGAAATCACATTAGCTCTTTCTGATGAAGAGCTTGAAGCTCGTAAGCAAAAGCAACTTGCACGCGGGAAAGATGCTTACAAACCTCTAGATCGTGACCGTTATGTTTCATCTGCACTTAAAGCCTATGCCTTACTGGCCACCAGTGCAGACAAAGGAGCTGTGCGTGATTTAGCTAAACTTGAGGAGCTTAGTTAATTATGGTTTCTCAAGAGCTCGATTATTTTCGCGCTATCATTCAAGCGAACATGGAGCCGCTTGCAAAAGTCACTGAGGTTAGCGAAATGGCAGATCTTAGTGCTCGGCTAGGCAATCATGTGTGGTTAAAGCGTGAAGACCAACAACCTGTTTATTCATTTAAACTACGCGGTGCATTTCATAAATTGAGCAAATTGCCAAAAGGTTCTGATGTGATTACAGCATCGGCTGGTAATCATGCGCAAGGCGTAGCTCTAAGTGCTTCATTTTTAGGGCATAAAGCAACTATTGTTATGCCTGTTACAACACCAGAAATTAAAGTGAATGCAGTGCGTTCTTTAGGTGGTGAAGTGGTATTACACGGCCATCATTTTGATGCTGCAAAGGCTCATGCTCTAGAGCTCACAGAGCAGCGCAATGGGGTGTTTGTACCACCGTTTGATGATGCAGATGTGATTGTTGGTCAAGGTACCGTTGCTCGTGAATTAATGCAGCAACTCAATGATCTTGATGCAGTCTTTATTCCTGTAGGCGGAGGTGGTTTACTTGCAGGCATGGCAGTGTACATTAAGTCGTTACGTCCTGATATTAAAGTCATCGGTGTTGAAGCCGATGAGAGTGCCTGCTTAAAAGCAGCCCTTGAAGCAGGTAAGCCGGTTGAGCTTGACCGTGTTGGTAGCTTTGCAGATGGTGTAGCAGTCAAAGTCATCGGCACAGAAACGTTTCGTTTAGCACAAAAGTTTTGTGATGAAGTGGTGACTGTAACGGGCGATGAAATCTGCGCAGCAATGCAAGATATCTTTGTTTCGACTCGCGCTATAGCTGAACCTTCAGGGGCGCTATCAACAGCTGGCTTGAAAAAATGGTGTCAACAAAATGGAGTGAAAGGTTTAAATGTAGCCGCGATTTTATCGGGTGCAAATTTAAACTTCGACCGCTTACGTTATGTTGCTGAACGAACAGCTCTTGGCGAAAAGAACGAAGCATTGCTTGCCGTGACTATCAAAGAAGAGAAGGGCAGCTTTAAGCAGTTTTGTAACTCGTTAGGTGGCAGAGCTATCACCGAATTTAATTATCGCTATGCAGGCCCTGGCGAAGCACAAATCTTTGTAGGTATTGCTTTAAGACAAGGCCAACAAGAGCTTGATGAGCTAAAAGCGACACTGACAGAAAACGGCTATACGTTTTGTGACCTATCAGATAACGAGCTGGCTAAATTGCATATTCGTTATATGGTTGGTGGTAAAGCGCCAGCTCAACTTCATGAGCGTTTATTACGCTTTGAGTTTCCTGAATACCCAGGCGCACTGGCACGATTCTTAGATACCCTTGGTAGTAACTGGAATATTACTTTATTCCATTACCGCAACCATGGTGGATCGATTGGTAATGTGCTGGCGGCCTTTGCTATTGAACCGAGTGATTATGAGGTATTCAATGAGCATTTGAACCGTTTGGGATACAACGTTCAAGATGAAACGAACAACCCATGTTTCACCCAGTTCTTAACTAGCCAAGGTCAAGAACTTAGTGAAGTTAAAGCGGCAAATCAGTAGCTTAATATAATCAAGACTGTTCACTAGCAGTCTTGATTTTTCCTCTATTTTTCCTATAGTTAATGCACGGTTCTAGAGCAAGGATGATGCGTGCAAGGTATAAAAAGCCTACTAGGGTTAATCTGTTTAATGCTCTCTATGAGCGCACTGTGCGCTGATAAAGTTAGCTTACAATTAAAATGGACTCACCAGTATCAATTTGCAGGCTATTATATGGCTGCAGAAAAAGGCTTTTATAAGGAAGCGGGCCTTGATGTCTCTATTATACCTGCCGATCCAAACCACCCAGATACCTTCCCTAAAGTGTTAAGCGGCAAAGCTGACTTTGCTATTACTCACTCAGGCATATTACAAAAGCGCCAGCAAGGCGCACCGGTTGTTGCCCTTGGGGCAATATTGCAGTTTTCGCCTTATTGCTGGATGGTAAAAAATAACTCAGATATTTTTCAGCCTAGAGACTTTGCTGGTAAAAAGCTAAGTAAAATCGGTTCAATAGAAAATGCTGAGTTACTGGTGATGTTACAACGTGCAGGATTGAGCCTAGAAAGCTTGATGGCAGCTAGCCATGAAGGAGGCGTTAAAGAGTGGCTTGCCGGTGATATAGATGCGGTACAAGTTTATGTCACTAATGAGCCTTACACGATGACATTGCAAGGAGTAGGTCACCGACTCATTTGCCCGCAAAAGTTTGGTTTGAATGTGTATGGCGATATTTTATATACCTCTGAGCAATTTTTAGCGAAAAAGCCAGAGGTTATTGAGCGCTTTTATCGTGCCAGCTTAAAAGGGTGGCGTTATGCCTTATTACACTTAGAAGAAAGCATCGATGTAACCAAGCAGCACTATGCTACCCAGAAAAGCGTACAAGAGCTGGCCTATGAAGCGCATGTTTTAAAAAGCTACATCCAACCTCCAGGAATTAATCTAGGCAATATGTCGATGGCAAAGTGGCGCTTGATTGCAGATTTATATGGCTTAGATCAGGATGAGTTTGATCAGGCTTTTGAAGGCTTTATGTATGATCAACAGCAAACAGAAGGGTTTGAGCTATCTTGGATGCTGATCCTTGCAATCATTTTAAGTATTGCATGTGTGCCATTGTACATTCGCTTGATCAGCAGTAACCGACGTTAAATAAGATAAAAACTGTTATACTGCTTTTTATTTCTTGTCGCTAAGTAGTTATGACACTTGCCGAGCACTTTGCTGCCTTAGATGCACTGCTATTTTCAACCCGCCAATACTGGCAATGTACCGCATTTGATTTTGATGATCTTCCTTGGCCTGAATTAGCCCACTTATTATGGGCGCTGGATGACCAACAAGTGAGTGAACTAGATGCCGATCAGCAAGCTTTATATCGTTATTTTGCTGATGAAATTGAAAACATTGAACAGCTGGCTGAGTTGTGTGAGTTACCTGCTATCAATTTGGCTCGTAATGAGTTTCCGTTTTGGATAAGTAATGGCATTAAAGGCCGTAAATTTGAGCAATTACAAGACTTTGTTGCAGCTGTTAGTCAGCAGTCATTTAACCAGCCCGTTTTAGAATGGTGCGCAGGTAAGGGGCATTTAGGTCGTATGTTGGCATTTAATGGAGCGCCAAGTGTACATAGCATTGAGCTACAACAACACTTGTGTGATCAAGGTCAGCACAGTGCTAAGCAACAGCAATTGGCAATGCAATTTTCACAAGCTGATGTATTAACCGACGACACCGATGGTTTTTTTGAGCGCCAGCAGCATGCAGTTGCTTTACATGCCTGTGGTCGTTTGCATCAAACATTTATGCAGCAAGCGAGCAAAGCGAAAACCCAGCAAATCAGCTTTTCACCATGTTGTTATCATTTATTCACAGATAACGCCTATCAAGCAATGAGCGAGCCTGCAAAACAAAGCCAGCTTGCGCTTACTCATCGCGATTTAAAACTAGCGCTGCAAGAAACTGTGACCGCACCAAGCCGAGTTGATAAGGTAAGAAAAACAGAAGTTGAATGGCGACTTGGATTTGATGCATTACGTAAATCACTCACTGGTGAAATGCACTATGTAAGTGTGCCATCAGTGAACAAAGCTATATTTTCTGATTCTTTTGGTTCATTTTGTTTATGGGCTGCTGAGAAAAAATCATTATCACTGCCTGAAGGTATTGATTACAATAAGTTTTTAACTATAGGTAAAAAACGCAAAAGGGTTACTGAGCGAGTTGAACTCGTCCGACATGTATTCAGAAGGGCAATTGAAGTTTGGCTCGTGCTCGATCGTGCTTTATATTTGCAACAACAAGGTTATCAAGTAACAGTTAGTACGTTTTGTGAAAAGCAGCTGACACCAAGGAATATCTTGATCCAAGCTAATTATTAAATACCGTAAAGAGGCGCAATGAGAAAGTTAAAAAATTTATTCGAAAATAATAGACGTTGGGCTGCGCGTACGAGTGAAAGTGATCCCGAGTTTTTTAAAATTCTATCAATGCAGCAAAATCCAGAGTACCTGTGGATCGGTTGTTCTGATTCACGTGTACCTGCAAATGAAATAGTAGACTTGCTACCTGGAGAGTTATTTGTTCATCGAAACGTAGCAAATGTCGTTGTTCATACTGATCATAACTGTCTTTCGGTGATGCAATATGCCGTTGAAGTACTTAAAGTGAAGCACATAATGGTCGTTGGCCACTATGGTTGTGGTGGTGTACAGGCGGTATTGAACGGAGCGAGTTTTGGTTTAATTGATAACTGGCTTCGTCATGTAGGTGATGTAAAAGAAAAACACATTGAACAACTCAACTCATTACCAGAACAAGAGCGTTTAAATAGCCTGATAGAACTCAACGTTATTGAACAAGTACGTAATGTTTGCCGTACTAATATCGTCCAAGATGCCTGGGCAAAAGGTCAAGATTTAACAATCCATGGTTGGGTTTATGGTTTAGCCAATGGCCACCTTAATGATTTAGAGTCGGTAGTAACTTGTGCTGAAGAAGCCAGTGATACATACGGAATTGCGGTTAAGCGTGTTTTCGAACGCGTTGCCGAAAAAAGTTAATACCGAATATGGTAGAAAAAAGGAGAGCTAATTAGCTCTCCTTTTTTATTGTTCGTCTTGTTTGCTAGCAAGTTGCTGCTCAAGTAAAGCAACTTTCTCTTCAAGCTCAGTGAGTTTCTCACGAGTACGAATAAGTACTTGGCTTTGAATATCAAACTCATCACGGCTTACAAAGTCCATCTCAGCAAGTTTGTTTTGAATAGCTTGCTTAGTCTTGCCTTCGACTGTTTCGGCAAGGTTTTTCACGCCTTGTGGCATGTTATCAGTGATTTGCTTAGCGATTTCTTCAAGTTTTGCTGGGTTAATCATCTTCGTCCCTTGAGTCACGTAAAAAAACAATCTTACCTTATTGGCTAGGCGTAGTGTAGTGATTACGGTAAAATTGCCCGTCCTATCTTTGGATAATTTCTTTAGGGGCTTATGAAACTCAACCCAAAACAAGATGAAGCGGTAAAATATATCAGTGGACCGTGTCTGGTATTAGCCGGTGCGGGTTCAGGTAAAACGCGTGTTATTACTAATAAAATTGCTTACTTGGTGCAAAAGTGTGAGTACCAAGCACGTAATATTGCCGCAGTTACATTTACCAATAAAGCTGCAAAAGAAATGCGTGAGCGTGTAACGCAAACACTGGGCAAGCAAGAGTCGAAAGGCTTATGGGTTTCAACGTTTCATACGCTTGGGCTTGAGATTATCAAAAAAGAGTTAACTACTTTAGGTTTTAAACCTGGTTTTTCGTTGTTTGATGACCAAGATACCAACCAGTTATTAGCTGAGCTGACCGAAGAAGAGCTTAAAAAGGACAAAGATTTACTTAACCTGCTGAAGATGCAAATAGGTAGTTGGAAGAACGAATTGATTCTACCTGAGCGTGCTGTTAGCGAAGCCCGTGAGCCGCAAAAAGCGTTATTTGCTCAGTTATATGCTCGTTATCAAAATCAACTGCGCGCCTATAATGCCCTTGATTTTGATGATCTGATCATGATCCCAACTTTATTGCTTAGTCAAAATGTCACGGCACGTGAGCGCTGGCAACAGCGTTTTCGTTACTTGCTGGTGGATGAGTATCAAGATACGAATACTAGTCAGTATCAGCTAGTTAAGCTATTAGTGGGTGAACGAGCCCGGTTTACCGTGGTAGGCGATGATGATCAATCTATCTACTCATGGCGTGGTGCAAAGCCACAAAATCTGGTGCTATTGAGTAAAGATTTTCCGGGCTTACGTTTAATTAAGCTAGAACAAAACTACCGAAGTGCTGGACGAATTCTTAAAGCTGCAAATATTCTGATTGCTAATAACCCGCATGAGTTTGATAAAAAGCTATTCAGTGAACTTGGTTATGGTGAGCCCATTAAAGTAATTGGTTGCCGAGATGAAGAGCATGAATCTGAGCGAGTGGTTGCAGAGATCATTTCTCATAAATTCATGAAGCGCACTAGTTATAAAGATTATGCGATTTTATACCGTGGTAACCACCAAGCGCGAGTGTTTGAAAAAGCACTCATGAGTAACCGTATTCCTTATAAAATCAGCGGCGGTATGTCGTTTTTCTCTCGCTCAGAAATCAAAGATATCATGGCGTACTTGCGCTTATTGGTGAATCAAGACGACGACAACGCATTTTTACGTATTGTTAATACGCCACGTCGTGAGATTGGTACTGTCACACTGGAAAAGCTAGGTACCCTTGCTAATGAAAAGCATATCAGCTTATTTGCTGCATGCTTTGAGCCTGAGCTTGCGCACCGATTAAAAGGGCGTGGCTTTAATGCCTTAGCTGGCTTTGCCCGTTGGGTAGTTGAGCTATCTGATAATGCAGTTCGGGGTGATACCCTTGAAGCAGTAAAAGAACTAGTTAGACAAATTAATTACGAAGCTTATCTATATGAGTCATCTCCGAGTGCAAAAGCTGCTGAAATGCGCATGAAAAACGTCTCAGAGCTATATCGTTGGATCACCGATATGCTGACAGGTGATGCAGATAACCCACCGCTGAACCTTGCTGAGGTGGTTAGTAAACTGACCTTGCGCGATATGCTTGAGCGTAACGAAGAAGAGGACGAATCTGATGCCGTGCAATTACTAACATTACATGCTTCAAAAGGCTTAGAGTATCCGTATGTGTTCATGGTTGGCATGGAAGAGGGCTTATTACCGCACCAAGTAAGTATTGATGAAGATAACGTTGAAGAAGAGCGTCGTCTTGCCTATGTAGGAATTACACGCGCCCAGCAAGAGCTAGTAATGACCTATGCTAAAATACGTCGTCAGTTTGGTGAAACCTCAGACACAGAGCTAAGTCGCTTTGTGCAGGAGTTACCACAAGATGACTTAGCCTTTGAAGCGAAGAAGCCACCTTCCTCACAAGCTGAGCGTATGGAGAAAGGCCAGGCACGAGTGGCTAATCTAAGAGCGATGCTTAAGAAGTAATGAATTGTGCGCTAGGTGCTTCGTGCTCGAAGGGAGCCAGCGCATGCTGTTTACCAATAAACAGCGATAATCCGTGCTTATCTAGCAAAGTGCGGTAGTTAAAAATCGACGGACCTTTAGCTATTACTTGGATATTTTGCAGCTTAGTGATAGCTAAAACACCTTGTAGTTGCAAATGATAATTCTCTTGCTGTAGAACACGCTTACTGAATGTTGAACTCAACAATAAGTAATCGAACTGGAACTCAGTTAATAAGTTTAACTCACAGCGATCTTTAGCAAATTCATTTAAACCAATCGAAAACCCTTGTGCGACCAAGCTTTTTAAGTTTTCAATTTGTATCGCTGAAGCGTAACGAATTTCTTGTTCGTTGAACAATAAACACATTCTATTTGAATCGTGTGCGTTTAATAACTTACACAGTGCCTGAAAGTTAATACGCTCTAAAACTAATCCTGAACAAGAAAACAGTACTTTTTCGAGTTGGCTGTTACTTGCTAGGGAAAAGGCTTGTTTTAGTAGATTAAGCTCAACTTCGAAGTGCTGAACACGATCGGTCGCAAATTTTTTGAGTACTTCAAAGCTAGTGCTACCAAGCACAGGGTGCTCACCAAATGCTTCTAGTAAAGACTCAGCGTGAGTTTTTTCATCCAAGGTAATGATTTCTGCACATCTAAAGTGCATAGGCAAATCATCTAGGTGATGCATATTCTCTACATCATGCTGTACATTACTGGCATTAAGCAGTGGATGAAAACACTCAAAGCGATTTCGGCCTGCATTTTTGGCGTAATACATCGCGGCATCCGCATCGCGAATAATTTCATCAGTGTGTTTGTAGCTTGGTTTTGAGTAGGTGATACCAATACTGGCACCACTTTGAATACATTGACCTTTCATACAGAAAGGTTTTTTCATAATTTCGATGATACGTTTTGCAACATCTTGGGCTTGCTGTTGTTCAGTTAAGTGAGTTAGCAATACCACAAATTCATCACCACCTAAGCGTGCGAGTAGATCATGCTCACGAATACAATGCGAGAAAGACTCTGCAACACCAATTAAAAATTGGTCACCTGCCTGATGACCAAGGTGATCGTTTATATCTTTAAATTTATCAAGGTCAATAAATAGCACCGCAAATTGCTGCTCTGGGTAGCGCTGGTAATGCTGCAATGTTTTTTCAAGCTGAGTTAAGAATAAACTGCGATTAGGTAAACTAGTTAATGAGTCGTGGTGTGCATCGTGATACAACTGTTGTTCTATTTTTTTTCGCTCTTCAATTTGCATTTGCAGGTGCATATTAGCTTGGCGAAGCTCTTTAGTTTTTTCAGTGACTCGATGTTCCAATTTTTGGTGACTGAGCTTTAACTCTTGGTTGGCTAGATGAGTTTGGATAACGTTAGCAATTTGATGTGATACAAATGTAATTAGCTCACAATCATCCTGACTAAACTCATGTTTATTATTATAAGCTTGGCAAACAATGAGACCTATAACACCTTGCGAAGTTTTGAGCGGAGCACCTAACCAACTAGTCGCAGTGCGCTCTGATGGAACATTAACAGGCCTCTCTACAACGCCAAGTTTGATGAGCTCTTTTGCTCTTTCACTGTCTATGACCTGGCACTTTTCAGTGCTGAGAACCAGTTCACTGTAGCCTTTAGCAAATGGTCGTGGTTTGCCATTATCGTTAAACTCATCGACGCAATAAGGAAAACTCAACCAATGAGATTGTTGGTCATACAATGCGATGTATAAGTTATCTGCATAGGTAATATTTTTGATAATGCTATGAACATGCTGATATACATCATCAAGGTTTTTACTTTGCGTTGCCAGCTCTGATATTTTGAATAGCAGTTGTTGGCGTTCGAGAGCATTTTTGCGCTGTTGAATTTCGTCGTTAAGTGCTTGGTTACTTTGAGTTAATGCACGGGTTCGAATTTTAACTTCAGACTCTAGTAGTTCACGCTTTTTCACTCGTTCAATTGCTGTTGCTAAGTACAGTGACATAGCTTCTAGCAATTCAATTTGTTGCTCTGAATAGCATTGGTTTATGTCGTAGCTTTGCGCAACCATTACGCCAATAATGACTTTTTCACGGTAGACGGGTACGCCTACCCAGTGCTCTGCAGGTGTACCAAAACATTTAAGTAAGCCTTGTTCAACAGCTTGCTCAGTCTGTTGTTTGGTAAAGTAGCTGGTTTTACCTTGCTTGAATACGTAACCCGTTAAGCCTTCTTTGAAGTACTGCTCATACTTTAATGGTACAGAAAGACCATCTTTTTCATCAGCGAAATAAGACAACTCAAGAGTATCGTAAACCGGGTTATGCAATACAACGAAGAAGTTTTTACTCGGAATATAGTCTTGTAAAATATTATGAATAGCGGGATAGAGCAGGGTTAATTCGGCAACAGTACTTGCTTGCTCTGATAATTGTAAAAGAGCATTTTGCAAGTGATGTGATTGCTTATACTTTTGTAAAAGCGATTTTAAGCGAGCATTCTTACGGGCTAGCTTATCAATGTGTGTTGCTGAATCTTCCAATGATTTAGAACCAGATCTTATTGTTGTTTAAATTTCGTCCTATATAGTTCCACTTTTTTATTAGATCGTCAAGTAACAGATGTTAACAAAATGGTAATTTATTATGGGTCTGAATTGGCTACAGAGCTAGCTTAGCGCTTTAAAATAGACATAAAAAAAGGGCCTAATAAAATTAAGCCCTTAGTATTAGTTTTAAAACTATTACTTGCTAGTCATGAAATCGATAGCAGCGCTGATTTCATCTTCAGAACAATCCATACACGTACCTTTAGGAGGCATTGCGTTGAAACCGTTAAGCGCGTGATCTAAAAGTGTATCTTTACCTTTAGCGATACGAGGAGCCCAATCATCAGCTGATTTAGGAGCACCTAGTGCGCCAGTACCATGACAAGCAAAACAAGCTGCTTGGTAAACTTGCTCACCAGAACGAGGACCTGTAGGCTCAGCAGCGGCCGCAGCTTTATCACCTTCTAGATATACAGAACCAATTGGCGCTAGACGCTTTTTAATTGCATCTTCAGTCAAAGAGTTGTCATACGCTTGTGCATATGCCGTTGTTGCTAGCAGTAATAATGCAGCTGATAGTTTTTTCATTTTGCCTTGCTCACTTCGATTTGAACGTGATCAATCACGATATCTGACGGAAATTAGAACGATTATAACGCTAAGCCACAATTTATAAAATGATCTAAAAGGCTTTTTCTATAGAAAAACCTTCATTTTTTGCGTTAGCGCAAGAAAAGCCTGCATTAGATGCTGGCTATTTGCCCGATTATTAAGCGAGTTCTAATACTTTTTTTACTAATTTTTCGATACCTGCGTCAGCATCTAAAATGCTTTGTGCCAACATATAAGCAGGGGTTGTGACCACTTTATGCTGCTGATCAACAACGATCTCATTAACTGCACAGTTCTGATGTGCACCGCCAAGCTGCTCGATAGCTGCTGCTGTATCAGCGTCGTTACCAATGGTGGTTTTGACACCCTTGCCATATATAAGTGGAAGCATCGCAGGGGCAATGCAAATATACCCAGCCGCTTTATTGGCCTCGACAAAGGCTTTCGCAGTTGTAAGTACATCACTTTGAACTTGGGCATCTACGCCCTTGACTGCAAAATCTGATAAGTTTTTCGCGGCACCAAAACCACCTGGTACAATCAAAGCGTCGAATTCATTTACATTTAGCTCTGTAAGGGCTTTAATTTCACCACGTGCAATGCGAGCAGCTTCAACTAACACATTACGGTTAGGTGCCATTTCTTCACCTGTTAGGTGATTAATGGTATGCATTTGTTCAATATCAGGTGCGAAGCACTCATAGCTCGCGCCTGCTTTGGCTATATGTAATAAAGTTAATACTGACTCATTGATCTCTGCGCCGTCGTAAACGCCGCAACCTGCTAAAATAACTGCCACTTTTTTCATTTTTGAACTCTCCTTAATGCGATTAGCTTTAGTTTAACAAGGATACGAGTCAGCCGACAAAATAAAAAATTTTTGTAGCTCGATAACTCGCAAAGCGTTATGAATAGCTGTTTATGCCTTTTTATAAATTACTAACGAAAAAAAAAGTATAAAGGATCGCTATGATCTTTGATCCATTATGCTAGAATACTCCCCCGGTTATGAAAAGGGATGTTAATTCGGTATCGAATAAGCAAAAGGTTATCGCTACTAAAACCGTTTTCCACATCGGACTAAAATAATAAAAAAAGAACGTCGTAATATCTTTTTTAAATCAAAACATGAACTTACTAAAATTTCCTAAATGTTTTTTCATTTTGGGAGAATTAACTCTGTCTGTTATCTACAAAGTTATCCACAACTTGCTCTTTAATAAACCTCTATTGGTTAATAATTCACAGTCGTTTTCTTGATGGCCTTATGGCATGCTTACAAACAATTTAATGTTATTCAATTAGGATCCAATTTCACCATGGCTCAGATCCCTGAAAATCCACTTATTCTTGTTGATGGTTCTTCTTATTTATTCCGTGCATATCATTCGCCACCACACCTTACTAACTCAAAAGGTGAAGCGACAGGCGCAATCTATGGCGTAGTTAATATGCTTAAGAGTTTGATCAAGCAATATGATCCATCACACATGGTGGTGGTATTTGATGCCAAAGGTAAAACCTTCAGAAATGACATGTATAGCGAATATAAAGCTAATCGCCCACCAATGCCGGATGACTTACGCACTCAGATCGCACCATTGCATAACATTATTAAAGCAATGGGTTTTCCGCTTATTAGTATTGAAGGTGTTGAGGCTGATGATGTCATTGGTACGTTTGCGCGTATTGCTTCAGAGCAGCAACGTCATGTACTGATCTCTACCGGCGATAAAGATATGGCGCAGCTTGTTAATGAGCATGTCACGCTTATTAATACGATGACTGATAGCATTTCAGATCCAGACACTGTGGTTGAGAAGTTTGGTGTTGGCCCTGAGCTGATCATTGATTATCTTGCCTTAATGGGCGACAAAGTAGATAACATTCCAGGTGTTGATGGTTGTGGTCCAAAAACAGCGGTGAAATGGCTGCAAAAATATGGATCATTGCAAGGTGTAATTGATCATGCTGGTGAAATTAAAGGCAAAATTGGTGAAAAGCTTGCTGCAGCACTTGATCATCTGCCACTTAGCTATGAATTAGCAACAATTAAGTGTGATGTTGACGTTGAGTCGGATCTAGAAAGCTTTAAGCTGCAAGAACCTAATCGTGACGAACTTATCGCACTCTATGGTGAGTGTGAGTTCCGCCGCTGGTTAGCTGAACTACTTGATAACCCTAAAGATGCTGACACTCATTTAGATGTACCAACAGAAGCTAACGAATTACCAAAAGTTGCTGATGCGCATTATGAAACAATTTTAACTGAAGAACAGCTTGATACCTTAGTGACGCAGTTAAATGATGCCGAACTTTTTGCTTTTGATACTGAAACAACCAGCCTCGATTATATGCAAGCGCAATTGGTCGGTATGAGCTTTGCGGTTAAAGCAGGAGAAGCAGCGTATTTACCGGTAGCACATGATTATCCAGATGCGCCAGATCAATTAAGTTTAGAAACTGTAATGGCAAAAATTGGCCCAATCTTAGCTGACGAAAACAAAGCGAAAGTTGGACAAAACTTAAAATACGATAAAAGTGTGTTAGCGAATGCTGGCTACGAGCTAAAAGGCATTAAGTATGACACTATGCTGGAGTCGTATGTATTTAATAGTGTAGGTAGCCGTCATGATATGGACTCACTGGCACTTAAATACTTAGGCCACAAAAATATTAGCTTCGAAGATATCGCTGGCAAAGGTAAAAAGCAGTTAACATTTAACCAAATTGAGCTTGAAAAAGCGGCACCGTATGCCGCTGAAGATGCAGATATAACACTTCGTCTTCACCAAGTTTTATGGCCAAAAATTGATGCAGATAATCAGCTAAAGTCGGTATTTGAAGACATAGAATTACCTCTCGTTTCTGTGCTTTCTGATATTGAACGTACAGGTGTTGCAATTGATAGCAACATGCTGGCAGCTCATAGCCAACGTTTGGGTGAACGCTTATTAGAACTTGAGCAAGAAGCCTATGATATTGCAGGTGAAAAATTTAACTTAGGCTCGCCTAAGCAGCTACAAGCGATTTTGTTTGAAAAGTTAGAGCTTCCTGTTATCAAGAAAACACCAAAGGGTGCACCTTCAACTGCAGAAGAAGTGCTGCAAGAATTAGCTCATGATTACCCATTACCTAAGGTGATTATTGAGCATCGTGGTTTGTCAAAACTGAAATCAACGTACACAGATAAACTACCGCTAATGGTTAATGAGCGCACTAAGCGAGTGCATACTTCGTATCATCAAGCAGTAACAGCAACAGGGCGTTTAAGCTCAACTGATCCTAACTTACAGAATATTCCAATTCGTTCAGAAGAGGGACGTCGTATTCGTGAAGCCTTTATTGCTGCTCCTAGCCATAAAATTGTGGCGGCCGACTACAGCCAAATTGAATTACGTATCATGGCGCATTTATCACAAGATAAAGGCCTACTCACTGCATTTGCAAATGGCTTAGATGTTCATAGTGCAACAGCAGCAGAAGTTTTCGGGGTAAGTCTTGAAGAGGTTACCAGCGATATGCGCCGTAAAGCAAAAGCGGTTAACTTTGGCTTAATTTATGGCATGTCGGCATTTGGTTTATCACGTCAATTAGATGTGCCACGCCATGAAGCACAACATTATATTGATAAATATTTTGAGCGTTTCCCAGGCGTACTTGAGTACATGGAAACAACTCGTGAAAAAGCAGCAGAGAAAGGCTATGTAGAGACGATTTTTGGTCGTCGCTTACATTTACCAGAAATCAATGCACGTAACGGTGCTCGTCGTAAAGCTGCAGAACGTGCTGCTATCAATGCACCCATGCAAGGTACGGCCGCAGATATTATCAAAAAAGCGATGCTTAAAGTTCATCAATGGGTGAATGCACAAGCTGAAGGTTCAGTGAAGCTTCTAATGCAAGTGCACGATGAATTAGTTTTTGAAATTAAAGAAGAGTGTGTTGATGAGTATAAAGCTGAAATATGTAAGTTAATGTCTGAAGCTGCTACTCTCGATGTGCCATTGATTGTTGAAGCCGACAGTGGTGACAACTGGCAGCAAGCTCACTAATAGTCGCAATAAATGAGAGCTGTCAGCTATCAGCCGTCAGCTTTCAGACTAAAAGTTAGCGATTTGCTTGACCGTTATACCGTATTTATCTCGAATCTAGCTTCCAATTTAAGGGTCGCGGCATAAAGCCGCTGCTACAAGTAGGCGTGAAACTTGTTTCGCGCGTCTGAAGGCTGAAAGCTGATCGCTTCTGTATATAGAGCATCGCTTCGTGCGACCCGATTTAGCCAAAAATAAATCATTACTCTTTAACTATAACCCCAACTCCTGCAGTCTCTTTACGTGTTGGCGATAAAGCTCAATAGGGTCAACTTCACGAAAATTGTGTAAACCAATAAACTGATTAATCTCATCTAAGTGGTTCATTTCATAATTATCTTTAATTACATAGCCTAAATGACTACTACAGCGTGATATAAGGCCATCATCTTTTCCTAAAATGAGTAATGAGCCAAGTAGCATGGGCAAATCAGTTAGATCCAGTATATTAGTGAGTGCTGCTGTACCACTCCACGAAAAATAGTACACACCATTTTCGGCAACTATCTGACCTTGCTCGCATTTATTTACCGGTAAGCCTTCAGGGTATTTTTGATTAAATGTGTTCGCACCCTGAGTACTTAAGCTATTTAATGCACCAAGTGTGTTTTGTGGTAATTCACTGTTACCTGATAGTAGTGAAATAACACCACCAAGCGCATCAAATATTAACTGGGCTGCATGTTGTGCTTGAGAGTTTGCTGGCAGTTTTTGATTAATAAGATCAATAATTTCACTACCATAATTTGCCCCTCCGATACTGGTTACGGAGGCAATAAGATCAGGTCTAGTTGATGCAACGTAGCGCACAGTTTGCGCTCCTTGACTGTGGCCAATCAAGTTTACTTTTTTGGCACCTGTCAATGCTAAAATTGTTTCGACTTGAGTGAGTAATTGTTCGCCTCGTATCTCAGAGCTATTTATAGCAGAGACCGCTGGTGTGAACACCAAGGTACCATCTTGGTTGAGACTGGTTGCAACATTATAAAAATAATCGAGGCCGAGTAAATTATCAAAACCCATTAGCCCGTGAACTAAAACAACAGGATATTGTGTCGTTGTTTTTTTTGCATGACAGCAAGGATTCATGAAAAAAAGTAAGGTAACAAATAAAAATAAGGGGATTTTCTTCATACCTTTTACTCTTCTACTGCAATTTTTATCACTAACAAGCCTTAAAAAAGTCTGATTTTAGCGTGCTTTAAATTCACTTTACCCTAAATTACGGCTCGCTGTAATGTTAATTTAAGGTAAACAAGAAAAGATGGTTTTAGTGTTTCGTTATATCTTTATCAATTTGTGTTGTTTCTGCGGTTGTGCAATTTATTTTTAATCTGGTATTTGCTAAAGTCCGCGCCGTCCTCATCCTGTAGGACATCCTGTTGATGATGCATCTGAAAGGATGCAACGTATTGATAGCTTCTCCCCAGTTTGCTATAACGACTCACTCCTTGTTGAGTGAGTCGCTTTTTCTTTCTCTTATCATACAATTCATTGCACAAATCAACGCAAGTGATACCATCAAAGTGATTCTTATTTACTTTCGAAGGAATGCGTTATGTTTAAATCTATGGCAATTGCTGCCTTTTCATTATCGAGTATTTTAGTTGCCCCTTTAGCCAGCGCAAACTGGCAAGTTAATAATGAGCAAAGCAACGTGAGCTTTGTGTCTATCAAAAAGAACTCAGTTGCAGAAGCGCATCATTTCAAAAAAGTATCTGGAACACTAGATGAGCAAGGTCAATTTAAGTTGATGATCGACCTGGCATCGGTTGAAACACTGATCCCTATCCGCAATGAGCGCATGACTAAGCTGTTATTTGAAACGGCTAAATTTCCTAATGCTGTGTTAACTGCTGATTTAAGCAAAACATTGTTAAAACTTGAGCCTGGCCAACATGTACTTAAAGGTTTAAAGGCTGAGTTAGACTTTCATGGTAATAAAAAAGACCTAACAATTGATGTGCTTGCTAATATGTCACCGAAAGGCGATGTAACCGTATCATCTTTTACACCCGTTATTATTAATGCGAGTGATTTCAAAGTAACAGAAGGTATTAGCGAACTGCAAAAGCTTGCAGGTCTACCATCTATTGCAACAGCTATACCTGTGACATTCTCTTTGACGCTTGATAAAGATAAATAATGCAATCACTTGCCGAATTAGAAGCCGCTCTTCAGGCTCCCGATAAACCCTTTGATCAATGGCAGCCACAAAATTGTGGGCAATTGCCAATGACGATTGATGCGCAAGGGCGGTGGTTTTATGCCGGCAGTGAAATAAAACGCGAGGCAATGGTTAAGCTCTTTGCCTCAGTTCTTTGCAAAGAAGTTGATACTTATTTTTTAAAAACGCCGGTCGAGAAAATGGCCATTACAGTCGATGATGTGCCTTTTGTTATTATTGATTGGCGTTTTGAAGACACAGAGCAAGGTCCTGCGCTTTGTTGTGTCGATAATTTGCAGCGTGCATGGCTCATATCAGCAAAGCAACCATTGGTATTACGTGAATTTGAAGGTGTCAGTGTGCCTTATCTTCAATTAGCACATGGCTTGGCTGCGCGGGTATCGAGAAATGTTTATTATCAGTGGGCCGAAATAGCCTGCTCAGACGAGCAGGGCTATTACTTAGAATCATTAGCCAAGCGTTATTACTTGGCCTAAGCGATTAAGCTTCTGGTTGTTCGTCAGACTCAGGAGCTTCAACTTCAATGGGTCCTAAAAACCACTCATCTAGCTTTTTAGCAACTTCAGGTAAGCCTGTGCCTTTTAATGAAGAGAAGGCATGAACTGTAATATCACCATCTAAGCTACTTAACTCACGGCGAACTTGTAAAACTTGCGCTTTACGTGCGCCTTGTTTGAGTTTGTCGGCTTTAGTTAATAGTGCCAGCACTGGAATTTCACTACCAACGGCCCAGTCGATTAAGTCACGGTCTAAATCTTTTAACGGATGGCGAATATCCATTAAAACAACGATACCTTTTAAGCTTTGACGCTTTTGTAAGTATTCACCTAGCGACTTTTGCCATTTTTTCTTCATTTCGATAGGTACTTTAGCGAAACCGTAACCCGGTAAGTCGATAAGGCGTTTATCGGCATCAAGTTCAAAGGTATTGATCAGCTGAGTACGACCTGGTGTTTTAGAAGTTCGAGCTAACTTTTGATCAGTCAAAGTGTTTAGAGCACTTGATTTACCAGCATTAGAGCGACCAGCAAACGCGACTTCAATCCCCGTATCAGCAGGTAAGCGTGAGATATCAGGTGCGCTGGTAACAAAGGACGCAGTGTTGTATTTGATACGAGATTTGAGCACAGGCTCTCCTAGTCTTTTATAAAAAATAACAAGCAGTGGCTAATTTCCACTTAAGGCACGTATTTTATACTATTAAAGCAGCATTCAAAAGCGTATTTAAGCGTGCTAAATTGGCTTTAAATTAGGAAAATTACTAAGTAGAAACTTAATCTAAGTCAAATCCCTATAAATTATGAGCTTAATGTGGGCAGAAAACGTGCCAGAGAATTTATTATCGTGTAGAATATAGAAATCACAACATCCATATTGTAGATGATACAGGGTCGGAAACAGAGAATTCACCATGAAAAAAATAGCACTATCTTTAACTATATTGCTTGGTACGTTGTCAGCAAGCAACGCAACAGCATTTGATGGCGATGTAAACGCAGGTAAAGAGAAATCGGCAACGTGTGCGGCTTGTCACGGCCCAGACGGTAATGCACCGGTTAATATCTACCCTAAAATTGCAGGCCAACACGCAGATTATATCTATAAACAATTACAAGAGTTTAAATTAGGTATGACATCTGGAGGCAAAGAAGGTCGTATGGATCCAGTAATGAGTGGTATGGCTATGCCGCTTAGCGATCAAGACATGAAAGACCTAGCTGCTTACTTCTCTTCTTTAAATATGTCTGAAGGTACAACACCTAAAGATGTAGTGGAAGTGGGTCAACAGCTTTATAAAGCCGGTGATGCTGAGCGCGGTATTCCAGCATGTGCTGCGTGTCACGGTCCACGTGGCAACGGTACATCACTAGCAAAATTTCCGAAAGTTTCGTTCCAACATCCAGAATACATCAAGTCACAACTTGAAAAGTTCCGTGATGGTACGCGTAATAACGACTTAAACGGTATGATGCAAGATATCGCTAAAAAGCTAACAGATAAAGACATCGAAGTACTTTCAAAATACTTAGGTGGCTTACACTAAAGTCTGATTGCGGATAGAAATACTCCGTATTAATATGTGATTAGTGTGAAAAAAGCAGCGCAAGCTGCTTTTTTTGTATTTAACACATGTCGAAATCTCCTACTCTCGTGTGAGACATTGTCCATAGTGAGCTGTAAGCTAAATCCTATTTTTATTTCTATTTTTAGCATAACTCTTTGTTATTAAATGGATTGCACTTGTTGCAATATCTTATCTGTAAGAAAAATTATATAAATTAGTTGTAACAAAATTATTAATGAGTAAATTAACCACTGTCGCTGAGACATCAAAACAACATGGACAATGTAATAAGGAAAGTGATTGCGGCAAGTCTTTAGGGGTTGACACTGGTTAGGTGTCCTAAAGGAAATAACAAAAAAGCGTCAGGATTGACCGAGAATAATAAAAGCTCATGGAAGTTTAATAATAAAAACAAAATGGAATGCTACACGGAAGGTTAAAAAAATAACAAAATGGATAAACAATAATAATAAAAATAATAAAGACTAAAAAGTCGAAGGGAGAAGTGTCCAGATAATTGGCGCTCAGATTAGTAGGCGGTAGAGATGTTTTCTCTACCGCCTTTTTATTTGTCCTGTTACAATAGCCACCGTTTGTACTAAAAGTATAAAAAGTGCGCAGTTCGTCAAGTTGACCAACCACATCCGCACATCGAATTCTTCTGGTTATGCCAGCATTACAATGCCACAAAGGCGTTGTGCACAACCTCTTAAGTGAGATGATCAAGATATGAGTAGAAAGAAAAAGTCGCGTAAAATTCCATCAAATGGTCCTGTACGTTTAAGCAAAGAAAAGCTTAAAGAAATGCGCGCGTTAAAAGAGCAGCGAGTTAAAAAGACCAAAGGCGCTAAACCAGGGTCTCGAAATGCACCTGATGTACTAAGCGCAGAAAACGCAGCTGCGAACAATCAACCGAAAGATAAGCGTGTTGGTAGTAAAAAGCCTATTTCTTTAGTTGCCCCTAAGGCCGAGCCGAAAGTTGAAATGAAACGCAACTTGAAACCAATGGTTGAGCTTAAAAAAGTGGCTGAGCCTGAATTAACGCCAGAGCAAGAGTTAGAAGCGCTAGAAAATGACGAGCGTCTACTGAAGTTGGTTGAGCGTCATGAGCGTGGCGAGTTATTAACTGGTAAAGATGCTAAGTACTTTAATAGTCGTATTGCTCGTCATCAGGCATTATGCGAGCTATTAGGTATTGAAGATGAAGACGAGTACGAAGATGACTTTGAAGATGATTCATTCGATGAAGGTGAGTCTGACTTCGATAAGTACTTATCAGATGACTTAGCCAACGAATGGTTTGATGACGAAGATGAGGATGAGTGATGAGCACAACCTTGATTATTGCCATAGTAATTGGTGCGGCAATTATCGCAGGGCTTGCGTTTTATGCAGGACAACTTCTTTATAAACTAAAAGAGCAAAATAAGCTTATAGCCAAGAAGCAAGCTGAGCATGAACAAAAGCTTGCAGCATCAAAAGCAAAACGTAATGCAAAGTTAGCCGATAGCATTCATTTAATTGCCCGTGCAATGAATGAAGAGCAATGTGAGTTCTCTGAAGGCTGCTTACGCATTTGGGTGCTGATCTCTCAATACAGCTTTGCAGAAGAGTTTGAGTTAAGTGAGCGTTACCCTGGCATCTTTAAAATGTACGAAGTCGTAAAAGATATGCCAACGCACGATGCTCGAAAGAAATACTCTAAAAAAGAGGTTTTCAAAATGGACACCGTTCGCTGGCGTGCTGAAGAGCAGCATAGCGATGAGATTAAAGCAGATTGCGCCCGCATAATTGAAGAGTTTAAAGCCGCGCCAGGCAGCGAAAACGTAGTATTCAATTAAGCAGAAGTTGTGATTTAAGCAAAATAAAAAGCAGAGCCTAGGCTCTGCTTTTTGTTGGGCTAGATAACTCGTGAGAAACGAGTTTGCTTGATTTGTTGTTGTAGGTGCGCATCAAAGCACATACAAATAATACGAATAAATAAATTACCGCGGGCTGTTACTGTGATCTTATCTTGGCTAACAGTCACCAAGCCATCAGCAAGCAGTGGGTCGAGTGCTTTTAGTGCCTCACAGAAGTAGCTAGCGAAGTTGATATTAAATTGTTCTTCGATTGCTGGAATATCAAGCTCAAACTGGCAGATCAATTGTTTGATTACTGCGGCACGTAAAGTATCGTCATCAGTTAGAGCGACACCTTTACATACTGCACTGCCAAACCCTTCTTGCACAGCTTTGTAATAGTGCTTTAACTCTTTTTCGTTTTGTAAAATAGCATTGCCAATTTGCGAAATAGACGACACGCCTAAACCTAATAAGTCACACTGTCCATGCGTTGTGTAACCTTGGAAATTACGATGTAATTGACCTGCGTTTTGCGCAATTGCCAGTTCATTGTCTTTACGGGCAAAGTGGTCCATACCGATAAACTGATAACCCGCCGCTAACATCTGCTCAAGTGTATTTTTGAACATAGTGAGCTTATCGCCAGCAGATGGTAAGTCAGCGTCTTTAATCTTGCGCTGTGCTGCGAATCTATCTGGTAAGTGAGCATAGTTAAATACCGAAACGCGATCGGGGTTTAGTTCAATAAGCTGTGCAATCGTCTCTTTGAAGCTCTCAGGCGTTTGCAAAGGTAAACCGTAAATCATATCGGCATTAATAGATTTAAAGCCAAGCTCACGAGCTTCACTAATCAAGCCTTTTACAGATTGCACGCTTTGTGGACGATTAACCGCCAGTTGCACATCATCATTGAAATCTTGAATTCCAAACGAGACACGATTGAAGCCAAGCTTACGTAGGTGAACTAGCATGCCATCAGCTAAAGAACGAGGGTCAATCTCAATACCACGCTCGGCATCATCAGCAAAATTAAAGTGCTGTTCAACTAACGTCATTAAGCGGCTCATTTGTTCTGCCGATAAAAAAGTTGGCGTACCACCTCCTAAATGCAGTTGCTCAACTTTATAATCAGCAAAAAGCGTTGCTTGCTCAGCAATCTCAAGCGCTAAATTATCTAGGTATAAATCGGCTTTGGATTGATGACGTGTGATCACCTTGTTACAGCCACAGTAATAACAAAGCTGACTGCAAAAAGGGATATGGATATACAGCGATAAAGAACGGCTTTTCGACGCTGCAATCGCGTTAATCATATCTTGTTGGTTATAACCATCAGCTAAAGACAATGCCGTTGGGTAAGATGTATATCGAGGCCCAGAAATATTGTACTTGTTGATCAGAGATTGATCCCAGCTTGGTAAATTTATCACAGTCAGCACTCCGCAATTGATTGAGCGGCTATTTTAACGAGTTTACTGATCTAGCTATTTGATCTAGAACAATGTCGGAAGCTAGAAACTAATCGGCATGCTTTAAGGTTGTTGTAAAAACAAAAAGTTTACTATTTGAGCAATTGAATTAGTGATTGTTAAAATAAAGGGTTTTGCTAGTGACAAGGTTACAAAAACTTTTTATACTGCATCCCGCTTTAGTCAGTTAAACCTGCTAAACGCATCAAAAATTTAGCTTTCGCTAATACATTGGCCCCTTAGCTCAGTTGGTTAGAGCACACGACTCATAATCGTTAGGTCCCCAGTTCAAGTCTGGGAGGGGCCACCATTTTCTTTATATTAAAACATGTAAATCAACGCTTTACACCAATCTTTAACAGTTTTGTTCCACTTTTGTTCCATCCATGTTTTTATCCTTAAAATTCAACCAAATAAAATTATTTTTAATTTTTTAAAAATATTTTGTCAGGTTTTTTGAGTTTGTCTCGTCTATAGCTGCAAATGACACGAAGTTGTTCTATTCGGTGGTAGCGATAGGCAGTGTCTTATGTATCTATTTTTACGAAAAGGACAAGCTCATGACGACTACAACATCAACTGTGAATACGCTAAAACTTGATTCAACGAATGCACCATTTAGTGATGCTGCTCTTTGGTTAAAAGAAGGTTGGGGGCTATTTAAAAAGGCGCCGTTTAAACTTTTCTTACTAATGACACTGTTCGCTATTTTGCCTGGGCTAGTGCAACTATTGCCAGCACCTATAGGTTTAACATTATCGAAATGGTTAGCGCTTATATTAATGGCAACGGTGTGGCCATTGTTGTTTAACCTGAATAATCAGCGAGGTTTTTCATTTAAGCATAATGCAACTGTTCTTGTTCACTCAGTGTAGCTAATATGCCTTTATCATTATCGTCAGAGAGTAAAATGCAAAAAGTATTGCCGTACTCCTGCCAGAACTGTTTGGCCTCAGCCTCATCGTCGAAAGGTTCAACTAGCAAACTTATTACTTCATCTTTGATCTTTACTGGGATTAATAGAGCAATATCTCCCGACAATTCAGTAATTACATACATATTCGTTTTCCTAAAATAGAAAAGCCGGTTCCCCTAAAAAGAGGAACCGGCTAAATATTAATAACCATTAATCTGATATGTGTCTGATCACAAGGTTGGTGCGCTACTTAATCCACCTCAACCAGCAAAGCTATTTGACCTGTCACTTCACGCAACCTATCGGTTGATAGGTGGGCATACCGAGTTGTTGTTTGGGGATTATGATGCCCTAATAAATGCTGGGTTTCGTATAGAGTTGCACCAGAGTTAATTAACATGCTGGCGAAACTGTGCCGAAGATCGTGTATTCGCAAATCAACCAAGCCTCCTGCTGAAGCCTTGATGCGGGCAAATGCTTTTTTCGGGTGATGAATATGCTGACCTTTCATCTTCCCTGGAAAGATAAAAGTGTTGCCCTTCTTACGAAATGGCTTTTGCTCCAATATCGTTTTCAATGCAGCATCGTTTAACACCACTGTCCTGGAAAAACCTGATTTAGTATGAGGTAAGAATAAACTACCTTTACCATCGACTACCTCTAAGTTTGACCAACGAGCAGAAAGGATTTCACCGATGCGCATACCCGAAAGCACGGCTAGCTTGAGTGCATTTGTAGGTGTACGAGATGGTTCTGCATCGCAAGCAGCAATGAAGTTATCCAGCTCTTCCTTAGTCAGATACCTTTCACGCCGATTGTTTTCTTTAAGTTTGCGAACCCCAGCAGCCGGATTGATGAAAGGTTGTGGGGCAAAGTTCCACTCAATCGTCAACTTAAACATACGGTGTGCTAGGCTTAGCATCCGATTGACCGTTGCTGGCATATGATCTTCAAGCATCTTATCCAGAAAACGTTGAATATCATGCTTTGTAATCTCAGTTAACCGCCTATCCTGCCACATTGGATACATATGGTTATCAAGGATAGACTGATCGCCTCTAAAGCTGCGTTTGTTAGCCTTGGAATAGGGCATGTAATGCTGCTCAGCAAACTCGTAAAAGTTTAAGATTGCCCTGGCTTCATCTCGCTGCTGCTTAGGATCTATATCGTCAGCTAACTGCCGTTTGTATTCAGCAATTTTCATTCGGGCAGAATTAACATCAATAGGACCATACTCGCCGAGTTGGATGCTTCTCTTGCGGCCTAAGAAAGTATAACGAAACAAAAATCGTTTACGTCCTTGCCGATTAACTATAAGACGTAATCCAGTACATGCTTCATCTGAATACTCGGTTTCCCTCTGGGGTTGCCGGCAAGCTATCTATCTGACGTTTGTTAAATTTGAATCTCGTTGGGTACATAAGAAACTCCATAAACAAAAACGCCGGACAAGAAGCTGACCGGCGAAAAGAATAATGGGAAAAATAAAAGTGAATTGAGCCAGTAACCTTCTGGCTCCAATTACTTGTTTGAAATGTTTAGACCCAAAAAACTATGGAAAGCTGGATCTCAGATTTCTTATATATGTTTGTATAGTGGATTGACCCGACGACTTGTCGCTTAATAACTCCAGTTTTCATGTCTGACGGGGAGTTTGTTAAGCTCATCCTTATATAGTCGCCACTTAGGCAAAAATAAGTCCATTAATGATGTGAATCTCTTGTTGTGAGTTGGCTCGATCAAGTGTGTCATCTCATGCACCACTATGTACTCTAAACACTCAGGAGGCTTTTTTGCAAGCTCTAGGTTCAGCCAGATACGTTGAGCCGCAGGGTTGCAAGTTCCCCACTTAGTTTTCATTTTTTTCACACCAAATTCAGCAACGGAAACCTGCATAATTTTCTCGTATTGCTTAATCAGCTCTGGAATTGCCGACTTTAATCGAAGACGATACCATTCATTGAGTATTTTACTTCTTTGTTCTGGAGAGCTTTCACGCCTAGTTTCAAGCACTATATATTTATGGTTCACTGAAACACTTGGTTTGGCATCTACATACTTAACTCTTAGCTGATAGCGTTTACCCTGAAAATAGTGACTTTCTCGCTCGATAAACTCTCGCGGCGCTTCACGTTGTTGATTAATAAACTTCTTTTGCTGCTGCTTCACCCAAGAGAGTTTTGAGATAACAAAGACTCGAATAGTATCGATTTCCATACCAAGAGGTGCGGAAACTCTCACGCGCCCATTTGGCGGATGGACACTCAAATGGACGTTTTTGATATTCTTTTGAACAATCTCAATAGGAATATCACCTAACTGAATCTCTGCCATATCAGTAACTTGGCTGCTGCTTAATTATGGCAAACAGACGCTCTACCTCTTCAATATCGTTCAATACTTTGTAGATAGCTTGTTTAATTAGATTTTCCTTAGCTATATTACCACGCCAGCCGTCACTTCTACTCACCATAACAGCAGTATCAACCTGAATAGCGAGTGATTCATCTTTATCAAGATTATTCCATAACGCTCTCTTACTAGGAGTATCTAACGAATCAGGCGTTTTATCTTCTTTACCTGCCGCTACTTTCTTCGCTAGCTCTGCTACTTTCTTTAAATACTCTTGATAGTCGATAGCCTTTTGCTTGTGTAGCTTAATAATTTCATCAAGGAGTTTCGACATTTCGTCGAAATAGGCAGGATCTAGCAAGTGGTCCTTAAGAATTTTGCTACGAACATTGTTTTCAATAGTCTCCGCTACTGCTTCATTACTGCCCTTTATTCCGCTTGGTAACCCATTAATTGCTTCGGCAATTCCACTATTCACAATGACTTCAATCAAAGGCATATCACCAAAAGGGGATATCACTTCAGAATAATCAGCCTGAATGTAGTTATCAATCAGGTGTCGCATATCCGCTTCGTACGCTTTCAAATCAATGATTTCCCCACTCGCGTTTTTAATGATTTCACGAAGTTTAAGATAATGATCCATCCGGCTTTTGATATGGCCTGCTTCTTTATCGCTGTAACTTGCTTCAATCATTTCATCAGCAATGTTGGCGTATGCGCGTATAAAAGCGACTATCGCTTTATAAAGCGTATGTCTTAACAGCTCTGTGGCTTTAAGTTCCTCAGGAATTTCTGTGTTTCCACAAAAATAATGGATGTGTTGTAAATCACCTTTTGGAGGTTTAACCGGCTCACAAAGTAATTCTAACTCTTCTAGTGCGTTATCTAATCTTTCCTTTGCAGCTTCTAACCTATCTTTCAACAGAATGTTACAGTCTTCAGCATTAAAGTCATCGTAATCCAACTCATTGGTGTAGACTGCAACAGCATTCTCAACCTTACTGAATAGATCTTTATAGTCGATGATGTAGCCAAATTCTTTGTCTTCACCATCAAGCCTATTTACACGACAAATAGCCTGAAAAAGCCCGTGATCTTGCATGGATTTATCAATGTATAAATAAGTACAGCTTGGTGCATCAAAACCAGTTAGTAATTTGTCTACAACAATAAGCAGCTTCATGTTGGCAGGCTCCTCCGTAAATAGCTGCTTTACATGCTCCTCATACGTCTCTGTCTTACTCATTTGGGGCTTTGGTTTAACATCTTTAAGTAGCTCGGCATAAGTCTTAAAGATATATTCCTTATCGGTTTCTGTGTTAGCTCCCGTATCTTCTGTTGATATATCTTTAGACTGAGGACTGTAAGAAGTAACTATCGCACATTTACCTTTAAGGTTAGTTGATTGGAATATCTCATAGTATTTACATGCCTCAAAAATACTTGATGCGACCAAAATAGCATTACCGGATTGGCTACTTAGGCGAGGCTTATCCGCAAAGTCAAAAATAATGTCGGCAACAACCTTATTCATGCGAGACTTGGAACTGAGGACATTTTGCATGGTACCCCATTTCTTCTTCAACTCTGCTTGCTGGAATTCGTTCAAACCTTTAGTTGCCGCAGCAAACCACTTATCGATTCTTTTCTGAGAGCTAATTCTCTGGTCGATATCTCGCGCTTCGTAAACTAAATCAAGAACTACGCCATCTTCAACGGCTTCGTTAAACTTGTATGTGTGAATGTACTTTCCAAATACTTCAAGGCTGGTTGCTTTGTCTTTTTTAAGTAATGGTGTTCCGGTAAAACCAATAAACAGTGCGCTAGGAAGTAACGCTTTCATAACCTTGTGTAGTCTGCCACTTTGAGTACGATGACACTCATCAACAAATACAAACAACTCACCGACAGCATGGCCAGTAGATGATTCTAGCTCTTTAATAAAAGCCTCAAATTTCTTATTGTCTTTTAGGTTTGGATCTTTAGGTGCAAATTTGTGAACTAGGGAACAAAGTAATCGAGGCTTTGCTTCACCTAGCAATCGCATAAAATCTCGACCGCTGGAAGTGCGACTGATAGATTCTCCCGCATCTTTAAACACGCGCTCGATTTGTTTATCAAGTTCGTCACGATCAGTTACAACTAACACTCGGGCATGAGGGTTATTTTCTAAAATCCATTTAGCTAACAGCACCATAGTGATACTTTTGCCACTACCTTGCGTATGCCATATAATACCCCCTTCTTTTCGGCGAATATGCTCTTGAGAAGCCTTAATACCGAAATATTGATGAACCCTAGGTAACTTTTTAACTCCCGCATCAAACAACACAAAATCAAACATCAATTCAATGATGCGTTGCTTGGTACACATCTTATTCAGATATTTATCGAGCTTATAACCTTCATTATCTTGCCCATCTTCCTTCCAACTTAGGAAATACTTCTCACCAGTACCTATGGTGCCATACCGAAGCCCCTGCGAGTCATTACCCGCAAAAACGAACTGAACAGTAGTAAAGAACTGTTGAATGAACTGATCTTGTTGGTTAGTGATATTTTGACGAATACCTTCAGCCAAGTCCTTTCTGCTGTTTTTTAACTCCAAAACCGCGATAGCAATACCATTAACATAAAGAACAACATCCGGGCGCTTTTCTCGCTCGCCAAATACAGTTACTTCTTCGGCAATATAAAAATCATTTTCTTCAGGCGCATTCCAATTAATTACTTGAATCGTTTCTGTTGGAACACCGGCTTCAAACTTTACTGGCACACCAAAACGAAGCAGCTCATATACTACCTTATTGTTATGATACAAACTCTGGCCATGTTCATTGGCTTTCGCTTCTAGCTCAGACAATACTCGGTTGATTTGTTCATCCGAATGCCCTCGATTTTCCAGAAACTTACGAAGGTAACTCTGTTCAATATTCTGGTTGTTTGACCTATCTCGCCAGTCACCTAAATAGGTATACCCTAGCTCATTTTGGAATAGTTTAACTACACGATTCTGCGTTACTCGTTCTGATTTATTTATTGCACCTGAAGAATCCATTACGTCTCCATTTGTTCTGGCTTTTCTAAGCGAATTTGACCAGTAAGCAATGCCTGCATCATGCCTTGTTTTAGCTTTTTATTCTTTTCTAACTTATTACTTAAAGCTAGAATCTCGCAGTCAATATCTCTGAGAGCATCGACAACTTGTCTCTGCATTGTTTCACAAGGGTATGGGATCAATATATCCTTCAATGTATTTTTAGATACACCATAAACTTTTAAACCTGTCGCTTTCTGATTTAACTGAGATTTGACATACACTATTTCATGAATAAAACCTTTGAAACCATCAATAAAATGGTCACCTTTAGGTCTCATTAAAAAAGTATGTAACCCGGCAATAACTACCTTTTCACCGACACCCGAAACTTCAAAGCTCTTACCAATTCCGTCGTAATCCTCAGAGGCGTCAGCCATGATCAGATCTCCATCTTTCAACTTGGCATAAGCTGCTACTTTATCTATGTCTAGTGCAGGTACAGGTTCACTGTTTAGGTCAACATGAGTGCCAAACTTAGTATGAATATCGCCATAATGGATATATAAAGCACCATCACCACCTAAATCAGAACGCGAATATGTGGCAGTAGATAAGAAAGTAAATGCTTCGTCATAACTTACTTGGCTCCAACCATCCTTCAGCTCACCATCCTCATCAAATGGATTTAATAACTTTTGCATGGCACCTAGTTTGATTAGCTGCTTTTTCTCGATTAACTTTTCAAGCGAGTGAACCAACTCATCCATATCTGTTAAAGCTTTTGCAATTGCCGATTGTTCACTTTTAGTTGGGGGGAGTGGTATATCAAATTCTCGAATCTCTTCAAGATGTAAATTAGTGACTGTACCTTGTTTTGAACGCCGGCTAATTTGATCAGAAATTATGTTCGAACGAAACACTTGCTCTAAGAAGTTGACGTCTACTTTACTCTTTCGAACTTTTATAAGAGCTAAACTAACAAATATTGAAAATTCCCAATCCCAGTCAACCACCTTAGATATGCCAATCGTGCCATTTTTTGAGAGCAGTAAATCACCATGTTCTGGCTTTGCACGTTTAATGAGTTCACGATGTTCCTCTATGGAAATAAACTTAAGCTTTTCCGTATCAATAACATTGCTCTGAATATCTGTGACTCTCAAAAATGGTATGCCATAACTGGTATACTTTGGTGTATGGTGAGTTCCATCAATTATTACAGCAGTAAGTTCTTCTAACTTTTTGTCACTCCAGTCTGATGGAATAATACCCGCATCTGTATATTTGTAACCCTTTTTTAGTTCCATACAAACCCCATCTTATGCAAGTGACCAGCGACAGCATCCTCTAGCACTTTAACTTGCTTAGTTTGCGCAGGCATAGCACTTTCATAGCGTTCTGCTAACTCCTTGATGCGGTTAGTCAAGCGTTCACTTAAGCGGTCCAGCTCACTATGAACATCACTATCAATAGTTGCCAACCACTTATCTTCGACCACCAGTTGCTTGATTTGCTCTTCATCTAAAGTAGGGTAAAACTCAAGTAAGACTTCATCTAACGCAAGCTCTTTTTCCTTAACCGCTTTTTTCGTCGCAGCTATTTGTTCTGTTAAGCTAAGGTATTGCTGTAGAATCTTTATCTCAGTCATAAATTCAGCATCAGGTGTTTGAACTAGCGCCTTTTCTACAAGAGCTAAAATAGGAACCTGCATGACTTTAATATCTTTTTTGCCCTGTTTAATAGACTTATCTAATCCTAAATACCGCTCAATTACTGCAAATTCTTCGGATTCAAAAGTTATTCCTTCGATACGATCTTTTATTGCCTTTTGTGTCACATTGCCTTTAGCATTCTTCAAATTGCTCAGCCATGGGCTGTGTTTTAGTTCGGTAAGCTGTTGCTCCTGTTTCGCTACTGTACTGCACAACGCCTTATAGGTAACGTAACTGGTGTGTTCTAAACTTTCCCAGGCTAGGTCAATATAATCCTGCAACGCTACGTTAGCTTCTGCTTTAGTACCAACACCGTTAAGGGCACCTTCTTCGCCACTATGCTTTTCGACCAATTCATCTAACAAACTTTGTTCAGTTTCTTGCTGTGTCTTCAGCGCATTGATGTGTTGTTGCTCTTCCGCAAAATAACGGTTAATCACTAAGTATTTAGGCACTAAATCACAAGTCCAGCCTTTATCTACGGTTTTAGTTACTTCTCCTTTTTTATTCTTTTTCTCTTCCTCAATACGATAAGTTGACGCTTGCCAACCACCACCAACTTCTAGCGGTGCTGCTATCAGGTAACAATCATCCTGCATGATTTCATACCAATAGTTCATTAGGTGTTGATAGACATCATACTTATCAACTAATGGCCTATCGGTGTAACTCTCTAGCAAATCCTCAGAAATATCATAGATCACATCTTTGGGATGGCATCCCGGTTGCATAGCTTTAAGGAACTTTTGGGTATTTTCACGCCAACTTCCAAAGACCGAATTCATTTGCGCAGTAAAAGCCTTAAACTCAGCATGTTCAAATATTGCTTGCTTAATTTCTAGCGTCCCTACCTGTAATGCCAAGTAGCTATCACTTCGCTCGGCATTGCTAAATAATGCGCGACGTAATTCGGGAAAAACTTCCCAGTATGGTTTTAGACTAGACTCTTCACCATCCACGTCTACTTTAGGTATATCCCCCAACAAATGTGCTTCAATATCTTGAATATCTTCAGTTACAGAACCATCGATATAACGAGGAATGTTGAGGTTAAATTCGTTCTTTTCGATCTCGGTAAACGAAACCATTTTACTGTAGCCTGGAATAACAAGCTGTTTGTTGAAGACGTCTACAATGCGATGAATATCCATTTCACGAAGACGGTTTTTGTTTCCGTCTTTGATGAAGCCTTTACCTGCATCAATTATAAAAATACCTTTACGAGCATTAGCTGCTTCTTTATCAATTAAAATAATACATGCAGGGATGCCAGTACCGTAGAAAAGGTTAGCGGGTAAACCAATGATGCCCTTGATATAGCCTTTTCGAATTAACGCCTCACGTATATCGGCTTCAGTCTTACCGCGAAATAATACGCCGTGTGGTAAAATACATGCGCCTTTACCTTGACTTCTTAGACTTCGGATAATGTGTAGCAGGTATGCATAGTCACCGTTCTTATTCGGTGGAACACCATAACTTTCGAACCGATCGTATGGGTCTTTTTCGGTGTCAACACCATTACCCCAGCGTTTATCACTGAATGGAGGGTTTGCAACAACAAAATCAAACTGCTTCATTTGATCTTCATCTTCAGGAAAACGAGGGTTGGCTAAAGTATTTCCTTGCTTTATCTCTGCAGTAGGGTTGTTATGCAGGATCATGTTCATGTGTGCCAAGGCACTTGTCGCATTGTCTTTTTCCTGACCATACAAAGTTACAGCCGTTTTAGCCTCATCTGCAACTTTCAACAATAAGGAACCTGAGCCACACGTAGGGTCATAAACAGTGGTAATTGCGGAAGTACTCGCCTTATCAATACCAATAATTTTAGCCATGATCCGACTGACTTCTGCAGGAGTGTAGAACTGACCCTTACTCTTTCCAGATTCAGTTGCAAAGTGACGCATTAAATACTCATAAGCGTCACCTAAGATATCATCCCCTTCGGCTCGATTCTTACTAAAATCTAACGCCTTGTTTTCAAAAATGGCTACTAGGTTAGTTAGGCGTTCGACTTTTTCTTTTGCATTTCCAAGTTTTTCTACATCATCAAAATCAGGCAATGCTGTTCGAGAAAGCTTATTGGCATTTGCAAGTGGAGCGACGATTTTCTTGTTGATATCATCACCAATAGTCGGTTTACCCTTAAGTGCTACCATATCAGCGAAGCTTGCACCTTCCGGTATAGTAATAGGGGCGAAAGGTTGGCCTGAGTACTTATCACTGATGTATTTCACAAACAGCATAAAAAGCACATAGTCTTTATACTGACTTGCATCCATGCCCCCCCTGAGCTCATCGCAGCTGGCCCATAGCGATGAATATAGTTCTGATTTTTTAATTGCCATTATAATTCCATAAAAGTTTGTAATTCGAAGATTATATTTTGCTAACGTCCAAGCCCGCACTTTTTAGCCTGTTAGTTAAGTTCCTCATTTTGCTAAACTCTGTTCCTAAACTAGGTTGAAGCCCAACACCCTGACAAAACTCTTTTGCAGTAATGTTTTTTAATTCATCTGCAAATTTAATCATTTGAAGGTGTAACTCCATTGTGTATTGATTTCTCGGAGAACTAGCTAGAACCTGCTTGATTTCCTCAAATATTTCAATTTCAGACATAAACAGCCCCTTCTTATATAATTTAGCTAATTTAGCTAAATCACAATTTAAACACAACAAATTTCATCCGTAATTGTAAATTTTACATGTAGTTATTCTTTGAGAAGTACATCTCTTGATGATATAAATAAGAAAACTTTTATACTAAACAAGAGTGTACATTGAAGTTACAAGGACTTAACCTGGCCAGCCATGATGTTTTCGGTGATATTGAAATTCCACTTGCTAGGAAAACAAAAGAAAAAGGAAATTTTAAGACTGTAGTCATTGGACCCAATGGAACGGGGAAAAGCAACTTGTTGCGCTGTATAGCAGACGCCCTCACCATCGAATTTTCAGAAGATAAAACCAAGTCTAAAAAAGATATTGATTATGAATATGAGATGAATCTATATTCAGATAATAACGTCATATCTATAAATTCAGATAGCAAGCAAGTTTCCCTTCCTATAGCCAAATTACTTGCTGTTACCAGCACTCCTCAAGATAGATTTCCATTTGTCTCAAAAAAAGGGGTGAGAAAGTCAGAAGAGTATGTCTACTTAGGACTCAAAACTGCATCAAACAACATTTTCTTTTCGAATCTAAGAGAAGAGTTATTGCTTCACCTCTTTACTATATACAAAGATAAAACTAAAACCCTTTCGGCAGCCAATGTATTACAAACGCTTAATTTCTCAGAAAACTTCAAAGCTATCCTTACGAAAGGAAGAGCTTTCAGCGATTTTAAAACGTTATTGTTTGGTGACGAAAGTAGTAGAGAAGCAAGCGATAAATTTGAAACTATTTTTGATAATACTTTTTATAGTAAAAGCAAAGATATCATCTCGAGGGTAGTACGTGAATTAGAAAACAACAAAAACAACTATCCAATTGACGTAAAGCTGGAAGACCGCACTCAATTTAGTCTAAAAGTAACCTTTCTAGATGTTATTGAGAAACTGTTAAACCTCAATATTTTATCAGTATCAGAGTTAGCACTGTTTTCTTCCAATGGACATGACATGAATCAAGCCAGCTCTGGTGAATATAACATATTGAAAATATTTTTATCCATCATTGCCAATATAGAAAACAACTCGGTTATCTTAATTGATGAACCTGAAATTAGCCTACATCCTAATTGGCAAATGGATTTCATTTCGATATTGGATCTAGCTTTATCTAAATACACTAATTGTCATTCGATTATTGCTACGCATTCGCATTTTTTAATCTCTAATGTTAATGCCGAAGAGTCGATGATACTGAATATGTCACCAAGTTCGCACTCTAGGAAAGTTCAAATAGAGGAGTTAGAAATAGATCCCTTTGGTTGGTCTCCTGAAAACATACTTTACAGAGTTTTCGGGGTAACAGCTTTAAGAAACAAGTACTTTGAATTAGATCTTCGAATAATAATTGATTATGTTGCATCACCAAAAGATGATCATGCAGATTTCATCGATGCAATACGGAGGGTTAGAAGATTTAATATAGGAGATAAAGATCCTCTTTTTCCAATCATTTCTAAAGCAAATAAATTATATGAAGAACTAGAGGATTAATATGCGCGATATTTTTAATATGATCGACATATTGCCACGATCAATAACCTATACAGCAATTGAACAGAATTGGGTTGATACTTTGATAAACTCCAACCTTACTCACCAAGAGATTTGGAGCGGATCTGTAAATTCGACAGGTGTTCGCAGAAAAGACAGAGACGCTTTAATTACCAAGATTAAAATTGAACTAGAGCAAATCCAAAATGGATACTGCTATTACTGCGGTTTCAAATTTACCTATAGATTAGGAGAAAAAGCATCCCGTAAAATTCAAAGGGAGCACATTGCACCTAAAAGTAGGTATAAAGAATTTACTTTTGAAGCTGAAAATTTAGTATTAGCCTGTGATCTTTGTAATAGCACTGATTATAAAGGTGATATCAATACTATTTTAGCCTATTCAAATAATTATAACGCATGTACATTTAATATAATCCACCCTTATTTGGACCACAGACAGCGATACCTTTCTTTGGATGAGAGTGGTTTACTGTGTGTATTGAGAAGCTCAAATAAGGGAAAAAATACGGTAGAATTATTTGGTTTAAACGAAAAATTTCACGTCGAGAATAGAGCTATGCATACAATTTGTAGTAAATACAACGTTGATAGTGTAACAGAGCTGCTTTTACAAGCTCAATTGGCTAAAAATACTAGCATTAGCCAAATATAAGCAAGAAGTTATTAACTAGCAACGAGTAATTTTCTTTTAATTATTCAACATGAGGAATTTCAACCGTACTGAGTATTAATAATACAGCTAAATATCTCGGTAAAAAAAGCCTCATGAACACGACGACCCGACGTAACAACCGTCAGGTCGACGATTCAAGCCAAATCAACTTTCGGTAGACTCAATAGCTTTCATACCCAGAGTAATTCTCCTATTTTTACCGCGTTCTCCCAACACCAAGATCACCCCCTGTGCCTCAAGTGACTTTTCTATAGCTGGTAGTCGCTTACCTAGAGAAATAGGCGTTTGTGGCCAATGTTTTGTGCTTCGTAATACATTTGGCCTTTGACCTTCGGAAAGCGCTAGAAGTAGACGAGAAGGAGTTCCTACCCATAGATCAGGTTCCTTGTGTTTTGCTGCAAACTCCAACACAGCATTAGATAATGGGTCCTCAATTAATGCTTCCAGCATACTGGTATTGATATTATCCAAATATGCCTTTTGTAGCACTCCAGGCTCTAGAGCGAGGCAAATTTCCATTGCTGCTAACCAGCGCGAGAACTGCATCATACGAGATGCATGACACACATCTACATCATCAATTACAGCTAATATATCAGCAATCAACTGCAGTAACCCCGTAAAGATGATGGATTTCTCAGCCATTATTTCCTTGCTCAAGGTCATTTCATCTTTCCGCTCTTCTTCAGGCATCGGTTCCAATTGAAAAGTCAGGGTGCGTGTAGCACAGTCACCTTCTTTAATCAGTGGGTGAATAGAATTGAGTACCGTGGGCCCTAAAAGAGACAAGGTAAACTCCTGAGCATTGGTATATAAAGCGCGACCACTTATAGCGCCTCCTGTTGCAGCATTACAGGGATGATCTGACCAATTGGAGTCGAATTCACGGATGTTATCGTAGATCAGCAAGTGTGCATTTTGCCGTGATATTGCCATATCGTTGACCGTTTTAGTAAAAATACCGATAGGGTTTGTAACCGGATCGACAAAAGTCCTCAGAATAGTCTTACAGAAAAAGCTTTTTCCCGCGCCCGGACTCGCAATTATCACTAGTATGGGGAAACCAGCATGCTTGTGCTTCGGCGTCGCTAAGGTATAAGTCATCCACCCGATCAACAGGTAAAAGTCTATATCAGTTAATCTGACGTACTTTTCGAGTAGTGTGAAATCATCTTCTTCTGCAACGCTAGGCAGTGCCAGAGAGTTCTCCATTCGTTGATATATACATTCAGAGCCACTAGTAATCTCGAATACTTCGCCATTTTCAACACGGATCCGAGTACCATCATTGTCGCAAACATCGATTTCAATTCCGCCACTATCAAGTGGTGCGACCCGCTTGTAGATATCTAAGTCTGCTTCACCATCAAACTCTGCAATCGCTGATAACATAGCGATTGCTTCTTTTACGTCATCACCTTTGAGAAAGTCATATGTGCAAAAAAGACATCTATTCGAGCCATCTTTCCTGCTATCTAGCCAAGCCCATCAAAGCTTGAGTAGTGCTTCCAAGATAAACATTAGACTTGAGACAGAGGCAGAATGGAAAAAAGACAAATTTTTCACATCTGATGGGCTAGTGGCCGACGAATATGTAAAAGCACTAACAACATTTCAGTTAATGTTAGGTCGCACACCTGATCAAGCTGCAAGCTTTGTTAGCTCTCTAACAGGGTATGAGCTGAATTACACACAGCTGCAAAAAGTGGACTATGGCGAGCATTTGCGAGTGCTTACTGGCTTAACCTGTTAGTCTTTGAGAAAAGGTCGGGGAAATAGAAATGACTGGCTCAGTACTATCACTGAAAACCTGAAAAGACCAAACTCCTTTTGTTGCATCATGTCTTGGAAGCGTTCCTTCCCCAAGGGCGCTATTTCATCCGGCAACGCTGACCTTTCCCCTAAATGGATTCTAGCGACTCCTAGCGAATCCAAGAGAAAATAAAATATGTGGGCATGAATGGCTGGCCGATCTTTGGCCGGTACAGGAGGAAAATTAAGTTTCTATAGTTGAACACTGAAAAAAAGAATATACATAGCCCGACCTGGCCTAACTTTCCATCATACTACGAAGGATAAGAAACTATAGGTTTCAAGTCGAAAAACGAGCCTTTGTAAAGTCTAAGTGAGCGAAACTCATAATCGTTAGGTCCCCAGTTTAAGTCTGGGAGGGGCCACCATTTTCTTACTGTAAAAATCCAAAATTAAAGCTTTAAGCTGTTTTTATAGCTGCGCTCAATTTCTTTTTATCCTTAAAATTCAACCAAATAAAATTATTTTTAATTTTTTAAAAATATTTTGTCAGGTTTTTTGAGTTTGTCTCGTCTATAGCTGCAAATGACACGAAGTTGTTCTATTCGGTGGTAGCGATAGGCAGTGTCTTATGTATCTATTTTTACGAAAAGGACAAGCTCATGACGACTACAACATCAACTGTGAATACGCTAAAACTTGATTCAACGAATGCACCATTTAGTGATGCTGCTCTTTGGTTAAAAGAAGGTTGGGGGCTATTTAAAAAGGCGCCGTTTAAACTTTTCTTACTAATGACACTGTTCGCTATTTTGCCTGGGCTAGTGCAACTATTGCCAGCACCTATAGGTTTAACATTATCGAAATGGTTAGCGCCTATGTTAATGGCAACCGTGTGGCCTTTATTGTTTAACCTAAATAGTAATCAAGGCTTTTCATTTCGACACAATACAACATGGGCGAAGTGGGGACGAGTTGCGGTTTGGTCAGTAGTGGGTATTTTACTCGCGCTGGTGCAACTTGCTGTAGGGAGTACTTTGATTGGAAGTGAGCAGTTATCGGCATTATTATCTGGTCAGTTTGTTGATGTTGAGCGTTGGCGCGTAGGAGTTATGTTTGTATCAATTGTTCCTATGAATATGCTGCTTATATTTGTGGTACCTCTGTTACTTTTAAGTAATTCTTCACTTAGTGCAGCTGTAAAAGAAAGCCTTGCAACAGTACTAAGAGTGATTAAACCGCTAAGCGTGCTTTGTTTGATTAATATGCTTGTTACCTTTGCTGCACCGTATAGCCTTTTACCTATGCTACTGATGGGGCCTGTATTAGCGTGTACTTTCTTTTGTGCCTATAATCGTTTGTTCAAATAATAATAAAAACATGGAAGTACAGTGAAAGCTGATGTTCAAATAAACACATTGCTGAATGAATACGCGCCGCTGTTGGCGCGTGTTGCTGCAACCTACGAGATCAATCAAGCGTTACAAGATGAGCTAATTCAAGAGATGTCATTGGCGCTTTGGCGCGCATTTGAAAGTAATGAATCATCAACAGATATTGCCTTTCGAGGCGATGCTAGCATAAAAACCTATATCGCCCGAATAGCTCACAATAAAGCAGTTGATCATGTGATTAAAGAGCAAAACCGTAAAGAGGTTGCAAGCTCTGAGAGTGTTGATTACACCCAAGCTTTAAGTGCACACAAATCACAAGACGACAGTTTAGATTTAATGGCTGCCCTGCGTAAATTAACGCTGAAATATAGGCAGGTGCTTGCTCTACAGCTTGAAGGGTTTAATCAAAGTGAGATAGCCGAAACACTGGGTCTGTCTGAAGATGCTGTTGCGAAACGTGCAAGTAGAGCAAGGCAACAACTTGCAAGCCTAATGGAGTGAATGAAGTGGATAAATTCGAAGCAGATGATCAATTAGCTAAGTGGCAGCAGGCATTCGTGCAGGCAACGCCGAAAGTGGATAGCGCTGCATTAATTGCACAAACACAAAAGTCGCGAACTAAATTAAAGCTAAAAGGTTTAATAGACTCTTTATTAGGTGTTGTGGTAACCGTGTTTTGTATTTACGCCATGTTGTTTGAGGCAAAACATACTTATGAAACCTTCATGTTTGCACTATTAGTGCCTATTCCACTAGGTTTTGGCGTTTGGTCTTACCGTTTAAGACGAAAGCTTTGGCGGGCTGAAACGCTAGACGTAAACGCGATGCTCAACTTTAAAGAAAGCCAGCTGAAACACCAAGTTCATTACTGGTATGTGAGCTTTATTGGCTGTGTTGCTCTTTGGTCCGCTCTGCTAATTGTTGCCTTGTTTAACATGGTTATGTTTAAAACATACAGCCTATGGCTTATCCAGCTTGGTATCAATGGCATTATAGTGTTCGCTGTTTATATACGTCATAAAAAACTAAAATCACAGCTTGCTGCAGCGCTAGAGAGTATTCAAGCGATGCGCTGATATTGCTACTTGACGGGCTGTTCCTAAAACTTATATAACTTGTTATTCAAATAATAATAAAGGATATAAAGATGGAAGTTTTATACAGTATTTTGTTTTGGGGATCGCCAGTCGGCTTAGGGTTGTTCTTTTTCTTATCCTGCACTGGGGCTGGGGTACTTTTCTGGGGGATTGCGCAGCTTAAGAAAGCCTCATCAAATTAAAAAGCCGATGTGTGAACATCAGCTTTTTAATTTTAGACTTTGACTATTTGTAACCGTTAGGGTTATTACTTTGCCAGCGCCACGTATCTTGCATCATTTCATCGATGCCTCGTTCAGCTTGCCAGCCAAGCTCTTTTAACGCTTTTTCTGGTGCTGCATAGCAAGCTGCAATGTCACCTGCTCTACGCGGTGAAATTTGATATGGGACAGCTTGACCGCTGGCTTTTTCAAAAGCGGTAACCATTTGCAGTACTGAGTAACCATTACCTGTGCCAAGGTTAAATACGTGTGCACCTGTATCAGTTGCAATACGGTTAAGTGCTTTTAAGTGACCTAATGCTAAATCGACGACATGGATATAATCACGAACACCTGTACCATCTACAGTATCGTAGTCATCCCCAAATACACCTAGCTTTGCTAGCTTACCCACTGCGACTTGCGAAATATAAGGTAATAAGTTGTTAGGTATACCATTCGGGTCTTCACCAATCAGGCCGGATTCATGCGCGCCGACAGGGTTAAAGTAACGTAAGATAACAAAGGCAAAGCGTTCATCTGATTTTGCGATATCTTGTAGCATCATCTCAACCATAAGCTTTGATGTGCCATATGGGTTGGTCGTACCGCCAACCGGGAAGTCTTCACGAATTGGCAAGCTTGCAGGGTCACCGTATACAGTTGCTGATGAGCTAAATACTAACTTAAATACGCCAGCGTCACGCATGGCATCAACCAAAGTCAGTGTACCTTGTACGTTGTTTTGGTAATACTCAATAGGCTTTACAACCGATTCACCAACCGCTTTTAAACCAGCAAAGTGAATAACACTATCAATTGCGTGTTCACGGAATATTTTGTCTAGGCAGGCTCTATCTAAAATATCACCTTGATAAAACGTGACGTCTTTGCCAGTGATTTGTTTTACGCGAGCCAATGACTCATTCGATGAATTACTTAAATTATCAAGAACAACAACGTCAGTGCCTTGTTGTAATAATTCTAAAACGGTGTGAGAACCGATGTATCCGGCTCCGCCGGTGACTAAAATGGTCATAAAATATCCATGAACTATACCTGGTTGAATTAGCCTTATTTCAGCACATTTTGCGTTAAATTACATAAATAAATTGTGATTCATAACAATAAAGCAAAAATATGAATCGCTTGTTTTTGATTACATTTTGCACCATATTGGTTACACCTAAGTGTTTAGATATTAAGCTATAGTTAATTGTCAGCAGCTAAAATTTAATCATTAGCTATACCTGTTAAGTGGAGAAACAGATGAATACAGTAAAAAAAATTGCCTTAGCAATGGTCATTGCACTACCTGCTTTTGCTCATGCAGGAGAGGCAAAAGTTAAATGGCATGACTTTAACGATTACCGTGATGTAGAACCTGGCAACAATTCACCAAAAGGTTCATTTCATAAAAATGTGGCGAAAAATTTTGAAAAACACTTCAACAAGCTTGCCGAAAAGTTACCTGAAGGCTACACCTTTAACGTTGAAGTGACAGAGCTTGACCTAGCCGGTGATGTGCGTTTTGGTACCATGAATGAGTTACGTATCATCAAGCCAATTTACTTCCCACGTATCGACCTAAATTATTCGATTACCGATAAAAACGGTAAAGTGATAAGCGAAGCAAATGATATCAAGCTTAAAGATATGGGATTTATGGATCGCATGAAAATGGGGCGCGATGAAGCCTACTATTACGATAAGCGTTTAATCACTGATTGGTTTGAAGATGAGTTATTGCCGTCGTTAAATCTGGGTGAATGATAGCTGTCAGCTGTCAGTTTAAAGTTGAACTGTGTTGTTTGTGGGTCTTGTAAAAGACCTATATCGTGGGAGGCGTTTTAACGCCGAAAAACAATTAACGGCTAAAGCTGCTCCCACATGTTGGCGCGAAATTTATTTCGCACGAAAATATTTGCACAAAGATAAGTGAATGAGGAAGTGATGATAATACTTTTTTGTTTCCCTCTAAAGCGCAGCGCCTCTTTGTGAATTAAAGATCTTTTTCCAACCACAGAGGACACAGAGAGCACAGAGGAAAAGAAGAGAGATTCAAATAGTGTTTATGTTCAGCGAAGCGTCTCTTATCTCTCTTTGTGAGATTAAATGTCTTTGGTGTAGGCGTGAAATTTATTTCGCGCGTAAGCCTCTATAAAAATAGAGGCTTCTACGTTACTTAAACGTCGCTAACAGTTGTAGTAACTGTTGCAGTTTAATAACGGTTTTTTTCAGTTTTTCTTCGTCCATACCGTCGTTGCTTAAGCTTTCTACATCAGCAGCAACATCGAGAACGTAAGGTTTAAAGCGTTTTGCTTCAAAATCAAAGCCAGCATCTTTTGCAAATAAGGCTTTGAATTTACCATGGCCTTGCTGCTGTAAGTCATCTAATTTTTTATCAGCATCAAGTGCCTGACGATAAACGATTTTTAGGTTAGCATTGAGTTGTTCAATAATTGAATCCATTTTTTTCCTAAAGCTTTAGACTGCAATGCCGATATAGTACGTGGATTGTCATAAAAAGTCAGGTAATGAACTATGAATATATCAGGATCAAGCCTACCAGCGATGAGTGGCGGTGGCGAAAGTGCAGAAGTTTACAGCGCATCGCTTGCTAAAAAACAGCAAAAGGCTGATGGTGCTGCGGCACTTGCACTTATCGAAGGCGCAGCAACATCGAGTGCTGCAGCGCAAACACCTGCTAAGTCGGTAACTGCGACACTAGGTAACAACGTAAACGTATACGTTTAGTTGTTAAATTAGATAGGGCGTGTTGACCCTTTATGATTGATTTTGCAGCAGTGTGTTTGGTATTTAGGCAAGGCAGAGCCTATGTAGTGTGGTTGTTCCACATAAATAGGCGATAACGCAGCATTAATGCCAAACACGCGCTGCCCTTCGGGTTCTTCCTAGGGGCGATTAACTCTTTGTTACTCGATTTTTACTTAGCCCACTAGGTTACAAATCTCGCGCCGCGATTAAATCGCCCCTAGAGTGAACAAATTTCAATCAATAAAGGTCAACACGCCCTTAGATCGATAGGCGTTTTACTTTTTTCGCCACCGATCTCGCGCACCAGCTTAGGAACCAAGAATCCCGGCAATGCTGCCAGCATAGCCGTCACGATTTCTCGTGCCTGACTCTCAGCTATATCAAAATGGCTGGCACCCTCAACTTTATCTAGTAGATGTAAGTAGTAAGGAAGTATATCTGCCTCAAAAAGTGCTTCACTTAGTGCAACTTGTGAATCAACAGAATCATTCACATCTTTCAGTAATACCGCTTGATTTAATAACGTAACCCCCGCGACTTTTAATTTTTGCATAGCCGCTTTAAATTCATCATCAATTTCGTTGGCGTGATTGATATGGTTTATAAACACCACTTTTAAAGGCGATGCAGCAAAGCGCGAACATAGCTCATCGGTAATTCTTGCTGGGATCACCACAGGCAAGCGGCTATGAATACGCATGCGTTTAATTTGCGGTAGCTGTTCGAGCTCATCCATAAACCAACTAACAGCATCGTCCTTGGCCATCAATGGATCACCACCACTCAAAATGACTTCGTTGATGTTGGCGTCGGCTTTTATATATGCCAGTGCCTCAATTAAACTGCGTTTGTTTAATTGGTTTTCTTGATAAGGAAAATGACGTCTAAAACAATAGCGGCAATTTACAGCACAACCGGTTTTAAACATCACTAAAACGCGAGAGCGATACTTGTGTAATAAGCCCGGTTGATTATTATCTTGTTCTTTTAGAGGGTCTTTATCGTAACCTGTTTTTGCTAAAAACTCTTGGTGTTTTGGCATCACTTGCAGCAAAAGAGGGTCGTTTATGTCGCCATAACGCATTTTTTTGATAAAAGGCAGTGGCACACGGACAGGAAAAAGACTGCGTGCTTTGAGGTCTTTTTCGTCTACTTTGCTTGATAATCCTAGCATTTCTAGCAAGCGTTCAGGACAAGTGACAACATTTGCCAATTCTTTTTGCCAGTTTTTATGCAAATTTACTTCATTTCTTTGTATCATTGACACGTAGATTACTCGAAATTATTTAGACAGAGGAAACGATGGCGAATTATAGCACCAATGAGTTCAAGGGCGGCCTAAAAATTATGTTAGACGGCGAACCTTGCAGCATCTTAGAAAATGAAATGGTAAAACCAGGTAAAGGCCAGGCGTTTAACCGTGTTCGTATTCGTAAACTTATCACAGGTAAAGTACTAGAAAAAACATTCAAGTCAGGTGAATCAGTTGAAGGTGCAGACGTAATGGATACAGATTTAGCGTATCTATACACTGACGGTGAGTTCTGGCACTTCATGAACAACGAAACATTTGAGCAAATCGCTGCTGACGAAAAAGCGCTTGGCGACAATGCAAAATGGTTAGTTGAAAATGACGTTTGTACAATCACGCTTTGGAACGGTAGCCCAATCGCTGTGACTCCACCAAACTTCGTTGAATTAGAAATCACTGAAACAGATCCAGGTCTAAAAGGTGATACAGCGGGTACTGGCGGTAAACCGGCAACATTAAGCACAGGTGCTGTTGTTCGTGTTCCTCTATTCGTACAAATCGGCGAAGTGATCAAAGTTGATACACGTAGCGGTGAATACGTGAGCCGTGTTAAGTAACAGGCTTTGTTAATACCAATTCGCAATAATACTTAATCATTTTGAGGGATTAAACCTGTCGCTAGCTACGTTAAAAATTTCTGATTTAGAACAACTAAATAACGAAATTTTTGCCTTGCTATCAACAAGGTTTTATTGCCTCAAAATAGACCACTTAATTAAGCGAGTTGGTATGAATTATTATAAAATCCCAGCTTCTGCTGGGATTTTTTTTGGGAAACACTATGTCTAATGTCCTTTGGCAACCAAGCGCCGATATTGAAACTTTACGCCACCGTGCCGCTATCATCCGCCGTATTCGCGAGTTCTTTTATGCACGTGATGTTATGGAGGTTGAAACGCCAAGCTTAAGTGCGGCCAGTGTAACCGATGTGCATTTAGCGACATTTAGTACCGAGTTTGTTGGTCCTGGTCATGCTGGTGGCTTACCACTTTATTTGCAAACGTCACCTGAGTTTGCCATGAAGCGTTTACTTGCTGCAGGCTCTGGGGCTATTTTCCAGCTATGCAAAGCCTTTCGTAATGAAGAGGCGGGTAGTCATCATAATCCTGAATTTACAATGCTTGAGTGGTATCGTCCGGGTTTTGATGAATTTGCCCTTATGGATGAAATGGATGAGCTTATGCAATTAGTGCTTGGCGTAGAAAGCGCAGAGCGACTAACTTATCAACAAGCTTTTATGAACGCCTTAGGTGTTGACCCATTAACCGCTAATATCAGCACTTTGCAGCAACTAGCAACGGAGCAGGGCTTTGCCGATATTGCTGCGCATGAAACGCACCGAGATACCTTGTTGCAGCTATTATTTTGTATGAAGGTAGAGCCAACGATTGGCCAAGAAAAGCCTTGTTTTGTTTATCATTTTCCAGCTTCGCAAGCGGCTCTTGCCCAAATTTGCCAACATGATGAGCGAGTCGCAGGGCGCTTTGAGTTATATTTCAAGAATATGGAGCTGGCAAACGGCTTTAATGAACTAACAGATGGCAAAGAGCAAGCAGCTCGCTTTTGTGAAGACAATCAATACCGTGAAGCGAATGGTTTAAAGCAAGTGCCAATGGATGAGCGCTTAATCGCTGCGCTAGAGCATGGCTTACCACAATGTGCGGGTGTAGCGCTGGGTATTGATCGACTCATTATGCTGGCAACGAATAAGCAAAAGATTAAAGACGTACTCGCCTTTGATGTTGAAAGGGCTTAATTTATTAGGTTCTAGGAATTTGGGTGCTAAGTAAAAAACTTAGCACCGAATTGCTTATAGCTCGTAAATAAATGTCACACCGGCAACCATTGGTTCGCCAAGCTGCGTGTAAGTGTGAGTGGTGTATCCATCTAATGGGTCGTTACCAAACTCAAAACCACGGGTTGGTACGTCTTCGTCAAATAAGTTACGTGCCCATGCATTAATGCTCCAATTATCACCTTCATAACCAAATGAAGCATTCACTAAATTCGTGCTTGGTGCTTTTGAGTTATGGCTATCAGAGAAGTAATAATCGTCTTTACCCTCTAAACCAATCGATGCATAAAGTGCAGGCGTAAAGTTATAACGCGCAGTGAATGCATATTGGTATTTAGGTGCTTGTGCTTGGTCGCGACCATCTTGATCAAGACCTGATTGAGCCACAAAGTCATTGATTTCTGTATGTAGATAACCTGCACTACCTGTTAGTAGTAAATTGTCAGTTGCTTGGAAGCTACCTTCAATTTCTAAACCGTAGTTTTCGCCAGAGCTGGCGTTATCGATATAGCCTGTGAACTTTTGACCTTCAACTTGCCACGATTTTAGCTGCATATCTTCTCGATACATATAAAAGGCGGCTAGACGTAACACAAATTTATCGTCTAGAGAGCTGCCTTTAACACCAAACTCACCGCTCCATAAGTACTCAGGGGCAAATGATGTGTGATTAGCAAAAAAGTCAGCATCGAGGTTTAAGCCTTCGTCTTTTGCTTTTGCTAAAGCTTCAGAGTTAATACCGCCAGCTTTATAGCCACGGGTGATGCTGGTGTAGATCATGGTGCGATCAATGACTTGATATTCAAGCGCAAGCTTACCACCGACCATGACATCATCAGTTTCTTCAATAAAACCGTTATTGTCGGTGTAGTCGCCTTGGTACTGTTCAACGCGCAGACCTGTAATTAAGGTTGTTTTTGGGCCAATAGGTGTAGCTAACTGCCCGTATGCAGCAATATTGCTGGTTTCATAATTTGATGCAAAAGGTTGTGCCAGCCAAGTGTATTGGCGCTCTAAATCGACTTCGCGGCCTTGGTAATAAATACCTGCCACCCAATCGCCCGCTTTGCCATTAAATTGTAGCTCGGCTGCTTGATCTTTTCGGTCGCGTAAATAGGTATCTGTTGAGCTATAACCCCACTCATGTAGGCCTGCAGCACATAGTTCAGGCTGAGCTTCATCGTTACATACCCAATCTTCGTCGAAGCTGTATAGCAGCTCGCTGTCGATCCCTGAAACATTTAGGCTTACATCAAACCAATCGAAGCCGGTGTAAATGTTTGCAAGGCCAACGGCGATACTTTCTTGATTATCCTCACCAGGCTCATCAGCAACGCTATTACGGCTATTATCGAGCGTGAAAGCATCATAACCGTTATTAATATCAATATAATGAACGTTAAGTTCTGTGCGTAAGTGGCTAGTTAATTGGCTGTGCAATTTAAAGCGAGAAACGAGCTCGTCTTGTTGTTGGGTATCTTCACCTAAATAACGGTTTTCTACATAACCATCAGACTCGCGTTGATAAACACTGGCACGTACTGCAGTATCATCAGTAATACCAGTACCTGCTGCAATACCTGCTTCGTAGCTATTGTAGTTGCCCGCACCCAGTTGCACTTTAACGCTTGGATCAAAGGTTGGCGCAGCTGATTCCATTTGAATCATGCCAGCTAAAGCATCAGCACCAAAGCGAGTTCCTTGTGGACCGCGATAGATTTCAACTTGGTCGATATCAAATAATAGCGAACTGCCACCTAAACCAGAGTAGTTAATGCCGTCAATAACTAAGCCAACCGACGGGTTAATAGGATCAACAAATTGCGAGCGTAATCCAACACCACGAATTTGCACGAAACGACCACGAGATGCGCCTGAGGTAAAGTTTACGTTGGCAGCGCTAGCTAGCATCTCATCTAAAAACTTTGCACCACGTTGATTGATTTCATGGTCTGAAAACAAGCTTGCACTGGCACTTAAAGTTTGAATGCTCTCTTTTTGGAAATCACCGGTAACTACAATTGTTTCCAGCTCACCGTCTTCAGCGTAAGCAATCGAAGATGCTGCGAATAAAGGCAGGATGGCAGCAGATAATAATGATAAACGTCGTTTCATGCGGGTTCTTAACTCCATTTTAGGGACTGCTATTCTAGCAACCTAGCTAGCCAAATGGCTATAAATACCAATTCGCAATAATACTTAAGCATTTTTGACGGGTTATACCTAGCATTACCTGCGAGGCTTGCTTGCCCAAAAATAGAACGCTCAATTAAGCGAAATGGTATAAATCAATTTTTATGGTATAAACGCAGGCAATTATACGTAAATTGATTAGGAATACGACTATGACCTTTAGAGTAGACTTTAAAGTGCGTGATTATGAGTGTGATTTACAAGGAATTGTAAATAACAGTGTTTATTTTAATTACTTAGAGCATGCTCGTCATGAGTTTTTACATGCCCAAGGTGTCGACTTTGCAAAGCTAGCAAGAGAAAAAGTAAACCTTGTGGTGCTTCGCAGCGAAATGGATTACAAGGCATCACTTGTGCCTGGTGATGAATTTTATGTTGCTGTTGAGCCTGAGCGAATTAGCCGCTTAAAGTTTGCGTTTAGACAAACGGTATACCGTAAACATGACGATAAAGTAATGCTTCAAGCTTTGGTCATTGGCACATCAGTTAACGAAAAAGGTCGTCCTTTTTTACCAGAAGAAGTCGATAACTTATTCAAATAGTCTGCGTTGTTCTTCGAAAAGCTAACTTAGAACAATTTTTTACAGATAAAACATGTTTTTTTAACGATCAATTGCGTTAAATGTTGTTATTATTACTACATTGAAATTTGAGTCGTAAAAAAATATGAAGTTAGTAGCCTTGCCTCTTCTTTTAGTACTATTTTGCATGGGTTGCTCATCGACCGGTACTGTATCGAGTGAGCAATTAAAATATACACAGTGGCAATTATCAAAAGTGAATGGTTTAGCAATTCCTGTATCCCAAACTGCCTCTATACGGTTTATTGAAGCGATGCAGGTTAATGGCTTCGCTGGTTGTAATAAATTTTTTGGTGAGGGTGCGCTAAACGAAGATATGCTAACAGTCAATAAGTTAGGTATGACACGTAAATCGTGTGGCGAGCAAATTGATGATCTTGAGCAGCAATTACTTTCAACGTTGAAGGAAGGTGCAGCCATTAATTTAAATGGTGAGCAACTAACCTTGCAAGGCGAGCATCACTTTACCTTCATTGCAAAAAACTAAAGTTGCTGAGCTTGCAGCAATTTTTTAACTGACGTACACTCAGGGCGTTTTATAAGAAACGAATTTATACTTGTCGGAGTGCCTTTAACAAGGCTGAGATCGCGAAAGCGGGATCCGTGAACCTGATCAGGCTAACACCTGCGTAGGGAACAAGCTGCCTCAATGGGCGCTTGTGCGCCAAATTTCTGGGGCATAAGCGGCGCAGGCTGCACTAGTAAGCATTAGCTTATTAACAACGATCCAATGGCGTTAGCCACTCTCTATTGCTTTTGCAATATCTGACAAGACAACCCTTAAAGTAATGAGGTAAGTCATGTCAAATACAACAACTAAACCATCTCGCCGCGAAGTGCGTGCGGCAGCATCTGATTATATTTATAACTTAACTGGGCAACCCTTTCCTAATTCTCATAAAGTGTATGTGGAAGGCACACAAGATAATGTGCGAGTAGGGATGCGCGAAATCACCCTTAGCGATACCTTTATCGGTGGCACTGAAGAGAACCCAGTGTTTGAACCTAATGCCCCAATTCGCGTTTACGATACATCAGGCCCTTACACTGACCCTGATTTTAAGCTTGATGTGCGCAAGGGACTTGAGAAATATCGAGAAAAGTGGATTGAGAGTCGCGGCGACACTGAAGTCTTAGACTCAGTCACTTCGCAATTTTCTCAGCAACGTATGGCGGATGAAGGCTTAGATCATATTCGCTTTGAGCACTTGCCAAAAATCCGCCGTGCTAAAGCGGGTAAAAATGTGACGCAAATGCATTATGCGCGACAAGGCATTGTGACTCCAGAAATGGAGTATGTGGCAATTCGCGAAAACATGGGACGCGCTAAAATTCGTGAAGAGTTACTTGCAGCGCAGCATAAAGGCGAATCGTTTGGGGCCAGCATTCCTGATTTCATTACCCCTGAATTTGTGCGTGATGAAATTGCACGTGGCCGTGCGGTGTTACCGAATAATATCAACCACCCGGAAACCGAGCCAATGATCATTGGCCGAAACTTTTTAGTTAAAGTGAACGCGAATATTGGTAACTCATCAGTCACCTCATCAATCGAAGAAGAAGTTGAGAAGATGGTGTGGTCAACGCGTTGGGGCGCCGATACGGTAATGGATTTATCAACAGGCCGCTATATTCATGAAACCCGTGAATGGGTGGTACGTAATTCACCAGTACCAATTGGTACTGTACCTATTTATCAAGCGCTTGAAAAAGTAAACGGTGTTGCCGAAGACCTTACGTGGGAGATTTTCCGCGATACCTTGATTGAACAAGCTGAACAAGGTGTTGATTACTTTACCATTCACGCTGGAGTATTACTTCGTTATGTACCTATGACGGCAAAACGTGTTACCGGTATTGTGTCACGCGGCGGTTCAATCATGGCCAAATGGTGTTTAGCACACCATAAAGAAAACTTTTTATACACTCACTTTGAAGAGATCTGTGAAATTTTAAAACAGTACGATGTGTGTTTTTCACTGGGTGATGGCTTGCGTCCAGGTTCTATTGCAGATGCCAATGATGAAGCCCAGTTCAGTGAGTTACGTACTTTAGGTGAGCTGACAAAACTTGCTTGGAAACATGACGTACAAGTATTCATTGAAGGCCCAGGCCATGTGCCGATGCATATGATCAAAGAGAACATGGAAGAGCAGCTAAAACACTGTGAAGAAGCACCGTTTTACACCCTCGGCCCACTGACAACGGATATTGCACCGGGGTACGATCATTTCACATCGGGTATTGGGGCCGCGCAAATTGCCTGGTATGGCTGTGCCATGCTTTGTTATGTAACACCTAAAGAGCATTTAGGTTTACCAAATAAAGAAGACGTTAAAGAAGGCCTTATTACTTATAAAATTGCCGCCCATGCCGCTGATTTAGCAAAAGGCCACCCTGGGGCGCAAGAACGCGATAACGCATTATCAAAAGCACGCTTTGAGTTCCGTTGGCACGACCAATTTAATCTAGGTTTAGACCCTGAACGCGCTCGTGAGTATCACGACGAAACACTGCCACAAGAATCAGGAAAAATTGCACATTTTTGCTCTATGTGTGGCCCTAAATTTTGCTCGATGAAGATTACTCAAGAAGTACGTGATTATGCAAAAGATCTTGAGGCTAGAGGCATTGATCCGAATAACGTGGGCGATGCTATCGAAATCAAAATGGTCGATGTTGAAGCCGAAATGAAAGCAAAGTCAGACGAGTTCAAAAAAACAGGCTCTGAGATTTACCACAAAGCAGTTTAATTGATGGAGCTAGGCATAGCGATAGGTTCTGGGTTTTTACCTAGAGCCTAGCGCCTAGAAAGTTTATGTCTTTAAAGATAGCGATACTTGGTTTTGGCTTAACGGGTCGTTTGACTGCACTAGCACTTGCCAAAGAGCATCAGCTAAGTGTGTTTGAGCAGGATGATCAACATGCTAGCAATAGTGCTGGCAGTGTTGCCGCAGCGATGTTGGCACCACTCGCTGAATCAGTACTGTGCGAACAGGATCTAGCATTAAAAGGGCTTAATAGTATTTCACGTTGGCAGCAAATCTTAAGCGAACTTGATGAACCTGTATATTTTCAACAAGCAGGCAGCTTAGTGGTTGCTCACCAGCAAGATAAGGGCGATTTACAAAGTTTTGTGAGCCGTTTAAAGCCCCTTGGTAGTAATCAAGCGAAATCTTTGTCGAGTATTCAAATAGCCGAACTTGAGCCTGAGCTTGCGGGGCGTTTCCATCAGGGGGTGTATTTACCCTGTGAAGGGCAGCTAGATAATCAGGCATTTTATAGCGCCAGTTTCAAAAAGCTTACATCGCAAGGAGTTCAATTTAAATTTGCTTGCAAAGTTGAGCTGAATGGTCATCAAGTGAATGGTCAAAGCTTTAATTATGTATTTGATTGCCGAGGCTTAGGTTCTAAACAGAATGAGCCTTTACTTCGCGGAGTACGAGGTGAGGTGGCGCGTTTATATGCACCAGAGGTGAATCTTACTCGACCTATACGACTGATGCATCCGCGCTACCCAATTTACATTGCACCAAAACCAAACCACCAATTTGTGATTGGTGCTACGGAGATTGAATCGCAAGACACAGGCAAAGTCACAGTGCGCTCTGCACTAGAGTTATTGTCTGCTGCTTATACGGTGCATAGCGGTTTTGCTGAAGGGCGTATCGAGAGCTTGCAATCGGGGCTTCGTCCTGCGTTTGCAGACAACCGCCCTAAAGTCAGTATACAAGATCGAGTTATCAGTATTAATGGCTTATACCGGCACGGTTATTTACTTGCGCCTCTGGTGGTTGATGAAGCTGTTAGCTTAATTGCTTAAGGATAAAAATGAATATTTTAATTAATGGTCAGTCAGTTACAGTGAGCGACGATACATCTCTCACTCAGGCCTTGAATCAATTTGGCGCTAGACCCCCATTTGCGGTTGCTGTTAATGGTGACTTTGTACCTCGCAGTCAGTGCGATGCTAAAATCCTCAACGATGGCGACAGCATTGAGTTATTGTCGCCGATTCAAGGAGGTTAAGATGGATAGTTTTTCGGTTTATGGTGAGCAATTTAGCAGTCGTTTACTGATTGGCTCTGCACTCTATCCTTCGCCAAGTGTTATGCAGGATTCGATAGTGGCCTCACAGGCTGACATTGTCACCGTTTCATTGCGTCGTCAGCAAAGCGTTGCAGCGGGTGATGATTTCTGGCAATTGATAAAAAACACTGGCTTAAAGGTGCTGCCAAATACTGCGGGTTGCCACAGTGTGAAAGAAGCGGTGACGTTGGCGCAAATGTGCCGCGAAGTGTTTGCTACTGATTGGATCAAATTAGAACTAATAGGTGATGAATATAATTTACAGCCTGATCCAATTGCACTGCTCGAAGCAACTAAAATTTTATTGGCTGATGGCTTTAAAGTTTTACCTTATTGCACCGATGATTTAGTGCTGTGTCAGCGTCTAGCTGATTTAGGTTGTGAAGTATTAATGCCTTGGGGCGCACCGATTGGAACAGGTAAGGGTTTGCTGAATCCTTACAATTTAAAAATGATCCGTGAACGTTTACCTAACCATACTTTAATAGTTGATGCGGGTTTAGGTTTACCATCTCATGCCTGCCAAGCGCTTGAATTAGGATATGATGCCGTATTATTAAATTCGGCAATTGCAGGTGCTGGTTGCCCTGTAACTATGAGTAAAGCGTTTAGGAATGCTGTTGAGGCGGGGCGATGTAGCTATTTGGCTAAAGCGATGCCTGAAAAAGACGTAGCAAGCCCGTCAACGCCAACTCTCGGTATGCCGTTTTGGCATCAAGAATAAAATGTGAGGAATAACATGAATCAGGTTGTATGGACCATAGCAGGCTCAGATTCGGGCGGCGGCGCAGGCATTCAGGCCGATATCAAGGCAATGCAAAGTTTTAATGTACATGGCTGTACGGTTATTACTGCTTTAACGGCACAAAACAGTTTAGGTGTAGAAGCACTAAACCCGATTTCAACAGAGGTTATTGAATCACAGTTACTCGCGTTAGCCAGTGATATGCCTGCCAGCGTTATTAAGATTGGCATGCTTGCAAATGTGCAGCAGATACAGCTTATTAGTGAACATTTAAAACATTACAAAGCAACTTGGGCAGTGCCGCCTTTGGTTGTTTATGATCCGGTTGCTATTGCTTCAAGTGGTGATTTATTAACAGAAGAAGATACTGTTAGTGCCATCAAAGAGTGTTTATTGCCATTAGTCGATGTAGTAACACCGAACACGCACGAAACGCAGTTATTAACCGGTGTTTATTTGATTGGCCCAAGCGCAGTGAAAGAAGCCGCTGAAAAGTTAACAAGCTATGGTGCAAAAGCGGTGATCATTAAAGGTGGTCATTGGGATTACCCAAGTGGCTATTGCATTGATTACTGCGTGCAAGGCGAACAAGCATATTGGCTTGGCAACGAAAAAATTCAAACTCCGCATAGTCATGGCACTGGATGTAGTATGGCGTCGGTAGTTGCTGCTTGCTTAGCAAAACAGTACCCACTTAAAGATGCCTTCATTTTAGCAAAAGCCTATATAAACCAAGGTTTAAAAGCGGCTGTTCGTTATGGTGAAGGTATTGGTCCTGTTGCACATACTCGCTTTCCAACAACGCTGGCGGATTACCCACAAGTAATCGAAGCGGGGAGTTGGTTAGGTGATGAGCTCGACTTTGATTGCCCGGTTAATTTTACCATGGCAGCAGGCTTTGCAGAATGTGACTCGAAACAGCTTGGTTTATATGCCGTTGTAGATACCGTTGATTGGTTGGAGAAGTGTTTAGCCGAAGGGATTAAAACTGTTCAATTAAGAATGAAAAATGCAGACGATGCTGCACTCGAAGATGCGATTGCAAGTGCAGTTATGTTAGGGCAGAAATACGGTGCGCAGGTGTATATCAATGATTACTGGCAATTGGCGATTAAGCATGGTGCTTATGGTGTGCATTTAGGGCAAGAAGATTTACAAACCGCTAATTTAATTGCCATAAAAGAGGCTGGATTACGTTTAGGTGTTTCGACCCATGGTTTTTATGAGATGCTGCGTGCACATAATTACAGACCAAGTTATATGGCGTTTGGCGCTATTTACCCAACCACCACCAAAGACATGACAGGGCAAATTCAAGGCTTAGAAAAGCTCGAAAAATTTGTACCTTTAATGGCTGATTACCCAACAGTCGCAATTGGTGGGATTGATTTATCACGTGCAGAGCAAGTGGCGAGCACGGGTGTTGGTAGTGTTGCCGTAGTACGTGCGATTACTGAAGCCGAAGACTACCAAGCAGCCATTGCCAAGTTAAAACACGTGGTCGAAGGTCAGCCTTAATATGAGCGCGTTAAGCGACAAAGAGCAAATTCGTTATAGTCGCCATTTACTAATAAAAGAGGTGGGGCTTGCGGGTCAGAAAAAGTTAAAGTCTACACATATTGTGGTCGTCGGCGCTGGTGGGCTTGGCTCACCTGCATTGTTTTATTTAGCGGCTGCAGGTATCGGAACGCTCACTTTGATAGACGATGATAAGGTTGAGCTTTCAAACCTACAGCGACAAATACTGTATAAAGTAAACCACATGGGGCAGGCAAAAGCGCAGGCGGCTGCTAAGGTGATAAGCAGTTTAAATAATCAAATAAAGGTTAATCCATTATGCCAAAAACTTGATGAAACTAACTGTTCCGAGCTTCTTAAGGGTGCTGACATCATCCTAGATTGCAGTGATAACTTTACTACCCGCTATTTGGTTAATCGCTATTGTTTAGCTAGGTCTATTCCACTTGTTTCAGCTGCAGCTATCGCAACACAAGGGCAGGTGATGAGCTTTGATTTTCGTGATGAAAATAGCCCTTGCTATGGTTGTGTATTCCCGCAAACGGATGAGCAAACTGCACTTAATTGTGATAATGCTGGGGTATTGAGCCCGTTACTCGGGGTTATGGGGAGCATGCAAAGTTTATTGGCTATCAATATATTGCTTGGCCATAAAGCGGGCAGTGAGTTTATTCAATTCGATGGGCTAACACTACAACAGCAGCGCTTCAGTATACAAAAAGATAGCGAATGCTCAGAATGTAATAACAGTGTGTGGACACGTTGTTAGCAAACCACTTTTTAGCTAAAGTGGTTTGCTTGGGTATATTAGTCGTTAATTTTCGCAAATGGTGTGCCCATGCGCGTCACTGTTTCAGGGTGTTGATCTGATAAGAACTCAGCTTGATTTGCACCCCAAGCTAATATAACAGTAGAGCCTAATTTAAAGCGGCCCATTTCTTCACCCTTCTTAAGGGTAATTGCATTGTCACCTTCAGTTGGGTAATTCCAACTAAATACATCTTTACCCGCTGGTGGCGTTACTGTGCCTGCCCAGATAGTCTCAATGCTAGCAACAATTGTCGCACCAACAAGTACCATAGCTAGCGGACCAATTTCGGTCTCGAATATAGCCACGACACGCTCGTTACGAGCAAATAGGTTAGGAACATTTTGTGCTGTTAACGGGTTAACCGAAAATAAATCACCCGGTACGTAGATCATTTTGCTCAGCGTACCATCAACAGGCATGTGAATACGGTGGTAATCTTTAGGTGCTAAGTAAATAGTCGCAAACTTACCGCCTAAAAACGGCGCAGTGTCTTCTTCATTGCCGCCAAGTAACGCTTGTAAGCTGTAGTCATGACCTTTGGCTTGAATGATTTGACCGTCTACTACATCGCCTAATTGGCTTATTGCACCATCAACTGGGTGAGCAACAATGTCGCTTTCCTCAGCAAGTGGACGAATACCTTCTTTTAATGGGCGAGTGAAAAACTCATTAAAAGTTTTGTAATGAGCTGGATCTGGGTATTTAGCCTCACTCATATCAATTTTGTATTGTTTGATAAACAATTTAATCAAGGCCGTTGTTAAGCCACCCGCTTTTGCTGCTGCTAACTTGCCAACCATGCGCGAAATGAAATGTTTTGGCATGGCATATTGCATAGCAATTTTGAATTTATCTAAACTCACTTGTTATTTCCTAAATAGTTATACGCGAGGAGCGCGTGCACCAGCACGGCCGTCGGCCATAGTTTCTAAAATTCGGTGGTAACTGTCAAAACGAAGTTCTGAAATTTCACCATCATCAACAGCTTGGCGAATTATACAGCCAGGATCGTTTAAGTGCTTACAATCACGAAAACGACAGCCACCAATAAAATCACGGAACTCTTTAAAGCACCAAGTAACGCGCTCAACATCTAAATGCCATAAGCCAAACTCACGAATTCCTGGTGAGTCGATAAGGTTACCGCCACTTGGTAAATGGTGTAATCGCGATACGGTGGTTGTATGCTGGCCAAGGCCGCTGTTTTCAGAGACTTCTTGAGTTAAAATTTCAGCGTCGGGTAGCACTGTATTGACTAAGGTTGATTTACCCACACCGCTTTGACCAACAAAAATACTGTTTTTATCTACCAGCTTTTGTTTTAGCTCATCTATGCCATGACCTGTTTTATTACTGACTAACAGTACTTGGTAACCAAGGTCGCGATAGATATCGAGAATTTCATCAATAAAAGCAAGGCCTTCATCGTCTATTAAATCTATTTTGTTAAGTACCAAAATAGGCTCAATACCCATGTCTTCACAGGCAACTAAATAACGGTCAATAATGTTTGGCGTAAACTCAGGAAGCACAGCTGAGACCATTAAAATTTGGTCGATATTTGCAGCGACTACTTTGACACCGTCATAAAAGTCGGGGCGTGTCAGTTGTGAGCGGCGCTCATGAGTTGCTTCAATAACGCCAGCTAAGTCGCCTTCGCTGACTTTTGCACGGCGAAAAATAACCTCGTCACCACAGACAAGGCTTGATACTGTTCGCCGTATATTACAACGTAATACTTCACCTGACTCGATTTCGATGTCGGCATGTTGACCAAATCTACTTATTACAACTGCATTTTCGGCAGGGCCTAAATTATCATTTTGCCATTGCACTGCAGCCCCTTTCTGTTGCTTTTTATCTGCATTAGAGAGGCGTTTTTGGTGATTGGCCTTAATTCGACGTGATTGGCCTTTACTTAATTTCTTTTGTTTTGCCACTTTTGGCCCATAACTTGATTAAATGTCGGGCTTTTTGAAAAAAAAGCTTTAGGTCGACTGATGATACTAATATGATATATCTAAATGCGTTGGATCTAAAGGAAAGCACCGCTAAGGTAACTATGTCTTTTCATAAATCAAATCTTATCTGGCTCGACCTGGAAATGACTGGCCTCGAACCAGCAACAGATAAAATACTCGAAATTGCCACTGTTGTCACCGACAGTGATTTAAACATCTTGGCTGAAGGCCCTGTTATTGCTATTCATCAAAGTGATGAACTGCTTAATGGCATGGACGAGTGGTGTACGACTCAGCACGGACAATCAGGTTTAACAGCTCGCTGTAAAGCCAGCACATTCACTGAACAAGATGCTATTGATCAAACATTGGCATTTTTAAAGCAATGGGTACCTGCGGGTGCTTCGCCTATGTGTGGTAATTCTATCGGCCAAGACCGCCGCTTTATGAATAAGTACATGCCTGAATTGGAAGACTACTTTCACTACCGTAACCTTGATGTGAGTACCGTTAAAGAGCTTGCACGTCGTTGGAAACCTGACGTACTAGCGCAAGTGAACAAAAAAGGTTCACATCTAGCCCTCGACGATATCAAAGATTCGATCATGGAATTAAAGATTTACCAAGAAAAATTCTTTAATTTGTAAAAAACATTTGCAAACACATCGGATTATTGTAGAATCCTGCCCCGCTTAAGACGTTAACCCCCGCGGGGTTGGTATGTCTTTAAGTAATTGAATGCGGCACTAGCTCAGTTGCCAGAACGTTTCACCGCAACCTTCAGGTTGTGCGACAACGGACAAATTACTGACTACTTAAAAGCGGCACTAGCTCAGTTGCCAGAACGTTTCACCGCAGCCTTCAGGTTGTGCGACAACGGACAAATTACTGACTACTTAAAAGCGGCACTAGCTCAGTTGGTAGAGCGCAACCTTGCCAAGGTTGAGGTCACGAGTTCGAGCCTCGTGTGCCGCTCCAATTTCTCACCAAAAGAAATTGGCTTAAGTTTCGAGGGGAAAGTTGAAAGCACCAAGCTATTCCAACTTTTAACTTGAGTCTTATAACTAGTAACTTATTGTGCGGCACTAGCTCAGTTGGTAGAGCGCAACCTTGCCAAGGTTGAGGTCACGAGTTCGAGCCTCGTGTGCCGCTCCAATTTCTCACCAAAAGAAATTGGCTTAAGTTTCGAGGGGAAAGTTGAAAGCACCAAGCTATTCCAACTTTTAACTTGAGTCTTATAACTAGTAACTTATTGTGCGGCACTAGCTCAGTTGGTAGAGCGCAACCTTGCCAAGGTTGAGGTCACGAGTTCGAGCCTCGTGTGCCGCTCCAATTTCTCACCAAAAGAAATTGATATAAGTTTCAAGGGGAAAGTTGAAAGCTCCAAGCTATTCAAACTTGTAACTTGAATCTTGTAACTAGAAACTAGAAACTATTTGATGCGGCACTAGCTCAGTTGGTAGAGCGCAACCTTGCCAAGGTTGAGGTCACGAGTTCGAGCCTCGTGTGCCGCTCCAATCTCTAAAAAATCCCAAAAACACTTTCTTAAATAATTTAGTTAAAGCCAAGTTTTGCTTACAGCTTAAAGTTAGTTTTAGATCTGACCTTGGATCGTGGCGACAATGCGTCTAGCGCCACCATGGTCACGGTGTTCACCTAAATAGATGCCTTGCCATGTGCCTAGCATTAAGCGGCCTTGGTTAATAGGTATGGTGAGTTCAGCACCTAATGTACTGCTTTTTATGTGGGCTGGCATGTCGTCATCACCTTCATAATCATGACGATAATAACTTTGTCGTTCTGGTACAAAGTGATTGAAGTGACTTTCCATATCCATTCGCACAGTAGGATCGGCATTTTCGTTAATTGTTAAGCTTGCAGACGTATGCTGAATGAACAGGTGTAATAAGCCTACTTTGTATTGCGTTATTTCAGGAAGTTGACGAAGTAGCTCGTCATCAATGATGTGAAAGCCTCGCGAACGAGGCTTCAATTGAATGATTTTTTGCTGCCAGCTCATAGTTTATCAAAGCTAACTTCAATATTGGCGTTACCATCAGCAGAAGTGAATGGAATTAACACCTTGGCACCTTCACATTTATGAGCGATTGTATGTCCTTTACCAGACACGACAACTGGCGTAGCCATATCAAACTCATAGCCTTTTTCGCCGAGTAAGTTTTTAGCGCCACCTGTCACCATGTTAGTAATTTCACCTACCATGTCGGTTACTTCTTCGTTCACCGTATCAGGGCGTTCACCTAGCATTCTTTCCATAATGGTTAGTGCCAGATTTTCATCAAAGGTGATTGAAAGTGAACCTTTAGTTTGTGGGCCAACCATACCAATCAAACCTGATACATCGCCACGGGCTAATTCATCTTTTTTTAAACTAGGTTTGCCCGGCTTTAATTCTGTTTGAGCCATGGTGCTCAATACATTTAATAATGATGATAAAAAAGGGTTGATGAACTCCACATTCATTATTTAATTTCCCTTAGGTTTCGAAATGCCATTAATCATACTTTAAGTGTAGTGGTTGTTTCAAACACCGCACTTATTCTTTGCACTTTTCGCACTTGCCATGTGCTTCGATAGTTTGTCCTGAGACAATAAATCCACTTTCTGCAGCTAAGTTATTAAGCTCATGAGATATTACTGTTGAATGTAATTCTTTTACATAACCACAGCTGTCACAAATTAATAATTGTACAGGGTGAATGTGATCAAAATGATGGCACAACATAAATGAGTTGGTGCTTTCAATTTTATGAATAAAGCCAAGTTCCGATAAGAAATCGAGCGCTCGATAAATAGTGGCTGGTTTTGCGCCTGACTCAGTTAATTTGAGTTGTTCTAATAAGTCATAAGCACCGACACCACCCTGCGCACTAGCTAATAGGCGGAATACTTTTTCACGGATAGGTGTGAAACGTGCACCACGATTATCGCATACTTGTTTTGCTTTACTGACGAGTGATTCTATATTCATCTTCTCTTATCCTTACGCTACCGTGATATACTAACATACTGTATTGTAGTTGCAGTGTTTTTATTCGCTAACACGTTTCAAGGGAGTTTTCTTAATGAATGAATTGTTAGCTGCGTTCATTTTCTTTTTTGCCGTCATTGATCCGATCGGCACTGTACCCGTTTTTATTGCAGTTACACGCTGGGATGATGCTAAATTTAAGCGCAAAGTTGCGTTAAAAGCTGTTGGTGTTTCGGCACTGGTTTTATTGTTTTTCGTTGTGGCTGGTGAGTTACTTTTAGACGCGATAAATATTCCGCTTTCGGCGTTTCAGATTGCCGGAGGTATTGTTTTATTACTTTTTGCTTTATTGATGATATTCGGTGAAAGTAAACCAGAAACAGAGATCAAAAGCGTTCGAGATAGCACTGAAACCGCTATTTTCCCGTTGGCGATACCTTCAATTGCCAGCCCAGGTGCCATGCTAGGTGCGGTATTGATGACCCGAAATACCGAATACACTTGGTATGAGCAACTTATAACCTCATCGATCATGCTTTCTGTATTAGTAATCGTGCTGGTTTTATTACTGCTTGCTACACATGTTCATAAGTTAATTGGTGATAGTGGCGCGAGTATCATTAGCCGGGTGATGGGCTTAATTTTATCGTCAGTGGCGGTTACTAATATTTTAGGCGGTATTGCTCACTACTTTGGTTTAAGTGTTGTCGGCTAGTTTTAATTTAAAGTGCATTTTCAGTGATTTAAACTTTGAATAATTGCCTTCTTTTATCTAACTTTAAAGAAGGCAATATAAAATTTAAGGAACAAAGAATGCTAATCAAAAATGTCGTCTTATCTGTTTTTCTGATTTTTAGTTTAGGTGCTTGCATGGAGCCGACCTATGATAGTGGTAAGCTAAAAGTCATCGAAGTAACAGATCATGATTTTAAAATTAATGGTGAAAGCGCAGTAACCGTGATTGTTGGTCATGCCAATGTGGCGGAATACAGCTTCTCACTTCGTAAAAGTGATTTAAAGAAAGGCACGCTTCTGCAGTCTGTGTCTGACAGTAATCCAAATGTACGTGCTGATGGTACCTTCTTTAGTGAATATTATGTGCAATCAAAAGATCATGATACGCGCGCATCAATTGAAATTGTAGAAATGGATCCTGTTGAGAAAGTAGCGCGAATTGCAGTGGGTGCTAAGCTCGTTAACCTGAAAAACGAAGACTACAAAGAGCTTGAAATCACGGTATTGGAGCTTACAGGACAAAACCTTGAGCATCTTCTAAATGAAGTGAAGATGTAACTTTTCCATTTTTGCTTATTCATCAAAGAAGTGAGTTTGCAGTACACTTCTTCACCTCTTTTCATCATCAGATCTTTGATTAAGCCATGCCGTGAGCTTGCTTCGGTGGTATAATGGCTGCAATTTTTCATTTCGGTGCATACCAATGGGGTATGTGTCATCGCTATTTTTAGCGTTCATCGTATTAGGTAATTTAAGTTGCAAGTAAATGCATTGATCTTAAAAGGGGCCATGTTATGAGCACAACGACATTAAACCGCCGTTTTTCCGTGGCACCCATGTTAGATTGGACTGATCGTCACTGTCGAACCTTTCACCGTAAAATGACTAAGCACGCTGTGCTTTACACTGAGATGGTGACAACAGGCGCTATTTTATTTGGTAAAGGCGATTACTTACACTTTAATGAGCATGAAGGGCCAGTCGCATTGCAACTTGGTGGATCAGATCCTGAAGCTTTGGCTAAGTGTGCAAAATTAGCGGCAGAGCGCGGCTATCATGAAGTTAATTTAAATGTGGGCTGTCCGTCTGATCGCGTGCAAAATGGTCGTTTTGGTGCTTGTTTAATGGCTGAGCCTAAACTGGTTGCTGACTGCGTTGCTGCAATGAAGGCCGAAGTGACTATTCCTGTTACGGTTAAAACTCGTATTGGTATTGATGAGCAAGATTCGTATGAGTTTTTATGTGCCTTAATAGAAGCAAGTCATGATGTTGGTTGTGATGACTTTATTATTCATGCGCGTAAAGCGTGGTTAAATGGCTTAAGCCCAAAAGAAAATCGTGAGATCCCACCTCTTGATTATCCTCGTGTTTATCAGCTGAAAAAAGATTACCCGCAACTACACCTAAGCTTGAATGGTGGCGTGAAAACGATTGCTGATAGTGTGGCGCACCTTGAGTATGTTGATGGCATCATGATTGGCCGTGAGGCGTATAGTAATCCGTTTATTTTGTCTGAAGTAGACGAAAATATTTATGGTGATGAAGCCTTTACACTGAGTCGCCATCAGGTTGTGCGTGCAATGTATGACTACATTGAAGATGAAATGAGTAAAGGCGCTAACTTTTGGCATATTGCTCGCCACATGTTGGGGATTTTCCAAGGCCAACCTGGGGCGCGTGGTTTTAGACGCCACCTTTCAGAAAAGGGTCATGGTAAAGCGGCTGATTTATCTGTTATGGATAAAGCCTTGAGTTTTGTCCCAGAAGCCTAATCAAATATCCTATTAAAAAGCCACATTTCGTGGCTTTTTTTGATCCTAAAATTTAGTGAAAAAGTTAATTTTTTAGTCAAATTAGTTATTTTTCATTCAGTCACTAGTCAGCCAAAATCTCAATAAATCCACTTCAACTGATTGTATTTAAATAATAAATTTTGTTTATTCGTTAGTTGGCACAAGAATTGGAATCTCCTAGCTGTATTAACCCAATAATCAACAGGAGAGTCACATGGGTGTATTAAATCGCGTAAATGACATTATTCAGGCAAACCTTTCTGCAGCATTAGATAAAGCTGAAGATCCTGAAAAGTTACTTAATCTACTCGTGCAAGAAATGCAGGATGCACTGACTGAATGCCGTGCAACCGCTGCGACATTTTTAACGCAAGAAAAGCAAATGAAGCGCGAAATCGCAGCTAAACAAGCGAAAGTAGCTGACTGGCAAGCTAAAGCAGAAAAAGCACTAAGTAAAGATCGTGATGATCTTGCCAAAGCTGCGTTAGTTGAAAAGCAGCGTTTAACGACAGAAATCGAAGCGCAACAAGCTGAAATGGATAAAGTTGCTGAGTCACTCGCAAAATTGACAGAAGACTGCCAGCGTTTACAAAACAAGCTTGCGGATGCAAAAGCCAAACAGCTGACTTACATGCAAAAAGAACGCGTTGTTACAGCACGTTTAAAGGTTAAAGAGCAGCTGCATAGCAGTAAAGTTGAAGATGCATTAGCACGTTTTGACTACTTAGAGCAGCGCGTTGAAAACATTGAGTCACAAGTTGAAGCGTATGAACTTACGCAAAGTGATGCCGCAAATTCAACAGCAGCGCAAATTGCTGCCCTTGAGAAAGATGAAGCAATCGATAAACAGCTTGCTGATTTAAAAGCAACGATGAAGCAGTCGGCTTAGGAGGTTTATGATGAATACTTATCACACATCGACACGTTGGTACCGTGATCTGAGTAACAAAAAGATCTCGGGTGTGTGTAGCGGACTCGCTGCACGCTTAGGCTTCCCTGTGTGGTCAACCCGTTTGGTAATGATCATACTACTTATTCAAATGCCGCTGTTAATTGGCGTGGGTTACTTAGTGGCTCATTGCACTTTACCAGTAAAAGGCTACTAGGAGTCGATCATGAAAACGTTAGCTATCATCGTTCTAGCAATGTTACTACTATGCACTGATGTAGTTTCATTTGTATCGTTTGACTCATGGCAGTTGCCCTTATCAATTGCTGATATGAGTTGGGCTGGCCTTGAGGTCATCGGAGCAATTGTAGCTGTGATTGCTGTCGTTGCTGGTGTTGCGCTATTCACTATTGGTCTACTTGGCGCAGGTGTTGTTGCTCTGATTGGTGTTGTGCTTGCGTTTTTATTTGGCTCAGTAATGATTGCATGGCCTCTTTTATTGATCGCAGCATTGTGTTGGTTGATCGCCGATAACAAAAAATCACCAGCTTAAGGTACTATTAAACTGCCTTAATACATAAAATATGCTAAATTTAGCGGGTAAGTTAATGTCTTAACAAGGATTAAAACATAATGAAACTATGGCCCGCACTCTCTTTTCTTACCGCAAGTTTAATCACGAGTACCTTTTCATTTGCCCATAGTGGCCATGACCATAACGATGTTGCTGAAGTAACCGTAAGCAACGCGCAGGTACGTGAGTTTTTACCAGCCAGTAAAGCAAGTGTTGCTTATTTAACTATTACCAACCCAAGTGAGCATGCAACAGTACTAACTAAAGCGGAACTGGATGGTTTAGGACGTGTTGAAATCCATCAGCATACCCATGTTGATGGCATGATGAAAATGGAGCAGGTTTTATCATTAAAGATCGATGGTCATAGCAGTGTTGAGTTTAAACCAGGTGGTTATCACTTAATGGTGTTTGAACCTGAAGATCAACTAAAAGCAGGGCAAGAGCGTAAACTCACGCTATATTTTAATGATGGCAATCGAGTTTTCACCCAAGCCAAAGTTGTGTCTTTACAAGAAATGTCTGAACAGGCAGCACAAAAAAGTAAAGAGCACTCACATCACTAGGAGGTATTATGTCTGAGCATAAAGGAAAAATAGCCAGTGCATTACTTATTGTATTAATTATTTTTTACGCGATTGCTGTTTACTGGAGTAGTGAGCCGGATCGCATGGATGTTGTTAGCAAGGCAAAACAAGAAGCGCAACTGCGTGGCGAAAAGTTTGTCACTGGCTACACAACAACGTCAACACTGATTGATGTTGCAAGTACATTGTTAAATAAGCCTGGTGGTTATTTATCAAATGATATGATGCCACCTAGTGTGATGATGGATAATATGCCTGCCTGGGAATACGGCGCACTTGAGATGACCCGTGATTTAGTGTTGTCTATGCGTAAAGACTTCAGCCGTTCACAATCGCAATCTACTGAGCATGAAGCTCTAAAAAAAGCCCAGCCACAGTTTAACATTAGCTCTGTTGCATGGGCATGGCCGAGTGCTGAAACAGAGTATCAAAAGGGCATTGATTTATTGGTAGTGTACCGTACTCAAATAGCGGATCAGAACGATCGTGATAGCCAGTTTTATGCCCGTGCTGATAATTTACGCAGCTGGTTAAAAGAAGCTGAAAAGCGACTTGGCAGCTTAAGTCAGCGATTAAGCGCGAGTGTTGGTCAAGACCGTTTGAATACAGATTTAGCTGGCGACACTGCAGCTCATCAAGCAACTTATACACCTTTGCAAAACCAAGTGAAAACATCTTGGTGGCAAATTGATGATGTGTTTTATGAATCTCGTGGTGCAACGTGGGCATTACTGCACTTTTTACAAGCGGTTGAATATGATTTTGCTGATGTATTAGAAAAGAAAAATGCTCGTGTTAGTCTGCAACAAATTATTCGTGAATTAGAGGCCACACAAGAAACAGTGTGGAGCCCAATGATTTTAAATGGCAGTGGCTTTGGTTTTGTAGCTAACCACTCATTGGTCATGGCGAATTATATTTCTCGAGCCAATGCGGCTCTAATTGAACTTAGCGAACTTTTAGCGCAAGGATAAAATGATGAAAAAGTACTGTTTAGCAGCAGCCCTTTCAATGGCTTGTTTAGCCCCAACAGCGCAAGCTGATACATTATTAGGTTTATACTTAGGTGTTGATGGCTGGCAATCAGATAACAGCGGTAGCTTTGCTCAAGACGGAAACTTACAAAGCTTTAAATTTGATGATGAAACGTTTACGAGCTACTACGCAGCGCTTGAGCACCCAGTGCCGTTAGTACCAAACATTAAACTAAAATACACTGAGCTTGAGTTAAATGGTGATACCACCCTAGATGAAACCTTTAGCTTTGGTGGTTCAGATTACGTTGTAGGTACGCAAGTAGGCACTGTCAGCGATTTATCACACATCGACTATATTCTCTATTACGAAATCTTTGATAATGATTTAGTTTCTATTGATTTAGGTGTGAATGCGAAACAATTCGACGGTGAAATTACGGTAACGGGTACATCGCAAGATGGTGGCCAAAACACGACTGAGCGAGTTGATTTCTCTGGTTTCGTACCTTTAGTTTATGGCCGTGCTGAAGTTGGCTTACCATTAACGGGTTTAAGCGTATTCTTTGAAGGTAGTTTACTAGCTATTGACGATAGCAAAATTCAAGACTATCAGGCGGGCATTGCATACGCTTTACTTGATAACTTAGCAATTGATATGGATATTAAAGCGGGCTACCGCTCAATGACATTAGAGCTTGATGATATTGATGATATCTACACAGACTTAGATGCATCAGGCCCATTTGCGGGTATTCAAATCCACTTCTAATCGAGCCATTCGATTTATACTAAGCTGGCTGCTTTATTTTAAAGCTTGCCAGCTTACTTCAAATTCATCTTCTAATGCTGTTGATAATATTTGCTTATAAGCTTTGTTTATTGGCGATGCAATTAGCTTTCGTAACTCATCACCTGTTTGAGTAAACTTATAATAACTGAGTACCAAGTCATTACTTTTCGCTATTAGAACCAAGCGTTGATTCATAAAGCTCAGTACTAGTTCTTGGCCAGCTTTTAAAACGGCTGATTCGATTTCTTTTCGGTATAGTAAGTTAATATCCATTAAGGTAAGAATATCAGGAAAGCTAACGGGAGTTTTTCCTAAGTTAAATGACACTTTGTTACCCTTTCTGAGCAAATCAAACAGCGATGGTTTTTTATAAAAGCCGAGTAAAATTAAGTGGCTGTTGTCTTTTTCATTAAAGCCACACAGTGATGTACAGCGTTGAAGGGCATCAGCTTCTCGCTGAGTCATGTGTTTAAGTGTTTGCAGGCTTTTAATTGAAAAGGTACCCGGTGAGACTGTTTCACCAGCTAGTATTTTCGCCCACAGTTTCTGCATTGATGAGTTCGCTGTGTCTTCACATAAACTAATAAAACGCTCTATCCAATCAAAATCGGGCTGTTGTTGACCAGTAACATCCGGGCAAAAAGCCATGGCCATCGACATAATGGTTTCGATATTTTCTTGGCGCTTTATAAATTGAATTTCTTGGCGAGTTTGGGCGCGCTCTAAAAGGCTGGCTTGAGCTCTTATTTGATAGGCTAGCTGTTGCTGACCTTGTGCTGAGTAGCTGTCATTATCAGCATGGTTAATCCTAGCAGATGAGGCTTTATGAATTGGATAGCCGAGCTGATTTTCTATGATATTAGCAAGATTAACTCTTGCTTGAGCTGCTTTCACTGTCATCGGTAGCAATCGCCTTCTCTTTTGTTGCTAACTGCGCATGGGTTTTGATGTTATTGAGCGCCAGCTTTACTGTGTTATTGAGAATATACTGGCTTAATAAAGCAAGGTAGCCACCAATAATTGGGGTATTAACCTCACCATTTAGTGAACACTCAATATTAACGTTATCGCCTTCAGGTAAATAGCGGATAGTGCCTTGGGTAATGTGTTCTTTATTAAATAATATATTAAATGAAAGCTGAGTATTGTCGAGTTGGGTGATGGTCATTTCACCTTCGCCAAAGCGACTTTGCCAAAATTGATGTGCACCAACGCCCTGACTTGGCTCAGCAATGATAAATTTAATGCTCGGGTCCACTGCCTGCCATGGTTGCCACTTTGGCCATTGACTAAAGTCGCCAACAAGACTCGCAATCTCGGCGCCGCTTGCGTTCACTTTAATTGACTTGTGAACAGTATATTGCGGTGAAAGCATCAGTCCAATGACAAGTGAGATCAGAATGCCGATAAAAATCGCTTTTAGGGTAAAAATGAGTATTTTAATAGTCTCACCTCAGGCAATTGTTTTATAACTTTCATAACATTATACGTAACATAGACTATAATCTGTTTGATACTATATAAGCTATCACTAATGTATCATAGTTAAATAAGTGATAGAATTTTGAGCGTCGCTGTAAAATGGAGTGGAACCATGGTTACAGTATTATGGGCATCACTCTAAGGAATTATTAATGGCATCAGAGAGTAACGACTTTTTGTTTAGTGACCAAGATGACGAACAGTTAGTGGATGAAACTGTCTCTGATTTTTGGGACGTATTAATTGTCGATGATGATCCAGAAATACATTCAGTGACTAAGCTTGCTCTTTCAGGGGTTGAGTTCTGGGACAAAGGCTTGCGGTTCCACCATGCCTATTCAGGTGCAGAAGCACTCGAATTACTTAAAAATGATCATTCGATTTCGGTGATTTTACTTGATGTAGTCATGGAGTCAGATGATGCTGGCTTAAAAGTTGTAAAGCAAGTTAGAGAATGCCTCAAAAATCACAACGTGCGAATTATTTTACGAACCGGACAACCAGGTTATGCACCTGAAGAAAAGGTTATCCGCGAATACGATATAAACGACTATAAAACCAAAACAGAACTAACACGTAGTAAGCTTATTACTGCACTTGTTACTGCTATTCGCTCATATGAGCAAGTTTGTCAGCTAGAATTTCAAAGCCGCGCTTTAAATAATATTTTGTATGCATCAAAAGCCATTCTTGGTTTTACCGATATCAAAGCTTTTTCGATGGCGGTTATCAAACAGCTTTCAATTATTTTGGATTGTGAACCGCAAGGCTTACTGTGTGGTTCAATCGAAGATGATAATCAGGTTTATGTTTTAGGCGGTTGCGCTCAATACAATGATTTTATAGGTCAAGGTGTTGAGCAACTTGATGATGGTCGTATCATCATGCAAGTGAATAATTGCTTGGCGCAAGGTGAACATCAACATACGGATATTGACAGTACATACTTACTCAAAAGTAAAAATCGCCAAGCAGCTATTTACTTAGAAACCGAGCACACGCCAAGTCCTTCGCAATTACAATTTGCCGAGATATTCCTGACTAATGTCAGTGTTGGCCTTGATAATGTTAGATTGTTCAACCGTTTACGCGATGCTGCATATAAAGATATTTTAACTGGCTTATCGAATCGTAATGATTTCATGAATAAAGTTGAGCGTTACTATCAACCGGGTAAAAGTGATTTTGTATTTTTATTAATTGATGTTGCGCAATTCTCTGATATTAATAACGGCTTAGGTCAAGAGATCGGTAACTTATTACTGAACGCAATTGTCGATAGGTTACAACAAGAGTACCCTAATGCTGAGTTGCTCTCACGTATTGGTGCAGATGTGTTCGGTCTATTGTTACCAGTTAATGAGTGTGATGTTGAGCTACTTCGCGAGCATTTAAGTTTGCCTTTTAATGCGGGCGAACACATTTTGCCAATCAATTTTAACATCGGTTTATGTTATCAAGGTGACTTTCAAAAAGCGGGAATTGAGACATTAAAACTGGGATACATTGCTCTTAACCAAGCTAAAAAACAATCTTCTGAAATGGTGGTGACTTATACCCCAGATATGGAAGAGAAAATGGCGTGGCGTTTAGGTATCATCAGACAACTTCGCCAAGATTTCGAACAACGTAAATTAGAGGTTTGGTTTCAGCCGCAACTTGATTTAAATACCCTTGAGATTATTGGCTGCGAAGCGCTGCTTCGTTGGCCTTCGGGTAATGGTCAGTATATTTCACCGGCGATTTTTGTTCCTATGGCTGAAGATGCAGGCTTAATTGTTGATATAGGCCAGTGGGTGCTAGAGCAAGCATGTTTGCAGCAAAAACGCTTAGAAGCATTAGGCTTTTCAATAAGTATTGCTGTGAATGTGTCGGTGCCACAATTTAAAGTTAAAGGCTATGCACAGCAAGTTAAAGACACTTTAACAAAATACAATGTAGAGCCGCAGTTTATCGAACTTGAAGTAACCGAAAGTGTGGTTATGGATGAACTAGCTAATGTGATCACGACATTAAAAGAGCTTAAAGAGTTTGGCATTGAGATTGCGATTGATGACTTTGGTACAGGGTTCTCGTCGTTGAGTTATTTGCAAAAATTGCCGCTTGATAGACTTAAAATTGATCGTGTTTTTATTAAAGATTTACCAGGTCAAGATTGTCAGGCGATTGCAGCGTTAATTATTTCTCTTGGTGCAAGGTTAGGCTTAAAAACTATTGCAGAAGGGGTCGAAACACAAGCGCAAGCAGATTATTTAGCCCAGCTTGGCTGTGATGAAGTGCAAGGCTTCATGTACGCTAAGCCTATGCCAGAAAAAGAGTTAATTACCTACCTGCAAGCTAGGCAATAGCCAGTTCCAGTAAGTGCATACTAATTAAACAGCGCCCTCCTATGTGAAGGGCGTTTTGTTTTCTATAATAATCCATAAGAGTGAGGTATAATTCGCCCCTTTTGTTAGCAGAGTACACTTTATGAGCGCATTAAAAGCCGAGCGAGGCCTGTTTTCTTACCCTAAGTATTGGGCTGAATGCTATGGCACGGCGCCATTCTTACCGACCACTCGTGCAGAAATGGACGCGTTAGGCTGGGATAGCTGTGACGTGATCATTGTCAGTGGTGATGCATATGTTGATCACCCAAGTTTCGGTATGGCTGTGATTGGCCGCATGCTTGAATCGCAGGGTTTTCGCGTTGGTATTATTGCGCAGCCTGACTGGAACTCGAAAGATGCCTTTATGGCGTTAGGCAAGCCTAACTTATTCTTTGGTGTTACGGCGGGTAATATGGACTCGATGATCAACCGTTATACCGCTGAAAAGCGTATGCGTCATGATGATGCATACACGCCAGGTAACATAGGTGGTAAACGCCCTGACCGTGCGGTGGTTGTATATAGCCAACGTTGTCGCGAAGCTTATAAAGATGTGCCGCTGATCATCGGTGGTATTGAGGCGAGTTTACGTCGTATTGCTCATTATGATTACTGGCAAGAAAAAGTACGCCGAAGTGTTCTGTTTGATGCCAAAGCCGACATTTTAATTTACGGTAATGCTGAGCGTCCACTTGTTGAAGTGGCTCACCGTATTGCCGCAGGTGAGTCGGTCGAGACAATTCAAGATATACGTGGTACCGCGGTAATTCGTAAGGAACCATTGCCGGGTTGGCGTGGTAGTGACTCTACAGCTATCGATAAAATCGGTAAGATTGATCCAATTCCAAACCCGTATGGCGCAGATGATGTGGGTTGTAGTAAATCTGAGTTTAAAAAAGCGGGTATTGATCTAAGTGCTGAAGCAGCCAAACCAATAACTGTTCAGCCTGCACGTCCTAAACCATGGGAAAAGACCTACGTTAAACTGCCAGCGTTTGAGCAAGTGAGTGTGAATAAGCCGCTTTATGCCCATGCGTCGCGTATTTTGCACCAAGAAACAAATCCAGGCTGTGCACGTGCGTTATTTCAACGTCATGGCGACCGTTCTATTTGGGTAAATCCGCCAGCATTTCCACTAGAAACAGAAGAAATGGATGGTGTATTTGGTTTGCCATACCAACGTATTCCGCACCCAAGTTATGGTGATGACAAAATCCCTGCGTATGAAATGATTAAAACCTCAGTGAACATTATGCGTGGCTGCTTTGGTGGTTGTTCTTTCTGTTCGATCACAGAGCACGAAGGGCGTATTATTCAAAGCCGTTCAGAGCAATCAATTATTGATGAAATTGAACAAATTCGTGACAAGGTACCGGGTTTTACAGGGGTTATTTCTGACTTAGGTGGACCGACTGCGAATATGTATAAGTTGCGCTGTAAGAGTAAAAAAGCAGAGAGTACTTGCCGTCGTTTATCATGCGTTTATCCTGATATTTGTAAGCATATGGACACGGATCACACGCCAACCATTGAGCTTTATAAAAAAGCCCGAGATGTGAAGGGTGTGAAGAAAATCTTAATTGCTTCAGGCGTACGCTATGACTTAGCAGTTGAAGATCCACGCTATGTAAAAGAGCTGGTTACCCATCACGTAGGCGGGTATTTAAAAATTGCCCCTGAGCATACCGAAGATGGCCCATTATCTAAGATGATGAAGCCGGGTATGGGTGCTTATGATAAGTTTAAAGAGCTATTTGATAAATACTCAAAAGAAGCAGGTAAAAAGCAGTATCTGATCCCGTACTTTATTTCTGCTCACCCAGGAACTAAAGACGAAGACATGGTTAATATGGCGCTTTGGTTAAAGAGTAATGACTTTAAGCTTGATCAAGTACAAAACTTTTATCCGTCGCCAATGGCCAACGCAACGACGATTTATCATACTGAGATGAACTCGTTACGCAATATTAAAAATAACACTGAGCAAGTGCCTGTACCAAAAGGCGCCCGCCAGCGTCGTTTACACAAAGCGATTTTACGTTACCATGATCCTGCTGGTTGGCCGATGATCCGTGAAGCGCTAAGAAAAATGGGCAAAGCGAATCTAATCGGTAAGGGGCCAAACTGTTTGGTACCTGAAGAAGGCCGCAACGAGAAAGCAGCTAAAGGGAAGGGCGGTAAAGGCCGCGCGGCACTGACTCGTCATACCGGTTTTAGCCAGTTTAAAAAGGCCAATACTAAACCAAGAGTTGGTAAAAATAAGCAGCGTGCAAGTAAATAGAAATAAATACGGCCCTTAAAGGGCCGTTTTCAGATTAGATTAATAACCACGTTGCAGTACCTAAGAAGGCAAAGATACCGACAATATCGGTAACGGTTGTGAGTACCACACTGCCAGCGAGGGCAGGGTCAATTTTCATTTTCTTGAGAATTAATGGAATGCTTGCACCCGCAATACCTGCAGCAACCAGGTTCATAAACATTGCAAAGGCTAATACTGCACCGAGCTTAAAGTCCCATTGCCATAGGGCAACAACACCGGCAATTAATATCGACCAAATAACGCCATTCAGTGCGCCAATCGCTAATTCCTTGAGTAATAAGAAGCGTTGGTTAGTTTGATTAATATGGCCAACGGCTATACCACGAATAACCAGTGTTAAAGTTTGACTGCCTGCAACGCCACCCATTGAAGGTACGATACCATTGAGTACTGCCAAAATAGGCAAAATTGCTAAGGTATTTTCAAAAAAGCTTGCCACAATTGCTGCTAGCAATGCGGTTAATAAGTTAACTCCAAGCCAAATAGAGCGACGTTGCGAACTTTTTAGCACTGGCGCAAAGGTATCTTCTTCGTCATCAAGACCAGCGAGGCTTAGCATGCTATGTTCAGCATCTTCGCGGATTACGTCAACGATATCATCGATGGTAATACGACCTAGCAAGTGTGCGTTGTCATCAACAACCGGGGCTGAAATCCAGTTATGACGTTCGAAAAGTTGTGCTACATCACTTTCATCCATTGAAATAAGTATAGACTCACAATCTTCATCCATTAAATCGCGAACAATTTTATCAGATGGGCTTGTCAGCAGTGTAGTTAACGAAAGTGCTCCTAGGAAGCAGTTATGCTTATCAACAACGTATAAGTCATCAGTGCCTTCTGGTAGCTCACCTCGTAGGCGTAAATAGCGTAGCACTACATCTAAAGTAACATCTGGGCGAATTGTTACCGTATCGCTGTTCATCAAGGCACCGGCAGAGCGCTCTTGATAAGAAAGTGCCTGAGTAGCCCTTTCTCTATCTTGCGAGTCCATTGCACTAACTACGTCTTGATATACGGTATCAGGAAGGCTACGTAAAACCTCACCTAAGTCATCGTCGTCCATGTCCTCGGTGGCGGCAGCAATATGCTCAGGTTCCATCTGCGCAATAATACCAAGACGTACATCTTCAGACAGTTCTTCTAGAACATCACCACGCACATCTGGATCAACCAGCTGCCAAAGCATACGACGAATTTTATGGGGAGAAGACTCAAGTAAAAGGGCTGTATCACAAGGCGCCGTTTTGGCTAACATACCGCGCACTTGAACAAATTGACCACTATTGAGTGACTTGGTCACTTGTTTGAGTTGTTGTAGTGGGTAATCTTGTTCAAAGGCTTCTGGCATTGGCGTCCTTACAACTGAAAAAAGTTTATATAGGCTGAGCAAATACAGCATAGTTGCTTTGTGGTGTATTTGCAGAGATATCGTCGCACTGTGATAAATTTATTAAGAGTTTTGCAACTTAGAAAAGCGAGCGATATAAAAGTAGGATATTTAAAGGGAATTTCAAATATCCTAATTAAGTTTACCGTAAATCTTGAAGGCTTAGCAAATGCTATTCTTGCTCGTGAAAGCGCTGTGCGATTAATTCACCGATTGCAGTTAATGCTGCATCAGCATCAGGGCCTTCACAAACGACTCTAACTTCTTTACCTTGACTGCTTTCAAGTAGCATTAACGCCAATACGCTGTCACCTTCAGCTTCTTTATCGTCTTGATAAAGCGTAATTTTAGCATCAAATTGTAGTGCTAATTGGGCTAAAACAGTGGCTGCGCGAGCATGTAAGCCGAGTTTGTTTTGAATTAAAAAGGTATCTTCAGCGCGCATTATAATAGTGCCTAATTAAATGTCTTGTTCACGGTGGCGAATTTTTACATTGTCATGGCTTTTAGCAAAACTCTCACCAATTGTTTGCGCTAAATAAACAGAGCGATGTTGGCCACCAGTACAACCAATGGCAATGGTAAGGTAACTTCGGTTGTTACGCTCTAAATGTGGTAGCCATGTTTGTACAAATGTTTGAATTTGCCATGTGAACTTTTGCACTATGCTGTGGCTAGCTAAGTAATCTTTTACTGGTTGATCTAGACCCGTTAGCGGCTTTAAATCAGGTTCCCAGTGTGGGTTAGGTAAAAAACGTGCATCAAATACGTAATCAGCTTCTTTTGGAATACCGTGTTTAAAGCCGAAAGACATAAAAGTGATAATCAGTTTTTTATCCTTTTTACCCAAAATCTTTTCGCGAATTGATTCTGCTAACTGATGAACACTGAGATCTGTGGTATCAATCATAAAATCAGCACGAGTGATCAACACATCGAGTAAGACTTTTTCTTGTTTAATAGCCAGATCAAGTGGCAAAGAATCAATGGATAATGGGTGTAAACGACGAGTCTCTGAAAAGCGTTTTATCAGGGTTTGGTCATCACTGTCTAAGTAAAAAAGTGTTGGATTTGCGAAACCAGGAAGGTACTCAAGAATATCATTAAATTCTTGCTGCTCTTTTGGAAGGTTACGCACATCAATACTGACCGCTATTTTATCGTAGTTATCTGATACGCTACGCACGAGCGAAGGCAGTAAATTGACTGGAATATTATCAACGCAATAATAACCTAAGTCTTCAAGTACTCGTAAAGCGACCGATTTACCTGAGCCTGAGCGACCGCTGATAATGATTAATTCCATTTATGCCTCTGCTGATATAACCTGAAACAGTTGCTGATCGGTAGTAGCACTACGCAGCTGTTTACAAAACTCTTTATCTTTAAGTCTATCAGCAATTGTTGATAAGGTCTTTAGATGAAGCTGAGAGTCACCATCTGGTACGATGAGTGCTACGAAAATGTCAACAGGGCGATTATCAATTGCATCAAAATTGATTGGGGATTCACTCACTATGACAAACGCCTGAGGTTCATCGGCGCCACTCATTCGGCCATGTGGAATAGCAATACCTCGGCCAATACCGGTGCTACCTAGCTTCTCTCGGTTGAGTAAAGCATTTAGGATATCTTGTTGAGATAAATGAGGAAGCTGCTGGTGAGCCAGTTCGCTGATATATTCAAGAATTCTTTTTTTGCTATTAAAAAGGACCGCAGCTTTGCTGCAGTCCTGATTAGTAAGTGAACTTAGTTTCATAATTTAATGTCGAGCTAATTTCTCTTTGTGTTTAATGACTTGGCGATCAAGCTTATCGATCAACGAGTCAATGGCTGCGTACATATCTTGATGTTCTGTAGAAGCGAACAATTCGCCTCCGTTTACATGTAAAGTTGCTTCTGCTTTTTGGCTTAATTTTTCTACATCTAGAATGACATGAACATTATTAATATGGTCAAAATGCCTTTCTAGTTTCGCAAACTTGGTGTTTACATAGTCTCTTAATGAATCAGTGATTTCTACATGACGACCAGTTAAATTTAGTTGCATAAGCATTTTTCCTTCTATGTAAAACGTCTAAATCAAACTCTTACGCTGATTAGACGGAGGTATTGCTAGAGACTCACGATATTTTGCAATTGTACGTCTAGCTACTTTAATTCCTTGCTCAGCCAATATATCTGCAATTTTGCTATCACTCAATGGTTTAGCCGAGTTTTCTGCAGCGACTAACTTCTTGATTAAAGCGCGTATTGCTGTTGAAGAACACTCACCACCATTTTCAGTGCTGACATGGCTTGAGAAGAAATATTTCAACTCAAAAATACCCCTAGGGGTATGCATATATTTTTGCGTTGTTACTCGTGAAATCGTCGATTCATGCATTTCGACCATTTCAGCAACATCATTTAGCACCATCGGCTTCATTGCTTCTGGGCCATGCTCAAAGAAAGCTTGTTGTTGTTGAACGATACAGTTGGTCACTTTTAATAGTGTATCGTTACGGCTTTCTAAGCTCTTAATAAACCACTTTGCTTCTTGTAAGTGAGAGCGAATAAATTGGCTGTCGCTACTTGATTTAACAGAGCGAGACATAGCCGCATATTGGCTGTTCACTCTAATCTTTGGCATACTATCTGGGTTTAACTCAACCACCCAGCGACCTTTTACTTTTTTCACTGATACATCAGGTATGACGTACTCAGACTCTTCGCGTACTATGCTATCCGCAGGCTTAGGGTTTAAGCTGTGAATTAGCGTCATTACTTCTTTAAGCTCATTTTCTTTAAGCTTAGTCTTTTTCATCAAAGTTCGATAGTCGCGACTCGCTAATAATTCGATATGCTCAGATAAAACCATTTTAGTTTCAGCTAAATATGGCGTGTTTGCATCGAATTGGCGAAGTTGAATACACAGGCATTCCTGTAAACTACGCGCCCCAATACCGACAGGATCAAACAATTGAATTCTCTTTAGGACCGCTTCGACTTCATCAAGTTCGATTTCTTCTTCATCACTATTTTGATTAAAGCTCTCGACGATATCTTCACAGCTTACCGTTAAAATACCAGAGTCATCGATAGCCTCAACAATTGCCACAGCAATCGCTTCATCAGTCGGACTAAAGGGAGTGAGCTGTAATTGCCACATAAGGTATTCGTGAAGGGTTTCGGTCGATGCACCTTGATAAATAGATTCATCTTCTGGCATTGGCCCTGATGATGTTGATGGAGCGGCACTCATGTACTCATCCCATGTAACATCCATGGCTAAATCGTCACTTACAGTGTCTTTATTTAGAGCATCACTGCTTTCTTGTTCATATTCGCTAGGTGCTTCGTCTGCAGAAGCGCTGACTTGCACATCGTCAGATTCAGCTTTTTGCTCATTTTTGCCGATGCTTTCTTCGTTGTAATCCGCTTCTTCCACTTCAAGTAAAGGGTTACTATCTAGCGCCTCTTGAATTTCTTGTTGGAGATCCAATGTACTGAGCTGCAACAAACGAATAGCTTGTTGCAGTTGTGGAGTCATTGTAAGTTGCTGGCCCATGCGCAGCTGTAATGATTGCCTCATGTATCCCTAACAATCCTTTTTTTAAGTTATCGATAACTGTGCAAAGACAGTTAAGTTATTATCGATTTATTGTCATTGTTATAAGTCTAGCAGATGCTCTAGTCGGTGGCGTAATGGTTACAGCCTAAATTGCTCGCCTAGATAAACATCGCGTACAGTTTGGTCAGCTAATACGTGCTCAGGTGTGCCTGATGCAATTAGCTCCCCATGAGAAACAATGTAGGCTTTTTCACAAACATCAAGGGTTTCTCGAACATTATGGTCAGTAATTAGTACACCAATACCACGATTTTTTAGGTGCTCAATAATTTTCTTTATATCTAACACTGAAATTGGATCAACACCAGCAAAAGGCTCATCTAAAAGGATAAATTTAGGATTAGCGGCTAATGCGCGAGCAATTTCAACGCGGCGACGTTCACCACCAGATAGCGCCATACCTTGACTATCACGGATGTGTTGGATGCTAAATTCATCTAATAAGCTATTTAGAGTTTCTTCCCGCGTGGTTTTATTTAGATCTTTACGAGTCTCTAAAATAGCCATCAAGTTTTGGTAAACTGTTAACTTTCGAAAAATCGAAGATTCTTGCGGTAGATAACCAATACCCAACCTCGCACGGCTGTGCATTGGCAAAAGGGTAATATCGTTATCATCGATGCTAATTTTACCTTTGTCGCTCGGAACTAGGCCTACAATCATGTAAAAAGTCGTGGTTTTACCAGCACCATTTGGGCCAAGCAAGCCAACAATACTGCCAGCTTCAACTTCCAGACCGACATTTTTAACCACTTGGCGGCCTTTGTAGCTCTTAGCTAAAAGCTCTGCTTTTAATGTGCTCATGGTTGGCCTTTATTGTCTTTTTTATTTTCAACAGGTACTAAAATAGTGTGTACACGATCTGATGAGTTTTCGTCTTTTTCAGCACTGATAAGCTGCTGAGCCATATCATAGGTAATGCTTTTCGCTGTTACTTTTTGACCAGCTTGGGTAACTTCAGCTTCACCGTTTAAGGTTAAGAAGCGTTTCGCAACATCATAACGAACTTCTTCAGCACTGGCGCTCATTACGGAACCATCCGTTTGTTTTTCTTCGAAGTAAGCTGGTTTGCCTGTTGCAATAATTAGCTCTACTGTACCTTCGGTATCACCGCCGTGTGCTTCAAGACGTTCTGCTGTAATACGACGATTACCATGCACGATCTCTACGTTACCTTCAAATATGCCAACGCCATCTTTTAGTTTACCAACTTGGCGATCTGAGCTAATGCTAATTTGTGCGCCAGTTTGCTCGGCAGCGGTGCCGGAAAACGCAATCAATAAGCTTGGGATCAGGAGTAATTTCTTCAGTTTATTGGTCATAGTATATGGTTCGTGTATGGTTAGTTAACTCAACAATTTCGGTTTTTAAATCGGCTTTTAAGCCTTTACCGGTAATCTTTAAATTCGGTCCTGTTAGTGTTACAGGTTGCTTTGAAAACATGGTCATTTTATTAATGTCGACATTAATGTTTTCTGCTTTTATATCTTCGATCATACCGTTATGGGTTAAGTTTTTAGCAACTACATCCCCTTCAAAAATCAGCTGATCATTTTCGTATAAAGTGGCTTCTTTGGCTTTTACTTGCCAAACCTGCTGGTCGCCATAAATAGTAAATACAGGTTGCTCAAAAAAGGTAAACCCTAATTGTTGATACAACTCCATTTTAGCCGCAGCTACTTTATGACTGATTTTTCCTTGCTCGTCATAAGCAGTTTGCTTTAACGCCACCGCAGTGTAATCAGGCGTTGCAATGATCTCGTCTTCACTAGTTATTGTGTCTGCTGATTGATTAAAGTACGGATACCACAACCACACCATGCAACAAACAAAAACAACACTCAGTAAAATACGGGCTATATTCATGCGCTGGTTCCATCGCTAGTTAACGGCTTACCGTTTTCTAACATCAGTAAATCAGTTAATTCACGCACGGCTCCAAAGCCACCTGGTAATAATGTGGTGTAATGAGCCAGCTTTTTAATTAGTGGGTGTGCGTCGTTAACAGCAACAGCAAACCCTACTTTTTCCATTACTGGTAAGTCTGGACCATCATCACCAATATAGGCAATTTGCTCATCAGTTAGCCCCAGTTTATCCTTTAACTCTTGATAAGCAATTAGCTTATCTTCTTGTCCCTGATAAATGTGCTGAACTGTTAGGCTAGTCATTCGCTGCTGAACTATTTGTGAATGGCGGCCAGTAATGACTGCCACTTCAAAACCACTATTTATGAGCGCTTTAATACCAAAGCCATCTTTTGTATTGAATGCTTTAAGTTCTTCGCCATCATTGCCTAAATAAATTCGGCCATCAGAAAAAACACCATCAATATCGCAGATTAGCAATTTTACTTTTTGTGCGCGCTGACTCACATCAGGGCTAAGAGGCTGGTAAAGCTCGGCGAATGTCATTGCTTAAAGAACTCCTGCTTTTAATAGGTCTTGCATATTAAGGGCACCAATAGGCGTATTACTATGATCTACCACAATTAAACCATTGATACGTTTACGTTCCATAATGTTCAATGCCTCAGCTGCAAGCATGTCAGGGCGCGCAGTAGTACATGAACGAGTCATCACTTGACTAATAGCAGTACTATGGATATCAATGCGCTGCTCTAAAATACGGCGTAAATCACCATCGGTGAATAATCCGGCTAACTTTTTGTCTGCACCTATTACCGCAGTCATACCAAGGCCCTTGGCTGACATTTCAATTAACGCATCTTTAATGCTTTGCGTTTCGTTAACGATTGGGGTGGCATCGCCTGCGTGCATAACATCATCTAATGTTAGTAATAAACGTTTACCTAGACTGCCACCAGGATGCGAAAGTGCAAAATCGTCAGCTGTAAAACCACGCGTTTCAAGTAACGCAACGGCTATTGCATCGCCCATAACTAATGTTGCTGTTGTACTAGCAGTTGGTGCTAGGCCTAACGGGCATGCTTCTTTACTTACTTTAATGCAAACATGGACATCAGATAGCTTTGCCATGGTTGAATCTGGATTGCCTGTTAGTGAAATCATCTTTGCGCCAATGCGCTTAATAACAGGAATTATGCTTAGTACTTCGCTGGTCTCACCAGAGTTAGAAATACACATCACTACATCATCATGAGTGATCATGCCTAAATCACCGTGGCTTGCTTCACCAGGGTGAACAAAAAATGCGGGTGTACCAGTACTTGCAAGGGTCGCCGCAATTTTATTACCAACGTGGCCTGACTTGCCCATACCGATAACAATGATACGGCCTGTACACTGGAACATTAATTGACAAGCCTTATCGAAATCTTGATTTATATATTGCTCAATTTCTTGTAAGGCTTGTGCTTCAATTTCGAGTACGCGCTTACCTTGCGCGATAAAGCTTTGTTGTGTCATTGATTATCCTATTTGGCTAAAAATATAGCCCTGATATGCAATAAATGCGACTAACAAGAAGCCACCTTCTACTCTATTGATACGACGAGCACCTTTAAAGTTCAATGACATGGCCATCAATACAACGGTTGCTGCAATCATAATAAGTGCATCGCGGTTTGCCGCAGAAGGGTCAATAATTGAAGGGTTGATAATGCCCGCAAGTGGTAATACAGCGAGTAAATTGAAGATATTTGAGCCAACGATATTACCCAGTGCTAAATCGTCTTCGTTTTTTAAAACCCCAGCAATACAGGCTGCTAGCTCAGGTAAGCTGGTACCAATGGCAATGATGGTTAAGCCAATAACGAGATCAGATAAACCAAAATATTTTGCAATATCAACCGCCGACCCAACTAAAAAATGCGAGCTAATAGGTAATAAAATCATGCCGATGACTAACCAAAATACGGCTGATTTTGTGCTCACGTCGTTCGGGACATCTTCACATGCTTCACTGACAAAAGGATCATCTTGGTTTTTCGCGCGCAGTGAGACGATCACTAAGCCACCAATGAATACAGCAAAGGCAACCATCAATGCAATGCCCTCAGTGAATGAAAAATAGTTATCTGAAAACACATACCAAGCTGCTACAGAGATTAACAGTACGAGTGGCATTTCGCGTTTAAGCGTCAAAGATGATACTGAAAGAGGACGCAATAAAGCAGTAACACCAAGTACAAGTAAGATATTGGTGATGTTAGAACCAACCGCATTACCTACTGCAGTATCTGTTTTATCAGCTAGAGCTGCTGATGCTGATACCATCATTTCAGGCGCAGATGAGCCCATAGCTACTACGGTTAAACCAATGATTAGGGTGGGGATCCCCATGTTTTTTGCGAGTGCAGCCGCCCCATAAACAAACCGATCGGCACTCCAAACGAGTGCAGCAAAACCAATAATTAAAATGACAAAAGAAGTCACCATTGTGATACGCCAACATTACTTATACAGATGACTGCAAATAGTAACAAAAGCGAAACTGAAAGTATAAGTAAAAGAATGAGCTGGCAAGCATAAAGCGTGCTGGGCGAGGAATCTAAATTTCAGGTGTGATTAAGTTCTTTGCAGCTAGCTTTAGAATTTATTGATAGGAAATATTACAAAATTTTACGATTTGTTTTTTCCATATTGACTAAAAAACCCTTAAAATGGCAAAACTAGTGAAAAAAGTTATGGAGAGCGACTTGTCGCAATCAATAGTAGAAATCAAGGATGTAACCTTTTCACGGGGCGATAGAATCATATATAAAAATATGAGTTTTAACATTCCGAAAGGCAAGATAACCGCTATCATGGGACCGAGCGGCATTGGTAAAACCACCATGTTACGCTTAATTGGCGGTCAGCTTAAGCCTGATTCTGGTGACATTTTATTTGAAGGCAACAGTATTCCTGGCATGACTCGCAAGGAACTTTATGCTGCCCGTACCAAAATGAGTATGCTGTTCCAAAGCGGTGCCTTATTTACCGATATGTCAGTATTTGACAATATCGCCTTTCCTTTGCGCGAACATACTCAACTTAGCGAAGATTTAATTCGTCTTGTCGTTTTAATGAAATTACAAGCCGTCGGTTTACGTGGTGCACAAGATTTAATGCCGTCTGAGCTTTCTGGTGGTATGGCTCGCCGTGCAGCCCTTGCGCGTTCTATTGCTCTGGACCCTGAACTGATTATGTACGATGAACCTTTTGCTGGCCAAGACCCTATCTCAATGGGGGTGTTAGTAAAGCTAATTAAATCACTCAATGAGGTGTTAGGTTTATCATCACTTATAGTAACTCATGATGTGACTGAGGTTTTGAGCATTGCTGATCACGTTATCATCATCGCTGATCAGGGGGTGATAGGAGAAGGTTCACCTGAACAAATGCAAAATCATCAATCTGAGCTAGTGCAGCAGTTTTTAAACGGCTTGTCTGATGGGCCTGTGCCGTTCCATTATCCAGCTCCTGCTTATGATAAAGAGTTATTGGGAGTGCACAATGCTTGATCTATTTCAGAAGTTAGGTCACAAAACGCTAGGCCGGTTTGCTGCTCTTGGTCGTTCAACACAAATGTTGTTTGGCGCATTAGTGAATATGCCTAACTTCAAAAAAGGCACGCCTTTACTTGTTCGCCAATTATATATGGTGGGCTCGCAATCTCTTTTAATCATCATGGTATCAGGCCTATTCATCGGGATGGTGCTCGCTCTGCAGGGTTATACCGTTCTAGTAGGTTATGGTGCAGAAGATAGCTTAGGGCCTTTAGTGGCATTAAGTTTGTTACGCGAATTAGGTCCCGTAGTAACAGCGTTACTGTTTGCAGGGCGGGCGGGTAGTGCGCTTACTGCTGAAATAGGTTTAATGAAAGCCACTGAGCAATTATCAAGTCTAGAAATGATGGCAATCGACCCACTTAAGCGTATTATTGCGCCGCGTTTTTGGGCTGGTTTTATTAGTATGCCATTGCTTGCGCTGATTTTTTCGGCAGTTGCTATTATTGGTGCTCACTTAGTTGGTGTTGATTGGCTAGGTGTTGACTCGGGTAGCTTCTGGTCAATTATGCAAGCACAAGTGTCGTTCCAACAAGATATTGTTAACGGCATAATTAAAAGTTTTGTATTCGCCATGATTGTGACTTGGATCGCTCTTTACAAAGGCTATGACTGTGTTCCGACTTCTGAAGGTATCAGTAAAGCGACAACAGAGACCGTAGTGCACTCGTCACTGGCAGTATTAGGTTTTGACTTTATTTTAACCGCGGTAATGTTTACCAGCTAATTAGGGTATAAAGATGAATTCACGGAAATTAGAAATTTTAGTTGGCTTTTTTGTAGCCCTTGGTATCGCTGCATTTGCATTACTAGCATTGAAAGTTGCCAATGCTGGTATTAGTGGTAGCGGTGAAACTTACCAACTAAATGCAAAGTTTGAAAACATTGGCTCTTTAAAGGCCAGAGCACCTATTAAAGTAGGTGGTGTTGTTGTTGGTCGAGTTGAGTCTATTTTCATTCACCCGAAAGAGTTTGTGCCAGTCGTTAACATGGCGATTGATGCAAATTATTTATGTAAATTTTCAGACACAACATCTATCTCAATTTTAACATCAGGTATTTTAGGTGAGCAGTACTTAGGCATTAATCCTGTTATTGCAGCTGAGTCTGCTGAGCAACGCTGTATGGGTGAGGATGTAACTGCAAGTGAGCATGATTCAGATTTAGATGATTTATTTGGTGTTGAAAGCAAAGCGCTTTCAGATGGTGATTACATTACTGATACAAAATCAGCGCTTGTTTTAGAAGAGTTAATTGGTCAGTTCTTATTCAACCAAGGTGGTGAGTAATTATGTTTAAGAAGTTTTTATTGTGTATTGGTGTGTTGTTTTCACTTAACACACATGCTGCTGAGCCTGCGGTTGATTTAAAAGACCCGTATAAAATGGTACGTACGGTGTCTGATAATACCTTTGCACGTATTACTAAAGATCAACCGATTATTGCAAAAAACAAAGAGCATTTACGTGTTATCGTTGAAGAAGAGTTGATGCCTTACATTGATTATAAATATGCTGCACTACGTGTGCTTGGTAATCATGTGTCGAAGGTGCGTGCAATCGAAGATAAAGATGAAAAAGCGAAAGCGATTAAGGAACTACAACGCTTTATCGACGTTTTCCAAAAGTATTTAATTGCCACCTACGCTGGCGTGTTTACTCAATACACTAACCAAAGTGTTGAGTTTGCTCCGGCACAACCATTTAAGGGTAAAGACGTGGTGGTCGTTAAAACCAAAATTGTTGAAGCCGGTAAACCTGATATCAGAATCGACTTTAAAGTACGTGAAGACCGCAGTGGTGACTGGGGCGCGTACGATATGATTGCAGAAGGTATTAGTTTGCTTGATGCTAAACAAAGTGAATTACAAGGTATTTTACGCCAACATGGTCTAGATTATGTTAGTGACTTACTTGAGCAGAAGAGCCAACTGCCAGTGCAATTTAGAGGTAATGGTGGCGATGAGTAAAGTCGAGATTACTCAACTTGAAGATAACCAGTTTCGAGTCAGTGGTGAACTGACTCGAAATTCAATTGGCCGTGAACGCCTTCTGAACGTCAAGCCAGATTCTAGCCATAAAACATGGTATTTTGACCTTTCTGGGTTATCTAGGGTTGACACGGCGGGCTTAGCTTGGTTAATTCACTCTTTCGCAGAATTAAAGCAGCAAGGTATTCACCTTGAACTGCAAAATAGCCCTGAACAATTGCAAAACTTGATGCAGTTGGGTCAGGTCACAAACCTATTTGAGTGAGATTTATGGAAACAAGCCAAGTCGAAACGTTATTACGCGACGAACTAAAACTAGATGAAGTGATTGTTAAAGCAAATGGTAGCCACTACGAAGTGATTGCTGTTGGTGAGTGTTTTGATGGCTTATCTCGCGTGAAGAAGCAGCAGTTGGTTTATGCTCCGTTAATGTCAACAATCTCAGACGGTACAATCCACGCTGTATCTATCAAAGCGTTTACACCGACTGAATGGAAACGCGAACAAAAATTCATTTTACCTCAATAGTCGCAGGGCCTCCTCATGGATCAATTTGTTATTCAAGGTGGCACCTCGCTGGCAGGTGAAGTCACTATTTCGGGCGCGAAAAACGCCGCTCTTCCAATTCTTTTTGCTGCACTTTTAGGACAGGGTAAAAGTACTTTTAGTAATGTTCCTCGTTTACGCGATATCGGCACCACAGAAGCCTTATTAAAAACGCTGGGCGCCAATGTTGAGTGGCAACAAGATAAGCTAATCATTGATGGCGCGACGGTTGATAAAACCCTTGCTCCGTATGAGCTGGTTAAGCAGATGCGTGCTTCAGTGTTAGCATTAGGCCCTTTGGTTGCTCGTTTTGGTGAAGCGCAGGTTTCACTGCCTGGTGGCTGTGCGATTGGTGCCCGTCCGGTTGATATCCATATTCAAGGCCTTGAGCGCATGGGCGCTATCATTAAGGTCGAAAATGGCTACATTAATGCCAAGGTGGATGGACGCTTAAAAGGTGCTGAAATCTTTATGGAGATGGTCAGTGTTGGCGCAACAGAGAACTTACTAATGGCAGCTACGCTGGCTGATGGTAAAACTGTACTTGAAAATGCAGCCCGTGAACCTGAAATAACTGATCTGGCAAATTGCTTAATTGCGATGGGGGCGAAGATCAACGGGGCAGGCACAAGCCGCATCGAAATTGAAGGTGTCGAATCACTATCGGGCTGTGAATACAGCATTCTTCCCGATCGCATTGAAACAGGCACCTTTTTGGTCGCGGCGGCAATGGCTGGCGGTGAAGTGCTTTGTAAAAACACTGATCACCATAGCCTTGATCCTGTGATTGAAAAGCTGCGTGCTACCAATGCCTTGGTTGAAGTGACTGATAACAGCATTTATCTTGATATGCGTGGCCGTGAATTAAAAGCGGTGAACATTAAGACCATGCCACACCCTGGTTTCCCTACCGATATGCAAGCGCAATTTACAGCCTTGAATGTGGTGGCTAAGGGCAGTGCAACAATCACAGAAACGATTTTCGAAAACCGTTTTATGCACGTGCCTGAATTACAGCGTATGGGCGCAAATATCCGCTTGGAAGGTAATACGGCAATTTGTGGTGATACCGAAAGCCTATCTGGCGCGCAAGTAATGGCAACTGATTTACGAGCTTCTGCAAGTCTCATCCTTACCGGTATCGTTGCTCAAGGTGAGACCATTGTTGACCGTATTTATCACGTAGATCGTGGCTATCAGCGTATCGAAGACAAGTTGAGTGCACTGGGTGCAAACATTAAACGTCGTTCTAGCTAATCGCTAAATACTTATAAAAAAGGCCTAACGAATGTTAGGCCTTTTTTATATCTGTATGTCTCTGTAATTATACCAATCCGCAATAATGCTTAATCATTTTGAGGGATTAAACCTGTCGCTACCTGCGTTAAAAATTTCTGATTTAGAACAACTAAATAACGAAACTTTTGCCTTGTTATCAACGAGGTTTTATTGCCTCAAAATAGACCACTTTATTAAGCGAATTGGTATTATTGCTCGTCTTCGAGCTCTGCTACGGTCACCATTACTTTTAAAATTTTACCATCGCGGTAAATTTCAAATTCAAGCTCTTTACCAGGTTCTGTGTTGGCAAGTTTCTCAAGTACTTGTTGTGGATTTGCTACAGGAATACCACCAATTTTAATAACAATATCCGTTTCTCTAATGCCTGCTTTCCAAGCTGGGCCAAATGGATCAAGTTGAGAAATGCGCATCCCCGCAACGGGTGTAAAATTGTCGCTTACATCCTTACCTGTACTATCGATACCTGTGCCACTAAATCCTAAATAACCACGTACTACACGACCATGTTTGATCAGCTTATCCATAACATCTTTGGCAATAGAGTAAGGTACTGCAAAGAAAATACCTTGAATATCGAGGTTCTCGTGAGTTTTAAACTGCGCCGACGTGATACCTACTAAATCACCCCGTGAGTTGACTAACGCGCCACCTGAGTTGCCTACGTTAATCGCTGCATCCATCTGTAATAGACTACTGTAAGGGCTATCGATTAAGTTCTGTTTGCCTGTGGCACTTATAATACCTTGGGTAATCGTTTGGCCTAAATTAAGCGGGTTACCAATCGCTAATACTACATCACCAACACGCGGTTTAAATTTATCGTTCACCGGGATTTTCGGTAAGTGCTCGGCGCTGATTTTTAACAGTGCTAAATCTGTTTGCGTATCAAAGCCAATCACTTGTACATCATAAAAACGACGGCCATCAGAGAGTGTGACTATAATTAGGTCGGCATTTTTTATTACATGGTAGTTAGTCAAAATATAGCCATCTTGGGTCATGATCACGCCAGAGCCTAGAGCTTGAACTGTATTTTGTCGTTTATAGCGAGGTTGATTCGAAATACTTTCTGAAAAAATAGTGACCACAGATGGAGCTGCTTTTTGTACCGCATCAGCAAAGCTCATGTGTTCTGATGACATTGCTACTGGTAAATTCATGTCAGGTAACAACGTGCTACGAAGACTTGGGCTAAATAACACCACTAAAAAGGCAATGCCTAAACCAGTGAAAAGCGGGGGAAGGATAAATTTAAAAAGTTTTAGCACAGTATTCTTATTATCAGTGAGCAATCCCTTAATGATGGCACAAAAAAAATAACAGCGGCAAGCACCGCTGTTATTTTTTCATGATTTATCAACTAGGTTTACTGAATTAATACGAAAATAAGCTCTCTACCTCGTTTAACACCTAGTACGATGTTACCTTTGGTATTTTCGATGATTTTATTCATGTCACGGATTGTTTCTACGCGTTGACGGTTAACTTGCATAATTACGTCACCTTCTTCAAGGCCGACACGTGCCGCAGGAGAGCGTGCTTGTACGCCTGTAACTTCAACACCTTTACCATCACTCTTCTGGGTATTTTCTAAAGTTGCCCCTTGGAATGCTGGATGTGTTTCTTCGCCAGCGGCTGTGATCGCTGATGCACCATCTAGGGTGACATTAACCGTTTTGACTTTGCCATCTCGGTAAATGCCAAGCTTAACTTTTTTGCCTTCACCAAGAGTGGCTATTTTACTGCGTAGTTCATGGAAACCGCTAATTTCAGTCCCATCAACGCTAATAATTACATCACCGGCTTTGATACCAGCTTTACTTGCTGCGGTATCATCCATTACTTGCATAACGTAGGCGCCTTGTTTGACGTCGAGTTGTTGTGCTTTAGCAAGGCCTGCATCAAGTGGGCGACCCGAAATACCTAATGAGCCACGACGCACTTCGCCGTGCTCGATAATTTGGTCAACAAGGTTTTTCATCATGGTCGATGGAATCGCAAAACCAATCCCCACATTACCGCCAGATGCGCCTAAGATAGCGGTGTTGATACCAATCAGCTCACCATTGAGGTTAACTAACGCGCCGCCAGAGTTACCTTGGTTGATAGCAGCATCGGTTTGAATAAAGTCTTCATAACCTTCTATATTTAAACCGCTACGGCCAAGGGCACTGACGATACCTGATGTTACTGTGTGACTTAAACCAAATGGGTTACCAATGGCAACTGCAAAATCACCTACACGTAACTTATCTGAATCAGCAATCTTAAGTGCTGTTAAATCCTCTGCATCAATTTGCAATAAGGCAATATCTGATTCTTTGTCACTACCGATTTTAGTTGCTTCATATTCGCGGCCATCTTCTAAGGTCACCACCATTTTTTCGGCATCTTCGATAACATGGTTATTGGTTACCACGTAACCTTCTTTTGCATCAATGATCACACCTGAGCCTAGGCCACTAAACTCACGCTTTTGACTGCCGCCACGAGGTACACCAAAAAAATCATCAAATGGTGTCGCACGGCGGCGGACTTCTTTTGAACCTGACACTTGAATACTGACTACGCCAGGTGTGATTTGCTCAAGCATAGGTGCTAGGGTTGGCAATTGTTGTCCATCTACAGCAACAGGAAGCTTTGCCATTGAAATAGTAGGGCTTAATAATAAGCTAGAAGATAAAATAGCAGCACTGATAACAGATAATTTCATTTTCATAGTCTGGGTTTACTCCACTTCAGAGATAAAGCAAAAACTAAAAAGGGCTGCATAAGCAGCCCTTTTCTTGGTTTAGATATAAAGCTGTTATATCTAAAGACTATGGGGTCAAAAAAAAGTTCATCAAGAGGCTTTAGAATGTTCTGAAACTTTCTCTGAACCAGTGAACAAGCCTGTTTCACCAACAACATAGTCAGCTGGCTGAGCTTCAGCACTTGAGCGATCGCCTCTGCGGTCTTGTAATGAGTTTTGTAATTGCTCCGTGGTTTCTTTAGAAAAGAACGGCTCATTTGGATGCTGTTTTTTATCAGCCAGTAACAAGTTATTTGTTTCTTCTACATGGTTTAGCAACTGGTCGTAGTTATCTTTCATTTTAGAAACTAGCTTACCAGTGCTAGCTAGGTGATCAGCCACATCTTGGCGGTATTGCTCAAGGGCATTGTTAGCTTGCTCAACTTGTTGTTCTAGTTCGTCTTGCTTAAATTGTTTTTTAGTTACAAAAGCACCAATGAAAAATGCTGAAATTGCAACGATGATTAGAATACCAATCCAGGTAATTGTGCCCATAAATCTACCCCTTTGGGAAAAAATAACAAAAACAGATGCATCATACCAATTTGCAATAATTCTTAATTAAGCGCGTTGGTATTAAAAGCATTTATAGTCCAATCATTATTAAAATATGCTTAATTTGATTGTGAAATCATACTGCGGGCTAATATACCCTGAGATACGATGCGTGTTAATATACTACGCAAATTTAACAGTGTTTTATTGTAACGACCTATGACTCCATGGCAGAAATACCAACAAGATTTACAACGTGAAGACTTTGTACATGATGCAGCACAAGAAAATGCAGTGCGTCACTTACAAAGACTCTATGATGACCTTACGGCAGACAAACCCGCCGCGAAGGGATGGTTTGCCAAACTATTCTCTAAAGATAGCACGCCGAGTATAAAAGGGCTTTATTTTTGGGGGGGAGTTGGTAGAGGTAAGACCTATTTAGTTGATACTTTCTATGAAGCTTTACCTACTGATCGTAAAATGCGTGTGCACTTTCATCGTTTTATGCATCGAGTACATGATGAGCTTAAAAAATTAAAGAACACCAGCAACCCATTAAATGTTGTAGCTGATATTTTTAAATCAGAAACAGACATTATCTGTTTTGATGAATTTTTTGTTCAAGACATCACTGACGCAATGCTGCTTGGTGGCTTGATGGAAGCATTATTTGAACGTGGCATTGTGCTCGTTGCTACATCTAATATAGTGCCAGATGAGCTGTATCGTAACGGTTTACAGCGCGCACGTTTCTTACCTGCAATTGAGCTGGTAAAAGCTAATACAGAAATCGTTAATGTTGATTCGGGTGTTGATTATCGATTGCGTACACTTGAACAGGCTGAGATTTTCCATAGCCCGCTTGATAAACAAGCTGACGATAATTTATTTGAATACTTCGATAAGTTGTCACCTGAGCCGGGGGTGCTCGACAAGGCAATTGAAATTGAAGGGCGCATGATCAAAACCCGTAAAGTATCAGACTGTATTGCCATGTTTGATTTTAGCGAGCTGTGCGAAACAGCTCGTAGTCAAGTTGATTACATGGAAATCAGTCGACTCTATAACACGGTGATTTTGTCTAATGTAAAATCGCTAGGTCAAGCTAATGATGATGCGGCACGTCGTTTTATCGCATTAGTGGATGAATTCTACGAACGTCATGTCACCTTGATTATCTCTGCAGAAAAGCCAATTACTGAGCTATATAGTGAAGGTAACTTAAACTTTGAATTTAAGCGTTGTATTAGTCGATTACAAGAAATGCAATCGCTAGAGTATTTAGCAAAAGAACACTTAGCTTAGAAGAGCCGTCAGTCTTTAGCCGAACGGTGTTGAATGTAAGGCGCGTCAAGCAAGCGTGACGCCTACGATTGATGTAGGCGTGAAATTTATTTCGCGCGCACTTATTAGCTGATTTTCTCGAATAAAAAACAACCATCATCTAGCAATGTGGTTTGAGTGCTGGTATACTCCCGCGTCTGCCACGTTGCGTTCTATTACCAATTATTAGTTTAGCCTCTAATTTTTGGTTTAAAGTCTTCAACTCGAAGGGGTTAAAGCATTCAACTTAGAGCGGTAATTAATAATAATTACCTGTGGTTTTAATTAAAAAACATTGGATTTTAATAAATGAAAACGTTTGTTGCTAAGCCAGAAACAGTAAAACGTGACTGGTACGTAGTTGACGCTGAAGGTAAAACTTTAGGTCGCATCGCTACTGAAATCGCTCATCGCCTACGCGGTAAGCATAAAGCTGAGTACACTCCTCACGTAGATACTGGTGATTACATCATCGTTATCAACGCAGAGAAAGTTACTGTTACTGGTAATAAAGCAAAAGACAAAATGTACTACGCTCATACTGGTTTCCCAGGTGGTCTTAAGTCTACTACTTTCGACAAGCTTCAAGCTGCAAAGCCTGAAATGATTATCGAAAAAGCTGTTAAAGGCATGTTGCCACGTGGTCCTTTAGGCCGCGCTATGTACCGTAAACTTAAAGTTTACGCGGGTACTGAGCACAACCATGCTGCACAACAGCCTCAGGTTCTAGACATTTAAGGAGCACTATCATGGCAAATCAATACTACGGTACAGGTCGTCGTAAAAGTTCAAGTGCTCGCGTATTCTTACGCCCAGGCACTGGTAACATCGTAATCAACAAGCGCTCTCTAGAAGAGTACTTCGGTCGTGAGACTGCTCGCATGGTTGTTCGTCAAGCATTAGAGCACGTAGAAATGACTGAAAAGTTTGACCTACACATCACTGTTTCAGGTGGTGGTACTACTGGTCAAGCTGGTGCTATCCGTCACGGTATCACTCGTGCACTTATGGAGTTTGACGAGTCTCTACGTCCTACACTTCGTAAAGCAGGTTTCGTTACACGTGATGCACGTAAAGTTGAGCGTAAGAAAGTGGGTCTTAAGAAAGCACGTAAGCGTCCACAATTCTCAAAACGTTAATATTTACGTTTATCAGAATACCAAAAACCCAGCTTCGGCTGGGTTTTTTGTATTTATAGCTCTCTCAGACGTCAGTATTGTTTAAATGAACAAACCCCTTACCACACATAATAGCTTTATAAGAGTAGACTTTTTTATTGCATCTTATTCATTTCTTTCCAACTGGCTTTTAGGCTGTTAGCAAAGCTAATGAACTTTTCTTTCATAGTGCGTTTAACTGAAATCTCGACTGAGCCTAGCCATACGTTACCTTCAATGGTGATGGTTGGACCTTGACCTTTGTTTAGAGCGACTGACTTGTTCTCAACACTGCCTATTACACTAAACAGTTTGGATACCACATTGACATGTTCTGGTACGTAGATTTCGTCGTTACCTAAAATACAGTTTACATATATAGTGACATGCTGATGCTGGAAGATCGCTTCGCTAAAGTCGAGTTCGATAGAGCCTAAACAGTTTGTCAGGTGAATTTCTTTTGGTACCACCCATTGGCCGCTGCGCTCATTTGAACCAAGAATACTACGAAGGTGTAGGCTTTCGTTCTCGCTGCTGTGACTATAATGAGGCTTAAATTGAGCATGCTTATGCGATTTGTAGTCAATGTCAGCTTTTAGTTCTAAGTCAGCAACAAGCTCTACCAGAACTTCGTTGCTGGTGGCCGCCATTGCTTGATCTAGTCGGCGTTCAAATGCTTCAGCTGAAATAACAGCATGACTATAGTTATAAATGAGTTGATCGATTACTTCTTCTCTTACTTGATCAATTGGGCGGTCTTCAAGTTTAACGGCCATGGTAGTTCCCTGTTGTGATTTTATAGTTATTATTCATGAAGCAAGGCTTAGGCCAAATTTTATTTCCATATAAATCAAAAGGTTAATTTTTATGGCTAATAATCAATTTCGTTAAATTAACCACAGATTAATAAAATTCGCAACTAAGTAGCTATTTTTGCAACATCGTGAACTTATTACCGATCAGCTTGTAAATCTTTACCGAAATAAATATAAACAGTCGCTGAATCAATGTTTAACTAATTGAAAATTAAGATATAAATAGTTGGCATCATAGTCGCATTACTTAATCTGTCTTTAATCAAAAGGAGAAAGATTATGAACACTTTTAACAAATCTATGATTGCCGCTTTAGTAATTGGTGCAACTAGCATGTCAGCTCAGGCAAGCAGCTGGGAAAATGAAAGTAAAGATGCTTGGATTGATGGTAAGGCAGAAACTGTGCTTCTTATGAACACAAACCTTAACAACTTTGACATCAACACTGATGTAACGAATGGCAAGGTTGTACTTACAGGTAAGGTTGATAGCGAATTAGATAAAGAACTTGCTGAAGAGCTGGTTCTTAGCCTAGACGGTGTTAGCTCTGTTGATAACAAATTAACTGTTGTTAAAAACATGAAAGCTAAGCACATGAAATCAGACAAAGCTGATTCAGCAGAAAGCGACTTAACCGATGCAAAGATCACTACTGTAATCACGACACGTTATTTATTTAACTCAGAAGTAGGTGGTACAGACATTGATGTGGATACTGACAACGGTGTAGTAACACTTAATGGTACTGTTGAATCTGATGCAGAAAAGCAATTAGCGGTAAGCATTGCTGAAAACGCTGAAGACGTTCATAAAGTAATCGATAAATTGAAGATTATTGCTGAATAATAGCAAGCCCTTTAGCCCAGCTTTAGCTGGGCTGATTTAATTCAAGGAGTGAGTTATGGATTTAATACGTATTATTTTATCAGTTTTAATTCCACCCTTAGGCGTATTTTTACAGGTAGGTTTAGGTGCGCAATTCTGGATTAATATTCTTTTAACCTTATTAGGATACATTCCTGGTTTGATTCATGCCGTGTATATCATCGCTAAGCGATAATTACTGCATTGATCTGCAAGGATGAGTAATGGAGCACAGCAAGGAAGGGCTGTAGGAGTAACGGATTATAAACCGCAAGGAGTTTACAGTATGGATAATGTAACTACGCTCAAAGGACAACAAGGAAGTAACAAGGCGTTATGGAGTAGCGCACAATGGCAACGCTTTATGGATAAAGTGAATGGAGATGACAGCAAGGAATAAGCTTAGGCAGGAGCCAAAAAGGATGAAGCTAGCGTAAGGAGGAGACTATATGGAAAAAGTACAAACGCAACCAACACAAGGATTGACCGACAAAGGAGTTGCTTTATGGAACAAGCAACAGTGGCACGAATTTATGGAACACGCGAAAGCGGTTGCGCCACGAATAACAGGGAAGGCTGACGATAAAAACCCGATGTCATCTTCAGGTGACATCGGGTTTTTAACTACTTCAGCAATTTATCTTTATAACTTAAATTGATTCACCGTCTTATTTAAAGCGGCTGCTAATTCATTCAAATCACGTGCTTCATCCGCCAATTCATGAGCATGATCCGCAGTGCTATTCACTAAGTGATTAATCGCTGCCAAGCTATTGTTGATATCTTCTGCAACCACAGTTTGTTGCTCTGTCGAAGTCGCAATTTGATGACTTTGATCTTGCACATTTGTCACAGATTGCGCGATATCTTGTAGAGCTTGCAATACAATTTGTGTTTGCTCAACTGAACCCTCAGCACGCTCTTGACCTTGTTGCATCATGGTTGATGCTTGTTGAGCAATTTGCTGTAAACGGCTGATCATATTGCGAATATCATCTGTTGATTCTTGCGTTCGGCTTGCCAGTGAACGAACTTCGTCAGCAACAACCGCAAAGCCTCGACCTTGCTCGCCAGCACGGGCTGCTTCAATTGCCGCGTTCAGTGCTAGTAAGTTAGTTTGCTCTGCAATTGAGTTGATAACATCAACTACCGCGCCAATATTGCCACTTTCTTGCTCAAGACCCGCAACCACTTTAGATGCTTCACCAATGTGGCTTGCAAGAGCGGTCATCACTGATTGTGCTTGAGTCGAGCGCTTAGTGCCATCTGCGGTAATAGTTTGCACTTCTTCAGCCGCATTATTGGTGTGCTGAGCGTTACGTGAAATCTCCATCACCGTAGTTGCCATTTCTGTTACTGCAGCACTCACACTGTCTACTTGTTGCTTCTCTTGCTGAATTTCATCGTTGGTTTTTTGCGAAACTGTTTTCAGCTGGCTAGCAGCTTGGCTTAGCTGCTCTGCTTGTGCAGCAGTATTAAGCATCATTGCACGTAGCTTATCGATGAAAGTATTCATGTGATGGGCAAGTTGACCCACTTCGTCATTACTTTTTATCTCGATTTTTTGTGTTAAATCGCCATCACCTGAGGCAATATCACGCATGATGTAAGTTAGTTTTGTTAGAGGCTTGGTGATCATTTGCGTCGCCCAAAAGATCATCGCAATGATAATCGCGAGAATGATGATCACAGATGTGGTCGTTGTCATCACCGCATCGTTTACCGGCTCTTCAATCATGCTGGTCGGTATTAAAATACCGACATACCAATCTAGGTAAGGAGTTTCTAACTCAAGTCGGTTGTATACAACATAATATTGCTCACCTTTGAATGTAACAAAGCTGCTACCATCTTTTTGGCTTTTCATCGCGCGGTTTAATTCGCTAAAGCCTGAAGTGTCGCTAAATTGTTTTTCGAGGGCATCTAAGCCTTCTTTACCATTCGGTCCTTCATCAGTTACAGACAGCTTATGACCAGTGCGTTTCGATAAGTGTACAACCTTTTGATTGCCATCTAGTAGGAAGCCAAAACCTTGGCCATTAAAACGAATGCCTTCAACCATGTCGTTAATATTATTAAGCTGTAAATCAACACCACCAAAGCCTACAAGTTTATTTTGTTTATTATAAACAGGCTGCTGTACAACTGCTGAAGCATTCCCGGTGGTCAGATCTACAGAAATAGGACCAACATAGAGTTTGTTGATTTTTAAAGCGTCTTGCCACCAACCTCGTTTGTACGCGTAATAAGGCTGGCCGTTATAATGAGAGGTGCGCTCATTTTCTTTAAAATACTCACCTGTTGTTGCAGATGCAAAAAAGGCAGATAAGATGTTGTCGTCGTTACCACTGATGCGGACAAAATCTTGGTTAACACTGTCATATCCAGGTTGGTTATCAAGGCTTTGATCACGTTCAGTCCAGTTGTCGAACCAATTAACTAAGTGCGGATTTGTCACGAAAGTTTGTACAACTTTACCGTATTTGGCAAAGTAACCTTGCATTGAGAGTCGCTCACTCTGTAAATAGCTATCTGCTTCTCGTTGAATAGCTTGGCGTGATAGCTCAGCAATATGGTTAACAAAAAAACTAGAGGCGATGATCAGTAATACACTTATCGTCCCGCCGATGAGTAGTAATATTTTTTTTCGTAAAGAGAGGTTATTTAACATAGGTGCACGTGTTTTTATTATCGGGTAGAGTTATCTATCTAATCATATTTGCACCCAAATCGCTACACTGTTAAGTGAAGGTTAATAATAAATGCTAAGGACTTATTGTATAAATGAGTATTGAAAAGAATAAATTGGTAGTTTTAGGTGCTGGTTGGCTAGGCCAAGCACTTTGTATTAAGGCAAAAGAATTAGCATGGCATGTGCAGGGAACACACCGTAGTAGCGAACATGAATATGACTTTCAGCGTCAGTTTGTACTTGAAGACACAGTTCTTAAACAAGACGTATCACTTGAAGATGCATGGTGGGTGTGTGCAATCCCACCACGTAGCCGCAGTTCAGAAAGTAATTATCTAGCCACTTTGCAAGCAGGTCTTGAGCTTGCTAAATACCTAAATTGCAAAGGCTTTATTTTATGCTCTTCGACAGGTGTCTACCCAACTGACAATGGTCAATACGACGAAACTACAGAAATTAATTGTCAATCAGCGCGCCAACAACTGCTATTTGATGCCGAGCAGTTAGTGTTAAATGCCGGTGGTAAAATATTGCGTTTGGCAGGACTAGTTGGCCCTGGGCGCGATCCGGGTAAGTTTGTTGCTGGTAAAGAGCTTTCTAGCTCAAGTCAGCAGGTAGTGAACATGGTACAACAGCAAGACGTGATAGCGGCGATTTTGGCTGTACTTGAAAATTGGTCTAACGCGAGCAGCATTTATAATGTTGTCAATCCGGCGCATCCAACAAAAGTGGATTACTACCAGCAAAAATGCTCTGAGCAAGGCAATCAACCACCCACTTTCACAAGCCATGATAAAGGCGAACGAATCATTGATGGTTCAGCGATAGAGACACTGAATTTTCTTTATCAAACGCCTATTTAGCTACTTTTTAAAAGTAAGGTGACCGCCTAGCCGGTATTTACTACCCGGTGAGACTAATCGTGCAAAGCTTACAATACCTTGTGATGACCAGGTTCGGCGGATCACTTGTAAGCATGGCTCTTCGTTATAAAGATTGAGCCATTCACACATTTCTGGATTTGGCATAATTGCTTCAACCGTGTGACGTGCTTCGGTTAGTGGAGCATTCTGCGATAAATATTCGTGGGGTGTTAGGCTGTGAAAGTCTTGCTGTAAGTAGTCTTTAGCAAGAGCTGGGTTCACAAAACGCTCCTCAACTTGCAAAGGTTGCTCGTTTTCATTGTGCACAATCACACTTCGATAAACATGGCTGTCGACCTCGACACCCAAAGCAATCGCAATTGGCGCTATAGCGCTAATTGATTCCATCACTAAAATAGTACAACTGTAGTTGCTGTTTCGTGCTTTAACTTCATCGGCAATGTTTTTGATTTCAAGTAGTGATGATTGTGATTTGAAGTTGGCAACAAAAGTACCTTGGCCTTGGCTGCGCGTTAAAATACCGGCATCGGTTAATTCACAGAGTGCGCGCCTAGCTGTCATGCGGCTAACTTGAAATTGACTAGTTAGTTCGTTTTCAGACGGGACACGGTCGTTTTCTTGCCATTCTCCCGATTGAATATTTTCCAAAATGAATTCTTTTATTTGCGCAAACTTAGGGACGCTCATTATGAAAAGTTTATTAGTAAGTTAATAGTATGTTACAAGGTGACATAATTTCCTTGTATATACAAGATGAGTTGATAAACTTTAAGCAATTTAAATTTAGGCTCATACTGAGCCTTTAGCAAGCATCAATATAATAGGTGAAAAATGCACACAACCAACAATGATCAAGCGCTCTGGGATTTACTGATCACAGATGCCAATATCGCCACAATGGATCCTGCTGTCGATGCACCATACGGCGCCATTGAAAATGCAGCGATTGCCGTTAAAGATGGCAAAATTGCCTGGTTAGGTGCACAAACTGATTTACCTGAGTTTGACGCACTCGCAACGCCAACTGTGTCTGCAAAAGGGCAGTGGTTAACACCTGGATTGATTGATTGTCACACTCACTTAGTATTTGCTGGTAGCCGCGCAGAAGAATTTGAGCAGCGTTTACAAGGTGTAAGCTATGAACAAATCGCTGCAAAGGGAGGCGGTATTGCAAGTACGGTACGTGCAACCCGAGAAGCCGACCACGAAACCTTATTTGTTAGTGCAAAAGAGCGTTTAAATGCGTTATACGCAGAAGGCGTGACTACGGTAGAGATTAAATCGGGTTATGGCCTTGATTGCGAAAACGAAATTAAACTACTTGAAGTGGCTCGTTTACTCGGTGAAAATCACCCGGTTGATGTTAAAACCACCTTTTTAGGTGCTCACGCGTTACCGCCTGAATATAAAGGCCGTAGCGATGAGTATATTGACTTGGTGTGCGGTGAAATGCTTGACCGTGTTGTTGAGGCTGATTTAGCTGATGCGGTTGATGCATTTTGTGAAAACGTTGGCTTTAGTAACGAGCAAACTCGCCGTGTGTTTGAAGCGGCTAAAAAGCACAACTTACCGGTTAAGTTGCACGCTGAGCAGCTATCTAATCAACATGGTGCAGAGCTTGTTGCAGAATTTAATGGCTTATCTGCTGATCATATTGAACACTTAGATGAAGCAGGCATTCAAGCAATGGCCAAAGCAGGCACTGCTGCGGTATTGTTGCCTGGTGCATTTTACTTTTTACGCGAAACAAAGTATCCGCCAATTGAACTACTCCAGCAGTATCAAGTTCCTATCGCTATTTCAACTGACTTTAATCCAGGGACTTCACCATTATGTTCATTGCACTTAATGATGAATATGGCATGTACTATTTTCCGCATGACGCCTGAACAAGCATTAGCAGGGGTAACGCGCAACGCCGCAGGTGCTTTAGGTCTTGATGACCGTGGAGTGTTAAAAGTAGGTGCTCGGGCTGATATTGCCCACTGGCAAATATCCCATCCAGCACAATTAAGTTACCAGTTTGGCGTAAATAAACTGTTAAATCTGTGGATTTTGGGTAGACTTAGTTAGATAAGTTTTATTACGCAGTTTGGATTACATGTCATTGATTTTTAGTTTAGCGAGTAGTACTCAACTCGTAAATTTAACAAGTGATGTTGTGCCAGTGTTTTTAGCTGGTAGTGTCTTTATGGCAATGATTTGTGCCTTATGCGTAACCCATAATCCTATCTTGAGACTTAGCCTAGTCGTTAATGGCGTTCTAGGTTTAGCTATCCTAAGTTTAGGATTACCTTGGCTGGTTATATTGCTTGCTTTAAGTTTATGTTTTCATTTATGGCAAGCATTTCGTACCACAAATTGGCTTGCCATTATTTTGAGTGTGGCTAGTGCTATTTTATTTGCTGTTTTATATTCAGCCCACCTATTACTCGATATAGCTTTATATTGGCTTGTTTTCTCTGTTGTCATTTTATCTATCTCGGGCTTTTTTAATTACGAAGAGCCCGAAGATGAAGAGCTGGTTGAGGTTGAACCCTTGTATCACGATGAGTTAGATGCGACCCCACTCACAGGCTTACCTGATCGTAATGCACTTAGAAATAGCTTTGTTGCATGGACTGAAGAGCACTCAGCGAACTGCGCACTAGTGATGATCCGCCTTGAAGGTTTTAACGATGTTAACCAGCATATTGGTCGTGACTTTGGTGATTTGTTATTAGCACAATCGGCTACACGAATTAAACAACAACTCAATGTTAATGCTGTTCTTAGTGTGGCAAGTAATACAGGTAGTGCTGAAAAGTTGGCGCATTTAGGGGGGTTAAATTTTGCGTTTATTTGCTCACTTGAAGAACAAAAACATCTTCACGAGCAGTTGATCAGCCAAATTAGGCAAGTCACACTAAAACCATTTAACGTTGCTAATTGCACCATTGAAGTGAAAGTGCGTGCTAGTTATGTGAACTGCGACGAGCCAGACTATAGCTTCGAAAATCTAATTTCATTTGCCAACCTTGCCCTTGACTCAAACCCTGAGCGAGCAATTGTGCCTTATCACCCGCAAATGATGATCGAGCAATTAGAACAACAAGCACGATTGCGCGAGTTAGCACATCTAGATTTTGCCAGCGAACTTGAATTGTATTTTCAGCCGGTTATCCGCAATAGCGACGAGCAAATTGAATTTTTAGAATTGCTGTTGCGTTGGCAACACCCTAAACAAGGCATTCTTTCAGCGAATAAATTTATTGATGATATTCGTGTCGCTGGGCTTAGCTACCCCGTTGCTGCCTACGTTATTGAGCGCGCTGCCGAACTAGCTATGGCGCTGCGTATGGAAGGTATTGAATTACCTCTTAGTATCAATGTGTTTGGCCCTGAAATGCTGCATGAAGAGTTTATCGAGTTTGTTGATCGCATTATGGCTGAGCACCGCTTAGAACCGGGTGATTTAATCATTGAATGCCCGCTCGATTTATTTATGAACTTAGATGAGCAGGGTAAAGCTATGGTTGCAAGGCTAAGTAGTATTGGCATCAAATTGTGTATTGATGGATTTGGTGACACACCTATTTGGCTTGCTAAATTACCTAACCTCAATGTTGAGTACATTAAAGTGGCTGCATCACTAACCGCTGACTTTGCCCATCAAAGCCAAGTTCGCAGTCTGGTTTCTGGCATGGTGGATATGCACAGTCAAAACAATGCGAAAGTAATTTGTGAAGGGGTAGAAACCATAGAACAGCTTAAATTTGTTAAGTCGCTGAACACCTACGCCGCACAGGGCTATTACTTTAATTACCCGCTTAGCAGCGTAGGTATGATGTCATGGTTAAAACAGTGGCGGTTAGAGCATCAGGGTTGAGTTAGCGAGTTTCAAGAGTAAAGTTAGCGAGTTACTAGAGGAAAGAGTTATATAGAGCTTTCAGCCGTCAGCTATCAGATTGAAAGTTAGCGAGCAGTTTGACTCGTTACATCGCGTTTTATCTCGAATCTTGCTTCCAATTTAAGTGGCGCGGCATAAAGCCGCTGATACAGGTAGACGTGAAACTTGTTTCGCGCGTCTGACCGCTGAAGGCTGAGAGCTGACCGCTTCTATGTGTTGAGTATCGCTTCGTTCGACCGGACCTCCCCAAAAATCAGCCGTTACATAGCTTCTTTCTAACTTGCCTCTCTCGCCTGCAAATACGCATTCACCAAGGCTGTGATGATTTGGCCGGCATCGTTCATTCCAGCTTCTAAACCTACTGGGTGTTGCGATGGTGCGCCTTCACATAAATGTAAGTAGTGAGCGGTTGTTTGACTGGCAGCTAAATGCACAAAATGTTCTGCATCACTAACACTGAAACCACAGTTAGTATAAGCACTTACAGGCATTAATGAGATGCTGTCTAGGTCTAATTCTACTCCAAGCGGTGCATTATCAAACTGAGCTAAAGCATGTTTACATGCTGAAGATAAATCGACTTTGCGACGGACCTGAATGTCTTGATAGCTATCAAACGTGAAGTTTGCGTTAGTCAGGGCATCCATAATCGCTTGGTTATTTTTAAATTCGTGTAAACCCATGACATGATAATCAGCAAGGTGGTTTTCGCTGTAAGCATATCTAAAGCCATTGCCGCTATGACGGCCTTCACACTCTCTGAAATCAGCATGAGGGTCTAAGTTAATAGCGTTCACTGGTTTGCCATGTTGCTTACTAAGGGCACGTAATATGCCCAGGCAGTTGTTATGGCCGCCGCCAATTACAATTGGTTCAAGGCCTGCTGCAAAAATCATTGCAAGTACTTGCTCAACGCGAGTGTCGATATCGCCGCACAGTTCACGAAGTTTGGCTAAGTCTGCTTCGTTTTTATTATCAAGGTTAATAGCCTGTTGGTTTAAATCGTCAAGGTCAACTTCCCCAAGTAGCAGCACACGTTCATGATTTAAAAACTGATTATGCGTTTGGTTTAAAAAGCGCTTTAAAAAAGCCTGCCATGCTTGCCCAGAGCCACCATTGCCTAAGTTAGCTCGAGGTCCAATATCTTCACATACGCCAACTAAAACATAGCGAATACCGAATTGTTTTGCATCGATGAGGGCTTGTGGGGCATTAACTTGAGTGTCGAGAAGGGCAAGGGCTTGCCAAGCTTTAAGTTCGTTAGCGCGGCGAGCACATAAGTGCCTCACCGCCGCTTCATCATAAATTTTAAGGTAATTTGTCACCGAGATTAGTCTTCTATTATTTCTAACTCTAATTCTTCAGCAGATAATATAATACCGGTGCTATCAGCGTAAACAAAGTCGTCATCAAAGAAAGATACGCCTGCGAAGTTAACGCCAATGCCATCTTCACCTGCACCTTCACTATCTGCAGCAACAGGAATAGACGCAATTGCTTGAATGCCTAAGTCTAGCTCTTCAAGTTCATCAACATGGCGAATTGCACCGTAAACTATAATGCCTTGCCAGTTGTTTTCTAATGCGATTTCAGCCAGCTCTATATCAATAAGGGCGCGTCGGGTTGAGCCACCACCATCAATCAATAACACGCTGTCGGTACCATCGGTTGATAAAATCTCGCGGATCAGCTCGTTATTTTCAAAGCATTTAACGGTTTTGACTCGACCACTAAAGCTTGGGCGTCCACCAAAATTGATAAACATTGGTTCGAGCACATCAACCACATCTGCAAAGTGGTCGCATAAATCAGAAGTGCTGTAATCCATTTTTTCATCCTCTAAAGAGACTGTCTGTTTAGTACTCAGTATACCCTGATACAACTCAATAACAACGACTTAATAGTGGTTTATTAGTTTAAATCAAAGGAATCTCGTTATCGCAACATTAGTGTCTCAAAAGCGTCACCTAATTGTTATTTTTAGCGCCTAAGCTGAGATGAGTATAAAAATTAGACGCAAAGTATGATAAGGAGCTCACCATGGCAAACAACATACTTACTAAATTGGCAAAAGTGGATGAACAGTTGTTTTTAAGTGTGTTTAACGATGCTTCGCCAATTTGGCTCAGAAGATCAGCGCTCGGGTTTTCGAAAAGTGGCGATGGCGGACTTTACGTAATGTTGTTTTTTGGTTTTTGGTGGTTTACCGAGCAGCTGCATTTTCAGCAACTTGCGATGAGTATATTGGTGGGCTTTGCAATTGAGCGGCCTATTTACTTTTTAGCTAAAAAGCGGATTGCGCGGGTAAGGCCTTGCGATTGCTTAGTGCAAGGCGCTTATTTAGTACCAAGTGATCAGTTTAGCTTACCCTCAGGACATAGTGCAGGGGCATTTGTGGTGGCGACTATTTTGACTATGTATTTTCCTGAATTTGCTGTGTTGTGGTTGATGTGGGCATCAGGGGTGGCGGCATCAAGGGTGATTATTGGTGTGCATTACCCCGCTGATGTAGTGATTGGTGCAGTGATGGGATCAAGTTGTGCAGTATTAGCAGTGATGGTGGTGGAATCTATATGAGAATTTTGTACGGTATTCAAGGTACGGGTAATGGACATATTACTCGAGCACGAGTGATGGCAACAACTTTTAAAGCGTTGGGAGTCGATGTTGACTATGTGTTCTCGGGCCGTAAAGAACAAGACTACTTTGATATGGACGAGTTTGCTGATTATCGAGCTTTTCGCGGCTTGTCGTTTACCAGCAAATCGGGGCAAGTTGATAGCTTTAAAACATTAAAAAATGCGCGCCCACTTCAGCTTATAAGAGATATAAAAAACCTTGATTTGCGTCACTATGATTTAGTTTTTAATGACTTTGAACCAATCACCGCGTGGGCTGCTAAACAGCAAGGTATCCCTGTTATTGGTATGAGCCACCAAGCTGCATTTTTATCTGATAAAGTACCGATGTTTGGCCGTGCCTTCTTTCGCCGTGCGCTGATCCGTAACTATGCGCCAGCCAGTGTTTATTTAGGTGTCCATTGGCAACCCTATGCAGAGAACATAATTCCGCCATTTATTGCCAATCATCATCATGATAACCCGGTTATGGTCGAAAATAAGGTATTGGTTTACCTGCCTTTTGAGAATCTAGACAGTGTAGTTGAGTACTTAAAAGACTTTCCTGAACGTGAGTTTTATTGTTATCACCCTGATGCGCAAGATTGTTCAATCGGGAATATTCATTTGCGGGCTCCCTCACGCGTTGGGTTTTTAAATGACCTAGCCAATGCTGGTGGTGTAATTGGTAACGCCGGGTTTGAACTTGCAAGTGAAGCATTGCAGCTTGGTAAAAAGTTATTGTTAAAACCGCTTGGTAAGCAATTTGAGCAGGGGATTAATGCGCAGACTTTATTGTCGATGGGAGCTGCTCATGTAATGAGCTATTTAAACCCTAATGCGATGGATGATTGGTTGCAATCTCCACAGAACAAAAAACTCAATTTTCCCAGCGATCCAGCGCCCTTGGTTGATTGGTTACAAAAAAAACAATGGGGAAAACTGGAACAATTACATAAAAATCTATGGCAAAAGGTTGATTTAGAAGAAAAGCTGATTGTTTAAAGGTACCTTATACTGGAAAATGCACGGCAAATTTAACCACTTTTTATTAGCTGCTTTAAATAGTTTAGCTATACTTTAAATGCATGTTTCTATAAGGCACTTTGAATGAATGTATTACAAAACTTAACTATTAAGCGTCGTTTACAGTTAAACGCGCTCGTTGTTGGTCTTGCAATGATTGTGATGCTGTGTGTAATCATCTTTGAGTCGCGCATGATGCTTAAGCTCAACGAAACAATTCAAAATGCGGAGGAGCTCGACATTCATGAACTTGCGATGCGTAAGCATGAAAAAAACTTTTTGTTTTACAAAGATGTCGATAGCCTTGAGCTTTTTGAGAAAGAGTATTCGCAGCTAAAAATTAAAATGGCGAGACTAGACGAGTTAGTGAAAGATTTGTCGATGGACTCATCTAATCTAAATGAATTTAGACGTCTTGCGAAAACTTATTACGATGACTTCAATGAAGTTGTGGAACTACAAAAGAAAATTGGCTTACACCCTAAAGATGCACTTTATGGTGATTTACGTGGTGCGGTGCATCAAGTAGAAACATTATTAAGTGAGCGCGAAAACTATAAATTACTAGCTTTAATGCTACAGCTTCGCCGCGCAGAAAAAGACTTTATGTTGCGCTTTGACTTAAAATATCTGAGTAAATTTAACGATTTAGTCACAAACTTCCAATCAGAAATTAAAAATGCTGGATTCGATGCAAATTACGAAAATCAATTAATTAATTTGCTTGCGACTTATCAAAGTAAATTTAAGGCTTTAGTTGATGCACAAGTTGCCTTAGGTCTGGATTTAGATTCAGGTGCACTTGGTGAGATGAAACACAGTGTTGGACTCAGTGATGCTATTGTTACAGAGCTGACAGATCAAACAAAGGCCTTCGTCGAATCAAGTGCAGCCACTGCGCAGCTAATTGCACTCATTGTATTTATTATTGCGAGCATTTTAGTGATGGTATTAGTTTACTTTACTAGCCGCTCAATTATTCAGCCTATTGAACGTGTGTACCACACGATTAACGAGATTCGTCGTAATAACGACTTAAGCATGTCGATTACTCAATCAGGTAAAGATGAAATCACCACTATGACGATCGACTTTAATAGTTTGATTAGTGATTTCAAAAAGCTTATTTATGAGGTAAATACAGCGCTAAGTACCCTTAATGTGGCTACAGAGCATTTATCTGAGACGACAGCAGCAACCAGTTCAGGTATGCAAGAACAACTTCATGAAGCCGATATGGTTGCCACAGCGGCGACTGAAATGCAGGCGACGATTCAAGATATCTCGCACAACACTGAAGCTGCAGCGAAAAAAGCTGAGTCAACTAACTTAAGTGCGCAGCAAGGCCGTTCAGAAGTTGAATCAACAGTGGTGCAAATTAATCACTTATCCGATTCACTTGGTAATGCCTCAAGTGTGGTTTCACAGTTAGAAAAAGACGCCGAAACAATAGGCTCTGTACTTGATGTTATTCGTGGCATTGCTGAGCAAACAAATTTACTGGCACTCAATGCGGCAATTGAAGCAGCACGTGCTGGCGAGCAAGGTCGAGGCTTTGCGGTGGTTGCTGATGAAGTACGTTCACTTGCGCAGCGTACTCAAGACTCAACTCAAGAGATCGAGAGTATCATTTCAACCTTACAAGGGCGCACTCAAGAAGTGGTGAGCATTATGCAGCAATGTCGTACACAAGGTGGCGAAAGTGCAGCACAGGCAACTAAAGCCGGTGAGTTACTGCGCTCAATCACCGAAGATGTTCAAACCATTATGGATATGAGTACTCATATCGCTACAGCAATTGATGAGCAAAGCCAAGTGGCTTCTGAGGTGAACAAAAACGTGGTACGTATTCGTGATATCGCTCAAGAGGCATCAGGCCATGCGGCAACTAACGCACAAACTAGCGAAGAAGTGTCTGAGCAAGCGCGTGTACTTTATCAGGCAATAGATAAGTTTAAAGTTTAATGAGTATACCCAAGCCACCCCAAGATGCAGAATTCAGCGTTTCACAGGTGATTAATATCAAGGCGTTACTTTGCAAGAGTCAGTCCCTTTTAAGAAGTAACAAGGATGAGAGTAAGTTCCTGTGAAGCGCCCAACGGGTTGGTTTAAAAGCGATTTATACTGCGTTATTGATTTGAACAATAGAACCACTATTACTTGCAATCAATGCCTTGCCTAAATCGCTTTTAATTCCAACTGAAACTCGCATCTTGAGGTAGTTTGGGTATATAAAAAAAGCGCGGTGACGGTGTCGTCATCGCGCTTTTTTGTTTTACAAATATTAAGGCACGAACTTAATAGGCACACTGTCCTTATTTGCTTCGTGCTCGGTGACTCTAGCTTGGTATTGCTGCCAAAGCTCGTCATGGTTAGCATGTAGCTCGCTAAGATAGTGCCAGCTAAATAAACCGCTATTATGATTGTCGCTAAATACCAGTCGAATTGCATAATGACCAACAGGCTCAATCTTGCTAATTCCTACTTGCTGCTTATCAAGCACTAGTTTCATCGGCTCATTACCATGTCCTTGTACTTCAGCTGAAGGTGAGTGAACACGCAAAAATTCAGCACTAAATTGAGCAATAGTCTGATCATCAAAATGAACATCTAATACTTTGCTAACGCTGTGATAATGCACTTTAGTGACTTCTTTCATGTGAGCCTCGTATGTACGATTTATAAACTAAAAAGCCTCCAACTGGAGGCTTTTGATTATAACGCTAAATTGTTGATTAAAGAATGAAGCGACTCAAATCTTCATCTTCAACAAGTGCACCTAAATGCTGCTCAACGTAGTTGGCATCAATTGTCAGTGTTGAACCTGCTTTTTCTGAGGCATCAAATGAAATTTCTTCCATTAGTTTTTCCATCACTGTGTGTAAGCGACGTGCACCGATGTTTTCGGTTTTTTCATTTACTTGCCAAGCCGCTTTCGCAATGCGTTCAATGGCATCATCTGTAAACTCAACCTCAACTTGTTCTGTTTTTAACAGCTCACGTTGTTGCTCTGTCAATGAAGCGTGAGGCTCAGTTAAGATACGTTTAAAGTCGTCAGCACTAAGCGCTTCAAGCTCAACACGAATTGGTAAACGACCTTGCAGCTCTGGGATCATGTCTGATGGTTTAGCCATTTGGAATGCGCCTGATGCGATAAACAACATGTGGTCTGTTTTAACCATGCCGTGTTTAGTGCTTACCGTTGAGCCTTCGATTAATGGTAGTAAATCGCGTTGTACACCTTCACGGCTAACATCTGGGCCAGAAGCTTCACCACGTTTACAGATTTTATCGATTTCATCGATAAAAACGATACCGTTTTGCTCTACCGCGAAGATAGCTTGCTCTTTTAACTCTTCAGGATTAACAAGTTTTGCGGCTTCTTCTTCAACTAATAGTTTGAATGCTTCTTTGATCTTCAGCTTACGCTTGCTGCGCTTATCACCACCCATATTTTGGAACATGCTTTGTAGCTGGTTGGTCATTTCTTCCATACCAGGAGGAGCCATGATCTCAACATTTGGTTGTGCTTGTGCAACATCGATATCAATTTCTTTGTCGTCTAATTGGCCTTCACGTAATTTCTTACGGAAAGATTGACGAGTAGAAGAGTTCTCTTCTGTTTTTGACTCACCAAATGTATCGCGTGCTGGTGGTAAAAGAGCATCTAAAATGCGTTCTTCTGCCGCTTCTTCAGCGCGGTGTTTAAATTTTTTAGTTTGTTGTTCACGTGTCATTTTAATTGAAATATCAACTAAATCACGGATGATCGTTTCAACTTCTTTACCAACATAGCCCACTTCAGTGAACTTGGTTGCTTCAACTTTAATGAAAGGGGCATTAGCAAGTTTGGCTAAGCGTCGAGCAATCTCAGTTTTACCCACACCAGTAGGACCAATCATTAAAATATTTTTTGGTGTTACTTCAGCGCGTAAATCGTCGCTCAGTTGCATACGGCGCCAGCGATTACGTAGCGCGATTGAAACTGCTTTTTTAGCTTTAGCTTGGCCAATAATATGTTGATCAAGCTCGTGAACGATTTCTCTTGGCGTCATCTCAGACATGGCAGTTCCTATTACAATTCTTCAATAGTTTGGAAATTATTCGTGAATACACAGATATTGCCTGCAATTGTTAGGCTTTTCTCTACAATGTCACGTGCACTTAGGTCGGTATTTTCTAGTAGCGCTGTGGCTGCTGATTGTGCGAAGTTACCACCACTGCCAATCGCAATTAGGTCGTTTTCTGGCTGCACAACATCACCGTTACCTGTGATAATTAATGAAGCAGTTTCGTCTGCGACTGCTAATAGTGCTTCGAGCTTTCTAAGTGCGCGATCACTACGCCAATCTTTGGCCATTTCTACGGCAGCCTTAGTCAGGTTACCTTGGTGCATTTCTAGTTTGCTTTCAAATCGTTCGAAAAGGGTGAAGGCATCAGCAGTACCGCCAGCGAAACCAGCGATTACTTTGCCATTATAAAGACGTCGAACTTTGCGGGCGTTGCCCTTCATTACGGTATTACCAAGTGAAACTTGGCCGTCGCCACCAATAACGACCTTGTCGTCGCGGCGTACACTTACAATAGTGGTCATGATTATTCCTCATCATCGAGCGGCGAAGCCGCTCGTAAAAAGCGATTGATGAGGTGTTTATATGGGTGAATGAACTAAAATCAAGTCCAAAGCCAAATTCCGCAGCCCATTATTTTGATGCGTTTAAGTTTATTCTTGTCACTTTCGGCTAAACGTTTGGTTTCGTAAGGGCCTAAGCGCACTTTATACCAAATACCATTACTGCCTTGTGTTTTCTTTACCTCGGCAACTAAGCCTGCAAAAGCGATTTTTGCTTTTAATGTTTGTGCTTGTGCCATGGTTCTAAAAGAGCCGCATTGCATTACATAAGGGCCTTTTTGTTCAATCTCTTTGACCTCGACTTGAACTTCATGCTCTTTAATCTCCTTAATGAACTCAGGCGTTTTAGGAGGCGGAATGATAGCTTCTTCTTTTTTAACTGGGTTTGCTTGCTGCTCTACTAACTCAGGATCGGCATTATGTTTGATATACCACAAGCCGTAACCAAACCCGCCTACTAAGATAAGCGCAATTAAAACAAGAAAAATTGGGAAGGGCTTTTTTGCCGGGGCTTGTTTTTTATTATTTCGATTTGCTGGTTTTTTATTTATGTAATCGTGTTGTGCCATGATTCTTAATTGGCCTTAAATCATATCTATAGGATCAACATCTAGGCTCCAACGCACCTTTTGCGCTAATTTACTGGTACTTATATAGTCAACCATCTGCGCTAAATATTGGTGTAAGTGAGAGCGTTCCTGCGCCTGAATATGTAATTGAAAGCGATATTTACCTGCTACACGTTCCAGTGGCGCAGGTATCGGACCAAGCAATTGTATACCAGATACGTTCTGGACAGGAACCAAATCAGTTAAAAAATCGACCACTTGATTAATGTTATGCCCTTCTGCACGAACCATGGCCATATTAGTAACAGGTGGAAGCTGCGCATCTTCTCGCTCTGTGAGTGCATAGCGGGCAAAATCTTGGTAACCATTATTTACTAAGTCTTGTAGTAGTGGATGCTCAGGAAAGTGAGTTTGCAGTAATACTTGCCCTGGCTCACCACTTCGCCCAGCACGGCCTGCCACTTGTGTAACTAGCTGTGCTAAATGCTCTGTCGCGCGAAAGTCACAGGAATATAAACCACTATCGACATCTAAGATTAAAACGAGACTCACATCGGCAAAGTGGTGGCCTTTTGCCAACATTTGCGTACCGACTAAGATACGAGCACCACCTTGATTAATATCATCAAGTGCTTTCTCTAAGCTGCCTTTACGACGGGTTGAGTCGCGGTCAATACGACTAATCGGAATATCAGCGAAGGTTTGTGTTAAAAACTCTTCAATTTGCTCAGTGCCTTTACCATTTGGAAAAATCTGCGTGCTGCCACAATCTGGACACTGATGGGGCACCTGATGTTGCTCACCACAGTGGTGACAAATCATTTGGCCAATGGCTTTATGAAAGGTTGCGCTAGTGCTACAACGTGAGCACTCACTTAGCCAACCACACTCATGACATATGAGGGTAGGTGAAAAACCTCGGCGGTTTAAAAACACCATCACTTGCTTGCCTCGCTCTAAATGTTGACGCATATAGGCAAGGCTGGCATGGGCAATACCAGCTTGTTCTGGTTGGCCTTTCATATCGATTAATTGGAACTGATTATCAGTGCTGGTTTGGGCGCGTTCAGTAAGACTCAATAACTGATACTTGTTATTAATTGCTTTGTGTAAGGTTTCAAGTGCCGGTGTGGCGCTACCTAAAACCAGTGGAATATTATGCTGGTATGCTCTATAAGCGGCTAAATCTCTGGCATGATAACGCAACGTGTCTTGCTGCTTAAACGAGCTGTCGTGCTCTTCATCAACAATGATCATCCCAAGCGATAAAAAGGGTAAGAAAATACTCGAACGTGTACCGATCACTATGGCACAACTGCCTTTTTCACAGAAACGCCAGGTTTGTAAGCGTTCATTGTCTGTTAGTGCTGAATGCCATAGCATAATTGGTGTATCAGGAAATCGGCGACGAAAACGGTTAACGGTTTGAGGTGTTAAGCCAATTTCGGGCACTAATACTAAGGCTTGTTGACCTTTTTTAAGTACTTCTTCTAGGCATTGCAAATATACTTCAGTTTTACCACTTCCGGTAACCCCTTCAAGTAAAAAGCTAGTAAAGCCGCAAGCTTGATTAATGCTGGTACAGGCAACGGCTTGCTCTTTATTAAGAATTGGTTTGTTTCCAACGGTCGGCACGCGTTGCTGCCATTGGTTATCATGTTCGATAAATTGAGTGATCAATTCTTTATCGAGTAGGCCGTCGATGGTTTTTTTTGTAAATCCGAGTGCTTTTAATTCAGTAACAGATGATTTGCCCGATTCGGCTAGCTGCTTTAATAAACTCAACTGGGTTTTTGCTTTTAGTGATGGAAGCTTTGCGCCTTTATCGGTCAGCTCAACCATATTAATACTGGTTTTATCTGGACATTCGCCTTGTCTTAAAGCAGCCGGAAGTGCCGTATGAATGGTTTCACCCAATGGGTAACAGTAGTAGCGGGCAGTAAATTTTAGCAAGGCTAGATGCTGCTCTGATAAAACTGGTGTGTCGTCTATTACATCAATAATAGCTTTAATTTTGTCTGCAGGAACTTCTGTTGATGTTTTTAGAGCGAGTACCACAGCGACCTTTTTTTGACTGCCAAATGGCACACGAACTCGCATACCTGGCTTTAAGTCAGGGCTATGCAGCAGCTGTTCAACTTTATAATCGAAGGTACGCTGTAAAGGGACTTTTATGGCAACTTCTACAAAGTGCATAACAACTCAACTGAAACAAAGATAGAAGGATAATGTACTAAAATTACTGTTAAAAACCTACCAACAAATACTGAACAACAGGCCACTTGATTATTTTTTTAGCGAAAGATGCATTTAAAGCTTGTCGCAAGGTCACTTGAGCTATAAAATACGCGGCCTATTAATTGTATTAACTGCGTATGGTGCCAGACTTCGGGTTTGGAGAGCGATACGGCCTTAACTAGAGGTTCCCTATGAAAGAAGGTATTCACCCTAAGTACGAAGCTATCACTGCAACTTGTTCATGTGGTAACAAATTCGAAACTAGCTCAACTCTTTGTAAAGACATCCACTTAGACGTATGTTCTGAGTGTCACCCGTTTTACACTGGTAAGCAAAAGATTCTAGACACTGGCGGCCGTGTTGATCGTTTCAACAAGCGCTTCGGTGCACTTAGCAGCAAGAAGTAATTTCTGCTGTTTAGTTAAAAGAAGCACCTTAGGGTGCTTTTTTTATACCTAAAATTCATTAAGTATACTTTGAACTCATCACTAACTTACCATCTTCACTTATTTCTTTTGCATAACTATTTCTGAGTGTTATGCCCACTATGTCGCTAATTGTGCAGACAAAGTGTAAACCCTTGGCTATATTCTTTTTTGTATAAATGCATACCAATCCGCAATAATACTTAATTAAGCGTATTGGTATCTAAAAGTTATTAAAAATAATAATTTTAAATAATTTCGTAATTAAATGCTGTGAACTTCGTTGAAATGGCGGTTTTAGGCTAATTTCGGCTATTTGCAGTGTTCGTGCATACAAAATACAAAAACACGTGCTTAAAAGGCCATAAATAGGTGAATTTTTATGTCTAATTAATCGCAACTATGCACAGAAATTGTGGGGAAATCCTTTAAAATTAAGCGATATAGCTTATAACAGGATAGACCTGATAATACTTGGAATTTTTATACATTACAGGTATCGTACTGATGCAAGCTCTCTCACTTTTTAACTTTTTGCAGGATACTATCGCGTTATGTCAGATTTTCGTGAACAAGCATTACATTACCACGCTCACCCCGTTCCAGGTAAAATTAGTGTTGAACTAACCAAGCCAGCCGAAACGGTTAACGATCTCGCTTTAGCTTATAGCCCAGGTGTGGCTGAACCGGTCCGCGAAATTGCTGCTGATCCAGCAAATGCCTATAAGTACACAGGTAAAGGTAACATGGTTGCGGTTATTTCAAACGGTACCGCAATTTTAGGTTTAGGTAACTTAGGTCCGCTTGCATCAAAACCTGTAATGGAAGGTAAAGCCTTATTATTCAAACGTTTTGCTGGCCTTGATTCAATTGATATTGAAGTAAAACACCGCACAACAGAAGATTTCATCAATACGGTTGCTAATATTGCTGATACCTTTGGTGGTATCAACTTAGAAGATATTAAAGCACCAGAATGTTTTGAAATCGAAAAAGCGCTTATTGAACGCTGTGATATTCCCGTTTTCCATGATGACCAGCATGGTACAGCTATTGTTACTGCTGCCGGTATGCTTAATGCCCTTGAAGTACAAGGTAAAGATATCGAAGATGCCATTATTGTATGTTTAGGTGCCGGTGCTGCCGCAGTTGCTTGTATGGAGCTTTTAATTAAATGTGGCGCACTACGTGAGCACATCTATATGCTTGACCGTAAAGGTGTGATCCATACTCGTCGTGATGACTTAAACGAGTATAAGCAACTATTCGCTAATAATACTGATAAGCGTACATTACAAGATGTTATTGCTGATGCTGATGTATTCGTTGGTGTATCAGGTCCTAACCTATTAACTGCAGATGATCTTAAGCTAATGGCTGATAAACCAGTCGTGTTTGCGTGTTCAAACCCAGATCCTGAGATTGCACCAGAAGTTGCGCACAGTGCACGTAACGATTTAATTATGGCTACGGGTCGTTCAGACTTCCCTAATCAAGTAAATAACGTGCTTTGCTTCCCGTTTATTTTCCGCGGTGCGCTTGATGTGCGTGCAACGGCAATTAATGATGAAATGAAAATTGCGGCAGTACACGCTATTCGTGGTATCGCTAAAGAGTCTGTACCAAATGAAGTACTGAAAGCGGCTGGTGTTGAGTCACTAGAGTTTGGTGCTGAGTACATCATTCCTAAGCCAATGGACCCGCGTTTATTACCTCGTATTGCACGTGCTGTTGCTGAAGCTGCAGTGGAGTCAGGTGTAGCGCAAATCGAGATGCCAGAAGATTACATGCGTTAAACTTAATTACTCAAATTGTATAACGCTAATAAAAAACTCAGCCTTGGCTGAGTTTTTTTATATCTGCGATTATCGGCGGTGATCCGATGGCCGAAATACTTATTCTGAATCAAGCACTGGGATATCTAACCCCATTTCTTGCATAATTCTTTTAACTTCTTCAGGTACCTTTTCAGGGTTGTCTTTACGAAGGTCGTCATCATTTGGTAATGGTTGACCTGTAAAAGCATGTAAGAAAGCTTCACACAATAACTCGCTGTTCGTCGCATGACGCAGGTTATTGATCTGGCGGCGTGTACGCTCGTCAGTTAATACTTTTAATACGTTAAGTGGGATTGATACGGTAATCTTTTTTACTTGTTCTGATTTTTTACCGTGTTCTGCATATGGGTGAATGTATTCACCGTTCCATTTAGCCATAAGTTGTTTCGTTGCCTCGGTTGTCAGTGATTTACGCCTTATTCACAGCGCAAGATGCGGAAATTCTATCTCTTTAAAAAAGATAGTCAAATACTAGTTATTTAGCCATCTAGTGGTGTAAATGTATAAACTTCTATGTGTGAGCGATAAATGCTTTGACTTCTCATATTTGATCATCTAACCTTTTAGACGTCTAAACATCCAGTTCAGGAGTAGGTGATGAAATGAGCGATAAAAATAAAGCGACGATTACTGTTCGTCACGGCATCGAAGCCGATAAACATCATGGCGCGGTTGTACCGCCAATTTACTTATCAACCACCTATTCATTTGCTGATTTTGATACTAAGCGCCAGTATGACTATGGCCGCAGCGGTAACCCGAATCGCGATATCTTAGCTGAAACCTTAGCTGAACTTGAAGGTGGCGCTAGAGGTATTATTACTGCAACAGGTATGTCAGCAGTGCATTTAGCGACTCAGCTATTAAACAGTGACGACACCTTAGTGATCCCACATGACTGCTATGGTGGTAGTTATCGTTTATTCACTTCGCTTGAAAAGCGTGGCCTGTTAAAACTAAAAGTTTTGGATTTAACGAAATCTGAAAATCTCCAAGAAATTTTATCGATTAAACCTAAGTTGATTTGGATAGAAACGCCAAGTAATCCAATCTTGCGTTTAACAGATATTAAAGCAATCACTAGTATTGCTAAGCAGTGTGATGCTTTAGTTGCGGCTGATAACACCTTCTTATCACCTGCGCTGCAAAACCCAATTGAGTTTGGTGTTGATATTGTTGTTCACTCAACTACTAAATATATTAATGGTCACTCTGATGTGGTTGGCGGTGCGGTGATTGCTGCTACGCAAGAGCTAGGTGATGAGCTTGCTTGGTGGGCAAATAATATCGGCATTACTGGTGCACCATTTGACAGTTACTTAACGCTTCGTGGTTTACGTACTTTAAATGTGCGTTTAAAGCAGCATCAAGAAAATGCTTTTGCGATTGCGGAGTATTTAGAAAACTCTCCTTTTGTAAGCCAAGTTTATTATCCAGGCCTTGCTTCTCACCCACAACATGAGCTTGCTAAAGCACAGCAACGTGGTTTTGGTGGCATGGTGAGCTTTGATATTAAAGGCGACATTAACGATGCAGCAGCGTTTTTAACCAGTCTTAAAGACTTTAGCCTTGCAGAGTCGTTAGGTGGGGTAGAAAGCTTGATTTGTCACCCTGCGACTATGACACACGCAGGCATGGAGCCTAAAGCACGCCTTGAAGCCGGTGTGGGCGATACTTTGATCCGTATTTCTGTAGGCATTGAAGATGTAAAAGATCTTATCGCAGATTTAGACCGTGTTTTCAATTTAGTAAAACCAGGTCAAGGCCAGCAAGTTGCTAAAGCTGAAGTAAAACAAACACAGCAAGATACACAACAAAACGCGTCATTTAAGTTAACGCCTGCGCATACGGCATTGTGGTAGAAGAGATGGTAAATATTGTTCATAAATTTGGTGGCTCAAGCTTAAGCTCTGCAGATCGTTATCATGCGGTAGCTAACATCGTTCTAGCGAATACAGAGCAGGGTGACTGTGTGGTTGTGTCGGCATCAGGTAAAACAACCGATACTCTAGTAAAACTTTGGCAAAGTTACCAGCAGCAAGATAGACAAGCAGTTAGCGATATTTTATTGCTTATTGATAACAATCAACGAGCCTTAATTGAGCAATTACTTACAGGCCAGAATAAACAACAGGCGTTGGCGCAGCTAAATGATGAGCTTGCGGTTTTAAATGAATTAATTAGTCAACAGCAGTTACTTGAGGCACCTTTACTTGCCCATGGTGAAGTATGGTCGGCGCGCTTGTTGGCCGCTTACCTAAATCAGCTCGGTGTCGCTGCGCAAGATGTTGATGCAAGGCAGTTATTTACTTTAAATGACGGGCAACTATTACATCAAAAAAATCAGCAGCAATGCACAAGTATAATTAGTAAGTCACACATAAACGTAGTAACGGGCTTTATAGCTGTGGATTGCCAAGGCAATACGGTTACATTAGGGCGCAACGGCAGTGATTACAGTGCGACGTTACTGGCCAGTTATACTTTTGCGAAACAAGTGTCTATATGGACCGATACACAAGGCGTGTTTAGTACAGATCCTCGTAAAGTTAAAAATGCGCTTAAATATGCCAAGGTTTGTCGCGAGCAAGCTAACTTATTAGCGCGTTTAGGTAATCCTGTACTGCATGCTAAGACGTTATCGCCGTTAAAAGGCACCGAGATCAAGCTAGTTGTTAGAAGTAGCTTTGATTGCGATGCAACGCCAACCGAAGTAGTAAAAGAAGGCTATAGCAAAGCAAAACGTTTTATTACTACCTTAGATAACATCGATTTATTACGGGTTGATAAACTTAGTAGTGGTGAAGTAGGTGAACTAAGCCAGTTAATCCAGCACAGCCTGCACCACTTTACTAAAGATGGCGATACTTACTTATTAGTGCCAGGCCAAAGCACTCATCAGGTTGTAGGCCACTTAGCGGGTCGCGCCAATATTGTTGAGTCTAATTTAAGTGGTTGTGCAGTGGTTGCACCAACAACTGATGTAATTACGCTTACAGATCAAGCGACAGCGCTTTTAAAAGAGCAAAGCATTCATCCTCGTTTTGTACAACAAGATGATAACTATGTGTTGATCTTAAATGACCAGGCAATTGATAGTGATGTTTTAACTCTTCTACATGACAAGTTAGTCAACAAAGGCCAAGAGCTGGCCATTATCGTTGCTGGTCTTGGTAATGTGGGTGAGGTGTTCTTATCGCAACTACAAGCTCAGTTTGCTCGTTTATCTGCTCAGTATAAAGTAAAAGTTGTTGCTCTTTTACGCTCAAAGCAAATGCTTTTTAGTGCCAGTGGTTTAAATACTGAAACATGGCAAGAGCAATGGCACAACGAAGCGCAAAGCTACAACAAAGCTGAGTTATTAGCACGTATCAATGAGCTTGATTATGAACACAAAGTAGTGATTGATATTACAGCCAGTGAGGCCTTTAGTCAGTTTTATCCTGATTTTATAGAACTTAACTGCCATTTGATCAGTGCAAACAAATATGCTGGCACCGCCGCCAGTAGTTGGTATCAAACATTACGTAATAATTTAGCCGAGCGAAATTTATTGTGGCGCTATAACACCAGTGTGGGGGCAGGTTTACCAATTAATTTTGCTTTAGCTGATTTACAAAATAGTGGTGACAGAATTAACCGTATTGAAGGGGTATTTTCAGGTACCTTGTCATGGTTATGCAGCAGCTATGATGGCAGTGTGCCGTTTTCAGATTTAGTGCTTCAAGCTCAGCAAATGGGCTATACAGAGCCAGATCCTCGTGAAGATTTATCTGGCCGCGATATGCAGCGTAAACTGCTAATTTTAGCGCGAGATCTCGGTCTTGATTTAGAGCTTGATGACATTGCTTTAACTCCACTCATGCCTGAAGCGTTAGCAATAGGTAGCTGGCAAGATTTTCTTGCAAATAAGCAGCTACTCGATGATTTTATGACTGAAAAAGCAAACTTGGCTGCAGCTGAAGATAAAGTTGTGCGCTATACCGGTGCTATTACATTAGTAGATGGTAAGGTCAAAGCACAAGTTGGCTTAGTCAATGTTGGCAAAGATGATGTACTAGCAGGTCTTAAACCGGGCGATAATATCTTTGTAATTAATTCACAGTGGTATTTAGATAATGCATTGGTGATCCAAGGCCCTGGAGCGGGCAAAGAGGTCACCGCAGCGGGGATTCACTCAGATCTTTATTGGTTAGTGAATAACCTAAAATAATTTTGCTGATCTTAGTTTAAATGGCTAAGCAAAAAGCGCCCTTTAGGCGCTTTTTTATTATCACAACTACTTATACAAATTGCTTAAAACAGCTCTTCTTCTGTGCTGAGCTTTTCTTCAAACACATCAGTAGGTTGATCAAGTACATACTTGGTTGGCGCAGTGCCTTTAATAAAGTACTCAAAGCGACTAGTGTAATCGTTTTTATGGCTTAAAAGGCCCGTCGCTAAGTCGATACGAACCGATACGAGCCCCTCAGGAAGTTCAATAGGTGCTTCTGGCATACCATCAAGGGCTGCACGCATAAAGTCGACCCATGCCGGTTGCGCTGTTTTAGCGCCTGATTCTGCACCAGATATTTGCGATTTATCGAGGTTATTATTATAGGTCGAACGGCCAAGGGCCTTACCTGGGTTATCAAAACCAACCCATACCGAAGTCATCACATTGCGGTTAAAGCCGCTGAACCAAGTATCAACAGAGTCATTGGTGGTACCTGTTTTACCGGCTAGGTCACGACGACCAAGGGCTTGTGCACGCCAGCCTGTACCACTCCAACCCGTTTTATGAGTCCAGCTACCGCCACCCCAAATAGCACTGTGCATAGCTTGTGAAATTAAGAAAGCATTTTGCTTTGAAATGATTCGTGGTGCACAACGTGGGGCGCTAGTAACCTGAGTATTTGGAATATTTATCTGAGTATCATCCAGAGATGCAAATTCAGGGGTAATGGCTTGTTGTGGTTCATCACAGGCAAGTTCAGGCTCTGTTTTAAATAACACATTTCCGGCAGAGTCTTGAATTTCTGAAATAAAGTATGGAGTAATTAAGTGCCCACCATTAGCAAAAGTACTCATCCCCCTCGCAAGTTCAAGAGGAGTGATGGAGGCGCTGCCAAGTGCCAGCGATTCACTACGGTTAATATCACTGTTTAAAAAACCAAACTTAAGCAAATGATCGGCTGTGCGCTCAAGACCAACACCACGTAATAAGCGTACCGAAATTACGTTTTTCGACTGGGCAAGTGCTCTACGAATACGGATAGGTCCATTATAAACCGCAGGACTGTTTTTCGGGCGCCATGCGACACCTTGACTTTTATCCCACTGATTAATTGGTGCATCATTCAGAATAGAAGCGAGTGTATATCCATTTTCAAGTGCCGCTGAATAAATAAACGGCTTAATGTTTGAACCTACTTGGCGTTTTGCTTGGACTGCACGATTGTATTGGCTTTGCTCAAAACTATAACCACCAACAATCGCTTTAATACGACCATCTTGTGGATCTAGTGAAACCAATGCGCTCGAAGCTTCGGGCACTTGGCTTAATATATAGCTGTCATCTGCATTTTTACGCAGCCAAATTTGCGCTCCAGCCGTTAGGATTTCACCAGCGGTTTTTGGTGCGAAGCTTTGACGGTATCGCGTAATATATTTACGTGCCCATTTTAAGCCATCCCACTCAATAGTAACTTGTTCGCCGCTTTTTAAAAGCACATCGATTGACTGCTCTGCGACATTTGTTACAACACCAGCCAATAACGGGCCAAATTCTTTAACATCTTTTAGTTTATTTAAGATTTCTTCTTGGCTAAGTGGGCTCTCGTTTTCACTGTCCCATAACTGTGCCGTAGCACCACGGTAGCCATGACGCATGTCGTAAGCATGTAGGTTATCAACAATGGCATCTTGTGCTGCTTGCTGAATATTTGAGTCAACGCTAGCGTAGACCTTAAAACCAGAATTATAAGCGCGCTCATGGCCATAACGTTCAACCATATCAGCACGCACCATCTCAGAGATATATGGTGCATACACTTCAATTTCTGCGCCGTGGAATTTTGCAGTAATAGGCGCCTTAGTGGCTTCTGCGTATTCACTCTGCGTAATGTACTTTTCGGTTAACATACGTCCTAAAACAACATTACGACGGCTTTTAGCACGGGTAGGGTTACGTATAGGGTTTAGTGCTGAAGGTGCTTTAGGTAAACCTGCAATCATTGCCATTTGCGCCAAGGTAAGTTCATTTAATTCCTTACCGTAATAAACTTGTGCTGCAGCACCAATACCAAAAGCACGGTTACCAAGTTCAATTTTATTTAAATATAATTCGAGGATTTCGTCTTTAGTTAATATACTTTCGATATGTAAAGCGATGAAGATCTCTTTGACTTTACGGATGTATGCTTTTTCTCGGGTTAAGAAGAAGTTACGGGCAAGCTGCATAGTTATCGTACTTGCGCCTTGTTTCTTTTCACCTGTAGATATGAGTACAATGGCAGAACGAACAATACCAATAGGATCGATACCGATATGCTCGTAAAAACGGTTATCTTCTGTTGCTAAAATAGCGTCGATTAATGGTTGAGGGATTTGATCTATCGTAACGGGAATGCGGCGTTTTTCACCGAATTGGTTAATCAATAAACCATCGCGTGAAAATACTTGCATAGGTGTCTGTAATTGAACGTCTTTTAGAACCTGAACGCTAGGAATGTCAGGTTTAACGTAATAGTATAGACCAACTAAAGTGATTAGCCCTAAGAATGAGCAAATGATAATAAATTGTAAAGTTCGCTTTAATAAAATCACTTATATTTTCCCTAAATGGACTCCCAATTAGAATCGGAGACTGCTAGTATATATTGATTAAAAAATGAATAATATTTTTTCAGATAAAAATTATAACTTGTTTATTATTAAAACAAAGGCAAAGTTGCAAACATGCTAAGTCAGCTATTTAAAAAGCCTTCATCTATGATGGTAGGAATTGACATCGGATCGCACTGTATAAAAGCAGTGTTGCTGCAAGAAACAGACGCAGGTATGCGGCTTGAAGCGTTAGCTATTGAACCTATGCCAAAAGGCGCTATGTCTGAGCGTTCTATTCAAGACATAGAAGCGATAGGCAATGTTATCGCTAAATTAAAAAGAAAAATTCCTAAATCAGTTCAAACTGCAGCAGTCGCTGTTTCTGGTCAAACTGTAATAACGAAAGTGATTTTTATGGATGTATCATTAACAGATGCTGAATTAGAGTCACAAATTGCCATTGAAGCTGATAGCTTAATTCCATATCCACTTGATGAAGTAAATATCGATTTCGAAAAGCTGGCAATCAACGAAGCAGATCCAAGTAAAGTAAATGTTCTTCTTTCTGCAGCTCGTACTGAAAGTGTGCAAGCGCGAGTTGGTGCACTTGAAGCTGCAAACTTAAAGGCTGCGGTTGTTGATGTTGAAAGTTATGCGCTAAGTAGAGCAATGGATATCTACTATCAACAACTACCTAGTGATGCTTTCAACAAGTGTGTTGCCGTGGTTGATATTGGTGCTGTATTGATGCTTGTCAGCGTAGTACAGGAAGGTGAAACAATTTACACTCGTGACCAAGTTTTCGGCGGCGACCAATATACCAATAGTATTGTTGCTTATTACAACAAGAGCTTTGATGAAGCTGAAATAGGTAAAACAACAGGTGACTTACCACCAAATTACACGTTTGAAGTTCTTGCGCCATTCCAGACATCGTTATTGCAACAAGTAAGGCGTGCGGTACAAATGTTCTTAACTACCAGTGGTAAAGATCAAGTCGATTACATTGTGCTGACTGGCGGAACCGCCATGATTGAAGGCTTAGATAGGTTGCTAATTGAAGAGTTAGGAATCCACACCATTGTTGCTGAACCATTTGCAAATCTTGAAATTTCGCCGAAGGTTGACCGTAATATGTTACAGCGTCATCGCACTCAGTTTGCGATAGCTACAGGATTGGCTTTAAGGAGCTTTTCATCATGCCACATATAAATCTATTGCCATGGCGCGAACAACAAAGAAAAGATTCCCAGAACAAGTTCATTACAATTTTGTTCGGCGTTGTTGTTGTTAGCTTCTTGAGTATGTATTTATTAAGCTCTTTTTACAGCGGCTTACGTGAAGGGCAGAATGTAAAGAACAACTTCTTAAATACTGAAATAGCATTATTAAACCAACGTATTCGTGAAATTAATGAGCTAGATAAGAAAAAAGAGAACTTACAACAACGTATGCGCTTAATTGAAGAGTTACAAAGTAACCGTAATTTGGGAACACAAATTATGGATGAAGTGGCCAATATAGTCCCTGCCGGTGTTTATTTAACTAAACTAGAGCGACATGATAATCGCATTCATGTTATCGGTCGCAGTGAATCCAATAATCGCTTATCGACTATGTTGCGCCAAGTGCAAGGTTCTTACTTATTAGAACGACCGATTATGCAAGGCATTGTAGCTGGTGAGCAAACGTCGCGATTGTTGAGTGACTTTAATATGGATTTTTATGTTAAGCCTTTTGATCAGATAGGTGAGGCACGTAATGAACCTTGATATCAAAGCGTTAACAGAAATAGATTGGAATGAAATAGAACTCGAAAATATGGGCGATTGGCCCATAGCAGTGAAAGCGCTATGTTGTGCGTTTGTGGCTGCAATTGTTTTGTATTTTAGCTATAGCTTATTAGTTTCAGATGAAATTGCTAGCTACCACAGTGCAGTAGCTAAAGAAACTGAACTGCGCCAAACATACAAAGCAAAATATGCGATTGCGAGTAACTTGGAAATATATCGTCAACAAATGGTTGAAATGGAAGATAAGTTTTCGCAGCTCTTAAAACGCTTACCAACCTCCAATGAGACTCCTGGTTTACTAGATGATTTATCTTATGTTGGTACAACTAGTGGCTTAACTTTTTTGAAAATTGGCTGGTTACCAGAAATTGAAAAAGAGTTTTATACAGAACTACCAATTAAAATAGAAGTGGTAGGAACGTATCATGAATTTGGTGAGTTTGTTGGTAAAGTTGCTCAGTTACCGCGTATTGTTAGTTTACATGACTTTACGATTCAAACACTCGGTAATGGCGAACTAACTTTTAGTGTTGTTGCAAAGACTTATCGTTATGAAGGGGGGACTAAAAAATGAAGAAGCTTCCCTTAGTTATTGCAATGGCTATTGTGCTTACTGCTTGTAATGATGATACTTCTGAACAAAAAGAGTTTATTGATCAAGTAAAAGCGAGTACGACGCCTAAAGTTGAACCGATACCTGAAATCACAAAATTTGAGCATTTTGAATATAGTGCTGGTAAGTTACGCAGCCCGTTTGTGGCACCTAAGCCAGAAATAATCCAAAACAATTTAGTACAAGTTAAAAATTGCTTACATCCAGACCCTAATAGGGTTCGTCAACCACTTGAGAAATACCCATTGGATAATTTAGTTATGCAAGGGACTATCGGTCGTGCTGACAATACTTGGGCACTGATCAAAGCGACTGATGACACGCTTTATCGAGTGACAGTGGGTAATTATATTGGCTTGTATCACGGTGAAATAAAACAAGTGCACGACAATTATATTGAATTATTAGAATTAATCCCAGATGGGGCTGGTTGCTGGAAAGAGCGCCTGACCAAGCTAGAAATGTCAGAGGCAAGTACAAATGGTGCAGGTTAATCATATGAAAGGTGAAAAGAAAATGCATAAAGGAATGGCTTGGTTAAAGCACATAAATAAATGCGTGTTAGCTGCGTTAGCCTTAATTGTGGCTCAGGCGGCAATCGCTGCCCCTTTATTGTACGACGTTCGTTATAATCCATTAATGCAAGGCGAAACACAATTACAACTTGTGTTTGATGAAGCTCTTACGTTTGAACCTAAAATCCAGGTATATAACTCGCCAGCTCGTATCGAAATGCTTTTTAGTAATGTAGGTGTAGATAATGAAGTACGTGATGTACCAGTTAATCAAGCAGGTATTCAGCATGTAACCAGCACTATGACTGAAGATGGTTTAAAAGTAGTTGTTAGCTTAGATAAACTAAAAATTTATAAAACAACAGCGAAAGACAACATTGTTACTTTGCATGTTTCAGACAATCCGATTACAACAGATGACTCAAAGGATGGATTAACCGCTTCTAAGAACTATATTAACACAGTACAGTCGATTGATTTTCGTCGTGGTGAAAAAGGTGAAGCGCGTCTCTTAGTCTTTTTACAAAATACGCAAGCGGCAATTAATGTGTATGAAAGCGGTGGCAAAATCATTGCGGAGTTTCACCACACAGATATTTTAGACGATTTATTATATCAATTAGATGTGATTGATTTTGGGACGGTTGTAAGCAACATTGAAACCTTCAAAGAAGGCAACATAACACGCATTGAGGTTGAACCAAATGCGGCATTTAAGTTTACACACCAACAAATTGAAAACATCTTTACCCTTACAGTTGAAAAAGACGATACTCAGCGCGCATACCTTGATGGTGGAATTGAATATCAAGGCCGCCCTATGAGTCTTAATTTTCAAGATATTCCTATTCGTTCTGTATTACAGATTATTGCTGGTTATAACGAATTTAACCTTGTCACAAGTGACTCTGTAACAGGCAATATCACTTTACGTTTAAGCGGGGTTCCTTGGGATCAGGCACTTGATGTGGTGCTGAAGATTAAAGGCTTAGATAAGCGTATGGATGGCACTATCTTGATGGTGGCTCCTGCAGAGGAGTTAGCCGCTCGTGAAGCAAAGGAGCTTCAAGCTAAGCAGCAAGTTGAAGACTTGGAGCCGCTTTACAGTGAATATATTCGCCTTAACTATGCAAAAGCTGAAGAATTTGCTGATCTTTTAAAAACAGACACCAATAGCATAATCTCTTCACGAGGCAGTGTTTCTGTTGATAAACGTACCAATACTTTACTCATCAAAGATACAGCCAAAAGCATCGAAAGCGTGCGCCGTATGGTGGAAACCTTAGATATTCCTGTTAAACAAGTGGTAATTGAATCACGTATGGTGACAGTGAATGATAATGTCCAAGAAGACTTAGGTGTTCGTTGGGGGATCAGCGATGTAGGTAGTGATGGCGCTATTTCTGGCACATTAGATGGTGCCGGTGGTATGTTTGGTGCTGGCTCTTACGATAATATTCCAAGTATTTCTGACCGCTTAAATGTTAACTTACCTGTTTCAAGTCCTGCCGGTAGCATTGGTGTACAAATAGCTAAGTTAGCCAACGGTACAATATTAGATTTAGAGCTAAGTGCTCTTGAAGAAGAAAACCGTGGTGAGATTATCGCAAGTCCACGTATTACTACGGCGAACCAACAAAAAGCTCGCATTGAGCAAGGTACAGAGATCCCGTACGTTGAAGCAGCATCAAGTGGTGCAACTACGGTAACTTTCAAAAAAGCGGTGTTGAGCTTAGAAGTAACGCCACATATCACGCCTGACAATAAGGTCATTTTGGACCTAGTTATTACACAAGATACCCGCGGTGATACAGTGCAAACACCAACAGGTTCTGCTGTGGCAATTAATACCCAAGAGATCCAAACGCAGGTATTAGTAGAAAATGGCCAAACTGTGGTGCTTGGTGGTATCTTCCAACAGCAAATCGTTAACTCAACTAAGAAAGTACCTCTGTTAGGTGATATTCCATACCTTGGTGCGTTGTTTAAAAGTACGAGTGAATTTAACGAGAAAAAAGAGCTGTTAATCTTTGTAACACCAAAAATCCAAATTGAATAAGTGATTTTTTCTTAAGCAACGAGCAATTAGCATGTTTAATTGCTCGTTATCTGGCTTTTTATGCTAATTGACTTGAAATACCCAAGCAATTACTGAGATAATCCCCTCCTTAATTTTGGGGCCAGGTCGTTAGGCGGGGTTTTATTTCAAATTTTAGAGTTCGTTTGTACTAAAAAGATATGGCTGAGAAACGTAATATATTTCTAGTGGGCCCTATGGGGGCTGGCAAAAGCACAATTGGTCGTCACATTGCTGATCAATTACACCTTGAATTTTTCGATTCAGATCAAGAGATCGAGCGTCGCACTGGAGCAGATATTGCTTGGGTGTTCGATCTTGAGGGTGAAGAGGGCTTTCGACTTCGTGAAGAAACTGTAATTTCAGACCTAACAGAGATGCAAGGTATTGTGCTTGCTACTGGTGGTGGTTCTGTGATCAGTAAAGAAGTGCGTAACAAGCTATCTGCTCGCGGTATCGTTGTATACCTAGAGACACCAATCGAAAAGCAAGTTGCACGCACGCAGCGCGACAAGCGTCGCCCATTATTGCAAACAGAAGAAGCACCGCGTGATGTATTAGAACGCTTAGCTGAAGAACGCGAACCGTTATACAAAGAAGTTGCTGATTTTGTTGTCCGCACTGATGAGCAAAGCGCGAAAGTTGTTGCTAATCAAATCATCGAGAAATTAGATTTTTAAAAACCAATAATAAAAAGGGAACTAGCTATGCTTGAATTAACAGTTAATTTGGACGAGCGAAGTTATCCTATTTATATTGGTCAATCTGCTCTTAAAGAGACTGGTCGGCTACGCGAGCACATCGGCGATTGTCGACCTATCATTATCACCAACGACACCATTGCACCTTTATATCTTGATGATGTAATGACGTCGTTGGCTGATCTTAACCCGTTATCTTTTACCATCCCAGATGGCGAACAATACAAATCACTTGAGTGGTTTGAAAAGATTTCGGCGTTCTTACTTGAACATAACTGTGGTCGCGATACTTGTCTTATTGCCTTAGGTGGTGGTGTTGTTGGCGACTTAACCGGCTTTGTTGCTGCATGTTATCAACGTGGTGTGCCTTTTATTCAGGTGCCAACTACTTTGCTTTCGCAAGTTGATTCGTCTGTAGGTGGTAAAACGGCAGTAAATCATCCTCTTGGTAAAAACATGATTGGCGCGTTTTACCAACCACAAGCTGTATTCATCGATACTCAATCGCTGCATACTTTGCCTGAGCGTGAATTTGCTGCAGGTATGGCTGAGGTTATTAAGTACGGCCTCATTTACGACACTGAATTATTTGCTTACCTAGAGCAAAATATTAACAACCTTAAATCACTTGACGAGCAAACTTTGCAGCATGTGATTTACCGTTGTTGTGAAATTAAAGCTTTGATTGTTGCACAAGATGAAAAAGAAGCTGGCTTACGTGCACTGCTAAACTTAGGACACACCTTTGGGCACGCGATTGAAGCACAAATGGGTTATGGCAATTGGTTACACGGCGAAGCCGTTGCGGCAGGTATGGTGCTCGCAGCTCGTTTAGCGCAAACCCGTGGTGATTTAACTGCTATTGAAGTTGAACGTATTGTTAAATTGATTGCTGAGTATGATTTACCTGTTGATATTCCAAGAGATATGACTGGTGAGCAATTTTTAACACATATGCGTAAAGATAAGAAAAATAAGAAAGGTACTATTCGCTTTATTCTTCCAACCCAATTTGGTCAATGTGCGCTGGTAAGTGATGTTACTGATCAGCAGGTTTGTGATTTAATAGCGCGCTAATGCAATCACAAATATTGCCTAGCCGTGCTGCGCTAGTTGATCGAATCGCTCTGCAGTTTGAATATGGGCAAAACCTAATTTGCTTACTTGGTCCATCGGGGCTAGGCAAAAGTTATTTACTAGAAACCTTTATTACAGATAAATACCTCGACTTTAACAAGGCGTTTGTTCAATTGTCGGGAAAAATGACCGACCAGCAGTTTATGACCGAACTGCTTGAACAAAGCTTTAGTAACCCACTGATAGACCACTCTTTGAGTTTGTCTGAAAACTTCTATCAACTTTATAAACAACAGCCTTGTGGTGATTGCTTATGGGTGATTGATGGAGGGCGTCATTTATCTGAAGAGTTAATCCAGCAACTAGAAATTTTAGCAAAGCAAAGCCCGAGCACACTATACATTTTAATAGCATCCCAGTCGGTAGGGCAATTTAGTCAAGCTGTTGAAATTCATCTAGAAGCGCTAAATTTGAGCGAAAGCAAACAGCTTATGCGTTGGTTTTTCGATAACCTGCCGGTTGAAGAAGATCCTGTTTTTCGCACCTTTTTACAAGAGGCTCATGGTAATCCAGCTTTATTACTTGCATGGCAGCCTGAGCAACAAAGCGCAGACATTCGAGTACCAGAAAAAAGCTACAAATTGCTTTATATAATTTTGTTGTTACTCACAACAATGTTGTTAATTATTGGCTTTTTGTATAAAGCGGATATGACCGAGTGGTGGAAAGCGCATTATCAGCAAGATACAGTGAGCGCTGTGGCAACAGCGCTGCCCGCAGAGACGATAGTCAATAGGCAAGTAGAAAGTGACGAGCGAGTATCAGAACAAGCGTTAGATAAGCTAACAAAACCAGAGCAAGCCATTACTGAACATGCTGTAAATACCACCCCAGTTGCTCAACCGCCAGTAGAAACTTCAGAAAAAGAAAGTCATGAGAACGAAATCCATGACAATAATGTTGCTGCGATTGTCGATAGCCTTTTTCCTGCTGAGCAACAACATGCAGCACAAGATAGCGAGCAGCAAAGCACAGAGGAAATAGCGACAGCGATAAATACTAATACTAAGCCGGTAGTAGCTGCGCTCGAGCAAACTACTGAATCTGAGCTAACGCTTGAAGGTAATGCTTGGTATTTAACTCAGCCAGACGATCATTATGTCATCCAATTACTTGCGGTTACTAAACCAGAAATTAGCGATAAATTTATTAGTGAAAATGATTTGCTAGGGCAGGTTAATACATACCGAAGTCTACGCAGTGGTAAGCCTTGGTGGATTGTAACTTATGGCAGTTATGCCACACTGAATGAAGCTAAGAAAGGTGTAACAACACTTTCTGATAATGTGCGTAAAAATCAGCCATTTTATAAAAAAATAAGTAAAATTAAACAAGAAATCGCTTCACTTAATCAGTAAATTAAAACTGATTAGTGTAAAATCGCGCAACACAGAATTGAAGTTAAGAGCAGATGCAGCAAAAGACCAGAGCCTTCCTTAAATGGGCAGGTGGAAAATACAGCCTAGTTGAAGATATTCGTACCCGCTTGAAGCAAGCGAGTATGGATGCTGACACCTTAGTTGAACCTTTCGTTGGTGCTGGCTCTGTATTCCTTAATACGGACTTTAAGCATTATATTTTAAACGATATCAATGCGGATCTGATCAACCTTTACACTGAGCTAAAGCGAACACCTGATGAATTTATTAGCGATGCAAAGAAGTTGTTTGTAGAGCTTAATAACCACCCTGAAGCCTATTATGAGTATCGTGTTCAGTTTAATCAAAGCAGTGATGTGTATGAGCGTGCAATTTTATTTTTATACATGAATCGCCATGGCTATAACGGTTTGTGTCGCTACAACCTTAAAGGTATTTTTAATGTCCCTTTTGGTAAATATAAGCGCCCTTATTTTCCTGAAAAAGAAATGCACTTTTTTGCTGAAAAAGCGCAGCAAGCAACCTTTACTTGTTTAGGTTATGACGAGGTATTTAAGCTTATTCCTAATAATGCAGTTGTGTATTGCGATCCACCATATGTGCCTTTGAGTAAAACTGCATCATTTACTTCTTACGCTAAAGGTGGCTTCAATTTAGATGATCAGGCTAACTTGGCTAATTTGGCTGAGCAAACTGCATTCGAAAATAACACACCAGTGCTCATATCTAATCACGATACAGTATGGACTCGTAAAATCTATAGCCAAGCTTCACTTGATGAAATTCAGGTGAAGCGAACTATTAGTCCGAAGGGCGGTTCACGTAATAAAGTGAATGAGTTAATGGCTATGTATTTAGCACCAAAGAAACGGTGAAATAAATCGCTGCTACAAACAGGCTAAATAAGATGAGCGCGATGATGATGATAGTACTGAGTGAATGCTCATTGAAGTCAGCTTGACGTTTGTCTTCTGATTGCACACCAAAAAATGCCGCGAAGACACTTTGCAATGCACTAATGAATTTGTTCATGCGATTTAGAACTTAGAACCTAAACTGCTAACTTTCTTTGACTCTTCACTACTTGTTAATAATTCAAGTAAATCAAGATAATGGAATTGAGCGCTGCGGCTATCACCAGTTAACCAAGAAAACCATCCTGTTTCTTGTTCAGCTTTCATACATTGAGCAGAAGATGACGATGCGCTTAGTGTATTGCATGAGCAATTAGACGCCGCTGCTAAAAAGTCGTCTTCATCGGCAGATGAAAAAGATACAAACGTAGCAACCGTAAGTGCGGACGCGATTAAGATCCCTATTTTAAAAGCACGCATGAGAATAACCCTTGTTTGTGTTATTTAGACAAGCATACATAATAATTGCTCAAATAACAAACTTAATTAAGGCTGAATTAAATAAAAATATAATAAAATTAGTTCTTTAAAGTAAATTTTATGTTTATTTTTTGTTTTATTTGGGGTTGTCAATGCAAGTAGCTGAATAGAGTTATTGTTCAATTTTTGATTAAATTCACTTTAATTCAATAAGCTAAAAGGACTAGCCTTAAGTAATAGCCTCTTAACAGTCAGCTGTGGTGTTTTAATCAGCTGTCGATTGGGTTACATTATGCGCTCTTCTTGCAGTCGCAAATTATGATGGAATCTTTTATGTTGGAAACATTACAAAAGTATTTAATTGCCCCTTCTATTTTATCAGCTGACTTCGCCCGTTTAGGTGAAGATGTTGATCGTGTAATTGCAAGCGGGGCTGACGTTGTACATTTCGATGTAATGGATAACCACTATGTGCCAAACTTAACCTTTGGCCCAATGATTTGTAAAGCACTGCGCGATTACGGCATCACAGCTCCTATTGATGTGCACCTTATGGTGAAGCCTGTCGATCGCTTAATTCCCGACTTTGCTGATGCAGGCGCATCTATTATTAGCTTCCACCCAGAGGCGAGTGAGCATATTGACCGTACTTTACAACTAATAAAGGATAGTGGCTGCCAAGCAGGACTCGTGTTTAATCCAGCTACGAGTCTTAGTTATCTTGAACATGTGCTTGATAAAGTAGATGTGGTGTTATTAATGTCGGTTAACCCAGGTTTTGGCGGGCAAAGTTTTATTCCACATACTCTCGAAAAGCTTCGCCAAGCGCGTAAAATTATTGATGATTCAGGTCGCAATATTCGTTTAGAAGTTGATGGTGGTGTGGGTGTTGATAACATTGCTAAAATAGCAGAAGCGGGAGCTGATATGTTTGTATCTGGTTCTGCGATTTTCAATCAACCAGATTACAAAGCGGTCATTGATGCAATGCGTAGTGAACTTGCAAAGGTTGAGTCATGAAATACGATGCGGCTTTTTTCGATTTAGATGGCACCTTAGTTGATAGTGTTTATGATTTATACATTGCGATGAACCTGACTCTAACTGACCTAGCATTTCCGGTTGTTACACAGAAGCTAGTTGAAAGCTGGGTAGGTAATGGTATAGAAACGCTCGTTAAACGCGGTTTGAGTGGCGATATGCAAGTCAGTGAGCATTTAGATGAAGCTCTTACTGAGCGAGCTATTAATTTGTTTTATCAGCACTATGACCAAGTTGTGGGTGACTATAGTGCGCTTTATCAACATGTAGAAACAGGGCTTGCTGCACTTGCTGGTATTCCTAAAGTGGTGATCACCAATAAAGCACGTCGTTTTACCGAGAAGCTACTTGATAAACTCTCACTGACCAGTCATTTTCAATTGATTGTGTGTGGTGATGATATGGCAAAGAAACCATCACCTGAGGCTTTACAATTTGCTTGTCAGCAACTCGATGTCAGCCCTGCCAAAGCGGTTATGATAGGCGACTCAAAAAGTGATATTTTGGCAGCAAAAGCTGCTAATGTTGACGTTGTCGCGCTCGGTTATGGCTATAACCAAGGTGAAAACCTTGCTGATTTCAATCCAGAGTACCTCTGCGAGAATTTCTTAGATATAATACCCGTTCTTACTCAAAGGTAAGAGCATTTTAAATTCGTCTTTTTAGTTTAGTAAAAATATAAAGGAACATCATGAGTAAACCAGTAGTGTTAAGTGGCATTCAGCCAACCGGTGGTATGACAATAGGCAACTATGTTGGCGCTATTAACCAGTGGCTTAAGCTACAGGAAGACCACGAAAGTTTCTTTATGTTAGTAGATTTGCACGCCATTACGGTTCGCCAAGATCCAGAGCAACTACGCTCGCGCGTACTTGACGGTATTGCGCTATATGCTGCATGCGGTATCGACCCAGAGAAAGCTGCGTTATTCGTACAGTCTCAAGTGCCAGAACATGCACAGCTAAGCTGGGTATTAAACTGTTATGCTCAAATGGGTGAGCTTAATCGTATGACGCAGTTTAAAGATAAATCATCTAAGCATGCTAATAACGTAAACGTGGGATTATTCTCTTACCCTGTACTGCAAGCTGCTGATATTTTGTTATACCAAGCAGATCAAGTACCAGTAGGTGAAGATCAAAAGCAACACCTTGAGTTAACTCGTGATATCGCAACACGTTTTAACAACCTATACGGTGATGTGTTCAAACTGCCTGAGCCGTACATTCCTGAGTTTGGCGCACGTGTAATGAGCTTACAAGATCCGCTTAAGAAAATGTCTAAGTCTGATGAAAATCCAAACGGTTACATTATGTTATTAGATGAGCCGAAGAAGATTGAAAAGAAACTGAAAAAAGCAGTAACCGATTCAGACGAACAAGCACGTATCTACTTTGATCGTGAAGAAAAGCCAGGTGTATCTAACTTACTAACTTTATTATCTGTGGCTACTAAGCGCTCAATTGAAGACTTAGTACCTGAGTACGAAGATAAAATGTATGGTCACCTGAAAAAAGACACAGCAGCAGCTGTTGTTAGTATGATTGAGCCGATCCAGACACGTTTTAAAGAAATTCGCGAAGATCAGTCACTGCTTGATAGTATTATGAAATCAGGTGCTGAAAAGGCGAGTATTCGCGCTGAAAAAACATTAAAAGCAGTATATGACGCTGTTGGTTTTATCCCGCGTCCGTAAGCTATTACTTAAGTCACATATAAAAATACCGCTTTTAAGCGGTATTTTTTATTAAAAGCTAAGCACAATTAAAACAGTAAACAAACAGATAAGTGCTGCGGCGGTTTTGTCGGTTTTTTCCATTTTCTTATTCCTCATCTGTATTCAACTGCTTAATTTCATAACCTTTATTTTTTAACAAGGCTAATAGGCTATCTTCTCCGGCCAAGTGAGCTACGCCAACGACTACCAGCTCTTTTTGCTGATCAGTTAAATAATGCTCAATATGATTAAGCCAATTCAAATTGCGTTGCTTTATGAGTATTTGATAAGTGTGGGGATCATGTTCTTTCAATGGCATGATGATAAGCTCATTCATTGCCCGCATATTGCCGTTTCGCCATGCAGCGAGCATGGCAATATAATCATGCTGATAGCGAGAAATTTGCGTTAACTGTGATTCAATTAAGGCATTTTCGTTTTGGCTGCCTAATTCCTTAAATAGATGTAATTGATAAGCTAAGCTTTCAAGGTAGGCTAATTTTTTGCTATCTTTTTTAGCTAATTTAGTAAGGTAGCTATCGACACCTTCACCCAAAAGCGATTGCTTTTTCAGCTCCAACGACATCATCAACAAACCCACCATAAACGGGCGAAAGCTATCGAATTCGCTGAGTTGCATGTCATATCGGTTTAGTTGCTCTTCTAATCGTTGCTTCACGTGTGCTGTCAGCTTGCCACTTAAGGTTTCACCCGCTGGGTAGCTGAGAGCTTTGAGCATTGTCAGTTGTGCCGAGCTATTGCTTGGTGCTGGCATATTAGCTTCAAGTACTAAGGTATCTGCCAGATGATAAGCCTGATTAAACTCTGCAGGTAATGGTATCTCTTTCGGAGGCAAAACGTGAATTGAGCCAGCAATGTAAATATATTTATCACCTTTACTTACCAGCCAAACAGCACTTTTAGCAATACTAAAATCACATATTAATAAGCCTGATACTGCAATCGATGAGATGAGTAAGTGTCGAGTCAGTGTTTTCATTACTTAAGCCTGTTAATTAGATGAAGCTTGCCCAGTATATTGGACAAGCTAGATATTACTTATTGAGCTGTTGCTCAATTTGGTGATCAATTTTATTGTTCATTTGTTCAATAGAAGCCTCGATAGAGGTCTCTAATTGCTGATTTAGCTTTTGGGCATTTTGACTATTTAATAAGGTGTTTGGTGATGTAAAAACAATTACCGTTACTGTTAGAAGTGACATCATTTTTAAAACTGAGCTGGTCATAATTTAATTCCTTTAATTGGTTGGTTAGTTTTATCAGCGAAGCAAAATTGGTTGGTAGCCCGTTGATGGAAACTACAATAGCGAGGAAAATAGTGAGAGTCGCTTATCTACATCTAAGCGATTTATTTATAAGGTTCTAAAAAGTTAATCTTTTTAATTTCAATGTTTTATGTCTGATCCTTACGGGGTTAAATAAGGTTTTATTGTCTATTATTTTTGAGTCTGTGCATTTTGATGCTAGTGTAGGTGTATTAAAATAGGAACTAGTAGGTTTTGGTATGGGCTTTAAAGTAAAACATTATGCGGCTAAAACTGTGGCTGCGAATAGCTCATTAGAATGGGAGCTAATTTTAACTGAACTTATTATTGTTAGCCTTTGCGCAGCCTTCGCAAAGGTCGGCTATGACGCAAGCATGCTGCTTATTTTTATACCCAATTTAGTAATCGCCTTAGTTTGCTTTGGCTTTATTGGGCTTTCGGTATTTCATTTCATCAGAGAAAAACGCAGTAAGCCAAGCGAGTAGTATTGATTGCTGCGTTACTTTGCTACTGGAGTGACACCAGGTGAGTCACACGCAATGACTTCAAATCGATAGCCGTATTCGGCATTGTGATCCGGGGTTACTTGCACAATTTCATAATCATTCAGCTCAACAGTTTTACTGTTCTGTGATTTTAAACAGCGAGAATAGCTATCAGCCTCAAAGCTATAAGCAAACATAGCAATTAAGCGTTTACTCCTTTCAAAGTAACCCTTAGTGTCTAAAAACTGACGTAGATTTTGCGCAGTTTCGCTATCACCTTCAATATCTACATCTCGCCTTAGAATCGGCACAGAATTGCTGCTGTCTGGTAATTGCTGCTCTATTTTTTCACTGAGTTCTTCAACTGCTTTTTGCTGATCAGTGGGTGTCTCCTCTGCAATAGCTTTACTATCTGCAAAACTGCTGACAACATCGTCTACCACTTCTTCAACTGGCTTGTCGTCAATAAACGAAATTAGATTAATAAATACGACTGACGCTAATATAAAACGCAATATAGCGGTTAACAGCGGTGAGTAACTTTGGCTAATAAACTTAATTCGCTCAGAACCAAACGGTTTTATCAACAAAAGAATAAAAATATAAAAAGGTAAAAAAAGTTGAAATAACAACAATGTAACTAAGCTAATGCCCATAGCCCAAGGGGGTAAATATAAGAGGGTGGCAAAGTTATGTGTGTAGTTAAAATGACTGGCAGAAACATGTGTTACATCATTTACAATACCGCTCGCACTGGCTAACACAAAATTAGCGACACTGGCGTAGAATATTAAAATCAGTGCTTTACCAGCAAGCGAATGCCAAAGCTGATTAAACTTGGGCCAAAATTCAATAACTAACGCAACAATTGTGATAGAGGCACTTAGCCAGCCCGATTGCACAACAATCAGGCTGCTTAATGCTAAAAGATAAAGCTTTTGTGCGGTACTTAAGTTAAACCAAATAGCTTGTAATCGTTCAACCAGCCTTGTTCTATGTGGCTGCCAGCTACGTTGCTGTTGTTGAAACTGTTTATTAGCGCGCCATTTTGCAATTTTTAAATACCTACGCACGCAATTTCCTTTTTAAAGTAGTGGTTTTAAATATCTTCCGGTGTGTGAGCGCTCACAATCGGCGACATCTTCAGGTGTACCTGAAATTAAAATTTCACCACCGCCTGAGCCACCTTCTGGGCCTAAATCGACAATCCAGTCTGCAGTTTTGATCACGTCAAGGTTATGCTCAATAACAACAATGGTATTACCATGATCGCGTAAGCGGTGAAGTACTACTAATAATTGCTGAATATCGGCAAAGTGTAAACCAGTAGTTGGTTCATCAAGGATATATAAGGTTTTGCCGGTATCGCGTTTTGAAAGCTCACGAGCCAGTTTCACACGCTGCGCTTCACCACCAGAGAGGGTTGTTGCAGCTTGACCTAAGCGAATATACGACAAGCCCACATCCATTAAGGTTTGCAGTTTACGTGCAATAGCCGGAATTTTATCAAAATATTCACGGGCATCTTCAACAGTCATTTCGAGTACTTGGTGAATGTTTTTACCTTTGTATTGTACTTCGAGCGTTTCGCGGTTGTAGCGCTGACCTTTACACACATCACAAGGAACATACACATCAGGTAAAAAGTGCATTTCTACCTTGATCACGCCATCGCCTTGACAAGCCTCACAGCGACCACCTTTAACGTTAAAGCTAAAACGACCGACTTTATAGCCTCGCGAGCGGGCTTCTTGAGTACCTGCAAATAGCTCACGAATACCGGTAAATATACCGGTGTAAGTTGCAGGGTTTGAGCGCGGAGTACGGCCAATTGGGCTTTGGTCAATATCAATGACTTTATCAAAATGATCTAGACCCTTGATTGACTTATACGGTGCCGCCTCTGCGGTAGTTGCGCCATTTAACTCTGTATGAGCCAGCTTAAATAAAGTGTCGTTGATAAGCGTCGATTTACCTGAGCCTGATACACCTGTGATACAGGTCATTAAGCCAAATGGAATACGTAAATCAACGTTCTTTAAGTTGTTACCTGTGGCACCAAATAGCTCAAGCCATTTGTCGTTGGTTTGATGGCGAGCCGCTGGCACTTCAATTTTCTTCTCTCCAGAGAGATACTGACCTGTGATTGAATCTTTGCTCGCTAAAATATCGTCATGGGTACCTTGTGCAATCACATGGCCGCCATGAACACCCGCACCTGGGCCAATATCGATAATATGATCCGCAGCGCGAATGGCATCTTCGTCATGCTCAACCACGATCACCGTATTGCCTAAATCACGTAAGTGAATAAGGGTTTTTAGCAGGCGATCGTTATCGCGCTGGTGCAAACCAATTGATGGTTCATCTAATACGTACATAACACCAACAAGGCCAGCACCAATTTGGCTTGCTAAACGTATACGCTGCGCTTCACCACCTGACAGAGTGTCGGCACTTCGTTCAAGCGATAAATAATTAAGGCCCACATTAATTAAGAAAGATAAACGATCGCGAATTTCTTTGAGAATTTTATCGGCAATTTGTGCGCGTTGACCAGTTAAATTCAAACCATCAAAAAATGCCATGCTTTCACCAATGCTCATAGTGGTGATGGCTGGTAGGTTTGTTTGGCCAATAAATACGTGGCGAGCTTCTTCACGTAATCGAGAGCCATGACAGCTCGGGCACGCTTGGCTTGTTTGGTATTTAGCGAGCTCTTCGCGAACCGAGTTTGATTCGGTTTCACGGTAGCGGCGATTCATATTATTCAAAACGCCTTCAAACTCATGGTTACGAGTAATTAAATCACCACGGTCGTTACGGTAGTTAAAGGCAATTTTGGTTTTGCCAGAGCCTTCAAGAATAACTTTTTGCGCATCTTTACTAAGTTCTTGGAAAGGCACTTCTAGGTCAAACTTATAATGCTCTGCGACTGCTTGCAGCATTTGAAAATAGTAAAAGCTGCGTTTGTCCCAGCCTTTAATTGCACCGCCAGATAAGCTTAGCTCTGGATTTTGCACAACACGGTTTGGATCAAAGTACTGGCGTACACCTAAACCATCGCAACTTTGACACGCACCTGCTGGGTTATTAAACGAGAATAAGCGAGGCTCAAGCTCACTCATGGCATAGCCACAAGTAGGGCAGGCAAAGTTAGCTGAAAACAGCATGTCTTCGCTAAGTGAGTCGTCCATTGCCGCTACATGGGCAATACCACTCGATAGCTCAAGGGCGGTTTCGAATGATTCAGCTAAACGCTGTTGTTGGCCATCTTTTACTTTAAAGCGGTCAACGACCACTTCGATGGTGTGCTTTTTATGAAGCTCAAGGGTAGGTGGATCAGATAAGTCACATACTTCGCCATCGATACGAGCGCGAATAAAGCCTTGGCTTGCTAGTTGTTCAAGCAACTTAACATGCTCACCTTTGCGATCTTTGACGACCGGCGCTAACAGCATTAGCTTACTGCCTTCAGGTAGGGCTAAAACAGTATCAACCATTTGGCTGATGGTTTGTGCTGCAAGAGGTAAGTCGTGAGTAGGGCAGCGTGGCTCACCTACACGGGCAAATAATAAACGTAGGTAATCGTATATCTCGGTGATAGTACCAACCGTTGAACGCGGGTTATGCGACGTTGATTTCTGCTCAATAGAGATAGCAGGCGATAAACCTTCAATGTGATCCACATCGGGTTTTTCCATTAGCGATAAAAACTGTCTTGCATACGCTGACAGTGATTCAACATAACGACGTTGCCCTTCTGCATACAAAGTATCAAACGCTAAAGACGATTTCCCTGAACCAGATAGGCCAGTGATAACTATCAGCTTATCACGGGGAATGGTTAGGCTGATGTCTTTTAAATTGTGCGTACGGGCGCCTCGGACTTCAATGTTTTCCATGCTATCTCGTTTTATTACCTAATTATTTTTTCAGTATCTCATAATACGCGATAAGATTAATCCTTGATCAAAGAAAAAATCATCACTTACAGGTGATTATTTAGTTTTCGCTTGTGGTAGAATCCACGCTCAAATTTTAAATAGACAGCAAGATCAGTAATTCATGACAGCATCTTCACTCAACTCTCGAGAAAAACGCGCAGCCGTTTCGTTGGCGAGCGTATTTGCATTCCGTATGCTTGGCCTATTTATGCTGATGCCAGTGTTGGCGATTTATGGTCAGCAGTTGGAAGGGTTTTCACCGCTTTGGATTGGCTTTGCTATTGGTGCTTATGGTTTAACACAAGCTGTTTTGCAAATCCCAATGGGTTGGTTGTCAGATAAAATTGGCCGTAAAAAAGTCATTATAGGTGGCCTTTGTGTGTTTGCTCTTGGCTCTGTGATAGCGGCAACGGCTGAGTCTGTGCAAATGGTTACGCTAGGGCGCGCACTACAGGGGATGGGGGCAATTGCCAGTGCGTTATTAGCGCTTGCTTCTGATTTAAGCCGTGATGAACAACGCCCGAAAGTGATGGCTGTAATCGGTATGTGTATCGGTATGAGCTTTGCAGTCGCCATGTTACTTGGGCCAATTGTCGCTGCATCTTGGGGAGTCGCTGGGGTATTTTGGCTTACTGCTGGACTTGCCATTTTAGGTATTTTAATCGTGTTATTTTTAGTGCCAAATGCTGTTAGTAAGGCACCAAGAGGTGATACGCTAGCGACAGTTGATGACATTAAACAACTCATTAAACACCCACAATTAGCGCGCCTTGATTTCGGTGTAATGCTACTTCACCTTACATTAACTACCGTATTTGTAGCCTTACCAGGGCAGCTTATAAAAGATGGTTTAATTGCAGATCACCATTGGTACTTATATATCCCTGTGCTGTTTTTAGCGTTTTTCCTGATGGCACCGATGATGATTGTGGCGATTCGTAAAGAAAAAGAAAAACAAGCCTTTATTGGCTCAATCGCGCTACTTGTTTTAAGTATGTTAGCGATGTCGTTATGGGTTGATTCGGTGATTGGCATTGGCATTTGTATGCTGGTTTATTTTATTGCTTTTAACTTTTTAGAGGCAACCATGCCTGCACTTGTGTCGCGTATTGCCCCTGCAAACCAGAAAGGTTCTGCGATGGGGGTATTTTCATCTACGCAGTTTTTTGGTGCCTTTTTAGGTGGTTTATTAGGAGGTTACGTTGCTCAAGCATTAAGTGCGCAAGCAGTGTTTGCGGCGGCGGCACTTGTTGGGGTAATATGGCTTATCCTTGCTTGGAATATGCAAGTCCCACCAAGAAGTAAAATAATTAGCTTAATGACTGAATTAAGTTCAGAGCAGCAGGCACAAGCGCTTGCTTCTCGTCTTGTTGCTTTACCGGGCGTAATTGAAGCAACGGTCGTCTGTGATGAAAATCGCAGCTATTTAAAGATTAATGATAAAGAATTTGACCTAGACCAAGCACGCAAAGTGGCTGGTTTAATCTAACGTTTTATAGGAGAAGTTCCATGGCACGCGGTGTGAACAAAGTTATCTTGGTTGGTAATTTAGGCCAAGATCCAGAAGTACGTTATATGCCTAATGGCAATGGCGTAGCGAATATCAGCATTGCTACGACAGATAGCTGGAAAGATAAAAACACAGGGCAAATGCAAGAGCGTACTGAATGGCACCGTGTCGTGTTATTTGGCAAACTAGCAGAAGTTGCTGGTGAGTATCTTCGCAAAGGTTCACAAGTGTACATTGAGGGTCGTTTACAAACCCGTAAATGGACTGATCAATCAGGCCAAGAAAAATACACCACAGAAATCGTGGTAGACATGGGCGGTCAAATGCAAATGTTAGGCGGCCGTGGTGAGCAACAAGGTGGTGGCTATCAAGGTGGTCAATCACAAGGCGGTTACCAAGGTGGTCAGCAACAAGGTGGCGGATACGGCGGTGGTGCTCAGCAATCACAAAGCAATAATAGTTATGCTCCACAGCAACAGTCTGCGCCAGCACAGCAGCAACAGCGTCCGCAACAGCAATCTGCACCACAACAACAATCTGCACCACAACAACAAAGCAATAACCAATATGGTGGCGGTTATGGTCAGCAGCAAAGCAGCGCACCTCAACAAGGTGGTTTTGCTCCTAAGCCTCAAAATGCACCACAAGGTGGCGCATCAAATCCAATGGAACCACCAATCGACTTTGATGACGATATTCCGTTCTAAATGACCAGACACCGTTAAGTGTTTGCAATATTTTAAACCCAGCCTAGTAGCTGGGTTTTTTATTTGCATAACACTTCGTATCACTACTCTTTAATTGAGTCGTGTTGGTTACAAAATAATTCTCATTAACTATTATTGCTAGGTATTTAAAATTACAAAACTTTTGACAGCGCTGGTTATAGGATTTTTCTGATCTTGCTTTAAATCGCCCTGCAGCCTTGTATTTATAGGGTTCTTGGACAACACTTTGTATATGTTTAAGCAACTAACCTGTGAAATGAAACGAGATTTAACTTCACAATTCAAGCAACCGGTGGTCATCTATATGATGGCCGCGTTTTTGCTATTGGTTGTTTTTAATATTTTCTTAAGTGATGTGCTGCACGACAAAGTGCATCGCACAGGGACTGAGCTTGCCAAACAGGTTTATGAGTTAAATCTCGACCCAGTTGCCTCGCAAGATATTATTGCTTCATTAGCTAAGAGCCAAGGCTTTGCTGTGAGTGTCAGTGACGTACCCTCTAACTTTGCAAATTTTATTAACCTTGAACAAGAGGTGTTTAGCTATAAAACGGTTAATCTACGTCTTTTTCATTGGCCTTCTTGGCTGGTCGAAAGCCACTTATTTATTTTCTTAAATTTAATCTTGCTTGGAGCAGGGTATTGGGGGTTTCGCTGGTGGAAAAAAATGTTCAAGCAATTGGCTGTCGTAGATAAACCAATAATTAATCCAACTAAGAAGCCGAGTATTCAGTCGGCGACAAAAAAAATAGCATCGCCAAAACCTTTAGGCCATCAAGATTTGAATATTTTGTATGGTGTACCCACAAATTATAATCACTTGTTTGCGTTGTTTTTTTGGAAGAACCCATTTCCTGCCAACCTCGACGTTGATAATTACTTTAAATTAGTAATAGCTAAAGGGTTTGGTGAGCTTGTAAATCGTTCTGTTAAATTGTTGCCATCTGGTGGTATTGCCGTGACCTTAAATAGTGTACCTGCTACTGAAGTCGACAAATACACTAAGCGATTACATCAAGTTATATATCAAGCTTGCTTAAACTACCGAAGTGACTTGTCTCGCTCTGATATTAAAATTGGCGTATGTAATTACCGTACAGGTGCCGATCAGGCCGTTGTATATCAGCTTACGAAATCGGCATTAGCATTGGCGAAACAAAGTGCTTGGCAGCATATTCACCGCTTGCCTTTTGGTCATACACAGTCAAGTATTTTGGCTGATAGCAAAGAGCACCTTTTTGAATATATAAAGAAAAAGCATTTTATGTTGTTTTTTCAGCCGTTGTTTGACTTACAAACAGGTGACATTTTGCAGCACGAGGCATTGATCCGCATACGCCATAAAAACTTAGGTTTGTTGGCTGCGCGGCACTTTATTCCGCACATGAGCAGTAAAAAAGATGTCTTGCTGTTGGATAAAACAGTGGTTTCGCAAGTGAAGAAAATGCTGGTGAACGAAACTGGCACATTAATAGTAAGCATCAATTTGCATGCAATGAATTGGTTTAATGATGAGTTTTGGGTTTGGTTTAAACAGCAAATGGATGATTTTAATTGTACAGAAAAATTGCAATTTGAACTCAGTGAAGATGATTATTTAAAACAACATAAAAAGCTTAGTGCACAATTTGAATGTTTAGAAACACTGTCGGCAGGTATTGTTATCGATAATGTTCGCAGTGCAGAGCATCTAGCAACTTATAAAAAAAATATCAAAAGTGTACGCAGTATTAAGCTGGCGTTTGAGCTTATTCACAATATTGATACTAATACTCAGCAACAAAAAACCGTTAAACAAATAATTACTAAAGGCACAGAATTAAACTTTCCAGTGTATGCGGTTGGGGTAGAAACTCAAAACGAACTCGCTACCTTGAAAAACCTAGGTGTAGTAGCTGCACAAGGTTTTTACTTTGCAGAGCCATTGCAAAGGCTGGCTGATATTACGCCTCATAGTTAGTCTATTAGCCTTCGATATTTAAGGCCATCTAAACCTTGCAGCCCACCAGTATGGACAGCAATAATGCGCGTTCCTTCACTAAAATAACCTTGTTCAATTAGTTGCCAAACGGCATAAAGCATTTTACCGCTATAAATAGGTTCAAGTGGGATTGCGTGTTGCTTAGTAAACGTTTGACAAAACTGCCACAAAGTATCGCTAAACTTTCCGTAGCCACCATCATGGAAATCGCAAAGTAGCTGCCAGTTTTGCTGTAGCATTGCTTTATTGCTGAGCTGCTTTATTTCCTCAATTAAATAGTGAGCTTGCTTTAACACTGCCACACCTAATAACTGAGTATGCTCTGGCATACCTTCAATTAAGCCCGCTAATGTGCCACCACTACCTGTTGGACAAACAAGCACATCACAACTTGGTAAGCTCTGTGCTAATTCTTTGCAGCCTAAAAGCGCTGCTGCGTTGGTGCCACCCTCGGGTAATATATACGCATTAGGAAACTGCTTTTGTAATTTTGCCAAATAAGTTTGATCGTGCCTTGAACGGTAAGTAATACGATTAACAGGGTGCAAGCTCATTCCACATTGTTTAGCGTAATTTAGTGTTGGGTTTGCTTCATCTAATTCGGGGCCGCGGATAATACCATGGGTTTTAAAACCAAATAGTTTGCCTGCAGTGGCCGTAGCATGGATATGATTTGAAAACGCACCACCAAAAGTGAGTAGCTCAGATTTCCTCTGTTGTTTCATAGCATCTAAGTTAAATTTTAACTTACGCCATTTATTGCCACTAATTTGTGGGTGAATAAGATCATCACGCTTGATACTAAGGTGAATTTTACGTGCAGTTAGTAATGGGTGATTAACAGTTTGTATTGGTGATTCAAAGAAAGTGTACACGGTATCATTCAGTAAAAAAACACATCCAATTGTAGCAAAGTTGTCTTACAGATAGAAATTAGTCAATTAAACCAAAATGATTTTGTTATTTACTGGCATCAACTAAGGTAATAGATGTAAACTCAGATAATAATTGAACAAAGCTTGTGTTTTGCTTTGCAAGTACATAGCATAAGAGTTTAATTATAAAAAAATAATAATGACCAAATAATTGCCGCTTTTTGGGAATGGAATATATGCGAATTGCTCCTTTATCTCTGTTAATTTCAGTTAGTTTGCTAGCAACTAGTGCATTTGCACAAGATACTGCTACGGTAACTGGCATTGAATCAGAGATCAGTAAAAAACAAGCCGAATACGATAACTCGACCCTAATCCTCGAAAAACACCTAAAAGAAGAAAGTCAGTTACAAAAACAACTCGAATTATTGCGCGCCCGCTCAACTGAGCTAGACAAAGAAAAGAATCAAGCGCTAGATGCAATGAACGAGATGTACCGCCGACTAATTGATGACCCAACCCTTGATATCAGCAATGCGCAGTCGCGCTATCAAAAAGCGGTTGTTGATCACAAACAAAACAAAGATGATATTTCGATGCAATTGGCGGCAATTGCTTCACATAGAAAAGACATTGAGCAAATTCGTGTATCAAAACATACACAGTTAAACACCTTAGAAAGTTTAAAAGAGCAGTTAGCAACGGCACGTGTTGAGCGTTTACGTAACGAATTCACTCGTGAAGGCACATTAGAGGTTAATCATACAATTAACTGTAAGCGCACTGAAACACTTGCTGCATGTGAACAGCGCGGCCAGCAAATGGGCTTACAAAAAGCCACTAAACGTTTTGTAGACCAAATTTTTGCTAACTTAACTGAAGAGCGTTTAGTTGAACCAAAACGCAACCTTGCTGGTGCACAAGTTAAGATTTTAAGTAGCCATGTAGTGAATAGCGCTTTTAGTGGGCAAGGTAACTACAACGTTAACTTAAGCGTGACGATGCGCGGTGATGTAAATAGTAGCCGTTTATGTAGCTTACTTAATTTAGACAACCGTTTTTGTGCAGACTATGGCACACCTTTAGCTGGAAACTTTCAGCCAAGCTACGGGACCACATATTCAGATAGTCAGTTAACATTCAGTGATCCTCAGGATAATGGGCAGGTGGTATCGGTTTCACGTATGAGTGAACAACCTGTAAGCGATTACTCTGTAAAAAAGCCAATAAAGGTTGAACCATTACCTGATCTAAAAAAATCTAAAATGGTTGAATTAACACTGCGTTCAAATGTTTATGATGACGAAGTGTTTATTGATGGTGTGAGCTATGGCGCAACTAGGTTAACGACATCATTACCAAAAGGTTTCCATGAAATTGAAATTCGCAAACGAGGCTACAAAAGCTATAAAGCGCGAATTGATCTGCGTAAAGCGCAAACAATTAATGCAAATCTAGTGAAAGTACCAGAACCAGTTGTTGCTGAGGTTACTACGGCACCAACTCAACCAGTAATAGCACCCGTGGCAAGTATTGTTAATAAAACCAGCTCTGCCAGCATTGTGGTTATACCCGCTGGTAAATTTAAGATGGGTGATATTAACGGCAACGGTTTAGCGAATGAACGTCCAGTGGTAGAAAAAACCATTGCTAATTCATTTGCAATGCAAAGCAAAGAAGTAAGCGTTGGCGAGTATGAGCAATTCGTTGCGAATACGGGCTACAAAACAGAAGCAGAAAAAGATCGCGGCTGTGCGTATTACTTAAATGGTGAACCAGTGTGGGAAGCAACCCTAAACTGGCGTAACCCAGGCTTTGATCAAGAAAGTGATTTTCCGGCGGTTTGTTTAACTTACAATGATGCCAAAGCGTATGCAGATTGGTTATCGGGTCAAACAGGCCAGTTATTTCGTTTACCCAATGAGGTTGAGTGGGAGTACGCTGCACGCGCAGGTAAAGAAACTGAATACCCTTGGGGTAACGAAATTGGAAAGAATCTAGCGAACTGTGGCTGGTGTGGTAGCGAATGGTCAAATAAGAGCGCTGCACCAACAGGATCGTTTTCTCCTAACGCATTTGGCCTATACGATACAGTAGGTAATGTGTGGGAATGGACAAACAAAAAGTCAGGACAGTCTGATGTGGCTGTTCGAGGCGGTGCATGGAATTTTGCCCCTAGCCTAGCACGCGTATCAACGCGCTTAATCTTAGCGCCAGATTTCCGTGCAAACTATATCGGTTTCCGTTTAGTACGCGAACGATAGGAATTTGAAAAGGAAGCAATGGATGCTTCCTTTTTTAGCAATTTAAATAAAGCAGTTGCGCTTTCTCATGATTAGCATGATAGAGTGAGAGCAGCTAGTATAAGAATGAATTTTTCAAAGGTCATCCAGCCTCATGTTTAAAAAACTCCGTGGTATTTTTTCAAACGATCTATCGATCGACTTGGGTACAGCCAATACCCTAATTTATGTAAAAGAAGAAGGTATCGTATTAAACGAGCCTTCAGTTGTTGCTATTCGTCAAGAGCGTGCTGGTGGCCCTAAGAGCGTGGCATCTGTAGGTACTGAAGCTAAGCAAATGTTAGGTCGTACTCCAGGTAACATTAAAGCGATTCGTCCAATGAAAGACGGCGTTATTGCTGACTTCTATGTGACAGAAAAAATGCTTCAACACTTTATTAAACAAGTGCATAACAACAACTTTATGCGTCCAAGCCCGCGTGTACTTATTTGTGTGCCTTGTGGTGCAACTCAAGTTGAAAAACGTGCTATTCGTGAATCAGCAATGGGTGCTGGTGCACGTGAAGTTTATTTAATTGAAGAGCCAATGGCTGCGGCGATTGGTGCAGGTTTGCCTGTATCTGAAGCAACGGGTTCGATGGTTGTTGATATCGGTGGTGGTACAACTGAGGTTGCCATTATTTCACTAAATGGTGTGGTTTACTCTTCATCTGTACGCATCGGTGGTGACAAGTTTGATGAAGCGATTATCAACTATGTACGCCGTAACTTTGGTAGTTTAATTGGTGAAGCAACGGCTGAAAACATTAAACACCAAATTGGTTCGGCCTTCAAAACTGACGAGCCAATTGAAATTGAAGTACGTGGTCGTAACCTCGCTGAAGGTGTACCGCGCTCTTTCACACTGAACTCACACGAAATCTTAGAAGCATTACAAGAGCCATTAATGGGTATTGTAAGTGCAGTGATGGTTGCGCTTGAGCAATCTCCGCCAGAGCTTGCGTCTGATATCTCTGCACATGGTATGGTATTAACAGGTGGTGGTGCATTATTAAAAGACTTAGATCGTTTATTAATGGAAGAAACCGGTATTCCAGTTGTGGTTGCTGATGACCCATTAACCTGTGTTGCTCGTGGCGGCGGTAAGGCACTAGAAATGATTGATATGCACGGTGGTGACGTATTTAGTTACGACTAATGAAGTTACTGTTTGGTCGTACCATCTCTTTGCAACTGCGACTTTTTGTCGCAGTGCTTTTGAGTGTCGTGTTGATCGTGGGCGATCGCTACACTCAAGGTGGTACAACAATCCGCACTAGTTTAAATACCCTGGTTAGCCCACTTATTTATCTTGCCAATTTACCCTATGAGTTATTTAGTATTGGCGCGAAGAATCTGCACACCCGCGAACAGCTATTAACTGAAAACGAAGCGTTAAAAAAGAAGCAGTTACTACAAAGCGAACAACTACAACAATTGCAATTTTTATCTCGTGAAAACGATAAGTTACGAGCGTTACTGGGTTCATCAGCTAAGCAATCAAATCGTAAAATCATTGCACAAGTACTCTCTGTTCACTCTAATCCGTATAGCCATCAGGTGGTTATTAACCGTGGCACAACTGATGGTCTAAGTGAAGGTCAAGCCGTCATTGACGAAATGGGGGTTGTGGGGCAAATCACTCAAGTGGGCTCGACTACTTCTCGAGTACTACTGATGACAGATACAACCCATGCCACACCAGTGCGTATTCTACGTAACGATGTGCGAACCGTAGTTGAAGGGATTGGCAAAATTAACGTAGTAAAGCTTTCGCACGTTCCGCATAGCCTTGATGTTCGCATTGGCGATATTCTGGTTACCTCAGGTCTGGGGGGCACGTTCCCAGAGGGGTATCCGGTTGCAGTGGTGACCGAAATTAACCGCGATGAAGGGCGTCCGTTTGCACAAGTTTATGCTGAACCCATTGCACAACTCGATCGTATTCGCTTATTGGTTGTGCTGTGGCGTAATCAGCAGGAGAGCATGAGCAATGAATAGTCGTCACTCTTTGCTGATTGCTATCAGTATTTTCTTTGCATTGGTTATGGCGTTAATGCCGTTACCGATTTCGTTTGAGCCCTATCGTCCAGATTGGGTGTTAATGGTATTAATGTATTGGTCATTAGCGGTGCCACACCGTTTAAATATTGGCACAGCTTGGGTGGTTGGTTTATTGATGGACCTTGCATCAGGATCGCCATTAGGTGTGAACTCACTGACTTATTCGGTGTGTATATTTATCACTGCTAGTAACTTCCAAAAAATTAGAAACTTTTCTTTATGGCAGCAAAGTATATTAATTGCTTTGTTTTTAACGCTTTATCACCTCATGCAGTTTTGGCTTAACCACTTTTTAATGGGCGTTTACTTTAGCCCCCATTATATGTGGCCAGTGCTAACCGGCATGCTTTGTTGGTGGTGGATTTTCTTAATTTTGCGTAAATATCGCCGTCATTTCAGGATTAGATAATGCAAACCGCAATTTATTTGGCGTCTGCATCACCGCGCCGAAAAGAGTTGCTCAGCCAACTTGGCGTTGAGTTTTCTCAATTTAGCGTTGATGCAGATGAAAGCCAGTTCCCAAACGAAGCCCCTCGTGACTATGTAGAGCGTCTTGCCAGACTCAAGGCACAATCAGGCGTAGCTATGGGTTACATTGACCGTCCAGTACTTGGCAGCGATACCGTAGTTGTAATTGATGATACCGCACTCGGTAAACCGCTAGACCAAGCAGATTTTACTACCACGATGAAGCGTTTATCTGGCCGTACCCATCAAGTGATGACGGCTGTGGCAATTGCTTATAGTGAGCAAGTAAAAAGCTGTCTTGTTGTGACTGATGTCACATTTAAAGTGCTCAGCGATGCTGAAATTGATGCCTATTGGCATAGTGGTGAGCCACAAGATAAAGCTGGTGGTTATGGCATACAAGGCTTAGGTGGGCGCTTTGTTAGCCATCTTTCGGGTAGCTATTTTGCAGTTGTCGGCTTACCTTTATATGAGACAGAGCAGTTATTAAACGAATTTTTAAGAGGGTAACATGAGCACTGAATTACTGATCAACGTTACACCGAGCGAAAGTCGCGTTGCGCTTATCGAAAATGGCGTACTGCAAGAGATTCAACTAGAGCGAATTGGCAACCTAGGTATTGTCGGTAACATTTACCTAGGTAAAATCAGCCGTGTTTTACCAGGCATGCAAGCTGCGTTTGTGGATATTGGCTTAGAGAAAGCTGCCTTTTTACATGCATCGGACATTGTAAACAGTGCCTCGATTGTGGAAGGCGTTGATGAGCAGCCAATAAAGAAAGTACAAGATATTCGTGAGCTTGTGCGCCAAGGTCAATATATCATGGTGCAAGTGGTTAAAGACCCTCTTGGAACCAAAGGTGCACGCTTAACAACTGATATCACCATTCCTTCACGTTACTTAGTGTTCATGCCAGATGCGACTCATGTTGGTGTGAGCCAGCGCATTGAAACTGAAGAAGAACGTTTACGCTTAAAGAAAATTGTTGCTGAATATGGCGATGATGATGGCAGCTTTATTGTTCGTACCGCAGCAGAAGGTGCGTCGGAAGCTGAGCTACGTCATGATGCTGAGTTCTTAAAAAAACTGTGGCAAAAAATTGTTACTAAGCGTAAAAAAATCAGTAAAGAAAGCATCTTGCATGAAGACTTAACACTCGCTTTTCGCACTTTACGTGACTACGTAGGTGAAGACATGGAGCGTATTCGTGTTGACTCAAAGCTCACTTATCAGGAGCTTAAAGAGTTTACAGAAGAGTTTGTGCCTATCTTATCGGGAGCACTTGAATATTATCCTGGTGAGCGGCCTATTTTCGATTTATTCGATGTTGAAACCGAGATTCAAAAAGCACTCCACCGTAAAGTTGAGCTTAAATCGGGCGGTTATTTAATTATTGACCAAACCGAAGCGATGACAACCGTTGATGTAAATACTGGTGCGTTTGTTGGTCATCGTAATTTAGAAGAAACCATTTTTAATACTAATATCGAAGCGACCTCTGCGATTGCACGTCAACTGCGGTTACGCAACTTAGGTGGCATCATTATCATCGACTTTATCGATATGGTCAGTGATGAGCACAAGCGCCGAGTATTGCACTCGCTTGAGTCAGCTCTTGCAAAAGATCGTGCAAAAGCCAACATAAATGGTCTATCTGCACTAGGCTTAGTAGAGATGACCCGCAAGCGTACCCGCGAAAGCTTAGAGCATATCCTTTGTGATGTGTGTCCTGCGTGTTCCGGTCGTGGTTCACAAAAAACGGTAGAAACAGTTTGCTACGAAATTTTACGTGAAATCGTTAGGGTAAACCGTGCTTATGCGGCTGATAAGTTCATGGTTTATGCCGCTCCTTCGGTAAGTGAAGCGCTGATCAACGATGAGTATCACAATCTTGCAGAGCTGGAACTATTTATCGGTAAGCAAGTCAGTATTCAAACAGAGAGTTTATACAACCAAGAACAGTTTGATGTGGTAATGATGTAATGAAGGCAAAAACGGTCTGCTTTTATTGTTTACGTAAGTTATGGCAAGTATTTGCTATCACTCTCGTACTGCTGGCCGTTATTGTCTCTGTTGTGAAGTATTCACTCCCTTATGCGAATGACTATAAAGATGATATTGAAGCGTTTTTGTATGAACGTTTTGATGTTAATTTAGCGATTGGTTCTATCTCGGCTAGCTGGCAGGGCAAAGGTCCTGCCTTAGTCATTGAAGACATTTCGTTTGAAGATAACCAAACCTCACCCATCGCACTAACCATTGATAAAGCCAGCCTTGAAGTAAACTTATGGGAGTCGGTGAAAAGCCGTCAGCTTAAATCGAGCTACTTTGTGATCAATGGCTTTCATGCTGATGTTGATTTACCCACTATGCTTGATTTGGGTAATAACCAGCAAGCAGGCAACTTTGAGCAAAAAGAACTGATTGAAGGCTTATTCCTTGGTGAAACAGGCCACTTTGCAGTGCAAGACAGTAGCCTTAACCTTACCCTCAGTGATGGCAAAGAGCGTAAGCTGATCCTTGAAAACATTGTTTGGCAAAATACCCCAGAGCAGCATCAAGGCTCGGGAACATTAGCGTTACCGGGGATTTCTGTTGGTAGCTTTGACGCCCGTATGGCACTTAATGGCTCAACCCTCGAAAGCATGGCTGGTGATATTTATGTCCAAGCAGCGAACGTCGATGTGTCTAAGTGGTTGGCGCAATATATTAATACTGACAAACAGCAGCTTAATTCAGACATCAACTTAAAGACGTGGTTTAGCCTTGAGAAAGGCCTGATCAGCGATGTAAAAGTGCAGTGGTTACCTAGCTTTATCAACTGGCAGCAAAACCAAGAAGCACATCAAATTAGCTTAAGTGAAGGTGGCTTTCATTTATTTCCAAAGCAAAATGGCTGGCGCTTAAAAAGCACCGGACTCACGTTTGAAAGTGACTTAAAAGAATGGCCGACCTTACAATTTGAAGCTCAACTTGGCGATAAAAGCCAAATCTGGCTTAAACAATTTGATTTTGCATTACTCGCCAAGTTATCGCAGTTAAGTAACTTTGAGGTGCTAGCACCATTTTTAGCACGCCAACCCAATGGTCAATTAAGTGATGCCTATTTAGAATTAGGTCAGCAAGATAAGTGGCAGTTCTGGTTTCAAGGTGAGCAAATTAATTGGCTATCGCTGCAAGGGATTCCTGGTGGGCAAGCTATTCGTGTTGATGGCTTAATTAATCAATCAGCTGGTCGAATTCAGTTATATGGCGAGAATAATCAACTGCTCACGAACGGCAGCTTTAGCCAAGATATTGCTTATAACCAATTAAATGTCGAGCTAGACCTTCATCGTTACGACGATGGCTGGCGTATTAGTAGCGATAATATCTGGCTTGATAACGACGAAGTTACCCTTGCAGCTGAGATGATGCTTAGTCTTACTGATGAGCCGCGTTTAGATTTATATGCTGAAGCCTATGCCCCTGATGCCAACGTAGCTGGGCATTATTTCCCATTACCTGTGATGAGCGAAAAGTTGGTTAATTACCTCAATGGGGCAATTAAGGGCGGTGAAGTAAACAAAGCTCAAGTGTTGTTTTCTGGGCCATTTAAAGGTTTTCCATTCAAACAGCAGCAAGGTCAATTTGAAGTTTTAGCGAATGTTGAGAGTGCCAAATATAAATTCTCACCGAGCTGGCCTACAGTTGAAAATGCTAACGTCATTTTACATTTTGAAAATGAGCGCATGGATATCTATAGCAAGTCAGGCAAGCTAGTTAATTTATCTCTCGGAGAGAGTGTGCACGTCAGTATTGCAGATTTAATGAATGCAGAGATACTAAAAGTTGCTATAAACAAGCGCGCCCATGGCAATAAGCTTAATCCTTTCTTTACTGAGACTCCGCTTGCAAAGCCTTTAGCAAGTGTCTTTGAAGTCGTGCAACCTCAAGGTGAAGCAACCGCCGAGATTGAGCTGTTAGTTAATTTACGTTCTGGTCATGTTGATGCGATTGGTGAAGTTGAACTTGCAAATATTCCGGTTTACCTTGCACAACCGGGGATCACACTTAATAACATGACTGGTATCGTTAAGTTTAATAACGATAAAATCGACCTAAAAAATGCTAAAGCAAACTGGATGGGGATGCCACTCACTGCGAGTTATAACAGCGAAAGCGTGGCTGATAACTACCTCGCAGAAATTGATATACAACTGGCGCTTGAAGCTGAGCCTTTAATTGAACAAGCCCATGGTTTGCTTGCAGGTTACTTAAGCGGTCAAAGCGATGTTGATATTAATGTTTCACTTAATTTTTTACCGAATGATTTCAATTATCGTGCAGATGTGAGTGGCGACTTAATCGGTGTGACTAGCCAGTTGCCGGCACCTTATAACAAGAGTTCAGAGCAAAGTTGGCCATTAACCGCGGTGGTACAAGGCGACCGCATCTCAAATCTGATTACTGCTAATATCGATGAGCAGCTTTTCTTTAATGCGATTTTAGATAATGGTAAACAGAAATTTAGTAATGCCCATTTAATTTTAGGCGCACAAGATTTAGGTCTTAATCGTGAAGGTTTTGCTGTATCTATCGATTTGCCAGAAACTAAAATAGTGCCTTGGTTTGGCTTAATTGATCAAATTATTGCGCTCACAAAAGTGAAGTCTGACGCGCCAAGTGTGATGCCTGCATTCAATAACGTAACGGGTAAATTTAATAAGCTGGCATTACATAATATCGACTTTAATGATTTTGAATTTCGCTTAGCACCAAAACAATCAGACTTAGAGTTAAGGTTAAATGCTAAAGAATTACGTGCCGACGCACTTATTCCAACCGGTGAAACGCGCAGACCAATTCAAATTTTTACTGACTATCTGCGTATTAACTTCAACGAAGTAGCAGAGCAAGCAGATCAAGTTTCTGAACCTGAAGATTTAAGATGGTTAACTCGTGTTCCAGCTATCGAGTTTAACTGCGAAGATTGTAAAGTGGCAGAATATCAACTCGATAAAATTAAAAGCAGCTTAGTAGGAGAGCAAGGTAAACTCTTGTTCACTGAGCTTGTTATTGACAAAGGCGATCATGTATTGCGTGGTAAGGGGCAATTTGCTGATGGTCAAACACGCTTTACTGGTAACTTACAAAGTGACGATATCGGTGAGTTATTTGATGAATTTGATATCACAACAACAGTAAAAGATTCTGATGCCGATATTAAGTTTGATCTTGCATGGCAAGGCGCACCTTATAACTTTGACGTACCCAGTTTAGCGGGGGAGCTAGATTGGCGTTTAGGTGAAGGTCACCTTACAGAAATTAGTGATGGTGGTGCGCGGGTATTCTCATTACTGAGTTTAGATTCGTTAGTGCGTAAGCTGAAACTCGATTTTAGAGATGTATTCTCTAAAGGCTTTTTCTATAACAGCATGCAAGGCACGATGCAGCTAGAAAAGGGCATTGCTTACACTCAAGATACCAAGCTTGATGGTGTACCTGCCGATTTAACGATTAAAGGCCACACTAACTTAAACACCTTTGAAATTGATTACGACCTGGCTGTTGCACCGCAGGTAACCTCAAGTATTCCTGTTATTGTGGCATGGATGGTCAACCCCGTAAGTGGTCTTGCAGCGCTGGCAATCGATAAAGTAATTCACTCGGCACGAGTGATCTCTGAGATCAACTTTAAAGTAACAGGGAGTATGAATGATCCTGTAGTGAAAGAGCTTGATCGTAAGAGTCGTGAAGTGACGTTACCGCAAGCTGCGCAAAGTCAGCCACAGTCGTCGACGCAATTAAAATTAAAAGATGCCGCATCTTCAGCGAGTTTAGGTAACAATGAAGACTAATCATCAACCACAGGTTGTCGCAGTACAAATGTGCTCAAGCATGAATGCTGAGCAAAACCTCGCTTTTCTAGCAGATACACTGACCAAGTTACCTGCTACTCGGCCATTGCTTGTGTGTTTACCTGAAAGTTTTTTGATTTTTAGTAAGCACAGCCAAGCAAGCTATGAATTAGGTCAACAGAGTGAGGTTTATAAAGCGAAACTTGCCGATTTATGTAAGCAGCATGATATCTGGTTAGCTGCTGGTACCCTCCCTGTTTCGCAGCAAAATGGTAAGTATTTAGCTGCCTCGTTTTTATTTAATAACCAGGGTGATGTGGTTGCACAGTACAATAAAATTCACTTATTTGATGTAGATGTTGCCGACACGACGCGCAGTTACCGAGAGTCTGATGCGACGCAGGCGGGCGAGGATATTGTGGTGGTTGATTCGCCATTTGGTAAAATTGGCCTAGCAGTATGTTATGATCTACGTTTTAGTGGCTTATTCACCGCGATGCAGCGACAAGGGGCTGACCTCATTTTAGTGCCAAGTGCCTTTACTACAGTCACCGGCGCTGCTCATTGGCATATTTTATTAGCTGCGCGCGCAATCGAAACACAATGTTATGTGGTTGCCGCAGCACAGTGGGGCGAGCACGAGAATGGCCGTCACACTTATGGCCACAGCATTATTATTTCACCATGGGGAGAAACGCTCAGTGAGCTTGCCTCTGGTACTGGGTTTATCAGCCATTGGCTTGATTTAAACCGCTTGAATACAATTCGCCAAGACATGCCTATGCAGTCTCAGCAACGATTTAGAGAGCATTTATTATGAACACGGTTGAACAGCATTTATTACATGACAGCCAACTAACGAGAGAAGAATTAGAAAAAACGCTCGCTTTTATTCATCAACACCAAGTTGATTATGCCGACCTGTATTTTCAATCTAGTCACCACGAATCTTGGGTGCTTGAAGATGGCTTAGTGAAAGAAGGTTCTTACAACGTTGAACGCGGTGTGGGTGTGCGTGCTGTTAGTGGTGAAAAAACCGGTTTTTCATACTCAGATGCGATTAATCTTGAAGCGTTAAATAAAGCCGCAACCGCGGCGCGTAGTATTGCCAATGCAGGCGAAAACAAAACGATTCAGGTGTTCAGTGATGTTGCTGCTAAAGAGCAGTATGCGCCGCATCAACCTATTCAAAGCATGAGCAATGATGACAAAGTAAGTCTGCTACGTGAGCTTGAAAGCTATATTCGTCAATTAGCACCTGATGCTGAGCAAGTGATCAGTTCAATGTCGGCGGTTTATGAAGAAGTGTTAATTGCTGCAAGTGATGGCACCTTTGCAACCGATATTCGCCCGCTTATTCGTTTAAATTGTTCAGTGTTACTTGAGAAGAATGGTCGTCGTGAGCGCGGTGGTGCAGGGGGCGGTGCTCGTTTAGATTATGGTTATTTTAAAGAGTTAGTCGATGGCAAACCGCGTTGGATGGAATACGCGGAAGAAGCTGTTCGCCAAGCGAAAGTAAACCTAGAAGCTATCGATGCACCTGCAGGTAGCATGGAAGTAGTACTAGGTGCAGGTTGGCCGGGCGTGTTACTACACGAAGCGGTAGGTCATGGCCTAGAAGGTGACTTTAACCGTAAAGGCGCATCAGCTTTTAGCGGTAAGGTAGGTCAAAAGGTTGCATCTGAGCTGTGTACAGTCGTGGATGATGGCACCATTGCTGATCGCCGAGGTTCATTGAACGTAGATGACGAAGGCACTCCTGCTGCGTATAACGTGCTTATTGAAAACGGTATTCTAAAAGGCTACATGCAAGATAAGCTAAATGCGCGTTTGATGGGGGTTAACCCTACCGGTAATGCGCGCCGTGAATCGTACGCTCATTTACCTATGCCACGTATGACCAACACTTATATGTTAGGTGGAGAGCACAGCCAAGCCGATATTATCAGCTCGGTGAAAAAGGGTATCTTCGCGCCTAATTTTGGTGGCGGCCAAGTGGATATCACGTCAGGTAAATTTGTATTTAGCGCCTCTGAAGCCTACTTAATTGAAAACGGTAAAATCACGCAACCTATCAAAGGTGCCACACTAATTGGTAATGGCCCAGAAGTGATGCAGCAGATCTCAATGGTAGGGAACGATCTAGCACTTGATAAAGGCGTTGGCGTGTGCGGTAAAGATGGCCAAAGCGTACCTGTTGGGGTAGGTCAACCAAGCCTTAAAATTGATAACTTAACGGTGGGTGGTACGGCTTAATATTCCCTCATTATAGTTATAATGAACGCGAGGGTAATCCCTCGCGTTTTTGTATTAGCTTACTAGCATCCATATACCCGCGGCTATCATAAATAAGTTCTCACTCAGTGAGATAAAGCCGAGCGGCACATTACTGTCGCCACCAACACAGGCGCATTTCAGATCTCGTTTATCGATATACACAGCCTTAATAACCGATACTGCACCTATACCACCAATAAATAATGAAAATGGGGCAACAGCTAAGGCAGGTAATTCAGCTACCATACCTATCGCTACATACGCCTCAATAAACGGGTATACATAAGCGTAGGGCACAATTCGCATCGCTAGTAAGTCATAGGTAATAAATGAGTTAGAAAAGCTGTATAAGTCTTGTAGCTTTTGTATCGCTAATACCGCCATTGATACTGCAACGAACAGCGTCAGGTTTTGCAAAGAGAATAAAGCCTCACCGCTGGCATAAGTAAAACCGCAGCTGAGTAGCATAGCGACCGCAAAAATGGCTAATACAGGCGTGTAACTGGTGCCCAGTTGGCCAGCCTTAGGTAGATTAAAAAAGTCGCGCAAATCATCGTAACCACCAATGCGTTTATCATTGATAAAGGTTTGTGGTGTGGTTTTTACATCATGCTGCTGTTTGAATGCGTCAGTTTGTTCACGGCTGGTTAAGTGACGATCGTCAACATCGTAACCATGTCGCTCTAATAAATCTTTTGATTTTAAACCGAACGGGCAAATATGCTCATCGGTCACCATGCGGTATAAAATTGCAGACTTAGACACAGTGCCTCCTTGTAAAAATGCCTTGAGTACTGCGTAAAAGTTGCTTAATTACACAGTAAACAAGGGCAAATTGTTGCTATAACTGGTTACTTTATTAACAGTTACAAGGTTTGTGCCAGCACTGTTTATTGCTTGGTTATGGTTAAAATAGCATCCATTACTGGGTCTACACCTGCAAAGTAGTCTTTTGCAGAAAGCGTAATTGGCATATCGGGCGCTAACCAAATACGATGGTCTTCAGCTCTGCTTTGCTGGTGGAATTGGCTCGAAATAAGGCCTGTTTGTTTACTGTATGGTAGGTTAAACCAGCCTGCTTCACCTGCCACGTTAGGGCGGGTGCCTGATGGTTCACCTACAAAAATTGCTGGCACTATATTGGTAATCTTAACTGCTAGATCATGGCCTGCCGAAAATGTATTGCGGCCAATTGATATAAATAACTTTCCTTGTGGCTTTAATACTTTAAAAAATGCGGCCGTTGCTACCAAAGGTGGGGTGAGCGAGCCATTACCACCACTGTTATGGCGAAGGTCTAGCACCATATGCTCAATGTCATCATGTTTGATTTGTGCTTGTAGCTGCATAGCAAATTCAGCAAGGGTGAGATCTTTGCTATTACGTACATCATTGAATTGTACATACAGTAATTTATTCGCTTTTATTTGTTCGCTCCAAAACGGTGTGTTGTTTTTCGCTAAGTATCTAAGCGTAGGGTGTTCAGCAAGTTTTGGTAACTTAGGAAAACCTGCAAATTGCATTGGCTTGAGCGCTGGTGTAACTGTGGTGAGAGCGCCTTTTGGCGAGCTGAGCGTGAGCGTTACCTCGTTACCTTTGCTAATGCCAAGCCCGTTTAGTACATCAAGCAAACTTAAATAATATGGTCCCAGCCAAAGGGTTTGCATTTCATTATCGCGAGCATTAACACGTTTAGTTAACTCAAGAGCTTGCTGGGCTGGTGTATCGGCAAATGCCTCAACTTTATGGCCAACATATTGCTGGTAATCGCTACTTGCTTTGGTGATGTATAAGCCGTCACTAAATTGATAAAACTGAAATGGTAGTTGCTGAAAGTTGCCTTTTTCACCCCATGCTGGGATCAATAGATTATGACCATTGCCAAGTAACGCAATTAGCTCCATAAACTGAAAAACAATTTGCTGATCAGTCAGAACAGGAATCGATTTATCAATCTCAGCTACTTTTTCTGCAAACTGTTGTGAGCTCATGTTTTGATACATTGCCACGTGTAAACGTTTAATCTCTGCAACTAAAAACGCTAAATCGGCGCGCCATTTTTGATCTCGATTGAGCTCAGTATCTAAATCATTACCTGCAAGTGATTTGTAACTGGCTGATTGCGCAAAGCGTTCAAAGTGAGGATTAGTACCAGATTTAAATAAGCTGGTGCCAGCAAGTGTTGGGCGGTCATCCCATCTTGCTGCCAGTGCTTTTTTAAGCCAATATTCTGCTTGCTGTTGGTTGTTAAGCTCTGCGTATGCCTCTGCAATTTTCACCATTAAATCGTTAGGGTTACTGGCCCCATTAGGAATGCCTTTTAAGCTAGTCCCAATTGCAAGTGCGCGTTGCAAAGCATTGCTGGCATTTTGATAATCAGCCAATTGAAAATAACTGAGACCAAGTAAATACCAAGTATCGCCATCATTTTGATATTCATTAATGAGCTGTTTTGTGAGTTTATTCACCAGAGCCCAGTTTTGTTGTTTAGCTAATTCTATAGCCGTTGTTTTCGATTGAAAGTAAGCGATTGGGTCGCTTGCACCAACACGACTTGGTTGCACTTTTAAGGCTTGATTTGTTACCTCTAAAGAATGATTCGTTGCTAAAGCAAAGCTCGAAAAGCTTATTAATAGGCACAATGTTACTAGTAAAAAATAGGACTTGTACATCTGGAGTCTCAAAGCTGTTTTTTGTTTAAATTAGCGTTAGGGCTGTAAAAAAGCGTCCTAAAACAGGATTTAGGACGTTTTTTGTCTGTTTTATGAGCAGGTTTTTAGTGTTTGCTTCTTAAATTGACTCGGCGTTAATCCCGTTTCTTTTTTAAACACCGCATTAAAAGTCGATTTAGAATTAAAGCCAGCTTGAAATGCCAGTTCTATCAGGCTGAGTTTTTGAGATGAGTCTTGCTCTATTTCGCGTTTAACATCATTCACTCTATGCTGGTTGATGTACTCACAAAAGTTGTTCCCCGTTGTGCTGTTAATAGCCCAAGATATTTCTTTACTACCGAGCCCAGTTTGATTTGCTAAGTCGTTTAATGACAACCTAGGTTGTCGATAAAGCGATTCATTAATAATCAAGTTATCAATGGTTGAAAAAATTTGCTGCGCAAGTTGCTCGTCAGACGAATCAGTTTGTTCAGCTTCGGATTCTTCAGGCAATGTGACTGGCTCGAATTGAAAGCTATTTTTGATGGTGTGAAACAACAAAAAGCTAAACATTAGCAGTAACAGTATTTCGTTTAATAAATACCAGTGCATCTTTAAATCGAGCGGCGTGATTGGTTGCACATTCATACGCAGCAAATCGAATACGACAATAATGGCAAAAATAAATAATGCTTTGATCAGCCACTTTAATTTAAGGCTCTCAGCATCTGAGCGCGCATGCATAAGTTGTTTGTGGTAGCCCTCTAAAGTGCCGTAAGCAAAGTAGAAGTAGCCAAGTTGACTGAGCGAACCGAGTAAAATGATTGCCTGCGTGTAGTGGGTAAAGGCCAAGGAAATAGCCGCAGGAATTAAGTGAACCGCGTAGTGTGATGTTATAAAGGGCTGCTTACCTGTAATCGACAAGGTAAAAAAGTAAATCATAGGCCCATACAGTAATGTAAATGCCGGTGTGATTAAGTAATCAGAAAGGCCTAACCCTTCAAACAGGTTAAAGGCGCATACACAGCCTTGAAATACAAATAGCAGCACCAAGGAACGACTTTGTTTTTGGCTATTAATTAATAATGCACCAAATAACATTTGGAACAGAAAGATACTCTGTACAAGGTGTACAGGGAATAAAGTGATTGATTGCAAAGTAGTTTACGTTCTTATTCTTTTAACTGAGTTTAACAACTCATCATCACTTTGTAATCATAGGCATAAAAAAACCTTGTGGCAGCACCACAAGGTTTTAATTTAGCTTAAAGCTAATCTTATCTCATCGTCACAAACTCTTCTGAGCCTGTTGGGTGAATAGCCACAACAGCATCAAAGTCTGCTTTTGTTGCGCCCATTTTCATGGCAACCGCAAAACCTTGGATCATTTCATCAACTGTGAAGCCAATGCCGTGTAAGCCAACAACTTTTTCGTCTTCTCCAGCACACACCAGCATCATGTTACAAGCTTGGCGGTGCTGAGTAACCGCTGTGTACATTGCTGCAAAGCTTGATTTATAAACCTTTACGTTTTCAGCACCATATTGCGAAATCGCTTCTTGTTCTGTTAAACCAATCGTGCCAATAGGCGGGTGGCTGAATACCACCGTTGGTACTAGCTCGTAATCCATTTTTAAATCATCAGGCAATTCTTTATTGAATAAGCGCTCTGATAAAATACGACCTGCTTTAACGGCTACTGGCGTAAGTTCAATACCGTTTTCGATGATATCACCTACTGCATAGACGTTTTCAGCTGTAGTGTTTTGGAATTCGTCTACTTTTACGTAACCGCTTTCGTTCACTTCAACACCTGCTGCCGCAAGGTTGATCTTGTCAGTTGTTGGTGTACGGCCAATTGCCCAAATAACTTCATCAACGTTTTGGCTGTGACCATTTTCAAAGTGAATTGTTAAGCTACCATCGCTTTCTTTAACTACTTCTTTTGGAGTGCAATCAGTGTGAAGCGTAGGGCCTTCTTTAGCCATAAGATCGACAAGCGTATCAATAATGTACGGGTCAAAAGTACGTAGCGGTTTGTTTTTACGAACAAACAGGTGGGTTTCTGTGCCAAGGCTATGAAGTACACCAGCGATTTCAACGGCAATGTAACCTGCACCAACCACAGCAACACGTTTAGGTTGTGCGTCTAGCTCGAAGAAGCCGTTTGAATCAATACCAAGCTCAGCGCCAGGGATGTTAGGAATAGTAGGACGACCACCAACAGCAACAAGGATATGATCTGCGGTGTAAAGTTCACCGTCAACTTCAACTGTTTTGTTATCAACAAACTTAGCAAAGCCATTGATCACAGTCACACCATTGCTAGATAAGTACTTGTTGTAACCTTGGTGAATACGACCAATGTAAGCTTCGCGGCTTTCAACTAATTTAGCCCAGCTAAAACCTTTTAACTCAACATCAAAGCCGTAATCAGGTGCATATGCGTTAATAGCTTCAGCGATTTGTGCGCCGTGCCACATAACTTTCTTTGGAACACAACCGACATTTACACAAGTGCCACCCATGTGTTTTGCTTCAATAAGAGCGACTTTTGCGCCACGCATTGCTGCACGGTTTGCAGAGGCAATACCGCCACTACCACCACCAATTGCAATGTAATCAAAATGCTGAGCCATAGTTTGTCCTCAAAAATAGATAATTTTTTATTAATTAATCGATTTAGTAATAACTTGATAATAGCATAATAAAGACCAAGGTTAAGCCCCTTGTATTTCATCAATTCGCCCCAACTTCAAAATCATCTTCGCATAAAATTTGAGAACAAAAATGACAATTGCAGAAAATAACCCACTCATTGGTTTAGAAGGGCTTCCGCCGTTTTCTAAAATTGAACCTGTACACGTAGTGCCAGCAGTAAAAGCGGCAATTGCTGAGTGCCGCGCTAAAATCGATGAGGTACTGGCAACCAAATCATACACATGGAATGATTTGGTACTTCCGCTTGAGGAAGCTGATGACAAGTTATCACGCCTATTTTCACCGGTATCACACATGAACTCAGTCGTTAACAGTGATGAGTTACGTGAAGCCTATGAGCAATGTTTGCCATTGTTATCTGAGTATTCAACGTTTGTTGGTCAGCACCAAGGTTTGTACGATGCTTACAACACACTTCATAATAGCGATGAATTTAAATCATTAACGATTGCCCAACAAAAAACCATTACTAATGCATTACGTGATTTTGAGCTGTCAGGGATTGCTTTAAAACCTGAACAACAAAAACGTTATGGCGAAATCAGTGCGCGTTTATCTGAGCTGGCTTCTAAGTTTGGTAACAATGTTATGGATGCTACACTTGCTTGGCAAAAACACATTACTGATGAAAGTGAACTGGCTGGCTTACCTGAGTCTGCTTTAGCACTTGGTGCTGATACCGCACAAAGTAAAGAGCTAGAAGGTTGGGTGTTTACTTTAGACTTTCCATCTTACTTACCTATTATGACCTACGCAGATAACCGCGAGTTACGTGAAGAGTTTTACACTGCGTTTGTGACCCGTGCCTCTGATCAAGGCCCTAATGCTGGTGAATTTGATAACTCTGCCATTATGAGCGAAGAGCTTGCACTGCGTCATGAGCTTGCCGAGTTACTTGGCTTTAGCAGCTACGCTGACATGTCACTGGCAACTAAAATGGCAGAAACGCCTGAGCAAGTTTTCTCATTCTTAGAAGATTTAGCTGCTAAGTCTAAACCGCAAGCTGAGCAAGAGCTTGCTGAGCTAACAGCTTATGCAAAAGACAAGCACGGTGTGACGGAACTTGCTGCATGGGACTACGCTTATTATGGCGAAAAACTTAAGCAAGAGAAGTATGCGATTTCTGATGAAGTACTGCGTCCATATTTCCCAGCCAATAAAGTATTAAGTGGCTTATTCACTACAGTAAATCGTTTATTTGGCATTAGTGTTAAAGAAGTAACAGAGTTTGATACTTATCACCCTGATGTACGTTTCTTCGAAATTTACGATAGCAGCAATACCTTACGTGGTCGCTTTTATCTTGATTTATACGCCCGCGATCGCAAACGCGGAGGTGCGTGGATGGATGACTGCATGGGTCGTAAAGTACGTGCTAACGGCGAATTACAAACCCCTGTTGCCTACTTAGTGTGTAACTTTAATAAAGCAGTGGGTGATAAGCCTGCCTTGTTTACTCATAATGAAGTGACAACTTTATTCCATGAGTTTGGTCATGGTATTCACCATATGTTGACGCAAGTTGATGCTGCGCCGGTTGCAGGTATTAACGGTGTTGCATGGGATGCGGTTGAGTTACCAAGTCAGTTCCTTGAAAACTGGTGTTACGAAGAAGAAGCGCTGAGCTTTATTTCGGGTCACTATGAAACAGGTGAGCCGTTACCAAAAGAGTTATTAGATAAACTCCTTGCGGCGAAGAACTTCCAATCAGGTATGCAAATGCTGCGTCAGCTAGAGTTCTCGTTGTTTGACTTTACTATTCACCATACTTACAAAGCGGGTGAGCCATGTAATATTCAAGCAACACTTGACGAGGTGCGCAGTAAAACTGCTGTTGTTAAAGCGCCAGCGTTTAACCGTTTTCAGCATGGCTTTAGCCATATTTTTGCGGGTGGTTATAGCGCAGGTTATTACTCTTATAAGTGGGCTGAAGTGCTCTCGGCTGATGCGTTTTCTAAGTTTGAAGAAGAAGGTATTTTTAACCCTGCAACGGGCGAAGCTTTCTTAAAGAACATTTTAGAGAAAGGGGGTAGTGAAGAGCCTATGGAGTTATTTAAAAAGTTCCGAGGACGCGAACCGCAAGTCGATGCACTACTAAGACATAGCGGCATTGCTGCATAATAATTTTTGTTGATTTAAAGCGCCGTAAGGCGCTTTTTTTATTAATATTTCTTCGCAAAATTACGCTCTCGTACTATTCTTCTTAAAAAAGAGTTTATAGGAATTAAGCATGTCAAAACTGGTATTAGCCATTGATGATGATAAATATATCCATCATGTGATTGAGGAATCGCTATCGGGCTTTTGCACACTGATCCATGCTAAAAATGGCGACGAAGGATTAAGACAGGCGTTAAAGTACAACCCTGACATCATCTTACTTGATATCGAAATGCCGGGTAAAACGGGCTTTGAGGTATGTAACGAATTAAAAGCCAACCCGCAAACAAAAGACACGCCTGTGATGTTTTTGTCGGGTAAAGCTGATTTACCTGACCGTGTAAAAGGTTATAACGCAGGTGCAGCTGATTACATTGTAAAACCATTTAATGCTGAAGAGCTCATGGCACGTATTCGCGTGTTATATCAATATCGTCAGCACTCTAAAAAGCTTAAAAGTGATGTAGAGCGAGCGCAAATCACTGCCGAAATCGCGATGACAGATTCAGGCGATATGGGTCGTATAATGCGCTACGTTGGGCAGAGCTATCATGCACACGATATCAAAGCGTTATCTGAGCATATGTTTGAGTTTTTTAATCCGATGGAGCTCGATGTAGTGCTGGCGTTTTGGTATCAAGATATTGGCGTATTTTGTAGCGCTGAGGGCGGAGTGTGTCCACTAGAGCAAGAGCTACTCGAAAAACACCGTGATGCAAATCGCTTTGTTGACTTTAGCCATCGCACAATTATTAATTACCCTAAAGTGTCGATGCTGGTCAAAAACATGCCACTTGATGATGCCCAGCTTTATGGCCGTTATAAAGATTTATTTCCGCATATTCTTGAAGTGACTAACGCTAAAGTACAAGACATGGAAAACAACGAGCGGGCACTGACTCAAGCGCAGCAAATAGGTAACTCGTTTAATGAGTTATCTGATCAAATGTACCAAAACAGTGATTCGCGCGAACATGCTGTAGAGAAATTTGCCGCCCAACTTGATGAGCTAAACAAGTCTATTGAGCAAAGTGGTTTATCAAGTAGTGAAGAAGTCGCATTTCACCTACAGCAATTAAAACAAACTCAATTGCAGTTTACCTCGCTCAATGAAGACTTAGCGTTTATAAAGTATCAGCTAAAGCATATTATCGAATCGCGTAGTGAACTTTTAGCTAGCTTACAAAAAATGGCTGAACCGAGTGAGACCGAAGATGTCACTTCACAAACGGATATCGAGCTATTTTAAGCCATGCTATACTGGCGCCGAATAATTTAGCTCGGAGTTTTGCGTGGTAATTCATTGTCCTTTTAAAGAAATGCGTCCTTATTTAGATGCCATCGAACAGCGTTTTGGTTTGGCTAAGTGGGCTGAGCAGAATGTTGGCTTTTCGCTTCATTATGACGATCAGGGTCTCAGCTTAAAGAAAAAGGACGAGCCAAAACTTGGTGCTATCCATGTTGATTTTGTAACCGGTGCTGCCGCCCATCGCCGTAAGTTTGGTGGTGGTAAAGGGCAAGCAATTGCAAAGGCTGTAGGGTTAAACAAAGGTGCCACGCCAGTGGTGCTTGACGCCACTGCGGGGCTTGGCCGCGACGGCTTTGTACTGGCATCGCTAGGTTGTAAGGTGATTTTGCATGAACGCCACCCTGTTGTTGCTGCGCTATTATTTGACGGCCTAGAACGCGCCTATAACGATGCTGAAATTGGTCCTTGGATGAAAGAAAACATGAGCCTAGTGTTTGGCTCAAGCCATACTTTACTGGCGCAGTGCAGCGATACACCAGATGTTGTGTACTTAGATCCTATGTTTCCTCATCGTGAAAAGTCAGCCCTTGTTAAAAAAGAAATGCGAGTATTCCAAGAGCTTGTGGGCGGAGATAACGATGCCGATGATCTTCTTGATTTTGCTTATCCGCTTGCTAGTAAACGAGTAGTCGTAAAGCGCCCAGATTACGCCCCATTTCTAAATGATAAAACCCCGAGTATGCAAATCAAAACTAAAAAGAACCGCTTTGATGTGTATGTGAAGGCAGCAATGGTTTAATACCATTAATCCGCAATAATACTTAATCATTTTGAGGGATTAAACCTACCGCTACCAGCGTTAAAAATTTTTCATTAAGAGCAACTTAATAACGAAATTTTTGCCTTGTTATCGACGAGGTTTTATTGCCTCAAAATAGACCCCTTAATTAAGCGAATTGGTATTTATGTAACCCTTTTAGCTTAGTTTGATTCGTTTTTACCTGTTATTTTTTACGGTTTACATCAAATTGTCATAAAAGGTTAATATTCTACGCGCGTAACGTTACTTGGGAATATCGTTTATGCGCGTGTCATCATTTACTCGGCTATTGGCCGTTTTACTCACTCTCGCTAGTATTTTACTGGCAGCAACCCTGTTCTGGGCTAGTCAAACTTTACTCGGTTTAGAGCAGCAAGATAACGCTTATAATAAGCTTAAAAACACCATCATTATTGATTTAAAAAGTTACCTTGATGATTATTTAGAGCAAGGTGACAGCCAACACTTAAATAAAGCCTCAACGCTAATAAGCGATGTTAAAAAGCAGCATTTAACTGAGCTACCTAACGACTTGGCGGGCCAACTAAATAGCCAACTGACGGCGCTCGATAAAGACATTAATGGTAAGTATCGTGCTTTAGGTAAGCTATCGGGTAACGAAATGGCGCTGCTCGATAACTCGTTAAGGCAAATGGCAGGTTCGGCCTCATCGTTAATTGGCTATGCAAGCAAAGCCGAGCCGCAAACAGTGCTTGCACTTGAGTATTATCAACTTGCTGCTGACTACTACAGCGAAGTTACATCACTCGCTTTGTATACATACAAGTTAGTGCTTAACTATGATCAAGACACTAAAAATAGCCTCAATCAAAGTGTTGAAAACCTAAATGACCTTGCTGCTAAAATCGATAGACTTGAAAACCTAGGTGTTATGAGCGAAGTGGATGAAGACGCTTTGTTTTTTGGTGAAGAAGCTGAAGACTTAGCCGGTGATATTAAAGCTGAACTAAGTAGCTGGCCTAAACGTTTCCCACGTGATTTAGCATCCACTCTTGAGCAAGCTGAGCAACGTCAAACTGGCATGCAAGCACTTCGAGAACAGATTGAAGCCCTATCTGCGACGGTGCTTGGTGCTGAGCAACAGTTAAAAGATGAACAAAGTAATCTTAAGCAACAAGTGTTTATCGTGTTCTGTGTGGCCATTAGCATGCTGGTGGTTTTAGCGGGGGGTGTTTACTTTGTACAGCGTAACCAAGTGCTTAACCCATTGCGCCAATTACGTGATGGTTTTGCTTTCTTAATTGAAAGTAATGAGCTTAAAAACATCGAGAGTAAAAATCCGAAAACCGAAATAGGTGAAATTGCCCATTACTTTAATCAACTGATTGAGCGTCAGCGTGGTGAGGCAGAAGAACGAGCACAAATGCTGAAGGTTATTAATGACTTTATGCTAGAGATGAGCGAGCACTTACATACCATTGCACAGCAAACGGATGCCAGCCATTCTCAGGTTGAACAAAACCAAGGTTTACTTTCTGATATTCAACACATTGGTGAGCAGGTCAATAACATAAATGGTCAAGTTGCTGATAATGCTAAACAAACTTTTGGGGCGATGGAGCAAAGCTTAGGTTTTGCCGACAGCATGTTAACCGCAAGTTCTCGAACTGAAGAGCGCGTTGAACAAGGTCTTGATAGCTTAAAAGAGCTATTAAAAGGGGTTGATGATGTTGGCCAAGTCATAGAGGTGATCAAAAACATTGCTGAACAAACAAATCTATTGGCACTGAATGCAGCGATTGAGTCGGCTCGTGCCGGTGAACATGGTCGAGGTTTTGCGGTTGTAGCGGACGAAGTCCGAAAACTTGCCAGACAAACACAAGGTTCACTTGATGATATTAATAGTCAGCTAAACCGCTTAAGTGAAAATTCAACCATGGTATCAGAGCAAATTAGTGCGTTGGCTAATGATGCCGAGCTGCAAACACAAAATGCCCAAGAGCTTAAACGTAACTCAGAAGGCGTAGCTGACAACGCGCAAGATGCCAATAAAGTAGCGTTTGATGCTATGGAGCTTGCTAAGCAGCAAAATGCTTTACTCGAAAACTTTAGCCAATCAATGCAAAGCATGAAGGGGCAAGTAAGCGAGTCGAACTCACTGGTTAGTGATATTCAGCTGCGCCTACAAGAGCAAATGCACACTATTAAATCCAGCTTAGGTTTATAACACTTAAAAGGGCGAACAATGTTTTGCATTGTTTCCCCTTAAATCATGCGGTATTCAATTTTTTGGGTATATACTCTGTACTCTTATTTTCTTTCAAGGAATCACGATGATCGAACAAGGCCAAACTTTACCTGCAGCAACCCTTAGCGAATTAACTAGTGAAGGTATGCAAACCTTATCAACAGAGGCATTATTTGCAGATAAAAAAGTGGTGTTATTTGCCGTGCCTGGCGCATTTACACCAACCTGTTCTAATGCTCACTTACCAGAATTTATCACCTTAGCTGATAAAATTACTGCCAAAGGCGTTGATGCAATTTACTGTGTATCGGTAAACGATGCATTTGTAATGAAAGCATGGGGTGAAGCGCACAATGCTGAGCACATTCGTATGTTGGCTGATGGTGATGCCAGCTTTACTAAAGCACTTGGTTTAGATAAAGATACGGCAAGTTTTGGTGGTGTGCGCTCAAAGCGTTACGCGATGATCGTTGAAAACCAAATAGTAACAGGGCTTTTTGTTGAACAAGATAAAGAGTTTGTTGTGAGCCGCGCTGAATCTGTGCTAGAAAAACTTTAATAGCAATTCGTGCTTAATTAAGTAAATACAAAAAAGCCGGACGTAAGTCCGGCTGAAAGTCCCAGGGGGGAACTGGGGAGATCAACTATTAAGGTTGATACTGTGCATCCAATGTCACACCAGAGAAAGTCTTGTAAGCATTTAAGCTTAAGTGCCAAGTACCTGCTTGTGGGTTACTGAATGTACATGTTTCTGCGTTACCGTTTTTGTACGGACGACAGTCATAGCTTGATGTCGTTGGTTGGCTACCAAACTTAACGAATAAGTCAGCATCACCCGAGCCACCAGAAGTCGTTACTGTGAAGCTTGCCATACCTGCTGGTACTTCTAATGTGTAATGTTTCCACTGACCTGCACTTGCCGAGATATCAGTCACTGTGCCGCCACCTGCTTGTGGTGAACCTGAGCCTGAACCTCCGCCTGATACAGTTAAATCACCCACTAAGCTAACACCTGAGTAGGCAGAATAACCATTCAGCATTACATGGTAAGTACCTGCTGTTGGGTTATCGATAGAACATACTTCATTGTTACCGCCTTTGTATGGACGACAATCATAGGTTGACGTTGTTGGTGCGCTACCTGCACGAACGTAAAGGTCAGCATCACCTGTACCGCCACTCATAGTGAAAGTTACGTTAGTAGCTCCACTAGGTACTTCCATTGTGTAGAAAGTTTGGCTGCTAGCAGAGCCACTTAAACCTGTTAGTGCTTGACCATCTTCTAACACATTCCCCGTTGGTGGTGGCGGAGTTGTACCTGATGCCGCTGCAACTGCTGCTGCCGCATCCACAATACCTGTCCCACAGCTAGTACATGTTGCTGGGAAAGAACGGGTTGTTGATTTTAAAATGTTTTCGATTTCATCAGGCGTTGCTGAAGGTTTAGCTTGCTTGATTAGCGCAGCGACACCCGCAACATGTGGTGCTGCCATCGATGTACCTTGCGAGTAGTGATATGAATCGCTGCTTGGGCCTGTTGAGCCTGAGTTGTGAGTTGATAACACACCTTCAGAATCATTAGCAAAGCTTTGCGCGCCACCCGGTGCTGCAACATCAATGTTGCTACCGTAGTTTGAGTAGTATGCACGACCACCGTTACGACCTACTGATGCAACGTTTACTACGCCATTACAGTTACCTGGGTTGTAGTTTGCAGAGTTATCGTTGTCATTACCTGCTGCGATAACGACTACAGTGCCGTTGTTACGGGCTTGGTTAATTGCATTTTGTGTTGTAGAGCTACATGAGCCGCTACCGCCTAAACTCATGTTAATAACATCAGCAGGGTTAGCATTTGCTGGTACACCAGAAACTGAACCACCTGAAGCCCAGATAATACCGTCAGCGATATCAGATGTTAAACCACCACATTTACCAAGTACACGAACAGGAACTACTTTCGCATCATAAGCAACACCTGCAACACCTTCACCGTTGTTAGTAACAGCTGCAACTGTACCGGCAACGTGCGTACCGTGCCAGCTAGAGTCTTGAGCACCGTGTGTGTAACCACACTCGTTAGCACTGATTGCATCACCTGGATCGCGAGCATCGCTATCACGACCGCCCCCATCGTTTGCTACAGACACGTTAGAGATCATGTCATAGCCCTGAAGGATGTTTGCGTTTAGATCAATATGAGGACGGTAACCTGTATCAAGTACCGCAACTACCACACCGCTACCTGTTGCTGTATCCCAAGCTGTAGGAAGGTTTAAACCACCTGCTTGCTCGTAGTAGTGCCATTGGTCGTCATAACGAGGGTCGTTAGGCGTTGCAAATGGCTTTAACATTTGGTCAATTTCGATGTATTCAACATTACCTGTTGCAAGCACCTCTTGCATGAACTCTTGTGCTTCTTGAGCAGAAAGTTTTTTATCAGCACGCATTACGTGGTGATTATTCATCGCCATTGCACGAACATATTGTGCTTTTACTTTACCTTTCTTACTGGTGAAGTTTTTAACAAAGCCTTTTGCTTTTTTGTTCATCATAGTTGGCGATTGTTCTGCTGCCGACATAGTCATCATTTCATCATTGTTATTTTTATATTTGATGATGAATTGCGTACCAAAGCCTTCTTGACCTTGTAATTTTGCTGCAGTTTCCTGCATAGATGGCGACATAAGTTGGTTTGGAGTAGCCATTGCTGCTGTTGTCCCAAACAACGCAGTCAAGCTCAGTGCAATTGCGCACTTCTTCAAGTTGTTGTTAGTTGTCATAATGATCCCTAGATTGTTATGTAAATCTTCACGGTATTTTTCGCGAAGGGGGACAAAGGTAAAATAAATGTAAATTTAGTTAAAATATCGTTTTATTATGGTTGTCTCTATTTTGGTTATAACCGAATGTATAGACGTCTAAATCAGTCTTTTTATGGTGTTTTTTAATACTTTTCTCATAATAAAGTTATAAATTTTTAGTTTTGAGTTTTTACTTTATTTCGTTTTTTGGTTTTATCTTTTTTGTAAAAACACCGTACTGTTAACACTGCAGCGAAAATAACTTGTTATAATCAGCTAAATTTTTTTAGTGAGTATGAGTAATGACCCAAGTAGACGTAATTGTGATTGGCGCCGGTGCCGCAGGTTTGATGTGTGCTGCACAAGCAGGCTACCGTGGTCGCAATGTTACTGTGCTTGATATGGGCAAAAAGCCGGGCCGTAAAATATTAATCAGCGGCGGTGGTCGTTGTAACTTCACCAATGAAAACGCAAGCCCAGACAATTACTTGTGTGGCAATCCTCACTTTGTAAAATCGTGTTTAAGCCGTTATACCCAACATGACTTTATTGAGCTGGTGGACCGTCACGGTTTGGCTTATCACCATAAAACGCTGGGCCAGTTATTCTGCGATAACAGCGCACAAGATATCGTCGATATTCTTTTAACTGAGTGCGAGTGGGCGGGAGTTAACATAGCGCTGCGTAACGAAGTACTCAGTGTGACCAAAACAGATGCTGGTTATGAAGTTATTACCGAGCAAGACAGCTATCAATGCGAGTCGTTAGTTGTTGCATCCGGTGGGTTAACCATGCCTAAGCTCGGTGCAACACCAATTGGTTATAAAATTGCAGATCAATTTGGTTTAACAGTGTTACCAACCATGGCGGCATTAGTGCCATTTACTTTGCACCAGCACGATAAAGATCGCTTTGAAGGTTTATCGGGGATCAGTATTCCTTGTCTGGTTAGCAGTGAAGATGGCACCCAGTTCAAAGAGAACATCCTGTTTACTCACCGTGGCCTTTCGGGCCCAGCGATTTTGCAAATCAGCTCTTTTTGGCGTGCAGGGCAAACTGTGTACATCAACTTGTTACCCGAGCTTGATTTAAAACAGCAGCTTGAGCAGTGGCGTCAAAGCCAAGGGCAAAAGTCACTAAAAAATACTCTTGCGACAATTTTACCAAAGCGTTTTGTTGAAATGCTGCACGACACCAAGGCTATTCCAGATTGCAATGTAAACCAGCTAAGCCATGCGCAAATCGACGCGTTACATGACTACGTTCATAATTGGCAAATTAAACCTAACGGCACAGAGGGTTATAGAACAGCCGAAGTAACGCTTGGCGGTGTAGACACCGACGAGTTAAGCTCAAAAACCTTCGAAGCGAAAAAGTCACCGGGCCTTTATTTCATCGGCGAAGTAACCGATGTCACCGGCTGGTTAGGCGGCTACAACTTCCAATATGCTTGGAGCTGCGGCTTTGCAGCAGGGCAGTATTGTTGATTTGAGTTGCTAGTTGCGAGTTGCAAGTTACTAGGGGAAAGGTATTAGTGGTTATGGCATAGGAGCTAGGCTCTAGGAGCTAGGTTAGCACTTGCTTGTAGGTCGTGCTTTAGCGCGAGGCTGTTATTAATGGAGTAATAGATGAATAAAGTATATAAATTTTATCCAGAATATGAAGATGAATTTATTACTCCGATTGATACCTCAGAAACGAGTTTATTATTCTATGAACAGCTTTAAAGCTTACTTAGTACTTTCTTTTCTACTGGTGATTACATCTCATTCGCATGCTGATGATGTTAGTTGGCAGTGGCAATCAGATTTGGAAAAAGCGATATTGAAAGCCGATACCTCAGTGCAAAATATAGAGCTTGGTTCTTACTGGGATACACGTTATAGGGCTGCTGTATTTTCTGTTGCAAACTTAATATCAATCGGTTGGTCTAGTCGAGGGTTTAATCCAGAAATATACAACACGGTTTTGAATGATATTTGGAATAATACTAGTCAAAAGCACTTACTAAATGACAACTTAATTCGCTTATCTTCTCTAACGTGGAGGTTAAACCTTAAGAATAGATGCTTTGATGCTAACGTGAATAAAAGCCGTGCTCGTAAGTACATCATTAAAATGATTAACTCGGATGAGAATGTTTTAAAGGATTCTGCAATCAGTGGGCTCGGGTTATTAGGCGAACGTGAAGATGTTGATATGTTGATTGAGCTATTGATTAACAATCAAAATACCTTTGTTGGATCTTCTGCATTAAGCTCTCTTTTGCTTGTTGAAGGTGATTACGCGCTAGAAATGCTTAGGACTAATATACAAAAAGTCTCCAATGATTCTCTAAAGCAGCAGATTAAGGAAGAGCTTAGTTTCATACGAGTCAGTGATGATAAGTGCGCTGAATAAAATCTATCGCATTCATAAAAAGTCAAACTATGCTGGTAGCACCTAGCACCTAGCACCTAGCACCTAGCACCTAGCACCTAGCACCTAGCACCTAAAACTAGCAACTATAATGTTACCCATTTATTTTTCATGCATATGATTGGCGATAAGTAGTTAAATAAAATCATTGGAGTTAAGCTAAATTATTTTCTGATGCCATGGGCGAGGTAGTGGCAAAAAGCAAGACCTGACACTATGAGTTCTGGAGTAAAATGATATGACTAATATGCTGAACGTTTATATGGATGATATAGAAGTTATTAGTGATGAAACCGCACAATCATTTGATAAGCTTAAAAAAGGTGTATTATCTGATGATAGTGAAATAAGAGAAAGATCATTTTCTAAATTGGCATGCTTTGAGTATACCGAAGAAATTAAAAATATTTTTAACAGAGGATTATTATATAGCGATGAACTTATTCGCTCTGATTGTATAGAATTTCTTGCTGAATTTGATTTACTTGATAATTTAGAAAAGATTTGCGAATTATTAGATGACCCTAGCCATTATGTCGTTAATTCATGTGTAATTAGTCTAGCTGAGCTAAATTCTAAAAATGAAAAAGTTATTAAGCTTTTGATTAGTAAGTTAAAAGGTGGGAATCTTCAGAGTGGAACTGTTTTAAGAATTCACTATGCGTTATATAAACTTGATCCAACATACTCAATTGGGAACCTATTAGTTTGCTATTCTGACTCCAGAGATTATCGAGATAGGTGTGCTATTTTAAACTTATTAGCAGAGGGAATCCGAGAAGAGGATATCCCTGTGATAAAAGAGAAGCTAGATAAAATTGTAAATCCTAATGATTTTAGATCTGTACTATTTAAATATGATGAACTTTTAGATTCATTAGATTGATCAGTGATTTCAATTTAAATCTAAAGCTTCGCTCTGGCGGGGCCTTGTTTTTTCTAGCTGTGGTGGCTTGGATTTTGTTTTCAAGACTGGCTAAGCTGCTCAATGGAAAGAACCGCTTGCTGGCATGGGTGAGGTAGTGACAAAAAGCAAAACCTGCTCCCATGTGTTTGAAGCGCAGTAAAAGGAGCATGATTTATAATGACTGAAATTACAAAAACTCAAAGATTGGTATGTAATGAATTTAATGCTGACTTTGTATCATCTCCCGAAGATATGAAAGTTGGGATTTCTCGTAACGTCAAGCAAGGGGTTATTCCTATTAATGGACTAAGACACTCCCCTGAAGGAGATACAACAGGTTGGTACATTTGGGGTGGAGAAGAGTTTTCTGAAGAACCTGATTTTTTCGTTCCTCTTCATGTTGCTCATTTAGGTGAGTGGTGTCCTGATATCAAAAAGTATCTTGCGCTACCTCCGGGTTATAGGTTTTTAATCGCAGGAGATTATGTTGATGTTTGGTTTGATGAGTCTTTATTAAATATTTGACGACATAGTTTGAATTCTAAGCTTCACACTCGCGGGGCTTTTTCTTGTCGGGCATAAATGGGCTTTATTTTTGGCTGCTTTTGAAGCCAAAGGGGCCAACATTAGCCTCAAACTTGTGAGCTTTTTATTGTTTATTTTTAATTGTCCAAATTTCTACTCATCATTCATTTAAAAATTTTCAAAAGCACATAATTTTTTGATGAGCTGATTACTTACGGCATAATCATCATAAATGATGTTTATAGCGCATAATTTTAAGGAACCCATTTCCGTGCTCTTATTCCTCACTTTGTCAAACAGCAGAAACTGAGACACCACTGGTGTCGTTTATTTTACAATCAAAAGGTGATTATGAAAAAATTTATATATCAGCATCAAGGCTCGCTGCTAATTGACCTATTCGTTCTGGGGCTTGCACTAGATTATTTCTTAGCAATTGAACAATGGGTGTTAGTCGTTGCAGCGTTGGTTCTCATTATGGTAGGGGAAACTCTTTGTGAAAATGTAAAGTCTGAAATGATAGCCCTGCAAGAAATGAAAAAAGCTGAACTCGAAGAGCGAGAAAGGCAGAGTAAATTGATTCCCCATGAGCATAGGTTCTTGGAAACTCATAAGAGAAAAACTTATGGAGATGAGCCTGAAAACACTGTCATTGCAGAGCTTCGAAATATGGAAGAACTAAGGCCAGCGCCTTTTTCAAATAAAACATTAATTGAGTGGGGCTTCTCATCAGATAACAAGTACGAATGCCCAGTACAATACAGTCAATATAATAATGTTACGGGTGTTGACGAGTATGGCGATGTTCCTATAAAAAGAATTTTAGGTGCCTGCACAACAAATAATATGGCTACGGGCTCGGAAGAAGTGTTTGAACCAAATACTACATATAGAGGAACTCTTTTTAATTATCTTCATGGAGGAAACTTAAACCAAGAGTCACTAGGCTACTTTGAGGATGAAAATAGGGGGCATGAAGGAATGCCAGTTGAAAGAATTGGTAATGATCGTAAAACAAGATCTGATGGTGAATGGAGCTTTGTAAAATATGGCGACTATTACTTTTCTAATCACGGCCATCAACGCACAGTTTTCGCAATGTATCATCTATTTCAGAAATACGGTGATGAAGCGGTAATTAAAAATGTTAAAATAACAAAGTATGCTTTCTAGACAAAACAATAAAAACGCCTCGCACTCGTGGGGCTTTTTGATACTTTCAAATCAATCAGCAAGGTGTTTTATTTTTGGCTGCTTTTGAAGCCAAAGGGGGGTTTATTCTTAATAAACAGTGACTCAATGAAGAAACTCGATATCTTATATTTACGCCTAGCGCCTAGCGCCTAGCGCCTAGCGCCTAGCACCTAGCACCTAGCACCTAGCACCTAAAATCAATACTTGCCGCCATAAATGACGCCCTACATAATTTTGATAGCTGATAGCTGATAGCTGATAGCTGATAGCTGATAGCTGATAGCTGATAGCTGATAGCTGATAGCTGATAGCTGATAGCTAATTTATAGTCTATTCTTTCATTTTGCTGAGTAGTAATAATGTATTGGACTCGAGTTGCCCATGAAGCTTAACGACGCACAGATGTTTATTAACCCTGTTTATCGGTTAATAGAAATTACACCTATCCCCGTTACTGTTTCTTCGCCTAGCGGTAAACTTGAATATGCAAACCCGGCACTAAAACAATTATTAGGTTATGAAGGCGATGAAGTGTACGCAGATGATGTTGTTATAACTCATGCTGATGACAGGGAGTTAAATAAAACTATTCGTGCCAAGCTTAATCAGTTCCCTGAGCAGCCATTACAAATCGAAAAGCGTTACAAGCATAAGCTTGGGCATTCTATTTATTGCCAGCTGAACATTGTCGCTGAGGTAGATAATGACGGTAATGTCGTTCGTTATATTTCACAGATAATTGATTTAACAACGGTCAATAAAGAGGCGGCAGCAGATATTCTACTGACATATTTGGTTGATAAATCAAATGATGCCATGTTTATTGCAGACCCTCAGTTTGGTCAAATTCTTAACTGTAATCAATTAGCTTACAAGTGCTTAGGTTATGAAAAAGAAGAGCTACTAAAACTGACTGTGCCAGATATTAACCCAGACTATGATACGAATAGCAAATGGCTGGATAGGGTAGCGCGAATAAAAGCCCAAGAAACCACTATTTTTGAGTCGTGCTTAAAACATAAAGATGGTCATACTTTTCCAACTGAAGTGAGTGTTTGTTATATCGACCATCAAGGAAAAAGTTATCTTCTCGCGATTGTGCGTGACATTTCAGCTCGAAAAAATAAAGAACAGGCGTTGATTGAGCTTGCTAACCTTGACCCGCTTACCCAATTACCGAACCGTCGTTATCTAGAGCAATTATTGAATGATGTATTTAGTGAAAATGGTGATGTGTCTGAGGGAATGGGCTTTATTTATATCGATTTAGATGAGTTTAAACAAATCAACGATCAATATGGTCATGCAATAGGTGATGAAGTTTTAGTATGGGTTGCAAAGCAACTTCAAGCCGCCGTTAGAAGTACTGACTATGTAGTAAGAATGGGAGGCGATGAGTTTTTAGTGACTATATCAGGCGTAACTAATACGACGATTTTGAATCGCTTAGCTCATAAAATTGCGGCTCAGTTTACAAAACCATTTAGTTCTAAAGGTATATCAATTGAGGTTACAGCGAGTATAGGTGTGACAGCGCATTTTCTAGGAGATGGTGTGTACGCAGCGAACCAGTTAATTGAAGAAGCCGATGCGGCTATGTACCAAGCTAAAAAGCAACCTGGAACAACCATTATTCACTTTAGCTAATCGTTTTAAAGCCTTAAGTTACTTTGAAACTTGAAACTTGAAACTTGAAACTTGAAACTTGAAACTTGAAACTTGAAACTTGAAACTTTTCCCGTCTAAGCAGCCACTTCAACACAATTACGGCCGTTACTTTTCGCTTTATACAATGCTTTGTCGGCAACGGTGAGGGTTTCTTTCACGGTTGTTGAAGAGTGAGCTACGCTGTGTATACCAATACTCACGGTAAACTGCACGGTTTGCACTTCATCAATAGTGATGTAGGTTTCTTGCGCCTTTTGGCGAATTCGCTCGGCAACTAGCTTTGCATCAAGTAGGTTACAATTGAGTAGTAACACAAACTCTTCGCCGCCGTAACGGCAGGCTATATCAGCAAGGCCTTGTTCTGAGGTGAGTATGTTGGCAAATGCGATAATAACTTTATCGCCAACATCGTGGCCGTATGTGTCGTTAATGTTTTTGAAGTGGTCGAGATCAGCAATTAGGAGGGTAAACTCTTGCTGATTGGTTGCCATCGCGGCAATCAGTTCTTCACTTTTTCTGTCAAAGTAACGGCGATTATACAGGCCTGTCATAGGGTCTGTATCGACCAAGCGGTTGAGCTCAGTTTGCTGTGCTTTAATTTTTTCGAGGCTCTTAATTCGATAGGAAAGAATAAACGCCATCATTAACGCTTCGAGCAAAATACCTATGCCAACACCGTGGCTATTAATCACGTTTGCGTCGCTGATCCCTTTGTAATAAAGCACCGCCAGCATATTGAAAATAACGAACATAGAGTGGCCGAGCAAAAAGTATTTTGCCAGCGCGTTACCTTTGCGCCACAGCGAAATAGATACTCCAAATGTCACAGTCATCATTAATGCAGCCAAGCTGCTGGCAGGTTTTAATGCACCTACAATATCGAACAAGCTATAAACAAAGTCCGCAACGAGTAAGAACAAAATAATCGAAAGTGCAATATGCTCTTTAGGGTAGAGCTTTTTGGTTTCGAAAATAAGCATTACAAAGATCACTAAAAAGCTTGGCATACTTAGCAAGTTAGAATTGAGTTGTAATAGTTCGGCACTAAAAATACCGAAAAAGTTAGCGGCAACACCATAAGATAGCGCCACCCAAACTGTGCCAGAAATAAGGTAAAGGGCGTAAACGATGTTCTCGATTTTACGTGCCGATAAATACAAGAAAAAGTTATAAATCATCAGTGCTAACATCATCCCAACAAGTAGAGCAATATAATTACCATTCCCTACAAGAGCACGTTTTGAGTGCTCTTCATCAAAAATAGCGAGTGCAAACCATTGATGAGAAAAGGTCACGCTTTTTATGTAAATTGTTTTTTGCTGATTGGGTGCAATATAAAACGAAAATACGGCACTACCACCAAACATGTTGGTTTTAGGCCCTGCTTTATCAAGCTGAATGACCGATTGGTTTATCAGTTGCCCTGCTTGCGTTTCGTAAAAGCTCACTTCTTCTAAGTGATAGGCATCTGGGTTATGTACAAATAAGCGCAGGGTGTCGCTGTAGGTATTTTTTATAACTATTTTTGACCATGTTGTTTTGGCATTCGTGCCTAAAGTGAGCTTGTTTTGACTGTTTATAAAACTTTGCAGCTGAACTTGTGAAAGAGGCATAGTGCCAGAGCCATCAATAAAATAGCTCATATCAAATTGGGTGAGGTCAATGCTACGTTGGTTAATATTAACAATAGGGGAGTTATCGGCGCGGCTTTGATTAGCCAAAGTTAGGCATATTGAGTAGATAACAAAAAGCAGTATAAAGCGCGTAATCATCCCTGGTGCCTGTATCCAAATAAAAATAGTAATAAAGTTTTATTTTTAACGTAAACTGCTGGCTTGTCGAGTAAATTATTAACGAAAAATAAAAAAGCCGCTAACTTAGCGGCTTTGTTGGTTGCGAAAATATATTAACGTAGGTCGAAACGATCTAGCGTCATTACTTTAGTCCACGCTGCTACGAAATCATCAACGAACTTTTGTTTAGCATCGTCAGATGCATACACTTCAGCAATTGAACGAAGCTCTGAGTTGGAGCCAAAGATCAAGTCTACTGGTGTTGCTGTCCACTTAAGTTTGCCTGACTTACGGTCACGGCCTTCGTAAACACCTTCTTCAGAAGATTTAGACCACTTCGTTGACATATCGAGTAGGTTAACGAAGAAATCGTTACTTAATGTGCCTGGTTTTTTCGTGAATACACCGTGTTTAGTTTGGTCAGTATTCGCGTTAAGGGCACGCATACCACCTAGTAGTGCAGTCATTTCTGGTACTGATAAGCTTAGTAAATCAGCTCGTTCAACTAACATTTCAGCCGGTGATTTCCATGCTGAGCTGTAGTAGTTACGGAACGCATCTGCTGTTGGCTCAAGTACTTCGAATGATTCAACGTCAGTCATTTCTAATGACGCGTCCATACGGCCTGGCTTGAATGGTACTGCGATAGAGAAACCCGCGTCGCCTGCTGCTTTTTCGATTGCAGCCGCACCACCAAGAACAATCATATCTGCTAGTGAAATTTCTTTACCGCCAGATGCGTTTTTGTTGAACTTAGTTTGGATTTTCTCAAGTTTGCTAAGTACTTTAGCCACTTCTTTCGGGTTGTTTACCGGCCAATCTTTTTGCGGAGCAAAACGAATACGTGCACCGTTTGCACCACCACGCATATCTGTGTCGCGGTAGCTTGCTGCTGATGCCCAAGCAACACGGACTAGTTCAGATACAGATAAACCTGAATCTAAGATGCTAGCTTTAAGTGACGCGATATCTTTGCTGTCTACTAGTTTGTGATCAACCGCAGGGATGTAGTCTTGCCAAATTAATACTTCTTCTGGCACTAAGTCACCTAAGTAACGAGCTCGTGGGCCCATGTCACGGTGGTTTAGTTTGAACCACGCTTTAGCAAATGCGAGTTCGAACTCTTTCGGGTCGTTTAAGAAACGTTCTGAGATCTTACGGAACTCAGGGTCAGCTTTTAACGCGATATCGGTTGTGAACATGATAGGTGCATGACGCTTACCTTTGATGTGTGCATCTGGCACAAGATTAGATGCTTGACCCTTTTCAGGGATCCACTGAGTTGCACCTGCTGGGCTCTTGGTTTTAACCCATTCAAAGCTGAACAAGTTTTGAAGGTAGTTAATTGACCAACGTGTTGGTGTCACAGTCCATGCACCTTCAAGACCTGAAGTGATGGTATCTTCTGAATGGCCTTTACCACATTTATTTTTCCAACCTAAGCCTTGTTCTTCGATACCCGCTGCTGCAGGTTCTTTGTCTAAACAGGTCGCTTTTTTGGCACCGTGAGCTTTACCAAAGCTGTGACCACCGGCGATTAGGGCAACGATTTCTTCATCGTTCATTGCCATGCGGCCGAAAGATAAACGAATATCTTCTGCTGCAAGAAGTGGATCAGGATTACCGTGCGGGCCTTCAGGGTTTACATAGATTAAGCCCATCTCAACTGCCGCTAGTGGACCTTTTAGTTTGCCTTTTTTGTCACGACGTTCGTCAGTTAACATTTTGCCTTCAGGGCCCCAGTATACGTAGTCTGGTTCCCAATCGTCTTCACGACCACCGGCATAACCGAAAGTTTTGAAGCCCATTGATTCAAGTGCAACGTTACCCGTTAGTGCCATTAAGTCAGCCCAAGAAATACTGCGGCCATATTTCTGCTTTATTGGCCAAAGTAAACGACGCGCTTTATCAAGGTTTGCGTTATCTGGCCAGCTGTTTAGTGGGTCGAAACGTTGTTGACCACCGCCAGCACCACCACGGCCATCGAATGTACGGTAAGTGCCTGATGCGTGCCACGCCATGCGGATGAAGAATGGACCGTAGTGGCCGTAATCAGCAGGCCACCAGTCTTGAGAGTCAGTCAGTACCTTCTCAATGTCGGCTTTTACCGCATTTAGATCTAATTTTAAGAATTCTTTTTTGTAATTAAAGTATGGACCCATAGGATCAGACTCTGCGCCATGAGCACGAAGTTGGCTAAGGTCTAATTGCTCTGGCCACCAGAATTGGTTTGATTTTATTTCGTTCGTAGCTTGTACGCCTGTTGCCACCAACAGTGATACTGCAACAGCGACTTTAGAGAAAGCTGAAGTTGATTTTTTTAACATTGTGTTGTCTCCAGTTAGAAGTTGGGTGAAATATAGAGTTGTTCTGATTAACTTTCCACTTACAAACTGGGGTTTAAATCGATTGATAAAATCGATAAAATAGATGGTGTGATTGATTTTTTCGAACAAAGCCAGCAATAATGCTGGCTCTAGGGGAGGGGGACATTAAGCTGAAATTCAGCTTATTGTTTATTCTTCAATAAAAGGGACGCCGTTTTTGATCCACTCAGCAGCAGGTTTACCTTTTAAGTAATGATCAAAATATTCCATCATGCGCACCGAAAAATCCACTTGGTTAGGGAATTTCTTCAAGTGGTGTGGTTCACCTTCGTATTGTAAGAAGGTTGCATCTTTACCGGCACGGCGAAGAGCTAAGTAGTATTGAACCCCTTCGTGCCATGGCACTGCATCATCTTTGTCACCAAACATAATCAGAATTGGGGTATTCACTTTATCGGCAAAGAACACCGGTGAGTTTTCGATATATAGCTCTGGCGCTTCGAATAAAGTTTTGCCTATACGGCTTTGCCCTGTTTCGTATTGAAACTGACGGGCAAGACCTGATTTTAAGCGAATACCGCTGTAAGCACTGGTCATATTAGATACTGGCGCACCTGATACAACGGCCTTGAACATGTCTGTTTGAGTGATCATAAAGGCGCTTTGGTAGCCTGCCCAAGAGTGACCTTGTAAACCAATTTTATCTGGATCAGCAATGCCTAAATCAATTAACTTTTGAGTTGCGTTGATCATAGTTTGCGTTGATGATTTACCAGGATGACCAATCTCAAAACGGATATCAGGTAAGAAAATCGCATAGCCATTTGAGGTAAACATCGGGAAGTTAGGGCGATGATTTAACTCCATTTTCGGGAAGTCATACATGCGTTGGCTCATATAGCGGTAGAAGTACACAACTACAGGAACCTTATCGCCTTTTTTATAGCCTGCAGGCTTAATTAATACGCCTTGTAAATCTTCACCATCAAACCCTTTGTAGCTAATAAGCTCAGGTTTTTCACCCCATGCAAAGTTGCTAATTTGCGGGTTTAGGTTAGTAACACGTTGTGGCTTTTTGAAGCTAAAATCAGTTTGGTAGTAATCAGGGAATTGCTGGTATGTTTGTGCAGTAAATAGGTATTTGTCGGCATTTTTAGCCTTTTTCACTACGTCATAGCGCTTTTTACCCGAAAGTACTTTGCTGACTTTATTGCTCGATAAGTCAAGTTTGGCAATCTCTGTTTGCTTATCTTGCACGTTGGTTGCGCTTAGCAATAATGTTTCATCTTTGGCAAAACCAACTTGGTCTTTATCAAGTTTAATAACACGATATTGGGTGTTAGTTTCTTTACCTTGAGTTAAGCGCGTTGCCTTTTGTGATGCGACATCAAAAGCCCAAATATCAAATTTGCTGTAAACCAATACTTGGCTGCTGTCATTCAACCAGCCCGCAAAACCATAACCCGGCTGAGGTGATGGGTAGTCATGTTTATCATCAGCAAAAACAGCGTTAATTGCTTTAGATAAGGTCGAAACCTTGTTGCTACCTAAATCTTTTAGCTGAACTTGGCTATCTTGGAAAAATGCTGCAAATTGACCATTTGGCGCAAGGCTTGGTCTAAATGGATAGTCGCTGACGATAGCTGTTTGTTTACCGGTTTTAACATCAACACTGAAGTAATCTGCATAAAAACCACCATACATAACGCGCTCTAAGTAAGGTCGGTCTGAATAGCCTAATAGTGCTTCGCGATTAGTGTTAAGCGAAACTTCTGGCATGTTTGGTGTGCTTAGCTGCACAACGTGCTGACCATTTATATGATACACAGCTTGGTAGTGACGAAGCTTATTCGCTTTGTTCCATTGCTGCTCTTCGCGAGGCTTAATTTCAGCGTCTTTATTGTGCCAAACGTTTAGGCCCTTCTGGTCGCGTATGGTATCGAAATCATATAAAGAGGCTTCATCTTTGTATTCTTTCAAGACAGATTTAGCGGCGAGTTTAGGGAGGTTTTCATAGTATAAACGAGCACCATCTTCAGACCATTTTAATGATGCTGTTTTGCCGATAGTCCAGCTGCTATCTGCTGAGTTAATGGTTGAAAGAGCCCCGTTTTGTAAAAGCTGTAAGCTGTGATCGCGACGTCTTGTATCATCATTAACATAATTACCAATTAATAGTGCTGCGGTATTGCTGTTTGGTTGCCATGCAATTTTATTTGCAACAACACCAGGCTCATCAATCAACACGTTAGTTGCAAAGTCATTATTAAGATCAACTAATACAACTTGGTTGTCGGCACCATCACTGTAGCTTTGGCTTGCTAATAATTGCTCGCCTGTACTGCTAATCGCATAGCTAAATACATTATTTACAGTGTGAGTGGTTTTGTCTTGAAGATTAACAAGCACTAAATCAAAGCTTTTATCTTTTTTATCTGGCTTGATTTCGCTGCTGTTTTCGTCTTTTTCTTCGCCGTCTTTTTTATCTGCTTTTTCTGCTTTCTTATCTAGTCGATAGGCAAGCCATATACCATCATCCGATAACGCATAGTCTTTTACATCGTTAAAAGTCTGTTGCTCGCCATTTTTAGTATTTACTAAAACAAGGTTATTTTTCAGCTGGTCTTTTTTCTTGGTGGTTTCTTTTTCAAGTAGGGTAGGTACCTGAGTAAAAGCCACCCAGTTTGCCGCTTTATTAATAGTAGGGCGAGTACCGCGCTCAACGCTGGTAAGTAGGTGGTTATTGTTTAACGTATAAACCTGACCTTCAGCATTACCGCGATAAGGGTCTGCACTAAAGCTAAGAATTTGGCCGTCTTCAGAAAGTTGGGTGCCTTTTGCGTATTTAAAATCAAACACGTCTTTAAATTGCAGAGCCTCTTTCGCACTAACATGTGCACTACCAAGGCTTGTCACCAAGGCTAAGCTCAAAAGTGATAATTGCGCTTTCATTAGTCTTTCTCGTTGTTTTTAAAATTTACGCACCCAGTGTAGCGTTTTTAATAAACAATTCGAGTAGATACGATAAGTGGCGTGTTTGGGGAGGTGAGCTGATGCTGTAAGCTTTAAGCTATCAGCCATAAGCTAAAAAAAGTTGTCGGTAGGTTTTGTTAAAAGGGTAGCAGCGGGTTTATCCCGCGTAATTTTAATTTCACCGCTGCGCGATATGAGATCGCGCCTACGGCTAATTTCCTACAACCAAATCTTCTGTAGTTCTGGCCATTGTTTTTCAAATTGTGCACTTGGTTTTGCTTTAAAGTCGCTGCGCACGAATTGGTTCATCTTACCTTCAACATAGGCGAGTAAGAAATTGGCTAGGGTGCTTTCGTCTGATTGGAATGCTTTGCCTTCGCGAAGTTTGCGCTCGCGTAGCACTTGCTTGAATTGAGTTTCTAGCTTCTCGAATAAGCCTTGTACTCGTTCACGTAAACGCTCTTGTTCACCTTGTAAGGCATCACCGGTCAAAATACGGGTAATGCCTGGGTTTTTCTCTGCAAAGGCTAACAATAACAGCAAAATATTGTAGACTCGAGTTTGGCTTTCTTTCTCATTTTCTAAAATGAGATTAATGCGTGATAACAGAGTATCTTCAATAAACTCGATTAGGCCCTCAAACATCCGTGCTTTACTCGGGAAATGACGATATAACGCAGCTTCAGACACACCTACCTCCGCCGCTAGTTTTGCGGTTGTGATACGTTGACCTGGGCTGGTTTCTAACATTTGTGCGAGTGCTTGCAGAATCTGCTCTTTGCGATTACTTCTTTTTGTCGCAGGCATGACCATTCCTTTCTTATAATTTATTACTTGCGCTGTTGGGAGTCAGACAAGCCATTTTTTGTGCAAATGAGTGGCTTATGTTAATGTTTTATTCAGTTTCTTTCCAGCATTTTTACAAACGCTTGGCAAGCTCAGTCATTACGCTCATGGCCAAATCTTTTTTACTTCCCATTGCTAAATCTAGTTGCTCATTGTGCCAGAACAGTGTTAAAGCATTATGATCAGAATTAAAGCCAAGGCCTTCTTTTGATACGTCATTTGCGCAGATCATATCGAGGTTTTTATTCTTTAATTTACCTTGTGCGTAACTGGCAACATCTTGGGTTTCGGCAGCAAAACCAACTGTATAAGGACGGTTTTCGTTCAGCGCGGCGACGTTAGCTATGACATCTGGGTTTTTAACTAAGGTAAGGGTTAGTTCATCACCTTGCTTTTTCATTTTTTGCTCATGAATCGCTGCTGCACGGTAATCTGCCACCGCTGCACAGCCGATAAAGGCATCCGATTGCGCGGCTAGCTCCATCGAGGCGGTGAGTAATTGCTCAGCACTTTCTATATTAGTAAGCAGGGCATTAGCAGGTGCTTTAATTGTCACTGGGCCTGAAATCAGGTTTACCTTTGCACCTAACGCAAGTGCAGCTTCAGCAAGGGCATAACCCATTTTGCCAGAGCTGTGATTAGAAATATAACGAACTGGGTCGAGGGCTTCTCGGGTTGGTCCTGCTGTGATCGTGATGGTTTTGCCTGCAAGTAAAGGCTCAACCTCAGGTTGTGTACACAGCGCGACTAACTCATGAGGCTCTAACATACGTCCTGCGCCTACATCACCACAGGCTTGCTCACCTTTACCTGGGCCCCAAATAGCAACGCCGCGTTCACTAAGTGTGGCAATATTTGCTTGTGTAGCTGGGTGGGCGTACATCTGTTGGTTCATGGCAGGTGCAACCGCGACTTTTGCAGGGGTGGCTAGTAGTAGGGTTGTCAGTAAGTCATCTGCAATACCCATCGCCATTTTCGCTAAAATATTGCTGGTTGCAGGGGCGACTAAAATAAGGTCTGCCCATTTGGCAAACTCAATATGACCCATTGCGGCTTCTGCTGCAGGGTCGAGTAATGAATCAGAAACAATCTCACCGCTTACCGCTTGCATAGTTAAAGGAGTAATAAAGTGTTTTGCTGAGTCGGTCATGACGACTTTTACTTCACAGCCTTTATCTTTTAAACGGCGAACAAGCTCTGCGCATTTATAGGCTGCAATACCACCACTCATACCTAGCAGGATTTTTTTATTTACTGATTTTGTCATTACGTGAAATTTAACCTTTGTCGATATGGGCTAACGATAGCAAATCTTTACCGATAGCATGAAGTTTTCTTTTTTCTTACAGGAAAAAACGCGATTTTATAGTACAGTTTATTAAATGGAATAGTTGTTTTAAGGATGAAGCAATGCCGTTAACCGATCTACCTTTATCAGCAAGGCCGCGGGAGAAGTTACTCGCCCAAGGCGCAAAAGCACTCTCAGACGCTGAGCTATTAGCGATATTTTTACGTACCGGCGTGCCGGGTATGAATGCCATTGAGTTGGCCGAGCACCTACTAGATATAAATAGCACCCTGCACAATTTATTTAATGCCACTGAACAAGAGTTTTGTTCACAAAGGGGGTTAGGAGCCGTTAAATATGTGCAGCTCCAAGCTGTGCTTGAGTTGAGCCGGCGCTATATGCTTGAGCAATGTAAACGCGAGGCACTATTTAATTCGCCACAGGCTGTGTATAACTATTTAACTATTCAGTTGCGTGGCTTACAGCAAGAAGTATTTATGGTGCTGTACTTGGACAGTCAAAACCAATTGATAAAAGACGAAGTGCTTTTTTATGGCACTATTAATGCGGCTTCCGTCTATCCTCGTGAAGTTGTTAAAGCTGCACTACGTAATAATGCGGCGGCACTGATTCTTGCCCATAACCATCCAAGTGGGGTAGCAGAGCCAAGTCAGGCCGATAAATTGATCACTACAAAATTACAACAAGCTTTAGCCTTAATAGATATAAATGTACTGGATCACATCATAGTGGGTGGTGAAAATTGTGTATCGTTTGCCGAAAGGGGATTAATTTAAGCGGAGCTAAGGCAGGAGTGTGTTAAAAATGAGCAGTTTAGGGCGATTTTAGAAATTAGTTTAATTTAAATGCAGTTTTTACTTTCCCTAAGGGCATTCGATCATTATAATTAGCCGCTATCAAATTTACACATGAGCTGATTGGATAAGATCTGTTACTTGATCTTTGCCTGTATAAGCTGTATAAAGAGCGCCCTTCGATTTATCCCGGGGCACAAATACTGGCCTAAGGGAAAATTAAGCTCGAGCGAAGTTATTGGAGATATATAGACATGTCTAAAGTATGTCAAGTTACAGGTAAGCGTCCAGCGGTTGGTAACCACCGTTCACACGCGAGAAACGCGACTAAACGTCGTTTCCTACCTAACCTACAAACTCACCGTTTTTGGGTTGAAAGTGAAAAACGTTTTGTAACACTACGCACTACTACTAAAGGTATGCGTATTATCGATAAAAAAGGCATCGACGCGGTTCTTACAGAAATCCGTGCTCGTGGCGAAAAAGTTTAAGGAACTGAATCATGCGCGATAAGATCCGTTTAGTTTCAACTGCTGGTACTGGTTTTTTCTACACTACCGACAAGAACAAGCGTAACATGCCTGAAAAAATGGAAATCAAAAAATACGATCCTAAAGCTCGTAAACACGTGATTTTCAAAGAAGCTAAAATCAAGTAATTTTAGTTTTCAGAATCTCAAAAACCCAGCCTCGGCTGGGTTTTTTGTTTTTCAGCTTAGATTTGCAGTTTAGAAAATAGCAATCAGCACAAGAATCTTATTTGCTCTGCTGTTTTATCTTGCTTAATTATCAATCTAAGCGTAAAATGCGCGCTCATTTCGGCTTATTAAATTTAATTCCTTGCCTTAAACCGACTGGCCGAAACGGTAGAAGGCTCTATTAACCGTAAGGAATATCCATGCGTCATTACGAAATCGTATTCATGGTTCACCCTGATCAGAGTGAGCAAGTACCTGGTATGATCGAACGTTATACTGGTTCTATCACTGAAGCTGGTGGTACTATCCACCGTCTTGAAGACTGGGGCCGTCGTCAATTGGCTTACCCAATCGACAAGCTTCACAAAGCTCATTATGTTCTTATGAACGTTGAAGCACCTACTGAAGTAATCAGCGAGCTAGAAACTACTTTCCGCTACAACGATGCAGTGCTTCGTAACTTAGTTATGCGTACTAAAGACGCTGTAACTGAAGCATCTCCTCTTGCGAAAGAAGAGAAGAAAGAAGCACCAGCTGCTTAATCGTTTTGAGTTCAAGCATGGCGCTTGCAGTTGAGACAAAAAGATGAGCCAACCGGTTAATCCTTATATGAATCAGCTGACATTATCTGGGGTTGTTTGTAAAACACCTAAATATAGTCAAAGCCCTGCTGGTATACCGCATTGTATTTTTGTTCTTGAACATAAATCGATGCAAGTTGAAGCAGACCTTAACCGTAATAGTTATGTCAGACTTCAAGTTGTTGCCAGCGGCACGCCAATGCAACAACAAACTCAACAATTGCACGTTGGGCAACAAGTGCAAGTGACGGGGTTTTTAAACCGTCACGAAGGACGAAACGGCTTAAGCCAGTTAGTCTTGCATGCTCAACATATAGAAAGAATTTTTTGAGGAATTTTACTCATGGCACGTTATTTCAGACGTCGTAAGTTCTGCCGCTTTAAAGCGGAAGGCGTACAACAAATCGATTATAAAGATCTAGCTACTCTTAGAAACTATGTTACAGAAAGTGGCAAAATCGTACCTAGCCGTATCACAGGTACTAGCGCTAAATACCAGCGTCAGCTAGCAACTGCTATCAAGCGTGCTCGCTACTTAGCCCTTCTTCCATACACTGACTTACATAAGTAAGCAGCGGATTAACAGTTTTTAAAAGGTGTAGAGACATGCAAGTTATTCTACTAGACAAGATCGCAAACCTAGGTGGCCTAGGTGACCAGGTTGTAGTTAAATCTGGCTTCGCACGTAACTTCCTTTTCCCACAAGGTAAGGCAGTTCCTGCAACTAAAGCTAACATCGAAACTTTCGAAGCACGTCGTGCTGATTTAGAAGCTAAGATCGCTGAAGATCTAGCTGCTGCTCAAGCTCGCGCTGACAAGTTAGAAGCATTAGCTGAAGTTACACTAGTTTCTAAAGCTGGTGACGAAGGCAAGTTATTCGGTTCTATCGGTACTCGCGACATCGCTGAAGCTATTTCAGCTGTTGGCGTTGAAGTTGCTAAATCAGAAGTTCGTTTACCTCTAGGTACTATCCGTGAGACTGGCGAATTTGACGTAGCAATCGCAGTACACTCAGACGTATCGGCTACTATCAAAGTAATCGTTATCGCTGAAGCTTAATAGCAATATTAAGTAGAAAAAGCCGCGCTTTATGTGCGGCTTTTTTGTGCCTGAAATTTTTTTATAAACAACGTTATTCATTCGCCTAAACACTATTAATTTCAGCGTGTTGTACCTCCATTAATCATCAGTATAGATACTAATAGTATTAGTTTTTTATGTTTTAAACACACAAGTACTAACCCTATAATCTTACCTATTTTGCAAACTAACGTTCTTTTTTCTTAATTTTATTAATCTTATTAGTATAATCGGATGAGTAAAAGTAAATTGGTTAAAATTGACACTGACAACGCTGTCAATTATATTGTGCTGGTTAAAAAGTAGTAAGGAGTTGAAGTTGAGAAGTTCATTATTACCATATGGAAAGGGTAAACAAACTGGCTTTACATTAGTAGAAATTCTTATTGTTATCGCTATTTTGGGCATTCTGTATAGCGTAGCACTGCCTGCTTACACTGAGCATATGCAACGTAGTCGCCGCGCAGATATTCAACAAGAGTTATTGCAATACAGTGCCAGTCTTGAGCGTATTTATTCACGAAATGGCGGCTACCCCAATGCATTTTCAATCCAAAATACTGATTACTACACCTTTACCTATACAGCAACTGACAAAGTATCAGGTGCTGTAAGCGACTTTAAAAATCGTGGCTACAGTTTAAAAGCCTCTCCTAAATCGGGTTCGGCGCAAGCAAGTGATCGCTGTGGTGACTTAACCATTAAACATGATGGTAGTTACAACGCTTCATTTAGTGATTGCTGGGAGTAACAAAGTTGCGTCGAATTGCAGGGTTTACCTTAATCGAGTTAATGGTTGTGCTAAGTGTTATTGGCATTATGGCAGCCCTTGCTTTTCCGTCATTTAGTCAACAGATCTTGCAAGATCGCGTTGTAACTACCTCAAATCAATTAAATAGTGTCTATAAGTTTGCACGCAGTGAAGCGGTAAAGCGTGACAAACCTATTAACCTAGTTGTTAGCAATAAGAACTGGCAAGTGACCCTCAATGAGGGCGGGGCAGACACGATTTTGAAAGAATTTTCGATCACTAAAAGCGGTGTTACTGTCAACTTGGAGGCACTGGCAATTAGCGCCAGTGGCGAAGTCGATAAACAAGCTGAAATTTTAGTTAAAGATGAGCACACAAATACCACAGACTACATAATGTGTGTGCTTAAAAGTGGTCAAAACTGGTTAGTTGAAAGTTCACAGCGAGGATGTGCATGAATAAGCAGGCAGGCTTTTCATTATTAGAGGTGATGATTTCAGTGGTGATTGCTGGAATCGCATTATTAGGGTTGGCTGCTGCGCAGCTCAAATCGCTGCAATATGCAACCAATAGCTTTAATTACACCGTGTCACTCATTCAAGGCCAAAATACTATTGAGCGTTTGTGGCCGCGCATTTGTGAAATTCAAAAAACTAATACCGCACTTTTTCAAGACGCGACTTTTAGAGCTTCGCTAGCACCACAAGTCAGTGATTATCAACTGACTATCCCAGCTAATTACAGTGATGATATGCAAATTAATGTCGCTTGGGTTGATAAGCGCATGACAGACAGTGCAGAAAATCAAATTAGTCTAAATGCCAGTTTCCCAGACTTAACGGCTGTATGCTCATGAATAAACGCGCTCAGGGCTTTACTTTAGTTGAACTTATGGTGGCATTGGCTGCAGGCGCTTTTTTACTAGCTGGAGTGAGTTTGTCTTACTCGGCGATTAAAAGCACTGTTGAAGTGAGTAAAGAACTCGAAAACGCCCAAGAGGTGATTCGCTATACCAGTAAAGTATTCAATCGTAGCATTAAGCAAACTCAGTTAGCTCCGATCATAAGTGCTGATAAAAGCACGATTACTATTACTCAGCCTAGTGGTGTTATTGCCTGTGATGGCTCTGCGACAACAGCGCAAGTGATTGAGGTCTATAGCTTAAATGGTAGTAATTTAATGTGTTCACTCGATGGCGCTACTGCTGAGCGATTACTCACAGGTATCGAAACTTTATCATTTGATATCGCTGGTGAGCTTGTCACAGTAACTGTGAAGCCAAATGATTTACCTGCGCAATTTGGCAATGGCATCAATATTGATATTGCTCTAACAAATGTAATATTAGTTAAAGCATACGGAGCAGGTAGTGTATAAAAAGCAAGGTGGTTTTACTCTAATTACAGTTTTGATCTTGACCAGTATGGCCAGTATCGTGGTGCTTAGTTCGCTGCGCGAGAACGTCGTTCAAGAGCGCTTAAGTGGTAACTTTCAAAAGAAATTAAATAGTCGCTTATTGGCTGAAAAAGGTGTTTTTGAACAAGCTAAGTTATTACAACAAACCTTGGATGAGGAAGGTGTATTAGCGGTTGAAGATTTGATCAGTAAAACCAGTCATGCATCTGGTTCAGGTGTTATCGCTGATGATGCAATTTTTAATGCAAGTTTAAGTCAAAATGCTGCAGGTGAGCTAGAAATTGCAAGCCTAGGACAACGATTTGATGGCGATGCACAAAGTAACTTAGTTGCTCGTTTTGCAGTGCAAGGCGCGAAGGGAAGTTCGATTTTCACGAATGCTATGGTGGGTTGTAAAGGGGTTAACTTGTCTGGCAGTGGCAGTATCGACAGCTATGACTCTAGCAAAGGCACTTACGAAGAAACTAAGTCAAATGATGGCGATGTTTCAACGATTGCTGGCGATTCAGATGTGGTGCTATCGGGTCATTCACCGATAAAAGGCGATGTTAAAGCGACCGGGGTGATCTACTTAAATGGTTCATCACCGATTATTGGTAACATCCATTCAAATACCGGTGTTTATATTTCTCCAGGCAGCGGTTTACGTGTTGACGGTAATGTATATACCCGAGGTTATTATACGCATCGTGGCGGGACAGTTTCGGGGGTAGTGCGAGCGAATGGTGATGCAAAAATGCAGTGGTCAACATTCATCACGAATAGCCAAGCTGAAGCGTTAGATATTATGTATGGTGGCTCAGGCGATTTTAAAGATACCTACAATAATCAACAGGATGGTGTGCACTACAGTGATAGCAAGTTTAATGTAAACCCGAATGTTGAACCGATAACCGTTGCTGACCCAACTGCGCCAGATTATGACCCTACAAACCCAGATACGAGTTGTGATCCTTTGATATTGCCAGAGAAAATGGCAGACATCACGGATCAAGTGAGCAGTTATGGTTCTGTTGCTATAGGCCCTACGCAACAATTTAAGCTAAATACCGAAAAGGGTTATTACAGTAGTGGTGGTAGCCAAGTGATTTTACCAAGCCTTGCTGATATTTTCTTGTTTAACTCTAAAGCTCAGAACCAAGCCAATGGTAGTAATAGCAAAGAGTATATTTTTTCACTTGATAGACTCAAGATGACCAGTGACGGCAAAATGGAAGTGTCTGGTGGTGATGTTATTTTACTGATTGATGGTGACTTTTCGATGGAAGGGGACACCAGTCTAACAATAAAAAAAGATAGCAGCTTAACGGTGTTATTAACCGGAAAAGTAAATATTGGTGCAGGCGCAAAAGTAATTACTGAGCAAGAAGGGCTAACCACCAGTGGTCATCCTTCGTTATCATTCTACTCATCATTTAATGGTGTAAATGGTGTACAATTTAGCGGCGCTGCTAATTTATATGCGGCTATTTATGCGCCTTTGACTACGGTGAAATTGTCAGGTAGTGGTGAGTTGTTTGGTAGTGTACGTGGCTCAACAATTACCGCATCGGGGGGCAGTGGCGCTCACTATGATGCTGGTCTATTACAAGTACAAAATGGTGGTACACCAGCCTCTCCAGCACGCATCGTATTTTTAGGTTGGAGCTATAAAACCACAGAAACAACCGAAGAAGAAAACGAATCATCCCCTGCCGAATAACGCAAATCCCCAAATAAAATTGTGTAAGCTCAATTATTTGTAGCTTACACAAAAAAAATTAATTTCATTTAAACCTTTTGAATCCCTCCTTACGTCTAATACACTAAATTCACAACAATAATCATAAAGGACAACATCCAGGATGTTGATAGATGCAGAACAAGCGTTCGCCCAGCAAAGTGAGCATGCCTTGATAGAGCGCGTAAAAAGCGGTGATCAAGCTGCCTATGCAACACTTTATGAGTTGCATGTGAAGCGGGTTTATAGCCTTTGTTTGCGATTGCTTGCAGATAAAGAGCACGCTGAAGATGCAACACAAGAAGTGTTTGTACAGTTGTGGCACAAAATCGCGAACTTTGATGGACGCTCACAATTTTCGACTTGGTTACATAGTGTTACCAGCAATATTGCGATTAGCTACATTCGCAAACATAAAAGCTGGTTTCAAAAAGTAGTGAGTTTTGAACAAAGTGGTATGGATGAGCAAAGCGCAGCAGATTGCGACGGCTTTAACGGCCTCGACAAATTAGTACTGAGACTACCTGAGCGAGCACGTATGGTTTTTGTGCTTCATGCGATCGAAGGCTATCGCCATGAAGAGATAGCAAGCATGCTTGATATGGCTGTAGGTTCAAGTAAGTCGCAATTTCACCGTGCAAGGCAGTTATTAAAAGAGTGGTATGAAAATGAGTAAGCCAGAATTTGAACAATTTTTAAATGACTCGCTTAATCAAAAGCAAGATATTAGTCCAGAAAAAGACCTTTGGCCGGGAATTGAGCGAGCAATTGCAAGGCCGCAAACACAGCATATTGATAAGCCAACTAATGGCTGGAATAAACTCGCTGCTGTTGCCGCTTGCTGTATTGCAGCCCTTTTGACTGTGCAGCTTTTTGTTGGCCAAGGTGAGTCAAATAGCATGATGGCAATGAGCGATTATTTTACTAAGCAAAAGCAAGGTTTGTTGGTGCAGTATCAAAATCAACCAGCTTTAACCGACAACTGGCAGCAACAACTAAAAGAGTTAGAAGAAGCCGAAAGTGCCATTAAGCAAGCACTAGAGAATGAACCTGAAAATCCAGCTTTATTACAAATGCTATCGCAGGTTTATCAGCAACAACTGGACTTAATTAACAAGGTGCATGCACCGAAGTGGCAAACGATTTAGGAGTGACAATTATGAAATTACTAACCTTAACTTTAGGATTACTGCCACTGATGGCAATGGCAGGACAAACCATTAATGAACAAATTGATGTACCTGCAAATAAACGCATTTTTATTGAAAACCAACGTGGTGATGTACGCATTGAAGGGTGGGATAAACCACAACTTAAAATCGAAGGTGAGCTTGACGATAAAGCACAAGGCTATCGTTTAGATGTAGAAGGCAGCCGTGTTGAATTTATCGTAAAAATGCCGCGTAACATACGTGGTTGGAATAATGGCGACGGTTCACGTTTAACCATTTATATGCCAAAAAGCAGTGAGCTTGAATTTGCGGGTGTGAATGTAACGGTCAGTGCCAAAGAACTTGAAGCGGGCGCAGAGATTGATACTGTTAACGGCGATATTACAGTACAAGATATTAGCGGCAACATGAGCTTTGAAACGGTAAATGGGGACGTAAATGCCCATGACCTGAACGGTGATATTCGCTTTGAAACTGTGAATGGCGAAATTAATGATAAAAACTCGCAAGGTGCTTTACGCTTTACCGCGGTGAATGGTGACATTAAGTCAAAGACCAAAGCGCAAGATGTTCGTCTTGAGAACGTAAATGGTGATATTGACTTTGCTTTTGATGCGATTAAAAAACTGCGTATTAATACGGTAAACGGTGAGGCCGAAGTTCACATTAATAAGCTACTTGATGATGCTAATATTCGTTTTGAGTCGGTTAGTGGTGATGCTGAATTTTACTTCCCTGCTAATGTGTCAGCAAAGTTTGAAATTGAAGCTCACGCTAATGGTAAAATAGTCAATGAACTGAGTGACGACAAAGCAACAAAAGCGAAGTATGGCCCATCAAGCGACTTAGAATTTAGTATTAACGGTGGGGATGCTGATATCGAAATGGATACGATTAGCGGCCGCATTGAACTTCGTAAACAGAAATAACGATTAGAGTTACAATAAAGCGGGAAGACTTCCCGCTTATACCAATCGTGTTAAGTTATTGGTCTTAAATAGCGACAGATAAATGAAGTGATAACAAGGCAGAAATTTTGACATGTAGTTACTCTACTTTAGACATTTCTAACGCAGTTAGCGCTTTATTTAGCACGCTAGAATGACCAAATATTTAAGTCGATTGGTATTTACTATTTGCACAGCCTTAGCAAGTCGATAGAATAGAGCCATTCAATTTTAGTTTTGTGAAGTTATGGCCAAACCAGATAAGCAAGTCGATACGTTAAAAGTCCCTCCTCATTCAATAGAAGCTGAGCAATCTGTTTTAGGTGGTTTAATGCTTGATAATCAAGCGTTTGACCGTGTTGCTGAGTTAGTGGTTGCTCAGGATTTTTATACCCGCACTCATAAGCTGATTTTTGAAGCTATGGTAAGCCTTGCTGAAGGCGGTGATCCAATCGATTTGATCACTATTTCTGAGAGCCTTGAGAAAAATAACCAGTTAAGTAGTGTTGGTGGTTTTGCCTACCTTGCTGAAATAGCCAAGAATACGCCAAGTGCAGCAAATATTGATGCCTACGCGAATATCGTGCGTGAGCGTGCTGTTATTCGAGAAATGATTGGTGTTGCCAATGAAATTGCCGAAGCGGGTTTTAGCCCTGAAGGGCGAAATAGCCATGACCTGCTTGATTTTGCTGAAAGTAAAGTATTTAAAATTGCGGAGCAGCGTACTAAAAGTACCGAAGGCCCACAAAACTTACATAGTATTTTAGAAAAAACCGTTGATAAAATTGAAGAGCTTTACCAGTCGCCGCAAGATGGTGTAACTGGTGTGAGTACAGGCTACACCGACCTAGATAAAATGACAGCGGGTATGCAGCCTTCAGATCTTATTATTGTGGCGGCACGTCCATCGATGGGTAAAACTACCTTTGCGATGAACTTGGCTGAACATGCTGCTATGACGCAAGATAAGCCTGTACTTATTTACTCACTAGAGATGCCATCAGAGCAAATTATGATGAGGATGCTGGCATCGCTAGGTCGCATTAACCAAACTAAAGTTCGTACAGGTCAGCTTGATGATGACGATTGGGCGCGTCTATCCTCAACCATGGGCTTGTTGATGGAAAAAGGTAAGATGTATGTCGATGATGCATCGGGCCTAACACCAACGGATGTGCGCTCTCGTGCTCGTCGTATTGCTCGCGATCATGGCGGTATTAGCATGATCATGGTCGACTACCTACAGTTAATGCGTGTTCCAAGTTTGTCAGATAATCGTACGTTAGAAATTGCTGAAATCTCACGTTCATTAAAAGCACTAGCAAAAGAACTGCAGTGTCCGGTTATTGCACTGTCTCAGCTTAACCGTACCCTAGAGCAACGTGCCGATAAACGTCCAATCAACTCCGACTTACGTGAATCAGGCTCAATCGAGCAGGATGCCGACTTAATCATGTTTATTTACCGTGATGAAGTTTATAACGAAGATAGTGCTGAAAAAGGTGTGGCAGAAATCATCATAGGTAAGCAGCGTAACGGTCCAATCGGTAAAGTACGCTTAACTTTCCAAGGCCAATTCTCGCGTTTTGATAACTACGCGGGCCCAGCTATGGACGACGAATATTAATGCGCCTAGCCATTGCCGAAATCAACCTACAAGCGCTTGCTCATAACTTAGCGCAGGTGAAGCGCTTTGCGCCCGGTTGCAAAGTAATGGCGGTGCTAAAAGCTAATGCATATGGCCATGGTTTAGTTAAAATTGCCCAATACCTAAATGATGCAGACGCATTTGCAGTCGCACGCATTGACGAAGCGTTAGCGCTGCGTGCCGGTGGGCTGACAAAACCTATTGTATTGCTTGAAGGGTTTTTTCATAAAGATGATTTACCTATCTTGCTTGCTAATAACTTTCAAACCATCATTCACGATGAAAATCAGCTCGCAACGCTTGAAAACACAGCTCTTGATGCACCTATTGCTTGCTGGTTAAAAGTTAATACTGGCATGCATCGCCTTGGTATTGCACCATCACAATTTGAGTCTTTCTACAGCCGTTTAAAAGCAAGCTCGAATGCCCGTGATGACATTAAACTAATGACCCATTTTTCGTGCGCCGATGACATCAATGATGAAAAAACCGCTCAGCAAATTGCTTTATTTGACTCATTAGCTGATGGCAAAAGCGAGCAGCATTGTCTTGCAAATTCAGCGGGAATTATTGCTTGGCCAAAAGGGCATGGCGAGTGGGTACGCCCTGGGTTGATGTTGTATGGTGTATCACCAATGCTAAATAGCATTGGTCAACAGCATGGTTTAGAGCCGGTTATGCGCTTAACTACGCGTGTTATAGCAATACGCGATGTCGATGCTAATCAATGTGTTGGTTATGGTGGTCGTTGGCATAGCGATAAACCCACTAAGCTTGCTGTGGTCGCGATGGGTTATGGTGATGGTTATCCACGTCATGCTGAGCAAGGCACACCAGTGGTTATTAAATCACAACGCTATGGCATTGTTGGTAGTGTGGCGATGGACATGATCACGGTGGATATTGGTGATAACAGCGACAACATCAAAGTCGGTGATGAAGTGATCATGTGGGGGCCAGAGCTTCCCGTTGAAGAGATTGCCCAGTGTGCGACAACCATTCCTTACGAGTTACTGTGTAATATCACCCCACGAGTAAGCTACGAGTATCAAGAGTAACTTTGTTACTCTTTAATAAAATACACGTCACTGAACCCCATTCGTGCGAATTCTTGGTCACGAAAGTTACGTACTGCTGAAGAGCCTTTTGAAGTCATTTCTACTTGCTGCTCCATCTTTAAATAGTTGGTTAAATCAATGCCTTCAGCTGCAGCGATCGCATGGTACATATCGCGGTATTTATCTTTTGCAAAATTGATTTCGCGAGGCTGGTTTTTAAATTTGTAAGTGATGCGGCGTGCCATAATGAATCCTCAATGTTTATCGCGGCTGATTTTACACTAAAAAATAGCCATAGCCATGACTTGTTAGTATAAGCGGGTTACAATGCAATACTTTTCAAAGACTCGGTAAATCATAATGAAACTTTCAGTAGAGATCAGTAAGTACCCACTACATCAAGACTACATTCCGTTTATCAAAGGTTTTATTGACCGCGTAAACAGTTACGAAGGTCTTAAAGTGATCACCAATACCTTATCAACTCAGATTTTCGGTGATTATGATTTAGTGATGTCTGTACTTAATACTGAAATCAAACGTTCTTATGAAGAGTTTGGTAAAGCTATTTTTGTCTGTAAATTCTTGCATGGTGACTTGTCGCCTAGCGAAGACTAAAATCTAAAGTAGCGCGTGTTATGGAATTTTTGAGCGAAACCTTCTCTGGCTTTACTGCCATGTCGCATTGGGAATATATTGCCGTTGCATTGTCGATGGCGTACTTACTTTTAGCGATTAAAGAAAGCTTATGGTGTTGGCCAGCCGCGTTTGTTAGCACCTTTATTTATACCGTAATGTACTGGAATGGCGCACTGTTAATGGAGTCGCTACTGAATTTTTATTATATGTATATGGCAGTGTATGGTTGGGTGGTTTGGCGTCGGGGTATAAACAATAAAGATCAACTGCCCATTATTTCATGGTCGTTAAAGCGTCATGCAGTGATTTTGTTTGCAACCTCTGTGGCCTCAGTTGCTATTGGTTTCGTGATGACCAATTACACTCACGCTGATTTTGCCTATTTAGATAGCTTTACTACGTGCTTTGCGGTGGTGACGACTTATCTTGTTGCTAAGAAGGTACTGGAAAACTGGTTGTACTGGATTGTGATTGATGCAGCGTCCATGTATTTATACTTTGAAAAAGGGTATTACCCAACCTTAGTACTTTTCGTGTTTTACACCATTATGGCCGCGTGGGGCTTTAAAACATGGTATGAAGAGTACGAGCAGCATCAGGCTAAACCGCTTGCACAGTTATAGATGAAAACTGAGCAACAAATTCACGCGCTTTTTACGCGCTTCAACTCAAATTTAGTTATTACCTCAATCAGTCCGCTGGTTGAGGGGCTAAGCAATGACAACTACTTGGTAAAAACATCAAATCAAGCTTTCTTGGTTAAGCATTATCGAGACCACTGGCCGGCGATTGGTCTTGCTGCGCAAGCCCATTTTGCAAAGCAAAGTTGCTGTCCAGCACCACTTTGGTTAGAACAAGCAACCGATACTGTTATTTTCGAATACGTGGCAGGGAACATTGCCAGCGGTGAATTTTGTAATAGCTTACTACCCGATTTAGTTAATTTACATCGTTACCCTGTGCTTACCGAGCCGATGGATATTGCGTACGAAATTAACTACTACCAGCAAACACCCCGGTACCAGCAACATGCTGAGTTAATTAGGCAGTCACTGGCTTATATTGATGGTGCACCTAAAGACATGGGCTTTTGTCATAATGATTTAGTGAAAGAAAATATTATTGTGAATGAATCGGGTATGTTTTTAATCGACTTTGAATATGCCAAAAGTAACGATGTTTATTTTGATTTGGCTGCGCTGGTGGTGAGCTTTACGTTAAATGATGAGCAGCAACTAGCGTTGCTTAAACGCTATCAAGCGTTAGTGTGCGACCATCACGCGTTTAACTTATCAGTTGAAAAGCTGGCAGCGTTTCATGCGCTGTTTTTACTTTTATGTATTTGTTGGTATGAACAACGTGGAGCGGTGGATAAAGTGGCGCCACTGCTTACACAGCTTAACCACTTCATAGAAAAAGTTAAAAATTAAAGACCGCCAATTCGCTCGGCAAGTTCTTTATATTTTTTTACGTCTTCTGGATCAAACAAAGGTTCACCTTTGTCATCTTGTGATTTCGAGATCAGTAAATGTTCGCGAGCAAGACGTTTTACGCGTTCGACTTTTACACCTAAAAACTCCGCGACTTGCTCTGTAGACATTAAACTCATGATCAAATTCCCCTTACATGGCTATACAGCCACCTTGTTATTAATTTTATTAAGTATACGTTAATACCTTGGTTCTGCACGAAAGTGAAGTGTTTTAATGCAAATTGCTGAATTTATGTGCATATAAAGGTCTCGATGCTAGCATTTAGGGCAAGATGCCATTATCATTGCCGGGTTGTCATGCTGATATCGCGAGTTAGCATTGGCGACGACAAATGTGCTCTCGTGGTGAAATGGATATCACGTGGCCCTCCGGAGGCTAAGTTGCAGGTTCGATCCCTGCCGAGAGCGCCATTTGCTCTTCACTTTAATATCTTCTAAGCTCGATTTATTCCTTAAGTAATCTCAAAAAAGCCAATGACTTATCAACCTATCGACTGTGGCGACTACGATAAATACGAATTATGGTGCATGCATAAGTCCCTATTACGAATTTCCTTAGTATCTGGTGAACCGTTAGAGGGAAAGGCTGAGAATCTTAAAATAATTAACCCAGAGGGCGAGCACTTAATTTTGAGCACCAAAAAAGGCGAACATGCCGTTCGCCTTGATTTAATTAAAAAGGTTGTCGAGCTATAGCCATTTCTTATTTTTAAAGTAAATGCCAATCCCTACGGTAAGCACCACCAAGAAAATAATAAACAAACTAAATGCATAAGGGCTTTCAGTGCCCGGAATACCACCTACGTTTACACCCAGTAAACCTGTTAAGAAGCCGAGTGGTAAAAATAGTGCTGCAACCACCGACATTACATACATACGTTGATTTAGTTGCTCAGACACTTGGCTTGTAATTGCTTGTTGAATAATTTGCGCACGTTCAATTGAGCTATCTAGCTCTTCTAAGTAACGGATCAACATATTGGTTGTTTCGTTTAAGCGTGCCTTATCGTCTTCATCTAACCACTTATACTTATTGTTTAATAAAGTGATAAGAGCTTCTTTTTGTGGTCTTAAATAACGTTTTAACGCGATTGTCTGGCGGCGTATTTGTGCTAATGATTGATGATCAAAGCCTTTATTAGGTTCGTCAATTTCATCTTCAAAGCCATCGAGTGTGTCATCTAAACTGTCAATAACAGCTTGCATACGCGACGTTAGGTTTTGCGCCAATTGGCAAACTAATTCAGAGATTGAACATGGGCCATTGCTGCCATCGAACGACTCAACAACATCTTGCACCGATAATAAACGGCGCTTACGCGTTGTGATCACGATGTTTTCGTTAATGAATAAGCGTAACGAGACCATGTCTTCTGGGCTTTGCGCAGGGTTTAAGTTAACCCCACGCAAAAATAGCATATTACCATGAGTGACTTTGCTTAAACGTGGACGTGTCTCATCAGCAATCAGGGACTCAAGCTCGAAATCTGTTAATAAGTTACTCTGCTCAAGCCATTCAACGGCCTCAGCTTGGCTATAGTCCATGTGCACCCAAAGTTTTCCGTGTTCAGGTTGCCAATTTTGCAGCTCAGTACTATTTTCAATAGCACGTGCACCGCCTTGTTCGTCTAAAATTAAGACATGAAGTAACCCATTGATCATATTGAACTCTCGTTTTACAAATAGTGCGATATAGTTGATGATAGTTTAGCCTACGTCAATTAAATCGACTTATCGAGTGGATAAATATATTTCGTTGGTGTTTCTAGCTCCGTAGCGTATAAGACACTTTTTTAAAGAGGGCACATTAATGAGCGCAAAAATTATTGTTGGCTGGCGAGAATGGCTTGGTCTGCCTGAACTGGGAATCGAAAAAATCAAAGCAAAAGTTGATACCGGAGCAAGAACCTCATGTATTCATGCTTTTGACATTGAGGAATTTTCAGAAAATGGCGAAGCATGGGTGAAATTTTCTACCCATCCTCTACAAGACGATGTAGAAACAACGGTAGAGTGTCGCGCCAAAGTAGTTGAGCGTAAGTATGTGACCAGTTCAAGCGGTCAGCGTGAGCTACGCTACTTTATTGAAACAAAATTAGTCGCAGGAACCCAAAGCTGGCCTGTAAGGGTGACTTTAAGTAACCGTTCAACAATGAAGTTTAGAATGTTGTTAGGGCGTACAGCAATGGAAAATCGCATAGTCGTTGATCCGGCTTTATCTCATTTATTATAGAAAAAGGACTTATCACACGTTGCTACGTGTATGAGTTTATCAGTTAAGGTTTTTAACTATGAAACTTGGTATTTTATCTCGCAACCAAAATTTATATTCAACACGTCGCTTAATTGAAGCTGCAGAGCAGCGCGGCCATGAAGTGAAAGTAATTGATGCACTTCGTTGTTATATGAACATCAATTCAGAGCAGCCAGAAATTCATTACCGTGGTGAAAATTTAAAAGATTTTGATGCTATCGTGCCGCGTATTGGTTCGTCAGTGACCTTTTATGGCTGTGCGGTATTACGTCAGTTTGAAATGATGGGTGTATTCCCTGTCAATGAATCAGTGGCGATCACTCGCTCACGCGATAAGTTACGTTCACTACAGCTACTTTCGCGTAAAGGTGTAGGTATGCCAGTGACAGGCTTTGCAAGTAAACCAGATGATGTAAAAGACTTACTAAGTATGGTGGGTGGCACACCAGTCGTTATTAAGCTACTTGAAGGTACGCAAGGTATCGGTGTGGTATTAGCTGAAACACGCAAAGCTGCAGAAAGTGTTATCGAAGCATTTATGGGCTTAAAAGCCAATATCATGGTGCAAGAATACATTAAAGAAGCGGGCGGTGCTGACATTCGCTGCTTCGTATTAGGCGATAAAGTAATTGCGGCGATGAAGCGTCAAGCGCAAGAAGGTGAGTTCCGTTCTAACTTACACCGTGGTGGTAGTGCGACGTTAGTGCGTATTACTCCAGAAGAAAGAAAAACGGCTGTTGCAGCAGCAAAAGCGATGGGTTTAAACGTAGCGGGTGTTGATTTACTTCGCTCTGCACGTGGTCCGTTGGTCATGGAAGTAAACTCATCACCAGGTCTTGAAGGTATTGAAGTTGCAACCGGTAAAGACATTGCAGGCATGATTGTCGAGTTTATTGAAAAAACAGCGGCATCAAAAAGAACTGCAACTCGTGGTAAAGGTTAAGCCTTTACCCATAGGAAAATAAGCGCTCTATTAAAAGGAAAAGTGCGTGGCTAAGGTTAAGAAAAATACACCGTTTTCAATTTTAGGCGATACGGTGGGGGTTGGCGAACGTAAAACATTTGCGATTGAAGCTGCCAAGCTTTATACCCACTCGCCGTTAAATATTCCGATAGAAGTTGTCAATGGTGTGCAGCAAGGCCCTGTATTAATGGTGTGTGCTGCAATTCACGGTGACGAGCTCAATGGTGTTGAGGTTGTTAGGCAGTTACTGGCAAAAATCGACCCAGAGCAATTGCGCGGTACTATTATTGCGGTACCGATTGTGAATGTGTTTGGCTTTATTCACAAGTCACGCTATTTACCAGACCGCCGTGACATGAACCGCAGTTTTCCGGGCTCAACACGAGGCTCGTTAGCAGGGCGAATGGCGAATGCGTTTTTTACTCAGGTGGCAATGCATTGTACGCATATTATTGATTTGCACACAGGTGCAATTCACCGAACTAACTTGCCACAAATTCGTGCCAATTTGAGCGACCCTGCAACGGCAGCTATGGCAAAAGCGTTTGGTACTCCAGCGGTGATTGACGCGTCACTTCGTAATGGTTCATTACGCAGTGAAGCCGCCAATTTAGGAATACCCGTTATTACCTATGAAGCCGGCGAAGCGCTACGCTTTGACCCAATTGCCATTGCAGCAGGTGTGCAAGGTGTTGACTATGTGATGCGCCATTTAAAAATGGTACGCGGCAAGCGTGCTAAAAAGCTACCGGAGCCAGTTATTGCAAGCTCGACAAGTTGGATACGTGCCGAAGTTGACGGTATTGTTCGTGCGCAAGTGTCACTGGGAGAGCGAGTAATGAAAGGGCAGGTTTTAGCTTATATTAGCAGCCCCCTTGGTGATGCTGAGCTTGAACTACTCGCGCCTCGCAGTGGTATTGTGATTGGTCAACAAACTATGCCGCTGGTAAACGAGGGAGATGCTGTATTCCACCTTGCTTACTTTGCTCACGCAAACAGCCTAGTTGAACAACAGCTCGAAAACTTTATTGATGAAATAAGTGATATTGAAGACGAGTTAAAAACCGCAGATTTAAATAACTAGCAGATAAATATTTCTAGAAAAAGCCGCAATCGCGGCTTTTATTTTTGCTGGAGGTTAATTACAGATATTTCTGATTAACCAGGTGTTGAATTAACTTTTCTAGTGTTTAAAATAGAGACGAATGGAATCGGTAAATTAATAAGGAAATTACCATGTCAGCACATGCTCGCCGTGCAATTGCACAAAGGCAACGCCAGAAACAAATTCAAAACATACTCGCCAGTAATAATCATACAATGTTAATCATGAACTCAGCGGAGTTTGTTGACTACATTATTTCTGTAAAAATGAAGCAGGGGTATTCTCGCTTTCAAGCTGTCGAATGGATTGACGAGCAGTTACAAGAATATAACTCTGTTTCTAATAAATGGGAAAGAATTAAAGATGATTTAAAATTCGGTGCTGGCTTATATCCATTATTTGATGATGTAAAATCTCTCACAGTATTAGCTATGGCACTTAAAAATCAGGGAAATGTATTCGGCAAGTTCAAAATTAAAGTGTACAACGGCTCGCCAGCCATAATTATAGACTCATACCCACGAATTCGTGAACACTTAACAGGGACTCGGTATTTAGCTAGTAACCCAAAACTATTTACTGTTGGTGTGGGTAGGTTAGAAGCGGCAAAGTCAATGAAGGGTGGATTTATTGTTACTTTAATCATATCTGTCACTTTCCATGCTTTAGATCAGGTTCTTAGGGACGAAAAAACATGGCATGATTTTGTTGCCGGTGTTGCTGTCGATATGGCAATTGTCGCGGCGAGTATAGCTGCAACAGGATTAATTTTAATGGGCGCAACAGCTATGGGCTTAGTTATAACTTCAGCTGTTATACCACTCATTGTTGTTGTTGCAGTTGGAACGGTTACAACACTTCTAGCTTCAGCTTTTACAGAAGAGATTAATAAAATAACAGACAGTACAGCTAATACACTTCGAGACTTCGAAGAAAAAGTAATTTCTGAAACTATTAAGTTAATGCCTGACAAAAATTATTATGAAAAATATCCTTGCGATGGATTTTATGATTACGTTTACTCTCTATTTGGCGTACCAAAATTAAATATTAGAAGAAGTAGAGGTAACTCATGCCATTATTAAAGTGGGAGAAATCAGATGAAAAATTTTCAGCTCTTGAGGTCAAAGCTAAGTTTTTAATATTTATAACGATTATTTTTTTAAGCTTTATTGCAGTATTAATAATGTATGCATCATATAAAGGATTCAATGAGCATGTTTTTTTTGATAAAGATTATTACTATATAAGTGAAGTAGGGTTACAAGCTCCTGGCTTTTTCATATTGCCGCTCCCGCTTTTTATGATAATTGCAGGTGTTCAGAAGATCTTTAATTATAAAAATGAAAAAACATTTTTGCTGATGATAAAGTCAACGTTAGCAGGTATAGTTTTGTACTTTATTTCGTCGATTGTGTTGAGTTTTTACATTGAAGCAAACTTAAAAAACCATGGCTATACTTACTGTTCGTGGTATAAATTTTCCCCTACACGCTCCCCCGATGTATGGCTAAAAAATAGTGATCTATGTTTGAAAGTTCATCATTATGTTGTGTCAGATGTTAAAGAGTGGTTTGAGTGGCATAATGAGCAAGGTATTGAGCCTCAACTTGATGAACTTAAGGCCTTTATAGCTAAAACAAATAAGGAGCAAGGTCGCTAACGGACTATTTTAGACTAGCAGACACTTTTAGTGTGATTCAAAAGCCGCAATCGCGGCTTTTTACTTTTTTGGACCTAAAATGCGCTTTATGGTTGGTGCTTTAGTCGCTGTAGGTGGGTTTTTTAACACCATCACAGGGCGGGTGACAAAGATGTTGTTTGGGTAAATCACTTTGTGACCATCAACATGCTCAAGCACTACGTTCATCAAGCCCATTTCAATAATGCGGCCTTCTAAGAAGTTTGCACCGTCAATCACTCTCACCCAAAAGCCAACCCGACAGTCGTTTTGAATAAACATGAGTAAGAAAGCTGTTAGGTTACTCAGCAACGACCAGGCAGCAAAAAGCGCGACACCCAGCATGGCAAAAATTGATGAACCTAGTACTAACAAGCCGCGCAGTTCTATACCCCAAAAAACCAAGACTAAACACAGCATGACAATAGCAAGAATGATATTGAGCAACAGCTCGGCACGGTATTCTCGATGCGGATCAGCTTTGCCTTTAATTGCTTTTAAAAGCAGTTTTTTAGTGGTTTTACGCAGTAGCGGGTAGAGCAAGATCGCAATGATAGTTACGATTAAGTGGTATTGCTCATTAAAGAATTCGACGAAGTCCAAAAGGGATCCTAAGTTAAATATTTTTCATATCGATTCTAGCTTTTTAGCTTAACAATAACACTACCTTAAAAGGTATTTTTAACTGTTACTAGCCATTGCACTGAGTCAATATCGTCATCTTGTTTATTAATTGGTGCGGCAATATCTAGGTGAATAACAGTACCGGCATTTGCTCTACTTGGTGCTAAGCGCAGACCTAAACCCACATTTTGTAGCACGCCTCCATTCGTGCCATTATCTTTGTCGTTATACCAAGCTCTACCAATATCATAGAACGCGGCACCACCAACTTTGAACAATTGTAATAAGTCATACTCCCAGTAGTAGCGTTTTTCTAGAGTCACTAAAAAGCTACGGTCGCCTACTTGGTAGTCTAGCGGGTAACCACGTAGGCCGTTCTCACCACCAATAGTAAGCTGTTTATCAGCAGTGAGGTTTTCAGCATATTGTAAGCGTACTTTGGCGTACCAGCTTTGTCTAAGTGTGGTATTTAGGTAGTACTGTAGTTGCGTGCTGGCAAACAGGTTTTCGACATCATCGATTTCTTCATTCCAGTAGCCATCAAGGTCTGCCTTAAAACGCCATAACTGGTTGTCTCCAGAGTAATGCGCTTTTGATAACGATAACGAATAAATAGTGCGGCTGGCATCGTCGCTAAAATCTTTACTTGAATAACCTAATAAAGCATGAATATTCCAACCGAGGTTTAAATCTTCTGTACGGTAGATGCTATCGAAGTTTCTCACCTTAACGTAATGATCTTCAAACCATTGGCCACTAATGTAGGGGTAACTCAGGGTACGGTCTTCAGCAATTGGGAAGCGCGTGAATGGCGTTTCTTTAAAGGTTTCTTCGCGGTTTTCGATGCCAAGCTTAATACGTTGAGTCCAGCTATTACCAAGTTGTGATGAGTGACCAAAGTAAGCGCGGTTTAGTACCGTTTTTTGTTCAAACTCATTGACCACATCACCTCGGTAATAAAGTGACTCTCGACGTTGATCTGAGTAACTTGTAACACCGTAACTGTATGGCGTATCTATTGAGAAAAACGGGTAGCTTACATCGAGGTAATGACGCTTACCGTCGTCGTTATCTGAGTATTCAAAACGGCCTTGATACCGGCTCGAGAAAATATGCGGATCGTCATAAACAAATAGGTAACCTGTTCGGTCTGCATCACGGGTGCGACTAAATGAGACCCGCTTACCCCAGCCCAAAAAGTTAGATTCACGAAACCCGATACTCGACTCATTTTCTCCGCCACTGCGGCTAAAGCTTATTTCTGGTAATAAGGTCCACAGATCGCGAGTAATTACTTTTACATGTACGTTGCCATCACAATCAAGCTTTGCGTTGATACGTGCATCATATAGATAACCTTGTTTACGCAGCAATCGCTCAGACTCTAGCAATTTACGTGGGTTATACACATCACCTTCTTCGAACAATAAAACGCTGTGTATTACATTAGGTTCCGTAGTCATGTGAGCCCGATTGGCAAAGCGGAATAAAAAGTTATTTTCTTCTTCAAGCTCAGTGTTAAAGACGTTTAGTTGTTCAAGTTCAATGGAGACTATTTTACGGTTATTAGCAGCATCGGGGAGTGGGTTGTCGGCATCGAGCTGGCGGCGTAAGTTATTATCTTGTGATTTAAGTGTGCGTTGGTTTTGACAATAATTACTATCGTCAGTAAATAACTGCTCTGCATGAACATTTGCTGCTATGCAGATTGGTAATAGTGTTATTAACCTAGCAACAAAGTGCGACTTCTTAAATCCCATTTACACCCTTAGTTGAGTATGTCCTATGCAACTACTACATACTAAGCGAGGTAAAAAGTCTAGCTTATTATTGTAATTGCGCGACTAAATACTGATGAAGTTGTGGTAAAGCTGCACTGGCTTCTATGCCCTCAGCATTAATCCAAATACTTTCACTGTAATGTTCAAAGTTTAGATTAAAACTATGATCTGTAAAGTGAAAGCGTAATTGATGACGATCAGCGCCAGCATCAAAATCAGCGGTTGTTATTGCGGGAGCGTGTAAGAAAAGCGTAGCCCAAAGTTCAAAGTCTTCGTCGTGTGGCAGCTCATTCGACGTTACGAGAATAATTTCATGCTCGGCATCATACGTTAGTTCAGTCATAGCAGTCCTAATTAGCGGCAAGATAGTCGCGAATGGTATTTAAAAATGGTGCGCCGTACTTATTTAGTTTAGTAAAACCAACTCCCGATACCTTTAAAAACTCACTGTCGTTGGTTGGCATTAACTGCGCCATTTCTGCAAGGGTTTTATCATTGAATACCACATAAGGTGGCACATCATCGGCATCTGCCAACTCTTTACGTAAGGCGCGTAATTTAGCAAACAGCTTTTTGTCGTAATTAAACTGGGCGAGTTTATCTTGGTATACATGTTTCGCCTGTAATCGAGGTTCAGCAAGTTGCAGTGCATATTCACTTTTAAGAACCGCACGGGCGGCTTCTGTTAAGCGTAATGAAGAGCCCTGGGTAATGTCTTGGCTTAATAATCCTTGATGGATGAGTTGCCTTAAAATACTGAGCCAAAATTCCACACTGTGCTCTTTTCCTATGCCATAAGTACTAAGCTGGTGGTGATTGTTATCACGAATGCGGCTAGTGTTTGCGCCGCGCAGCAGCTCAACGATATAACCAATCCCAAACCGTTGCTCAGCACGATACACACACGACAAAGCTTGTTGTGCGACAAGTGTGCCATCAAAGCTAGTGGGTGGGTTTAAGCAAATGTCACAGTTGCCACAGGTTTCGCGCTTATATTCACTAAAATAATTGAGCAAAATTTGTCTACGGCATGTTTGCGCTTCCGCAAAGCTGGCCATAGCATTAAAGCGCTGCTCTTCAACACGACGACGTTGTTCGTCTTCGATATCTTCAAAAAAGCGGCGTACGCGGCCTATGTCTGCCGGGTCAAAATACATAATGGCTTCTGCAGCCAAACCATCACGACCAGCACGACCGGTTTCTTGGTAATAAGCTTCGATACTTTTTGGAATATCGTAATGCACCACAAAACGTACGTTAGGTTTATTAATTCCCATGCCAAAGGCAACAGTTGCAACCACAATTTGAATATCGTCACGGGCAAAGCCTGATTGCACAAATTGGCGTTGCTCGTTACTCATACCTGCATGGTAGGCTGCGGCATTAAATCCTGCATCAGCAAGTTTTTCGGCTACATCATCAACCCGTTTACGGCTGGTGCAATAAATAATACCACTTTGATTTTGCTGTTCTTTTAAATAACGAAGTAGTTGCACCATAGGTTTGAATTTTTCTTCTATGGTGTAACGAATATTAGGTCTATCGAAGCTACCAGTATGCACGTAAGGGTGGTTAAGCTGAAGTTGTTCAATAATATCGTAACGAGTTGCTTTATCTGCCGTTGCTGTAAGTGCCATCATAGGCACATGTGTAAAGCGTTGCTTTAATTCGTTGAGTCTACAGTAATGCGGTCTAAAGTCATGACCCCAATGCGACACACAGTGAGCTTCATCAATCGCAAAGAGTGCGAGTTTTAAATAACTTAAACGCTCTAAAAATTCGTGTTGCAGTACTTTTTCAGGTGCTACATACAACAGCTTAATTTGCCCGTAGTGCAATTGTTGATAGACAGCTTGTTGCTCTTCAAAAGGCAGGCTGTTATTGATGTATGCCGCTTGTACGCCAAGTGCTCTTAGTTGGGCTACTTGGTCTTGCATCAAGGAAATAAGCGGCGAGATAACCACAGTCACACCATCGAGGATCAAAGCAGGCACTTGATAGCATAATGATTTTCCCCCACCCGTTGGTAGGAGTACAAGCGAGTCTTGTCCGTCTAGCGCAGCGGCTATAATCGCTTCTTGGCCATCACGAAAATCCTTGTAACCAAACACTTGTTTGAGTACGGCTTGTGGTGATCGAACGGGTGTGTTGGACGTTGCGGTATTGGTATTCATCGCCGAGCATTTTAGTGGTTTTTTATTGCGATGTCTTTAGCAATATACCCAAACGACCTTAAAATGCAGAATTCAGCGTTTCACAGGTGCTTAATATCAAGGCGTTACTTTGCAACAATGGCAGTCCCTTTTAAGAAGTAAATACATGGGTTTATTTAGCGCGTTTTGGTTGCGTCACTGCTGAGGGGGCGTAAAATAAGGTTTTTAAACTATAAAGCCAAACTTATGCCTACCAACATTGAGCAGCGAAAAGGCGTCATTTTCGCTTGTTTAGCCTTTTTTATGTGGGGTCTTGCGCCCATTTACTTTAAGTTTCTACAGCAGATTTCTGCTTTTGAAATCTTAATGCACCGTGTTATTTGGTCGGTGTTGTTTTTACTTCTTATCATTGCTGCTCGTCATCAATGGCAGCGTATTCGTGTGGTTCTTGGACAGCCTAAATTACTGTTGATGTTGGTTATCACAGCAAGCTTACTAGGCTTTAACTGGGGCTTATTTATTTGGGCAGTGAACAATAATCATATGCTTGATGCTAGTTTAGGTTATTACATAAATCCATTACTCAATGTGTTATTGGGTATGTTGTTTTTAGGTGAGCGGCTGCGTAAATGGCAAGGTGTTGCGGTTGGTCTAGCGCTTTGTGGTGTGTTGCTACAGCTGGTGAGCTTTGGTTCATTCCCCGTAGTTGCTTTCTCGCTGGCTAGCTCGTTTGCTATTTATGGTCTATTACGTAAAAAGTTACCAATCGAGTCATTACCAGGATTATTGCTCGAAGCGCTTATTTTATTACCTGTTGCACTTATTTATTGGTGGTTGATGGCGCCATCAGCAAGCTCTGATTTAACTGCAAATGATTGGCACATTAACTTATTACTCATTAGTGCCGGTGTGGTGACAACTTTACCACTGTTATGTTTTACCGGTGCCGCAAAGCGCCTGCAATACAGTACGCTTGGCTTCTTTCAGTACATAGGCCCAAGTTTAATGTTTATGCTTGCCGTGGCGTTTTACGGTGAAGTATTTGATGCTGAGCGTGTGGTGACTTTTGCGTGTATTTGGAGTGCTTTAGCATTATTCAGCTGGGATTCGTATCGTCAAAGTCGAAAGCAACGCAAAGCGCAGTTAGAGGCAGTGACTAAGCCTGTATAGGCTTAGCTTACTAATTTGTTGCGGCCAGAGTCTTTTGCTTGATAAAGCTTTAAATCGGCCTGTTTTATTAGTTCATCCAAACTATAAATGGGCCCATTATGAAAACCAATCGACAGCGTAAACTTGATTTGGTCTTTGCTAAATTCAGAGCTGTGTTTTTCGACAAACAAACGGAATTTTTCTAAACGCTGTAACGATTCTTGTGGATCTTGATCCGCAAAGTACACCGCAAATTCTTCACCACCGAAGCGGCCTACTAAATTATCTCCAAAATACTTCGCCATACATTGTGATAAACCTTTAAGCACTTCATCACCTGCATCATGACCATAGTTATCGTTAATTGATTTAAAGTGGTCAATATCAATCATGGCTAAAGAGACTGAGGTATCTGACATTTTTGCAGCTTTTAGGTGATTGTTTGCTTCACCGAAGAAATAGCGGCGATTAGGGAGTTTAGTGAGGTAATCAGTGTTTGCCTGCAAACGAATTGTTTTAATGTTTTCAAGCATGTCGACGTTTTGGCTTAGCCGACAATAGAACTCTTCATTATTAAATGGCTTGCGAAGGTAATCGTCAGCGCCAGATTTTAAAAAGCGCGTTGAAAGATGCAAAGTATCGTAAGCTGAGATACCAATCACCGCTTTTTCGTCATTAGAATATAAACGGCGAATTTCAACACAGAGCTCATCCCCATTCATATTCGGCATTTCGTTATCGGTAATGATCACCGATATTTTTGGGTTTTCAGCCAGTACTTTTAAAGCATCAACACCATCAACAGCTTCAATGGTTTGGTATTTGTGACGAGTTAATAAGTTACAAATATGGTGGCGTGTTGCCGCTGAATCATCGACCACTAATACCAATATTTGCTCATTACGAGGTAAACGAGCGAGTTGTTTTTCTAGGTATTGGTAGGCTTGTTTATTTTCTTTGGTGATGTAATCAATGATGGGATGTTTTTCAACGATATTACGTGTTGTTTCGTCAAGATTGCCGGTCATTACAATGGTGGGAATGTCGGCAGCGATAGTACAGGGGACTGCTTCTCCGGTTGGTGCGTCAGGCAGAATAAAGTCTACTACTGCACAAAAGTAACTGTGCTTGCTAATAAGCTCTTTTGCCTCAGCTAAGTTACCAGCAATGTCGGCTTCATAGCCAACTTTTTGCGCGATGTGCTTTTGCACTCGCGCAATGGTTGGCGTATCTTCAATTATTAATATTCTTCGAGTCACAACTTGCCTTGAAATAACTTACTGGCGAAACAAAAGTTATTACAAGTTTTAACCCTAAAAGGGTAAAAAAGCAAATTGTTATAGGCTATCTGACTCAGAATAATATTCAACACTTTGTGTTGTTGGGCTCGCAATACGAGAGCGCCCAAATAAGGTATGAAACTTAGTTTTGCAGGTTGTTTGTTTAAGGTATTTGATCCAAGCGCGCTCAATTGGATTGGTTGCTTCAAGGTTACCGGTAACAACTTGTACAAATTGAGTTTGAAATTCATTTTGTGGTTCTAGGGTTTTGTTGTATAAACCCTTTAGAACAACACCATGCTGCTCGAGAATGTCGGCTTCTAGCAAAGTGAAGTGACCACTACGACCAAAACCGCGTGGGAAATTTTGATCATCATAGAATTGACGTTGGCTTGCAAATGCTTGACGAAGTGATGAAATGTCATTGCTCATGGCTTTATCCTCATGCCCTATTTTCTTGCTGGAGTATGGATCAAGTTGTCGATTTTATTAAACAAATTATTTTTATCGTAAGGGTAAAAAATGGATATCGATTTATTGAAGACTTTTGTTGAAGTGGTACGTACGCGCCATTTCGGTAAAGCAGCTGAAAATTTATATATTACACAGTCTGCGGTAAGTTTTCGGATCCGACAATTAGAGCAAGGTTTAGGCGTTAACTTATTTATTCGTCAACGAAACAACATTCAGTTAACGGCACCGGGTGAGCGATTACTGCCACACGCACAAATGATCATAACGGGGATGCAACGAGCAAAAGTTGATGTGGCGCTTGCTGATAATATGCATAAGCAAATTAGTTTAGCGGGCACACCTAATATATGGGATGCTTTTTTGCAGTTTGGTATTACAAACATTGTTTCTGCTATGCCGGGTGTATCGCTAGTCGCTGAAGTAAAAGCACAGCAAGAGAGTACTCGCTTATTGCTTGAACGTACATTAGATCTAGCGGTATTATTTGATCCCCCTAAAGTTGATGAGCTGGTTGTTCAACGAATTTGTGAACTCCCTATTATTCCTGTGAGCGCTTTTGAAACTGCAAACAGCGAAAACTTTTTCGATAATCAATATGTTTATGTTGATTGGGGAACAACCTTTTCGTTATGGCATGCCCGAGAGTTTAATGGCCATGCTCCCCCTTATTTCAGAACCAGCACCGGGCGTATTGCACTCGATTTAATATTAAAATGCGGCGGCAGTGCCTTCATTCCACAATTATTAGTCGAAGAGCAGCTTAAATCTGGTGAGCTTTATCATGTTGAAGATGTTGCACATACCTCGCGAGATGTATTTGTTGCTTACCACAGAGATAATGAACAAACCCCTCTATTAGAGAAATTAGTGACATTATTAACTGAGCTGCAAATAAAAGCTTAAAATTAATTTAACTTAGCTTTTATAAAAATTTAATGCCGCAACAGTAGGTTACGTTTTTATTTCAGAAATAATTATATTTCATGAAGGTAAATTGACGTTTTTGTTTCAATTGTCATCTTTTTGTCATTTTTCGATGTCACACTGCGCGCATTGAAACACAGTATGTGTTTTTTGTTGCGATTATTGAGGAAACGACATGAAATTTGCAAAGTCTAGCTTATTCCTAGCTTTATTTGGTGGTTTATCTTTTTCTGCATTAGCTGATGTAGATGTATATGGTAAAGCAAACGTGACTGTTCAATCATCAGATGATGGCGAAGGGTCTTTCACTGAAATTAAAAGCAATAACTCACGTTTTGGCTTAAAAGGTTCAGAAAAAATTTCTGAAGGCCTAGAAGCTGTTTATAAATTTGAGTTTGGTGTAGACGTATCTGACGCTGATTCAAAAGGCGACAATGACGATAACATTACTGCTCGTAACCAATATGTGGGTGTGAAAGGTAGCTTTGGTCAAGTTGTTATCGGCCGTAACGATACAGCAATGAAGCAATCTCAAGGTAAAGTTGATTTATTCAATGACCTTGAAGGAGATATCAAGAATGCGTTTAAAGGTGAAAACCGTTTAGGCGACACAATTTCTTATGCTTCTAAAGACTTTAATGGTTTCAAAGTGTTAGCGACATATGTAGCTGAAGATGATGTAGATGCTGATAACGGTTACTCAGTAGCGTTAACTTACGGCGATGCAAAACTTAAAGAAAGCAAACTTTATGCATCAGTTGCAGCTGACAGCGAAGTTAAAGGCTACGACATTGTTCGTGCAACAGTACAGGGTAAACTAGGTGACTTCAAACTAGGCGCTATGTACCAAACACAAGAAAAAGTGGATGGTAGTGCTGAAGCTGATGGTTACTTAGTAAATGCTGCTTACCAAATGAATAGCAATACTTTCAAAGTACAGTATCAAGTAATTGACTTTGATGAAGGCGATAAGAAAACAGCTATTTCTGCAGGTGTTGATCACAAGCTAAGCAAAAACACAAAAGTATTTGGTTTCTACTCAACGTTTGATACAGATAATCAAGTTGACCAAGATTACTTAGGTGTTGGTATTGAATACAAGTTCTAATCCAACCCTTGGATAACTCCCTAACTTGTCAGCCCAGCTAATTAGCTGGGCTTTTTTATTGCTCTAGAAATAAAATTTATACCGTAGTTAGCTTGCTTGAATGGTTAAGCTTGTGCGTAGTTTGATTTGCCAGCAAGCCAGCGCTGAATAAGTTTATCGGTTAGTTCTGGGTAGTCGTTTAATATTTTGAAGGCTATGGGTCTTACATGATCGAGTGTTTGTTTATCGCGGTTTAGATCGGCGATTTTAAATTCGGCTAGGCCTGTTTGTTTGGTACCAAGTACTTCACCAGGGCCACGAATTTCGAGATCTCGCTCAGCGATAACAAAGCCATCATTACTTTCACGCAGCACACCTAAGCGCTTTTGCGCTGTCGCTGATAATGGCGCGTGATAAAGTAAAACACAGTGTGATGCTGTTGCCCCACGGCCAACACGGCCGCGCAGCTGGTGGAGTTGTGCAAGGCCTAACCGTTCAGGGTTTTCAATAATGATAAGGCTGGCATTGGGCACATCAACACCCACTTCAATCACCGTTGTGGCAACGAGTACATGAATATTACCTGCTTTAAACTCACTCATAATGGCTTGCTTTTCAGCGGCTTTCATCCGGCCATGCACTAAGCCAACGTTTAATTCTGGCAATGCTGCTTTCAATTGCTCAGCGCTATCTTCGGCGGCTTGGCATTGCAGTACTTCAGACTCATCAATCAGGGTGCAAACCCAATACACTTGACGGCCTTGCTCTGTGCACGCTGTTCTCACACGTTGAATGATTTCGTCTCGGCGTGCATCTGGAATCGCCACCGTTGTGATAGGCGTTCTACCGGGTGGTAACTCATCAATCACTGAGGTTTCTAAGTCAGCGTAGGCTGTCATTGCTAAGGTTCGCGGGATAGGAGTTGCAGTCATCACTAATTGGTGTGGATAACAATCACCAAATCGGCCTTTTTCACGCAGTGATAGGCGCTGATGAACACCAAAGCGATGTTGCTCATCAATAATAATTAATACCAGGTTGTTAAACTCAACCTGCTCTTGGAATAATGCATGGGTGCCAACAATCATTTGCGCTTCCCCAGAGGCAATTTTTTCAAGAGTCGTTGCGCGCTCTTTACCTTTACTTTTGCCACCTAACCAAGCGACTTCAATTCCTAATTGATTAAACCATTGGCTAAAGTTGATGCCATGTTGCTCTGATAAAATCTCAGTAGGTGCCATTAAAGCTACTTGGTACCCTTCGCTTATCGCGGTCAGTGCGCTGAGCGCTGCGACTAAGGTTTTACCAGAGCCTACATCGCCTTGCACTAAGCGCATCATTGGAAATGGGTGCTGCAAGTCACCTTTTATTTCTGCCACGACACGACTTTGTGCATTGGTTGGGCTAAAGGCTAAATTAGCTAAAAATTGCTGCTCAAGCTGATTATGAGGCTTTAATGCAACTGCTTTTACGGTTTGCCCTTTTTGCCGCAGCTTTAATAGGCTTAAGTTTTGGGCTAGTAACTCTTCAAAGACTAAACGTTGTTGGGCAGGGTGCATACCTTGCTCTAGAGCTGTTAAATCAATATCGTTTTGTGGGCGATGTAAAGTCATTAAAGCATCGGCTAAGCGCATTCCAGTTGGCTGAAACTGCTCTGGCAGTAGTTCTTCTACTGGGTATTTACGTAATAGAGCAAGCGCCTGATCGCTAAGTGCACGAATAGATAACTGCTTAAGACCTTCAGTAACTGGGTATACTGGTGTCAGCGTTGTGTTCGTTGGTTGCTCAGATGGGGTATCCGATAAGCTGTATTCTGGGTGTGTCATTTCAAAACCAACACGACCACGGCGGATCTCACCAAAGCAGCGAATGATTTTACCTGTACTTAAAGCGTTTTTTTGAGCCGCACTAAAGTTAAAAAACCTGAGTGTTAAACGGCCTGTACCATCATTGACTTGGCAAACCAGCATGCGTCTTTTACCAAAGGTGATTTGGCTGGTTTCAATCGTGGCTTCAACACTAACATGACTATGAGGTTGGAGTTCGCAGATTGGGTGAATGCGGGTGCGGTCTTCATAGCGGTGAGGCAAATGAAACAGCATGTCTTGCACCGTCTCAATATTTAGCTTAGCAAGACGCTCGGCCATTTTCGGGCCGACGCCTTTTAATTCTGTAATTGGGTATAACGCTAAGCTAGGATGACTCAAAGGTGACTCAAATTATTAATTAGTAGACTGTTTTTCAGTTTACTTGCACTCGTTAGTAGCTTCAAGCGGTTGCGTGTGTTTTAAAATATTCCAGAACGTTTCATCAGCAACAATGTCACCATTTTCATCAAGCTCAGGGTACGGCAGCTCTTTTTCGCGGCATTGTTCTGCAATAATAGGGTGGCAGCCTTCAAACAAGATACGATGCTTAATTCTGGCATCAAGCATGTCGCGGTTGTAAAGCCCAGCTTCTTCCCTTTGGCGCTGTGCTTCAAATAGAATAAGCGCTGCTGCTACGGATACATTAAGAGACTGCACCATCCCTTGCATTGGGATGATGATGTTTTTATCAGCGTGAGCGAGGGCGCGTGATGAAATACCGTCTCGTTCTTGGCCAACAATGACAGCTGTTGGTTTGGTGTAGTCGATTTCGCGAAAGTCGACTGCATCATCTGTTAAGTGAGTTGCTAAAATTTGTACTTCAGGGTTGTGAGCACGCATCATGGCAACGGCCTCATCGATATTACGATGTAAGTGGGTTTCTAGCCAGTTCTTACTACCGCCTGAGGTATTGTTGGTTAACCATTTTTGATTCTCTGGCCATACAGCATGTACGTGATGGCAGCCCGTTGCGTCTGCTGTGCGGGCAATAGCAGATAAATTATGATGCTTGTGTACTTCTTCTAAACAAACCGTTAGGTCCGTTTGGCGGCGATCTAATACGCGCTTAACACGCTCAAAGCGAGTTGTATCCATAGTTGTGTGCTCGTTGACGGATTCTAATTGGCGCTGATTATACCCTAGGGAACAACAGCTCGGCTAATTGGGTTTTGTAATGAGATCAGCGTTTCTGTTGATTGAATAGCTTCGATGGCTTGTATTTTGTTAATTAACACATCTTGTAGATGATCAATTGAACGTGCCATTACTTTGATAAATATACTGTAATTACCAGTGGTGTAATAGGCTTCGACAACCTCTTCTAATTCTTTTAAATGCAGTAAAGTTTGCGGGTAATCACGGGCATTGTTGAGGTTAATGCCAATAAAGCAGCAAACATCGTAACCAAGCTGTTTGGCATCAATACTGACTTGGGTACCTGTAATAATACCCGCTTGTTTCATCTTTTCGACCCTAACATGAATGGTGCCGGCACTTACAGCAAAGCGTTTAGCAAGTTCTGCATACGCTGTTCGGGCATTTTCCATTAAAGCGTTAAGGATGTTTTTATCGAGATTATCGATTTGATAATTTTCCATGGTATTTCTTAGTGTTAATTGTTGAATCAATAATTTTTATAGCATTATTTTTATGAATGTTTCAATGTTAAGTTCTTTTTATTGTGGGTTATTGAAAATAATCTTTGTTTGGTTGAGGATTGCTTTAACAGGAGGAGCCAAGCAGCGGGTTTCTCTAATTAAGCAAGTAACAATAACTGGGAATGAGGCCAATTATTATGAGTTCACACTACCTGCAGCAACAGCAGCAAATTAGTAAAGTAAAACAGTTTTTTTCAAGCCAATTAGAACAACAATTAGGGTTAGTTGAAGTACAAGCGCCGATCTTGGCAAAAGTAGGCGATGGTATTCAAGATAACTTAAGCGGTACTGAAAATGCTGTATCGGTAGCAGTGAAAACAATTCCGGGTAGCCAATTTGAAGTGGTCCACTCTTTAGCAAAGTGGAAACGTAAGACCTTGGCTGATTACGATTTTTCGGTAGGTGAAGGACTTTATACGCATATGAAAGCGCTTCGCCCTGATGAAGAATCTTTAAGCCCAATCCACTCGGTGTATGTTGACCAATGGGATTGGGAAAAAGTGATTTGCGAGAGTACAGAGCGTACCTTAGACAAACTAAAAGAAACCGTAACATCGCTTTATCAGGCGATTAAAGCAACCGAACGCTTTGTGGCTAGTGAGTTTGATTTAACCTCGTTTTTGCCTGAGCAAATCACCTTTGTACACAGTGAACAGCTACGTCAGATGTATCCTGACTTTACAGCGAAACAACGTGAAAAAGCGGTCGCACAAGAATACGGTGCGGTATTTTTAATTGGTATAGGCGGCACACTTGCCGATGGTAAAATTCATGACGTACGAGCGCCAGATTATGACGATTGGTCAACACAAACCTGTAGTAAATTTGCAGGCTTAAACGGTGATATTTTAGTTTGGAACCCAGTGCTTGAAGATGCATTTGAAATCTCTTCAATGGGGATTCGAGTAAGTCCTGATGCCTTAGCTACTCAATTAGCGATTACAGGCGACCAAGCTCGTTTGGAGTTTGATTGGCATAAACAGCTACTCGCGAAGAAGTTTCCGCAAACGATAGGTGGTGGTATTGGTCAATCACGACTCGCTATGTTGCTATTACAAAAACAGCATATCGGGCAAGTACAAGTAGGTGTTTGGCCTGAGCAGCTAAAACAGCAAGTGGAAGGAATTCTTTAAATTAAGATTTAAAGACCCTGGTAAAAAGAGGCTTTAACTTAAAGCCTCTTTTTTATTAACTAGTTTTAAACTCAACCTCGACCTTGTTTTCTTCGAGCTTCACTTTGCAAGGTGGATATTGGCGGTTAGTTAAAAGTACTTTTTCGAAAATATGAATTTCGACGCCGGAGTGTAGTTTTTTATTAACTACTAACTGCGCATCTTCCAGTAAATCATGCAAATGATGCTCTAAGCTTGATAGCTTTTTCTCAAGAGTTTCAGCTTGCTCGCAATAGTGCATTTGTGTGGCACCAATTTTTGCGAGTAATTGCTTTTTCTTTTCGGCATCTTTTACTTGATCTGCCTTTTCAATAGCAGTTTGTAAGGTATCAAGTTGCGCATCTGTTTGTGCTAAGTCTTTTAAGCACTGATCTGTTTGCGCGGTTACATCAGCACCTGAAGCGGCTAAGTTAATCACCATTTTAGCACCCGATTCATTGCCAATTTCGCCAGCAATAATCATTTGTGCATCTAAGATTTCTCCGCCGAATAGCTTGCCTTGCGGATTATCTTCTTGGCCTATTTGCAACAGCTTAGTGGCTTTCATCGTACAATGGCTGGCTTGGCGCTCAATGAGAATATTATTGGCTTCAAGATAGCAGTATTGACCATGTGATAAGTGAATGTCACCTTGGCTGATGATATTACATGATAACTTTTTATCTTCGAGCTGGTGGCCAATCACGCCTTGTTTTATGGTGATATCGCCAGCCGCTGATAAATGACCAGACTCTACAGTACCCATAACAGTTATATCGCCTTTGGCATTAATACGCATGCCTGGTTCAACGTTATGAGTCACAATGACGCTGCCTTCAAAGTCTACGTGACCACTTTTTACGTTTACATCGGCAATAGTAAAAATATCATCAACACGCATGCCATTGGCAATATCAACAGGGACACCGGCAATGACAGAAATGAGTTCAAGTGGATTATTTTTAGATATTTCGGTACCTTCACCAGCAACTAATGTACTGCTCTCACCTGGTTTGGCTGGCAGTACATCACCGGTGACAGTAAAGCCTTCTTTACCAGGAGTTGCCGGAATTTGTTTAACTAGTAATACGCCAGGCTCTACGCTCGCTAATTTACCAAAGTCACGCATATCGGCAGTGCCATCCTCTCGTAGCTTTGGTTTTTTTAGGCGATCTTTTAAGGTCTCAACTTGTGGTACAAATTTGGATGGTTGACCATCAATAGGCAAGCGACCTTTAGCTAGCACCCCTTTAGCTACTTCTCCTGCGGGTAATTCAAATTGCTTCTGTAGTAATTGTTCTAAAAAGGTTTGTTTGTAACCTCGGGCTACCCCAGCTTTGATAAGCTCTTTCTTCGCTTCTTCAAGGCTCATTACTTTACCGCCTTCAGCGACGGTTAGCTCGCCTGTAGCCAGCATTTTATCATCGCTCAAAGTTACAACTAAGCTTGCATCATGTTTAGAAGCGACCACAAGCATGCGCTCATTAGAGTCACTTTTGAAGAAATTATTGATAGCTTCATGATCCACTCTGCATTCACAAAATGGTGACTTTTCTAATGCCTCGATAATAAACGCAGCACTAGGAGGCGAGTTTTCATGAACATCTAATAAAACGTTGCCGTTGTGAGCGAGCTTAAACACTTGTAATCCTTTTTTACTACTCTAGCTAAAGGTTTTATTAATTATAACAACAGAGTGCTAGAGAATTGCTTATGAGTCAAGAATTTCGGATGAGGAAAGTGGTAAGTTTTTCTAAAATAGCGCCAGCAACATTGCGTTGCTGGCAAGGAGCTATTAGTTTGTTGACGGAAGCTCCATGATACCGTCAATCTCAACTTGAACGCCTTTTGGTAACGCACGTACGCCAATTGCTGCGCGAGCAGGGTATGGCTGCTTAAAGTACTGACTCATTACTTCGTTAACGATAGCGAAGTTAGATAAGTCAGTTAAAAAGATATTTACTTTCACCATGTCTTGAATTTGACCGCCAGCAGCTTGGCAAACAGCTGTTAGGTTTTTGAATACTTGGTGGGTTTGTTCAGTAAAATCTTCAGAGATAACTTCCATTGTTTCTGGTACAAGTGGAATTTGACCTGATAAATAAACAGCCGTGCCTACTTTAACAGCTTGACTATAAGTACCGATAGCAGCAGGTGCATTATCAGTAGAAATAAAAGATTTGTTCATGATTATCCTTGTTACTTTTTACGATAGACTCTTTGCACATCAGGCATAACGCGAATGCGGCGCATAATATTAGCAACATGAACGCGGTTTTTTACCGTGATGCCTAAATCTATCATGTATAAATTACTTTCTTTTTCGTCAGTCGCTATCTCAACAATGTTGGCTTGGGTTGAGGCAACAACATTGGTTAATTTAGCTAGCGCACCTTGGTGGTTGATAATCTCAATACGAAGGGCTGCAATATATTCTTTCTCTGGGTTATCGTCCCATTTTACAACCAGGTATTTTGAGCGCTCTTTTTCCCAACCACGAATATTTTTACATTCTTGGCGGTGGACAGTAAGGCCTTTACCTTGGCTAATATAAGCTGTTATAGCGTCGCCAGGCACTGGGCGGCAGCACTTAGAGTAGTTAACCAACATGCCTTCAGTGCCGATGATGGTTGCTTTTGCTTTTTGCGCTAGGTCATCAAGATCGCCGGCATCAACTTGCATCAAGCGTTTCGCTATCAGCACACTCATTAAGTTACCAGAACCAATTTCAACTAATAGCTCAAGCACTGTATTTAGTTCATGCTCTTGAAGTACTCGGCGAATGTTTTCATCTGGAATATCATCCAGTTTGGTTTCACCTAGAGCTGAGTCGAGTAAACGTCTACCGAGCAACATTGCTTCTTCATGCTGCTGACTCTTCAGGTAATTGCGAATACCTAAACGCGCTTTACCTGTAACAACAAAGTTTAACCAAGTTGCATTCGGGTGTGCGCCTGAGCTGGTGATGATTTCGACCGTTTGTCCTGTATCAAGAGGCTTGCTCAGAGGGTGAGGTTTACGATTAACACGTGCACCCACACAAGTATTACCAACATCAGTATGCACTGCGTACGCAAAGTCGACAGCTGTTGCGCCCATAGGGAGCTCAACTATACGGCCATCTGGCGTGAATACATAAATCTCTTCAGGGAACAGCTCTGTTTTAACGTTTTCAACAAACTCAAAAGATGAGCCTGCACTTTGTTGAAGTTCCAATAAGCTTTGCATCCATTGGCGAGCACGCTGCTGTGCTGTATTACCAGCATTATCACCGGCTTTTTTATACATCCAGTGAGCAGCAACCCCTTTGTCTGCCATGTGATCCATATCGTGGGTACGGATTTGAATCTCTACAGGAATACCATGAGGGCCAACTAGTGAGGTATGAAGTGACTGATAGCCATTAGTTTTTGGTACTGCAATATAATCTTTAAAACGGGTTTCGATTGGCTTGTAAAGGTTATGAGCAACACCTAATACGCGGTAACAGGTATCCATATTATCAACATTGATACGGAATGCGTAGATATCCATTACTTCGTTAAACGACAGCTCTTTATTGAGCATTTTCTTATAAATGCTATATAGGTGTTTTTCACGGCCAGATATAGTCGCTTCGATGCCAGATTCTTCTAAGCGCGCTTCAATTTCAGTTTTAATATTACTGATAACTTCTTTTCGGTTACCACGTGCTTTGACGACTTCTGATCTCAATGCGCGATGACGCATAGGGTAAAGGGCTTGAAAACCTAAATCTTCTAATTCATTTTTAATATCATGAATACCTAGGCGGTTCGCAATTGGTGCATAAATCTCTAGCGTTTCACGGGCAATTCGGCGGCGTTTATCTGGACGCAGCGCGCCTAAGGTGCGCATGTTATGGGTTCTATCAGCCAGTTTTATTAAGATCACGCGAATATCTTGGGTCATCGCCATGATCATTTTTCGATAGTTTTCGGCTTGGAATTCTTTTTTATCTTTAAAGCTAAGTTTATCTAGCTTACTCACCCCTTCAACAAGCTCAGCAACTGTGTCGCCAAAAATTTCAGCTAAGTCTTGTTGGCTAAAGTCGGTGTCTTCAATCACGTCATGCATCAGGGCAGCCATCAGCGTTTCGTGATCTAGGTGCATGCCAGCGAGTACTTGTGTCACTTCGACAGGGTGGGTGATATAAGGCTCGCCACTTGAGCGAGTTTGGCCTTCGTGGGCTTCGCGAGCTACCACGTATGCTTTTTGTACCAGCTCAATCTCTGCTGGTGGTAAGTATTCGGATATTTTCTTTTTGAGGCCTTCGAATAGATACAAAGTCACACTCCAATGCGCAAATGAAGTAAATCGGTAACGGTATGAATAGAATATACGATGAAAAGAAGGGCTTGCCAACGGCTAGTGTAGAAATACTAGCCGTATAGCTAAATCAAAGCGGGGAGCTTGATTACTGGTTGCCACCTACGATAGCAGCCACAGCAGCCATTTCTGCTGCTTCTTGATGTTGTTGTTCTTCACGATCAATTAAGTCCATAGAAGAGCTATCAACTAGCCCTTTCTCAATTTCACGTAAAGCAATAACCGTTGGTTTGTCATTTTCAGCATCAACGAGTGGATCTTTACCACCAACCGCGATTTGGCGGGCACGACGAGCCGCAACTAAAATTAAGTCAAAACGATTACCAATTGCATCTACTGCATCTTCAACAGTTACGCGAGCCATCTCAGCACTCCAAATAAATTCTTAAGCAAAGGCGTAGTTTACTGTACCAAGTTAAATTCGCCAATAGCTTGTGGTTAATTTTTATCTTATTCTTAAAAGTATTATTTAAGTAAGTTCTCTAATAACGCCTGATGGCGCAAAGTTTGGCTTTTTAACGATAAACGTTTAGCCATGACAATGGTTTCGATTTCAGCAAGCGCAGTATCAAAGTCATCGTTCACAACAACATAGTCATACTCATTATAGTGTGATGTTTCTGATTGTGCTTTCGCCATTCTTCCTGCGATTACCTCAGCAGAGTCTTGACCACGGTTATTTAAACGTGATTCTAGTTCTTCTTTTGATGGTGGAAGTATGAAGATAGTCTCAACATCATCTACTAATTTACGAATTTGCTGAGCACCTTGCCAATCAATATCTAAAAATACATCAATACCTGCAGCAAGTTGGCTTTCGATTGCTTGCTTAGACGTACCATAGTAGTTATCAAAAACTTGCGCCCATTCAAAAAAGTCATTTTTCTCAATTAGCGCTTTGAAGTCATCCACAGAAACAAAATGATAGTGCACACCGTTTTCTTCACCCGGACGAGGTGAGCGAGTGGTGTGCGAAACCGATACTTTCATATCGCCGTGTTTCTTTAATAAAGCACCAATTAAGCTTGATTTACCAGCCCCTGATGGAGCTGACAAGATAAATAAATTTCCGCGAGTTTGCGCCATGATTTGTCTCTAATAAAAAATAAACAGGCTCGGACTATCACTAATCCAAGCCTTTAATTCATCTATTGTACTTTATTTCGCTAAAAGTGCTCAAGTTTGCCTGCTTTTAGCCTCATGAAAAAAAAGACCCAGCAGGTGCTGGGTCTTATAAAAAGCTATATCACGCGTTTATTCTATATTCTGAATTTGTTCGCGCATCTGCTCAATTAACACTTTTAGCTCTACTGCAGCGTTAGTGATGTCACTGTTGATAGATTTTGATGCTAACGTGTTTGCTTCACGGTTAAACTCTTGCATCATGAAATCAAGACGTCGACCACATGCGCCGCCTTTAGTTAAGATTTTTTTGGTTTCTTTAACATGCGACTTTAATCGGTCAAGTTCTTCAGCAACATCTTGTTTTTGTGCAAGGTAAATAAGTTCTTGCTCAAGGCGAGATTCGTCGATGTCTGTTTTTAGTTCTTCAAGCTTTAGGTTTAGTTTTTCACGTTGCCATTTAGCGATTTCTGGTAAGTGGCTTTCAACAATAGCAACCTGCTCTAAAATTGCATCAAGGCGAGTCGCAATCATTTCTTGTAAGTTCGCACCTTCATCGCCGCGAGCTTGTTTGAAATCTTCAATGACTTCATCGAACCCAGCAATCAGTGCTGTATTTACGCTATCCATATCTAGCTCTTCGGCTTCCATAACGCCAGGCCAACGTAAAATATCAACAGGGTTGATGTCACCGTTACTTTGGCTTTGCACCCATTGTGCGCTTTTAATTAATTGCTCTGCGAGTGATTCGTTAATCGTTAACTCACCAACATGCGCTGGATTTGCAGCAAACTTTAAGAAAACTTCAACTTTACCGCGCTGTAAATGTTTACGTAAACGCTCTCGAATAACTGGCTCCATGCCACGAAATTGCTCAGGTGCGCGGATAAAAGTCTCAAGGTAACGTTGGTTAACTGAACGAATTTCCCAAGTGCCAGTGCCCCATTCGCCTTTAATTTCGCGGCGCGCATAAGCTGTCATGCTGTGGATCATGGATGATTTCCTAGTGTTATTGAATTTACAAAGTTGACTGATTATACCGAATCAGCTTTTAACCTCTAGCGTAAATTTTCTGAAATGTGTTTTTCTGATGTAGTTAATTATGTAAATGAACATGGCATCTAGCACCACATCGACTTATAATGTGGCAAATTCAGAATTAAGGGGATCGTTAATGCGTCCAAGCGAAAGAACACCTAACCAAATTAGACCGGTTACATTTACACGTAATTACACTATGCATGCTGAAGGTTCAGTATTAGTAGAGTTTGGAAACACTAAAGTTTTGTGTACAGCAACTGTTGAAGCAGGTGTACCACGCTTTATGAAAGGCCAAGGTAAAGGTTGGGTTACGGCTGAATACGGTATGTTACCTCGTTCAACACATACTCGTAATGGTCGTGAGGCAGCGCGCGGTAAGCAGGGCGGTCGTACTATGGAAATTCAACGCTTAATCGCACGTGCACTGCGTGCAGCGGTTGACTTAAAAGCGTTAGGCGAAAATACCATTACTATCGATTGTGATGTGATTCAAGCTGATGGTGGTACGCGCACAGCATCAATCAGTGGCGCGTGCGTTGCATTAGTTGATGCGCTAACTTATATGCGTAGTAAAGGTATGATCAATTCAAACCCACTTAAGCATATGATTGCTGCAATCTCTGTAGGTGTATATAAAGGCCAGCCAATTAGTGACCTTGAGTATCTAGAAGATTCTGAAGCCGAAACAGATATGAACGTGATTTTGACTGAAACTGGCAAAATCATCGAAATCCAAGGTACAGCTGAAGGCGAACCTTTCTCATTCGAGGAACTAGATGAGCTACTTACATTAGCTAAGCACTCAATTCGTGAAATTATCGACGTTCAAAAGCAAGCATTAGCATAATAAAGAAGTAGGTTTATTAGTTATGAAAGATTATCAAAAAGAGTTTATTGAATTCGCACTTGAAAAGCAGGTGCTTAAGTTTGGTGAGTTTACTTTAAAGTCTGGTCGCACTAGTCCTTATTTCTTCAACGCTGGTTTATTTAATACAGGTCGTGACCTTGCACGTTTAGGTCGCTTCTATGCAGCTGCACTTGAAGATGCAGGTATTGATTACGATGTGTTATTTGGCCCTGCTTATAAAGGTATTCCAATTGCGACGACTACAGCCGTGGCTTTAGCTGATCACCACGACAAAGATGTACCTTACTGTTTCAACCGTAAAGAGAAAAAAGCACACGGTGAAGGTGGCACATTAGTAGGTTCTGAACTTAAAGGTAAGATCATGTTAGTCGATGATGTGATCACTGCGGGTACAGCTATTCGTGAGTCTATGGAAATTATTGCAGATAATGGTGCAGACTTAAGTGGTGTTTTAATTGCACTTGACCGTCAAGAGAAAGGTAAAGCTGAGTTATCTGCTATTCAAGAAGTAGAGCGTGACTTCGGCACTAAAGTTATCTCGATTGTAAAACTAGCTGACTTAATTAGTTACCTAGAAGCGAAAGGCACAATGGATGAGCATTTAGCCGCAGTAAAAGCATACCGTGATCAATACGGCATTGCATAACAGCTAAAAATGCAAACTATATAAAAAGCCCTGCTATGTTGCTGGGCTTTTTTGTTTTTGGACATTTGTGCTTTTATAGCCTTAAATACGGCTAAAAAGTTACTGAAGCGTTAATAAAGTTTCTCTTTTGTGCTGTTTAGATTAAAAAGAACTCAAAAGGTAGTTTTTTTAAAGTTTTCTCAAAAAAGTGCTTGCGTTAATTCGCCGTATCCCTATAATGCGCATCCACCGACACGGCGGACTGCTTACAAAAAAGCAAAACGACGAGTTGGTTGAGTCAAGTAAAACTGAGTTTTGAAAAAATAAACTTTTCTCAAAATTAAGTGTTGACAAAAATAACGGCTTGCGTAGAATGCACAGCCCTTGAGACGCGAAAGTATCTCAAACGTTCTTTAACAATATAAAGCAATCATCTGTGTGGGCACTCGTACAGATTGAGTTCTAACAGCAGATTCTAGTTCGCTAGATGACGCAAACAAATTTAGAGTCTCAATTGAACTGAGTGACCAACGGAAACAAGTTTACTTGTTTCAGCACAGTCAATTCGATATCGAAAGATATCAAAATTCAGAATTCATTGAGCATGTCCTTCGGGACAGAAAAAACTTTTAATTGAAGAGTTTGATCATGGCTCAGATTGAACGCTGGCGGCAGGCCTAACACATGCAAGTCGAGCGGAAACGAAGAGGTGCTTGCACCTCTGGCGTCGAGCGGCGGACGGGTGAGTAATGCTTGGGAATATGCCTTATGGTGGGGGACAACAGTTGGAAACGACTGCTAATACCGCATGATGTCTACGGACCAAAGTGGGGGACCTTCGGGCCTCACGCCATAAGATTAGCCCAAGTGGGATTAGCTAGTTGGTGAGGTAATGGCTCACCAAGGCGACGATCCCTAGCTGGTTTGAGAGGATGATCAGCCACACTGGGACTGAGACACGGCCCAGACTCCTACGGGAGGCAGCAGTGGGGAATATTGCACAATGGGCGCAAGCCTGATGCAGCCATGCCGCGTGTGTGAAGAAGGCCTTCGGGTTGTAAAGCACTTTCAGTAAGGAGGAAAGGTTAAGTGTTAATAGCACTTAGCTGTGACGTTACTTACAGAAGAAGCACCGGCTAACTCCGTGCCAGCAGCCGCGGTAATACGGAGGGTGCGAGCGTTAATCGGAATTACTGGGCGTAAAGCGTACGCAGGCGGTTTGTTAAGCGAGATGTGAAAGCCCCGGGCTCAACCTGGGAACTGCATTTCGAACTGGCAAACTAGAGTGTGATAGAGGGTGGTAGAATTTCAGGTGTAGCGGTGAAATGCGTAGAGATCTGAAGGAATACCGATGGCGAAGGCAGCCACCTGGGTCAACACTGACGCTCATGTACGAAAGCGTGGGGAGCAAACAGGATTAGATACCCTGGTAGTCCACGCCGTAAACGATGTCTACTAGAAGCTCGGGTCTTCGGACTTGTTTTTCAAAGCTAACGCATTAAGTAGACCGCCTGGGGAGTACGGCCGCAAGGTTAAAACTCAAATGAATTGACGGGGGCCCGCACAAGCGGTGGAGCATGTGGTTTAATTCGATGCAACGCGAAGAACCTTACCTACACTTGACATACAGAGAACTTACCAGAGATGGTTTGGTGCCTTCGGGAACTCTGATACAGGTGCTGCATGGCTGTCGTCAGCTCGTGTTGTGAGATGTTGGGTTAAGTCCCGCAACGAGCGCAACCCCTATCCTTAGTTGCCAGCGATTCGGTCGGGAACTCTAAGGAGACTGCCGGTGATAAACCGGAGGAAGGTGGGGACGACGTCAAGTCATCATGGCCCTTACGTGTAGGGCTACACACGTGCTACAATGGCGCATACAGAGTGCTGCGAACCTGCGAGGGTAAGCGAATCACTTAAAGTGCGTCGTAGTCCGGATTGGAGTCTGCAACTCGACTCCATGAAGTCGGAATCGCTAGTAATCGCATATCAGAATGATGCGGTGAATACGTTCCCGGGCCTTGTACACACCGCCCGTCACACCATGGGAGTGGGTTGCTCCAGAAGTGGATAGTCTAACCTTCGGGAGGACGTTCACCACGGAGTGATTCATGACTGGGGTGAAGTCGTAACAAGGTAGCCCTAGGGGAACCTGGGGCTGGATCACCTCCTTATACGATTTAGAACTTATTTGTTCGTAGTGTCCACACAGATGATTGTTAGTTAGCTAAACCACTTGGTTTAACTAATTAATATGCTCTTTAAAAATTTGGAAAGCTGATATTAAAATTCTTATAGATATTCGTATCTATAAAGAGTTTTCAAAAGTAAAAATATGCCATTAATCGAAAGATTAATTGGTATCTACTTTAGTATTCTCATCATTATTTGATGAATTAACTTCTGGCGAAGTTAACAGCTGTCACTAACAAAGACCCGTTTGGGTTGTATGGTTAAGTGACTAAGCGTACACGGTGGATGCCTTGGCAGTTGGAGGCGATGAAGGACGTATTAACTTGCGATAAGCCTAGTCAAGCTAGTAAAAAGCGCTTGAGACTAGGATTTCCGAATGGGGAAACCCACCTGCTTGCAGGTATCGTTAACTGAATACATAGGTTAACGAGGCGAACGCGGAGAACTGAAACATCTAAGTACCCGTAGGAACAGAAATCAACCGAGATTCCGGAAGTAGCGGCGAGCGAAACCGGACCAGCCCTTAAGCTTATTATGTGTTAGTGAAACATTCTGGAAAGTTTGACGATACAGGGTGATAGTCCCGTACACGAAAATGCATCTTAAGTGAAATCGAGTAGGTCGGAGCACGTGAAACTTTGACTGAATATAGGTGGACCATCATCTAAGGCTAAATACTCCCAACTGACCGATAGTGAACCAGTACCGTGAGGGAAAGGCGAAAAGAACCCCTGTGAGGGGAGTGAAATAGAACCTGAAACCGTGTACGTACAAGCAGTAGGAGCCCCTCGAGGGTGACTGCGTACCTTTTGTATAATGGGTCAGCGACTTATATTTTGTAGCGAGGTTAACCGATTAGGGTAGCCGTAGTGAAAGCGAGCGTTAACTGCGCGTTTAGTTGCAAGGTATAGACCCGAAACCCGGTGATCTAGCCATGGGCAGGTTGAAGGTTGAGTAACATCAACTGGAGGACCGAACCCACTAACGTTGAAAAGTTAGGGGATGACCTGTGGCTAGGAGTGAAAGGCTAATCAAACCGGGAGATAGCTGGTTCTCCCCGAAATCTATTTAGGTAGAGCCTCGGACGAATACTTACGGGGGTAGAGCACTGTTAAGGCTAGGGGGTCATCCCGACTTACCAACCCTTTGCAAACTCCGAATACCGTAAAGTACTATCCGGGAGACACACGGCGGGTGCTAACGTCCGTCGTGAAGAGGGAAACAACCCAGACCGCCAGCTAAGGTCCCAAAGTCATAGTTAAGTGGGAAACGATGTGGAAAGGCCCAGACAGCCAGGAGGTTGGCTTAGAAGCAGCCATCCTTTAAAGAAAGCGTAATAGCTCACTGGTCGAGTCGGTCTGCGCGGAAGATGTAACGGGGCTAAACTATGCACCGAAGCTGCGGATTCAAACTTTGTTTGAGTGGTAGGGGAGCGTTCTGTAAGCCGTTGAAGGTGTACCGGGAGGTATGCTGGAGGTATCAGAAGTGCGAATGCTGACATGAGTAACGATAATGCGGGTGAAAAACCCGCACGCCGGAAGACCAAGGGTTCCTATCCCATGTTAATCAGGGTAGGGTAAGTCGACCCCTAAGGCGAGGCCGAAAGGCGTAGTCGATGGGAAACGGGTTAATATTCCCGTACTTGGTATAATTGCGATGGGGGGACGGAGCAGGCTAAACAAGCATGGCGTTGGTTGTCCATGTGAAAGTGAGTAGGTTGAGAGTTTAGGAAAATCCGGACTCTTAAGACTGAGACACGAGACGAGCACCCAAGGGTGTGAAGTTGTTGATGCCATACTTCCAGGAAAAGCCTCTAAGCTTCAGATTATACCGAATCGTACCCCAAACCGACACAGGTGGTCAGGTAGAGAATACTAAGGCGCTTGAGAGAACTCGGGTGAAGGAACTAGGCAAAATCGTACCGTAACTTCGGGAGAAGGTACGCTCCTATCTGTGATGAGACTTGCTCTTTAAGCGGACGGGAGCCGCAGTGACCAGGTGGCTGGGACTGTTTATTAAAAACACAGCACTGTGCAAAATCGCAAGATGACGTATACGGTGTGACACCTGCCCGGTGCCGGAAGGTTAATTGATGGGGTTAGTTTTCGGACGAAGCTCTTGATCGAAGCCCCGGTAAACGGCGGCCGTAACTATAACGGTCCTAAGGTAGCGAAATTCCTTGTCGGGTAAGTTCCGACCTGCACGAATGGTGTAACCATGGCCACGCTGTCTCCACCCGAGACTCAGTGAAATTGAAATCGCAGTGAAGATGCTGTGTACCCGCGGCTAGACGGAAAGACCCCGTGAACCTTTACTACAGCTTGGCACTGAACATTGAACCTACATGTGTAGGATAGGTGGGAGGCTTTGAAGCAGAGACGCTAGTCTTTGTGGAGCCGTCCTTGAAATACCACCCTTGTAGTTTTGATGTTCTAACGTTGGTCCCTAATCGGGATTACGGACAGTGCCTGGTGGGTAGTTTGACTGGGGCGGTCTCCTCCCAAAGAGTAACGGAGGAGCACGAAGGTTGGCTAAGTACGGTCGGACATCGTACGGTTAGTGTAATGGTAGAAGCCAGCTTAACTGCGAGACAGACACGTCGAGCAGGTACGAAAGTAGGTCATAGTGATCCGGTGGTTCTGAATGGAAGGGCCATCGCTCAACGGATAAAAGGTACTCCGGGGATAACAGGCTGATACCGCCCAAGAGTTCATATCGACGGCGGTGTTTGGCACCTCGATGTCGGCTCATCACATCCTGGGGCTGAAGTCGGTCCCAAGGGTATGGCTGTTCGCCATTTAAAGTGGTACGCGAGCTGGGTTTAGAACGTCGTGAGACAGTTCGGTCCCTATCTGCCGTGGGCGTTTGAGAATTGAGAGGGGTTGCTCCTAGTACGAGAGGACCGGAGTGAACGAACCGCTGGTGTTCGGGTTGTCATGCCAATGGCACTGCCCGGTAGCTACGTTCGGAACTGATAAGCGCTGAAAGCATCTAAGCGCGAAGCAGGCCTCGAGATGAGTTCTCACTAGACTTTTAAAGTCTCTGAAGGGCCGTTGAAGACTACAACGTTGATAGGCAGGATGTGGAAGTGGTGCGAGCCATTAAGCTAACCTGTACTAATTACCCGTGAGGCTTAACCATACAACGCCAAACGCGTTTTATGACAGCGTAACAGACAGAAGTTAAGAAACTAAAGTAGACATTTACTTGATATCAGAATTCCGAATTTTAGTTGATTGCCAAGGCGATTAACGACCCAAATTTGCTTGGTGACAATAGCGTTTTGGACCCACCTGACCCCATGCCGAACTCAGTAGTGAAACGAAACAGCGCCGATGATAGTGTGGCATTTGCCATGTGAAAGTAGGACATTGCCAGGCTCCAAATTAAAGAAAGCCCGATTCGAAAGAGTCGGGCTTTTTTGCGTTTGGAGCTGTCAGCTTTCAGCCGTCAGCCGTCAGCTGAAATGTGGGGGTGTTTTTTACAGAGTCTCCCTCAGCAACAAAACCTTGTAGGAGGCACGTCAGTGCCGAATCTAGGCCATAACCAATATATTCATGGTTGAAGCCATTGCTACAACTACACTCTTCCTAGAACCTAGAAGCTAGAACTTAGAGCCTTTATGACTTACTCTTTCTAACTCGCAAATCGTGTTTTGTTCAGCTTACTCCCCTTGTCTTTGTTCTGCCTTGGCTAATTGAATGTATTTGGTTTCTACTAGCTGTGAGAGTGGAACAAGTTCGAAGCCTTGCTGTTGTAGTTTTGGGAGTGCTTGCTGTAGAAATGCAACGGTTTCTGGGTAGGGGTGTGCAATAGCGATTGCATAGTTGAAGTGCTCAGCTTTGGTCTTTAGTTCTTCAAGTTGATGTTGTAGCTGGCTTTGGGTGACATTGTTATCAAGGAATACATGACGAGATACGTTTGCGACACCATAAAGGTTGGCAACATTTTGCGCTTCACTTTGGCTAGTTGTTCGACTATCTAAGAAGTACAAACCACGCTTTTTTAGGACTTCCATGGTCCATTTCATAGGCTCAGTAAGCTGTGTTAGCTCAGACCCCATATGATTATTGACACCTTTTACTTGTGGCAATGAGGCTAACGCATGGCCGAGAGTAGTTTGTAACTCGGACTTAGTCATGGTATCTGTTAGGGCACCTGGACCAAGCGCTTTGCTTTTATCAAGCGCTTGCATTGGAACATGTAAAAGCAATTCTTTATGAGTTTTACTGGCACGCTCTGCAAAAATTTGCGAATAGGGGGTATGGGGCAAGATTGAGAATGTCACTTGCCCTGGTAATTTTAATATTTCAAGATCGCGCTGATGATTACCTATATCATCGATTACTATGGCTATTTGCTTTGCTTGGCAGAATAGCGGTAGGCAACATACGGCGAGTAATAAGCCTGTTCGTAGATTCACTTTTTGTAATTATTATATCCATTGTGAGCATTTACTTACTGCATAATAACTAGCTGCTTTGCTGTAAGTTGCTTTTTGTCTTGTCTATCTAGAAGTGAGCTAAAAAGCGCCAATTCTTGAATGTTTTTTATTATAACGTCTTGGTCAATTTCTGAAAGCATTGTTTGATTAATACTCACATCTGGGGGAATCCCTTTACCATCGATTGATTGACCTGCAGGTGTATAATAGCGTGCTGTGGTCAGTTTTAATGCCGTATTACCGTTACCTAGTGGAATAAGCGACTGCACAGAGCCTTTACCAAATGAGGTTTCGCCAATTAGCACTGCTCGTTGATTATCTCTTAATGCTGCTGCGAGTATTTCAGCCGCAGATGCTGAGTTCTCGTTAATAAGTAGGGCGATAGGGGCACCATTGAGTATGTCACCCTTATGCGCTTGATACTTTTGATTGGCTTCGTTGAAGCGACCTCTGGTTGAAACAATAGTGCCGTTATCTAAAAACAGATCAGCGACTTCAATGGCCCCTTGTAATGTACCACCAGGATTGTCACGTAAATCAATTATTAGCCCAGAAAGTGGAAAGCTATTGGTGACTTGCATTTTTGCAAGTTCTCTAGCAACATCGTGCAGTGTGTGATTGTTAAATGCATTGATACTGATTAGTGCAACGCCTGTATCTGCTAAATAGCCACTAACGCTCTGCAAATTAATTTGTTGGCGTTTAATCGAGAAGTTGAGCTCAGCTTCTTTCTCCCTTTTAACTGCTACATCGACAGCGCTTTGCCCGCTTTCACGAATTAATTTCGCTACTTCTTCAATGCTTTTATCTATAATTGGCTGTTGATTTATACCAATAACTTCATCATTTACTTGTAAACCAGCAACTGCTGCAGGTGATTTATCAATGATGTTGACTATAAATACTCGACCATCTTCTACTTTGACTTCGATACCTAGTCCTGTGTATCGACCATTAGTGCTACTGAAGATGGCATCGAGCTCATTCTCATCCAGATACTTTGAATAAGGGTCAAGGCGTTCGAACAATTCTTCGACTTGTAAATTATCTGGCTGGTTAACAAATGAATTTTGTAGTTTAAGATCATCTACATAATACGTATGAATATTAAAAAGGATTTCGTTTAATTCATGATGCTGAAGAGACTGTAACGAGGGCTTAGAATTAGCCTGAAACGATTGCAGCATCAGCCAGAGAAAGGTTATAAGCATCATTAAAGACAGCTGAGTGAAAAACTTAGCTGGGGAAAAGTGTGCTTTGCAAGAATGTTTAGTTTTTAGCATCAGCTGCTCCTCATAGAGTGCAGCTATTTAATCAATTAAATGCGTCTGCACCATTTTACAGGATTTACTGCGCGTCCTTTGTGGCGTATTTCGAAGTATAGACCAGGATCCGGTTGTCCGCCGCTTTGACCTACTAAAGCAATTGTCTCCCCTTCTCTAACAAGGTCGCCAACATCGCGAAGTAGAGTTTGTGCGTGGCCATATAAGCTCATGAAACCATCGCCATGATCAATAGCGATAACCCAACCAAAGCCATTTAGCCAGTCAGCGTAAACAACTTGGCCGTTCTGTACGCTTTTTACATTACTGCCTTCTTTAGCGCTGATAAGCACGCCTTTCCAATCTATGTTGCCGTGCTTACGTTGCCCAAAGCGATGGCGTAATGACCCTTTAGTTGGCCAGTCAAGTTTGCCTTTACTACTTTGTAAGCCTAGTAGTTCTACTTTTTGGTTTCGTTCTTGTTCTAGCTCTTCTATTGCGGTTATTAGGGTTTGCTCGTTTTCTTTTAGATAATCAATTGAGCTCTTCGTTTCTTTTAATGCTGATTGTAGTTTATTGAGGTTAGTTTTACGTTCTTGCTGTGCATTGACTAAGGCTTGCTGACGTCTTTTTTGTTCGTCATATAAAGCAACTAGGCGTTGTTTAGTTTTTTCAAGTTCAGCTTGGTTGTCTGCAATTTCTTGCTGCAGTGCTTTGAGCTCTTCAATTTGTTCGATGCGTGCTTTATTTAAGTAATTATAATAACTTAGTGTACGTTCAATTTTGGCAGTGTCTTGCTGGTTAAGCAGCATTTTTGAATAGTCATGGCTACCAGCCATGTAAGCACTTTTTAACTGTGCAGCTAATAAGGTTTGTCGCTGTGCTTGTTGGGCTTTCAGCTTTTGTGCCTTTGCTTGCTGTTCACGCTGTTGTTGCTCGTTTTCTTTAACCGATTGGGCTGCAAGATTTAATGCTTTTGCATTTTTAGCAATGTCGAGTTCATGGGCGCGGAGATCTTTGCGCATTTGGGCAATTGACTTGCGTTGACCTTTAAGTTCAGCCTCTGTTTTTTGTAAAGCAGATTGAATATCTGATAGGTCTTTTTTGGTTTGATCTTCATTAGCAACAACCGAAGTTGCTACTAATGAAGTCAGTATTAAACCAATTTTAAGGAAGTGGTTAATACATTTACTCATAGCTTATTTCAGCGTCATGATTGGTTTACCAGTCATTTCACTTGGCTGCTCTAAGCCGAGTAGGTGGAGTATGGTTGGTGCCACGTCACTTAATGTCTTACCATCATGCGGTGTTGCATCACGGCCAACATAGATAAATGGCACAGGCTCACTTGTATGTGCAGTATGTGCTTGCCCCGTTGCTGGGTTAGCCATTTGTTCAGCATTGCCATGATCGGCTGTGATCAGAGCTTCACCGCCATGTTCTTCAAGTGCTGCAACCACACGACCAATACAGTGATCAACTGCTTCACAAGCTTTAACTGCAGCTTCAAATACACCTGAGTGACCTACCATGTCTCCGTTAGGGTAGTTACAGATGATAGCATCGTATTTACCGCTAGCGATTGCTTCAACAAGTTTATCGGTCAGCATTTCAGAGTTCATTTCTGGTTGCAGATCATAGGTTGCTACTTGAGGTGATGGGATCAGTTCGCGAGTCTCACCAACAAATTCATCTTCACGGCCACCGCTGAAGAAGAAGGTAACGTGTGCGTATTTTTCTGTTTCAGAAATACGTAGCTGTGTTTTACCTTGTTTCTCTAACCATTCGCCCAATACGTTTGTTAAAGGTTCCGGTGCAAATGCAATCGGCGCTTTGATGTCTGCTGCATACTCAGTCATCATTACAAAAGCGCTTAACTTAGGTGATTTTTTCTTATCAAAACCACTGAAGTCAGCATCAACAAAGGCACGAGTCATTTCACGTGCTCGGTCAGCTCTGAAGTTAGCAAAAATAACTGTATCACCGTCATTAATTTCAGCAGCTGATTGGCCCTCTGGCACAACAGTTGTTGCAGCAACAAATTCATCGTTTTCGTCACGTGCATAAGCGGCTTCAAGTGCGGTAACGCCATCTGTATAGCTGTATTCAGCAATGCCACTAACCATAACGTCATAAGCAAGCTCGACACGGTTCCAACGGTTATCACGATCCATTGCATAGTAACGACCAACAAGCGTAGCTAAACGGCCGCAGCCAAGTTCTGTAAATACGGCTTCGATTCGTTCAATTGATGCTTTTGCACTGCGTGGCGGCGTGTCACGGCCGTCTAAGAAACCGTGAAAGTAAACTTCTTTTGCACCGCGCTTGGCTGCAAGTTCAATCGTTGCGACAATGTGATCTTCATGACTATGAACACCACCTGGGCTTAAAAGACCCATAATATGAACGGCTTTGCCAGCCTTTACAGCTTTGTCAATATTATCAACAAGTGCTGGGTTGCTATCGAACTCACCATCATCAATCGCTTTAGTAATGCGAGTGAAATCTTGGTAAACAATACGGCCAGCACCTAAATTTACGTGGCCTACTTCAGAGTTACCCATTTGTCCTGCAGGTAAACCAACATCAAGTCCCGAACCTGAAATTAATGTATGTGGGCGGGTTGCCCAAAGGTTATCGAGTACTGGGGTATTAGCAGCAAGAATAGCGTTACTTTCTGTGTCTTCACGGTATCCCCAACCGTCTAAGATCATTAATACCAATGGTTTTTTATGCTCTGTCATTATAGCTCCTGAAGATTGGCACTTATATATCACTAGCATACCGTGTTTTATGGTTTTGATCAGCTATCAATATGTCATATTAAAATATTTCACGCCCTAGCATTTTCAATTCAAGCACGTATACTTGCGTGGCAAATTTTAATTAACCCATGGCTATGCGCTGTGGTACCTAAATTTCTTAGTGGAAAACGCATGGATCAATATATTGAATTTATCTCAAATCATCCGGTTTTGAGCATTATCTGGTTGGCATTAGTCGCAATGCTGATCAGCAGTTGGTTTAAAAGTAAATTTTCGGCTATTCGTCAAATCAATCCACAGCAACTTACTTTGCTAATTAACCGTGATGATGGTCAAGTCGTTGATATACGTGCACAAAAAGAGTTTAACTCTGGCCGTATTGCAGGCGCAACTCACTTAAATCCAGAAAAAGCAAAGCAATCTGATTTTTCAAGCCTTGAAAAGTTTAAGACTAAACCCATTATACTAGTATGTACCACGGGCATGACTGCCTCAGGTATCGCAACTGCAATGCATAAAGCAGGTTTTGAGCGTGTTTATGTATTAGCGGGCGGTATGGGCGCTTGGCAATCAGCTAGCTTACCAACAACGACCGGTCGTTAAACAAAGCAGCTAACAGCCCGATAGAGGAATTATTATGAGTAAAGTTGTTCTTTACACCAAAGCATACTGTCCATTCTGCCAACGCGCTTTGGCGTTATTAGAGAGCAAAGGTGTAAACTACACTAATATCGATATTGGTGTTCACCCTGAGCGTCGTGATGAAATGATAGACAAAGCTAATGGTGGTTACACGGTTCCGCAAATTTTCATTAATGATGAACATATCGGCGGTTGTGACGACATGATGGCAATTGAAGCGCAAGGTCTTTTAGACGCAAAGCTTAACGCTTAATAAATTTTAAATATAAAAACGAATACAAGTTAGGAATTACAATGAACGAAGAAAATCAAAACGCAGCAGCAGAACAACAAGCAGGCGCTCAATTCTCAATTCAACGCATTTATACTAAAGATGTTTCTTTTGAGACACCTAATTCACCTGCTATTTTCCAAAAAGAGTGGACCCCTGAAGTTAAGCTAGACTTAGATACTCGTTCTAACAAATTAGAAGAAGGTGTATTTGAAGTTGTTCTTGCTTTAACTGTGACGGCTTCAATCGGTGAAGAAACAGCTTTCCTTTGTGAAATCCAACAAGCGGGTATTTTCACTATCGGTGAAGTTGAAGAAGTTCAGCTTGCGCACATGTTAGGTGCTTTCTGCCCGAACGTACTTTTCCCTTACGCTCGTGAAGCAGTATCAAACCTAGTTAACCGTGGTACTTTCCCACAATTAAACTTAGCGCCAGTTAACTTTGACGCACTATTTGCTCAATACATGCAACAACGTGCTGCTCAAGACCAACAGGCAACTGCAGACGCATAAGCTATGAGTACAGCACAATCAGCTGTTACAGTATTAGGGGCGGGGTCTTATGGCACCGCCCTTGCTATTTGCTTTGCCAGAAATGGTCACCCAGTTACCTTGTGGGGCCGCAATAGCGATGACGTTGCTACGCTTGCAGCTGAGCGGAAGAATCAACGTTATGTTCCTGATGTTAGCTTTCCTGAAACGCTTCAATTAGAAGCTAATTTAGAAACGGCAGTTAAAGCAAGCAAGATCATTCTTGTTGTTGTGCCAAGTCATGCGTTTGCAGGCACGCTTCAAAAAATTAAACCTTGGTTGTCAGAAGGTGCCGAAGTTGCATGGGCTACTAAAGGTTTAGAACCTAATACTGGCCGTTTATTGCAAGAAGTAGCAGTGCAAGAGCTTGGGGATGATATCCCATTGGCTGTGCTTTCTGGGCCTACTTTTGCTAAAGAAATGGCAATGGGCTTACCAACGGCTATTTCGGTATCGTCGACTTCTAAAGATTTTGCAAAGCAGCTGGCAGACCTTTTACACTGTGGACGTTCATTTAGGGTGTATAACAATGATGATTTCATTGGTATACAACTTGGCGGCGCGGTTAAAAATGTGATTGCAATTGGCGCAGGTATGTCTGACGGCTTTGGTTTTGGTGCTAATGCACGAACAGCCTTGATCACTCGTGGTTTAGCTGAGCTTTGTCGTTTAGGTTGTGCATTAGGTGCTCGTTCAGATACCTTTATGGGGATGGCTGGCCTTGGTGACTTAATCTTAACCTGTACAGATAACCAATCTCGTAACCGTCGTTTTGGTCTTGCGCTTGGTAAAGGTGAAGGGGTTGAAGCTGCGATTGAATCAATAGGTCAGGTCGTAGAAGGCTATAGAAATACCAAGGAAGTGTACCTACTTGCTGAGCGTACAGGCATAGAAATGCCAATTACGGAGCAAATTTACAAAGTGCTTTATGAAAATAAAGATGTAAAAGAAGCTGCGATGGCGTTGCTTGGCCGTGAGCAAAAATCCGAATAAACAATCTTAAAAATTCAGATTGTGCACTGTAAAATAAAAAACGCGATTCATGAATCGCGTTTTTTATTTGCAATTTTAACTGCTAGCTAGATTGCTGGTTCTCTAACGTGTCATTAATAAATTCGCTGACTTGCTCGGCTTTTAATGGTTTACAGTAATAATAACCTTGCTGGAAATGACAACCCATAATATGCAGCATATAGGCCTGCTCCTCAGTTTCCACTCCTTCAGCAACCACATTTATATCCAAATATTTAGCTAGTCGCACTATGGTGGCAGTGATATTGCGATCTTGTTCATTCTTATCGATGTCTTTTACGAATGACTTGTCGATTTTGAGCGTATCTATTGGAAAACGCTTTAGGTAACTTAGCGATGAATGGCCAGTGCCAAAGTCATCAAGCGCGATATGTACACCAATTGATTTAATCCGTTTCATTTGCTGTTCTGCAAACTCAGGGTTATCCATCATGGCGCTTTCAGTGATTTCAAGTTCTAAGCAATGTGCAGGCACGTCAAATTTAGCCAAGTTGTCGATTAGCGTTTCGATAAGGCTGCTTTGTTGAAAGTGTAAGGCTGAAATATTAATAGCTACATTACCAAATGAAATGCTTTGCTTTCGCCACTGAGCCAGCTGATTAAGAAGTTGCTCCATCAGTAATTGGGTGAGCGGAATAATTGCCCCATTTTGTTCTGCGAGAGGAATAAACTCATCAGGAATAATGATGCTGCCATCCTCTTGTGGCCAACGAACTAAAGCCTCAAAGCCGTACAATTGGTTGTGCTGAGCATCAAACTTAGGTTGAAAGTAAAGCTCAAACTCATTGTTGGTAATCGCTCTAAATAAAGCGCTTTCTTTGGTTAATTCGGTTGGGTCGAGCGTGTGGCGGTCTTTATCAAAAAACTGATAAGTATTACGGCCCATTTTCTTAGCATGATTTAGGGCACTATTTGCGCTGCGCATTAAGTTTTCACAGTTGTATGCATTGTCTGGGTAGATAGCAAGGCCACAACACGCTGTTAGCGAGGTTTCAAAACCATCTAACATAAAAGGGGTCTTAAATTGTTGTAGTACGATGTCTGCGGTCTTTTTGGCGAAGAACACCGTTTTGCCAGAGTATAGGTAGGGCGGCACCAGTACCGCGAATTCATCAGCACCAATTCTTGCAATAGTAAAGCCTGAATTTAGGGAGTCGGTTAAACGACAGGCGACTTCTTTTAACAGAACATCGCCAATCGTGTGGCCCAGTGAGTCATTAATTTTTTTGAAATTGTCTATGTCGATAAAGATGATCAACAGGCTTGGGTAAGTGTCATTACAGGCTTTAATTGCTTTTTCAAGTGATTCTATAAAAATGGCGCGGTTTGATAAGCCTGTTATGCTGTCTTTGGTAGTGAGCTTGAGCATAGCTCGCTCGTTATTCTTACGAGCTGTCACATCAGAAAACATACCAACGTATCTTACAGAGCTTTTCGCAAAGCGTGGTGTGGTCACTTTTGTTATACACAAATCAATGGCGTAGGGTTGCCCATCTCTACGTAAATTCCAAATTTCGCCAGACCAATAACCGTCATTACTTAACTCCTGTTGTATGATTTCTTCGAGTTGCTTATCGCGACCAGCTTGCGTTAATGCTTTGAATTTTTTGCCAAGTACATCGTTTTTTTTATAACCCGATATTTCACTAAATGCGTTATTGATTTCTATGATCCGAAACTGCTCATCGCTGACCCAAATTCCATCTTTAGACTGAGAGAGTAGGGCATCCAATAGCGTCATCTTTTGATTTCTTTGATAATAGATGACCGCTCCAATAAGGATGACAATAGCTAAAAGAATCAGCAGTAAAAGGGGCGCTATGTTTGGGGCTTGCGAGATAGTGGGATTTGAAACAGCAGTAGAAGCAGCACTAGAAAAGTGCTGCATCAGCAAAATGATACTGCCTACTTGGGCGAAAAAGCGCATTAAAATCCATCTTTAGGGAACAAACTAACCTATTTAGGTTAGTCCATAAAAAATGGTCGTGCTAAACAATTAGTAAATATTTATTACGAGCGTTTTTTCAATAAGTTATTGACCGTTCACAAACCCCAGTTGACGCCAAGACTCATAAACAAATACAGCCACAGAGTTAGATAAGTTCATGCTACGGCTATCTTTTTGCATCGGAATGCGAACTCGCTGCTCTTTAGGTAATGATTGAATGAGCTCATCAGGTAGGCCGCGGGTTTCTGGACCAAACACTAAACAATCGCCTGGTTGGTATTGCGCTTGGTGGTGAAATTGGCTGCCTTTAGTGGTACACGCATAGACTTTTTTCGGCTGGCACTTTTCAAGATATGCTTCAAACGACGCATGGCGCTGTACATGGCTAAATTCATGATAATCAAGACCAGCACGTTTGACCCGTTTATCATCCCACTCAAAACCAAGTGGTTCAATTAGGTGCAGCGCATAACCCGTGTTCGCGCATAAGCGAATGATATTACCCGTGTTCGGTGGAATTTCTGGTTGGTACAACACAATATCAAGCATTTGAATCTCATTTAAAAAGGATTAGATCTGCTGCTGAGTATACACGAACTAGAATGAAAAGATGATATACTCAGTCTAGTTACTCTCTGAAGGTAAGTTGTTGTGCAGCATCGTAGTTATGAGTTTTGGGTTAGAACAGCCAGTCTAGTCACCATTGTAATGGTGAGTTTGATGATTGCGGCAAAAAGCTGGGCTTGGCTTGCATCAGGCTCAGCCTCGATGCTCGGTTCATTGACTGATTCGTTAATGGATATCACTGCATCACTGATGAGCTTTTTAGTCCTAGGTTATGCATTACGTCCTGCTGATGATGATCATCGCTTTGGTCACGGCAAAGCTGAAGCGTTAGCTGGGCTTGCACAAGCCGCTTTTATTGCCGGCTCGGGTTGTTTCTTAGCTTTTCATGCTGTTGAGCGCTTATTTAACCCTGTTATTTTAAAGCACTCTGATCTCGGTATTTGGGTTAGTATTTTTGCTATCGTTTGTACGCTTGTGGTGGTATTTGTTCAAACAAAAGTGATTAATCACACTGAGTCAATTGCGATAAAAGCAGACTCTATTCATTATAAAGGCGATTTAATCTTAAACTTGGCTGTATTACTGGCAATCGTATTAGCTAAGTACGGTGTCGCTTATGCCGATCCATTGTTTGCTATTGGTGTGGCTGTTTATTTGCTTTATAACAGCTGGGATATTGCTCGCGAAAGTGCTGACCACTTAATGGATAAAGAGCTTCCTGATGAAGAGAAACAACAAATATTGGAGATTGTGAATAGTCATCAAGACGTGTTTGGCGCCCATGATATCCGTACTCGCCAAGGTGGTAAAATTAAGTTTATTCAGATGCATTTAGAGCTTGAAGATTCATTATCATTGATCAGGGCGCATCAAGTTGCAGATGAAGTAGAGGCCTTAATTCAAACACATTTTGATTGTGAAATGGATATTCTCATGCACCTAGACCCGCTTTCAGTGGTTAATAAAACACGTCAAAGTGCAGCACAAAACTGATAAAAATCACTGAGTACAGCCTGCCTTATCTCGTCGCGTTCACATAACAGTTCGTGGCGTGCACCAGCATAGCTTTTTAGTTGTGCCTGTTTTTGTTTATGTGTAAGTGCAAACTGAGCGGCGTTATCGACCACTGTATCTTGCTCAGCACTGGCGATAAACAAAGGAATATCGACTTTTTTATCGACTAAAGAGGCGATAAAATCAAACGATGCATTGAGCCAACCATAGGTTACCCCACCTAACTGTAAATCATTTTCTGCAGCATACAGCTCTCTGAACAGTTTATAGCGAATTTCACTACTGGTTAGCTCATTGGCTGCAAAGTCGACCGGTAAGTAGTCGCTTTGGCCAAATGCATAACTGTGGCTAAGACCAATTAAAGATGCAATTTTAGCAGCCAGTTTTGCTACAGGCTTTGGTGTCCCTTTGGTATAAATATCAAACATGGGCGCTGACAAAAATGCCCCCGAAAATTGATGTTGATATCGTGACAGGTAATCATAGGCAATGGCGCTCCCCATTGAGTGTCCGAGCAGTACTTGTTTTCCTTGCCAGTGTTGCTTCACTACTGTATCTATAAACATAGCAAAGTCATCAGCATAATCAGTAAAGCGGTTTACATAGCCTTTATGTGTGTTTTCTAAATGGCGATAAGAGCGGCCTTGTCCTTGGTGATCAACACTAAAAACAGCAAAGCCATTTTGATATAGTTCCCATAGCAACTCTTTGTATTTAACCAAAGACTCTATTCGACCACTACTAATAACAACAGCGGTTTTTGCTTGGCGAGGAATAGCATAACCGTAATAAAGCTTACCATGAGCTGTACTCAGAAAGTCTTGCTGTAATTGCTCAGAAAAGAACTTATTAATATTAGGTATGTTACTGACAAGGCTTGCTTCGCTGCTATAAAACATTTACTCACTCTTAAAAGGAAGGCGGATGTTTACACAAAGTCCACCGTGCTCTTGGTTTTCAAGTGTTAGTGTACCATCATGTACTGAGATAGCATTCTTTGCAATTGCAAGACCTAAACCGGTACCACCTGTACTCCTATCGCGGGAATGCTCTTGACGAAAGAAAGGCTCACAAAGTCTTGCAAGGTTACTTTCTTCAACCCCTTTACCGTCATCACAAATAGTGATGTAGATAGCATCTGATTCAATTAAACCTATTGAAATAGAGTGCTCAGCGTATTTAATCGCATTACGTAGAACATTCTCGAGGGCGCTGGCAATTAAGGTTTCGTCACATTTGATGTCGGCTGTTAGTGCCCCATTGACAATGAGCTCTTTATTATTTTGCTTGGCTTCAAATTTAGCATCGTTTAGTACGTGATCAACAATCACTTGCAGAGATTGTTTACTTAACGCCAGTGTTTGGCTTTTAGCCTCTAAGCGAGATACTTGGAGGACATCAGCAATCATTTTATCGAGCTGATTTGCCTCTTTTTCAATGCGTTCTAAATAAGCGTTTTGTGCGTCATCGGCTTGCATTTGCGCAAGTCCTGTGGCCATTTTTAAACGCGTTAATGGTGAGCGTAGTTCATGGGAAATATCTGCGAGTAATCGCTTTTGGGCGCTAATAAGCTGCTCAAGTTGCACTGCCATGGTATTAAAGTCTCGGCCAAGTACACCTAGCTCATCTTGACGAGTAGGGGATACATCGGCACGGGCAGTTAAATCACCATGAGCCAGTTTTTTTGCGGTTTCTTTTAGACTATTAATAGGGGCAATTAAATTACGGCTAAAGAAGAAACTAAGCATTAATGAAGCAATTAAAGCAATGAGTAGTTTTAGCCAAATTGGCATCAGCCATAAGCTGACAAAAAACGGTTTTTTGCGTTTTTCATCAATCTCGTAGAGATAAAATTTACCTTCAGGTACATTCAATACTACAGGCCCATAGGCTTGATATTCATCGGTAAAAATAATTTGCGGACGCATATATTTGGTAAAGTTAAGCAAGCTCAAATCAATGTCTTTGGATACCGGTTCGCTGAGCATCTCAACACCATGCACCTCACCATTTAAGTACAATAATTTATGTTTGGATAAGCGCGGATGAGATAGTACCTCTTGAGTAGATTTACCGTGTTTAGCAACTATGCGTTCAATACTTTTAGCGGTGTACTCAAGATTTTTAAGCATCGGTCCACGCAGGTCATCATTGCCTACATTGCTCGTTAACTGGCTTAAAAACACCAATATAGTGATAGTGGCTATGACAGTAACCCAAAACCAGGCAAAGATTTTTAAAAATAAATAGTGGCGGGGATGCTTTAGCCAGCTCGGTGTTTGCATATTATTCGCCTTGTATTAATACATAACCACTGCCACGCATGGTTTTGATCCGTTCATTACTCACGTGTTCTGCAATCTTTTTACGAATGTTACTCACATGCATATCGATTGAGCGGTCAAAAGGGGCGAGGCGTCTACCCAGGACTTGCTCACTTATTTGTTCTTTACTTATCACTTCACCTGCATGCTGTACGAGCATAGTAAGAATTTCATATTCAGTGCCTGTTAGGCTCAGTACGATGTCGTTTACCGAAGCCTCTCGCGTTGCGAAATTGATATTGATACTGTTTACACTCAATGAGCTGGCATGTTGACTCGATAAGCTATTGATATGCTCTATACGACGGGTTATTGCTTTAACGCGGGCTAGCAGCTCTCTGTGGTTAAATGGCTTAGGAATATAATCATCTGCGCCCAGTTCTAAACCAAAGATGCGATCAAAGTCTTCGCCTTTCGCGGTTAGCATGATCACAGGGGTAAGCTTATGCTGTCTTAATTGTTTTAACACCTCAAAGCCATCCATAGATGGCAACATAACATCAAGCAATATGAGCTCATAGCTATGCTTAATAGCTTGTTTTAGGCCCTCAGCACCATCATGAACACACTCTACTGTAAAACCTTGTGCTGATAAGTACTCGCTGAGTAATTCACACAATCCTGTATCGTCGTCGATCATCAATAGTTTCATTTTGACACCTAGCTATTTACTTCTTTAAGGCTATTTTACTCACTAAATTGTGTAAAGGTGAATCTTTACACAACCTTTACACTGGTTTGCGTTCCTTTGCATTGAGTTAGATATAGTTATCACATTGGTCGGAAACGACAGTAGAGCACAACCCAACAAAAGGTAATGATTATGACTATTTCAAAAAAGCTTTCTAAATTCGTACTTGTTTGTGGTTTAGCAGCAGCCAGTGTAGGTGCTACTTCAGCAATGGCGAAAGGTGACTTTAACCGTGGTATGAACCCACAGGCTCGTTTTTTACTTTCTGAGCGCGGCATTGATAAGTTACAACTTAGCGAAGATCAGCAAACGCAACTAAAAGCGATTTTTGCTGAGCAAAAATCGCAATTTGCAGCACTTCGCGGTGATAAAGATGCAATGAAAGCCTCTCGTGCAGCACACAAAGAGAAAATGGATGCGTTATTAGCAACGAAAGCATTTGACGAAAATGCCGCATTGGAGCTGATTAAAGCTCGCCAAGAAAAAGGCCAGCAGTTTGCAATGCTGAAAATGAAATCTGACCATGCAGTTTGGCAAGTTTTGAATGCGGAGCAGCGCGAAAGTTATCAAAAAATCAAACAGCACCTTCGTAAAAAAGGTCACAAAAAGGGCCATTATGGCCTGAATAAAGGCGAGCGTTCAGAAGGTTAAAAGTAAATGTATATGAAAATGCGGCAAATGCCGCATTTTTTGTATTACACTGCAATCAGACTTTATTCTTTAAAGAATGCATCATCATTTTTAGCCAGCATCGCTTCGATGTCTTCAATCATATCTTGGCTTAGCTCATTGGCATTGTTGATAGGACTAGAAATTTTATTATTTTCAAACGACCACTCGCCTAAATCAATTAGCTGGCAGCGTTTTGAACAAAATGGGCGATGCGGACTCTGCTCCGACCATTCGACTTTTGATTTACATGTTGGGCAGTTTACAACTGTTGGCATGGAATAACTCTTAAATAAGCACTTTAGTCAGATCTTACTGAACAGTTAGCTGATAATCCAGTAACGAATTTGTTTTAAAAACTCGTTACTCGGTTTATTTCTTTCAATGAGGTAACTCCATCGGCAGCTTTTTTAAGACCAGATAAACGCAGATTATTAAAGCCTGAACGAAGCGCTACTTCAGCAATTTCTAGCGAATTACCACCACGCATAATGATTTGCGCGATTTCAGGGGTAATTTGCATTACCTCGTAAACACCAACTCGACCCTTATAGCCATCTGTACAACTATCACAACCATTTGGTGCAAATAACTGGACTTCACTGAGCTTATCTTTATCAAAACCTTGGCGAATCAGCTCTTCTTCAGGAAGTGTTTCTGGCGTTTTACACTTAGGGCAAAGACGTCTCGCTAGACGCTGAGCAATAATAAGGCTGATTGAGCTAGCTACGTTGTAAGCTGGTACACCCATGTTCAAAAGACGGGTGAGGGTTTCAGGTGCTGAGTTTGTATGCAGGGTAGATAATACCAAGTGACCTGTTTGTGCCGCTTTAATAGCAATTTCAGCTGTTTCAAGGTCACGGATCTCACCAACCATCACCACATCAGGATCTTGTCGTAAAAAGGCTTTTAATGCATTGGCAAAGGTCATATCTGCTTTCGGATTAATCTGTACTTGGTTAATCCCTTCAAGGTTTATCTCAACAGGATCTTCGGCTGTACTGATGTTACGTTCTGGCTGGTTGAGAATATTCAAACCTGTATACAATGATACTGTTTTACCAGAACCAGTAGGACCCGTTACTAAGATCATGCCTTGTGGTTGATCAAGTGCATCCATATACAGCTTTTTCTGCTCTGGTTCATAACCAAGAACATCGATACCCAGCATAGCACTTGATGAGTCGAGAATACGCATAACGATTTTCTCGCCCCAAAGGGTCGGTAATGTACTGACACGGAAATCGATACTTTTTCGTTCAGTAATTTTAAGCTTAATACGGCCGTCTTGAGGTTTACGTTTTTCTGCGATATCAAGTCGTGACATTACCTTGATCCGCGCCGATAAACGGCTGGCTAAGCTATTGGGTGGGCTTGCCATTTCATGCAAAATACCATCGATACGGAAACGCACACGGTAGCGGTGTTCATAAGGTTCAAAATGCAGATCCGAGGCACCTTTTTTAATCGCATCCATCAAAATTTTATTGATGTAAACAATAATAGGTGCATCGTCTTTGTCTTCATCTTTAGGTGCTAAGTTTTGTGGGCTCTCTGATTCTAAATCCCCAAGTTCTTTGAATTCGCTTTCACTTAGATGCAAGCTTCCTGCAGCATCAAGTAATTGCTCAATTTTGTTTTCAAGTTGAAGATAATCAACAACGACCACTTCGCATGAAAGACCGGTACTAAATTCAAAGTTTTCAAATGCACCGTAGTCGGTCGGATCTGAGGCGGCAATATAGAGCTTACGGCCTTTTTTTACTAACGGCAGAATATGGTGTTCACGAATGAGTTTGTCTTTAATAAGCTCTTCAGAAATATACGCTACATCAAAATCTCTTATATCAAAATAAGGCACACGAAAGAGGTCTGTACATTGCTCCGCAAGTTCATGCCCATCCATTCCACATGTTTTAGAAATAAGCTCGGCAGTAGAGCTGTATTCGCGCTGCTTTGATTTTACGGTCTCTGCATCAATACGACCGAGTGTAATAAATTTTCTAAGTAGCGGTGAGTTTATATTCATTGAACACCTAGTTTGATCCTTTATTTGCCACAATCTAACAGAAAAAGTAAGGCTATTACATCAGTCTTGTCTGATTTAGGAAAAATTGCAAAATAATTTCACCATAAACTCAGTCATTTAGAATGCTTGCTGGTACTTTTGTATTGGTTTTGGGTCGGCTTTGTTTAATGAAAATCTATAAACAAAATCAATAGCCTAGTTCGAGTGTGGCAGGTACTTTTTATGTAGCTTTAGCACATCAATTTTTACCTCTTCAAGAGGGCGGTTGTTATCTAATATATCCGTTGCTTTTTTTTGCTTGTCAGCTCTAGACATTTGTGAGGCTATGATTTGCTTAGCTAATTCAGTAGATACATTATCACGAGCTGTAGTTCTTGTTATTTGCACTTCAACCGGAACATCAATTAGTAAGGTGTGATCGCAGTATTTTTCTAGGCCATTTTCAAAAAGTAAGGGAGCAACTAAGATGACATACTGGCTGGTGGCTTGCTTTAATTGCGTGATCATTGACTCCCTAATAAGTGGGTGTAATAAGCTGTTTAGCCATTGCTTTTCTGATTCATTTGCAAAGATAATCGTTCTTAGTTTTGCACGATCAAGCGTGCCTTCGCTAGTAAGTATTTCATTACCAAAATGTTCAGTAATTTTTTTGAGGCCAATAGAGCCTGGCTCGACGACTTCTCTGGCTACGATATCGGCATCAACAACTTCAATACCAAGCTCTTCAAACATGGCGCTTACTGCACTTTTGCCTGAACCAATACCACCGGTTAACCCTAAAACCCAGTTTGCCATAATTAGTAACCTAAATAGTTAAAGTAATAGCTTTGAATTTGCTGACCCCAAAGCAAAGTTACCCAACCTGCTATGGCAAGGTAGGGTCCAAAAGGGATTGGCGTGGTTTTGTCCTTACCTTGAATAAAGATTTGCGCAATGCCGATGATAGCACCGACGACACTTGATAATAGCACTATGGTTAATATATCTTGCCAACCTAGTAGCGCACCGAACACGGCTAATAGTTTAAAGTCACCATAACCCATGCCTTCTTTACCAGTGGCAAGCTTAAATAACCAGTAGACACTCCATAAGCTTAAATAACCAACCGCGGCACCTATTATGGCATCGGTTGGGGCAATGGTAATATCAATAGTAGCGGCAATCAGCGCTAGCCAAACCAATGGGAGGGTTAGCTGGTCAGGCAGCAACATGTGATCTATATCGATAAAGGTTAAAGCGACTAAAACCCAAGTAATCACTATATAAAGAAGAGCAAGCTTCGTTGGGCCAAAAACAGCAGCAACAATTAAACTTAAAACTGCTGTAAGCATTTCAACAATAGGGTAACGAACAGATATAACGGTTTTACAATTTGCACAGCGACCCTTTAATAATAACCAACTTAGCACAGGGATATTTTGCCAAGCTTTGATCGGTGCTTTGCATTTAGGGCAGGTCGAATTTGGCTTTACCAGATTAAATGGCGCTTGTTCTGTCTGTTGTTTTGAATTGAGCTCACCGGCCAATAAGACACGGCATTCAGTTTGCCATTCTCTTTTCATCATCAGTGGTAAACGATAAATCACCACATTTAAAAAGCTACCAATACATAGGCTGACTAAGCCGACGGTCAAAAAATAAAACCACTGCTGAGTTTGCATCGCAGTGGTTATATCAAGAAAAAAGTTTTCCATTAAAATACCTAACTTCTGGCCATTTACAGGCCGATTTTACTTCGCTGTGTTGAACTATTCTTATTATTCATTTTATCTTGCAAGCTATCAATCAGCGTTCAGAGTTTTGCTTACAGCTATATTTTAAATCACCGATCCTAATTGGAAGATTGGTAAGTACATAGCAACAATTAATCCACCTACAAGTACGCCCAAAACAACCATAATTAAAGGCTCTAATAAGCTAGCTAAACCATCAACGGCATCATCGACTTCTTGTTCATAAATAGTGGCTACTTTGGCAAGCATACCATCTAGTGAGCCTGACTCTTCACCAATGGCCACCATTTGTACGACCATATCAGGGAAAATTTTAGTATTACGCATCGCCCAGTTCATTAAATTACCTGAGCTCACTTCGGCTTTAATTTCTAAAATGGCATAGCGGTAAACTGCATTACCCGATGCGCCCGCAGCAGAATCGAGCGCATCAACCAGCGGCACACCGGCAGCAAAGGTGGTTGATAAAGTGCGAGCATACCTTGCAACTGCCGCTTTATTTAAAATCATGCCGATAACGGGCAGTTTTAATATGGCTCTATCATTAGCGTCTCTGAGCTTTTGGCTTCTGAATAAGGCTTCTTTGTATGCATAGCCAAATGCCACAATAATTATGAGTATTATCCACCAGTATTCTTGCATAAATTCAGAGATACCAATCACCATGAGGGTAAATGCTGGTAACTCAGCGCCAAAGCCATTAAAAATATCTTGGAATTGCGGTACCACAAATATCAAAAGAATAGACGTTACGATCAATGCAACAACAAGAATTGCAATGGGATAAAACATGGCCTTTTTAATTTTTGATTTTAAAGCCTCTGCTTTTTCTTTATAAAGGGCGACGCGGTCATAAATTTTATCAAGGGCACCTGACTGCTCACCAGATGCCACTAAATCACAATATAAATCATCAAAGTAACGAGGATGTTTACGTAGCGCTTGTGAGAGAGGAATACCAGCTTTTACATCATCAGCAATACCTTCCATGAGCTTAGCAACACTTTTATTTTTCGCGCCAGAGGCAATCATTTCAACAGATTGTATAAGTGGTACGCCAGCTGTCAGCATAGTTGCAATTTGCCTAGAAATTAGCGCGATATCCTTAGAGGTGATTTTCTGTACGCGAGAACCAAACAAAGGTTTTGCTTTGCGTTTAACTTTTGAAGGTGTAATACCTTGTTTTCGCAACTGCGCTTTTACCAATGCAATACTTTGTCCTGAAAGCTCACCTTCTAATTTTTTGCCTCGAGCACTTACACCAACCCATTCAAAAGTATCTAAAGATTGCTTTTCTTGAACTTTACTCATTGTAAATCCATATTTTACTGATTGATGTTTAATAGCTTAATAGTAGCGGCCTTTTGAGGCTGAAACAATTGATAAGGTGATGTTATCTTGCTTAAATACGAAGATTCAGAGGATTCGAGTCTTAGAAAGTGCAAAATACATTAAAGGTTTACAGAACAAAGTTTGTTTGGAGTTTTATTCATTTTCTTGTGGGTGGACTTTTTTTGCTCCTAGTAGCTACTTGGCTTTTCTTTAGCTGGTTTGATAATGGGCGATATTTACTCACGGATTTAGTAAGTATTACAGTTATTATCCTTTCTATAGATCTTATCATAGGCCCAATATTTAACTTTTGGTTGTTATCGCCCCTTAAATCGAAGCGTGAAAATACAATTAATTTTAGTTGTATTCTTATTATGCAAGTTGTATCGCTAGGTTATGGTATTACTCAGATTGATGGTCAACGTTTGGCCTATATAGTTAAATGGCAGAATTCTTATTTCACAGTTCTTAAGAGTGAAGATCGAAGAGCAAAACATGAGGAAGCTTTATATCACTTCAATGAGCCTACAGTGCAAAGTAATGAAAGGGCTTTTTACGAAATGATGATAAAAAATGCCATACCACCGATTGAAATGTACGAATATTTTGTGGAAATTTCGGCATCGAACGAATGTAAAGAGTCACCTTGCGAAGTGATTACAAAATCAGGGCTTGTTAAATTAGAAAATACAGAAAATGGTATGGTCTTTTATTAACAAGTACCACCGCTAATACAGGTGCTTGTTTGCGACAACTTCCATAATAATTGACCTGCAGTTAATTGCCCCTGCATTATATAAGTATCACCATTTGATTTAGATGCATCAGGAGTTGCTGTTGAGGTAATAATAAAACTACCCGAATTCGTGATTTCAATGTTCGCTACATGCTTAGGAGAAGTGAAGTCAGTTTTTTTACGGCCTAGCTTAGTAAAACTATCGCATTTAGATAAATCAACATGCCTGTGGTAGCAAATTTCAACTGCTCTTTGAACAGCATTACTGGTGAGCACAACTTCAGTAAATTTTGATCGTTTGAAGTGATTATTGTAAGCAGGAAGAGCCAATGATAGCAGTAAGCCTAATATTGCCACCGTTACCATTAACTCTATTAATGTAAAGCCATTGGACTTGTTCATTTGGGAGTGTATTAACAAACGCCTTCTTTGATACATGTCCCTGTTTGGGCCCAAGTTAATGTTCCGCTAACTTCCTTAGGGGTAAGAATGTAAGTCGCACTGTCAACTGTTGCTTTACCTTTTGCAGTTATAGCTGCTGTAGTTGGTGCTATAGTAACAGTATCAACATGTTCACCTGCTGCTGCACCAGTCGCATCTAATCCTATTTCTTCAGCTGTGTCACACTTGGTTAAATCACCAGCACCACGTGTCTGGTAGCATACATCCACAAGACCTTTAGCTGAAGATGCAGCTAAAACTACTTCAGAGAAGCGTGCTTTTTTAGTGTAAGTTTGGTATTGCGGTAGTGCGATAGCTGCAAGGATACCGATGATTGCAATTACAATCATTAATTCAATTAGGGTGAAACCCTGTTGCTTTTGTTGTGTCATTTTCTTCCTCTCCTAAAGGATATGTTTTTTGTAAGTTTAGCTGTAACTTCAGCATTGTAAAACCAAGGCTCAATTTACAGGATAAATCTTACAGTTTTACTTAAAATAAATTTGAGTAAAGCTTGATTATTAAAAAAGTTTTTCATGAACGTCCTATGTTCAGAGTTCATAAAATTACTTTAGCATTATTAAGCTTTTTTGGAAGCCATTTTCCTGTTCAATAAGCAGTTTTTCAGAACTTTCCTACCTTTGTTTGATGTAAAATAAGCTTAGATCTAGTTCTTTGTACTATTTATAAACACCGCATCTCTTTAGGAACTTATTGAATTGATTGCAATCTTGTGTAGGTTCAGGACATGGGTATACAAAATAATTAAAAACGCTGAATGAATGTTGGTTTTTTGTTACTAGCTCAGGCTTTTTACGTATTTAATGCTTTTTTTAATTTCTTGTCAATGAATTAGGTAAAGCATTAAATACGTAAAGGAGAGTTTTAGCCGTTAAATCTCATTGAAAGGTCGATTGATTGTAAGTTTTTTGTAAGTGCACCACTTGAAATAAAGTCTACACCTGCCTGTGAATAGGCTTTTAAGGTTTCAAGTGTCATGTTGCCAGATACCTCAAGCTTTGCGCGCTTATCTGTAAGCACGACTGCTTGTTGAATTTGCTCTACGGTAAAGTTATCAAGCATGATGATATCAGCGCCTGCTGTGATGGCTTGTTCAAGCTCATCAAGTGATTCCACTTCCACTTCAACTGGCTTTGTGGGGTGGTTGATTTTAGCTTGAGCGACGGCTTTATCAATTCCACCACAGGCAGCAATGTGGTTTTCCTTAATTAGGAAGGCATCAAACAAGCCGATGCGATGATTCGCGCCGCCACCACACTTTACAGCATATTTTTGTAGGGCACGTAAGCCTGGAATGGTTTTGCGCGTATCGAGTAGTTGCGTGGTCGTGCCTTCAAGTTCTTTTACATAATGAGCGGTTGTTGTTGCTGTACCACAGAGGGTTTGTACAAAGTTAAGGGCAGTTCGCTCTGCAGTTAAAATAGCCCGAGCTGAGCCAGATGCAGTGAAGAGCGTAGAATTTGCTGTGACTCTGTCGCCGTCATTTACTAGTACCTCAACTTTTACTGAAGGGTCGACTTGGTTAAATACTTCTAAAATAATGTCTTTACCACAAAATACACAGTCTTCACGGGTAATTACCTTGGCATTGGCTAGCTCGTTTTCTGGAATTAGTTGCGCGGTAATATCACCGTCATTTGCGCTTTGGTAATCTAAATCTTCATCAAGGGCAAGTTTTACCAGTTGGCTAATTAAAGTGTGAGGGACTGACATGTCAAAAGCTCATTGTTTATTAATAAATTGGCGAAATTTTACTATGTTTAACTACTTAATAGAAGACAAAGATTGCCCACATTTATGTAACCTTAGCCTCACTTTAAGCGAGTAAATTAAAGCAACTAGACCCTGAGTTTTTAACCCTTTACACTATTTAACTTTATTGTCATCGTTAGTTTTTAATATGCATATAAATGAATTAGGGCAATTAAACAATGTGTTACAAAGGCCTTGTACACATTTTGATGAGCGCCCTGAAAACGAAGTATCATTACTTGTTATTCATAATATCTCATTGCCAGCGGGGCAGTTTGCAACGCCCTATGTTGATGATTTATTTATGGGGGCAATTGATTGTACGGCACATGAAACCTTTGTTGATTTAAAAGGGTTAAGAGTGTCTGCTCATTGCTTTATTCGTCGCACGGGTGAAATTATTCAGTACGTGCCTTTTGAGAAGCGAGCTTGGCATGCGGGTATCTCAATGTTTGAAGGCAGAGAGCAGTGTAATGACTTTAGTGTGGGCATTGAGCTTGAAGGCACAGATACGCAAGCGTATACCCAAGCACAATATAATGCATTACACTTAGTGACTAAGGCGTTAATGGATAAGTATCCTGCAATAAACCGTTCACGCATTGTTGGCCATTGTGATATTGCTCCCGGCAGAAAAACTGATCCGGGTAGTAGTTTTGATTGGCAGTACTATTTTGATTTAGTGTTTTAGTTGAAAGGATATAGGTAAAAGCATGATCTTAATTTCAATAATTATTGCTTTGGTGATTGAGCGTTTAGGAGCTCGAGCTGATTACTGGCAAATCGGTTTTTATGCCAATACCTATTTAAAGCATTCGCAAAAGCAACTGTCAGAAAAGGGGTTGTTTAATTCGCCAATTGGTTTTTTGATATGGTTAATGTTACCTGTACTTGCCGCGGGGTTAGTTTATCAACTCTCTGATTTTATTATCTGGCAGTTGGCTGTGAATGTTGCTGTGCTGCTGGTTTGTTTTGGCTGTGCTAAGCAACGTGCTTTGTATAAGTCTTACTTAAATGCCTTAACACGAAACGATCAAGAAGCGGCTACCTTATATGCATTACAAATGGGCCAAAAGAAAACAGAAGATGAGCCGCTTGGTGAGACCTTTGGCCAAACTTTAGCTTGGTTAAATTTTCGCTTTTATTGTGCCGTTATTTTTTGGTTTGTGGTTTTAGGTGTACCTGGTGCGGTTCTTTATGCGCTGGTTCGTACTTTTGCTGACAAAGTAAGAGATGATCACCATGTTCCCTACGCTAAGCGTTTTAAACTAATCCATAGTTTATTGTTCTGGCTTGACTGGTTACCAGCACGGGTTGCGAGCTTTGGTTATTTAGTGATTGGTAACTTTAATAAAGGTACTAGTTGTTGGCTGAAGTATGTGCTCGACTTTTCAGTGAGTAACCGAAAAGTTGTTACGCAAACCGCTCTTGCCGCTGAGCAAATCGAGCAACAACATTTTGGCTGTACTTATGAAGCCACTTGCATGATGAAGCTTGTAAAAAGAAATGTCTTGTTCTTTTTAGTGATCATTGCAGCGTTAACCCTGTTTGGTGGCTTGGCGTAGGCGCGATTTTATATCGCGTTTTGATTTATAGGTGTGTACGAGTTTTGTCGCGGGGTAAACCCGCTGCTACAAAGCTACTCAATTCAACTAACATCTAAAACCTGACCTCTAACAGCTCAGTTGTCTAATCTGGTCTGACCATTTATTTTTTATTGTTTTTTCCTTTAGAAAAAGCCACTTTAATCCATACTGTTTAATCTTTAGACGAATTGCGTTAGGGTGTAACCGGGCGCTGAGTGTAGTGAAATTGACAGAAATTCGGGTTTTTGATAACGTATGCGATAAATTTGGTATGACCAATTTACCTTTTTGGTCAAAGCACAAGGCTAAGTACCCGATATTTATGGGGTTAGCGCATAATAATGCGGACGTTAATAAATGTCTTTAAAGATTAAAGCAGCAAAGTTATCTGATGTAATTTTACAACAACTTGAGAATATGATTCTTGAGGGGTCGTTAGCGCCAGGCGAAAAGCTGCCTCCTGAACGTGAATTAGCGAAACAATTTGAAGTATCGCGACCATCATTACGAGAGGCAATTCAAAAACTTGAAGCCAAGGGATTAGTAACGCGTCGCCAAGGCGGTGGAACGTTTGTAAAAAATCAGCTTGAAGAGGGGCTCACTGATCCGCTTTTTGATTTGATTAGTAAGCATCCAGAGTCACAATTTGATTTACTAGAATTTCGTCATGCCCTTGAAGGAATTGCTGCATACTATGCGGCTATGCGCGGTACGACAAATGACTTTAAAAAAGTAAAACAAAGCTTTGACAATATTGCGCTCGTTAATGACGACCTTGTGCAAAAAGCAAAAGCAATTAACGCATTTCATTTTAGTGTGGCAGAAGCATCTCATAACGTTGTGTTACTACATTTAGTACGTGGCATGCAGGCATTGCTTGAGCAAAATGTATTACAGAATTTAACTGTACTGTTAAAAAAACCACAGATCAGCCAACAGCTCGCAGAACATAGACGACTGTTGATGGATGCGGTTATTGAAGGAAACCCAGAGCAAGCTCGTCTTGCTAGTAATGCTCACTTAGCCTTTATCGAAGAAGCCTTACTTGAGGCTGGCAAAGAGCATTCGCGGATTGAACGTAGTTTAAGACGCACCAAACAACATTAAGCAAGTGATTAGCTAAGTTTAGTTAACAACTTAATTTTAAGATTTATTAAAATAATTAGTATTTTAAACATAAGGAAACCTCCATATGTCTGAAGTCAATAAAATTGACGTAGACGCGCTAGAAACACAAGAGTGGTTACAAGCCCTTGAGTCTGTTGTGCGTGAAGAAGGTGTTGAACGTGCTCAATTCTTACTAGAGCAAGTGTTAGAGCAAGCCCGTTTAGACGGTGTTGATATGCCTACTGGCACAACCACTAACTACGTTAATACCATTCCGGTAGATCAAGAACCTGCTTACCCAGGTGACGTAAACATTGAACGTCGTATTCGTTCAATTATCCGTTGGAATGCGATCATGATCGTATTACGTGCGTCGAAAAAAGATCTAGACTTAGGCGGCCATATGGCTTCTTACCAGTCTTCAGCTGCATTCTATGAAGTATGTTTTAACCACTTCTTTAAAGCACCAAACGATGTAGATGGCGGTGACTTAGTTTATTACCAAGGCCACATCTCTCCTGGTATTTATGCTCGTGCATTCGTTGAAGGTCGTTTAACAGCTGAGCAGCTTGATAACTTCCGTCAAGAAGTTGATGGTAACGGTCTTCCTTCATACCCACACCCTAAATTAATGCCTGAGTTTTGGCAGTTCCCTACAGTATCGATGGGTCTTGGTCCAATTGCATCAATCTACCAAGCTCGTTTCTTAAAATATTTAGATGGTCGTGGCTTAAAAGATACTAAAAACCAACGTGTATACGCTTTCTTAGGCGATGGTGAGATGGATGAGCCAGAATCACGCGGTGCAATCTCATTCGCAGCTCGTGAGAAATTAGATAATCTATGTTACCTAATCAACTGTAACTTACAGCGTTTAGATGGCCCAGTAATGGGTAACGGTAAGATCATTCAAGAGCTTGAAGGCCTATTCAAAGGTGCTGGCTGGAACGTAATTAAAGTTGTATGGGGTAGCGGTTGGGATATCTTACTAGCTAAAGATACAACAGGTAAATTGCTTCAGTTAATGAACGAAACCATTGACGGTGATTACCAAACATATAAAGCAAAAGATGGTGCGTACGTACGTGAGCACTTCTTTGGTCGTTACCCTGAAACAGCAGCGCTTGTTGCTGATATGACTGATGAAGAGATCTTCGCGCTTAAGCGTGGCGGCCATGAGCCATCAAAACTTTACGCTGCATTCAAAAAAGCGGAAGAAACCAAAGATCGTCCAACAGTAATCCTAGCGAAAACTGTAAAAGGTTACGGCATGGGTGACGCTGCTGAAGGTAAAAACATCGCACACCAAGTTAAGAAAATGGATATGACCCATGTTGAACACTTACGTTCACGTTTAGGTCTACAAGACTTAGTTTCAGACGAAGAAATTAAAGACTTACCATACTTAACTCTTGAAGAAGGCTCTGAAGAGTATAAGTACCTTCATGCACGCCGTGAAGCGCTACAAGGTTACACGCCTAAGCGTATTCCAAAGTTTTCTGAAAGCCTAACATTGCCAGAAGTTGACGCGTTCAAGCCGCTACTTGAAGAGCAAAAACGTGACATCTCTACAACAATGGGCTTTGTACGTGCACTTAACGTGTTACTAAAAGATAAAGGCATTGGTAAAAACATCGTTCCTATTATCGCCGATGAAGCACGTACCTTTGGTATGGAAGGTTTATTCCGTCAAATTGGTATTTATAACCCGCATGGCCAAAACTACACACCTCAAGACCGTGATATCGTTTCTTACTATAAAGAAGCTACATCAGGTCAAGTACTACAAGAAGGTATCAACGAGTTAGGTGCAATGTCATCATGGGTTGCTGCTGCAACATCATACAGCACTAACGATTTACCAATGATCCCATTCTACATCTACTACTCAATGTTTGGTTTCCAACGTGTAGGTGATATGGCGTGGATGGCTGGTGACCAACAAGCTCGTGGTTTCTTACTAGGTGCTACTGCAGGTCGTACAACGCTAAACGGTGAAGGTTTACAGCACGAAGATGGTCACAGCCACATTCTTGCTAACACGGTTCCTAACTGTATTTCTTATGACCCGACATTCGCATACGAAGTAGCGGTAATCATGCAAGACGGTATCCGTCGCATGTACGGTGAAGACCAAGAAAACGTGTTCTATTACCTAACGCTAATGAACGAAAACTACCATCAACCAGCTATGCCTGAAGGCGCTGAAGAAGGTATTCGTAAAGGTATCTACAAACTTGAAACTGTGGCTGGCGAGAAAGCAAAAGTACAGTTACTAGGTTCAGGTACTATCATGATGGAAGTGCGTAAAGCAGCACAAATCCTGAGCGAAGAGTATGGCATTGGTTCTGATGTATTCTCTGTAACTTCATTCAATGAGTTAACACGTGACGGTCAAGATGCTGAGCGTTTCAACATGCTTAACCCTGAAGCAGAACAGAAGACTGCTTACATCACCAACGCATTAACAGATGCCGTGACTGTAGCTGCAACAGACTATATGAAGAACTATGCTGAGCAAGTTCGTTCATTTGTACCAAGCAGCAACTATAAAGTGTTGGGTACTGATGGTTACGGTCGTTCTGATAGCCGTGAAAACTTGCGTCGTCACTTCGAAGTGAATGCTGGTTATGTTGTGGTTGCAACACTATCTGAGCTTGCTAAACGTGGTGAAGTTGAGAAGTCAGTGGTTGTTGAAGCAATCAAGAAATTTGACATCGACACAAACAAAGTTAACCCGCTATACGCATAAGAGGTTCCAATGAGTATTGAAATTAATGTACCAGATATCGGTGGCGATGAAGTTGAAGTAACCGAAATCCTTGTTAGCGTTGGCGATAAGGTTGAGGTTGACCAATCGTTACTAACGGTTGAAGGCGACAAAGCATCAATGGAAGTACCTGCTGCACAAGCAGGTACGGTTAAAGAAATTAAAGTAGCTGAAGGTGATACAGTAACCACAGGTTCACTTATCATGATCTTCGAAGGTGAAGAGCAAGCTTCTGCACCTTCTGAAACAAAAGAAGCTGCTAAAGCAGAACCTGCTCAGCAATCTTCAGGTTCAGCTACACAAGAAGTCACTGTACCAGATATCGGCGATGATGAAGTTGAAGTAACTGAAATCATGGTTGCGGTAGGTGACACGGTTGAAGAAGAGCAATCTTTATTAAGCGTTGAAGGCGATAAAGCGTCAATGGAAGTACCAGCGCCAATCGCAGGGACTGTAAAAGAGATCAAAATCGCGACTGGCGATAAAGTAAAAACGGGCTCTTTAATCTTTGTGTTTGAAACTGCATCAAGTGGCTCAGAAGCACCAGCTGCAGAATCAGCTCCAGCTGAAGCGGCTCCAGCTGAATCAAGCACTAAAGAAGTAAATGTGCCTGATATTGGTGGTGATGAAGTAGAAGTAACCGAAGTGATGGTTGCTGTTGGCGATAAGGTTGAAGAAGATCAATCAATCTTAAACGTTGAAGGCGATAAAGCATCAATGGAAGTACCAGCACCATTTGCCGGTACTGTTAAAGAAATCAAAGTAGCAGCTGGGGATAAAGTATCAACTGGCTCACTTATCTTTGTATTTGAAGTAGCGGGTAGTGCACCAGCTGCAGCGGCATCAGCTCCTGCACCTGCAGCAAAAGCGCCTGCGGCTGAAAAGCCTGCATCAGCACCTGCAAGCAACGAAGGTTTTGCAGATAACAAAGCCTATGCACATGCATCGCCAGTTGTACGTCGTTTAGCGCGTGAGTTTGGTATTAACTTAGCAAACGTAAAAGGCACGGGTCGTAAGAATCGTGTTGTGAAAGAAGACGTACAAAACTACGTGAAAGACCTTGTGAAGAAAGTTGAGTCAGGTCAGCTTTCTGCAGGTAAAGGTAATGCCGGTGGCGGTGAGTTAGGTCTTATTCCTTGGCCGAAAGTAGACTTTGCTAAGTTTGGTGAGATCGAAGAGAAGAAACTTTCTCGTATTCAGAAGCTATCTGGTGCTAACTTACACCGTAACTGGGTACAAATCCCACATGTTACACAGTTTGATGAAGCGGATATCACAAGCCTAGAAGCATTCCGTAAAGAGCAAAATGCCCTTGCAGAGAAGAAAAAGCTAGGTGTTAAAATCACGCCGCTTGTGTTCGTAATGAAAGCTGCTGCGAAAGCACTTGCTGAATTCCCAACGTTTAACTCTTCTCTATCTGAAGACGGCGAAAGCTTAATCTTGAAGAAGTACATCAACATTGGTGTTGCAGTTGATACGCCAAATGGCTTAGTTGTTCCTGTTTTCAAAGATGTTGATAAGAAAGGCATCATTGAGCTTTCTCGCGAATTGATGGATATTTCTAAGAAAGCACGTGAAGGCAAATTAACTTCATCTGATATGCAAGGCGGTTGTTTCACAATCTCAAGCCTCGGTGGTATCGGTGGTACAGCGTTCACACCAATTGTGAATGCGCCAGAAGTTGCTATCTTAGGTGTATCTAAATCAGAAATGAAGCCTAAGTGGAATGGCAAAGAGTTTGAGCCTAAATTAATGGTTCCATTATCAATGTCATACGACCATAGGGTTATTGACGGTGCACTAGCGGCACGCTTTACTGTGACACTAGCAAGCTATATGAGCGATATCCGTCAATTGGTGATGTAATCGTTTCATAATTTATAAGAATCAAATCCCAGCAAGTTGTTTTTTGCTGGGATTTTTACCATTGGCAATGATACAATCTTTGCCATAGAACAATCTTGGTATAGATATCTGCTCTCCCTTTCTGCCTTGCAGAAACATGGCAGTTAAACTTAAGGGCAGTGTCCCGTTCAAACATTTAAGGTAATAGCATGAGCAACGAATTAAAAACTCAAGTTGTTGTACTAGGCGGTGGTCCTGGTGGTTATTCTGCGGCTTTCCGTGCTGCTGACTTGGGCTTAGAAGTTACATTAGTAGAATCTCGCAACACGTTAGGCGGTGTATGTCTAAATGTGGGTTGTATTCCTTCAAAAGCACTTTTACACGTAGCTAAAGTGATTGATGACGCAGCTGAAATGTCATCTCACGGCGTTACTTTTGGTAAGCCTGAAATCGACCTAGACAAAATCCGTGATTGGAAAGAGTCTGTAATCGGCCAATTAACTGGCGGCCTAGACGGCATGGCTAAAATGCGTAAAGTGAAAGTAGTTAGCGGCTACGGTAAATTCACTGGTAGCAACACCCTTGCTGTTGAAGGTGAAGACGGTACAACAACGATCACTTTTGATAATGCTATTATTGCTGCAGGCTCTCAACCTGTTAACTTACCTTTCATCCCTGAAGATGACCGTGTAATTGATTCAACGGGTGCTTTAGAGCTTAAAGACGTTCCTGAGAAACTACTTGTTTTAGGTGGTGGTATCATCGGTCTTGAGATGGGTACTGTATACCGTGCGCTAGGTTCTGAAATCGACGTAGTTGAGTTTGCTGATCAATTAGTACCAGCAGCTGATAAAGACGTTATTAAGATTTACCAAAAATACGTTAAGAACAAGTTCAACGTAATGCTTTCTACTAAAGTTGTTGGCGTTGAAGCGAAAGAAGACGGTCTATACGTTTCATTCGAAGGTAAAAACGCACCGGCTGACGCAGTACGTTACGACAAAGTACTTGTTGCTGTGGGTCGTACACCTAACGGTAAATTACTTGACGCTGACAAAGCGGGCGTTAACGTTGATGAGCGTGGTTTCATCAATGTTGATAAACAGCTTAAAACAAACGTTGATCACATCTTCGCTATCGGTGATATCGTTGGTCAACCAATGCTTGCGCACAAAGCGGTTCACGAAGCTCACGTTGCTGCAGAAGTTATTTCTGGCCAGAAACATTTCTTCGATCCTAAGTGCATTCCTTCAATCGCATACACAGATCCTGAAATTGCATGGGTTGGTGTAACAGAGAAAGAAGCTAAAGAGCAAGGTTTAAGCATCGAAACTGCAGTATTCCCTTGGGCAGCTTCTGGTCGTGCGATTGCTTCTGCACGTACTGAAGGTCAAACTAAGCTAATCTTCGATAAAGACTCAGGTCGTGTTATCGGTGGTGCTATGGTTGGTATCAACGCAGGTGAAATGTTAGGCGAAATCGGCCTAGCAGTTGAAATGGGCGCAGACGGTGAAGACCTAGCGTTAACTATTCACGCTCACCCAACGTTAAACGAATCAATCGGTCTAGCTGCTGAAATCTTCGAAGGTTCAATCACTGACCTTCCAAATAAAAAAGCAGTTAAAAAGAAGTAAGTTCTTTTGACGAATAGCTTAAAAACCCAGCTTCTGCTGGGTTTTTTGTTTTAGTTTAGAGCTAAAACAAACCACTCAGACTAATATCTATTCCCCTTATTTTTAGCTACAATACGCGCCGTTCAATTTTCTGGTAAATACAGTGGCTACTATCTCAAATAACTCCGTGTTAGTACTTCGTGCTTTACAAATGGCTGAGTCTCGTCGTGAATTTAAAGCGCGAGGAGCTAAATTAACGCGTTGTGAGCGCTGTTTATTAGCTGAGCATTATTGTATCTGCGAAGGAGTAGAGCAGGCTGAGTGTGAATCGGCGGTCTGCTTACTTATGTATCACAATGAGAGTTTTAAGCCATCTAATACTGGGCGTTTAATTGCTGAGATCGTTCCAGATAACCACGCTTTTAAATGGGATAGAACGAACCCAGATGATGCTTTGTTAAGCTTGTTAGCAGATCCACAGTATCAGCCTATGGTTATTTTTCCTGCTAGTGATGTTGAAGATGAAACCCGTGTGATCACTGAAGTAGTGCCTGAGGATGGTAAACGTCCATTGTTTATCTTTTTAGACGGTACATGGCGCGAAGCAAAGAAAATGATCCGTAAAAGCCCTTATCTAGATAACTTACCTGTGCTTTCTATTACGCCTGAAAAGCTCTCAGATTATCGATTGCGTGTTGCCCCACATGAGCATCAATTAGGCACCGCTGAGGTTGCTATTATGGTGCTTGAGCTAGCTGGTGAAATGGATGCTACGAAAAAGCTAGAGGAACATTTTTTTAAGTTCAGAGATGCATACTTGCTTGGTAAGAGAAATAAAGGGCGTCCAGAGTAGTTCCCTTTGGATAAAAGAAAAGCGCGAACTATCTCTAGTCGCGCTTGCGGAATCTTCTTAATTTTTTGCATCCTGCAATTGAATCTAATCAACTCCCTAAACTTTGCCACTCCATGCGATTACACTTTACTTATTGGTTCTGTGTAATATAAGGCAATCCCGCCTTGTTTCCTTGTAAGTCCATTACATCCTTGCTGGTAATTACTTTACCCTTCCCTTACGTGTCATCCAGACACTATCCTTTTATTTGCAAATCCGTTGCGATGCCCTAACGGCCTGTCCTTTGTTCCACTTTTTTAACTTCCTGTATAACAACATTCTGCTGTTATTCCATTCCACATCATCCTGATGCTGTCCGTAGGTTGTCACTCCTTTGCGTTACTCTTCCTGAGCCTGTCCTTAATTCCTTATTCTCCAAATGAACCTTATTCCGCGGTTTTATGAGTAATGCTTCCTTATCCATCTACTCATTAAGCTTCTTGCTTAGTTGATGTAAATAATTATAGAGAAATGGTCAAAGCTGAGTAGGTCAAAATCCTACTTAATCTATTGGTTATTTTATTGTCATTTAATATATATTATTAAATTTCAATTGGTTATGTGTTTTTTGGCAGTGTTTTCTGGTGCTTTTTACTCAATTGCTGCCATATAGGTGAGACATCTCTTACATGTAAATTCCTAAATGGCAGCTAGGTTGATTGAAATATGAGTTTAAACGGGTGCACTTTGCGCTAACTCTAGGTAAAATATTTTGATAATTGTTATTATTTAGGTGCTATAAAATGAAGAAAACAGCCTTAGTATTAGTTAGCGCATTATTGAGCGTGCCGGCATTTGCTGCAGACGTAGTAAATATTTACTCGTTTCGCCAGCCATTCTTAATTCAGCCTATTTTGGATGATTTCACTAAGCAAACTGGCATTAAAACTAATGTGGTATTTGCGAAAAAAGGTCTGATTGAGCGTGTAAAGCGTGAAGGCAAGCACAGTAAAGCTGATTTAGTATTAACCTCAAATTTTAGTGCACTTATTCAATTAGAAGATTTAGGTTTAACACAATCAATTAATAGTGATGTGGTAAATGCGAATGTGCCAAGCACCTTTCGCGATGCGGATGGTCAGTGGATAGCGCTTACTAAACGTGTACGTAATGTATACTCTGCAAAAGAGCGTATTGGTGCTCTTTCTGAGTTAACATATGAAGATTTAGCCGATCCAAAGTACAAAGGCAAAATTTGCACGCGCTCAGGCAAACACCCATACAATTTAGGTTTAGTTGCTTCGATGGTTGCTCACCATGGCGAAGTAAAAACTAAGCAATGGCTAGAAGGTGTTAAAGCTAATTTAGCGCGTAAGCCGCAAGGTAATGACAGAGCACAAGTAAAAGCTGTGAAAGAAGGCTTATGTGATCTGGCGTTAGGCAACAGCTACTATTTCGGTAAAATGCTGCAAGATGAGCAGCAAAAGTCTTGGGCAGAAGCTGTTTATATTAACTTCCCTAATCAAACTAACCGTGGTTCTCATATTAACGTATCGGGCGTTGTTATGACCCGTTACGCTAAAAACCCTGAAAATGCCTTGAAACTGATTGAGTATATGACCGACAATAAGGCGCAAAATATGTATGCTTCAGTTAATATGGAATACCCAGTAAAGCAAGGGGTTGCATTATCTGAGATGGTTGCATCATGGGGGGAATTTAAAGAAGACAGTCTTCCTCTTGATGAGATCAGCAAATATCGCCCTGTGGCACTGAAGCTAATTGACGAAGTAAAATTTGATTTATAACGAGAACACACCTCGTTTTATAAAAGCTGTTTTTTAACAGCTTTTATTTTATCTGGTATTAATCCACTTATGCATGTGAAGTTTTCGCTGTCGCGTTGGCAGCTTATAGCCTGGCTTATTGGCCTGTTGCTTGTTACGCCATTAGGCTTTTTGTTATTTGAATCTCTGCAAGGGGATTCAGACGTATTTCAGCACCTATTTGACACGGTGCTTTGGGATTATACCCGTAATACGCTATTACTCATTGTCGGAGTGGGACTATTAAGCTGCGTTATTGCTTTACCGTTAGCTTGGTTAACTGCCTATTGTGATTTTCCGGGACGTAAGCAGTTTGAGTGGGCTTTAATGCTGCCATTAGCAATGCCAACGTACCTCATAGCTTATGTGTATACTGACTTACTTGATTATGCTGGGCCAATTCAAATAGCGCTAAGAGAGTGGTTTGGTTGGCAATCACCAGATGATTATTGGTTTTTTGATATTCGTACGTTAACCGGGGCCATTATTATGATTGCTCTGGTACTCTATCCATACTTATTCCTTATTTTTAAAACAGCGCTTAGAGAGCAGTCTTTTAAATTAGTACAAGCTAGTCAGTTGATGGGGTTATCGCCATTTAAAAGTTTCTTAAGAGTTAGTTTGCCCCTTGGTCGAGGGGCTATTGTGGCAGGAATAACATTAATCAGCATGGAAGCAATGGCTGACTTTGCCACCGTTAATTATTTTGCGGTGAGTACATTAACGACTGCTGTTTACGATACTTGGCTTGGCTATTACTCATTGACGGCTGCAGCGAAAATCTCTGGCATTATGCTACTCATTTTGTTTTTAACCATCATGGTGGAGCGCTTTAGCCGACGTAATCAAGCTGTATATGAACGTCAGTCAAGTATCAACAGCGCAACATTATATCGCTTAAAAGGCTGTGCTGCATGGGCTGCAAGCTTAGCTTGCATGTTAGTTCTGTTACTTGCTTTTATACTGCCTGTTGGGGTGTTAATTAAGTACGCCATTGCGTATTCCGATGAAGCATGGAATGGGGCATTTTTTAATTACGCTTGGCAGAGTTTTAAAGTCGCTGTTGTGGTGAGTATTGCAACCATCCTATTGAGCTTGTTGGTATTGTTTTATCAGCGAATTGCTAAACAAGCTTACTCTTTACTTCCTGGACGTTTAGCAAGTACAGGTTATGCCTTGCCAGGTACAGTGTTGGCCATTGCCGTATTACTCCCATTAACTCAGCTAGATGATGCATTAAATAACTGGCTTGAGCCTTTTGGTTTATCGCCTGGGTTACTTTTGAGTGGCACTTTATTTGCCATGATCTTTGCTTATGTTGTGCGTTTTTATGCGATTGCGCATGGTGCGCTTGAAAGTAGCTTTCTGCGTATTAGTCCATCGCTAGATATGGCTAGTCAATCAATGGGCAAAGGACCCTTACAAACCTTATGGCGGGTACATTTACCGTTGTTAAAACGAGGGATTCTTACTGCTGGTTTGTTAGTATTTATTGAGTGCATGAAAGAGTTGCCAGCTGCTTTATTACTTCGGCCTTTTAATTTTGAAACGCTTGCGACCCATGTTTTTCAGTATGTTAGTGATGAGCAGTTAGAGCTTGCGTCTATTTCAGCTTTGTTTATCGTGTTAGTTGGGTTAATTCCTTTGTATTTCGTTAATCGTTCGATGGAGCAAAATCACTCATGAGTCATTTGATAATTCAAGACCTAGCTTATCAGTACAATGGCACTAAGGTATTGAGTGAACTCAATCTTAATGTTGAGCAAGATGAAATTGTTTGTTTGCTTGGCGCAAGTGGCTGTGGCAAAACCACCACCTTAAAGGCAATCGCGGGGATTTTACAGCCCGAGCAAGGCTATATGAGCATAGATTCAAATGTGGTCAATGATAGCGGACTATTTGTTGCACCTGAAAAGCGTAATATCGGCATGATGTTTCAAGACTATGCGTTATTCCCTCATCTAACGGTTAGTGACAACATTGCGTTTGGCCTCAGTAATATGAGCAAAGCACAAAAGCGTGAGCGCGTGGACGAAATGCTCAGCCTTGTTAAATTAGATGGTTGTGCTGGGCGTTACCCTCATCAACTTTCAGGTGGTCAGCAGCAACGAGTCGCGATTGCTCGTGCTCTTGCTTATAAGCCAAGCTTATTATTACTTGATGAGCCATTTTCGAATATTGATACACAAGTACGATTTGAGCTTATTGCAGATATACGTCGCATTATTAAAGATCAGCAGGTATCTGCGGTATTTGTTACCCACTCGAAGGAAGAAGCTTTCGCCTTTGCTGACACACTTGCGGTTATGCATGGTGGAAAAATCGCCCAACAGGGCTCCGCGGAGCAGTTATTTAGCCAACCTAACTCAAAGGTGGTTGCAGAGTTTCTTGGTACGGGCATATACTTAACGGCGAAAGTATTAACGCCAACTGAATACGAAACGGCGTTTGGTGTGGTTCACTCATTGACGGCGAACAATGTAGATTGTCAGCAAGGTCAAGTGTACATAAGACCGCACTATATTCAGTTGTGTGAAGCTGCTCACAGTGACGCAAACAGTTTAACAATCTTGCAAAGACGCTTTATCGGTACGCGTTATGTGTATCGTATCAATATTGCAGGGCAAGAGTGTGAAGTTGCCGCAGAGCAAGATCGCGTGTTAGCTGTTGAGCAGCCTGTAAAAATAAAAATAATGCCGCACACAGTCAATTTTTTTCATGATTAATCAATCTTGAATCCTTGGCTAGGTGCAAATAACGAGAAGCTAAGGATTCACTATGGCGCAAGCGCAATCTGGGATTTGTGCTGAAGCAAACTTACATGGTTTGCACCTGTTTTTTAATGTTTACGATGGCCATGATGAGTCATTACGTAAAAAACTAAAACGCGTCAGCGTTATTCAAGATGAGTTTGCAGATCAGTTCTCTGAAGCCATGCTGTCGTGCGTGGTTGCCCTTGGTGCTCAGTATTGGCCGCATATCCTGCCCGAATTTATTCCAAGTCAATTACAAAGCTTTCCTAATGTGACTCATAGTGAGCATGTGATCAGTGCACAGCCTTTTGACTTGTTTGTACAAATTCGCTCAGACCGCGAAGATGTAAACCATCTATTTGCTCTGCAAATTCTAAAGTTATTAACACCGGATGTAGAGCTGGTGGAGCAGGTACGTAATTTTCGGTTTTTAGATGGGCGTGATTTTAATGGCTTTATTTATGCTGGTGATACCCCTCATGGTCGTCAAAAGCGTAGCACGGCTCTTATCAACAAACCGGGGCACTTTGAAGACCAAGGCAGCTATATTCATGTGCAGCGTTTTGTGCATGACTTGAGTGTCTGGCAGCATTTGTCGTTGTTCGAGCAAGAACAAATCATGGGGCGTACGCGTCTTGATAATACCTTGATTGTGCCTGCTGTAGAAACTAGTCATGCGGTTCGCAGTGAACTAAAAGATGAGCACGGTCAGCCACTATTACTTAATCAAAGCATGCCATTTGGTGATGTGCATAAACAGGGGATTTTGATGGTTTCGTGTGCGGCGCAAGGGGATGCGTTTGAGCAGGTATTAAAGAGCCGGTTGGGGCAGGGCGATTGCTATGATCATTGGCTCGATTTTACTCAAGCCGATATGGGATCTGCGTTTTTCGCCCCGTCAGTAAACTTTTTAAAGCAGCTTTAAACTGTATCGAATAAAGTGCGCACGCGATCAAGCGTGACATCGATTTCTGAAATCTTCGCAGGGGCGATAAAAATAGTGTCGTCGCCTGCAATAGTGCCTAGTACACCATCCGCCTTACCTAGAGAATCAAGTAATCGAGCAATTAATTGAGCTGCGCCTGGGCTAGTACGAATAATGATCATCATTTCGTTATGCATAATATCGATAACAAGCTGACGCAGCGGGCTTTTCGCTGTTGGTACACCCATTTCAGCCGGTAAACAATAAACCATTTCTTGCTTTGCATTACGGGTACGTACAGCACCGAACTTGCTTAACATGCGAGAGACTTTACTTTGGCTAATATTATCAAAGCCTTGCTCTTTCAATGCTTCGACAATCTCACCTTGTGAGCCGAAGTTTTCTTCTTTTAATAGCGCTTTAAACGCTTTGATTAGTGCTTCTTGTTTGTCTTGTGGTTGCATGTTGCCGTTTCTTTATTCATAAAATGTGGAGTAATTCTACACAACTCTGCATATTTATGCAGTATTAGTTTACAAAGTCGTCCAAAATGCTGTGTCTTTACAGCTAAGTTTACAACTATGGTCGAAATTATACGCGAAATAAGCAGGATAAATTTGTTTTTAGTCGCTAATTTCATTATCTTTAGGGCCACAAATATTTCCTACCTCAAATTACGGAGAATTCCAATGAAAGTTGCTGTTTTAGGCGCAGCTGGCGGTATCGGCCAAGCATTGTCTTTATTATTAAAAACAAGTTTACCTGCAGGTTCTGAATTATCGTTATATGATGTTGCCCCTGTTGTTCCTGGTGTAGCGGTTGATCTTTCTCACATCCCAACAGACGTTAAAGTTGAAGGCTTTGGTGCTGACAACTTAGACGCAGCATTAGCTGGTTGTGATATCGTTCTTATCCCAGCGGGTATGCCACGTAAGCCTGGTATGGACCGTGCGGACCTTTTCAACGTAAACGCAGGTATCATCAAAACATTAGCTGAAGGCATCGTTAAAAACTGTCCTAAAGCGTTAGTAGGTATTATCACTAACCCAGTAAACGGCACTGTGCCAATCGTTGCTGAAGTATTCAAAAAAGCGGGTACTTACGATGCTAACCGTGTATTCGGTATCACAACGCTTGACGTGATCCGTTCAGAAGCTTTTGTAGCTGAACTTAAAGGTTTAAGCGCAACTGACGTTAAAGTTCCAGTTATCGGTGGTCACTCAGGTACTACAATCCTTCCTCTTCTTTCTCAAGTTGAAGGTGTTACTTTCACTGATGAAGAAGTTGCAGCATTAACACCACGTATCCAAAACGCAGGTACTGAAGTTGTTAACGCTAAAGCCGGTGGCGGTTCAGCAACTCTTTCAATGGGTGCAGCAGCAGCGCGCTTCTGTATGTCTTTAGTGAAAGGCCTACAAGGTGAAGAAGTTGTTGATTATGCATACGTTGCAGTTGAAAACGGTGACGCAGCATACTTCGCACACCCAGTACGTCTAGGTAAAAACGGCGTTGAAGAAATCCTTTCTTACGGTGAGTTAAGTGCATTCGAAGAGCAAGCTAAAAACGACATGCTAGCTACACTTAACAAAGACATCCAAGAAGGTGTTGATTTCATCAACGGTTAATTCCGCCAGATGATAGGCGCTTTGCTTATTCGTTAACTTAGTAAAAGCGCTGAAAACAAAAAAGCCTGCAAATGCAGGCTTTTTTAATGGCTCGAATAAATAGAGTTTAATGATCGCGGGCAACGGCGATGCGGGCCAAACTCTCTAATGCTTGTTTGTAAGGTGTGTCTGGTAAGAAAGCAATACAAGCAATCGCTTTGTCAGCTTCTTGTTCTGCTTTTTGCATCGCAAACTCAAGCGCTTTAGTGTCAGCTAGTGCTGCTAGAATGCTCTCTAAGTGATCCATACCATTACCAAGCTCAATAGCTTCTCGTACCAGCTTAACTTGCTCGGGAGTGCCTTTTTGCATTGCGTAGATAAGCGGTAGGGTAGGTTTACCTTCAGCTAAATCATCGCCAATGTTTTTACCAAGTTGCTCGGCATCGGCGTTGTAATCAAGGACATCATCTACTAGTTGGAATGCGGTCCCAAGATGCATTCCGTATAAGTTTAATGCTTCAAGGGTTTGTTCATCTTGCTCAGTAATAATTGCGGCAAGGCCTGTTGCAGCTTCGAACAATTTGGCTGTTTTGCTGTAAATAACCTGCATGTAGCTTTGTTCTGTGGTGTCAGGGTCGTTACAGTTCATTAGCTGTAATACTTCACCTTCAGCGATGACATTCGTTGCATCAGCCAAAATTTGCATAATTGGCATTTTTCCAAGGCCAACCATTAGCTGAAACGAACGTGTATAGATAAAATCACCCACCAATACGCTTGCTGCATTACCGAACTCAGCATTTGCTGTAGGGGTGCCGCGGCGCAAATGTGACTCGTCGACAACGTCGTCATGCAATAAAGTAGCGGTATGAATAAATTCGATGATAGTGGCAAGCGTAATGTGGTCTTTACCCTCATAACCGAGTGCTTTTGCCGCTAAAATGGCCAACATAGGACGAACGCGTTTACCGCCGCTGTTTACTATGTATAAACCGAGTTGGTTAACCAAAGCGACATCTGAACGCATTTGGGCATGTATAAGTTGATTGACGTCATCCATTTCATTTTCGATTAACGTCTGGATAGCTTTTATATCCATTGATCTCCGAGCCAATATTTATGGGTATACGGGGCTGATTGTACAACAAAAAAAGCACTTGCTCGATATTTTGTGATGATTCATTAAAAAAACACTGTAAAGTTTTTTATTTGAGATCAATTTTGCCAAGATAAATTTATAACCTTGATTAATAAGTGATCAGCTTTTTGAATTTTCAAGGTGCGTATTATTAGCGTAATTTAATTGTCATGAGATCGTAAAAACCGCTTGGCATGTGGTGTTTTTAAGATAGAATAGAGAAAAATATTGAATTGCTCTCAATGCAGCTATTTTTTATTCATTTTATCGAAAAAGAGGCTTGCTAGTTTTTGCACATTAGCGTAAACTTCGCGCCCTATTGAAGAATATTTTAGTTGCGTCGATTTGAGGGCGCACAGACGGAGTTAATTATGTACGCGGTTTTCCAAAGTGGTGGTAAACAGCACCGTGTGACTGAAGGTCAAACAATTCGTCTTGAGAAATTAGACGTTGAAACTGGTGCAGCAGTTGAATTTGATTCAGTACTTTTAGTTGCTGATGGTGAGAAAATCGAGATCGGTGTACCGTTCGTAAACGGTGGTAAAGTAACAGCTGAGGTTGTTTCACACGGTCGCGGTGAGAAAGTTAAGATTGTTAAATTTAGACGTCGTAAGCATTCTCGTAAGCAAATGGGCCATCGTCAATGGTTCACTGAAGTTAAAATCACTGGCATTAGCGCTTAATTAGAGGTACTGAGAAATGGCACATAAAAAAGCAGCTGGTAGTACTCGTAACGGTCGCGATTCAGAAAGCAAACGCCTAGGTGTTAAGCGTTTTGGTGGCGAATCAGTTCTAGCGGGTAGCATCATTGTTCGTCAACGTGGTACTCGTTTCCACGCTGGCGCAAACGTAGGTATCGGTAAAGACCACACTATCTTCGCAAAAGCAGATGGTAAAGTTCAATTCGAACAGAAAGGTCCTTTAAACCGTAAATACGTAAATATCGTAGCTGAGTAATCATCTCGATATTTGAAAAACCCCGCCTTTGCGGGGTTTTTTGTTTTAAGGCGCATAATAGTGCGTATAAATATATACCTAAGCACCTTGGCATTGGGTGCTGAATAGGGCACTTAGGTATATAATAGAGTTATTAACAAGCCAATCTTAAAGTGAGTAATCATGAAGTTTGTAGATGAAGTAGAAATTCGTTGTGACGCGGGTGATGGCGGCAGCGGTGTCGTATCTTTCCGACGTGAAAAATATGTACCAGATGGCGGTCCTGATGGCGGCGACGGCGGCGATGGCGGCAGCGTTTATCTACAAGCCGATGAAAACTTAAATACGTTAATTGATTACCAATTTGAGCGTTTTCATAAAGCAGAGCGCGGCACAAATGGTCAAAGCCGTAACATGACTGGTAAAAAAGGCGCTGATTTAACGCTTAAAGTACCTGTGGGTACACGTATCATTGATGTTGATACTGAAGAGTCATTAGGTGATTTGACCAAGCATGGTCAAAAGGTTGTTGTTGCAAAAGGTGGTTTCCATGGCTTGGGGAATGCACGTTTTAAATCAAGTACAAACCGTGCGCCTCGTCAAAAAACACTAGGCACACCTGGTGAAGTTCGCAGCTTACGCCTAGAGCTAATGCTACTTGCGGATGTTGGCTTACTTGGTTTACCAAATGCCGGCAAATCAACGTTTATCCGCAGTGTTTCTGCAGCTAAACCAAAAGTGGCTGATTACCCGTTTACGACGCTTATTCCTAATCTTGGTGTAGTACGCCCAGACGCTAATAAGTCATTTGTAATTGCTGATATCCCTGGTCTAATCGAAGGGGCTTCAGATGGTGCTGGCCTGGGTATTCGCTTCTTAAAGCACTTAGAGCGTTGTCGTGTATTACTGCATATCATTGATGTTATGCCTGTTGATGGCACAAATCCGGTTGATAATGCCTTTGCGATTATTAATGAGCTGCACCAATACAGCCCTAAACTTGCTGAAAAGCCGCGCTGGTTAGTGTTTAACAAAATTGACCTATTACCAGAAGGTGAAGCTGAAGCCCTGTGTAATGAAATTGCCGAAGAGCTAGGTGAAGAGGCTAATGTTTACCGTATCTCTGCTGCGAATAAACAAAATACTCAAGCACTTTGTCATGACATTATGGCGCTACTTGATAGTATGCCGAAAGAGAAATTCGCTGAAGAAGAGAAAGAAGAAGTTGAATTTAAGTGGGATACTTATCATCAGAAAGCGACCTCTCAAGACGATGATGATTGGGATGACGACTGGGATGATGATGACTACGATGTAGAAGTTATCTACCAACGATAAAATTTAAAACTGAAAAGGAGCCATGCGCTCCTTTTTTATTAATAAGAAAAAAGTATTAAGGTTTAGTGTGAAAATTTCAATGATTGCTGCTATGGCAAATAACCGAGTAATTGGTCAAGACAACCAAATGCCATGGCATTTACCTGCCGATCTGCAACACTTTAAAAAAGTAACCATGGCAAAGCCTGTGATCATGGGCCGTAAAACGTTTGAATCAATAGGCCGCCCTTTGCCAGGCCGTCAAAATATTATTATCACGCGTAATGCTGATTATACCGCAGAGGGTATTGAGGTGGTTACTTCACCTGAGGCTGCGCTGGAATTGGTTGCTGATGTTGAAGAAGTAATGATTATAGGCGGTGGAAATATATACGAACAATTTCTATCTCAAGCAGATCGTCTATACTTAACATTCATCGACCTTGAAGTGGCCGGTGATACGCAGTTTCCAGATTACGAAAGTGTTGCTAATTGGACAGTTGTAGAGCAAGAACAGCATCAGCCTGATAACAAAAACTCTTACTCGTATACCTTTGTAACGCTGTATAAAAATTCGTAACATTATTGCGGTAAAAATAATTAGTTGGTACAATATTACACAATCTTGGTAAGAAAAAAGTATTACATAAGGGCAAAATATGATGAAGTTACCAAACATGTTACTTGCAGCGGTTGTTGTTTCAGCGTCAGTTGCGTATACAGCACCAGCAAAAGCTGATGATCAATTAGCGGTTTCAATCTGTGAATACATCGCTGCTGATGATAAAAACCGTCTACGTAGTAAGCTGAAAAGCTCACGTGTGAAAATCCGTAATATCTTTGATGCTGTAAAATGTAATGGCAACAATATGCTTCGTCATGCAATTGAAAGCGGTGCTGCTGATGCTGGTGAATACATCGTTAAGAACTTATCTAAAAGTTCTTTAGAAGACGGTGCAGACATCGCATGGGCTGAATCAAACGGTCACGGTGGTTCACCACTAATTGCTGTTATTAAAGAGCGCGCAGGCCTTTAACTTAAACGCCAATAGAATTTAAGAAACCGCACTCGTTGCGGTTTTTTTATGCCTGAAAAACGCGTCGCTAAATTAATACCTAGTCGCAATAGAACTTAATTATTATGTATTAAAAAATGCATCTACATGGGCGTAGGGGGCAGGCGAATATTAAGAGTAATTACCTCCAAAGATCACTCAATTAAGCGAACTGGTATGAATATATAAAAAAACCGTGTTTGCTTACGCAAACACGGCTTATATTCTTGTCTTACCGCTTCTTAAACTTTAAACGCATCTACCGATAAACGAAGTTCTTCTGCTAACTTAGCAACTTCTGAACTCGAAATATTGGTTTGGTTTGCGCCTTCAGCTGTTTGCTCTGCGATTGCAACAATCGACTCTAAGCGTTCGCTAATTTCTTGCGATACTTGCTGTTGCTCATGAGCAGCTGTTGAGATCTCCTCACTTACGTTATGAGCTTGCGCAACGGCTGCGGTGATTGAGTCAAGAGCTGTATTTGCAAGGTCTGATTGCTCAACACACGACTCAGCTTGTTGCTTACCTTTCGACATTGCCGCTACAGCAGCCTCAGCGCCAACTTGAAGCGATTCAATCATAGCTTGAATCTCTTGGGTCGACTCTTGAGTCTTGCTTGCAAGAGAGCGTACTTCGTCAGCTACTACGGCGAAGCCTCGGCCTTGCTCACCGGCACGGGCTGCTTCAATGGCTGCATTAAGCGCGAGTAGGTTAGTTTGCTCAGCAATGCCACGAATAACATCTAGGATACCACCGATTGATGCGCTATCTTTGTGTAGTTTATTGATAACTTGTGATGCATCATCCACTTCACGAGCAAGTTGTTCAATAGTCGCTTTATTTTGCGAAGAAATACCTTTAACACGGTCAGCTTCTTTATCTGCGTTCTTGATTTCACTTAGTGCTTGTTGAGCGCTACTGCTTACTGCTTGTGATGTGCTGCTCATTTCAGTGGTTGCTGTCGCAGCTTGTTCAACTTGCGCTTGTTGATTACGAATAGCTTGGCTAGATTCTTCAGTGATTGCTGAAGTCTCTTCAGAGGCTGCAGCAAGCTGTGTAGAGCGAGAGATAATACCTTGAATAAGCGTACGTAAACTTTCGATTAGCGTATTACAACTGCGTGATAGCTCACCGAACTCGTCTTTAGCAGAGTCGTCTAGGCGTTGAGTCATATCGCCGCTAGCAACAATATCAAGAATACGGTTTACTTCAGAAAGTGGTTTAGTAATACGGCTAACAGTAATTGCTGCAACAGCAATAGCAATTAAAGTGGCGATAACCATGGCAATCCAAGTCCAAATCGTTGCAGTAGATACGTTACCACTTACATCTTGTTGTAAGTCAAAGGCAAGAACCGTAGCTTGGTCAACAAGCTCTTTAAGTTGCTTTAGAGCTTCAGTGGTTGATTTTTCTGCATTAGCCAGCTCAGATTGAGTTTGTGCAATTGCATCAATGAGACGTTTTTTATTTGCTGATAAACTGTTGTTGCCGCGAACGTTGTCAGCAAGACTTTCAAAATAACCATTTAGGTCATTATATAAATCCGCATTATTATCAATGATAGCTGGACGGATAAGGCCAAGGCTTCGTTCAACTTCTTCTAGGTAATAAGTTTGTTCGTTTTTGATGATATCTAAGGTATTAAGCGTTTTAACCGTTAGCATGTCTGTGCTATTAGTTACTACTGATTGGAAGTTATTTTCCATGTTATTGGCAGCTTGATAAGCACGCGAGTGGTTTTCTTCAAGACCATCAATATCAATAATATCAAGTACAACAGAGTTAGCATCTTCAGCACTTATCTCGATGTTTTCAAGCTGGGTGCGCAGTGTTTTGTTGAGCTCAAGTTGAGTTTGTTTGTCTGCAAAAAGGTTATCGACAGATTTAGCAAAGCGTTTATAAGTTTGTTCAACTTCTTGGCTGCTTTGTTTCAGTTTCGGATCGTTACTAACTACCTGTTGTAAATCTTGGTAGGAGTTATCGTAACGCTTTTTCTGTTCGTTAAAGTTTTTTCTAAGTGCAGCTAATTCATCTTGTGATGTAGTGTAAAAGCTCGCTTGCGCTGACTTACTCATCAAAATGAATTCAACTTGCAACTCATAACTTTTGTCGAGAGCCGGTAATGACAGCTGATTAACTCGCTGTGTCGATTGATCAATGTTGGTAATTCTGATCAACGAGTTACCACCAATAAATAGCAGGAGTAACGTAATAACAATAAAGCCACCCCAAATTCGCTGTCTAACGGTCAAGTTCATATGTAATTCCAGAAAATAGTACTAATCAATACTTATCGGCAAGGTTGCCAATTAGTTAAGTAATTAAATTTAATTAGCTTTAAATTAAATCAACTTTAATTTATATAAATCTAACAGATGTTCAGCTATTTTTCAGTTTATTTAGATAAAAGAGTGGGATTTTTCGACAAAACAGTCTTTTTTGCTGAGTTCCATGAGTGTCATTGCGCCTCCCCATACACAGCCAGTGTCGAGGGCATGAATATTTTCGGCGTTTACTTTACCTTCTAAAGCGGCCCAGTGACCAAATGTGATCTGTTGATTGAGTTCAGAAATATTCGGATGCTCAAACCAAGGTAGTATTGAGCTATCTTCACTAACGCTGGTTTTATTGCTGAAATCTAGCTCACCGAGCAAATTTACAAAACGCATACGAGTGAAGTAATTAACAATATAACGAAACTTGGCTTCATTACTCATCGTTGATTGCCATTCTAATGGATGGGAGTCATACATATTGGCAAAGTAATGATTGGCATCACTACCTTGATAGCAACTTTCTGCAAAGCGAGCGCGCTTTAATGCTTTTTTAATTGACCAATTTGGGTTTAAGCCGGCATGGCTTATTAGCATGTCGTAGCGTTCAAGCCACAAGGCTAAAGGCTGTTGTTGCAAAAAATGAATATATTCAGAGCGTTTTGGACTAGAAAAAACAGCATCAAGCTTATCTTTAGGATTTGCTGGTTTATTTAAATAATGACAGGCAATAAGGTGTAAGTCATGATTACCGAGGGTAATGGTCACACTGCCTTGCATTTTATAAAGACGCTCGAGGCAGGCGAGTGAGTCAGGGCCTCGAGCGACAATATCGCCAACTAAGTAAAGGTGATCTTGGCTTGGGTTGAAGTTGACACGTTTGAGTAACGTATCAAATTCACAGTAACAGCCTTGTAAGTCACCAATTGCGTAATCAGCCATTGTTACCTAGTGCAAAATGTTTGGACAGGCTAAACGAAAAACGTCGATTGGCGCTTCAAACTCAGTACCAAACTCGTTACGCATGGTGTAGTGACCTTGCATTGTGCCAACCGGGGTATCAAGTACAGCACCACTGGTGTATTTATAGCTTTCGCCAGGAGCAATAGTGGGTGTTTCACCAACAACACCTTCGCCTTGTACCTCAACTTCTTTACCATTGGCATCGGTAATTAACCAATAACGACTTAAAAGCTTAGCGCTACATAAGCTGTGGTTTTTAATGGTGATTGAGTAAGCAAAAACGTATTTATCTTGTTCAGGCTCTGATTGACCTTCTACATAGAAGGTTTCAACCGAAACCTTAATTGGAGAACCTAAATTACTGCTTGTTGTCATAAATCCAATTAGCTATATCAATAAATTGTTGTAAAGATAGGCTTTCTGCACGAAGAGTGATATCAATACCTATACCTGTTAGTTCTTCAGCTGTAAGTAAGTTAGATAAGCTATTACGCAGTGTCTTACGACGTTGGTTAAAAGCTTCTAAACAAACGGTGTTTAATAACTTAGTACTTTTAGCTGAACGTTGTTCTGGCTTTTTAGGGATCAAGCGGATAACCGCTGAATCTACCTTAGGTGCAGGCTTAAAGCATTCAGGTGGCACATCAATCACTGGCATTGCGTGGCAGTAATACTGTGTCATCACACTTAAACGACCAAAGGCTTTACTGCCAGGGCCTGCAACCATACGTTTGACAACTTCTTTTTGCAGCATAAAGTGCATGTGCTCAACATTATCTGCGAACTCAAATAAATGGAATAGCAGCGGGGTCGAAACGTTGTAAGGTAAGTTACCAAAAATCTTTAACTTTTCGTCAGACTTGATCAGAGAGCTGAAATCGAACTTCATTGCATCGCCTTGATGCACTGTTAATTTAGGCCCTAAAAATGGGTGGCTCGTTAAACGTTCTGCTAAGTCTTTATCTAGCTCAACAACAGTTAGATGGCCACTTAATTCAGCTACAGGCTCAGTGATTGCACCAAGGCCTGGGCCGATTTCTACTAAATTGTCTTCAGGTTTAGGATCAATAGCCGTGACGATTTTGTCGATGATCATGTCATCGTTTAAAAAGTTTTGACCAAAACGCTTACGAGCGCGGTGTCCTAAATGTACTTTATCTGTCATTGATTCTGTGCTTTTTCATGGGCGAGCTTAATTGCTTCGCGGATCGCTAATTCAAAACTACCTACATCAGCAGTACCAGTGCCAGCTAAATCTAGTGCCGTACCATGGTCTACTGAGGTGCGAATAAATGGCAGGCCAAGGGTAATGTTGACCGAATTGCCGAAACCTTTGTATTTTAGCACAGGTAATCCCTGATCGTGATACATTGCAAGCACAGCATCTGCTTGTGATAGATATTTATCTTGAAACAGGGTGTCAGCTGGCAATGGGCCAATTAAGTTCATACCTTGGTTATTCAGATGTTCTAAAGTTGGCGTTATGGTGTCAATTTCTTCAGTGCCTAAATGGCCATCTTCACCCGCATGCGGGTTGAGTCCACACACTAATATACGCGGCTTTTCAATACCAAACTTAGTTTGTAAGTCATGGTTTAAAATCGTAGCCACTTTACTTAAACGTTCAACAGTAATCGCACGAGACACATAAGCAAGTGGTATATGTGTTGTTACGAGTGCCACGCGTAAGCCTTCTGTTGCTAGCAACATAACTACATCGGCAGTATTTGATTGCTGTGCGAAATACTCAGTATGACCACTAAACGAGATACCCGCTTTGTTGATAATTCCTTTATGGACAGGTCCTGTGACAACAGCTGCAAATGTACCATCCATGTTTTTTTCGCTGGCGATACGTAGCGTATCCAACACGTATTGACCGTTAGCGTCATTAAGTACGCCGACTTCAACGTCAGTGCCTAAATCCACTTGATGTAAGTAAACACTGCCAGCAGGTGCAAGGCTTGGCGCTTTGCTATCATCAAACTCAATTAAGTTGATATCTAAGCCAAGTAATTTGGCGCGCTGTTTTAAAAGCGCACCATCAGCAATCACCACCAGTTGGGCATCCCACTGGTGCTGCGCTAACTTGATAAGTAAATCAGGGCCAATACCGGCTGGCTCACCTGGGGTAATTGCGATTCTAATGGTCATAATTTTTATTCTGTTGGGAAAATATCAACGTGCGCTTGCTCACGCATTTCTTGCTGCCAGTTGAAACTTTCTTCTTTAAATTTACGATTAAACAGTAGCTGATGTGCGCGGTTGCGCTTAGCTTGTTCAGTTTTATCTGCTACACGCTTGTCAAGAAGCTGTACAATGTGCCAACCGAATTGAGTTCTGAATGGCTCACTGATTTCATTTTTATCTAGAGAAAGCAAAGTATTTTTGAATTCTGGTACATAAGTACTTGGATCAGTCCAATCATATTCACCACCTTTCAATGCTGAACCTGGATCTTCAGAGTATTCTTTAGCAAGTTCGCCAAAATCTGCTTTGCCTTCACGTAGATCTTTAGCAAAGCCTTTTAGCATGTCACGGGCTTTTTCTTCACTTAAAATTATTGATGGTTTAATTAGAATATGGCGTGAACGAACTTCAGTCGTTTCAACTACTTGGCGGCCACGAACATCTTGCACTTTGATAATGTGGAAACCTGCACCTGAACGTAGAGGGCCAACGATATCGTCTTTTTTATGGCCTTTTACCGCTTCAGCAAACAGCGATGGCATTTCGTTGATACCCATCCAACCTAGCTGACCACCTTCAAGTGCTTTTGAGCCACTTGAAGATGAAATAGCGATACGCTTAAACTCTTTGCCTTCTTTTAAAAACTCGATAACCTTTTCTGCTCGAGTTTTAGCACTCGCGATTTCATCTGCTGACGCATCACTAGGAATATCAATCAAGATGTGACCGATATCGTATTCTTCGGCACTTTTGCCTTGGGTTTCCATGATTTTTAGAAGGTTATCGATTTCTTGCGGGCTGATATAAATACGACGGTCAACGTTCGCACGCATGACTTGTTGCGTGGTGATTTCTTTACGAATTTCTTCACGGTAAGCTGTATAGCTTTCACCTGCTGCTTCGATAGTACGGCGTAAATCCGCAATTGTACCGCCTTGCTCACGAGCCATATTTTCAAGTGTTTGGTCTAACTGAGAGTCAGAGATCTCTAAACCCATTCGCTCAGCAAGTTGCATCATCAGAGTTTGGTTTACTAAACGCTCAATAGCTTGAATTCGAAGCGTGTCATCAGACGGTAACTCTTGACCTTGCTCTGCTGCTTGAGTTTTTACACGGTTGATAATGGTGTCGACTTCACTTTGTAGAATAACACCTTGGTTAACAACACCAACGACTTTGTCAATTTCGACAGGTGTTGCGAAAACGCTTTGGCATAGGCCAACTGTTAATAATGCAGATGCTAATAATTTTTTTAAATTCATACTTTTTCTAATACTCTTGCTAATAGTACTGCGGTACTAGTTATTAAGAAAATACGGTCTACGATAGCCAAAAATACCTTGTTGTAATAATTTTTGTGCATCATAACGGCTTTTACTTCCAAGCCCTTTTAATACGATATTGAAGCCAATACTGGTATCAAAAGTTGCTTGTTCTTGACCAATCGCCTGGTTCAAATCTGTTTCGATTTGACGACGGCCTGTGATTTGAAACGCCCAACAGCAGGATTCATACTGAAGACCGCTGAAAACTTCAATACTACGACCGCTTTCTAAATCGCGGTGGTAGCTACCAACAAACTGCCAATCTTGCGATAGCGGAATGCTTGTAAATAAACCAATTTGCTCGATTGTATTGCCTGAGACATCATTTGCATAGCGATGGTTCAATTGCACGAGCTGTTTATCGTCACCTTTATAATCTAAGGTGATATTTGATTGAATAATATCTTTGCCGTCAGTGTCGTACTGAATCCCACCTGATAAATACCAGCGACGGTGCCAATGTAACATGGTTTGCGCTGCGAACAAGGCATTGTAGTTAGTATCAACATTAATGCCTTGTGTTGTAGGTTTTGCGTCATTACTTAAATAAAAGATTTGTCCGGCACTAAAGTTAAATACTTCTTCGTTTTCATTGCTAAATAAGCGGGTTGTCGCACCTAACGTAAATTGGTTCGCAGTGGCAATACGGTCGATGCTTGAGAATCGACGGTCTCTAAATAAACCAAAAAAGTCGTCTTGTAATTTTGTTGTATCGTAAAGGCCAATGTTTGATTGGTCTTTATTAGGGGTGTACAAATACTGAATTTGTGGTTCAAGTGTTTGAATACCATCTTTAAAGAAAAATCCAGTATCACGTTCAAAATTTAATTGGCTGTATAAACGCACTTTTGGCAGGGTACGCGTGACCTTTTCGTCGTAGTCGGTTCCTGTTAAATCACCATGCTGGTTATATTCTGTATGCAGTAAACTGAATTCAGATAAAAATGACCATGCATATTCTTGGTAACCAAAGCTTGCTTTCGGTTCGATATGAACACGACTTGCTTCATCAATGACTGCGTTATCATTAGTGAAATAGCTAAGCTCACCATCAAAGGTTAAATCAACGCCATAAAAATCATACGCATCAGTTTGCGAAAAGCTAATTTGTGGCAGTGCCGCGTATGACTCGCGGTGATCACCAAGTACTTCAAAACTTTGCAACTTGATATTGGTACGCCAAGTGTCACCTAAATGAGTTAGTGAACCTGTGCGGTATAACTGAGTATCTGTGCGAGTCGCATAACCAGAATTTAAATCAGTTAAGTAGTTATCATCACTAACGTTAGTAATATCTATATTACCGCGCCAGTTTTCACCAAAGTAGCTTTGCTGCTGCCAATGGAATAGATAACGCGAGTCAACATTTGGTTCTTCATCATCTTTATCTAAGTATTCAACAGCAATAAGACCGTTGTTTTGCTCCGTTAAATAACGAAATTCACTAATAATCTGTAAACCGCGCTTTGACATATAGCGAGGCGTAATGGTGGCGTCGTAATTAGGTGCAATATTCCAGTAATACGGTGTGATGGTTTCAATACCGTAGCGGCCTGAACTTGAGAAGTTAGGTGTTAATAAGCCTGATTTACGGCGGTCATCCAATGGAAACGTAAAATAGGGAATATAAAGAACCGGCGTATCAAATACCCGTAATACGGTATTGTGGGTTTCGCCCCAACCATCTTCACTGGATAGATCAATTTCGTCAGCTTCAATTGCCCACACCGGTGTTTCGCCCGGGCAGGTAGTAAAGCTTGCGTTCATCAGGTTTAAGCCAGACTCGTTTACTGTTAGTTTTTCTGCGCCACCATGACCAAGTTGGTCGGTGAGCTTATAATCAGCACCAAGCAAGCTTAATTCAGAATTATTTAAATCCGCATTGAGCCCAGAACTATTAATTTGGCTTACTTTATCGCGATAAACGATAGGGCCGGTTGCATTAAGTAACCCACGTTGTTTGTCAATCAGTGCACTTTGTGCGGACAAATTCATCGTTAGGGTGTTAATATCTACATTACCGGTAAATTCTGCGCTTTGGGTACCCAATAGTTCAATATCATCTGATTTGATATCGATCATATTAAGTTCAAGGCCAGGGAGCGGTTGCCAAGCTCTGGTTTGCATTGAAGTGCCACAAAGATTGTGTGTCAGTTCAGTTTCGGCGAACGATGGTGCGCTAAGTACGCTTAGCATCATTATGCCCCAGGTTTTGCTCATTTAATGACCTTAATGCTCTTTGGTTGGATATAAGCTAGACATAATAAAGGAAAACAATGGCAAATACAGTAATTGACTTAGTGAAAAATAGATATCTTACTAAATGAATCGTTATAAAAGTTTACAGCAGTTTTTAAATCCTCATTTTAAAGAGGATGAATATCAATTAGCCGCCATCACTGGGGATGCGAGCTTTCGCCGTTATTTCCGCGTAAATACAAGTGAACAGAGCTATATCGTCATGGACTCAGACCCCAATAAATTAGATAACACGCCTTATATAGAACTCAATAAAGTGTTTTCTCAACATGGCTTTAAATTACCAAAAATTCTTCAAGCAGATGAAAAGCAAGGTTTCTTCTTATTGAGTGATTTAGGCAATACTCATTTGGCCGACTTACTGGGCGACGAAGACCGCACTTTACACTACAAACATTTAATAAAGTTAAGTGCACAATGGGCGCAAATCCCACCTGCCCAACATATGAAAGTATTTGATGGTGAGTTTTTACAGTTTGAACTGAGCATTTTTAGAGATTGGTTAGTTGATAACTTTATTGGTGAGCAACTTTCTGTTGATGAACAGCAAATGTGGCAACAGGCTTGTGAGTTATTAGTTAATAATGCCCTTGAACAACCAATTGTGACGGTGCACCGAGACTTCCATAGCCGTAATATTATGCGCACAGGACAGCAATGGGCGATCATTGATTATCAAGATGCCGTACAAGGGCCAGTGTGTTATGACCTTGTTTCGTTATTAAGAGATTGCTATTTTAAGTTGCCAGAGCAAGAGCTAGATTACCTTTTACATTACGCTTATGACGAATTTTGCGAGCAAAAGCTTTTGCAAGACATCTCATTTACGATGTTTAAACGTTGGTTTGATTTAACTGGCGTGCAGCGTCATTTAAAAGCGGCAGGTATATTTTGCCGTTTGAAATTGCGTGACGGTAAGTCTGGCTATTTGAGTAATGTACTGCCAACCCTTACATACATCAGTAATGTCAGTAAAGAATACCCAGAGTTAACAGCCCTTGGCCAGTGGATAGAGCAGATAATTATTCCACAGACTAAGCAGCGTTTAACAAAAGAGATGAAATGAAAGCAATGATCCTAGCGGCAGGGCGCGGTAAGCGCATGATGCCGCTAACAGAAACGATGCCAAAGCCGATGCTAAAGATTAACGGCAAGCCATTATTAGAGCATCATATTAATAACTTACGCCAAGCAGGCATTACCGATATTGTCATTAACCTTGCTTGGCAAGGTGACAAAATAACAGAGTATTTTGCTGATGGTTCGCAGTTTGGTGTATCGATCACTTACAGCCAAGAGCAGGCTGGGGGTCTTGAAACCGCCGGTGGTATTATTCAAGCATTGCCGTTATTGGGTGAGCAATTTATTGTCATCAATGGTGATGTGTTTACTGATTACGATGTTACTTCGTTGATGCAGCTTCATCTGCAAGCAGGGGAGGCGCATATTGTCCTTGTTGAAAATCCTGCTCATAATCCTGATGGTGATTTTGCTCTAAGTCATCTAAGCCCAGATAGTCAAAAGTATACTTTTTCGGGTATAAGCCGCTATCATGTTGATTTTTTTGAAGGTCTCAGCGCAGCTATTCGTCCACTTGGGCCCATTTTGAGAGAAAAACTCACAGAGCATCAAGTTTCTACTGAGCTTTATTTAGGTCAGTGGGATGACATTGGCACGCCTGCCAGACTCGATGAAATAAATCAGCGTTTCACTTTGTAATAACAACAGAGGTTTGCCAAATTATGTGGGGAAAAGTACTCGGTTTTTGTTTTGGCTTTATGTTTGGCAAGTTTATTGGTGCCCTACTAGGTTTATACCTAGGCCATATGTTCGATCGCAGTTTAAAACAAGACTTTGATAAAGCAGGTGGTTTTTCTGGTTTGTTTAAAGGCGATGACATTAACGAACGCCAAGCTCTTTTCTTTTCAAGCTGTTTTGCGGTAATGGGGCATATTGCCAAATCGAATGGTCGCGTTAGTGAAACGCATATTCGTGCTGCAAGTTTGTTTATGGACGAAATGGGCCTATCGGGCGATGAGCGCCGTGAAGCTCAAGATGCCTTTCGTAGCGGTAAAGAAACGGATTTTTCATTAAAAGAAACCGTTCATGACTTTAAGGAGCGCTTTGCCCGACGTCATGATTTATTGCAATTATTCCTCGAAATACAAATTCAAATGGCCTTTTCTGATGGCCACCTTGCAGAGCAAGAAAAGCAGCTCTTGCAAGAGGTGAGTAAGCAGCTTGGTATTTCGCGCACTCAGTTCGGATTTTTATTAAAGCGCTACCAAGCCGAATTTGCGTTTCGCCAGCAACAACAGCGCTTTTATGAGCAGCAACGTCAACAAAGCCAGCAAAATCGCAGCAGTCATAGTGAACAAAGAGGGCACAGTGTGCCACCCAATAATGGTATGAATCGCGCGCAAGCTTTGGCTCTTTTAGGCTTAAACAATGATGCTTCTGCGCGAGATATTAAAGTAGCCTATCGCAAACTCATGGCTCAGCATCACCCCGATAAGCTGGTATCGCAAGGTTTACCAAAGCATATGATGGAAGTGGCAGTAAAGAAAAGCCAAGATATTCAAGCAGCCTATGAGTATTTAAAAAAGGCGGCGTAGGAAGCCATCAACTTCTTTGAGCAGCCTCTCGTGCTGCTCAGGCTCAGAAGGAACACCAAATAACTCTCTTTGTCGGTAGTCATATTTTGCGTGTTTTCTTACCCAGCGTTTCCTGTCTTTTACGCTTTGCAGCGTGTCAGGGTTACCCTCACTATAGAAAATATCTAATAACGGTGGGCTGATTGTCGATAGCGTAGCATTGAGATGCTGGTTACGAATACTGTTGGGTAAATAACTCCCTAAGCTAATAAAGGCGTTTAGTTCGTTATTTGGAAAGCTAGCATAGTGCTCAATTAATAGCCCCGCACTGGCACCTTGAGCCACAACAATTATGTTGCCGCCCTCATCCATTGCACTGTTATACAAGGCATTGAACCTGGCTATTAACTTTAACTTGTAATCATCAAGCACAGCTTCACTAATATTGGGTGCACCTGTAACAAAATGAGGCGCTTGTTGTGCTTGGGCTGGCGTGGCAGGAGCAGTTTGTTCATCGCTTTGCGTAGTTGACTCTTCAGCGTCTTCAGAGCTCTCAGGCATTGCCATGTCAGCAGGGTGCCAATCAATGTCTGGCATAGTCATGGCAAGAGTTGCATAGCCAATTTCATTTAACTGTTTACGTAAAAAGTTAATGCCAGCATTGTTTGTTGGTAAGTGCTGCCAATCGGGAATAATGAGCACAATTCCACGTTGACTTGCAGCCATCGATTGACGATATAAGCTGATAAACTCATCTTCACCTGCAAGCAGGGGACGCACTTCGTCAGTTGGTAAAAAACGTTGAATATCATTTGTGACCAAGCTTGACCAAGGCGTCGGTTTGATAAAGTCGGCTGCATTCACGCTGCTAATCAACGCAAAACAGGCTGCGTAAACTAAGCGATGTGAGGATTTTAAATTCATGCCGATATTACCTGAGTCATTAATTAAACCAGTGATTAACTATGTTATCGGCAGTGTTTATTAAATATTTAGCGAATTGTCTTAAAACTCAGGAGCAGCTTCAAAAATCAGTGTTTCACCGCTGGCTGGGTGAGCTAAGGTTAGCATTTCGGCATGCAGTTGTAAGCGAGGAGCCATGGCGAATGCCTCGGGGTGAGCATACAACTTATCGCCTAAAATAGGGTGACCTAAAGACAGCATGTGTACACGCAGTTGGTGAGAACGCCCTGTAATTGGGGTCAGCTCAACACGAGTTGCATTACCTTCATATTTAAGCACTTTAAAATGGGTTAATGACGGTTTGCCATTGTCGTGATCAACCATTTGCTTTGGTCGGTTCGGCCAATCACAAATAAGTGGTAAATCTACCGATCCAGTTTCTTGCTCAAGCTTACCAAATACACGAGCAATGTAGCGTTTCGCGGTTTTTCTATCTTGAAACTGAATGCTTAAATTACGATGCGCTTCTTTGTGCATAGCTAAACAAATAATGCCAGAGGTAGCCATATCAAGGCGGTGAACAATTTTCGCCGTTGGAAAAACGCGATTAATGCGAGCAATAAGGCAGTCAGCGTGTTTTGGGTCTTTTCCCGGCACAGTAAGTAAACCACTTGGTTTATTCACAATAAGTAAGTCATCATCTTGATAAACAATACTTAAATAAGGTGTCATTGGGGGATTATAATTGAGTAACACAGCCAGCCTCGATGATATGCAAGGGCGCTATTTTAAAGGAGTATGAGCGCATACACAATGCCAGTGCTGGTTTTTGAGTAGTAGCTAAGATACAGTAAATTAAGGTATGGAGTTTAAAGAAAAGGACAAATGAATGTTTCGCCTTGGTTTAATTCGCTGTAAGCCTTGTATACGTTGTGGCTTAGAAGTAAATGACCGTGAGCCAGAGTGTCCGCATTGTAAAGGCTTTTCAGACCTACAAGCAGTATATTTGAAGCAAGCTTACAAAGACGATTTAATACAAAGAAATAAAAGCTTAGCTAAGTTATTTTGTAAGCTAGCGGCAGTGGCCGTAATTATTACCCTTGTGGTGTTTTTTGTATAAAAAAACGCGATGTGAAAGCACATCGCGTTTGTAGTTTTGAGTTTAGCTATTTAACGTTAGTGTGAAACGACAATTAAACGAATTGCATCCAGTTTAACTTGGGCTTTTTCGATGTAAGTCGTGAGTTCGCTACGCTGTTTATCAAAGAAGCTAAGCTCTTCATCACGAATATTCGGGTTGATCTGTTTAAGAGCAGTTAAACGAGCTTGCTCTTCACCAAGGGCAGTTTGCATTTTCTCTAGTGATTCAGCACGCAATGCTTCTAGCTTGGTTTGAGCCATGCCTTGTGCGCTGGTGATCATTGGGTGAATGGCACTTTGTAGCGCGCTGGCTAATTTACTTGCAGTTTGGCGACCAACCGCAGACAACTGCTGATTGAAAGCATCAAAAGCAACATTATCAGCCAGATTGTTACTGCCCTTATCTAATAAGATACGAATAGGCGTTGGTGGTAAGAAGCGGCCAACCTGAAGTGCTTTAGGCGCCATCGCCTCAGCAATGAAAATGAGCTCAACAAAGAAGGTACCAGCAGGTAGCTTTTTGTTTTTCAGTAACGCTACAGAGGCAGTACCAAAGTCATCATCACAAATCATGTCTAAGCTGCCTTGCACCATAGGGTGGTCCCAGCTGATGAAATGGGCGTCTTCTTGCGAAAGCGAGGTGCTGCGATCAAACGTTACTGTGATGCCATCATCTTTTAAACATGGGAAAGACGGATTTAGCATGTGCTCAGTTGGCTTTAAGATAATGGTATTTTCACCTTTATCTTCTTGGCTTACACCAAAAGTATCGAACACATTGATCATGTAACTTGGTAGTGTAAATTGATCGTCTAACTCTTCGATATCTGCAACAAGACTTTCTGCTCGGCCTTGGCCACTTGAATGCAGCTCTAGTAAGCGGTCACGACCACTTTCCATTTGCTTACGAAGCTTGGCATTTTGACCAGCAACTTGTTCTAGCAGTGGGTCTAGCTCTTCTTCATCGCAATTGTGTGCACCAATAAACTCAAGTAGTTCTTCGCCATACTCTTTATACAGCATTTGCCCTGTTGTCGATGTCGTTTCAAACGCATCTAGGCCTTCGTTGTACCAACGAAGTAACACTTCTTGTGCGGTGTTTTCAAAATACGGTACATGAATGTTTACGTCTTGAGTTTGACCAATACGGTCAAGACGACCAATGCGTTGCTCAAGTAAGTCAGGGTTGAGCGGTAAATCAAACAATACTAAGTGATGCGAGAATTGGAAGTTACGACCTTCAGAGCCAATTTCAGAGCAAAGTAGAATTTGTGCGCTGTCGTACTCGTCGGCAAAGTAAGCGGCTGCACGGTCACGTTCAACAATCGACATACCTTCGTGGAAAACAGAGGCTTTAATCGCTTCACGCTCACGTAGAATCTGTTCTAGGCTAAGTGCGGTTTCGGCTTTAGCACAGATAAGCAGTACTTTTTCGTGTTTAAGGGTTTTTAACGTTTCGATTAACCAATCAACACGTGGGTCAAATGCGCCCCAGCTAGCATTTTCACCTTCAAACTCTTGGAAGATCTTTTCAGGAAATAAAGCGCGAAGGGCTGTTAGCTCAGCATTTTGAATGCCGCCCATATTACCCAGTACTGACATTGCCGTTTTATATTGTTTTGGCATTGCCATTGGGTAAGCATGAAGCTTACGGCTTGGGTACCCATCAATACCACTACGGCTATTTCTAAATAAAATGCGACCCGTACCATGGCGGTCTAACAACATTGATAAAATTTCGTTGCGCGCCGTTTCATCACCTTTCTCTGCTTCGGCTAAAAGATCAGTGATATCGGTTTCTTTTAATAGCTCTTTTAATGTTGCACGAGACGCATCATCAAGGCCTTTTTCACCGAGTAATTGGTTGGCTGCTTCGGCAACCTCTTTGTAGTTACTTTCTTCTTCAACAAACGCATCGTAGTCGTAGAAACGATCTGGGTCGAGTAATTGCAGGCGTGCGAAGTGGCTGCGATGGCCTAGTTGATCCGGCGTTGCAGTTAATAAGATAAGGCCTGGAATGTCTTGGCTTAACTCCGCTATACGTTGGTATTCAGTGCTTGGTTTACCATTATTGATACTTAAATGGTGTGCTTCATCAACAACCAGTAAATCCCAATCAGCCAGAGTTGCTTGCTCAAACCAGCGTTTTTTCTTACTTAAAAATTCAAGGCTAGTAAGTACTAACTGTTCTGTTTCAAATACGTTTGGTGAGTCAGCAAAGGCTTCATCGCAACGCTCTTCATCAAAAATAGAAAAATGTAAGTTAAAGCGGCGTAGCATTTCTACTAACCACTGATGTTGTAAATTTTCAGGCACAACAATCAGTACGCGACTAGCGCGGCCACTGATGATTTGTTGATGTAAAATCATACCTGCTTCAATGGTTTTACCTAAACCCACTTCATCAGAAAGTAATACGCGTGGCGCAAAACGTTTACCGACTTCTTGTGCGATATAAAGCTGATGCGGAATAAGGTTTGCTCGCTGACCAATTAAACCTTTTAAAGGTGATTGTTGGCGCTCAAACTGATGCTGCCAAGTTTGGTAACGTAGAGTGTAGCGGTCAAAGCGGTCCACTTGACCTGCAAATAAACGGTCTTGTGGTTTATTGAATTTGATAAAGTGATCTAAAAAAGTTTCTTTTAACTGTGCTTTTTCACCGTTATCAACGCGTGTGCCATGATAGCATAGTAACTCGCCTTGCTCTTCAACTGACTCAACTTCTAATTCCCACTCTTCAACGCTGCGAATAACATCACCTGGATTAAATGCGACACGAGTAACAGGTGCTTCTGTTAAAGAATAAACTCTGTTTTCTCCACTGGCTGGAAATAAAATGCTGACCTGGCGGCCTTCAAGGGCAACTACGGTGCCTAATCCTAAATCTGACTCAGTATCACTGATCCAACGCTGACCTAAGGAAAAATTCATGTATGTCTCGTCTATGAAGAAAAAAGGCGGCTATGTTACCTGTAACGCCATGCTACTTCAAGGCAGTAAACTCGCCGCACACAATTAAATTTAGTCAACCTTTTTAAGTCATTATTAAAGGTAAAAATTGTATGTATTCTAACCGGTTAAATAATTATATATTTGTTTGTCATAAAAAGGACTTTTGTCGTAAATAGACTAAACTGAGTATATACCTGACGAATAAACCATAGCTTCATCCGCCGCTTGTTTAGTTTATTGGGTATAGCATAAAAATCATAAAACGTAAGGAAAGTGCTATGGAAAAAGCTTCGAACCTTGATAGTAAAATGTATGTGCTTGATACCAATGTGTTACTCCACGAACCCCTCGCTTATTTATCTTTCCAAGAACACGATGTTGTTATCCCCATGACAGTATTAGAAGAGCTCGACCACATTAAAGATAGAAAACATGACGTTAGCCGTGACGCCCGTGTTGCTATTCGTGGTTTAGATGAAGTGCTAAAGGACGCTTCGCCAGAGCAAATGTTGCAGGGTGTCGCGCTCCCTAGTAACAAAAAGGCTAAAACAGATTCTCGTGGCCGCTTAATTATCGTTAATGACCATTTATTTGCAGACAGTATTTCAGGTTTACCAGGCAACGAAAATGACCACCGAATTATCAATTGTGCTGTGCATTTACAAAAGCAACATAGCGACAGCAAAGTGGTGCTTGTAACTAAAGACATCAATATGCGCCTCAAAGCGAAAGGGGCCGGGCTTAAATTTGTTGAAGATTACAGAACTGACCAATTAATTGATGACATAGCGTTGCTTACTAGTGGCTATAAAAAAATTGAAGGCGACTTTTGGCAACATGTTGGTGAGTGCGAAACAGAACAACAAGGCCGAGATACCTATCATCATGTGGCAAAAAGCACGATTAGCGATGTGTTCTGTAATGAATATATTTTAGATGAAAGCGACCACTTTGCGGCTCGAGTAACAAGCTACGATGATAAACAAATTACTTTAAAAGATATCAGTGTTGAACGTTTGATGAGTCATACTGCTTGGGGCGTTAAACCAAAGAATGTGTATCAAGGAATGGCACTTGATGCACTGCTTGACCCAAGTATTGAACTAGTGATCTTAACCGGCCCCGCTGGTTGTGGTAAAACCTTACTCGCGCTTGCCAGCGCCCTTGAAATGATTATAGAAAAAGGCATTTACGATAAAGTTATTGTTACCCGTAATACTCCTGAAATTGCTGAATCAATCGGCTTTTTACCAGGCACGGAAGAAGAGAAAATGGCGCCTTGGTTGGCTGCGATCACCGATACCTTAGAGGTACTACATAAAGGCGATGAAAACCCAATTTCGAGTCGCAATTACATTATGGAAAAAGCCAACGTACAGTTTAAATCAGTAAACTTTATGCGTGGTCGCAGCATTCAAAATGCCGTTGTTATTTTGGATGAGAGTCAAAACTTAACTGCGTCGCAGTTGAAAACTATTATCACTCGCTGTGGCGAAGGCACTAAGCTAATTTGCTCAGGTAACCTTGCGCAAATCGATAGTAACTACTTGACCCCAGTGACCTCTGGCTTAACTTATATTGTTGAACGTTTTAAAGATTTTGAGGGCAGTGCTACTGTTAACTTAAATGGTGTAGTACGTAGCAGGTTAGCCAGCTTTGCTGAAGAAAATTTATAGCTTGCCAGTATACTTATGCCTCGTTAACCTAGCTGTAACGAGGTAAGGTACATATAAGCCAGTGAATTTTTTACCATTAAAGCATTATTATCGCTCTTTGGCAGTGGCACTTATTGTGCCGCTGCTGGTGGCGTTTTTTTTGTGTTTACACCTGTATAACTTAAAACTTGAGCGAGTGATAGAAAGCAGGCAAAACGGATTTAATAATATTACTGCTCAGCTTTCCCATGCGATGAATGCCGCGGATGGCCTCATAGACACCATGTTCAAGCTTTATGAACAGCCACTTTCTTATGATTTTGATCCTAGTTGGACACGTAATGTGAATCAATATGATCACTATTACTATCAAAGTGTGGGCGATGGAGTGGGGGAGATAGTCGGGCAAGGAAAGTTTGCCTCAACGGCTTATGCAATTAATCAATGGCGACGAGTTATTGCGCTTGGTCCCTCGTTTAATACTACGCTGTCACTTATTCAATCTTTAGAAGGTGTTGCTTATGTTAATGAGCAAGGTTTTGTTTACATCAAGCGCCGTAGCATAACAAAAAGTGAATTTCTGACCAGTGTGTTAGATAACAAATTTCGACCTTTATTAATAAATAGCAATAATCTTGCCTCTAGCTCTGTGTTGACCATTAATGGTCATGCCTATTTTGCAATTGGCAAGCAAAGAGCTGCTAATAGTCGCGATTACATTGTGTTGATTTATGATCTTGAAGCAATTTCTAATTGGTTAAAAAAAATAGCGCCTAACTATGGTGAGTATATTTTTATCAATCAAGATAACCAAGTTATTGCCAGCTCAAAGGCAACGCTTAATACGACCATTAGTGCCAGCGAACATTGGCCGCATGTCGCGGTAGATATGCGCAAAAATAACGATAGTCATTTAGTACAAGAAGCGACCAACTTACCTATTTACACTCGTTTCTATGAATCACAGCAAGCTCTTAGTGAACCAGTTGGCTATGACATCTTTTTAGAGTTCGCATTTTTGAGTGTTTTTTTAGTGATGATGTTCAGCGCTGTTTTTTGGTTGAGTCAGCGCATTTTTGTAAAACCGATGACGCACTTAATGAATTACCTTGAGCAGCATGATGAAGGCAAACAAGCGTTAGTTCATTATCGGATTCCTGTTGATTGGCAGCCTTGGTTCAGCCGTGTGAAAAAGGTGTTTAGTCGTAATGAGGAGCTCGTTCAATCTTTACAAGAGGCAAATAAAGCGCTTGATTCCCAAGTACAGGTAAAGTCAAAGCAATTGCGCCGTAGTATTGATGCGAAAGAGCGTCACTTAGCGTTATTAAATACTATGCTAAATAACGTGCCGGATCTTATTTACTTTAAGAATATCGATGGCTCGTTTTTAGGCTGTAATAAGGCGTATGAGCGCTATATAGGCTTGCCACAAGAGAAGTTAGTGGGCCAGCAACTATGTGATATTAGTGATGATAACGGCGAGTTAAATGAGCTTGAAAAGCAAGTACTCAAAGACCGCCAAGCTTATCAAAAAAGATTGACCACCGAAGATAACAGTTATTTGTTTAGCATTGTGCCATTTTACAACGAGCATCAGCAATTTCTTGGCACTATGGCGATTGGTCGTGATATTACCGAGCAGCATAATGCGCTTAATGCATTACAAAGCTCTGAAGCTAAATTACGCAGTGCTATGGAATATGCTGCTAATGGAGTGTTGTTGGTTTCGCTTGAAGATCAGGTGCTGCAAGCAAATAAAGCAGCACGTAGAATCTTTGCAATTGAAAACGCCAATGACCTCAAATTAATAGACTTATTTGCAGAGCCATCTTATCAGACGCTAAAGGATACCTTGACAGAGTTACTGCATGAGAAGAAAAAAGTTTATCACTTTAGTCTTGAGCAGCAAGAGCAACAGCGGTGGTTACAAATTAGCGTGTCATTAGTTTGGAATGCTGAGCAAACACCCGATTACTATGTTGTTCATGTACAGGATGTGACGGATTTAGTGCAAGCAAAAGATGATGCAGAGCGAGCAACATTAGCTAAAAGCCGTTTTATAGCTAACCTAAGTCATGAAATACGCACACCACTTAATGCTGTACTAGGCTTAATTGATGTGATTGCACTGCAAGGGTTAACACAGCCGCAGCGTAACCATGCCGAGCAAGCAAAATCTGCAGCCAATAGCTTGCTTACCTTATTAAATCGTATGCTAGATTTTGCCTGCGCTGAAAGCTCGCAAGTACAACTTAATAAAGCCCCTTTTAGTGTGCCTGATTTAATCGATTACTGTCAGGGGATCACAGCTCCCTTATGTGCGAATAAAAATATCGAGTTTAAAGTCAAATGTGACCAAAGTATTAGTGATAACTTGGTTGGTGATCAAATTTGCTTGCAGCAAGTATTAGCTAACCTACTCACTAACGCAGCAAAATTCACCGAGCAAGGCACAGTGACATTAAACTTAATGCTGGTGGAGGAATCTGCTGAGCAGCAACTTATTTGTTTTACAGTCAAAGACACCGGTATTGGTATTAGTAAGGCCGATCAAAGCCGCTTATTTGATGCATTTACCCAAGGCGATGAATCATTAACGCGCTCTCATCAGGGGGTTGGTTTAGGTTTAGCGATTGTTAAATACGAAGTTGCATTGATGGGAGGCGAAATTAAGCTTGAAAGTGAAAAAGGCAAAGGCAGTGAATTTTGCTTTTGCTTGCAGCTCGATAAAGCCGTAGAGCCTGTGAAAAAAGAGCTGGTTTCATTGCCTTCTAGTACTGATCTATCTGGACTTTTAGTACTTGCTGTGGATGATAATCCACTAAATTTAAGCATTATTAAAAGCATTTTAGAGCAAATTGATGTCACTGTTGTGTGTGCACACAGTGGTGAAAAAGGCATTGAGCTGGCAAATAGCCTCAGACCTGATCTCATTTTTATGGATATTCAGATGCCAGAAATGGATGGTTGTCAGGCAACGCGTATTATTCGTCAGTCTTTCACTAAAGAGCAAATGCCGATATATGCACTCACTGCACACAGTGAAAGCGAAGATATTGAGCATTCTATTTCGGCCGGTATGAATAAGCATCTCACTAAACCTATTGTTGCCAGTAAATTATTTTTAGCAATGAGTGAGTTGGATAGGCCAAAAGAAGTCTTTTTTGATCAAGCTTTTATAATGTCTCAGTTTGCAAATAATACTAAGTTAGTATTAACTATGTTGTCGAAGTTTGCGACTATGGCAGCTGAGCAGCTATTACAAATCTCTACATTAAAAACTACCAATGAGTTGGTTCGTGTAGTTCATAATGTTAAAGGATCAGCTGGCAATCTTGGTTTTAAGCGATTGTCAGCGTGCGCACAACAATGTGAAGCTAGGCTTAAAGCAGATGGCGAATTGCCCGAGCAATTAAATGATGAATTGCAATGGCAAATAAAACAGGTCATTGCATTTATCATTGAACAAGGATCTACTGATGTTGAAAAGAGCCAAGGTACTGATTGTTGATGACGATCCGTTAAATCGCTTGGTATTAGAGAAAACATTACAGCAAGACTATGATGTTTTTTGTGTAGAGAGTGGCGAAAAAGCACTGACGTTTTTAAAAACGCAGACTGTTGATTTATTGATCTTGGATATTGTGATGCCAGGCATTGACGGTTATGAAGTGCTAACTAAGTTAAAAGAAAACGCTGCCACCAGTATGCTGCCTGTTATATTCATTTCTGCAAATACCAGCCATGATGACGAAGCTAAGGGCCTTGAATTAGGCGCGATGGATTACATCACGAAACCATTTAGTGCTGCAATCGTTCGTGCCCGTGTACGCAATCAGCTGCTGATCAAACAAAAAAATGACTTACTCGAAATGCTCGCCTCAATTGATGGCTTAACTGAGATCCCAAATAGACGTTATTTGGATGAAAACTTAGCGCGAGAGTGGCGCCGGTGTCGTCGAGATCAAACTCCGTTATCAGTGTTACTAATGGATGTCGATCATTTTAAACGTTACAACGATTGCTATGGCCACCGTGCAGGTGATGACTGCTTAAAAAAAATTGCTCATGCCTTAGTTGGGGCTTGTGAGCGAGGCAGTGACTTTGTTGCTCGTTATGGTGGTGAAGAGTTTGCTGCGGTGTTACCCAATACTTCAGCGAAAGAAGCTATGTCGTTTGCAAATAAACTGCGCAATGCGGTGAATGAGTTAAACATTCTACACAAAGCGTCGCTAAATGCTGACCATGTCACAATTAGTATTGGTATTGCGACCACAGAAAATGGTCAGGTTTATGCAGAACAAACCTTACTTGAAGAAGCTGATTTAGGTCTTTATCAGGCTAAAGATGCCGGGCGAGATCAAATTGTATCGAGAATGATCGCTGTAAATGAATCAGAGTAGGCAAAGCCTACTCTTAACTTTAGCTTGCTAATTAGCCGTTACTTAGCGATTTATAAATTGTATCACCCACACCAATTAACTTATCATTTTTAAATACGAGTGGCGTACACTCGTCTTTAGTCATCTTGCCATCAGAATGAATGCTATGTGTTACATAGAATAATACCTGATAAACATCATCACCCTGCTTTAACAACTCGGTAAAGTTAGGTGTATTCAGTTTGTTTAATACGGTTTGGTAGCTTGTATCTAATGCGAGATTAGAAATCACTTCACGGTTACTTTTATGCTGTTTTTCCCAGCTAGAAGAACTACCAGCCCAATGAGTGTCGGCTTCACCGTCAGAAACAGCGATGACACAGCCAGTTAAAAATGGTGCAGTTAGAGCGGCAATTAGAAGTGCTTTTTTCATGTTTTTTATCCCTAAGAAATTGTTTTATAGTTAAACCTTGATAGCAAACTGCTTGCCAAAAATTTTATTTTTAATAAAATCATTGGGTTAATGTTATTTTGCGCAATGGGGCTAAGTAAAAAATCACTAACTACTTAGCTCTATTGACTAATATATTGCCTTTTAGACCAACCTGTTACGCATCTCGCCCTGATTAAATGCTTGAATATTTAAAGCTATTTCGTTAACTAAGCGAACAATAGACTCTTGGCTTGCCCATGCGATGTGAGGCGTGAGCAATAGGTTTGACCCTTTGTAGAGTGCTAGCGGGTTTGATTGCTCTGCGGGTTCTTTGCTGAGTACATCAACACCAGCTCCAGCAATGATATTATTAGCCAATGCATCTGCTAAATCAGCTTCATTGATGATACCACCACGGGCGGTATTAATAATGATGGCTGACGGTTTCATCATTCTTAACTCTTCCGCGGCTATTTGGTTGCGAGTTTCATCAGTTAGCGGGCAGTGAACACTAATAATATCCGCTGTTTTTAGGGCGTCATTAAAACTGACGCGACCTTCACGAGGTGCTTGGCCTTTACGCTCACTGATGATGACTTTGGCACCAAAGACTCGTGCTACGTCGGCAACGGCTTTACCCAGTGACCCATAACCAACAATTGCCAATGTTTTGCTGGCAATTTCATTAAAGCTGTAATCTAGGCGACAAAACATCGGGCTTTTTTGCCATAAGCCTTGCTGACAATCATTAATGTATCTGTGAGTATTACCCAATAAATTAGTGATTAGAGTAAAGGTATGTTGTACCACACTTGGTGTTGAATAGCCCGCTACATTTGTCACTGCAATGTTATGCTTCTTAGCCGCCTCTAAGTCAATGTTGTTAGTACCTGTGGCTGCAACGCAAATGAGTTTTAAATTAGTCAGCTTAGCCATGGCGTGCTGATCAATCACCACTTTATTACTGATAACTACATCTGCATCTTGGCTGCGCTCAACAACTTGTTCTTGGTTGGTTAAGTCATAACAGGTTAATTTACCTAATTGCGCTAAGGCATCTAACGAAGTGTTGGCTAATGTCGCTGCATCAAGGACAGTAATATTCATGTGCTTTCCTTTTTTAATTTATTGCTTGACCTTGGGGTGTACTCCAAGGTTTATAGTGAGCATAATAAATAAACGCTTCACAATGGAGACGGTGATGAAAATAGGTGAGTTTGCCCGTCAGTTGGGTGTCTCAACAGATACGCTAAGGTACTACGAAAAGCATGGTTTGTTAACGCCAAGTTCGCGTTCAGACGTAGGATATCGTTTTTACTCTGAGGATGATTATAAGCAAATGGCTTTTATTCTCAGAGCAAAGAATGTTGGCTTTAGTTTGGCTGAGATTAAAGAGCTACTTCAGATTAAATTTCATAAAGATCAGCACTCTTGCCATGAAGTTAAAGAGATGACGTTACAAAAACGTGATCTCGTTGCACAAAGAATTGCAGAGCTTACTCGCTTTTATGACTCACTTTCATTATTGGCAGATAAATGTTGTGGCGGTGAAGAACCTGCTGAAAACTGTTCGATACTAACGACGCTGGAGGATATCGATGGACTTACTCATTAATTTTTGGCACCTGTTTTTACTCTCAGCACCTTGGTTAATGCTAGGCTTATTCATCGCAGGTCTTTTAAATGTGTATTTGCCTGCCAACTTTCTTAATCGCCATTTAGGCAAAGAAGGCTTATGGACCACAGTGAAAGCGGCCTTTATTGGTGCCCCAATGCCACTGTGTTCATGTGGCGTAATCCCTGCGGCAATTGGTTTAAGAAGAGCGGGGGCGTCAAAAAGTGCCACCACAGCATTTTTGGTATCAACTCCTGAAACTGGGGTCGATTCGGTCTCCGTATCTTATGTGTTATTAGGTCCATTTATGGCGGTGATTCGCCCTATTGCAGCCGTATGCAGTGCGATTGTGGCAGGTGTTTTAGTAGGTAAAGACAGTGAACTTCATCAACAGCAAAGCACAATACCAAATAAAGAAAGCACTAAAACAGACTCTTGTTGTAGCAGTAAACAACCAGAGCCTATGACCGCATCAAGCTGTTGCAGCAAAGAGGCACCTGTTAAGCCCGCGCAAAGTTGTTGTAATAAGCAAACGCTTAAAGAACCTGAGCCTGTTAAAAAAACAAGTTGTTGTAGTAGCAAGGAACTGCAACCAACACAGGGTCAGCAACACAGTTGCTCAACAGAAAAAGAAGCACCTTCGCAGAAAAGCTGTTGTAGCAGTGAGCACTCAACTAAAACCGTTGAAAGTCGTTTTAGCAAACTGAAACGCGCGGTGAGTTTTAGTTGTAACAAGCTGCTTGAAGACACCATGATCTGGTTAATGATCGGTTTATTCTTTGCTGCTCTAGTACAAACTTATGTACCAGAATCTTATTTAAGCCAGTGGGGTAATGGCATCCTTGCGATGCTGGTGGTCATTTTAATCAGTATTCCTATGTACATCTGTGCGACTGCATCGACACCTATTGCGGCAGGCTTATTACTCAGTGGTGTGTCCCCCGGTGCGGTGCTCGTGTTTATGTTAGCTGGGCCAGCAACTAATATTGCAACGCTTGGTGTGGTTGGAAAAGAGCTTGGCAAGCGAGCAGTATTTGCCTACCTATTAGGGGTAATTGGAACGGCGCTAGCATTTGGCTTTTTAACCGATTATTTAGTGGCGCAGTATGGTTTTGTGGTTGCGCCTATGATGGGCGAAGAGCATGAAGTTTTACCTCATTGGTTAAGTCTTGCAGCGGGTATTGTATTGGCGATTTTAATGCTTAGATTGGTCCTCAAAATGGTATTAAAAAAGTCGTCTCAAACTGGTAAGAGCATTACTTAATTATTTGTTATAAAAATATTTTTTTACATTGATTGGGATTTAAGTTGGTTAACTATCGCGTCTCGGTTCGCATTTAAAATTGTCTGAGTTATAATCCGCCAATTATTTTTAACGGCACGCATCGCGTGCCGTTTTTTAACTTAAGTAGTTTTTAATGAGTGAAAGTGTGGATAAATACGCCGACATAAGACCTTACAATGATGATGAAGTAGCTGATTCAGTAGCGCGTTTGATTGCTGATAATGCCTTTGTAGATGTAATCGCTAAGTATAACCTACCGCGCTTTTTATCGAACTTCCCATTTCTTACTCGTCCATTGGTACGCAGCCAACTGCGTAAAAAATGGGGTAACACCTCATCGGTTGAGCAAGTTCAGCATGAAGTGGCTGATTATTTAAATAAATTAATTACCCGTACGACTTCAGAAGTGACGTTTTCTGGCATAGATAAACTAGATCCAAAACAAGCCTATTTATTTATCTCGAATCATCGCGATATCGTGCTTGATCCTGCATTAGTGAATTGGGGCTTGTTTAAGCACAATATGCCGACAGTGCGCATCGCAATTGGTGATAATTTACTGCAAATCCCTTATATCACTGAGTTAATGCGTTTAAATAAGAGCTTTATTGTGAAGCGTTCAGCGAAAGCACCAAAAGAGATGCTAAAAGCGCTGTCGCAGCTGTCTGCTTATATTTATGACTCATTAACAGAGGGTCATTCAATTTGGATAGCCCAAAAAGAAGGTCGAGCAAAAGACGGTTTTGATCAAACAGATCCAGCCTTACTTAAAATGTTGCAGTTACAAGGTCGTAAGCAGAAGAAAGAATTTGCTGAGTACGTACGCGAACTAAAAATTGTACCTGTGTCTATCTCTTATCAATACGAGCCATGTGCGATTGCTAAAGCGAAAGAGCTTTATCATAAACAGCAACATGGTCAGTATGTTAAACAGCAGGGTGAAGACATTGCCAGTATTGTTGAAGGCTTTAGTACAGCCAAAGGACATGTACATTTAGCGTTTGGCGAGCCAATTGAGTCGGGCTGTGAATCGCCTGAGGAGCTTGCAAAAACGATTGATCAGCAAATAGTTGATTCGTTTTTCTTACACCCAGGTAACTATATAGCGGGTGGTTGCACGCAAGCTATAATTGATGAAGAAGATGCCGCTGCCTTTAATGAGCGCATGGCGAAAGTGCCAGAAGAGTTAAAACCTTTGGTATTAGCGATGTATGCAAAACCATTTCATCGTAAAGCAGAACTTGCTACAAGCGAGTCTGAGTAAGCGATACAGTTAGTTTAAGAGGCCACTTTTTAAAGTGGCTTTTTTTATGGTTAATTTTCAGGCTATACTTTTAATATTCTTTATTAACCGGCATTTGTGATGCAACAAATTGAAATATTTGAAATTCCAAGCCCTTGCAAAGGGATATGCCAAGTTAATAACCGAGGCTATTGTAAAGGCTGCTATCGCAGTCGGGATGAGCGTTTTTATTGGAATCAGTTTACTAACGCGGAAAAGCGTAAAGTGATTAGCTTATGCCAACAGCGTTACAAACGTTACCTTCAGAAAAAACAGCAAGCACAACAGCAGCAAACAAACCCTGAGCAAGGTGGTTTTGATTTTTAAAATTCAGTGAGGTGGTATTTTGATTTTAGAAAGTGCACCGTACCGTTTTCATCAAGCTTTTTGAGTACCATGGTCAGTTGTGGAATTATTGCTTTATGGCGTTTGTGAACAAAGTGATAGCTCTGCATTGGCATTAACACTTGTTTATGAAAGGCTGTTTGATTAAAGTTTGGGTGCTTAGTTGACAGTAAAAAGTCTAGCAATATTGTCCCTTCAACACGTTTTTGTGTTAGTAAATTAAGCTGAGCAGTGACATTTCTGACTTTGATAACATCACCATTAAATGGGTGACGTTCGATATAACTCTGTGCAGCTGGGTAGCTTGATTGAATTGCTAAAGACTTGAGCTCTTCGTATTGACATTGCTGGCAATTTTTCAGCAGCACTAAATTAAAATCAAAAAGCGGATAATCGACTTTCAATAAATTAGGATAATTATCCTTAACATCAGCAATGCGACCTAACTGTCCATCGAGCACACCTTGGTTAGCGGCTACTAAAGCATTTTGATGATTGAAATCGATAATATGGACCTCATAACCTATTTCCTTATAAGCCATTTTCATTAAATCAATAACATAGCGAGCTTGTGGTGTATCGGCAGGGCGATTAAAAATCAGTAAGTTTGTGCTGGCGTTACTTAAGAAGCAAAAAAGCAGCAAAAATAAGGCAAATCCGTAATTAAGATACTTCGACAACGTGCATTCCTTGCGTACATAAATTGCTCGTTAATCTACTTATATGTGCCTCCAAAATCAAGTTTGTCGTGGTCTTTTTAGCCTAATAAAAGCGATTAAAGCGGTCTAATTTTGTTATACTTGTTAAATCAAAAAATTTATTGCTGAGAAAGTATGAGTTTCAATTTATGTAAATTGCCGCGAGAGCAAAAATATCAAATTCAATTGGATTACGAAGCGTCTTTTTGGGCCTATCAAATAAAGCGTGGAAAAAACACGCGTGAGGGCGTCTATACTGCAATAAACAATCGCCCTATCTCTGAGCAAGCTTTTCTTAAGCAGCAATTTGAGCATTACCTTTCGCTAATGAGCTAACATGGCAGACTTCAGATTTTGTTTACTTGAGCCGATTAAAACGCCCTTAGTAAATAAATTTTATGACAAAAACAATGCCCGTGGTCGAGCGACCAAAGCGGACTAGGTGTGGGTTGTTTACAATGAGTTAGAAATAATTGCTGCCTGCCGGGTTCAAGACCAATCAGGACAATTGTTTTTGTCTACTCTTTATGTTGATGAAATGTGGCGGGGTCAAAAGATAGCCTCACAATTGCTTACTACTGTAACTGATGCACAAAAAGGTACCGTTTTTACCTTCGTGTACCAAAATCTGATTGATCTTTATCTACAAAATGGGTTTAACTATGCATTAACATTACCCAATTCTTTGCAATCGTTGTTTGAGGTATATGCGCATCGAAAAGTAGTTGCGATGCACTTTACGCGTGACACAGTGCCAAGTTAGCAATTTGGAACGTCAATGACTAAGTTCTTCTCCAGTATAGCGTTATTTTTTATTTTGACTTGTGGCTTGTTTAGCCATTCTGCCTTTTCCCAGGTAAAACGTTTATCAACAAGTGAAGGCTTATCACAAAGTTATGTTAACACCATGCTCATCGATAATAGTGGATACTTATGGTTATCGACTGAAGGGGGCCTCAATCGTTACGATGGTTATCAGGTTGTGCATATCAAAGGCCCTAATGGTGAACTTGAAGACTCAATCATTGACCGTATTTACCAAGACCCGCAAGGTTATATCTGGATAGCTTCCCTACAAGCGGGTTTATTCCGTTATGATCCCACCACCGACACTTATCAGCAGTTTATTGCTAAACCTACCACTGAAGAGCAAATTTTTATTGAGTCAGTGTTTAGTATGGTGGCGGTTGATGACAAAACACTATGGCTAGGGCGTGGTTGGGATTTTGCCAAGCTAGACTTAGAAACGAAAAAAATCACCTCTATTTTTGAAATTCCTGAGCGGGTAAAAAGCAGTGTTATACGTGAACTTTACGCGTATCAAGGTTTTATCTTTATGGGCACTAGCAATGGCGCCTATGTTTATGAACTTGCATCTGGCAAGGTCCGTAAGTTAGAACATTTGCAAAATGAGCCAAGCCACATCTACCAAAACTATGTGAAGTCATTCTCGGTGATAAACAACAATACTTTGTTAGTTGGGGCTGTGAGAGGACTATATCAGGTAGATATTAGTAATTTGCAAGCCATGTTTGATACTCCTGACATCGCCTTTAAAAATAAATCACTGATCAGTGATTTGAATATTTGGAAGATTATTCCAGAGGCTAACTCAGTTACCTTAGGCACTGATAAGGGCTTATTTGAATATAACCTAGAAACTGGCGAGTTAGTTAAGAATATGCGCTTAAAAGAAAGTGGCTATACTCTAGCTGATACCAGCATTATTGATATAGTGAAAGACCGTTCTGGTGGGATGTGGCTAGCAACCAAAAATGACGGTGCCTTTTACCAATCTTATGATAACTACAACTTTATCAATGTTACAGCCAATACATTAAAGGGTGATGGATTATCTCATCATTCAATTTGGAGTATTACAGAGTTTCAAAATCGCCTTTGGCTTGCTACGCATAATGGTTTAACAGCGGTTGATTTAGAAACTTACGAAAGCGAGGTTTTCTTAAAGGATTATCAAGTCGATCTTATTACAACTGAGTTTAGTATCTACCAAGTAATGCCCTATAAAGATAAGCTATGGTTACATACCAATCGAGGCGTTTTAAGTTTTGATCCGAAAACAGGGCAGGCAACACCAGTAAAAGCGGCAGATCCAGAGAAACAGGTTTTAATTAATGATTGGGTTCATGGCATATTGTTGATGCCATCGGGTGACCTTTACTATGTTCATCCTGATTACGGCATGTTTGTTTATAATATTGATAGCCAAAAAGTCACCCGGTTAGGCGGTAAATTTGATGAGTTTGAGCCGTTCTTAGCTTACGGTTTTTTGCCTGCATTATCATCTAACCCAGAGGCACCTCTATTTTATAATGCAGGTATTCTCTATCAAGTAGATCCTAACACATACGAACTAACCACGATTTATACAGTCCCAGAGCAACACGAAAATGTGGCTGTGAATGTGATGTCATACATCATAGATAACAACAATGTACTGTGGTTATCATTATCGAATTTTGGTTTGATTGGTTTAGATGCCGATACTTATGAACATATTTACACAATTGATTTAGAAAAGAATAAGTTAGGTACATTGCTTTACGATATGGTACTTGATGAAGCGGGCATGATATGGATGAGTAGCCACAAAGGATTATGGCGACTAAATCCAAATAATCTGCACTTTCAACAGTTTACTGGCTCAGAGGGGTTATTCTCAACCGAGTTTAATAGTGGTGCATTTACTAAGCTTGAATCAGGGCAAATTGTCTATGGTACGTTAAAAGGATTTACTTACTTTTATCCAATGGATAACCACTATCAGCAAGCTTTAATTGATCACGTTAATATCACTAATCTTGATTTGATGTCTCGTGATTTACCCGCTGAGTTAAAACAGCCAATCGACAGTGTTGTCCTTGAGCATGATGATATAGGATTAGAAGTTGCGTTTTCGGCAATGGCATTCAATTATCAAGAGCGTATTATTTATGAATATCAGCTTGGGGATGGCCAAAAAACGTACACACGAAATAACAACCGTGTGTTATTCCCTAAACTCAGCGCAGGAAAATACCATCTTAAAGTTTGGGCTAAAGATCCATTAACGGGAGATTTAACGCCGCCCGCTATTTTGAATATCGAAGTAAAATACCCACTTTGGCGCGCACCACACTTCATTATTTTATATGTGATTCTGGTTGCACTATTTGTAGCTGCTTGGATATTTAGACGTAATCGAATGCAACAAATATTGCTAGCAGCTCATAAAGAAAGTAAAGAGAGTGAAGCGCGATTAAAGCTCGCTCTTGAAGGTAGTCATTCAGGTGTATGGGATTGGTCATCGCAAAGCCCAATTATTTATCAACCACGTCTTAAAAATGAGCTCGGCTATGAGACCGATAGCGTAAACTTAGATGATTATTTAGCAAAGATTCACCCACATGATAAACAAACCTTCCGTTTAGAGTGGTTAGAGTTTTTATCGACTCAAAAAGGTTATTTCAATTGTACTTACAGGCTGCGTCATGCCGATGGTAATTGGCGTTGGTATAAAGACTTTGGCAAAGTGGTTGAATGGCAAGGCAATGCTCCTGAAAAAGTAGCAGGCACTTATACGAATATGACTCGTGAGTTAGTATTTGAGGAAAATGCTCGCTTGTTTGGTGCGGCATTCGAACAAACACGAGACTGGGTATTTATCTTAGATAAAAACTTACGTATTCGAGCTACCAATAAATCCTTTCAAGATGCATTTGGTTTTCCGGCTGAGCCGCGTTCTAGTCGCTCGTTAACCTTAGGGATGCCAATTCCTACACGAATTCATTACTTGCGCATTATGCAAAAGCTTAAATCTGGTGAGCACTTCTCTGCAGAAGATGTAGTTTCAGTTGCGAGCGGTGAAAAGCGCCAAGTATTGATAAAAATAAGTGCAGTAGCAGGTAATAACCGCCAACTTGATAGCTATGTGATTATTGTTACTGATATTAGCGCGCAAAAGCTGGCTGAAAGTGAGCTACATTTACTCGCTAATTATGATGCTTTAACCGGCCTACCTAATAAAACCTTGTTTAATGATCGGGTGGTCCACGCTATTGAACAGGCTGATTATCATCAAACAAAAGTGGCGTTATTAAACGTTAATATTAAGCGCTTTAAGCATTTTAATGATTCACTTGGGCGCGAAGAATCAGATGAACTAATCAAGCGAGTTGCTAAGCGCTTAAAGCATGTACTTCGCCCGCAAGATAGTGTGGCACGTTTCGATGGTGATGAGTTTGTGATCCTTGCTGAAGATTTTAAACAGCTGGATGAATTACTATTACTATGCGCTAAAGTAATGGATTGTGTTGATACACATATTGAACTGAGCCAACAAGCGGTAAAAGTAAACCTTAGCGTCGGTGTTGCTGTTTACCCAGATGATGCAAAAGACACAAAAGCGTTATTAAAAGCAGCTAATGTGGCACTTTATCACGCGAAAAGTCATGTTGAAGGGTGTTATCAGTTCTATAAGCAAGAAATGAATTTACAAGTGCAGCGCACTTTGCATTTAGAATCTCAGTTAAGTAAAGCTTACCAAGAGCACGAGTTTTGTAATTTTTATCAGCCAATAGTAAGCGCAGAAACTTGCCAAGTTGCAGGGCTTGAAGTGCTTCTACGTTGGCCGAGTAATGATGAATATAAACCTGAAGACTTCGCTAATGCCGCAGAAAGTTCAGGGCTTATTACCAAAATTATGTTGCAAACTCTATCGAGAGCATTGATTGAATTGCGCCAGTGGCGTACTACGCATCCTGATTTATATATTTCAATTAATCTCTCCGCCCTTGATTTTGAAAGCGAAAATCTGGTTGAAAAAATACATCAATCAATAAGCGCAATTAATGTACCTGCGAGTGCATTAGTTTTTGAAATCACCGAATCAGTTATGATGCATGATTCGGATAAAGCGCAGCAAAGTATGGAAAAGCTCAAAGCGCTAGGTTGTCGTATTTATATGGATGACTTTGGTACGGGCTATGCCTCACTGACCTATTTAAAACGTTTCCCGGTCGATGTACTGAAAATAGACAAGAGCTTTGTTAATGACATCGGAGTTGATAAAGGCGATGAGGCTATCATTAACTCAACACTTACCCTTGCAAAAAGTTTAGGTAAAGAGTGTGTAGCTGAAGGAGTTGAAAATCGCACCCAGTTACAATTCTTACGTTCTTTAGGGTGTGAGTATTTCCAAGGTTATTTGTTCAGCAAACCTGTGGCGGGAGACGAAGTGAAAGCGCTTTTAGATACACAGTGGAGCGATGAGTTTTTAGGGTAAAGCTAAACGCTTTACCCTTTTAGTTAATCTTGGCGCTTTCCGCAATGGCGGCAATAAAGGCTACGATTACGGTTTTTCAGTTCGTTATGAATCGCTTTGTTCGCCTCTTGCTGACTTAACCCTAGTTTATAACGCAAGTTTTCTAAGTGTTCCTCTTCAACGGGTGAAAGATGGCCATCTTCAATAGCTTCGTGTACCGCATCGGTAAAAACTTGTCTACGTTTTCGTAGCTGCTCAGAAAAACTCGAAGCTAACAAACCGGTTGGAATTGCCACCATGCCCATACTAACGAGTGTAATAGCGCCACCAAATAAGCGACCAAGGGGGGTCACAGGCACGACATCGCCATAACCAACGGTTGTTAGTGTGACCATTGCCCACCACATTGCTGCAGGGATAGAGCCAAATTTATCGGGCTGAACATCATGTTCAATTAAATAAATACCACATGAAGCGATGATCAGCACCACAGCCATTATAAAAAATGCCGCAAGCAAGGAACTGCTTTCTTCTTTAAATGAGTTTAAAAGTAGTTGCATGGCGCGTGAATAACGAGTGAGCTTAAAGATCCGCATCAACCTAAGTACTCGTAAGAAACGTAAATCAACACTCACAAACACCATTAAAATGGTGGGTAAAATGGCAATGAGATCAATCAGCGCCATAGGCGAAAAGAAATACTTAATACGAATTTTTGAGTTTGTTAACGGGCTTTCTTTATGTGCGCTTTTATCTACACAACACCAAAGTCTAAGTACATACTCTAAGGTGAAAATACCGACAGAAATCAGCTCAATCATTAAAAATTCGTGATGATATTGTTTTGCTAAAGGGCCGACCGACTCTAAAACAATCGCCACTACATTGATCATGATCAGTGACATTAAGAACACGTCAAGTGTACGACCAATACGCCGATACTTGCCGTTGCCTTCAAAAACGCGCGCTGTGTAATTTCTTAACCGCTGCAAAATAATGATCCATTTATTAGTTTAGTTTTAGCACCATATTAATGCTGCCTTCTTCAAAATCGCGGGTGATCTTAAACCCTAGTTTTCGTGCCAGCTCAATCATGCCAGTGTTTTCCGGCAGGGTGATCCCGGCAATTTGTTTAACGCCTTGGTTTTTACAATGCTCAATCGCGGCATTCATTAGTATTGTACCGAGCCCTAAACCTTGGCAGTCAGAGCGCACCACAATTGCAAACTCTGCATCTAGCTTGTCAGGATCCATCAACACCCGAGAAACCCCTAGTGTGCAGGCTGAGCCGTTTTGCTCTTGGCTGACAATAAATGCCATTTCTCGGTCATAATCAATTTGCGTCATTTTTGCCAGCTGATCATGATTAAATTGCGGTAACTCACCAAAAAAGCGCTTATATCTGTCTTCTTTACTCAGTGACTGATCAAACTCTAAATGTGCTTGTTCATCTTCAGGTTTTATAGGTCTTAATTGTGCTTGAGTGTTATTTTTAAGAGTAACTTCTTTAACCAGTTCAATAGGGTAGGGGCGAATACACAAACGTTTACGATTTGCTTTTGCTTTATAACGGCTCAGGCCAATTGTCGCATCAAGTACTAAAAATTGTCCATTGCTGGCTAAAATAGGATTTAGTTCGACACTGATTATATCGGGTTGATCGATTACAAGCTGCGAGATACGTGTTAGCAAGGCGCATAAGCGATACTTATCGACTTTTTCTGGTAGTACGCGATCTTTAAGTACGCCTTTATCGTGCGCTGCAGCAATCAGGTATTTTGCCAAGTTCATATTAAGTGGTGGTAATGCCACTGCAGCTTGAGCGAATTCAAGTCCGGTACCTGCTTCACCAAGTAAGATCACTGGGCCAAAGTTAGGCTCTGTTTTAATAGCGATACGCAGCTCATTAGCACCTGCTCGTGGCGCCATCTTTTGCAATGAAAAGCCTTCAATATGGGCATCAGGGTAGGTGTTTTTGATTCGTAGCAGCATGGCAAAAGCTGTTTGCTCAACTTCTTGCGCATCATTTAAATTAAGTACCACGCCACCGACTTCTGATTTTGAAGGAATGCTTGGGCTGATTAGTTTTAATGCTACCGGAAAGCCCAGCTCTATGGCTTGTTCTTTTGCTTCTGTTGGCGTGTAAGCAACCTCTGTTTGAATACAATCAATGCCATAATGAGTGAGTATTTGGCTTGCTTCATGGGTTGATAAATAGCTTTGCTCTTCGGCTAAAAATTCATTCACCACAGCGCGAGCTGCGTCTTTATTTATCTTCGCATCATCAGTATTCGATTCAGGGGTTTGCGTTAAGTGCTTTTGGTTACGACGATAGCTCACTAAGTGCATAAATGCACCAACCGCACCTTCAGGTGTACGGTAAGTTGGAATGGCATTATTAGCGCAGACTTTACGTGCGGCATACGCAGCATCTTCACCCATAAAGTTCGTCATAACATAAGGCCGAGCCATTTTAGGGATTTTTTCTAAGGTTTCGACAATGATCTCAGCATAGTCTTCACTTGGCGCTAAAGCAGAAGGAGTGTGAATGATCAGTAAGTTTTTGACTTCTTTGGCTTGCAGCAAGATTTCTAAGGCTTGTTGATAGCGCCTTGGTGCTGAGTCACCAAAAATATCCACCGGATTCGAGGTCATCTCTGATTGCGGGATCACTTTATTAAGCGCCGCTCTGGTCTCGTCGCTAAGCTCAGCTAGTTTTCCTGAGCTCTGTAATAGCGTATCCACTGCCATGACACCTGGGCCGCCACCATTTGTTAAGATAGTCAGTTGTTCGACTTTTAGTAATTTTGGGTGCATTGCCAGTGTTTGTGTAGCAGCAAAAAGCTCACGTAAGTCGTTTACCCTTAGCATACCTGCTCGCTGGAATAGCGCATCATAGACTGCATCTGAGCTTTGCTTGCCACCAGTATGGATCTCTGCAGCAAGAGCGCCCGCACTGGTTTTACCGGTTTTAATGGCAATTACGGGTTTACTAAACGCAGCGGCTCTAGCTGCGGAAATAAAGCTACGAATATCTTCAATATTATCGATATACAACAAGATAGCTTTGGTTTTTGCATCTCGGCCTAAAAAGTCGAGTAACTCATCAAAGTCGATATCAAGGCAGTCACCGACAGACACAAAATATGAAAAGCCAATCTCTTTATTTTTGGCCCAATCAAGGATTGTTGAACAAACGGCCGCTGATTGGGATACAAAGGCGAGTTTTCCTGGACTGGCAATCGTATGGGAAAAACTGGCATTTAAGCCGATATGAGGAATGAGTAAGCCTAAGCAGTTAGGTCCTAGTAAAGACACATTTGCTTGAGTTGCAGCCTCTTTTAATGCTTGTTTTTGTTCTACATTTAAACCCGCAGCAATCACCACCGCATGTTTACAGCCAAGCTCACCAAGTTCATTAATGATGTTGATTAAGGTATTTTTGTTAGTACAAATAACGGCAAGGTCGGGTACTTTTGGCAGTGCAGCAATGCTTGGATAGGCTAATACCCCGTGTACAGCGCTGTGATTTAAACTAACCGGCATGATCGGGCCTTTAAAGCCCCCTTGTAGCAAATTGCGCATCACCACAAAACCCGCTCGATTAGGGGAATTTGAGGCGCCAATGACCGCGACCGATTTAGGATTAAAAAAATGGCTAATACGTTTAACGCTCATGCTGTTTCCTTCGCTTGCGCTGTTTGTTAAAACTTCAGGGTCTGTTAAGTTTAATACACCCAAACTAGAACCGACACGCTTCTAAAGTATTAAAAGTGATACTCATAAGATAACCTGTTTATAACTACTTTTCGAGTCAAAAACAGTGACCTACATCAAGGAGAAAAGCATGAATAAGACGCAACCATTTAATATCGTTATTGCAGCGTGTGCATTAGCGGTTGGTTTACTTGGATTAGGTTTTATTTTGAAAAGTGCGGCCCTTGATGTAAAGGGTATGGAGCGCACTGTCCACGTTAAAGGTTTAGCTGAAATGGAAGTGCCAGCTGACACCGTTATTTGGCCATTACAGTTTTCAGATGCCGACAATAATCTTGAAAAATTAGTTGGTCGAGTTGAAGAGAAAAGCGATGCGGTTGTGGCTTTTTTAAAGTTACATGGTTTTAGTGATGAAGAAATCAGCCTTGGTAGTCAATCCATTATTGATAAGCAAGCCCGTGAATATGGCGGCGAGAATCAGCAGTTTCGTTATATTGCCCGTAATAATGTCATTGTTTATTCAAATGACATCGAAAAAGTGCAACATGCCTTAGGCGCAGTAAGCCAATTAGCGAAGCAAGGCATCGCGATAGTACAAGACAATTACGAAACGCGTATTCAATATTTATTTAATGGCTTAAATGAAATTAAGCCAAATATGATTCAAGAAGCAACCGAAAAAGCCCGCGAAGTAGCAATGAAATTTGCCAAAGATTCACAGTCTAAATTAGGTAAAATTAAAACAGCGCGTCAGGGGCAGTTTTCAATAACAGATAGAGATTCAAACACACCTCAGCTGAAAAAAGTGCGTGTTGTTACCAGTGTTGAATATTATCTATCTGACTAAACCCAATACCACAGATAAAGGCAGCCGCATGCGTGTGCATACAATAACCATGCGGCAAAGCGCACCTAGCATAAAGCCACCACTAAATGCCACAGCCACCCCCAATAAGCCAAACTGATCTTTTAACAGTACTGCCATTAAAACCGTGACACTGGTTGCGCCAAGCAATACGTACAAGTTGATAAGCGGGTTCCCTTTTAACTTGATCATGCTACTGGCTAAAATTCTTGCTGGTAATAACAGCTGCCCGAGTAACAGCAGCATTAAAATCCAAAACCCTTCTTGCAATTGGCTTTCGCCATAGAGAGTGAGTAGTGGCTTTGCGAGCAGGGCGAGTATAAAAATAGCGGCAAAGTTAAAACGCCATACCACTTTCATTAACTCGCTAAGTTGCTGCTCGGTCGTCTCATCAGCCATTAAAATGGGTTTTAAATATTGGTTGGCAGCATTGCCTAAAATAGTCAGTAAGCCAGCAATCACTACCGCAGGAAAGAAGATACTCACGCCTTGTGCACCAAACCAGTGATGCACCAGTAAGACATCGAGTTTTGCTACCAACACGGTTCCTGCGCCACTGGCGAGCATGATCAATGAGTCTTTACACCATTGCTTGGTTTGGTAGCGGGCAGTGCTTGCGACGATCATTTTTTTGATTAACCAATATTGATAAATGACCACACATAAGATGCTACAAAACAACAGGATACAAATCTCGACTAAAGATAAGTCACCACGTATTAGATAGACTAAAAAGCAAAACCCAGCCGTTAGCAATTCAAAGATACACTGCTGCGTTATCAGGCCAATTTTGGGTTTGTTTAAAGCCACTAAAAAAGCAGATTGGCTTTGCATAATGGCGCCAATTGGCACCAGTAATAGTAAATAAACCACATGCTCTTGGGCGCTTTGGTGCGGTGAAATAGCCTGAAAGCTAATCACCACAGCAGCGACAAAAATCACCCCGAATAAACAAGATGCAGCTAAATAAACATGTTTTAAGCCGCGTAATAACTCATGTTGCTGAGCCTTGAAGAGCGGATAGCTAATACGCATTAAAGACGATGCAAAACCCATGCTCGCCGGTAATAAAAGAATTTCACAAAGTGCGAGTAATGCCGCGAACGTGCCAAACTCATCAGTACTTAATAACCTTGCAAGGCACAAGGTAAGTACAATACGGCTACCGTGGTTAAGGGCTGTAAAGCTGCTGAGCGATAAAAACGCTTTAACAACATCCTTATTCATGGAGTTATTGATTGAGCGCGTTTAATAACTGCGCCGTTGGTACCTGCAAATAGGCCGCACACAGTAGAACTTTGCTATCACTACTCGTTGGTTTATTGGCACTGTAAAAATGCTTGAGAGTATTTATCAAGGCACTGACAGCAGTTGGGCTATGGCTTTGGTCTACTTCCATCATGGCTAATAATGCTGAAAACTCATGTTTTGCTAGCATTTGGGTTGTCGTGTTTTGCGCTATAAAGCAACCAATAGGGGTGAGCTGCTGCTTATTTAATGTTTTTAACGCACTTCCTAGGCTCTCGTTGCTTTCAAATAACATTAACGAGCGCAAATAATTAAAGGGCAGTTTATCGGGCTGACACTGAGTAAATAAATGATGTAGTAGGGTATTCCCTTGGTTGTCTGTTACGCAAAAGGCATTTTGAAACTTAAGGCCTGGAGTGAAAAAACTCAATTTATCGATATCATCAATCAAGCCCACAGCTTCACTTGGTAGCGGGCTTGCTTCGAGTAAATGCGCTGCCACATTTTGTAAAAACAAATATTTAACTTCACTACTGCAAGCTAATTGATAGATATGTTGTAATTGTGCCGCTTGCAAAACCCCCGATAAACTTTGGTAATCGGCAATGAGTTCTTTTAACTGATGATGTTGTAGTCGGCTGTTCAATTGCTCAATCGCGCTTTGCATGGAAATACTCGCTTTTTATTATTTATACATTTATAGCTCAACTACTTGTTTAAATAAATAAAAAAGGCCGCTGAGCGGCCTTTTTCAAGTCTTTATTGTTTAAGCTGCCTGTTTCTTAGCAACCCATTGGTCAACAAACTTCTCAAGTACGTTTAATGGTACTGCACCATTTTTAAGTACTACGTCGTGGAATTCACGAATATCGAATTTATCGCCTAGTTTTTCTTTAGCCGCTTCACGAAGCTCTAAAATTTTCAGCATGCCCACTTTGTATGCCGTTGCTTGTGAAGGCATTACAATGTGACGCTCAACCATTTTAACGCCATCAGACGTCGCATTTGGTGTGTTATTTACGTAGTAGTCGATACCTTCTTGACGAGTCCACTTCATAGCATGGATACCTGTATCTACTACTAGGCGACATGCACGCCATAATTCCATCGCAAGACGACCAAAATCTGAATACGGGTCTTCGTATAAGCCCATTTCTTTTGGTACTAGCTCAGAGTATAAACCCCAACCTTCAACGTAGGCTGTGTAGCCGCCAAACTTACGGAACTTAGGCACACCTTCAAGCTCTTGCGCGATAGCAATTTGCATGTGGTGACCTGGAATACCTTCGTGGTATGCAAGTGCTTCCATTTGGTATGTTGGCATTGCTTCCATATCGTAAAGGTTTGCGTAATAAATACCTGGGCGTGAACCATCTGGTGCAGGTTGTTGGTAGAACGCTTTACCTGCTGCTTTTTCGCGGAATGCTTCAACAGCTTTAACCTTAAGGTCTGCTTTTGGCTTAACTATGAATAGCTCGTCTAGACGAGACTTCATGTTATCGATAAGCGCTGTTGCCTCATCAAGGTAACGTTGTTTACCTTCAGCGGTATTCGGGTAGTAGAACTGCTTATCAGTTTTCATGAATTGCATGAATGCTTTAAGGTCACCTTTAAAGCCTACTTTGTCCTTAATCTCACGCATTTCGTCGTGAATACGCGCGACTTCAGCTAAACCGATTGTGTGAATTTCTTTCGCTGTTAAATCAGTTGTTGTGGTACGTGCTAGCGCATTGTTGTAGAACGCTTCGCCGTCAGGGAATTTCCAAGCACCATCACGGTCATCAGCGCGCTTTTCTAACTGAGCTAAGAAGTTAATTAGTTTAGTGTAAGAAGGTTTTACTGCTGCTTTTAAGGCTTTTTCTGCATCGCTGATAAGTGCTGATTTTTCGCTGTCGGCAATCTCTAATGCGTTTACTTTACGTTTAAAGTCAGCAAGTAACGTTGAGTCTTCACCATCATGGAATGGTGCGCCGCGTAAGATATTATTGCTTGAATCAATTACGTGTGGGAAAACAAACTTAGGGGCGATAATGCCTTTATCTGCACGTACTTCAAGGTCTTTGATTAGTTGATCAATAACCGTTGTAACACCATTTAAACGTGAGATATACGCTTTAGCATCTGACACATCAGCAATTTGATGTTGGTTGATTAAAAACGCTGGGATCATCGAGTGAACACCAAACATTTGGTTCACTGGGTAGTTGTAATGACGCCATTTGAAATCAGCAATTTCGTTTTCTAAATCTTGCTTTTTAAGGTCGTAGCTTACTTTCGTCGCGTCATCTAATAGGTCACGGTTAATTGCCTTAAGCGCAACTAGATCAGCTTTAGTTTGTTCAAAGTCTTCTAAAACGCGCTCTTCACTGCCATCGTCCCATTTGTCGTAATCTTTTTTGATGCCCATGTATGTTTGATAGATAGGGCTTTTCATTACATCACGGTTAAAAGTATCTTCGAAGAAGGCATTTGCTTTATCGATTTCACTTTGTACAGGTTGGCTTTGTACACTTGGTGCAGGCTTCGGTTGCTCTTGCATTTGTTGGCAGCCGCCAAGTAATGCAACACTTACCGCCGCAGCGATGAAGGTCAGTTTACGCATTATCGTTCCTTTGTAGTTGTTAGAAATTTAATTATAATTCTTAAACGAATAATTCTAGCAGGTCATTTAAAAAGCGGTGGCCTTTTTGGCTTACCTGCCAGTTATCTTTATCATCAATTAGTAAGCCTTTTGCAATTGCATCAGTCAAGGCTTGTTCCTGACTTGGCAGTGACAAACTTGTAAGCAAAGGTAAATCAGCTTTGGGGCAGGGTTCGACTAAACGAAAACGATTCATAAAGAATTCAAAAGCTAAGTCGTCTTCTGCTACTTGCCATTGTTCGTATAAATACGGTTTGGCAAGATCCATATAACCTCGTGGGTGTTTTACTTTCACCGTACGGGTGATGACTTTATTTTCATCGGTAATTTTACCATGTGCACCGCAGCCGATACCGAGATAATCGCCAAATCGCCAATAATTCAAGTTATGACGGCATTGGTAGCCGGGCTTCGCGTAGCCAGAGATCTCGTATTGCTCATAACCTGCAGCTGCCAGCAATGCTTGACCTTGTTCTTGAATATCCCACAGAGTGTCGTCATGCGGTAAGGTCGGTGGCTTAGAAGCAAATTGAGTATTCGGCTCAATCGTTAGTTGATACCAAGATATGTGTGGAGGATTAAGCGCGATGATTTTTTCAAGGTCGCTTAAGGCATCTTCAAGAGATTGTCCGGGTAAGCCATGCATTAAATCAAGGTTAAAGCTATTTAACCCCGCTTGGTGTGCCTGTTTAGCTGCATAGCTTGCTTCGTCAGCACCATGAATACGGCCAAGGGCTTTTAGCTTGTCATTTTGCATGCTTTGTACGCCAATCGAAATACGATTGATGCCAGCGGCAACATACTCTTTAAAGCGACCTGTTTCGACGGTACCGGGATTAGCCTCTAGGGTAACTTCACAGTCATCACTTAGGCCAATTAATCTGTCGACTTCACCTAGTAAGCGGGTATAAGCGTCACCCGTTAATAAGCTTGGGGTACCGCCACCAATAAATATGCTGTGGATTTTACGCCCTTGCACCAAGTGCAAGTCGGCCTTGAGATCATCAATTAGATGCTGAACATATTCTTTTTCGGGGATTGTGCCTTTTTGGCCATGGCTATTAAAGTCACAGTATGGGCACTTTTGCACGCACCAAGGCACGTGCACATATAAACTTAAAGGCGGTAAACTCACAGGCCGCCTTTTTGCTGCAATTGCGCAAGTAGTTGTTTTAAAGCTTGGCCGCGATGGCTAAGGGCATTTTTTTGCTCCTTAGTTAACTGAGCGCTAGTGCATTGCTCAGACGGTACGTAAAAAACAGGATCATAACCAAAACCACCCTGACCATCTTGGCTATGGGTGATTTCGCCTTCCCAACTGGCACTACAAATAAGTGGTGTAGGGTCGTCGGCGTGGCGCATTAATACCAAAACACACCAAAAACGCGCACTGCGAATTGGGTTATCAGCAAGCTCTTTTAATAGCTTGTCGATATTATCTTGATCGCTTGCACCCGCTCCGGCAAAGCGTGCAGAGTATACACCCGGTGCACCATTTAGGCCGTCAACTTCAAGACCTGAGTCATCAGCAATAGCGGGCATGCCAGTGATCTTTGCAGCATGGCGCGCTTTAATAATGGCGTTTTCAACAAATGTGGTGCCTGTTTCAGGCACGTCTGGTACTTGAAAATCGCTTTGTGGAACCACGTTAATATTAAGAGGGCTGAGCATACTTGCCAACTCTTTTACTTTGCCAGGGTTACCCGTGGCTAAAACCAAGGTGTTATTCATAGGTCTATTAATCTACGTAAAATTTTTGCTGAAACTTCAGCGTTTGTACTTTGCCATTTTGATTTATTTCGATATCAAAACGGTAGATTTCTTCGTTGCTATAATCGATTTGAGCTAGGTAATAAATTGCATCGCCTTCAACAACTTCTTTAAACTTAAGCTGCTTTTTATTGCCAAGCAAATTACGTGCTGTGCCTGTTAAAGTTGCAGTCTGTGCTGTTTTATCGCTGTTTTTTAATACCGAAATATTAATAATCCCTTTGCTAGGGCTACGCTCTAAATCGTAGTTTTTGGCGATATTAGGCTGGATAAAGGTCGATGGAAATGCAATGTAGTGAACTTCCCAAGGGCCAAGTACCTTGTACTGAGCGCCTGCCTGTTCATCCGCTTTGGCATAGCTTGTAAATAAACTTAATACAATTAAAGAAAAATAAATAAATTGCTTCATGGTATATCTCACTTAACAAAAGAGGCCTTTCGGCCCCTTACTGCGTCACGCTAAACGTTTAGCCAATTAAATCCAACAATAGAAACTGTAAAAACTGTAGACCAATAATCAACACTAAGATTGATAAGTCTAAACCACCTAGTGGTGGAATAACCTTACGAATAGGGCGTAACATAGGTTCAGTTAGCTGGTGGAATACAGCTTCAATTGGGTTGTAACCTTGGCTTACCCAGCTTAGTAAAGCACGAATAATTAAAACCCAAAATAGTAAGTTTAACCCTTCTTTAACGACAGTTATTAAAGCCTGAATAAATACCGGACCTGGCGCCCAAGCATTATAAAACATCAGAAAAATAACACTGAGTTTCGCTACTGCAACTAAATAAGCAAGCACTAACGAAGCAATATCAAAGCCACCCACTCCTGGAATAATTTTACGAAGCGGGTTTACTGCGAACGAAGTGGCTTTCACCACAAACTGGCTCATAGGATTGTAAAAGTCAGCTTTTGCCGCTTGTAACCAAAAGCGTAAAAGGACCACCATTAAAAAGAGATCAAAAATAATCCCAACTAAAAAGTGCATGGCTTGCATAATTTTACCTTAAAAGTAAGCTTAAAGTTCTTTTTCCATCGCTTCAGCGCGGGCTATACAGGCATCCATTGCATCTGCAACAGTACCTACTAAACCTTGTGATTTTAGATGCTCAACCGCTTCGTGAGTGGTACCCCCTTTAGAGGTTACATTTGCACGTAGCTGAGCAATACTGATGTCTGGTTGCGAAAGTGCCATTTCGGCTGCGCCTAGTGCAGTTTGTTGTACTAAACGGCGCGCATCTTCATCACTAAAGCCAAGTGCTTTAGCTTTTTCTTCGATAGCTTCCATAAATAAGAAGAAGTAAGCAGGTGATGAACCTGTAACAGCGATGATGTCGTTGATTTGTGACTCTTGCTCAACCCAAACAACAATGCCTGTACACTCAAAAACTTGTTGTACAAACTTGTGCTCTTCAGCGGTTTCGCCTGCGCCATATAGACCTGAAACACCACGACCGAGTAATGATGGTGTATTAGGCATACAACGCACCATTTTCACGTCTTGACCTAGCATTTCACGTAAACGGTTTACGCTAAGGCCCGCTGCCACTGAAATAAATAGCTTGTCGCTAAAATCAACGCCAGAGTCTTGGAATGATTGGCAAAGATCGCCCATCATTTGTGGTTTAACAGATAAGACAATTACATCAGCATCGCGAAGTGCCGCGTTGTTATCCGCGGTAGTTTGCACCCCGAAATCAGCAGCAACCTTAGCTAATTTTTCTTGGTTGCGATTGGTTGCAATGATGTTTTTAGCTGCAAAACCGTTCTTTACCATGCCGCCAATGATGGCGTAGCTCATGTTACCCGTGCCTATAAATGCGATTTTTTTGTCTGACATATGTCTGTTATCACCTTTTAATTTCGTTGGCCAAATATATCCGTGCCAATGCGTACCATGGTTGAACCCGCAGCAATCGCTGCTTCAACATCGTTACTCATACCCATCGACAAGGTGTCTACTTGGGGATATTGGGCCTTTAGTTTATCAAAGCAAGCGCTTAATTGCTCAAAATATTGTAATTGTAGCTGGGCATCATCGGTTTTGGCAGGAATAGCCATCAAACCTCGCAGGCATAAATTAGGGCATTGACTGATAAATTCGGCCAATGCCATTAGCTCGTCTGGGTGGCAGCCTGACTTAGCCTCTTCTAAACTAATATTAACTTGTATTAATACATTGAGTGGCGCTTTATCGGCTGGCCGTTGCTCATTAAGACGTTTTGCAATTTTTGTGCGGTCAACACTTTGCACCCAATCAAAATGAGAGGCTACTTGAGCACTTTTATTTGATTGAATAGGGCCAATAAAGTGCCAAATAATGTCTTTATAATCAGCCAATGCTGTTACTTTTGTTACCGCTTCTTGGACATAAGATTCGCCGAACTGGCGTTGGCCATGCTCATAGGCAGCAATAATATCGTCGGCAGGTTTTGTTTTTGAAACAGCCAATAGGTTGATTGATTGCTCATCGCGGCGATTATTTTTTGCAGCTTGAGCAATTCTTGCGTAGGCGGATGTAAGTCGTTCTGCTATTGTAACCATATAATTATCAGTTGGTTGTGGAGTCATAAATGGATATTACCGAATTATTGGCCTTTAGTGTGCAACACAAAGCCTCGGATTTACACTTGTCATCGGGCGTATCACCTATGATACGTGTTGATGGTGATGTGCGTCGTATTAATATTCCAGCATTAGAACAAAAAGATGTAAATAGTCTGGTATACGATATTATGAACGATAATCAGCGTAAGGACTACGAACAAAATCTCGAAGTGGATTTTTCTTTTGAAGTACCAAACCTTGCGCGTTTTCGTGTAAACGCATTTAACTCAAACCGTGGCCCAGCGGCGGTGTTTCGTACTATCCCAAGTGATGTTTTAACGCTTGATGACTTAGGTGCGCCTGATATTTTTAAAACCATTTCCGATAATCCGCGTGGTTTAGTGTTGGTTACAGGCCCGACTGGTTCTGGTAAATCAACTACCTTAGCGGCGATGGTTGATTATATTAATCAACATAAGCATCACCATATTTTAACTATCGAAGATCCTATCGAATTCGTGCACGAGAATAAGCTGAGTCTCATTAACCAACGCGAAGTTCACCGTGACACGCATAGCTTCTCTAATGCACTTAGAAGCGCATTACGTGAAGATCCGGATGTAATCTTGGTGGGTGAGCTTCGTGACCTTGAAACAATTCGCTTAGCGATGACCGCGGCAGAAACAGGTCACTTGGTGTTTGGTACCTTGCATACTACTTCTGCACCAAAAACTATCGACCGTATCATTGACGTATTCCCTGGTGAAGAAAAAGACATGGTGCGTTCAATGTTGTCTGAATCACTACGTGCCGTAATATCACAAACCTTACTTAAAAAAGTGGGCGGTGGCCGAGTAGCAGCCCATGAAATCATGATAGGTATTCCTGCTATCCGAAACCTAATCCGAGAAGATAAAATCGCGCAAATGTATTCATCAATTCAAACCGGTGCGTCCCATGGAATGCAGACCATGGATCAATGTTTAGCAAGCTTAGTTAACTTCGGTATTATTACAACCAATGATGCGCGTGCTAAAGCACAGGATAAAACCCAGTTTGGTGGTTAACGGAGTTATTTAAAATGTCTTTACCTTTAAATCATTTTTTACAAGTTATGATCGACAAAAAAGCGTCTGACTTGTTTGTTTCTAGCCAACTGCCTGTCAGTGCAAAAATAAACGGTGAGCTAGTACATCTTACCGACGAAAAGCTTTCTGATGAAGCTTCACTCGATTTGGTTGAGTCAGCCATGAGCGATAAGCAGCGTAAAGAATTTCATGATACTAAAGAGTGTAACTTTGCGATTGCAACTGATGAGGGCCGTTTCCGTGTTTCTGCTTTTTGGCAGCGTGACAGAGCTGGTATGGTTATTCGTCGTATCGTGACTCAGATACCTGATGTGAATGAGCTAGGGTTGCCGTCAACCTTAACCGATGTGATTATGGCTAAACGTGGTTTAGTTCTGTTTGTGGGTGGTACAGGTACGGGTAAATCGACCTCGCTCGCTGCGCTTTTAGGTTATCGTAACCGCAACCAGCGAGGTCATATTTTAACGATTGAAGATCCTATTGAATTTGTTCACGAGCATCGTAAAAGTATCATTACTCAACGTGAAGTAGGTTTAGATACAGAAAGCTTCGAATCAGCGCTAAAAAGCTCGTTGCGTCAAGCGCCTGATGTAATCTTAATTGGTGAAATACGCTCACAAGAAACCATGGAGTATGCATTAAGCTTTGCAGAAACAGGTCACTTGTGTGTGGCAACACTGCATGCGAATAATGCTAACCAAGCAATCGACCGTATTATGCACTTAGTACCTAAAGAAAAGCACGATAAGTTAAAATACGACTTAGCACTTAACCTTCGCGCTATTGTTGCTCAGCAGTTGATTCCAACTGCCGATGGCGAAGGACGTGTAGCTGCTATCGAAATTTTGCTAAATTCACCTATGGTGGCAGAGCTTATTAAAAAAGGTGATGTTGGTTCTATCAAAGAAACCATGGCGAAATCGAAAGAAATGGGTATGCAGACCTTTGATCAAGCATTGTTTGAGCTTTATAAGCAGCGTCGCATTAACTACGCCGATGCGTTGCATCATGCTGATTCGCCAAATGACCTACGCTTAATGATTAAGCTACAAAACAATGAGCAAAGTGGCGCAGGCTTTTTACAAGGCGTGACTATCGATGGTCTTGATGGAAAGAGTGACACATAAATGGGATTGCGAGTAAGTTTAATCAGCTGGTTATTACTATTAGTGAGTACGTTTCATGTATACGGTAATGACAATAAAGGTGTGGTTATTTTTATTCGCGATGATGTTTATGACGATTACAGTCGCTTTTTGAATGGTCGTAAGCCTATTGAAGTTAAAGACTTCAGTGGTGCTTACATTCGTCGCGATGTAGTCGATATGATCATAGCTCAACAAGCATTGAATATAGGCGGCTACACTAAGCCATTTCGCTACCACAAAGGTAATGCTAATTACCGTAATACCAAGCTGTTAGAAGATGGCCAGCTTTTACTCAGCTTTGATAGTGTATGGTCTGTTGATGCAAAGTCGCTTGCAGAGTCGGTGTACATATCAGATCCTGTGATTCGAAATGGTGAGTATTTTGCGGGCATTTTTACCTCACCGAACAATAAAAAAGCGCTGCAAATAAAACAGCTTACTGACTTTAAGCAATTAACTGCGGTGTCAACGCCACGCTGGCAAACCGATTGGCAAACGTTATCGGCTCTGCCACTGAAAGAATTACTTAGAGAAGACGAGTGGCTAGGACAAGTCCGCACTGTATCGATGCAGTGGGTTGATTTTATGATGATGCCCCTGATGCCCAGCCTCAATAATCGTTATTCCTTAGAGAATATTGAATTGGTTGCTGTGCCTAACCTTTTACTTCAGCTTAAAGATAGCCGCCACTTTATCATTTCGAAGAGTCATCCCGATGGCAAAGAAGCCTTTGCTGCAATTCAAAAAGGGCTTGCACAACTTCGTCAATCAGGTGCAATTGAAAAAGCCTACCGAGAGGCAGGCTTTATTCCAGATTTAAAAGACTATATTGTGATTAACGAAGATCGCTAGTCGCCGTAAAATTGTTCAAAGAAGCTTTCTAAGATGATCACTGCAGACATGTTATCAACATTGCCTTTACCAAGGTTTCGATAGCCACCTTGTTCGAATAAACGGGCTTTGGCATCTGCAGTCGTTAGTCGTTCGTCTTGAGTTTCAACCGGAATAGCAAAGTGGTTGTGTAAGCGATTAGAGAACTTCTTCGCTTTAAAGGTCACCTCTTGATTCGTACCATCCATATTAAGCGGTAAACCAACTACCATTAAATCAGGTTGCCATTCGTCCACTTGCTTTTTAATGAGCTGCCAATCAGGAATACCATCTTTCGCTTTTACTGCTTGTAAGCTTGATGCTGTTCCTGTGAGTTCTTGACCTATAGCTATACCAATGCTTTTGGTTCCAAAGTCAAAACCCATTACGGTGCGTTCACCCACCGGCTTAAAAGTTCGTTTTGTCATAGTCTTAAAATTTTAAATGTTAAGCGTGGCCTGCTTCAGAGCTTAATTGCCCGACATCAAAACCGAGCATAGAAACCGCTTTTTCCCAGCGTTTTTCGACTGGAGTATTAAATATGATTTCAGGATCAGCTTTGATAATTAACCAGGAGTTTTCTAACAGCTCTTGTTCTAATTGGCCTTGATCCCAGCCAGCATAGCCAAGAGTGATAATAAATTGATCAGGTGCCTCACTTGTGGTTAAGCTTGCTAACACATCTTTTGAGGTCGTGATCATAATGTCACTGCTGAGCTTTTGACTCGCTGCATAACCAGGCTTTGGCGAATGTAAAACAAACCCGCGATCGGTTTTTACAGGTCCGCCAGCATACACAGCTAAGCCTGCAGCTTGTTTGCTTTTGTCGTTATCAATTTCGATTTTATCGAGTAGCTCGCCCACAGTGATGTTGATAGGCTGGTTAATCACCAAGCCCATTGCACCATCTTGATTGTGCTCACAAATATAAGTGACAGCACGCTTAAAAAAAGGGTCTTGCATGCTCGGCATCGCGATTAAGAAATGATTCTCTAATGACTGCATAGGTCGCCCCTTTTGTTGTTTAAATTAAGTATGGCTCAGTTTTCTTTCAATGGCATCAAATAAGTGACCAGTGATTGAAATATCATAAGCAGCTTCAATCTCTTTTACACACGTTGGCGCAGTGACATTGATTTCAGTTAAGCGGTCGCCAATGATATCTAGACCAACAAAAATAAGGCCTTTTTCTTTCAATGTCGGCGCAACTGCTTCAGCAATTTTGCGGTCAGAGTCGCTAATAGGGCGTGCTTCGCCACGACCACCCGCTGCTAAGTTACCGCGCGTTTCGCCATTTTGTGGAATACGCGCTAAGCAATATGGCATCACTTCACCATCAACTACAAGTACGCGTTTGTCGCCTTGTTTGATTTCAGGAATATAATTTTGTGCCATTGCAAAACGGTTACCATGCTCGGTTAATGTTTCGCAGATCACACCTATATTCGCATCATCCTCTTTAACACGAAAGATAGATGCCCCTCCCATGCCATCAAGCGGCTTTAAGATAATATCTTTATGCTCAGCTAAAAATGCACGAATGTCTGCTTGGCTTCGAGTTACCAACGTATCAGGGGTATGTTCGCTAAACCAAGCTGTAAATAGCTTTTCGTTGGCATCACGTAAGCTTTGAGGCTTGTTGATAATAAGAGTACCGGCTTGCTCGGCACGCTCTAAAATATAGGTTGCGTAGATATACTCAGTATCAAAAGGTGGATCTTTACGCATTAAAATTACGTCTAAATCAGCTAAAGCAATAGCGGCTTTTTCTTCTAACTCGTACCAGTGATTTACATCATCAAAAACACGGGCTTTGGCTGCAGTTGCATAGCCTTGACCTTGACGCAGAGACAGGTCATCCATTTCCATGTAGTAAATTTCGTAACCGCGCTTTTGTGCTTCCATCATCATTGCAAAGCCAGTGTCTTTTTTAATATTAAAGCCACTTATTGGATCAGAGATTATGCCTAACTTAATTGCCATTATTTTGCCTTAGAATCGTATGCCATACTGTGTTTTGTTACTTTGATATATGGGTGTTTTTACGGTTTTCAATTCGCTAAATCGCCAAACTGTAATTGCAGTGCGCTTAACACAGTCAGGGCCGCTGTTTCTGTCCGCAAAACACGAGGGCCTAAACGAATATCAACAAAATTTTGTTGTTTAGCTATATCGATTTCTTCATCGGTAAAACCACCTTCAGGACCCACTAAAAAACGCACGCCCTCGCTAGGCACATGAATAGTTTTAATGCTGTGCTCAGCACGTGGATGTAAGGTGAGTTTTTTTGCTTCACTTGCTTGCTCTAACCATTCTTTTATATCGATAGGAGGATGTACAACAGGTACATAATTGCGGCCAGATTGTTCTGCTGCAGCAATTGCAATTTTTTGCCATTGTTGGTGTTTTTTCTGCAGTCTATCGCCACTGAGTTTTACACCACAACGTTGACTAAAAATAGGAGTGATTTCTGTGATACCTAACTCTACAGATTTTTGAATAGTGAAATCCATTTTATCGCCACGAGAAATACCTTGGCCCAAGTGAATTTTTAAAGGCGATTCAACATTATGATCAATAAATTCTTGTGGCTCGACCACCACATTTTTTTTGCTGACTTCAATAATCTCACTGAGGTATTCACCTCCTTCACCATTAAAAATCGAGACCTTATCACCGACTTGCATACGTAATACACGGCCAATGTGACCTGCTGCATCATCATCAAGTGCTAATGGTGTGTTTAAAGAAATCGCTGAGGGTTGGTAAATATGTGGAACTCGCATGGCTGTCACTTATCAATAATTTTAGCAATATGGTAAGTATACAGCGGTTTAGGTGCAATTATTTATTTGTTATTTAAACTCATCTTTGGCAGTTAAGGCGTGGGCAGTTGTTTCGGCTATTTCAGATTGGCAAGATAAGTGATTAATGTGAGCTGCATCAGGGCAGGGAGTAAAGCCAAAGCCTTGTCCTTCTTGCTGCACTAAGTAACGTATTTTGTGCAATGAGTTATAGATAAACTTTTGTGCGTCGTCTGCCAGTTGGTAGTCAGTTTGGTTTATCAATACACCTTGTATGTTGTGATGTTCATGTAAATAGCTAGCTAATTCTGAAACACTAATCTCATTACTAAAATCACAGTAGCAATAATCTTTAACGAGTTGATCGAACATGAGCTTTACCATGCTACGGCTATTAGCTCCAGCCACCACAAGGGTTGAGTTTTCGGCATTTGCAAAATAGTGCTGAGCAAATGCACGACTAAACTCATTATCGATATCAACTAATAAATAATTATTAACTTTAAATGGCATAACGCCTCACGATTCAAGAACTTCCGTATCAAATTGAAAACATACTTATTAGTAAATAGCCTATTGCACCGAAAACGGCAAACTCAATACAGGCTATGCCAATGTTATCTTGGTGGTCTACTTCTAACGATGTGTCGATATTGGGTAAAGATATATATTTAATAATATAGCTCAAAATATACAACAATACCCACATTGCACCGCAATGAGATACTAGAGTGAATAAATTTTCTACCATCTTACCACTAATAAAGGATGCACTGGCAAGACCAGCATAACCCGCAAGTGCTAGGCCAATAGACTTACCCGCATAGCGAATACCAATAGAAGTATTTTCAAGATTAAAATTACTTTGTAGCGATGCACCTTGGTTGGCTTTGGCAAAGCGATACTCTCGGATTTTACTATCAAGGGCAAACATACCTTGCAGCACAAAAAAGCTTACAGTGGCGATCAGCAAGCTGCTATAGCCTTGGGTATGGCACCAGTTATATAGACCAAGAGCAATAATACAGTTTGCGATTAACATGCCTGAGTCGACTAAAGCAGCACAGACATTTTGTTTTAATATGGCCGCTTCTTCGTTAAAGCGATGCAAAATCCATTTACGGTGAATTAAGTGACCTATTTTGATAAAGCTAAATAACAGCACAATAAGTAATAGGACCTTGAGCGGGTTAGACTGCGCTGCACTTAAGCTAATTTCATCAAATATATAGGCAATGGTAGCAATAACAACCATGATCTCACTGGCAAAGCTGATCCCCATAGCAAAGTTATCATGCTGTGCAAGCTCTTCTTTAAGCGCTTGTTTTGCTTTGATTTGCGTTAGAATACGTAGCAGTACTATAGTGACGCAAATTACAGCGAAACTAATAGCAATCGCGACTAAACTAGTGTTAGATAGTGATAAATATGACATGCAGGTCCCTGCTAAATAATTCTTTGATAATCATTCTAGTACGGTTATTGGCAAGTTAAAAGAGAGTATTTAATGAGTAATTTACACGCGCTTACCGAGTCACTACATCAGTTAGGCCAAACCCGCTTCGAGAGCCTGTATAAAGGGCAAGCGGAGCAAGAGAAAATTATTAACTTATTGTCTTTAAGTGACTTTGCGTGGAATTGCTTACAGTCTCAACCAGACCTAAAAGATTGGTTACTAGATGATAATGAACTCACTAACCGTAAGATTGAAGCTCCGTTAAACAGTGCTGAAATTAGCGAACTTGACGACAATGCAGCGATGGCAAAGCTGCGCTTATATCGCGAAAAGTACTGGTTGAAAGTGGCTTTTCTTGATTTGTGTTGTGCTAACCCAATTGCTGACAGTATTGCTTATATCTCAGCGCTTGCAAACCAGCTTATCGATAGTGCTAATCAATGGGCATTTGCACAAGTAGCTAAAGTCAGCGGCATGCCGCTTGATGATGACGGTAATGCAATGCCAATGTTAGTTTTAGGCATGGGGAAACTTGGCGGAGGAGAACTTAACTACTCATCTGACATTGATTTAATTTTCTCTTATCCACGCGATGTTGCAACACAAGGTGGTCGCCGCTCCATTGAAGCCCAGGTGTTTTATACTAAAGTGGCGCAAAAACTAATTATGGCGCTTAACCAAACTACGGTAAATGGCCAAGTATTTCGGGTCGATATGCGTCTGCGCCCATTTGGTGAAAGTGGGCCTTTGGTGATGAGTTTTAATGCAATGGAAGACTATTACCAAGAGCAAGGGCGTGAGTGGGAACGTTATGCCATGCTAAAAGGGCGTTTAATTGGCTCAGAAAATCGTTATTGGGACGAGTTTTATGAATTGCTTCGCCCGTTCGTTTATCGTCGCTATATTGATTTCTCGGTGATTGAATCGTTACGTAAAATGAAGCAAATGATTGCTCAAGAGGTACGCCGAAAGCGCCTTACAAACAATATTAAATTGGGTGCAGGCGGCATTCGAGAAGTGGAGTTTATAGTGCAAGCTCTGCAAATGGTGCGAGGAGGGCGTGAAGCTAATTTACAAACTCAGTCATTATTGGTTGCTTTAAAAGAGCTCGTAAACAACCAAGTTATGTCGAATAAAGAAGCTGAGTTATTAACACAGAACTATTTAGATTTACGTCAAATTGAGCAGTACCTACAGATTTTCGATGATAAACAAACGCAAACCTTGCCTGATGACGAGCTAAACCAACAACGTTTATGTTATTTGCTCAACAAAGAAGATTTTAATCAGTGTTTAATTAGCATTGAGCAGACCATGTCCCAAGTACATAGTGAATTCGAACAAGTGATTGGCTTTGAAAGTGAAACGGCGGATCCTTGTGAAAGTGAGTATATTAGCGCTTGGGAAATGACTGATGTTAGCCTGATGTGTGAGCCGAACCTTGATTGGCAACCGGCGCTTGAAGATTTTAAAGCGCGATTAACTAAGGCGAAAATTGGCAGTCGAGGTCGTGATATCCTCGATAAATTAATGCCGCTTTTACTTAAACAACTCACTGTAACTAAAGCGAGCTGTGATGCCTTTACCATGATTTGCCAAGTACTGAATAAGATCATTTCACGAACCGCCTACTTGGAGCTGTTATACGAAAATCCCGGTGCGTTAAATCAGCTGGTTTCACTTTGTTGTCATAGTAAATGGATAGGTGAGCATATTTCTCGCTACCCAATTTTACTTGATGAGCTGATCGATCCTCAGGTGCTCTATAAACCGACGCCTCTGTCTGCTTACAAAAATGAAATTAGACAGTATTTCTTACGCATTGAGCATGGTGACTTAGAATTGCAAATGGAAGCACTTCGTCAGTTTAAACAAACACATCAATTACGTATTGCCGCAGCAGATGCAACAGGTGTTCTTAGTGTAATGAAAGTAAGTGATCACCTTACTGCGCTTGCTGAGGCTATTGTAGAGCAAGCTGTAAATATAGCATGGCATGCCTGTGTTGAGCGCTTTGGTCAGCCAGCGAATACTTCAGAGCAAGAAAAAGGCTTTGCAGTGATAGCGTATGGCAAAACGGGCGGTTTTGAAGTCGGTTACGATTCAGATCTTGATCTTGTGTTTGTGCATAACCACGATGGTAGCAGTTACACTGATGGTGATAAGTCGATTGATTCTAGGCAGTTCTACTTAAAGCTGGCGCAGCGCTTAATGCACTTATTCAATACTCGCACCGCTTCTGGCATTTTGTATGAGCTTGATACTCGCTTAAGGCCTGAAGGAGCGTCTGGGTTACTGGCTATTAATCTAGAAAGCTTTTATCACTATCAACAAACTCAAGCATGGACTTGGGAGCATCAAGCACTAGTCCGCTCACGAATGATTTATGGGCAAACCTCATTGAGCGAGCGTTTTGCACAAATTCGCAAAGACGTTTTATGCCAAGCCCGCGATAATGAAAAGCTGAAAACAGATGTCGTTGAGATGCGTGAAAAAATGCGCGCTCACCTTGCTAAAGGGAATGATGAGCTATTTGACTTAAAACAAGATAGGGGCGGTATTACAGATATTGAGTTTATCACTCAGTACTTGGTGTTGAATAATGCTATGCAGCACCCTGAGCTAACTACTTGGTCTGATAATGTGCGTATTTTAGCTGATGCAGCTCGTTTGGATTGTATCAGTGAACAAATGCAGCAAGAGTTAATCACTGCGTATATTGCGTATCGTTCACGCTATCATGTGATGAGTTTGAATCAGCAAGGGCGTTGTGCGCCACGTGCTGAGTTAACTCAGCACATCGACTTAGTAAGTCAGGCGTGGCAGCAGGTGTTTTAGCTTTTTAAGCGACGGCAGTTTTCGCGCACATAAGCAGAGGGCAGCTCGGTTATTACCGCTGCTCTTTGCTTAAAGCAGAAGTAAGTGTAAACCTCATTTTCGAAATCATCGTTGATGGCGCGGCCAACTTGGTAAAGTGTTGAGACAAAATTACTATCAACGCGAAAATGGTCTTTTACCACATAGTCTTTACTTAAATACCAGTACAGCACGATATCTTCGTGGCGGGCATAATCCGCGAGTACATCTTTTAGAGTATTACCACTTTCAAAACGACGTGGTTGAATCTCTCCAGTCCAGTTTGGCGATGAAGGATCGACTACTTTTTCACGTTCAAAAAGTGCTACATCAAGGCTGGTTTCTGGCGTAGGCAATTTAAGAACGTACTTATCTCGTTCGTTATTTTTGTCATTTACTTGGTTACGTAGTGCTGCATAAAAGCGCGATAAGCCTTGTGCCGCAGCATTCTTAGTATCTTTCATGTCCATTACTGGACCACTACCGAATAAAAAGTAAATAGCAGCAGCAATTAAAATAAATGCTAGTGATAAATGCTTAACCCAGAACCACATTTCTAATACTCTTGTTGTTGATTAGCTTTATAAAACCATACAAACAGCAAAATGTCACTCTACTTGTAATAAGAAGGGGCATTCTTGTCTGGACGGGTTTTAAAGCGGCGATGTAGCCACATGTACTGTTCTGGCGCTAAATCGATGGCTTGCTCCATACGTTGATTTACATGAGTAACATCAACAAGATCATCACCACTTGGGAAGTTTTCAAGAGCAGGTAACACTTCTAGGTGGTAGCGACCATTTTCATCACGACGACTAGTTAAACTCACCGTTTCGCAGTTGCGGCTACTTGAAAATAGCAGCGTCCCCGTTGTTGTTGCTGCTTCTTTTACCGCATAAAAGGGGGCAAATTCACAGCGTTTACGGCCGTAATCTTGATCTGGCAAGTAGTAGCAAACTTTTTTATTTTTAAGTGCTTTTAATAAGCCTTTGACATCTTTTTTGCCAATTAAGTATTCGTTTGAACGAAGACGACCGTTAGTCGTGAAATATTCCATCAAAGGGTTATTGTGTGGGCGATAAAAGCCAATACCTTGGTGTTTTACACCCATAATACGGCTCGCCATTTCTAAGTGTAAAAAGTGTGGCACAAGTAACAGCACACCTTTACCTGCTTGCTGAGCCTTTTCAAAGTGCTCAAGACCTTTAACTGAACCAAACACTTTATTGATACGCCACTGGGGCCACCACCAAGCCATGCCGGTTTCCATCATTGCAATACCAGTATTTTCCATATTTTTAAGTACTAATTCGCGTTGTTCATGTTCTGGCATATCAGGAAAACATAAACGAATATTCACTTCAGCAATATGACGGCGGCGCTTCATAAAACGGTGTACTAAACGACCAAGTAGTTTTCCAAGCGCTAGTTGTAATTTATGTGGTAACCAAGAGATAAGATATAAAAAGAACACGCCAACCCAAGTTAACCAGTAACGAGGGCCTAAAAAAGACGCCTTAAAAGGAGATGAACTAACCACAAAAAAATCTCTGAAAATAAAAAAGCTAGTTTAACTGTATGTCTTTAAAAATACAAAAAAGCCAGCACGAGGCTGGCTTTTAAATAAGGACTCATTAGAAGAAATTACTAGATTTCTTTTAAACCTTGGTTAATTGCCGCAAGGTCTTCGCTTGTTAGTGTACCAGCAGCTTGCTTCAAACGAAGTGTTGAAACAACATAGCGGTAACGAACGTTTGCTAAATTACTTTTTGCATTATAAAGGTTTTGCGTGCTGATCAGTACGTCTACGATAGTACGTGTACCAACTTCAAAGCCTGCTTCAGTTGCTTTAAGCGCACTTTCAGCAGAAACAACAGCTTGTTGTAGCGCTTTATAAGTTGCGATGTCAGATACCACTTGGTTGTATGATGTGATAACTGAGCGGGTTACTGCACGTAAGCTTGCTTCTAAGTCTTCACTTGCCGCGACATAGTAAGCACGAGCTTGCTCAGTTGCAGCGGTAGTTGCACCACCTGAGTAGATAGGCAGGCTAAAGTTTACGCCAATTTTAGCACTATCTTCACGTGGCTTATGTGAGTTACTGTTTAAGTCAGTTAGGCTGTCACCATATGAAGCATTTAATGTTAGCTTCGGATAATGCCCCGCTTTTGCTAAATCGATTTGATCTTTAGCAATATCAACCGTGACTTTTGAAACTTGCAGATTTAAGTTGTTGTCTTTTGCAATTTCGATGTAGTCAGTTGACTGTTTTTTAGGTGCAACCGTTGAAAACGTTTCGGTATTCAACATATCTAATTTAGCGTGGTATTTACCTGTGATTTCGCGAAGCTGCTCACGAGCTGTTTCAACACTATTCTTAGCAACAATTTCTTGCGCAACAGAGTTATCGTACTGAGCTTGCGCTTCGTGAACATCAGTAATCGCTGTTAAACCAACCGCATAACGTTCTTTAGTTTGTTGCAATTGGCGCTCGATAGCGCGCTTTTCTGCTTGTACGAACTCAAGGTTATCGATTGCACTTAGTACGTTGAAGTAACCCTCAGCAACACGAACGATTAAATCTTGGCGAGCAAAGTCGTACTGAGCATTTGCTTGTAGTGCTTGTTTATCTGCAATACCAAGTGAATTCCATGCGCCTAAATCAAACAGTGTTTGGTTTAAGCTGATACTACGGCTAAATTCATCAGGATCATAGTCATAACCGGTATAACCCGTTGCATCATTACCGTCATAAAGATCTGATTTGGTTGATTGGTAACCAAGGCTTAAACCAATTTGTGGTAATAGTGCACTTAACGCGCGATCGCTCTCATAGGCTTGCGCATCTGCTTGGGCTTTTGCTTTAAGTACGGTAGGATCGTTTGCCGTAGCAATCTCGTATACTTGCAGTAAGTCTTCAGCATAACTAGCTGTTGCAGTCAGTGCGCTTGAAAACCCGATCAGCGCAGCGAGTAGTGTTTTTTTCATTGTTCGTTCAGTCCTTAGACAATTTTGTACTGTCACCATGGTACTCTTTTTTAATGAATAACCAAAAAAAAATTACGTAAATCTGCATGTCCAAGTGTAACAGAATATAATTGGCCGTAACATTTACTTAAAACGTAAAGGAAATAGTGAATGAAAATATCAGCAATCTCACAATTTAACCATGATGACATAGAGTTAAAGCCGATTGAGCGTGTTTATGATGGTTTCTTTAAAATTAATACTTATCGCTTTCATCATGCATTGTTTGCTGGTGGTAAATCGGTAGAAGTTAAACGCGAAATATTAGAACGTGGTCATGCTGTTGCAGTACTTCCTTATGACCCTACGACCGACCAAGTTTTATTAATCGAGCAAATCCGAATAGGTGCGTTAGCATCCAAGCAGTCACCTTGGTTGCTTGAGTGTATTGCAGGCATGGCTGATGGCAGTACTGATTACGAAGATGTTGCTAAGCGAGAAGCATTTGAAGAAGCGGGCATTGAGCTTAATGAGCTAGAATTTATGATGTCTTACCTTTCAAGCCCAGGTGGTACAACTGAGCGTTTGTATTTATATTTAGCACGCACTGACTTAGCTGGGTATCAAGGTGGAATTTTTGGTCTAGATAATGAAGATGAAGATATCAAAACTCATGTAATGTCATACGATGAGGCTATGTTACGTTTAGAGCAAGGTGAAATAGACAATGCTGCCACAGTTATCTCATTACAGTGGTTAGCACTGAATAAGCAACGTATACTGTCTGATTGGAAAAACTCATAGGGGATTATTTTGTCGTATGTCAGTGCCCAGCAGCGTTATATTCAAAGCTTACCTAAGTATTTAACTTTGTGTGAGCATAACTATGTGCGTGCGCTTAAACTATTACCACATGAGCGTCGTGTAGGTCAGGAGCGAAAGGTGCAATTAGGCCATAGTACCTTTGCTGTTAAAGTTGACGATACAGCAAAATACACCACAGATATTTCTATTAGCCAAGAGGCGGGTAATTTAGCCTCAGTTAAGCCTTTGTATTTAACTGTGCGTATGTACCATGATGCGAAAGTAGCCGAAATTGTGCATCATGATTTTCATCAGCGTATTAAGCCTTCTTACGCTTATCCAAACCCGAACATGCATCAAAAAGATGAAAAATATCAGCTTAATGCCTTTTTGTATGACTGGCTGATTGCTTGTGTTGAAAATGGCCGAGCAGTTTTAAATTGGGATGTAAACAATGGCTTGGTTTAGTAATGCCTACCATTTTGATAAAACAGCGCTAAAAGTCGCTCATATCACTGACTGCCATCTATCAAAAGATACTAGTGGTGAATACTTTAGCGTGAATACGGCAGCATATTTTGCGCGTTGTTTACAGGCTATTGCTGAGCAAAATGCGGATTGTGTGGTGTTTGGTGGTGATTTAACACAAGATCACAGCAGTGAGTCTTATCAGCTTTTTGCTAAGTTAATAGCAGACGCAGCGCTCAATTGTCCGGTATTTTGGCTGCCGGGTAATCATGATGAACTTTTTGAATATGAAGCGCTTACAAGTTCACAAATTCTAAGTAGTAAACGTATTACCTTTTTAGGTGGGCAACTACTTTTGGTAAACTCAAAAGGTTCGACCCCTGCAGGCTGGGTAACACAAACACATTTAAATGAATTAAGCGAGGCGATAGGACAAGTCCCGAGCGTAGTGTTTTGTCATCATAATCCGCTACCTATTCAGGCTTACTTAGATAAGCATATGTTAGAAAATGGTCCGCAGTTTTTAAATACCTGTGTCAACAGTCAGCAGTGTATTGGCGTGTTCCATGGCCATGTTCATCATGAGTACACTCAAAACTACCGTGATCTCAGCGTGTTTGCGACACCAGCCAGTTCGATACAATTTACTAAGCACACCATGGCATGGCAGCAAGAGGACTTAGGCCCTGCATTTCGACTCATCAACTTAAACATTGATGGGCAACAAAATTTACTGTTAAGCACGGATGTAGTATGGCTAAACGAGTAATTTATATACACGGCTTTAATAGCTCTGAGCAATCTTATAAAGCAGTTTGTTTTGGTAAGCATATGGCGCACTTCGATGTAGATTATCAGGTGCCGCGACTAACTCATGAGCCGTTACATGCAATTTTACAATTAGAACAACTGTTAAATGATGATACTGTATTACTAGGTAGTTCATTAGGCGGTTTTTATGCGACCTATTTGTCGCAACGTTATTCGATACCCGCGGTGGTAATTAATCCTGCGGTTCGCCCATTTGAGTTACTCGATAACTATTTAGGGGAAAATTATAACCCGTATCAAGATAGTCACTATGAACTTGGTACTCGTCACATGGATGCATTGCGCAGTTTATATTTGCCGCAATTAGACACCCCTTCATTGATTTATTTGTTACAGCAAACGGGCGATGAAGTACTGCCTTTTCAGCAGGCGGTTAAATATTATTCTCAGTGTAAGCAACACGTTGAATTTGGAGGCGATCATAGTTTTATCGGCTTCGAACAAACCTTTGCAAGTATTGTAGATTTTCTTAAAATCACGTAAAACATAGCTAAGCGCATAAAAGATATAAAAACTATGAGTCAGCAAAATTATAACGCCGAAGCAATTGAAGTCTTAAACGGGTTAGAGCCCGTAAAACGCCGCCCAGGTATGTATACCGATACGGTTCGTCCTAACCACTTAGGTCAAGAGGTTATCGATAACAGTGTCGATGAAGCAATGGCTGGTCATGCAACAAAAATAGATGTCATCCTTCATGAAGATAACTCGCTTGAGGTTATCGATGATGGCCGTGGTATGCCGATTGATATACACCCAGAAGAGGGTATTCCGGGTGTGGAACTTATTTTTACCAAGCTGCACGCTGGTGGTAAGTTCTCTAATAAAAACTATCAGTTTTCAGGTGGTTTACACGGTGTAGGTATTTCGGTTGTGAATGCGCTATCGACTCGTGTTGAAGTTACCGTCCGTCGTGATGCACAGCAATTTCGCATGGCCTTTGAAAACGGCGATAAAGTTGAAGACTTAAACGTGATTGGCACTGTGGGCAAACGTAACACAGGTACAACCGTGCGTTTTTGGCCTGATGCCAGCTATTTTGACTCAGCTAACTTCTCTCTTACTAAGCTTAATCATTTATTAAAAGCCAAAGCGGTATTATGCCCAGGCCTGCGCATTAAGTTTACCAACAAGCAAACTAAAGAAAGCCAAGAGTGGTATTACGAAACGGGCTTAAAAGACTATCTAGTTGAAGCAGTTAAAGGCTTTGAAGTATTACCAAAAGAACCTTTTATTGGTGAGTTTTCAAGCTCAACAGAAGGCGCTGACTGGGCTGTTGTGTGGTTACCAGAAGGCGGTGAATCGATCGCTGAGAGTTATGTTAACTTAATTCCTACCGCTCAAGGCGGTACGCATGTCAATGGCTTGCGTCAAGGCTTGCTTGAAGCAATGCGTGAATTCTGTGAATTCAGAAACTTATTACCACGAGGCGTAAAGCTTACGCCAGATGATATCTGGGAGCGTTGTAGCTACGTATTGTCGGTTAAAATGCAAGACCCGCAGTTTGCAGGCCAAACGAAAGAGAAGTTATCATCTCGCTCATGTGCTGCGTTTGTCTCGGGTGTGGTGAAAGACTCATTCAGTTTATGGTTAAACGAACATACTGAAACCGCTGAATTATTAGCTGAGCTATGTATCTCAAATGCACAGCGCCGTTTACGTGCTGCTAAAAAAGTCGTGCGTAAGCGCATTACCTCAGGCCCTGCATTACCCGGTAAATTAACTGATTGTAGCGCTCAAGATAATGACCGCACTGAACTGTTTTTAGTAGAGGGTGACTCTGCAGGTGGTTCAGCAAAACAAGCGCGCGACCGTGAATTCCAAGCAATTATGCCGCTGCGCGGTAAAATATTAAATACGTGGGAAGTTGAGTCAGGGCAAATTTTAGCATCACAAGAGGTGCATGATATTTCTGTGGCCCTTGGTATCGACCCTGACTCAAGTGATTTATCTGGTCTGCGTTATAACAAAATTTGTATTTTGGCCGATGCTGACTCGGATGGATTACACATTGCCACCTTGCTTTGTGCGCTGTTTGTTCGTCACTTTCCATCGCTAATAAAACAAGGCCACGTGTACGTAGCTATGCCTCCGCTATTTCGTATCGACATTGGTAAAGAGGTTTATTACGCCCTTGATGAAGATGAAAAGAACGGTATTTTAGCGCGCATTGAAGCGGAGAAAAAACGCGGTAAAGTCAATGTTCAACGCTTCAAAGGGTTAGGTGAAATGAATCCGTTACAATTACGCGAAACGACCATGGATCCTAATACACGTCGTTTAGTGCAATTAACCTTGGACGAAGAAGAGCAAACTATGGAAATGATGGATATGTTACTTGCGAAGAAACGTTCGTCAGACCGTCGTCAGTGGTTAGAAGATCACGGTAACCGCGCTGAAGTTTAATAAAGTGTGTGGCAATCTAGTTTCTAGCAAAGAATTAAAGGGCAAGACAAAAATGAAAAAAATACTGACCTCAATATTATCGCTGAGCTTGTTATCAGCGCCTGTAATGGCAAAAGATATTCTTGATAAGTTAACAGTTACTGATGGTTTTTCTATTAGTCTGTTTGCTGATGATGTTGAAAATGCGCGTCAAATAGCGGTTTCAAAAAGAGGCATTGTTTACGCAGGTTCCCGTAAAGCAGGAAATGTTTATGCTCTGATTGATCACAACAGTGATGGTGTGGCTGATAGAAAAATGGTTATTGCCACAGGTCTTGAAATGCCATCAGGTTTAGCAATCAAAGACGGTGACTTATATGTGGCTGAAGTGTCACGCATCATTCGCTTTAAAGACATCGATAAAAACCTAAAAGATCCAAAATTCGATGTGGTTTACGACAAGTTTCCGACTGATCGTCACCATGGTTGGAAGTTCATTAGTTTTGCGCCAACGGGTGAGCTAATTGTGCCTGTGGGTGTGCCATGTAACATTTGTGCTGAAGACGACAAGTACGGTCGTATCTTTTCGTTAGATGTGGATACAAAAGAAATTAAAACAATCGCCAAAGGAGTTCGTAACTCAGTTGGTTTTGATTATCACCCTACAACTAATGCATTTTGGTTCAGTGACAATGGCCGTGACATGATGGGTGATGATATGCCACCTTGTGAAATTAACCGTGTTGGTGAAGGTGAAGAGGGCGCCCATTATGGTTTCCCTTATGTTCACGCAGGTGCAATTTTAGATCCTGAGTTTGGTAAAGGTAAAAGTATTGCCGACTACAAATCACCAGCGCTTGCATTAGGTGCTCATGTTGCACCACTGGGTATTCATTTTTATAACGGCAAGCAGTTCCCTGCGAAATACAAAGAACAGCTGTTTGTTGCTGAGCATGGCTCTTGGAACCGCAGTAAAAAATCAGGCTATAGAGTGATGCTAGCGAATGTTGAGCAAGGTCGTATTACTAAGTACACCCCGTTCATCACAGGCTTTATGCAAAACGAAGAAACATTTGGTCGCCCAGTTGCATTTGCAGAGCTTGCAGATGGCAGCTTATTGATCTCAGACGACTTTGCTAACGCGATTTATCGTGTTAGTGCTAAGAAAAAATAGGTAAGCGTTAATGAGTGATACAGATACCTTGCTGATGCAAGGCGTAGAACAACAAACAATGGGGCGCTTTACTGAAGACGCCTACTTAAACTACTCAATGTACGTCATTATGGACCGTGCTTTACCTCACGTAGGTGACGGTCTAAAACCTGTACAGCGTCGTATCATTTATGCAATGAGCGAACTGGGGTTATCGGCGCAAGCAAAATATAAAAAATCAGCGCGTACCGTGGGTGATGTACTAGGTAAATACCACCCGCATGGTGATAGTGCTTGTTACGAAGCGATGGTGTTAATGGCACAGCCGTTTTCTTATCGCTACCCGCTGGTGGATGGTCAAGGTAACTGGGGGGCTGCGGATGATCCTAAGTCATTTGCTGCAATGCGTTACACCGAAGCGCGTTTATCTAAGTTCTCAGAAGTTCTACTAAAAGAGCTTGGTCAAGGCACCGTAGATTGGACCGCAAACTTTGACGGCACACTCGATGAGCCAATGGTATTGCCTGCGCGTTTACCGCATATCTTACTTAATGGTGTAACCGGTATTGCGGTGGGTATGGCAACTGATATACCCCCACATAATGTTCGTGAAGTTGCCAGTGCTTGTTGTTTATTACTTGATAAGCCAAAGACTGAAATCGAAGAGTTGCTTGAGTTAGTGCATGCGCCTGACTACCCAACAGAAGCTGAGATCATCACACCGAAAGACGATATTCGTAAGATTTATCAAACTGGACGTGGCTCTATCAAGATGCGTGCAATTTACACTGAAGAGCAAGGCGACATTGTGATCACTGCGCTGCCTCACCAGTGTTCAGGTGCAAAAGTGCTCGAGCAAATAGCAGCTCAAATGAATGCTAAAAAGCTGCCTATGGTTGCGGATTTACGTGACGAATCTGATCATGAAAATCCAACCCGTATTGTAATTGTTCCACGCTCAAACCGCATTAAAGCTGAGCCATTAATGGCTCACTTATTTGCAACCACAGATTTAGAAAAAAACTACCGTGTAAACCTAAACATGCTTGGCCTTGATGGTCGTCCGCAAGTTAAAGATTTACGTAGTATCTTAACAGAGTGGTTAACGTTCCGCCGCGAAACAGTTCGCCGTCGCTTACAACACCGTTTAGATAAAGTACTCGCACGCTTACATATTTTAGAAGGTTTATTAACGGCCTTTTTAAACATTGATGAAGTCATCGAAATTATCCGTACTGAAGATAAACCAAAGCCTGTTTTAATGGAGCGTTTTGGTTTAACTGATATTCAAGCGGAAGCGATTTTAGAGTTAAAACTACGTCATTTAGCAAAACTTGAAGAGTTCAAGATAAAAGGTGAGCAAGATGAGCTTGCGCTTGAGCGTGACAAGTTAGAGCAAACTCTTGGTTCAGAGCGTCGTATGTCGACCTTGATGAAAAAAGAAATCCAAGAAGCGGCTGAAATGTACGGTGATGAGCGTCGCTCGCCTGTCGTTGAGCGTGTCGAAGCTAAAGCTCTTAGTGAAAAAGATCTTATCCCTTCAGAGTCAGTCACCGTTGTATTATCTGAAAAAGGCTGGGCTCGTGTCGGTAAAGGTCATGATTTAGATGTTGAAGGACTAAGTTATAAGTCAGGCGACAGCTATAAAGCCTCTGCGCGAGGTAAGAGTAATCAGCCAGCAGTGTTCCTTGACTCAAGTGGTCGTGCTTTTGCGACTGATGCGCATAGCTTACCTTCAGCACGAAGCCAAGGTGAGCCAATGACTGGGCGTTTTAATTTAAGCTCTGGCGCTAACTTTGAGCATGTGGTGATGGCAGAAGATAACCAAGTGTTGTTAATGGCTTCAGATGCGGGTTACGGCTTTATTAGCGACTTTAAAGATCTTGTGAGTAAGAACAAAAACGGTAAAGCGCTGGTTAGCGTACCTAAAGGCGGTGAATTACTCGCGCCAATTAGAGTTACTGATGTAGCGACAGATTACTGTATGGCTATTTCTAACGAAGGCCGAATGTTGTTATTCCCACTGCGCGATCTACCTAAGCTTAGTAAGGGTAAAGGAAATAAGATTATTTCTATTCCTAGTGCGAAAGTACAAGCTCGTGAAGAGTTCGTAAAAGTGCTCGCGGTTGTACCAGAAGGCAGTAGTGTAACCTTACATGCAGGAAAGCGAAAACTGACACTTAAACCAAGTGATCTTGAGCATTACCATGGCGAACGGGGTAGGCGAGGTAACAAGTTACCGCGTGGTCTACAACGGGTAGATGAAGCTGTTATTGAATTTACACAAGTTGATGATAATGAAGAGCCAACTTCAGAAGTAACAGAATAAAAATAAGGCCCGAAAGGGCCTTATTTTTTCATCAATTCGCTATAACTTTCATTGATGCCGGTTTAGAAAAGTTAAGATAATGACCATTATCAGCTTTTACTTCCATTAATTCCTGATGACTTGTATGCCCTGTAAATTGAGCTGTTCGTCGATAAGAGAGGTTCGGCCAATCTGATAATACAACGGCTACACTGGGGGCTGCTTTTATATAAACTGGGTGTTTATAAATAAAAGAAGGTAGTTTGTAACCAGAGCGTTCATTTGCACTGAGGCAGTACTCACTTTGATCTATTAAGCTCACAATACAACCTAAGGCTTCTTTTGAACTAAAAACGCGCATTGATCTTGGCTTAGAAAAGTCAAGGTAATGGCCATTTTTAGCAAGTACTTTTTTAAGTTTTTCATGTTCAACAGTTCCATTGAACGTAGCTATACGGTTATAAGACAAATTAGTGTAATCAGATAACATGACTTGCAAACCTTGTGGTGCTCTCACATAAATTGGCTTCTTGTGCACAAATGCAGGTAAAGAACTTACTTTTTGCCCATCCTCAAGACAAAACTCCTCATTTGTTTCGATATTAACAATACAGGCTTTTGGCTTGTCGAGTGTACTGACTATCGAGGTTGCTAAATTTTGTTTTGCGGGTTTTAAATTTTTAGCTGCTAAGATATTTGAACCACAGTGAATCGAAGCAAAAACAGGATTGGCAGACTGTTCGATATTGATATGAAACTTATTCATTTTATCTGTATTTAATCGATTCTCAGGCAAATTAAAAGTTTTTGTACCTGCTTTTTCAGTGACCACAATTAATTGGCAGCTAGACTTTGCAAAGTTATCTTTATACACCGCACCAGATGAGCCATGAAGCGCAGGATAGATAAAGCTTGAAAGTTGCTTGTTGGGATCATAAAAGCCAATCAGAGTCGTAATGGCAACATCTTGCTTGTAAGGTGTTCTTTGCAAATTACTCTTCGTATTTGTATCTACTACAATATTACTCCACGGTTCCATTTTTTTACTAACAGGATTCCATTTTGTGAAACCTGTCATTGAACTTGGAGAAAAATTAGCTTTGCTTTCAAAAAAACGCTGAATACGATTTAGCTCATATGGAGTGTGTAACGTATATTTATTGAATTCGTAATACATTGGCCCACCACCAGACATTGATCCTTTACCATATTGGTGGCCATTAAAAGACGCAATACACGTTTCCTTATAGCAACGGTCTTTGTAAGTTACTATAGATGAAAAGTTAGGTATAAATTTATCTAAATCCGCATCCCAACCCCAGGTTGAGTTACGTTCATCCGCAGGACGATGCAACACACCATCTACACCACCAGGGTAGTGTCCCATACCATAATTATGGCCAAGTTCATGGCTAAACTCATTTCCTTCAGAGCGGCGCAAGGTGACCATTCCAGCCCCTCCGGATAAACCATGAACAAAAATACCATTACTATATTTACCGATAGCATTATGAGCGGTTAATTGTGCACTACTGAATGGATGTGAAGTGGGACCAGACATTCCTGAAGCGTTAATTCCATAGTTAGCGTTATTAATACCGTGGGAAAATAAGTTCTTTGCGATTTGATGACGCATATCACCGCTATAAACCCCCCCTTTACTCGGATCTGAGTCGGTAAGTAAGTTACCATTTGGCAACATTACTTCAGTAAGGTGAATCGGCTCGAACTTATTAACTGTTAATTTACTGAGCGGGACTTGTTGGAAATACTGTCGATGTAAGTCTGGATCATTTTGAAATGTGAATTTGTCACGATAAGGCGTAAGTAAACCAATATCTATTGTGTTAATGATTAAGTTTGAGCTTCCACCTACAGTAACGTTCTTTAGCTCTCCTTGTTTCTCTTCAAACTGGAAAGAGAGGCGCATATTTGGTTTAACAACAGATGCGGGGACTATAGTTGAAAATGTGTCTTCACTATAACTAATTGGGTTGTCACTATCTTCAAACCCAAAAGGTTTAGTGAAGTTTTCTGGCGAGCGCATATATGTTTGGTAAAGCAGGCTATTATTGTGATCAAGTACGCTTAATATAATTTTTGCATCATTATTCAATTTATCATGTGGCTTAAACATGATCATCGTTCTTCGTTCGGCTACCAAGTGAGGTTGAATGTCGTCTTCAACCCCATTTTGTGATGGCGTAATTGAGTTTTGTGCAAAAAGGACCGTGGCTGGGAAGTTTCCTGTTGTGTCACTATGAAACTCGTTTTGATTAAATGTATTGGTCTGTAAGGCTGATGCATTAAAGGAGTGACACAATGCAAATGAGCCAAGTAACGCTATGACTATAGGAGTTTTTTTCATTAGCACTTACCGTTTTTTGTAGTTTATAAATAGGGTAGGGGTATGAAAAAGTTAGCATTTTAAAAGCCATTACTCTTTAAGAGGCTTCATAATTTTTTTTGAGAAAAATCTGTAAATACAAAGAGGCCTCTCACGTTTGTTTGTCGTTTTTATGCTCATTATTTGTAGTGAAATGATGATATATTGCTTAGGCTTACACATGTGCGCTTAAAGCTATGGCTATGGCACTTTTCACGTTATAATGCGCGCTGTTTAGTACGAGGAGAATTCGTTTGTTAGCTTTTTTTCGCATCATTTTCATGGCTTTATTTATAATTTTAAGCTGTGTGTTTGGTTTGCTCTTATGTATTGTTAAGCCATTTCATACCAATAATGTACATATTATTTCAGGTTGGTTTTGCAAGGTAACTAAAATTTTAGGTGTAAAACTTGAGCTTAAATACCACGATGATCCAAAAAATATAGGCCCTGCTGTGTATGTGGCAAATCATCAAAATAACTATGACCTATTCACTTTACCTGCCATGGTGCCAGAGAACTGCGTAAGCCTAGGTAAAAAAAGCCTTAAATGGATCCCGTTTTTTGGTCAGCTGTATTGGTTATCGGGTAACATATTGATTGACCGTGCAAATCGTTCAAAAGCCGCAGGCACAATTTCTAAATCAGCTGAGAAAATAAAACAAAAAGGTCTATCTGTTTGGATGTTTCCTGAGGGCACACGAAGCTATGGTCGTGGTTTATTACCTTTTAAAACAGGGGCATTTCACACAGCAATGAGTGCTGATGTGCCCGTTGTGCCAGTTTGTATGAGTACAACGCACAAAACTATTAAGCTAAATCGCTGGGATAATGGTACAATTTACCTCGAAATGTTAGCGCCGATTTATCTTGATAAAGACGTATCTGCTCGTGACCATGCTTCACATGTTCATCAGATTATGGCTGCTAAAATAACTGAATTAGATGCTCAAGTGAGAAACAAATAATGGAAAATTGGCGCGAAATTACTGAAGACATCGTTACTTCATTACTTGAAGATGGCTCAGATCCTGAAGTACTTTATGAAGTGGAACACCACTTTGTTAGCGAAAATTTTGAAAAGTTAGAGCAAGCAGCTTTAGCCGCTTTTAAACTAGGATACGATGTTGAAGAGCCAGCTGAACTTGAGCTAGAAGACGGCGAGAAAGTATGGAGCTTTGACGTGGTTGTTGAGTGTGAGCTTGACGTAGAAGCTATTATGGAAGATGTCGATAAGCTAGAAGCACTTGCTCAGCAAACAGGTGTTGAATACGACGGCTGGGGCACTTACTTTCAGGAATAAACAGCTAGAGAGCTGTCAGCTATCAGCCGTCAGCTTTCAGGGATAAAGTTAGCGAGTTGCTACTTTCTAACTTCCTCCTTTCTAACTCATACCTATTTCGTATTCGCTAGCCAATCTATAGACATTTGTAATCAATTAGCGATAATAAAAAACTTGATATTTTTATGCGCTAAGCTCACATATGCTTATTACCTTACCCATTGCCGAACTTGTACCAGGGATGTTTGTTGACAGTGTCAGTAAGCAACAAGAGCATGTAAATAGTATTAAGATCAAAACACGTGGTTTAGTGCGTGATAAAACAATTATTCAACGCCTGATCTCTGAAGGGGTTGAAGAGCTACTCATCGACTTTACACAAAGCGATGTTGCACTGCCTAAAAAATACCAACCAAAACCTGAACCGGCTAAACCGAAAGTTGAACAAAAGCCTGCAGCTAATGGCTCACCGCAAGGGATCACGGTTCAACAAGAGTTTCTAAAAGCCAGCGTGCATTACGAACAACATAGCCGAAAACTGCAAAGTTTCTACTCTGATATTACATCGGGTTTGAAAATGAATGTATCGGTGCTTGATGATATCGCCGTTGATATAGTCAGCTCGGTATTTCGTAATCACAATGCATTAACTATTTTAACTCGCCTCAAAGATAAGCATATTTATAACTGGCGGCACATGATCAACACCGCGATTTTGGTGAGTGTGTTTGCCAAGTATTTAGGCTACAAAGAAAAGACAATTAAAGAGCTGGCAATGGGTGCATTGATGCACGATATCGGTCAAGCGAAAATGCCACAAGGTGTACTATCTAAACCAAGCGCTTTGAATGACAATGAAATGCAAGTTGTTAAAAAGCATGTGGCACAGAGCCTTGGCTTAGTAAAAGGTGAAAAGGGCATTACACCATTAATGCTCGATATGATAGTAAATCACCATGAGCGTTTAGATGGTACAGGTTACCCACGTGGTATTGCTGCTGAAAAGCTTAGTCGCGCAGCACGAATGATGGCCATTGTTGATGTTTATGATGCGATGACGGCAGATAGACCTCATCAAATGGGTGAAGAGCCAATCTCAGCTCTGCGTTATTTACTTGCTAATAAACAATTGTTTGATTCTGAATTAGTACAACGTTTTATTAAATGCTTGGGTGTGCATCCAGTTGGCACAATCGTTAAGTTAAACAATGAGCGCTTAGCGCTAGTTATGGAAGGTAACCACGAAAATCCTATTAAGCCAAAGATAAAGGTTTTCTATAATGCTAAGCACAAGCACCATATTACAGCTAAAGATGTCGATCTAAGCGTAGAAAAAGAACTAAAAATCATGGCTAGCATCAAACCATTAGATTATCAGCTTAATTTGGCTCGTTTGTTAAAAGAGCATCTGCTTGTTTAGACTTAATACAGCGTTTTTTGGCGCTGCGTTTTGCTGATATAAATGCACCACTAAAACAACTTGTCATTAATACCAACCAAAGCAAAGAGCCTTTTTCCACATGTAAGGCCACGCAACAGAATAGAAGCGATAAAACAGCACTCAGCATAGCACCTAGCCAATAGTGATTAACTGGGTTATCGCAATCACCTGCTTTAGTACAAGCGCAATAGTTTGCTTTACAAAAATAATGAACGCTGACACCGCATAACATCAGTGCTGCAATAATCAATGCGATTTCCATACTCAAGCTCTACAGAAAAACCTTTATTTTTAGTCTAATAGGACGTGAAATAGAAGTCAATGCAAATGATAACCACTATCACTTGGTGTTTTTGTAATCAGACCTCTGATGGGTTTTAATAAGTTGTTATCTTGTTGTTAAAATGTCGGTTTTTTACCTAATTCTAACGAAAAGTTACAGTTTTTTGATCTTAATTAAGGTAATGTTCGAAAGTTTGTAATTATTAGAATAAAACATCTAATACCAACATACAGCGCTAATCTTTTATGCTTAACTAATAGGTTGCCCTCGTTGTTGGATTAGCTTTCGCACAAGTTTGCAAGAGGACACAGATTTATGAAGTTCACTAAAACACTTATTGCAGCATCACTTGCTGTTGTTTCTGCTGACAGCTTTGCTGCAGCTTTCCAATTAGCTGAGCAAAACGTATCAGGTTTAGGTCGTGCATACGCTGGTGAAGCAGCTGTTGCTGATGACGCGTCTGTTGTTGCTCGTAACCCTGCACTTATGTCTTTATTCAAAGACAAGCAAATTTCAGTTGCAGGTATTGCGGTAATTCCAGATGTAAGCTTAAAAGGTGAAAGTGCTGCGTACGGCTTAGATAAAAGCTCTATCGATGATGATAGTATCGCTCCATCTGCATTTATACCTGCAGGATACTTCACTATGCCTTTAAATGACAAAGTGTCTTTAGGCTTTGGTGCTTTTTCAAACTTCGGTCTTTCAACTGAATTTAAAGACGATTACGCAGCGGGTTCTATCGCAGGTGAAACTGAAATCGTTACAATTAACATGAATGCAAGCGCTTCATACAAAATTAATGAACAGTTCAGTCTAGGCCTTGGCTTAAACTATGTTTATGCAGATGCTAAAGTTGTTCGTAATGCAGGTACTAACCCGTTTGGTTTACCAGCTAGTACGCAAATCGCTCACCTTGAAGGTGACGACTACGGCTTTGGTTGGAATATTGGTGCAATGTATCAGTTAGACGAAAACAGTCGTTTTGGTTTTAACTACCGTAGCGAAACTGATATCGACTTTGAAGGTGAGTACTCAAACCAACTTCCAGCAGCTGTTGGCGGCTTAGCGGGTACTGTAGTACCTGGTGAGTTAAAATTAACTTTACCAGCAATTGCTGAGTTCTCAGGTTCACACCAAATTGATAAGAAGCTTGGTGTACATTACAGCATCTTATGGACTGGTTGGGACAGCTTCCAAAAGTTAGAAGCTTATACACCAAGCCAAGAAACGCCAGTATTCTCTAAAGCAGAGAACTTCTCTGATTCAATGCGTTACTCTATTGGTACTGACTACCAATACAGCGATGCACTTTTACTTCGTGCAGGTATTGCCTACGATGAGTCGCCAGCAGACCAATCACACCTTTCAATCTCTATCCCTGATACAGATCGTTTTTGGTTCTCATTTGGTGGTAACTACGCATTTAGTGAAAACTCAAATGTTGATTTAGGTGTAAGTATCCTTCGTGGTAAAACACAGAACTTCTCAGAAAAAGACAGCTTAGCGGCCTCTTTAGGCCAAGATGTTTCATGGGAATATGAATCAAAAGGTCACGCAGTACTAGTTGGTGCTCAGTACAACTACAAATTTTAATTGTGACGCGACGTAAAGTCGCTGCTACAGAGCATTAAAAAGCCGCGCTATAACAATGTCATAGCGCGGCTTTTTTGTAAGCGTGATTTTATATCACGCTTAATTACTTGTAAGTTATAGACTTTCGATTTTCGCTTTTTGCGCTAATAGTTTGTCTTTCGCATCTGTAAATTCAGCCAGTTTAGCATGCTCTTTAGCAAGCACTGCTTCTGGTGCGTTATTTACGAACTTCTCGTTAGCTAACTTGTTTTGAACTTGTGCTAAGCCTTTTTCTGCTTTTTCAAGCTGCTTCGCGATACGAGCAAGTTCAGCTTCAACATCGATTAAGCCAGCCATTGGGATCATGATCTCAAGGTTGCCAACATACGAAGTTGCACACGCTGGTGCATCGTCTTTGTTATCAAGTAGCGTGAACTCCTCAAGCTTAGCAAGAGAAGCTAAGAATGCTTCGTTTTCCGTTAAGCGGCGCTTGTCTTCATCAGACGCGTTAGCAAGCAATACAGATAGAGGCTTACTTGGGCTGATATCCATTTCACCACGGATGTTACGAATAGCAAGAATGAATTGCTTAACCCACTCTAGGTCAGCCATCGCTTGGCTATCAACATTTGCTTCATTGTAAAGAGGGAAACCTTGAACCATGATGCTAGTGTTGGCAGTTTCGATACCTGCAAGTGGCGCAACACGTTGCCAAATCGTTTCAGTGATGTAAGGCATTAACGGGTGCATCAAGCGTAGTAGGCTTTCTAATACTATGATTAAGGTATGACGAGTACCACGTTGTTGTGCTTCGTTACCTTTAAACAATACTGGTTTAGTAAGCTCTAGGTACCAGTCACAGAATTGGTTCCACGTGAACTCATAAATGGTGTTTGCTGCTAGATCAAAACGGTAGTTTTCTAGATGCTCAGTATAGGTTTTAACAGTTGCTTCAAATTGGCCTAAAATCCAACGATCAGCTAGTGAGTACTGTTTTTCAGCATCTGTAGCGAAGCCACAGTCTTGCTCTTCTGTATTCATTAATACGTAACGGCTCGCGTTCCATAGTTTGTTACAGAAGTTACGGTAACCTTCAAGACGATTCATATCCCAGTTGATATCACGACCCGTTGAAGCCATTGCCGCAAGGGTGAAACGCAGTGCGTCTGTACCGTGTGCTTCAATACCATTTTCGAATGTTTTACGGGTATTTTTCTCAATCTTCTTCGCTAGTTGTGGCTGCATCATGTTACCAGTGCGCTTTTCAACCAGGCTTTCAAGGTCGATACCGTCAATCATATCGATAGGATCAAGTACGTTACCTTTCGACTTAGACATCTTATCGCCGTTTTCATCACGGATAAGGCCAGTTACGTAAACGGTTTTAAATGGTACTTGTGGCTTGCCGTCTTCATCTTTGATGAAGTGCATGGTCATCATGATCATACGAGCAACCCAGAAGAAGATGATGTCGAAACCTGTTACCAATACGTCAGACGGGTGGAAAGTTTTTAAATCATCAGTGTTTGCCGGCCAGCCTTGCGTTGAGAAAGTCCAAAGCGCAGATGAGAACCAAGTATCTAAAACGTCTTCGTCTTGTTTAAGTGCAACATCATCAGCAAGGTTGTTATCGCGGCGTACTTCAGCTTCGTCACGACCAACGTATACGTTACCTTCGTTGTCGTACCAAGCAGGAATGCGGTGACCCCACCAAAGCTGACGTGAAATACACCAATCTTGTACGTCGTTCATCCACGAAAAGTACATGTTCTCGTATTGTTGAGGTACAAATTTAATATCGCCATTTTTAACTGCTTCTTTCGCAGGCTCTGCTAGAGGTGCTACGCGAACATACCATTGGTCTGTAAGAAGTGGCTCAATTACTACGCCAGAACGGTCACCGTAAGGTACCGTTAGGCTGTGATCTTCGATTTTTTCTAGTAGGCCAAGTTCTTCAAATTCAGCAACGATTGCTTTGCGAGCATCAAAGCGGTCAAGGCCGTGTAAACGCTCTGGAATTGGCGCATCTAACTCAAGCTCTTTACCGTCGAATGTGTAGCTTTCGCCTTCGCTTAATACAGCAGCATCTTTATTGAAGATGTTGATCATTGGTAGTTGGTGACGTTTACCCACTTCGTTATCGTTAAAGTCGTGGGCAGGCGTGATTTTCACACAACCTGTGCCTTTTTCCATGTCTGCATGCTCATCGGCAACAATTGGAATACGACGGTTTACGATAGGCAGTAAAATTTCTTTTCCGATTAGGTCTTGGTAACGCTCATCATCAGGGTTAACAGCAACACCTGAATCACCTAACATTGTTTCAGGACGTGTTGTCGCAACAATGATGTAGTCTTTACCATCTTTGGTTTTTACGCCATCAGCAAGTGGGTAACGTAGGTTCCACATGTGACCTTGTTTGTCTTTGTTTTCAACTTCAAGATCAGAAATCGCTGTGTGTAGTTTAGGATCCCAGTTAACTAGGCGCTTACCACGGTAAATTAAATCTTCTTTGTGAAGACGTACAAATACTTCTTTAACTGCTTCAGAAAGGCCTTCGTCCATAGTGAAACGCTCACGGTCCCAATCTACAGAAGCGCCTAAACGACGTAATTGTTTAGTGATCGTGCCGCCTGAGTGGTTTTTCCATTCCCAGATTTTATCGATAAATGCATCACGGCCTAAGTCGTGACGTGTTTTACCTTCTTCAGCAGCAAGCTTACGCTCAACAAGCATTTGTGTTGCGATACCCGCGTGGTCAGTACCTACTTGCCATAATGTGTTGTTGCCTTGCATACGCTTTAAGCGCGTTAGCGTATCCATGATGGTATCTTGGAACGCGTGGCCCATGTGTAAGCTACCCGTGACGTTTGGTGGCGGGATCATAATTGAGTATGCGTCACCTTGGCCAGACGGTTTAAAGTAGCCATTTTCTTCCCAGCCTTGGTATAAAGACTGTTCAATATCTTGCGGATTATAGGTTTTATCCATTACACAGAACCTTAAATAAATGCTTAAATGTCAATTTCTTGCGTTGCAATATGGGCGCCCAGTTGGCGAAGCTTTTTAAACCGCTCACGGGCGGCTTGTTTAGCATTTGGCTCAACGGGTACGAAATCATAAACCTGCTGAAAACGACGGATAAAATCCGGTAGGTGTTCAGCTAAGTTGATTAATATTTTTCTGTTGCCGACAGGTGGAGTCATACCAATCTCAACCGGAGCGCCACCTTTAGGGCCTTCACCTTGTAAGTTGTGAGGTACGAAACTATCTGGTTCAAATGACCAAATAATGTCGTCGATTGTGTGGGCCGTGTCGGTGTTATCGGCGTAAATAAATACGCGATGACCTAGACGATACTGATCAGCAGCAATTTTGGCTGCAAGATCGAAAACAGCGTCTGCCGTTTGGTGGACACTATCATCTTGTTTCAGAACGTAAAATTGTGCGTTCATATTCATAGTGACTTTCGTCCCCACAGATACACAGATCAAAGCAGGGATTTTGACATAGAACGCGAATTGCTTCAATTAATAAGGCGCCATTTGGCGCCTTATTTAGGGTTAGTTTTAAGCTTTCGACAAGGCTTAATCGTGACTTGCTTCACTTATGCCCGCACGGTTTAACAAATACTGGGTTAACATAGGAACCGGACGACCAGTTGCACCTTTGTTTTTACCGCCGCTGCGCCATGCTGTACCTGCGATATCTAAATGCGCCCAGTTGTATTTTTTGGTGAATTTAGATAAGAAGCATGCTGCTGTTATCGTACCTGCAGCACGACCACCTAAGTTGGTAAAATCAGCGAATGGGCTTTCAAGTTGCTCTTGATAGTCATCCCATAGCGGAAGCTGCCATGCGCGGTCGCCACTTTGCTCAGACGCTTTAAGTAGGTCATGGGCAAGTGGGTTATGGTTAGATAGTAAGCCCGTTGCATGTGAACCCAGAGCAATAATACACGCACCCGTAAGTGTTGCTACGTCGACAACAGTATCTGGTTCGAAACGCTCAACATAAGTTAGGGCATCACACAGCACTAAACGACCTTCAGCATCAGTGTTTAACACTTCAACGGTTTGACCTGACATCGTTGTTAAAATATCACCAGGGCGATAAGCATTTGACCCTGGCATGTTTTCACAACCGGCTAAAACACCGACAACGTTGATAGGTAACTGCATTTGTACCAATGCGCGCATAGTACCAATAACACCCGCTGCACCACCCATATCGTATTTCATTTCGTCCATGGCTTCGCCAGGCTTGATTGAAATACCGCCTGAGTCAAAGGTTAAGCCTTTACCTACTAATACGATAGGTGATTGGTCTTTGTCGCCACCTTGATAGTTGATTACTGACATAACTGATTCATTAGCACTACCACGACCAACCGCTAAGTATGAATTCATGCCAAGCTCAGCCATTTTTTCTTCACCAATAATATCAACGCTTACATTATCGAAGTTATTAGCAAGCTCTTGTGCTTGTTCCCCTAAATACGCAGGGTTACAGATATTTGGTGGCATGTTGGCAACGTCTTTACATAATTTGCTACCTGCAGCGATTGCTAAGCCATGCTCAATGGCGCTTTCGCCAATTGTTAACTCGCGGCGTGTTGGCACGTTGAAAACAATTTTACGAAGTGGGCGACGCGGATCGCTCTTTTTGCTTTTCAGTTGGTTGAAGGTGTATAAGCAGTCTTGAGTTGTTTCAACTGCTTGGCGCACTTTCCAGTAGGTGTCGCGGCTTTTAACGTGTTGCTCTGTTAAAAAGCATACTGCTTCCATTGAACCGGTTTCGTTTAGCGTGTTAATCGTTTTTGAGATGATTTGCTTATATTGTTTGTCATCAAGCTCACGCTCTTTACCACAACCGACTAACAACACACGCTCACTCAGTACATTTGGTACATGATGTAATAGCAATACTTGGCCTGGTTTACCTTCAAGGTCACCGCGGCGTAGCAAATTTGAGATATAACCGTCACTGATTTTATCTAATTGTTCACCAATGGGGGATAAACGACGTGGCTCATAAACGCCTACTACAATACATGCGCTACGTTGCTTTTCTGGACTACCACTTTTTACGCTAAATTCCATTGTTACTCCTGATATTGAGTCGTATAACCTTAGTTTATAAGGGTAAGAAATTCTTTTTCGAGTCCTTTCTTACATTTTTTAGTTTAATAGCACTAATCTTAGTACATAAACTATGACTCTATTTATGTGTTTTTGAACTTTATCTTAATGTGAATATCAATATCACATAATAGACGCCATCTGCACCATTTATGCAAGATTATATGTTCTTGCTAGGTATGATATTTAACTTTGATGGCATATAATAAAGTGAGTAAAATAACTAGTTTACTCAAAATTCCTTACTATTCCAGTGAAACTCGATGTTTAACAGGGGCGAGCATTGCTAATTTTTCGTTATTTGACCACTGAAGTCTTCAAGTCGCAGGTCGCCGTATTTTTAACTTTGATGACTATTTTTGTGTCTCAAAAGTTTGTCGTTATCTTAGGAGACGCCTCTGAAGGGGGTCTTCCAGCTAAACTTGTGCTTTCGATGATTGCACTAAAACTTCCTCAACTAGCTTCTCTTATACTGCCTTTGAGTATCTTCTTGGGTATTATTTTGGCGTACAGTCGCATTTATGCCGACAGCGAAATGACTGTTTTCAAAGCCTGCGGTGTTAGTGAGTGGTACGTGGTTCGGGTAACCCTTATTTCAAGCACTGCGATGGCTGTTTTAGCTGGGGCGCTGACACTTTATGTTGCGCCATGGGCCAGTGAACAAGAATATCAATTAAAAGAGCAAGCAAAAGCGGATGCAGGCTTATCGGCACTTCGTGCAGGGCGTTTTCAGCAAACTGGAAACGAAAAAGCGGTTGTTTTTATTCACAACATCGAAAATAGCGGAAAAGAGCTACACAAAGTATTTGTTGCTCAGCTACCCGATCGTGAAAAAGGTGACTTAGCACGTTTGGTGTATGCAGAACGTGGTGTGGTGATTGAGCAAGAAAACGGTGAACAGCAACTTGTTCTTAACGATGGTAAGCGCTACGAAACAGATGGCGAGTCTGCTGCGTTAAACTTAACAGAGTTCGATGGTTACAGTGTGCAAATTCAAGATCAAGAAATTGAACATCAGCGCCGTAAGTTAGAAGCTATTTCAACGCTTGATTTATTCAAAATGAAAACCTCTGAAGCCATTGCACAGTGGCAGTGGCGTTTAGCTATCCCGCTTTCAATTCCATTATTAACCTTATTAGCAGTACCGCTAAGTGTGGTGAATCCGCGCCAAGGTAAATTCGCTAAATTGGTGCCCGCAATCAGCTTGTATTTAGGGTATTTCATTTTACTGAATGCCGCTAAATTTGCAGTTGAAGATGGCAAAATCCCACCTTCAATTGGCTTGTGGTGGATTCATTTATCAGCTTTGTTTATTGGTGGTTTCTTGATTATTAAAGGTCGTCCGCTCGGCGCATGGTTAAGGTCAATTGTGACTAAGCGGGAGCTAAGCATATGATGAAAACTCTCGACTGGTATTTAGGCCGCAGCATTATTCAAACAACCGGTTTTGCTTTAATGGTACTGGTGGGTATTAGTACCCTGATTAAGTTTATTGAGCAGTTAAAATCGGTTGGTCGTGGTAGCTATGATATTGCAACCGCGCTGATCTACACCATATACAGCATGCCGGGTGATTTGGTTATTTTCTTTCCTATGGCTGCACTGATTGGCGGATTGACCGGTCTTGGCGCTTTAGCATCCAACAGTGAGTTGGTGGTAATGCAAGCCGCGGGTATGTCACGTCTGCAAATTATTACTTCAGTTATGAAAACCGCTATGTTTATGGCGATTTGTATGATGGCGCTTGGTGAATGGGGCGCCCCTGAAGCACAGCTCAAGGCAAAAGAAATACGCAATCAAGCAATTTATGGTGGTGATGTTTTTAATGCCAAGCAAGGTGTGTGGGCAAAAGATGGCAGCAATTTTATTAATATCGAAGATGTCGACCAGCAAGGTACGTTACGTGGCGTGCATATGTATCACTTTGATAAGTCGTTGCAACTTACTCAGATCACAAAGGCTGAAGAGGCATTAAATCGTAAAGATGGCTGGTTACTTCGTGATGTGAATAAGGTGGTGATCACACCTGAGCAGATCAGTACTGAACAGCACAAGGAAGAGTTTTACGACTCGCAGCTGACCGCTGAAAAGTTAGGAGTTGTATCAGTGAAGCCCGAGGCGCTTTCGTTTACTGGGCTTTGGTCATATTTAGGTTATTTGCAGCAAAATGAGCAAGACACCAGCACTTATGAGTTAGCTTTATGGCGTAAGGTTATGCAACCGGTATCTATAGCCGTTATGTTGTTAGTTGCCTTATCGTTTATATTTGGTCCGCTTCGCACAGTAACAATGGGCGCACGTATTATTATGGGTGTAATAACAGGTATTACTTTCCACCTAACTAATGAGATTTTTGGTCCTGTGGTGATGGTTTATCAAATTCCAGCTGTGGTTGGTGCTGTGTTACCAAGCTTACTGTTTATAGGGTTTGCTACTTATCTATTGAATAAACGAGTGTAATGCTCGTTTAAAATGCACAAAAAAGCGTGGTTTGTTGCCACGCTTTTTTTGTACTTGATGTGTTGCTTAATCACTTAATCAAGTGAGCGATAAATACGTTTATTTTCTTCTTTGGTGAGGGTGAGCACTTCAGTTTTTGCGATGTAATCTTGCAATGCGCGCTTATTTTTAAAATCCACCAACACCACTAAATTACCTAAACCTAATAGCGCAGTAATGGCTCTAAGTGCACCTTGTTGCCAGCTAATTAATTGACCATCGAGGGTTTGCACCTTTAAACGCCATGCCCGCATACCAATTGTTTGGCCACTCTTAGTCCAAAAGTAGCTAAAGAAACTAATACTCACTATTACCAATAATGCACTTCGAATGCCATACAGTAATGGCGAGTTTTGAATGAAAGCAGATACATCCTCAGCGTCACCAATGCTTAGTAAGTCTAAAGAAATTAGCCCTTGAACAGCTAATAAATACAGTACGGTAGTCAGCATCGCAAAGGCAATGATAACCAAGGTATCGTAGATTAAAGAGGCAAAGCGGCGCCAGAAACCGGCACGTGGAAACTCAGCTGACATAAACAATCTCATCCAATTAAATTGCGCAGTAGTTTAGCAAAGTCCTTCGCAAACAAGAAATACTTAACGGCCGTTTAGCAAGTCGACAAACAGGTCTGACCTGCTATAGTTGAGAAAATAATAAAAAATGAGCACACAATTATGGCCGTTTCTCAAAGCGAAACCCATCAGGTATTTAATCAACCCAAACCACTTGAAAACTACAATGCCTACGAGGCTGATACCATATTACAGTATTGGCAAAACCGTTTTGCAGGGCAGTGGGGAACTGTGCATTTAGCTGCGTTTGGGGAGCAAGTGGGTGGCGTATTACTGCAAGCTGGTTTTTTAGCAAACAAACACTTACCAGAATTAACGACTCACAGTCGGTTTGGCGAACGCATAGACCAAGTTGACTATCATCCAAGCTATCATGAGCTGATGCAGCATGCCATAGAGCAAGGGCACTGCGCATTGCCTTGGCAGCAACAAAAAGCCGGGAGTCATGTTGTAAGAGCTGTGATGGCAGTGCTGCACAATCATGCAGAACCGGGCTCCGGCTGTCCATTAACCATGACTTTTGCCAGTGTGCCAGCTATTGCCAGCCAAGAAAATATCGCAGCTATGTGGCTACCTAAAATAATGGCAAATCATTACGACCCAGATAATAAGCCTTGGTCTGAAAAAAAGGGTGTCACTATAGGTATGGCGATGACCGAAAAACAAGGCGGCTCTGATGTTCGAGCCAATACCACTAAAGCCGCAGCTATTAATGAAAGTGGCGCAGGGCAATTATACGCTTTAACTGGGCACAAATGGTTTTGCTCAGCGCCCATGAGTGACGCATTTTTAGTACTCGCTAACACTGATGAAAACCAATTATCCTGCTTCTTAGTGCCGCGCTGGCTCGAAACTGGTGAGAAAAATGCCATGTATATTCAGCGTTTAAAAAATAAGTTAGGTAATCAATCGAATGCGAGCTCTGAAATAGAGTTCAGAGGCGCGCATGGCTGGTTGCTAGGAGAGCCAGGGCGAGGCATTGCAACTATTATTCAAATGGTCGCTTTGACTCGTTATGATTGTATGCTTGGTTCAAGTTCGTTGATGTTGCAAGCTGTGAAAGAAGCGATATGGCACACTTCAGGGCGAAATGTATTTGGTAAAAACCTGCACCAGCAGCCACTAATGCTTAATGTACTGGCAGATTTAGCTATCGAGGCTGAAGCTGCACTTGCTATTTCCATGCGCATTGCACATGCTCTTGATAATCAAGGTAATAGCAATGAAGTTGCATTAGTACGCAGTGCCACTGCAATAGGTAAATACTGGATCTGTAAGCGTGCGGTGCAGCAGACCTATGAGGCTATGGAATGTATTGGTGGCGTGGGTTATGTGCAAGACAACATTATCAGTCGACTTTATAAAGAAGCACCTGTTAACTCAATTTGGGAAGGTTCTGGTAATGTACAGTGCCTTGATCTTTTGCGTGTATTTAATCGTGAGCCTGAATCTCTGAAGGTGCTTATGAATGAGCTTGAAAAGGCACGCAGTTTGAGCCTCGACTACGCGACAAAGTTAGATGAACTACAACGAATGCTCACTGATGCCGCGAATCTCGAAATGCATGCTCGACGCATAATTGAAAGGCTTGCGCTACTTTGGCAAGCATCAACGCTATTACAATTTGGCGAGCCACTTATTGCAGACGCGTTTGTGAAGAGTCGTCTAAATGAAGTGAGTTTTAGCCAGTACGGCTGTCTTAGTCATGACATCGATTGTCAGGCTATTGTTTCACGAATGATGCCAAAACTCTAAAGTTAACAACTTGTTTAATTATTGTGCGGTTGAGTAGTGGCACCGCATAAAACGCTTGCTGCCTTACCTATTCTTTGTATAATGCTTGGCATAGAGACAAAAGCAGTTTAAAAAGCTTTTGCTCTAAAGTGGTTTTTCTTTATCTTCTCGTGTTTAGAAGGTTAAAGAAAAATTAAGCCAGTATGATGGAATTGGTAGACATGACGGATTCAAAATCCGTTGCCTTCGGGCGTGGCGGTTCAAGTCCGCCTACTGGTACCACTTTTTAACCCTAGCCAATCGGTTAGGGTTTTTTTATGCCTGAAAGCTATCAGCTATCAGCTATCAGCCGAGTGATCGCCTATCGCCTAGTACCCAGAACCTAGGACCCAGAGCTTATAACTCAAATTTAAGTACCAACTCCACCACTATTAAAGCAACTTTTGTTCTATTTATAACCGACCAAGTTCAAACTATGTTTGATCTACAAATAACCATGAAAAATGTGTGCTTATTTGCTTGGAAAGTAACCGTTTAAGACTAGAGTACGATGGTGTTTGCATGCGTCTTATAATACAATTTGTTTTCTAAACTATAAGTGAGGTCAATCACTTAGTGCATAATATCGGGTAAGGTAACTTAGCGTGGGTACATACGACTTAAAGCGTATAGTTGAAAGTATTTCAAATTTAAAAAGTGAAAACTTTTATAATGCAATATGCCTGTCTTTATCGGAAGTGCTTGGTGCTTCTCATGTTTTTTTAGCTCAAGTTGATGAGTCGACTTTGCATGCGACAACCATCGCTTTGGCTGAGCATGACGAAATTGTAGAAAACATCAGCTACGATATCCGCTGTACGCCATGCAACGATGTAAGGTGTGGCAGTATCTCAAGTTACAGCTCTGGAGTTCAGCAGCTATTCCCTAACGATCAGTTACTTGTTGATATGGGCATAGAAGCCTATGTGGGTGTGCCTTTACAAAGTATATCTGGCAAAACAGATACTATTCTTGTCGCACTATTTCAGCATGAAATAAACGATGCGATGCAAATAGAGTCTTTCTTCTCGTTATTTACAGGTCTTATTCAGCGAGAAATCGAAAAAGACCGCTTTATTGCTAAACTTGATTTTGCAAATCAACTTATCGAGCAAAGCCACGAAGCGATTTTTATTTGCGACCATAATGTACATATTACTTATGCAAATACGGCATTTACTGAAATGACCGGTTACTCGCTGAGTGAAGTATTAGGGCAAAACCCAAAAATTTTAAGCTCAAACAAGTATGATCCACATTTTTACAAAGCGATGTGGCATCAAATTAATACAGAGGGTAAGTGGTCTGGTGAAATAACGAATAAAACCAAACAAGGTAAGCTGTATACGCAATTTTTATCTATTACCAAAATGCAAAATAATGGTGAAGATTGCTATGTTGCGTTTATTTTGGATATCACCGAGAAAAAAGAAGCTGAACAGAAAATCTATTTTCACGCAAACCATGACCAACTCACCGGTTTAACCAATCGTTTTTACTTTAAAGAGTATTTATGCAAGCTAATATCGTCTTTGTCTTACCAAGATGATGCGAATACTAACTTAGCAGTGATCTACTTCGATGTTGATAAGTTTCAAGACATCAACACAGTCTACGGCTTAACGTTTGGTGATAAGGTACTATGCGAGCTGTCAAAACGGCTTAATGGCAGTTTTAAAGAGTGTGCTTTTTCGCGTATTGATGGTGATAGCTTTGCCATCTTACAAACTTATCAGCACGTTAGTGAACTTGAGCATGTTTGCAAACAAATTACCGCGTTACTTGTTGAACCTTTTTCGATTGGTGGAATTAGTCAGCAGGTTTCAGTTACGCTGGGAATGAGTCAATTTGAGCAAACTGAAACGGCTACTTCAAATTATAAAATTGAAAAGGTTGCCCGTCGTTTAATACGCCAAGCTGAACTTGCCACCTTAAATGCCAAGCAAACAGGTGATGAGTACCTGTTTTTCTGTAAAGAGATGGATAACAAGGTCAAAAAACACAATTTGTTAGTAGAACAGCTTACCCAAGCTGTGAAAAACAATGATATTGAAGTGTATTTTCAACCTATTATCGATATTGAAAATAACACAGTTGCTAAATTCGAAAGTTTAGTACGCTGGAATAATCAAGGCCAATGGCTATCACCTGCTGAGTTTATTCCTTTGGCTGAAGAGTCTCGGGTGATTATTCCACTCGGTGAACTCGTGTTGACTAAAACTTGTCAGCAAGTAAAAGAGTTAGAAGCAAAAGGTTATGAAAACGTTGTTTTTAACGTAAACCGTTCTTTATTTGAGTTTACTGAGTATAACCCTGAGCGTAATACATGGCTTGAGGTTATTAAAAGCCAAGGGGTTAAACCATCCCAAATTTCATTTGAATTAACCGAAAGTGTTTTAGCTCCAGAAAACACCAATCATCTAGATGTGTTAAGGCAGTTGAAGCAAGCAGGGTGTTTAATTTCATTAGATGATTTTGGTACGGGTTATTCGTCTCTTAGCTACTTACGCCGTTTTCCTGTCGATGTACTTAAGCTAGATAAGTCTTTTATAGACGAAGTACATGTTGATTCAGGTGACGAAGCGCTGGTCAAATCAATTATTCAAATGAGTCGTGTTCTGGGTATTAAAGTTGTTGCTGAAGGGGTTGAAGAACGCGAACAATTGGCTGTACTAACAGAAGCTGGCTGTGACTATATCCAAGGCTATTACTTTTCAAAGCCATTGCCAGCAAGCGATATACTGCCATTTTTAACGCAATTTCCTCGAGCGCAGTAGGTAATTACGGTATGATTTTGATATCAACCTGCTAGTAAAAGCTTACTATGTCAAAATCAACTGCGAAACAAAATATAAAGACGATAGTTTCAGCTATTAAGGCTGAAGAGCAGTCGCTAAGATCGCTTTATCCTATACTTAATCAGCAAAATACAATTGCTATGGCTATTCTACTCGTGTCGTTATGTTCACTATTCGGCGTTGCGACACTCTATTATTTAGCTATTATTCCTGCATGGCTGTGTATCATTTTGGCTGCTTTTATTACCTCGATATCGCATGAACTTGAACATGATCTGATCCATAAGCAGTATTTTAGTAATCGTCCTTTTACACATAACCTGATGATGCTAACCGTGTGGTTAATGCGGCCAAATACGGTTAACCCTTGGTATCGCAGAAAAATTCACTTACATCACCATAAAGTATCCGGCACCTCTCAAGATTTAGAGGAGCGCTTAGTGGGCAATGGCATAAAATCCCCATTTTTGAGGGTGTTGGTTATCACTGATGGCTTGCTAGGTTTATTAATTAATACCAAGCGATTTAATAAAGAAATTAGTGGCTTTAAGTTTTTACGAGTTTTTAATGCTGGCTTTCCTGTTGCAACAGCGTATTTTGCGACTCTTTATGGGTTAATTGCTTACTATGCTCTGCAATTTGTGCAGCCATTTACATTACCCGCTTGGGGAGTAGAGTTACTTACTGGGGCTGAATTCTTAATGGTGGTACTTATCGTGCCTAATATCATTCGCTCAACGTCTCTTAACTTGGTGACATCTTCAATGCATTATTATGGTGGTGTAAATAATTTGCTAGAGCAAACGCATGTGATCACCAGTCGCTGGTTTTTACCGTTTCAATTATTTTGTTTTGATTTTGGTCGCACACACACAATCCACCATTTTGTACCGAATCAGCCCTTTTACATTAGGCAATTGATCAGCAAAAAAATACATCCTATTATGGCCCAGCATGGGGTACGTTTTAATGACTTACAAAGCTTAAAACATGCAAATCACTACCCTGTAAAAGAGCAGTCATCTCAACAAGGAATTTAATATGAAGGTAACAGGTCGTTGTCATTGTGGTGAGGTAACTTACAATGCAGAAGTTGATGAAAATAAAGTGATTAACTGTCACTGTACAGATTGCCAAATTATCTCGGGTGCGCCTTTTCGCACTGTTGTGGTGTCTGTGCCAGATGGGGTTACCTTTACAGGTGCTGAGCCAAAAGAATATATAAAAATAGCCGAAAGTGGTAATCAGCGTGCGCAAGGCTTTTGTGGTAACTGTGGTACAGCCTTGTACGCGACTTCTGTAGGTGCAGGTGAGCGTATTTATGGCTTACGTATTGGCGCTGTAGAGCAAGCTGATGAGCTTATCCCTAAAGCGCATATTTGGTATCGCTCACATAAGCCTTGGCTCGATAACCTAAGTGATATGAGTATCTTTGAAACCGCACCTAATTAGCTGCCCCTTTTTGTTGTTGGCCGATAGTTAGATTTCGGCCACTTAAATAACCAAACAAAGCACACAGTAGACTTGATGCAATACACAGCCAAAGTGCTCCTTCCCAATTATTAAAATAACTATGTAAGGCACCCGCAATAATAGGGCCGGTTGCAGCCAATAAATATCCGATACATTGTGCCATGCCCGACAAAGCTGCGGCTTGCATTGAGTCTTGAGTTCGCAGGCTTACGAATGATAAACCTAGAATAAAACATGCGCCTGAACAAAAACCTAGAGTGATTGACCAAAACATCGCGAAACTAGGTGCAACTAATAACCCAAGTGAACAAAGCGCCCCAAGTAACGCAAGGCTTAAAGTTAAAATACGTTGATCTTTTAATTTGGCAAGTAGCGGAATAAGCACAATCCCTGGCAGGGCGGAGGCAACTTGAAAGGCGCCTTGTAAAGCACCAGCATGCTGCGCACTATGACCACCCTCTATTAAAATACTGGGCAGCCAACCTAGCATGATATAAGTGAAAAATGAGTTAAAGCCGAGCAGTGAAGTGATTTGCCAAGCAAGTGCTGAGTGCCAAATTTTGCTTTGTGTACTACTTGGCACAGATGATTTTTTTGGCATGGTATGTTGCTTAAGTTGTGGTAACCACACAACAGTAGCCAGTACAACTAATAGGGCATAACTGGCGAGGGCTAATTGCCAGCCAAGTTCTTTATATTCTGCCAGCGGAATGATTATTGCTGAATAACTTCCGCCAAATATCCCCATTGCCAAAACATAACTAGACGTCATAACAGCCACTTTATGGGGAAAGTCCCGTTTTATCAGGCTTGGCAATAACACATTACCAATCGCGATACCGACGCCAATCACTGCAGTACCAATAAATAACACTGTGGCTGAGTCAATAACGCGAGATACGACTCCTACGCCTATAAGCACAAGGGCAATGAACAGCGATACTTCAAGACCGCACTTTTTAGCAAGGCTCGCCGCCATGGGGGAGGCAATAGCAAACGCGATTAAAGGTAAAGTAGTCAACATACCGGCTTGTGATGCACTTAACTGAAATTGTTCAATGATTTGTTCAAGTACAGGTGCGATCCCAGTGATAGGAGCACGTAAACTGGCTGCAATTAGAAAAATGCCCAGTACTAATAGAAGGTTACGAATTACGTTTTGAGAAGATGACACGCTGTTTGGAAAGATAGCTATAGGTACTTTTATCATACCAAAACACTAAACAGCGTGGGTGAACTATGAGATAGCTCACCAAATAAAACGGTTACTTAAAACTGATAGCTTGCTGATATCATGGCGTTGCGCGGTCTACCCGGAAAGTAGCGGTCGCCACTAAATGTGGTGTAGTCTGCGCGCTCAGCATAGTGCTCGTCGGTTAAATTGTTTATTCGTGCAGTAAGGGTAAAGTTAGGTGTTAGCTGCCATGCTGCTCTTAAGTTAACTAATGAGTGGCCTTCGTAACTATGCTGGTTTTCAGGATCAGTAAAGTAGCTGCTGGTGGTATGCAGCTCAAGTCCAACACGTGTTATATCGTTTGCTTGCCAAAGTAGCTGTAAGTTTGCAATGTTACGTGGTGCAGTATCAATGAGATTGCCATTGATATTAACCCCACCGAGTAACTGATTATAACTATATGTGTGTTTGGCATGACTTGCGGCTATTTGCATCGATAAGCTTGGTGTAATGGCATAGGCTAATTCAAGCTCAACACCACGATGCTGGGTTTGGCCGTCGTTGACATAATAAAAATCACTGTCGCGGAAAATGGTGTTCTTTTTATTCATTGCATAAATGCTAAATACATAATGCAGTTGTGCTTGTTGACCTTTTAAACCAAGCTCGAGGTTTTTAGCTATTTCAGAGTTAAGATCTGCAACATTTTGTTCGCGTTGTAATTGATAAAGCTCTGCCGCTTGCGGTGCTCGATACCCTTCTGAAGCATTGGCGTAGATAAACTGGTTATCAGCATATTGATAGCTTAAACCAAGCTTTGGCGAGAAGTTAGTAAAGCTATTTACGCTACTTTCTGGTCGAGAATAACGGCACCCGCCCATTGCGCATGCTGTGCCATCTTCTTTTGTACGACCAGCCAACATATGGTTAGTGTAGTCATAGCGCATACGCTCGTATCGACCACCAAGGCTGATGAGTAAGTCATCAAGCTGCCAATCAAGGTTAACAAATGGTGCTAATAGGGTGCTAGTTACTTGATAATCGTAATGTTTACCTTGAGGTACGGTGGCGACTAAAAACGCTGAGCCTCGAGTGGGGCTGTCTTGATATTGTAAAAAATCAGCATCTGTCAGCTCACCATCAAAACCAACTGTTAAGAGGCTTGCACCAGTTAACTTATGCTGCCAGCTTGATTGAAGGCCAACACCTTGCTGAGCATTTTCTTCAAGGGGAGTACCCGGTAAAAAATGCTTAAAGAAGGTCATGTTTTGGTCGCGGATATAAGGCGTTAGGGTAAAGTTGTTAGCCTCATCTTGTGTCCAATTTAGTTTTGACCAAATACGTAAAGAACGCGCTTTACGAAACGCATCTGGATCAAAATTAGACTGTGCTATTTGCTCGTCTTTATAACTTTCAAAGCCTTCTATGTAGCCTGCAGTTTGTTGATCTAAGTGAGTGTAGGTTAGGCCTGTACTTACACTTAGTTTTTCGCCATCAAAACGGTGACGCAGTGATAGCTTTTCTTGGTCAACACTTTCGTCATCACGGTAACCCGTATCTCTGGTGATCGTGGCATTAATGCCTAAACCTTGCTGGCCAAAATCACGGCCAGTGCCCAGTTTGTAGCGGGTGTAGCCAAACGATCCGTAATCAAAACCAAGTTGGTTGTGGTCATAGGTTGTATCTGGGGTGATCACGTTGACTACACCATGTACTGCGTTTGAACCGTAAAGAGCAGAGCCCGGGCCTTTCAGTACTTCGATGCGTTCTGCCATTTCAGTGTGGGCTTCGAATAATTCATTGATGTTGCAAAAACCAGCTGCGCGAAGTGGAATACCATCTTCAGCGGTAAGTAAGCCGCCGCAGGCTCCTGCACCAGAAAGTACAGGCGAACGTAAAGCGGGTAAATACTCTTGGCCGTTACCGTGTTGAAGATTAGCACCAGCAACCTGTTTAAGGGCTTGTTCAATGTGAGTTGGAGCGATAAGCGCCAGTTGCTTTTGTGAAATACTGCTGACCACAACAGGCAATGGATCTGACAACACTTCGCTACGCGAGGCCGTAGTTGTAATATGTTCTAGTTCATTATTAGCAAAGGCTTGTTGATTAAATAATGAGGTGCTCACAAGCACTGAGAGTATCGACAACTTCATGAAAACCCTTTGGTTAGGTACAACAAAAACCAAAGGGTAACTGCTTTTTAGGATGGGTAAAAGCTTTCGCGATTAATAACTTTGTCTGTCACGAACTACGGCGATGCACTGCAAAACCTGCCAGTACTGCAACTAACCAAAACAAGCTACTGCCGCCAGTACCATTTCTGTGCGTGACATTGGCTACTTTTTCTTCTTTTACGCGGGTTTTAAATTGCGCCAATTCAGCATCGAGATTTGTGATCATGTCATCAACGGCACCATTAAAGCTTGCCAGCGACTGCTCTTTTGCCATTTCATCTATGCCAATAGCTGTGCTGCGTTGCTCTGCTTTATGAATACCTGGAGCGCGAAACAGCATTTTTCGGCTTTTTACATCAAATACGGCGGTATCTACAAAGGTTTGTACTGAGTTTTCATTGCCCGGAATCACATATAAACCAACAATAGTTAGATATAAAAATGCAGCGTTATTTTCTAAGCTTTGCGACACCTGGTCGTACGAAACAAGCGCCATAATATCCACATCATATAAACGAGATACTTGCTCTAATGCGGTAAACCCTTCGCCGCCTTTTAAATAAGTGCTTGGGATCACTTCAATGCGGTCTATGTAGTCATATTGCATAAACTGCTTTTTAACTTTGTTTAGCAGTGTCACTTCGTCACTATGATGCAAGCCACCATTGTACTTGTTAGGGATAAAGGCAATCCCTACAGTGGCAGGTAAGTTCAAGGTTGGGATGGTCGCTTGATGGGCAGCTCTGTCTTGCTGATCTGGATAAAGGTACTCAACCAAAGAACTTGATTGCGTTTTTTGATTTCCATATTGACTCATCATGGCACTACAGCCCGTTAGTGCAGTAATGCTAATGATCAAACACCATTTTAGTACAATCATAAATTATCCTTATTATGTAGTGAAGAAGCGTTTGTTTGTGTTGGTAAATATATCGACAAACGATGCAAACGGAGCTGTAACTCAGACCCGGTTTTTCATAAATAGTGCCAAAGAAGTTTAAAGAAATGTAAAGATTGGCTTTCTAATGTGTTGATATGTAAATAGTTACGTTTTTAAATTGTAACCCTTCATCTATGATTCAGGCTAAAACGTTAGGCTTTTTACCAAGAGCAAACGTTAAGGGTCTCTATTATGAATAAATTAATTACTATCTCAGTTGCCGTTTTAGGTTTAAGTTTGATACCTATGGAAGCAAACGCGAAACATGATCGTGACCATGATAGATACGAACAAAAACACGAACGTAAAAAGCATAAAAAGCACCATAAACATAAGAAACACCACAAGCATTGTCATCATGACAAACATGATCGCTACTATGATCGATATGACCGCTACAGCTATCGTGATTTGCCACCCGGTTTATACAAAAAAGTAGGGCATGGTGGTGGCTTACCACCAGGTTGGTATAAGCGTTATCATCATGGTGATATTCTTGACCGTGATATATATCGCCATGGTCGAGTGATTAAACGTCGTGACCGAAATGGCATTATTGCCATCGAAATCGACGATCGCCTGATTCATCTAGTACACGATACGCGAGAGATTTTATCAATTGTCACTCGCCATCGTTAATCCTGTCGAAAGCCGCTTAGCGGCTTTTTTTTTGCTTGTTTCATATCCAGTTCAGAAAAACTTGCTACGCTTAACTGAAACTAATAGAAGGAACACTCGCATGAAAGCATTGTTAACTGTTGCAGTGATAGGTTTAAGCCTAGTGACGGCTGGCGCACTTGCAAAAGACAAGGATAAGGATAAAGGTAAAAGTCTCCCGCCGGGCCTTGAAAAAAAACTTGATAATGGTGGTGATTTACCTCCTGGTTGGCAAAAAAAATTACGTAAAGGCGATATCCTAGATCGTGATATTTACCGCCGCGGTAAAGTGATTAAATCACGAGATAGAGATGGTCTAATTTCAATTCAAGTCGACGGTACTGTCGTGCGTTTAGTGGAAGACACCCGAGAAATTATTTCTATTTTGAGCCGCTAATTTTGTTTGCATCGATCATGACTTATGGATTGAGTTCACTATTGGCCATGCTGCTAGTGGTCTCAATCTTGCCATTTTCATACTCCCAACATTATCTAATTCGCAGTTGTGATTTTGTACGCTTGCAAGTGGTTTACCTTGCTTGTGCGAGTTTAATTGCGGCAGGTTATTTAATTAGCACCACTGATTCATGGCTTTTTATTGGTTGCGCAGTTGCAAGTATCATTGTGCTGATTTTGCAAGTCGGATGGATTTACCCCTACACAAAACTGGCTAACAAAGAAGTTGCCTCAAGCAATAAAAGCGATAAGCACAGTATTCGTATTATGTCGGCAAATGTCCTGATGTCGAACACTGAATATGACAAACTCATTGGCTTAGTTAAAACGCACCAACCTGATTTACTCATTACTCTAGAGTCTGATCAAACTTGGCAAAATAAACTGAGCAGTTTAGAGCAAGAGTACCCATATCGTGTTTACTGCCCAAAAGATAATCGTTATGGCATGCACTTGTACAGCAAGTTTAAAATCAAACAACAGCAAGTTTGTGAGCTTATAGAAAGCGATATCCCCTCAATTCATATTTTGTTTGAAGATGCCGATGGCGTAGAAGTACAAGGGCACTTTATTCATCCAGCTCCCCCTAGCCCCACAGAGGAGGACAGCTCGCGCCCCCGAGATACTGAACTCATTATTTTAGCGAAAGCACTTAAAAACAGACTGCGACCTTGTATCGTTGCTGGTGATTTAAATGATGTTGCTTGGTCACGCAGCACACGTTTGTTTATGCGTATCAGCGGTCTATTGGACCCACGTAAAGGGCGCGGGTTTTTTAACACCTTTCATGCAAGTTACTTTTTTATGCGTTGGCCACTTGATCATCTTTTTCATAGTAATGAGTTCAGTGTCAAGCGAATAGAGCGTTTGGAAAAATATGGCTCTGACCATTTTGCCCTACTTACAGAGCTTGTTTATAACCCAGACTCAGCTAATCAAAAACAGCTAGAACAAATAGACAAAGAGGAAGCGATTGATGAGTTGAAAATGCCTGCTGCGTCCAAGCAGCAAGTGCCAATGTTTAAAGAGTAATAAATATTAGGTGTAATACCAACCCGCAATAATACTTAATAACTTTGAGTGATTAACCCTCTCGTTACCTACATGAAAAATTTCTGACTTAGAAAAACTAAATAACTAAATTTTTGCCTGCTATCAACGAGCTTCTATTACCTTAAAATTGATCTCTTAATTAAGTGAAGTGGTGTAAAAAAGGGCTCATATGAGCCCTTTTTATTTTAATCGTTGACCATAATGGTTTTAATATTAACGAATTCTCGTAACCCAAATCCGCCGTGTTCACGGCCATAACCACTGTCTTTTACCCCCCCAAATGGCAAGTTTGGTTGCGCAAGACCATAGCCGTTAATATTGACCATACCAGTATCAAAGTGCTGCTTTGCAAGCTCAATGGCTGCCTGTTCGTCTTTTGAGAAAATACCGCCGCCAAGGCCATAGCGAGAGTCATTAGCGATTTGCATTGCCTCAGCATTATCTTTTGCTCTGATAAGTGATGCGACAGGGCCAAATAATTCATCATCGTAAGCAGGCATTCCTGGTTTAACATTCTCAAGAAGGGTAGCGGTGTAGTAAAAGCCGGTGTGCTCAGCAATCTTGCCACCGGTGATAATATTAGCTCCAGCATTGACTGAGTCTGTAACTTGTTGATGCAGTTTATCACGCAGATCTTTGCGAGCCATTGGACCGAGCGTTGTCTTTTCATCATTTGGATCGCCAAGCACAACTTGCTCAAATTGTTCTTTAATTAAGGCTTTAAAATCATCATATAACGCATCAACAACAATAAAACGTTTTGCTGCTACACAGGTTTGCCCATTGTTGATCAAACGACCTTGTGTACATGCGCTAATGGCAGTATTTAAATCGGCATCATCAAGTACGATATAAGCATCATTACTGCCAAGTTCTAGGACGGTTTTTTTCACTTGTTTGCCAGCTTGCTCAGCAACTTTTTTGCCAGTTTCATCGCTGCCAGTAAATGTCACCCCACGAATAGCTGAGTGCGCAATTAGCTCGCTTGCAGTTTTGCCGTCAATCAGTAAGTTTTTAAAGCAATAATCATCAAAGCCTGCTTGTGAAAACATTTGCTCAATCTTTTCGGCCATGCCAAATACATTACCAGCGTGTTTTAGCACCGTGGTATTACCCGCCATGATATTAGCGCAAGCATATCGAATAACCTGATAAAGCGGAAAGTTCCAAGGTTGGATACCTAGAATCACACCAATTGGTTGGTAACTAATAATTGCATGACCGTCCTGCATATCTCGCTTTTCATCAGCAAGCACTTGAGGCCCTTGTTCTGCGGTGTAGCGACAAATTGCAGCACACAGCTCAACTTCTTGAAGACCTTGTTGATATAACTTGCCCATTTCATCTGTCATCAGTTGTGCTATTTCTTGCTGATTAGACTCAATCACTTCTGCTAGTTGATTAAGTAATTTTGCACGGTGTTCATGTGATGTAGTGCGCCACTTTAAAAAAGCTTGATGGCATTGTTCAACCTCACTTTGTGCTTGTTGAAGTGACAGTAGATTATAAGTATTTAAAGTTTGCTCATTGGCTGGATTGATTGTAGTAACAGTATCAGTCATCATTATCTCCTTACAAAATTGTAGGAGAGAGTCTGCAAAGCTAATACCTGTTTTTTATTTTTCTATGCTTTTGTTTTGTAATAACTTTATTTTCATCTTGTGTTTGCTTCGCTCTCTTTTTATGTAAATACTGCAACAGGCTGCAAAACTTACAAGGAATACGTAATGACAAATTCTGTGTTAAATACTGAACTTGCAATTATTCAAGCACCGATGGCGGGTGTGCAAAATGCTAAGCTGACTGTGGCTGTTTGTGAAGCCGGGGGGCTTGGATCGTTGCCTTGTGCTATGCTTTCGATAGAGCAGCTTAAGTCAGAACTTGATTACATAAGCCTGAATACTGATAAGCCATATAACCTTAATTTCTTTTGTCATCAGACACCTGACTATACATTGGCTCAGCAAACTGCTTGGCATGGGGTGCTAGCACCTTATTTTGAAGAGTTAAATGTAGATGCCTCACAATTAACCCGTAATGCTTCTCGTCAGCCAATTAATCAACAAGTGATAGATATTATCGCGCCCTATAAGCCCGCTGTTGTCAGCTTTCATTTTGGTCTGCCAAGTAAGGATATTGTTACTCAGATCAAAGCGTGGGGCGGGACTGTTCTTTCATCAGCCACAACGTTAGATGAAGCGCGCTGGTTACAAGCAAATGGGGCCGATGCGATTATTGCACAAGGGATTGAAGCAGGCGGCCACCGTGGGCATTTTTTATCGATGGATTTATCGTTGCAACCCACTACTGTGCAATTAGTACGAGAGTGTGTAGAGCTTGATATACCCGTTATTGCAGCAGGGGGGATCTGTACTTCTGAAGATGTAGCACAGTACCAAGCCTTGGGCGTGATTGCAGTGCAGGTAGGCAGTGCTTACTTACTTTGTGAAGAAGCTACAACAAGTGCTTTACATCGTGAAGTATTAAAAACGGCCGAGCCAGATTCTACAGAATTGACGACCTTATTTTCAGGTCGCCCAGCACGAGGAGTTCGCAACCGAGTCATGCAAGAGTTAGGTGCAATGCCAGAGCAGGCACCGCCTTTTCCTTATGCGTCGATTGCGATGACCGCATTACGCTCAAAAGCCGAAGCCAAAGGCGATAGTGGTTTTTCACCGCTTTGGTGTGGTGAGCGCTTTATTGTTCGAGAAGGTATTAACGCAGAGCAAATTACTACGATATTAATGCAAGGTTGGCAATCTTGACTGATCCCCAGTTACTTCCGCTAGGTGATAGTTATCATCAGCTTGCCAGTGAATTTCGTAACAAGCTTGCTGGGCAATGCTCTATAAAACGTTGCGCTAAAGGTGATGTTTTATTACAACAAGGCGACGAACAAGATGCTGGTTACTTAATTGTGTCTGGGGTGCTTGGCGCATTACATGCATCATCACAAGGCGTGCAAAAGTGTAAAGAGTTTTACTTTCAAGATGAATTTGCACTGCTTTATGGTAATTGGTTAACTAAAACCCCTGCGCTTTACCAACTTAAAGTAATACGTGATGCTGAGCTTATTAAGGTGCCTTTAGTTTTACTCGAGAGAGCCGACTGGCAAGCAATCAAACATAACCTGATTAGTCAGCAGCTACTATTTAAAGAAGCAAAAGAAGCATTTTTATTACTGAATACGCCAGAGCAGCGTTATCAATATTTACGGGATCAAAAACCGCACTGGCTTGAACAACTGAGTTTAAACGAAGTTGCTATGTATTTAGGGATCTCAGCTATTTCTTTATCACGAATTAGGCGGCGTCTTAACTTAAGTTAAGGCGCAGCAAAACAGTGAACATTACACTGCTGATTTTTCAGGAGTCGTTATGTTTATTTTATCTCAATGCTTAGTGGCCATTGCCACATTACTCGATTTGGCTTCATTTCAGTTTAAACAAAGACAAGCAATTTTAGCTTGTTTGTTTAGCTCTGTTTTACTCACATCTGTGCACTTTATGCTGCTCGATAACTTAAGTGCAGCATGTTTAATGCTGATCGCAGCACTACGTTATGGTTACTTTATTTTTGCGCGCAAAACTTGGGTGATGATTGCATTTATGCTTTTGAGCATAAGCGCAGTGCTATTTACTTGGCACACTTGGGTGAGTTTTATTGCCCTAACAGCGACCTTAATTCAGACTTATGCTTCGTTTCAGAGTAAAGATTTGTTACTAAGGCTTTTTATGCTCTTAGGTACACTATGTTGGTTAACACATAATGTTCTGATTTTCTCGCCAGTAGCAGTGGTAATGGAAGCAGTGTTTTTATTGAGTAATTTACTAGGACTTTGGCGTTTTTATATCGCTCCAAAAGCGATGAAAACATGTCAATAGATGCATATTCAAAGTGTTACAGCATGCTTTCCATTTAAATAAAACTAAAGCGAGTCAGCAATTCGCTTTAATAAAAAGGTCTCGCGCTGAATTGATAAGCCCTGTTTATCACTCATTGCCATAGTGGTTTCATTATGTGCTATGGCATCAAAAATATTTACCCATTTAGGGTGCATGCCATTTTGCACTTCGTAATGTTCCATTTTTGGCTCTGCAAATTCATCGCTTATTTCACAGAAGTAGCAATAAGACTTGATATGAACACAGTCGAAGTCGTCTTTGTACCAAGGCCTGATCTCTTCGTATAACCCCAGTGGTCGGTTTACTTGGATGTGTTGTGCGCCTGTTTCTTCATGTAATTCTCGGTGAAGCCCTTGCTCAATGCTTTCGCCTTCATCAACTCCACCACCTGGTAGGCTGTAGTCATCATAACGGGCGGTATATAAAAGTAGTATTTGTTCACCCTTTAATACGATAGCGCGCGCAGTGTTACGAATAAATATCGTGCCATAGTCATTACTTAAACTTGGGTGAATTACTTTTCTTAATAGCTTCATGGGATTACAACTTTAAATTAACGCAAGTACAGCTCAGCTTAATATTGAATGCGCCATAATAACCTTTTTTTCGCATTTAATTCATTATACTTACCCCAAATTGAAACTAATAAGGTAATATAACTGGAATTAAGAACTATTTAGGTATCTAGCGTGTTTGGTTTTCTTTTCGAAAAAAAATTGCGTAGAATGATGAAAAAAGCTTAGGAAATGAATATGTTGAACGTACTTTTGGTCGATGATGACAGTGAATTTAGCGATGTAGTTTGTCACATAGTGGAGTTTCTTGGGCATAATATAAATACCGCAGCAAATTTGGCAGAAGCGGAGCAATGGTTTGAAAACAACACGTTTGATCATGTCTTTTTAGACTTCATGTTGCCAGATGGCAGCGGCCTTCATTTACTTGAGCATTTAAAAGCAATAGGTCAATCTCCTCGAGTCACATTAATTTCAGGGCACCCTTCAGTAAAAGGTAAGCTAGCAGAGATGTGTGAACCTAATGTAGGGCATCTTGTTAAACCTTTACAACGCGAAGATATCGAGCGTGTACTCAACCCGAAAAAATCAGCCCCTAAGAAAAAAGCAACACCAGCAATAAAACGTCATTTTGGCACTCTGATTGGTGAATCTGAGGTGATGCAGAAGCTTTATACTATGATTGAGCGTGTTGCAGCCACTTCTGCCAATGTGATGTTGATGGGTGAAAGTGGTGCAGGTAAAGAAGTGGTGGCGCAGGCAATTCATAATGCGACTGAGTGTGATGGTCCGTTAGTGGCAACCAACTGTGGTGCATTTTCAAAAGAGCTGATTGGTAGCGAATTGTTCGGTCATGAAAAGGGCGCGTTTACAGGGGCTATTGCGCGCAAAGAGGGTGTATTTGAACAAGCTGCTGGTGGTACTTTGTTTTTAGATGAAGTCACCGAAATGCCGATTGATATGCAACCAAACTTACTACGCGTTCTTGAAAGCAAAAAAGTAACCCGAGTGGGTGGCACCAAAGAGCAAGCAGTGAATTGCCGTGTTATTTCTGCTACCAACCGCACCTTAACCGACCTTGCGCAAAACAATGTTATTCGTGAAGATATTTATTTTCGTTTAGCGGTATTCCCCATTGATATTCCACCGCTACGTGAGCGAAAAGAAGATATTCCACTGCTCGCCAATGCCTTTTTAGAGCAACTCAATGAAGAAAACGGCACCGACTTTAAATGGCAAGCAGCGCAAATCAAAGAGCTAGAAGGGCATGATTGGCCTGGTAACGTGCGTGAGCTTCGCCACGCTATTCATCGGGCTTTTATTATGAGTGACCCTAAAGGGGCAGCTATTACCTTGCCTGAATCATTAGAGTCTCCGTTCTCTAAAGTGAATAAAGAGAGCCAAGCAAATCAAGTTGTTGCAGGGCAAACTATTGAAGAAGTTGAAAAAGAATTGATCCACGCTACTTTAGATAAAGTACAAGGTAATAAGACGATTGCAGCACAAATGCTGGGGATCAGTACTAAAACTCTTTATAACCGTTTAAATGCTTATGGAGGCATTGGCGAATATAAATAACAAAGGATGGCTATGAATAATAACGAGTCTTTACGAAAAATGGTGCACGACGCCCGTGCGCCACTAAACCGTATTTCAATGAATGCAGAGTTAGTTAAGCTCGTATTAGAAAATGATATGCCAAAGCAAAAAGCACTTGAGGCATTAAATAAAATAATAGCTAATTGCCAGCAGTGTAGTGAGCACTTACAAGAAATAAGTGACACTCACGGGGCTGACTAAGCACTCATAGATTAGGAAGTAAATGCACAAACAAAAAGGAAAAATAGCGATCAATTGGGCTGGCTTTATTGCCGTGGTGCTCTGTATCGTGGTGGCTAACGCTTTTTTAGCAATTGATAGTATTCGCTCGCTCACTGAAACACAAAACAGCCTAGATAACACGAACTCGCTTAATACAGCTATCGAGCGATTACACTTATCTTTGGTGCAAGCTGAATCGGGTCAACGTGGTTATTTACTCACTGATCGTGAAGATTACTTAATGCCTTACAATGATGCAATTGCCTCGATGCAAGCACAGATAATGCTTGTGAAAAGTTTGCATTCAGAAATACCGGGTCAGGCAGATCGCATTGCTCGTTTTCTTTACTTAGTAAATGACAAAATTGCGGTAATGACTAAAACGACCGATCTGGCTTTAGCCAATAAAGACGTTAAGGCTCGTAGTTTGTTATTAACTAACCAAGGTCGCGACTTATATAAAGAAATTCGCCTAGCAGTTGATGAAATTCAAATGCGTGAGCTTAATTTCAAGATAGAGCAGTTCACTAAACTCTCGCAAATAAAAGACGATGCTAAGTTAACATTTGCAATTACAGCTGTTACTAGCACTTTATTAATTATTGGTATGTTCTTGTTAACACGTATCAATTTGCGTAACCAAGCCAAGTACCGAGCTGAACTTGAAAATCAAAATGAGAACCTAGCGGCAAAAGTAGCAGAGCGCACCCAAGAGCTGACCATCTATTCAGATGAATTAAGCCGCTCAAATCGAGAGCTTGAAGAATTTGCTTTTGTTGCAAGTCATGACTTACAAGAGCCACTGCGAAAGATTCAAGCTTTTAGTGACCGCCTTGAAAAAATGTTCAAAGATGATCTCGGTGAAAAAGGCATTGATTATATTAATCGCATGAAAAACGCAGCTCAGCGAATGTCTAACTTAATCAATGACTTGCTTGAATTTTCACGAGTGACGACTCGGGGCAAAGACTTTACTGATACTGACTTAAATGAGGTTGTTGCAGAAGTACTTGATGATCTTGAAATCGCGGTTAATGAATCTGAAACCACTGTTAATCTCGATACGTTACCGCACATTCAAGCTGATCCAAGCCAAATGCTGCAATTGTTCTTAAACATTCTGTCTAATGCAGTGAAGTTTAGGCGTGAAAATGTGCCGCCTGTAATCAACATTAGTTACCAGCGAACCAAAGAGTTTAGTCAAGTTCATAACGCAGAGGTAGAGTGGGAAATAATTACTATTTCAGACAACGGAATTGGCTTTTCTGAAGAGTACCTAGAAAAAATATTTGTACCATTCCAGCGTTTGCATGGTCGCTCTCAATATAAGGGCACAGGCATAGGCCTATCAGTTTGTCGCCGAATCGTTGAACGCCATGGTGGAGAAATCACGGCGAATAGTCGCGTTAATGAAGGTGCAAGCTTTACAATTAAATTACCTGTGGAAACATCGCTTTTCACACTACAAGGAGAGGCGTAATGCCACTTAATAAAGTTAAACCAATTACTATTTTAATGGCTGATGACGACGAAGATGATCGTTTATTAACCCAAGATGCATTGGCCGAAAGCCGTGTATTGAACGAGCTATTTTTTGTTGAAGATGGTGTAGAGCTGCTTGAATATCTTGAGCGTAAAGGCAAATTTAGTGAAAAAGAAAAATCGCCACGTCCGGGCTTGATTTTACTTGATTTAAATATGCCGCGCATGGACGGTCGAGAAGCGCTCCAAGCAATCAAAGCGAACCCTAACTTGAAGGGCATTCCGGTTGTGATTTTAACCACATCAAAACAAGAAGAAGATATGGTTAGAGGCTATGACTTAGGCGCTGCATCATACATCACGAAACCGGTTACTTTTGAAGGTTTAGTCGAATTGATGCAAACACTAGGAAAATACTGGGTAGAGTTTGTAGAGCTGCCAACATCACGAAACGATTAATTTCGATTAGCGACAATACTTAATTAAGCTAATTGGCATAAGGAGCCAGAATGTTAGATAAGGTAACCCGATTACTCTTAGTAGAAGACGATGAAGATGACTATATTCTCACCTGCGACTACCTAGAACAATTAGGTTCCCATACATTCGATGTTGAGTGGTTAAGCTGCCCAGAACAAGCCATTAGTGTGCTTAGCGAAAACAAGCATGATATTTGTTTGTTAGATTATCGCTTAGGCGCCTCTGATGGTTTAGAAGTGCTGAAACGGGCCGTTGATAACGGTTTTCGCGGTCCGATTATTATGCTGACAGGGCAATCTGATGAAGCTCTCGATTCTGCAGCGCTTGATGCTGGTGCGGTTGATTATCTTGTCAAGAGTGAGATGAACTCTAGCCGCTTTGCCCGTGCTATTCGTTATGCTTTAGCTCGCCGAGATGTTGAAGATGAACGTGTAGAGCGCTTAAAAGCCGAAGCAGAAAACCGTTCTAAAGACCGCTTCTTGGCACATTTAAGTCATGAGTTACGTACACCATTGTCATCCATCTTGGGTTACACTGAGTTACTCATGCACAGCGATAAAAATCTACATGCCCAAAATGAGTTGAGCGTGATTTATAGAAATGGTAAGCACTTATTGAGCTTACTCAATGATGTCCTCGACCTATCAAAAATAGCGGCTGATAAACTTGAACTAAACTGCTGTGATGTCAATTTAGATAGTTTAATGACTGATGTTTATACCCTAATGCGTGTCTCAGCGCTTGATAAAGGCTTAACTCTTAATTTTGAGTCACAACAGGCACTACCTCTAGTGATCAATACCGATGCTACTCGGTTGCGCCAAATTCTAATTAACATCATTAATAATGCTATTAAGTTTACTAACCAAGGTGAAATTACCGTTCGTGCTTGGACTGCTTGGGTCCAGGAGCGTGAAATGCTGTTTTTTAGCATTAAAGATACAGGCTTAGGTATTCCAGCAGAAAAACAAGCATTGATATTTAAGCCATTTGAACAAATTGCTGATGTTGAATCCCGAGATGTGGGGGGAGCAGGGCTTGGCCTTGCAATTTGTTCAGAACTACTGAGCCGTATGCAAGGCAGTATTGAACTTGAGTCAACCCAAGGCGTGGGCTCAGAGTTTACTCTTTCTATTTACCCTGGCAACATTCGAGATATTGAACGCCAAGTACTTCGCTTTGATTCAAACCCAGATTTTCAGCAAAAACTAACCACGCTTAAAACAAGTGGGCGGGTATTAGTGGTAGACGACCTAAAAGATTTACGCAATCTGGTTGGTCATATGATCACCAGTACTGGCGCAGAAGTAGAATATGCAGAAAACGGTAAACAAGCGATTGAAAAAGTAGCTAATGCAGAGCAAGCAGGTAAGCCTTTTGATATAGTATTTATTGATTTGCATATGCCCGTTATGGGTGGCAAAGAAGCCACTATTGAGCTTCGCAAAATGGGTTATCAAGGGCCCATTATTGCCCTCACCGCCGCCACTATGAAAGGGGTGAAAACAGAATTAAGTGCGCTTGGCTTTAACGATATGATTGCAAAACCTGTTGATGCTGGGTTGCTTTACCAAGTGCTAAATCATTATATTTGCGAAGGTAAAACTGAACCTGTGGTTGAGCAAGATGACAGCCCTGAAATGACCATACAGAGCACTCGCTATTTATTGGTGGAAGATGACAGTGATGCGGCGCAAATCACTCAGTTATTGCTTGAAAGTTTAGGTGTTGAAACGGTAATAGCACCAAACTGTGTTGCGTGTCTTGCGACACTCAAAGACGATCAAAACTTTGATAAAGTCTTACTCGACATGCACTTGCCAGATGGTGAAGGCCTTGATTTAGCAAGCGAAATTAAACAGCGCCACCCTAACTTAAAGTTAGTTATTGTTAGTGGCGCAGAGCCAGAGCCTAAAAAAATCGAACCTCTTGAGATTGAGCAAGTCCTCTTAAAGCCGATTAATCTTGGCTTGTTATCAGAGCTTATTGACAGCTAATTGAATGCCTAACTACTAGCTCAGGTTCAAATAATGTTTGTAGCGGTGGGGTTTGTTTTTGATAAACATGATTTAACACCCAGTCCGCTGCCATACGACCCATTTCATCTATTGGGTAGTTAACCGTGGTCAATTGTGGGTAAACATGGCGGGTGAAAAACACGTTATCGTAACCCATAATCGATAATTGCTTAGGTAAAGTTAAACCTAAATCTCTAGCACTTGCCATGGCACCAACCGCCATTTCATCATTGGCACATATCAAAGCAGTGAAAGGATGCGTTTGTTGATGAAGGGCTTTTAATCCTTCATAGCCGCTCTCTTCCATAAAATCACCTTGGAATAATAAGTTTTCATCAAACTCAAGGTTAAACTCATGTAGTGCTTGCTTATGTCCTTCTAGGCGGTCTTTGGCATCTTGTTTCCAAAGAGGCCCGCTGATGTAGGCAATTTTTTTATGACCATGCTCTAAAACATGTTTAGCAGCTAAATAACCACCTTTGATATTGTTAAGCAGAATACAGCGGTCACTGAGTTCACTGATATAGCGGTTGATCAATACAAAGGGAGTTCGACCTTTACTGAGTTTAATAAGATACTCGTCGCTAACTGCTTCAACATGCAAAATAAGTCCATCGCAATTACGACTAATCAGAAATTCAATGCCTTGTTTTTCGCGTTCTTCATCACTATGACCAGCAGCAATAATGAGATGTTTGCCTTGATTACGAAAGGTATCTTCAATGCCACTCATCATAGGCCCGTAGAATGGACCTTGTAATTCAGAGACCAATAAGCCAACACTGTTAGAGCAATTTGATGCCAATGACTGAGCAATTGAATTAGGTCTATAGCCAAGTTTATCCATTGCAGCAGTGACCTTTTTACGGGTGGCATCACTGACATTTGCATTGTTGTTCATTACTCGTGAAACGGTTGCAAGGGAAACACCTGCAAGTTTCGACACCTCATAAATGGTGGCCATGTTATTCCTTACTAAACAAAGTTATGGATGCTGCTTTAACGATAAGTCGGCACTGATCTGCTCAACTGTTTGATTATCAAGAATATACCTTTTCATGATAAAAGCGACAAGCATACTACCTATTGCAGGGTAAAGGGTAAATGAAATTAAGATACCCGAAAGTGTCTGCTCACTCAGTTCGGTATTTGCTTCATAGCCATAAAATGCGAGTAACCAACCTGCAATTGCACCACCAAGGGCAAGACCAAGCTTAATAAAAAATACTACGCTCGCGTAAACAAGGCCTGTCAGTCTTTCACCAGTTTTCCATTGCCCATAATCTATGGTGTCAGCCATTTTTGCCCACAATAAAGGGGTCGCCATTTGCGTGAAAAAACACCATAAAAAGTACACCACAAAGGCAAGTATCAGCTGCTCGCCAGGCAACCAAAATGCCACGCAACTAATTGCTGCAGAGATATATTGCAAACGAATATAGGCGGTTTTCTTATCAACTCGTTTACTCAGTGGGTTCGCACAAGCACAACCAAGAATGTTACCTATCATACCGATGGTAACAAAATAAGTGACTAGCTCGGCTTCACCAAGTACATATTTTACATAGTAAATGGCAAGGGTTGTACGTAATACCATACTGGTTAACAGCATAAATGCAGCAAAGCACAACACCTTAAACGGGCCATTTTGCCAAAGCGTGCTCATGCGGTTTTTCCAGCTTAATGATGAGCTGTTATGAGCCGCAACGCGTTCTTTGGTAAAGCGAAAACAAATTAAAAATAGAATGACGCCTAAGCCACTCATCAAGGCCATAGTGAGTTGATAGCCTGTGGCGTTGTCACCTTTTCCAAGCCAGTTGACTAAAGGCAAAGTACAGGCGCTGACAATTAAGCCGCCGAGCATGCCAAATACAAATCGATAAGACTGAATAGATACTCGCTCTTTAGGGTCGCCACTTAATACTCCCCCTAACGCTGAGTAAGGAATATTAATAGCGGTATAAACCAGCATCAGTAAAGTGTAAGTAACAAAAGCGTATATTACTTTACCTGACTCAGGTAGGTTTGGCGTGGTGAAGGTGATCATACTGATCACCCCGAATGGTAGGGCAAGCCAGAGTAAGTAGGGACGATAACTTCCCCACTTAGTACGGGTTGAATCAGTTAAAGCCCCCATCAATGGGTCAGTAATTGCATCAACGACTCTCACCACTAAAAACAAGGTGCCAACAATAGCGGGTGAAATACCAAAGATATCAGTATAGAAAAAAGTTAAAAATAACATCACCGTTTGAAAGATGATATTACTTGCTGTGTCGCCTAATCCGTAGGCTATTTTTTCTCTTTTAGTCAGCATGTGTGTTCTCGATTGTTGTTATTTTTATCGCTGTTTAAGTAGTGTGCGATATTGTTTTGCGCTTTCTTTTAAAATGCGTTGTTGGTTTTGATAATCAATATAAACTAATCCAAAGCGCTTTTCGTAGCCATACGCCCATTCAAAGTTGTCCATTAAGCTCCACGCAAAGTAGCCTTGAATATCGACGCCTTGGCGAATTGCATCACAAACCGCATTTAAGTGGGTATGATAATAATCTACACGTTCAATGTCGTTCACTTCACCGTTTTCTAACGTGTCGGCCATGGCTGCGCCATTCTCAGTGATATACATTTTTGGCAAATCATATTGCTGATGCAGTGATACCAAAAGCTCAGTTAAACCTTGTGGGTAAACTTCCCAGCCCATATCTGTAACACGTACACCCGCAAGGCTTGCTTCTTCAAACCAGCCATCAGCGGTATTTTTGTAGTGTATGCGGGTATAGTAGTTAACGCCAATAAAGTCGACGGCTTGGCTAATTATCGCCATATCGCCAGCAACAATAGTGGGCTTAACTTCATCAGCTAAATCATTAAATAAAGATGGGTAAGCGCCTTCTAAAACAGCTTTGATATACCATTGATTATGGTACTGATCAGCAAGTTCTGCGGCTTTTATATCATCGGCTGTTAAAGGGTAGGTCGGGCTGAAGTTTAATACGATACCCGCTTCTGTTTCTGGGCAGTTTTTACGTAATACTTGCATGGCAAGGCCATGAGCAAGCAATAAGTGATGAGCTGCTTGACGACCTGCCTGTTGTGATTTAATACCAGGTGCATGTACACCCACCTCATAACCCAAATAGGCACTACAAAAAGGCTCGTTCAAGGTTGCAAATGAATCAACCAGGTGACCCAAATGGCGAGTCACAAGTTCGGCATATTCTTTGAATTTATAGGCCGTTTCACGATTTAACCAGCCACCATTATCTTCAAGGTATTGGGGTAAATCCCAGTGATATAAAGTAACATAGGTTTTAATATTACGTGCTTTTAAAGCTGTTAATAACTGAACATAAAACGCCATTCCTTGCTCGTTTACCGAGCCATCTTGAAGCATGACTCTAGGCCACGAAATAGATAAGCGGTAAGCATCTACGCTCAAGTCTACAATCATCTCGACATCTTGCTGCCAACGAGCAACATGGTCACAAGCTACATTACCATGACTTTGGTCTGCGATGGTTCCAGGCTTTTCACAAAATGTATCCCAGATACAATCGAGGCGTTGCTCGCGTGCACCTTCAATCTGAAATGAGGCTGTTGCAACACCGAAAGTGAACTCGGGTTTGAGTAAAGGTGAATCAGGTAACAGTGAAATTGATTTATGCACAGTTGATACGCGTCCTTCGGGTTAGTGTAAGACTTAGCTGATTAGAGTTTAGACTCGGCTGTAAGCGCTTACAATTTTTCCGCAAATAAATTGCTAAATATGATTAATATGTTATAAATGTAAGCGCTTACATTTAATGTTGCAACATATTTCGCTATTTGTTGTTAGTGATTAAGTACCAAATTTTGCTGTAACAAACTGATAAATATAATTAACTAGAGAAGAAAATTATGGCTCATGTATCAACTCCTGTTTCGGCTGCTTCAAGCCAAGCAGATATGCCAAAGCAACACTTCGCACTGGCATCATTGACCACATTATTTTTTATGTGGGGATTTATAACTTGTCTAAATGACATATTAATCCCTTACTTAAAAGGTATGTTTTCACTTAACTATACGCAGGCTATGCTCATCCAATTTTGCTTCTTTGGTGCGTATTTTGTGATGTCAATTCCGGCAGGTAAGTTGGTCAGTCGAATTGGCTATCAGCTTGGTATTGTTGTGGGTTTGGTGGTTGCATCCGTTGGTTGTGCACTATTTTACCCTGCCGCTGTTGCCCATGTTTATGAGCTATTTTTACTGGCCTTGTTTGTACTGGCATCAGGTATCACTATTTTACAAGTATCTGCAAATCCTTACGTAAGCGTACTTGGTCCGCAAAAGACAGCCTCTTCACGTTTGACTATGACACAAGCATTTAACTCATTAGGAACGACGGTTGCGCCAATTTTTGGTGGTTGGTTGATTCTATCTGAAATTAGCCAAGCCACGGCAGAAGAAGTGAAGCTACCTTATTTAATGTTGTCGTTAAGCTTATTAATACTTGCCGTTATCTTCGCATTTTTAAAGCTACCAAAACTAGGTAAAGAAAGTGACAGTGAAGCGGCTCATCAAGATTTAGAAGACTTTGTTGATTTAGGCAGTGTTTGGCGTTATCGCCATTTAATTTTAGGCGCCGTAGGTATCTTTGTGTATGTGGGCGCAGAAGTGGCAATTGGTAGCTTCTTAGTGGGCTTTTTGACCCTTGATAATATTGCGGGTTTAGCAGAAAAAGAGGCCGCTCATTATATTAGTTATTATTTCGCAGGAGCCATGGTTGGTCGCTTTATTGGTGCGGCTGTAATGCAAAAATTTAATGCAGGTAAGGTATTAGCATGTCATGGCTTACTTGCCGTAATGCTTGTTGTGATTGCCATGACGGGTGAGGGAAGCCTTGCTATGTGGGCAATTTTACTCGTGGGTCTATGCAATTCGATTATGTTCCCAACGATTTTCAGCCTAGCGCTACATGGTCTTGGTAAATACACCTCTAAAGGCTCAGGCATTTTATGTTTAGCGATTGTGGGTGGTGCAATTATTCCTCTATTACAAGGTATTTTAGCGGATTCTATTGGTGTGCAAATGGCGCTATTTTTACCAATTGCATGTTACTTATACATTACTTACTTTGCGCTGGTTGGCTCAAAAGTATCGACTCAGACTCAGCAATCATCATAGGTGAAAAAAATGAAATTGAAAAAAACATTCACTCTCTGTTCGTTAATGATGGCAAGCGTCAGCATGCTAGGTTGTAGTGGGCAAGACAAGGTTACACACGTGAACGCTGAGCAAGAAATTTGGCCAAACATCGAAACAGGTATTGCAGCAAATCCAGAGATGGAAGCAAAAATTGCGAAAATACTCACAAATATGACTCTAGAGCAAAAAATTGCTCAAATGATCCAGCCAGAAATTCGCGATATTACCGTTGAAGATATGCGTAAATATGGCTTTGGTTCTTATCTTAATGGTGGTGGAGCATTCCCTAACAATGACAAACATGCCAGCGCCGCTGACTGGATTGACCTTGCTGAGAAAATGTATCAAGCCTCTATAGATGACTCGCTCGATGGTAGCTCTATACCTACCATGTGGGGCACCGATGCAGTACATGGTCATAACAACGTTATTGGTGCGACATTATTCCCACATAACATTGGCTTGGGTGCGACAAATAACCCTGAGCTAATCGAAAAAATTGCAGCTGCTACAGCGCAAGAAGTGATGGTAACTGGTATCGACTGGGTGTTCGCGCCAACTGTGGCTGTTGTGCGTGATGACCGCTGGGGTCGAACTTACGAGGGCTACTCTGAAGACCCTGAAATTGTTAAATCTTACTCAGCAGCTATCGTTAGAGGTTTGCAAGGCGCGGTTGATGACGATTTCTTATCTGATAAGCGCGTAATTAGCACTGTTAAACACTTTTTAGGCGATGGCGGTACCGAAGGTGGTGATGACCAAGGTAATAACACGGCATCAGAGCAAGAGTTATTTGATATTCATGCGCAAGGTTATGTTGGTGGCTTAGGTGCGGGTGCACAAACCGTGATGGCGTCATTTAACAGCTGGAATGGTGAAAAAATTCACGGCAGCAAATATCTACTTACCGACGTGTTAAAAGGCAAAATGGGCTTTGACGGTTTTGTTGTCGGTGACTGGAACGGCCACGGTCAAATTCCGGGGTGTACTAATGGCAATTGTGCACAAGCCGCAAATGCGGGCCTTGATGTGTATATGGTTCCGACAGATGCATGGAAACCACTATACGAAAACCTCATCAAGCAAGTGAAAAGTGGTGAAATTGCGCAAAGCCGAATTGATGATGCGGTAACGCGTATCTTACGTGTAAAAATGCGCGCTGGTTTGTTTGATAAACCAAGCCCAGCTAAGCGTCCGCTTTCTGGTAAAACAGAGATTATTGGCAGTGCTGAGCATCGTGCAATTGCAAAACAAGCGGTACGTGAATCATTGGTGCTTTTGAAAAATAAGCAAGCGTTATTACCTCTATCACCAAATACAAATGTATTAGTTGCAGGTCAGGGTGCTGATAACATTGGCATGCAGTCTGGTGGCTGGACGATTACATGGCAAGGCACAGGCAATGAAAATAGTGACTTCCCGGGTGGTAGCTCTATTTTTGATGGCATTAAAGCAACCGTTGAGCAAGCCGGTGGGCAAGTTCAATACGATGAAAATGGTGCCTTTGAGACTAAGCCAGATGTTGCGATTGTAGTATTTGGTGAGCAGCCGTATGCAGAAGGCAATGGTGATTTAGATAACCTTGAATATCAACGCGGTAATAAAACTGATTTAGCACTTCTTAAAAAGTTAAAAGATGCGGGTATTCCTGTGGTGTCACTATTTATTAGTGGTCGCCCAATGTGGGTGAATGCTGAGCTTAATGCTAGTGATGCGTTTGTTGCAACTTGGTTACCTGGTAGCGAAGGTGATGCAATTAGCGATGTTATCTTTAAAAAGCAAGATGGCTCTATCAATCATGACTTTAAAGGTAAGTTATCTTTTTCATGGCCAAATAATCCTGTAGGTAACCAAAATCGTGGTGATAAAGATTATGCGCCACTACTGCCTTATGGCTTTGGTTTAACTTATCAAGATAAAAATACATTAGCGGATGACCTGAGCGAAAAATCACAAGTTTCTGCTAAATTAGAAGACTTAGTATTATTTGAACGTGCCGTAAAAGCACCATGGTCACTACAGTTGCAAAGTGGTTCTGAGCTGCAAGCTATGACCAGCAGCCGTGCAGCATTAAATGCTGTTAGCGTAAAAACCTTTGATAAAGACGTGCAAGAAGATGCGCGCGCAATCAGCTTTAATGGTAAGGAAGCAGCTGCTGTTCGTTTAATGGCGGCGTTCCCGTCGGATCTGCGCTCATACGTTGAAAAAGCTGGTCAGTTAGAAATGCAAATTAAAGTAGATCAAGCTGCTGATGCGCCGTTAATGCTAGGTATGCAGTGTGGTGAAAACTGTGACGGTCAATTTGATATTAGCAAACAAGTTAAAGGTACAAGTGATTGGCAGACGCTAACCGTTGATTTGAGCTGCTTTGCTGAACAAGGTGTGCAGCTTGGGCAAGTGTTCTCACCGTGGCAGTTAGCTACTGAAGGTGCATGGCAAGTATCAATTGCTAAATTATCATTAAGTAGCTCACACACGCAGGACTCTTCAGTCTCATGTCAGTAAAACCATATGTCGTTATTTTGCTAACAGGTGTACTTAGCGCCTGTCAGCAAACTGCTGAGCCTGTCAAAGCTAGCTTAGGTGATGGATGGCAGTTAGTTTGGCAAGATGAATTTTCACAAAATACTCTTGATTTGGCTAAGTGGCAACATGAAGTCAATTGTCGAGGTGGCGGTAATGATGAGCAGCAATGCTACACCGCACGAAGTGAAAACAGTTTTGTCAAAAATGGCTTATTGCATATTGTTGCTCGGCAAGAGCAATACACTGGGCCTTTACATAATCGCGATGAAGTAAGCAGCGATGCTGAGCGAGAAAAGGTGGCAACACAGCCTTTTACTTCTGCACGTTTACGTACTAAAAACTTAGCTGATTGGCGATATGGCCGTTTTGAAATTCGCGCTAAATTGCCTGCAGGACAAGGGGCGTGGCCTGCGATTTGGATGTTACCTACTGATTGGCATTATGGCCGCTGGGCATCTTCAGGCGAAATAGACATCATGGAAGCGGTGAATCTAAAGACCCTTACTGATGACAAAACAGCGCCAACAGGTAGCCTTGAGACACGCGTACACGGCACTTTGCATTACGGTGGTCCTGCGCCAGAAAATGTCTACAGTGGTACGCCTTATCGTTTCAGCGAAGCAGATAACCCGGCTGATAATTTTCATGTTTATGCCCTTGAATGGCAACAAGATGAAATTCGTTGGTATGTTGATGATGTTCATTATGCGACATTTCACCACGACCATTGGTATTCAACATCACAACAACAAGACGGCTCGTTTATAGAAAATAAGGGGTTTGCTCCATTTGATCAGCGTTTTCACTTACTCCTTAACTTTGCTGTAGGCGGAAACTGGCCTGCAAATGTGAATGACAAAGGCGTTGATTTTGCGGGTTACCCTAAGCAAATGCTGGTCGATTATGTACGTGTTTTTCAATGTAGTAAAAATATTGAAACAGGCATTGGTTGTGCAACTACACAGCCATCTGCAGTACAAATAAAGGGTAAGTAAATTATGAGCCAAAAGCCTGCAGATACATCGCCGAACTCGTTGTATCAGCTGGCTTTTGGTTCATTCTATCGGTTGAGCTTTTGTAGTAATAGCTGTCTTAACCTTCTCGCTGTTATTTCGTCGATATCTGCTAATATCCCTTGTACAGGCTCAGCTACATGGCTTGCTAAATCCACATCATCAGCAAAGACATAATGATTAAATAGTTGCTGCCATTTCTGCTTGTGCTCGTTTGGTAAGTCTTTAATCGCCAACATACTGTGCAGCATGGCATCAAATGGGTTTGCCAAATACTCTGGGGCTTGTCGCCACCAATAGTTTACTAATACATTAAATGGACTGGTCGCGCTAACCTGATGCCACCATAGAGCAGGTATATAGATAGCATCGCCAGGGGTAAGGGTAGCTGATTGAGCCTTTGAAAGAGCCTCTTTAAAACGTGGAAAACGGCTCAAATCTGGGTTACTAAAATCAACTAAGCTAATTGCTTGTCCAGCAGGTGTAAACTCCAGCGGGCCAACGTAAAGGTTATTGACCTGATCGGTTGGCATTAGAGTAAAAGTGCGTTCACCAGCTGCAACACAAGCTAGGTTATCGGCATTGTCATAGTGAGCCGCAATCTGGCTATGATTCCCCACCCAGAGGCTTGTAAGGCAATTATAATCGGTCACTATTAATGGGTTCTCAAGGCTAAAGCCCGGAGCGCAATACTCTACTGCAGTGGAACCCATATACAACGAATCATTATCGGTTTGCGACAGTTTTAATGCTAGTTTTTGCAATACAGCCTGAAGACTATCGGCGTGCTGTGAAAAATTAAGCCCCGATAAATCAGCGTTATAAAAATACCGACCATGATGAATTGCCTCGCTACTAAAGCTTCGCACCGGAGCATTATTGGCAAGACCTAAAAGATAGTCTAAAGCGCTTTTAGAGCCTTGTTTAGCTGCAATCACTTGGGGCCAATCAGCACAGAGATCTCTTATTACCAGTGGTTCAGTAAGCTCAGCTAAAAAAGGTTTAAGATCAGCAATGCTTGAAGCCTGGCATTCTTTTATTGGCGCAGCCGCAAACATTACTGCTGAGCCCATTTTCTATTAAGCAAATGAGGGATTTTTTCCATTGATGCCAACACCATATAAATAGCCTGCAAGTCACCTTGCTGTTGTAACTGCTTAAGTTGCTCAGCGGTTAAATCGTGTAGTACCTGTTGGTTAATGGTATAAAAGCCGTTCACTGTGACTTTTTCGCCATTTTTATCCGCATATTCAATACTGAAAGATTCGAGTAAATTAACGCTAAGTAAACGCTCAAAAAAGTGGTTAATTGTTTGATGTTCTTGATGTAACGCGTTAAGTACTTGAGCAATATGGTTTAAATAATCGCTATTACCACCATGTTCAAGAAAAATTGCTTCGCCATCGCGTGTGCTTATGCGTGGGCTATCTAAATCAATATGTACCACCAGTGATTGCTCAGGAATGCCATTGTTATACTGAGTTTGTTGACCAATTAAAAATGGCTGGCGCTGCATACTCAGTGGTAAGTAACTCAGCTGTAATTCACCTTGTTCGTTAAGCAGTAAGTTCTCGCCATTTTCAAAACCAAATAAAGCTAAGGCTTCGAATTGACCTGTTTGAGGGTGCTTACGAAATACGATAGGTTGATTTGCTTGGACTTTAGCAAATTCACTTGGAAATACGGTAGCGCAGCTAATATTATCGCCCCAGTTAGCACCGCGTGTGGTGATGACTTTTAGGTCTTTATGGCTGATGTTATCAAGTAATACATGATTGGCCATTGGGCCTCCTAATGCTGAGATTAAATAGGTTGTATGCCAAATTGCTGAATATGATTTAACAGCTCGCGGTTAGTTGGTAGTTGTTGTAATCCGCGTTTGGCTTGTTGTTGGTTAGCACTAAAGTGCTCAATAATAGCCGTTGGCATTGCAAGTACAGGGAATTGTGGTAGTTGTTTCATACCATAAAGTACATACTGGTAACTGGCCGCAGAGAAGACCTCTTGAGTGCGGTCAAAGTCGTTTAGCCACGGGCTTTGATATTGCCAAAGAGCTAAGTTTTCTTGCAGCTGCACAGGGATTGAGTTTGCCTCTTTATGAGCTTGCCAATAGGGGCTAGTGCGCTTTGACAGCACATAATGCAGCTTTAAAAACTCAATGATACGTTGCCAGCGATAATGGCATTGCTCATCAAAACGCTTTGCCAGTGTCGGCATTGCAGCACGATGAGTGGGGAAATTGGCAAGTAAATTATTAAGACCAAGTTCCACCATGACTAACGCTGAGGCTTCAAGTGGTTCAATAAAGCCTGCAGACATACCAATAGCTAAACAGTTTTTATACCAAAAACGGCGTCTATAGCCGGGGTTAAAACTGATTTCACGAAATGTCAATTCACTTTGTTCTGTGCCAGGCTGGGTTTTTGCAATGTATTGGCTAAGTGCATGTTTCGCATCTTCGCTACTGGCAAAGCGGCTTGAGTACACCATACCAAGACCACGGCGGCTTTGTAGGCCAATATCCCAAATCCAACCCGCATCTTGAGCAGTGGCTTTGGTATAAGAAAGAATCTCTTGTTGCGGGTTTAAATAAGGTACCTGAACGGCAACTGCTCGGTCGTTAAATAGCACATCTTGTTGCTCGATTAGTTCGATACCGTAATGCTGATGTAACAGCTTTGCGTGGGTGCCAGAGCAATCAATAAATATATCACCCGTGATAGCGCCATGATCGTGTGTTTGTAATGAACTAATATAGCCATCCTCATCACTATTGATGCTTTCAACATGGCTGACGATATGCTCAACTTTTAGTTTTGTAGTGCAGTGCTGTTGCAGCAGTATGGCAAACTTACCAGCATCTAAATGATAGCCATAGTTTGCTTCACCTTGATAGGCGCTATGTAAGTGGTTTTTCGGCGCTTTATGGTGATCGCACAAGTAGGTTTGGCTTGCCACTGCGTGACTAAAACTCACGGCATCTTTGTTGGCAAACCAGTAAGGTGCAATATTTAATTGCTGATAAGCCACCGGTAAGCTGAATGGGTGATAATAATGTGCGTCGCCTTCATCGTCGCACCAGCTATCAAAGCGTGAACCCTGTTTAAAAGACGCATCACAGCGTTGAATAAATTCACTTTCGCTAATGCCGATGGTTTTTAAGGTTTGTCGCATGGTTGGCCAAGTACCTTCACCAACACCTATAGTGGCAATATCTGGCGATTCAATTAGTGTAATGTGTGCGTTGTGAGTTAAGTGGGGTTGGGCAGCAATTAAGCCTGCAGATAACCAACCCGCAGTACCCCCACCTAAAATGACGACTTTTTTTACTTCATTCTGTTGCATGTTCAAGGCTACCTAAAATGCTATATAGACAAACTAGCATAATTGCGAAAAAAAAAAGCCGCTGTTGAGCGGCTTTTTTGACAACAAAATGCTAGAACGAGTAGCGGAAGCCGATGTTATAGCGCGCACCGTATTGGTTTGCACGTAACAGCTGCTCTGAGTAACGAACGTAGGTACGTTGCGTTTCGTCTGTAAGATTTAGACCTTCAACAAACACCGTTAGTTTTTCATTAACTGCGTAGTTCACATTGATATCCCACTGGCCGTAAGACTCAGTAAAGATAGGTGAAGCATGTTGGTCAAAGCCTGTTAAGAACTCATCACGCCAGTTATAAGAAATACGTGCTGATAAACCGTCTAAATCATAAATTGCTGAGAAGTTAGCTGAATCACTTAAACCAGGTAAAGCAAATTGATAGCCGATTGCATCTCGGTCAGCTTCAACATCACCAAATACGAAAGTCGCGTTGGCTGCAATACCAAAACCTGAATCACCAAACATATGTTGAGCTGCCAGTTCCCAGCCCCATAGATTTGCTGTTTCAACGTTGTTATCACGCGAAATGAAGAAGCTTGCGAGTGGATCTGTATCGTTACCAACGATAGACGTGCCTTCTTCTGTACCTTGGTTTTCGTTGATCTTATCGTGAATTGCTTGGTCAGATGGTTGCTCACCTGCAGCTGCTAAATCTTCACGAGCTTGCTCTGCACGATCACCAATGAATGGGTCAGTAATGCCGTCGATCGTTTCTTCAGTTGTAATATTAACTAAGAAGTTATCAACTTGCTTACGGTAGTAACCTGCTGATACATAGCTGCCTTCACCGTAGTAGTACTCAAGTGATAGGTCGATATTGTCAGCGGTATAAGGTTTTAAGTTTGGGTTACCTACAGCAACTTTTCGTTGACCAACTTTAGGGTTACCTAAAAATGACGTTGTTGAACGAAGCGCGCCAACTGGAGGGCGAGCAAGGCTTCGGCTGTAAGAGAAACGAGCGATGACGTCTTCAACTACCTCGATGTTCATATCGATGCTAGGTAAAAACTCTTTGCTGCTACCTTCACCATTTGAGAAAGAGCGCTCATCAGCGTAAATGTATGACCACTCGTTACCGTTAACCCATTCCATTGCAACAGCAGGGCGCTCTAAGCTGTTTGCTGTAACATCCGTTGATTCGTAACGTAAACCCGCAGTGATGTTCACTGGCATACCGTTGAACTCTGTTTCGAAGTTAGCTTGTGCGTATACGGCTGTTGTTTCTTCGCTGACACGGTGATCGTCATCGATTGGACCTGATTGCACCATACCATTTACATCAGCAGGCCAGCTACATGCACCAATGCCGCCATCTGGGTGATCACAGTCAATGCTTTCTGCAATCGCAACGATGTCATCAAAATCAGCATCATAATAGTAATTTAATAGCTTATCGCTACCACCGCCAGAGAAACCGTCAAGCAAACCTGAGCTATCTACTCGAGTGAACATGCTGTCATCGTACCAATCAGCAGAGTTTAACCACCAACCAGCAGCTAGCTGACCTGAATAAGCAGTCGTGGTGCGGAAGTCGATTTTAGTGTGTGACATACCAAAGTTAATGCTCGAAAGAGCACCGCTGTCCTCATTATACCAAGTACCTTTTAGTTGATATTGGTCAAGGTCATTCGTGTTAGTGTCTTTGTTTACACCGGCAAAAAGCGTCCCCATGTCGCTAGGTAAAATTTCTGCTTGGCCATTAGTTAAGGTCATATCGATTAGCGGAATTTCGCCTTTGCTGAAGTCAGCCATTTTTTCGTCGATATTGACGGTTGGGTTTTCACACCATGAACATGAGGTGTTACCGATGATCATAAATGCATCATGGCCAATACCAACACCGGCACTTTCTGCCGATGAGTTGTGTGCATCAAACTCAATGTTTAAGTTGTCTGTTACTTGCCAATCAATGTTTAAACCAAGCGATTTATTTTCGTTGGTTGTCGCGCCACGATTTAAGTTTGTAGAGTAGTCACCACCAATCTCAGTTACTTGAGTGTAAGTACCGTTTTCATTGATAGTTGCAGCACTTACGTTACCGCCATTATTGAACCAAACACCAAAGCTACGACCATCTTTTTCAAACTCAAGCTTTGAATACGTGTAATCGACTGTCGCTGTAATACGGTCATTAGGTGCATATTGCAGCACAAGTTGGCCATTGGTACGTTTACGTGAATTGTCAGAAAACGCGTAACCAGCATTCTGCGGATACCAAGTAGCACCATCAGCGCGTTGGTTGTTATCTGTGACAGCTAAATCAGGAGATGATGAAATATCAACATTTGGGATCCAGTTATCAACCGCCATTGATTGTTCACGGTTATCACGCTCTTGCACTGAACCTGAAATTAAGATACCAAATTTGTCATCGTTGAATGTGTTGCTGTAAATACCTGAAAGTTCAGGTGTTACATCGCTACCTGTTTCGTTTGATGTATCGTGAACGGCTTTTGCGCCAATCGATGCGTGTAGGCCAGGATTAGAGAGAGGTTTTGCAGTGGTGATATTAACGGTTGCACCAATACCACCGCTAGGGATATCAGAGCGAGCTGTTTTGTATACTTCAACACCACTCACACTTTCAGTTGCGATATCACCAAAATCAAATGAACGACCACCGGTTGTTGGCATTTGACGATTGTTAAGCGTTACTAAGTTAAATTCAGGACCAAAACCACGAACTGTAATTTTGCTACCTTCACCGTTACTTCGGTCAATAGACACACCGGTAATACGTTGTAAAGATTCAGCTAGGTTGGTATCTGGGAATTTACCAATATCTTCTGAAGTAATTGCATCAACAACACCTGCAGATTGACGTTTGATATCCATTGATTTTACAAGACTTCCGCGAATACCGGATACTTGTATTACTTCAATATCACTCGCTTTGTCGGGCTGTTCTTCGGCGACAGCTGAGTGAGGAACTAGCGCGCTTAGACCCATTGCCATAGACAGGCTAATAGCAAGCTGCTTTTTCTTGAAAAGTGTGTGGTTCATGCAAATCTCCAGATTTGGTTTTAAATAATGTTGTTGTCTATTTTTTGTAAGCGCTTACATTTTTTTCCAAAAAAAATCGCCGAACCCGATTTTATAAATGTAACCGCTTACATTACGTTATTGGAAAGTAAAACAATCGTCAATATAAATAACGAGTTAAGATCAGGGTAAATTTCTATGCTTATGTTATTATTAGAAATATTTTATAAGTAAGTTTCTGTTTTTTAGGTACAAATCCTGCGGGTTTAAGCTGGAATGAGAAAAATATAGTCTTTTACATTTGTTAAATTGAGGAGGTTGCGTGCAATCAGTAAAATGGAATGGTGATGTATTCACCTCAAGTAAAATTATTTGTGTTGGTCGTAATTTTGCAGCGCATATTGCAGAGCTTAACAATGAAACACCCGCTAGTATGGTGTTGTTTGCAAAACCAAATAGTGCCATCACAGATATGCTTAATAGTGAACACTTAGGTGAAGCTTTACATTACGAAACTGAGCTTTGTTTTTTAGTTAAAAACAAGCAACTGGCAGCGGTTGGACTTGGCCTCGATTTAACCAAACGTGAACTACAAAGCATACTTAAAGAAAAAGGCCTACCTTGGGAGCGTGCAAAAGCCTTTAATGGCTCAGCATTGTTTACTGAATTTGTCGCTGTTAATGACAGCTTGCATTATCAATTTAGTCTAAAGATTGATGGTAAAGAAACTCAACTAGGTGACACAAAGCTAATGTTGTTTAACGCTGAGCAAATTTTAGCTGAGATCAGTGAATTTATGGACTTAGAGGATGGCGATATAATTATGACAGGCACGCCTGCCGGGGTAGGGAAAGTCGCGGCTAATTCAACCTTTGCTGTAACACTTATGGATGGTCAACAGGAGTTACTATCTCATCAGTGGCAGGCTCTGTAAGTGGGTCTAAAATGTAGCGCTGATAATAAGTTGAAAACTCAGGAAAGCTTTGTTCGAGCCAAGTTCGTTGGCTTTGCTGGTATCTCTCACTTGGCAACACCTTGTTTTTCAGCGCCTCATTAATCTGTACAAGTACTTTTTCGGCATAATGATTAGGCGCATTCGTTGAGCAACCAATGGCGCCAAAAACAATACTCTGTGCTGGATTAACGATGGTGAGTTTTTGAATATTCTGTAGGTTTTGCTGGTTGTAATAATCAGCAACAAATGGGTAATCAATAGTGTAATCAATGTAGCCGTGTTCTAGCTGTGATAGCAGAGCAAAATTTGGGCTACTGCCGTTACCACTTAGTGCTGCACTTTCGTAGAGTTTGGTATTTTTCGCAATCTTATCTAATTTACTGCCAAACTTACGCGCACTATTTTGACCATAAATAAAATTAGCATCAGTGAATAAAGAGATTAGTGGCACTGGATCGCCATGTTTTTGTTTAATCTTTAATGATTTTTCTTCAGTACTTAAAACACTGAATGGTGGGTACACTGTGGTTGGGATTGAGTAAGTAACATGATTATTTTTTTTACCTCGATGGATCATACAGGCATAGCATGCCATTTTCCCGTCAGCGAGATATTTACTGCCACGCTTTTGCGGTAATATCACTTTGCTGTGGTTAATTTCGGGTAAGGCTTCAATCAACATATCTGTAATTTCATTGCATAACCCTCCATGGGGGTTAGCTTTGCTTTTCTCGATAAAGAAAGGCTTAGCATCATTTTCAAACCAGGTAATAGTGAGTTGTTCTGAGGCATCAGTTTTCGGGGCAAAGAACGCCCCCGCAACCACGCATAATACTTGTTTTATGTATTTACTCATCAACAACCTTGCAAGTTAAGTGCTAAGAGTAACTATACACTATAGTATTAGGAAGCGTGTAGTTTGAATAGATAAATGATGAATAAGTATTGGTTTTCGTTTAATCCAATTGCTTCGCATTGAAGAGCAAGTTCAAGCATTTACCTATTCATTTTCTAGTGTTTTTTTGTATTCTTTAAAGCCAACCCCTGTCCAACGTTTGAATGCTTTGGCAAAAGCACTTTCATCTACATAGCCAAAGTACAAAGCAAGGTGTGCTTGATTCGCACTACCTTGGCGTATCAACTTCTTGGCTAGTTCACAGCGAACTTCATCACTTAACTTTTTAAATGAGTAGCCTTTTTCAGCAAGCTTACGATTTAAGTGCCTTTCACTCACAGCCAATAAATTACTTATTTGTTCACGTTTTAAATTGGGTTGCTTAAGTAAAATTGCACTGACTTTATCAACATAACTCTGTGGTTGCAGTTGCTTTAGTTGTTGCTCTGCCAGTGATTGCATTTGTTGTTGCACAGCTTGATTAACGTTACGTTGTCGCAATTGCCAATCATCATCATGATAAATTAAGTAATTTTCGTTGGTGTTAAAAAGCAATTCGGCGTCTCCAAAAATGGCGCGATAGCTTGCTATATTCCCTTGCTGAGAATGCGTAAATGCAACCAACTTGGGCTTTATTGGTGCACCAGAGATCCATTTCGCGCCACAGGCAACACAGGCAAGAACTGCCTCTATCCTTATTGCTGTAGGAGTGCTAAAAAAGGCATCAAAAGTGACTTTCCAGCCATTTTTTGAATGTGATTTACTAAACTTACCACCTTCACCTATTAAGGCTGAATAGGCAATTAAGCTGTCGACAGCATCACCTAGAGTCGGACAACTAAATAGTAAGTAGCCGAGCATATCGTAACTATCGGGCTTTAAACTTAAGGCTATTTTAAGACCAAGTTCATTGTCATTTAAATCTGTCAAAGCTTGCCAAAGCGCATCTTGTAGCGCCATCGGCAGTCTTCCTTCACTTGGGAATTTTTGAATTTGCTGGCATAAATTAGCATCTAATTGTACATCTAACGCGGGAAGAATATGCAAAATAGCCTTGCTAAAGCCAGGTGTTACGCTGTTTGTAGTCATGTGTGTTCTTCTTATTGTTGTGTGATTTTTATAGCACAACTAAGAAATGATGTCTCGTTTTAACTGGTTTTTGTCCTGTCATCGCTATTACAAGTTTTTAAAAAATAGTTAATCTGGTTGTCACACTTTGATTTATCTATGTAGGAATGAGTATGCATCCATACGTTGTAATTGGCGCAGGCCCAATGGGTCTTTGTACTGTTCGTCGACTAGCTGAGACTGGCATTGATGTGATTGGTCTTGAAGCACACAGTGATGTAGGTGGTTTATGGGATATTAATAGCCCAACCAGCACCATGTATGAATCAGCTCATTTAATTTCATCAAAGAGAATGACCGAGTTTGCTGATTTTCCAATGGCAGAACACGTCGCAACATATCCAAAACATGATCAAATGCGTGAGTATTTTCAAGCCTACGCTAAACATTTTGACCTCTATAAGCATTACCGCTTTGGAGCATGGGTTTCTCATTGCGAGCCAGAAGGTGAGTTTTGGCGAGTTAGCTATGTGCAAAATGGCCTGCAAAAAGAAATTTTAGCGAGCGGTTTATTGCTCGCTAATGGTACTTTGCATCACCCTAACCGGGGACAGTTCAAGGGCTCTTTTGCAGGAGAGCAAATTCATTCAAGTGAATATCGAAGTGCAGGCTTATTTTCAGGTAAACGTGTTCTGATAATTGGTTGTGGCAACTCTGCGTGTGATATCGCAGTCGATGCGGTTCATCGTGCAAAATCTGTAGATATGGTGGTACGCAGAGGTTATTACTTTTTACCGAAATTTGTCGCAGGCAGGCCTACAGATACACTTGGTGGTAAAGTGCGATTACCGAATAAATTGAAACAAATAGTCGATGGTACATTAGTTAGGCTTATTTCAGGCAAACCAAGTTCATATGGCTTACCTGATCCAGACTATAAAATGTATGAATCGCACCCTGTGGTTAATTCATTGTTTTTACATCACATTGGTCATGGTGATATCAAAGTTAGACCATCAATTGCTGAGTTAACCGAGGAGGGAGCCGCGTTTACTGATGGCAATAAAGCTGACTATGATTTGATTTTAGAAGCAACGGGTTACAAGTTGCATTACCCGTTTTTAGACCAAGCCCACCTTAACTGGCAGGGGGATGCTCCTCGCTTGTATTTAAATGTGTTTAATCCATTACATCAAAACTTGTATGTGATGGGGATGGTTGAAGCAACTGGTTTAGGTTGGCAAGGCCGTGATGATCAGGCAAAGCTAGTTGCTAAAGTGATCCGAATGCAACTAGATAACCCTACTAAAGCGGCTAAGTTTGCTGAAAAAGTGAAGCGTAAAGCAGCTGTCAGAATTGACGGTGGTATGAATTATTTAGAGCTTGAACGCATGGCGTATTATGTTCATAAAGCTGACTACCTAGCGGCGATTAATGATGAAATGCGCCAATTAAAAATGGGATAAATGATGTCTCAAGCAAGCTTAATCACTTTAAACTTAATTTTGGCCATGATGATGTTTGGTATTGCGCTTAGTCTCAAACTTGCAGACTTTAAGCGTGTACTTAAGGCACCTAGAGGACCTATTACAGGGTTATTAGCTCAGTTTATTTTACTGCCGCTGATAACGTGGTTACTTACTTTAATGGTTCCTATGCCTGCTGAAGTTGCATTGGGACTTATTCTTGTTAGTAGTTGTCCTGGAGGTAGTTTTTCTAACATTGTTACTTTCTTAGCAAAAGGCAATACCGCGATGTCGGTAAGTATGACAGGAGTAGCAAGTCTTGCTGCAACTGTAATGACACCGTTTAATTTTATGCTTTATAGCAGTTTGAACCCAGATACGGCTGTGTTGCTGACCCAAATTAATGTCCCTGCAAGTAATATTCTTGTGATTGTTGCTCTAGTGCTGGCGTTACCACTAAGTTTGGGACTACTTGCTGCTAAATTGTGGCCTGTATTCGCAGCTCGTAGTGAACCCTTTTTTAGATTTATTTCTCTGCTTACCTTGTTCTTATTTGTATTAATTGCACTTACCAGTAATTGGTCCGCATTTATTGCTGGTGCCAGTATTTTTCTGCTGGCGGTGATTGTTCATAACGCGATTGCACTATTGGTTGGTTTTTCGAGTGCCAGAATTATGAAACTGAATAAAGCGGATACGCGTGCGATTACGCTTGAGGTAGGGCTGCAAAACTCTGGTCTAGGCTTGGGTATTATTTTTACTTTTTTCGATAATTTAACAGGCATGGCCATTATTGCAGCAGCATGGGGATGTTGGCATCTAATTTCAGGTATGGGGCTATGTTTTTACTGGCAACACCATGATCGTAAACACGGTATAAAGATCGCAAGTAATAAAGAGGTTCAATGTGGCTCATAAGATCATGATAACAGGTAGCCAAGGCTATATCGGCAAACGGTTAGTCGAGTCGCTATCAACACAGCATAAGCTGGTAGGTATTGATATTGTTGATCTCCCTCAAACTGGTTGTCATTACTATCAACTTGATGTGCGTGATACGCGACTCGCAGAAATTATGCTTGAACACAATGTTACACATGTTGTGCACTTAGCGAGTATTTTACAACCGTCTAAAGATGCCGTTCGAGACTTTGATATCGACGTCAATGGCACTCGAAATGTGCTTGAAGCATGTGTTAAGGCAAATGTGCAGCATATTACGGTAACGAGTTCTGGAGCTGCCTATGGTTATCACGCTGATAACCCTAGCTGGTTAACCGAACAACATCCGTTAAGAGGTAATGCTGAATTTGCTTATAGCCATCATAAACGCTTAATCGAAGAGCTATTAAAAAACTATCGATATACGCATCCGCAGCTAAAACAGTTAGTACTTCGCCCGGGGACTGTGCTTGGTAAAACTACTAATAATCAGATTACTGATTTATTTAATAAGCCAAGAATAATTGCCATTAAAGGCAGTGACTCTCCTTTTGTGTTTATCTGGGATGAAGATGTCTTAGCGATTATTTTACAGGGGGTTACAGAAAATCGTGAAGGCAGTTTTAATTTAGCTGGTGATGGAGCTATGGGCATAAAAGAAATTGCTAAAGCCCTAAACAAACCTGTCATTGAGCTTCCTGCTTGGCTTTTAAAACTCAGCTTACGGGTCGCGAAGCTATTCGGAATGACCCAGTATGGCCCTGAACAACTTAATTTTTTACGTTACCGCCCAGTACTTTGCAATCAAGCACTGAAACAGCAATTTGCCTACCAGCCACAAAAATCGAGTAAAGAAGTATTTGCTTTTTATCTCACTAATAACATTAAGAGGCATCCATATGATTAATCCATCGTTACCCGTTGCTGTGATTACTGGTGCGGCTTCTGGGTTGGGTTTAGATTTAGCAAAACAGTTAGCAACTCAATATCAATTAGTATTGATTGACCTAGACCTTAAGCTGTTGCAAGAGCAATGCGGACAAATAATTAATGCGCAATTATATGGCTGTGATTTAGCGAACAAGGACGAGCTTGATGAGTTAATAACGCAGATCAAAGCTAAGCATTGCTCAATAGCGTTACTGATTAATAATGCAGGGATTACGCATCGTTCTTTGGCTCGCATTACTCGTCCAGAGGTAATAGAAAAAGTAATGGCTGTTGATTACTTTGCGCCTGTACGTCTTGTGTCAGGCTTAATCGAACCATTACAGCAAGCACATGGCAAAATCGTAAATATCAGTTCTATGGCTGGATGGATGCCTGTTATGGCCAGAGCAGGCTATTGCGCAGCTAAATCTGCGTTACACCAATATTTCGAAACATTTCGCGCTGAAATGCGCCCAACGGGCGTGTCGGTGTTGATGGTATATCCTAGTTTTTTAGATACTCCGATTGATAAAAATGCATTAAATGGCGATGGCGGAAAAACCAACCATGCCCGCTCAATGGTTGGTAAAATGCGTACGAGTGACTGGATGGCAAAGCAAATTTGTGAGGCTATTCGACTTGATAAGCAACGGCTTTTCCCTGATAGATTTACATATTTTTCGGCGTTGTTATACCGCTTAATTCCAAGTTTATACATGCATTTTATGGCACGTAAATTTGCCAGTGAGTGGGAGGTTGCGTAATGGTTGTAATAGGCTTAGGGGCGGCTATTATTTTTGCCTTTGCAGTGGAAGCTATGACTGGCTTTGGTAGCATCGTTATTGCCTTAACAATTGCAGCATTATTTATGGATATTCAGCAAGCAATGCTGTTACTCGTGCCACTTAATTTACTAATGACTTCAGTGATGGTGTTTAAGCTGCGTGCGTATATTCAGTTGAATTTGTTAGCAAAGCAGATTTTACCTCCAATGCTGCTTGGCACAATGATTGGTGCTTTACTAACGCCTTATTTTCCAGCGCAATTAACAAAAGTATTATTTGCTTTATTAATCATTTGGTTTGCGGGACGTGCCATTTGGCAAGCGTCAGCTATGCCTTTGAGTAAGCCTGTACAGCTTTCCGTGATAGGTGGTGCAGGTATTACGCATGGTTTATTTGCATCAGGAGGGCCTCTTCTTGTATATGCAATGGCTCGCAGTGGTTTAGACAAAACTTCATTTCGCGCCACGCTTCTAACTATTTGGCTTATTTTAAATAGCTGTTTAACTCTTTGGTTTCTTATCTCAGGACAATTAGCAGGGCAGTTGGGCCACTTTCTAATGCTCGCCCCATGTGTTCTGTTTGGGGCGCTTATTGGTAACTACTTTCACCATACAATTAATCAAACACAATTTTTACGCTTAGTCTTTATCACTTTATTACTGCTTGGAGTGTTGCTGTGCTTAACCGCACTGTGGCAGTGGTAGTAGGTGGCTATGTAAATTGCTGAATATCAGCACTCTCTGAGGAATTTGAATGCACACAAAAACAAAAATTAATGCCATTACCTTAGGAATAATCTTAGCAACAGGTAGCATGGCTGAAGTAAAAGCAGCAGATGACAAAGAACTTGAAGTAATCTTAGTTTCGGCCCAAAAACGTGTTGAAAGTGTCAAGGATGTGCCTTTATCGATCACTGCCATATCGGGTAAAGAGCTACAAAGTAAAAACATTAACGATAGTGAGGAGCTGTCATCACGTATAGCAAACTTTAATATCAGTCAGTCAGGGCAGGGCTACAATATCACTATGCGCGGTTTAGGCTCTGGCCCAAACCAAGGTTTTGAGCAAACCGTGGGTACTTATGTTGATGGCGTTTATCGTGGTCGTGCTTATCAAATGCGCAGCGCTTTTGTTGATCTCGAACGCTTTGAAGTATTGAGAGGACCACAATCAACGTTATTTGGTAAAAATACCACCGCAGGAGCTCTGAATATAACGAGCGCAGCACCCACTGAGGAGCTATCAGGTTATGCAAATCTTAGCTATGAGTTGAATAATGGCAGTACTTTTGATGGTGCTATTAGTGGAGGCGTAACTGAACATTTTCAGGCTAGAGCAGCGGTAAAAGTAATTGACCAAGATGGTTATTTTTACAATACACTGCAAAAGCGTGATGAAGTTGGGCGCGATGGGGTTTTTAGTCGTTTAACTTTGACTTGGCAGCCTTTAGAGAGCTTGGATGTCTCTTTGAAGTATCAACATGACGAAGAAGATAATATTGGTATCACACCAAGCCAGCCAGTTGCAGAGCCTGTTTTATATAATGCGCCATTACCTGCCGTATTTGGGGATGTAAGTAGTTATGTAATCGGCGATAAGCTTAACAAAGGTTTGTCCACTTTAGGTGAAAATGAGCAAGGGGAGTTCAAGGCTGATTATTGGACTTTAAATGTTGAGTGGGATTTAAGCCAACACGTACTTAGTTCGGTAACAGGGTGGCAAGATTATACTATGTTGCAAAGTAATGATGGTGATCATGGCCCTGCACCTCTAACCTATCGCCAAGCGAGTGATGAAAGTTTTCAGCAGTTCAGTCAAGAGCTGCGTATTAGTTCGTATAATGATGGGCCGTTTAATTATATTGCGGGTCTATACTTTCAAACCACAGAACTCGACTTTTCTGAACTGTATCGAATTTATCCACTTAATGCGATAGGTCCACGTGATTATCAATCTGACAGCGATACACAAGCAGTATTTGCAAAGTTTGATTATCAATTTGCACCTAATTGGCAGGCATCATTAGGTTTACGATACTCGCAAGAAGATAAATCAGCATCAAGACGTTTAAGCATGATCGAGCTAAGCTCAGGTACACCTATCAATGATATGGCACAGGTGAATGTTCCAGCAACTTTGCAAGCAATGGGGTTACCTGCAGTTTTACCTACATCAATGTATTTAGGAGTTTTAAGCTCTCAACTAGGGCTTGAGCAACATCAAGTAAATGGTGAACGTGATGAAAATGAATTCAACCCATCGCTTTATATCTCCCGTAAGTTTGATGATGCAATGGCCTATGTATCAATGTCGACAGGGTCTAAAGCTGGTGGCTATGACGCGAGAGCTAATTTAGCATCAAATTGGCAATTTGAACCAGAAAAAGTAATAGCCTATGAAATGGGCGCTAAATTTACCTTGGATGACGGTGCTGCTGATTTGAATATCGCAGTATTTAGTATGCAGTTTGAAGATTTACAAACATCAACATTTGATGGTGTTGCAGGTTTTTATGTTGAAAATGGCGCTGAATCATCAAGCCAAGGCGTTGAACTCGATGGTCGTTGGTTAATTGCCGACAACTGGCAGTTGTCAGGCAATATTGCGTATCTTGATTTTAGCTGGGATGAGTTTACAGGTGCCAAATGTTTTAACAGTGCGATGTATCAACCATCAAACCTTGAAAGCTCAGGTAAAACCTGTGACTTAAGTGGTAAAACAGGGGCGTATGCGCCTAAATGGTCGGGCAGTATTAACCTTGATTATATTAAAGAGTTTGGTTCAGCGATGGAGTTTACTTTTAATCTTGAGAGTGAATTTAAATCGCGTTATTTCACTAATTACGATCTAAATCCATATACAGCGCAAAGTGGCTACGGCAAAGTCAATATGCGTTTCGGTTTAATGGATTTAGAGTCTGGATGGTCTGTTGCATTGTTAGGTAAAAATTTAACTGACAAGATGACTAGTAGCTACAGTACAGATATGTCGTTCGCACCGTCAGGAATGTATGCAACATGGGTTGAGCCAGGTAGAAGTATAACTTTGCAAGCAGGGTATCGATTTTAACTAAGTTCATTGTGTGGTTAAAGCCCTGCATAATTAACTGCAGGGCTTTTTACTTAGAAAGGCATTGGATAGTTTTTGAATACCTGTGCCACTTTTTCAAGGGCTTCATCTGTTAAGTCAATTGAAAAAGCATCGATATTTTCTTTTAACTGCGCCATAGATGTTGCGCCTATGATTGTTGAGCTAACGCCATCTACTTGATTACACCAAGCAAGTGCGAGTTGCGAAGGTGTTAAATTAAAGGCGTTAGCAATTTCAACATAGTCAGCAATCGCAGCTTGTGATTGTGGTGTGTCTCTGAATAGGCCATTACGTTGCACTAGTGTCCAACGGCTTCCTTCAGGACGTGCGCCATTTAAGTATTTACCACTTAGCATGCCGCCACCAAGGGGTGACCAAGGCAGATAAGCGATATCTTCGTGAATACATTGTTCTATTAAATATGGCCAATCTTTAGCGTGCAATAAACTAAATTCGTTTTGAATCGATACCATACGCGGTAGATTGTGTTGCTCACTTAAACGCAGGTATTGACTAATGCCCCAAGGGGTATCGTCCGATAAACCACAATGTTTAATCTTACCTGCCTTTACACAGTCATTCAGACCTTCGAGAATATCTAACATGCCAGCGATATTTTGCTCAGTGTTTGCCTCTGAAAAACGAACGATGCCAGGCCATTGTTTAGCAAAGTGTGGTGAAGTGCGGTTTGGCCAATGTAATTGGTATAAGTCTATAACATCAGTTTGGAGACGTTTAAGTGAAGCATCGACGGCTTCAACCACTGCCTGACGGGTAATGTCGCCTGCATCGCGTACCCAAGGTAAGCCGTTACCTGCAATTTTAGTTGCAATGACAAGGTCATCACGTTTGTCTTTATTACGCGCTAACCAATTACCGATGATCTCTTCTGTTTTACCGTAGGTGTCTGGAGAAGGTGGTACGGCATACATTTCTGCGGTATCAATAAAGTTAACGCCTTTATCTAATGCATAGGCGATTTGTTCATCGGCATCGGCTTGGTTGTTTTGCATACCCCATGTCATGCTACCTAAGCATACACGAGATACATCAATACCACTTCGACCAAGTGGGCTATATAGCATAATAGATCCTTGTTAATCGCTAGAATGGGCTTTAAGTGCAGTTAATAACTCATCATTTAACTGGGCTTTTTTACCCGTTTTAAAATTAAACATAACCACTTGTGATGAGCCAATTGTTGTTACTGTGTCTTGGCTCTCACTAAATACAGTGTAATGCATCATAAAACGATCTTGTTCAATATCACTAATCTTAACACCAACATGCACTGTATCAGGAAATGTCACCGGACGTTTATAGCGAGCATTGTTTTCGCTGATCACCGGGCCGACACCTGTTACTTGTAAATCTTTAAGAAAGCCTAGTTGAGTAAAAAAATCGATACGGGCTGTTTCAAAGTAGCGAAAATACACCACATTATTGACGTGTTGCAGGGCATCCATTTCACCCCATGCAACATTAATTTTTGTTCTGATAGGATGTTGTTCTATAAACGATTGCATAGTAAATCTTAGTTGATTGTGAGAAAACTTAGGTTAGCAATATGCTGCTTTTAGCTCAAGGAAATTAGAAAAGTCAGTAGATTGTGCTAGATTTATAAGTTCACGCTTACGTAAAGTGTGAGCAAAATGAACACACATTAAAGGACCTTAATTATGCAGCAACTAACCTTGAGGGTGATAAAGTGGATCGCACTTTTCATCTTACTTGCTCTAGCTTTGCTCTGTTATAGCATGGGCACAATGTCAGGATTTATCGCTTTAATTGTCGTGGGCTTGTTATTAGAAGCCGCGTTTTGGTTATTTGGTTCACGGCTTATCAGCCGTAAAAAGCCAAACCAACAAACAAGCCAAACCTCTTAGCTTGCACTCTCAGGAAGTTTAAATATAATAACTGTATATATAAACAGTTGTTATATTCCTGATGAAAAAATTCATTCATATCGATATGGACTGCTTTTATGCAGCTGTAGAGATGCGTGATAACCCCGCGCTTGCCAATGTGCCACTGGCTATAGGCGGTAATAGTCGTCGCGGAGTGCTTTCAACAGCCAACTATATTGCTCGTAAATATGGTGTTCGCTCGGCGATGTCTAACTATCATGCCAAGCAATTATGTCCTGATTTGGTTATCGTGCCTGGACGAATGCAGGTCTATAAAGAAATCTCAACGCAAATTCGAGCTATTTTTGCAAAGTATACTGACCTTATTGAGCCTTTATCTTTAGATGAAGCCTATCTAGATGTAACCGACAGTACTGCTTGTAGGGGCAGTGCTACGCTGATGGCACAGCAAATTCGCCAAGAAATCTATGATACGACGGGGTTAACCGCATCAGCAGGCGTTGCACCGATTAAATTTATTGCCAAAATTGCCAGTGATGAAAACAAGCCTAATGGTCAGTTTGTCGTATTGCCTGATCAAGTTGATGACTTTTTGGCGAGTTTACCGCTTGGCAAAATTCCCGGCGTTGGCAAGGTGACATTAGAAAAGCTGCAACTTAAAGGGCTTTACACAGGGGCTGATGTGCGCGCGAAAGGGGTTAACTGGATGCAGCAACACATTGGTAACTTTGGCGTGTCATTATATCAAAAGTGTGCAGGTGAATACGTTGGCAAAGTCTCGACTGAGCGAGTACGTAAGTCACTCAGTGTTGAGCATACCTATGAATACAATAAAAATAATTTAGACGAGTGTTTAAGCCAGTTACCTCGTTTGATGGACGAATTAACTCGTCGCCTTGATAAACAGCAACTAAGCAACTGCATCAATAAGTTATCGGTAAAAGTAAAATTTGCCAACTTTGTTGTTACCAGTGCCGATCAAAGCCACCACCAATTAGACGAACGCATTTTTGCTGAGTTAATGAGCAAAGCCTATGAGCGAGGTAATAACCAGCCAGTGCGCCTGCTAGGGATAGGTGTCGGAATAAAGAGCCAAGCGCATGAGCATTTTCAGCTGAGTATATTAGACTAAAGGTTAACACCTTGGTGCTTGAAAGTTTGTTAGTGTCTAGTTGGGGTGCTAGGCCTATCTAGTTCAACACCTTAGACAACATTATAACTTAAAAAGAGAGATGACTATGCAATCGGTCGTAATCGTGCTGCTCGGAATAGTCGGTATGTTGTTCGGATGGTTCTTTTATTCGAAATTCATCGCCGAAAAAATATTTAAAATGGATGATAATTTTATCACACCAGCTCATGAACTTGAGGATGGTGTGGATTATGTGCCAACCAACAAAGTTGTGTTATGGGGCCACCATTTCACCTCTGTTGCAGGTGCTGCGCCAATTGTTGGCCCTGCGATTGCCGTATATTGGGGCTGGGTGCCTGCGGTACTTTGGGTGGTATTTGGTACTATCTTTTTTGCTGGTGTTCACGACATGGGGGCTCTATGGGCCAGTGCGCGTAACAAAGGCAAATCAATGGGCGCTTTATCTGAAAGCGTAATCGGTAAACGCACCCGTGCGTTATTTATGATTGTGGTGTTTTTAGTGCTGCTGATGGTGAATGCGGTATTCGGTGTGGTAATAGCCAAATCATTTGTATCACAGCCTAACGCGGTATTCCCTGCTTGGTCAGCGATTGTTGTGGCCTTAGTAATTGGCCAGTTGCTACGCCGTAAAGTGTCGTTAATTCCGCTTTGTTTAATCGGTGTAGCGATTCTTTATTATACCATTTACCTTGGTAGTAGCATGCCGATTGCGTTACCTGATGAGATGTTCGGCTTAAGTGCTAATGCGAACTGGATCATTATCTTATTTATTTATGCGGCTATTGCTTCATTATTGCCGGTATGGATGCTGTTACAGCCACGTGACTTCATCAACGGTATGCAGTTATTAGTGGGATTAGTGCTGCTTTATGGTGCGGTATTTATTTCAATGCCTGATATCACAGCGCCTGCGTTTAATACCCAAACGGCGGTAGATACACCAAGTATTATTCCATTGCTATTCGTGACCATAGCCTGTGGTGCGGTATCTGGTTTCCACGGTATTGTGTCATCAGGTACTAGCTCTAAGCAGCTTAATAAAGAAACTGATGGTCGCTTTGTTGGTTACTTAGGTGCAGTAGGCGAAGGTATGCTTGCGCTTATTACATTGGTTGCAGTAAGTGGTGTTGCACTTGCGGTATCACCAGAAGAATGGCACGAAATATACAGTCACTTAGGTGCCGGTAGTGTGAGCGCCTTCATTAATGGTGGCGCTAACTTAATTGAAAATGGTTGGGGTATCTCACAAGAAGTGGCATCAACCTTACTTGCTGTAATGGTTGTGTTGTTTGCGGGCACTACGATGGACTCTGGCGTGCGTCTGCAGCGTTATATCATCCAAGAGTGGGGCGATATTTATAATATCAGTATCATTCGTAACGGTATTGTAGCTACGCTAGTTGCAGTACTTAGCTGTTTATTACTTGCCTTTGGTGCTGGTGGTGCTGACGGTAGCGGCGGTATGATCATTTGGCCGTTATTCGGTTCGACTAACCAAATCCTTGCAAGCTTAACCTTACTGGTTATCTCGGTAATGCTAATTAAAGCGAATCGTCCGGCTAAATACACCTTGATCCCAATGAGCTTCGTATTAGTTATGGCGTTCTTTGCTGGTGTTATCAAACTTGGTGAATACTACCAACAAGGTAACTGGTTACTGGTGACACTTGATTTGTTAGTACTGGTAGTGAGTGTTCTGGTTATGCTTGAAGCTTGGTCTGTGATTGTTAAACATCGTAAAGATTCAACACAGGTTACAGAGCAGTAAACTTAGCTTGCCAGCCTTATAGTTAGCTATCTTACTTGGCTGGCAATAGCGCTCTAAATCAATGATAATAAGGTCCTATGTTTCTAACAGCAGGACCTTTTTTATGGCATACCCTCATGCAGTTGCAGCCCCTCAATTAGCGGATGCAGATCACGATGCATTGATTATTATCGGTGATGATTTTTCTTCTTTAGCGGACGCAAGCTTAAGCCAAGCTATTAACACTCAACAAGCTGTAGACGCGCGTATTGGCAAACAAGTAACATTACTTGTAGTTGACTCAAAACGTGTTATTTTAGCGCCTACAGGTCCTCTAAACCGTGATTATGATGATGTACGTCGTTACTTTGACGCGGCAAAGCAAGGTGTACTAGAAGCGAAAGCATCGGGTAGCACTCAGCCTGCTATTTTACTTGCAAATGTAAATCAAGACAGCCGTTACAAGCATGCCCTTGAAGTGGCGTATTTAGGTGCTTGCCAAGCGCTGTGGCAACCTCTTGAAGCACGTGAGTTCCACGGTCAGGCGATTGAACCAATCAGCCAAATTAGCCTAGTGGGCGCAGATGACGCGATGAGCAAAGCCCTTAATGCCATTGCAGCAGGTCAATACGCTGCACGTGACTTATGTGGTACAGAACCTGAGCGTATGGCACCACCTCGTTTTGCAGATTATTGCGTTGAGTTATTTGCAGGTAGTAAGGTGTCTGTAGAAGTGATTTCAGATATCAACACCATCGATAAAGATTACCCAATGATGAGCACCGTAGCACGCGCATCTTACGCTGTTGAGCGTCATCACCCACGAGTTGTAAAACTAGAGTATGTTCCTGAAGGCGACGTTGAGCGCACCTTAATGTTTGTTGGTAAAGGTTTAGTTTACGATACCGGTGGTGCAGACCTTAAAGTGGGTGGCTTTATGGCAGGTATGAGCCGCGATAAAGGCGGTGCAGCTTCGGTTGCAGGTTTTATGAAATCAGTGGCTGACTTTGCTCCTAAAGGCGTAAAAGTAATTGCTTACTTAGCCGTAGTTCGTAACTCAATTGGTTCTGATTGTTTCGTACCGGATGAAATCATTACCAGCCGTGAAGGTGTTCGTGTTCGTATCGGTAACACAGATGCTGAAGGTCGTTTAGCAATGGGAGACTTACTAAGCGAAATGAAAGATCGCGCCCTAAACGAAGTGAACCCTGAGCTATTCACTGTTGCAACTCTAACCGGTCACGCAGCACGTGCGATGGGTCCTTACAGTGCGTATGTTGAAAATGGTCCTGCTCGTGCAGCTAAAATTTCTCGTCAAATTGCTGACCTAGGCGATTTATGGGCTGATGGTGCAGAAGTATCACGCAGCCGCCGTGAAGATTATGACTTCATTCGCCCTCGCACGTTAGCTGACGATGTATTATCAAGTAACAATGCAGCTTCTGCAGTGACAGCTCGTGGTCACCAATTCCCAATGGCATTTTTAGCAATTGTTGGTGGTTTAGATAAACATGGCACTGAATCAGCACAACCATTACCGTATGTTCATATGGATATCGCAGGCAGTGGTGTAGAAGGTGGTGATTGGCAACATGGTAAGCCTACCGCAGCAACAGTAAGCAGCTTATTCGCTCGTTATTGTTTATAAGCTAAAAGCTATAAGTTTGAAAAGCCCCGCACAGCTGTGCGGGGCTTTTTTTGTGGTGTTAGTCGAGCTTGAAACGGTTAACGACATCACTTAACGCTTGTGAACTTTGTTTTAAGTTTTCACTGGCGTTCGATAGCCCTTCGGTATTCGACAGTGATTGCTCGGTTGATTGAGAAAGCTCATTAATCCGTAAGTTAACCTCATCTGCGGCGCTGGTTTGTTGCTCAGTAGCGCGGGCAATTTGGCTGTTCATATCTTTGATAATAGTGACAAGTCGCTCAATCTCACTCAGTGAACTATTTGCTTCACCTGCCTGTGAAACCGTTTCACTTGATAACTGTTGACTTGCTGAAACAGCATCAACAGCAGCTTGTGCGCCGGTTTGTAGTTTAGTGATCATGGCTTGAATTTCGTCAGTACTTTTACCTGTGCGACTTGCTAATGTACGTACTTCGTCAGCTACAACAGCAAAGCCTCGACCTTGCTCGCCAGCACGAGCCGCTTCAATAGCAGCATTGAGTGCCAGTAAGTTGGTCTGCTCAGCAATGCTACGGATAACATCAAGTACTGAGCCTATGTTGTTACTCTCTGCAGCGAGGTCGGCTGTTACCTTACTAACTTGTTCAATATTATGCGACAGGGTCTCAATGGCGGTAATGGTCTTGTTAAGAACCTGCTTACCCGCTTCTGCATTTTGCGCGGCTTCATTAGCGGCATGCTCAGCTTGATCGGCATTTTGACTGACATCGTGAATTTGATGAGTCATTTGTTCCATTGCGGTTGCTACTTGAGTCGAGCTGTCGTTTTGTAGCTCAATAAAAGAGTGATTTGTTTTACTGGCATCATCAACGCTATGGGCAAACTGATTTACTTGATCTGCATTGTGGGCAACATGTTTCAGTGACTCACGCATTTTTGCGGTGTACAAATTAAAGTAGCGCGATAAACGAGATACTTCATCATTGCCATTTTCATCAAGCTTTTGGGTTAAGTCGCCTTCACCTTGTGAGATGTCTTTCATCATGTCGGCTGCAAGTTGTGTCGGTCGAAGAATGCTATTGGCAATTAGGTAGCTTAGCGCAACTAGTAGGGCAATGATCACTAGCGCGGTAATAATCACATGATTACGTAGCGAAGAGAATGCCTCTTCAATGGTATCGATGTAGACACCAGAGCCTACAATCCATTGCCATTTATCAAAGCCTTTTACGTAGGCAATTTTATCAACTGGCTCGTCTTTACCTGGCTTTGGCCATTTATAAGGAATAAAACCTTCACCTTGTTTTTTGACAATATTAACCATGTTGACAAATAACGGCACGCCGTCTGGATCTTTACTGCCGGCTAGTGATTTACCATTTAATTCGGGCTTAAATGGGTGCATGACCATAACGGGTTGATAATCATTAATCCAAAAGTAATTGTTATCGTCGTAACGAAGTGCAGAAATTGTTTCGAGGGCTGCTTGTTTGGCTTGTTGTTCACTCAGCTTACCTTGCTCGAATAAAGCATAGTTATGCTCGATAATAGAGTGGGCAGACTCAACAAGGTTTTTGGTTTTTATGTATTGCTCTTGTTTTAGCGAGCTAAACTGCTGCATCAAACTTGAGACACTCAAAAATATTAAACCTATCACTACCACACTCACTAACATGGCGAGGCGCTGAAAGATCGTAAAACGGCGTAAGTAATTCATGTGTATTCCTTCGTCATGCTCTTAAGAGCAATGTATTAAGCGTAGCCAAAATAGGTCGAAAATCTAGTTAAATAGTAGAATACATTGAGACAAAAAAAAGGCTGATTTAACAATCAGCCTTTAGTCTAAGTTACCGAAATTAAAAGTGATTACTCAACGTTAAAGTGTCGGTTAAAGAAACTTGTGATAGTTTGGTGTAAGTGCGTTTGTACGCTTTTGCCACGTAAACTGTGTTTTGAGCCCGGGTAAGTCATCATTTCGAACTGCTTTTCTTGATCTTGCAGTTGTTTGAATAACTTAGTGGCATGAGTGAATAACACGTTATCATCAGCCATCCCGTGATAAATCATCAGCGGGCCTTTTAAACCTTCAGCATAAGGGAAAACAGCACTTGCTTCGTAACCTTTAGCATTCGTTGCAGGGTGACCTACATAACGCTCTGTGTAGTGAGTGTCGTAGAGTGCCCAATCAGTTACTGGCGCTCCAGAAACACCCGCTTTGAAGTAATCGCCCGCTTTAAACATGGTCATAAGCGCCATGTAACCACCGTAGCTGTGGCCATAAATGCCAATACGCTCAGGATCAACGTAATCAAGGGTACGTAAAAACTCAACGCCTTTGATTTGATCTGCTACTTCTGCAACACCTAAATGTTTATAAATTACGTCTTCAAATTTTTTACCACGGTTGTATGAACCACGGTTATCAAGTTGGAAAATAACATAGCCTTGTTGTGCCATGTACTGGAAGTACAAGTTTTTACTACGCCAGCTGTTCGTTACACGTTGGGCATGAGGACCGCCGTAAACGTTAACAATAACCGGGTGCTTTTTACCATCTTGGTAATTAGTTGGCTTGAATAAACGATAATGCATGATTTGCCCGTCTTCAGCCGTTAACGTGCCGTACTCTGGAGTGATTAAATCAGTTAGGTAAGGCGTTAATGGGTGTGATTTATCTAACTTGTTTTCTTCAAGCCAAGTGATAAATTCGCCATTAATTTTACGTAATGCCGCAGAGCCAGGCTTATTCACTGATGAGCTGTTATCGATAAAAGTTTTGTTATCTTTAGCAATTACTACATTGTGGTAAGCACCAAGCTCAGTTACGCGTTTAATTTCGCCTTTTTTGAATAGCGGTACGCTGTAAAGGTGGCTCTCGAGAGCTGTGTCTTTACGACCCGCAAAATAAACGATGCCTTTTTTCTCGTCGATACCTTTTAAGCTATCAACTACCCATTCACCTTGGGTGATTTGACGGATCATTTCACCGTTTGTGCGATATAAATAAAGGTGTTTAAAACCGTCGCGCTCAGATGCCCAAACAAAATGTTTTTTATCGTTTAAGAACTGCAAATCAAAGTGCAGGTTAATCCAAGTATCGCTGGTTTCTTTTAGGGCAACTGTTTGCTTTTTAGTTTCGCTATTATAAAAACGTAATTCTAAGTTATGTTGCGAGCGGTCTTGCCACTGGTAAGAAAGCGTTTTGTTATCCTTTAACCATTTAGCTCTGGCAATATAAATATCTTGCTCGTCGCCTAAATCAACCCAGTCGGTTTTTTGATTGTTGATGCTCACAACACCTAACTGGATTTTAACGTTGTCGGTACCAGTAAACGGGTAGCGTTGGTTGAAAAGCTTTACTTCATCAGCGTAAATTTCATTACGAATAGCTTCTTTTACTGGGCTCTCATCAACACGGGTATAAGCGATTTTAGATTCATCACCTGACCACCAGTAGCCAGTCATACGGCCCATTTCTTCTTGCGCAACAAACTCGGCCATACCATTTTTAATTACGCCGCCGCCATCTTTACTTAATTGGATTTCTTGACCCGTCTTTAAGTTAAGAGCGTACAGGTTTTGCTCACGAATAAATGACACATAGTGCCCTTTTGGTGAGAAACGCGCATCGGTTTCAAATGCTTCTGTGTCGGTTAATTTACGGCTTTTAGCTGAATTAAGCTCATAATAGTAAAGGTCGCCATTAAGCGGGAATAAAAGCGCTTTACCGTCTTTTGACCACTTATATTCTAAGATCCCTTTGCCGAAAATACGCTGGCGCTCACGGCGTGCTTTTTCTTCGTCAGATAAGTTTTCAGGGCCAGAAAATAGTGCTGCAGAATCAACTAATAGGCGGTTTTTGTTATCTTTTAAATTGTACTCCCATAAGTCGTAGCGGTTGTAATCATCCGTTTTACCTTGCAGGTAAGTTACACGACTGCCGTCTGGAGAAAATTTAAGTTGTACAGGGGCTTTGCCTGCTAAGCTTGGATCGTCAAAAATACGTTCAAGAGTGAGGGGGTCAGCGGTCACACTGAATGCTGTTGCCACGACTGGCAAAGCAAGTGAGAGAGATTTAATTTTTTTTAGCACAGGAGTACCTTCGCTCGAATAAAAACTGCAACGATGGTAATGGTAAGCTTAGTCAACTGCAACAAAATGCTATAAAGTAGGGTATGTTTACCCAATATCAAAGGATTTATTGATGAAAAATACTGACACGCCGTTTTCTTTGGCCCCAGAATTACAACACGACTGCATCGAACTTGCTGATTGGCCACTGTGTAAAGTATTGCTGATGAATGATAGCCAATACCCTTGGTTTATTTTAGTGCCAAGAGTCGCTGGTGTTAAAGAAATTATTGATCTTTCTGAAGAACTACAAATTACCTTATTACAAGAATCGGGCAAACTCAGTAAACTATTACAACAGGTATTCAACCCAGACAAACTAAATGTGGCGGCATTGGGTAACATGGTGCCGCAATTACATGTTCATCATATTGCACGTTTTACAGCCGATGCGGCTTGGCCAACACCAGTTTGGGGAAAATTACCCGCAGTGCCTTACACTGATGAACAAATTTCCGCATTAAAAGCGCATTTTTAAACTATTTGTTCTAGTAAGATTCGACTAAGCTAAATGAGTGATGCGTAAAGGGGTACAGAATAAATGAAACACACAGTGTTTGCCATGTTGCTTATTCTGAGCTCTTTTTCGTGTTTAGCAAAAAGCTATTACTTTGTTGGTAGTCATTTTCCTGCGATTTTAGAACAAGATCAGCAGGGCACAGTGGTTGGCTTAGGTGCCGATATTGCCCACGAAATTTGCAGGCGTTTAGGGCACGAGTTGGTTATCGATATCATGCCACTAAAACGCGCTTTAAAAATGGTAGAGCAAGGTCAAGCTGATGCCATTATAGGTCCTTACAAATCTATTATACGTCAGCAGTATATGCAATTTAGTGACTTACCTTTTTACGAAGACCCGATTGTTTTATATACCAAAAAGAACAATGATGTGACTTGGGTTGGAAACTTTGCCAGTTTACGAAAAGATATTATTGGTACCATTCGAGGTTGGAACTATGGTCCTGAATTTAAACGTAACGAGGCAAACTTATCGCTATCTGAAGTGGGTAATGTGCGGGCTAGTTTTTTACAGTTGATGCATAACCGAGTTGATTTAATACTTACCCATCCTCGCGCAGCAATGCCTGTGATCGAAAGCTTAGGTATCGATGATAAAGTCATAATGTTATCGCCGCCGGTGACGGTTAATCAGGGCTACTACGGCTTTAGTAAGCAACGCGAACTCGATGAATTTATTGAAGCTTTTAATACTGAGTTTCAAAAGATGCTGATCAACGGGGATATTGTAGAGCTAAACTCCAAATATGGTTTGAACTTCATCGCACACTAGTCGTGTTTTACTAGGGGTCAGGCAATAAAAAACGCTGCAATTGCAGCGTTTTTAATATTAAAGAAGCATTAACCTTAAAGGCCTAATACTTCTTTACCTTGTTTGAAAGTAACATCAACAGGGATGTTAGCTTGGCTTAGTTTTTCTAAGTCTTTAGCTAGTTCAGCTTTGATATCGCCATGAGTTGCGATTAGCTGATCAACTTTTTGGTAATCACCGTCACCTTGAATAGTAAGGATTAGGTTAGATAGTTTCTCCATTGCTTGACTCATTTTCTCCATGTTAACGCTGTATAAGCCGTCAGCATTTTTAGAGAAGGCGCCTTCTTCAGCGAAGAAGTTAAAGCGGATCATGTTCGCTTTACCGTGTGCGCTTGATGCACCAAAACGCACTGAGCGGAAGATACCGGCCATAAAGGTGATGTAGTAATCTTCTAATGTGCCCTCTGTGATCTCACCTTTCTTAAGCAATTGCTCAACCATGTAAAGACCTAAGATATCCGCTTTACCTTCTTCAAGGGCACTTGCATGCTCTTGGAGTGATTGGCGAACAGTTCCTTTACCAGTGATCGTGTTTTTAATACCTAAACCGTGCGCTACTTCGTGGAACATAGTGTTTGCGAAGAAAGCATCAAAGGTAATGTGTTTACGTTGTTCAGGAACAATTAACTGCTCTGAAATTGGCACTAAGATTTTATCGAATTTAGCGCGCATTGCGTTTTTAAGCTGTAAACGACGTGTGCCTTTTTCTAGCTGTACTTGTTCATCATTTGGCAGGTTGATAGCAATTGTTTTACTACCTGCATTTGAGTGGCCTGCGTAATACACAACATCATAAGCATTTAGGTCAGCATCAGAGCCAGGGACTTCTTGTTTGTATTTTTCGTCTACAGGTAAACCTTTTTGTAGCTCAGGTAAGAAAGCGGCAAATTTAGCTAAGCGCTCGCTCCATGCTAAATCTTTAATAAGTACATAAGATTCATACGCTGCACGGTAACCAAATAGTTGATCTTCATAAGTTTCGATAGGACCAATAACCACGTCAATTGGATTATTCTTCATATCCATCCATGCAAAATCAGAAGGTTGGAAGTCATCACTTACTAGTGCTTCTGCGCGCATGCTAAGATAGTTAGCGAATTCTTTGTCATCAGCAAGCGTACTTGCTTCACGTAACAAGTTAGCTGCTTTTTCAAGTTCTTGTGCGTACTCAACTGAGTAAGCCACACTGTAAAGCTGGCCTTTTTCGTCACGTTTTATCACCGAATAAAGACCTGTTTTGTCATCAACCGTTGCGTTGTTTAACTCTTCTTTAGTGATATCGCTTGGATAAAATTCAGCACCTAGTGGTTTTTCTTCATAGCCCGATAAGAAAACTTGGTCGCCGTTTAAGCGATCCCAAGGGCCATAGTTGATATCTGCAAACTTCTGAACTTTTTCATCATTAATTTTTGCAAGGAAAGCGTCTTTGTTATCACCAAATGCTTGACGCCAGAATAGCTCATCCATAATTTTTGATGCATCAATTAATTTGCCAACCATTTGCTTTTGGTTGTCACTTAAATGGCTTAGGTCAGAAGTAAGCGTGAAGTCTGTGTATATGTCTAAACGGCTTTTCTCTGCATTAATGAGTTGTGGGTTGTTTTGTTCAGTACTTTGTTTTGTTTGCTCTGCAGCAGGCTTAGTTTGAGAAGTGCTAGCTTGCTCGTCAGAACATGCGCCAAGAAAAACAGCACCTGATAAGATAAGTGCTTGGCTAATTTTATTTAATGTCATTTTTTTGCCCGTTAAAAAGTGAGAGTCATTGCTTAGAAAACGAAAAGTCTATGCATTAAAGCAAACCTGACATATATATGGCAAGTTTACTACGCTAGAAGCAATATTTATTTATGAGTTAGGAAGTTAAAAAATATAAAAATAGATAATTTCTGTGAATTTCTTAACTTTAGCGCTAAGTTAGACAATACTAAAACTATAACTAATCTAATAATGTCAGTCATTAGTCTGTCTTTGTTTGGGCGGGCTAATCCAAGAGGATGGCACACATATGTCAACAGAAAATGCATTACTGACCATATTGGTCGACAGAATAAATAACGACACTTTAGTGTTACCTACCTTACCGGAAGTTGCAGTAAAGGTTAGGCAAGCCGCGGATAATCCCGAGGTAAACTTGATGGATATGGCAGATGTCATTTCTCATGATCCAGCATTATCAGCACGAATGATCAAAGTTGCGAATAGTGCATTTATGGGGCGCTCAGTTAAAGTCACAAATCTACACCAAGCGGTAACACGAATTGGTCTACGTCAAATCAAAAACATTGCTACCGCAATGGCAATGGAACAGCTGTTTGTATCGCACAATGAGCTGATCAAAGGCTATATGGACAAGGCATGGCAAAAAACGCTTAAAGTAGCGTGCCACTCAATTACCTTAATGGACTTCTTTTTACGCAGAAACAAGCAAACCTCGCTTAATCGCGACACAATCACCTTAGCGGCATTAGTTTATAACATTGGTGTACTGCCAATTTTAACTGAAGCCGAAAAGCACCCAGAGGTGTTCGCAAACCCAAGTTTCCTTGCACATGCTATCCAAAAATTAGGTGGTAAAGTAGGTGGTGCAATTATGCGTGCTTGGGGCTTTACTGATGAGTTTGTAGAAGTTGCTGAAAGTTGGGCAAATCCAAACTATCGTCCAGAACATATCTGCTATGTTGATTTCATTCGTATTGGCGCAATTTTAGAAGGGATTTTACAGGTTTCTGATAAGTCTGCAGCATTACAAACCTACATGGATAAAGGCGTGATTGAATCACTTGATATGTTCAGTGAAGATGAATATCACGATATGCTTAACGAAGTAAAAGCGATTTTTACTGACTAATTTAAACAAAAAGCGCGACTTAGTTAGTCGCGCTTTTAGTGTTAATTAACCTAAAAGTTAATTTTATAAATCTTCCTTGTCGCCTAAGCCTTGAGTCAGCTCTTCTAGCATTTGCTTAATTTCTTCTGACGCTAAGATAAAGTCAGCATCAAGTTTTACTGCCATATCTTCTTTTGGAATGTCAGCGTTTTCTTCTTTTAGTGTTTCTGAGTAGCTTAAACGTTTAATCGAGCCATCGTTTTGCAGCATGAATTTGACGCGCTCTTGCCAATCAAGAGCAAGCTTAGTTACACGCTTACCATTTTCTAAATGAGACTTAACTTCGTCACATGATAAATCATGGCCTTTTAATTTAACCTGAGCGCCACTGTCATCTGCTTCTTCAAGTTCTGCATCGTTACCGATTGAAAAGCCTTCAGGCGTACTGAAATTAGTTAACCAATCAGTTAAAAATACATCTAAATCATAATTAGCAAATGCAGGTACGACAGGAAGTGTGCCAAGTGATTTACGAAGTAGGGCTAAAAGCTCTTCTGCTTTATTAAAGCTTGCGCTGTTAACAACAACCCAGCCATTCTTTTGGTCGATAAACGCAAACTGTAGGCTCGATTTTTTGAATGCTTGAGGTAGTAACGTGTGTAGAATATTTTCTTTTAGTTCGTCTTTTTCTTTTTTCTTAACTGGGCGGTTTTCTTCCGCTTCTATTTGCTCAACTTTTTCTGCAACCATTTCATTGATAACGGCAGCTGGCAGCACTTTTTCTTCACGCTTTGCGCATACTAAAATGCTGTCTTGAGAGAAGTGAGACAGGGTTTGCCCATGCTTACCAAACGCTTTTGTCCAACCAAAAGTTGAAAGCTCTTGGCCGGTACATGAACGAAACAGGTCTTGCTCTAGGGCTTTGTCGAAGTCTTCTTGAGAGTATGAAACGTCTTGTTTAAAACGGTAACAGATAAGGTTACTAAACCACATAATTAGGCTAATCCTTTCAATAAATTTGCCCAATCATAGCAATAAAAAACTGATGCCGAAATGAATCATTTCGGCATCAGCTCTATTTGCTTATGAGTTAAACATTGAAAGAGGTTTTGGCATGTTTTTCGGAAAACTAATATGGTAGTGCAAGCCTTTACCGACTTCGCTTGATACCTCAATATCGCCACTTAGGGTTTGTTTAACGAGGTTAAAGGTAATATGTGTGCCCAAACCACTGCCGCCTTGGTCGCGTTTAGTAGTAAAGAATGGGTCGAAGAGCTTTTCTAATTGCTCTTTTGATACGCCATTACCATTGTCTTTAAAGTCGATGACAACTTCGTCATCTTCTTCTTTGATAACAATATCAATAACACCACTTTCAATACCTTCAAAACCATGAATGAGTGAGTTCATAATCAAGTTTGTGAAAATTTGGCTGATAGCACCCGCAGGTAGGTTAAGCGTTAAATCATCAGGGCAATCTAAATTAATGTGATGCGATGTTTTTTTGAGTTTTGGATGTAAAGAGCGGATCACTTCACCTAAATACTCTTTAAAATTAATTGTTCGTACCGCTTCACTGGCTTGGTCGACTGCAATTTGCTTGAAGCTTGCAACCAGCTCAGAAGCACGGTCTAAGTTACTGGTGAGTAAGCTGGTGCTTTGTTTAGCATCATTAATAAATTCTTCCAGTGCTTTTGGCGACAGAGTCTTATCTTTGTAAGCTGCTTCAATTTGGTCTAAGCGCTCTTGTAAAAAGGAAGTTGCAGTAACACCAATCCCAATAGGTGTATTAACATCATGAGTAATACCTGCAACTAAGCCGCCTAATGCAGCCATTTTTTCTGAGCCTACTAAGCGCTCTTGTGCCATATTAAGTTCATCAAGATAGCGTTGTAACTCAGTTTGCTTAGTTATTAGCTCTTGTTCAGTTTGCTTACGTAAATCGATTTCTTCAGTAAGTGTTAGCTTTTGTTTTTCAAGCTCGTATTTTTGTTGCTGCAAGTCCATCATAGCTTGGCTTAGGTTTGATGTTTTGCGTGCGACTTCTTGTTCTAACTGCAAGTTATGTTGGTCGAGCTTTTCATTACTTATCAAAAGTTCTTTTTGGGTATGTTCGAGCTCTTCACGGTAAAGTACCACTTTATCAATTAAGCGGTTGAAAGATTCTTCCATTACTTTTAATTCGTTATGCTCAACGGTTTTGATCTCGATATGGCGACCTTCTAAATCGTTTAGTTCTAGATCTTCAATTTGTTCTGTGAACTGTGCCAATGGCTCGGTTAAGCGCTTTCTAAATGCGAGTAAGAAAAGAATGATCAAAAAGGTGGTTTTGATCATCGCATTTCCGATTAAAAAATAGATAGAAATCATGATGCGGCTAAATACCACTTCACGGCTTGAGAATAGGGTTACGTCGCCTACTTGGGTTGTTTTACCCGAGAATTCAAAAATAAGTGGGAATGTATAACCAAATAAACCCGACGGCGTATCTTCGATAATTGCTTCTTCTTGAACTAACTGTTGACTGTAAAGCTCATGAATATCTAACGAACGCCCTAATTGTGAGAGTACCTCACCACTATCATCACGCACAATAATGCCTTCGATCATAGGGATTGCCAGTAGGCCCTCAGCCGTCGTGATGGTTTGTTTATCGTTCAGTTCCCAAATTGCACGGGTTAAACTACGGCTAAATGTTTTTTGTAAAGTAGTTAACTCGTCGCGAATGTAATCTTTTGTATTAACGTACTCAGCAATAACCTGTCCACACGTCACCACGAAGGTTAGTAAAAAGTAGACAGAGAGCACATTTGTTAATAATTCTTTTGACAGGCTTTTTTGTAGCATGGAATATCCATAGCTCCTTGGTGACAATTGTAATACATTCAGCTAGTTCTAAAGTTAGCTAATAAATGGTTAAAAAGAAATAAATATATCCTTTTTTACTGGAACATTTATAAATTGTTAGTATTTTTTGAAAAAGCTTAGCCTTACTGCGCTTTAAAAATTGTGTTATAAATTTATTTCACCTTTAACTTTTTTAACATTAGCCTTTTTTAATGTTGTATTTGCTACAGCAAAGATTTTTATTTCATGAATAATCCTAATTTTTCAGTACTGGTCTGTGATGACTCAAATATTGCCCGCAAGCAGGTAGTGCGCTGTTTAGGGGATTGCTTGAATGCAGATATTCAACAAGCAACCAATGGGCGTGAAGCACTTGCGTTACTGCGCGAACATAATTTTGATCTACTCTGTTTAGATTTAACCATGCCTGAACTGGATGGAGTCGCTGTGCTTGAATCTATTAAAGCAGAGAAAATAGAATGCTTTGTAATAGTTATTTCGGCTGATATTCAGACTGAAATGAAGCAAAGAGTAGTAAAGTTGGGCGCCATTGATTTCATTGATAAGCCAATAGATCTTGTTCGCCTAAAAGCAACTTTGCATAAATTTGGTATTCATTAATCTTTTAAATAACACAAACGCATAATTTATCTTTTCTTTAAGGGTTGACAGCCTGACTACATTTAAGGCAGTCTAGAGTCTATGAAAACATTTAATCACGCAACGACCATTATTATTACAACCATCATCCTTACTGGATAGTGGCATAGGTCGGTGCAACAAATTTATAGGCCTGTGTTCACTAGAACACAGGCCTTTTTCGTTTATGGAATGAGGAAACATAAATAATGCGAGTATTAAAATTTGGTGGGTCGTCCTTGGCCGACTACGAATGTTTGCAACAGGTAGCTCAGTTAGTCAAAGAAGAATTACGCGATGAAATGCTGTTAGTGCTATCAGCTCCAGGTGGTATGACTGATTCATTAGTCGCGTTAGCAAGTACTGCAGAACATGGGCAGGACTTTAGTGAGCTATGGCAAGCATTGGTTGCGCGCTGTGAACAACTAAAAGCTGCTGTTGAAGCTGATTTTGGTCAGGTAGCAAGTTGGCCTAACTTGAATGAACTGAAGAATAAACTTGATGGTGTTGCACTTTTAAAGTGCTGCCCAGACCAAGTACGTGCCTATACTATTAGCTTTGGTGAGCGCGTAAGTGTTGCTTTGATGGAGTGCATGCTTAAACAAAGTAATGCTCGCTATCTAGAAGCGACTGATTGTATTGCCTCTGTGGGCGGCTACATTGATGCTGAAGCTGACTTGGCTGCAAGTAAGTTGCGTTTTCAAGAAGCACTAAAAGCTGCACCGAGCACTATTTATATCATGCCGGGCTTTACTGCTGCTAACGAACAAGGTGAGCTAACAACACTTGGTCGCAATGGCTCAGACTACTCAGCGGCAATTGCTGCAGCATGTTTAGAAGCCGATGTATGTCAGATCTGGACTGATGTTGATGGCGTTTATAATGCTGATCCGCGTTATATCAAAAAAGCGTCTAAGGTTGATTCACTATCATATAAAGAAGCGATGGAGCTTTCTTATTTTGGGGCGAAGGTATTGCACCCGAAAACGATTTTACCTTGTGCCAAAGCGGGTGTGCCGTGTGAGATCAAAAATACACATAATCCACGTGCTGAAGGCTCAGTGATCAGTAACGACAGTGTATCTAACGAGCCTGTTAAAGCGCTATCAAGTCTACAAAACCTTGCTATGTTAACTGTTTCAGGCCCAGGTATGAAAGGTAAAGTGGGCATGGCATCAAAAGTATTTAATGCACTTGCTCATGACAATGTTTCAATTGTTTTAATCACTCAATCTTCATGTGAATTTAGCATCAGTTTTTGTGTTCATGAAAGCGACCTATCGCTTGCCCTTGAAGCACTTCAGACTGCTTTCGAATTAGAATCACAAGCTGGCCTAATCGAACCAGTTCAAGTGCAGCGTAACCTTGCTATTGTCACTTTAGTAGGCGATAACATGCGTGCTCACAAAGGGTTAGCGGCTAAGTTCTTTGCTTCGTTAGCACAAGCGCAGGTTAACATCGTTGCAATTGCACAAGATTCCACTGAAAGTGCAATTTCAGCGGTCATCGACGGTGAGTTTTGCAACGACGCTGTAAAAGTTTGCCATGAAAATTTCTTTACCCACATTCCTTCAATTGATGTTTTTTTACTTGGTTGTGGTTTGGTTGGTCAAGAGCTTATTCAGCAGTTACAACGCCAACAAGCGTGGCTTGAAAAGCGTAACATTAAGCTGAACTTATACGGTGTTGCTAACTCAAGACAGCTTTACCTTGATAGCGAAGGTATTGCTTTTAATGGCTGGCAAGACAAACTAGCCGAGTCAGAGCAAGCATTTGATTTAAGTTTGGTGGAGCAATTTGTAAAACAAAACCACTTAATCAACCCTGTGATAGTTGACTGTAGTTCGGCCGATAAGCTTGCTGCGCAATATGTGGATTTCTTGAATGCCGGTTTTCATGTTGTTGCTGCTAACAAAAAAGCCAATACTAGCTCATATGCTTACTACCAAGATTTAGTTGCAGCAACACAAAAGAATAATCGTAAATTTTTATACGAAACAAACGTAGGTGCAGGTTTACCGGTACTTGATAATCTTAAATCGCTATTTGGTGCGGGCGATGAACTCATTAAATTCAGCGGTATCTTATCGGGTTCATTATCGTATATGTTTGGTGCACTACAAGATGGTTTATCACTTAGTGAAGCAACATTAAAAGCAAAAGAAAGTGGATTTACAGAGCCTGATCCGCGTGATGATTTATCTGGAACTGATGTTGCTCGAAAACTACTCATCATTGCCCGTGAATCTGGTCTTGAATTAGAACTAAGCGATATCGAAGTTGAATCTGTTTTACCAAAAGGGTTTGCAGAAGATGATTCTGTAGCCGATTTCATGGCAAAACTACCATCACTTGATGCGCAGTTTAACGACCGCATTCAAAGTGCTGCAAGTGAAGGTAAAGTACTTCGTTATGTGGGCACTATTGAAAACGGTCAATGTAAAGTAGGCATTGAAGCCGTAGATAGTAGCCATGCTCTTTACGATATCCGTGACGGTGAAAATGCATTGGCAATCTTAAGTCAATATTATCAACCACGTCCGTTTGTGATTCGTGGTTATGGCGCAGGTGCTGAAGTAACGGCTGCAGGCGTATTTGCTGATATCTTAAAAACGTTAACGCGCTAGGAGCAGGTCATGATCCGTGTATACGCACCCGCTTCAATCGGGAATTTTGCTGTCGGCTTTGATGCACTCGGTGCCGCGCTCGCACCTATCGATGGTACTTTATTAGGCGATGTTGTAGAGGTTAGTGCCGCAGAGCAAGATACTTTTGTATGCTCTGGCGACTATGCCCATAAACTGCCAGCTAATGCTGAAGAAAACTTAGCTTATCAATGTTTAATTCACTTTAAAGAGCACGTAGCGCCGACTATGTCAGCAGTAAAGCTTGAGCTTAAAAAGAATCTACCGATTGGCTCTGGTTTAGGTTCAAGTGCTTGTTCTGTAGTGGCTGCGTTCGCGGCCCTCGATAAGTTCGCCGAAACGAATTTATCCCAAGAGCAACTTATCGAGTTGATGGCTGACTTTGAAGCCATTGTTAGTGGCGGCCGTCATTACGATAACATCACGCCGTGTTATTTAGGTGGTTTGCAATTAACGGGTGAACTCATTCCGAACAAGTCAATTTCGTTACCTGTTGATAATCAATGGTATTACGTAGCGGCTTTCCCTGGTTTTTCACTGAATACCGCAAAAGCGCGTTCGGTCTTGCCAACGCAATTATCAATGCACGACAGTGTTGAATTTGCACAGCGGCTTTCTGCGTTTAGTAGCTTATTGCTCACTGGCCGTTTTGATGCTGCATTATCAATTATGTCTGATGAAATAGCCGAACCGTATCGTGCACCGCTTATTCAAGGCTTTGTCGAAGCGAAAAGTGCTTTACCAGAGCTTGGCGCTGAAATTGTCAGTATTTCAGGTGCTGGGCCAACATTATTTACCGTGTGTAAGAGTCTTGAAGCTGCACAAAAGTGTGCAGCGTGGCTGAATGATAATTACATTAATGAGCAGGGCTTCTGCCATATCTGCCAACTTGATCAACTTGGCACGCGACAGCTTTAAAGAATTTAAGGAATAAACATGCAATTACATAATTTAAAAGATGAAACACAACAGGTGTCGTTTGTTGAAGCGGTAAAAACGGGTTTAGGCCGTAATCAAGGTGTGTTCTTCCCTGATAGCCTATCGCCAATGCAAGACATTGATACTTTATTAGATTTGGACTTTGTTAGTCGGAGTAGTAAGATTTTATCGCACTTAATTGGTGATGAATTACCTGCTGATACCGTCGCACAGATGGTGCAAAACGCTTTTAACTTCGATGTGAAGTTGGTAGAAGTTGAAAAAGACATTTATTGTTTGGAGTTATTTCATGGCCCAACGCTTGCTTTTAAGGACTTTGGCGGTCGTTTTATGGCTGAGTGTCTTGCCCAATTTAACCAAGGCGAAAAAGTCACTATTTTAACGGCCACATCGGGCGATACTGGCGCAGCCGTTGCTCATGCATTTTATAACAAGCCAAATATAGATGTCGTGATCTTATACCCAAAAGGTAAAATATCATTAGCGCAGCAAAAACTATTCACTACTTTAGGTAATAACATTCACTGCTACGCCGTTGATGGTAGCTTTGATGACTGCCAAAGTATGGTAAAACAAGCTTTCTTAGACGATGAAATTAAACAAAAGCTAGGTTTAAACTCAGCGAATTCAATCAACATCAGTCGTTTAGTTGCGCAAGTATGCTATTACTTTGAAGCAATTGCGCAATTACCAAAAGAGCAGCGTAGTAAAGCGCATATCTCAGTACCTAGTGGTAACTTTGGTAATGTATGTGCGGCGATGATTGGTGCTGTACTTGGAATGCCTGTTGCTAAATTAAGTGCCACAACTAATCAAAACGACACTGTGCCACGCTTCTTGCGAAATAAAGAGTGGGCGCCAAATGACACACTTGAGTCTTTATCGAACGCAATGGATGTGAGTAAACCGAATAACTGGCCACGCGTTCAATTTATGCTAGATAACGAATGGTTTAGCTATGATGACTTTTATTCAAGCTGTGTTGGTGAAGAAGAAACAAAAGAGGTGATGAAAAAAATTCATCAAACTGGTTATATCGCAGAACCTCATACTGCAATTGCTTATCAAGGCTTGAAAGAAAATCTAGCCGACGGTAGTGCAGGTATATTTTTAGCGACCGCACACCCTGCTAAATTCAAAGACAGTGTAGAGCAAATTTTAGACATTGAACTGCCAATGCCAAAACCGCTTGCTGATGCATTGGCAAAGCAGTGTTTGGCTGAAGATATTAAGTTTGATTATCAATTGCTTCGAACAGAGCTGCTAAATAAATTAGCTTAATACTAAAAAAAGAGCGGCGAAGCCGCTCTTTTTTAATGAAGTAATGAATGACTATGACGGTTTAAAACTCGCATGCATAAAATGACCACCGCAGCAATACATAGCAAAATACTGATCACTGAGACTAATTCATTTTGTGTCCATTGCATCAAAGTGAAAGCCGAAATAAAAATAATAAATGGTTTAAATTCATAGTAGTAGTTGGACTTTTTTTGTTTAACTCGCTGGCTTATATGATCTGTTCTTCTAGCTTCTGAGCGCATTCGCCAAATGTTAGCGCCTAATAAAAATAAAGTTACACCAATTAATGTTGGTACATAATTATTTGCTAATGTGATGCAGCTCATGCCGAGAAAGAAGTATCCGTAGGGGACTAATTCATATATAGGTTTAGCTAACATGTACTTATACCATCCTTGATATTGACTAGGAATATAAGCTTAGTTCGCTTCTATTGAAACGCAATAAAGCGTTGATAATTTTATCTAGAGTGACATTTTAAAAATATATGTAATATTTTAAATCTATAATTTTTTTTTATGTATCAATAAAAAAATATCATTATTAAAACACTGTGAAATAAATTCAATCCCTGTTTAAATATGTTCATCTTTACAAGATAGGCAAAAGTGCGTTTTAAGCGTACAATACAGCCTTCAAAAAACACCATACACGTTGCCTTAGGAGACCCCATGTTAGAACGTAGCATGAATATTTCGGATTTCGATCCAGAGTTATTTGCAGCCATCACTAAAGAGACGGCTCGTCAAGAAGAGCACATCGAACTGATCGCGTCTGAAAACTACTGTAGCCCACGCGTACTTGAAGCGCAGGGTTCTCAGCTTACCAACAAATACGCTGAAGGTTACCCAGGCAAACGTTACTATGGCGGTTGTGAGCATGTTGACGTTGTTGAGCAACTAGCAATTGATCGTGCAAACGAATTATTCGGCACAGATTACGCTAACGTCCAACCGCATGCGGGTTCACAAGCAAACGCAGCTGTTTTCCAAGCTCTTCTTCAGCCGCATGATACAGTACTAGGTATGAGCTTAGCTCATGGTGGTCACTTAACTCACGGTTCACACGTTAACTTTTCTGGTAAAACGTATAATGCAATTCAATACGGCCTAAATGACGAAACTGGCGAAATTGATTACGCTCAAGTTGAAGCACTTGCATTAGAGCATAAGCCAAAAATGATCATCGCTGGTTTCTCTGCATACTCAGGCGTTGTTGACTGGGCTAAATTCCGTGAAATCGCTGATAAAGTTGGTGCATATTTATTCGTAGATATGGCTCACGTTGCTGGTCTTATCGCAGCGGGTGTATACCCAAGCCCAATTCCTCATGCACACGTTGTTACTACGACAACTCACAAAACATTAGCAGGCCCTCGTGGCGGTCTAATCGTTTCTGCATGTGGTGATGAAGAGATCTACAAAAAGCTAAACAGTGCTGTTTTCCCTGGTGGTCAAGGTGGTCCTTTATGCCACATCATCGCTGCTAAAGCGGTTGCTTTCAAAGAAGCATTACAGCCAGAGTTCAAAGCGTACCAAGCACAAGTTGTTAAGAACGCTCAAGCTATGGTTGAAGTACTTCAAGAGCGTGGCTATAAAGTTGTTTCTGGTAAAACAGACAACCACTTATTCCTTCTTGACCTAATTGACAAAGATATCACAGGTAAAGATGCTGACGCTGCACTAGGTAACGCTAACATCACTGTTAACAAAAACTCAGTACCAAACGACCCACGTTCACCGTTCGTAACGTCTGGTCTTCGTATTGGTTCTCCGGCTATTACTCGCCGTGGTTTCAAAGAAGCTGAGTCAAAAGAGCTTGCAGGCTGGATCTGTGACGTATTAGACAACATCAACGATGAGTCTGTACAAGCAGAAGTAAAAGAGAAAGTTAAAGCTATCTGTAAAAAATTACCAGTTTACGCTTAATTACTGGTTAAACCGTAATTAAGATAACAATAGCGTTGTTTTTTGCTATTATAAAGGCCGCTTAGTAAGCGGCCTTTTTTTGTTTTTTATAAACGGAAGTTGAACCCTATGCATTGCCCTTTTTGCACCGCAAAAGATACCAAAGTAATTGATTCTCGACTTGTTGGCGGTGGTCACCAAGTTAGACGTCGACGTGAATGTAACGAATGCCATGAGCGCTTTACCACCTTTGAAGGCGCTGAACTTGTGATGCCAAGAGTGATTAAGCAAGACGGTAGTCGCGAACCATTTAACGAAGATAAGTTACTCAATGGCTTGCATCGCGCTTTAGAGAAACGCCCAGTTAGCACTGAGCAGGTCGACGAAGTCGTTAACATTATTAAATCTCAACTTCGTGCTACTGGTGAGCGTGAAATATCTAGCCATTTAATTGGCGAGTGCATCATGGAGTCACTGAAGAAACTCGACAAAGTGGCCTATGTGCGTTTTGCATCTGTATATCGTTCATTTGAAGATATTCGCGAGTTTGGTGAAGAAATCGCTCGTTTAGGTGATTAACTATGTCATTCACAGAGCTTGATATTGCTTATATGGCGCGTGCCATTGAGCTTGCTAAACAAGGGCGTTTTACCACGACTCCAAACCCTAATGTTGGCTGTGTACTGGTTAAAGATGGCGAAATAGTCGGTGAAGGGTTTCATCAACTAGCAGGGCAGGGCCATGCTGAAGTAAATGCCTTGGCTGTGGCTGGCGACAATGCGAAAGGCGCCACAGCATATGTAACTTTAGAGCCTTGTAGTCATTATGGACGCACTCCGCCTTGTGCCGAAGGTTTAAAAGCAGCTGGTGTCAGTAAGGTTATTGCTGCCATGGTCGATCCTAACCCTGCGGTGAGTGGTCGTGGTCTACAGATTTTAGCCGATGCTGGTATTTCAGTGGCATCCGGTTTACTTGAGCAACAAGCGCGTGACCTAAACAAAGGCTTTTTAAAGCGTATGGAAACAGGGGTACCATATGTGACTTGTAAAATGGCCTGTAGTTTAGATGGCAAAACCGCGCTAAATAATGGTCAAAGTAAATGGATTACTGGTCCTAAAGCGCGCCAAGATGTGCAAGCATATCGTGCGCAAAGTTGCGCTATCTTGACGGGGGCTGACACAGTCATTACTGATAATGCAAAACTCAATGTGCGCGTTGATGAACTGCCATTTGCTATGCCTACATCCTTGCCTTTGCGCCAGCCTACTCGAGTGATTATTGATTCACAAAATAGGTTAACGCCTGAACTTACATTATTTAGCATTGAAAGTCCGGTGATTATTTTCACTACATCGCTTGATAAACAACATCAATGGCCTCACTTTGTTAAACACGAAGTTGTACCAGCAGTTAATAATAAAGTTGATTTATCCGCGGTTTTAAAGCGTCTTGCTGAACTACAATTTAATCAGATATGGCTCGAAGCAGGAGCGACCCTTGCAGGGGTGTTTGCTGAGCAGGATTTAATTGACGAATACATCGTTTATATTGCCCCTAAGTTAATAGGTGATATGGGCAAAAGCTTACTAAACTTTGCAGAAGTTACCGTGATGAGTGATATCACTGAACTGACCTTTACTGATACAGTGATGATTGGCGACGATATTCGCTTAACAGCTACAAAGCAAAGCAAGCCACAAAAATTGAAAAATAAAGAGTAGCACTATGTTTACTGGAATTATTGAAGCAACAGGTAAAATTGTTGAACTAACACAAAAGCAAGGCGATCTGGCTATTCGTATTCAAAGCACTAATTTGGATATGAAAGACGTCAAGCTCGGTGACAGTATTGCCACTAATGGTGTGTGTTTAACGGTTGTCGCTAAACATAGCGATGGTTTTAGTGCTGACTTATCTAACGAAACAATCAGCTTAACTGGGTTTGCGCATTATAAAAAAGGACAAACAGTCAACCTCGAAAAAGCCATGCAACCCGTTTCTCGCCTAGGCGGGCATTTAGTATCAGGTCATGTTGATGGTATTGCGACTGTAGAAAGTATCAGTCCTAATGCCCGTGCAACAGAGTACTGGTTAAGTACAGACAATGATTTAATGAAATACATTCCGTACAAAGGTTCGGTATGTATTGATGGCATTAGCTTAACGGTCAATGAGGTCGAACAAAACCGCTTTAAGCTTACTATTGTTCCGCATACCGCTGAACAAACAACGATTGCAGAATTTCAGGTGGGTACTCAGGTGAACTTAGAAGTTGACCAGATTGCTCGCTATTTAGAGCGCCTAATAAAAGGGGCCGAACAACCTTCCCGTTCAGACATATCAATGAGCTTGCTAGCACAAGCTGGCTTTATTAAATAAGCAAAGATAGTCACTATTAATAATACTCTCATGGGCATATTATGAATTTACACAGCGCGCAAGAAATTATCGATGACATTAAAGCCGGTAAAATGGTTATTTTAATGGACGATGAAGACAGAGAAAATGAAGGCGATTTAATCATCGCAGCAGAGCATATCAGTGCAGATGCCATCAACTTTATGGCAACGCATGGCCGTGGTTTAATTTGTTTAACTATGACACAAGAGCGTTGTCAACAGTTAGAGTTACCACTCATGGTTAAAAATAATGGTGCTGCTTTTTCGACTAACTTCACCATGTCTATTGAAGCGGCGAAAGGCGTAACGACAGGTATTTCTGCAGCTGATCGTGCTCGTACAGTACAAGCTGCTATTGCTAAAGGTGCCGTGCCAAGCGATATTGTTCAACCGGGGCATATCTTTCCTATTATGGCGCAGCCAGGTGGCGTGCTAACTCGAGCGGGTCATACCGAAGCGGGTTGTGATTTAGCGCGTTTAGCGGGCCTTGAGCCTTCATCAGTGATTGTTGAAATCTTAAATGCTGATGGCACTATGGCACGTCGCCCAGATCTTGAAATATTTGCTAAAGAGCATGACTTAAAGATTGGCACTATTGCAGATTTAATCGAATACAGAAACCTAAACGAAACCACCATCGAGCGTGTTGCCAAGTGTAAATTGCCAACTGATCACGGCGAATTTGATTTAGTTACTTACAAAGACACCATTGATGGTCAACTTCACTATGTCCTACAAAAAGGTGAAGTATCTAAAGATGAGCCGACGTTAGTTCGTGTTCACTTACAAAGTACCTTCAATGACATCTTATTATCAGATAGAAGTGCTGATCGTAGCTGGGGCTTATCAGATGCTATGGCTTATATCGCTGAGCACAACGGCGTACTGGTTATTTTAGGTAAGCAAGAATCAACGGAAGACCTAGAAGCAACCGTTAAAGCATTTGCTGCACAAGATGCTGGCGAAAATGTTAGTCACCGTAAATTCCAAGGTACATCGCGTACTGTGGGGGTGGGTTCACAGATCCTTGCTGATTTAGGTATTGAAAAGATGCGCTTGATGAGCCGTCCTAAAAAGTACCATGCGTTATCTGGTTTCCACTTAGAAGTGGTTGACTACGTTGAGCCGCAGTCATAATTAGGCAAATTGTTGGAAAACAGATTTACTAGGCTACTTTTATATTTTTGTGGTATTATGCGCCGTAATTTTTGCGCAATCGCAACCGCTTAAACTTATTTTTTAGGGTTATTAAATGAAAATTATTGAAGGTAACAAATACGCACCGGGCAAAAAGTTTGCCATTGTCATTTCTCGCTTTAATGACTTTATTGGTAGCAGCCTATTAGCAGGCGCTGTTGATGAGCTTAAGCGCACAGGTGGCGTATCTGAAGACGACATTACTGTTGTTTACGTACCAGGTGCCGTTGAATTACCTTTAGCAGCGAAACGCGTTGCAGCAAAGAAAGAACACGATGCAATCATCGCTTTAGGCGTAGTGATCAGAGGTGGTACGCCACACTTTGATTTAGTCGCTGGCGAATCAAACAAAGGTCTTGCGCAAGTATCTCTTGAGTATGATATCCCGGTTGCATTTGGCGTATTAACCACTGAAAGCATTGAGCAAGCAATTGAGCGCGCAGGTACCAAAATGGGTAATAAAGGCGGCGAAGCTGCTTTAGGTGCGCTTGAAATGGTTAATGTGTTAGACAAAATTTAAGTTTAAGGAATCTCTGTGAAACCAGCAGCAAGACGTAAAGCACGTATCTTAGCACTTCAAGCCGTATACTCTTGGCAGTTAAGCGGTAACCCGATTGCTGATATTGAACAGCAAATGTTAATTGAAAATGATGTGACTAAGATCGACGTCGAATATTTCAAAGACCTAGCACGCGGTGTTGTTGTTAACTGTAAGCAATTAGATGAAATCGTTGCGCCACATTTAGCACGCCCAGCAGATGAGTTAGACATGGTCGAAAAAGCAATTTTACGTCTGTCTGGCTATGAGCTGAAATTCCGTGAAGACGTACCTTACAAAGTAGCAATCAATGAAGGCATTGAGCTTGCTAAGATGTTTGGTGCTGAAGACAGTCATAAGTTTGTCAACGGTGTACTTGATAAAGCAGTGAAAGAACTGCGTAAGTAAGTAGCACCGTAAAAGGAGAGCCGGCTTGGGCCGGCTTTTTTGTGTATGAAGGAATTTGAATTAATCAATCGTTACTTTAAAGGCCGTGGTATTATTCGCCATGATGTGAACCTAGGTATTGGTGACGATTGTGCCTTGGTATCTGTGCCTGAAAACTGCCAATTGGCAGTAACAACAGACACGTTAGTTGCGGGGGTACACTTTTTTGATGACATCTCTCCTCGTGCTCTTGGGCATCGAGCTTTAGCTGTTAACTTAAGTGATCTGGCGGCTATGGGTGCAGAACCAACGTGGATTTCGGTTGGCTTAACTTTGCCAGAAGTAAACATAGAATGGCTTGAAGAGTTCACCGAAGGTATGCATGAAATTGCAGAGTACTTCAATGTGCAGATCATTGGCGGTGATACCACCCAAGGCCCTTTAACTATTACAATTTGTGCTAAAGGCATCGTACCTGAAGGCAAAGCACTACGTCGTAGTGGTGCTAAAGTTGGCGATTGGATTTATGTAACAGGCCCATTAGGTGATGCTGGTGTGGCAATTGAAGCTCGTAAACAAGGACTTGATATTGCCCCTGAACATTTAAATTATTTAAATAATCGCTTTGATTACCCGACTCCGCGTGTTGCAGCGGGGCAGGTGTTACGAGGTGCAGCCTCTGCGGCGATTGATATATCTGATGGCTTATTAGCTGATTTAGGACATATTTTAGCGCTATCGCAAGTCAGTGCTGTGATCAATGTCGATAAAGTGCCAGTCTCTGATGCACTAAACTCTTCAATTCCACGTGCAGAGCAGTTTGATTATATCTTAAATTACGGTGACGATTATGAGTTGCTGTTTACTGTGCCTGAAAGTAATAAAAGCATGGTTGATATGAAGTTGCGCCAGTATGGTGTTGAAGCAAGTTGTGTTGGGCAAATTAAAAGTGGCGAAAGTGACATAGAACTATTACTTGATGGTGAAAAATTTAACTATCAAGGCAAGGGTTTTCAGCACTTCACGAAGGAGCCGGTTTGAGCAATAACCGTTTATTCAATTTAAAACGCCCACACCAATTTTTTGGTTTGGGTTTTGGCTTAGGCCTTGCGCCTAAAGCTCCAGGCACCTTTGGTACCTTTGCTGCATTGCCGTTTATTTTTACCACAATGTACTTCCCGCTATGGTTACAGATTGTGTTTGCAATCGTGATCAGCGTATTTGGTATTTGGGCATGTGGTAAAACGGCAGATGACTTAGGGGTACACGATCATCCTGCCATTGTTTGGGATGAAGTTGCTGGTTATTATATCACCATGATTGGTGCTGCACTGAATTGGCAGTCACTGTTGGTTGGTTTTTTGTTGTTTCGTTTTTTTGATATCGCTAAACCAGGTCCTATCAGAATTCTCGATAGACGTTTACACGGTGGCTTGGGCATCATGGCTGATGATATTTTAGCAGGTATATTTTCATTAATTTGTGTTCAAGCCTTGTTTAAAGCTGGCTATTTGCCTTTTTAAACGATGAGTTAAGTGTTACTTGGTGGCAAGTATATGATGCGATTTCTAGTTGTCTGTTTGTTGATGCTTTGCAGCATGCCTGTGTTTGCATCTATTACTGACTATGTCGTTAAACAGTGGAACATCCAAAATGGCTTGCCATCACAATCTTTAAAAAGTATTGCTCAAGATGAGCAAGGCTATATGTGGCTAGGCACACAGTTTGGATTAAGCCGATTTGATGGTAATACTTTCACCAACTTCAATACGCAAAATAGCGACTTCCTGCCAAGTAACGGTATTAATAAGTTATTGGTTGATAGCACTGGATTACTTTGGGTAGGTACCAAAAATGGCTTGGTGACACTTGATCCTAAAACTATGATGTCGCAAACCTTTAACGTCAAAGGCCCTGTGCGGGATATTCTTGAAGACTCCAAAGGTAGTATCTGGATTGCCGCGAACGGCCTTTATTATGTTGCTCGAAATCAAGTCACACTAAATCAAAACTCAGCGTTAATCGTACCGGTATCTAATGCCACTGCAATTACGCAAATTGTTGGTTCAGTGAGTCAAATGGCTTTGTCGCCAGAAGGTATTTGGCTGGTTAATGAGCGTCACTTACTGCGCTTAACTAATACCTCTTCTGACTTTGCAAAATTACGATTAGAACTCACTGCAAAAGTGTCATTACCTGAACGATTAGCACAAACCATTATTCATGATATGGCTTGGCTTGAAGGTAACTTATACCTAGCCTCAGAGCTAGGTGCTTATTTTCTTGATTTAGATGATGAGCTGCGTCCATTCCCACTTCCAAATGCGAGTAACTCTGCTGTTTATAAGTTTATGAGTGACTCTGATGGGGCGTTATGGATTTCGACCTATGGCAGGCTGTTATTTCGTGATAACTCAGGTGATTGGCAATGGGTTGAGCCAAGTCAGCTAGATCAGAGTATTTGGTTTGCTGATATCTTTCGTGATAATCAAAATAATATTTGGCTGGCAAGCTTCAGTGAAGGTTTATGGCTTGCTCATGAGGGGCGTATTGAACGTCACTCTGCTATTTCAAATATGACAGAAGCGGTGATGGCTATTAGCCAAGCACCTGATGGCAAATTATGGGTGGCCAATCGAAGTGGTGTTGGCTACTTCGATTATAACAAAAATTTTGTAAATCAAATTCCGAGTAATCAATTTGGTCGAGCTGCGGTGCACGACTTACAATTTGATGGTGACCGTTTGTACATCGCAACTGGTCGCGGTGTGTTTTATTACGAAAACCAAAACTTATATACAGTCCCTGGGCGAGCGCTACGAGATAACCCTGTATTCGCAATTAGCCGTTCTAGCAAAGGCGGTTTTTGGCTTGGTACTGGCCGAGGTATGTATCGCTTAAGTTATGGTGGTTTAACACCATTTGCTTACAATGCATTCTTAAGCAGTAAATTTATAACCTATGTTCTTGATGAGCAAAACTTTGGCTTAATTGGTACCAGTAAAGGGGCTTATTACTTTACCGACCGAGGTATTGAGAAAATTGGCGACCAAACTAGTTTAGAAAGTGCTTACGTCACCAGTATTTTAAATATTGAAGGGGTGGGGATATTAATAGGCTCACTTAACGATGGTCTATTTTATCGCAGTACCAAAGGTCAGTGGCGTCAGTTAGATGCGACCGATGGTCTACCGTATGGGTCTATTTTTAGTCTCGTTTACGATAAGCAGTTAAAGCGTATTTGGGTAAGTACCATGAAAGGCGTATATCGCATGCCGGTAGAGCAGTTTGGTACTGACATTGAGAGCTTAAAAGTAGAACAAGTGATCTCATCGTTTGACCGTCAGCTCGATGGTAAAGCTAGTCAATGTTGTGCCGGTCTTGGCCATGATGCTGTGGCAGATACAGGTAACTCTATTTGGTACCCAAGCCTACAAGGTGTTGTTGAAATTCCAAAGAGTGTTGAGCTCTTTGGTGTGCAAGCTCTGAAACCTCGTATTGAAAGCCTGATCACGCCGCTTCGTCATTTAAGTACGGCAACCTTAGGTAATAAACCTGAGCTGCAAATTGATGAGCGTGATGTGACATTAAAATATACTGCGATTGATTATTATGCCCCTTCAAGTATTGAGTTCCGTTACCGCTTAAGTGGCTTGGACAGTGACTGGCGTTATGCTAATACTCGTCGTGAGGCAATTTATACCAACTTACCGCCGGGTTCTTTTTTATTCCAGCTTGAAGCAAAACGCCGTGGTGAAGATTGGCAAAAAGCACGTCGTACTGAGTATAGTTTTGTGGTGCCGCGTCGCTTTGACGAGACTATCTATTTCAGACTTTTGATCACCAGCAGCTTTATTTTATTGTTTTATCTTGTGTTCTGGGTATTTAGAGCGCAAGAGAAACGTAAACAATTAGCTCTTGAGAGCTTAGTAACAGAACGAACTGTTGAGCTTCGTGAAGCCAACGATAAGCTTAATCAAGTAAATTCACAGCTTAAGTTAGTTAGCCATTCTGATGAGCTTACTGGATTACGTAGCCGCCGTTTCTTGTTTGATCAACTACCAAAAGATATCGAGCACTTCCAGCGAAACTCGCAGTCATTACAAGCGCAGGGCAAATCATTGGTATTGTTGATCATTAACTTTGATAACTTTAGCCGAATTAATGATGCTTATGGGCCACTTGCAGGCGATAGCTGTTTACAGCAAATGGCAACCTTACTTAATAGCCGTACACAAGGTTCTGACTATGTCGCACGTTGGAGTGGTGATGAGTTTTTACTCTTACTACGTGATTTCAAACGTACAGCGATAGACAATTATGTTGCTGATTTATGTGAAGCGATTGCAGCAAATCCATTTAGATTACCAAATGGTGAGTCAACCACCATTACTGCGTCGATTGGCTGGTCTTTCTACCCATTACCTTTATTGGGTGGACAAGTTATTGGTTGGGAAACTTCAGTCAATCTTGCTGATATCGCATTACATCAAGTTAAAAAGCGTGGTGGTGATGGTGTTGCAAACATTACCTTTGATGAGCAATTAGATGCCTTTGAGTTCGAGCAAAGCAATAATGTTGATCAGCAGCTCAGTGCATTACAAGCTAATGGCTTAGCCGATATAAAAATTTGGATGCGATAGAGTTTCTATTGGTATTATACCAACCCGCAATAATACTTAATCATTTTGAGGGATTAAACCTGTCGCTAACTGCGTTAAAAATTTCTCATTTAGAACAACTAAATAACGAAATTTTTGCCTTGCTATCAACGAGGTTTAATTGCCTCAAAATAGACTACTTAATTAAGCGGATTGGTATTAAAAAAGGAGCTTTAAAGCTCCTTTTTTGTGAATGCTGTTTGGCTTAAGCCATGAACTCTTTGATGCTAGCTAAGATGCCATTAGCATCTAAGCCCATTTCGGCGTGCATTTCATCTTGCGTGCCATGCTTAATGAATTCATCTGGAATACCTAAGTTTAAGATAGACACGTTAGCCTTAATTGCAGCTAGGTGCTCATTCACAGCAGAACCTGCACCACCCGCAATGGCGTTGTCTTCTAAGGTAACAATCACATCATGGCTAGCTAGTAATTCGCTAATAGCATCAGTATCAAGAGGCTTAATAAAGCGCATATCAATCACTGTTGAGTTAAGTTCATCGGCGACTACTTTGGCGTTCTCTAATAGCGTACCAAACGACAAGATTGCCACTTTGCTACCTAGCTTGATGCTACGCGCTTTACCAATTTCAATCGCGCTCATTGTCGATTCAACGTCACAATTACCCGCACTACCTCGAGGGTAACGAACAGCAACAGGTTGATTGCATTGGTAACCTGTATACAACATTTGGCGACACTCATTAGTATCGCTTGGTGCCATGATAATCATGTTAGGAATACAACGCATAAAGCTCAAGTCATAGGCTCCTTGGTGAGTTTCACCATCTGCACCTACAATTCCTGCACGGTCAATAGCAAATAAAACAGGTAAGTTTTGTAATGCCACATCGTGGATAAGTTGGTCGTAAGCGCGTTGCAAAAAGCTTGAATAAATAGCAACAACAGGTTTTAAGCCTTCACAGGCAAGGCCAGCTGCAAGCGTTACAGCATGTTGTTCAGCAATAGCTACATCAAAGTATTGCGCAGGGTACTCTTTAGAAAAGCGCACCATGCCAGAACCTTCACGCATCGCTGGGGTAATTGCCATCAGCTTGTCGTCTTGTGCTGCCATATCGCATAACCAGTCACCAAATACATTAGAAAATGTAGCCGCGCCAGGTTTTGATTTTGGTAATTTAGACATGCTAGGATCAAATTTTGGTACGCCATGGTAGCCAATTGGATCCGCTTCAGCAGGTTTATAACCTTTACCTTTTTGTGTTTTGATATGCAGTAACTGCGGACCTTTAAGGTTACGCATGTTACGTAAGGTATCGACCAACATATTAACATCATGACCATCGATTGGGCCGATGTAATTTAGGCCTAACTCTTCAAAGAAAGTACCTGGAATGACCATACCTTTTAAATGTTCTTCCATTCGACTGGCAAGCTCTTTCACAGGTGGTAAGCCTGAAAGAAGTTTTTTGCTACCTTCACGAATATTGGTGTAGAAGCTACCAGACAAAATACGTGCAAAGTGATTGTTTAGTGCACCCACGTTTTCAGAGATCGACATTTCATTATCATTTAAGATAATTAGCACATTAGGGTTTACATCACCCATGTGGTTCATCGCTTCAAATGCCATACCTGCAGTAATCGCACCATCGCCAATAACAGCAACTGTTTTACGATCTTTACCTTCTTTTTCAGCAGCAATGGCCATACCTAGTGCAGCCGAAATTGAAGTGCTCGAATGACCTACACTGAAGGTGTCGTAAGGGCTTTCTTCACGGAATGGGAAAGGGTGTAAGCCGTCTTTTTGACGAATAGTATGCATTTGGTCACGACGACCAGTTAAGATTTTGTGTGGGTATGCTTGATGACCCACGTCCCATACTAAACGATCTTCAGGCGTGTTATAAACATAATGAAGCGCAACCGTTAGTTCAACAGTGCCTAAACCTGATGCTAAATGACCACTACTTTGCGAAACTGAGTTAAGTAGGTATTCGCGTAACTCTTTACTAAACGCAGGTAACTTGTCTTGCGCTAAATCACGCAGTTGTGCTGGTTCGTCAACCAAACTTAATAATGGATACTTGCTACTATCAAGTGTCATGATTTTATATACATCCTTCGCTAACCAGAGTGCATTATAGCCCATTGCTGCTCTGATTTTTTAGTTATTTTGTCTTTCTTTTTTAGGCATTAATAATTACGTTCAACGATATAGCTAGCAAGGCTTGCCAGTTCGCTGGTGTCGTAATCAATTGCCTCAAGAGCTTGATGAGCTTGAGCTAGTAAGTCTTGTGCTTTTTGCTTTGCACCTGCCATTCCCAATAAAGCAGGGTAAGTTGCTTTATTGGCGGCAATATCTGAACCTTGTGGCTTACCTAATGTTTCAGTATCAGCTTCTACATCTAGGATATCGTCTTGTACCTGAAAAGCCAGACCTATTGCTTGGCCGAATAAGTTCAACTGCTTTAGAGTATGTTCATCGCAGCTATTAGCACTTAATGCACCAAGTGTAATTGCACAGTTTAGTAAGGCGCCCGTTTTTAACTGATGAATACGCTCTAGCTGAGACACGCTAATTTCTTTATCAGTCGCTTCTATATCCAGTGCCTGTCCACCTACCATACCTTCAATACCTGAGGCTTTGCTTAACGAGGCTATCATTTTTACCTGCTGGCTCGCAGGAACTGAAAATCGGTGGTTGGCGATTAAATCAAATGCCAGTGTTTGTAATGCATCACCTGCGAGTATTGCTTGCGCTTCACCATAGACAATATGACAGGTGGGACGACCACGTCTTAAGTCATCGTCATCCATTGCAGGTAGGTCATCATGGACTAATGAGTAGCTATGAATACATTCAATGGCAGCAGCAAGAATATCGAGATCGGCCTTGTTAGCACCCATCATTCGGCCCGTCGCATATACAAGGTAAGGACGTAAGCGCTTACCACCATTTAAAACACCATAATGAGTAGCTTCTTTAATGTTCTTTTCGGTATTAAGTGGCTGTGCGAAATAGCGATTTAAATGTGCCTCAACGTCTTCTCGAGCGCGTTGTAATTGTTCTTTTAGTTGCACTTAATTAGTCCAAGTTTGAATCAAAATTGCTAAGAGGAGCTTGGCTATCGTTACCCATTAAGATGGCAACTTTTTGTTCGGCTTGTTGCAACTTACCAGATGAAGCATTCGCCAGCGCAATACCACGTTCAAATTGTTTTAGTGATTGTTCTAAAGACAATTCACCTTGCTCCATTTGTGCAACTATTTGAGATAATTCATCCAGCGCTTCTTCAAAGCTTAAGTTTTCTGGTTTCTTTGTTGCCATTGTGGCCTCGATAGCTGTTAGAAAGTGAGGCCAATTTTAGGGGGAATGCTAAACTAGGTCAAAGAATGATGTGTTTTTTTACGCATAATCCATTTTCAATATGTTATTTTTACGCTTTTACATACAGCTTAAACTTGTAGCTTAAAAATCTTACATTAAAATATAATTAATTCATTTAATGATTTAAGTATTTCAATTGCTTGCCGATAAGCAGTTAATAATAAAAATTTGATGCCTGAGGGTGTCGTGTAATTGTTCCTCTGGAGGGGTATGTGGATTTAGCAACCATAATAGGTATTCTTGGTGCCATAGGCTTAATTGCTATGTCGATGGTGTTAAGTAGTGACGGCCAAGTTGCAATGTTTTACAACACGCCTTCGGTGGTCATTGTATTTGGTGGTTCGATTTTTATCGTGTTATCGAATTTCACCATGGGGCAATTTTTGGGCATAGGTAAAGTGGCTGCTAAAGCCTTTATGTTCAAAATCGAATCTCCAGAAGAATTAATTGAAAAAGCAGTAGAATTAGCTGACTCAGCACGTAAAGGTGGTTTTCTAGCATTAGAAGAAGCCGAAATCCCCAACGGTTTTATGCGTAAAGGGGTGGATATGTTAGTGGATGGTCATGATGCTGATGTTGTTCGTGCCACGCTGCAAAAAGATATTTCTCTCACCGCTAATCGTCATGAACTTGGCGCAGGCTTATTCAAGTCACTTGCTGATATTGCCCCTGCGATGGGTATGATCGGTACGCTAATAGGTCTGGTTGCTATGCTATCAAACATGGATGACCCGAAAGCAATCGGTCCTGCGATGGCGGTTGCACTTTTAACAACATTATATGGTGCTTTCTTAGCAAACGTTGTAGCAATTCCTATTCAGGTAAAGCTAGAACTACGTAAAGATGAAGAAGCTCTTAACCAACGCTTAATTCTCGATGCCGTACTAGGTATTCAAGATGGCCAAAATCCGAAAGTCATTGAAGGTATATTGAAAAATTACCTAGCTGAATCAAAACGTAAAGTTGATACCGAGGAGTAGGGCATGTCCGATCAAGAGTGCAAATGTCCACCACCAGGTTTACCAGCCTGGATGGGAACCTTCGCAGATTTAATGTCATTATTAATGTGCTTCTTTGTACTCTTACTTGCTTTCTCGGAAATGGATGTACTGAAGTTTAAGCAAATTGCTGGTTCAATGAAGTTTGCATTTGGTGTGCAAAACAAAATTGAAGTAAAAGATATTCCAAAAGGGACCTCGGTAATAGCAATGGAGTTTACCCCAGGTAAACCTGAACCTACCCCTATCGAAACGATTCAACAACAAACTGTAGAAATGACTCAGCAAATGCTTGAGTTTCAAGCTGGTGATGAAAGCTCTGCCGGTGGTCGTCAAGAGCAACGTGGTAATAAGCGTGGTGGTGAATCGCAAAGTACGGCTCAGCAACAAGCATTGGAGCAGTCAATTTCTGCGGCTGACCAAGAACAGACTAATGAGCTTGTGAAGAAAATTGCCCAGCAGCTTGAACAGCAAATTATGGATGGTGCGATTGAACTTGAGTCATTAGGTCAACAAATTATTATTCGCATCCGTGAGAATGGCTCATTCCCATCTGGCAGCGCCTTTTTACAGCCTAAGTTTAAGCCTATTATTCGTGATATTGCGACACTATTAAAAGATGTGCCGGGTGAAATAACCGTGTCAGGACATACTGACGACTTCCAAGTATCAAATGAGCTTTATACTAATAATTGGGATTTATCTTCAAAACGTGCAGTTGCCGTTGCAAGCGAAATGGAAAAAGCCCCTGGTTTTGATAAATCTCGTATGATGGTTGTAGGTCACGCAGAAACTAGGCCTCTTGTACCGAATGTGACTGATGAAGATCGCAAGCGGAATCGTCGTGTCGAAATATCTATCATGCAAGGTAAAGCTCACGAATCTGACCCTATTGATGTAAGACAATAAATCAATTAAAGTGAAACTTCATTAACACATGTAATGGAGTATAAAAATGAAAAAAGTTGATAAGTACAGCTATATGCCAGGTAATGGCGGCGGTGGCGATGACAATGATGATGGTAAAACGCAAGGTGAGTAACTTTGCCTCATTGGATTGATTCTGTCATTGTGACATTAGATCATAGCTGGGTGTTCATTCTGAGCCCGGCTATTTTTGTATTTTATCTTCGTAAAGATTGGCCCGCACTTTACTTTGCTGTTATCACGGCAGCCTTCTTCTTGTTCGGAACTCTTATTTATTCTGCTCTAAAAGCATTTGATGATATTTATGTGTGGCGCTATGTTGTGTGGGCTTTTAATGATATTGCTTGGATGGCCTTAATTGCCTACTTGGGGATTAAAGACAAAGTCTATTTATGGCAAAGTGCTTTAGGGCAACTGGTCGTTATAATGGCTCCCATATTACAGTTGTTTCGTTTAGTCGATCGTCATCTTTGGGACTTATCGTACAGCACCTATATGTATAAAACCCTGTTACCTTTAATCAATGTTGGTACAGTGGTTGTGTGTTATCTACCTCTTATTTACCTTTTCACCCGACGCCGGCAGCAGGCGTAAGCCATTCCTAAGTTAAAATTCCTGTGCTAGAATACTGTTTATAAAAACAGTATTAGTGTTGCGTTATGAAACTTTACATTGCCGAAAAACCGTCATTGGCGCGAGCCATTGCGGATGCACTGCCTAAACCTCATAAAAAACAGGATGGTTATATAGAGCTTGGTAATGGTGATTGTGTCTCTTGGTGTATAGGGCATTTACTTGAACAAGCCGAGCCAGATGATTACGACACAAGTTTTAAAAAGTGGCGATTCGAGCATTTACCTATTGTGCCTGAGCAATGGCAATTAAAACCTAAAGCAAAAACACGTAAACAACTCACCGTATTAAAAAAGCTTATTAAGCAGGCAAGCGTAATCGTTCATGCTGGCGACCCTGACCGTGAAGGCCAGCTATTGGTTGATGAAGTGATCGAGCAGGTCAAACTGAGCAAAGCCAAAAAACAGCAAATTCAACGACTATTAATAAGCGATTTAAACTTAAGTGCAGTTAAAAAAGCACTTAATAATTTAAAGTCGAATCGCGATTTTATTCCCTTGAGTGTGTCTGCATTAGCTCGCTCACGTGCTGATTGGTTATTTGGCATGAATCTAACTCGGGCTTATACGCTTGCTGGGCAAAAAGCAGGGTTTGGTAATGTGTTATCTGTAGGTCGTGTTCAAACACCTATTTTAGGTCTTGTTGTAAATCGTGATAATGAAATAGCTAACTTTGTAGCGAAACCTTTTTACGAAGTATTAGCTCATCTTGAAACTGAGCAGCAGCAAACATTTTCAGCTAAGTGGCAACCAAGTAAAGCATGCGAACCTTATCAAGATGAGGAGGGGAGAGTATTACATAGAGGGCTTGCTGAAAATGTTGTATCACGTATAACTAATCAACCAGCTAAAGTGGTTGACCTTGAGCAAAAACAAAAAAAACAACAAGCACCGTTACCTTATAATTTATCAGCTTTACAAATCGATGCGGCAAAAGCGTTTTCAATGCCTGCACAAAAGGTGTTAGATACCTGCCAAAGCTTGTATGAGCGTCATAAGTTAATTACTTATCCTCGTTCAGATAATCGCTATTTACCAAAAGAGCATCATAAAGATGCAGCGAGTATTATTGCTGCTATTGCTAATAATGAAGGCCAAGCAAGTGAAGCTTGCAAGCAAGCTGACACCAGCAAGCGGAGTAAATGTTTTAATGACAGCAAAGTTGCGGCACACCACGCTATTGTTCCTACCGAAAAACAACTTCGCTCAGCATCATTAAATAGTGATGAACAAAAAATCTATCGGTTGATCTGTCGTCATTATTTAATCCAGTTTTATTCTGACTATGTCTTTAACGAAACCAAAGTAACAGTCGAGATTGCTGGTGGACTTTTTAAAGCCGCTGCTAAGCAAGATGTTAGCTTAGGCTTCAAAACATTAATGGGCAAAACAGAGTTAAAAGATGAGCAAACCTTACCTGCTCTTGAAAAAGGTCAGCAGCTGCATTGTAATCAGGGGGACGTGGTAGACAAAATGACTACACCGCCAGCACATTTTACTGATGCTACCTTATTAAGTGCTATGACAGGCATCAGCCGCTATGTGAAAGACCCTGAGATTAAAAAGATCCTTAAAGAAACTGATGGACTAGGTACTGAGGCTACACGGGCAGGTATTCTCGAGCTTTTATTTAAGCGCCGCTTTTTAGAGCGTCAGGGTAAAAATATTTTAGCTACGGCAACAGGTAAAGCGCTTATTAGCACTTTACCTGAGCAGCTTGCTAGCCCTGACTTAACTGCTAAGTGGGAAGCATCATTAGGGAATATAGCTGAACAGCATATGAGTTATCAGCAATTTTTAACGCCATTACTGACTGAGTTACATGCTTTAGTTGATCAAGCCAAACAGTGCGACAGCGAAGTTTTTGCCCAATTACCAAAAACGCCGCAAAAGCGACGTTTTAAAAGAAAGGCTAAGCCTAGAGCTAGGTCAGCCTAAACTACTTTTTGTTAAATAGGGCAACCGCGGCATTACTCATTGCAGTTATCCCTGTAGGAAGCGCCTTTTTGTAATCAGGTGCAAACTTACTTGAATGTAAAGAAGGTAATGTTGCGCCAGATTGCATTGCAGCATCATATTGACTAGGTTCAACACCCCCTAACCAAAACAAAGTAATTGGTACATTTTGTTCTGTACGACCATAAAGGCCAAAGTCTTCACCAGCCATTACAGCTTCAGTTTCAAGTACATTGTCTTCACCAATCGCATTAGCAATCGCTGAACGTACTAAGTTGGTTTGAGTTGGATTATTGTATGTTGAAGGAATTGACTCATCTTCATGCACATATACTTCAGGTGCTAAACTTTTATCAAGTCCCGCACTTAATGCGATGCCTTTCGAAATTCGTTTGATCGCTGCAATTTGTTGTAAGCGAACTTCAGGGTTATAACTGCGCAGTGTAAGTTGTAGTTTTACTTCATCTGAAATGACATTGTGTTTGGAGCCACCGTGAATTGAGCCTACCGTGATCACTGATGGCTCTAGTGGTGACAATTCGCGACTAGTAATTGTTTGTAGTGCCAACACAATACGTGAAGCAATCACAACTGGATCTATTGTTGTGTGTGGATAGGCACCGTGACCCCCTTTACCTTTTACAGTAATATCAACAGAGTCAACACTAGCCATCGTGTATTCTGTTTTCATACTGACTTTACCAGCAGGAACACTGGCACTTACATGTAACCCAATAACATGATCTGGAGTAGGGTACTTAGTAAAAAGCCCTTCTTTAAGCATGGCTTTTGCACCACCACCTACTTCCTCTGCTGGTTGTGCGACCATCATTAAAGTACCTTGCCACTGATCTTTATGTGTCATTAACTGTTGAGCTGTGCCAATAAATGAACTCATGTGAATATCATGACCACAACCATGCATTACGCCAACGGTTGCACCAGCATCATTTGTTACAGTAACTTTAGAGGCATAGGGTTTACCAGTTTGCTCAACAATTGGTAATCCATCAGTATCAGTGCGGATCATTACTGTTGGGCCATCACCGTTTTTATAAATCCCAACAACGCCAAAACCACCCACGTTATCTGTAACAGTAAAGCCTAGTTGCTTTAATTTTTTTGCTAGCTTCTGGCCTGTTTGTTTTTCGTGGTAAGACAGCTCAGGAGATTGATGTAAATCTAAATAAAGCTTTTCAATCTCAGGCATGGTTTTTTGAAGGTTTAAATCTAGTGTTATTGCTTGCGCGAATGGACTAAGAAGTAACAAAGCTGCAGAAATAGTAGATAATTTCATAATGACCTCGACCCGTGGGGCTTGTAATTGTTATGTTTGCCACTATATAAAAACCTAAATACTTATATAGTGCAATCGATCAAATGAATAATATGATAAAACTTACCCAGCAAAATTTGCAGCAAGCATTGGGTGAAACGTCCGCTGAAAAATTAGTATTACTTACTTTTTACTCTTCGCAAAACCCAGAGTGTCTTCAGCAAGCTGCTATTTTAGAAAAAATCGCACATGAATATGGTGAGCATTTATTAGTAGCAACATTAGATTGTGATGTTGAGCAGGCACTTGCAGGACAACTTGCACAGCAAATCGGTTTACAAGCATTACCTACACTTGTGATGTTAAAAGATTCAGCGCCTGTAGATATGTTACCTGGCGCTCAAACAGAGCAGCAAATTCGGGATGCGCTAGCCAAACATTTACCAGCTCAACACGAGTTATTACTAGAGCAGGCTAAGCAAGCGTTAATTAATCAAGACCTAAACAATGCCTTTAACTATGCAAAGCAGGCTTATGAGCTTGATCCAAACCATACACGTGTAAAGTTAGTTTTAGCTGATATCTGCATTCAAATTCATAAATTGGAAGATGCACAAGCATTATTAGATTCGGTTGCAGAAAGTGAACGTGATGCGTATTTCACAAATATTCAAGCAAAGTGTGAACAAGCATTAGCTGCAACAGATTCACCAGAAATAAAAGCACTGCAAGATAAAGTTGAAAAATATCCAAATGATTTAGAGATAAAAGTAGAACTAAGTAATGCTCTTAATAGTGCGGGCCGTAAAGAAGAAGCTTTAGAGATGTTATTTAATGTACTTAAAAAAGATCTTAACTACGCAGATGCAAAACCAACCTATCTAGAAATTATCGCTTCATTACCTGATGGTGATGCCTTGGCATCTAAGTATCGCCGTAAGTTATATAGTATCTTGTACTAATTCAGAGTTGATTGATAAAGGCGCCATTAAAAATAGTGGCGCTTTTTTTATTTAAAAACTTGCGTATTACCTAATATCGATAATACTTAAGATCCTCTCGAGAAAAGTTGGCTGTATTTTGTACAGTAAACTGTGTTTTTTACTGCCTTTAGCTTGTTTTTTGCGCGAAAGGTAAGTTTTTAGTAGTTTTCTACAAAAAGTGCTTGCGTTAATTCTTCGCATCCCTATAATGCGCATCCACTGACACGGCGGGCAGCAACGAAAGACGCTGAACAACGTAGCAGAGAGTTAAGTGAAACTTCGGTTTAAAACGGTCTAAAAAGAAAGTTTAAAATTAAGTGTTGACTCGAAAAATTAAGGATGTATTATACGCATCCCTAGCGACAACGTCGCAACGTTCTTTAACAATATAAAGCAATCATCTGTGTGGGCACTCGTACAGATTGAGTTCTAACAGCAGATTCTAGTTCGCTAGATGACGCAAACAAATTTAGAGTCTCAATTGAACTGAGTGACCAACGGAAACAAGTTTACTTGTTTCAGCACAGTCAATTCGATATCGAAAGATATCAAAATTCAGAATTCATTGAGCATGTCCTTCGGGACAGAAAAAACTTTTAATTGAAGAGTTTGATCATGGCTCAGATTGAACGCTGGCGGCAGGCCTAACACATGCAAGTCGAGCGGAAACGAAGAGGTGCTTGCACCTCTGGCGTCGAGCGGCGGACGGGTGAGTAATGCTTGGGAATATGCCTTATGGTGGGGGACAACAGTTGGAAACGACTGCTAATACCGCATGATGTCTACGGACCAAAGTGGGGGACCTTCGGGCCTCACGCCATAAGATTAGCCCAAGTGGGATTAGCTAGTTGGTGAGGTAATGGCTCACCAAGGCGACGATCCCTAGCTGGTTTGAGAGGATGATCAGCCACACTGGGACTGAGACACGGCCCAGACTCCTACGGGAGGCAGCAGTGGGGAATATTGCACAATGGGCGCAAGCCTGATGCAGCCATGCCGCGTGTGTGAAGAAGGCCTTCGGGTTGTAAAGCACTTTCAGTAAGGAGGAAAGGTTAAGTGTTAATAGCACTTAGCTGTGACGTTACTTACAGAAGAAGCACCGGCTAACTCCGTGCCAGCAGCCGCGGTAATACGGAGGGTGCGAGCGTTAATCGGAATTACTGGGCGTAAAGCGTACGCAGGCGGTTTGTTAAGCGAGATGTGAAAGCCCCGGGCTCAACCTGGGAACTGCATTTCGAACTGGCAAACTAGAGTGTGATAGAGGGTGGTAGAATTTCAGGTGTAGCGGTGAAATGCGTAGAGATCTGAAGGAATACCGATGGCGAAGGCAGCCACCTGGGTCAACACTGACGCTCATGTACGAAAGCGTGGGGAGCAAACAGGATTAGATACCCTGGTAGTCCACGCCGTAAACGATGTCTACTAGAAGCTCGGGTCTTCGGACTTGTTTTTCAAAGCTAACGCATTAAGTAGACCGCCTGGGGAGTACGGCCGCAAGGTTAAAACTCAAATGAATTGACGGGGGCCCGCACAAGCGGTGGAGCATGTGGTTTAATTCGATGCAACGCGAAGAACCTTACCTACACTTGACATACAGAGAACTTACCAGAGATGGTTTGGTGCCTTCGGGAACTCTGATACAGGTGCTGCATGGCTGTCGTCAGCTCGTGTTGTGAGATGTTGGGTTAAGTCCCGCAACGAGCGCAACCCCTATCCTTAGTTGCCAGCGATTCGGTCGGGAACTCTAAGGAGACTGCCGGTGATAAACCGGAGGAAGGTGGGGACGACGTCAAGTCATCATGGCCCTTACGTGTAGGGCTACACACGTGCTACAATGGCGCATACAGAGTGCTGCGAACCTGCGAGGGTAAGCGAATCACTTAAAGTGCGTCGTAGTCCGGATTGGAGTCTGCAACTCGACTCCATGAAGTCGGAATCGCTAGTAATCGCATATCAGAATGATGCGGTGAATACGTTCCCGGGCCTTGTACACACCGCCCGTCACACCATGGGAGTGGGTTGCTCCAGAAGTGGATAGTCTAACCTTCGGGAGGACGTTCACCACGGAGTGATTCATGACTGGGGTGAAGTCGTAACAAGGTAGCCCTAGGGGAACCTGGGGCTGGATCACCTCCTTATACGATTTAGAACTTATTTGTTCGTAGTGTCCACACAGATGATTGTTAGTTAGCTAAACCACTTGGTTTAACTAATTAATATGCTCTTTAAAAATTTGGAAAGCTGATATTAAAATTCTTATAGATATTCGTATCTATAAAGAGTTTTCAAAAGTAAAAATATGCCATTAATCGAAAGATTAATTGGTATCTACTTTAGTATTCTCATCATTATTTGATGAATTAACTTCTGGCGAAGTTAACAGCTGTCACTAACAAAGACCCGTTTGGGTTGTATGGTTAAGTGACTAAGCGTACACGGTGGATGCCTTGGCAGTTGGAGGCGATGAAGGACGTATTAACTTGCGATAAGCCTAGTCAAGCTAGTAAAAAGCGCTTGAGACTAGGATTTCCGAATGGGGAAACCCACCTGCTTGCAGGTATCGTTAACTGAATACATAGGTTAACGAGGCGAACGCGGAGAACTGAAACATCTAAGTACCCGTAGGAACAGAAATCAACCGAGATTCCGGAAGTAGCGGCGAGCGAAACCGGACCAGCCCTTAAGCTTATTATGTGTTAGTGAAACATTCTGGAAAGTTTGACGATACAGGGTGATAGTCCCGTACACGAAAATGCATCTTAAGTGAAATCGAGTAGGTCGGAGCACGTGAAACTTTGACTGAATATAGGTGGACCATCATCTAAGGCTAAATACTCCCAACTGACCGATAGTGAACCAGTACCGTGAGGGAAAGGCGAAAAGAACCCCTGTGAGGGGAGTGAAATAGAACCTGAAACCGTGTACGTACAAGCAGTAGGAGCCCCTCGAGGGTGACTGCGTACCTTTTGTATAATGGGTCAGCGACTTATATTTTGTAGCGAGGTTAACCGATTAGGGTAGCCGTAGTGAAAGCGAGCGTTAACTGCGCGTTTAGTTGCAAGGTATAGACCCGAAACCCGGTGATCTAGCCATGGGCAGGTTGAAGGTTGAGTAACATCAACTGGAGGACCGAACCCACTAACGTTGAAAAGTTAGGGGATGACCTGTGGCTAGGAGTGAAAGGCTAATCAAACCGGGAGATAGCTGGTTCTCCCCGAAATCTATTTAGGTAGAGCCTCGGACGAATACTTACGGGGGTAGAGCACTGTTAAGGCTAGGGGGTCATCCCGACTTACCAACCCTTTGCAAACTCCGAATACCGTAAAGTACTATCCGGGAGACACACGGCGGGTGCTAACGTCCGTCGTGAAGAGGGAAACAACCCAGACCGCCAGCTAAGGTCCCAAAGTCATAGTTAAGTGGGAAACGATGTGGAAAGGCCCAGACAGCCAGGAGGTTGGCTTAGAAGCAGCCATCCTTTAAAGAAAGCGTAATAGCTCACTGGTCGAGTCGGTCTGCGCGGAAGATGTAACGGGGCTAAACTATGCACCGAAGCTGCGGATTCAAACTTTGTTTGAGTGGTAGGGGAGCGTTCTGTAAGCCGTTGAAGGTGTACCGGGAGGTATGCTGGAGGTATCAGAAGTGCGAATGCTGACATGAGTAACGATAATGCGGGTGAAAAACCCGCACGCCGGAAGACCAAGGGTTCCTATCCCATGTTAATCAGGGTAGGGTAAGTCGACCCCTAAGGCGAGGCCGAAAGGCGTAGTCGATGGGAAACGGGTTAATATTCCCGTACTTGGTATAATTGCGATGGGGGGACGGAGCAGGCTAAACAAGCATGGCGTTGGTTGTCCATGTGAAAGTGAGTAGGTTGAGAGTTTAGGAAAATCCGGACTCTTAAGACTGAGACACGAGACGAGCACCCAAGGGTGTGAAGTTGTTGATGCCATACTTCCAGGAAAAGCCTCTAAGCTTCAGATTATACCGAATCGTACCCCAAACCGACACAGGTGGTCAGGTAGAGAATACTAAGGCGCTTGAGAGAACTCGGGTGAAGGAACTAGGCAAAATCGTACCGTAACTTCGGGAGAAGGTACGCTCCTATCTGTGATGAGACTTGCTCTTTAAGCGGACGGGAGCCGCAGTGACCAGGTGGCTGGGACTGTTTATTAAAAACACAGCACTGTGCAAAATCGCAAGATGACGTATACGGTGTGACACCTGCCCGGTGCCGGAAGGTTAATTGATGGGGTTAGTTTTCGGACGAAGCTCTTGATCGAAGCCCCGGTAAACGGCGGCCGTAACTATAACGGTCCTAAGGTAGCGAAATTCCTTGTCGGGTAAGTTCCGACCTGCACGAATGGTGTAACCATGGCCACGCTGTCTCCACCCGAGACTCAGTGAAATTGAAATCGCAGTGAAGATGCTGTGTACCCGCGGCTAGACGGAAAGACCCCGTGAACCTTTACTACAGCTTGGCACTGAACATTGAACCTACATGTGTAGGATAGGTGGGAGGCTTTGAAGCAGAGACGCTAGTCTTTGTGGAGCCGTCCTTGAAATACCACCCTTGTAGTTTTGATGTTCTAACGTTGGTCCCTAATCGGGATTACGGACAGTGCCTGGTGGGTAGTTTGACTGGGGCGGTCTCCTCCCAAAGAGTAACGGAGGAGCACGAAGGTTGGCTAAGTACGGTCGGACATCGTACGGTTAGTGTAATGGTAGAAGCCAGCTTAACTGCGAGACAGACACGTCGAGCAGGTACGAAAGTAGGTCATAGTGATCCGGTGGTTCTGAATGGAAGGGCCATCGCTCAACGGATAAAAGGTACTCCGGGGATAACAGGCTGATACCGCCCAAGAGTTCATATCGACGGCGGTGTTTGGCACCTCGATGTCGGCTCATCACATCCTGGGGCTGAAGTCGGTCCCAAGGGTATGGCTGTTCGCCATTTAAAGTGGTACGCGAGCTGGGTTTAGAACGTCGTGAGACAGTTCGGTCCCTATCTGCCGTGGGCGTTTGAGAATTGAGAGGGGTTGCTCCTAGTACGAGAGGACCGGAGTGAACGAACCGCTGGTGTTCGGGTTGTCATGCCAATGGCACTGCCCGGTAGCTACGTTCGGAACTGATAAGCGCTGAAAGCATCTAAGCGCGAAGCAGGCCTCGAGATGAGTTCTCACTAGACTTTTAAAGTCTCTGAAGGGCCGTTGAAGACTACAACGTTGATAGGCAGGATGTGGAAGTGGTGCGAGCCATTAAGCTAACCTGTACTAATTACCCGTGAGGCTTAACCATACAACGCCAAACGCGTTTTGTGACAGCGTAACAGACAGAAGTTAAGAAACTAAAGTAGACATTTACTTGATATCAGAATTCCGAATTTTAGTTGATTGCCAAGGCGATTAACGACCCAAATTTGCTTGGTGACAATAGCGTTTTGGACCCACCTGACCCCATGCCGAACTCAGTAGTGAAACGAAACAGCGCCGATGATAGTGTGGCATTTGCCATGTGAAAGTAGGACATTGCCAGGCTCCAAATTCAGTCGTAAGACTTAAAATTTAAAATAATAAGAAAATTGAAAAGAATTTTCTTGGTGACAATAGCGTTTTGGACCCACCTGACCCCATGCCGAACTCAGTAGTGAAACGAAACAGCGCCGATGATAGTGTGGCATTTGCCATGTGAAAGTAGGACATTGCCAGGATCCTATTAAAGAAAGCCCGATTCGAAAGAGTCGGGCTTTTTTGCGTTTTAGCTGTCAGCTTTCAGACGTCAGCTGAATGATCGCTGACGGCTGAAAGCTGATAGCTCTGTATTGGGTTTCGCTGAGCTCTACCCAACCTACGCCAGACCCTCAAACTTTCCCTTTTCTAACTCGTATCTTTCCCCTTTCTAGCTTGTAACTTTACTCTCGCTAACTCGCTACAGACGATACTTGTACTTGCTTCACTGACTTTGTTATGCGATAAAGCGTTTTAAATTTGTAATACAATTAAGGTTTGATGTGTCTCGTAAGAAAACAACCAAGTCGAAAGGCTCTTCAGGTTTAAATCGTAAAAATAGTGAAGCATTTATTGCTAAGTTCTCATCTCATCCTGATACACATCTATGTTCGTCGGGTTTAATGTATAAAGTGATTGATGAGCTTGAAGGGGAGCGAATTACAGAGTTCGACACAGTAGTCATTAATCAGCGCATTATGCTTGCTGATGGCACTGTGATTGCCGACAGTTACAAAGCGGGTATGCCAGAGGTGTTTGCATTATCTGAAGCAATCGAAGGGTTAAAAGAAGGCTTGTTGCTAATGAATATTGGTTCTCGTTATGAATTTGTGATCCCTCCAGAGCTTGCATGGGGTAAAAAAGGTAACGGTGGCAAGATTGGCGCAAATGCAGTGCTGCATTTTGACGTTCGATTAATGCGTTTAGCTTAATTCTCTTAGTGTAACAGCCTTAGCATAACTCGACAGAGTAATTAAAACGCGTTAACGTTCACTATTGGTTACTGAGGAACATTATGGACGCATTTGCTTCACGAGTTTACTTTCTTCGCCATGGCGAAATAGCTACGCCTGGAATTCTTTCTGGGCAAATCGATGTTGATTTATCTGAACAAGGCTATAGACAAATGCGCCAAGCCTCAGCTGAACTCAAAAATTTAAATGCCATATATAGCTCACCGCTGAAGCGTTGCTCAGTTCATGCTGACTATTTAGCAAATCAACACAGATTGAACGTTCGGTATTATAACGCTCTGAAAGAGTTCAATTTTGGTGATTGGGATGGCCAAGACTACCAGCAGCTTTGGCAGCAAACAAGTAAACCTCATATCGGTGATTTTTGGCAGCATCCTTGGCAAGTAAAAGTACCGAATGGTGAAGCTATGGCTGATTTTTATACTCGAGTAGATACATGGTGGCAAACGTTTTTAGAATCATTGTGTGAATCTAAACATACTCAGTCATTAGTAATTAGCCACGCTGGTGTGATCAAACAAATTCTAGCTATTGTTTGTCAAATGCCTAAACAATCAGCTACACATTTAAATGTTTTCCATCTCCCATATGCTGGGCTTATAACACTCGATGTATATATTGATGAACAAGGACAGGCTTGGCCAAAAATTGTTTTTTAGCCATCTAGAGCGATATTCATTGAATTATTTACTTAGCCCGCCATAATACTCATATGCTATGGAATGGAGTGCAATTCTCCAGCTGTTCCCGCAACTGTAATCCATCTAAATAATGGTTAGCCAGATACTTAGCACTAACAATTAATCATCGAGCGGGTCAACTCACATCATTTTCTGGTACTTACCAGTGCTTTCTTGTGCGTTGCTATTACTCGCCAAGAGAGAATAAACTTGCAACAAAATAGCCTTAGCGCTGCGCCATTAATATCAGTTTCTGATTTAAGTTGGGGTACTGCGAATAAAACCATACTTAAATCAATTAGCCTTGAATTAAAAGCAGGGCAATTTATCGGTTTACTCGGCCCTAATGGTGCTGGTAAATCAAGTCTGCTGCGCTGTCTTTATCGTTACTTGAAACCTCAGCAAGGAGCCGTGCTGCTAAGCGGTGAAGATATTTGGCAAATCAGTGCTGATGAATATGCAAAGCAGGTTGCGGTGGTTTTACAAGAGTCTCCATCGCAGTTTAATTTGTCATTATTTGATGTTGTGAGTCTGGGCTTAACCCCTCATAAACGACTTTTCAGCGGTACCTCTGTCAAAGATAAGCAGCGAATATATCAAGCGATTAAGCAGGTTGGTTTGTCGCATCATAGTGAGCAAGCATTTGATTCTCTCTCTGGTGGCGAAAAGCAAAGAGCGCTCATTGCACGCTCTATCGTACAGCAGCCTAAGCTGTTGATCATGGATGAACCAACTAGCCACCTTGATGTTAAATACCAAATTCAAATAATGGAATTAGCAAAGTCCCTCGATGTGACTGTGCTTGCTTCTTTCCATGATTTAAATCTCGCAGCAAGTTTATGTGATGAATTACTGGTGATTGATGAAGGTCGCTTGATTTGTCAGGGGCAACCAAAAGCGGTGCTAACAGAGCAGCTGTTAAGTGATGTATTTGGTGTATGCGCAACAGTATCTGCTCATCCCCAATCAAACAATGATAAGTATATTCCACACATTACTTACTTCTATGGTTATCAGACTCAGGAGTATCATCGTGACTGATGCAATACGTTTAAGTGTCTGTATCCTAGTTGGGCTTATTAGTTGCTTTTTAGCTCTTAGCTTTGGTGCTGCTAATACACCACTGAGTGAAGTATTTGATGGCTTATTTAGCCAAGGTAGCGATGAGTTTGTGCAGCGTATTATTTGGCAGCTACGCATGCCAAGAACCGTACTGGCATTTTTAGCGGGATCTGGGCTTGCCCTTGCGGGATTAATTTTGCAGACCGTAACCCGAAACCCACTTGCTGATCCTTATTTGTTTGGAATTTCTTCGGGAGCTTCATTCGGTGTCGTGTGCTTTATAGCCCTAACAGGCGTGAGTTTTGGTTTTAGTATGTCAATTGCAGCATTTGCCGGAAGCTTACTCTCTATGCTGTTGCTCATTGCTATTGCAGGCCGTCGCCATGTTGGCCAAGTTGAAGCCATGTTACTTGCCGGCGTTGCTTTATCATTCTTATTTAGTGCTATGACTAGTTTGCTACTTTATTTTAGTGATCCTCAAGCCATTACAGCTATTTTATTTTGGACCATGGGCAGTTTTTCTCGTGCGCAGTGGGACACTCTTTGGATGCCATTTATAGTTATTACTGCCTGTATGGCACTGATGATTGCTTTTCGTCGTCAGCTTAATGCAATGCTACTTGGTGATGAAAGTGCCGCGACTTTGGGGATTCATGTACAGCGCTTTCGGATCATGATGCTACTGCTAAGTTCATTAATAACTGCAGTGCTTGTTGCTATGTGTGGTGGCGTCGGTTTTGTTGGCCTGATGATCCCACATATTGTGCGTTACTTTTCGCCACAAGGCAGCAGCCATAACTTAATCATGACTTCGCTAGTCGGCGGTATTTTTATGGTGTGGGTTGATGTGCTATGCCGAACCTTATTGAATAATCAAGAATTACCCGTTGGTGTGATCACAGCAGCTATCGGCAGCGTGTTTTTTTTATTCTTATTGTATTTTCGTAAACAGAGCAGGTAGTTAATGTTTAATATCATGCCAATTAACCAGCAGTTTTCAGCTATTATTCAACAAAAAATAGACCTTAAAACGAAGCCGCTTGGTGCGTTAGGTCAGCTTGAAAGCTGTGCTAAACAATTAACGCTTATTTTCTCAAAGCAGCTCGATAGAGAGCAGGCGCTTCTAGCCTTCAAACCGGTTATTTCTAGCCCTACTCTGGTTGTATTTGCTGGCGACCATGGTGTTGCAAGCCAAGGGGTGTCAATTGCTCCTAGCTGCGTTACATCACAAATGGTGGCAAACTTTGCAGCAGGAGGCGCAGCGATCAATGTATTTTGTCGTCAGCTAGGTTGGCAGCTCGAAATTGTTGATGCCGGAACCCTCAGTACTGCACATGGTAAAGGTGTGCATAACCAGCGTTTAGGTGAAATCACCGCACCTTTAAATACCGAAATGGCGATGTCTCTTAGCCAAGTTAAGAAAGGGGTTGAATTAGCAAAGCAGCGAGTTCATTCACTCTATGAGCAAGGCTGCAATACCATCGCCTTTGGTGAGATGGGCATTGGCAATACCACAAGTGCTGCGGCATTGATGGCTGCCTTGTTGTCGTTACCTGCCAGTCAATGTGTTGGTAAAGGCACAGGCGTGAGTGACGAGGTTGTTGCTAAAAAAATCAAGGTTGTCGAGCAAGCCCTTCAATTACACCAAGCTCATTTTAGCGATCCACTAATGACGCTTGCGGCATTAGGTGGTTTTGAAATTGTTCAGATCACCGGTGCTATTTTAGCTGCTGCCGAGCTTGGCATGGCTGTGATCGTGGATGGCTTTATTTGTACTGCAGCAGCGCTTGTTGCAACTCGGATTAATGCAAACGCTCGCGATTACATGATATTTGCTCATGCCTCTGATGAACAAGGGCACAAAGCAATGCTCAATGCCTTGCATGCAGCACCTTTATTGCAGCTTGATTTACGTTTAGGAGAGGGCACCGGGGCTGCGCTTGCCTTACCTTTATTGCAAGCATCTTTGGCGTTTTACAATGACATGGCAAGTTTTGCCGATGCCAATGTTGAGCAAGTAGTTTAATATGAGCACTGAACTTAACACATCAAATACTACCCCAAGTCAGCTTCAGCTATTTTTACTGGCGCTTAGCTTTTTAACGCGCATACCCGTTAAATTAAACTTTGTAGTATCGAGCACGGCACTCAATCAGGCCAGCCGTTATTTTGCATTAGTCGGGGTGTTATTAGGTGTACTTTTAGCGCTAAGCTTTTTGTTGTTGAACTGGTTATTCCCCGCTGCTATAGCAATAGCGTTAGTTATGGCCTTTAGCTTGATAATTACAGGGGCATTTCATGAAGATGGCCTTGCTGATGTGTGGGATGGCTTTGGTGGTGGTTGGCAAGTTGCAGATAAACTCAGCATTATGAAAGATAGTCGCTTAGGGACGTATGGTGCAGCGGCGTTAGTGATGGTTTTATTAATTAAGTACCAAACACTCGTCGCACTCACCGAAGCAACCAGTATTCTTGTTATTGCACTTGTTCTAGGGCAAAGCCTAAGCCGAGTTGTAGCAACAAGCTTAATTGCAGATATGGATTATGTAAGTCAGGATGCCACATCTAAAGTAAAACCAATAGCGATGCATTTAAGCACACAAAGTTATCAAATACTGCTAGCAACTGGCGGCGCAGTCTTGGCAATAGCATGGTTGTTTTTTGGCTTCACTCTAGGGCAATTACTGATACTCATTAGCGTGCTTTTTGTTACTCGATTATTATTAAAGCGCTGGTTTGAAAAACAATTATCTGGCTATACCGGCGATTGCCTAGGTGCTGCCCAGCAAGTGTCAGAGCTTGTTACCTACCTTTGCTTGGTGAGTCTATTATGAGCCAACAACATACTTTAATTTTAGGCGGTGCTCGCAGTGGTAAAAGTCGTTTTGCTGAGCAGTTGGCAACTAATTCAAACAAACCGCTTATCTACGTTGCTACCGCAAACGCTGGCGATGAGGAAATGGCTGCCCGAATTAGTAAACATCAAATAGAACGAAGTAAGCATTGGCAACTTGTTGAAGAGCCTTTGTATTTAGCCAAAGCATTACAACAGCATAGCCAGACTGAAAACTGTATTTTAGTGGATTGTTTAACGCTGTGGTTAAGTAATTGCTTATGCCAGCATGGTGAGGCATTTTGGCTTGAGCAAAAAGCGGCCTTACTCGATGCGCTATTGCAATTGCCGGGTGAGGTGATCTTGGTCAGCAATGAAGTGGGTCATGGTATCGTGCCGCTAGGTGAATTAAGCCGTCAGTTTGTTGATCATTCAGGTTGGTTGCATCAAGCCTTAGCACAGCAAGTTGCACGTGTTGAGTTTGTGATTGCAGGTCTTGCACAAACCTTAAAAAGAGAACAATGATGAAAACATTAATGGTGCAAGGCACGACCTCAGATGCAGGTAAAAGTACTCTTGTAGCAGCTCTTTGCCGGATCTTTGCAGAGCGAGGCATTAAGGTTGCCCCCTTTAAGCCACAAAATATGGCATTAAATAGCGCTGTAACCGCTGATGGTGGCGAGATAGGTCGAGCACAAGCTCTGCAGGCTATAGCAGCAAAAGTGCCCGCAGAAGTCGATTTTAACCCTATCTTGTTAAAGCCCAATAGCGATACAGGGGCGCAGGTTATCGTCCATGGCAAAGCGCTTTCGAATATGGAAGCGGGCAGTTACCACGATTACAAAAAAGTGGCTATGGATGCGGTTCTTACTTCGCAGCAGCGCTTAAGTGAGCGTTTTGAGTTATTGGTCGTTGAAGGAGCTGGCAGTCCTGCAGAAATCAACCTACGTGAAAATGACATTGCTAATATGGGTTACGCTGAAGCGGTGGACTGCCCGGTAATTATTATTGCTGATATCGACAAAGGCGGTGTGTTTGCTCACTTAGTTGGGACGTTAGCGTTATTGTCTGAGTCGGAGCAGGCGCGAGTTAAAGGCTTTGTAATTAACCGCTTTCGGGGTGATATTGCGTTATTGCAAGGCGGTTTAGATTGGTTAGAACAATATACAAATAAGCCCGTGCTTGGGGTTTTACCTTATTTACATGACTTAGCGTTAGATGCAGAGGATGCTGTTGCTATAAGTAATCAGGTCGATAAACCGCAATTACGGATAGCAGTTTTGTTATTGCCTCATATTAGTAATCATACCGACTTTGATGCACTGCGATTACAACCAGAAATCGATTTACAGTATGTACGTCATACTCAAGCTATTCCTAATGTCGATTTGATCATTATCCCTGGTAGCAAAAATGTTTTAAGTGACCTAGCCTTTTTAAAAAATGAAGGTTGGCATAAACAAATAACACGTCATTTACGCTATGGCGGTAAAATACTCGGTATATGTGGTGGACTACAAATGTTAGGCAATTACCTAGAAGATCCACATGCTGTTGAATCTAATTTAGGTAGTGCAGAAGGACTAGGGCTTGCTGACTTTAAAACGCAATTAGGGCAGCAAAAAGTACTAAGCCAAGTATCTGGCATACTTCATTTAAATAATAGCGATAACGCAATTTCAGGTTATGAAATTCACGCCGGGATAAGCCAAGGATCAGCACTTAAAAAGCCATTTTTGAGTTTTAATAATCACCCGAGTGGATTTAAAGAGGATGGTTTTATTAGCGATGATAACCAAGTGGCGGGTACTTACTTACACGGCTTGTTCGATACGCCAGAGGGCGTGGGCGAGTTAACAACTTGGCTTGCTCCAAATAGCCAAATTAAGCCAATTGATATTAATTTAAACCGAGAACAACAGTTAAGCCGTTTAGCGAACGTGGTAGCAGAGAATCTCGATATTGAACAAATCATCAATATTTATGAGAACTTCAATTTAGAGCATAAGGAACAACAATGAGCGAACAGAATCAAGATAAGCACCAACAACGCCAGCAAAAAGTAAAAGAAAAAGTAGACGAACGTATTGCTGCGGCACAAAAAGAGCAGGGGATTTTTCAAGTTATAACTGGCAACGGTAAGGGCAAATCTACCTCTGGTTTTGGCACTGTAGCACGTGCGGTGGGTCACGGAATGAAAGCGGCTGTGTGTCAGTTTATTAAAGGCACATGGGAGTGTGGTGAACGTAACTTACTCGAAAAAGCAGGGGTTGAATTTGTCATTATGAACACAGGTTTTACCTGGGAAACACAAAATAAAGAGTCAGATACCGCGGCTGCGCAAGTGACATGGCAAGAAGCAAAAAGAATGCTGAAGGATGAGTCGATTAACCTCGTTATGCTAGACGAAATAACTTATATGATCACCTACGGCTATATTGATTTAGACGAAGTGCTAGAGGCAATTAGCTCTCGCCCTGCTATGCAATCGGTAATTATTACAGGTCGTGGTGCGCACCGTAAACTAACCGACTTAGCTGATACAGTCAGTGAAGTCAGAAACGTAAAACATGCTTTTGATGCCGGTATCAAAGCGCAAAAAGGATTCGATTATTAACATGAAGGCCATCAAGTTTGCACTCTTAGGTTTTTTATTTTATTTACCGGCACTTACACAGGCCCATGAAATAAACAAGCCACAGCGCATTGTTGCTTTAGCGCCGCATATCGTTGAAAACCTGTTTGCGATTGGTGCAGGTGAGCGCATTGTTGGTACCGTTGACTATGCTGACTTTCCTTTGCAAGCGAATGATATTGAACGAGTAGGTGGCTATTACGGCATTAACATGGAAAAACTGTTGTCGTTAAAACCGGATCTTGTACTAGCTTGGAAAACGGGTAACAAAGCTGAAGATCTCGCTTATATTGAAAAGCTAGGTATTCCAGTTGCTTACAGTAATCCTAATCAGGTTGATAATGTTGCCGATGAACTACGTAAACTGGGTACGCTTACGCATTTGCAAACAAAGGCAAATAAAGTTGCCAAAGAGTTTGAAGATAAACTCAATGCTATTCGTACAGCTCAAAAGGGCAAACCGAAAGTGTCGGTGTTTTATCAATTATGGCCTGAACCTATGATGACGGTTGGTGGAAACACTTGGATCAATCAGCTATTAACCATTTGCCATGCCGACAATGTGTTTGCTAATAGTGATACCGACTATCCGCGTATTAGTATTGAAAATGTATTGGTTGCCAAACCTGAAGTGGTGATTATTCCAGATGAAAAATCGAAAAAGCCTCAGCCTAAAATTGATTGGCGCCAATGGCCCGAATTGCCAGCTGTGCAGCATAACCAGTTTATTAGTGTGAACGCTGACTTATTGCACCGTTTTACAACTCGTATGCTTGATGGCTTGACTGATATGTGTGGTAAAATCGACATTTCTCGTCAGCAAATACAGGCTTCAAAATGATCGACTGGCAAACATTTCTAGATACCGAACTTGCGAAACCTTACATGCAAGAAACCTTGCAATATGTGGCAGATAGGCGAGCAGAGGGTGTTACCGTTTATCCAAAAGATGAGCAGGTTTTCTCTGCTTTTGATGTCACACCACTAAATGAAATCAAAGTGGTTATTTTAGGGCAAGACCCATACCACGGAGAAGGTCAGGCCCATGGTCTTTGTTTTTCGGTATTGCCTGAAGTTAAAAAGTTACCTCCGTCATTGAAAAATATGTACAAAGAATTGGCGACAGATATTGAAGGTTTTGAGATACCACATCATGGTTATTTGCAAAGTTGGGCAGAACAAGGTGTGTTTTTACTCAACACTGTACTGACTGTTGAGCAAGGGCAGGCTCATTCTCATAAGCACCTTGGCTGGGAGCAATTTACCGATGCAGTGATTGCGCTTATCAACCAGCACTGTGACGGTGTGGTGTTTGTATTATGGGGCGCACATGCTCAGAAAAAAGGTAAACACATAGATACCTCGCGTCATCATGTGATTCAAGGTCCGCATCCATCACCGCTTTCTGCTCATCGTGGCTTTTTTGGTTGTCAGCATTTTTCAAAGGCAAACCAGCTACTTATTGATCAAAACAAAGTGCCGATCAATTGGTCGTTGCCACAAATTCTATAGCACAAATGCAAAAGGCCCTTGCGGGCCTTTAATTAAAAGTCTAATTCATCAAGCTCAACGCTGTCTGTGAAATAGTCTAACTCCTGTAGTTCTTTGCGAAGTCTATGCTTATCTTTTAGAGCTTCGATTTCGCGCCATTTTCTCTTTTTATTTTTTGTAGAGGTCTTTTTTGTTGTGCTAGGACCTTCTAATATTTCTAAAATATCGTCTAGGCTATCCATGAACTTCTCCTATTGATTTTTTGAACCTCGGAAATACCTATACCACAGGCTGCTCAAAAATAGAATAAAAAAGTGACAATACTGTTACAGAAGTGTGATTGATAGATGAATAGATCAAAGGTTTAGTTATTTTAGAAACAAAAACGCCACCTAGCGGTGGCGTTTCAAAAAATGCTGTAATTTAAATTACATTGCTTTAAAACGAGCTTCTAATTCAAGCTGCGCTTGTGCAAAAGAACGAATACCCTCAGCAAGCTTTTCTGTTGCCATCGCGTCTTGGTTATGTAACCAACGGAACTGGCTTTCAGTCAGTGGTGCTGGTTTTTCTTCAACAGCAAAGTCGCTTTCTAATAAGTACTCTTGTGCATCAGTTAATTGGCCAAGCTCTTCTAAAAGTGCAGGGCTGATAGTTAACTTATCACAGCCAGTAAGCGCGATGATCTCGCCTGTGTTACGGAAGCTTGCGCCCATAACTACAGTTTTGTAATCATGGCGTTTGTAGAACTCGTAAATGCTACGTACTGATTGCACGCCTGGATCGTTTAGCGGATCAGTTGGTTTTTCCATACCATTAGCAACATGCCAATCCAGGATACGGCCAACGAATGGTGAAATTAAAAATACATTCGCATCGGCACATGCGCGAGCTTGTGCTTCAGAGAATAACAGCGTTAAGTTACACTTAGTGCCTTCTTTTTCAAGCTGTTCAGCGGCTTTGATGCCTTCCCACGTTGATGCAACTTTGATTAGGATTTTATCTTTGCTAACACCTTCTTTTTCGTAAAGGCTCAGTAAAGTGTGGGCTTTATCGATAGTCGCTTGGGTATCAAATGATAAACGTGCGTCTACTTCTGTTGAGATATAGCCCGGTACGATTTCGCTAATTTCTTTACCAATTAATACAGCAAAGTAATCACATGCTAACTCAAGTTGTTTAGCTGCATCTTGCTCGGTTTCTTTGGCATATTGCCACGCTTTATCTAAATAAGGCTTATACGCTTCAATTTCACTGGCTTTTAAAAGTAGAGATGGGTTTGTTGTTGCATCTTCTGGTTGGTGCTTTTTGATAGCTTCGATATCACCCGTATCTGCAACAATAGATGAATGTTGTTTAAGCCTTTGTAGTGCTGAAGTCATTTGCTTTCCTCATTCCAAGCAAGTTAAAAGAAAATCCATTATAGCGGCCTTTATGCTGCAACACTATGACAGTGTTTAATAGGTCAAATGTCCTTAATACAGAAAACTAGAACATTATGTATGAAAGAACAGCGGATAAAGGCAGGACGAAACAAAACGTGCATTTTGATTCAATTAATGTTGAAATTGACATCAAACAAATTACAAGTCAATAGCTAAGTATGATCACTGTTATTTCACCTGCAAAAAATTTAGATTATGAAACACCAGCCACGACCGATAAATTCACTCAACCTGAATTACTCGAGCACAGCGAAGAGTTAATGTCAGTTTGCCGTGATTTAACCCCAGCGCAAATTGGCAGCCTAATGAAAATCAGCGATAAACTAGCGGGTTTGAATGCGGCACGTTTCGCCGAGTGGTCGCAGCCATTTACGCAACATAACGCAAAACAAGCAGTGCTAGCCTTTAATGGCGATGTGTACGGTGGATTAGATGCACAAACTCTTAGTGATGCCGACCTAGATTACGCACAGTCGCACTTACGTATTTTGTCAGGCCTTTATGGTGTACTGAAGCCACTCGATTTAATGCAAGCTTACCGCCTTGAAATGGGCACTAAACTAGAAAACCCACGTGGTAAAAACTTATACCAGTTTTGGGGCAGTGTTATCGCCGAAAAGCTTAATACAGTGCTTGCTGAACAAGATAGCAAATATTTGGTAAACCTTGCTTCGAATGAGTATTTTAAAGCGGTTGATAAAAAAGCCTTAAACGCTCAAATTATTACTCCACATTTTAAAGACTGTAAAAACGGCCAATATAAAGTGATCAGCTTTTATGCGAAAAAAGCTCGCGGCATGATGGCACGTTACATCATTGAAAATAAAATTACCCAATTAAGTGATTTAAAAGATTTCACCGTTGCAGGATATTACTTTAGCAGCGATGCAACAGCAAAAGAATTAGAGCCTGTTTTCTTACGGGAAGAGCAGAACTAATTTTTTAGTAAAATGAATTAGAAGAGCCGTGCTAAGCACGGCTTTTTTGTGCCTGTATGAAACTGGCGTTTATTTTGCAGACCACTCGCTATGTTTCTTAAATGATCAGGTAATCGTATGTTAAAAATACCAACCGTAGGTGAGGCCGAAAAACTTATAGAAGAAAAACTCGGTGGCTGGGTTGATATCATTATAAGCCATATTCCAAACTTTATTGTCGCAGTAGTCATCACTATCGTATTTTCATTACTGGCGCGTATCGTTGGCTCAATGCTTAGAAAGCTATTACGCCGCTCGTTAGAGTCTTCGCAAATAGCAGACTTGATGTCATCGATAGCCAAGGTTATTGTGTTATGTGTAGGCTTATTCGTAGCTCTTGATTTCCTGGGCCTTAGAGGCACGGTCACCTCATTACTTGCCGGTGCTGGTATTGTTGGTCTTGCGATTGGTTTTGCCTTTCAGGATATGACAGAGAATCTTATAGCAGGTATTGCTATGGGGATCCGCAAACCATTTAAAACAGGTGATGTAATTCGCACCGAAAGCGTGTTCGGTACAGTACGGGCGATTAATCTTAGAAACACCCTCATTGAGAACTTTTATGGGCAACTTATCTTAGTGCCTAACAAGATTCTATTTAGAAATATACTCAGTAATTACAGCACGTTAGGTGTGCGTCGTATTGAGGTGCCAGTGGGTATTTCGTATGCTGACGACCCAGAACAAGCCGCAGAAGTGATTGTTAAAAAAATCAATGAGTTTGATTTTGTTATTAAACAAGAAGAAACCGCCGTTTACGCCGAAAGCTTTGGTGATAGCAGCGTTAACCTACTGGTTTGGTTTTGGATTAAATACCCTGGCGAAGCGGATTTCATGACCGTTCGTCACAAGGCTGTTGTGGCAGTAAGAAACGCGCTAAGTGAAGCTGACATGACCATCCCATTCCCAATCCGCACGTTAGATTTTGGTATCAAAGGCGGTGAGAAATTAAACGCCATGATAAGCGAAAAACACCAAGATAAAGATGCAGAACCACAAGCGACTGATGAGTAAAATTTACTGACTCATCGGCGTGATTTACACAGGGAAGTATGGCTGAGGAGGGGGGGAGTTTATTTTCGCCGACATAGAGTGAATCGTTTTTGCCTCTAAAAACTTTTTGTCCAAATACAAGCTTGTTCTCATTTTTACTGTTTTTTAGAAATGATTGGTGTTTTATTTGTTAGAAATAAGCCTTCGCGCGAAATAAATTTCACGCCTACGGTGAGCTATTTTTGACTTAGAGCTTAAAATTTAAGGCTTAAAGCTAGGTTCTTGTGTTTGGTTTCGCTGCGCTCAAACCAACGGGCTTTCAGCTTAGCTCTACAAACAAAAAAAGCGCAAGCAGTTTAACTGTTTGCGCTTTTTATTTATTCGATATGCCAATGATTAGTGAAGGATACGTGCTCTGATTGTCCCTTCAACAGCACTTAGCTCTTTAAGAGCTACTTCTGATTGATCTGTATCTACATCAATTACTACGTAACCAATCGCTTCGTCTGTTTGTAAGTACTGGGCTGCGATGTTGATTCCGTGCTGTGCAAACGCTTGGTTAATTTGCGTTAGAACACCTGGGCGGTTGTGGTGTACGTGTAATAAACGGCTGCGGTTTGCAAGCTCAGGTAATGATACTTCAGGGAAGTTAACTGCTGTAATAGTTGAACCATTATCTGAGTACTTAGCAAGTTTGCCTGCTACTTCAATACCAATATTTTCTTGTGCTTCTTGTGTTGAACCACCAATGTGTGGAGTCAAAATCACGTTATCGAACTCGCGCAGCGGTGATACGAACTCTTCATCATTTGATTTTGGTTCTAGAGGGAACACGTCGATTGCTGCGCCGCTCAGCTTTTTATCACGCAGTGATTCTGCTAGAGCATCAATATCAACAACAGTACCGCGAGAAGCATTGATCAAGATGGCGCCTTGCTTCATTACTTCAAGCTCTGCCATACCAATTAGGTTCTTCGTTTGCGGTGTTTCTGGTACGTGTAAGCTAATAACATCGGCACGTTGTAATAACTGAGTTAGGTTATGAACTTGCGTTGCATTACCCAGTGTTAGTTTGTCTTCGATATCGTAAAACTCAACGTTCATACCGATATTTTCAGCCATGATACCTAGTTGTGTACCAATGTGGCCGTAACCAATAATACCTAACGTTTTACCACGTGCTTCGAATGAACCGTTGGCTGATTTTAACCAACCACCGCGGTGCGCTAGGGCATTACGCTCTGGAATACCACGAAGTAATAATAAGATTTCACCAAGTACTAATTCTGCCACAGAGCGTGTGTTTGAGAATGGCGCGTTAAATACCGCAATACCACGTTCACGGGCACCTTGCAGGTCGACTTGGTTAGTCCCGATACAGAAGCAGCCGATTGCGACTAGCTTTTCAGCTGCTTCTAATACCGCTTCATTAATATGAGTGCGAGAGCGAAGGCCTACAAAATGCACATCTTTAATGCGCTCAATGAGCTCGTCTTCAGGTAAGGATGTTTTTACGTAATCAATATTACTGTAGCCATTACGCTTAAGCGTTTCTACAGCACTTTGGTGCACGCCTTCCAGCAAGAGAATTTTAATTTTGTCTTTTGCTAACGATACCTTACTCATATCCTCATTCCTATTTACTTTATTTGCGGCCCATTTTTGGTGCCGATAATGACTTTATCTGCGCCACGATGGGCAAATAAGCCGTTTGTTACTACGCCAACAATCTGGTTGATTGTTAGTTCTAATTCTTTGGCGTTGCTGATATCTAAATTGTGCACGTCTAAAATGACGTTACCGTTATCTGTTACAACACCTTCACGGTAAACAGGGTCACCGCCTAGTTTTACTAGTTCACGAGCTACATAGCTGCGTGCCATTGGGATCACTTCAACCGGTAGTGGAAATGCGCCTAATGTTGTAACTTCTTTAGATTCATCAACAATACAAACAAATTGTTTTGCTACCGCTGAAACGATTTTCTCGCGTGTCAGCGCTGCACCACCGCCTTTGATCATTTCATTTTGTGGGTTGATTTCGTCTGCGCCATCAACATACACATCAAGGCTTGATACATCGTTTAGCTCGAATACTTCTATACCCAGTGCTTTTAACTTTTCAGTTGAAGCCTCAGAGCTAGAAACCGCACCAGTAATGGTGTCTTTTACTGTATCAAGTGCATCAATAAAGTGATTCACTGTAGAGCCTGTACCTACACCAACAATGGTATTTTCGTTTACAAACTCAAGGGCTGCCCAGGCAGCGGCTTTTTTTAATTCATCTTGCGTCATAATTATGTGCTCAGTTAGCTGTCAGAGAGGGTCTATAGTATACAAACAGTTTGCTTACCATTGGTAGATTTTCTCTGGGGTTATAATGTATTTTAACGGTACATCCCACGATTCAATAGGCAATGCTGGAACATGCTGACATTGATGGGCAAGGCCGATCAAAATCGGTTTTTGCCAGTTTTCTTGGTAATACCGAGCCAACGTTTTGTCATAAAACCCGCCGCCCATTCCTAAACGGTTACCTTGATCATCAAATGCCACTAATGGCATAAGTAAAATATCAAGCTTGTCTAGAGGACATATTTGACTGCAATTTAACTTGGGTTCCAAGATACCATAGCGGTTTGCAGTCATGGGTGAATTTTCTTCATACCTTTGAAAGTATAAAGTTGTACCGTTGAAGGGGTGGATTATAGGCAGGTATAAATGCTGTCCTTGCACCCATAATTCTTTAATTAACAATGAGGTGTCTAACTCTCCGTCATTACTAAAATAAATGCCGGTATGGGCGTTTTTAGGTGTTTTTAACGATTTTAAGTGTTGAGTAAAATTCACTTTTAGCGCAATCGCTGCATTTTTTTGTTGTTCAACAGTCAGTGAATTGCGCTTTTTTCGAATGGATTGTCTGATTTCTGCTCGTGTGTTGCTCATGTCAATATTAGTGTTAACTTTCTAAAAAGGAGAAAAGTTCAGGAAAAAGCTCCACTACACCCAAAATGATTAATAATAAAATGACCATCGCAATAAGCGAATAGAGTAGTGTGTTTGAGCGTTTTTTAACGGGCTCTGTTAATTCGTCTTCAAGCAGCAGAGCATCTTCTTGCCAGCTATCGTCGCTATCAGCAACACTATTATTTTCTGGCTCAGGTAAACGTTGCTCTAGGTCATCTAGCTTTTCTTCTAGGCGAATAAGGCTACTGGTAATGTAATCGAGGGCATCGAAAATACGTTCTTCACGCTCTTTGGCTTGTGCGGCTAAATTTGTTGATTGGCTGCTGGTGGCTGTTTGATTAACGCTTTGGAGTTTAGCTTTAATGCCTACACTGGCAAGCAACTTAGCTTGTTTAAGTGCTTTATCTTGCTCGCTCGGCGCAAATAATGGCTTATGCTCAAACAGGGTCGCTACTTTGTCTGTTGTTGTTTTTAGTTTTGCGGCTAGTTGTTCTGTTGCTTGTGTTTGGTCGACACCGGCTTCAAGGCCTGCAAACATCACACGAAATTTTTCTGCCATTTGCTGATTATCCAAATCCTTAAATCAATGACTTGAGTATATACCCAAATAGATTGGTGGAAAAACAAAAGCCCGCATAAAACGGGCTTTTTCTATTATGGGTTTGCAAATACGCTGTTTAGTATTTTGCTGATTTGCTTTCGGCTGGTAGTGATTTAAGGATAAAATCACGTAAGTCATTATTTGATGATTCTAAATCAGCATGGCGTAAATACATCATGTGACCACTACGATAGCCTTTAAAGCTTAAGCGATCTTTCATTTTGCCACTTGGATCTAACTGCCACATTGTGTATTTAGCATCAAAGTAGTTTGTTGCACCGTCATAGTAGCCAGATTGGATCATCACGTTTAAGTATGGGTTTTGTGCCATTGCTAAACGTAAGTTTTCACCTGTGTTGTTGCCTGAGCGGTCCCAAGGGTGAACATTACCAAATAGGTTATATTTGATATCTGTTTTGTAGTTAAGCTCTTCACGAAGATAATAGTTAATTGCAGGCGTGAATGAGTGTAACCAAGAAGTCAGTTCTGCCCAGTAATCAGGAGACTCACCTGCATCACGTTTGTCGATACCTAGGTAACGAGAATCTAAACGACCCACTGTTTGGCCGCGCTCACGTAATAACTCTTTCCAAAAGAAATTAGTTGGAATATCAAGGTTGTTTTGCTCAACAAACTTCTCAGATAAGCCTGCGTATTTTGCTGCTTGCTTAATGATTGCTCGCTTTTCATCTGCAGGTAAAAAACCACCTTTAGCAATTGCTGGTAAAAACTTATTAACGGTGAACTGTTCAACTTCAGGTAGTAACTCGTCTAAGTCTTTTGCTTGTAAGTCTGCGCTGAGGGCTTTGTGGTACCAAGCTGTCGCTGCAAAGTAAGGTAGGCGATTAGCTGCTTCTACCGGGCCTTCTCGTTTAATACCAATTTCAGTTGGTGATACTAAAATAACGCCGTTGATATACATCCATTGGCGATTTTGTAATTCGTGAGCAAGACCAGAAACACGAGTCGTACCATAGCTCTCACCAATTAAGAACTTAGGTGAGCGCCAGCGCTCGTTGCGAGAAACAAAAGTATTTAACCACTCTGCTAAGTATTTGATGTCAGCGTTAACACCAAAGAACATTTTTTGTTGGTCTGATTTACTCGGCAGCTCACCTTTTTCGTTTTCAAGAACACGTGAGTAACCCGTGTTTACTGGGTTGATATAAACAATATCAGCCACGTCTAAAATTGAGTAAGGGTTATCTTTTACGCCATAAGGTTGAACTGGGTAGCCTTCGTCATCAATTTTTAATACACGTGGTCCAGTATAGGCAAGGTGCATCCATACTGATGCAGAGCCTGGGCCGCCATTGAAAGAAAAGACCAAAGGACGTTTTGTTCTATCGTCTACTTTATCACGGGTATAATAAGTATATTGCAGCGTTGCTACGGCATCACCTTGTTCATTCCAAACCGGTTGTGTGCCAGTGGTTGCGGTATATGAAAAGCGCTCACCATTAATGCGAGCTTTATGCTCTGTCACTACTTTGCTGTCAACGTCAATACGACGTCCATTATCTGCAAAGCTTGGAGTACTGAAGGTCAGTGTTAGTGCTGTCACTGACAAGCCAATAAAACTAACTAGTTTCATGTTGATTCCTTATTATTCGAATTGCAGCTATTAAAAAGTAAAGCCAACTCGATGACAAACTAATGAGACTAGTGACCAATATTAGCTGTTAAATAGTAAAATAACCGGAAATGCTGAGCTGGTTACAAAAAAGTGCATTTTTTTAGCAAAGATATTTTGCTTAATTATTTAGCTAGATTAAAAAATGACGTATATTTAGCGTGTTTATAATCTGTGTACACGTGCTTAGAAAAGAGAAGTTGCAATGCAAAGAGTATTAGTCGTCGAAGACAGTAAAGTAGTACAGCAAGTGTTACGTCATCTCGCTGCTCACTATTTAGATGTAGCTGTTGACTTTGCGTGGTCTTTAAAAGAGGGCGTCTCTTTAATATCAGAGCACGATTACACCTTAGCCTTAGTCGATTTAACGCTACCTGATGCGATGAATGGCGAAGTAGCTAAATACACCTTATCAAAAAATATTCCAACCGTTGTCCTGACATCAAAGATTGATGAATATATTCGCCAGCAAATGTTAGAGCTTGGTGTAGTAGATTACGTGGTTAAAGATAACCGTGATTCATATCATTATGCGATAAAGCTTGTTGCGCAACTACTTAGAAATGATGGGAGTAAAGCGCTAGTAGCCGATGACTCAGTATTGAGCCGCACTTTAATGAAGCAAATGCTCGAAAAGCAATTGTTTGATGTACGCGATGCCCAAGATGGTGAGCAAGCATTGCAAATGTTAAAAGACGACCCTGAGATTAAGTTGTTACTTACAGACTATGCAATGCCAACAATGGATGGTTTTGAGTTAGTGAAAGCGGTGCGTAATTTCCGTGGCCGTGATGACTTAGCAATTATCGGGTTATCCGGTGCGGGTAAGCATGGCTTGTCGGCGCGTTTTATTAAATACGGAGCAAACGACTTTTTAACTAAGCCGTTTATGAATGAAGAGTTTCATTGCCGTGTTATGCAAACCATGGAGCAGTTAGCTTTAATAGCTGATATAAAAGAAAGTGCATACCGCGACCATTTAACTGGTTTGCATAATCGTCGTTATTTTTATCAATACGCAGAAAAACTGCTTAAAAATGTTGAGCAAGAAAACGTACTGGCCTTGCTTGATATCGACTTCTTTAAAAATGTGAATGACCAGTTTGGTCATGAAGCAGGTGATCAGGCTCTAAAACAAGTGTCTTCATTTTTAAAGACTAAATTTGATGACTTCACTATCGCTAGAATTGGCGGCGAAGAATTTGCAGTGGTTCTGCACAATATGAATTTAGCTAACGCAGAATCTAAACTCAATATTTTCAGAGAGCAGTTAGCGAGTCATGCTTTTTCAATTAACGGTGAGCCTTATTCATTAACGATGAGTATCGGTATGACCCTATTCCAAAAAGTATCACTTACAGCTGCGATGCGCATTGCTGACAAAGCCTTATATCAAGCCAAACAGCAAGATCGGAACTGCTTAGTTCAGTTATAGTTGTGCTTACTGCACCAGCGCTGGCTAATTGTTAAAAAAATGCACCATTAGGGTGCATTTTTTTTGTGCAAAAACTAGTTTTTATTCATAACCAATTGATATTAAAGAATAAAAAATAATGGCACAAAGGTTGGATTGTATAAACCAACAGGATAACAATAAGCGTCCGAAGGGGGCCACTATGAAAATGATTAGTGCAATAATAAAGCCATTCAAACTTGATGATGTACGTGAAGCATTGGCTGATTTAGGCATTGAGGGGATGACAGTTGTTGATGTAAAAGGCTTTGGTCGTCAACGCGGTCATACTGAACTATATCGTGGAGCTGAATACCAAGTCGATTTTATTCCAAAAATCAAACTTGAAATTGCAACTCGTAGCGAAAATTGTCAACGCGTAGTTGAAACCATCACAAAAATTGCTTCAACAGGCAAAATTGGTGACGGCAAAATTTTTGTTTACGACTTAGACCAAATCGTTCGTATTCGTACGGGCGAACTAGATGAAGAAGCAATTTAAGGGGGAATTATGGAAAACACTATCGTAGAGTTGAAGTTCTCACTCGACACTTTTTACTTTTTAATGTCGGGTGTTTTAGTAATGTGGATGGCGGCTGGTTTCGCTATGCTGGAAGCAGGTTTAGTGCGTGCAAAAAATACAACAGAAATCCTAACTAAAAACGTTGCACTATTTTCTATTGCCTGCACTATGTTTTTATTAGTGGGTTACAACATCATGTATGTTGATAATGCAGAAGGCGGTTTCATTCCTTCATTTGGCGCATTAATTGGCACTCAAGCTGCTGATGCGGACCACTCTTTAGAGTCTGATTTCTTCTTCCAAGTTGTGTTCGTAGCAACGGCTATGTCAATCGTATCTGGCGCGGTGGCTGAGCGTATGAAGTTATGGGCATTCTTAGTTTTTACTGTTGTTTTAACTGGTTTTATCTACCCAATCGAAGGTTACTGGACTTGGGGCGCAGGCTTCTTATCTGAAATGGGCTTTGTTGATTTCGCTGGTTCTGCAATCGTTCATGGTGCAGGTGCTGCGGCAGCGCTAGCTGGTGTACTTTTCCTAGGTGCTCGTAAAGGTAAATACGGTAAAAACGGTGAAATCTATCCAATTCCAGGTTCTAACTTACCGTTAGCAACACTTGGCACACTAATCCTTTGGATGGGGTGGTTTGGTTTTAACGGTGGTTCACAACTACTTGTTTCTGACGCTGAAAATGCAACAGCAGTAGGTAAAATCTTCTTAAACACTAATGCAGCAGCAGCGTGCGGCGCTATTGCAGCACTATTCGTATGTAAAGTGTTATGGGGTAAAGCTGATTTAACTATGGTTCTAAATGGTGCATTAGCAGGTCTTGTAACAATTACTGCAGAGCCAGCATCACCAACTCCATTACTTGCTTGTTTACTTGGTTTATTAGGTGGCTCACTGGTTGTGTTTAGTATTGTTGCGCTTGATAAAGCAAAAATTGATGATCCAGTGGGTGCTATCTCTGTACATGGTGTGTGTGGTTCATTAGGTATCATGCTAGTACCACTTTCAAACTCAGATGCAACCTTTGTTAATCAATTAATTGGCTTAGTATGTATCTTAGGGTTTGTGTTCATCGCATCATCAATCGTGTGGGCAATCCTGAAAAATACCATGGGTATCCGTGTTACCGAAGAAGAAGAGTTGAACGGTATGGATCAACATGACTGTGGTATTGATGCTTACCCTGAGTTTGTATCAGTTCGCAGTAACTAATCTCAGTGCGTGCAGTAGCACGTACCTAACAATATCATTGTGTGTTCAAATCAAAGCTCTACTTAGGTAGGGCTTTTTTGCATTTAAATAACTTTTCTCTAATAAGCGAAATAGTCACTTTTGAACTATGCTTTAAATTCCAAACTAATAAGGAAAAACTATGGATAACAAACTCTTACTTATAATCATTTCACTGTTTTTACCCCCTGTGGCAGTATTTTTAAAAGCGGGTGCAGGTAAAGACTTAGTGATTAACATTATTTTATGCTTCATTTTTTTTATACCAGCAGTGATCCACTCGCTATGGCTGTGTACTCGCTAAACGAGTTTAAGTGACTGTTAATTTTACAGGTGTTAACATTGCGCTGTTTAAGGTGTATTCCTGTAAAATTAACTGACCAATAGCGAACTCAATGGCTGATAAAAAAACTCCTGCAAAAAAGTCGTCTAGCAAACCTAAGGCGGCATCAAAGAAAAATACCACTAAGCGCTCACGCGCACCCAAAGGCCCAGCTAAAGCCAGTGTAACAAGAAAACTTTGGTCAATCTTTTGGAAGCTTTCGCTCGCATTGATTATTGCTATGGTGCTGTATCTAATTTATTTAGATGCCAAAATTACCCGTCAGTTTGAAGGCAATAAATGGCAGTTACCAGCACAAGTTTATGCCCGTGCAATGAGCTTTTATCCTGGGCAATACTTGTCTCAGCAAGAGGTTATTTGGGAATTGAACCGCTTAAATTACTCATCTGTAAATAAGCTAAGCCGTACCGGTCAGTATGTTAAATCAGCCAATAGTATTAAAGTGTATCGCCGTGAGTTTGAGTTTTATGATGGCCTAGAAGATTCACAAGTAATTGAGCTGCGCTTTTCGGGGCAAAAGTTAGCAACAATCAAAGATAAGTTTGGTCGTCGTTTAAACAGCGCGCGATTAGAGCCGGTACAAATTGCCCGAATTGGTAATGACTCAAAACAAGATCGTGAGTTTGTACCGCTTGATAAATTTCCACCGATGCTAAAAGACACCTTGCTGGTGGTTGAGGACCGTAATTTTTATCAACACCACGGCGTATCTGTGTGGTCAATTATGCGCGCTCTATACAGTAATATTAAAGCTGGTAGAACAGTGCAAGGCGGTAGTACCTTAACTCAGCAATTAGCAAAGAATATTTATTTAACCCGTGAGCGATCGCTGGTGCGTAAGTTTAATGAAGCGCTTATCGCATTAATATTAGATTATCGCTACAGCAAAGATGAAATATTAGAAGCCTACCTCAATGAAGTGTATTTGGGTCAGTCTTACAATCAAGGTGTTCACGGTATGGGTCTTGCCGCTGAGTTTTATTTCTCAAAACCTGTGGATGAACTTGAATACGATCAAATTGCACTGCTTGTGGCTATGGTCAAAGGTCCCTCGTATTACAACCCGCGTCGTTATAGCGAACGTGCAATGGAGCGCCGTGATCTCGTACTTCGTTTAATGGTTGAAAATAAGCTTATTGATACTCGAGAATACCGCGCGGCGTTAAAGCGTCCTATTGATATTGCACCGATGAAAGACAGCCTGCAAAAGTCATATCCGGGTTACTTAGAGTTGGTTAATCGCGAATTAAAACGTTTGTTACCAGATCAGCAGGTGTTAGATGCTGGGGTACGTGTCTTCACCTATTTTGACTTACAAAAGCAAACAGCAATGGAAGAGTCTATTGAAGCAAGTTTACCTTACCTAGAAAGGCGCCCAAAAACAGAAGAGCTTGAGGCGGCGATGATCTCTGTTAATGTTGAAAAGGGTGGGGTCTCAGCATTAGTTGCAGGTCGTGACGTACGTTATTTTGGTTTTAACCGAGTGCTAGATACTAAGCGTAACATTGGCTCATTAGTTAAGCCCGCAGTTTATTTAACAGCATTTGAAAGTGGCAAATTTAATGTTGCCACTTTAGTGGATGACTCTCCGCTACAAGTGACTAATGAGCAAGGTAAAGTATGGCAACCTGAGAACTTCGACAAGCAGTTCCGCGGATATATGCCATTATATAAAGCATTTAGTAATAGTATTAATATTCCTGCAGTTAATACTGGTCTTGATGTTGGTGTAGATAAAGTGGCCGATACCTTGAAGCGTTTAGGTGTAGAAGGGCGTATTGATCAATACCCATCATTGCTTTTAGGTGCACTTGAGCTTTCTAGTTTTGAAGTGGCACAGCTTTATACTACCCTTGCCGCAGATGGCCAGTATCGCGAGTTAACATCTATTTCAGCGCTGACAGATTCAGTCGGTAAAGTACTTTATAAACATGAAGTGGCTTCGCAAAAACGCTTCGACGATGCATCAATTTACATGACTAAGTACGCAATGAAACGGGTGACCAAAGACGGCACAGCTAAACGTTTAAATGCTCATTTTCCATCAATTCAGCTTGCTGGTAAAACAGGCACCAGTAATGACTTACGCGACAGTTGGTTTGCAGGTTTTGACCAAAACACAGTTACTGTTGCATGGATTGGTCGCGACGATAACAAGAGCACAGGTTTAACAGGCAGTGTTGGTGCACTAGAAGCCTATATTCGCTACCTTAAACCACTCAACCCTGAAGCCATAGCGGATACTCGTCCTGCTTCTATTCGTTGGGCATTCATTAATGAAGAAACCGGTTTACAAGCACCTCCTGGGTGCGGCAAAGTGGTGCAGCTTCCAATTCGAGCCAGCGAGTTTGAGCCGAGACCAACTTGTGTTAGAGATTAATAACACCTTAAATAAACGAATTGGCAAAGAATAAAAAAAGCCCCAGCATTGAAAAATGCTGGGGCTTTATATTAGCTTTCTTAACGCTTATTAAAGCTTCGCGAATGCGCGCTCTGCTGCTGCAATAGTATCGTTGATCTCTTTTTCAGAGTGTTCAGCACATACAAAGCCAGCTTCGAATGCAGAAGGAGCTAGGTAAACGCCTTCTTCAAGCATTAAGTGGAAGAACTTTTTAAAGCGCTCTAAATCACACTCAGTCGCTTGTTGGTAACTAGTTACTTTTTCTTTGTCAGTAAAGAAGAAGCCGTACATGCCACCTGCGTAGTTTGTTGTAAGTGGAATACCTGCTTTTTTCGCTGCGGCTTCAAAGCCTTCACAAATTGCTTTGCTCTTAGCTTCTAGTTCATCGTGTAGACCTTCAGCGCATAATAACTCAAGCGACTTTAAGCCTGCAGCCATGGCAATTGGGTTACCTGATAATGTACCCGCTTGATAAACTGGGCCGACAGGTGCGATGAAATCCATGATTTCTTTCTTACCGCCAAATGCACCCACTGGCATACCGCCACCGATTACTTTACCTAGGCAAGTAAGGTCTGGTTTGATGTTGTAGTAAGCTTGTGCGCCACCTAAAGCAACACGGAAACCTGTCATTACTTCATCAAAAATAAGCACTGATTTGTATTCATCACACACTTCACGTAGACCTTCTAAGAAGCCAGGTACAGGTGGAATACAGTTCATGTTGCCAGCAACTGGCTCAACGATGATACAGGCAATGTCATCAGCGTATTTTTCGAAAATTGCTTTGACTTCATCAAGGTTATTAAACGACACCGTTAATGTGTGCTTAGCAAAATCTTCAGGGATGCCCGGTGAATTAGGAACGCCCATTGTAAGCGCGCCTGAGCCTGCTTTTACTAGTAGTGAGTCGGCATGACCGTGGTAACAGCCTTCAAACTTTAAGATTTTGTCACGGCCAGTGAAGCCACGCGCTAAGCGAATTGCACTCATGGTTGCTTCAGTGCCTGAGCTCACCATACGTACTTTTTCGATTGATGGTACGAGCTCTTTTACTTTCTCGGCCATTAAGATTTCAGTTTCGGTTGGCGCACCATAGCTTAAGCCATTTTCAACGGCTTCTAATACCGCTTGTTTAATAGCTGGGTGGTTGTGACCCATGATCATTGGTCCCCATGAACCAACGTAATCGATATAACGGTTACCATCAGCATCAAAGGTAAAAGGACCTTCAGCTTTAGTGATGAATAAAGGAGTACCGCCAACGCCATTGAAGGCACGAACTGGTGAGTTAACACCGCCTGGGATTGATTCTTGTGCGCGATTAAAAAGATCTTGGCTAATTGTCATGAATAGTCCTATTGGGTTGTCACGTTAAATGAGTTGGTTTGCAAGGGCTCAAAGAACCCAAAACGAAGCGTGTTAGCTATTACGTTTACGGCTGAACCAAGGCACGTCGACTTCATATTGCTCAACTTTGTCGGCAACATCTAAGGTTAGAGCAAACAACGCCATGCGAATTAACACGCCATTTTGTACTTGGCGAAAAATTGCTAGGTTGTCGTTGCTATTTAAATCGTTATCTAGCTCGTTTGCTTCTAAACGGCTATCTCTAGGAAGTGGGTGCATCAGTACTGAGTTGGGCTTACAGTGTGCGTTGTAAATTGCTTGGCTGATACGAAAACCACCACGGTATTTGTTAGCTTCTTCTTGTGAAGGGAAGCGTTCCTCTTGGATACGGGTTTGATACACAATATCTGCCGCCAAGTTGCCTTCCATTTTATCCACTACTTGTATTTTATGACCAGCGTTATCAACAGCATCCAAAATGTAGTCTGGCATTTGCAAGCCATCAGGTGCCACCATAGAGAATTTTACGTCTTTATAATGACAAAGTAGTTTAGATAGAGAATGTACAGTACGGCCATATTTTAAATCACCTACAAGGGCAATGTGCATACCGTCGATACCTTGGTCGAAACGACCAAGTTCACGTTCGATGGTTAGTAAGTCAAGCAAGGCTTGTGTCGGGTGCTCATTCGAACCGTCACCGCCATTGATAACAGGTACATCGCAACCTGTGGCAAATTCAGCAACAGAGCCTGCGTCTGGGTGGCGCATTGCAACTGCATCTGCATACGCTGAGATTACGCGAGCTGTATCATATAAAGACTCACCTTTTGCTAACGCAGAGCTTTGCATGCCCGTGGTTTCACGAACTAAGCCACCAAGTAAGTTAAATGCAGTGCCGAAGCTTACACGGGTACGTGTACTTGGCTCAAAGAACAAGTTCGCTAAAATTGCGCCTTCTAAAACATTGGTGCGCTTTTGCTTTTTAGCATAAGGCTCCATTTTCTTAGCAACTGCAAAAATACGTTCAATACAATCTCGATCAAGCTGATTGACCGACAGGATATTTTCACCTTGGAAACTTAGCATGGGGTTTGTTCCTAATTACATTTATTGGGCGCTGGCGCTCGGTATGGGAGGCCGCATAAATTTGCGCAGTACTATAGCAAATTTTTAGCGTACACAGCAGCAAATTATAAGTTAGGTTTAATAATTGCCAGTGCCACTATAGCTAAAAGGATGAGTACTGGAACTTCATTAAAAATACGGTAAAAGCGATCGCTTCGTGTATTACGGTCATGCTTAAAGTCAGCCAGTAATTTAAAGCAGTAGCCATGGTAGATGTAAAGAATAATTACTAACACAAGTTTGTAGTGCAGCCACATGCTATATCTAAACCAATCACGGCCATATTCAAAAATAGTGAGTACGCCAAACACCAGTGTTAAAACGGCAAACGGTGTAACAAAATAAAGTAAACGACGCTCCATTACTTTAAGCATTGAGTTGCAGGCTTTTTCTTCACTCATTGCATGGTAAACAAATAGTCTTGGCAGGTAAAAAATACCTGCAAACCAAGCAATCATAAAAAATACGTGGAAAGTTTTATAAACTAATAGTGCAGTCATTTAAGCATCCATTTTAATTGTTATAACAAGCTGTTACGTATGGTAAGGATATGTCTGATTTGGTCCCAACGCAAAAGTCCCATAATTTGTTGGTTATCAAGCAGGTTGTAAATATACACTGCACCGCTGCGCTTATCTTTTAGTAAGTCAAAGGCATCGGCTAAAGTGGCTTGGCTACTTAAGCCCGCAAGGCTAACATATTTGATATTACTTTCTTGGTCAGACATCAAACTTAAATCATACTCTGCGAGGCGGTAGCCATTTTCTTCATCATGAACAATAAGAGGGGTTTGGCTATCAAGGGCATCCAGCGACTCTTTGATTTGTTGTTTGTCGTCACTGTAGAGTAGCTTGAATTGTTCATCCATTTCATCCATCACCCCGACTTTTTGCAATGCTTCGGTGGCTGGTGATATTTGATATTCAAGCCCTTGGAAATCGAGTTGTTGCATAAAAATAGAGCGGTTACCAAAAAACTGCAGTGCAGTGACATAGGCCGTTGAGATCACAATCATCGCAGGCACAATAATCTCAGGACTTGAAGTTAACTCCATAACCGTGGTTAAAGCTGCAAGTGGTGCGTGTAATGTCGCGGCCAATAACCCTGCCATGCCAAGCATGCTATAGGTACCTGTGATATCAACGCCTGGGCTAATAAACTGTGCAAAAAAGGCCATTAAGGTGCCCATCAAAACTCCTAGCCCAATAACAGGGCCGATGATTCCGCCGGGGATACCTAAACCAATAGCAAACAAGGTGGCGAGTAATTTGGCAATCAAGATGGTTGTTAAAAACTGCACATCGTCAGGTGATTCAATAGCAATAGTAATAGCACTCATACCAGAGCCCATTGCATGAGGGACCATATAAGCAATCAAGCCCGCGATAAATCCTGCCAGTAATAGGCGAGGAAACATGCTAAGTGGTTTAAATGTGCGAATTATGAGCATTAAGTTTTGGTTAAACGCATAAGCAACAGCGCCAAGTGCCATACCAAAAATGATTAAAAATGGATAATGCCAACCACTCAACGGGTTCATGGTGATAAGCGCAAGCTCTGAAGCATCACCGAAGACAAATTGAGTTGCTAATGCCCCTGTAACCGCTGCAAGCATGATGGGCACGAAAATATGCACTTTATATTCCCTGAGCACCACCTCCATTACAAATATGACGGCTGCTAGTGGTGTATTAAACGATGCGGCAATACCAGCCGCGACACCACAACCCGTAAGAGTGCGCATTGCATTATGGGGAAGGTGTAACTTGTCGGCGAGTAAACTCGCACCTGTTGCGCCCATATGTACTGATGGACCTTCTCGACCAACTGAAAAACCACTAATTAGAGCTAGTGCACCACCGACAAATTGGTTGACCGTGTTATAGAGCGGCATATGACCATAATGTTTTTTAATGCGGTGTATTACGAATGGGATGCCAAGGCGATAATGCTTAAAGCCTGTTAAGGCGGCAAATAAGGCAATTAATAAGGCTGCACCAACAGGCATTATCACCCGTTCGTAAGTTGGTAAAGTGGTAAAATCGTCGGGCTTATCTAAAAATAAGCTTTGAAAAAACATGATGGTGAGGCGAAAAAGTATGATCAACACTGCCGCAATTAACCCTGCACTTACACCAAGTAAGCACAATTGCACAGATGTTTTAGGCTTTGCTAGGCGACGTCTTAGTCTCTCAAGCCACATGCATATTTCCTCACAGCACTTTTGAGCTGCAGTTTAGCAAATCAAATTCACTAAGTCGTTGGGATTTTATAATTTATCCGCATTTTGGGTAAATTTAGCTAATCTGTGCTGTTGTTAATTTGCTTCGTTAATTCAGGTAAGCGAGCGGTAATTGCTTTAGATAATTCATCTACAAGCGGTGCGTGTTTTTTATGAATAACTGTGTTTATAGCCAATTGTCTTAAGATAACCACAGAGAAGTCATTTTGAAAAGTGTTGATATCGCTATTCAGTGCAGGGTAGAGCGCATAATCTAGACGGCCTTTTTTTAACATTTTAAGGGTATGGCTTAAGTCTTCGTTATTAATAATTTCTGCCTTAATATCAAACTCGCTGAGAATTTCGGTATCACCAATAGAGCTCATAATTCGATTATTTGGTTTAGCTAAAATATCCCGGTCACATGGCCTTGATTTTCGACACAAAAGTACCAAGTTTATAATGCCAAGACTTGGCTCAACGACAATCACGTTGTCGAACTTTTTTAGGTTGCTTTTTGAACGCACAATATCACCGTCAACCACGCCTGCGTTCAATAGCAATACGCCTCTTCTAGCCGGGGTTGCTTGCATCTGAACCTTGATATTTAAATCACTATAAACATCAGCCATTATTTCTTTAAAAGGAGTGATGCGAGGTATATCTATATAGGTTAACAACAATTTTTTTGGCCGAGAGTAGTTTGTTGCTAAAGAACTAGTGCCAGCAAATAAATCATTGAGTAAAGTGATTTTAGCCTGATTTTCCGCATTATCTCTCATACCAATCACTAACGGGAAGTCTGGAAACTGAGTCACTATTTTTGGCTCTGGGAAGTTCTGCTGCCTTGCAAAGTAATTAAGAACTTTTGGCGCACTAATCGCAAAATTAATTTGCTTAGTTTGCATTAAGTGAAACAACTCTTCATCGTTTGTTGTTTTTACTATGCTGTCTTCATAGGATTTGATTACTTTTTTGATAACATCAGGGTAGGTGTAGGGCCCAACAACTCCTACTTTATTTTCACTAAAAAGCTGTTCAATATTTTCAAAATCCTGTGGGTTTGACTGGGTAGTAATAACCGCTATTTGGGAGTTTAAGATAGTTGGTGAGGCAATAAAACCAGGCATTATTTCTGAAGGCCAAGCAGGATAATAACCAAGGTAGCCTGTTAACTCGGCTTTTTTTATAGCATCCTGCCAAGGTAAGTATTCAACCTCAAGACTTATAGATTGTTTAGCAAGCGAGCTTCTTAAAAAAGCGATGGCATCTCCGCCATTTTCCATTTCACTGCTAGCATATGGAGGGAATTCTAGTGAGGTTATTTTCCAAGTTTCTTGTAACCTTGTACTAGCCGCTGAAGATGAGCTGAAAACAAGTATAATAAGAGCATAAAAACAAGTGCGCATGGTAAAAAGTTTTTATTAATTGTTTAATAAGTATACGTCTAAATTAGATTTATTATCAGTATTTATTTGCTTATTTACAGCTCATAACATTACAGCTAAAGCAGTGATGCTTTTGGTTATACATGCGTTTGTCGGCCATGCTTAGCAATTCATCAAATGATTGAGCATCGTCGGGGTATAGTGCAAAACCAACACTCGCTTCAACTTGCAAATCACCAAACTCAGATTTTATAGGCGCTTTAATTGCACATATCAAGCGTGATAGCGCACGGTTTATTTGTGCTTGGCTCTCTATGTCGGTAACAATAACCACAAACTCATCTCCACCAATGCGTGCAACGCAATCGGTCTTGCTAGCTGTATCTTGTAAGCGTTTGGCAACCTCTACCAAAACTTTATCCCCCATAGCATGGCCATGGCTATCGTTAATCGGCTTAAACTTATCAAGATCAAAGTACAAGCAACCTACTTTAGAGCCTGTCTTTTCAACCCGAGCAAATTCTTGTTTGATGAAACGCTCAAGCGCATTTCGGTTCGCTAAACCAGTAAGATGGTCTGTTTGTGCCAGCTGTCGTATTTTTTTCTCTGCCATAACTCGTTTCGTAATATCGAAATTAACGCCAATCATACGGTTGCCGTATATTCTGCCATCAGCATTGATATAGCGGGTTTTGCCAGAAGGCAGAACTATTTGAAACTCTGCGTGGAACTCTTCGCCATTTAAGATCGCGAGTTTTAGCTTGTTGGTCACGTCTTCATATTCATCTGGATGCAGGCTATTTGCCCAAGCTGAATAGTCCCCTTTAAATTCTGATTTTGGGATCTCGAATAAGGTATGCATCCAGTCATCCCAAATCAGTTCGTTAGTATCAAAGTTCCATTCCCATATGCCAATATGTGCGGCATCAGCTGCCATAGACATACGCTGGTGTAAGCTTTCAAGCTCGCTTTTAGCTTGTTTTAATTCAGTCACATCTTCAGATACATCCAGTAAATATTGTGCTTTACCGTTGCTGTCTTTTATTGCGAGTTTACGGGTTTTTAGGTAGTGAGTATTGCCATTGATAGTGATTGGATTTTCATCGATAGTAAGGGTGTCATCTCCTTTTAATACATCGCGATCGGTTTGCACGAAGCTGACTGCTTGTTCATTACTAAAAATATCAAAGTCATTTAAGCCGATTAGTTGATTTTTACTTTTACCAAGTAGTTGCTCACCGGCCTTATTTACATGGCTAAATGTTAAATGCCCAGCTTCTTTCACAAACAACATAATTGGCAAATTATCGAAAATAGTTTGCGTAAAGGCTTCTTGATTTCGAATATCAGAGAGATCTTTTATGGTTGCAACATAAGGTCCGGACTCTTTTTTACCAATTGAACTGATTGCTAAAGTTATAGGAAACCGCTTTTTGTTCGCTCGTTGTCCTTTTAAAAGTCGGCTGGTCCCTTTACCTGCACTTTTTTTGCTAAGCTGTGAGTCTCGTAAAATTTCATCAAGTTCTATAGAATTTTCCGGTATGAGAGTGCGAATATGTTTACCAATTAAGTCGTGTGGTTGGTAACCAAAAATGTGGATAACAGCAGGGTTGGCAAATTCAATTCTCCCTTCATTATTAAAGCTAATAACCGCATCTTTTACCGTACTAAGCACAGCTTTTAATTTTGCCGATAACAAGCTCCTTGCTCTGAGCTCAACAACACCCAGTACAAGCAGGCTTAATGCTGCAAGAATAAAAATAATAAGTTGAGCTAACGTTGAGTAGTCATGGTTCGTAACATAAGTGGTATATTCAGTTTCAAAAACCGACATCGATATCATGCCGATGTAATGCATCCCCGAGATTGCACTGCCCATTATCAAGGCAACGACCAGATTCATTCGTGTTTTATGAACGCCTTTGGCAAGTCGAAAATCATTAATCTTTAGTGCGATACCTGATAAAACAATAGCTACGAGAATAGACAAAGAGAACAGCCAAGGTTCATAGGCCATTTTTGCAGGTATAACCATCGCCATCATACCAACAAAATGCATACAACCGATTCCTGCACCCATTAAAATACTTCTGAAAAATAATCCTTTATCCGTTTGTAAGGCAGGGGATAGTACGATGTAACTGGCAAATACACTTGGTAAAATTGAGACCAAGGTGATGCTAATATTGTATTCAATAGGGATGGGTAAGTTATATGCAAGCATACCAACAAAGTGCATTCCCCAAATCCCTATTCCTAAAAAGCAAGAAGCCATGATGGTCCAGACCTGACTTTCATTTTTTAGATAAGAGTGCTTGATACGGGCAGATAATAAAAAAGAAATATAGGAAGCGAATATGGCTATGAGGATTGAAGCAGAAACGAGTAGTAAATCGTAGTCTGCCGGAATGACCTGTGCACTGTTTAAGTGATCAGTTATAAAGTGAAGCTTGAAGTGCTCTATCACAATTACCTTTCCTCAGTGCAAAATATCGCCAGCTAAAATGTAGTACAAATTAACTTTAGTCCAATACAAATAGGTTAGCCAATTGTCCCGCTAAATTGAGTTGCCCCATGTGGATACTTGATTAAAACACTCGGGTATTAGATAATTGCAACCATTATTGGTTTTGAGGGTTTTGGTATGTCAGATGAGTTGCCAATCAAGTTCAGCGATGCAGCGGCTGTTCGTGTTAAACAGTTAATCGAAGAAGAAGAGAATCCAGATCTTAAACTGCGTGTTTACGTCACGGGCGGTGGTTGCTCAGGATTTCAATATGGTTTTACTTTTGATGAAAAAGCTAACCCTGGCGATTTAGAAATTGTAAAAAATGGTGTGACACTAGTTGTTGATCCCATGAGTATTCAATATCTGGTTGATGGTACTGTTGATTACACTGAAGGGCTTGAAGGTGCACGCTTTTTTGTGAATAACCCGAATGCAACAACTACCTGTGGTTGCGGAGCCAGCTTCAGCGTTTAATTAGGTATTTATGAAAGCCACTTGATGTGGCTTTTTTATTGCTTTAACTTCTCATAAAACCCCGTCTCAGCTAAATATTACGTATTATTAGCAGGATTTTTTGCGTAGCCACGCTTACAGACATAGTTAGAGCAGCAAGGGCTCATTCCTCGTGTGACAAGTAAAGTGTGTGGTGAAACGCAAGAGCGAGATGTGTAAGAAGCCTTTATTGAGCATGCATTTGTGTCTGCGCTGTTCGTGATGGGTATCATATTGTGAAGGCAATTTAACAGCTTTTATCAGGCGTTTTTGATTTTAAGTGCCATGCTATTTTCAACTGTGGTTTGTTCTTAATTTAATTGTATTAAAGCAACCTTTTGGTATCGTGATAAATAACAATATAGTATTGATTAATACTCATAATGTTTAACACAACCTAGGTCTAGCAACAAAAGAGGCGATTTAGCGAACCGGTGCCCAGCGTTTGCATCCGGTACTGTTAACTACCTTTTTGTGATTACTGCCGATGGTGAGTGCATTGGCAACGGTTGTTGCCAGTGAGTTAACATTTGTCACAGAGTACTTTCGCCATTTTGTTGATGCTCAGAGATCGTCATTAGTTATCGGTAAATTCGTTACTGTTTAATTAAAAATGAGTGACCCTAGTGTTGGGTCACTTTAATCATCAGTAAAAAGAAGCCTAAAACTAACGCAGATGCGATTAAAATATATACAAATCCTTTCTTGCCTTGCTTAATTGGTACGCCATTTTGTTTTAAAAACAGGTACCAGACCGCACACAGTACAATTGGCAACAAAAATAATATACGAAACATTTCCTAGCCTTTTTCAGTATTTACATACACTTTAAGCATAAATATGCAGAATTTAAAGCGATACTTTCATCTTGTTACGCTTCCAATTGATCAATTTTTTGGTACAGTTAACCAGTTAACTATAGAGCACTTGCTTTTATTTTAGCTACACTTTGACTTGTGTACAAAAACGGTTCATACCTAAAAGGTAGACATTTGTATCATTAATTACTCAAAGTGAAAGTTATTAGTATATAATGTATCCAAGAGTGAGACGGGCAAATTTCGCTCTTAAATTATTAACTTGAATCATCTAGTAGGAGATGTATTTTATGATGGGTAAAACTGTTTCTTCTGAAGAAAACTCGAAATTAACGAAATGGCTTAAAACTAAACGTCACGAAAAAGGTCACACAATGCGTAGCCTTGCTCAGGTTTTAGGTACACCACATTCTTTCATTGGTAAAATTGAAAACCAAGAACGTCGTTTAGATGTTATTGAATTCATGCGTTATTGTGATGCTCTAGAAGTTGACCCATATGAAGGTCTTAACTTGCTAAAAGACGCTTAATTATTCATTACTAAAAGCGAAACGCCGCTTTTAAAGTAATATAAATAGTGCAAGGAAGCACTGTTTAATCCCCTCCCTTGCACTTTTTCAAATTAATCACATTCGTATAAAATATGTTAATTACTTTGATGATAGTTGTTTTCTAACGCATAAAGCTTATGGCGAATTAAGAATAAAAATACGAGTGATGGGATCACCATTAGTGCTGTTAGTACAAAGAACATCGCCCAATTACCCGCTAACCAGTCGTCAATAACCACGCCGCTATAGCTTGAAAGCAAGGTTCTTCCTAAATTACCTAATGAAGCAAGTAACGCATAGTGAGTGGCACTAAAAGCTCTGTCGCAAAGCATAGATATGAATGCCACCATGGCAACCAGAGACCAAGCTTGGGTAAAACCATCAACGATAATAGCAAACGCGTATAGGCTTAGTTTAGGACCAGCAATTGCAATCCAAGCAAAGGCAAGATTTGAGGCTGCCATCGCAATACCACTAATAAATAAGCCTTTAACAATGCCATAGCGTTGATTGAATAAGCTACCTAAAAAGGTAAAGGCGATGGTGAGAATAGCAGTGCCAACTTTAGAGAAGGTTGCAATATCGCTATTTGAAAAGCCCACTTCTTTATAAAACACGATAGACATTCGACCCAAAAAGGCTTCACCGATTTTAAATAAGAAGATAAAGGCCAATAATGCCAATGCTGTTTTTACGCCATTACGGGCGAAGAAGGTTCTAAACGGATCAAAAACGGTTACAGCAAGCCAGGCAACGATTTTAGCAAAGCGAGTTTGTGTACTGCCAGCAAGCTTTTGTTGATATGTTTGTTCAAGCTCAGCTTGAACTGCTTCGCGATTTGATTCTGGCTCTTTTGCCCACAATACGCTGCTCATCAATAGCAACATCACTCCAGACAAGAAAAAATAGACTTGTGGCCAATCAATCGAAGGAATGTCAGCCATATAAAATGGCAGGGCGCCTAATAAGGCATAGCCGCTCCACCATCCTGAAGTGGCCATTGCTGCAGCTGCGGTGGTTTTATGGCTCTCATTTTCGGCCAAAGTATCAATACGAAACGCATCAATAGCAATATCTTGAGTCGCTGAGGCAATCGCAATAACAAAACACAATGCGGCTGCGAACCAGAGGTTGGTTTTGATATCGAGCCCTGCAAGCGAAAAGGTACCAATAAAAATGACCGACTGACAGAGTAAAATCCAGCTGCGTCGCTGGCCTAGCCAATTATATAAAAAAGGTAACTTTATACGGTCAACGAGCGGTGACCATAAAAAGTTAATGCTATACGCACCAAACACGATGCCGAATAAACCAATCATGCTACGGCTCAGGCCTTCATCTTTTAACCAAGCCGACATGACAGAGCCAATCAATACCCAAGGAAAGCCGCTACTAATACCAAAAATAAAAATATTGATTAAACGTTTATCTTTGAAGTACGAGAAATACTCTGAAATAGAAAGGGTTTTTGTCATAGTGTTGCCAGTTTTAAGGGGCTTGCGCCCCTATTTATTATTGATTAGCGTCTAGCACTTTTACGTTTAAGATAACAACCGGTGTTTTTGGTACAAAGCTGTAACCAATTTTTTCGTTGAATGCAGTTTCGACACGCATGATTTTATCTAATGTGTCATAGCCATCCATTACCATACCAAATACAGCAAAACCCCAATCACGGCCTGGGTTAAGGTGATCGTTATCGTCCATGTTGAAGAAAAACTGACGCGTACCTGAGTGTGGTTTTCGGTCTTGGTATGCCATAGCGATACTATACATATCATTTTTTAAACCGTTGCCGCTTTCATTAAAAATAGGGTCGTTTTCGTGCAGACCATCGTAATCTTTATCGTAACCACCGCCTTGAATAACAAAATCACGTTCGTTGTCTTCATCACGCTCAACACGGTGAAATACACTCCCCTGATAACTGCCATCTGCAACGTAAGTTAAAAAATTATTTACTGTAATTGGCGCTCTTGAGCGATCCATTTCGACCACAATACTGCCAAGCGTGGTGACAATTTCAACGCGTGGAAACATGTTGTCTTTTTGAATAAATTTACCCTCAGTCGCTGCGAATGAACTGTGAGCAAACAACAATACAAAACTAAGTAAAAAAATACGCTTCATAGTTAACCTTCTAAGTAGGCGATTAATTCTGGGTCAGATACAATGCGGGTAATTATTTGTTCAGTCAACTTATTAAGCTGACCTTCTATTTTTGCGCGATCATGTCTGAGCGGCCCTTCAAGAGTCGCATTACCTTGGTAAATTTTATTGAAAGTGCTCGCATTTTTGACCACTCGTACCCCAAATTCTATTGTTGCATTGCTGCTATGGGACATCATTTTTTCTGTAACAACCGCTTGTAGCTTGTGAATATCTAATTCAAAACGCGTTGTTGATAAGTTTGAAATGTTTGCACCATTTCGGCTTAAAGCACTGTCTAAAGTGCTTTTTACAGAATCAGTAATTCCTGGGCTTGCAAGAGTTTTAATCTTGTCAGATTCAATTATTTTTAGGGTTACGTTGTCGCCACGTAAGTCAATCACGCTAGTACTAACATTGGCACTAATATTTGAAATTTTCCCGCCTTGATATACTGGGTTAAAAATTAATTGATTAGGCTGGTTGCTACACGCAGTAAGTGCGGCTAACAAACATAAAGGAAGTAATTTTTTCATGAAGTAAGCTCCATTAATTATTTTTTGTAGCACTCAGTACTACAAACTTCTTGTTTGACCCAAGTAACTTACAATTGCCGAACATGCGTTTTAATTTTTCATGGTAGTCAAGGTGACGATTACCAATTATTCTTAATTCACCGCCTTGTTTTAATGTTTGTTTTGCCTGTTTAAACATTTGCCAAGCAATGTGATCCGTGACGGCTTGTGCTTGGTGGAATGGTGGGTTACATAATACAAGGTCAGTACTATTCGGCTTAAAATCGGTTAAACAGTCGTTTTGGACAAATTCACACTGCGCTAATTGCTCTGGTAAATTGTGAGTGACGTTTAATTTAGCTGATTCAACGGCCATATACGACTCATCTACGAACGTTATATGGGCGTTAGGGCAACGATTTAAGGTCATCAAGCCAACAACACCGTTACCACAGCCTAAATCAATGATACTGCGTGTTTTGCTTGTTTGCGGTAAATAGTTAAAGAAAAAACGCGCGCCAATATCTAATGAATCTCGTGAAAAAACATTTGCATGGTTTTGTATTTCAAATTCACTACCTTCTAGAGGCCAGTTAACAGGGTAGGGAGCTACTTTATTAAGACCACTGGTTTTACTGATGACTAAACGAGATTTTTTTACCGCTAAACTCGTCGATGTTTCACCAATATACTGGCTAAAGGCTTTGATGGTTGAATTATGGATATCTTTCGTTTTACCAGCAGCAATAACATCGATGTCACTAGGCAAAGCTGCACTAATTGCAGCAAGTTGATGCTGAAGATAGCCTAAATTGCGTGGCACTTTTAAAATCACTAAATCAACCTGATTAGGTAACGCTGCTAATGAGTTCAATTGTGTTAAAGATTCTGTTGATAGCTCATTGGCTTGTAAATTATAACGAGTAGCTTGGTGGGCAATATACGAGTCGTTAACTGAATGAACTGTTAATGTATTTAAAGCACAGGCTAATGCGCCAAAGCTGTCATTGAGTATTAGGATTGAATTTGCATGTGGATAGTGCTCTTGTACATAATTGACAAGGTACTCATCGCCTGAGTCCCACGCTTGAAGACTGCGATTTTTTTGATCTAACGGAAAGCGTTCTAGGGTATAGGTGTTATCACCGAGCTGTGCTTGGGTGGTCATCATGATTTTACGAAAGTATTAATGTATAGGTAAATTCTAACATGCAACAGCCAAACGCCAACCCTAATCATTTGCCTGAGGGGTTTTATTATCAAGCTAATGCATTAAGTGCACAAAAAAGCCTCGAGTTATTTTACTATCTACAGCAGCACCTAAATTGGCAGCAACCAACGATAAAGGTATATGGAAAAAGCCATGTGATCCCGCGTTTGCAATGCTTTATTGCTGATCCGAATGTTAACTATGGCTATTCAGGGTCACAGCTAATTGTTGAACCGTGGCCAGAGGTGCTTGATGCTATGCGTGCGCGTTTATCTAAAGCAATGCATATTCCATTTAATGCATTATTGGTAAATTTATACCGTGATGGGCAAGATTGTATGGGCTGGCATAGTGATGATGAGAAAGAACTTGGTGAGCAACCAACAATCGCTTCTGTATCACTAGGGGCCGAACGGATATTTAAAATAAAACATAAACACAATAATGAACAACATAGTGTTGTGCTGCAAAGTGGTAGTTGTTTAATTATGAATGGATTTAGCCAGCGAGATTACCAACATAGTTTACCAAAGCAGCAAAAACTTAAACACCCTCGAATTAACCTTACCTTTCGTTCAATCGTATAAAATCATTGGCAAAATGAGTCATGCCCTTGATATAGTAGCTAACAATTATTTTGCTATTAAAGGTCCATGACACATGTCAATGCAACAACAAATTGAGGAAAAGCTCGCGGCAGGTATCGAATGTAAACACCTAAATGTTGTCAACGAAAGTCATATGCATAGCCGTGGAACCGAATCGCACTTTAAAGTGGTTGTTGTGAGTGAAGAGTTTGCTGGTAAACGTTTGCTTGCCCGTCATCGTCAAATAAATGAGCTATTAAAAGATGAATTAGCAAACCATATTCATGCATTAGCAATTCACACTTTTACTCCAGAAGAGTTCAGTGAACAACATGGACAGGCACCTGAGTCACCGAAATGCTTAGGTGGCTCAAAGTTCGATTAAATTAGCAGGACAGTCACCTAAAATTAGATGGACAGTCACTGTAAGTAGCTTGTTACTTGGGTATTTTAAGCTCGAAAGATTTAAGTGGGTCTGAAAAGTTTTTACTGATCAGACCTGTATTTTAACTATTAGCCTTTAAACTAGCGCTAATTTTTATTGTGATAGATATAGGATGATCAATGGTCATTAAGCCGAAAATTCGTGGATTTATCTGCACTAACGCGCATCCAGTAGGGTGTGCTGAGCACGTACAAGAACAAATTAATTATGTGAAAGCGCAAGGACCACTAAGCAATGCACCTAAAAATGTATTAGTGATTGGTGCGTCTACAGGTTACGGCCTAGCATCACGTATCACAGCTGCATTTGGTGGCGGTGCTAAAACGCTAGGTATTTTCTTTGAAAAAGAAGGTAGCGAACGCAAAACAGGTTCTGCAGGTTGGTACAACACTGCGGCATTCCAAGCAGCTGCTGAAGAAGCCGGTTTATGGTCTAAGAATATCAATGGTGATGCGTTTTCTAACGAAATTAAGCAAAAAGCAATTGATACAATCAAAGCTGATTTAGGTAAAATTGATTTAGTTATCTACAGCCTTGCGTCACCTCGTCGTACTGATCCAAATACAGGTGAAACTTACTCATCAACACTTAAGCCAATCGGCTCTGATATCACAACGAAGAACTTAAATACTTCAAAGCGCGTGATTGATGAAGTAACCGTTGAAGCGGCAAGCCAAGAAGACATCGACAATACAATTAAAGTAATGGGCGGTGAAGATTGGGAAATGTGGATTGACGCGCTTAAAGAAGCAGATGTTCTTGCTGATAATTTTAAAACAACAGCTTACACTTATATCGGTAAAGAGTTAACATGGCCAATTTACGGTCATGCGACAATTGGTAAAGCGAAAGAAGATCTTGACCGTGCAACACAAGCAATCAAAGAGTCTACAAAAGACTTAAATGGCGAAGCGTATGTTTCTTCATTAAATGCGGTTGTGACACAAGCAAGCTCAGCAATTCCAATTATGCCTTTATATATCTCTGCTTTATTCAAAGTAATGAAAGCAGACGGCACATACGAAGGTACCATTGAGCAAATTCATTCGCTATTTACTGAGAACCTTTACGGTGAAACGCCACGTTTTGACGAAGGTGGTCATTTATTCCAAAACTACAAAGAGTTAGAAGATGATGTTCAAGCTCGTGTACAACATGTTTGGGATACAGTAGATACAGATACAATCGACGAATTAACGGATTACGTGGGTTACCACAATGAGTTTTTACGTTTATTCGGTTTTGGTATCGACAGTGTAGATTACGAGCAAGATGTGAATCCTGATGTTGCGATTTCACAACTAATCGATTAATTGCTAAACAAACTGATTTTGAAAAGTCGCTTTTTTAAGCGACTTTTTTGTTTCTGGGTGAAAATAAAACACCATCAATAGCACTTTGGTCTATATTGAATTTTATTCAAATGGTTTTTGTAGTCTAAATAACCGTATCTGTCGTATAAATTTCATATTTGCTCTCGCATAGTCACCCTGATTGATGTTAAAATTCGGGCAATATATGTGAGGAGTTTACTGCGTTGCTTGTTTGGGGTGTTAAACAGGCTATTCTTTGATATTTAGAGTTTAACTTGAGCATATCAAATGGCGACGTGGTTGGTACGATTTTTCAGTTTCTTTCCGTTAATGTAATGCAAGTGCGTATGATCAACATAAAAAAAGGTCTGGATTTACCGATAGAGGGCGCACCTCAGCAAGTTATTCATGATGGTTCTGCCGTCAAACGTGTAGCTGTGCTAGGTGAAGAATATATTGGTATGCGTCCAACCATGCATGTTCGCGTGGATGACCAAGTCAAAAAAGGCCAGGTACTTTTTGAAGACAAAAAGAACCCAGGCGTCTTATTTACTGCACCAGCTTCTGGGGTAGTAAAAGAAATTAATCGTGGTGCAAAACGTGTGCTGCAATCTGTTGTTATTGAAGTTAATGGCAGTGAGCAAATCACCTTTGACTCTTTCAAGGCCGACGAGCTTTCGAGCTTAGACCGTGAAAAAGTTAAAGAAGTACTAGTTCAGTCAGGTCAATGGACAGCACTTCGTGCTCGCCCATTTAGCAGAGTAGCTGCTTTGGATGCAAATCCTAGCTCTATCTTTGTTACGGCTATCGACACTAACCCGCTAGCTGCAGATCCTGCAGTAATCATTGCTGAGAATACTCAAGCATTTGAAGCTGGTTTAGCTGTGGTATCTCGTTTAACTGACGGTAAAGTATTTGTTTGTAAACAAGCTGGTAGCCAAGTGCCTAGTTCATCAATCCCTCAAGTAGAAGTACATGAGTTTGGTGGCAAGCATCCGGCTGGTCTTGTTGGTACACACATTCATAACTTAGACCCAGTTTCTGCAAGCAAGCAGGTTTGGCACTTAGGTTACCAAGACGTAATTGCGTTTGGTAATTTATTCCTAACAGGTGAAATTTTCACAGACCGTGTAGTTTCTCTTGCAGGTCCTCGTGTTAAAAACCCACGCTTAGTGAAAACTCAGTTAGGTGCATCTTTAGATGATTTAGTTGCTGGCGAATTAGAAGACGGTGATAACCGTGTAATTTCTGGTTCTGTATTATCTGGCGCTATTTCTCAAGGTCCACACGCGTTCTTAGGTCGTTACCATGTTCAAGTATCTGTATTACTTGAAGGCCGCGAAAAAGAGCTGTTCGGTTGGATTGCACCAGGTGCTAACAAGTTCTCAGTAACACGTACCTTCTTATCTCACCTTGCTCCTAGCCGTCTATTTAACATGACGACTTCAACAGGTGGTTCGAAGCGTGCCATGGTTCCAATTGGTAGCTATGAGCGTGTTATGCCTTTAGACATCCTACCTACACTATTATTACGTGATCTAATCGCACGTGATCTTGATGGTGCAATTTCGTTAGGTGCGCTAGAGCTTGATGAAGAAGATTTAGCATTATGTACCTTCGTTTGTCCAGGTAAATACGAGTACGGTTCAATCCTACGCGATTGCTTGACTACGATCGAGAAGGAAGGCTAGAGAGATGGGTTTAAAGAAATTTCTAGAAGATATTGAGCCGCATTTTGAACCGGGTGGTAAACACGAAAAATGGTATGCGCTTTACGAAGCAGCTGCGACTATTTTCTACACGCCAGGTTACGTAAATAAAGGCAAAACACACGTTCGTGATAACATCGACCTAAAACGTATGATGATTTTAGTGTGGATGGCGACGTTCCCTGCAATGTTTTTTGGTATGTTCAACATCGGCCATCAGGCTGCAGGTGCTTTAGCGCAAGGTTTTGAACTAGCAAACACATGGCAAGTTGGTCTGTTCCAATTATTCGGTGGTGAATTAACTGCTGACTCTGGTTGGGGCGCGAAAATGTTTTACGGTGCCTGCTTCTTCCTACCTATCTACGCAGTAACGTTTGCTGTAGGTGGTTTCTGGGAAGTACTATTTGCTTCAGTGCGTAAGCACGAAGTAAATGAAGGTTTCTTCGTAACATCTGTACTGTTCGCACTAATCCTGCCTGCAACGATTCCTTTATGGCAAGTTGCACTAGGTATTACGTTTGGTGTTGTAATCGCTAAAGAAATCTTTGGTGGTACAGGTCGTAACTTCCTTAACCCTGCTCTTGCCGGTCGTGCGTTCTTATTCTTCGCATACCCAGCGCAAATTTCAGGTGACACAGTATGGACAGCCGTAGATTCATTCTCTGGTGCGACTATGCTAGGTCAAGCAGTGGTTGGTTCACTTGATTACAGCAACATGGAACTATGGTGGAATGCGTTCTACGGTTTCATTCAAGGTTCTGTAGGTGAAACGTCAACACTAGCACTATTAATCGGTGGTTTATTCCTAATTTATGTGCGTATCGCTTCTTGGCGTATCGTTCTAGGTGTATTCCTAGGTATGGTTGCAACGGCATTCTTACTAAATACAGTTGGTTCTGAAACTAACGCAGTATTTGCTATGCCTTGGCACTGGCACTTAGTTCTTGGTGGTTTTGCATTTGGTATGTTCTTCATGGCAACAGACCCAGTATCTGCATCATTCACAGACAAAGGTAAGTTCGCTTACGGTGCGTTAATCGGCTTTATGGTTGTAATGATCCGTGTTGTTAACCCGGCATTCCCTGAAGGTATGATGCTAGCAATCTTATTTGCTAACTTATTTGCACCATTATTCGATCACTTTGTAGTGCAAGCTAATATCAAGCGGAGGTTGGCACGTAATGTCTAGTAATAACGAATCAATCGGCAAAACGCTAACCGTTGTTGTTGCACTATGTTTAGTGTGTGCAATCATCGTATCGTTTGCTTCAGTTCAGCTTCGTCCTTTACAGCAAGCTAACAAAACACAAGATATTCAACGTAATATCTTAGCGGCTGCAGGCATTGAAGTATCAGGTACTGTGTCAGATACCTTTAACTCAAAAATTGAAGCTCGTGTTGTAGACATGAACACAGGTGAGTTTGTTGAAGGTGCTGATCCTAACTCATTTGACTTCGAGAAAACAAAATTCGACCAAGCTCGTAGCTTTGCGTTGAAAGCAGAAGGAATTAAAGACATCGCTGGTATTCAGCGTATGACAAAAAATTCACCTGTTTATATTTCGAAGAAACCTGATGGTTCTACAGATGCAATCATTCTACCAATCCAAGGTTATGGCCTTTGGGGTGTAATGTACGGCTTCTTAGCGCTTGAAAGCGATGGTGAAACAGTTAAAAACATCAACTTCTTCAAGCACAACGAAACGCCTGGTCTAGGTGGTGAAATCCAAAATCCACAATGGACTGCTAAATGGCAAGGTAAAGAGTTACCAATCAATATCATGAAGAGCGGTGCAAAGAATGAACATCAAATCGATGGTCTTTCTGGTGCAACATTAACTTCAAACGGTGTTGATCACACAGTTGACTTCTGGACTGGCGAGCATGGCTTTGGTCCATTCCTTGCGAAAGTACGTGAAGGAGCGTTGAAATAATGGCTGATACTAAAGAAATGAAGTCGGTCCTATTTGGCCCGGTATTCGCAAATAACCCGATCGCATTACAAGTACTAGGTATTTGTTCTGCGCTAGCGGTAACATCAAGCTTAAAAAATGCACTAATCATGTCAATCGCATTGACACTAGTAACAGCGTTTTCTAGCTTGTTTATTTCGTCAATTCGTAATCACATCCCATCATCTGTACGTATCATCGTGCAAATGACGATCATCGCATCACTTGTAATCGTTGTTGACCAAGTACTGCAAGCGTTCTCTTATGCAACAGCTAAAGAGCTTTCAGTATTCGTTGGTCTAATCATTACAAACTGTATCGTAATGGGTCGTGCTGAAGCATACGCAATGAAGTCACCACCGTTAATGTCTTTCCTAGACGGTATCGGTAACGGTTTAGGCTACTCAGTAGTACTATTAACTGTTGGTTTCATCCGTGAGTTATTCGGTAAAGGTTCACTATTCGGTGTTGATATTATTCCACTTGTACAAAATGGTGGCTGGTATCAACCAATGGGTCTATTGATTTTACCACCGAGTGCATTCTTCATTATTGGTTTATTCATCTGGGTACTTCGTACCTTTAAGAAAGACCAAGTAGAAGCAAAAGCGTAAGGGGCGAGCAGTGGAACATTATATTAGTTTATTTGTAAAAGCGGTTTTCATTGAAAACTTAGCTTTAGCCTTCTTCCTAGGTATGTGTACTTTCCTTGCTGTATCGAAGAAAGTAACAACATCAATCGGCCTAGGTGTGGCAGTTATCGTGGTACTAGGTATCTCAGTACCTGTAAATAACTTGGTTTATCATGCTGTTCTTGCACCAGGTGCATTAGAGTGGCTTGGCTACCCAGAGGCAGACCTTAGCTTCTTACGTTTCTTGACTTTCATCGGTGTTATTGCAGCACTTGTACAAATTCTTGAAATGGCATTAGATAAGTTCTTCCCTGCACTTTATAACGCGTTAGGTATCTTCCTACCATTGATCACAGTTAACTGTGCGATCTTCGGTGCGGTATCTTTCATGGTTGAGCGTAACTATAACTTCGGCGAGTCTGTCGTTTATGGTATCGGTTCAGGTGTGGGCTGGGCACTAGCAATTACTTTACTTGCTGGTATCCGTGAAAAAATGAAGTACTCAGACGTTCCTGATGGCTTACGTGGTTTAGGTATTACTTTCATCACTGTTGGTCTGATGGGTCTTGGCTTTATGTCATTCTCTGGTATTTCACTTTAATAGGTAGCGAGGATAAATCATGAATGAGATTTTCTTAGGCGTTGGTGTTTTCATCGCTATCGTTGTTATTTTAGTTTTAGTTATCATTGGTGCTAAATCTAAATTAGTAGCAAGCGGCGATATCATCATCGGAATTAATGGCGACCCAGAAAAAGCTATTAAAACATCTGCAGGTAGCAAGCTATTAGGTGCGCTAGCTGATTCAGGTATCTTCGTTTCATCTGCATGTGGTGGCGGTGGCTCTTGTGGTCAGTGTCGTGTTCACATCAAAGAAGGTGGCGGCGATATCCTACCAACAGAACTTGATCACATCTCTAAAGGTGAAGCTCGTGAAGGCTGCCGTTTAGCGTGTCAGGTAAATGTTAAGAACGACATGGAAATTGAGCTTGAAGAGTCAATTTTCGGTGTTAAAAAGTGGGACTGTACAGTTATCTCTAACGATAACAAAGCAACTTTCATCAAGGAGCTTAAGTTACAAATTCCTGATGGCGAGTCAGTACCGTTCCGTGCTGGTGGTTATATTCAAATTGAAGCGCCAGCACACCACGTTAAATACGCTGACTTCGATATTCCAGAAGAGTATCGTGGCGACTGGAACCACTTCGGTTTCTTCGATCTGGAGTCTAAAGTAGACGACGAAACAATTCGTGCATACTCAATGGCTAACTACCCAGAAGAAGAAGGCATCATCATGCTTAACGTGCGTATCGCTACGCCGCCGCCAAGAGACCTAAGCCTTCCATGTGGTAAAATGTCTTCGTACATTTGGTCACTAAAAGAAGGTGATAAAGTGACTATTTCTGGCCCATTCGGTGAGTTCTTCGCGAAAGACACTGATGCAGAAATGGTATTCGTAGGTGGTGGTGCAGGTATGGCACCAATGCGTTCACATATCTTTGACCAACTTAAGCGTTTACAATCTAAGCGTAAAATGAGCTTCTGGTATGGTGCGCGTTCTAAGCGTGAAATGTTCTACGTAGAAGATTTCGACGGCTTAGCTGCAGAAAACGATAACTTTGTATGGCACACAGCACTGTCTGATCCACAACCAGAAGATAACTGGGAAGGTTATACAGGCTTCATCCATAACGTACTTTATGAAAACTACTTGAAAGATCATGAAGCGCCGGAAGATTGTGAGTTCTACATGTGTGGTCCTCCAATGATGAACGCGGCTGTTATCAACATGCTTAAAGATCTTGGTGTAGAAGACGAAAACATCTTATTAGATGACTTCGGTGGCTAACACCATACACAAAACAATAAGTTTTGGTTAGAATACAGGCCTCGTAGCACATAGTGTTACGAGGCTTTTTTATTTCTATACCTAACCCTGTGGTATCTAAAAGGTGAATGCTATGAATAGAGTGTTTTATCGCCAAGGCTTGATGGCCTTTTTTCTATTAACTATGACTTTACTCATGGCTGGCTGCAGCCAAGCAGATAAGGCAGAAGAGCTTTATTTTGAAGGTAAGACAATGGGCACCACTTATCACATTAAGGTGTTTGCAGAGTCTTCAAAGGTTGCAGGTGTTGATTTACATCCTGAGATTAAGCAAGTGCTTAAAGACGTAAATCAGTCAATGTCGACATACATTCCAGATTCAGAAATTAATCAGTTTAACAATTTACCTGCGGGGCAGGTGATGCCAATTAGCGCTGATTTCAGAAACGTAGTAGCTGAATCAATCCGCCTTGGCGAATCAACGAAAACCTTAGATGTCACTATGGGACCACTTATTGATTTATGGGGCTTTGGCCCAGATAAAAAGCCGACTAAACGCCCAAGCGATGAAGCTTTGGCAGCAATGGTTGCAAAGATAGGAGTTGATAAGCTTAAACTTACTGATGCGGGTTTAATGAAAACAATTGATGGTTTAGAACTCTCGTTTTCTGCAACCGCAAAAGGCTATGGTATCGATAGAGTCGCACAAGTGATAGAAAGTCATGGCTTGAAGAATTATATGGTAGAAATTGGTGGCGAGTTGCGTGTATCGGGTATTAAGCCAGACAACATCACTTGGAAAATCGCTATTGAGCAGCCTGATGCTGAGCCTGGCGTTCGTAAAGTGCATAAAGTGATTGAGCCTGGTACCAATGGTATTGCAACATCAGGTGATTACCGCATTTTTTACGAAATGGATGGTGTTACGTATAGTCATCTAATTGACCCAGAAACAGGTATGCCTAGTCGCCATGATTTGGTATCTGTTACAGTTTTGCACCCATCAGCGATGACTGCTGATGGCTTAGCGACAGCGCTTACTGTGATGGGCATGGAACGTGCGCAGCAATACGCTGAGCAGCATGATCTTCCAGTTTATTTAATTGGTAAGTCAGACAATGGCTTAGTAACTTATTCAAGCCCTGCTTTCAAACCTTATTTGTAGCAGGGCAAGAAGCAGTGCATACCCAAGCCACCTCAATATGCAGAATTCAGCGTTTCACAGGTGCTTAATATCAAGGCGTTACTTTGCAACAATGGCAGTCCCTTTTAAGAAGTAACAACGATGAGAGTAAGCGCCTGTGAAGCGCCCAAAGGGTTGGTTTAAAAGCGATTTATACTGCGTTATTGATTTTAACAATAGAACCACTATTGCTTGCAATCAATGCCTTGCCTAAATCGCTTTTAATTCCAACTGAAACTCGCACCTTGAGGTGGTTTGGGTATATAATACACGCAGCCTAATAAATTAGGCTCGATTTAATTGCTGACGATAGGGGCAAAGCAATGTCACTTTTTCTTCTTACATTTGGTCTACTTATTTTAATTGTGGCAGCGATGGCTGTCGGCATGATTGTGCAAAAGAAATCAATGGCCAGTAGTTGCGGTGGCTTAGGCGCTGTTGGTATAGACAAAGCCTGCGACTGTGACGACCCATGTGACAAGCGTAAAAAGCGCATGGCAAAAGAACAAGCCTGGAAAGAGAATCAAATTCTCTAATCAGAAAAAAGCGCCCAAAGGCGCTTTTTTAATACCTACCTTTATGTAGACAGTCACTGTAATTTCTTATCACAATCTTGCGGCAGAATATATCTTGTCTAAACTTTAGTTACAGCCCATGCATTTTAAATTATCAGTTCAAGGAGTGGACGATGGCTTTAGCAAGGAAGCGGCAAATCTGTTTGTCGAATACTAAATACTATCACTGTGTATCCCGATGCGTTAGACGCGCCTACCTTTGCGGAGAAGACACTCTTACAGGTAAATCATATGAACACCGCCGAGGGTGGGTTGAAGATCGTCTGCTTGTTCTTGCGAAGGTATTTTGTATTGATGTGTGTGCTTATGCCGTGATGAGTAATCATACTCATATTGTGCTTTATGTAGATGATAAAAAAGCAAATAGGTTAACCGATAAGGCCGTTCTTTTACGCAGGAATAAGCTCAGTAAAATGACGCCTTTAGGTCAAAACTTCCTCCGTGGTGAGCAATTGAGTGACGTTCAACAGGCCTTTTTAAATAAAGAGGTTGCAGAGTATAGGACTCGCCTTTCTAGCATTAGTTGGTTCATGCGAATGCTTAATGAATATATTGCCAGACGTGCAAATAAAGAAGACGAATGTACCGGGCATTTTTGGGAAGGGCGCTTCAAGAGCCAAGCACTACTTGATGAATCTGCTCTTTTAGCGTGCATGGCCTATGTTGATTTAAACCCTGTTCGTGCAGAGGTTGCGAGGACCCCAGAGCAATCTGACTATACAAGTTTCAAAAAGCGGTGTCAGGGGGCGAAGAATTCAAAACAACCTAAGCTACTAGCTCGTTTTGTTGGTGGTATGAACAAGAATAAATCAAAGGGAATACCTTTTGAGTTAAAGTCATACCTGTTACTTGTAGAGCAAACAGGGCGTTGTATTAGCACGGATAAACGCGGATATATAGATCATCATTTACCTCCTATCCTTGAGAGGCTTAATCTCGAGCCAGCAAATTGGCTTACATTAACAACACTGTTTGAACATTTATTTCACGGTGCTGTAGGACGAATACAAGCTATTGAAAACTACTGTAGTAAAACTGCTCGAAAGCGGCGAAGTAATATAACAAGTTGTAAGTTATTACTTGCTAGCTAATCTTAAATTTCTCTCAACTTTTATTTTTTGCAAAACATTGCAGCTAACTCGTACTTTCAATTCTCAGAAAGCTAAATCTTTTATCTTGGTTTTTACTAGTGGATTAAGCTAATAGGGTAGGTTGCCTACAAAACGAGTATTTTAGGTTAAAAAATCTAAAGTATTTGAAGATTTAGTAGGCACTTTTAAGAGTGCCTGTCTTTCAAAGCGTGTTTTTAATTATGGGTGACTGTCTTTTGTTATTAACTTTCTAGATTAATTAACTCAGTCCCCAAAATAGCATACTTATTTATGCCGTCGGCTTGTAAGAAAAAAGCAGCAGGGGCGTGAAGAGATGGTATTGATGTAAATATACTTTTGCACGCGTAAACTGGCCATTTTGAGGTGTTTTTTAATTTGTTCATATCACCCGAAAAACAGCTATAGCCTTGTTTTAAAATATTTTTATAGCTACTTTCTGTAAGCGTTAACGATTTATTTAAAACAAAGCTATTACCTGCCTTAAAGCTTAGGCTGCTTGCATCTAAACTCGTATAACCTTGGCGGATACTACTTATATCACCTAGCTCTTTAATTACAGGTGACTGTCCTTTATTGTTAATTGCAATATCTATCTGGTAATCACCTAGCTCACTATTTACGATTATGTCGTCTATTAGTAAGTCGACCCAATTGTCTTTAGCGTTAAATGGAATAGCGTGATATTGCGATATCCTCGCGTCTTTCCACTCCCCCGAAGTTAACGAATCAATCGTCTTTTTGTATAAAACACGGTTAACCTTGCGTGCTATTTGTCGGTTTGGATCATTAGGGTACGCTCCTGATTCAATTAATATTGTTCTAATACCCTTTTCCGAAAAAGTATCCCCAAAGCTACGGTATGAGTAACTGTCGTTGTACTTTCCTAAGTGGCCTGGGATTATTGTTTCAACCGTTTTAGCTAAGTGGGCTATAAACTGCATAGCCTCGCCGCGACTTTTATTTACTTCTCTCGCTTCGTTATAGGCTGGCGCTAGCACTGAAATGGTGGCTTGTTTACCTTTTTTTCCTGCTCCGTAATATGCGTTCTGATCATGTAAATTAAAGCCAAAGTCAGGTTTAAACTGATTTGCGGCAGCCATTAGTATTTGCCCTTCTTTTGTGCGAAGAGCTTTAGCATCGCGATTTAAATCAATTCCTTGAGCATTATAACGGGTTTGTACGGCCGCGCCGTCAGGGTTCACCATAGGGATTATGAGAAGGGATATTTTCTGTCGCCAGCTTTTTAGCCATTGTGCGTTTTCATCAGCTGTTATGAAGCTTAAAAAGTCCATAAGTGCGGCAGTTGCAGTGTTTTCGTCGCCGTGCATTTGGCTCCACATCATCACTTTGATTGGGCCTGTGCCAATTTTAAGAGAATTGAGTGCCTGTCCTTGAAATGAGGTACCAATTTGTTCTAGTTTGACGCTAGGATGCTTTGCTACGGTTTTTAAGTGTGGCTCAATATCGGTGTAATAAATCGCGGGTTTATTTAAGCCATTCACTACGGTGTCTTCAATCGTATTTGCGATTGCGCTGTTACTTAATGCTAAAATGGCAGCAGCGAGTGCATATTGACGCATAACTATCTCTTTTATTCTTTATTTTTGGTTTTGTTAGAATATTATATTTTAATGGGTTTGGCTAATCCTTGCTCAGTATTTAATCTTCAGTTAGTACTGACTTAGTATGCTTTAAAACGGTATTTATGCTTTAAAACGTTATTAATATGCTATTTTCATTTTCTTCATTGCTTTTAGCTATATAAAATAAAGTATTAATTTTAAATACTTAGCTTTAATTAAATCGGTTTTTTACACATTGATAACGTGTACTTAAATAATACTTAACTTTGTGCTGCCAAATTCTACTTGTACCGTCTGTTGACTTTGTTATACTCCACACCGAAATTTCAGTAATTACTGAAACTTTATTGATGAAGATCATATTACCGCATTTAAAAATAGGGTAAGCCACTTACCTAAAATGCAGTAAAAGCGATAAAAAGGCGTGGGTTTTGCGAGCAATTAATCAGTCACAAGGTGCCAAACAGTCTAGCTTAGCTAGGTTGCAACTGGCTGCGCGTGCATTTTTTGCTGGTAAAGAACTAATGTCAGTTTTAGCCTTGTTGCTGATTAATTCAGCCATGCTAATCAACGGTACATTAGAAGATGCTCAAGGGCTAAGAAGCTTATTAAGTGAAGGTGCTTTATACGAAATCCCACTACTTAATGTGTTGAGTTTTTTAGCTTACCCTGTGGTGTCTTGCCAATTACTTATTGGTTTATGCTGGTTGGTCTTCCATTTCTTTCCTGCGCGTCGTGCAGGTGTCATTTTACGTAAAGCGGCCTTCGCTGCGCGTGAAACGATAAAGTCTTTAGTAGTACACAGTGCTCATGGCTGTCGTGCTCCTCCTCGTGTAAGTGGTTGTCTGTAAATAAGCTTTGTTGCTTAAGTTCAGCCATTTTAGTCGTTTTCTAAGTTGTCTTTACTAAAGCACCTAGTGGGTTTTTTACGCCCAAATTTCAGTCAGCCAACCTAAATTCCCTTACTTTTTAGCGTGTCGATTTGTCGTGCTCGTTATTCAGCCGAGGGATATCTGTAGCATCTGTTGCAGAAAAGCGTCGTGTACTTATTTCGACAAGTGTTAACTTTTAGGTTGTAGGATATTCCTTTGTCAATTCGAAACCTTTGTAATATTGCTCTAGCGTCTTTAGTGCTGGCTTTGTCTGGCTGTAAAGGCGGGGTACTCGATCCAAAAGGTCAAATTGGTGTCGACGAGAAGTATTTAATTATCGTAGCTACGGTATTAATGCTGATTGTTGTAATTCCAGTTATTGCCATGACAATTTATTTTGCATGGAAATACCGTGATGGACGAGATCAAGAAATTTACGCTCCAAAATGGGCGCACTCAAACAAGATTGAAGCTGTAGTTTGGACCATTCCTATCATTATCGTTGCGATTTTAGGTGTGATCACATGGCAGTCAACGCAACAACTTGACCCATATAAACCACTTGAAGGTAAAGGTGAGCACCTTACTGTTGAAGTTGTTTCTTTGAACTGGAAATGGTTATTCATTTATCCAGAGCAAGGCATCGCTACAGTGAATGAGCTTGTTTTTCCTGCCAATGTGCCTGTGCAGTACAAGATCACCTCAGAAAGCACCATGAATTCGTTTTTCATTCCACAGCTTGGTAGCCAAATTTATTCAATGGCAGGTATGGAAACAAAGCTTCACTTAATAGCTGATGAACCGGGTACTTTTAAAGGCTTCTCTGCTAACTACAGTGGTGCAGGTTTCACCGGTATGAAGTTCGATGCCATTGCAACAGCCACTGAAGCTGATTTCGATGAATGGGTAAACAAAGTAAAAAATACCGGTTCTGCACTGACTAAGCAAAGCTATGTTGAACTAGCAAAACCAAGTGAATACGACCCAGTTAAATACTATGCCAGCGTAGATAAAGATATGTTCCATTCAATCGTAATGAAATATATGCAAGCGCATGGCTCTCACGGTGCAATGCAACACGCTATGCCAGAGCACTCAGCTCATAAGAAGCACAGCGAGGACGAGGAATAATCATGTCGTTGTTAGGTAAATTAACATTAGACGCAATCCCGTTTCATGAACCAATTATCATGGTTACCATGACGGTTGTTGCTGTCTTAGGTCTGTTAGTGGCAGGCTTAGTAACAAAATATAAAAAGTGGGGCGTGATTTGGCACGACTGGATCACCTCAATTGACCATAAGCGTTTAGGTGTTATGTACATTATTCTTGCGCTTATCATGCTTTTCCGTGGTTTCGCGGATGCCATTATGATGCGACTGCAATTAGCAATGGCTACCGGCGGTGCAAGTGGTTACTTACCACCAGAGCACTATGACCAAATCTTTACGGCGCACGGGGTGATCATGATCATCTTTATGGCGATGCCGTTTATGATTGGTTTAATGAACATCATTTTACCTTTGCAAATTGGTGCCCGTGATGTTGCATTCCCATTCTTAAATAACCTTAGCTTTTGGTTAACTGCTGGCGGTGCAATCCTGATTAATATCTCACTATTCTTTGGTGAGTTTGCGAAAACAGGTTGGGTTGCATATCCACCGCTGTCTGAGCTGTCATTTAGTCCAGGTGTCGGGGTCGACTATTATATATGGGCCTTGCAGATATCCGGCTTGGGTACCTTATTAACATCGGTAAACTTCTTAGCGACTGTATTTAAAATGCGTGCACCAGGCATGACATTAATGAAAATGCCTATTTTTACTTGGGCATGTACGTGGGCGAATATCTTAATTGCCGCATCGTTCCCAATTTTAACTGCGGTACTGGCAATGCTAACGCTTGACCGTTATCTCGATTTCCACTTTTTTACCAATGAATTAGGTGGTAACGCGATGATGTACATCAACTTATTTTGGGCATGGGGTCACCCTGAAGTTTACATTCTGATCTTACCTGCGTTTGGTATTTTCTCAGAAGTTATCTCAACTTTTGCTGGTAAACGCCTGTTTGGTTATAAGTCGATGGTTTATGCAAGCGGTGCGATTTCAATTTTAGGTTTTATCGTTTGGCTTCATCATTTCTTTACTATGGGCTCAAGCGCTAACGTTAATGCCTTCTTTGGTGTTATGACCATGGTTATTGCGGTACCGACCGGGGTTAAGTTGTTTAACTGGTTATTCACTATGTACCGTGGTCGTTTACGTATTACTGTGCCTGTCCTTTGGACTTTAGGTTTCATGGTGACTTTCACTATCGGTGGTATGACCGGTGTGTTACTTGCTATTCCTGGTGCTGACTACGTATTACATAACAGCTTATTCTTAATTGCTCACTTCCATAACACCATTATTGGTGGTGCGGTATTTGGTTATTTAGCTGGTTTTGCGTTTTGGTTCCCTAAAGCAATGGGCTTCAAACTTGACGAGAGCTGGGGCAGAAGATCTTTCTGGTGTTGGTTAATAGGTTTCTTCGTTGCATTCATGCCGTTATATGTACTTGGTTTCTTAGGTATGACACGTCGCTTAAATCACACTAACAACCCTGATTGGAACATTTGGTTATACATTGCAGCTGGCGGTGCGGTAATCATTATGTTCGGTATCTTGTTCCAAGTTGTGCAACTTGTAGTGAGCTTCAAAAATCGCGAGCAACTTGATGATACAACGGGCGATCCGTGGAATGGTCATACCCTTGAGTGGGCATCTGCTTCACCTCCGCAGTACTACAACTTTGCGAAAATCCCACATGTTGATGACATTGATGCGTGGACAGATATGAAAGAAAAAGGCTTAGCTTACAAACAAGAAGCCTCTTATAGCCCAATTCATATGCCAAAAAATACATCAGCAGGTGTATTAATGAGCGCAGCTTTAACAACCTTCTGTTTTGCCATGATCTGGCACATTTGGTGGCTTGCAGCCTTTGGTTTACTGGGTGCTATCGTGGTGTTCATCAAACGTTGTTACACCAGCGATGTTGATTACTACGTGCAACCAGATGAAATTGTTGAACTAGAAACGGCTCACAATACAGCCGCTACGAAGGAGGTGAATGCATGAGTACCATTTCTGCAGGACTCGACACCTTAAACAGCGCACACGGTCATATCGATGCACATGACCATGAGCACCACGATACAGGTGGTAACACCGTATTTGGTTTCTGGCTTTACCTTATGACTGATTGCCTGTTGTTTGCATCATTCTTTGCAACCTATGCAGTATTGTTCATGAATACTGCTGGCGGTGTGTCCGGTAAAGACATTTTTGAACTTGATTTTGTTGCGGTTGAAACCGCAGCACTACTACTCAGTAGTATCACTTTTGGTTTTGCGATGATCTCTGCTCACGGGCAGAAAAAGGCGGCTACTTTAACTTGGTTGCTGGTTACCTTTGCCTTTGGTGCTGTGTTTATTGGTATGGAAGTATATGAATTCCATCACCTAATTGCGCATGGCAATGGCCCTCAGCAAAGTGCCTTTTTAACATCGTTCTTCTCTTTAGTGGGCTTACACGGTCTTCACGTTACAGCAGGTCTTATTTGGATGACTGTCCTGATGATTGAAGTTGTGCGCCGTGGTTTAAACCCACAAACAGTGACACGCCTAAGTTGTTTAAGCTTATTCTGGCACTTCTTAGATGTGGTGTGGATCTGTGTATTTACCGTTGTTTATTTAATGGGAGCAATGTAATGAGTCACAGTGAATCACATGTAATTAATAACTTAGAAGTTCATGCACATAATGATCAATCACATGGCAGCGTTAAAGACTATTTAATTGGTTTTGTTTTGTCAGTGGTTTTAACAGCTATTCCATTTTGGGCTGTGATGAGTGGCTCGTTTTCTAAAACGACCACTGCATGGTGCATCGTGAGCATGGCGATTGTGCAAATTTGGGTGCATTTGAAATATTTCTTACACCTAAACTTCAAAACAGAAGACGGCAAAGCAAGTTCATTGTCGTTTATCTTTAGTGCTTTAATCATCGTGATGGTGGTTGGTTTGTCGGTGTGGATCATCTACGAATCGAACGCCATGATGATGTACTAATAACAATTACTTTGTAATTGGTAAAAAGATTTACGAAAGGAGCTGGTTAGTCTGAGGTTGTGTCTCCAGTTCTTACAGTCTGTTACTAACTAGTTTCTTTCGTAATATTGCGTTTGTGCTGAAAATTAGAGGAGTCGAGGAAGTGTTTCGACGTTATTTAAATGTCACTAAACCTGGCATTATCATGGGCAATTTGATCTCTGTCGCTGGGGGATTCTTGCTAGCCTCTCGCGGTGATATTGACCCATGGTTAATGATCGCAACCTTACTAGGGTTATCTTTAGTAGTGGCATCAGGATGCGCGATCAATAACGTAATTGATCGTGATATTGATGTTGCTATGGCGCGCACTCGCAAACGCGTCACAGTAACTGGCGAAATGTCAGCAAAGGCAGCTATGGCACATGGCATCGTGCTTGGTGTTATTGGTTTCGGCTTATTAGCTGTGTATACCAACGTAGTGGCACTCTTATTTGCTACTTTTGGTTACGTCATCTACGTAGGTGTGTACAGCTTATATATGAAACGTCGTTCTGTGTACGGCACCTTTGTAGGAAGTTTATCTGGCGCAGTACCACCTGTAGTGGGGTATTGTGCCGTGACTGGGCAGTTTGATGCTGGTGCTGTGATTTTATTGGTTATGTTTAGTCTATGGCAAATGCCTCATTCATATGCAATTGCAATCTTTCGTTATAACGACTACCAAGCGGCCAGAATTCCTGTGTTACCTGTAGCGCAGGGGATCGAGAAGGCAAAGCATCACATTGTTTTATATATCGCCGTGTATGCGTTGGTTGTGATGTTATTAACCATTAGTGGTTATACAGGTTTAGCCTTTATGGCTGTAGCTTGTACAACGAGTTTTTGGTGGTTGCTAATGGCGCTTCGTGGCTATCGTCGCAATATTGATGTAAGCGGCTGGGCGCGCCAAGTGTTTGCTTTTTCAATTGTAAACATCACGGTTTTGAGCATAGCTATGGCTTTAGATTACCATTCGGTAGCTCCACAGCTACTTGTTTTAACTTAGAAAAAAGTTGCTAACATATCCCAATGTTACAGTAGCAAAGGCCCGGTTTTTTTCTCCACCGGGCCTTTTTTCTTTGTCGTTATTAAAAGCGAGCCGCTTGTTCAACTACAATGCCGTGACGAGCCGCTAAACGGCGATGATCTTTATCATAACCCCCACCAATTACGGTTGCGACAGGTACATTGCGCTCAAGGCAGCGCTTGAAGACTAAATGGTCGCGTTGCTCTATCCCTTGCCAGCTTATATCAAGTTTACCTAAACCATCTTGCTGCCATACATCAACACCTGCATCATAAAGTACTAAATCTGGGTTTAGGGTGTTTAATAAATAACTCAGCGTATCGTCAACAACGCCTAGGTATTCACTGTCAGCGACATTCGGTGCTAAACCTATGTCTAAGTCGCTGGCTGATTTTCGAAACGGAAAATTCTTTTCACAGTGAATAGAGCAGGTATAGGCGTAGGGCTGATGTTCCAGCATTGCTGCGGTACCATCACCTTGATGAACATCTAAATCAAAAATAAGTATATTGGTCACTTCGCCACTTTTTATCAGGGTTTCGCTGGTGAAAGCTAAGTCGTTTACCATGCAATAGCCTGAGCCAAAGTCAGTATGAGCATGGTGAGTGCCACCGGCTAAGTGACAAGCGATGCCATGTTTAAGTGCTAAGCGTGCTGCTTGTAAGGTGCCAAGTGGGGCGGTAAAAGTACGTGCCATCAGCTCTTTTGACCAAGGTAAGCCAATGCGGCGCATCGCCTTTTCATCTAATCTATTATGCCAAAGGTCGTTGATGTAATTTTCACAGTGCACTAATTCAAGGGGCTCTGGGGTGCCAAGCACCGGCTGTGTTAGGTTGTCATTTATTAATCCAAGGCTTTGTACATGCTCATATAAATAAGCAAACTTACTCATCACAAAGCGATGGTTAGGATCGAAACTAAACGAGTAATTTGGGTGATACACCAAGGGTAAGTGGGGATTTAACTGCATAGCTCATTGGATAGCTGAATTTGCTACAGCATAACGAATCTACTGGCAAATGTTTACTCTGGTGCGTGAATTAAATGGCCCAACTCGCGATGTAATAATGCTTCATCACCCAAGTTTAGCTCAATCAGTCGTTTTAAGTGAGTAATACTATCAATATCTATATGTTCACAGCGAAGGCCTGCATGTTGATGCTCAATATGGCACAGCTCCACTTGCATTTTTATCTCGATATTTGACTCTGGCAGGGTAAAGATTAAGTCTGCCTTACTATGAATAGGCACTAAAAATGAATCACTTTTAGTAATAAGCGCACCTTGCAAAGATAGATCAAGTAACTGACAGTGGTAGTCGTTATCTTCGATGCGAAGGATCGCAGGGCAAGAAAATAATACCCGCGAAAACTCTCTGCGTTCATTCATAACTTTATCTCCACCTATATTAACTTAATGAGTATAGATCATTATGAAATTAGTGAGAGAAATGATTATAGCAACAAAAAAGCCCCTAAATCGGGGCTTTTTGAGTATCAGCTAATTAGCCAATTTTTTTGTATTTAATACGCTTAGGTTGTGCCGCTTCTGCGCCTAAGGTTTTCTTCAGCCACTCTTCGTATTCTGTGTAGTTACCATCGAAGAAGTTAATTTGGCCTTCGTCACGGTAATCAAGAATATGTGTAGCAATACGGTCAAGGAACCAACGGTCATGCGAGATACACATTACACAGCCTGGGAACTCTAAAATAGCGTTCTCAAGTGCACGTAATGTTTCAACGTCTAGGTCATTGGTAGGCTCATCCAGTAGTAACACGTTACCACCTGCTTTTAATAACTTAGCTAGATGTAAACGGTTGCGCTCACCACCTGATAAGTCTTTAACGAATTTTTGTTGGTCGTTACCTTTGAAGTTAAAGCGGCCAACATAGGCACGGCTTGGGAATTCAAAGTTACCAATTTTTAATACGTCTTGGCCGTTTGAGATTTCTTGGAAAACGGTGTTGCTTTCGTCCATGTCACCACGGAACTGATCAACGGTTGCAAGCTCAACAGTATCACCAACAAGGATCTCACCGCTATCTGGCGTTTCTTCACCACTTAGCATTTTGAACAGGGTTGATTTACCCGCACCATTAGCGCCGATAATACCTACGATAGCGCCTTTTGGCATTGCAAAGTTTAAGTCATCGATTAATACGCGATCGCCAAAGCTTTTCTTCAGACCTTTCACTTCGATAACTTGGTCACCTAAGCGTGGACCCGGTGGAATGAATAGTTCATTCGTTTCGTTACGCTTTTGGTAATCGTTTTGCTGTAGCTCAGAGAACTGTGCCATACGTGCTTTAGACTTAGCTTGACGGCCTTTCGGGTTTGAACGAACCCATTCAAGTTCTTGCGCGATTGATTTTTGACGTGCTTTTTCAGATTTCTGTTCTTGTTGTAAACGTAAATCTTTTTGCTCAAGCCACGATGAGTAGTTACCTTCCCAAGGAATACCTTCACCACGGTCAAGTTCTAAAATCCAACCTGCTACGTTATCTAAGAAGTAACGGTCGTGGGTTACAGCAACCACGGTACCTTCGTAATCGTGTAAGAAGCGCTCTAACCAAGCAACTGACTCAGCATCTAAGTGGTTGGTTGGCTCGTCAAGAATAAGCATATCTGGTTTTTCAAGTAGTAAACGACAGATCGCAACACGGCGACGCTCACCACCCGAAAGGTGTTCAATTTTTGCATCCCAAGGTGGAAGACGTAATGCATCAGCTGCACGCTCTAACACGTTGTCGATATTGTGACCGTCGTGCGCTTGGATGATAGCTTCAAGTTCGCCTTGCTCTTTAGCAAGTGCATCGAAGTCAGCACCGTCCATTGCATACTCGTTGTATACTTCATCAAGGCGGTTTAGTGCATTTTTAACTTCGCTTACTGCTTCTTCTACTGTTTCGCGAACTGTTTTGCTTTCGTCAAGCACTGGCTCTTGCGGTAAGTAACCGATTTTAGTGCCAGGTTGAGGGCGAGCTTCACCTTCAAAGTCTTGATCAACACCAGCCATAATGCGAAGTAACGTTGATTTACCTGCACCGTTTAGACCTAGCACACCAATTTTTGCGCCTGGGAAAAAGTGTAAAGAAATATCTTTTAAGATAGTGCGCTTAGGTGGCACAACCTTAGAAACTCGACTCATCGAGAATATAAACTTATCTGGTAACACCATGAAAGGAGCCTTCAATTTATAAGAAAAATTAACAGCGTATATTGTAGAGGCTCTGTCGCGTATACGTCAACGAAACAGGCTTTTATGGGCTTTGCTTTCAAACAAATAAAATTCATTTGGACATCTAAACATCTAGAGGTTGAAATTTCTAACTATCCGTTCATAATTAGCAGTCAGATAAGTATGCTCGGAGCCAGCTATGCCCATTACAGTAAAAGATGAATTGCCAGCCATTGCAAAATTACGTCAAGAGAACGTGTTTGTAATGCCAAAAAGTCGTGCTAAAACGCAAGAGATTCGTCCAATGCGTTTGGCTATCTTAAACTTAATGCCAAACAAAGTTGAAACCGAAGTGCAATTTATTCGATTATTAGCTAACTCACCGTTACAAGTTAATGTTGAGTTGCTGAGGTTGGATACTCATCGCACGAGTAGTAACTCTGAGCAGCATATGGATACTTTCTATCGTTATTTTTCAGAAGTGAAAGATAATAACTACGATGCCATGATCATAACAGGCGCGCCGCTTGCTCATTTAGAGTATGACGAAGTTGCTTACTGGGATGAACTAAAAGTTATTTTAGATTGGGCAGAGCAGCATGTTACGTCTACGTTGTTTTCGTGTTGGGCGGCCCATGCTGGGCTTTATCATCACTATGGTCTGAAGCGTGATCTGAAACCAAATAAACTCAGTGGCGTATTTACCCATAAAAGTTATTTTGATCATGCGGCACTTACCCGAGGCTTTGATGACACCTTTTTAGTGCCACATTCTCGCTATGGTCATATTGATATCGAGAAGATCAATGCCTGCGATGAGCTGGTTGTGTTAGCAGGCTCTGAGCGAGTAGGTGCCTATTTAATTAAAAATAAATCAGGTAGCCAAGTATATATTACGGGCCATCCAGAGTACGATGCCCATACCCTAAAAGGGGAGTATTTGCGTGACCAAGAAAAATCAGCTGATGCGCCTAAGCCAGAAAACTACTTCCCTGACGATAACCCAGATAACGAACCGTCGAAAACGTGGCAAAGCCATGCCTTTTTATTGTTTTCGAATTGGTTAAACTATTATGTGTACCAAACTACACCGTATGATATTAACTTAGTTAGCCAAGATGTAAGGACTAACAACTATGCCGAGTAATGCAGTGAATAAACGCGAACAATTAACCGAGGCGCTAAAACAGCGAATTTTAATCCTCGATGGCGCGATGGGCACCATGATCCAAGAACATAAATTAGAAGAACAGGATTATCGCGGTGAGCGCTTTAAAGACTGGCATGTACTTATTAAAGGCAATAACGACTTATTAAGCCTGACTCAGCCAAAAATCATTGCTGATATTCACCGTGCTTACTTAGAAGCCGGTGCCGATATCATCGAAACCAATACTTTTAATGCCACGACTATTTCGATGGAAGATTACGACATGGCTAGCCTTAGCCGCGAAATCAACCTAGAGTCAGCTAAGCTTGCACGCAGCGTATGTGATGAGTTTGAAGCAAAAGATCCAAGCAAGCCTCGTTATGTTGCAGGCGTACTTGGACCAACATCAAAAACCTGTTCTATTTCGCCAGATGTAAACGATCCCGGTTATCGAAATATCAACTTTGATAAGCTGGTGGCCGCGTATGTTGAGTCAACACTTGCACTTATGGAAGGCGGTGCTGACCTTATTTTGATTGAAACTATCTTTGATACGCTTAATGCAAAAGCTGCTTCGTTCGCTGTGGAAGAAGCATTCGAACAGGCTGGTCGTAGTTTACCTGTGATGATCTCAGGCACCATTACCGATGCCTCAGGCCGTACTTTATCAGGCCAAACAACAGAAGCATTTTATAACTCAATTCGCCATATTAAGCCGCTATCAATCGGCCTTAACTGCGCCCTTGGCCCTGACTTACTGCGCCAGTATGTTGAAGAGTTATCCCGTGTTTGTGAAACCTTTACCTCGGTGCATCCAAATGCAGGTTTACCGAACGAGTTTGGCGAATATGATTTAGAAGCCCCTGAAATGGCAAAAGAAATTATTGATTGGGGCAAGTCTGGCTTTATCAACATTGTAGGTGGTTGTTGCGGCACCACACCGGCTCATATAAAGGCGTTTGCGAAAGGCCTTGAAGGTGTTAAACCTCGCCAATTACCTGAGCTTGAAGTGCGTATGCGCTTATCGGGCCTTGAAGCGTGTAACTTAAACTAGGAAACCGACATGACTGACCAAATTGCTGTATTTACTAACGTCGGTGAGCGTACCAATGTAACAGGCTCGGCTAAGTTTAAACGCTTAATCATGGAAGAAGATTACGAGACTGCCCTCGATGTTGCCCGTGAACAAGTAGAAAATGGTGCGCAAGTGATTGATATCAATATGGATGAAGCCATGTTGGATTCGAAAGCTGCGATGGTAAAGTTTTTAAATTTAATTGCATCAGAGCCTGATATCTCAAAAGTACCTATCATGGTCGACTCATCGAAATGGGACGTTATTGAAGCAGGCTTAAAATGTATTCAAGGTAAAGCCATTGTTAATTCAATTTCACTTAAAGAAGGTGAAGAACCGTTCATACGGCAAGCCAAAATAATAAAACGTTTTGGTGCCGCTGCGGTTGTTATGGCGTTTGATGAAGCCGGTCAAGCTGAAACCGCTGATCGTAAGTTCGAGATTTGTCAGCGTAGCTACAAAATACTTGTTGATGATATTGGCTTCCCGCCAGAAGATATTATTTTTGATCCAAATATTTTTGCTGTAGCAACGGGCATTGAAGAGCACGATAATTACGCTGTTGAATTTATTGAAGGTACGCGTCGAATCAAGCAAGGCTTACCGCACTGTAAAGTGTCGGGCGGTGTATCGAATGTGTCGTTTTCGTTCCGTGGTAACAACCCAGTACGCGAAGCTATCCACTCAGTGTTTTTATACCATGCGATTAAAGCGGGTATGGATATGGGTATTGTAAATGCTGGCCAATTAGCGGTTTACGACGATATCCCCGAAGAGCTGCGTAAAGCAGTGGAAGATGTGATCCTCAATACCGACCCCGGTGCAGGTGAGCGACTTGTTGAACTTGCACCAAAATACTCAGGTATGGCCCAAGCAGAAAAAGTTGAAGATTTAGAATGGCGTACATGGCCTGTTGAAAAGCGCCTTGAACACGCGCTAGTAAAAGGCATTACTGAGTATATCGACGAAGATACTGAAGAGTGCCGTAAGAGCAAAGCTAAGCCGATTGAAGTTATCGAAGGCCCGCTTATGGATGGCATGAACGTAGTGGGTGACTTATTCGGTGCGGGTAAAATGTTCTTACCTCAGGTTGTTAAATCTGCCCGTGTGATGAAGCGTGCCGTTGCCTATCTTGACCCTTTCATTGAAGCTGAAAAAGAAGAAGGCGCAACGAACGGTAAAGTGGTTATGGCAACCGTTAAGGGCGACGTGCACGATATTGGTAAGAATATCGTAGGCGTAGTACTGCAATGTAATAACTACGAGGTCATTGATCTTGGTGTGATGGTGCCGGCAGAGAAAATTTTGCAAACCGCTATTGACGAGAAAGCCGATATTATTGGTTTATCAGGGCTTATTACTCCATCGCTAGATGAAATGGTGCATGTGGCAAAAGAAATGACTCGCCGTGGTTTTGAATTACCGCTACTGATTGGTGGTGCAACAACCTCTAAAGCGCATACCGCGGTTAAAATTGAGCCGCAGTATGATAAAGGTGTGGTTTACGTAAATAATGCTAGCCGTGCTGTGGGTGTGGTCTCTAATTTATTGTCTAAAGAATTAAAGCCAGCTTTTTTAGAGAAAACTAAAACTGAGTATGAAAAAGTACGTGAACAACAAGCACGTAAAAAGCCGCGCTCAAAACCAGTTACTTTACAGCGTGCTCGCGACAACGCTGTAAAACTCGATTGGGACAACTACACGCCACCTGTACCGAAAAAGCTGGGTGTGACTGAGTTTAAAAATGTTTCGATTGCGACGTTAAGACAGTACATCGACTGGACACCTTATTTCATGACGTGGTCAATTGCTGGCAAATACCCACGTATTCTTGAAGATGAAATTGTCGGTGAACAAGCAAAAAGCTTATTTGCTGATGCCAATGCAATGCTTGATGAGCTTGAGCAAACAGGTGCGCTACAGCCACTAGGTGTAATTGGTTTATTCCCAGCAAACCGAGTAGGGGATGACATTGAGATTTATACCGATGAGTCACGTACAACGCTTTTAACTACATCGTGTCATTTGCGTCAGCAAACGGAAAAAACCGACTTTGCTAACTACTGCTTAGCTGATTATATTGCGCCAAAAGGCACCCCCGATTACTTCGGGGCCTTTGCGGTAACTGGTGGTCTTGAAGAAGATGACCTTGCCGATGCCTTCGATGCTAAGCAAGATGATTACAATAAGATCATGGTTAAAGCAGTTGCAGACCGTTTAGCAGAAGCCTTTGCTGAGTATTTGCATGAGCAAGTGCGTAAAGAGTATTGGGGCTATGCGGTAGATGAGAATCTATCGAATGACGAACTTATCCGTGAAAACTACCAAGGTATTCGCCCAGCGCCAGGTTACCCTGCCTGTCCTGAGCATACAGAGAAGAAGAAAATTTGGCAGTTACTCGATACCGAGCAGCGTATTGGTATGAAGCTAACCAGTTCATACGCAATGTGGCCGGGAGCTGCTGTATCTGGCTGGTATTTTTCTCATCCTGAAGCTAAGTACTATGCTGTGGCGCAAATTCAAAAGGATCAGGTTGAAGATTATGCCAAGCGGACCAACATGACACTTGCAGAAGCTGAGCGTTGGTTGTCGCCTAATTTAGGCTATGAACCTGAATAGTAGTTAGTTATTAGCTTTAAATTTTAAATGAAACGAGCCAAATCTGGCTCGTTTTTTTACTGCTATATTGCCATTATTTTGTGCCCATTTTTTGATCATACTTTTTTATCTTTAATGCATTTTCATAGCTTAATTATTGGTAATTTCCTTCTAATTTAAATATTTGTGTTAAAGTTATTGAGGTTGAGCAAGGAGTCTAAGGTGGAATTGTGATTGATACTGTGAATGCAAGCGAGAGAGATAAAGCGCGATTCTTACGCGTATTTGCATTTATTGGTGCAGTGACCTCTTTGTTGATGTCGGTCACAAGTTATCAAGATGGCTACATCGCGTTGAGTTATTTATTAATTGTTGGCGTTGTAATTTTTGCTTTGCCTTTTTTAATAAAGGGGCGTGATCAATTTATCTCAGTACTCATGCTATACGCACTTTATGCAATGATGTGCTTCTTAACTGTCTCGGGTGGCAGCAATGGCACAGGGCCGTTATGGCTATTTATTGTATCTCCCGTGACCTTTTTTATTCGTGGCTTAAAGCGCGGTGCCTTTGATCTTATATTACTCGCCATTATTATCTCGGTGCTTTTCTACTTTACCGATCAATTAGGTTATTACAGTTATCCGAGCTACTACTTTCCTACACGGGTCATGCTGTGTTTCTCGATTTTATGTATTTTGGCCGGCTTCTACGAATATTACCGTAATAAATACAGTTTGCAGTTAATGGAGCAACTTAAGCTTAATCAAAAGCTTGCTCGCACAGACGCGATGACAGAACTCGCTAATCGTCGCTATGCAACAGAATGTTTGCAAGATGAGCGCTTTGGTGAAGGGTCAGTGTTTTTACTGATGGATGTAGATAACTTTAAGCAGATAAACGATACCTACGGACATCAAGTGGGCGATGAGGTGCTGATATTTTTTGCTGATGTATTTAAAAAAGTGTGCGCAGAAGGAGATGTTATTTCCCGTTGGGGGGGCGAAGAGTTTTTAATTGTGATCCCGACAGGCTATGAACTTAGGGCCAGAAAAGTAGCTGAAAAAATACATAAAAAACTCGCTGAAAAGCCATTTAAGAGTGGCCAGCATCGTTTTCATGTCACCTTAAGTATTGGCTTGTACGTGCGCGTTGCTGGTGAGAGCATGGATCATTGTTTAAACATTGCCGACAAACGGCTATACCGTGCTAAATCACAAGGTAAAAATCAAACGGTCGCTGAAGTAGATTTAGCAAAGCATGAGCCAGCTTAAAATATAAAGCCGCAATAAGCGGCTTTATTGATTGCTCAAATTAATGGCCTTTTTCAAAGTCGCTGACTTCACGCTCAGCTTCTTCTTTCGATTTACCGTATTTTTGCTGAAGCTTACCAACCAGCTCTTTACGGCTACCTTCAATTTTATCTAAATCATCATTGGTAAGGTCACCCCATTTACGTTGTGCTTTACCTTTAAGCTCTTTCCAATTGCCTTCTAAACGATCGCTGTTCATCATAATCTCCTTACTTTGTTAAACATTCACTTTAATAAAAGCAATCGCTGTACCATATGTTTTATTTGGTTAAATTGTTGATTAGTAGTTGTTTTATTTTTATGATAGTAAGAAGGGAGGATAGAAAGTTGCAATTACTACGTAGTTTTTAAAGAAAGTCTGTAAAATTTTCTGTTCCGGTAGTGCTTTATGCTGCTCAGTGACTTTTAGATGTATAGCGATTTATTATACGTATATATTCTTCAGTTGATTTGAGCTTACGTAAGCTCTCGTTAAATAGGTCTCTTAAGGCTTCGTCACGAAATAAAAAGCCGTTCGAATTCTTGCCAAATAATGCAAATCGTTGCACTGGTTCAGAGACATCAATTTCCCCCTTGATGTTAATTAATGCTCGGTAATAGTCAAAAATTTTACCGTCCATCTGGATCACCTCATAGCGCTTTCGATACAAAAGTTGAACTTGTGCTAATTGATCATAAGTTTCTGCGTATTGTGGATTTTCTCTGGCCATTACTTGATATTCTGGCGAGAGTAATTCTTTAGCACCTTGCCATGAAAGAACACTAAAGTGTTTTAATTGGCCAATAGAATTAAGCTGAAGGTTTTGCTTGGTTAGGCTAAAAGCAAAGTTCTCATAGCTGTAAGCAATATCTGAAAAGTAGCCGCTCATTCTATGAGTATCGATAACTTTTTCATTTATATCATAAACAACATCAACTAAGTTTTCATTGTATAAAGTGATCCGTCTTGCATAGGGGACGTAGACGAATTGTATTTGATAACCATGTGCACCGAGTGTCGCGCGAAGCAAGTCCGGAATAATGCCGGAGTTGTCTTCAACCATTACCCAAGGCGGCATGGTATTTCCAAGTGCTACCGTAATTTTTTGCTGACTAAACGCATTTTGAAACGGCAAAACCAAAAGTAGCAAGGTGATTAAAATGTGAAAGTAAATCCTGAACAAGTTAATTCCTTATCCTGATTTTTGTTTGGTTGCTTAATCAAGAATAAGCCTAAATAGGCAGAATGCAATGTTTTCACTTGTAAAGCTCGATACAGGAAATAAGCCTCTATTCATCGCAACTTTTGATTTTTTGATACAATGCGCGAAAAGAAAGTAAGAGATACCTAACGTGCTGCCAGTTCAAGATATTTATCAATCCCTGTTAACCACATTACAGAGTAACCCTATGGCCTTATTGCAAGCGCCACCGGGAGCGGGTAAATCAACATGGCTGCCTCTTACCTTGATGCGCGAAGGGCACTTTAAACGCATTGTAATGTTAGAGCCAAGACGACTCGCCGCTCGCAATATTGCTCAGTACTTGGCAAGTCAGCAAAATGAAAAAGTCGGCGGAAGTGTCGGCTTACGTATTCGTGGCGAATCAAAAGTAAGCGCTGCAACAAAGCTCGAAATAGTCACCGAAGGCATGCTGACGCGTATGTTACAAAATGACCCAGAGCTAAGTGATGTTGATTTACTTATATTTGATGAATTTCACGAGCGCTCAATTGCTGCTGATACAGCTTTGGCATTTGCCCTCGAAACACAGGCGGCACTTCGCGATGATTTAAAAATTTTACTGATGTCGGCAACCTTAGACGGCGATCGTTACAGTGACTTTTTTAGCTGCCCTATTATCTCATCTCAAGGGCGAAGCTACCCCATTGATGAAGTGTATATTCCACTTAAAGACGAAAGCCGCTGGCTTGATGATATACCCGCCGTGATAAAACAGGCGCTTAGTGAGCAAACGGGTAGTGCTTTAGTATTCTTACCAGGACAGCGTGAAATCATACGCGTTCAGCAATCCCTAAACGATTTAGCTGATAGTGTCGAAGTATTTAGCTTGTATGGTGAGCAAAATAAAAACGAGCAACAAGCTGCTATAGCGCCAGCTAAAAATGGCAAACGCAAAGTGGTATTAACCACCAATGTGGCTGAAACCAGTTTGACCATTGAAGGAATACGCATTGTGGTTGATAGCGGCAAACGCCGTGCTGCTAATTTCAATTTAAAAACCGGTGTCACTGAACTTGTTACTCAAAGTATCTCTCGTTCTTCAGCTATACAGCGCGGTGGTCGTGCTGGACGAATTGAGCCGGGGGTTGTGTATCGATTAGGCTCTAAGCAAACCTTTGAGCGCCGTAACAGCCATGATGCGCCAGAAATTCTTACCAGTGATATTAGTCAGTTGTTATTAGAGACAAAACAGTGGGGGGCATCACTTGCTGAGCTAAGCTTACTCGACCCACCAAGTAGCCAGCAAATTAAGCAGGCAACGGCACTTTTGAAAATGCTCGAAGCTATTGATGAAAATGAAAAGCTGACCTCGCTTGGCAGCCAAATGCTGAGCTATGGAGCTGATATTCGCCTCTCGCACATGCTTATTAAAGCAAAGCAACTAGAGCAGCGCATGCCTGGTATTTATATATTAGCGGGGTATTTAACTGCACTGCTTGAAAGCCGCATTAGTATGCCTGCTGATCTTAATTTGGCATTACATAGTCAGCACAGCAAACCGCACCCAGTATTTAAGCAGCAATTAACTTATTGGCTATCACGCTTGCAGCTCAAGCCGGTTGATGAGCTTAAAACAGAGTATTTAGCGGTGCTGGTGGCGCTTGCTTTTCCTGACCGGCTAGCAAAAAAGCGCGGTAATGGTTATTTACTTGCCAATGGTGCGGGCGCAGACTTAAGTGAGGAGTTTTGGCATAACGATGATTATATTGCCATTGCTCACATGGGCGGTCATAAGGGAAACCGTGTTTTCGCTGCTGTTGCCTTTATGCCAAGTGAGCTTGAAGATGAGCTTTCGCATTTATTTACTGAGCAAACTCGCTGCGAATACGATGAGAAAGCAGGGCGCTTTATCCATCAAGATGAGCTCAAGCTCGGTGCTATCACCATAGCGAGTCAGCCAAGTAAACAGCCCCTAGATAAGAGCGAGCGCACTAAAGCGTGGTTAAACTTATTTAGTAAGCAGGGTTTTTCGTTATTTAATGAACAGCCCGACAGTGAGCAGTTACTGATTCGAATGAGCTTAGCAAGTAAGCTGTTACCAGAATCATTCCCACTTTTTAATCGTGATGAATTAATTGTTGATAACCAATGGCTTGCACCTTATTTTGATGATATTAAAAACCTTGAGCAGTTAAAAAAGTTTAACTACAGCGAAGCGATTAAAAGTTGTTTTGATTGGCAGCAGCAAAGCTTATTAAATGAATTACTTCCCATACGATTAATCGTGCCAAGTGGTTCAAATGTAAAAGTGACTTATCAGCTTGATGGCCCTGCAAAGCTAAGTGTTCGTATGCAAGAAGTGTATGGCATGACCAGCACGCCTTTACTTGCGCAAGGTAAGTTGCCATTATTAATGGAGCTATTATCACCAGCGAGGCGACCGCTGCAGTTAACTCAAGACTTAGCTAACTTTTGGCAAACGAGTTACCGCGATGTACAAAAAGAAATGAAAGGGCGTTACCCAAAACATTTTTGGCCAGACAACCCTGCCATCAGTCAAGCGACCAACAAAGTGAAAAGTAAGATGTGACTGTAATGAAGTGAGCGCTTAGCTCAGCTTTATTGCCTACCTTAGAACTGCTCACTTCATAAACCGTTACAATTTCTAGCCTTGTTTTGGTTTCTCTTTTACTGGTTGTTTAGTAGTCTGAATTAGTCATAAGTAAAAAAGAGAAAGTCGGTGTCTGCTGCTATAACCCTTACTCAATACGTTAAAAAACGCACAGGTGTGCCCATTGGCCATAAAGATTCGCTGCGCAACATGCTGATACGTTCGCTGGGTGCTGGTTCGTTTTATTTATTTTGGCGATATTGGAATCCGGTTTGGAGCTATTATTTATCTCGTTATGTGATGAAGCCTTGCAATGACATTATGCCGGTTTGGTGTGCCGTTGTTGTGACCTTTGCCGTAAGCGGAGCGCTGCACGATTTAGCCGTGAGTTTAGTGAAGTTAAAGCCAATATTCTTTTTTACTCCTTGGTTTACTGTGATGGGCGCTTTGGTATTGCTAAGCAAGTACAGCCAACTTCAGTTTAGCTCTGCTCCTTGGTGGTTAAGAGCGCTCGCCAACATCAGCTTTATTGTGCTGGGCTATTGGTTGACGAGCTTACTTTTTTAGCGTGTTATTACGTTGCTAAAGGGTAGTCGGTGTAGCCTTTAGCACCGCCTCCAAATAAGGTATCTGGATCATGCTGAGCAAGCTCAATACCTTGTTCAATACGAGCTGGCAGATCTGGGTTGGCAACAAACGGACGACCAAAGCCAATTAAATCAGCCCAACCTGCGGCTAATGCTTGCTCTGCTTTATCGCCAGTGTACTTGCCTGCATAAATCATTAATCCGGCATAGTTTTCACGTAGTGCTTGCTTAAAGCTTTGCCCCATTAGTGGCGCGTCATCCCAATCAGCTTCGGCAATGTGCAAGTAAGCAACGTTTAGGTCATTGAGTACTTTTGCTGCGCCAATATAGGTTTCAAAGGGGTTATCATCAACCGTACCATTGAGTGTTGTGAGTGGTGCAAGGCGCACGCCTACACGCTCAGCGCCAATTTCATCACAAACCGCTTGTGTCACTTGTTGTAAAAAACGTAAGCGGTTTTCTAAACTGCCGCCGTATTCATCAGTGCGTTGGTTCGACTCTGAATCAATAAATTGATTAATTAAATAACCATTAGCAGCATGTAGTTCAATACCATCAAACCCTGCATCAACTGCATTACGGGCAGCTTGGCGGTATTCGTTTATAACCTGTTTGATGTCGTCATGGCTCATTGCGAGTGGCAGTGATGTGGCAACAAAGTCGGGTTTGTCATCTTCATCAATAAAAACTTTTACGTCCTTGGCTGCAATGGCTGATGGCGCAATGGGTTGCTCGCCACCCGTGTTACTTGGGTGAGACACTCGGCCAACATGCCAAAGCTGAGCGAACATAATGCCACCAGCTTGATGAACTTTGTCGGTTACTTTCTTCCAACCGACAATTTGCTCGGGAGTATAAATACCCGGCGTCCAAGCATAGCCCTTACCTAGCGCTGATATTTGTGTACCTTCGCTAATGATTAAGCCTGCGCTGGCACGTTGGGCATAGTAGTCGGCCATTAACTCATTGGCGATATCACCCGGTTGTGATGAGCGAGAGCGTGTCATTGGTGGCATAACAATGCGGTTTTTTAATGTATGACCGGCAAGTTGTACGGTTTCGAATAATTTGTTCATTACGGCTCCTTAAAAGCGAATATGCTTTCAGCATAACGAAAGTTATTTATGAAATTAATGCCAGTAATCACAAAACACTTTTGCTAAAAATGAAAAAACTATAGCGTTAACCTTGGTGCTATAAAGTCTAAAAATGCTAATACTCGTGATGACACACCGCTGTTTTGATAATACACCGCATGCACTTTTTCGCGGCGATTAGGGCTCAGCACTTCGCCTTCGAGCACTTTTACTAAACGGCCTGCTTTTAAATCTTCATTGATCATAAATTCCGACAACAAGGTAATGCCGTGACCTTGAATACAAAGCTGGCGAACAGTTTCACCACTTGAAGCACTGATTGAAAATTTAAGCTCTAAAGGCGTGGTTAGCGGCCAGTGGTTTAAATGCGGTGCATCGGTAAAACCAATAAGTTGTTGTGAGGCTAAATCGGTTAGCTCATTTAATGGTGGTGCAGCTTGTAAATAATCAGGGCTTGCTACTAGCTGTAGTTTGCTTATGCCCAAAGTGCGCGCATGCAAGTTTGAGTCAGCAAGTTCGCCAATACGAATGGCAATATCGGTTTTATGTTCAAGCAAATCGATAATGTTGTCGTGGCTGGTGATCTCGAGCTTTATATCAGGATAAGCGTGATTAAAGGCTTTTAAATGTGGCGCTAATTGGTGAAACACAAAGGGGCTCGCGGCATCGACTCTTAACTTTCCTGATGGGGCACTGTGTAGGAGTTTTAAGGCTTCTTCGCCTTGTGCAAGCTGACTGAGTGCTTCTCTAGCATAGCCTAAAAATATCTCGCCTTCTTCGGTCAGCTCAATGCGCCTTGTGGTGCGATTGAATAAAGTAACGTTTAAGGATTTTTCGAGCCGAGTCACCGCCCGTGATATTTTTGCTACTTGCTCATCTAAGGCATTGGCTGCACTTGAGAACCCGCCGGTATCAACCACGCTAATAAATGCTTCTAAATCTTGGGTATTGGAGACCACACTCATGGCTTTACCTTTTCATTTTTGACAAAAGTATTTTGTCACTATCGCTATTTTTTGCAAATTTAATTTTAGCCACAATAGCCGCACTTTCAAAAATTAATAGAGGATATGTGATGCCAATAGCATTACTTGCGTTAACTCTCAGTGCGTTTGCCATAGGCACCACTGAGTTTGTGATTGTCGGCTTAGTACCAACTATCGCTGATGATTTGATGGTTTCGTTACCGAGTGCTGGGTTACTTGTTAGCTTGTATGCATTAGGGGTTGCGGTGGGGGCGCCAGTACTAACTGCGCTTACCGGGCGCTGGAATCGAAAACATGTATTACTTAGTTTAATGAGTCTTTTTGTTATCGGTAACTTACTGGCTTGGCAAGCACCTAGTTATGGTAGTTTGATCACCGCAAGGGTTCTAACAGGCCTTGCTCATGGGGTATTTTTCTCGATTGGTTCAACCATCGCTACCGGGCTTGTCAGTAAAGATAAAGAAGCCAGTGCTATCGCGATTATGTTTACTGGTTTAACGGTTGCATTAGTAACCGGTGTGCCATTAGGGACTTGGATTGGTCAACATTTTGGCTGGCGAGCGACCTTTTTAGTGGTGTCTTTATTGGGTTTAATAGCACTTATTGGCAGCGCATTTTTAATTCCAAGCAACTTAAAGCAAAGTAAAGCAGCCACGTTGGGTGAGCAATTAAAGGTAATGGTGCAACCTAGGCTTTTACTGGTGTATTTGATGACCATACTTGGTTATGGTGGGACATTTACTGCCTTCACTTATTTAGCGCCCATTTTAGAGCAGCAAACTGGTTTTGCATCTGCCACCATTAGCTTAATCATGCTGGTTTACGGGGTATCGGTTGCTGTTGGGAATATATACGGTGGTAAGTTAGCCGATAAAAAGGGCCCGATTAGTGCGCTTACTATTATCTTTAGTGCTTTAAGTATTGTGCTATTAGTACTGACCTTTACCATGCAATCTAAAGTAGCAGCGGTACTAACCATACTCGTATGGGGTGCATTTGCATTTGGTAATGTTCCTGGGCTGCAAGTTTATGTGGTTAAACTTGCTGAAAAATTCACACCCAATGCCGTTGATGTGGCCTCTGGGTTAAACATTGCAGCGTTTAATATCGGTATTGCGCTAGGTTCAGTGTTAGGAGGCGTTGTCGTTGAAAACTACTCATTACAAGACACTGCTTGGATTGGCGCTATTATTAGTTTAGCGGCGTTAATTGCAACAAGATACAGCGGTTATTTAGATAAACGAGCGCTTATAAAGCCACAAACAGCTTAAAAATAAACTATTGATAGTTAGGGGTTTTGTCGTTATTTTAGGTTCGTAATTTGATTCTTAGTCAATAACTAAAACCACAAGGAATAACGATGAAGCACCTTTATTTTCTGGCTATTTGTTTGCTAAGCGCATTTAGCAGCCATGCAAAGCAAGCTAACCCAGAGCTGACAGCATTAGCACAGCAGTACTTCAATACCATGGTTGCAACACAAGCACCTAATGCCACCAAAAAAGAGTTAGAAGCCTTTTTAGCTTTATTAACTGACGACGTAGCAAACCAGCACTTACCTTATCAAACTGATGATTCAAGAGAACCAGATGGTAAAGCCATGATGCGCAAAGGCATGACTTTTTACCTTGGGGCGCACACTGAATATCAAGCAAACTTACTCGATACCTTTATTTTTAATGATTCGGCCATTGCCTTACGTTATACCCATCACGCTAAAGGTATACACCCACAAAACCAGCAAGAAATTGAATACACGCAAACCATTATGGATGTGCTCGAAATAGAAGATGGCAAGATAGCGGTTATTCGTAAATACCACGAATGAATCCATCAATTTTGAATTAGGCTACTTTTCTACGATCCTTTTTCATATAAATAACCTAAACTTAATGATGATAAATTTAGTTCGTATCAATGACATTGGCTTAAATTTAGACTGAGTAAAATTTTATTTGTGCGGTGATGTAATTTAAGTGCATCCCAAAAATGATGTTTTATCTGTAATTGAGAATGATGCTAAACATAACTGCATTAAGTTTAGGAAACCAACATGACAACAAGACAAACAGTATTAGCGGCAGCGTTGCCATTGGCATTACTATCGACATCAGCAATGGCTGACTTATCGGCTACGGTTACATTGGCGTCAGATTACACCTTTAACGGTGTGAGCCAAACCATGAATGATCCAGCGATTCAAGGCAGCTTAGATTATGCCTTTGCGGATTCAGGTATGTATGTGGGGACTTGGGCTTCAAATGTAGATTTTGGCGATGGTACTGACATTGAGTGGGATGCATATTTCGGTAATTATGTTGAGATAAACGACGCCCTTAGTGTTGATTATGGTATTGCTTACTATTCATATCATGGTGAAGATTACTCAAGCGACGGTAACTATTTTGAGACTTATGCAAAGTTTGGCTATACCAATAGCCTAGGTTTCACAGAACTTAACTTTTGGTACGCTTGGGATTACTTTGGTACCGATGCAGGGCATGTGATTTCTATGGTTGCCCATACCTTTGAAATTGCACCAAATCATGCAATTCGTGCCAGCTTTGATATTTCTAATTCTCTCGATGGTAATAAGTTTGCCTGGGATGGCAACGATAAATCATACAATCATTATCGTTTAGCTTATCAAACAAGCTTTGCAGGTTTTGATTTCGAGCTTGCTGGCGAAAACACCAGCCTTGACTGGGATACCGCAGATGAGCGAATTGTAGCGTCTATTTCACGCAGCTTTGATTTATAAGCTCTGCTTTAATAAACGAAACGGCTAACCTTGGTTAGCCGTTTTTTATGCTTAGAGTATCTTAATGGATGAGGATTAAATCTCTTCGCCTTCGTGCTGCATCGCTAAATCATCAAGCTCAGCAAGGGTGTAATCAAAGTCACTCGTATCGACTTCGTAACGTATTTTCACGCCATAACCACCTTGGCAAAGTGTCGCAGTGACTTTAGCCACTGACCAATGTTTAAGCTTGTTTAAAAACCGATTGGCGGTTTGCTGTGAGTCAAAGCGATAACTGACTTGCGATTCCATCTTTTTTCTAGCCTAAAATTTTTTCGAGAGTGTATGAAATTGCTCTGTTTAAATCAATTGCTCATTGAAAAACGCCAATGTGCGTTGCCATGAAAGCTCTGCCTGCTTTTCATCATAACGCGATGTGGAGTCGTTATGAAAACCATGATTTGCTTGTTCATACATATGCATAGTGTAAGGCACTTGATGGGCTTTTAAGTCGCTCTCGTATTCTGGCCATGTTGCATTAACGCGGTTATCAAACTCAGCTAAATGCACTAGTAGAGGGGCTTTGATGTTTTGTCTGAGCTCTTTGACTGCGGGTGTGCCGTAATAGGGTACGCCTGCATTAATTAGTTTGCTATCAACTGCTGCTAGGTAGTTGACCATATAACCACCAAAGCAAAAGCCTACCGCACCGAGTTTGCCATTACTATTTGGGTGTCTTTTTATATATTCAGCTGCGGCGATAAAATCTTGTTGGATTTTTTGTTTATCCATAGAGCGCTGCATTGCACGCCCTTCATCATCGTTGCCAGGGTAGCCACCAAGAGGGTGTAATGCATCTGGCGCAAAGGCAATAAAACCGGCTTTGGCAAGGCGACGAGCAACATCTTTAATATAAGGGTTTAAGCCTCTGTTTTCGTGGATCACTAAGACTAATGGGTGCTTACCGGTTAAATTAGCGGGTTCGACTAAATAACCTTTTCCTTCGCCATGACCTTTAAACGAATCAAAGGTTTTATAGCTGGCTTTAATATCAGGGTCATTAAAGGATACTTGCTCAGCTAATGCGTAGTTTGGCAGTAAAGCGCTACTTAGCATTGCCATTGAATAACCAAGGGCTGCTAAGCCACCAAGCTTTTTCATAAAGGTGCGGCGATCCATTAAGCCATGGGCGTATTCATCGTACCAATCGAAAGCTTCTTGGGGAATGTGGTTATGGCGTTGCTCAGTCATACTTATATCCTTTAAAAACGAGTTAGGTTTATAACTTTAGCTGAAATATCAGCGATTAACAGCCAATTGCTTTGTTTGCATTAGTACATCCATAAAGCGGCGCTGCCAAATAGCCTTAAAGGCTTTGTTAAATAGGAATAAAAATATTAGCGGCATTAGCAACAGCTTTAAAATCAGCAGTGACAAGATATTCAAAAAGTCGATAAATAAGTCTTCGACGGCAGCCACCATGTTGCTAATGCCAGAGGTAACGGTATCAATAATTTTACTCACCTGTGACGATTGGTTTTGATTGAGTGATGCGTTAAGGTTTTCTAATTGTTCGTTTAAGGCGTCTTTGTCTAGGTTAAGCGCTCTTTGTTGCGCGAGTACAGCATTAAATTGCTTTGTTAATTGCTGCTTTTTATCAAGTAGTGGCTTGGCTTGTTCAAGCTCAGTAAAAGTGAGTCTTTCAGACAAGCTGCGGGTTGCTTGAATCGCTTCTATTTGTGTTTCGATCTCTGCCAAATCACCTTTGAGCTCAGTGGCTCGCTGGTGGTTTTTAATTTGCTGCTCATTTAATAGCGATAACTTGTCGAAGATAGTTTGTTTTTCACTATCGACCTCAGCTTTTAGCTTAGCCGATAGGGCAGAGGCATTATTTGCACTGCTATTAACAGTCTCTACTTTTTCGCTCACAATTTCACTTTGCTGGTTTATTTGCTCATCTAAGAATATCTGGCTAACGAGGCCTGTTGTAAGCACCACCGCAGGTACTAAAAAGCGAATTAAAATCAAGCTTGCCATAATCTTATGACGTACGTTAGGCAAATAATTACGCCATTCACAAATAAAGTAAGCGACAACTGAAACTGTAAATACACCGCTAAAAATAACTCCAGAAGAAATGGTGTATAAAATGCGCTGTAAGAATAACGAGCCTATTGCAAGGCGCATGGCATCCGACATGTATTCTGCTAAGTCATTTACTGGGTCAAGAAGCTGTGCAGGTTGAATACTGGCAATACCAATGCCCACTTCGGCTGATTGCAACAGCGATATAGCTGCATTGACTGTTCGAGATGAAGCATAGACAAGTGTTGATTGCACAAGGGCGCTGTCGATAAAGCGCATGATGAAATGGTTATAATGCTCTAGCCAACAAAAAAGTAGCAGTATTGAAAGAGATAAATACTTGATAAGATGTTGCTTAGTTAGCATAACGCCCCCCGACAGTTTTTTACGCTTACTCACGCTACACTATTCATAGTCGTAGAAGCAATCTAATAGGATTGAATTATTTTGCCGCTTAACTGTCTATGAATTGCTATTAATCGTTTTAGAGGAAATATGAAAGAACCTGCATCAATTGGCCAGTGCTGTATTGAAGATTTAGATCCCGTGCAAGACTTAGGTCGCTTAGTCTCTTATTTACGTTCAAACCTCGTTACTCACCTTGATGATGCTTTAGAGGATAAAGAGCTAACGTCGGCCCAATATATTGTAGTTGTGCTACTTGCGCGTGGTAAGGTAAATACCTTGGCTGAGCTTTGTGAGCACATGATGTATGACCGTGGCGCTATGAGTCGGTTACTTTCTCGTTTAGAAGACAAGGGCTTGGTTGCTAAAAAGCAGTCAGTTGAAGATCGCCGTTCAACTCTTTTATGCCTCACAAAAAAGGGCCAACAACTCTATCCTGAAATTTTACCAACCGTAAATGATATCTATCGCAAAGCACTTACAGGCTTCTCTGATGATGAGCAAAAGCAACTCGCAAGCTTGCTGTTTAGAGCAATTCATAATTTAAAAGCATAAATTTCTCTAAGCGGTACATTGTCGCTGTTAGAGCATTTTGATAATATAGTTGCCTAGGCATTTAATTTTAACAAGTCCGGGTTGTTATGTTTGAATCATCTTTGCTCGCGCAGCTTCACGCGCAATTTCCAGCTCATCAATTTAGCCCAGAAGGTTTGTCGGTTGTTCATACAGGCCGCTTTGCTAATGCCATTGTTTATCGTTACAAAGATGCGAAATTTGATTTAATTATTAAAGACTTTCAGCACAGCCCATGGTGGGTGAGAAAAACTATCGCGCCGCTTTTTATCAATCAGGAGTACAAGGGGCTGGCACGCCTGCAAGACGTAGACGGAGTGGTCGATAACTTTTGTCGTTTGTCATCTATTGCTATTGTTTACGATTTTATAGAAGGCACGCCACTTCGCCAGCTTGCCTTGCAACAGCAGCAGTTACCGAGTGATTTCTTTAAAGAGTTTGAGCGTTTAGTTGCAAAAATGCACCGCCGCGGCGTGGTGCATCTGGATTTACGTAATTTGGGAAATGTGATTTGTTCAAAAGACGGTAAGCCTTACATCATTGATTTTCAGTCAGCGATTCGCTTTGCACGCTTTCCGCGCTGGTTACAGCGTTTTATGCGTGGTGCTGATATGAGTGGGGTTTATAAAGCGTGGCAGAAGTTAGCCAATGATTCATTACCACAAACGAAGGCTGATTATTTACACGACTTTAATCATGTTCGTAAGCGTTGGATTTTTAAAGGTTATCCCATACAACGCGCCTACTTATGGTGTAGTGGGGCAGTGACTCAGATACTCAACTCTGACTTTATTCGCAGTATATTAGATAGATTATAAAAAGCGCGCTTGCACGCGCTTAATGGGGAGAACTAGTATTTAGGCCAGCCATTAGCATCCCAATTAAGGGTGCTTATGAGCAATTTTGGCGTGCCATTATCACCTGCATCATAGGCATGACGAACAATCACATCGGTATTTAAAATGTCTTGTCCTCCTGGGCCTACCCATTGGCTATTACCCGCATCAAGAATGCTGCCGCCGCTGGCTAACATGTTGATGCCATTTTTATCTAGATATGGACCACGAATGTCAGTAGAGCGACCGTAAGCAATGCGGTATGTACTATTGGTACCATCACAGCATTTGCCAACCGAAACAAACAAATAGTAGTAGCCCTGGCGATACACTATGGTAGGTGCTTCGATCCCACCTGAGCGACTAGCTAACGAATAGATTTGGCCAAATGGTTTCATGGTCATCGGGTTAATACGTGTGAGTTTAATGCCCGAATTCCATGAGCCAAAGGCAAGCCAAGGTGCACCATCTTTTGCCACTACAAGATCTGGGTCGATGGCGTTGTAATTATTGCTATTGGTGGTATTGATTACTAAACCATCATCACGCCAATCACCTGTTGCCACACTACTTGCAGAAGTAAGGCCAATAGCACTAACACGTGAACCAAAGGTCGAAATAGAATAATAAAGCCAGCTGCGGCCATTGTAGCTTTTTAATTCAGGCGCCCAGACATCAATTCCATCATGATCTGGCACGTAGTTACTCCACCAGCTTAAACCATTTGAGAAAATCGGTTGCGCATCATTCCAATCTACACCGTTGCTTGAATACTTACCGTAGATACCTGGGCCCGTTTGAAAAACCCACCAGGTGCCATTTTCATAGCCAAGGGTTGGATCGTGGGTGACTAAATTACCTGTAAGTGGCCAGTGATCTGCAGTGCCATTTGTCGTTGATGGATCAAATGGTGTTGATTCAACATTAGCAAGCTTGGTTAGTTGCCATTGCTGCGCATCGCTGCCGTTGTAGCTCCACTGGCTAATATTCGCTCCATCGTTGCCATCAAAAGCATATAAGTCGAGTGCTTTACCACTGTGATCATTTATGAAGCTGTAGTAGCCGCTACCTTCATCATTAATTTGCCAATGTTGACTGGCAAGATTAGCGTATTCATATTGCACAACATTGCCACCATCGGCAGTTGAGAAGTCAAACACTTCGAGGGCTTTACCACTATTTAGATTAATAACCGAATAGTTGCTGCCACCTATGTTGGTAATTAACCAGCGCTGAGTATCGTGATTAGTGTTAGCCCATTGACTGACATTCGCACCATCATTGGTTTGTGCGCTGGCAACTTCAACAAACTTAGCACTGTACTTTGATTTAATCGTGTATACGCCATTATCAATCGCATAGGCACAGGGAAGTATCAGTGTTGATGCAAAGCTAAGCGCAGCGAGCGCTTTTTTTGAAAGTATCATTGTGTCTCCAAATCATTGTTATTGAGCTTTCCTTGTGTGTTCTGCTCCTTGGATGAGTTTTGATCAACACCAATCAATTAATAGCAGTGGTGCAGATTAAAACTATTTATAATACTTTATTATATTATTACCTTTGTAAAGGTTTTAGTGGGAATAATTAACAAAAAATTTACTTTCAACTGTTTTAGAGGGGGCGAAAGTGTTTTAAAGAGATACAAAAAAACCACTCAGTGAGTGGCTTTTCGGATGTTATTGAGTAATAAACTGACTGGGAATATCCCATTTCAGGGTATGTAGTTGACCTTGCCAAGTTTGAATGGTGATCCACAGTTTATCGTCTGCTGAGATGGTTTTTGGGGCAATAGCATGGGCATGCTGACCATGATTTGTACCATGCATTATGCCTTCTTCATCTTTGGCAAACTCAGTCAGTGACAAAGGCGCTTTACCAATATTTAGGTAAGCCTGACGGATATTGCTGATGTCACCTTGATTAAAAGCAATAAAAAAATCTTTTACGTATTCATTGTGGTGTGAGTAAGGAGCATCTTCATTGAGCGGCATCGGCGCGATTTTATATTCACCCGCTTGTTGCTCTTGCCAAAGAGCAGGAAACTGGGGATTTAATGATTGATAAATAAACCATACAGGCAAAGCTAGTATTACAGCATGCAAAATGTACTTTTTACGTTGCCACCAAGTTGCTTGTAAACGAGCCATTAGTTTGCCTCCTGAACATTATTTACTGGCGCAGCTTGGCGCGCTTTTACCGGTTTGCTATTAACTAATTTAGCGGCATACATCATAAAACCTGTGATTGACATTCCACTTAAAATTAAACCAAAAATAAACCAAATAACTTTTGTCCAAAGACCGCCAATATTACCGTAATGCAGTGGATCAGCGATATGCGACAGGGTTTGTAAAGCGTTCATCGTCTCAGGGCTTTTGCTTACTGCAATTTCACCAGTCCATGGATTGACTGATGTTGAGTAGGCGTAGTTATCATAGAAAATAGTATCGCCACTTCCCATGATGTTAAACATGCCACGGTTATGCTCAGGGAGCATCACATAGCTTGCTTTGAAATCTGGGTATTTCTCTTTGGTAATCGCTAATGCCGCTTTTAAGTCTGTAGGCGGTGTTTGTTTATCTGCAGGTAAGGCTGACACAGCCACTAACGGTGCGTGCTCTTCTATGTCTATTTCGTTATGCCACATGATGGCTTGTACTAAATACCACAGGCCAGTCAAAGCCATCACAGCCATAAACCAAATTGACCAAACGCCACTTAGGGTATGTAAATCTTTTAGAAAGGTTTTTTTACCTTGGTTAAAACGTAGTTTTGGCTGACTAAATGCGCGCCAAAAGTTTTTATAAATCACTAAGCCTGTTACTAGCGCACCTAAAATGACAAAAGCCATGGCGCTGACTAGGTAGTAACCTACGCTGTAACCTTCTTGCCAAGGGAAGAATAGCCAGCCGTGTAGGGTACGCATAAATTCAATAAAAGAGATCGTGTCATTAACCGCTTGTACTTCGCCTGTATATTGATTGACGTAGGCCACAGCATAAGGTTTGTCAGTATCGGTGAAAATAACAGCATTCACCAGATAAGGCTCATAAGTGAGAACACTCATCACATCAGCTGTAGGGTAGGCTTTTTCAACGCTACTAATAACTTGATCAACACCTAGTGCTGGTAAGTTATTTGGGTTGTTTGCACGTGCTTCACTGTTAGTGAGCCAAGTAAGCTCATGGCTTATCACAGACACAGTACCTGTGATACAGATAAAGCAAAATAGCACCCACAAAGGGAGCGAAAACCAACCATGTAGTTGGAACCAAAGACGTTTACTCATGGTAAAAATAGCTCGACGTTAATTGATGATAGTAATTGTTATCATTTAAATTGTACTACAATGTTTTAAACAAACACAATCACTGTCGTCGAACTAGTAAAAAGGCTATTAAGCGCCTTTTTCGGAATTTTGATTCAGGGTAACAATCCGTTGTGGGAAAGGAATTTCGATATCCGCCCCCTGAATTGCTTTAAATACATTGCGGTTAACCGCTAATTTAGTCTCTATAATTTTGGTGGTTGGCACCCAAAAGCGATAGCTCAAGGTAACACCGCTTTGTGCAAAGCGCTCAATACCTACTTGTGCGTGAGGAGAGTCACTAACTAGCTCATGATCGTTTAAGACTTTTTCGATAAGCTCAATAGCTAGGTCAGCATTTGCATCATAAGCTATGTCTATTTCGCCTTTGACTAGTGAATAGCTAAACGAGTTATGTAAAATCTCGCCAACAATATGTTTGTTAGGAATGGTGATTTCGACTTTTTCTTCGTTAATAAGAATCGTGTGGCCAAGCTCAATGGTTTTAACTTGTCCGCTTACTCCTTTCACTTCGATAGTATCGCCAACGACAAATGGCCTTGTTGCAATGATCGCAAGACCAGCGCCGTAGTTTGAGAGCATGCCTTGCATTGCTAAACCTGCACCTAATGATGCGGCACCAATCGCTGCCACAAAAGGCGTGACGCTAATGCCTATTTTACCAAGGGCAATAACTAAGAACATGATGATCAGCAATACTTTTATGACATTACTGACAAAGTTGGTGAGGGTGATATCGATATTATGACGCTGCATGAGGCCAGCCACCATATTCGATACTTTTTGCGCAATCCATAAGCCAAAAAATAGAATTAAGATGGCACCTACAATTTGCATGCTATAGGTGACTAAATATTCCATTATCAGATTGTAGTATTTTTCGACTTGTTGTATTTCTGAGTCAATCATGTGTTTTCCTAACAAGGTTACTGCGAGCGTTGACTATACCAGAATATGCTGAATAACAGGATAGAGTATTGGCACTATAATAGCGCTTAGTAGTGCGCTTAATGCCATAGCTACAGAGGCAAAGGCGCCAGCTTTTGGCTGATCAGCAATCAATGACGCTGTACCAATGGCGTGACATGCAGTGCCAATGGCAACGCCTTTTGCTTGAGCGTTGCGAATATTTATCAGCGAGAAAATCAAATTACCAAAAATAGCCCCTAATACGCCAATAAAGATCACCATTGCTGCGGCCAAAGAGGGAATGCCCCCCAGTGATTCTGTCACTAATAAAGTGATCGGTGTCGTTACTGACAAGCTGGCAAGTGATGCACTTAACTGCGTGGGTGCGTCAAAAATATAGCATATTAGCGATGCTACCAGCGTCGCATTGAATACCCCTAAACTACAACTTATAAGAATTAATAGTAGGTTCTTTTTTACATGTATAAATTGCTGATAAAGCGGTAAAGCTAAAGCCACAATCGCAGGCTCAAGTAACCAACTTAAAATTTTACTGTGTTCGGCAAAAGGTGCATAAGGGAGTTTAAATATCACTAACAGCACCGCAATTAAGACAATTGCCCAGCACACAGGGTTGCTAAGTGCTTTGGGAATGGCATGGTGTGCTTTAGAGTTCAAAAAGCGTAACACTAAGAAAAGAGCAATAATAAAAGGAACGCTTAGCCACCATAAACTAACTGTCATTTTCACGTCCTTTAAAGTAAGCAATAACAGAGCCTATTAGTAAAACACTGGTCAGTGGCACTACAAAAAAAATAGTCAGTAATAAAGGCCAATTCTGTGTAATTAAACCTAGGTGCTCAATAATGCCAACCCCAGCTGGGATGAAAAATAACGGCATATAATTAAGTAAAGGGCTGGCTGTCGGTTTTAAGTGTTGTTCTTTCACTAGGCCCGTTAACAGTAATACAAGCAGTAACACCATACCTAGCAATGGGGCAGGGAAAGAGCTTTCAAGCAAAGCCGTCAAATATTTAGCAAGGGCTAAACAGCCAAGAATAATGATACTACTGATGAGGTATTTCATGAGTCAGGATGATTGCGAATAAAGTACAACTACATCATACCCTTGTCAGTTGTACTATGCGACTTTAGCTTACCATGATTTTGCATTATTAAATTTGATGTCTTCAGCGCCTTTCGCCTTCGCAATAGCCTTTTTGGTATTAGGGTTCATCAGTAAACGAATTTGACTCCATGTTTCTTTAGCGAGAATTTTGCGCTGCTGTGAGCGATAGCTTTGCTGAGTAATTCGTTTAATTGCAGCAAGGGTATCCGGCGAGCGGGCCATCAGTGTTTCGAGTACAGCGTCTGTTTGTTTATCAATGTCATCAGTTAGTTGCGTAACTAAGCCATATTCTTTTGCGTCTTCAGCCGAGATAGGGCCTGCATGACTTGCCAACCAAAGAGCTTGGTCGCGTTTCATCAAGCCAGCAAGTACCACGTTAGCCCCCATATCTGGGCAAAGGCCCCAACGCGCTTCCATGATGGCTAATTTGGCATTTTTATCGACGATGCGGTAATCAGCACCGAGTGCGATTTGCATGCCGCCACCAAAGCAATGTCCGTTAATTTTAGCAATCACAGGAATACTTAAATCTTGCCAACCTAACACGACTTTCTGCGCTAGGTTTTGGTTTCCTGGTAACCATTTGAATAAGAGTTTGACGATATTACTCGGCTTTTTCATCACCGCAGCAACATCTAGCCCAGAGCAAAAGTGTCCACCTTCGCCAGATATAACGACAGCGCGTAAATTGCGATCGCGTTTAATTTTTTTTATTACGTTTGAAAGCTCAACAAACATAGCAAAACTTAGTGCATTTTGTTTCTCGGGACGAACAAGGCTAACCCATGCGACTTGTTGTTTTATTTCTAGTTTTATCATGGTAACTCCTCTGACCTGTTTGCTAGAGCTTACGAGTTAATTACAACTAAGTAAAGAATTGCTGATGTGTCGCAAGGAATCACTATATTTTCCAAAAATGGGTAACCTTGTCATATATTTAGTTACAAATTGATGTATATTTTTAAAACAAAGATGCTAGTTCATAGCTAGTTTGGTTTTGTGAATAGTTAGATACTTTCACAAAATCCCATGACACGACTAGACTTAGCTTTAAGTCGCGCTACAAGGAGTAAAAATATGCTGATGCGCAACACAGCTCGCATAACTAAACAATCATCTCGTTCTTTGGCTTTTGCTGCTTTTTCAGTAGCTTTAACAACCACAATGGTTGGCTGTTCAGATGATAAAGCACAACAACAAGCTACGCCGCCACCGGCCGTATCAGTATTTAATGTCGTCACACAAGAAGTTGGTAATTACCGAGAATTTGTTGCGCGTACTGAAGCATTCCAAGAGGTCGCAATTAGAGCCCGAGTTGAGGGGGAATTAATAGAACGTCACTTTAATGAAGGCTCGTCTGTTGAAAAAGATCAGCTTTTACTAAGGATTGACCCATCTGAATATCGCTCAACGGTCGCAGAAGTTGAAGCTGATCTGAAAAGTAAAATTGCTGCAGCGGATGCTGCTGAACGTGATTTAAAGCGCGGAAGAGATGTGGCCGCACAAGGTTTTATTTCACAATCAGACCTCGATAAACTCACTACTAACTTTGAGCAAACGGCTGCAGCTGTAAAAGCGGCTGAGGCAGAGCTTGAAAAAGCAAAGCTTAATTTAAGTTATACAGATATTCGTGCACCGTTTGCAGGGCGTATTGGTAAAGTAAATTATGATGTTGGCAATATTGTTGGTCCATCATCAAATGAACTCGCAGAGCTTACCGATGTTGACCCAATTTACGTGAGCTTTCAGGTTGAAGAAGCAGATTACATCTCTTATCGCCAGCAACATCAAGCACCTTCAGATAAAGACCCTCGTGATGTGCCCATTGACTTAACTTTGCGTTTACCGAATAACTCGACATTTCCTGACAAAGGTGTACTGGATTTCGCAGATACTAAAATTAATCGAAACACAGGTACGGTTGAGCTTAGAGCTGAATTTGATAACCCTGATGGCATAGTTATGCCTGGCTTATTTGTTACCTTAATCGTTGAAAGTACCAATAAACAGGAGCTGGCACTCATTCCTCAAGTAGCGGTACAAGAAAACCAGCAAGGTAAGTTTGTACTTGTTGTTGATGATGAAAATAAAGTTGCTATGCGTATCGTCAAACTTGGTCGTCGCATTAATGCTATGTGGGTGGTTGAGTCAGGCTTAGAAGCTGGTGAAAAAGTCATAATCGAAGGTTTACAAAAAGTTCGCCAAGGTGCTGAAGTGAAAGCGGTTGAAAAAAACGTCGATGAGACAACAGGCACTATTTCTAGCAAAGCTAACTCTTAGGATTGAGATATGATCAGTAAAACTTTTATATCTCGCCCAAAGTTTGCCTTGGTAATATCGATTGTTATTACTATTGCGGGTTTAATTTCAATGGCATTGTTGCCAGTGAATATGTACCCGCAAATTACACCTCCGCAAGTTCAAATTAGTGCCAGTTACCCAGGTGCAAGTGCACAAATAGTTGAAGAGTCGGTGATCAGGCCCATAGAAGAGCAGGTTAATGGTGTTGAAGATATGATGTATATCGAATCAACATCTTCTAATAACGGTACGGCTAATATAACCGTGTACTTTAAGGTCGGAACAGACACAGATATAGCCCAAGTTAACGTACAAAACCGCGTCGCACTCGCTGAAGCAGGCTTACCTGAAGAGGTGAAACGTCAAGGTGTGTCGGTTAAGAAAAAATCGAGCTCGATGCTACTGGGTATTAACTTATATTCGAACCAAGAAAATATCGACGCTATTTTCTTAAGTAACTATGCAACCAACTACTTAACCGAGCCACTTGGCCGTATTAATGGGGTTGCCTCTGCTGAAGTAATGGGCGAGCAAACTTATTCTATGCGCTTGTGGTTACGCCCTGATCGGATGGCATCACTTGGATTAACGGTGTCAGAGGTTCGAGCTGCGTTGCAAGAGCAAAATACCATAGTCGCTGCGGGTAAGCTTGGTGCTGCGCCTTCTGAACCGAGTCAGCAGTTTGAATATTCAATTCAAGCTAAAGGGCGCTTAAAAACCCCTGAAGAATTTGGTCAAACCATTATTCGCTCAAGCAAAGATGGCAACTTTGTACGCTTAAACGATATTGCACGTATTGAATTAGGTGCAGCAAGTTACAGTACAACAGCAAAGCTAAACCAGCAAGACACTGCGTTTATTGTTATTTATCAGCTGACAGAAGCGAATGCGACTCAAGTTGCTGCTGATGTAAAAGCACGTATGGCAGAGCTTGCTAAACAGCTACCGGATGGTGTTGAGTACTCAATCCCTTACGACACAACAGAGTTCATCAATCGTTCTATTGACGAAGTGGTTATTACTCTTGTTCAAGCGGTCGGCTTGGTTATTTTAGTCGTGTTTTTATTCTTACAAAATTGGCGCGCTACGCTTATTCCAACGGTTGCTATTCCAGTATCGTTAGTGGGGACTTTCGCGTTTATGATGATGATGGATTACTCCATCAACTTGATCACTTTATTCGGTTTAGTCCTTGCAATAGGTATTGTTGTGGATGATGCCATTATTGTAATTGAAAACGTTGAGCGAATACTTAAAGAAGAAAAATTGCCAATTAAAGAAGCGGTCACAAAAGCGATGGAGCAGGTATCGGGGCCAATAGTGGCAACGACCTTAGTATTGCTTGCGGTGTTTGTGCCTGTTGGCTTTATGCCCGGAATAACAGGGGAGCTTTATAAACAGTTCTCGGTGACTATTTCGTTTGCGGTACTCATTTCTTCTTTAAACGCACTGACATTAAGCCCTGCTTTGTGTGCTTTATTGTTAAATGAAAAGGCCATGAAGCCGATTAAATGGTTAGCGCCTTTCGAAAATATTATTACTCGCTCGACCAGTGGCTACAGTAAGGTTATTCAATTTATCTTAAAACGCACAGCAAGAATGGCGCTGTTTGCAGTGGTTATTTTTGCTGCGGCAGGGTGGTTGGTGAAAACAGTTCCTACGGGCTTTGTTCCAGCAGAAGACCAAGGATTTCTTTTTGTTGATGTGCAATTACCTGATGCCGCAGCAAGCGGTCGTACTAAAGAAGTGATGCACAAACTGGGTGATATAGTGAAAAATGAACCTGCCGCAACCGATTTTATTGCGGTATCTGGCTTTTCATTACTAGGTGGTGCAGGTTCTAATAATGCTTTGGGTATCGTCGTGCTCAAAGATTGGGAAGAGCGTACAAGTCCGGAGCTTGGATTACGCGCGGTACTGACGCGTTTAATGGGTCAGTTTTGGGCTATGCCAGATGCGCAAATCATGGCATTTAATCCTCCTTCAATACCGGGTCTTGGCACGAGTGCTGGCTTTGAGTTTAGATTACAAGACAGCGAAGGGCGTGAGCCTGCTGAGCTTGCACAAGTGTTAAATGGCCTGATTTATGAAGCCAACCAGCGTCCAGAGCTTTCTAATGTTTACAGTACATTTAGAGCGAACGTTCCACAGTATTTTCTTGAAATTGACCGTAATAAGGCAAAAGCTCAAGGGGTAGCGCTTAGTGATATTTTCTTAACTTTACAGGCGCAATTAGGGTCGTTATACATTAATGACTTTAACCAATTTAGCCGTACTTACCGCGTTATCATGCAGGCGGAAAGCCGTTTTCGTCAAAACCCTGCAGACTTGCAGTACTACTATGTACGAAATGATGAGGGGGCAATGGTGCCGCTCACCACTTTAGCTAAACTTGAGCCAATTCTTGGTCCAACAAGTTTGACCCATTTTAATTTATATCGCAGCGCCAGTATTAGCGGACAGCCAGCAGCGGGTTATGCCAGTGGTGATGCTATTAAAGCAATGCAAGAGTTGGCTGAGCAGCTACCAACGGGCTATGTCTATGAGTGGGCTGGGCAATCGAAACAAGAGATTGAAGCCGGAAATATGGCGCCCATCTTGTTTGGCTTAGCGGTGGTGTTTGTTTATCTATTCTTAGTAGCGCAATACGAAAGTTGGACAATTCCGTTCTCGGTAATTGCAGCGGTACCGCTGGCGTTATTTGGCGCCATGCTTGCGCTATATGTGATTGGTATGGAAAACAACATCTATGCGCAGGTTGGTTTAGTGCTCCTGATTGGTCTATCCACCAAGACCGCTATTTTAATTGTTGAATTTGCTATGGAAGAGCGCGCGGCAGGTAAAAGTATTTTTGAAGCGGCTCTTAACGCTGCAAGATTACGCTTTAGGGCTGTATTAATGACGGCACTCTCGTTTGTGCTTGGTGTATTACCGCTGGTGTTTGCAAGTGGCGCAGGGGCAGGTAGTCGTATATCGCTCGGTATTACCGTGTTATTTGGGATGCTAGCTGCAACCATCTTTGGCACCTTGTTAGTTCCGCTATTTTATACATTAGTGCAATCAATGCGTGAAAAAATAAAAGGCACAGCGAGTTCAGAGTAAAAATTCTTAAAATTACAAAAAAGTCAGGGTAACCTGGCTTTTTTTTTGGTAAAACTCAAAAGAGGTTTGTTATCATAGCCGAATTCAAAGCGATACACATGTGCAGAGGTTTAAGGAATGGCTGGTCCACGCTTATACAGTGAAGAAGAAGTAACTCATCAGGCTTATGATATCTTTTTAGAGTTAGCGCCTGATAACTTAAGCGAGCAAGATATTGCTTATTTTAACGAGCACAGAGAAGAGCTTGGCTTTATTGAAGAAGGTGAGCCTGACGAGCAGTGGCAAGATTTTGTTGCACTAGAAATTGAACCTGAGCTGTTTGTGCAAGTCTTAGTAGGGCTTGAATTCGACAATCAAGATATTTTATTTGCGAAAATATTAATTAGCCGAGACAAAGATGCACCGTTTTGCCACATCCTATGGAAAGATAGCGAATAACTCTCCAGCCGATGTTTGACTCTACTTTTAGTTGTTTTAATTCAATAAAACGAATTATTTTGCCCGCCCTGCTCGTATGCAGTTGGCAGGCTTTTGCTGTTGATCCGTTTGAAGACTTTCATGAATACGGACAATTATCAGAAGAAGAAATTCATAAAATTCATAAAGGCGAGTTGCTGTATGGAGATATGGAGTTTGGCTTTATGGTAAGTCGTGGCAATACCAACTCAACTAGTTTCAAACTCAAAGGTAATCTCTACCAAGATTTTGAAAAATGGCGGAACCAATTTAAGCTCGATACTTTATACAAACGTGACCGCAATGAAGAAACCGGTGATGAAGAAGTCTCAGCTGATCGAATATTTGTATCAGGCCAAGGCAACTATAAGTTAAATGTGAAAAATGAGTCGTTTTTCATTTATGGTGACTACGAGCGAGATAAATTTAGTGGTCTTGAGTTTAAGAGCACAGTAGCGACTGGTTACGGTAATCGCATTTATCAAGGCAGTAAGAATAAAGTCGATATCGATGTTGGCCCTGGTTTATATCGATCGGTGGCTGATCAAGATACGGCTACAGAAGAAGATCAAACAAAAACGGGTTATCTACTTCGTTTAGCGCTGCAGTGGGAGCGTACGGTCTCTGCGCGAACTCGCTTTAATCAAGACGTTAGTTATGAGCAATCGTTGTCAGGGTTAAACTCGCGTTTAAAATCAGAAACCTCATTGATCAGCAAAATCATGGGTGATGTTTCACTCAAATTTACCTATATGTATCGCTATAACTCAAAACCAGAGGAAGATAAGCTTAAGTACGATTCTGAGCTGAGTGCGACCTTTGTTTATAGCTTTTAAGAGAATACCTCACTATGTATCAACATAAGCAGTACGCTATTTTTATTTTTGTTATATTAGGCTGGATTGGCGGCTTCATCGCCCTAGCTTGGAATTTAATTGGTGCAGATATTCCGCTCATGGTGTTTAGCGCTATTTTGGTGCTGGTGGCCTTTTTATTCCATGGTTTAACCATCAAGGTCAACGATAAAACCGTAAGCTGGGCATTTGGACCTGGTGTATTTGGTAAAACAGTAGCTTTTGATGAGATTGAGTCTGTTCGAGCGGTAAGTAACTCATTTCGACATGGCATAGGCCTTCGTATTACTCATGATGGTTGGGTTTATAGTGTATCAGGATTCAGTGCTGTAGAACTGGCAATGAAAGACGGTACTCACTATCGCTTAGGAACCAACGACCAAGATGGTTTACTTGCTGCACTTAAATTACATATTACTGAAGCAGTACCAGAAATTAGCAAAGAGGCTACGTCAGAAGCAGAGTAAATGATCAGCTATTTGACAGCAGTATATAGACATAAAAAAAGCGCCATAGGCGCTTTTTTTATGTCTATATTTTAATGGCTGTGACCACAACCACCTTCACCGTGCACATGACCATGTGCTAACTCTTCTTCAGTTGCATCGCGTACTTCAAGTACTTCAACATCAAAATGTAGCGTAATACCTGAAAGAGGGTGGTTACCATCTACAATGACGTCTTCGTCTTGAATTTCGATGATCATCACTGATTGGTCGCCAGCATCTGTCGTAGCGCGGAACTGCATACCAACTTCAATTTCCATACCTTCAAACATTGATTTTGGTACTGCTTGCATTAGGTCATCGTGACGCTCACCATAGCCTTGCTCTGGTTCAACGGTTACGCTGAATGTGTCGCCTGCTTCTTTACCTAATAGCGCATTTTCGAGGCCTGGAATTAAGTAACCTGTGCCAACGATGAACACTAGTGGCTCACCATCGAAAGAGTTGTCGATGGTGTTTTTGTTATTATCCAGTACTGAATAATGCATTTTTACCACTTTGTTTGCTGCTACGATCATAGTCATTCCTATTTATTCATCTTCGAGAGAGTAAGGCAGAGCTTGAATTGATAACTCTACCTGAGGGAGGTGTTTTGCCCGCAAAATTTGGCCTGCTTCATTATCGTTAGGAAGCACAACCAGACCCATTAAGGTTTGCGTTTGTTGATTATAACTTTGGCTAATAAGCTTGCCGGCACGGCGCCAGTTTTCGCCCATTTGTGTTTCAAGTTCAAGCTCATCAAGTAAGCCTTCAGCTTTTCCTGACACGATATACATAGCACGTTTATTTTTGCCTAGGTATTTCATACGGGCTACGGTTTCTTGCCCTGTGTAGCAGCCTTTTCTGAAACTGATACCACCGAGCGCTTGCAAGTTAACCATTTGCGGTACGTATTCACCAATAGCATCGCTATTTAATGATGGCTCACCAGCAGCAATAGCTGCTTGTTGCCATGGAGCGTCATCTTCAAGCGCTATTACGTTATCAGGTAAGCTAAACTCATCATTGACCATAAGTAATACGCGGTTATTTGCAAGCTTGAGGGCTTTACCGTCAGCAAAATCGACTGCGTTATGCTCATCATCAAAAGTAATTGCTAAGGTTTCTAAAGCCGCTGTTAGGTCATCACCTAATAAGCCAATTAGCTGTTTTTCAGATTGCTGAATTTCTACTTGCGAAAATACAGCATATTTTTTTAACTCGACTAGAGATTGTTCTACCTCAGGCTTTGAACCTGCCAGGTAATAGCTGTCAAGGTGAGAAAACAACCTAAACACACCCCAAAGCTTGCCTTTTGCATTACAGTGGCCAGCCCAAAGGAAGTTATCATTGCTTAACTTGTTGATATCTTGCGTGATTTGTCCGTGAAGGTAAGATAACTTATCTTTGCCTGTCAGGCTGATAAGTGAATAAGATAAAGGACATGCGTAAACAGTCGACATAAAAACCTTCTTTACGATATGAATGAGCGCTAATGATAACTTAGTTAGGGTAGCAATTTAAATAGCTGTTTATTCGATAGCAATTTGGTAAACTGCAGACAAATAAGTACGAGGTTTAAAATGACTGAAATTCACAGTAAAGAACGTATTCGTTGGGCATGCCGTCGCGGTATGTTAGAACTAGATGTTTTATTTATGCCATTCGTTGAAGAAGCGTTTGACTCACTATCAAAAGAACAGCAAGCTGTTTTTCAACGCTTACTTGAGTGCGATGATCCTGATTTATTCGCATGGTTTATGGGTCACGAAGAGTGTAAGGACCCAGAGCTAAACGGTATGGTCGCGTTAATTTTAGACCGAGTTCGTGTATAGATTTACCGTTACAAATAACACCACAGACCACAAACCCTTTGTGGTCTTTTTTTGCTTGATAGCCATCATATTATGCTTTGCTTACCAGCATGTTATTGCTCAGCTTTTGGCGTGTTTAGCTTGTCTTTTTCTAGCCATTCTGTGTTTTAAAAAAGCCCAACATGCGCAGCCTGAAAATGGCGTTATTATTTTAGAGCAAGCAGAGCTTAGGTTCGTGAACGACAATCTTAAAATTCAAGGCCAGATAATGGCTAAAAGTTATGTGTTTGCTAATTTTGTAGTGCTAAGGCTGGCGGGGTTTTATAAATCACACTGGCTGATAATTAATGCAGCCAGTGTTGATGAAATGAGTTATTCGCGGTTAAAGCGTGCGATTATTGCAGTGCAGCAACCGTCTTAGGGGTTAAAATTGTTGGTGTGGGATTCTCGTTTTGCTCAGGATAATCAATAGTGTAATGAAGGCCACGGCTTTCTTTGCGCTCAAGTGCGCTGCGAATAATAAGCTCTGCGACCTGCACTAAGTTTCGAAGTTCTAACAAATTATTTGTAACCCTAAAGTTAGCGTAGTAATCATGAATTTCTTGCTGTAGTAACTCTACTCGGTGAAGCGCGCGCTCTAAGCGTTTTGTAGAACGGACAATACCGACGTAATCCCACATAAATAATCTTAGCTCATGCCAATTATGGGTAATAACAATTTCTTCGTCTGAGTTAGTTACACGACTTTCATCCCATAGTGGTAAAGCTTCAAGGGCTGGGCTTGAATCTATTTTGCTTAAAATATCCTTTGCGGCAGCATGAGCAAATACAATACATTCAAGTAGTGAGTTACTGGCCATGCGATTAGCACCATGTAAGCCTGTGTAAGCTACTTCGCCAACCGCATAAAGGTTGTCTAAATCTGTGCGGCCATTGAAGTCGGTCATAACACCACCGCAGGTATAGTGTGCAGCGGGTACTACCGGAATGGCTTCTTTGGTAATGTCGAGACCAACACTTAAGCATTTTGCGTAGATAGTCGGGAAATGCTCAATGATAAAATCTTTTTCTTTATGACTAATATCAAGGTATACACAGTTCGCGCCAAGGCGTTTCATTTCAAAATCGATAGCGCGAGCAACGATATCGCGAGGAGCAAGTTCTCCGCGTTCGTCAAAATCTTTCATAAAGCGGGTGCCGTCAGGGCGTTTTAAGTAAGCTCCCTCACCTCGCATTGCTTCTGTGATTAAAAAGTTTTGCAGTTCTGGGTGATATAAACTAGTTGGGTGGAATTGATTAAACTCCATATTAGCGACACGACACCCAGCGCGCCATGCCATAGCGATACCATCACCACTGGATACATCAGGGTTAGAGGTATATAAGTACACTTTACTTGCACCACCTGTTGCAAGTGAAACGAACTTTGCTTTAATTGTTTCAACTTTTTTATCGACACAGTTCCAAACATATAAGCCATGAACATGTTTGCCTTTTTTAGCTAGGCTTTTATCAGTGATTAAATCAATGGCATTGTAGTTTTCTAATAGGGTGATATTAGGGTGTGCTTGAACTTGGCTAATTAAGGTCGTTTGTACTGCACGACCTGTAGCATCAGCAGCATGTAATATGCGACGATGGCTGTGACCGCCTTCGCGGGTTAAATGGAAACGTTCTTTACCTTTTGAATCAAATTCCATATCAAAAGGCACGCCTTGTTCAATGAGCCACTTTAAACACTTTTTAGCATTGCTAGCGGTGTAGTGGACTGCGTCGCGGTCACATAATCCGCCACCTGCATCCAACGTGTCTTCAACATGAGATTCAATGCTGTCATTCTTTTTGTCAAATACTGCTGCAATACCACCTTGAGCATATAAGGTAGAACCTTCGGTTAACGCTCCTTTACTAAGTACTGTCACTTTACAGTGATTAGCTAGAGATAAAGCAAGAGAAAGGCCAGCGGCGCCGCTGCCAATGATAGCGACATCAGTAATGTGATGTTTATTTTGGTTCATGTCTGTGGTCTTTGCGGTTACAATGCTCGGCTAGTAGTGCCAAAAGTTTGAGCAAATAAATTTTTATGTGGTATACGTATATGTACCATATTTGCTTTAACACTATTAGTCATTTTAATACGTTATACCAATCTTATTAGTTTTATCGTCACATAAACAGTTTATTGTTAACTGTTTTGAATTGTGAATTTAATATAGATAACCGTTGATTTTTAGGCAGTTATTAGGATTTCCGTGTAATAAGATTGGTATGACTCAATTTATTTGCGTGCTATTTTATAAAAAAATCATTTTAAACTGAACTTTTATATTCATGGTGCAGTCAGAGTTTGTGTAAACAATGGCGAGTATATGAATAGCAAGCAAGAATCAAACAGAGGAGTACCGGCTCGAATGAGCGAGCAGGATTTGGATTTAGCGCTAGTTAAAAGGGTCCAGCAAGGAGATAAAAACGCCTTCAACCTATTAGTTAGAAAATATCAGAATAAAATTGCAGGTTTGATTTCACGTTATGTATCAAACCAAGGTGATGTTGCTGATGTCGCACAAGAAGCCTTTATTAAAGCCTACCGTGCATTGCCTAACTTTAGAGGGGATAGCGCCTTTTATACTTGGTTATACCGTATCGCCGTAAATTGTGCTAAAAATTACTTAGTTGCTCAGGGCCGTAAGCCCCCAGCTAACGATGTTGATGCCGAAGAGGCAGAGTTTTATGACAGTGCTGATGCTATGCGTTCAAACGCATCGCCAGAAAACCTGTTATTAAGTGACGAAGTACGTGCTGTAATTTTTAATACGATTGATAGTTTGCCTGAAGATCTTAAAACCGCGATTACCCTTCGTGAAATTGAAGGTATGAGCTATGAAGAAATAGCCGTGGTTATGGATTGTCCTGTGGGAACGGTACGTTCACGTATTTTCCGTGCCCGTGAGGCGATTGATAATAAATTGAATCCATTAATAGGTGAGTCTTAGTATGACAAAAGCAGACGTTAACAAGTTGGATAATGAGCAGTTATCCGCGTTACTTGACGGCGAGCAGCAGTTAACTGATCAAGCGATCACAAACGACGATGTGTCTACATTTGGTCGTTACGCAATGATTGGTGATGTAATGCGTGCTGAGGCAAATAATAACGCTTTTAACTTTGACATTGCAGATGCAGTGGCTGAAGCACTTGAGCAAGAACCTGTATACGCTGATTTCGCGAATAAAACAACGGTACCAAAAAGCGAAGAAATCGTGGCGGCAACAGGCACAGATAACGTAGTAGCATTTAATTGGCGTCGTCCATTTGCCCAAGTGGCAATTGCTGCCAGTGTTGCTATGTTTGCGATTGTGGGCGTACAAACTTTGCCACAAAACACCGAAGTACCACAAAATGACATTCCAACCTTACAAACAGTACCGTTAACCGGTATGGCTTCTCCGGTAAGTTACTCATCTGAGCAACCTGCGTTAGAGAATGCTCAGCAAGGTTTACGTGAATTACAACAGCAACGTATTGGTGCATTAGTTCTTGAACATCAACGTCAAGCGCGTGTTGCATATTCTCTAGAAAAATCGCAAACTGCAGAAAATGCAGAAGAGGAAAAAAACTAATTAAATGAAAGTTTTTACTTTTATTTTGTCGCTGGTATTAACGGCCCCTGCCATTGCTAGCGACGAAAATCCCGCCAAAACATTATTACATGATATGGCTACGGCCGTTCATACTCGCAATTTTGATGCATCGTTTGTAGTTGTAAAAGGCCAAGCGATGGAACCGTATCGATGGTTACATGCAAAACAAAATGATATCGAACTTGAGCATTTAAGTTTGCTTAACGGTGCTGGTCTTGAAATGGTGCGTGTTGATGATCAAGTTACTTATTTTGAACCGCATTCTGAGCCTTATTCAGTCAAAACAGACTCTATAGCTGGACCTATTCCCGAAGTGCTTTTTAAAGACATCGATAGACTAAGTGCTCATTATGACTTTGTTCTTGGCGGAAAAGGTCGTATTGCTGGTCGTTCTGCACAGTTAGTGCGCATCGAATCTAAAGATGAATACAAATATAACTATTGGATCTGGCTTGATACAGAGTCTTCGTTGTTACTTAAATCAGCCTATGTAAATCACAAAGGTGAGATGCTAGAGCAATTACAACTAACTCATATTAGCGTTACAGAGCAACCTGCGCCGATGTTAGTTGAAATGCAAAACCGTGAGTTTCCTGCTGTGCTTTCAACGAATGATATTGCCAGTGATAGCGACGGCGCAGCGAATGATTGGAAAATTGGCTGGCTCCCTGATGGCTTTAAGCTGTTAAAATCAGACCGCCATAAACTCGACTTAAACAATGAACTTGCTGACTATTATTTATATTCAGATGGGTTTGTTGAAGTATCTGTTTTTATTCAAAGACCCTTACCCGGTAAACGTGCAAGTGGTGCTTTAACATCAGGTGCGACGACGGTCTATGTTCACAATGGTGGTAGCTTTGATGTATCGGTTGTTGGTAATATCCCAGCTATGACAGCCAAAGCTATAGCAGAGTCGGTAGCGCGACCTCTTTAAATTATGATTGAACAAACACTCTCTGTCGTGTCAGTTAAAGGCACGACAGCGAATTTAGAAGCAGAGCAAAAGCAAGCTTGCGCAGGCTGTAATGGTCGCTGCGGTTCGCAGGTCTTTGCTAAGCTGTTCGGAACAGCAAAAAAAACCTTTCCGTATACATTCGAAAAAGAGCTACAGGTAGGGCAAAAAGTAACCTTGGCACTCGATGATAGCCACTTGGTCAAACATGCAATGGCTGTTTATATGCTACCACTTTTGTTTAGTTTAGGGTTTGCTTTAATCGCATTTGCGGCTTTTTCGCTTGCTGAAGGCTGGCAAATTTTAGCCGCCGTCATTGGTGGCTTAACGGGCTATGTGATAGCTAAATCAAGGGTTAAGAGCCTAAAGCATGATATTAAAGTAATAAAAATTCACCCAATTGCTATTCCTTTCACTCAAATAGATGGTGATTAAAGCCAATTAAATGTAAAATTGCCGCTTTATACACTTAGTCCATTTTATATAGAAGTTTAGAATCCAGTTTATGAAGCATATCCGTAATTTTTCGATCATCGCCCATATTGACCATGGTAAATCGACTCTCTCTGACCGTCTTATCCAAGTTTGTGGTGGTTTAACAGACCGTGAAATGCAGCAGCAGGTGTTAGATTCAATGGACATTGAGCGTGAGCGTGGTATTACCATCAAAGCGCAAAGTGTAACGCTAAATTATAAAGCTAAAGACGGCGAAACATACCAGTTAAACTTTATCGACACGCCAGGACACGTTGACTTCACATACGAAGTATCACGCTCACTTGCAGCCTGTGAAGGTGCACTTTTAGTTGTTGATGCGGGTCAAGGTGTAGAAGCACAAACCTTAGCTAACTGCTACACAGCAATTGAAATGGACTTAGAAGTTATTCCAGTTCTAAATAAGATCGACTTACCACAAGCTGATCCACTTCGTGTAGCAGAAGAAATTGAAGACATCATTGGTATCGATGCCCTAGATGCTGTGCAATGTAGTGCTAAAACAGGTATTGGTATTGAAGAAGTACTCGAAATCATTGTTAAAGATATCCCGCCACCAGAAGGCGACAAAGATAAGCCACTACAAGCGCTTATCATTGACTCATGGTTTGACCCATACCAAGGTGTTGTATCATTAGTACGTATTAAACACGGTGAATTACGCTCAGGCGATAAAATTAAGATCATGTCGAATGATCAAGTTCATATCGCAGATAAAGTAGGTATTTTTACACCAAAGCAAACTAACACGGGCATCTTGAAAACCGGTGAAGTTGGCTTCGTAATTGCGGGTATTAAAGAAATTCATGGTGCACCAGTAGGTGATACTATTACTTTACAGCGTAACTCTGCTCCAGAGCGCTTACCAGGCTTCCAGCGTATTAAACCACAGGTTTACGCAGGTATGTTCCCAATTTCATCTGATGACTATGAATCATTCCGTGATGCGCTTGATAAACTGAGTTTGAACGATGCTTCGTTATTCTTCGAGCCAGAAAACTCAACAGCACTAGGCTTTGGTTTCCGATGTGGCTTCTTAGGTATGCTTCACATGGAAATCATCCAAGAGCGTCTTGAGCGTGAATACGACATTGATCTTATTACAACTGCACCAACAGTAATTTACGAAGTAGAGACTAAAGACGGAACTAAACAGATAGATAACCCGTCTGACTTACCGCCGGTGAATAATATTCTTGAAATCCGTGAGCCAATTGTTGAAGCTAACATATTAGTACCGCAAGAATTTTTAGGTAACGTAATTACGCTTTGTGTTGAAAAGCGTGGTATGCAAACTAAAATGAGCTACCATGGTAAGCAAGTTGCGGTGACGTACGAATTACCGATGGCTGAAGTAGTAATGGACTTCTTCGATAAGTTAAAATCAACAAGCCGTGGTTTTGCATCACTTGATTATAACTTTAAACATTTCCAAGCTTCAGACATGGTACGTGTTGACGTATTGATTAATGGTGAGCGTGTTGATGCGTTAGCTATTATTGTACACCGCGATATTGCACAATCACGTGGTCGTCAGTTAGCTGAAGCACTGAAAGACTTAATTCCACGTCAGCAGTTTGATATTGCGATTCAAGCAGCGATTGGGCAGCATGTTATTGCGCGTACAACAGTTAAGCAATTACGTAAAAACGTAATCGCGAAATGTTACGGTGGTGACGTGAGTCGTAAGAAAAAACTGCTACAAAAACAAAAAGAAGGTAAAAAGCGAATGAAGCAACTAGGTAACGTTGAAGTACCTCAAGATGCATTCTTAGCTATCCTTAAAGTTGGTAAATAATTAGAAGTAAATAAAGGAATTAATGCATGGCGGGTTACTTTTCTATTTTCTTAGTGTTGTTAACGCTAGGCTCAGGATTAATTTGGTTAATTGACCACTTTATGTTTGCGCCAAAGCGTCAGCAACGCATTGCCCTTGCTCAAAACGCGGCAGGTGGTGAGTTAGACGAAGAAACTGCTGCATTAATTGCGCCTGAGCCAAGTATCACTGAAACGGCTAAATCAATTTTTCCAATGATTGCGGCAATTACTATTTTCCGCTCTTTCATTTTTGAACCGTTTCAAATTCCATCGGGCTCAATGATGCCAACCTTATTGGTGGGTGACTTCATTTTGGTACAGAAGTACTCATATGGCATCAAAGATCCAATTTGGCGTAGTCAGTTAGTTGACGTTGATGAACCTGAACGTGGTGATATTGTGGTATTTAAATACCCATTAGACGAGCGTGTGGATTACATTAAACGTACGATTGGTTTACCAGGCGATAAAATTGTATATCGCAATAAGCACCTTTATATTCAGCCGAAATGCGCCGAAGGTGTGACTCAGCAAGGTGATTTGCTGTGTAATGAATACAACAAAATTGATATGGAAATCCTCAATAGTGACGAGTTCAAGCAGGGTTCTATGAATTTAGTGCGTTTAGAAGAAAACCTAAGCACAGTAAATCATAATATTTTGATTAACCCGCAAGCTCCTGAAATGAAAGGCCGTTATTATCAACAACCAGGTACACGCTCAGACGAGTGGGTTGTTCCTGCCGATCATTATTTCATGATGGGTGATAACCGTGATAATAGCCAAGATAGTCGCTTTTGGGGCTTTGTACCTAAAGAAAACTTGGTAGGTAAAGCCGTCTTTATATGGATGAGTTTTGAATTTGAAAATGGCCCAGATGACTTTTTACCAGGCTGGGTTCCAACTGGTGTTCGCTTTGAACGCCTAGGTAATATTCAGTAACGATGAAAAAAAACGTAACAGAGTTATACAACAGAATAGGTTATACATTTACTGATCAAGCTTTGCTTGAGCAGGCAATGACGCACCGTAGTCATAAAGGCCAACATAACGAGCGCTTAGAGTTTCTTGGCGACTCAATTTTGAGCTTTGTGATTGCAAATGCGCTATATACTAAATTTCCAAAAGCACGCGAAGGTGATTTAAGCCGTATGCGTTCGACCTTAGTTCGTGGTCAAACATTAGCTGAATTCGGCCTTGAATTTGGCTTAGGCGATTACTTACGCTTAGGTCCAGGTGAGCTTAAAAGCGGTGGTTTTCGCCGTGAATCAACCCTAGCTGATGCCGTTGAGGCGATTATTGGGGCAGTGTTCTTAGACTCAAACATTGAACAATGTGGTGAGTTAATTTTAAGCTGGTACGAGTCGCGTCTTGACGCAATTTCGCCGGGCTTAAATCAAAAAGATCCTAAAACATTACTTCAAGAATACTTACAAGCGCGCAAATTATCGTTACCTGGCTACACTGTAATAGATACAAAAGGCCAAGCGCACAATCAAACATTCACGGTTGAATGTATTGTTGAAGGGATGGATAGCATTATCTCAGTAGGTAGCTCTCGTCGTAAAGCTGAGCAAAAAGCCGCTGAAAAAGCCTTAAAGATACTTAAAAATGAATCTTGATGATTTAATTAGCAAAGAACCTGCAGAGCTAGACACGCACTGCGGGATGGTTGCCATTGTTGGCCGCCCAAATGTAGGTAAATCAACCTTACTTAACTATATTGTTGAGCAGAAGGTGTCGATTACTTCTCGTAAGCCACAAACTACACGTCACCGTATCATGGGTATTCATACCGAAGGTAAATACCAAGCTGTTTATGTGGATACACCTGGCTTACACGTTGAAGAAAAACGCGCTATTAACCGTTTAATGAATCGTGCTGCATCAAGCTCAATTGGCGATGTAGAACTTATAATCTTTGTGGTTGAAGGCACACACTGGAATGAAGATGATGAGATGGTGCTAAATAAAGTACGTCAAAGTGGTCGTCCAGTGTTATTAGTTATGAATAAAATTGACCAAGTTAAAGACCGTGATTTAGTGCTTCCGCACATGCAGTTTTTGGGTGGTAAATTTGATTTTGTGGCTATTATGCCAGTCTCTGCAAAGCAGGGTAAAAATATTGATTTAATCAAAGATGAAGTGAAAAAGCGTTTACCGCTTTGTGAGTTTTACTTTCCTGAAGACTACGTAACAGACCGTTCAATGCGCTTTATGGCGGCAGAAGTTATTCGTGAAAAGCTGATGCGTTTTATGGGTGATGAGCTTCCATATTCAGTCACCGTTGAAATCGAGCAGTTTAAATGGCTAGAAAACGGTGTTTGGCAAATTAATGGCTTGATCCTTGTTGAGCGTGAAACGCAAAAACGCATGGTGATCGGCAATAAAGGCGAAAAGTTGAAAGTGATTGGCCGTGAAGCTCGTAAAGACCTTGAAGACATGCTGGATAACAAAGTCTTTTTAGAACTTTGGGTAAAAGTGAAGTCTGGCTGGGCTGACGATGAGCGTGCGCTACGTAGCCTTGGCTATGGTGAAGACTAAGTAAAGTCTTACACGCCATGGACAGCGAATTCTACACAGCATACTTGCTGCACCGACGTCCTTTTAGTGACTCGCAAGTAATGCTTGATATGCTGGTAGAAGGCGTAGGTCAGCTGAGAATGCTGGCGCGCATTAGTGGTCGCCAGGCCACTAAACATAAAGCACAACTACAACCTTTTCAATCTCTGCTCGTGCAATACAGCGGTAAGTCAGATTTAAAATACATCAATCGTTTTGAGCCCCATGGCGGGCAAACCGTACTGTCGGGTACTCAACTCTATTGCGGTTTTTATTTGAACGAATTAACCAACCGTATCGTACCTATCAATGAGCCGATGGAAAGTGTTTATCATCTTTATAAGAAGCATCTCGACGAATTATCAACGACTAAAAACCTACAAGCTGTACTACGCTCTTATGAGTTTCAACTGTTAGAGATGCTTGGATATGGCGTAGATTTTAGTGTTGATGCTGAAGGTGATGTAATTAACGATGCAGCAAATTATCAGTACTTTGCTGAATACGGTTTCTTGCTGCATGACGACCCCCATAGTGGCTTTTCAGGGAAGCAATTAAATGCCATAGCAGCTCATGACTTTAGCGCCCCTGATGTGTTATATATGGCAAAGCAATTAAGTCGATACTTACTCAAGCCTTTACTTGGCAAAAAGCCATTAAAAAGCCGTGAGTTATTTATTAAGTAGGCTGATGAGCAGCCTTGAATCGTTGTTTTAAACAGGTAAAAAAATGAAAGATATTCTTCTTGGTGTAAACGTTGATCACATTGCCACTTTACGCCAAGCGCGTGGCACGAGTTACCCAGATCCTGCGCATGCCGCAGCTGTTGCAGAGCATGCTGGTGCAGATGGTATCACCATCCATTTGCGGGAAGACCGTCGTCATATTCAAGACCGTGACGTATATGTGATGGCAAAAACGATTCAAACACGTATGAATCTTGAAATTGCAGTCACTGATGAAATGATCGGCATCGCCCTTGAAGTAAAACCTGCTTATGTTTGTTTAGTGCCTGAAAAACGTGAAGAGCTAACTACTGAGGGTGGTCTTGACGTTGTGGGTAATTTTGAAAAGGTAAAAGCAGCAACAGAAAAACTGACAGCTGCGGGAATTAAGGTTTCGTTATTTATTGATGCTGACAATGCACAACTTGACGCTGCAAAAGCTTGTAATGCACCATACGTTGAAATTCACACAGGTGCTTATGCCGATGCAGAGAATGACGAAGAACTTCACACAGAACTTGAACGTATTCGTAACGGCGTACAATATGCCGATAGCTTGGGTTTAATTGTTAATGCAGGCCATGGTCTTCATTATCACAATGTAAAACCAATTGCTGCAATGCCAGAAATTTACGAATTAAACATAGGTCATGCGATTATTGCGCGTGCAGCGATTGATGGCTTAGAAAAAGCAGTAAGCGATATGAAGCGCCTGATGATTGAAGCGCGTTTGTAAACATACGCTTTAATCTGTCAGCCCTTTATTGGCGCTGGCAAGTTTTGAATCGAGAGCGCGATGGATGCGATATCCACCGCGCTTTTTATTTACTTAAGTAAACTATCAATTGTGCAAGCAATGAAGCTAGCCAAGGTGAAAGGCAAAGTAGGGCGACTAAATACTGATGTTTTTTCTTAAAATTTTTTAAAACACCATCATCTATTGCCGACAATTCGCCTTTCTTGATTGAATGAAACACAATTGAGTTAGGTTTTGCTTTCATTAAGCGGGCTTGGCTTTCGTATGTTTGCCACTGCTCTGTGTAATTGGTTTTTACGTAATTATTAGCTTCAATACTTAGTTTTTTATAGCGGAGAAAAAACCAAGTGAGTGAAATAGCACTAAAGACGATAAGTAAGATAAAGTACAAAGCAAGTTACCTCGTATATTTAACAACGCGTGTACCCGTAGAATAAATAATATCGTTACTAGGGCATGAATAGTTAGGCTTGAGTGCTTTGCAAGATTGCTCAGGTGTATCAAAACAAAAATCAAAGCGGGTTTGGGTTTTCACAGCTTTATCAGTAATATTTTTCGCAAGCTCATTCCAATGCCAATTAGTGACAACATCTTTTGCCGCACTGGCAAATACAGGGTTTGTAGAGGCTATTACTTGAATATCTTTAATCTCATTTTTTGGCGTAATGACATACTCAATGGTCGCGCAGCCTTCTGCTGCTTGGAGCACCGCTTTTTTCGGATATCTGGCAGGAAAACGCTCAAGTTGCTGCCATTTTGTTGCTTTTAATTCATCATAGCTAACAGCTAAATCCGCATACTCTAGTTCCATTGGTTTATTTGTAGTTGAAGTACAGCCAAACACAAGTAAACAGCCAGCTAGAATTAGATAGTTTTTCATTAATATACTCCTTTATATCTTTTTTTTGAGTGCTTTTTATCGTTGCGGCTCAACCATACCTGCATCACTTAACAAATTATTTAGCTCATCAATCAGCTCAAACAACTCAGGTTCAATGTAATTTAAATCGCAATCGCTTTTTAGTGATGTTTCGAGTGTTTCGGCAAGTGATTTTAGTTTTGGTACGCCGGTGTAACAACACGCGCCATGGAATTTGTGCACTATGCTAAGTACATGTTCACAATCTTCTTTTTCTATAGCTTCATTAAGTAGGCGTAAGGTTTCAGGTACACTGAGTAACAACATGTTGAGCATTTCTATTGCTAACTCTTCTTTACCGCCAGCGCGTTGTAGCGCTAATTGCCAATCAAGGCGGGCACTTTCAAATGGAGGTTCTGAGTCAACTGTGGCAGCTTTGCTTCGTTCGCGATTAATCGGCGATTGTGGGCTATGATCGCTAATTATTTGTTTTAGCATATCTTCATCAATAGGCTTAGTTAAGTAACCTTTAAAACCATCTTTAAGCAGCTGTTCTTTTTCACCCGCTAATGCGTGAGCAGTAACTGCAATGATTGGCGTATCTTCATTGAGAGATGACTCGCGGATAAGTTTACATGCGGTAATACCATCCATAATTGGCATTTGGATGTCCATGAAGATCAAGTCATACTTATGGCTTTTACTTAGACTGTAGGCTTGTGAGCCGTTGTGTGCCGTATCAATTAGCTCAATCTGTTCTTCAAGTAAGGTGCAAATAAGCTTTAGGTTGGCATCATTATCGTCTACAACTAGTACTTTTAGAGGTAATAACTTTTCAGTGCCTTGTTCAATGTTATGCACTGGATGGTCAAGACGATAAGGGGCAGCAAGTACTTCACATAATTTACGATGGTTAAGTGGTTTGCTTAAGCAAGCATCTGCGCCACTACCCACAAAGGCTTCGCGCATATTGTGCGAGACCGTATTGAGCATAATATATAAATAATCAGTGACTGGGCGCACTGCTTTTACATAACTCTTAAGTTGCTGCATATCGTCAATTGTGGCGGTATGACCAATGATACAAATATCGTAACTGAAGTCTTTATTGATCTCATTTAAGAAGCTTTCTTCATCTATACAAGCAGTAACGCGAGTTTGCCATTCATGTAAAAGCGATAAGGTTGCTTGATGTGTATGCTCATGAGGCTCAAGGTAAAGAATACGTTTATTAATCAATGATTGGGTCGGTAAGTCACTAGTAATTGAGTTACTTGGCGTTCTGAATACGGCATTGAATGTAAAGCAGGTGCCATTACCAGGTGCAGAGTTCAGGGTAATACGACCATTCATCGCTTCAACAATGTGTTTGGTGATGATTAAACCAAGACCTGTGCCACCAAATTTACGGGTGATACTTGAGTCTGCTTGGCCAAATGGTGTAAACAAGGCATCTTGTTTATCCATTGGGATGCCCACACCAGTATCGGTGACAGACACTAAAATAGAGGCGCGCTCTTCATCTAATAAGCGGTAGCCAACATCAACCTTGATTGAGCCTTTTTCAGTAAATTTAATGGCATTACTTATAAGATTTATCAAAATTTGTTTAAAGCGGGTCGGGTCGCCAGTTAGATTGTCAGGTACTTGTGGATGGATAAATATCGATAGCTCAAGTTGTTTTTCGTGTGCACTTGGTGCTAACAAGGTCATAACTTCATTAATATTGTCACGGAGCTGGAATTGCATTGACTCAAGCTCCATGGCACCGGCTTCTAATTTAGAAAAGTCTAAAATGTCACTGATAATCGTTAATAAGCTATTTGCAGATAGCTCAATAGTATCGAGGTAATCTTTTTGATGCTTATTAAGCGGGGTTTTATAAAGCTGACGCGTAAAGCCAATTACACCATTTAAAGGCGTACGTAATTCGTGACTCATTTTGGCTAAAAAGTCTGATTTAACACGGTTAGCGTCTTGCGCGTCTTTTTTGGCAATACTTAGCTGAATATTCTGAGTTTCGTATTGTTCTAAGGTCTCGCGGTAATCAGAGGTTGCCTGATCAATATGCTTTTGCATCTCATCACGTTGCACTACCATGGTTTCTGAAATGGTATTTAAGCCTGTGCGTAATAACTCAAACTCACCAAACATTTTTTTATCAAGACCTGTATCTACTTTCCCTTCAATTAATTTGTCGGTAGCTAGTACTAACTTATTAAGTGGTTGAATAAACATGCGGGTCAACCTAAATGCTAATACGCTCGCAAGTACTAGTGCTATGAGTATCACCACGCCACTGACCAGTAAGGCGCGTTGCTGGCCGATAATGGCTTGTTGTTTATTAAGCATGATCACCACATTACCTAGTGATGCTTGATAGCTATTATGATTCCAAATCGTGTCTTGACGGCTATGATTAATAATGGCGGTAGAAAATGTTAGATAGTGATCAGAGTTGTGTACTTGAACCCCATCCATACTGTTAACATTGCTTTTAACAATTTCTTTGAATTCACTTTGATATTTACTAAAAATCACTAACTCATTGTTTTCATCGAAAATAGCAATTGATTGGATCGCAGGGGAGTGTTTGTTATGAGTATGGCTAACTAAGCGGGTTAGTAAGGCTTTATCACGCTTTAGTAATGGTTGTTCAACAGCAATGGCTAAGGGCTCAATAATAGTAACGCCCTGCTGATATAAAATTTCATCGAGCTCAATGTAACGATTTATTGTAAAATAACCGCCCAGCAACAAGCCTATGATCACAGTCGGTATAAGTGTAAGTATTAAGACTGAGTCACGTAAGCCAAATTTAGTCATAAAGAATGTTGTTATCATTATTATCGTTGTTTAAGAGTATATACTTAATCCCGCTTTATCAATAATTAAGGTGTTGCCCAATGGCACAGATTTTCAAAGCCAAAAAGAAATCCGTTTCGCAAAAAATGCTAACCCTCAATGTCACTGCTATGGACCATCAAGGACGAGGCGTTGCTAAGCAGGGAAGTAAAGTCTGTTTTGTTAATGGTGCTTTGCCGGGTGAAGAAGTAAAAGCGTTATTGATTGAAGATAAGGCACGCTTTGCCAGTGCTGATTGTAAAAAAGTACTATCAGCCTCAGCGCATAGGGTTACTCCTTTTTGTCAGCATTATCAGATTTGTGGTGGTTGTCAGTTACAGCACCTTAATGCAGAACAACAATTGGTTGAAAAGCAAACTGCGGTTAGTCAGCTGTTTAGCAAGTTTGCCAAAGTTGATGACTTAAATTGGCAAGCACCTCTGCTCAGTGAAGAGCGCCATTACCGTCGCTCTGCGCGTATTGCTGTAATGCATGACAAAGCCGCAAAGAAAATGCGCGTAGGGTATCGAGCTCAAGGGTCTAAACAATTGGTGAGCATTGAAAGCTGTGATGTGCTGAGCAGTACTTTTAAAGACGTTTTTTCAGTTTTTGATGTTCTTATCAACAGCCATTCAGGTCTTAGTAGTATTAGTCACCTACAATTATGTGAAGCTGATAATGCGGCCTTTGTGGTTATTAGGCATACCAAAGCTATTAATGCAGAGTTAAAAGCCATTGTCGTAGCGGCGTGTGATGAATATAGCTGGCGTGTTGTGTGGCAATCACACAGTGGTGAAATTGATCACAGTGACCATCCAATGCCGTACTACCAGATACCAGCTTATGATTTACGCTTTGAATTTGGCCTTGAAAACTTTATTCAAGTTAACCCCCAAGTGAACCAAGCTATGCTTCATCAAGCAAAACAGTGGCTTGATTTACAAGGTCATGAGCAGGTATTAGATTTATTTTGTGGTATTGGCAACTTTTCATTATTGATTGCAAAGTATGCTAAATATGTTATTGGTGTTGAAGGGGTCGATTCTGCGGTTGCATTAGCAAAACAAAATGCGCAAACTAACTCATTGTCGAATACCGATTTTTATTGTTTTGATTTAACAAAATCAATGCAATCAGCTGCTTGGTTTAGTGCCGAACTTGATGTGTTAGTGCTTGATCCATCACGTACTGGCGCAATGGCAATTTTAGAGCAGTTACCACTTACTCAGTTTAAAACGATTTTATACGTCTCTTGTGATCCTGTTACTTTAGCCCGTGACAGTGCACTTATTTTACAAGCAGGCTTTAGCATTGAAAAAATTGGGCTTATGAATATGTTCCCGCATACTGGGCATATTGAAACGATGGCGTTATTTCACAGGAGGTAAAGCGCACATGGTAGCCACTAGACAGTCACATCAGCTTACAAAGCCGAGTGATTTTGCCAGCCGTATCGAGCTGTTAGCGCTAACAGAAGACAAACATACCTTATTAGAGCAAGCTCACCAATTGTGTCTGCATTGCGATGATGCAAAACGTGAAAACACAGCCATTGAAATGGTAGAGATTTTAGCCGAGCTAAATTTAGATGCAGATTCACTTGCCACGGCTTTTTTAACACCTTATTTCCTAGCCGAAAAAATCTCGATTGAAACTGTGACCGACAAGCTTGGTGATCACGTTGCGTTATTACTAACAGGTGTAAGCCAAATGGCTACCATCAGCACCTTAGCCCATCAAGGCAAGGGCACTGTTCAAATTGATAATATCCGCCGTATGCTGCTAGCCATGGTTGAAGATGTGCGTGCAGTGGTGATAAAACTCGCTGAACAAGTATGCCATTTGCGTGAGGTCAAAGACGCCAGTGAAGAAGAGCGTGTAATTGCCGCTAAAGAAACACGTGACATTTTTGCACCCCTTGCTAACCGCTTAGGAATAGGTCAGCTTAAATGGGAACTTGAAGATCTTTCGTTTCGTTACCTGCACCCCGACACCTATAAAAATATCGCAAAACAGCTCGATGATAAGCGACTTGCTCGTGAAGCCTATATGGAAAATATGGTTGCTTTAGTAAAAGCACGCTTGGCCGAAGCAGGTATTGAGGGTGAAGTGTATGGCCGCCCGAAGCATATCTACAGTATCTACAAAAAAATGGCGCAGAAGAATTACGAATTCGATCAGCTGTTTGATATTCGTGCTATGCGCATTGTGGTGGAACGCCTGCAAGATTGTTACGCAGCATTAGGTATCGTGCATACCAATTGGCGGCATTTAAATAAAGAATTTGATGATTACATCGCAACACCTAAACAAAACGGCTATCAGTCAATTCATACAGTGGTATTTGGCCCTGAAGGTAAAACCGTTGAAATCCAAATTCGTACTAGCGAAATGCATCAAGATGCTGAGTTAGGTGTTGCTGCGCATTGGATGTATAAAGAAGGTGCATTGCCAGGACGTGGTTCTGGCTATGAGCAAAAAATTAGTTGGTTACGTAAGTTACTACAATGGCAAGAAGAAGTCGTTGATGGCAGTGACTTAGCTGAAGAGCTCAAAAATCAAGTAGTTGAAGATCGAGTTTATGTGTTTACACCAAAAGGTGATATTTTCGATTTACCACTGGGTGCGACGCCACTTGATTTTGCTTATTACATTCACTCAAACGTTGGTCACCGTTGTATTGGTGCAAAAGTGTTTGGCAAAATCGTGCCCTTTACTCATCAGCTCAATACCGGTGATCAGGTTGAAATTTTAACTCAAAAGCAACCTAACCCAAGTCGTGATTGGTTGAACCCATCGCTAGGTTATATTAAGTCATCGCGAGCACGCTCTAAAATCCATCATTGGTTTAAACAGCTTGATCGCGATAAAAACTTGAGCGCCGGTAAAGAAATATTAGAGAACGAGCTGCAAAAACTAGACTTAACAACCAAAGACCTTGCGCCAGCAATTGAGCGATTCAATCTTAAAGGCATTGATGACCTGATGGTTGCGGTAGGCGCAGGTGATGTTCGCTTAAACCAATTATTAAACTTTATTAGTGACCGTGATGATGACGAACCACAAATTAAGTTTAAAAAACCAAAAAGTGTCACAGGTGATAAAAACGGCATTGTTGTTGATGGGGTAGGTAGCTTAATGAGCCATGTTGCTAAATGCTGCCGACCTGTGCCGGGCGATGAAATCATTGGCTATATTACTCAAGGCCGTGGGATTGCAGTTCACCGTGAGGATTGTGATTCGTTTGAAAAACTTCGTGATAAACATCCTGAGCGGGTGATATCAGTAAGTTGGTCAGACGATGTAAATGGCTCTTACTCACTAACGATTAAAGTAGAAGCCACAGATCGCTCAGGCCTTATTAGAGATATCAGCTCTGTCCTTGCAAACGAAAAGGTGAATGTGCTTAACATGAATGTCAACACCGTTGAAGATAAGCAGCTTGCGCTGTTTTCAATGCAGGTTGAAGTACATGACTTATCGAGTACTAACCGATTATTGTCTAAGTTACACCAAATCGAAGGTGTACATGATGCAAAGCGTGGTCATTCGTAATGAGTGATAAACATGCCATTGAGCTGTCGTTATCAATTATGGCCAAACTACGGGACCCAGAATCTGGGTGCCCGTGGGATCTAAAACAAGACTTTAATTCGATAGTGCCACATACCCTTGAAGAAGCTTACGAAGTAGCAGACTGCATTGAAAAAGGTGAACTCACTGAGCTTAAAAGTGAGCTTGGCGATTTACTTTTTCAAGTCATCTTTTATGCCCAACTTGCTAAAGAGCAGGGCTTATTTGATTTTGCAGATGTGGCAAATACACTAAACGATAAATTAATTCGTCGGCATCCGCATGTCTTTGCAAAGCAAAGTGAGCTGTCGGACGCAGAGCTTTCGGCGCAGTGGCAGGCTATTAAAGCGCAAGAACGAGCAGAAAAATCTACTTCACCTCAAATGAGTCTTTGGCAGGATATTCCTGATGCGATGCCAGGTCTTTCAAAAGCTAAGAAGATTCAACAGCGTGTGGCAAGCCTAGGTTTTGATTGGCCAAGTTATCATGGGGCCCTCGATAAAGTCGCTGAAGAAGTCGACGAAGTAAAAGAAGCGCTGGCTCATGACCCTTATTCAGAACACAGTGCAGAAGAGCTTGGCGATTTACTGTTTGCAACGGTAAATGTAGCCCGTCATATTAAACGCGATCCTGAGCAATTATTACGAAGTGCCAATGCTAAATTCGCGTCACGCTTTGAAAAAGTGGCTGCCTACTTAGATGAACGTGGCCAAAGTTTAGAAACGGCCAGTCTCGAAGAAATGGACAACGCATGGGAAGCCATTAAAAAGCAGGCCAAGTGAGCCTGTTTTGATACAGCTTGGGTACAGTGTAACCAAGCTCGTTTTTTGTGCACTTATTTGCTAATTTTATCTGGATTGATAGCAGCCCCTTTGCTATAATTTCGCCCCGTCTTGATTCTATATTATTCCTTTTAATTCCTGATATTCTAGGGTTCGCATGAGTACAAAATTTATCTTCGTAACTGGCGGGGTTGTTTCTTCGTTGGGTAAGGGTATTGCAGCAGCGTCATTAGCCGCTATTTTAGAAGCACGTGGTCTTAACGTGACTATTTTAAAGCTGGATCCTTACATTAACGTTGACCCAGGCACTATGAGCCCAATTCAGCACGGTGAAGTATTTGTAACTGAAGACGGTGCAGAGACTGACCTTGACTTAGGTCACTATGAGCGTTTCATCCGTACCAAAATGACTAGCCGCAACAACTTCACACAAGGTCGTGTTTATGAAGATGTATTACGACGTGAGCGTCGTGGTGAGTACCTTGGTGCAACAATTCAGGTTATTCCACACATCACAAACGACATTAAGCAACGTGTATATGACGGTGCTGAAGGTCGCGATGTAGCAATCGTTGAAATTGGCGGTACAGTTGGTGACATCGAGTCACAACCATTCTTAGAAGCAATTCGTCAGCTTGGCACTGAAATTGGCCGTGAGCGCGCATTGTTTATCCACCTAACGCTAGTGCCATTCTTAGGCCCTGCAGGTGAAGTTAAAACTAAGCCAACACAACATTCAGTAAAAGAATTACGTTCGATTGGTATCCAACCAGATATCTTAATCTGTCGTTCTGATCGTAAACTTCCAAATAACGAGCGCGCGAAGATCGCACTTTTCACTAATGTTGAAGAGAAAGCTGTTATTTCATTACCAGACGTAGAAAGCATCTATAAGATCCCTGCGTTACTTAAATCACAAGAACTAGATAACTTCGTATGTCGTCGTTTCTACCTTGAGTGCCCAGAAGCAGATTTATCTGAGTGGGAACAAGTGTTATATCAAGAGTCTAACCCAACGGGTGAAGTGACGATTGGTATGGTTGGTAAGTACATCGAACTACCAGATGCTTATAAATCAGTAAACGAAGCATTAAAGCACGCAGGTCTGAAAAACCGTCTAACCGTGAACATCGAATATGTTGATTCACAAGACTTAGAAAGCAAAGGTACAGAGTTACTCTCTCACCTTGATGCTATCTTAGTACCAGGCGGCTTCGGAGGCCGTGGTGTTGAAGGTAAGATTTTAGCGGCTAAATATGCACGTGAAAACAAAGTTCCTTACTTAGGCATTTGTTTAGGTATGCAAGTAGCGCTTATTGAATATGCGCGTAACGTTGCAGGCCTTGAAGATGCAAACTCAACTGAGTTTAACGCAAAATCAGCACATCCAGTTGTTGGTTTAATCACTGAATGGCAAGATGCTGACGGTAACGTTGAAATCCGTGATGAGCAATCTGATCTAGGTGGTACTATGCGTTTAGGTGCTCAGAAATGTCACTTAACACCTGGCTCTAAAGTAAGTGAAGTATACGGTAGTGACGAAATTGTTGAACGTCACCGTCACCGTTACGAAGTGAATAACCACTTTGTAGAGCAGCTTGAAAAAGCAGGCTTAAGTTTCACAGGCTTATCTGAAGATAAGAAACTAGTCGAAATTATCGAGAATAAAGATCACCCTTGGTTCATTGCCGCGCAATTCCACCCGGAATTCACGTCAACACCACGTGATGGTCACCCGCTATTTGAAGGGTTTGTTGCAGCAGCACACACTCACCAAAAAGCGTCATCGTAATTTAAGTAGGCCGTGCTATATGCACGGCTTATTTGTTTTAAAAGCCAGCAGCAATAAAGCTGGCACTAACTCACCATTTTCGGGAAAAGAGGAATCAAGATGTCAGAAATCGTAAAAGTGATTGGTCGCGAAATCATGGACTCGCGTGGTAACCCAACTGTTGAAGCTGATGTACATTTAGCTGATGGTTCATGGGGCCGTGCTGCAGCACCATCTGGTGCATCAACAGGTACTCGCGAAGCGCTTGAATTACGTGATGGTGATAAAGCACGCTACCTAGGTAAAGGTGTTTTAAAAGCAGTAGGCTATATCAATAACGAAATCGCTGAAGCTCTTAAAGGTCAAAACGCAGTTGATCAAAAAGCTGTTGACCAAGTTATGCTTGACTTAGATGGTACTGAAAACAAAGAGAAACTAGGTGCGAATGCTATCTTAGCTGTGTCTTTAGCAACAGCTAAAGCGGCTGCAAACTCAAAAGGCGTAGAGCTTTATGAGCACATTGCAGATCTAAACGGCACACCAGGTGTTTACTCAATGCCATTACCTATGATGAACATCATCAATGGTGGTGAGCACGCTGATAACTCTGTAGATATTCAAGAGTTCATGATCCAGCCAGTTGGCGCGACAAACTTCCGTGAAGCGTTACGTATGGGCGCTGAAGTATTCCACAGCTTAGCAAAAGTACTTAAAGCTGAAGGTCACTCTACATCAGTAGGTGATGAAGGTGGTTTTGCTCCTAACCTTGAATCAAACGAAGCGGCACTTGCTGCAATCAAGGTAGCTGTTGCAAATGCAGGTTATGAGCTTGGTAAAGATATCACTCTAGCTCTAGACTGTGCGGCATCTGAGTTCTACGACAAAGAAGCAAATATCTACGACCTTAAAGGTGAAGGTAAAAAATTCACTTCTGAAGAATTCAACCACTTCCTTAAGGGCCTTACTGAGCAATACCCAATTGTTTCAATTGAAGACGGCTTAGACGAGTCTGATTGGGATGGTTTCGCACACCAAACACAACTAATTGGCGACAAAGTACAATTAGTAGGTGACGATCTGTTCGTAACTAACACGAAGATCTTAAAGCGTGGTATTGATAACGGTATTGCTAACTCAATCCTTATCAAGTTCAACCAAATCGGTTCATTAACTGAAACGCTTGCAGCTATTAAAATGGCTAAAGATGCTGGCTTCACAGCTGTTATCTCTCACCGTTCAGGTGAAACAGAAGATGCAACAATTGCTGATTTAGCAGTGGGTACTGCGGCAGGTCAAATCAAAACGGGTTCATTAAGCCGTTCTGACCGTATTGCTAAGTACAACCAATTACTTCGCATTGAAGAAGTATTAGGTGAGAAAGCACCTTACAATGGTCTTAAAGAAGTTAAAGGTCAGTAATCAGCCCTAGCTATTTAGACTGTAAAAGCCTCCTTCGGGAGGTTTTTTTATATTTTAATTAAAGCTGAAATTGCTGTTTTAGGATCTCGCCGGTGAAGCTGGTTTTTAGATAAAAACCGCGAGGCAAGGTTTGTATTATTTGACCATTAGGGCCAATTGCATCAGTCAGCGCTTTGCTATTGGCTGCTTTTGGCCTTATTTGCATAACATCGCCTAAGTGGCCCGAAATCTCATCCACTCGACCTAGAGCTATTAGCTCCATTTGTTCTTCCCAATCACGTTGTAAGAGTGCGTCTTGCTCGGCCGTTGGCTGCCACAAGAAGCCGCTGCCTATGGTGCGGTGAAAAGGTAGAATTTCGCGTTCGCCTAAAATAGGTAACCATAAAACATGATTCAACTTTTTACGAACCGTACTTTGCTGCCATTTCATCCCAGTTACATTCAGTAGTGGTGTTACAGAAACAAACGTCGTTTCGAGTGGTTTGCCTTTAAATGAAATGGGCAGAGTTTTTAACTCAATTCCTAATTCTTCAAAATCAGGCGTTGGCTTTGAGCCTGCAGTTGCGCCAAGCACATATTCGATAAGTTGCCCGGTCCAGCCTTTTTCACGTAGCAAGTCTTCAGGTGTTTTAAAATGATATTGCTCGGCTAATTGCCCTAAAGTAAGGCCTGCTATAGCATCAACACGTTGCATTAATTCATTTATAGAAGCGGGTTTTATCGGTCGCATAAGGCGTTTATTTGATTGTCTAATTAACCGGATCATGATAGCAAATGTGCGCCTTAGTGGATATCTTTGTGTTTGAGTGTTTTTTGCGCACGTTAAGTGTGAGCTAAAAATAACCAATTAATTTTTTGGATATCCAGGTCTAAGTATATGATATTTAATTTAATTATTGTTTTTGTGTGTTGTTTCTATTTCATTAATTAGTCAGTTGTTTGTATAAATACAGATATATAAACATGTTTATCCACAGTTTCTGTGGAGAAAGTGGATATTTTAACTGTGGATTGTGGATTTGTTTGCAATTTAGGCATGGTTTACAAAAGTTATGCACAAGCTGTGGGTAAGGTGATAAAAATGCGGTTGTAAATAGTTATTTTAATCAAATAGGGTATTTTTATAATAATTACATCGTAACGCCTTGATTAAACATGTTTGTTAAAAAATAAATTTTCAATCTAATTTAGGCTTAGGTGTAAAGTGTTTGCTGTATCGCAGGTTATGTGGAACAATCAATAAAAATCGACTTACAAATGAGGCACTAAGGTGATTGATGCCGAAGGTTTTCGTGCCAATGTCGGAATTGTAATTTGCAATAATCAGGGACAAGTATTTTGGGCTCGTCGCTATGGTCAACACTCTTGGCAATTTCCCCAAGGTGGTGTTGATGACGGTGAAACAGCAGAGCAAACCATGTACAGAGAATTACACGAAGAAGTGGGCTTGCTTCCTGAAGACGTTGAGATCGTCGCAAGTTCTAAACATTGGTTACGCTATAAATTACCCAAGCGTTTAATTCGCAGAGACTCAAGTCCTGTGTGTATTGGGCAAAAACAAAAATGGTTTTTACTGAAACTTCGTTGTAAAGATGAAGATGTAAATTTACTTAAAACTCATCACCCTGAATTTGATGATTGGCGATGGGTGAGTTATTGGTATCCGGTTAGGCAAGTTGTTTCGTTTAAGCGCGATGTATATCGTAGAGTAATGAAAGAGTTTGCCCCGTTTGCAATGCCGTTTAATAAACGAGAGCAACACAAAGATCATTGGCGACATAAACGATAAGGGTAACCTTATTTAAATTAAAGGAGCAGCATCATGTTAGCCACGCTCAGATCAATTGCTGAGGCAGTGTCGCAACAGGCGGACTTAACTAGTGCGCTAGCGTGTTTTGTGCAAATGGTAAAAGATGCCATGCAAACACAGTGCTGCTCGATTTATTTTGCAGATTATAGTCAAGACAATTTTGTACTGATGGCAACTCAAGGCTTAAACCCTGATGCGGTCGGTAAATTTCGTATAGGCTTTACTGAAGGTCTTGTAGGTCTCGTTGCGCAGCGCGAAGAGCCTATCAATATTGCTTTTGCAAAGTCTCATCCACGTTTCAAACTCTCACCCGAAGTTAATGAAGAAGGCTACAACGCGTTTTTGTCAGTACCAGTGGTGCACCAGAAAAAGGTTTTGGGTGTTATCGTTGTTCAGCAGAAGCTGGCGCGAGTATTTAGCCCTGATGAAGAATCGTTTTTAATTACTTTATCGGCGCAGCTTGCCTCTCAGTTAGCCCATGCAGAAATAAAAGAGCTGTTACGGGTAGATGAGTTTTCTCATCAAACTTCTGTTTTAAAAGGTGTTTCTGGTGCTCCAGGTATAGCAATCGGCGAAGCTTTTGTAGTAATTCCAAAGCTAGACTTTACTTCTATTGAGTTGCAAAAAGATGAAGACATCACCACTCAACGTAAGTTATTTACTCAAGCGGTTGCTGCCACTAGAAATGAGTTTAGCACTTTATCAATGACCCTCAGTGATTCGATACCGCAAGAAGCCCTTGCTGTGTTTGATGTTTACCAACAGTTACTGGATGCAAAAAGCTTAGGGCAAAATGTAGAAGCGCAACTTCAGCAGGGCTGGAGCGCTAAAAGTGCACTTAAAATAGTCATCGAAAAACTAATTTCACAGTTTAATGCTATGCAAGACCCATACATCAAAGAGCGTGCAGTTGATGTTAAAGATATTGGATTGAGGGTTTTGCATCACTTAGTCAATACAGAGCATGCAGCAAAGCCTTATCCTAAAGAGACTATTTTAATTGCCAGTACACTAACACCAGCCATGCTCGCAGAAGTGCCAAAAGGTCATTTAGCTGGGGTGGTGAGTGTCAATGGAGCTGCAAACAGTCATGCATCAATTTTAACGCGTGCAATGGGGATCCCTGCAATATGGGGTATAGAAGATTTACCTTTACTGCAATTTGAAGGTAAACCAATGATTCTAGACGCTTATGCAGGGCGTTTATATATTTCACCTTCGCAAGTGTTACATCAGGAATATAGCCAACTTAAATACCAAGAAACGCTATTGAATGATCGCTTTTTTGCAGAGCAAAGTTTAGATGCTGTTACATGTGATGGCGAACATATAAGCTTGTTAGTTAATGCTGGACTTGAGTTAAATATAGAGCATGACAATAAACCTTTCTGTGATGGCGTTGGACTTTATCGTACTGAAGCTTGGTTTATGCAAAAAGGTCAGTTTCCTTCACAGTCAGAACAAGAAAATTGGTATCGTGAAGTGCTTACTAGTTATCACCCCAATCCAGTGGTGATGCGTACACTCGATATTGGTGGCGATAAAGTTTTAGATTACTTCAATATAACCGAAGAAAATCCATTTTTAGGTTGGCGTGGTATTCGCGTGACCTTAGACCACCCTGAGCTATTTTTAGATCAACTCAAGGCGATGCTTAAAGCCAATATTGGTTTAGGTAATCTAAAAATTATGCTGCCGATGATCAGTGGCTCAGAAGAAGTGGATGAATCATTAAAACTGCTCGAACAAGCCTATTTTGAACTAAGTGAGCAATATCCTGAGCAGGCAATTGAACGACCAGAAATCGGTGTAATGTTGGAAGTTCCTTCGAGCGTATTTATGCTTGAAGAGTGGTCGCAAAAAGTCGATTTTTGTTCTGTAGGTAGTAACGATTTAACTCAGTATATGCTTGCAGTTGACCGGTCAAATGCGCGTGTTGCAGAGCTGTTTAATCCTTATCACCCAAGTGTACTTCGGGTGCTGTTAAAAATTGCCCAAGAGTGTCAGCAGCATGAGCTGCCATTTAGTTTATGTGGTGAGTTAGGCGGCGACCCAGAAGGTGCATTACTGCTTATTGCTATGGGTTATCGAAGCTTGAGTATGAACTATTCTTCGATTAGTAAAATTAAGTTTGTGCTTAGACGTTTAAATGTTAGCGATATGGAAAAGTTACTTGCCGAGTGTTTATTACAACCCACTGCAAAACATGTACTTAGGTTAACGCGTAACTTTATGATTGAACATCAGCTCGGTGAGCTATTTTACACCCCAAGTCAAGGTCAATCATGAGGGAAAATTGTGCTGTGAAACGCCCAAAGGGTTGGTTTAAAAGCGATTTATACTGCGTTATTGATTTTAACAATAGAACCACTATTACTTGCAATCAATGCCTTGCCTAAATCGCTTTTAATTCCAACTGAAACTCGCATCTTGAGGTGGTTTGGGTATATATATTAGTTTAGTATATGTATATAACAAATTGAATATATGAGTGTGCTATGCATGACGTAATACTTTTAATGGTGTACTGCGCAATTTTGGGCTGTGTGGTTGGATTTTTAGCAGGTTTATTAGGCATTGGTGGCGGTCTTATTATCGTACCGGTACTTAGTGCGCTACTGGTTTCGTTTGATGTTGCAGACCCAAGCCATGTATTAGTTATCGCGATAGCGACATCGTTAGCATCCATTATTTTTACCTCGACATCTTCAGCCCTTGCTCATCATCGTAATGCTAACGTACCGTGGGAAATTGCTCCTTGGGTCATGACTGGGGTTGGACTGGGTGCATTAATAAGCGGATTTGCAGCAAGCTTTATTCCTGAACAACTATTGCGCTTTGTTTTTGCTGGGAGCGTTGTGTTTATAGCCTTGAGAATGGTGTTATCAACACGCACCAAAGCTGCCAGTGAAAAGCCGCTTCCTTCAGGACCTATTCTTGGCTTTTTATGTGCCATAATGGGGGCGTTGTCAGGGCTAATAGGTATTGGTGGTGGGGCGCTGATTGTGCCGCTACTGCATTATTTTTCTGTTGATATTAAAAAGGCCATTGGTTGTGCTGCAGCATGTGGTATTGTCATTGCGCTGTTTGGCTCGGTGGGTTATGTATCTGCTGGGTGGCAATTAACATCGTTAAGTGATGGATTTGCCGGATTTGTGTATTTACCTGCTTTAGTCGGGATTGTGGTTACCTCGTCGCTAATTGCGCCTATAGGTGCCAAAGCCACGCATTACTTGCCAGTGGCAACAATAAAAAAAGTATTCGCGCTATTACTTGTAATAATTGCGCTTAAAATGGTGTTTAGTTAAAGGTTTTTAATTTTATGGCTCTTCAATTTCCAGATATCGATCCGGTTATTTTTTCGGTAGGCCCGCTCAGCGTACGTTGGTACGGTTTGATGTATTTAATTGGTTTTGCTTTAGCAATGTGGCTTGCTAATCGTCAAGCTGAAAAACCAAACTCAGGTTGGACAAAAGAACAAGTAAGCGACTTGTTATTTTACGGCATGCTCGGTGTGATACTCGGTGGTCGTATTGGTTATGTGTTGTTTTATCAGTTCAGTTATTTTATTGAAAACCCACTGTATTTATTCAGAATTGACCAAGGTGGTATGTCGTTCCATGGCGGTACCTTAGGTGTGATTACCGCAATCGCCATATTTGCTTGGACACGTAAAAAGTCATTATTTGAAGTAGGTGACTTTGTGGTGCCATTAGTGCCACTCGGTTTATTAGCAGGACGTATTGGTAACTTTATTAATGGTGAGCTGTGGGGCCGAGTAACTGACGTACCTTGGGCGTTTATCTTCCCTACTGGTGGGCCAGAGCCTCGTCATCCATCTCAACTGTACGAAGCCTTTTTAGAAGGTCTGGTGCTGTTTTTAATTTTACAATGGTTTATTAAAAAGCCTCGTCCAGCGGGAAGTGTTGCTGGGGTGTTCTTGCTTGGCTATGGTGTGTTTAGATTTATTGTTGAATATTTCCGAGAGCCAGATGCCCATTTAGGTTTATTCGCAGGCGTTATTTCAATGGGGCAAATACTGTCATTGCCGATGGTAATTGGTGGTCTTGGTTTGTTAATATGGGCCTATAAAAAGCCGCAACACAGCGTGGCAAGCAAAGCATAATATGAGCTAATCAATGAAACAGTATTTAGATTTATGTCAGCGCATAGTTGACGAAGGTGTGTGGGTTGAGAATAAACGCACAGGTACCAAATGTTTAACCGTTATTAACGCTGATCTTGAGTATGATGTAGCGAATAACAAGTTTCCGCTAATTACAACACGCAAAAGCTTTTACAAAGCCGCCATAGCTGAATTACTTGGTTATTTACGAGGTTACGATAGTGCTGCACAGTTTCGTGATATCGGCTGTATGACTTGGAATGCAAACGCAAACGAAAACAAAGCTTGGCTTGAAAACCCACATCGTCGTGGTGAAGATGATATGGGGCGTGTCTATGGTGTTCAAGGCCGCAGCTGGCAGCGCCCTGACGGTAGTCACCTAGACCAACTTAAAAAAGTTATCGATAACTTATCTAAAGGCATAGATGATCGCGGTGAAATAGTCACTTTTTATAACCCAGGTGAGTTTGAGCTAGGCTGTTTACGCCCTTGTATGCACACGCACACCTTTTCTTTGTTAGGTGATACTCTATACTTAACTTCATACCAACGCAGCTGCGATGTGCCGCTAGGTTTAAACTTTAATCAGATACAATGTTTTGTGCTACTTGCTTTAGTTGCACAAATTACCGGACATAAACCAGGTAAGGCGTATCATAAGATAGCCAATGCACATATTTACGAAAACCAACTTGAGTTGATGCGTGATGTGCAGCTAAAGCGTGAGCCTTTCGCGTCACCAGAATTAAAAATAAACCCAAACATTAAATCACTTGAAGACATTGAAACCTGGGTTACAAAAGACGATTTTGAAGTAGTAGGTTATCAGTGTCACGATGCAATTAAGTATCCGTTTTCAGTGTAAGAACAATAAAATTTAAGGAGAAATCAATGAAAGCTGTGATCCCAGTTGCTGGTCTTGGCACGCGTATGTTACCTGCGACAAAAGCAATTCCTAAAGAAATGCTTCCTATTGTTGACCGACCACTGATTCAATACGTTGTAAATGAAGCAATTTCTGCAGGAATTAAAGAAATTGTTTTAGTGACGCATTCAAGTAAAAACTCAATAGAAAACCACTTTGATACCAGTTTTGAGTTAGAAGCAACGCTTGAAAAGCGTGTTAAGCGTCAGTTACTTGCAGAAGTACAATCAATCTGCCCGAAAGATGTAACGATTATTCAAGTTCGTCAGGGTGAAGCTAAAGGCCTTGGCCATGCTATCAACTGCGCAGCACCTATCATAGGTAATGAACCATTTGTAGTTATCTTACCGGATGTGATCATTGATGATGTGGCCAGCGACCTTAAAAAAGATAACTTAGCCGAAATGATCCAGCGCTTTGAAAGCACAGGTGAGAGCCAAATTATGGTGGAGCCTGTTCCGCAAAATGAAGTAGATAAATTTGGTGTAGTGGACTTAGGTGATGTAAAAATCCAGCAAGGTGAAAGTGCTGCAATTTTAAACATGGTTGAGAAGCCTCCGATTGAGCTAGCACCTTCAAATCTTGCTGTTGTTGGCCGTTATGTATTGAGCAAAAATATTTGGCCATTACTTGCAAAAACTCCTGCAGGCGCAGGCGATGAAATCCAATTAACAGATGCGATTGCTATGCTAATGGAAAAAGAAACTGTCGATGCCTACTCAATGAAAGGTAAAAGCCATGACTGCGGCAGTAAAATTGGTTATTTAAAAGCGATTGTTGAGTTTGCACTGCGTCGTGATGAATTCAAAGGTGAGCTTACAGACTTCATAAAGTCGCTGGTAAAATAAGCAATTTAGATTTCTAGTCAAAAATTACTTCATAAAAGTGCCTATATGGCACTTTTTTATTATTTACATAAACCTTACAATTGTCGATCATTACCCAATAAAGGATTTTTCTGATATACCTTTGTCTTAACGCATTGTTACTATTGAATGTAAATGAATAGTTTCGTTTATGGCTGTTTTCCAAAAATAACTAACACAAAGGTTATAGTCGAAACGTTAATACGTTAGTGGTTACGTTTTATATCTCAAATTATCTTTTAAGTGTTGATGTACAGGTAAGTACTAACAATATGCTCTTCTTTTAATAAGAAGCTAATTTTAATGGTACTTTAAAGAATCCTGATTATGAAATGTTACTTAAAGTCTTTGCGTTACAGTTTATACCTGATGGTGTTACTAGCTGTAGCTGGCTGTAGTAATAACCCATTGCCTTCTATTCTTAAAAATAAAAATATTAATATTACTTACCTTTTTAACAAAGCGTTTAAGCAATCAGATACTTTTAGTGTACTAATTCAAACGAGCCCAGATAAAGCAGCAATAAACTATAAATCAGTTGAAAATGTTAAGCAGATTCAAGATATCGATCTCAACTCTGTCTCTGAGTCATCAAACAAAACGGAGTTTCCTGAGCACAATTACAGTTTTGCTTTACAGCTTATGTCTGTTGAATCAGAACAAAGCCTTGCCTATTCATTTAAAAAAATGGTTAAGCGTGCGCCGAATATCTTCCAAGGAAAACCGATACTTAATATCGAAGTTGCTAAAGTAAATGAGCATACTTATTATCGCCTTAAGTTTGGCCGTTATAAGTACTTGAAAAATGCCAAAGCCGATTGTGAGGCTATTAAGCGGCAAGGAATTGATTGCTGGGTTGGTAACTACACTGACAACCGAATATATTTTTAGGGTTAAAGTTCATTCTAAAGGTGGCATTTTTATTGCTATGTTTTAAGCCTGTTTTTGAGAATCGACGTAATCATGCATTTTTCTATTTTTTCTAAAAACCTATTGATAGCTATCAGCTTAACTGTTTTAACAGCCTGTATGATGAGCCAAGAGCATAGCCAGCCTGAGCAACCATTTACGCATTCACAAAGCGCAGCTATTGCAGCAACCAAAGCAGTAGAACCGGGCGTGCAATTAGGTTTATATTTAACACCGACAAAAGTAAGTCACCGTGTATTAGAGCTAAAGCGAGACTACCCTGATGTTTTGCATGGCCTGGATTTTCGTTTTAAAAAGCGTGAGCACAAAGGCGTAACCGTGTATGGACTAAGAGCTGGTCCATTTACAAACTATACTCAAGCTACTGCATTTTGTGAAATAGTAAAAAAGCTAGGGCAGACTTGTGTGACAGCTCCTTTTGTTGGACAGGTGCTGTAGCTACTGCTTTTGCGTCAACTAACTTTGCTATTCCTGTTTTAACAACCTCACATACTCAGTCTGAGTAGCGATTAATAACTTAAAACAGATCCATTACAAAGCGGCTTACTTCCTTTAATCACAGAGTTTCTTGCTTCACTATTATCTAGCTATATCTAGCAAATAATAATACTTAGGCATAATTATTGCTTTGTACTTACTAAGTTTAGTGAGGATGGCAATTATGCGCCTGTTATTTTATTCAGTTTTTTTAGTGTTGGTGGGTTGTAGCTTAACTGAAGAGCCACAAAGTGCGCCCCCTAGAGAAACCCCAAAATCGCCAATGGCACCATATACGGTGCATCAATATGTTGCTGATTTAAGCAGTCAGCTGAGCCGTATTCAAGGCCCTTATAAAGGTAATGCTCGTATTGCTGTTACCAGTTTTTATATGGCTGATGGCTTAGGAACTGATTTAGCAGAAGATCAGGGCAGTGGCTTAAGTCAGCAAATTCAAGAAAGTTTATTAACGCAATTTACTCAGCTTGGTTTTCATACTATCGAGTATCGGTTAGAAAATACTTTAAATTTGCAGCAATCGGCCGATAGTGTACTTAGTCGTGATGTAAATACCTTACGTCAACGTCAGAATATTGACTTTGTTATTACCGGCACACTGACGCGGCAACAACATGCCTACATAGTTAACGCCCGATTGGTAAATACCAAAGATCTGCGAATAGTGTCAGCAGCAAGCACCGAGATCCCCATTAATGTCATGTGGGGAGCTGAAAAAGTTCAGCAGCGTGATGGCCAGTTGTATCGAAGCGAATATTAAGAGGAACTCATTTAATGAAACGTTTAATTTTAACTTTATGTTTGCCTTTAGGCTTTGGTTGCTCTTCGATGTTAACAGGTGATGCAACACAGCATGATAATGAGCCTCAGTTAACTGCGCAAAGAGAAGTCGCCGCGCCGCATAGTAACGACAGTGTGTTCCAAACTAATAAGGCGGTGATGAACAACAGCACTTTTACCGCTGCACCAACGCGTAAAAATATTAATCATTATGTGCGTGGCATCATGCAAGACTTAGTTGAAAATTTGCAATATGTTAGCGATACCACGCCGGTTGCTGTTTCAAGTTTTGTGTACCTTGATGCTGATTACAACTCAACGAATTTGCTAGGTAATCAAATTGCCGAAAGTTTCATTCATGAACTGCACGCATTTGGTGTACCTGTCATTGACTTTAAAACTACTGATTATATGCGTGTCACGCCAAGTGGTGACTATGTTTTCAGTCGTGATTATTTAGAGCTAAGCCAAGATCAAAATTTTAATTATGTATTGGCAGGTACTTTGGTTAATCATCAAAGTGGTGTGCTCGTTAATGCCCGTATTGTTGGCTTAGCAAGTAAAGCGGTTGTAGGGTCAGCGCAGGGTTTTATCCCGCAATCAGTGGTTGATGCCCTTGATAGCACCAACCGTAGTGATGGTATTACACTAAAACAAGCAAGTGAGTAAGCTATGAAAGGTTTTATCTTAGCATCGTTAACGCTCGCGCTATCCGGCTGCCAATTGCTGCCAGAGCAATCAGCAGAGCCGAAAAACGCACAGGCTTCAGCAAATGGTCAGTTAGATTACGTTGCTATGCTGCAAGCAGTTGAACAAAACGACATGCAGCAGGATAACGCTAACCATCGTCTATTTGTGCCATATCAACATCATAAAACAGTTGTAAATTATGTCGAGCAAATGGCGCTTGAGTTAGTTGATACTATGCAACAAGAAAGTGAGTTAGGAATTGCTATTACTTCTTTTGTCGATTTAGATGCAAGCTTAAAAACCAGCTCTCAACTTGGTAATCAACTATCGGAAACAATGCTGCACCAGCTGCAGAAATTTGGCTTTGGGGTTGTTGATTTTAAAGCGATGGATGTAATTAGTGTGACCTCACGTGGTGATTTTGTGATGTCGCGTGATATAGAAGAGTTAGCCGAGCGTCGCATTGCCAGCCATGTACTTACAGGCACGCTTATATATCGCCCTAACGGCGTTGAAGTGAATGCTCGAGTGATTAATTTAAACTCAAAACTTGTTATTGCCAGCGCACAAAAAGTGATCCCGTATTTTGTGCTAAAAAATGAGTCAATCCAATCTGCAACAGCTAGCGTTAATTAGCTCTTGCATTACACCAATCGGCTATTCTCGAGTCGATTGGTTTATTCTCCTTGATTAGCAAAGCCTTAGACCGTTATAATTTTAGTTACAAGTTACAAGTTACAAGTTACAAGTTACAAGTTACAAGTTACAAGTTACAAGTTACAAGCAATCCCTCAGCTTTTGAGTGGCCTCTTAGTTAAATGGATATAACGGCCCCCTCCTAAGGGGCAGTTACAGGTTCGATTCCTGTAGGGGCTACCAAGTTACCTCAGCACCCCCTAAGCTTAATTAACCCGTTACTTTTTCAAGCTCACCTGTGCGCCATGGTTCAATGATGATTTTGATATGGTCGTTTGGTTTAAACAAGGTATCAAAGGCACCTTGTACGCCGTCGATGCCGACTTTTCCTGTGCGCATTTTTTGCCATGCAATTTTACCTGAAGCGATGTTCTCGAGTGATTGAGCAAATTCTTCTGGTTGATAGTAATAAGAGAAAATAAGGTCTAACTCTTTGACAGTTGCATAGGCAAAATTAACGTTAAGTGGTGCAGTATGTACACCTGTTACAATGATTTTTGCTTTTGCTGGCGCACGTAAAATGTAGTCGTTTAATAAGCGGCTGACACCGGCGCATTCAAAAATAACTACCTTGTTGCTACCTGCAAGCACAGCGGCTTTAGCCACTTCATCATCCGCCATAGGGTTAACATATTCAGTAGCGCCAAATTCAAGGGCAATTTGTTTTTTGCTTTCTTGCGGATCAGAGGCAACGATGTGTTTTACGCCTTGTAACTTTAATGCGGCAATCGCGGCAAGGCCAATTGGGCCACAACCAACTACGATTGCAACATCATCATTATGCATTTGTGCGCGGTTCACTGCATGCAGGCCAACAGCAAGTGGTTCTGTAATGGCTGCCGCTTCTGATGGAACTGCATCAGGAATAGGTAACAACAAGGCTTCATCAACGATAAAGTATTCAGAATAGGCACCATACAGCCCTGGAGTTACACCTACGCCAGCACCGCCAGCAGAGAGTAAGATTGGCACTGAGGTTACACGGGTTCCTTTAGCAAGTTCGCCTTTGGTATTTGGGCCGTAGCTGACGATTTCTGCCGCATATTCATGGCCCAATAACACTTCTTGGTCATCGCCAGCATCTTTTGCCATGATGCCAAGGTTTTTATAGATATCGAATACATCACTGGTGTGGCGTGTAATATGAATATCTGAACCGCAAATACCGCAAGCTAGGCTTTTTACGAGTACTTGGCCGGGTCCAGGAGTGGGAATATCAATTTGTTTTACATGCAACTTGCCATTTTGCATGGCAACAGAATTCATTTGGCTCATATGTGTGTCCTCAATTCACCTTATTTGTGAATTATTAGACTAAAGTAAAGTACCTGCCTTAATCTTGACTTTTTGCGACAAAAACACCGCTTATTGCGACATTGCTGTTTATAAACCGCTCATTGTGGAGTGTTTAAAGTTAAAACCCTAAAAACGATTAGGGTTTTAACTTTAACATTACAGAGGTTTAGCTGAAGTAGGCAGTATTGAGATATAAATGAGTTAATACGCCTGCAAAGTAACCGAGTAAAATGACTGGCGACCATTTTAAATGACTATTAAATGTGTAAATCCCTCTTGCTTGACCCATAAGTGCAACCCCAGCTGCAGAGCCAATTGATAACAGGCTGCCACCTATACCTGCTGTTAAGGTGATAAGCAGCCATTGACCATGCGACATATCTGGCATCATTTGTAACACCGCAAACATCACAGGAATGTTATCTACAACGGCTGACATTAAACCAAGAATAATGTTCGCACCGGTAGCAGACCAATTGTTATAAAGTAAATCAGAAAGCAGCGCTAAGTAGCCGATAAACCCTAAGCCACCAACACAAATTACAATGCCATAGAAGAACAAGAGCGTGTCCCATTCTGCTCTTGATACACGGCTAAATACATCAAAAGGAACAACGTTACCTAAGCGAGATAAGCGCTCTTTATCACCTTCGCGCTCTGCCATAGCGCGTTTTCTGGCAAGGGAGCCGGGTAGAGTGACGCGTAAGAAGTAGCCAAAAAACTGTAAATAGCCAAGGCCCATCATCATGCCTACAACTGGAGGTAAACCAAAGGCGGTTTTTAATACCACGGCGGTTAGTATTGTCAGTAAGAATAAGCACAATATGCGAAGCGCACCACGTTTAAGTTCAATCTCTTCGCCTACGATATCAGGGTGTTGATTATTGATATATAAAGACATAATAAATGCTGGAATAATATAACTAACTAAAGCAGGTAGGAATAAAACAAAAAACTCGGTAAAGGCAACAACATCGGCTTGCCAAACCATGAGTGTCGTGATGTCACCAAATGGGCTGAAGGCGCCCCCTGCATTAGCTGCAATTACAATGTTTACGCATGACATAGCAATAAAGCGATTATCATTTGCTGCAACTTTCATTACTACGGCACATAGAAGTAATGCGGTAGTTAAGTTATCGGCTACAGGTGAAATACAAAATGCCAGTACACCGCTTATCCAAAATAATTGTTTGTAGCTAAAGCCCCTCGCAACCAGCCAGCTTCTTAGGCCATCAAATAAACGGCGCTCTTCTAGGGCGTTGATGTATGTCATCGCAACGAGCAAAAATAGCATTAACTCTGAAAATTCTAACAGGGCGTGACGAAACGCGTTAGTGCTCAGATCAGATAAGTTTTGTGCACTGTACTGCCAAGCAATAAGTGTCCAAATAATCCCGGCTGCAACCAATACGGGTTTTGATTTGCGTAAGTGAATTTTTTCTTCGAGTATGACGAGCACATAAGCAAAGATAAAAATAACAAGGCATATAATGCCAACAGGGTGGGTGAGTAAATCGATAGTACCAGTTGACGCAGCATGAGCTTGGCCACCGAAACATAGCAAGGAAAGGAGCAGTCCTTGTATTAGTTTTTTCATTTTATATTCCAATTAATTCATCTTAATTTCGTTACGGTTTGAGTAAATGTAGCTGCAGACATTTTAGGTTCATTGTTTGCTTTATGTAACAATATAGTAATTAAAATGTTGGTATTTTGAATATAAATATCGGTGATGGCGAGAGCAGACCAGTTGGTTAATTTATTTTTTAATCAATAGGTTGTAGTTGTTTAAATAATATAAGGGCTGCATTCAGCAGCCCCAACTTGAAAATTATGCAAAGTGTTTTTCTAAATCGTCAGAGCCACCAATGTGCTCACCGCCTATGAATACTTGCGGTACTGTCTCACGACCTGAAATAGCTTTTAAGCTGGTTAATGATGCGTGTTGACCTAATATAATTTCTTCGTACACATAACCCTTTGCTTCTAATAATGCTTTAGCTTTTGTACAGAATGGGCAATTAGGTTTCGTAATAATGCTCACTGACTCTGGTTTTATTTGCGCAGGGTTAATGTATTCAAGCATGGTATCAGCGTCAGATACTTCAAATGGGTCGCCTGGCTTTTGCGGTTCAATAAACATTTTTTCGATAACACCGTCTTTTACAAGCATAGAATAACGCCAGCTGCGCTTACCAAAGCCTAAGTCGTTTTTATCAACTAACATACCCATGCCGTCAGTAAACTCACCGTTGCCGTCTGGCAGTAGGGTAATATTTTGGGCTTCTTGGTTTTGCGCCCAAGCATTCATCACGAATGTATCGTTTACAGAAATACAGACAATGTCATCAACACCGTTTTGTTTAAATACAGCAGCAAGCTCGTTATAACGTGGTAAATGTGTTGATGAACAAGTAGGTGTAAATGCGCCAGGTAATGCAAATAGCACAACCGTTTTATCTTTAAAGATTTCGTCAGTAGTAACGGATTTCCACTGCTCGTCTACACGTGTTGCGAATGTAACGTTTGGTACTTTTTGGCCTTCGATATTGTTTAACATTGTTTTGATTCCTCTTGATTTGTTGAGTGCTATTATGCGGTTTAATTTTTGATAGTTCCAATCGTTTGTTTGTATTGATATGATAGGTAAAAGCTATTAAAGGTGCGGTTATGAATTTAAAAGACTTCGAATATGTAAAAGCGGTTGCACAGTACAAGCACTTTAGAAAAGCAGCAGATGCCTGCTATATCAGCCAACCTACTCTAAGCGGGCAAGTTAAGAAGCTTGAACAAGAATTGGGTGTTGTTATTTTTGACCGTTCAACTAAGCAGGTCACAATCACTGCTCAAGGTGAGCAATTACTTAAACAGATCACATTTATTCTTGAGCAAACGCAAGTGCTCAAAGAAATTGCCGCCAGCTCACACGATCCACTAAAAGGTAAAATAAATGTAGGGATTATTCCTACCATCGCACCTTATTTACTGCCAACGCTATTAACATCAATGAAGCAAGCTTTCAGTGAAACCCAATTTTCATTTACTGAAATGCAAACAGCACAAACGCTGCTGGCCCTTGATAATGGAGAGATTGATATTGCAATTGTTGCTGATGTAGCCGATTTAGCGCCTTATCATGTTTCACCGCTTTATAAAGAAGATTTTTTGGTCGCGGTGTCAGAGCAACACGTATTAGCAGAACACACTGAAGTAGCTTTAGCTCAATTACAGGATTGTGATTTATTAATGTTAAATGAAGGTCATTGCTTTAAGGAGCAAGCAGAACAATTTTGTTTTTCAGCAGGGGTCGAGGTGTCAAATCAATATAAAGGGAACAGTATTGAAACCTTACTCGCGCTGGTGGCAATGGATGATGGTGTCACTTTTGTTCCTAAGCTTGCATGTACACCACGTGAAGGAGTGAAGTACTTAGCGATTGCACCAAACCAGCAACGGCAAATTGTCATTGCAACTCGTAAGCACTACCCGCACATAGCAGGTGTTGAGCAATTAGCTAACTGGCTAAATGCTCATGAAGGCCTACAAGCTCATTTACTCGCTAGCAGCTAACTCAACAATATCGTTAATTTGAATGTTAGGCAGTGGTTGCTTATCTATACTCATGGCAACCGCTGATTGCTGATAAAGCTGAGTCACTTTTACCTGATTAAGTGTCGTGATTTTATGCGGGAGTTTATTACCCTGTGCATCCGTTAGGTAATTATGATGGGCAATATTTAAAACTTGCCCTTGCTCGAGACCATGAGCCTTACCAAGGTTTATAATCAGCCTATCGTTTTCGATATGCAGTATTTTACCTTGCGTGGGCAAACAGGCCATGGCTGCTTGTAAGTCATAGGTTAGAGTTTGGTTTATATCACTAATAGCTTGGCCATAGTCGGTTGCCCAAAACCGGTCACTATAAACATCGATGATCTCAGTCTTTTTATACGGCCAAATGCCTTCTGTTTGGTAGCTTTTTTGCCAAAGCTTTTCGTAAGTTGTGCCATCAAAGAGCACATAATCAACTTTATATGCGCGCTTAAAACTGTCATCCTGCCAAAATGCATAGTCGTTATTAATTTTATGGTTGACCGACAAATCACGAATACGACTTAGTAACACATATTGCGAGTTACTTCGGCTAGTGATTTCCTCAAGTAGTGCATTACTATAATCGTATTGCTGAGTGAAAAAGTGATCTACCCTTAGCGGCATGTTGTAATAAGCCGTTGGCTTAGCTGCCATTTGTGTATTGCTTAAGCTATTATATAGGTGTTCACTTATTGCTTTGTTTACGTCAAAAATTTGGCCCATACGAGCTTGCTCGCGATTGGCAAGTTGGCTTTGCGTAACAGCAATAAATTTAGTGTATTGGTTTGCAGGGCACTCTTCTGCTTGAGCAAAGATGTCTAAGCGAAGCGTAATAGCATAGGTGTCGTTATGACGATCTTCGCTGATTAATTCTATTTTCTGGATTTCACCGTGGCTACTTATTTTCAGCTGATCTTGCGTCAAAACCCCGTCAACTAGGGTCTGTACAGAGCTTACTCGAGCGCCAGAAAACACTAACGCCTGAGTAATGGCATCTTTAATGGCGGCAGATTTGGCTTGGCTAGTATCGCCATTTTTTACAACTGCATGGCCTGTAGATTCAAACCACTGCGCTAAACTATTGTTAGAAAACAAAATTGTAAAAGCTAAGCCAAGGCTTTTTAAGCAGGCTATTGTTTTATTGTTCATGCTGACACCTAGCATTAAAACTATTGAATAACCTAAATGAGCAAGGACTGTACCACAGTGGCATTAAACGTGCATATTTGTAGACAAGAGTTTTAAGCGGAAGCAAATTATGCGAGTACTTCTATTAGGTGGGCTAGTTGCCTGCGCAGCATTAACAGGCTGCAGTAGTATTTTTGATAAACATGTAGAATACACTTACATTGAGCCAGATAGCTACCCGGTGCTAAAAGCTGTGGGTTATGCGCCAATAAGTGCTCAGCCTGGCAGTAATGAATCGCAACGTACTCTACTTGCGATTAAAGCCTCAAAGCTTGAAGCTTACCGCGAGCTTGCTGAGCAAGTTTACGGGCAAAGAATTTCCGCAGGCACTACAGTGCAAAACAGCATTGCTCATAATGATCAATTACAAAGCCAAGTACAAGGTGTGATCAAAGGTGCACAGGTTATTAAAACCTATGCAGTAGGGGACACCTACGCAACTGAATTACAGCTTGATATGAAGCGAGTGCACGATTTATACATCGGCGAAGTAAAACCGCGCCAAGTGAAAAAAGTAACATATTATTAGGTGCAACTTAGTCTAGTTGTAACCTATTGGCTTGCCGCATAAGTCCAGCAAATTCTGCAAGCATAAAAAAACGCGATAACTTAGTTATCGCGCTTTTTTAATGAAATAGTATTTAGGCTTTCAAGTTGTGAACGATTTTCTTATCGCCTTGAATAACACTGCCGCCTTGGTCGTAGGTCATCGATGATGGCGCACCGATTATAATATCCTTAAGTTGTTTAACACTCAGCTGTGCTTGATGGGCTGCATGGGCATTAACATCGTTTTTCTTTTTGCAGCTTGATAGTAAAGTGTTAACTTGCTTGATAAGTGAACTCACTTCGTCATCTTGCGAATCATTGTGCGCAACAAGCTTTTGAACTTCTTTATCAATTGTTTGGATTTGTTGTAACAGAGAGATTTTTTGTTGGGCAATACTCTTTAATCCATCGCCACGTTTTGCAGCAATGGCTGTCAATTCATCATCTAACAGCGCAGCAATAGACTCTAAGCACGAAACTTGTTGTGTTAGTTTACTGGCAATTAAATGATTATGATCAGCCATAGACATCAAACTCGAATGCAGCAATGTTCTTTGCTAACTTCTCAGCATCAATTTGGTATTTACCTTCGCTGATTGCTTTTTTCAGCTCAGCTACTTTATTGCTGTCAAAGCCAGATGAATGCTCAGCTTTTTCTTGCAAAGACTTAAGCTGTTTAGCTTGAGGTGTTAAGCTCACAGAATCTGCACTTGCTTTAGGTGCGGCTGACTTTGCAGCAGCTGCATTAGCATTATCTTTTTGTAAATCAAGCTTCTTTTGCTTGGTATTTGTCAACACAGAAGGCTGTTGTTGACCATTATTGACATTGCTTACCATAATTTTGACCTATACATTACCCAACATATGCCTTTATATCGGCGGGCACAGCGGATACTTTAGCATAAATATAAAAAATTAAATATTTACTTGTACAGACTCGACCCCATCCACACGTGCATTTAATACTTTACCTGATTTTTTGTTTTTTACACGTACTAATTCGTCTAACGTGCCATCTTCTAAAGCAATCCCAGTGGTCTTAATTCTTAAACCGCGTAATGAGGCATAAATAGTGACATTATCGCCTTTGCAAACCATACACACCTGACGCATTACAATAGGGCTGCCATCACGCAAGTTACGTTTGCTACGGCTGCCAATAAGTATAGACTCATCTTGTACGTATTGCGTTCTAACAAACTGCTTTGGTTTCATTTCAACACGTAAATGCTCTGGACGAATGACTTCACCACGAGCAAGGTTGGTTGTTACAACAACCACAGGTTCGAGCTCAATTATGCGGACATGGACGTATTGGGTCCAACTATTTAGGTCTTGGCACTTAAGTTGTACTGTTACCTGCCGATTAAAAGGAGGTTCTGTTGGTAACTCTTTGTTTATTGGCGACTCACAAAACCTCTCTGGAATGCGACCATCTAATGGTAAAGCACTTATTTGTGGTTTGGTGTCCAGATCAGGGAGCTGTTCGCTAACAAAATCGATAGCGATTTGTTGAAGTTGCTCGTTATTATAAACTTCTGCCTGCAGTTGTGTTGCAAACAACAGGCTAGTAAGAAAATAAAAAACACTGTATCTTCGGCTTTTTTTTAACAAACTCATATTGTTTCGACTATGCTTATGGTTGAAAACAAGGTATAAATATTTTGCGTCAAAAAACAGACGCTTCGTAACCTTATGTAGCTTTAACACAAAGAAGGCAATTATTGTTCCAGCTCTGATTGTTTATCTTTAGGAGATTGAAATGGCAGGCATTTTAGACTCAGTTAACCAGCGTACTCAGTTGGTTGGGCAAAACCGCCTTGAATTACTATTATTCAAACTCAGAGGGCGACAACGCTTTGGTATCAACGTGTTTAAAGTAAGAGAGGTTTTGCAATGCCCACCACTTACTAACATGCCAAAATCAAATGCGTATATTCGCGGCGTTGCGCACATTCGTGGCCAAACTATCTCTGTTATTGATTTATCGATGGCCGTAGGTGGTCCGGCAATTGAAAATATCAAAGACAGTTTTATCATCATTGCTGAGTACAACCGTTCTGTGCAAGGGTTCTTGGTTGGCGGAGTTGAGCGCATCGTTAATATGAACTGGGAAAAAATAATGCCACCGCCTTCAGGTGCGGGACGTTATTCATACTTAACAGCGGTCACTGAGATTGAAAATGAGTTAGTTGAGATACTTGATGTAGAAAAGATCTTAAACGAAATTTGTCCAGTTAACACTGAAGTGAGTGCTGAAGTGGTTGGTGAGGGTGAAATTCAGCGTGATTTAGGTGAGCGTATTGTCTTTATTGCTGACGATTCAGCGGTAGCTCGAAACCAAGTTAAACGTGCGCTTGAACCGTTAGGTGTACAAACTGAGTTAGCTAAAAACGGCAAAGAAGCATTATTACGTTTACGTGAGATTGCTCAGCTTGATTGTAAAAATGATATTACTGAGCGCGTTGGCTTATTGATATCTGACGTAGAGATGCCGGAAATGGATGGTTATACCTTAACCGCCGAAATTAAAGCAGATCCAAAATTATCACCTCTTCATGTGATCTTGCATACCTCTTTAAGTGGGGTATTTAACCAGGCAATGATTGAAAAAGTAGGTGCCGATGATTTTATTGCAAAATTTAACCCAGATGAATTAGCAACAGCTGTGAAAAAGTGGGTTCATTGTGATTAATTATTTATAGGTGGTATTACTTTGGAAAATAAGCATTTACAACAAAGCGAATACGATCAATTCCGCTCTTTCTTAGAACAACAATGTGGCATCGTGCTTGGTGATAACAAACTTTACTTAGTAAAAAGTCGCCTAGCGCCGCTTATGGCACGTTTTAATGTCGAGTCTTTATCACAGTTGGTAAGTAAAACCTTAAGTCCTCATGAGAGGCAGCTTCGTGCCGCTGTGGTTGATGCGATGACCACCAATGAGACGCTTTGGTTTCGAGACCAATACCCATTTGAGCTATTGAAAACGAAGCTATTCCCTGAACTTAAAGATGTTCGTCGACCATTGAAAATATGGTCAGCGGCAAGTTCATCAGGGCAGGAGCCATACTCTATTGCCATGTCGGTCGCTGAGTTTCAGGCTAAAAACCCTGGCGTATTAAAGATGGGAGCGCAAATAATTGGCACAGACATTTCTAATACCATGCTTGATATGTGTAAGAACGCTGAGTACGACTCGTTAGCCCTTGCTCGTGGTTTGTCGATGGAACGACGTCAGAAGTTCTTTAAGGACAGCGGTAATGGAATGGCTCAGGTTGTTGAACCTATTCGCAAAATGGTGAGCTTTAGACATTTAAACTTACTAGATTCATACGCCTTAATGGGCAAGTTTGACATTATATTTTGTCGTAATGTGTTAATTTACTTCTCACCAGAAGTAAAAGCTAAAATCATTTCGCAATTTGCTCAAGCTTTAAACCCTAAAGGTTATCTATTTTTAGGTGCATCTGAATCAATGGCGGGCCTTAGTGACAGCTTTGATATGGTTCGTTGTAACCCTGGTATTATCTATCAAAAAAAGTAAACTCTCCTTAGCAACCTAGTCCTTAGGTTGCTAAATTTATCTATTTTTCAGTCTGTTATACAAATAAAGCTTACTCCTTATTTTTGGCTTATCTTTTGCATTGTTCACTGCAGAGTCAATTTTTTGGAGATGGTTATGGCTATCAGTTTTGATAAAGCATTTGGAGTTCATCCGCATGCGATGTTGATCCGTTCACAACGCGCTGAGTTATTAGCGACAAATATCGCTAATGCTGATACGCCGGGCTATAAAGCGAAAGACATCGATTTTGCCTCGGCATTAAAAGCGGCAAAAAGCAACCAGCAAGGTGGCAATAGTATGGTAAGAACCGATGCTAAACATATTGCCGGAGGCAGTCGTTTTGTTGGTAATGCAGAAATGTTTCGTACGCCAAATCAAGCAGATACAGGTGATGGCAACTCAGTTGATATACAAGTGGAACGAAACTTGTATGTACAGAACTCATTAGAGTATCAGGCAAGCCTGCAATTTATGAGTAGTAAAATTAAAGGCTTTAAAAAAGCCCTCGGTAGTCAAGGAGCTTAATCATGAGTTTGTATAATGTTTTTGATATTTCAGCAACCGGTATGAGCGCGCAAAATGTCCGCTTAAATACTACTGCAAGTAATATCTCGAATGCGAATTCGATTAGTTCTAGCCAAGATCAGACGTATCGAGCGCGCCATCCTGTTTTTGCTGCAGAGTTGACTAAAGCGTCAGCATCACAAAGCAATCCTCAGGGCTCTTCTGTTGGCGTTAAAGTACTAGGCATTGTAGAGAGTGATAAGCCTCTGCAAATTGAATATAACCCAAACCATCCAAGTGCTGATGAAAATGGTTACATCTATAAGCCTAACGTTAATGTTGTAGAAGAAATGGCAAATATGATTTCTGCCTCTCGCTCTTACCAAACAAATGTGCAAGTTGCTGATGCAGCTAAGCAAATGTTAAGTAAAACACTGTTGCTTGGGCAGCGGTAACCGAGGATAAGTTATGAGTAACGACATCAGCAGTGCGTCATCCACGTATTTAGATAATTTACGTTGGCAAGACAATCAAAATAAAACAGAAGAGAAAGATGATACTTTAACGCAAGAAGACTTCTTCTCACTTTTAACACAACAGTTGTCGTTTCAAGACCCAAGCAAGCCAGCTGATAATGATCAAATGATTGCGCAGATGACGAACTTCACTATGGCTGAGGGTATTTCAAACTTAAACGAGAAGTTTGAATCACTGACTGCTTCAATGACATCAAATTCTGCGTTACAGGCTTCTACCCTTGTTGGTAAGCAAGCATTACTTGAGTCTGACACGATTGATTTTGATGGTGAAAATCTCGCTAAAGGGTCGGTAGTTGCAGAAACTGCCGTTGAGTCTCTAACGTTAAGAATAACAGATTCATCGGGCCAGTTAGTGCGCACAATTGAATTAGGTTCGCAGTCAGCGGGTGCACTTCGTTTTGAATGGGATGGTAAAGATAACGATGGCAATGTACTACCTGAAGGTGAGTATGACATTAGTGCTGAAGGCTTCGTAAATGGAGACTACAGCAGTATGCCAATGGCGACCTTTAAGAATATTGAAAGTGTCAATATTAATGGCGCCAGCGGCATTATCGTAAATACAAAAGAGGGTGCGGTTAGGCTAACTGATATAGCTGAAATCGCATAAGTAAAAAAGGTTTGGGTTAGCTTAGGCTAAGAGATAGGTTAGAGGTGAGTTATGAGCTTCAATATTGCATTAACAGGCTTAGCAGCCGCGCAAAAAGATTTAGACGTTACAGCAAATAACATTGCTAACGTTAATACCACGGGCTTTAAGGAGTCTCGTGCAGAGTTCGCTGATGTGTACGCATCATCAGTATTTAGTTCTGGTAAAACAAAAAATGGTGACGGTGTAAGAACAACAATGGTGGCACAACAATTCCATCAAGGTTCATTATCTTTCACAAATAACTCGCTCGATTTAGCGATTACTGGCGAAGGTTATTTCGCAATGGCGAATGACTTAGGCGCGCAAGACTTTACATATACTCGTGCTGGTGCGTTCAAACTTAATAAAGACAATTTTATTGTGGATGCTAGCGGAAACTACTTACAAGGTTTCCCTGTTGATGAAGCAACGGGTGATACAACTTCTGTTAGTTTAAGCACATCTTCTGCGCTACAAATTCCTGATGCATCAGGTTCTCCACGCGCTACGACCAATGTTTATTCGTCGTTTAACTTAGATTCGCGTGCATTAACGCCAGCAGTTACACCATTTGACCCAGAGACAAGTGCATCGTACAACAGTTCAACATCAACAACGGTGTATGATTCTTTAGGTGAGCCACACATTTTACAGTTCTTCTTTGTTAAAACTGACGCAGCAGTGACTGGTAATGACAATGAATGGCAAGTGTTTGCAACACTTGATGAAAAGCCGTTTGCTGCTAATGGTACTGAGCAAACTGCGTCGCCATATACACCTATTTCAACTTTTCAGTTTGACTCAAGTGGTTTACCTCAAAGCACTGATGGGACTCCAAATACTGATGCTACGTTTAATCCATTAACAATACCTTCAGGCGGTATATCTGGTTTATTATCTAACGGTGCGAGTTTCCCTGATGATGTAAACATCAATTGGCGCGATGAAGCTGGTACAACGAATAAAATACCGACTCAATATGCAAGTAACTTTGAAGTGAAAGCGCTAGAGCAAGATGGTGCGACTGTAGGTCGTCTATCAGGTATTGATATTGGTACAGATGGTAAAATCGTTGCTTCTTACAGTAATGGTGATACTTCATTCTTAGGCCAAGTGGCAATGGTGCGCTTTTCTAATTCACAAGGTTTACAGCAAGTGGGTAACACGGCATGGAAGAAAAGCTTAACCTCTGGTGAGCCAATTGCCGGTGAACCAGGTTCAGGTACATTAGGTTCAATTAACTCATCAGCTCTTGAGCAGTCAAACGTCAACTTAACAAGTGAACTTGTTGATTTGATCAGTGCTCAACGTAACTTCCAAGCAAATTCACGTGCATTAGAAGTTAACTCAACACTACAACAAAACATCCTACAGATCCGTTAATCTAAACGGCTCTGAGCTTAATCCGACACGAAGGCTGCTCCCTCTATTGGCAGCCTTTTTTCATTTTTACCATCCTATTTATGCGTCAATTTTACTTTGGCACTTTTATTGCATTTCTTTAGTTATCGTATTTTTAGTGAGTCAATGTTATGGACAAAATGGTCTACATTGCCATGTCGGGTGCAAAGCAAAGTTTGCGAGGTCTTGAACTCAAGGCGAACAATCTTGCTAATGCTAACACCACTGGCTTTAAAGCTGATTTTGCACAAGCTCGCTCTATGCAAGCCTTCGGTGAAGGTCTGCCATCTAGGGTGTTTGCAATGCAAGAACGCCCTGGATCTAATATGGAATCGGGTGGCTTTGTTGAAACTGGCCGCGAGCTTGATATCGCGATGAGTGACCGTGGTTGGTTGAGTGTACAAGATGCATCAGGCAATGAGGCGTACACCAAAACTGGCACATTAAACATTACTCCAGATGGCGCGTTGATCACTAGCCACGGCCGTCAAGTAATTGGCGAAGGTGGTCCAATTATTTTGCCGTTACCTATCGAGAAAGTTGAGTTTAGTGAAGATGGCGCTATTCAGGTTCGCCCACAAGGTGCGCCTGCTAACTTTTTAGAAGTAGTTGATCGGCTGAAAGTGATTGAGGCTGATAACACTCAGCTTGAAAAAGGTAATGACGGATTATTCCGACCAAAAGAAGATATGTTGGTAAATGATCTATGTGGTTTTTGTGATATTTCACCGAACGTGAAAGTACTGTCGGGAACGCTTGAGATGTCGAATGTAAACCCAGTGCATGAAATGGTCGACATGATCAGCAATCAACGCCAATTTGAATTACAAGTTAAATTGATGAAAACAGCCGAAGAGCTCGATGAGCGTCAAGATCAGCTGTTACGCATTGTTTAAGATGACTGAGAGGGTAGAGTTATGAATCCTGCATTATGGATCAGTAAAACCGGGCTTGACGCCCAGCAAACCGATATTTCGGTGATCTCAAATAATCTCGCGAATGCCAGCACGGTCGGTTACAAAAAAAGCCGCGCCGTATTTGAAGATTTACTATATCAAAACATTAACCAACCAGGTGGTCGTTCGTCACAAGACACTGAAATGCCATCGGGCTTAATGCTAGGTGCCGGTGCCAAAGTGGTTGCTAACCAAAAGAACTTTTCACAAGGTAACATGCTTACCACAGAAAATTCATTGGATTGGATGATTTCAGGTCCTGGCTTTTTTGAAGTGCAATTACCTGATGGCAATATTGCCTATTCACGTAATGGTCAATTCACGACTGACGAAGATGGTCGAATTGTGACATCGGGAGCGGGTTTTCCGTTGCAGCCTGAAATGAATGTTCCAGATGATGCACAATCAATCACTGTTTCGCAAGACGGTGAAGTGTCAGTTCGTATCGCAGGGCAACCAGACAATGTGGTAATTGGTCAGCTAACTATTAGTGATTTTATTAATCCATCGGGTCTTGAGCCCATGGGGCAAAACTTATACACAGAAACCGCTGTTAGTGGTGCGCCTGTGCAAGGTAACCCAGGTATCGATGGTTTAGGCAGTGTGGTTCAAGGTTCTCTTGAAACGTCTAACGTGAATGTGACAGAAGAGCTCGTTAACTTGATTGAAACACAACGAATTTATGAAATGAATTCAAAAGTGATTTCAGCGGTTGATGAAATGCTTAGTTACATTAATCAGCAGCTTTAATGGGTAGGAGGCAGCATGCGTAATATTATCTTAGTCACATCGGCAGCATTAATGCTGGGTGGTTGTATGACAACGCAAAATCATCATGTGGTTCAGGATGACCCTTACTATGCGCCTATGTACCCGGAGCCTACAACAGAGCCTATGGTACCAACGGGGTCGTTGTTTGATAGTTATTCATCAAATGACTTGTACTCAGATAAAAAGGCTCTACGCGCTGGCGATATCATCACTGTTAAATTGCAAGAGTCTACTCAAGCGACCAAAGCAGCTAAAACCGAAACAGATAAAGAAACGGATGCGAGTTTAGATCCAGTAATTGGTCTGGGAGGTAATCCAGTTAACATTGGTGGTGATAGTATTCAATTTGGTATTGGCTCGGGGGCATCGTTTAAAGGTGACTCAAAGTCTAATCAATCAAACAGCTTATTTGGTGATATTTCTGTCAACGTGATGCGTGTTTTACCCAATGGAAACTTAGTTATTCGCGGTGAAAAATGGCTTACGTTGAACACTGGCGAAGAGTTTATTCGCCTTGAAGGCTTAGTTCGTCCAGAAGATGTTTCAGCTAGTAATACAGTAACATCAAACCGAATTGCCAATGCGCGAATTCAATATTCAGGTAAAGGGCAAATTCAAGAAACACAAAGCGCAGGTTGGCTGTCTCGTTTCTTTAGTAGTTCGCTTTTCCCATTTTAGAGGAACAAAGTCATGAATGGGTTTAAATACATCATCGCTCTTTGCTTAATTAGCCTGCAGTTTTCTGCACAGGCTGAGCGAGTCAAAGATGTATCTATGGTTGAAGGTGTTCGTGCAAACCAATTAGTCGGTTATGGTTTGGTTGTAGGTTTGCCAGGCACAGGTGAACAAAGCAGATTTACTCAACAGAGCTTTAAAGCCATGTTAAATGGCTTTGGTATTACTTTACCAGATAGCTTAAAACCTAAAATTAAAAATGTTGCAGCCGTTGCTGTTCATGCAGAGCTACCAGCATTCAGAAAACCAGGGCAAACCATAGATATTACGGTTTCGTCTATCGGGAGTGCAGGTAGTTTACGCGGTGGTACCTTATTACAAACCTTTTTAAAAGGGGTTGATGGTAATACGTATGCGATTGCACAAGGCAGCTTAGTTGTTGGTGGTCTAGGTGCTGAAGGAGCTGATGGTAGCCGGGTCATTATTAACACGCCAACGGTAGGTCGTATTCCAAACGGTGCCATTGTAGAGCGTGCTATTAAGAGCCCGTTTATGCAAGGTGACTACATTACCTTTAATTTAAACCGCCCTGATTTCACAACGGCAAAACGCTTAGAGCAAACAATTAATGATTTAGTTGGCCCTGATAGCGCGCAGGCAATCGATGCAGCCTCAGTTCGTGTATTGGCACCGCGTGATGCATCTCAACGTGTTGCGTATTTGTCTACTCTTGAAAACTTAGAGTTTAAGCCGGCAGACACCGCTGCAAAAATTATTGTTAACTCGCGCACTGGTACAATTGTGATTGGTAAAAATGTGAAGCTGCAGCCTGCGGCTATTACGCACGGTGGTTTGACGGTCACTATTGCTGAGCAGCAAAATGTGTCACAACCAAATGCCTTAAGTGAAGGTGAAACCGCTGTCACAAATCAAAGCATTATTGATGTTAATGAAGATGACTCACGTGCTTTTGTATTTAACCCAGGTGTTAATCTTGATGATCTCGTTCGAGCCATCAATGAGGTTGGAGCCGCACCGGGTGATTTAATGGCGATTCTAGAAGCTTTAAAAGAAGCGGGGGCGATAAACGGGCAACTGGTTATCATTTAAATTAAAGCGCGCTTTCGAGCGCGTTTTTGTTTCTAGTAGTTATTAAATCATTTAGCACACAAATATCAGTCAAAATCTTTGTTCTGAAGTTACTTCATTCCACTATCAGTTATTAGCTATTCATTTATAAAGTTTTTTATTGGCGCAATTTTTGCATTTTATTTTTCATTATTAACTATTGTGTCAAAAAGCTGATGGATACTAATCATCTCGACAAGCAAAACTTTTTTGATTTAGGTAACTTAGACTCATTACGTCAAAGTGCTTTGAAAAGTGATGCCTCTAGCGATGCGTCAAAAGAGGCGCTGAAAAAAGCGGCGGCACAATTCGAGTCTATCTTCACTCAAATGCTTCTTAAAAGTATGCGTAAAGCAAATGAAGCGTTTGAAGATAAAGACAGCCCATTTAACTCAAGCGGCGTTAAGTTTTTTGAAGAGATGCATGATCAACAAATGTCGGTTGAGCTTTCATCTAATGGCTCGCTCGGCCTAGCTGACTTGATAGTGCAGCAGCTTTCGCCTGACGGTAAGAAGTTTACTCCTGGTTCTGTGCTTAGAACTACTGCTGACTTTGATAGTGATAAACGGGCAAGCGGTGTGGTTGATAGCAAAACTGATGTTAAGGCTGAACCGCAAGCTGTCGCAGATACAACAGCAAACGAGCAAACAGAAAACCGCTTTGAAGATGTGGAGTCTTTTATTAGCTCTGTTTGGGAGCACGCAAAAAATGCTGCACAGAAGATTGGTTTAAATCCTGCTGTGATGGTTGCTCAAGCAGCCCTTGAAACAGGTTGGGGTAAACACATTATCAGTAAAGCTGATGGCACAAGTAGTAACAACTTATTCAATATTAAATCGGATACAAGCTGGCAAGGTGATAAAGCGAGCAAAGTCACGCTTGAGTTTGAACAAGGCGTGCCAGTTAAAAAGCAAGCAAGTTTCCGTTCTTATCAATCGATTAAAGACAGTGTTAACGACTTTGTGGATTTCTTAAATGAAAACCCTCGTTATCAAGAAGCACTCAATAATACCGCAGAGCCTGCAGCCTTTTTAGATTCGTTACAAAAAGCAGGTTATGCAACTGATCCAAATTATGCCGATAAAATTAAGCAGGTATTGAAGCGTGTTGAGCTTCAAAGCGTCGCTGCTTCATTGGTACGTTAAGGAGTAGACCCTGATGTCATTTAGCTTATATGACATAGCAAATGCCGGTGTAAGAGCTAACTCTGAGCTTTTACAAACCACCAGTAAAAACATCGCCAACGTTAATACCGAGGGCTATGTGCGTGAGCGTACAGAGTTCACAACCATGATCGACAACCAAGTGGGTCGTGGTGAAACGTATCGCTTACTGAATGAATTTGCGCAGAAGCAATTAAATAGAGATACCTCTAATAAAACATTCTTTGATCAATTTGTGACTGAAGCAAGCCGTGTAGATAGCTTGTTTTCTGAAGAGTCAAACAGCTTATCAACGAGTGTCAATTCGTTTTTTAACAATGTACAAGAAAGCTTAAATCAACCGTCATCAACAGTAGCTCGTTCACTGGTAATGACTGATGCACAAAACTTAATTGATCAAATGGACAGATTATCGAGCATTGTGGTTGACCAAAAAGCAGTGGTAAATGAGCAACTAGAGATTTTTTCTGAAGAAGCAAATAACCTGATCCAAAATATCAGTGATTTGAATACTAAGATTGCGTCGGTTCATGGTACTGATCGTGAGTCAGTATCAAGTGGTTTATACAATGAACGCGATAAAGCGATTCGTGACTTATCTGAGCTGATTGATATTGAAACCCTTGATGGTAATAACGGCGAAAAGCAAGTGTATTTAGGCTCAGGCCAAGCTCTTGTCATGCAAAGTGGTACATTTAACTTGTTTTCATTCAGTGGCGATCCTGATCCGAACTTTAAAGAATTAAATCTTGATGTAAACGGTGGCAAAGCCGTGCCGCTTGAAGTTGATGTAAGTAAGTTGAAAGGCAAAATTGGCGGCTTACTGGCATTTCGTGACGATATTTTAGTGCCAGCACAAAATCAATTGGGTCAAATGGGCTTAGCATTAGCTGATGCCTTTAACCAACAAAATAGCTTAGGTATGGACGCTAATGGTGAAATTGGTGGTGATATTTTTGCTATTCCAACAGTTGATGCGTTTGGTTATCAAGCCAATACGGGTACATCAACAATGACGGCAACTCTTGAGCCAGGTAAAGGCAGCGAATTGCCAGCAAGTGATTTTATCGTTACTTATACCAGCGCCACGACTGTTGAAATTCAGGCAATCGATAATAAAGGTGAACCCATTGGTACAGCATCTACAGCAAATGTGACTGCCGGTGTGATTGACTCTTCAACTATCACTGGCGGTGAAGCATTTGGTTTACAGCTTAATGTATCGGGTGCTGCCAATACCGGTGATCAATTTATGGTTAAGTTGAACTCTCAGGCTGCAACCAGCTTAGAGCTTGCGACGGAACGCCCTGAAGACTTAGCATTAGCATCACCTATTCGAACTGCGAACGATATTAATAACACCAGTGACGCAAGTATTTCTGCTGGTACAGTCTCAGATATTGATAACTCAACGGGTATTACCGTAGGGCCACCACCTAGTTTGGCGAATGGCGATATCACTCTAGTGAAAACGGCGAATGCTAACGAATATCAAATCACAGATGGCAACGGCACATCAACGTTTACTATTACACCACCTGCTGAGAATATTCTTGCTCAAGCGGGAGCTCCTTATGATGCTTATGGCTTCGATTTTAATATCGAAGGCTCTCCAGCTACAGGCGACACTTTCACACTTGAGTTTAACACTGGTGGTTTTGATGATAACCGTAATGGTTTGCTATTGGCTGATTTACAAAATGGTGAACTAGTTCGTCAAAATGTTGAAGCAAGTAGTACTGCTGATAATCATAAAACCTTTAATCAAGCATATTCTGGAATTGTTACTGATATTGGTGTTGTGACTAGTCAAGCTCAAACCAATGGCGCAGCCTTTACAGCATTGGCTGATCAATCAGAAGCCTGGTATGAATCGCTATCAGGTGTAAACCTTGATGAAGAGGCGGCAAACTTACTGCGTTTTCAACAATCGTATGCGGCATCTGCACAGGTACTTTCAACAGCACGTACTATTTTTGACACCTTATTAAGTGCGGCGAGGTAATTATGCGTATTTCAAATAACATGATGTATAAGAATAACCTTAACTCTATTCTTAACTCACAGCAAAATGTAAACAAAGCACAAGAGCAGGTTAATACCCAAAAGCGTGTATTGACTGCTGCTGACGATCCTTCAGCAACGGCTCGCGCTTTACTTTATAACGATCGCATTCAGGGTAATGAACAGTTCACAAAAAATATCACTATGTTGAATAGCCGCCTGACGACAGAAGAAAGTGTGCTGCAAAATATTAAAGGTGCACTTGAGTCTGCTTATACTTTATCTATTCAAGCAGGTAATGGTGCCTATAGTGATATCGACCGTGAAGGTATTGCTGAAGAAGTTAAGGCACTACAAAGCACCGTTCTTGATTTAATGAATGCAAAAACCGAAGATGGTAAGTTTATCTTTTCGGGCTATCAAGATAATACCCCTTCTTATAGTTACAATAGTACGTCTGGTCGCTATGAATATGGCGGCGATCAGGGGCAACACAAAATCAAAGTGGCTGAAGGTGTAGAAATCAAATCGAGTGACAATGGTTTTGATACATTCGAAAAAGTAAATGCGCGCCTAAATGTGGCCTCAAACGACGGCACTGTGTCTGGCGGTATCACAAGCTCGAAAATTTATGTGACTGAGCAAGCTGATTTTGATAAATTCCATCAAGCAAATTACAACGCTGATCCTGCCGCCGCTGCAAATGCTAATACACTAAGCTTTATTACTACCACAGGCACACCTAATACATTTGTTGTGCAGCAAGCGGGTGTAACGATTGACAGTGGCAGCTTTGAAGACGGCAAAATTGAATATCAAGGTATGGAAATTTCTGTTTCGCCTGTTGCAAACGGCCAAATCGATGTTGACCTTGAAGCGCCACAAAAAGAGAATGCGTTAAATACTTTGGATGACCTGATAGCAGGACTAACCAATCCTAATTTAACTCAGGAAGAGTTTGATCAAGTTTTAGCGGATGCCATTGTACAACTCGATAATGCCAAAAATCAGGTTTCACTTGTACAGGCCGGTTTGGGTGGTCGCTTAAATACAGCCAAGAAAATTGAACAATCAAACGGTGACTTAGATACTAGCAACAGAGCTGCAAAAGCCGAGCTTGTTGAGCTTGATATGGCTGAAGCGATTACTGAACTTACCAAACAGGAAACATCACTGCAAGCTGCACAAGCAACATTTGGCCGTTTGGCTAACCTTTCCTTATTTGATTATTTATAATTTTTGTAGGTTAAGCTTAGTTAATAAGCTTAACCTACAAAACCTACCTTAAGCTTCCTACTTTAAAAGTGCTTTTAGCTCACTCTTTATTGTATTCTTACTCTCATTAACACATCGTGATAGCGGCTTTCAAGGTAACCAGAAGCCATGTTTAGTTAAAAAGATAAAGTATTTCTCTTTTAAATACAGTGCATTAAATAAAAATTTAAAAATTGTTTAAAAATTCACTAAAGGATTTTTTGAGCGGACCGATAACTTAATTAACCAAGCAGAGTAACAAACAACAGTTACCGCTTAATTAGAGTAAGTTTGAGAGTAAATGATAAGTTTACTTCGGGAGAAATATCATGGCACTTTATGTAAATACAAATGTTAGTTCATTAAACGCACAAAGACAATTAATGAATTCTGGTAACTCACTTGATACTTCATTCAAGCGTTTATCATCTGGTCTTCGTATCAACAGCGCAGCTGACGATGCGGCTGGTCTACAAATTTCTGACCGTTTAACATCACAAATCAACGGTCTTAACCAAGGTAACCGTAACGCGAACGACGGTATCTCTTTAGCGCAAACAGCTGAAGGTGCACTAGACGAAGTAACATCAATGTTCCAACGTATTCGTACTCTTGCACAACAAGCGTCGAATGGTTCAAATACAGATGAAGACCGTTTAGCGATTCAAGAAGAGATTCGTTCATTATCAGCAGAGGTTAACCGTGTAGCTGAAGATACAACATTCGGTGGTCAAAACCTTCTTGATGGTACTTATGATGCTAAATTCCAAGTTGGTGCTGATGCAGTACAAACTATCGGCTTCAGTATGCAAAACGTAGGCGGTACGGCTGCTACAAATAGTATCTCTACAAATGGTGGTTTTACGTTATCTGGTATCGCTGGTGTTGCGAGTGCTGTAGGCGGAAAAGGTTTAACAACGCTAGCTGCTGGTGTATCTGATATTGCAGGCTCAGCTATTGGCGCTACAAGTGACTTCCAAACTAAGTTTAGAGAAACATCAATCAGCGTGTCATCTCAAACAAATGCACAATACGTGTTAGCAGGTATGGATGCGATGATTGCGGTAGTTGATAAAAAGCGTGCAGAGCTAGGTGCGGTTCAAAACCGTTTCCAATCAACAATTCGTAACCAATCGAATATTGCTGAAAACTTAAGTGCCGCGAAATCACGTATCAAAGATACAGACTTCGCGACTGAAACAGCGAACTTAACTAAGATGCAAATCTTACAGCAAGCTAGCCAAACAATCTTGAGTCAAGCTAACCAACGTCCTCAAGCGGCATTAAGCTTACTAGGTTAATAGTTGGGGGATTTGAGTTAAAGTGAAGTCAAAACTTTGACTCAAAAGAAAAGCGCCTTTGTCTAATGGGGTATTAACAAAGGCGCTAAGATAGGATTATAAAGCGGAGGCGCTCAAAATCCTGACAGTAGTGTTCTAACATTTGTAAGAACATAAAACATATAGCACAAATTATGCCATAGTTTGTGAGAAAGAACCCACTCTTAAACTTATCTCTTCCAAGGCTCCTATTAGTAGGAGCCTTTTCTCATTCTTTAGTGTTTAGTTAATAGTTGGCCTATTAATTGCTCTAATTCTTTTAAGTTAATTAACTAACCAGCAAAGTGGCAGTTTTTTGCCCCAGGCGACTCAGATTTGCCGCTGTAAGGGTCACTTTGTCAAAACACTTTTAAAGTGACTTAACTTTGACAGATAAGAAGAGAGTTTATTATGGCTTTATATGTAAATACTAATGTTAGTGCATTAAACGCACAAAGACAGTTGGATAGATCAGGTGGCGATTTAGATACCTCGTTTAAACGCCTTTCATCAGGCTTACGTATTAACAGTGCAGCAGATGATGCAGCTGGTTTACAAATTTCTGACCGTCTACAATCACAAATTTTGGGTTTGAATCAAGGTAACCGAAATGCGAATGATGGTATTTCACTTGCTCAAACAGCTGAAGGTGCATTAGATGAAATCACATCGACTTTTCAGCGTATCAGAACACTTGCTCAACAAGCCGCTAACGGCTCGAATACTGATGAAGATAGACTGGCAATCCAAGAAGAGATCCGTCAACTGTCTGCAGAAGTAAACCGAATTTCAAGTGATACTACTTTTGGTGGTCAAAATCTATTAGATGGTACTTATAAAGCTAGCTTCCAAGTAGGTGCTGACGCTGTTCAGGTTATTGGCTTTAGTATGCAAAATGTTGGTAGTACAGCGGCTACAAACAGTGTTTCAGCGAATGGTGGCTTTACTATGTCTGGTATCGCGGGCATTGCTTCAGCTGTTGGTGGTAAAGGTTTAACAACACTTGCTGCAGGTGTATCAGAAATTGCTGGTTCAGCTGTCGGTGCTACAAGTGATTTTGCGACCAAATTTACAGAAACAGGTATTAGTGTATCTTCACAGACTAATGCACAGTATGTTTTAGCTGGTATGGATGCGATGATTGCGGTAGTTGATAAGAAGCGTGCAGAGCTAGGTGCTGTGCAAAACCGTTTCCAATCAACTATTCGTAACCAAGCGAATATTTCTGAAAACTTAAGCGCAGCAAAATCACGAATTAAAGATGCTGACTTTGCTTTAGAAACAGCTAACTTGACCAAAAACCAAATTTTACAACAAGCAAGCCAAACAATTTTAGGTCAAGCAAATCAACGACCTCAAGCGGCTTTAAGTTTGTTACAAGGCTAAAATTAAAAATTAGTTAAAAAAATTTACAAATAAAGCTAAAGCTTTCGCTTTATCAGACGATAAACGAGTTAGAGAACTATCAATCTAGGACTCTAAGTCGGTTAAACCGCAGGGTAGGGGTATCCCGTTGTTTAGCTATAAAATGATAAAGCGGAGGCTAATATGGCTTTATATGTAAACACTAATGTGAGTTCTTTGAACGCACAAAGACAGTTAAGTAAATCAGGTACATCACTTGATACTTCTTTCCAACGCCTTTCATCAGGCTTACGCATTAATAGTGCAAAAGACGATGCTGCTGGTATGCAGATCGCTAACCGTTTAACAAGCCAAGTTAATGGTTTAACGCAAGGTAACCGAAATGCGAACGACGGTATCTCTTTAGCGCAAACAGCTGAGGGGGCACTAGACGAAGTAACGTCAATGTTCCAACGTATTCGTACTCTTGCACAACAAGCATCGAATGGTTCGAATACTGATGAAGACCGTTTAGCACTTCAAGAAGAAATTCGTTCACTTTCTGCAGAAGTTAACCGTGTTGCTGAAGATACAACGTTCGGTGGCCAGAACTTACTTGATGGTACTTACGATGCTAAATTCCAAGTAGGTGCTGATGCTGTGCAAACTATTGATTTCAGTATGCAAAACGTAGGTGGTACTGCTGCAACAAACAGTATCTCTACAAATGGTGGTTTTACGTTATCTGGTATCGCTGGTGTTGCGAGTGCTGTAGGCGGAAAAGGTTTAACAACGCTAGCTGCTGGTGTATCTGATATTGCAGGCTCAGCTATTGGCGCTACAAGTGACTTCCAAACTAAGTTTAGAGAAACATCAATCAGCGTGTCATCTCAAACAAATGCACAATACGTGTTAGCAGGTATGGATGCGATGATTGCAGTAGTTGATAAAAAGCGTGCAGAGCTAGGTGCGGTTCAAAACCGTTTCCAATCAACAATCCGTAACCAATCTAATATCTCTGAAAACCTAAGTGCTGCGAAATCACGTATCCAAGATACAGACTTCGCGACTGAAACAGCTAACTTAACTAAGATGCAAATCTTACAACAAGCTAGCCAATCAATCTTAAGCCAAGCAAATCAACGCCCTCAAGTAGCACTTTCACTACTAGGCTAATATTTGTTTTATAAGTCACTTCAGGCTCAGGAAATTTGCTTCGAAGTGGCTTATACTTACCGAGTAAGATATTAAGAGGTGTTACTATGATAGATCTTAATTCAACGCAAAGGTCTAATGATAACCTTACTGCCGGTGGAAATTCTGCAAATTTAAAAGCCGAAATAGATGATATTAAAGCAAATAAAGGCACAGTAATTGCTGGTAGAGAGCCCGTGGATATTGAACAAGTTTCAAAAAGAAATGAGCAAAAAGATAAAGAAGATCTAATTGCCGAAGTAAAACAAAACCTTGAAAAACTCAATAGCTATATCCCAGTTACATCAACAAATTTAATTTTTGAATTTGATGAAGAGGGGGATCCACCCATTATCAAAGTTCTTGATAAAGAAAATGACGAAGTAATTCGAGAAATTCCAACAGAAGAATTTCGCGAAGTGGCTAAAGCTTTAGAAGAGTTTGCCGATAAATTAAGCAATAAAGGTTTGTTGTTCGATAGAACAGCGTAGCAATTAGTATTTTAGGAGTATTACTATGGCATTAATTACATCTGCTGGGGTTGGTTCTGGACTTGATCTGGAAAGTATCATCAGCGCGACACTATCAGCTGAGAATACCCCTAAACTACAAGCGCTCGCTGAAAAAGAAGAGTCTTTACAGGTAGAACTTTCTTCTCTAGGCGAAGTGAAATCTGCAATGTCTAAGCTGCAAGATACAATAGAAAAACTTGCGGATATTGATAACTTTAATAAGCGTATTGCGAACATTAAGCAACCGACTAGTGATGATGGCGATCTGATATCAGTAACACCAACATCTGATATTTCACCTGGGGACTTCAATATTGAAGTTGTTGAACTCGCTCAAGGTAGTCGAGCTACATCTAATGCAGGCTTATTTAATTCAACTGATGATGTCGTCACCGCTTCTGGTGGAACTTTATCTTTTGCTGCTGGCGATAAAAGCTTTGACTTAACACTTGATGCAGGGGCAACATTAGCAGATTTACGCGATGCAATTAACGATTCAGACGATAACTTTGGCGTTACTGCGAATATCATTAACACAGGAACAGAATCAAAGTTAGTCCTCACATCAAATGTATCAGGTGATGGTAATGATTTAGTTATTACTAACGATACAGCTGAACTTGATAATGTTTCAACACTTGCTAACGATGGTGTTACTGCTGGCGGTATTGCTATTGCAGCCGGTGATGAAGCTAAAAGTGCAGAAATTAAAGTGGATGGTATTTCAATTGTTAATGATACCAACACTTTTAAAGATGCTGTACAAGACATGACAATTGTTGCTAAGCGACAAAGTGTTGACGGTGAAACTGCAAAATTATCTGTAAATGTAGATACTGAAAGTGTTACCAAGCTAGTTGATGAGTTTATCGCGAACTATAATAACCTAATTGGTCAAATTGGCTTGCAAACTAGAGTTGGCAAACCTTTAAATGCAGATTCAACAATTCGTTCATTCGACTCTCAACTAATTAATGCACTTTCAACACCTATTACGGATGCTGGTCCATTTTCAAGTATCTTTGATATCGGTTTAGGTGTTGATAAAGATGGTTACTTGGAAAAATCTAGCCTAGTCCGTAGCTTAAATGAAGCTATGGATGAGAATTATGATGATATTGGCAAGGCTTTTGCAGGTGAAAATGGTATAGCAAAACAATTAGAGTCTCTTTTTGACAACTACTTAGACTCTAAAGGAATCATGAATCAACGAGAAACTAACTTAAATTCTCAACTTGATGACCTAGAAGATGATGTTATTAATCATGAATATAGAATGGAAGAGTTAGAAGCAAGGCTTCGCCAGCAATATGCGGGCTTAGATGTGTTGTTAGCGCAAATGCAGTCAACGCAAACGTACTTAAGTGCACAACTATCTAGTCTTCCAGGGTTTACTAAGTCATCATCATAAAAGTTATTTTTCTCTTTGTTTAGGCATATAGGTGAACCATGTACAACGCAAAAGTTAAAAATTATCAAAAAGAAGCACTTAAAACTCGCATTGCAGGTGCTGACCGTTACGAAATCATTCAAATGCTGATGGCTGGCGCTATTGAAAAGATGGTACTAGCTAAAGTTGCCATAGAAAAAAAACATTACGAAGCCAAAAGTGAGCATCTATCTAAAGCATCAGCTATTTTAGAAGCGCTAAGAGGGTGTTTAGATTTCGAAGTAGGTGGAGAAGTTACTGAAAACCTCTATGCATTATATTCATACATGATTGACCGGTTGTTAGACGCAAGCATTAAGAACGATCCTGAAATAGTGACTGAGGTCTCTAACCTTCTTAAAGAAATTAAGTCAGCGTGGGATGCCATTCCGCACGATGTTCGTGAAAAAACACTTTTAGATAATGGTGTAGACGCGAATGTTGGATAATCAATTAGCTGACTTTGAGAAGCAAATTGATCAAATCAACTCATCATTAATCAAGGAAGATTTTGAACAATGCGAATCTTCTTTTAAAAAATTAGACCATGACATAAGAGCTTATTTTGATCAAAATGCTTCCTTAGCTGATTCTAATGTTGAGGCTTATCAAGTATTTTATGATAAGTTCAATGATTTAGTGACTAATATAGAAAACCGAAAAAAAACATTAGCCAAAACGATAGCGTCCCAGTTACGTACCAAAAAGAAGCTCGATGTTTATAAAAGTATCAAGTAGGTAAAAAATGACCAAACTCCCCTCTGTTGAGGCTCAAATCGAGTCCCTTTCAAATAAAATCGATGAGACAATTGAGCAGCAAAGAAGAGAGCAAGAGTTCGCGGATAAGGCAAATTCTAAGTTTGAAGAAAATCTTTTAGCGTTTAAGCAATATTTCCCTGAAATTTTTGAAAAATTCCTTAAATACGAACCAAGTGAACACTTTCAATTTATTCTAAACGACAATGGCACTGCGAATATTATTGATTATGAAACAAGAGTGCCTATGTACTCTTCAGATCCTATTAAGCAAGCTGTTGAGCAAGTTCACAAAAACCTCGAAAATCCAATTTTAGGCAAAACCGATCACTCAGCTATTTCATCCGTAGAGAATCCGTTAGATTTTATTCATATCGATTTGATGAATAATCTAGGGAAGCTTTTTGGTGAAGCAAAGGCCAATTTACCTGTCAATAACTCATTAGATGAGAAACTGCCAAGTTTAATGTTGTTTGGTATTGGCCTTGGTTATCACTTACCTGAACTCATTGAAAAACGTGAAATTAGTTTTATAAATATCATTGAGCCTAACGAAGATTACTTCTTTGCAAGTTTATTTGTAGCTGAATGGAAGAGTATCTTAGAAAGTATTGATAAAAATGGTAGCTTTCTTTACCTAGGTATTGGTAAATCTGAAGACGAAGTATTTAAAAATATCTATGACAGAAGCCGTAATGTAGGTATCGCGTCTGTTAGCTATACTTGGTTCTATCAACATTACCCATCTCAAAAAATGAATAAATGGATTGATGAGTTTAAAACTAATTTTCATCAATTTTTTACCGGTTTTGGTTTTTTTGATGACGCTATGATGGGCATCGCACACACGCTTGGTAATTTAGAAAATGAATTTAATCTAATGAGCGTGCAAAATCCAATGAACAAAGAGATGGCCGAATTTCCAGTAGTTATCATTGCGAATGGACCATCTCTCGACCAAGAAATAGAATTTCTACAAAAACTGCAAGACAAAGTCGTTATTCTATCTTGTAATTCAGCATCAACGGCTCTAGTTAAAAAGGGAATTATTCCTGACTTTCATGTTGCTTTAGAAAGAACAGAGATGACCCATGATTTCTTACGGGACTTTTTGCCTGAGTCTGCTCGTAAGAAGATGAATTTGCTTGTTACGAATGTGATGCACCCAACAGTTTCTAGTTTATTTCCTTGGACAGGGTTTGGTCTTAAAGGGAATGAATCTGCAACTCAGTTAGTACATTTAGCTCAATTTATTAATAGAAAACCAATCACTGAGGTGCTTTCTTACTGTAACCCATTGGTTGGTAACACTGCGTTGAGTTATGCATGTCATCTTGGCTTTAAGAATATTTACCTCTTTGGTGTAGATAACGGCTATGTTGATGAGGATTATCATCACTCTAAATCGAGCTTTTATTACAACAAAGAAGGTCAGGTAGAACATAAGCCTTTAAAGATAGGTAAACAAATCGCACTGCCAGGAAACTTTGTTCCTACGATACTCACTGATGAATTTATGAGTGTAGGCAACATTCAAATGGAAAAGTTAATAAATTCATTCCAAAATCAGGGGATTAACTTTTATAACTGTAGTAACGGTGCAAAAATTAAAGGTGCCACACCTCTGCATTCTGACTATATCTACTTAGAACCTACTTCATTAAGTAAATCAGCAGTCGTTGAGTATGTGAAGGAGCACCGTTTCTCTACGAGAGTCGATTTAGGTGAGGTTGAGCCTTTACTTCATTTCGAAGAGTTTACAGAATTCTGTAAAACAATGGCAGAAATGCTAAAAGAAGAAACGGCTATTCGCTCTGATGCACTCAACAACCTACTGAAAAGTGTTCGTTATTTATATTCTTTTAAAAATTCAGCGAAATATTTAAACGTATTTTTGCTGTTTGAAGGTGAAGTGCTTTATACCACGTCTTTATTAGTATCATTACTTTATAATTATGGTAATGAAACGGAAATTTTAGAGTACTACAACAAAGCACTTGACTGCTGGATTTCATTTATTGAAGGTGCTCCTGACTATTACAAAGAAAATGTACGACTATGTAAATAAAGATATTTTTAATAGAATTTATCTTTATATTTAATTGGTTCACGATAAAATTTGGGCTTGATATATTCATTCATCCAGTCAAATGTTTGAATATATTAAATGGATAATACACTCCCTTCAGTAGAAGAATTTAAGATTATGACCGCAAAAAAAACAACAAGCAGCATTGCTCTTCAAAAAAGGGCAAAAAGTATCATTCCAGGATTAACCCAATTGCTTTCTAAGCGACCAGATATGTTTAGTACCAATATTTGGCCAGGGTATTTTGCTAAATCAAAAGGATGCCAAGTTTGGGATCTTGATGGTAATGAGTACCTCGATATGTCTATTTCGGGTATCGGTGCAAATATTCTTGGTTATGCGGTAGATGAAGTTGATGATGCGGTTATTAACTCTATTCGCAATGGGGTTAGTTCTAGCTTAAATTGCCCTGAAGATGTTGAGCTTGCTGAGAAGTTATTAGAATTACACCCTTGGTCTGAAGAAGTTAGATATGCCCGTTGTGGCGGTGAAGCAATGACTGTAGCAGTGCGTATTGCACGAGCAGCAACAGGTAAAGATAAAATTGCTTTTAGTGGTTATCACGGATGGCATGATTGGTACTTATCAGCCAATGTTACAAGTAATAGTAATCTTAACGACCATTTAATTCCTGGCCTTTCACCTAAAGGTGTTCCTAAAGCGCTAGCAGGAACAGCACTCCCTTTTCCTTTTAATGATATCGAAGCGCTAGAGCAGTTAGTTGCTGAAAATGGTGAAGAGCTTGCAGCTATCGTGATGGAGCCAATGAGAAATTTTGCCCCATCTGAAGAATACTGGCAGCAAGTTGAGGCCATTGCAGCACGATTAAATATCCCATTAATTATTGATGAAATATCTATGGGCTTTAGGATCAACTGTGGCGGATCGCATTTGAAGCTGGGTATTAATCCTGATATCGCTGTTTTTTCTAAGGCAATGGCTAATGGCTATGCTATGGCTGCCGTCATAGGCAAGTCTAAATGGATGGATGCAGCACAAACTAGTTTTATATCTAGCACTATGTGGACTGAACGAGTAGGGCCTACAGCTGCATTAGCAACGATCAACTATTACGAGCAACACCAAGTCCATGAGCATCTAGCCGTAATCGGTGCAAAAATTAAGGATGGCTGGCTAAGTTTAGCGCAAAAGCATGGCCTTGAAATTCATGTTTCTGGTATTGATGCTCTTTGCCACTTTAGTTTAAAGAATGAAAACTTTTTGACGCTTAAATCTTACTTTATTGAGAAAATGTTAGAGCAAGGTGTATTAGCAACTAATATGTTTTACTGCATGTATGCGCATAAAGAGCACCACGTTGAGACTTATTTAAAAGCGGTTGATAATGCGTTTTCGGCCATAGCCGATGCGATTGAAAATCCACAGTTACTGGCACATGTTATTCCATCAACCTCGGGCTTTAAAAGGCTGAATTAAGATGAACTTACTGACTTCAAATAGGTTTAAACTAAGATACCTAGAAGCGGCTGATGCATCTGCTAAGTATTTAAACTGGTTGAATTCAGGTGTTAGCGAATTCATCCTAAATAAACCAGAGTCTAACAGTGGCCTTGTTGCATATATTGAAGAGCAGCTTGCAGATAAAGATGTGTATTTTTATGGCATTTTTACTCTTGATAGTGATGAGCATATTGGAAATATTAAGTTTATCATCAAAGGAAAAAGCCGCGATTGTGTTGAAATGGGTATTCTGATTGGTGAAAAAGCGTGGCATGGCAAAGGGGTTGCAAAGGAAGTAATTGAATGTTTTGCAAGCCATGCAAAGCAGCAATTAGGTATTACTAAAATGCAGCTTGGTGTTGACTCAGCAAATACTGCTGCCGTTTCGGCTTATTATAAAATAGGTTTTAAAGTTGTAGATGATGGTCGAAATGATGGCGGTCTAACAATGTTATGGGAGTTTTAAGTTGTTGAATACTTTTACTGAACAGCTTGTTTCAAAGCTTCTGAACAACGATTTTTATATTGTAATTCAAGCTAGAATGACGTCATCTCGTTTACCTAAAAAGGTAATGCTGCCTCTTGGAACAAAGCCTGTATTAGAAGTGATGCTTGAAAGATTGGCTCCTTTTAAAGAGAAGATCATTATCGCGACAACAGATGATGGCACTCAGCGACCGATCACTGAGTTGTGTGAACGACTAGGTGTAAAATACGTTGAAGGTGACACTAACAATGTATTAAATCGCTATTACCTAGCGGCACAGTCTGTAAAGGCAAACTCAGATACTGTGATTGTTCGTTGTACCAGTGATTGTCCTCTCATTGATTTAACTGAAACCGCACGTGTTATAGACCACTTTTATAGTGTGCGCAGTGAGTATGATTATATTTCGGCTGGCCCTCACTGTGGTTTCCCTAATGGCTTTGATACAGAAGTGTTTACTTTTGAGGCGCTTAAATCAGCCTTTGAATGCGCAACAGAAGATTTTGAAAAAGAACATATGACGCAATTTATTTGCAGAAATATGAAAGTGGCTGACTATAAGAACGTTGATGATTTCAGTCATTGGCGCTTAACTTTAGATGAGCCAGCTGATTATGAGTTAATTAAAGCCATTTATAGCTTATTCAATTACCGCACTGATTTTACATTTGATGAATTAAAACAAATGCTAAGCTCTCATCCTGATATACTTAAGATCAATGAGCACGTAGAACAAGTTCAAGTTGGGTAATATGTTTAAGAAAGAATTTAAAATAGCAGATACATGGGTAGGGCACGATCACCCTTGTTATATCATCGCTGAAATGTCAGCTAACCATGGCCAATGTTTAAATAAAGCTAAAGAGTTAGTTCATGCCGCTCATGAAGCCGGTGCTGATGCGATTAAGCTACAAACTTATACCGCAGATACTTTAACCATGGATTGTAAACTTCCGCACTTTGAAGCGACGGGTCCATGGCAAGGTCAGTACTTACATGATTTATACAAGACAGCCTATATGCCTTGGGATTTTCATGCGGAACTGTTTGAACTATCAGCAAAACTTGGACTTACTTGTTTTTCATCACCATTCGATAAATCGGCAGTCGATTTATTAGCACAATTAGATGCACCAGCCTATAAAATTGCTTCACCTGAACTAATTGACCACCAATTAATTCGTGATGTAGCCGCTACTGGTAAACCCGTAATTATGTCTACAGGTGGTGCGACGTTAGTTGAAATTGCTGAGGCGGTGAAAGTCGCTGAAGATGCGGGTGTTACCGAACTTGCATTGATGAAGTGTACAAGCACTTATCCTGCTCCTGCAGAGACTATTAATTTGCGAACTATCCCACATATGCAACAGGCTTTTGAATGTCCGGTTGGTTTATCTGATCACACACTGGGAAATGATGTGCCACTGGCTTCAGTTGCCGTCGGTGCATGCATGATAGAAAAGCACTTTGTATTAGATAAAACAGATAATACTGCAGATAGCTTTTTTTCAATGACGCCATCGGAGCTTCAGGCCCTTGTCCATGGAGTGAGACAAATTGAAAAAGCACTGGGCAAAGTTGATTATCCATCTGTTGCCTCAAAAGCACGTCGCTGTGTTTACATTATCAAAGATATTAAAGCTGGAGAGCAGCTGAGCCCTGAGCATTTAAGACAAATGCGTCCTGGAGGCGGTGAAATTATGCCAAAAGAGCTGCCAAACCTTATTGGACGAACAGTTAATAAAGAATTACGTTGTGGTACCCAATTGTCTTGGAGTGACCTAAAGTGAGCGATATGAAACAAGACTTAATCCAATCGGTCCAGCAATTTTTATTAGAACGCGGTGTATTTGTTGAAGATGCTGACATTGCTGAATATGACTTTGTAGCTGCGGGAGCGTTAGACTCATTTGAGATACTGAGCCTTATTATGAGCTTAGAAACTGAATATGGTATCGCTGTTCCTCCAGAGTTAATGGTCGATAGTGAAAATGCAAAGGTAGGAAATTTAGCGACTGCGTTAGTGAAGTTAAATGATAGCAATTAGAGTCGATACACTATGTGGCTTGGGTCACTTTATGCGTTGTAAATGGCTCGCGTTAGAGTTGCAATGTTTAGGTGAAGAAGTTGTTTTTTTAGTCGATACACAATTGTCGCATCATTTAACTAAAGAACTCGGAAATATACATTTATTACCCTATGCAAAAACACAGATAGAAGATGCGGCTAACTGTGTTCAGCTTTTCAACGAGCAACAGCTCATTATTGATAAATTAATTATTGATAGCTATCGTTTTAATATTGAATGGGAATCAGAGATGGCTAAACATGTGCCATCGATTATTGCGGTTGATGATCTTGAAAGAGATCATTTAGCAGAGCTGGTTATCGATAGTAAATGGAATGCTGAAAAGACTTCGTCGCGTTATCAAAGTACTGCACTTGAATCACAACACTTTTTACTTGGTCCTGATTTTTCGATGCTGTCTAGGGCTTATCGAAACTGCGTGCAAACAGAGCGCTCAAATAAAGAGCTTATGTTTTCTCTCGGCGGTGGTGGCGATTGGAAACAGCTTACTGAAATCATACGATTAATTCTTGAAACAGCGCCAGAGTATAAAGTTAATCTAATTATAGGCCCTAATGCTACATCCGTTACTCAGCTACATGAGTTAGCTTTAGGTCACTCACAATTAAATTTAATTGCAGCACCTAGTTGTTTAGCAAACTACTATAAAAGCTGTACCTTGTTTGTTGGCGCTTTAGGCACGTCCTTGTATGAGCTGGCTGCGACTAAAACCCCTGCGTTAACGTTCTCAATCGCAAAGAATCAAGAAAATCAACAAGCTGCATTAGATGATTTGGGGCATTATTTCCATATCGCAAACTTAATTGACTATCCGCCAGAACAGGTTTTAAAGCTAATTTTAGCAATGCTACAAAATATAGAACGTATCCACCTAATGCGTGAAAACGTTGCGGTAAAAATTGATGGCGAAGGTGCAAGTCGTGTTGCTAAGTTAATTACTTCAGAACTCGCTTCTAGCCAGATTACTCAAGCCAATAACAATCTAATTGCAAGCCAGTATCAGCATTTAACCGACACAATCACGTTAAGGCGAGTGGTTGATCAGGACATAAACCGCTATTTGGCAGCGAGAAACTTACCGAACAATGCTTGGCGAATGACGATCACAAAAGATATCGATCAACTTGATCATTATTGCTGGTGGTTTGCTAATCGACGCGACTCTTATGTTATGGAAGTGAAAGGCAAGCCGTTACTTTACGTTTGGCATCAATTGTATGAAATAGAACAGCAAAATTATTTAATAGGTGGCTGGTTTGCAGCAAGTGACGATGTTAATTTTGCCCATGCTCAACTAGTATTAGATTGGCAACTAAAAGAGACTGAGCAAACATACCCAGATGCAATGTGGGTAGCCGTTATTAATAAAGAAAATAAGTTTGTAAATTTGCTTAATCAGCGAGCAGGATTTAAATCTATTGCAGGGGATGCGAAAAAAATGGCAGTGACCCAGCATTTATTTCCAAATGCTTCGATTGATGATTTTAATTTTGTAGGAAAAGGGTGAGTAGGTGGATAAAGGTATTTATGAGTTATTTGCTACGAATGTCGCTAACACTCCCACTAAGGTAGCTGTCGCTTTTCAACAGCAAAGCGTAACGTATGATGAATTAAATCAGCAAGTTATTAAGCTTACTAGCCACTTTTTAAAACAAGGTGTTACGCAAGGCCAACGTGTCGCAATATTTGCACCTAACGGTATTGAATTTATTGTTTCTCTGCTGGCAATCGCTAAATTAGGTTTAGCCGCTGTGCCGTTACCTGTTAGCTTAAAAGGGCTTGCTCTGACCGTTGCTCTTAAGAAAACCCCTGTTGCTAAGGTGATTGCTTGGCCGACCATTAGCAAATCACTTCTTGCAGATAATCTTATTGAAGCTGAAAATTTAATAACATTAGGCCAAAGTGTTGCTAATGAAACAAATTGGCTTTGTGTTCAACAAGCTGAAGCAGAATGCTTTTTTACTGATGCGATTGATACGCAAGCACCTTACATCTTAACCATGACTTCTGGTTCTACTGGTCAACCTAAACCAATAGTGTTGAGCCAAGCATGTAAAGTAAATAGAGCATTTGATGCGACCATAAACTACTACGGATTAACGTCCGATGACGTTATTCTCGTAGCGACTCCTATGTACCACTCGCTAGCTCAGCGTGGTGTGCTAATGCCTTTGATGCTTGGTGCAACAACGGTTGTATTACCAAAGTTTAATTTGAAGCTATGGCTACAAGCAATTGAACAGCACCAAGTGAGTTTTTTATTTGCCGTTTCATCTCAATTAGTAAGCTTAATTCAAAACGGTGTTGAAGGGCATGATTTGAGCTCTTTACGCTGCCTAGTATCCTCTTCGGCGGTATTAGATAAAGAGAGTAAACAAAGCTTACTTTCTTTGCTTAGTTGCCGCTTACACGAGTGTTACGGTGCTTCAGAGGTTGGTGTTGTGACTGATTTCGCTGTATCAGAACACCCTGAATTGAGCGGCAGTGTAGGCAATGCTCTACCATTTGTCACTGTGAAAATTACCGATGAGCATGGCCAAGAATTAGCTGCAACTGAAGTTGGAGAAATTTGTTGTAAAACAACAACCGGGTTTAGCGGGTATCATAAATTACCGGAAAAAACGCGAGAAGCTTATTATCTTGGTGATTTTTTCAAAACCGGTGATTTAGGTTACCTTGATGAGCAAGGCTATTTATATTATGTCGGCCGTAAAAAAGAGTTGATCTCAAGCGGCGGAATCAATGTATACCCTCAAGATATCGAAGCCGTTATAAAAATGCATCCGGACATTGAGGATTGCGTGGCTTTTTCAATTCCAGACTCTCAGTTTGGTGAGGTAATAAAAGTTGTTTATACGACGCTCTCGTCATCAGTAAATGAAACAGAATTAAAGAAACTGTGTTTACAGCAATTGACTGATTATCAACAGCCTAGAGTGTTAGAGCAAATTGATAGTTTTGAAAGAAGTAGTTTAGGCAAAATTCTTCGTCAGTTGGTCAAAGAAAAGTATTCGCAATAGTTCAGTACCAAGCAAACTATTTTAAGTTAAGCTGATTTGTGAATTAAATAGTTAAAGCGATGCTATCTGGAAAAATTTTTAAAAGAAGAGGTAAGGGAATTATGAACACAGATTTTCTACAAAAGTATTTTGAGAAGAATGCTAAGCGTTATATTTTCGGAGCAACCACTGAAGCTGAAGAGTTAATAGAAATACACAAGAATAATGACCTTGAAGTTATTGCTATTATAGATAATTTTTATCAGCAAGAATTTTTCGTAGGGCTACCTTGTATAAAGCTCGAGCAAGTACCTGAAGATGCTTTGGTTGTTTCAGCTGTTACGAATAGTAGACCTGTGGACGTAAACAATTTACTTGAAAAACACAGATTGAATTACTGCGACTATTTTTATTTTTACCGCAACTCGGGCTTTCAATGCCCAAAAATAGAGTTCTGGGAGGGAGTCCTAAGTCATTGGGAAAGTAATCAAGAAAATTACAATGAGGTTAAAAGTTGGTTTGAAGATGATTACTCTGTGAGTACTTTTGAATCAATCGTTAATTTTCGCAATAAATATGACCTAAGCTTTATGAAAGACTTTAAGTTTGATATTACAAATATGTATATCGAATCTTTTCTTAACCCATTTGAAGATCAGAGCGTTTTTTTTGACCTAGGAGCATTTGATGGCAGTGATTCAGAACGATTTTTAAGGAACTGTCCATCGGGAAATGCATACCTTTTTGAACCTATTCCAAGTCAAACTGCAATCCTTGAAAAAAAATACCAACACAACAAAGCTATTCAGGTCGTTCCGGTTGCAGTAGGGAGCATAAATAAGACTGTTAATTTTTCATTGTCAGGGACATCTTCAAAAGTTGTTGAACCAGACCAAAATGAAGACGTAATTTCAGTTCAGCAAATTAGTATCGATGAGTTTTGCAGTGAAAATAAAGTCTCGCCCAGTTATGTAAAAATGGATGTTGAAGGCGTTGAATTAGATGTGCTTCACGGTATGGAAAATACTATTTTAAGGGATAAACCAATGCTAGCAATCAGTGTTTATCATCGAGCAGAACATTTGATATCAGTTCCACAATACTTGAAAAAGTTATGCCCTGAATACAAGTTCTTTTTGAGGCATTATACCCAAGGCTATAGTGAAACCGTTTTATTTGCTGTGTAGTAATTATGTTTTTGGAATTGCGTATAATATTATTTCCAAACCGAAATCGCCATGACAATGAAGTTTGTACTCATAATTAGGGTTGTAGCTTTCAATTTGCTGAGCTATTTGCCAAATATGAGCAGGCTCATGATAGACGGAAATAGCGAGTAGCGGGGATTGGTGCGTTATAATTTCTTTTGCACCCTTCAATGCATGCGGCTCTGCGCCCTCGATATCCATTTTAATGAAATTAACCGCAGAGGCTATGCTGGTATCATCTAACGCTATAACAGGCAGAAGTTGATTGTTGTCTTTGATTTGCTGTGAGTCAGCAAACTTGCCTTGTGAAAGGTCTGCACTGAAGCTCAATATTGTATTTTCTTCCCATACACCACATGGAAATAAATAAGTCTTAATACCTTGAGAGACTAATTCTTTCGCTGTTTTGTTTAATAAGTGGAAGTTCTTTGGATCAGGTTCAAAACACTGCATTGTGTTTAACTGTATACCTGCTTCTTTTAATACTTGTGCTGCACTTGCGAGTGTATCGCCGATATATGAACCGCAATCAATAAAGTTAATCCCATTTTTCCAAAGCGGAAGTTTCAGTAACCAAGGTGGAAAGTATTGGATTTGCCAGTCATTTTCAACATAGCTTTCACTAGAGGGTGAGCTACGAAATGCGATGATATCATCAAGACACTTTTTGCTCTCATCATCGCTTAGTCTTTCTTTAAGCCAAGCTAACTGTTCTTTGTCGTTCTGTGTGCTAGAGATTAGTTTTGCTCGGTAATCCTTTGAAATAAAACGTTCTAAAACATATGGGTAGCTATTAATGATTTCATTCATGTTTAGGCATTCTTGAACACCTATTCCAATTAGATCCTGCTTAATAGCTTCACTTGTACAAGATACCGATACAAGCATGGTTACATTTTTATTGGCAATATTGTCAGGTTTGTAAATTGGACAGCCTTGGTACTCAGTTTCTTGCGTGTATAAATCGACAAAAAATTCTATTTTAATTCCATGCTCTGAAAGTGCATGATAGATTTTTTGCCCATTACCACCGGCGCCATAGATTGCTATAGGAAGGTTACTCATCATAATCTAATTACCTCTTTTAAGCTTTATCCACTGCGCTGACTCGACTGATTCTTGCGCTGCTTTAAATAAGTTCAAGCCGTCTTTTGCTTGCTCTAAGCCAAATACATAGTCATTTTTTTTGTCCGTACCTGCTAAGTAACAGCAAAGTTCTTCGTAAATATCTGTATATAAATTAGAAAAAGCTTCAACAAATCCTGTTGGGTGACCTGGCTTCATTCTGTTATATCTAAATTGGTTAGCATACTCACACTGTCCGGCTCTATCTAAGATTTCTCTGCGCCCGTCATTGTAGTTTAACTCTAATTCATCAGGGTTTAGTTGGAACCAACGCGCGCTTCCTTTGTCACCGTATATTCTGATTTGAAGTCCATTGCGGTGGCCAATAGCCGTTTTTGACATCCACATACTACCCTTTATGTTATTTGGGTAGTTCAGCAACATATTTACATCATCAATTAAATTTGGGTATTGAGAATGGTTAGTAAATTGTGCGATTGTTTCCGTTGGCTCCATTTCAAGTAAGTATGTTGATAAGTGGTGTAAATGAACTCCTAAATCTAAGCAAATGGTTGGCACTTCAAAATCTTTTAAACGCCATGCTTGCGGCATTGATGGTTTACCTGCAATATCTGGCGGCCTTCTGAACCCCTCTTGTGGCATTTCAAGGTGAATTTTTTGGATAGTGCCAAGCGCACCTTGCTTTACTAGGTGTTTCAACTCTCTGACCATCGCATAGCCACTGTAGTTGTATGTGACAGCTAGAAAGTGTTTATTTTTATCGTAGCAGGCTTCAATTTCAGCGACTTCTGCAGGGCCGGTAACAAGTGCTTTTTCGCAAATAATGGGTAAATTCGCCTTTAGAAGCGTAGTTATTACCTCAATATGATGGGGTGTTGGTGTCAGTATAACAAATGCATCAACACGGTCTTTCTCTTGCTCTACAAGCTCTTCCCAATCGTTGTATAAATGCTTTTCTGAAACTCCCCATCTCTGCGCTGTCGCACTATTTTCATCGGGATTTCTTGAGAAAGCACCTGCAACAACAGCAAACTTGTTATCGAGTTGACTTGCGGCGAAGTGAACATAGCCTACAGCTGAGTTATTGCCACCGCCAATAAAGGCAAGTTTTAATTGTTTATTGTTGTCATTCATATATATCTGCCTTTTTTGATCATAGCCATTTATCGGCAATCAATCATTTTTCTAAACTATTTATAGTTGCCAATTTGCTGGGTTGGTGAGTCTTGGATCATTAACAGTCATTTCTTTGAGCACGTCGTGACAGATTTTGATGCTGCCCTGATAGGCCTCTAAAATTTGCTCTAACTCAGACTCTGAGTTCACACCGACAACTATTTTATCTATTTCATCTTCTTTTAAAGCATATGCAAGGCTGAGTGTTAGTGGCGACACACCAATATACTGCGCTAACTGATGAAATGACTCTAAATGTTGCTTCCAAGGTTTAAAGTAGTTAGCTAACTCATTGATGGGCATTAATAACAAGCCTTGTAAAAAACAAGATCTAGCGTGCACTTGAGTCTTGTTTTTCTTTAGTAATGAAAGAGCGCCAGTGTGTTTAAAGTAGGTATCAAATGCATTATAAGGTATTTGCACAAGGTTAATTTCACTCAACTGTGTGAAGCCATCCACCTCAGCACCTGAATACAAAGAAACCCCTTTACTTGCTAATTGATTTTCTAATTGTCGTTGCTTTAAACATGCTAAAACGGGCGCAACACCTTGTTTCTCAATGTCGCTTGCTTGGTGAAATAGGATTGCGCTTAGCTTTTGGGTTTTAAAATCTGAAAAACATTGCTCAATTAATGCAATGTAATGATCTGCATCCTTATGAGAAAAATGCTCTTTTTGTAGAGGAGGTAACTTAGTAACTATGTTAAAGCTGTCATTAATCGAAGGATAGGATGCCAACACTTGGTGACTCTCGCCGTAACCAAGTGCGGTATCTAATGTTGTAATGCCTGCATCTTTTGCAATATCTAAAATGGCATGAGCCTTGGCTATGCTTGGTTGACCAAGCTTATTACTGACACCGTAGTTCAAGCCGAATTGCACTGTGCCTAAAGTGAGCTTCATAATAAATCAATCAGTATTTTGATAACGAATTGCTGCTCGTCTGCAGTTATAGCAGGATGCAGAGGAATAGTAACAGCCTGTTTGTAGTACGTTTCTGCATTAGGAAAATCACCTTCCGAAAAGCCTAAAGCTTGATAATAAGGCTGTAAATGGATCGGTATATAATGCAAGTGAGCAATAATTCCTTGCTCGCGCATGCCTGTAATGATTGACTTATGTTTTTCTACTTCACACTGCGTTAAACGAACAATATATAAATGGTAGCTAGAGTAACAATCATCCGATTGTGTTAAATGAGTTACCGTTGAATTTGCAAACGCATGGTTATATGTTGTTGCAATGTCGTTTCGCATTGATACAAAGCTATCTAGCTGCTTTAACTGACTCAGTCCTAAAGCGGCTTGCATATCCGTCATTCTATAATTAAAACCAAGGTCTAGCTGTTGATAGTACCAAGGGCCGTGACTTGGCTCGGTCATTTCTTCAGGAATATTAGTAATACCATGGCTTCGCAAACGGCTCATTTTTTTGTTGAGTTCAGCGCAGTTGGTAACCGCCATCCCCCCTTCAGCAGATGTGATTATCTTTACTGGATGAAAGCTAAACACAGTAATATCTGAATAATCACAACTGCCAACAGGCTTATCTTTATACTTGGCGCCTATTGCATGCGAGGCATCTTCAATTACCTTAAAGTCATACTCTTTGGCAAGTTCATTGATTGCTGCCATATCGCAAGACTGACCTGCTAAATGAACAGGGATCACGACCTTAGGAAGTCGCTGGTTTTGTTTGGCTAACTTTAGCTTGTCTCGAAGTGCTGCAATAGACATGTTGCCTGTTTCAAGGTCGATATCAGCAAAGTCGACTTCAGCACCACAATACAGCGCGCAGTTACTCGATGCGACAAAGGAGATTGGTGACGTCCATACGATGTCACCTTTACCTACGCCTAAAGCAAGGCAAGCAATATGCAAGGCTGAGGTGGCGCTGTTAGTGGCGCAGGCGTGGCTAGCACCGCAATACTCTGCAATGGCACTTTCAAATGCTGGAACAGCAGGGCCCTGTGTTAACCAGTCAGATTTCAAGACATCAATTACGGCATTGATGTCATCCTGTGAAATACTTTGTTTGCCGTAAGGAATTACCTTATTCGTCATAATTCAGTATTACAGTAACGCTTGGACATTGAAGTTTTTAATTTCTTCAATGCTCATATAATCAGGGTTATCGAGTGAGTTATACTCGAAACCTTGGGCAACTTGTTTGCCTTTTTCGCCAAGTGCATTTTCAGTAAAATCATTGCTACGGCTGCTGAATTTGATACCTGGAGCGATAACAAAGTGATCGCTATATTCGTACGTTTCAAAGCATAAGTCGGCCGGGCACATGACTTCGTGTAACTTTTCACCTGGGCGAATACCGATTATCTTAATCGGTAAATCAGGGGCCATGGCTTTGGCAAGATCTGTAATACGAATTGAAGGGATCTTCGGCACGAAAATCTCGCCACCCAGCATTCGCTCGAAATTAGTTAGAACAAAATCAACACCTTGTTGCAGGCTAATCCAAAAGCGGGTCATTTCTTCATGGGTAATAGGAATATGGTCGCGACCTTGGTCAATAAACTTTTGGAAAATAGGCACAACAGAGCCACGAGAGCAAACTACGTTACCGTATCTTACTACTGAAAAGGTTGTTTTATGGCCGCCAGCAATATTATTAGCAGCAACAAATAACTTATCTGATGCAAGTTTAGTCGCACCATATAAGTTGATTGGGTTCGCTGCTTTATCAGTCGACAGTGCAATGACTTTCTCTACGTTATTATCAAGAGCTGCATCAATGACGTTTTCAGCACCATTAATATTGGTTTTGATACATTCCATTGGATTGTATTCAGCAGCTGGAACTTGTTTTAATGCTGCTGCGTGAATCACATAGTGCACACCTCGCATAGCACGGCGAAGCCTTTCTTTATCGCGCACATCACCAATGAAGTATCGCATACACGGTTGGTCAAACTCTTGCTGCATTTCAAACTGCTTTAGTTCGTCCCGTGAGAAGATAATGATCTTCTTAGGTTTATAGCGTTCTAGTAGCGTTTTGACGTATTTTTTGCCGAATGAACCAGTACCACCGGTAATTAAAATCGTTTTATTGTCGAACATAGCGTTACCTAAGTTATTTATCATTGGCGTAGTTATTTATAAAAGTGAAGTACGCAAAGTGAGAATTTTGACACAATTCTCAGTAATTTAACTATTAACTAATACACTAGCAAGTCAGATGCCAAGTTAATTTATCTAAACCATGGTACAAAGTACAAAATTTGGCAAATTAAGCTATAATTTAAGCAATCGGTTTGTCGGAGGCCGCCATGAAAATTCAATCACCCAATACTGGGTTTTTAAACCAAACTCAGCAAACGGGCAATAAGCTTGCTGAGCAATTAGCGTCAGGTAAAAAAGTAAACTCAGCGGCAGATGATGCTGCTGCACTACAAATTATTGATAGATTAACATCACAGCAAGATGGTTACAGTCAGGCAATTAACAATGCGTACGATGGCATCTCTTACTCGCAAGTAACGGAGTCAAACCTATCAGGTGTAAATGATGCCGTCTCGCGTATACGAGAGCTGTCTATTCAAGCGGGTAATGGTGCGCTTACAGACAGTGACAGGGCTGCACTTCAAGAAGAAGTGTCGCAATTGCAAACACAAGTTTCAGAAACATTCGAAAATGCCTCATTCGGTGGTAAACCTTTATTTGATGGTGAACAAGTGTCTTTTCAGGTTGGCCCAGATGCTAATACCACACAATCAGTGACACCATCGGATGGTAGTATTGCTTCAGTTATTGCGGGAATCGATATTTCAACGCAAGCAGGGGCACAAGCTGCCATAGATATTAGCGACCAAGCAGCAGAGGAAATTAACGCTCAAAGAGCTGAGTTAGGCGCTTTTCAAAACACCTTAGCGAGTACGATAAAAGGTTTAGGTAACCAGCGAGAGAATATTGCTGCGAGCCAAAGCCGAATAGAAGATACTGACTATGCAAAATCAGTGTCTGATCAAGTAGCTAATGATATTTTGTCACAAGCATCTGTTGCTTTGCGTGGTCAAGCAAATCGTTCAGCTGAATCCATTTTAGGTTTACTTTAATTCTTTAGTATTAAATTCAGGGGCTAAGTGACTATTTTTTGGCGTTGATGTCAATAAATTGCCGCTTAGCGCTTGCATCCCTCCTAAACTCGCTTACAATTTAGAAATTAACTAACCTCGTGGTAACTGTGGTTCGCCAATAATGATCTTAATTTTAGACAATAATAATAATCGTGCGATAGGTTTACATGCAGCACTTACCTTCATTGGTGAAACTGCACAATTAGTTGATGAGACTTCGTTACAGTCTTTTTGTGAAAAACATCAACAGCAAGAATGCATGGTCATTCTTGGTGCTTTACAGCAGCTAAATCACGAGGCTGTGATCAAACAGTTTCCTGCCATTCCGTTTTTATTAATTGGTGAAACACTCAAACCGTTACTAAGCATTGCTAATGTCGTTGGTTTAATTTGTGAGCCGTTTAACCATGACGTAACTACTCAGCTATTGCATGATTGTCAGCAATATCAGCGCATGCTACCGGGTGACCATAAACAAGCTAAATCCAATAAGTCATTTGATGGTTTAGTCGGTGAAACCGAAGCTGTAAAAGATGTGCGCTTTTTAATTGAGCAAGTAGCAAAAACCGATGCAAATGTGTTGATCTTAGGTGAGTCAGGCACAGGTAAAGAAGTTGTTGCACGTAACGTTCATTTACTCTCTAAACGCAATACCGGACCATTTGTGCCGGTAAACTGTGGTGCTATCCCTGGCGAGCTTCTAGAAAGTGAGCTATTTGGCCATGAAAAGGGGGCTTTTACGGGCGCTATTTCTGCACGAAAAGGGCGCTTTGAATTAGCGCAAGGCGGCACGCTGTTTTTAGATGAAATTGGTGATATGCCTTTGCAAATGCAGGTTAAACTACTACGTGTGTTGCAAGAGCGTAGCTATGAGCGAGTAGGGGGTACTAAGCCTATTCAAGCTGACGTACGAATTATTGCTGCAACTCACCGTAACCTTGAAGAAATGATTGAAAAGGGCGACTTCCGTGAAGACCTTTTTTATCGCTTAAACGTGTTTCCAATTGAAAACCCTTCGCTTAGTGAACGTGCCGACGACATTCCTCTACTTTTAAAAGAGTTAATGCGTCGTGTTAACGAGCAAAGTGGCACAACGGCCAAATTTACTGAGCGTGCGATTCAAAGCTTAAAAGAGCATGCGTGGCCGGGGAATATTCGTGAGCTTGCTAATTTAGTTGAGCGTATGGTGATCATGTTTCCTGATAAAGTGGTTGATGTGCCAGACCTTCCAGCTAAATATCGTTATATCGAAGTTGAGGCTTATGAGCCTGAGTACCCTGAAGAGTTGATGGAGCGAGATGCGTTCAACGATATTTTCAGCACTGGCTTTAGTGATTATGATGATGAAGAACCTGATGTACCAGCAACAACGGTTGACTCAGGTTTACTCCCTGATGAAGGCATTGAGCTGAAAGAGTATCTTGCTGAGCTAGAAATCAGCTTAATCAGCCAAGCATTAGAGCGCTACGATTATGTTGTTGCACGTGCAGCAGAAATTTTAGGTGTTCGCCGCACCACACTGGTCGAAAAAATGAAGAAATATAACCTAACGCGCGACTAAGCCGCGTTAGGTGACTTCCTCGATTTTATCTATTCGTACTCACTGATTATCTCAGCCTTTCTAAAGCAATCATTGCTATGATCATTTACCATGCCGCAGGCTTGCATATGCGCATACACAGTGGTTGGACCTAAAAACTTAAAGCCGCGCTTTTTTAAATCTTTGGCAAATGCTGTTGAGGCTTCAGTAATAGCCGGATAGTCTTCTAATTTATCAAGGTTGTTTACCAAAGGCTTGCCATCAACAAACTGCCATTGGTAGTTTGAGAAGCTGCCAAACTCTTTTTGAATTTCAATAAAACGTTGTGCGTTATTGATAGTCGCAGCTATTTTGGCGCGATTACGAATAATGCCTTCAAACTGCATTAACCGTTCGACGTCGTCTTCGGTCATTTGGGCAACCTCTTCAACTACAAAGTTTTTGAAGGCACTGCGATAGCCATCACGCTTTTTAAGTATGGTATACCAACTCAGTCCCGCTTGTGCTGACTCTAAGGTTATAAACTCAAATAAACGGTGATCATCATATAATGGCACCCCCCATTCTTGGTCATGATAGGCCACATAATCTTCTTTGCTGGTATCGAGCCATGGGCAACGACAATGGTGTTCTTTTTGCATTATTCCCTCGCGATTGTCATTTTTTTGTCAGTGTTGTTTTTGTCTTTAATTTATTGAAATAAAACAAAAATAAATTTGGTACGAATTGTGCATCTAGCTAGGTAGACACGATTTTTTGAGTATTGATTATGGCCTTAGCAAATGTCCTAAAACCACAATTTATCACAGCCAAACAATATAACCCATGCTTACTACAAGAAGAGTATGTGGGTGAGTTGAGCGAGTTGCGCCAACAAGCCAGCTGGTTGGGTCATTTGGTGGATACTATGCCCGCAGGTGTAGTTGTTTTAGATGGCCGAGGTATGATCGCGAAAGCAAATCAAATTGCCATTGATATGCTAGGTGAGCCCCTTGAAGGTGAAAAGTGGTTTAGCGTTATTCAACGTTCATTTCGACCACAACAAGATGATGGGCATGAAGTATCACTCAAAGATGGTCGTTTAATTAAGCTTGATATTACTGCGCTTGCCCCAGAGCCAGGACAGTTAATTTTAATGACAGATTTAACTGAAACCAGACGTTTACAAAAGCGGATGGCACATATGCAGCGCTTAAGTGCGCTTGGCAAAATGGTTGCTTCGCTTGCTCATCAAGTCAGGACGCCGCTATCTGCTGCCATGTTATATGCCGCAAATTTAGGCTCAAAGCGTCTCCCAGAAAGTTCTCGTGGTAATTTTCATACAAAGCTAATGTCGCGTTTAAAAGATTTAGAAACCCAAGTGAATGACATGCTGTTATTTGCCAAAAGTGGCGAGCAACAAGTGGTCGAAAGTGTGTCGATGCAGCAGTTACTTAATGAAGTAAAAGCGGGTGCTGATGCTATGGTTGCTCAAAATAACAGTGAACTTAGCGTGAACTTACCAGAGCCAGATATTGAAATTGTGGGTAATAAAAGCGCTCTGGCGAGCGCTATTCAAAACCTGATCCATAACAGTATTCAAATCATTGGCTCTGAGGCTGTTGTAACACTGAGTGCTGAGCGTGACGAAACTAGCGAAAACTGTGTTCGCATCAGTGTCAGTGATAATGGCCCGGGTGTTGATTTACGCCATGCCAACAAATTATTCGAACCTTTTTACACTACCAAAAGCCAAGGCACGGGGCTTGGACTTGCAGTTGTAAGTTCAGTCGCCAATGCGCACCAAGGACGGGTTGAAGTGACTAATAATGCTCATGGGGGAGCATGTTTTAGTTTGATCTTGCCAATTAGTGCAGAACCAATGTCAGCGGAGGCAAAATGAATACTAACTCTATTTTAGTCGTTGAAGACGACGCAGGCTTACGAGAAGCGCTAATCGATACCCTTGAAATGTCGGGTATTGATTGCGTTGCTGCAGATAGCGCTGAACAAGCGATGATCTTGCTTAAGCAAAATAGCTATTCATTGGTTGTTAGCGACGTGCAAATGGGCGCTATGAGCGGCCTTGACCTACTACGTAGCATTAAACTTAATTATCCTGAGCTGCCGGTATTAATGATGACGGCCTATGCCACCATTGATGATGCTGTAGAAGCAATGCGTCTAGGCGCGATTGATTACATGGCAAAACCGTTTGCCCCAGAAGTGCTTCTTAACATGGTGAGCCGTTATTTGCCTGAAAAGGAAAAAGAAACTGATGGCCCAATTGTTGCCGATCCATCGAGCATTAAGCTATTAGAACTTGCGAGTAAAGTTGCGCGCTCCGATGCCAGTGTTATGGTACTCGGCCCAAGTGGCTCGGGTAAAGAAGTGTTGGCTCGTTTTATCCACGACAAATCAAATCGTAGCGATGCCCCCTTTGTTGCTATTAACTGCGCGGCTATTCCGGAAAATATGCTTGAAGCAACCTTATTTGGTTACGAAAAAGGGGCGTTTACCGGCGCTATTCAAGCCTGTCCTGGTAAATTTGAGCAAGCTCAAGGTGGTACCATCTTACTTGATGAAATTACTGAGATGGATTTAGGCTTACAAGCTAAATTACTGCGTGTACTTCAAGAGCGCGAAGTAGAGCGCTTAGGCGGACGTAAAACTATTGAACTTGATGTTCGCGTACTCGCCACAAGTAACCGAGATTTAAAAGAAGCGGTGAGCGAAAATCTATTTAGAGAAGATTTATATTATCGCTTAAATGTGTTCCCGCTAATGTGGAAACCACTGGCTGAGCGTCCTGGCGATATTATTGTATTGGCTGAGCATTTGATAGAGCGTCATTGCCTTAAAAGTAAAGAGCCTATCGCTCAACTAAGTGAGAGTGCGAAACAAAAGCTGCTATCGCATGCTTGGCCAGGTAACGTACGAGAGCTTGATAACGTTATTCAACGGGCGTTGATATTATGTGATGGTAATAGTATTCATCAAGACGATGTTTTTATTGAAGAGTTGTTATCTGCGGATATCAAGCCAGTCGCTACGCCATCACACAATGCACCGGCTTATCAAGAGCAGCCTGTAGAGGTTAATTTAGATACCGTGCCACAAGTAAGCGAGCAAGGTAATTACAAAGACGAGCTGAAAGATAAAGAGCATCGTATTATTTTAGAAACCTTAGCGCGCTGTAATGGTAAGCGCAAAGAGGTTGCAGAAACCTTAGGTATTAGTCCACGCACTTTACGTTATAAACTGGCGCAAATGCGAGACTTAGGTATAGCCTTACCTGCATAGATTCCTTCCAAAAAGTTAAGCAAACAAGCTCACATTTTTGTGAGCTTGTTTGCTGTCAAAACTCTGACAAACCAAGATTGCTGCTTAAATTGTTGAAATTGTTGTGTTTATTTTGTGGCACGGTTTGTGCTTTATCAGTTCATAAGTAAACTGCATTGTCAGAGAGTATTATGAAAGTTCAAAACAGCGCATTATTTCAAGAAATGCAATCTATGGCCTTAGAAGCAGGCCGTAGCAACTCAATTAATAATTTACCAACACAAACTCAGCCAACATCGTCGGCACAGTTTGGTGATTTACTTACTAATGCACTTGATACAGTGAATGGCTTACAACAAGACGCTAAGCAAAAAGTAACGGCAATGGAAATGGGCGACCGCAGTGTTTCTTTAGCTGATGTGATGATTGCTTCGCAAAAGTCATCAGTGGCATTTGAAGCAACGGTTCAGGTTCGAAACAAACTTGTTGAAGCTTATAAAGAAATCATGAACATGCCTGTGTAACTAGGTAGTGGAGAATTATTGTGGCGCAATCTAATCAATCAACTGATCTAGCCTTAGCAGGCGGTGGTATCGATTCAACCGATACCGATGATCAACAAGAGCAAAAGTCAGGCTACCTAAGTGCCTTAAACGGAGTAGACGTTTTACGTCAGGTTACCTTAGTGATTGCTTTGGCAATCTGTTTGGCTATCGCAATTTTCATTATTATTTGGGCTCGTCAGCCAGATATGCGTCCGCTTGGTAAAATGCCAACGGAAGAGCTTATTCAAACGTTGGACTTTTTAGACGCTCAAAAGATTGATTACGAACTCGATGGTAACGTCATCTCTGTTGAAGAAGGTGAATACCAAAACATAAAGCTATTGATGGCTCGTGAAGGCCTAGAGCAAGCGCCAAGCTCAGGTACTGACATCATCATGCAAGACATGGGATTTGGTGTAAGCCAACGCCTTGAACGTGAACGTTTAAAACATGGTCGTGAGCAACAGCTTGCGCGTACCATCGAAGAGCTAAAAAATGTTACTCGCGCCAAAGTACTTTTAGCTATTCCAAAAGAAAACGTATTCGCTCGTCGCGAAAAACAGCCCTCAGCTACAGTAGTGCTAACCTTAAAACGTGGCCGTTCGCTTGATGGTGAAGAAGTTGACTCAGTGGTTGATATTGTTGCCTCAGCGGTACAAGGTTTATCGCCAGAGCGTGTTACCGTGACTGATCAAAATGGTCGCTTACTTAATTCTGGTTCACAAAACTCACTCGCGGCACGCTCTCGTAAAGAGTATGAAATTGAGCGTAAGCGTGAAGAAGAGTACTTAAATAAAATCGATAGTATTCTAATTCCTGTAGTGGGCCTAGGTAACTATACTGCACAAGTCGATTTAAACATGGATTTCAGCGCAGTCGAAGAAACACAAAAACGTTATAACCCAGATTTACCGGCAGTGCGCAGTGAAACAACTTTCGAAGAAAATAACATAGGTGGCCTCGCTGTCGGCATTCCTGGTGCGCTAACTAATCAGCCGCCAGTAAACTCTAATATTCCTGAAATTGCTGGCCAAGGTAGTGCGGGTTCAGCAACGAATCCTAGCCGTTCGCATAAAGAAGCAACACGCAACTACGAGCTTGATACAACTATTTCGCATAAGCGTCAGCAAACCGGTGTTATCCGTCGCATAAGCGTTTCAGTTGCCGTTGATTATGTGCCGCAAGTGGGTGAAAACGGTGAAACAACCATGGTTCCTCGCTCTGTAGAAGCATTGTCAAATATTCGTCGCTTACTACAAGGTGGTGTTGGTTTTGATATGCAACGTGGTGATGCACTTGAAGTTGTAACAGTACCATTTGTTCGTGAAGATGTTGGGGAAGCAATTGAAGTTCCGCTTTGGGAGCAAGATTGGTTCATGAAGATGCTACGCTTAGCATTAGGTGCTCTGGTTATCATTGTATTGATTGTCTTTGTAGTAAGACCTATGTTGAAACGTCTAATTTACCCAGACGATACACTAGAGGAATATGATGAAGATGCATTAAGTGCTGGTGTAGATATTGGTGATAGCACGCTAGATATGCTAAATAAAGACTTTGACTCTGCTGCTGTAGGATTCTCAAGTGATGGTACACTACAGCTGCCAGACTTACATGGCGATGAAGATTTACTCAAAGCAGTTCGTGCATTGGTTGCAAATGAACCAGAACTGTCTTCTCAAGTAGTGAAAGCGTGGTTAACAGAAGATGACTGATCAAGAACAAAAACAATTACCACCGGCGTTTGATGTTGATAAATTAGACGGCGTTGATAAGGCGGCAATCTTATTGCTGAGCTTATCAGAAGAAGATGCTGCGCAAATCCTTAAACACTTAGAGCCTAAGCAAGTGCAAAAAGTGGGGATGGCAATGGCTGCGCTTGATGATTTATCGCAAGCGAAAATTAGTGCAGTCCATAATTTGTTTATTGAGCAAATTCAAAGCTTCAGTACCATTGGCTTCCAGTCTGAAGACTTTATCAAAAAAGCGCTTACCGCAGCGCTTGGTGAAGATAAAGCCGCCAGCCTTATTGACCAAATTGTCATGGGGTCAGGTGCGAAAGGTCTTGATTCACTGAAGTGGATGGACTCAAAACAAGTGGCGAATATTATTCGCAATGAGCACCCTCAGATTCAAACCATTGTTTTATCTTATTTAGAACCAGAGCAATCAGCAGAAATTTTGTCGCAATTCCCAGAGAAAGTGCGTTTAGATTTAACTATGCGTATTGCTAATCTTGAAGAAGTTCAACCGGCAGCATTACAAGAGTTGAATGAAATCATGGAGAAACAATTCGCCGGTCAAGCTGGTGCGCAAGCTGCGAAAATGGGCGGCTTGAAAGCTGCTGCTGATATCATGAACTACCTAGATACCAATGTTGAAGGTCAGTTAATGGATTCAATCCGTGAACACGATGAAGAGATGTCGCAGCAAATCCAAGACCTTATGTTTGTCTTTGAGAACTTAATGGATGTTGAAGACCGTGGTATTCAAGCGATTCTTCGTGAAGTACAGCAAGATGTATTAATGAAAGCAATTAAAGGCACAGATGAAGCATTGAAAGAGAAAATTTTAAGTAACATGTCAAAACGTGCCGCTGAATTACTCGCTGATGATCTTGAGGCGATGGGCCCTGTTCGTATTAGTGAAGTTGAAGCTGCACAGAAAGAAATTCTTTCTACGGCACGTCGTTTGGCTGACTCAGGCGAGATTATGCTTGGTGGCGGTGGTGGTGAGGAGTTCCTGTAAGCCATGAGTAAGTCTTCTTTTCATACCGGACGTCCAGTGCATGCCAGCGAAGCTGCTGATGAATTACTTGAAAACTGGCCAATCCCTGAAGTTACGCAAGATACAAAAAAACTTGCTGGGCGCTCAACTGCATACGGCACGCCTCTAGCTGATTTATATCGTAAAGAACAGCAAAAACAACAAGCTGACGAACAACCAGAAGAGCCTGAAATCCCGTCATTGACTATGGCTGAACTTGAAAAAATCCGTCAAGATGCCTTTGAAGAGGGACTAAAGCAAGGCCATGAGCAAGGTTACATAGACGGTTTTGAAAAAGGCGCTCATGAAGGTAAAGAAGCGGGGTTTAAAGAAGGTGTTGAGCTTGGTAAGGAGCAAGGCCAAGAAGAAATTAAGCCTATTTTAGAAGAGCAGCTCACTAACTTGAGAAGCTTGCTCGATAGCCTTTCTCAGCCTTTATCTAAAGTAGATGAAAGTGCAGAAAAGCAGTTAGTGCAGCTAGCGGTCATGTTAACTGAAGTATTAGTTTATCAAGAAATTAAAACTTCACCAGAAGTCATTTTGCATGCTTTAAAGCAGGCTATTGACGCTTTGGGTGAAGAACAAGCGAAAGTACGTATTCACTTACACCCTGATGATATCGATTTAATTACCCAAAGTTATGGCGAGCAAACCATAGCAGATAATCATTGGCAGTTAATCGCAGAACCCACATTAGATCGTGGTGGCTGTGAAATTAAAACCCCACAATCATCCTTAGATATGACAATTAAGACCCGCGTCAAAGAAACGTTGGAAAACTTTTTGCATAGCAGTGGTATCTAACACTTTTTAGGCTCATTATGAGTGCTCAATCTATGACTCTAAGCGAACGCTTACAGCGCTATGAAAAACATATCAAGGCTCCCAAACCTGCTGTTGCTGGTATTCTGACGCGTGTCGTTGGTTTAACACTTGAAGCAAAAGGGCTTAGAGCACCGGTTGGCAGTCAATGTAAAATTGAGACCATCAATGGATTTGTTGATGCTGAAGTGGTTGGTTTTAATGACCAAACACTTTACTTGATGCCGAATGATCATATCTCTGGTGTACTGCCAGGTGCGCGAGTTATTCCAAAAGTAAACGAAACAGGGTTGCCTGTAGGAATGAGCTTACTTGGCCGAGTGGTGGATGGTCTCGGTCGGCCGCTTGATGGCTTAGGTGCCATAAATGCTGAGCATCATCTAAAGTTTGCACAAAGTCCAATAAACCCGCTGGCAAGACGTCCTATTAGTCAGCCTATGGATGTAGGTGTTCGAGCCATCAACTCCGTTATTACTGTAGGTCAAGGCCAGCGTATGGGTCTGTTTGCAGGCTCAGGTGTCGGTAAATCAGTGCTACTAGGTATGATGACTCGCGGCTCTGAAGCTGATGTAATCGTTGTTGGCCTTGTGGGTGAGCGTGGTCGTGAGGTAAAAGAGTTCATTGAAGAAATTTTAGGTGTTGAAGGTCGCAAGCGCTCGGTGGTAGTTGCCGCTCCAGCCGATGCCTCGCCATTAATGCGTTTAAAAGGTTGTGAAAGTGCAGTGACCATTGCTGAATATTTTCGTGATCAAGGTCTTAATGTGTTGTTATTACTTGACTCTGTTACCCGTTATGCCATGGCGCAACGTGAAATTGCCTTAGCGGTTGGTGAGCCTCCAGCTACGAAGGGTTATCCGCCTTCAGTATTTGCTAAACTGCCTGCGCTGGTGGAGCGTGCCGGTAATGGTGGTGAAGGGCAAGGTGCGATCACCGCGTTTTTCACTGTGCTTAGTGAAGGGGATGATATGCAAGACCCAATTGCTGACTCTGCCCGTGCTATTTTAGACGGCCACATTGTTTTATCTCGAGATTTAGCCGACAGTGGTCATTATCCTGCTATTGATATTGAAAAATCGATTTCTCGTGTTATGCCACAGGTTGTATCTGAAGCGCATATGCAACAAGCTCGCGTGCTAAAACAAGTGTATTCAATGTATCAACAGAACAAAGATATGATCACACTCGGTGCGTATCAAAAAGGCACCGACCCTATGCTTGACCAAGCAATTAATATGATGCCACGTGTGAATCAATTCCTTCAGCAAGGCATGAAAGATGTGATCAGTTATGATGATGGTCTACAAGGTCTTGCGCAGTTATTAGGACAAGGTTAATGGCTAAAAGTAAACTTGATTTATTGTTAAAGCTTGAGAGCGATAAAGAAGAGTCTCTACGCATGGATTACTTAAAAGCGCAGCAGCACTTACAAAGTAACCAACAAAAACTGCAAGGGCTGAATAACTTTCGCATGGAGTATTCTCAGCAGTTACATTTGAAAGGTCGCTCTGGTTTGTCTAGTGCCGGGTTTAGTCAATATCATGCCTTTATCGCAAAAATTGAAGAAGCGATACGTCAGCAAGCAAGCACTGTGAATACCGCAAAGCAAGTTGTTACGCAGCGAAAAGCATTGTGGTTAAAACAGCAAGTGAAAGCTAAAGCAGTTGCGAAGTTAATCGAAAAGCAAGCTGAAAAACAAGCGATGCAAGTGGCTAAAGCGGAGCAAAAAATGCTGGATGAGTTCGCTTCAAATCAGTTTTATCAACGTCAACTTAAAAACACACTTCTCTAAAATACGACCTTTTTTAGGCATGTTAATTGCATTTACCTAACCAGTAGCATTAATTTTGGCACTTGCGGCGGCAAATTGCCTCTTTAGTTTTAGGTGAATTATGGCGATCAGTGATATCAATTTGCAGGTTAAAACTGAGCAAGGTACTGGTTTTTCAGGCAAAGAATCAGAGTCTAGCGACAAAGCATCGGGCTTAAGTTTTTTAACTTCACTAACACAAGCAAGTGAAGCGGCAAACGCGCAAGCAAAAAGTGATGCAGGTGCTGACTCAGTTGATGAAACTAAAGCTATCAGTACTTCTGAAGAGCCTAAATCAGATGCTAAACCTGGTGATGAAAGCACAGCTGCTGATGCTAAAGCTGCAACTGCTACCACTACCACCTCTTCAGAACAGCAATCTAAAACAAGTCCAGATATTCGTAATGAAGCTGTAACTAAAGAGCAAAGTGATGAACTTGCACTTGTAGAAGATGAAGAAAACTCACTGCTTGCGCAAATTAATGCAGCTCAAGGTATAAGTACTCGTGTTAATAAACTGATTGAAAATAATGATGTTAGCCCAGTTGTTGTTGAAAAAAAACCAACCCCAATCGATACCATTACGCCAGTTTTACCTTTACCGATGACAGACGTTTCACAAACTGATGATTCAAAAGTCTTAGCAGATGATGACAATTCAACTGACAGCTTAATGCCTAGATCTAAAGTTGCGACAGCTGTTGATAATCAATTAAAAGCGATGGGTGATTTACCACCAAAAGATAGCATAACCCAAGTTATTGACAGCCCATTAACCGATAAAGGAAAGCAGGGTGTTTCTGCTGTTAATACCCCTGATACAAAACCTCAGGTAAGTAATCTTAATAATGCAACTGAACAAACAGGCGGTAAAAAGGCTGATGTTGAATTAGATGCTCTGTTGAAATCTACTCAAAAACTGCAGACTGCGGATTTAGAAGGTAAAACGAGCGAAGTTAGTTCAAAACAAACTCAAAGCCACGTTGATAAATCTGCAGCAAGCATCATCGACAAGAAAGTGACAGATAACTCAATCGTTGGCCTATTCGCTAAGGTACAAAGTGGTGATGGAGAGGCTGTGAGTGAGTTCGCTAAAGGTTTGTCGCTAACCTCTGAACAGCAAAAGCAACTTGAGCAACAAATAAATCAACTGAAAGCTGATAATAAACTCAGCGCTGATGAGGTGGCAACAATCAAGTCGCTATTGTCTGAATTAAGCAATAGCAAGTCAGCAGCACAAAGTCCTGTATCACAATTTGCTGTAGAACAAGACATTGCTAATGAAAATCAGGCAAAACAAGATACTAAATTAGCTGACAATAAGGCTATAGATAACAAGTTACCTACAGGCGTCGAAAAGCAAATCACGGCGTTGACTAAGGATGAACAGCAAGCGCTTTTAAATAAAGTGAATACTCAACTGCAAACGTTAACGCCGGGCACTGCTCAGTACGAAAAGCTCTCTGCGGCACAAACCTTGCTCACAGAGGCTATTAATGCTCCAGCTAAAGTAAATACAGCCACAGCAATGCCTGTTCCCGCAGCAACAGCCACAGCAATGTCTGTTCCCGCAGCAACAGTCACAGCTGAACATAGCAAGGCGAAACAAAATAGCTCAGCGCAAGTCACAGCTGATGCAAGCAAAGCAATGACTGGTGATGACGTCACAACAGAACTGGATACAAAACTCAATACCGAACGCACACAAGAAGCTGTTACCCCGCGCGTAGCTCAGTTATTTACTCAGATTACGGCTCAAGCAAATGCAACAGTACAACCAGGTGCTTATGAAATGGCTCATCAACAATACGAGCAAGCGCTTGAAGTACAAACAATGCATACGCAAACAACAGCACAAACCCAGGCTCAATCTAAATCAGTGGCCCTTGACCCTGGAGTAATGCAAGCGATTAACATTATAAAAAGTGATGCAGCAAAAATGCTTCAAGAGCGTGTTAGTGCATTATTAAATATCAATAATAAAGAAGCTGAAATTCGCTTAGACCCGCCAGAAATGGGCAGTATGCAAATTCGTATACGTAGCGATGCTGAGCAAGCTCAAATTAATTTTGTTGTACAAAATCAGCAAGCAAAAGAAGCTTTAGAGCAGTCAATGCCACGTTTACGAGAGATGCTAGCGCAGCAAGGTATTGAACTTGGTGAGAGTAGTATTCAGCAGGGTAACCCTGAGCAACAACAAGAGCAGTCAGGGCAAGGGCAGTTCGCTGGAAAACAACAAACACAAGAGCAGCAACAAGAAGTAACAGCGCAAAGCTCAGAAACTTCTCGACAACAATCTTCATCATCAATAGATTACTATGCATAAGTCCTGCTATTATAAGAAATAAAATAGTTACAGCCTGATGAACAGATTGCTGTAACTTTGAGGGAAGTGACAATGGCCGAAGAAGCAAATTTAGAAATAGAAGATACGGGTAAAGGCAAAAAGAAACTAATAATCATCATTGCTGCTGTAGTGTTGATAGTTGGTGCAGCTGCAGGGTACTTTTTATTTATGGGCGATGATGCCCCTGAAGAAAGCCTAGCAGATGAAACCACAGTGACTGAGTCCGCTGCACCATCGAGCTCCGCACAAATTGGTTCGGCTTTATATGTCGCAATGCCACGTCCATTTGTATTTAATGTACCCGGTGCTAGTCGAGACCGTATCGTACAGATAAAAGTTCAGCTACTAGTGCGCGGTGAAGTAAACGAAGAAACTGCCAAAAAACACATTCCACTTATCGAAAGTACCTTACTTGGCGTTCTTTCAACAACGACCGCAGATGAATTAGGTACTAGCGAAGGTAAAGAGTCAGTGCGTGTCGCTGCACTTGAAAAAGTACAATCAGCATTAAGTGATGTTGAAGGTAGCAAAGTGATAGAGCGGGTATTATTTACCGGCTTTGTGATGCAATAAGGGGTCAGCGTGAGCGATTTATTATCTCAAGACGAAATTGATGCGCTCTTACATGGCGTCGACGAAGTCGAAGAGGAAGATATTCACGAAGGTGATGACTTAGACAGTAATACCTTACAGTATGACTTCTCATCACAAGATCGTATTGTCCGTGGTCGTATGCCGACCCTGGAGATCGTGAATGAACGTTTTGCCCGTCATATGCGAATTAGCTTATTTAACATGATGCGCCGCACCGCAGAGGTGTCGATTAACGGCGTGCAAATGATTAAATTTGGCGAATATATTCACACCTTATTCGTGCCAACCAGTTTGAACATGGTACGTTTTCGTCCTTTGAAGGGCACAGGCCTAATTACCATGGAAGCCCGATTAGTATTCATTTTAGTGGATAACTTTTTTGGTGGAGATGGTCGCTATCATGCAAAAATTGAAGGCCGAGAATTTACCCCTACAGAGCGTCGTATCGTTCAAATGCTGCTTAAAATTATCTTTGAAGATTATAAAGAAGCATGGGCACCGGTAATGGATGTATCTTTTGAGTACCTTGACTCAGAAGTTAACCCTGCGATGGCTAACATCGTAAGTCCAACTGAAGTCGTTGTTATTAGCTCTTTCCATATTGAGCTAGATGGTGGTGGTGGTGATTTCCATATTGCACTGCCGTACTCTATGCTTGAGCCTATTCGTGAATTACTCGATGCCGGTGTGCAATCAGACACCGAAGACACTGACCTACGTTGGAGTAAAGCATTGCGTGATGAGATCATGGATGTTGAAGTGGATTTGTCGACTCAATTACTTGAGGTCGATTTAACACTACAACAAATCATGGAGCTTAAAGCTGGCGATATTATCCCTGTGGAAATGCCAGAACATATCACCGTCTTTGTAGAAGAATTGCCGACCTTTAGAGCAAAAATGGGTCGTTCTCGTGACAATGTTGCACTACAAATTAGCGAAAAAATTAAACGCCCTGAATCAGTTAAGTCAGAACTACATGTGTTCACAAAAGGTGGCAAAAAACTGGATTCAGATGCAGAATTAGCAGAACTAGAAGAAGATCTACATCTATCAGAAGGTGTGGATTTAGACTGGTAGTCGATTTATAAGGTTAAACATAATGAGTGATGATCAAGATACAATGGACGAATGGGCTGCGGCATTGGCCGAAGCTGAAGAAGCCGAAGGTGGTTCAGGTGATGCGGCTGTGGCTGAACTTGATGAACTAAAAGATGAAAGACATGAGCTGTCTGGCGACGAAAAACGTAAACTTGATACTATCTTGGACATTCCTGTTACTATTTCGATGGAAGTGGGTCGTTCAAAAATCAACATTCGTAATCTATTACAGCTCAACCAAGGTTCAGTGGTCGAACTAGATCGAGTAGCTGGTGAGCCACTTGATGTATTGGTTAATGGCACCCTGATTGCGCATGGTGAAGTAGTCGTAGTAAATGATAAGTTCGGTATTCGTTTAACTGACGTTATTAGCCAAGTTGAACGTATTAAAAAGTTACGATGAATGCTTTAGTTGCTTTAACAAGTGCGTCGAGCACTGTATTTCCCACGGCATCACCAACGGCAGATTTATTGTCTATGGTGATGTCTTTGCTTTTAGTGCTTGTGGTTATTATTGCCTTGGCTTTTTTGGTAAAAAAATTAAACCCAAACCTTGCCAACAGTGATGAGTTTAAAGTAGTGCGTAGCTTGCCCTTAGGCTCCCGTGAACGTTTGATGGTTATTGAAATTGATAACGCTCAACACTTAATTGGTGTTACCCCGCATAGTATTAATTACTTGCATAAGCTAGAGACACCTTTACAAGAAAAAGAACTCCCAGAACTTGCCAAGAAGTTTGGTAAGCTACTGAACCCACAATCACCTTCAAATAAAAAGAATTAACGCTATGATCAAGTGGATACTTATTTTAGCAAGTTTGCTGTTTTTGCCGTCGGTTAACGCTGAGGGTATAGAAGCCCTGACTATTACCACTAACCCTGATGGTTCTCAAGATTACTCTGTGACGCTACAAGTGTTAGCGATCATGACTGCGCTGAGCTTCATTCCAGCGGCAGTGATTATGATGACCTCATTTACACGCATTATTGTGGTACTGGCAATATTACGCCAAGCAATAGGCTTACAACAGACGCCATCGAATCAAATTTTGTTAGGTATGTCGCTGTTTTTAAGTATTTTTATTATGGCGCCAATTTATCAGCAGGTGAATGAGCGCGCTATTGAGCCATACTTGAATGAGCAAGTTACCTCAGTACAAGCACTTGAGCTTGCTAAAGAGCCAATGAAAGCTTTTATGCTCTCGCAAGTTCGTATAAAAGATTTAGAGACCTTTGCGAAAATAGCTGGTTATGAGCAATTAGACTCGCCAGAAGACACCCCACTGATTGTTTTAATCCCAGCCTTTGTTACCAGTGAACTGCAAACGGCCTTTATCATTGGTTTTATGTTTTTCATTCCCTTTTTGATTGTGGATTTGGTTGTGGCCTCCGTATTAATGGCCATGGGTATGATGATGCTTTCGCCGATGATTGTATCTTTACCATTTAAGATCATGCTATTCGTGTTAGTTGATGGCTGGGGTCTTGTTATGGGCACACTTGCTAAGAGTTTCGGGCTCGGGGTGTAACAATGCACTTCAAGGCACATAATTAGTTAGGAGAGACAAAATGGAACCGGAAATTTTTGTCGATATTCTGAGTGATGCACTATTTTTAGTCATTAAATTGGTATCGGCAATTGTGGTGCCAGGCTTGTTAGTCGGTCTTGTGGTGGCAGTTTTTCAAGCGGCAACATCCATCAATGAGCAAACATTAAGCTTTTTACCCCGTTTGTTAATTACAATTAGTGCATTAATTTTAGGCGGTCACTGGTTCACTCAAGAGCTTATGGACTATTTTACTCGTTTAGTGATGTCGATACCGGAGATTGCAGGCTAAATGGAATTTCCATTTGCTGTCATTATTCAATGGCTCAGCGATTTTTTGCTACCATTGGTGCGTATTAGCTCCATGATCATGATTATGGCAGGCCTTGGTGCGAAGAATGTACCCACTCGAATTAAACTTGGTTTAGCGGTAGTCGTTACCTTTGTTGCTGTGCCTATGCTGCCACAAGCGACCTTCAATAACCTATTCTCCTTTGAAATGATCCTTGTCGTTATTCAGCAAATGCTTATTGGTGTGGCGATAGGCTTTGCTTCAGTACTATTACTAAACACTTTTGTACTAGCTGGGCAAATACTTGCAATGCAAACTGGTCTTGGTTTTGCGTCAGTTGTTGATCCATCTAACGGCATGAATGTCCCCGCGGTTGGTCAGTTCTATTTAATTTTGGCTACCTTGCTATTCTTCGTATTTAACGGTCATTTAATGATGATTCAAATGGTCATTCATAGCTTTGAGGTACTACCAATCGATGGAACTTGGTGGTCCGTTGATCATTACTGGGATATCGTCACATGGGGCGGTTGGATGTTTACTACTGCCTTGGTGCTTGCTTTAGCGCCACTGACGGCGATGCTTGTTATTAATATGTCATTTGGTGTAATGACCCGTGCGGCACCGCAATTAAATATTTTTTCGATAGGTTTTCCGTTTACCTTGGTGGCTGGTCTTGTGATTATTTGGGCTACTCTAGGTAACTTTATGACTCAATTTGAGTTTCAGTGGTTAAAAATGGTTGAGTTAATGTGCAGCCTAGTTGGTTGTACACCTTAGGAGCGCGCCATGGCTGAAGATTCAGGTCAAGAAAAAACCGAAGAACCCACAGGAAAAAAAATAGAAGACGCCAAGAAAAAAGGCCAGGTTGCTCGCTCAAAAGAGTTAGGCACTATGTTTGTGCTTATCTTCTCGGCAATTTCTTTATTATTGTATGGTCCTGAAATTGGTAAGGGACTTTATAATGTCATGGGGCGCTTATTAAGCCTTAATCGAAATGAAACCTACGACACCACTAAAATGTTCTCTGTGTGGGGAATAGTTGCGGATGCTTTACTATTCCCTATGGCAATGTTTGTTTTTATTATTGTAATTGCAGCTTTTATAGGCAATACACTATTAGGAGGATTTAACTTTAGTTGGCAAGCGGCGGCACCAAAAGCGAGTAAAATGTCACCAGCTAAAGGCATAAAACGTATGCTTGGCCCTCAAGCTGGGGTAGAGCTGGTCAAGTCTATTTTAAAGTTTGCTGTCGTTGCCGGTTTTGCGGTGTTTTTAATCAATACCTTCTTTGATGAAATACTACATTTAAGCCAAGAAAGCGCCCCTAGTAATTTTATTCATGCGCTTGAAATTTTATCTTGGATGTTCCTTGGGCTAACTTGTACATTAATTATTATTGCCGCCATTGACGCTCCTTACCAAAGTCATAAACACCATAAAGAGCTAAAAATGACCCTGCAAGAAGTGAAAGACGAATACAAAAACTCTGAGGGTGACCCGCAAATTAAAGCGCGTATTCGTCGAACCCAGCGGGAAATGTCGCAAAGGCGGATGATGCAAGATGTTCCTGATGCAGACGTTATTGTAACCAACCCGACTCACTATTCTGTTGCACTAAAATACGACACAGCTAAAGCTGGTGCGCCTATTGTTCTTGCCAAAGGCGTGGACGAGCTTGCTATGCAAATTCGTAAAGTGGGAAAGGGTAATGACGTGCCAATTGTTGAATCACCAATGCTTACACGTGCGCTGTATCACACTACCGATGTTGGTCAGCAAATACCTGATCAACTATTTACCGCAGTAGCGCAAGTGCTAGCTTATGTTTTCCAGTTAAAACGCTTCCAAAAAGGGCGCGGAAAACGTCCTGTTCCGCTCAATAAAAAGCTACCAATACCAGATGCTTACAAATATTAATAATACCAATCCGCAATAATACTTTAATCATTTTGAGGGATTAAACCTGTCGCTATCTGCGTTAAAAATTTCTGATTTAGAACAACTAAATAACGAAATTTTTGCCTTGCTATCAACGAGGTTTTATTGCCTCAAAATAGATCACTTAATTAAGCGAATTGGTATAAATTTGTAACTTGGAATAGTTATTGCAAATTCCGTGTAGTGTCAATTTTTTGAAATTGTTGAATTATGGAATTTAAAGCGGTATTACAACAACTTAACAGAGATAAAAAAGAATATGCTAAGGGTATCGGTACGCCGTTAATGGTACTTGCTGCGCTGGGTATGGTGATATTACCTCTGCCTCCGTTTCTTTTAGATATTCTTTTTTCGTTTAATATTGCTTTAGCACTCGTGGTGTTACTGGTTACGGTTTATACCATGAAGCCCCTTGAATTTGGTATGTTCCCGGCGGTTCTACTGATTGCAACTATCATGCGTTTAGCGCTGAATGTTGCCAGTACCCGTGTGGTATTGCTAGAAGGTCATAATGGTGGAGATGCAGCTGGTAAAGTTATCGAGGCCTTTGGCTCGGTTGTTATCGGCGGTAACTATGCTGTTGGTTTAGTGGTCTTCCTTATTTTAATCATTATTAACTTTGTGGTTATCACCAAAGGTGCTGGCCGTATTTCTGAAGTATCAGCTCGCTTTACTCTTGACGCAATGCCTGGTAAACAAATGGCGATTGATGCTGACTTAAACGCAGGTTTTATCAGTGCAGAGCAAGCCCGTGAACGCCGTGAAGAAGTCACCCGTGAAGCCGACTTCTATGGTTCAATGGATGGTGCTAGTAAGTTCGTAAAAGGCGATGCAATAGCAGGTATCGTCATTCTAGTGATCAATATCGTTGGTGGTTTATTCGTCGGTATGATCCAACATGACTTATCTTTCAGCCGTGCGATGGAAGTCTACACCTTGTTGACTATTGGTGATGGTCTTGTTGCACAGCTGCCTTCACTGTTACTTTCTATCGGTACTGCAATCGTTGTTACTCGTCAGAATGAGTCGCACAATATGGGCGACCAAGTTAAGACACAGCTAGGTAACGAAAAGTCACTTTATATTGCATCAGGTATTCTGATCATCATGGGTCTAGTACCAGGTATGCCGCACATCGCGTTTTTAAGCTTAGGTGCTTTACTTGGTTACCTTGCTTATTTCACACAACAACAAAAAGCCAAAGCAGAAGCTGAAAAAGCAGAGCAAGAAGCAAATGGTGGTGCGCCTGGTACTGGTGTTGCCAATAAACAAGAACAAAAAGAGCTGGGTTGGGATGACGTTCAGCAAGTTGATGTTATTGGCTTAGAAGTGGGTTATCGCTTAATTCCACTTGTTGACCAATCTCAAGGTGGTGAACTGTTAAATCGTATTAAAGGTGTGCGTAAGAAACTGTCTCAGGAGCTTGGTTTCTTGGTGCCTCCTGTGCATATTCGCGATAACTTAGAACTTGACCCTAATGCATACAGAATCACTATGATGGGTGTTTCAAGTGGTGAGGGTGAGCTTAAACATGGTGATGAGCTAGCGATTAATCCAGGCCAAGTATTTGGTCCAATCAAAGGGGTTGCCACAAAAGACCCTGCATTTGGATTAGATGCGGTTTGGATCAAACCTGACCAAAAAGATGAAGCACAATCACTTGGCTATACCGTCGTTGATTCAGCAACGGTAGTTGCAACTCATATTAGTCAGTTACTCACGAACAGTGCTGCTTTACTACTTGGTCATGAAGAAGTACAAAACTTATTAGATATGTTAGCGAAGAGTCATCCTCGCCTTGTTGAAGGACTGGTTCCTGACGTATTACCACTTACTACTATCGTAAAAGTGCTACAAAACTTACTCAATGAAGGGGTGGCAATTCGCGATATGCGCTCGATTGTGCAAACCCTTGTTGAGTATGGTCCACGTAGCCAAGACCCTGATGTACTAACGGCTGCAGTGCGAATTTCACTTCGCAGACTTATCGTTCAAGACGCTGTTGGTATGTCTTCTGAGATCCCTGTCATTACCTTGGCGCCTGAGTTGGAACAGATGTTGCATCAGTCACTTCAGAATGCAGGTGACGAAGGTGCCGGAATAGAGCCAAGCCTTGCAGAGCGACTTCAACAATCATTGAATGAAGCGCATCAAAACCAAGAAATGGCCGGTGAACCTTCGATACTGTTAACGTCAGGAATGTTACGTACTGTGTTATCTCGTTTCGTTAAGTACACAATCCCAGGTTTAAGGGTGATGTCTTATCAAGAGGTGCCAGACGAAAGACAGATTAAGATTGTCAGCTCAGTAGGCCAACAATAGGATAGTAAAGGGGTTGAACCATGAAAATTAAACGTTTTTTTGCTAAAGATATGCGCACTGCACTGAAAGAAGTGAAAGATGAGTTAGGTGTTGATGCGGTTATTATGTCGAACAAAAAGCTTGCTAACGGCGTTGAAATCGTTGCAGCTGTTGATTACGACAAAGCAGCCCCGAAAGCCGAAGCTAAACCTGCAGTGGCACAATCAGCACCTGCACCACAGCATAATTTTGTTAAGCCTGAGCCAATGCGTGCTAAACCTGAGCCGCAAGCGAAAGTTGCTGATAGCCTACAAGCGTTACTTGAGCGTCAAGCCCCACGCCCTCGTTCGCCAGAGCTGGCGTCAATGTTTAGTCAATCTGGTATTGATACGAGTGAACATTATCAACCAAAAGAACCAAGCTTTGAGCAGCAACAGCCTGAATATAAGCAAGCTCCTCGTTATCAGCAGCAAGCAGCACCTCGTGTACAAACTCAAGCTCATAGCCTAGGGTTTGATGACGATTTAGACGCAGGTTTTGATGATTTAGACTCACCCGCTGATCATAAAAACTCAGCCCCAGCTAATCAATCAGAAATGACGACTATGCGCGAAGAAATGAATGCGATTCGTCAATTACTTGAACACCAAGTATCTGGATTAATGCAACAAGATATGGCGCGCCGTGATCCAACACGCGCTTGTATGATTGATCGTTTAGCTGGTATGGGGATTGAGCGTGATGTTGCTGAGCAAATGGCGTGTTTTATTCCTGATGATGTATCTCGCCAACAAGCATGGCAAGCGCTGCTGCAAATGGTTGAAAACCAAATGCATACAACTAACAACGAAATCCTACGCCAAGGTGGAGTTTTTGCACTAGTTGGTCCAACGGGCGTTGGTAAAACAACCACAGTTGCGAAATTAGCAGCACTTGGAGCACAAAAATATGGTGCTGATAAAGTTGCACTGATCACCACTGATACATACAGAATTGGTGCCTACGAACAATTGGCTACTTATGGTCGTATTATTGGTTGTGGTGTAAAGCAAGTAAAAGATGCGAATGAATTAGCTGAAGTGTTATACCATTTACGTAATAAGCGTCTAGTATTAATAGACACTGCGGGTATGAGCCAACGAGATTTACGCTTAACTGAACAATTAAACACCTTAATGCGTAATCAGCGTGTTGATATTCGTAGTTATTTAGTATTAAGTGCTACAGCGCAGATAAATGTGTTGCAAGAAACCGTAAGACACTTTAAAAAGGTTCACCTAAGTGGCTGTATCTTCACTAAATTGGATGAATCTTTAAGTTTAGGTGAGATTATTAGCATAGCGATTCAAAATCGTCTGCCAATAGGGTATCTTACTAACGGTCAGCGCGTTCCTGAGGATATTCGCGTAGCGAATGCTGAAAAACTAGTGAAAAAAGCTGAACAATTGTATTTAAAACGAGCAAAAGCACAACATTCAAGACGTCAAGCAGTAGCGTCGAACACAGTAGGGATGTATGATTAACACAGTATTAGATCAAGCAAGCGGCCTGCGCAAAATGAATCAAAATAATAATAGTGGCGTTAAAGTTATCGCTGTTACTGGCGGTAAAGGTGGAGTGGGTAAAACCAACGTCTCACTCAACACCGCAATCGCATTAGGCCAGCAAGGAAATCGTGTATTAGTATTAGATGCCGATTTAGGTTTGGCAAACTGTGACGTGATGCTTGGCCTTCGTGTTGAACGTAACTTATCTCATGTTTTGTCGGGCGAGTGTGAGCTTGATGAAATTCTCGTCGAAGGCCCTGCAGGAATCAAAATTGTACCAGCAACGTCTGGTTCTCAAAGTATGGTTGAATTATCGCCATCTGAGCATGCAGGTCTTATACGTGCATTTAGCGAGTTAAACACTGAGTTTGATATTTTAATTGTTGATACCGCCGCAGGTATTTCAGACATGGTATTAAGCTTTTCTCGTGCAGCCCAAGACGTTGTTGTAGTTGTATGTGATGAACCCACCTCAATTACTGATGCTTACGCACTTATAAAAGTACTTAGCCGTGAGCATGGCGTATATAAATTTAAAATTGTTGCCAATATGGTGCGCAGTTTGCGTGAAGGGCAAGAATTATTTGCTAAACTTTCAAAAGTAACGGATCGTTTTTTAGATGTTTCGATGGAGTTAGTAGCAACCATTCCTTATGACGAGAACATGCGTAAGTCTACGCGCCGTCAAAAAGTAATCGTTGAATTATTCCCGAATTCACCAGCAGCGGTGGCGTTTAAAACATTAGCAACAAAAGCAGTTAAATGGCCGATCCCTAATCAACCGTCTGGCCATTTAGAATTTTTTATTGAAAAACTAGTAAACGGCTAACTATGACAACATCGGTGAATAAAGCGATGGGATATCAATCAGCACAAAATTTAAATGCGATTGTTGAAAAACATGCCTCTTTAGTGAAAAAAGTGGCGTGCCATCTAATTGCTCGTTTACCTGCCAGTGTGCAACTCGATGATTTAATTCAATCAGGCATGATAGGCCTGATTGAAGCGTCAAAAAACTTTGATGCTAGCAAAGGTGCTAGTTTTGAAACCTTCGCAGGTATTCGTATTCGTGGTGCTATGCTGGATGAAATTCGCCGAGGTGACTGGGCTCCACGTTCAGTTCACCGAAATGCCCGCCTAGTGGCAGAAACCATTGCCGAATTAGAGAGCACGTTAAATCGTGAACCAAAAGACACTGAAGTAGCTGAAAAACTTGATATTACACTGGATGAGTACCATCATATTCTACATGATGTAAATTCTAGTAAAGTATTAGGCATTGAAGACTTAGGCGTGGATGAAGATGTCATCACACCAGTAGGTCAGGATTTAGGACTAGACAAACCGTTTAATAACGTTAAAAATGAGCGGTTTAACCAGTCTCTATTAACGGCTATCCAATCGTTACCAGAAAGAGATGCTCTCGTTTTGTCTTTGTACTACAACGACGAAATGAACTTAAAAGAAATAGGACACATACTCGATGTTAGCGAGTCGCGTGTGAGTCAAATACATGGTCAGGCGATGATTAAGCTCAAAGCAAAAATCAATGACTGGATTAATTAGTAGTAAGTAAATAAAGGTTCAAACCTCACCGGAGGATGTTTTGGATAAAAACATGAAAATTCTTGTTGTTGATGATTTTTCTACAATGAGACGTATCATTAAAAATCTATTAAGGGATTTAGGTTTTACCAATGTGCAGGAAGCTGACGACGGTTCAACAGCATTGCCAATGCTACAAAATCAAGAATTTGATTTTGTTGTAACAGATTGGAACATGCCTGGTATGCAAGGTATTGATTTGTTACGCGCAATTCGTGCTGATGATAGCCTTAAGCATATTCCTGTGTTAATGGTGACAGCTGAAGCGAAAAAAGAACAAATTGTTGCTGCTGCTCAAGCAGGTGTTAATGGCTATATCGTTAAACCATTCACTGCTGCGACACTTAAAACCAAATTGGAAAAAGTGTTTGAACGTTTAGGTTAATCTAAGGGGAGAGGCTTATGTCAGCACTTGCTGCGCCTCAAATAAGTTTAGAGCAAGCTCGTCAACTTGTTGAGTATCTTGAAAATGGTGAACAAGAAAAAGCTGATAAGCTCATTCTTGATGCTGCGTCAAAAGAGCAATCAGAGTTGTTTGCTGAAGTCGGTAAATTGACGCGTCAACTTCATGAAGCGTTAAAAAACTTTGACCTAGATACTCGTCTCGCTGATTTAACTACCGACGCTATCCCAGATGCTAAGCAGCGCTTAAATTATGTTATGGAAATGACAGAAAGTGCCGCCAATAAAACTATGGATGCAGTTGAAGCAAGTTTACCGATAGCGCAACAACTTGCTGATGAAATTGCTGCAATTAAGCCTACTTGGGATCGTTTAATGAACCGAGAAATTGAACTCGGTGAATTTAAATCGTTATGTCATAGCCTAGATAAGTTCATGAATAACTCGCACACAAAAACCGATGAGCTTCAAGGCTTGATGACGAATGTGCTGATGGCGCAGGATTATCAAGATTTAACTGGACAAGTTATTCGTCGTGTCATTGAACTAGTGCGAGAAGTAGAAGACAGTTTAATTAATCTCTTAACTGTGTTTGGCAGTCAAGAAGATGGTCATCAACAACAAGAAAAACAGGCCATAGAAAAAGCACCTGCACCAAGTGACACACTAGCAGGTCCTGAAGGGCCGATTATTGATAAAGAGTCTCGCGATGATGTTGTTTCAGGACAAGATGAAGTCGATGATCTATTATCAAGTCTGGGCTTCTAAGAGGAGAGTAGCTGCATGAGCTTTGAAGTCGATGAAGATATATTACAGGATTTCCTTGTTGAAGCAGGAGAAATCTTAGAGCTATTGTCGGAGCAATTAGTTGAGCTTGAAAACAACCCAGAAGACAAAGATCTATTAAACGCCATTTTTAGGGGCTTCCACACTGTTAAAGGTGGTGCAGGTTTCTTAAGTATGACTGAACTTGTTGATGCTTGTCATGGCGCAGAGAATGTTTTCGATTTATTACGCCAAGGTGTACGCACTGTTACGCCTGAGCTAATGGACGTAATATTACAAGCTCTTGATACTATTAATGAAATGTTCGCCACGATTCAAAATCGCGAACAACCAGAGCCTGCAGATCCAGCCCTATTAGAAGTCCTTCATAAATTAAGTCAGCCGCCTACTGCAGAAGAGCTTGCAGGTGAAGATTTATCTGTAGCAGAGGACGTTGCAGTTGCACCTGAAGAACCAGCAGTTGAAGAGGTTGTTGTTGATACGCCTGAAGTCACAGCAGATACAGCAACAGACAACATCGATGAAAATGACCCATTTGCGTTCGATATGTTATTTGATGGCGGCGGTCTTGCTGATAGCAGCGCTGAGTCTCAAAATATTGACGAAATCACTGAAGATGAATTCGAAAGCCTGTTAGATGAGCTGCATGGAAAAGGCCAAGGACCAGCAGCATCTGCTCCTGAGTCAAATAGCAGTGACAGTGATGATATTACCGATGATGAATTTGATAGTTTATTAGATGAATTGCACGGTGTTGGTAATTTTGGGGAAGTAAAACAAGATAATACTGCCAAGCCTGAAGCTACAAGTTCTATTGAGCCAGCCTCTGCCACCCCTACTGCAGAGGCAGCAAGCAGCGATTCAGACGATGAAATTAGTGATGATGAGTTTGAGGCACTTCTTGACGAGTTACATGGCAAAGGCACAGCTCCTCAATCATTGGAAAGTTCAACCGCGGAAAAAGCACCAGAGCCACCAAAAGCTGAACCTACAAAACCTGCTCAGCCTGCAGCCTCTAAACCGGCACCTGCACCTGCACCTGCACCGAAACCTGCAGCTGCAGCTAGTAAACCTGCTCCAGCTCCTGCAAAAGCGCCAGCAGCTTCAGCGGCACCGAAAAAGGCTCCGCCTCCACAGGCAGAAACAACGGTTCGTGTTGATACCAAACGTCTTGACGAAATCATGAACATGGTTGGTGAGCTTGTATTGGTTCGTAACCGCTTGGTAAGTCTTGCGAATAACAGCAACAGTGAGTCAATGGGTAAAGCCATCTCGAACCTAGACGTGGTAACCGCAGACTTACAAGGTGCGGTAATGAAAACCCGGATGCAGCCAATTAAGAAAGTATTTGGTCGTTTCCCACGCGTAGTTCGTGACTTAGCTCGTAGCTTGAAAAAAGACATTAATCTGCAGCTAGTAGGTGAAGAAACCGATTTAGATAAAAACCTTGTTGAAGCACTTGCTGATCCATTGGTGCACTTAGTGCGTAACTCTGTAGACCATGGTATTGAAATGCCAGATGTGCGTGAAGCTGCAGGTAAACCGCGTACAGGTACAGTCACGCTCTCAGCATCACAAGAAGGTGATCATATTCTGCTTACCATTCGTGATGATGGTGCTGGTATGGATGCTGATAAGCTGAAAAAAATCGCAATCAGCAAGGGTGTAATTGATCATGATCAAGCAAGCCGTTTGTCGGATACAGAAGCATACAACCTAATATTTGCTCCTGGTTTCTCAACGAAAGAAGAGATCTCTGATATTTCAGGGCGCGGTGTCGGCATGGATGTGGTTAAAACTAAAATAACCCAGTTAAATGGTTCGGTTAACATCCAGTCGGAATTGGGCGTAGGTACTGCACTAGAAATTAAGGTGCCATTAACGCTTGCTATCTTACCAACTCTAATGGTTGTTGTAGGTGAGCAAACCTTTGCTCTACCGCTTGCTGGCGTAAGCGAAATTTTCCACCTTGATTTAACTAAAACTAACGTAGTTGATGGCCAACTGACAATAATAGTTCGTCAAAAAGCGATTCCGCTTTTCTATTTACAACATTGGTTAGTAAAAGGTGCCAACCGCCAAGAGCGTAAAGCAGAAGGTCACGTGGTGATTGTACAAATAGGTACTAAACAAGTGGGCTTTGTTGTTGACTCATTAATTGGTCAAGAAGAGGTGGTTATCAAACCTTTAGATGCCTTATTACAAGGCACGCCAGGAATGGCAGGTGCGACAATTACTTCTGATGGTGGGATTGCATTGATCCTCGATGTACCTAGTATGCTTAAGCATTACGTTGGCTAATAATAAATAATAAAGTGCAGTGTTTAGCTGCACTTTAAATGATATAAAACAAGAGAGTGCCAATGGCAGTCAAAGTATTAGTTGTTGATGATTCAAGCTTTTTTCGCCGCAGAGTAAGCGAAATTTTAGAGCAAGACAGCAATATTCAGGTAATTGGTTTTGCCGTTAATGGTCGTGAGGCGGTAGATAAAACCCGTGAATTAAGACCTGATGTAATTACTATGGATGTTGAGATGCCAGTTCTTGATGGCATTAGTGCTGTGAAAGAAATAATGGCAGCAACACCGACTCCTATTTTAATGTTCTCATCACTCACCCGTGATGGTGCAACAGCAACCCTCGATGCACTTGATGCTGGTGCTTTAGATTTTTTACCGAAAAAATTCGAAGACATTGCACGTAATAATGAAGATGCAATCGCGCTTTTACAAAATAAAGTAAAAGAAATTGGTCGTCGTCGCCTCTCTCGTTTTTCGCGTCCGGCACCTATTTCGAGACCAACTCTGGCTCCTGCACCAAGGGGCAGTAGCGCTACAAGTACTAGCAGCGGTATTGTTCAGCCTGATCGCAGCTTTAGCCGTTCAGCTCCTGCTAGTTCGCCTGCGGAATCGTTATCGAGTACAAGTAAAATTCGAGCTTCGGGCAAGCAATATCAGTTGGTTGCTATTGGTACATCAACTGGTGGGCCGGTTGCGCTACAGACCATTTTAACTCAGCTGCCTGCTAACTTTCCGCATCCTATTTTGCTTATTCAACATATGCCAGCTGCGTTTACTCCTGCTTTTGCAGCACGCCTCAATGGTTTATGCAGAATCAATGTGAAAGAAGCGCAAAATGGTGACCGCTTAATGCCAGGTACAGCCTATTTAGCGCCAGGTGGTCAACAAATGTTGATTGAAGGGCGCAGCGGCTCTCGTACATTACGTGTGTTTGAAGATGATAGCCCACGTATTACTTATAAGCCAAGTGTTGATGTCACCTTTGCGAGTGCAGCAAAAACCTATGGCGGTGATGTTCTAGCCGTGGTGTTAACGGGTATGGGTGCTGATGGTCGTGATGGAGCGCGTATGCTTAAGCAAGTCGGTGCAACCATTTGGGCGCAAGATGAAAAAACCAGTGTAGTGTATGGTATGCCACAAGCCGTTGCGAATGCTGGTTTGGCTAGTGAAAGCTTAGCGCTCACAGATGTTGCAGCCCGCCTAACGCGTGAGACTGGCTGTGGATAAGCTGTCTTTTCTCGGCTTAATTATCGCAATTAGTGCTATTGCATTTGGTTATGCATTAGAAGGCGGCGTTGTCACAGCTTTGTTCAATGGACCTGCGCTGATTATTGTTCTTGGCGGTACGCTTGGGGCTGTTATGCTCCAGACCCCTGGTAGTGTTTTTGCAAAAACACTCAAAATTAGTCATTGGGTGTTCTTTCCGCCATATCATGATATTGATGCAGCTATCGAACAAGTAAAGCGCTGGTCGCACAAAGCACGCCAAGAAGGTTACTTAGCGCTTGAATCTGAGGCACTTACTCATACAGACCCATACGCGGCAAAAGGGTTGAGTCTACTCGTTGATGGTATCGATGAGCAAAAGCTTAGAGATACCCTTGAAATTGACTTAATGCTTGAACGAGAGCGCTTGTTAGAGGTTAGCCGAGTTTATGAAGCGATGGGGGGTTATAGTCCAACAATTGGTATTTTAGGTGCGGTACTTGGTTTGATTCAGGCAATGCAATTTATAACAGATCCTGAAAAATTGGGTGCGGGTGTCGCCACCGCTTTTATCGCTACCATCTACGGTGTAGGTTTAGCTAATTTATTATTCTTACCTATGGCCAATAAGTTAAAGCAGCAAATTGAACAAAAGATGCTGTATCATGAATTACTTGCTGAAGGCATTATTGCTATCTCGCAAGGTGAAAGCCCACTGAATATAGAACTAAAACTTGAGGCGTACCGTGTTGAGCGTCCAAGCTTAGTTGAAGAGTAATTTATTATGATGCGCCGTCGTCTGCGTCATAACACGTCAAAAAACCAACATACCGAGCGTTGGCTTGTTTCTTATGCCGATTACATGACTATCATGTTTGCTTTTTTTGTGGTCATGTATGCCATAGCAATTAATAAAAATGAAGACTTTCAAATTCTCTCCGATTCGCTTGAGCAGGTTTTCGAGAAATCAGCTCGTGAGCAACAGCAAGTTGGAACCGGAGTGAACGGCACCGGAATTTTAACAGACAGAGTCAGTCCAGAAAAAGACATCCTTTACGGTGAAAGTATCCGAAAGGATGAGCAAGGGCCTGAATTACTTGATGGGCAAAGTGAAACGAGTAATATTGATAAAAAGCATCTAGGCAAGCCCCTTGATAGTTTGCTAACTAAACTACAATCTGCACTCATTGATGAAATTCGTGATGGTGAAGCAAGTTTAGAGCTTCATCAAGACTGGCTTATTATTGAACTAAGCTCAGGTATGTTGTTTTCTTCGGGCAGTGCTGTTGCACAGCAACGTGCAAAGGAAGTTGTAGGTTTAGTTAGAGATATTATAGCGCCTGTTGATAACTATATCCGCGTGCGTGGTTATACTGATAACGAAGGTATTCGTAATGAAATGTTTCGCTCTAACTGGGAGTTATCGGTAGCCCGTGCAACATCAATACTTGTTGAACTTGAGAGTTTAGGTATTAATCCTGCTCGAATGGCAATTGAAGGTTATGGTGAATATTCACCTTTCGCTAGTAATGACACTGAGCAAGGTCGCGCGGAGAACCGTAAAGTGGTCGTAGCGTTATCGAAGTATGGTTTACCCCCCGAAGAGCCGCAAAGTACTGAACAAGAATCACAAAATCAACCGGAAAAGACGACAGAAATTGAGTTGCCAAGTGATGATAACAGCATTAAAGTGATTCAATTACCGCACGGTGGCATTAGGATTACCACGCGCAATGAACAATAATAAGGTGTGATGTGAAAGTTTGGACCGTAGCGAATCAAAAAGGTGGGGTAGGGAAAACAACAACAGCTGTTAGCCTTGCTGGCATTCTTGCTTTACAAGGAAAACGAGTGTTACTTATTGACACTGATCCGCACGCATCATTAACTTATTATTTTGGCATTGACTCTGAAGAGCTTGAAGTCAGCGTGTATGATATCTTTGCACGCGGCAATAGTATGGCCAGTGAAGAAGTTTTACAGGCTCTGTGCCCATCTACGCTAGAGAATCTTGACATTTTACCGGCGACAATGGCAATTGCTACGCTAGATAGAAGCATGGGCAATAAAAATGGTATGGGTCTGATACTTAAAAAAGCACTAGCTAAAATTAGTGACCATTACGATTATGCAATTATTGATTGCCCACCTGTTTTAGGTGTTTTAATGGTGAATGCACTTGCCGCGAGCGAACGGATATTAGTACCAGTACAAACAGAGTTTTTGGCCTTGAAAGGTCTTGACCGTATGATGCGTACGATGGAGCTGATGCAAACATCGCAAGCAAAACAGTACCAATATACGATTATTCCAACAATGTACGACAAACGTACTAAAGCATCACTTGAAGCTTATAAGACTCTGCAGGATAATTACAAAGATAAAGTATGGTCAGGCGTGGTGCCCGTCGATACAAAATTTCGAGATGCTAGTTTAGCACAACAGGTGCCGATTCAATTTTGCCCACGCTCACGTGGCGTGTTTGCATATCGCGCACTGCTTGATTACTTAATTGCACAGGGTTAAAGATGAGTAAGCATTTATTTGCCAATGAAAAAGTGATGACCCAATATTTGGGCGCTTTGTTGTGTGAAGATGAGCCTACTGAAGAAAATCTAGAGCCGGTTGCAAAGTTACTAGAGCAGGTTAAAGAGCCTGAAACTAAGACAGAAGAAAAGCTGACAGAGGTTCAGCCTACCCCAAAATATGCTTTACCGACCCCTGAACCGACTAAAGAGCTTGAGAAAACCGAGAACCAAGCTAATATCAAAGATATAGTTGCAGAACCTAAAGCTGAACTGGTTGCAAAAACTTCGTCTGATCGTCAAGAAGACTATTTTGATGGTGAGTTTCAGGCGTTGTTCTTTGAAGTGGCGGGTTTAACTCTTGCTGTACCTTTAAAAGCATTAGGGGGAATTCATCAGCTGGGAGAGGTTAATCAATTATTTGGCAAGCCTAAATGGTTTAAAGGTGTAATGCTTAACCGAGAAGAAAAGCTTAATGTTGTTGACACAGCACGCTGGGTAATGCCAGAAAAATATGATGAAAAATTAGAACAATCACTAAATTATCAGTATTTAATCACCTTAGGCGACAGTCAATGGGGATTATTGGCTGAAAAGCTCGTAAATAATATTACGCTTCGTAAAGAAGATGTAAAATGGCGAGCGAAATCAGGTAAGCGGCCTTGGCTTGCAGGTGTCATCAAAGAGAAAATGTGCGCCTTGATTGACGTTGAAAATTTAAATCAATTGCTAGAGCAGGGCTTAGACAGCCGTGAGCAGTAACTATTTTTACGGAGTAATAGCATGAGTGAAGAAAGACTACTGTCAGCAAATAAAAACGCTGATAGCAACGATGAAGTGTTACAGTGGGTAACCTTTAAACTTGAAGAAGAAACGTACGGCATTAATGTAATGCAAGTACAAGAAGTACTTCGCTATACAGAAATTGCTCCTGTGCCAGGTGCGCCTTCTTATGTGTTAGGTATCATCAACTTACGCGGTAATGTTGTTACTGTTATTGATACTCGTGCGCGTTTTGGTCTGATGGGCGCAGAGGTAACTGATAATTCACGTATCGTCATCATCGAAGCAGAAAAGCAAGTGATCGGTATTTTAGTCGACAGTGTTGCTGAAGTGGTTTACCTGCGTAGCTCTGAAATTGATAGTGCGCCAAATATTGGCACTGAAGAGAGTGCTAAGTTTATCCAAGGCGTATCAAACCGTGATGGTGAGTTATTGATCTTGGTTGATCTTAATAAATTATTAAATGACGATGAGTGGGACGAGCTAAGCGCACTATAAGCGTTTGGAAATTATATGCTGTTATACTCTTTGTTTGGTGCCTCAATCTTGCTTGTATTAGTGTGTTTGGGGCTTATTTTTGTCAATAACAATAAGCAAGCGGTGGCGATTCAAGCCAAGCAAAAGCAGCTACAAGAAGCTCAGCAACAGTTGAGTATTTTGCGTAGCGAAGTGGCTGAAATGCGTGCCGGAATGCTTAGTATTGGCAAACGAGTTGTCGCTGTTGAAGAGAAAAGTAAAGAGCTTGAGCAGCTGCAAGATGCACAAAAATATGATGATCCGAATGCGAAAATTTATTCGCGAGCGGTAAAAATGGTTGAGCTAGGTGCTGATTTAGAAGAAATAATTCGTGAATGTGAATTACCCAGAGCCGAAGCAGAGCTGCTCATGTCACTTCATAAACAAAAAGGCGCCCAATGAGGCGCTTTTTTATTTGAGTTTTTGAACCCTAAGCTTGAATGTTGAGCTTACCCTGAAAATCTTGCCAACCCGGTGGAAATTTACCACGTAATACATATGAAAAAGCAATTAACTCTGCAATCACGTAGTAAAGCTCTTTTGGAATTTCTTCACCTAACTCAAGATGCGATAAGGTTTGTGCTAAGTCAGCATCTTGGTGTATCAAAATACCTTTTTGCTCAGCAAGTTTAACGATTTCTTCAGCCAATTCACCAAAGCCTTTACTGGTTACTCGTGGTGAGCTGCCTGCTTCATATAGTAGGCCAATTGCTGATTTATGCACCGATTGTTCACTCATAAATATTACACCTTAATATTAATAATCGCATGCGATTTATAAAAAGCTTGGTGGCTTGATGTACCTTGCTGCAAGTTTAGCTCGCCTACATTTAAGCCATGGCCAGCTAATTTATGACGCAGTGTTTCTAAGTGCGGATGAGCAAGTGCGGTTACTTCTTGTGAAGAAGCGAGTAACTGACAATCAACTGCTTTATCCATCACCTCTGCGGTAATTTGTAACTTGCCAAGCTGGGCATAATCAAAGTTCAACCGCACAAACCAGACATTCTTAGCTTCGAGTTTATTTTTACTTGGCTTTTTATACTGCCCTAAGCTGATTTCTGTTTGCCCAGTATCAGGAGGTAACTTCATCGGCAAGAAAAACTGCGCCAAAGCACTGTTATCTTGTTGCTGATTGATGGGCGTTGTTTGCACCTGAGCCAAAGTGTTTTTTAGTTGTGAAGCTTCAGCTGCCATAGCTTGCATCGCAGGCTGCTGTAGCTGTTCTAGTAACTTACTGCCGTTAACGGCTTTAAAGTTGGGCACTAACACTTGCAGTAAGGCATCAAGACCTGTCTGATTATTAAAACTAAGGTTGGTTGGTGCTTGGTTAATAATTGGTGCGGCAAGTGTAGCCACTGCTAATTGTTCTAACCCTTGGCTAAAGCTTGCTTGCTGAGTTTGGCTAGGCAGCGCTGTTGGCCTGAGGATACTTAAAAGTTCTCGTTCAATCGTTGTAGGGTGCATGTTTTGACTCGAGATCATGCGATTAAATGCTTGATTAACGAGTCGATTTAAATCTACTGAAGATGATGTATTTTGTTCACTCAGTGCTACAAGTTTTTCTGTTAATTGCACCGGTAGAGGTATGCTTGCTATAGGCTTGCTTTCAGGAAGCGGTAATAGTTTCGAAATCAGTGCCGCTTCAATCGGTCTTATCGGCAATAATGGCTGACTCAAGTTCGGTTCTTTCAAAGCTAAAAAAGGGGCGTGTAATTGAGTTTGCTGCTGAGCAACTTTTTGTAACCCTGCGGTTTGCTCACTAAGTGCTCGAGTCGCTGAGTTTAATGTCGCTTGTTTAGTTTGTATAACCTGCTCACTGCTATTTTTAACTACTGAATTTGCAAGATTACTTTTAACTTGAGCAAGCTGTTCAGGTACAGGCTTACCAGAACTCAGTGTATTAACAGCTTTGTTGTCTGTAGGCGCTGTTTGCAAAGTATTATCTGTGCTCAGCAAAGAAGGTTGTGTTTTGCTACTGTTTGTTGATGATTGACTCGCCTGAGTTTGTGCATTAACAAGCGGCTCTAAACTGACTTTTATTCGCTGCAATAGTTGTATTAAAGGTGCCGCCTTGTTATAGCTTACGGGTAAACTAACTTGCTTTGCAGACTGACTTTCGGTTAATGATTCTGTCTGTTTAGACGTAGGTAATGGCGTATTAGCTGTAACTGGCCCACTGGCTTTTTGCGCTACTTGGAACGCAGCGTGTTGTGGCGCGGTTTGTTGAACAGCGGCAAACTTTATTATATTGATTTTATTAGCATTAAAGCCTAGCTGGCTAATCATGTTTTTGCTTTCAATCAGCTGATGCGTTGACTGGTTAACAGCAGCTTTTGTGGTAGCAGGGAGTTTTTCAAAATAGCGCACTGCATCACTAATACGCGTTTTTAAATCAGCAAAACTGTCTTTTAGCCAAGAGCTAATTGGTGAATTTGAGCTGCTCGATGGTGCTAACAACGTATTCTTAGGTTCAACAGCTTGGCTTTTTAATGCTTGGTTAAATGTTTCAGACAGCGAATTCTTTAACAGTATTTGTTGCACAGGTGCTTTATTTATCAGTTCAACAGTATTTTTAACTTGCTGGGGGATTAGTTTTAATGCATGCGGGTGAAATTGCCACTGGGCTTGAATCTGTTTGGCTTGCTTTGGCGACATTCTTGAAAGAGGTAGAATTAATTCGTTTTGTTGTTTGTTAGCAACACTCAGTTGCACTTGCTGCCCAGCTAGTTTTAAGTTCATTTCAGGGGTTAGCTTAGCCACCAACTCGGCTACTTTTTGTTGGTTAACACTTTGTTGATGCAATGAATCGCCAAAGCGATTAATAATATTTAAGTTAAAGCTGTTTTGTTGATTGGTAGCAGGCAGCAAAATGGCTTTAAGTGGTGCTTCAGCTTTTAAAAGAGCAACGAGGCTATTGTTAAGAGTAAACTCTGTTTTTAATGTTGGTAGTTGTAGTAAAGGTTTGCTTGGCGCAATTTGAGCTGGGTGTGGCAGATTTGTATTTGCACTCCCTTGCGTTAGCAAGTTCAGTAGTGCTTGTAACTGCTGGCTTTTGCCAAGTGTAATCGTCAGCGGTGATGGTGTGATAGTCAGCTGTTTACCATCACTACTTAATTGAATGTTGGCCGCTAAAAAGCGCTCAGTTTTGAGATTCTCTTGCTCTGTTGATAAGCGTAAAGTTTGCCATGAGTTATTGATTAGCACGTCCATTTGCACGCTGTGCTTACCAATCACAATATTACGGGCAGTTAGGCTCTGCTCAGCCAGCATTTTTAAGGCATCATTTGGTGAGTGTTCTGATGCACTGCTTATTGCTTTTTGGTCTAGATTAAGCTGAGTGCTGAGAGTCAACTGGCTTTGTTTATTCATTATTTTAGATCAAATATAAGTTAATCGTTTTAAAGCAATATTCGTATTACCCTATCATTATGGTAGACTAACGCCTAATTTTGGGTATAGAGAATCGTCATCTTGTTACACATTAAGGCCGTCACCTGCATCAAGCAAGATCGTTGTTTGTTTGCGGATCTTAATTTCAGCTTGAAATCGGGGCAAATTATGCAGTTAGCTGGTCCGAATGGGGCTGGTAAAACATCATTATTGCGCATTATCGCGGGTTTCGCTATGCCAGATGAAGGCGATGTTTTTTACCAAGAGCGTTCGATTACAAAATACTATGATGAATATGCACAAGAGCTAATGTTCATCGGCCATAAAACCGGTGTAAATACGCAACTCACTGCCCTTGAGAATGCTGCATTTTGGCTAAAAATTAATGGTTATGATTGCAAGCAAGACTTATATCCGATCCTAGCAAAAATAGGTTTAGTTGGCCTTGAAGATGTGCCTGTTCGCATGTTGTCAGCAGGACAGCAGCGCCGTGTAGCCTTAGTAAGGTTGTGGTTAAATAGTGCCAAGCTATGGATCCTTGATGAGCCATTTACGGCTCTTGATAAAAGCGGTGTAGCATTTTTGCAAGAACGCTTTGTTGAGCATTTAAATGCTGGCGGCGCAATTCTTTTAACCACCCACCAAGATTTAACGACACAATTTAGTGACCTAAAAACAGTGACTTTGGAGTATCGCCACTGATGGTAAAGCAGCATTCGTATTGGCAATTATTCTCTGCGGTTTTTTTTAAAGATCTGAAATTAGCGTTTCGTCAGCGTGCTGAAATCGTTAACCCCATCTTGTTTTTTCTTATTGTTATTACACTTTTTCCGTTAGCAATTGGCCCTGAGCCTGGACTGCTAGCTCGCATGGCTCCGGGTATTATTTGGGTTGCTGCGTTACTATCGACAATGTTAGGCCTAGATAAACTATTTCGTGATGATTATCACGACGGAACATTAGAGCAATTAATTGCCTCTTCGTATCCATTACCGTTGACAGTGCTTGCAAAAGTTGCGGCTCATTGGGTTATTACGGGGCTGCCTTTAGTGTTAATGACACCGGTATTTGCTTTGTTATTGAATTTAGAAAGTTCAGCGCTTTTAGCAACTGTTCTCACGTTATTGTTGGGGACACCATTGCTTAGCTTCATTGGCGCAATTGGCGCTGGACTTACTGTGGGACTGCAAAAAGGCGGCATTCTAATGAGTTTGCTTGTTTTGCCTTTGTATATCCCTGTACTAATCTTTGCAACCTCTGCTATTGATACCAGCTCTATGGAGCTTGCCTATAGCGGACAGCTTGCAATTCTTGGTGCCATGCTAATCGTAGCGATTATAGCGGCGCCAATTGCCATATCGTCAGCATTGAAAGTGAGTGTAAGTTAATATGTGGAAGTGGTTACATCCCTACGCAAAAGCAGATCGTGCTTACCAATTGTGTAACACCTTACTGCCTTATTTCGCCGTCGTTACGGTGGTCTGTATGATTGTTGGATGGGTCTGGGGGCTTGCTTATGCTCCAGCCGATTACCAACAAAAAGATAGCTACCGAATTATTTTTATCCATGTGCCTTCAGCAATTTTATCAATGGGCGCTTATTCTTCTATGGCGATTGCAGCAGTGATCGCACTAGTATGGCAATTACGTAATGCTGAACTTGCTGTAATTGCAATTGCACCAGTTGGGGCATGTGTGACAGCGATAGCACTAATTACCGGCGCAGCATGGGGTAAGCCTATGTGGGGCGCATGGTGGGTGTGGGATGCGCGTCTTACCTCAGAGCTCATTCTGTTATTTTTATACTTGGGTGTGTTATCGCTTTATCATGCTTTTGAAGATAAAAAAGCAGCGGGTCGTGCCGCCTGTATTTTAGCGATTGTTGGAGTTATCAACTTACCGATTATTCACTTCTCTGTAGAGTGGTGGAATACCTTGCATCAAGGTGCAACCATTACAAAGTTTGATACTAAAGCCATTGATCCAAGCATGTTTTGGCCATTAATGGTGAACATAGTTGCGTTTGCAGGTTTTGTTGGGGTTGTGACTTTAATCCGCCTTAAAAACGAAATTTTACAACGTGAAAAGCACCGCCCTTGGGTGCGTGATATGCTTAAGCGAGGTTAATCATGCAGTTTGATTCTTTTTCAGATTTTATTGCCATGGGTGGCTATGGCTTTTATGTGTGGTTGTCTTTTGGCAGCTGTGCATTGATTTTACTCGGTATTTTATTTAGTTCGTTAAACGATACAAAGCGTATTTTCTCTTCAGTTAGGCAGCAAGCACAACGTGAAGAGCGCATTAAGAAAGCGAAGCAAGAGGCAGGGCAATGAATCCAAGACGTAAAAAACGTTTATTAGCTGTTGTAGCCATTATTTTTGGTGTGGGTGCAACCATTGGTTTAGTGCTTTATGCACTGCAAGAAAACATCAATCTATTCTATACCCCAAGTGAACTTGTTGAGGGTAAAGGACCAAATAAAGAAAAACCGCACATCGGTCAGAAGCTACGTATAGGTGGCATGGTTGTGCCAGGCTCAGTTGTTCGAGATGAATCAAGCTTAAAGGTAAGCTTTAAGTTAATAGATAAAGGCCCTATGGTGACCATTAATTATCAAGGGATTTTGCCAGACTTATTTCGTGAAGGCCAAGGGATTGTGGCGCAGGGCGTGTTAGTAAAAGCGAATGAAATTGATGCCTTTGAAGTTCTTGCAAAGCATGATGAAGAGTATATGCCAGCAGAAGTTGCAGAAGCAGTGAAAGGTATTAAACACGAAAAACCGACGTATAACTTAGAGAACGGTAATTAATATGATCCCAGAACTCGGTTATTTTTCTTTAACACTGGCTATGGTGCTCAGTGTTTTACTGTGTATTTTTCCTTTGTGGGGGGCGCATACCGGCAATTTACGTTTAATGCGCGCAGCTCCATCATTAGCAATTGGGCAGTTCGTATTTGTACTTTTATCATTTGCAGCACTTATTTATGCCAGTTTAACCGACGACTTTACCGTATCGTACGTTGCTTATCACTCAAGTAGCACCTTACCTTGGTACTACAAAATCACTTCGACATGGGGTGGTCATGAAGGAGCAATTTTACTTTGGTTAGTGATGCAAGCAGGTTGGACAGCCGTTGTTGCTATGCGCTCGCAATCATTGCCTTGGGTTTTACGTGCCCGAGTGCTTGGTGTGTTAGGCTTTTTAGGTGTCGGCTTTATGCTGTATACCTTGTTAATGTCGAGCCCATTTGAACGTCTATTGCCGTATTTCCCAGTTGAAGGTCGCGATTTAAATCCATTACTGCAAGACCCAGGTATGATTATTCACCCGCCATTGCTTTATATGGGTTACGTAGGTCTATCAGTGTCTTTCTCATTCGCAATCGCTGCGCTACTTACTGGTAAACTCGATAATACTTGGGCCAAGTGGTCTCGTCCTTGGACTATGGCTGCATGGGGGTTTTTAACTTTAGGTATTACCATCGGTAGTTGGTGGGCATACTCAGAACTAGGCTGGGGCGGCTGGTGGTTCTGGGATCCCGTTGAAAACGCTTCTTTAATGCCATGGCTTGTGGCAACAGCGCTATTACACTCACTCTCAACCACAGAAAAACGTGGTGTATTTAAGTCATGGACAGTGTTACTGGCTATTGCGGCATTCTCTCTAAGCTTACTTGGTACTTTTATTGTTCGATCGGGCATTATTGTATCTGTGCATGCCTTTGCGTCAGATCCTAATCGCGGTATGTTCATTTTAGCTTTCTTAGCCATTGTTGTGGGTGGCGGTTTATCGCTGTATGCACTGCGTGTTTCACAGGTGAAAAGTGAGGGCCGTTATAAGTTTGCCTCACGTGAAGTTGCCCTTTGGTTAAACAATATATTTTTAGTTGTGGCAACGCTGATTGTACTTCTAGGTACTTTACTGCCAATGATCCACAAAGAGCTTGGCTTAGGCAGTATTTCGATTGGTGAGCCTTTCTTCAACAAGATGTTTGCTATTCTACTAGTGCCATTTGCCATTTTAATGGGTATGGGTCCACTGTTACGTTGGAAACAAAACAAATGGTCAATGCTGCAGAACAAACTTGTTCTGTCGGCAGCAGTAAGTTTAGTTGCAACGGCGGCATGGTTGTATTCAAGCTACGACGTGATTGCGCCAATTACTTTTATTGCAACAGCATTGGCGGTATGGATTTTTGTTACCACTCTTGTTGATTTAGCTGCAAAAGTGACTATTCATAGCTCTCTAGGCGAAGGCTTTAAACGACTAGGGCTAAGTTACTGGGCGATGGTTTTAGGTCACATTGGTTTAGCATTCGTGATTGCAGGTGTAACGTTAACTTCTGCTTACTCAGTTGAGCGTGATGTATCAATGAAGCCTGGCGAAACCGTGGCTTTAAATGAATACCAGTACCGATTTGACGGTGTTAAAACAATTCGTGGCGCAAACTATAGTGGTCATGCAGGTGTCGTCACTGTACTGAAAAACGATAAAAAAGTGACCGTTTTACATGCTGAAAAGCGTCGTTATGATATTGGTATGCAATTTATGACAGAAGCGGCTGTTGATGCCGGTTTTACACGAGACTTATACCTAGCACTGGGTGAGCAATTAAGCCAAGGTGCTTGGTCGTTACGTATTTATCATAAACCTTATGTTCGTTGGATGTGGCTCGGTGGTATCTTGATTTCACTGGCAGGCTTTTTAGTGCTTGGTGATAAACGCTATCGCCAGAAGTCGACTAAGCAGGAGGCTTTAGTATGAATCGTAAACTCATCGCACTAGCGCCTTTATTGGTGTTCGTTTTACTGTGTGTGTTTTTATATCAAGGTTTGTTTGCTAATCCTCGTGAGTTACAAACAGGGCGTATTGGGCAGGCTATGCCTACTTTTAACTTGCCAGATTTGATGGATGAGTCAAAGCGTTGGACTGACGCCGATTTAAAAGGTGAAGTTTACCTACTTAATGTATGGGGTACTTGGTGTCCGACTTGTTTAGCTGAGTTAGGTTACTTAACTGAGCTTAGAGAGCAGGGCGTTAAGATAGTTGGTTTATACTATGAACAAGGCTATGACCCTGATTTCGATGGTCAGTTTGATATTAACGCACTACGTGAAGACGTAACTAGCATGCTTAATCGTGCCGGCGACCCGTATCAATTTAATATCTTAGATTTAAAGCGCACTTTAGCTCTTGATTTAGGGGTTTCTGGTGCGCCAGAAACCTTCTTAGTCGATAAGCAAGGCACTATTTTGCTGCACCATACAGGTGATATTAATCCGCGTGTATGGCGTGCTAAATTCGCACCGTTAATGCAGGAGTTACAGTAATGAGACTCGTGATCTTTTTAGTAAGTTTGTTTATCACGTTTACAGCATTTGCAGAGCAAGACAAGTATCAATTTGATGATAAAGAACAAGCCGTTCGCTTTAGTGAGCTAACCAAAGAGCTGCGCTGTCCAAAATGTCAAAACCAAAATATAGCTGACTCAGACGCGGTTGTAGCCAAAGACTTACGCGATAAGGTGTTAGCGCTGGTAAAAGATGGCAAAAGCAAAGATGAAGTCATTGATTACATGATTGACCGTTATGGTTACTTCGTACACTACGATCCACCAGTCACACCAGCAACCTTGGTATTGTGGGTATTGCCTGTATTGATTGTGGTTCTTGGCTTTGGCTTTATTGTTTTACGCCAACGCAAGGCATCAGTGAAACAAACATGGACAGAGCAAGACGAAGCATTACTTGCAAAATTAATTGAACAAAATCAACGTCAGGAGCAAAGCTAGATGGCATTAATGTGGGCTTCTTTTGTTTTACTCACACTGATTGCATTGCTATTTGTTGTCGTACCGTTTTTTAAACGTGAGCGTATTCAACGTCTTGATCACAATGCAAACTCGGAGTTAATCCGAATTTATCATCAACGTTTAGATGAACTTAAAACTGAACTCGATAACCAACGTATTGATGCACAAATGCACGATGAGTCAGTTATCGAACAAAAACGTCGTTTACTCAATGAGTTGTCGCCTGAAAAAGCGTTGAACAGTAAAGGTAATAACCGTATTTTTGCCCTTACTGGCGCAGGCTTTTTGATTGTTTTAACAGCTATCTTTTATGGTTATACCGGTAGTCAGCAGCAAATTAAAGGCTGGCATGACGCGATGGCTAATCTTAAGTCATACGGTGAGCGTGCCGTTATGCAAGAAGGTGAGCCTTTAACACCGAATGAGCTACAAGCTTTTGCTTTAGCACTGCGTACTAAGCTTGATCAAAGTGGTGACGATGAAGTGGCGTGGATGCTACTAGGTCGTGTTGCTATGTCATTAAATGAATTTGATATGGCAATGCAGTCATTTGATAAAGTGCTTAAAATGAATCCTGATAACAAACAAGTGCTGATCAGCTACTCGCAAGTTTTGCTAATGGAAGGCAGTGATGCGAATATGTCTCGAGCAGCGACTATGTTATCAAGAGTGCTAAAAGCAGAGCCAACTAATATTGATGCAATCTCATTATTAGCATTGATTGCTTATGAGCGTAAAGATTGGCTTCAAGCTAAAACAGCATTTGAAGTATTGCTTGCAAGTATGCAGCAAAGCGACCCACGTTATAGCATGATTGCAGAGCGTATTGCCGAAATCGATGCCCATTTAAGTAATGATCAGCAAGTCAAAAAGACTGAATTAGCAGAGGCTACAAGCAGTGAAATTAGCATCACAGTTGATTTAGACCCTGCACTTGCCGATTCACAGCCGCAAAACGGTACATTGTTTATTTTTGCTAAAGCGGCAAGTGGCCCGCAAATGCCATTGGCTGTAGTTAAAATGACAGAGTATAGTTTTCCGTTAACAGTGATTTTAAGTGATACTAATGCGATGGTTGAAGGTCTGAATCTATCTAGTGTCGATAAAATTATTTTAACTGCGCGTTTATCAAAAGATGCAACTGTGGTAACTTCAAGCGGCGAGTTGGAAGGCAAGTCGGATGTCTTAGAGCGTGCAAACGTTAAAGAATATTCACTGCTAATTAATGAGTTAATACCGTAAGGATAGCCGATGTTTAGGCACAGTATATTTTTTATCTTTTTTTTAGTACTTGCAGGATGCGCACAGATACCTGAAGAAAAAGTGGATGAGCGAGACCCATTACAGTCGTTTAACCGTCCTATGTATGATTTTAATATGGACGTGCTTGATGCCTATATTCTTCGTCCAGCAGCCGTTGGTTATGTCACAGTGACACCAACCCCTGTTAGACGCAGTATTGTTAATTTTACTGATAACATTACAGCGCCGACAGATATGGTCAATGCTGGTCTGCAGGGTAAACCAGGTAATATGGGTATTAGTTTAGCGCGCTTTCTAGTGAACTCTACGGTAGGTCTACTTGGCTTATTTGATGTAGCCTCATCGCTTGGTTTAGAAATTGTCGATGAAGATTTTGGTCAAACCCTAGGTGTATGGGGAGTCGGTGATGGTGCTTATTTAATGATCCCAGGTATGGGGCCAAGTACAGCACGAAATCTAACTGGTGATGTGGTAGATAACTTCGTTCTACCTGAAATTACACTAACCACACCACAAACTATTCTGGTATTTGCGCTAAAAGCCGTTGAAGCACGTGCCTCGTTGATGCCGCAAGAGAGCTTATTAAATGAGTCGTTAGACCCTTACATTTTTATGAAGGATATCTACTTCCAGCGTCAATTATATGAGCTACATGATGGTAATCCACCAGTAGAAAAAGAACCCGATGATTTTGATGAAGATTTCCTAGAAAATCTCTAACCTAAAAAATCAAACCAATAAAAATGCCAGCAATTGCTGGCATTTTTATGTTTATATGGGGGAAGTTAATCTCCAAATACACCCATTTGTTCATTAGACCAGCTTAATGCATCGTGGTAAGCATCAGGTACTTCTTCGGGTTTAAGACCGAGTTCTTCTTGAATATCCTTTGCTTTATCCCACTCAGCTTGTTCATAAAATTTTACTAAGCGTAAATAAGTCGCTAGTAATCCTTCACCATGAAGCAAAGCACCTTTGATTTCATTTGTAAGAGGAAGTTTACCCATTACGCTTGGCATATCTTCATCGAGGATAGCGTCCATTAACGACATCATACCGGTTAAAAATGCCATACCCGTATCACGTAACTTGCCATGGCTTATTGCTAATAACTCAGCAAAACGGGCGCGGGTTAGTGATAAACGTATCAGCTCTGCAGGTTTATCTGCCGCAACTTGTGCAGCAAATAAAAGTGATAAGAAACGTTTGATTTCTTCACTGCCTAAAACAATCAGCGCTTGTTTTATCGTGCTAATTTCAGCTCTGCGTTTGAAAGCTGCTGAGTTTGAATAGCGTAACAACTTGTAAGATAAGTTAACGTCTCGTTCAAATACCTCGGTGATTTTTCTGAGATTTAAATCAATACTTGAGGTTTCGTATAAAAGCTCGGCAAGAGCCATCTCAGAAGGTGGTAAAGTTTTACTTTGCACCATTTCAGGCTTTGAAAAGAAAAAGCCTTGAAAATAGCTAAACCCCATGTCCAAAGCAAGTTGGTATTTTTCGTATGTTTCAACTTTCTCGGCGAGTAACTTGATGTGCGGGTGAGGTTTGATTGCCTCAACGACGGATTCAATAGACTCTTTATCACAGGTTAAAAAGTCAATTTTGATAATATCGATATACGGATAAAAATGGCGCCAAACAGGTTGGTGTATGTAATCATCAAGGGCAAGCGTATATCCGCGCTCTTTTAAATCTTGAACCATTGCTAGTAAACGTTTACCCGGTTGAATCGTTTCAAGAATTTCGACAACTACTTGCTCTTTACCCAGTAAAAGTGGGTAGCCTTTTTGGAGTGTCTCTAAAGTGAAATTAATGTAGGCTGGTTTGTTATCCGTTAAATCTTCTAAACCAAAATTGAACTGACTACCTTCAATGAGTCGAGATGTCGCTTCATCACCGTCAATATCAGGAAAAACGTTATCTACGCCATCCCTAAACAAGAGTTCGTAGCCGACAAGTTTCTTTTCCTTATCTAAAATAGGTTGGCGTGCAGCGTAAAAATACATAGTCCTAGCAAGTCCACTTCGGTTAATTCATTTATCCATGAGCAATATAAGTCATCGTGCCAAAAATAGCATTAATTAAATATTCATTTTTGAGGATAAATACTGATTTTCTGTGATCCTAAGACTAGGATAAATTGTAATGAAATTCTATAACTAGCGATTAAATATCACATTTTTGTTATGAAAAGGTTGTAATTGTAAACCCTGCCACTGAACGGCTTGATTGGAGTTGTAGGGTAGAAGCATGTTATAGTCATGAGTGATATCGGTTTTTACCCCAATAATGTCTTAAATTTAAGTAACTTGCGAGTCATTATTCGGATTAAAAGCCAACATTAAACAATTATTGGAGGCTAATTTGGAAACAGGAATGATAATTTCGTTAGCATTGTACTTCATCGTAATGTTGGGGATTGGGCTATACGCTTATAAGCAATCCACAGACGATGTATCAGGTTATATGCTAGGTGGTCGTAATTTATCACCAAGTGTTGCTGCGCTTTCAGCAGGTGCATCAGATATGAGTGGTTGGCTGCTAATGGGCTTACCAGGTGCAATGTATCTGTTCGGCTTAAGCAAAGTTTGGATTGCTATAGGTCTAGTACTCGGTGCTTGGGCTAACTATTTCTTAGTAGCGCCTCGTTTACGTGTTTATACTGAGAAAGCGAATGACTCAATCACCATTCCAGATTATTTCGCAAACCGCTTTGATGATAATAAAAATATACTGCGTGTTATTTCTGCGATAGTAATCATTGTTTTCTTCACCTTGTATACTTCATCAGGTGTTGTCGCGGGTGGTAAGTTATTCGAAAACTCATTTAATATGAGCTATGAAATGGGTCTGTATATCACAACTGGCGTTGTAGTGTTATATACCTTGTTTGGTGGCTTCTTAGCAGTAAGCCTTACAGACTTTGTTCAAGGCTGTATCATGTTTATCTCGCTGCTTGCAGTACCAATTGCGACATATACTATGCTTGATCAACCATTCATGGATACACTCGCCAATGCACGCTATGATTTATTGTTAAGCTCACCAAAAGAAACTGAAATTCATGCACTTAACATGATGGACTGGTTTGCTGGTGGTTCGACGATTGCTATTATCTCTGCAATGGCATGGGGTCTTGGTTATTTTGGACAGCCGCATATTATTGTTCGTTTTATGTCTGTGCGTTCAGTTAAAGATATGCCAACTATGCGACGTGTGGGGATGTCGTGGATGACACTTTCAGCAATTGGTGCTGTGTTAACAGGTTTATTTGGTGCTGCTTATATGCTTGAAAACCAAATGCCAATTGATGATAAAGAAACTATTTTCTTGGTATTGTCTGAACTTATCTTCCATCCTCTAATTGCTGGTTTCTTATTGGCTGCTATTTTAGCTGCGATTATGAGTACCATCTCATCGCAATTACTAGTGTGTTCAAGCTCTCTAACAGAAGACTTCTATAAGATTTATTTAAACCGAAGTGCTTCTCAAAAAGAGCTAGTATTAGTCGGTCGTATTAGTGTTATCTTGGTTGCTCTGTTTGCTATTTACCTAGCGTATGACCGCGATAGCTCTATTTTGGATTTAGTAAGTAATGCATGGGCTGGTTTCGGTGCTGCATTTGGTCCATTAGTACTACTTAGCCTTTACTGGAAGCGCATGAACTTACAAGGCGCTATCAGTGGTATGGTTGTCGGTGCTGCAACAGTACTGTTTTGGATTTACGCGCCAATTAAGATCGATGGCCAATCGCTAAGTGCAATTATTTATGAGATTGTCCCTGGCTTTATTTTATCAACGATTGCCATTATTGTTGTGAGCCTAATGACGACTGAGCCGAAAAAAGAAATTACAGATTTATTTGATGAAGTTGAGTCATCACTTTAGTTTTGAGTAAGCACAAAAAAGGGCAACATTTGTTGCCCTTTTTTTAATTTTATAACCAATGCTTAGCTTGCAGCTTTTTCTTTTATATCTGCAACGTTATCGTCTGATTTTGCTTTTTTAGGCTTCGCAGGAACCTCTTTTGCACCTTTAAGTACAGCCATAAATTGGTCTTTTTCTTTAGCCATTTCAAGCGCTAGTGATTCAATTTGTTGCTCGCTTAATGGTACATCAACTTTTTCAAGCATTAATTCTAATGACTCAGCAATGTCGAGCATTTTGTCATACGCATCAGCTTCTTTCTTAGTAGTAAACGTCATGCGCTCGACTCCGTTTCTTTCTACAACATATTTAACAACAACAGCCATGATTTCTCCTGCATTTAAGCGTGGCATTTGCAGCGTAAAATCGCCACTTTGATTACTGTTTTTATATACAGTAATGCTTCGGGCCTTACTTTGCAAGTATCTAAAGAAATTTTTTATGGAACAAATTTGACAATAATAGGGGCATTAGCTTTATTTATATTGTTACCCAAAGTTAAACACAAGCGATGGAGTGAGTGTTGGGTAATAGCTAACTACCTGTCCAAGATGGACATCACGGAGGAAATTATGAAATTACTATCAAGTCTTTTACTTGCCACGAGTATTGCGTTACTGCCTACAACACCGGCATTCGCCGTAAAACCAACCGAAGCAACACAAGTTAAAATGCAAAAGCTCAGTATTAACAAAGCTAGCATCGATCAACTTACTCAATTACCGGGTATTGGTGAGTCTAAAGCTAAAGCGATTGTTGAGCATCGCAATAAGCAAGGTCCGTTTAAGTCGGTAGAGCAATTAAAAGAAGTAAAAGGAATAGGCGATAAGGTATTTGCTAAACTTGAGGGGAAAATTACGCTTTAAAAGACTAGGGCGTGTTGACCTATTGTGATTGATTTTGCAGCAGTATGTTTGGTATTTAAGCAAGGCAGAGCCTATGTCGTGTGGTTGTTCAACATAAATAGGCGATAACGCAGCATCCATACCAAACACGCGCTACCTTTTGGGTTCTTCCTAGGGGCGATTATCTTTTTATTACTTAAATAGATGAAGCTAAAGGGCGTGGGCAGAACGCGGTAGCTTTGCTCGATTTTTACTTAGTCCACTAGGTTACAAATCTCGCGCCGCGATTAAATTGCCCCTAGAGTGAACAAACTTTAATCCACAAAGGTCAACACGCCCTAAACAGGGCGTTATTCGCCCTGTTTAAATTCATTGATAGCTTTGTCTAAATGCGCTAGTGCGAACAAATTTTCGATAGGTGTTGTGATAAGTGGGTAACTTAAGCCTGCTAATAATAACCAAGGTAACAGCATCCAGCCTTCAAAGTAGGCTAAACCTAAAAATAATGGCGCAAGAAAGGCAAGCTTACACACCGATAAAATAATCTTTTTACTTGGGCTTAAATGAGCCAGAGCAAGTGCAATTATTTGCTGGCGCTGCCTTACTTTAAAAGTTTTTAAAGCAGGGATTTGACTAGTAAAAAAATAAATCATTATAACGACTTTTTAGTTACTAAACGGCTAAATAAAACGGCTACAAAGACTATTGAAAACGCAGCGAAAATAATCTCCATCCATGCAGGCATACTCATTGATGCAAATTGCCAATCAATATTGCCGCAATCGCCAGTGGCTGCAAAAAAGCTAGGGATCCATTCATGCAGTGGCATAAAGCTTGGGAAATTAGGCTCAAATGCGCAGCTAAATGCAAAAGGGTCGGTATTGTTTTGCATTGCAATGTGTTCTTTAGCAATAAAGTAACCCCAGATTGCAGAGATACCCCAAGTAGCAAATGCAACAAGGCGAACAACCATATTTTGCGGGTTAATCGCTCCAATCACACCTGCTGCAAGTAAGCCTAAAACAGCGGTACGTTGATAAATGCACATAATACATGGTTCAAGTCCCATGCTGTATTGAAAAAACAACGCAGTGACTTCAAACGCTAGTGAAATAAATGCTAATAATAACCAAGGTGTTCTTTTAGTTGCTAATTCTGCTAACCAATTCATGAATGATCCAATTTGAAATTGTTTTCAAGATTATGCTTAGACGGGGCTGTGGGTGCAAGTATCTAAGATGAAATTATACGAAAAAGGAGCCAAGCGGCTCCTTTCATTAATCAGTAATGATCGTCAGTTAAACACTTACAGCTTGCAAAGACTCACTTTGATAACAACCAAGTACACGGGTGTACTGAGTATGTTCTTTTAGCTCTTCTAGTGCCTGTTTAACATGTAAGTCATCAAGGTTTGCTTCGAGATCTACATAAAACACTTCTTCCCAAGGGTTTCCAGGTACTGGACGTGACTCTAGTTTTACAAGGTTAATTTTGTGATGTTTAAAAATCATTAAGGCGTCAGCTAACGAACCCGCTTGTTGCTTGGTGGCCATAATTAAACTCGTTTTGGTTGGGATTTGTTTCGACACTTGAAGAGGTTTACGGGCTACTACAATGAAGCGGCTATGGTTTTCACTTTGATTGGCCAAGCCTGATTTAACCACTTCTAAACCGACGTTTTTCCCTGCTTGTGCAGAGCCGATAGCGGCACTGTTTGCGGTTTCAACTGCTGATTGCAATGCATGGAAAGTTGAATCACAGGTTTCATGTTGAATGTCACCTAAGCCCTGAATGAAACGGCTACATTGAGCAAAAGGCTGTGGGTGAGCAAATATTTTATTGATATGAGATAACTCAGTACCAGGCATCGCTAATAAACAGTGTTCAACGCTGTGTGTCACTTCACCAACAATTGAAACTTGAGCGTGCTGTAATAAATCGAATACTTCATTGATACTACCTGAACTGGTGTTTTCAATAGGTAATAAACCAAAATCAGCTTGGCCACTTTCTACTTTACCTGTGATTTGGTCAAAGCTAGAACAACCCATTTCAATTACTTTACCCGGGCGGCGGCTGAAATATTTATGACAGGCTAATTGACTGTATGAACCTTGACCACCCAAATAAGCAACACGATGACTTTCGCTCATGACTTCTGGGTTAAGGTTTTTTTGCAACATCGCTTGTTGGTTTAGAACAGAATCTTCAAGAATGGTTTGGAACACGTTATTAATGTAGTACGCATCAAGGCCTAATGATTTTCCATAACTAATGAGCTTTTCGAGTAATGCTTGTTCGCGAGCCTCATCGCGAATTGGTTTGTTATTGGCTATCTTGTACTCAACCACGCTGTGGCTGATACGACGTCTTTTTGCCAGTAAGACAAGTAAGTCGGAATCTATTTCATTAATATCGTGTCGTAACGCATTTAATGTATCAATGCTCATGTTGGTTTCCTCATTCCAAAACAGTGCGCAAACAAAAAAGCCTCCCAAGTGGGAGGCTTTAGCTATTCGGTGAATTTATCTCGCAAACAGTTAAGCCTCCTCTATTTAAAGAAGCTAAAAAACGAAAAGTAAGTGCGAGAGATAATTTGTTTCATTGAGTTAATGTAAAAACACTTGTATGTAAAGTCAACCGCCTATCGAGGCTAATTTTGAAATCATATGTGTTTATTCAGAAAATTCATTAATCTTCATAAAAAATTTATAAATATAAAAATGAATCTGGTATATTTGTTTTTGCACAATAAATAATAACAATTATTAATAAGGTAGTCCTGTGGTGTATCGACGACCGCCATCACGTTTTGGTGTGAATTCATTAAGTATGAAATTGTCGCTGCTGATCTCTGCGATTTGTTTGATTGCAGGTATATGTGCTGCGGCTTTGATGCTTAAATCTGAAGAAAAACAGCTTGTTTTTGAAGAGCATGAACTTTTAAAACACTCGAGTGAACGCTTGAGTCGTCAATTTAACCGCCTGATTAAAACTAAAATAAATATCGCTGAGCAGGCTAATAATGTTGTAAGCAGCCAACTGCTTCACAATGAGTCTCACTTACAAAGCAAACGAAGCGCTGATATTAAATTTTCCGTTGATGGCAGTATCCGCAGTACTTCAGAAAATGGTTTATCTGCAGCGTTTATCCCTCAAGATAAATATTCTGAATTTTATAAGCAGCTTATAAACGATTCTGAATCACTGTGGAAAATCGTTTCACCTACTTTAATTCAAGATTTCTTTAATTTTTACTTAGTTACGAAAGACAACTTTATTCGTATAGCGCCACCAAACTGGGCACTAAATGTACCTGGCGACTTTGACTTCACCAAAGACGAAGCCTTCAATTATGCCCAAGCTGCAACTAATCCAAGCCGAGAAGCGGTATGGTCAAAAGTGTATTACGACACTATTTGGCATAAATGGGTCGTTAGTGTACTTGTGCCAATCTACCTTGATAACGAATTTTTTGGTGTAACAGGTAGCGATATTGCTCTTGAAACTTTATTGGCACAACTGCCTATTGGTGATCGTGAGCAACATCTATTTGTTTTCGATGCAAAAGGTCAGTTATTAGCTCACCCTGATTTAGATAGGACAACTTTAGAGCAATATGGACGAGAAGGTAAAAAATTACTGACAGAAGATTTTGTTAATCCCGATCTGCAAAAGCTAGTGTCTGAAACGATTCGCTTAAAATTACCTGAGTCTGCAAATTCATTTGTCCAAGATGGCGAAACTCACATTATCAATATTCGTAAAGTTGAGAACCTAAATTGGTATATTGGTATTTATAAAAAGCGTTCGTCGGCACTTTCAGCACTAGAAGAGCTAAAAGTAAAATTCTTTGGCTTGTTTATCTTGTACGCTATTTTAGTTGCCTTGTTATTGCATCAAGCACTTTACCAATTAGTACTGCGTCGTATTCACTCATTAGTTAACGCGGTGGTGAGTTTTGGCAAAGGGCAATTACAAACAGAGTTTCCAAAAGCCAATAAAGATGAAATTGGTACCTTAAATGGCTCGTTCAGAGACATGGCTATTGAAATTCGTAAATTAATTGATGGTCTCAACCAGCGCATTAGCGAAAAAGAAATAGCTGAAAAGGCAGCTAACCGCTTATCTAAAGCTGTGGCTTTCTCGGGCACCGGTGTAGTGATCACCAACCAAGATTTTGAGATCAAATACGTGAATCCGAAAATGGTTGAAATGACCGGTTTCGAAGAGCGTCATTTCATTGGTTCGCCGCTGTTAAATATCATCTCTCAAGAAATGGCTATTTTAGTTGATGATATTGATATTGACTTACGTAGCCGTAATTACTGGCGAGGGGATACCTTATTACAAGCTAATGAACGCCAATCTGTTTGGGTTTCGCTAAGTATTTCACCAATTCGTGAAGATGGTGGTGAGATCACCAGTTATGTGGCATCTGCGCAAGATATTTCGTTTGTGAAAGAAAGCCAACGTAAAATGGAACAACTGGCTTACTTTGATACTTTAACTGGACTTGCTAACCGTACTTTCTTCAGAATGCAGCTGCGCAAGTCAATGGCACTTGCTGAGCGTGGTCATTATGCATTTGCCTTATTCTATTTTGACTTAGACGAATTTAAACGTATCAACGATACGCTAGGTCATGATGCGGGTGATCAGTTGCTAGTAGAAGTTGCTAATCGCCTGAAAAAGCGTCTGCGTACAGAAGATACGATTGCGCGTTTAGGCGGCGATGAATTCGCGGTATTATTAAGTGGTATTGAGCATCAAACACACGCCATGGAAGTCGCAAATACGATTCAACGCACTCTCAATGAGCCTATCAAATTAGGTAATAATGAAGTGATCATTAGTGCCAGTATTGGTATCACTATGGCGCCATTTGATAGTCAAGAAGAAGATCAATTACTTAAACATGCTGACCTTGCGATGTATGAAGCAAAAGCCAAAGGGCGCAATACCTTCCACTTCTATAGCCAAGAATTAAATGCAGCTGCGAACGAGCGCTTATTTATTGAAAATGAGTTACGTACTGGTATCCGTGAAGGGCAGTTTAGAGTTTATTATCAGCCACAAGTGGATTGTCGCAATAATCAGGTAGTTGGGTACGAAGCGCTTATTCGTTGGTTCCACCCTGAAGAAGGAATGATCCCACCGACGAAATTTATTCCAATTGCTGAAGCAACCGGTTTAATTGTTGAGTTAGGTGCATGGATATTACGAGAAGCCTGTGAATTTGCGGCTCGTTTAGCAAGCCAAGATTTGAAGAATAATATTTCAATCAATCTATCGGCTCGCCAGTTTAAAGATGCCAACCTAGTGACGACTCTTGATACGATAATCAAGCAAACAGGGGTTGAGCCTAAACGCTTACACCTTGAGTTAACAGAAAGTATGCTGATGGGGCATGTTGAAGCCGCTATTTTACAACTGCATCAATTAAAAGCCTTGGGGGTATCAATTTCAATCGATGACTTTGGAACAGGCTACTCTTCATTAAGTTACCTAAAACGTTTCCCTGTGGATATCTTGAAAGTAGACCGTTCTTTTGTGAAAGATATCCCTGAGGATACTAATGATATGGAAATTACCGCTGCGATTATTGCTATGGCGCAAAAGTTGAAACTTAATGTTGTTGCCGAAGGGGTTGAGACCATTGAACAAATTGAGTTTTTACAAAACAACAACTGTTATATTGTGCAAGGTTACTACTATAGCAAGCCTATCCCTGAAGATGAGTTGCCTGCACTTTATGAACAGCTCAACTCGTTGAATTCATAAAATACAGAACTCAAAAATATAGGGGGCGACTAGCCCCCTGCAATTTTAACTTTAAATTTCAGTCCCTCGAGAATCGCTTTTAGCTTATCTCTGTCATCACCTTGAACTTCGATGATACCGTCTTTTACTGCACCGCCTTGGCCCATTTTACTTTTAATGGTCTTAGCTAATTTTTTTAAGTCGTGCTGTTCGCTGTCGATCCCAACAACTAACATGACACCCTTACCTTTGCGGCCTTTGGTTTGACGTTCAATACGCAAAAAGCCGTCTTTAAAAATTTTACCTTGGGTTGGTTTGCTTTCTTTAGGTTGCTCAATGCGACCCGTAGCAGTTGAATAAACTAGATTATTATCGCTCATAGTGGATCTCGTAGTAGAAGCTTGGCTAAATGATAACAAATTTCATCCTAAGTGTTTTAATTTTTGGCTTATTTGTTCTAAGCGGTTATATTTAATTAGGTATCAGGAAAGATTTGTTTATTAGGAGTTTATTATGAGTTTATCGCGCAGCACTTCTGCTGATGGCGCTATATTAACCGTACAAATCAAAGGAAAATTTGATTTTAATTTGGTGCAATCTTTTCGTCAGGCGTACGCCGATCTTAACGACAATATCGATAAAGTGGTTATTGACCTCAGAGAAACAGATTACATGGACAGCTCAGCTTTAGGCATGTTGCTGAACATGAAAAAAAACCTAACAGGCAAAGTTGAAACAATTCAAATTAGCAATTGCCAACCGCAACTGAAAAAAATCCTGCAAATCTCACGTTTTGATAAAAAGTTCGATATTGATTGATGCTTAATATTCTGGTTGTAGACGATCTTGCCTTAAATCGTCGCTTATTAACCGTGATGTTAGAGCAGCAGGGCTACCGTGTTTATACCGCTGAAAACGGGCTTGTTGCTTTAAACCTGCTCGAAGAACACACCATTGATATTGTGTTACTCGATGTCATTATGCCTGTGATGGACGGCTTTGAAACCGCAGCGATTATCAAAGAGCGCTTTAGCCAAGTTTACTTACCGATTATATTTATTACCTCTTTAGAAGATGAAGCGAGTTTTGAGCGTTGCTTAGCGGTTGGCGGCGATGACTTTTTACATAAGCCATTTCAAGAGGTCATTCTTAACGCGAAAATTAAAGCGCATAGCCGGATCCGTAATTTAAGCCAAAAGGCAAGAGAGCAAAATCTACAACTTGAATATCATCAAAATCAAGTCGAGCGCGAACATGAAATCGTCGAACATATTTTTAATAACGCCCTCGAAAACCAACAGTCATTTCCGTCGCATTTAGACTTTCATTTATCACCTGCCGCTATGTTTAATGGCGATATGTTTTTGGTAGCACAAAGCCCAATTGGCAGCTTGTACTGCATGCTTGGTGATTTTACCGGCCATGGTTTAGCTGCTGCGGTCGGAGCACTTCCTGCTTCAAGGGTATTTTATACAATGGTAAGTAAGGGGATGTCAGTCAGTGATATTGCTGCAGAAATTAATTCAGTACTAGGTAAATTACTGCCAGGACATATGTTTTGTGCTGCCACCATTCTAGAGCTCAGTAACACCGGGAAAAGTGTTTCGGCTTGGCTTGGAGGATTACCTGATACGTATATCATCGACCAAAATGGAGAACTCATTCGCACTCTTGAATCTCAACACATGGCACTGGGTATTTTAGAAGAGGATGAATTTGAACGTGCACTTATTCACATAGAGGTAGAAGATACTTCTCGTATCGTGATGGCGACCGATGGCATTATTGAAACTACTAGCCCAAATGATGAATATTTTGGTGAGCAGCGTTTTAAAAAGGTGCTTGGCTCAAAGCCAAATATTTCTTCAAATCAAGTATTAGAACGAGTAAACAAATTTGCCCGCGGCAATAAACAACAAGACGACTTAAGCTTAGTATTATTAAATTGTTTACCTATGGATGAGTCTGAGCAAAAGTCTGAACAGCTATCTGCATTACCCTTTAATTTTTCATTGAGCTTAAATTCAAAGCAAATCAAAAGCACAGATCCTGTGTTGGAAGTAGTTGATGTAATAAGTAAAGTGGCGGGGTTAAATGCCCATCGCGCAAATATCTTTTTGATACTCTCAGAGGCCTATAATAATGCCTTAGATCACGGTGTGTTAGGTCTCGACTCAGAGATTAAGAATCAAGAAGATGGCTTTTTAATTTATTATCAACAACGAGAAGAGGCCCTCGCAAATTTAACAGATGCTTTAATCATTATTGATATCCGTTATTGCCCCGAAGAGTGTGCTCTATATTTTACCGTTTGTGACTCCGGAAACGGTTTTAGTAAAGAGCAAACAAATCAACAAAGCCTTGCAAGGGAGCATGGTAGAGGCTTGTGCTTACTTAGAGAAGTTGCCTCAAAAGTGACCTTTAATAGTGCTGGTAATCAAGTCGAAATTTATTATCAATTAACAGCAAGCAGTACTAGCTCACACTAAAATCGCATGTTATCATTCTGGCATTATAGATGTTTGGATGGCTAAATGATTTCTAACTACTTATCTACTGCACAGCTTGAATTACCAGAAAACTTGGTTGCTGAGCAATTATCGAACCTTGAACAATATCTTGCAGAGTCCGCTTCACCAGCAGTGCGTTGGGAGTATCAAATTCCTGAGCTAGGCGAGGGGGGGGCGTGTAGCTTATTTGGTTATTTGCAAGATGAACCATTCAAATTAAACGATTATGTTGCAGATGATGCTACAAATACTGAAAAGCTGACTAAGCTTCAACAAATCATCGATTTTGTCGTTGCTCAGACTCAAGTTGATTGGTTTGGTATTTATCAAGCAACAAATACTGACGAAGGCCCTCAGTTATTAAAACTGGTTTATCACGGGGCACCTAGCCGACCATTATTCCCGCTTAAAGAAGCGTTTGCTAAAGGTAGTAACAATGTTCAAGTCGCGCTTTCTAAGCAAGGTCGCGTGATCAATAACGTTGCTGATTATCTTGCAAAAGGTGGTGAGTATTATACCTGCGATCCAAAGGTGAAAGCTGAAACCTGTTTACCCTTACTATCAGCTAAAAATGAATGCTTAGGTATTATAGATGCAGAAGCATTTAGTAATGATTTCTTTGATCAGCAGACCCTTGCATTACTTGTGGCTTGTTGTATTAAAATTCCTCAACTCTTGGTCTAATTTTACTAGTAATCAGGCTGGGTTTTTATGTTAAGCTAGTGGCAACGCTAACCCCTATAAAAAGAGATAGTCAATGTTCTCAGAATTAAAACCATTACCAACAGATCCTATTCTTGGCCTAATGGCGGCCTTTAAACAAGATACAAACCCAAAGAAAATTGATTTGGGTGTAGGTGTTTATAAGGATGAGCAAGGCAATACGCCTGTATTAAAAGCGGTTAAAAAAGCGGAAGCGTTTCGTTTAGAAAACGAAACCAGTAAATCGTACATTGGCTTGGCTGGTAACTTAGATTACTGTCAAAAAATGGAAAACTTATTACTGGGTGAGCATCCAGCACTTTTAGCTAACCGTGTTCGCACTGCACAAGCACCAGGTGGTACAGGTGCATTACGTGTTGCTGCCGAATTCATTAAGCGTTGCAACAAAGATGCGACGGTATGGGTAACTACGCCAACGTGGGCAAACCACATCAGCTTATTTGAAGCGGCGGGCTTAACAGTAAAAGAATACCCTTACTACGATTACGAAAATAAAGACCTTTTATTTGATGACATGATTAATACCCTTAAGCAAGTGCCTAAAGGTGATGTTGTGTTATTCCACGCATGTTGTCACAACCCAAGCGGTATGGATTTAAATGCTGAGCAATGGAGCACAGTTGCAGATCTTGCTGTTGAAGTTGGTTTCACGCCACTGGTTGATATTGCTTACCAAGGTTTTGGTTCAAGCCTTGAAGAAGACGCAGCGGGTCTTCGTAAATTAGCAGCAGCGGTAGATGAACTAATCATCTGTTCTTCATGTTCGAAAAACTTCGGTCTATACCGCGAACGTATCGGTGCATGTTCAATCATTGCTAAAGATGCAGCGACTGCTGATATCTCTAACTCTGTATTATTAAGCGTTGTACGTAGCATCTATTCAATGCCGCCTGCACATGGTGCTGATATTGTTAGCACGATTTTAGGCAGCACTGAGCTTACTCAAATGTGGCATGACGAGCTTGATGAAATGCGTAATCGTATTAATGGCTTACGTACTTTAATCAAAGAAAGCTTAGCAGCGAAAGGCATTGAGCAAGACTTCTCATTTATTGACCGTCAAAATGGTATGTTCTCATTCCTAGGTATTAATAAAGAGCAAATCGAACGTTTACAAAAAGAGTACTCAATCTACATTGTTGGTTCTAGCCGTGTAAACGTTGCTGGTATCAGTGATGCAAACATTGACTACTTCGCAAAGGCAGTAGCAGACGTTTGTAAATAATCGGCTCTATAGCGATAAAAAAAACCGCATGACTGCGGTTTTTTTGTGCCTGTAATATGTGTTACTACGAGTAGGTATTAATGTAGCCAGCGAATGGCGTCATTAATCATATTGTTGTAGCTGTCAAGCGGAGCGCCAATACTCGCTATTAAGATAGTATCTGCTCGCTCTCCGCGGTTAATGTGACCAGCAAAACGCTCATCATTGAAATCATCAGAGCCGGTGCCAAACGGTTGCTCGTCAGAAGGCACTATGAATACTGTCATTGGGCCAAAGTCAGATTCAAACACCAAGTGTAGGCCTTTTTTGCCTTGAAAGTCACAAAACATCAAATAGGTTACTTTACCTGGTAGCTCATCTAGGTGTCCGCCAATAGTAGCAAACTTTTCATTTACATAAGCAAGGTCTATCGCTTCATGCTTATCTAACGCGCCAATCTCATGATAAAGGTGTGTAAAGGCATGCTCACCCACACTGTATAAAGTATGTTGTTTGTTAATGACAAAGAACACACTAATTGCCACTAAAAACGATGCTGCGGCGGCTAAATACAGGCGATTGAAGGCAAAGCGCGACTTAGCCTCAATAATAGTGTCTAGCGGCTGCTCATGGTTTTCTTCACAAGCATAGGTGTTATCAATAATTCGCTTTGCCAAATTTTCAGGCACGGGTACGTTAAGCGCTTTGCTTAGTTCATCATCGAGGGCACGTACATCATCAATAAACGCCTGTTTATCAGTGTCCTGCTCGGCAAACGCTTCAAGTTCCTTATCAATAGTGCTTGGCTCGGCGAGGATGCGGCGGCGAAACTCGAGTTCATCCATTAATTTGATGCTCCTCTAAGTTGATCATCATCACTGCTTAAAGCCTCTTTAAGCTGGTTTCTGGCACGAAAAAGTCGTGTCATGACAGTATTTTTATTTAAATCGAGGATCTGGGCAATCTCGTCGCCAGAGCAACCCATTACCACCTGCAGCAGTAATGGTTCTCGATACTCTTGTGATAACTTTCCAATTTGTCGTTGAATCACTGTTTGTTCCATTTCAGCATCAAGGGTTGTACTTTTTTCATCTACAAGGGTGTCGTTTTCAACATCGGCGTAATCAAATTGTTTACGTTCAAAGCGACGTGCATTCTCGCGACGTAAGATAGTTAACAACCAAGGTTTTACCGCTTGTTGATCTTGCAGTGAATCCAAGGCACGCCAAGCCCTCAGGAAAGTTTCCTGCACTAAGTCTTCAGCAATGTTCTGATCACGACACAACCAATACGCAAAGCGAAAAAGCTCACTGTGGTAGACATGAACCAGCGCTTCATATCGCTTTTGTTTTTCTGTCATAGTAACTAAGACCTGCCTATCAGAAAAAATCTTTCTGAGATTATTATTTTTTTCTTAAAAAAACGGCTAATTCAAGATTAGCCGTTTATATTCAATCTATTAGATTAATCGTTAATCGTAAAGATTTTTTAATTCAGTGTCATTACTTGTCGATTGAGTGTGCTTTGTTGCTTGGCTTAGCAAGTTTACAATTAAACTTAAATCAACTTGTTCATCTGCTGAACTATAAAGTTTAGTGCGTAATTTAGCAATTTCATCATTAAGTTGTGTGTTTTTGAGTGATGCGAGTAAATACTCAATGGCCGCTACATTCTTACCTGTGTACTGTTTTGCATAGAGGTTTAATGCGTTATAAAACGCTGAGCTATTGTTCTGTTTTGCAAACAGCTTTAACTCATTTAATGACACGGATGTAACACTCTTAGATAATGCTTTAGGCGTTGATTGTTGAGGGCGCTTTTTAATGTAAAGCACTAAGGTGACTAACCAAAGTCCATAGCCGCCAATTGCCACGATAATAAGCCACATCGGGCTCGTGACTTGCGTAACGGTTTGCACATTAGTTGGCGTATGACTCAGCTCATTAGAGCTTGCTGTTTGCGGCTCTGCGATAGCTGGGGCTGTTGGTGTGAGTGGATTTGTACTTGGCACAACTGTTAATGTTCGAGCAGGTATTGTCGCGTAGCTAATACGATTGATTTTGGTATTAAACCAAGGCAGCTTTATTTCAGGCAATGTATAAGTGCCCGGTGTTTGCGGTAATAAAGCATAAGAAGCCGTTTGTTGTGAAATAACACGGCCATCACGTACCAGATGATTACTCTCTTTTTCATCAGGGTAACTTCTAAAACCTTGCACCTGCGGCATATCGATATCAGGAAGTTGCTCTTTAGTAACCCCCAATGCGGTTAAGGTGATAGTTCGAGTGATCGGCGTACCGACTTCCACGGTGTCATCTTTTGGTTGCCATTGCTCATCAAGGTTAACCAATTCACTCGGTAACCAAGCACCTGAGTAGTTTTCTGGAATTGGCTTGATTTCAATATCGACATCTTCGCCCATTGCTGAAACAGCCATTTGTCGGTAATTTTGACGAATACGGCCATTGAATACTGGGGCTGTGATGGTATTCACGCCACTTTTTTGTGGTTGCACTAAATACTCACGGGTGATCACTAAATAGCGTTTTCCATCAATTAACTCATAGTCTTCAGATTGCTTGTTAATTGGAGTTAGCTCAGCGTTTTCCATTTCTGGTGTGGTTAAGTTGCCATCAAGCAGTTCTTTGTTGTTGTCTAAATACAATTTAACCGTATAAACACCGGCTTCTTGCACGTATAAGCTAGTTGGCTTGATGCTTGTTTTAATGAAGGCTTCTTTATTTTGCTCAGAGGTTTGGCTGCGCTTAGCCACCGTTAGCTCAATCGGTTTTGAACTGACACCAGCAACGGTAAAAGCAGGAATGGTATAAGTGCCTTCTTTGCGGGTCATCAGTTTTACAGACCAGTTAGTTTGCTTACTGATTTCACCATTAATAATGTTGGTACGCGAGCTTACACTGGTAGGCCCTACAACAAAGTCTTTTAATAACACTGAAGTGTCGGGTTGTTCGCTGTTAATAGAGTCGTCTGCTGAGATGGTTAAAATAAAAAACTCACCGGCAAGGACTGGGTTTTTATCAACACTTGCCTGTAGCTGGGTGGCAGCCCAAAGCGGCGCTGCCGCGATTAGCAATAAACAACATAATAATCGCATTACCATGATTTTTCGGCTCCTCGTGGACGACGTTGATAGTTTCGTTTTTGTGCTTCTAATTGCATTTTATTTCTTAATAAGATCGCAGGATCATCGGGAACTTTACGCAGCAATTGATTAAGTTGCTGGGCTTTTTCTTTCTCTTCATTAGTCAGCTCAGCAGCTTGTGCCTGCATAGCCTGTTGCTCTGCTTGCTGTTTAGCTTGTTCATCGCTTTGCGATGGCTCTGGCTGGGCATCTTGTTGCTCAGGAGATTGCTCTGGCTTTTGCTCACCTGATTGTGGCGACTTTTCTGATTCAGATTGCATTTCAGGTTTGTTTTGTTGATCACTTTCAGAGTCACTTTGCTCACCTTTTTGATCTGACTGTTCGCCTTGCTCTGAGGGTTGTTGGCTATCTTGCTGCTCACTTTGCTCAGAGTTATCGCCTTGCTGGGAGTTTTCACCCTGTTGCTTTTGCTGGTTATCTTGCTGACCATCGGAGTTTTGTTGATCAGTGTTTTGCTGTTGATCTTGTTGCTGCTGTTGCTCTTGCTGCTGCATTAACTGTTCAACAAGGGCTTGGTTTTCTTTTGCTTCAGTGAAGTCATTTTTAAGCTGTTGGGCTTTCTTATAAGCTTCTATTGCTTGCTCTAGTTCACCTGCCTTTGCAAGGGCATTGCCATAGTTGTACAAACCCGTCGCAGATTTATCTTCACTAAACGCATCCATGGCAGCTTGGTAATTACCTTGCTGATAAAGGGCTGCGCCTTTTAATTGCGTGTTTTCAGCTTGGGCGGCTTGTTCAAATTGATTTTGCTGATAGGCATCGAGAGCGCGTTGGTCTTGGTTTTTAAACACCTCTGGTAACTCGGCGGCGTAAACCTGTTGCTGAGGTAATAGCATAACGAACAAAAAGCCAAGTACTAGGCTGCTTCGGCGAATTAAAAAGAGCGCTAATGGTAGTAAAATAACAAGACCGTATATACCAGCATCAACACGCCATAACGCTTGGCTTTGTTTCTCGTCTTTGAGTACTTCAGCATTGGCTGTTGGGGCAAATGTTTGAATATCTTGATTACTGGTTTGATAAAGTGCAAATTTGCCACCGCTGTTGCGCGCTAAAGCACTTAAGCGACTGATATTTAGCGTCGGAATAACAATCTGTCCTTGCGAATCTTTTAAAAAGCCACCTTCAGGCAACTTAATAGGCGCACCTTGCTCCGTGCCGACGCCATAGACATTCAAGCGATAACTCGACTGAGCGGTAAAGCGACTAATATCTTCTTGATCAAGGCTATCAACCCCATCGGTAACTAAAATAATATCACCATCTAAATAGCCTGCTTGTTTAAGTAAATCGTCGGCTTTTTCTAAACCTTCAATAACGTTCGATCCTTTGCTCGGCATGATATCTGGGCTTAGGCTTGGGATGAGGTTAGCTAAGGTGCTGGCGTCATTGGTTAGCGGTGAAATGGTAAATGCAGAACCTGCATAAGCAACCAATGCCGTATCACCTTCTTTGAAAAGTTCAATCATATCAAGTGCTTTAAAGCGAGCTTGAACTAATCTATTTGGTGCGATGTCGGTACTGAACATTGAGTACGACATATCCATCACAATAACCCGTGCGTTTTTCGCTTGAAACACTGGGACTTGTTTTTTCTCGAAGCTTGGACCTGCTGCAAACACAATGGCTAGCAAGGTAAAAATAGCAACTAGCCAAAGCGGTTGGCTTTGCTTTTTATGATTGTCGCTCATTACAAACTGCGCCAAATGGGGGGCAATTAAATCAGCTGGGGCGTTCTTTTTATTGCGTACTAACAACACACTAAAAATAATCAGTGCGGGGAGCAATAACCAAAGTAGTGCAGGGCGAATAAATTCAAAATCCATACTAGCTCTCCTGCTTAAATTGGCGAATAAAACTTACTAATATTGTTAAGCTGATTAAGCCTAGCGCCACAAGCAGTGGAATATAAAACAATGAAATTTGTGGACGGAACGTCTGCTCATCGCTACTGATAGGCTCAAGTTTATCGAGCTCCTGATAAATTTGCTGCAAGCCAGCCACATCTTTTGCACGAAAATATAAGCCGCCAGTTTGTTCTGCAATACGTTTTAGTAAGCTTTCATCTAAGTTACCGCCACTCATTCCACCCATATTGAATAAGCTAAAACCACGCGGGTTATCGGAGCCAACACCTATGGTATAAACCTTGATGCCTTCTTCACGTGCTAACAGTAGTGCATCTTCTGGGTCAAGGTTACCTGCGGTGTTTTGACCATCAGTTAATAGCACTACGATACGGTTACTTTCATCTTTGTTAGCAAAGCGTTTTACTGACAAACCTAATGCATCTCCGATAGCTGTTGCTCGACCAACTAGACCGATTTGCGCCTCGCTCAGCATTTGGCTCACGGTTTTAACATCACGCGTAAGAGGTGTTTGTAAAAATGCGGTGTCGCCAAATAAAATGAGACCAAGGCGGTCGCCTTGACGTTGCTCAATAAAGTCACTCAGTACCGCTTTTACCATAGTTAGCCTGTCGACATACTGGTTTTGATAGGCCATATCTTGTTCTGTCATAGAACCAGATAAATCTACTGCAAGCATGATATCGCGGCCTTCATTGGGCAAGGTGATGGGGTCATCAAGCCAAGTCGGGTTTGCGATAGCAATAACTAATAATCCCCATACTGCCCATTCGAGCAAAGATACTTTACGACTATGTTGCTGCACCGCTTGATTATTCAAACCAAGCTTAGCAAAGCCAGGAATACGCAACCGTAATTGCCCTTGTTGCTTTAACGGCATAAAGCGACTTAAAAGCCAAGGTAGGGGTAAAAGCACAAAACACCATGGCCAACTAAACTCAAACATTAATTGGCTCCTTGAGTTTAAAGTTGCGAATGGCACTGCGTAATTTAGCTGCAAGTTCAGCATTATTACTTTGCTGCTGATAAAGCGGCATCAACTCGTCGTAACTAAAGTTATCGCCACTTAGCTTAGATAAATTTTCAGACCACTTTGCCAAAGGCTGAGAGGCAAGTTGACTGCTGTAATAATGACGGGTTAAACGTTTTAAAATAATGTGTAGCTCTTGTGCATCATCATCACTAAGGGTTTTACTTAATTTAATGGCTTGTTTCTTGGCTTTTTTGAACTGTTGGTTTTTATATAAAAGCACTAAGCCGATAATTAATAACGAACCAACTAAGGCGATGATCAGCCACCAAATTGGAGCAAGTGGCCACCATGCAACCTCGGTCGGTGCAATGACATCATGTAAGCCATCTAGCGGATTTTTTTGCATTGTTACTTTCTCACTAATTGCAGCTCAAGTGGAGTGGCTGCACTGAATGAAATTAAACTAAGCCCAGATTTTTGTAGGCGCTTTAACCTATTAGAAAAAGACTCTTCAGCAGATTTAGCGAAGCGTTCGCGAAATTGCTTGTCCATTAATGGTAAAGCAAGATCTTGTCCATTTGCCGACACAGTTACTGTTTGTTTAAAAGCAGGTAACTGATGTTCAAATGGGTCGCTAATATGGCAACCAACCAACTCACAGTGTCTGCTCAGCATTTCAAGTTGTTTAAAGCTCGCTTCATCAAGGGCACTAAAATCAGAAACGATATAAACTAGGCTACCGGGTTTAGCCAAATGGTTAAGGCGTTTTAGGTTTTCACTAAATAGGCTGTTGGCTGTTTTGTCGATATTATTGAGCGCTTGGTTGTGAATATCACATAAGTTGTGACAGAGCTTTAACACCGCCTTTTCGCGTGACGTAGGCTTTAATTCGTGATGACTATGTTGATTAAACACCAGACCACCAATGCGGTCACCTCTTTGACACGCCGACCAAGCAACTAATGCGCTAATATGCGCTGCTTGCACCGATTTTAACAGTAACTTTGAGCCAAACAGCATCGAGTTAGAAAAGTCGGTAAATACAAAAACAGGGCGTTCTTTTTCTTCTTGAAACAGTTTAGTGTGGGTTTCGCCTGTACGGGCGGTAACACGCCAGTCGATAGAGCGTATGTCATCACCAGCTTGATAATGACGCACTTCAGCAAACTCCATCCCGCGACCTTTATGTGGCGCAAGGTATTGCCCAGCTAAACTGTTTTTGATTTTTACTTTGGGCGCAAGTTCTAGTAAACGAGCTTTGGCTTTGTAATACATCAACTCTTTGAGTGATAAATTGACGCCTTGACTATGGCTCGTTGCTAACCACGCCGCTGTATCAAATTGGCTCGACATAGCTTATGGCACTGCTACCAGTTCTAAAATACGGCTGATCACGTCATCTTTACTGATGCCATCGGCCTGCGCTTCGTAGCTTAAAATAATACGGTGACGTAACACATTATGCAGCACCGCTTGAATATCATCTGGGGCTACAAAATCACGGTTTTCTAGCCAAGCATGCGCGCGAGCACATTTATCAAGGGCAATGGTTGCACGCGGGCTTGCGCCATATTCAATCCAGCGGCCAAGTTGCTCATCAAGCTCTGAAGCTTCACGGGTTGCAACAATTAATTGCACTAGGTACTTTTCAAGTGGCTCAGCTAAGTACAAGCCTAAAATAGCTTTACGCGCAGCAAAAAGTTCACTTTGACTAATTTGTTGTGTCTCTGCTTGCTTATCAGAAATAGCCTCGCCACGGGTTAGGCGTAGGATATCTAATTCGTGTTCAGCACCCGGGTAATCAATGCTCAAATGCAATAAAAAGCGGTCAAGCTGTGCTTCTGGTAGTGGGTAAGTGCCTTCTTGCTCTAGCGGGTTTTGGGTTGCCATAACCATAAATAGATCAGACAGTGGATAAGTGTTTTTACCAACCGTTACTTGGCGTTCAGCCATGGCTTCGAGTAGCGCAGATTGTACTTTAGCAGGGGCACGGTTAATTTCGTCAGCCAAAATTAGGTTATGAAATAACGGTCCTTTTTCAAATACAAATTCACTGGTTTGCTGACGATATATATCGGTACCTGTGACATCCGCAGGTAATAAGTCTGGGGTAAACTGAACACGTTGGAAGCTACCTTCAACCCCTTTTGCTAAGGCATTGACTGCACGGGTCTTTGCAAGACCTGGAGGGCCTTCTACTAATAAATGGCCATCTGCCAAAATCGCGATTAACAGTGCTTGGGTTAATTGTGGTTGGCCGATAATTTGCGTGTCTAAGTATGATTTTAATTGTGAAAATGCGTTAACTGCCATAATAAAAAGACTGTCCTAAAAGCGTGAGTCAAAAATTGTTTTTGTTATGCGCCAATGCGTTATATTCAGTACCGATAAATTCTTTACGCGGTACCGTGGTGGGGCGCTATTAACAAGTTATAAGGATTCAAAAGTTATAACACAAGTGTTAGACACAAAATTCTCAAATAGTTCGTTATTTTTTAAGGATTTTTAGCCTACCATATAAATACAGTGTTTTTTTGTAAATAGGCCAAAAAAAGCCTATGGTTGAAAACTTAATATTGGCATTCGTACACGGGTTGTTTTAGAATCAGGAAAAACAAACAGGTCAGACCTGTCAGCGGGAGAGCATAAATGTCTGAGCAAAATATACTTAAAACAGCAAAAGGCGATCGTATCGCTATCGTTAGCGGCCTGCGAACGCCATTCGCAAAGCAAGCCACAGCATTTCATCATGTACCAGCCCTTGATATGGGTAAGTTAGTTGTCAACGAAATGCTTGAACGACTTAACTTTAATAAATCTGAAATTGATCAACTTGTATTTGGTCAAGTAGTGCAAATGCCAGAAGCCCCAAATATTGCCCGTGAAATCGTATTAGGTACGGGCATGCCTGTTTCTGTTGATGCTTATTCTGTTTCGCGTGCGTGTGCGACAAGTTTCCAAGCCATTGCTAACGTAGCCGAGTCAATTATGGCAGGCTCAGTGCAAGTGGGTATCGCTGGTGGTGCTGACTCATCGTCTGTATTACCTATTGGTGTCAGCAAAAAATTAGCGGGTAGCCTTGTTGATTTAAACAAAGCACGCACGCTTGGTCAGCGATTAAAGATTTTCTCAAAACTACGTCTAAAAGATTTACTTCCTGTGCCGCCAGCGGTAGCTGAGTACTCTACAGGCTTATCTATGGGTCAAACGGCAGAGCAAATGGCTAAAACGCATAGTATTAGCCGTGAAGACCAAGATGCTTTAGCACATCGTTCTCATACTCTTGCAAGCCAAGCATGGGCTGATGGCAAACTTAAAGACGAAGTGATGACTGCGCATGTAGCGCCTTATAAGAGTTTTATTGAGCAAGATAATAACATTCGCCATAACTCGACTGTTGAAGGCTATGCGAAATTAAAACCAGTATTTGACCGTCAACACGGTTCAGTTACAGCCGCTAATGCTACGCCACTAACTGATGGTGCTGCTGCGGTATTAATGATGAGTGAAAGTAAAGCAAAAGCATTGGGTTACAATATCTTAGGTTATGTACGTAGCTTTGCTTTCTCGGCAATCGGTGTCCATGAGGACATGCTAATGGGTCCGGCTCACTCTACGCCAATTGCTCTTGACCGTGCAGGTATTACATTAGCAGATTTAGATTTAATCGAAATGCACGAAGCATTTGCAGCGCAAACACTGGCTAATATGAAGATGTTTGCGTCAGACAAATTTGCACAAGAAAAGCTTGGTCGCAGTAAAGCGATCGGCGAAATTAACATGGACAAGTTCAATGTATTAGGTGGCTCACTAGCATACGGTCACCCATTTGCGGCAACAGGTGCACGCCTGATCACGCAAAGCTTAAATGAACTTAATCGTCGCGGTGGCGGCTTAGCGCTTACGACTGCGTGTGCAGCGGGTGGCTTAGGCGCAGCCTTTGTATTGGAGAGTGCGTAATGACAGATTCAGTATTTAGTTTATCAGTGGCTGATGACGGCGTAGCCGTTGTAACCATTGATGTGCCGGGTGAGAAAATGAACACCCTGCGCAGCAGTTTCGCAGAAGATTTAAAAACCTTACTCAAAGACGCACAAGCGCAAGCTGTAAAAGGTATGGTATTTATTAGTGGTAAAAGCGATAACTTTATCGCTGGTGCTGATATTAAAATGCTTGATAGCGCGAATAGCCGTGAAGATGCATTAGCGTTAAGCGAAATGTGCCAACAAGCCTTTTTCGATATGAAAAAGCTACCTTTCCCAACAGTAAGTGCTATTCATGGTGCAGCGTTAGGCGGTGGTTTAGAGTTTGCTTTAGCATGTGATTATCGAGTGTGTTCTGACAGCGATATCACTAAGCTTGGTTTGCCAGAAGTACAGTTAGGCTTATTACCTGGTGGTGGCGGTACTCAACGTTTACCAAAATTAGTTGGCTTGCAAAAAGCACTTGAGTGGATGCTTACAGGTAAGCAAGTGCGTGCTAAGCAAGCGAAGAAAACAGGCTTAGTAAATGACTGTGTACCACACAGTGTATTACTTGACGTTGCTAAAGAGTTTGCTCTGAAAGGTAAGGCGAAGGCTACTAAACCTAAGCTAGACCGTTTAAGTCAATTACTTGAGTCAAACCCATTTGGTCGCAATATTATTTTCAAAAAAGCACAAGAAAACGTGCTGAAGAAAACAGGCGGTCACTACCCAGCACCTTTAGCCATTATTAAAGCGGTTCGTGCAAGTGTTGAGCTTGATCAGTTAAAAGCATACAAAACTGAAGCAGAAGGCTTTGCCACGCTGGTAATGAGTGATGAGTCAAAAGCATTGCGCGGTATTTTCTTTGCAACCACTGAAATGAAAAAAGAGTGGCGTAATGATGATGCACCAGCAATCGCTAAAGCGGCAGTATTAGGTGGCGGCCTCATGGGCGCGGGTATTGCCCATGTTAGTGCTGTAAAAGCGGGTGTTCCAGTGCGCATTAAAGATGTGGCTGAAAAGGGCATCAGCAATGCAATGAACTACAGCTATAAGATTTTAGATAAAAAGCAAAAGCGTCGTATTTTATCTAAAGCTGATTTACAACAAACCATGAACCGCATTACCGGTACCACCGATTACAGCGGCTTTAAACACATTGATATCGTTTTCGAAGCAGTGTTTGAAGATCTTGCTTTAAAGCAAGGTATGGTGGCTGATGTTGAACGTGAATGCCAAGACAACACTATTTTTGCAAGTAATACCTCATCATTACCGATTGCACAAATCGCTGCTGATGCAGCACGCCCAGAAAATGTAATTGGTCTGCATTACTTCTCTCCAGTTGAAAAGATGCCACTTGTTGAGATCATTCCACACGCTGGTACGTCTGAAGAAACTATCGCACGCGTTGTTAACTTTGCCCGTAAGCAAGGTAAAACCCCGATTGTGGTTAAAGACATGGCTGGTTTTTATGTAAACCGTATCTTAGCGCCTTATGTTAATGAAGCGGCTAATTTACTGCTTGCAGGTGAGCCAATTGAAAAGATTGACCAAGCATTGGTTGAGTTTGGTTTCCCGGTAGGGCCTTTAGCGTTACTTGATGAAGTAGGGATTGATATAGGTTCTAAAATTGCGCCAATCCTTGAAAAAGAGTTGGGCGAGCGCTTTAAAGCACCTGACGCCTTTAATCGCTTAATCGATTCTAAGCGTTTAGGTCGTAAGACTGGCCGTGGTTTTTACCTTTACGACAAGAAAGATAAAAAAGTGGATGAGTCAGTATACGAGCTACTTGGTGTTACGCCATCACCTCGTTTAAACAAGAGCGAAATTGCTAAACGTTGTGTTGCGCAAATGCTTAACGAAGCGGTGCGCTGTTTAGATGATGGCATTATTGCAAGCCCGCGTGACGGTGATATTGGTGCTATTTTTGGTATCGGTTTCCCACCATTCTTAGGCGGTCCATTTAGCTATATGGATAAACTGGGTGCAGCACAAGTGAGCTCAGAAATGGCGACTTTTGCTAACTACAACCCTATTTTCACACCTTGCGATACGTTAAAAGCAATGGCTGAAAAGGGGGGGCGTTTTTACCAAGCAGAAAGCGAAGAGCTGGCAATAGCTGAAGCTACGCCTGTCGATCCGGTTGAAGTAACCAAAGAAGTGGTTGAAGACGAGCAAGCGTCAGAAGAAGCTAATACAGAAACGACTAAAAGCTAATTCTTTAAATTAATTAGTTAATTTTAAAAGCCCTGCTCATTGAGCGGGGCTTTTTACTTATATATTGGCCATAAGTGGTATTTAACTCTCGAGATCAGTTTGTTATAACTAGGTTTATTTACTAAGCGATTAATCACCATGACTCTCACCACTTCGCGATTAACATTACGGCTGTTAAATGCCGATGACTGGCCATTGTTTTATACTTTGCATAATGATGCCCAAGTGATAGAGAAATGTTTCGATAAGCCCTCAGAGGCGCAGTTACGAGCAAAGTTTAATGAACGCTTAAAGCCTTGGCAGCCAAATTCGAATTCACCACTGTGCTTAGTTATTGTTGAAACCAGTACAGGTAAAGAGGTGGGTGTAACTGGGTTTACTTCATCAACAGTGCCTGATAGTCAAGAAGTCGGTTATTTGCTGCTGCCTAATTTTCATGGTCGTGGCTATGCCACAGAGTCTTTGCAAGCAGTGCTTGATTACGCCAAATCAGAACATGCTGTACGGGAATTTAAAGCGGTTGTCACCGAAGGTAATATCGGTTCAGAAAAAGTACTTGAGAAATGTGGTTTTCAGTTAGTCGATAAGCAGCTAGATGCGTATGCTATTGGCGGTGTTTTGTATACCGATCATCATTTTTATTTAGGTTGCACTGATCACAGAGCGTGATCAGTGCGCAATTTTACAGATGAAGCTCAATCGCTTTTCTGTCTTTTTCTGGCATATTCGCAACCACTAAATCAAACGAATTATCAATCATCCGCTCAATCTCTCCTTGTGGCACGGTACCATCTAAAATAACCGTATTCCATAAACGTTTGTTCATGTGATAACCCGGGATCACCGACGGGAAAATATCACGCAATGCTTGGGCTTCATCTGGCTCGCATTTCAGATTTAGCCACCATACAAGATTACCTTCATCGTCTGTTTGGCCTTCTTTGCCCTCGGCAAGGGTGGCAAACATTTTATGATTCACCTTGTAAACGTCGACATCTTGGCCAAATGGTTGGGTGATCATCACCAATGGCTTTTTCATTAAATATTCGTGTACTGTGTGTTGATTCATGATCCAATCCTTGAAGTCATTTTTCGTAGTTATAAACATAGCAGCTTTTTCTTAGTTTTGAGACAACTAATATTATAATTTGCTGAAAAATCGAATAAATAACGGCTGTGAGTTAAAACTGCAAATTTTTATTGAACAATAGCCATTACGTGGTAAATTTCTGTCAACAAAAAACGATAGGAATACACCCATGCCTAAGGCAAGTGAAGTTAAAAAAGGCGCCGCTATCGAGCATAACGGCCGTGTTTTAGTAGTTAAAGATATTCAACGTTCTGTACCACAAGGTCGTGCTGGTGGCAGTTTATACCGTATGCGTTTATACGATGTGGTAACTGGTGGTAAAGTTGATGAAACATTCAAAGACAGCGACATGCTAAAACTAGCGGATCTAATTCGTCGTGAAGCAATGTTCTCTTACATTGACGGTGAAGAGTATGTATTCATGGATAATGAAGACTACACGCCTTATAACTTAAATAAAGAAGCGATTAGCGAAGAGATTTTATTCGTAAATGAAGAAACTCAAGGTCTTCACGTAATTGTAATCGATGGCGCTCCGGTTGGCTTAGATTTGCCATCAAGTGTTGAGCTTGTTGTTGAAGAAACCGATCCTTCAATTAAGGGTGCTTCAGCAAGTGCACGTTCAAAGCCTGCACGTTTGACAACCGGTTTAACGATTCAGGTACCTGAGCATATTTCTACAGGCGATCGCATTCGTATCAACACGGTTGAACATAAGTTTATGGGCCGCGCAGAAAAATAACTTTGTGGCTCTTCAAAAACCGGCTTTTAGCCGGTTTTTTTGTTTTATTTGTAAGGCGCTTATAACAAAATGCATTGAAAAAGGGACTAAAAACGCGCATTATTATTGGCTTACGAAAACAACAATAAATACCAGTAGTAGATTAATGTTGAACCACGGATTGGAAAACAGAGAATACATCAAACTCCCCGAAGGCGTTAATATCGCTATCACTCCTGCAGGTGTTGTCGCCCGAAGCTATGCCTACACCATCGATTTTATTATCCGTAGTTTGGTTTTACTTGCTGTAGGCACTGTACTTGCCTTTTTTGGCGATGCAGGGCAAGGACTTATATTAATTGCTTACTTTTTAATTTCATGGGGCTATAACATCCTGTTTGAAATGGAAAGTGGCCAAACCCCAGGTAAAAAACGACTTAATATTCGTGTTGTGCAAGACAATGGCTTACCAGCGAGCTTTTCGCAAATAGTTGTGCGTAACTTGCTACGCCCCGCAGATATGCTACCGATAGGCTATTTTTTGGGCCTTGTAGTTATGTTGTTTAACAACCGCTTTAAACGCATTGGTGATTGGGCGGCAGGCACCATGGTTATTTACGACGATGAGTTCGCAGAGCGGCCTGAAATAGCTCAAGGTGAAGTGCATATTCCTTCAATTAGCTTTACTACCGAAGAGCAATTAGCTGTACTTGCTTTTGCTGAGCGCCATGATGAATTATCTGATGCAAGGCGTCGTGAGTTGGCAGCTATTTTAGCTGCACCGTTTTCTACAGCAGAGCACGAGATTGAAGCGCAGCTCGTTAGTTACGCACGCCACTTCGCTGGGCAAGTTCAACACGATAACGATTACCCGCAGCAGGAGGGTAAACAATGAAGCAAACTCAATTTGTAAAATCAAATAGCGTAAGTTGGGATGAGTTCGAAGCCCTTTGTGAGCAAAATAATGCTGAGTCTTTACCTGTTAATTTCCCTAATTTATATCGCAAAGTTTGTAATGATTTAGCCATTGCCCAAAGTCGTCAATACAGCCCTGTGTTGATTGAGCAAATAAATAGGCTTGTGCAGTTAGGGCAAAAGCGCCTTTATTTGTCTCGAAGCAATCAATTCTCTGAAATATGGCATGTGGCGCGAACTGCATTTCCACGCGCACTGTATGAAAACCGTTTAATGCTGGCTGTAAACTTAATCGCGTTTTGGGGATTGGCCCTTATCGCTTTTATTTGGGTGACAATTGACCCTGATGCCGTTTATACATTTTTAGGGCAAGGCACAGTGCTTAATATCGAACAAATGTATAACCCCAGTGGCAGCGTTCAATCGGCTGAGCGCGGTGCACCGCAAGACTTAATGATGTTCGGTGTCTACATTTACAATAACATAGGAATTGCATTTCAGATGTTTGCAGGTGGTGTGCTGTTCTGTGTTGGCGCTGCTTTTTTCCTATTATTTAATAGTTTTTACTTTGGTGCAGTTGCTGCTCATATTGTTAATGTAGGTTTTGAAGGGCCATTTTTTTCGTTTGTTATCACTCATGGCTCGTTTGAGTTGACTGCTATCATCATTGCCTCAGCTGCAGGATGTCAGATTGGTTACGGCATATTAAGCCCTGGGCAGTATACCCGTGCATATGCAATGAAACAGGCTGCACAAAAGGCACTTCCGCTCATTGTTGGTGCTTTTTTAATGTTAGTAATTGCTGCTTTTATTGAAGCGTTTTGGTCACCTCGTGATATTGCTTACGAAATTAAATATATAGTTGGCAGCGGCTGTTGGTGTTATGTCATTTTCCGTTTGTACAAGGGAATGCGCTATGGAGCTTAATCGTCTTAGCTTCACACCCCGCAAGCGCAGTGCTTACGAGACCTTTGATTTAACTGTGTTGTTAGTTAAGCAGCATATTGTGGCGCTGATCACTTTGTATTTGATGATGGCAGTTCCAGTATTTTTAATTGTCGGCTTTTTATTAAATTGGGGCATAGGCGGATTTGTTGTTTGGTGGCTTAAACCTGTATTTGAACGACCTTTACTCGATTACATGTCAAAGGCGGTATTCAATCAACCGGTCAAAATAAGTAGTAGCTTAAAGTCACTTAAACAGTTAAAAGTTGCCGATATGCTAGCGCATTTAACCATTTTCAGGCTTAGCCCAAATAGAGCATTTTTAGCGCCCGTTGAGCAACTTGAGCGGCTATCAGGCGAGCGAAAAACAAAGCGCAAGCAGGTTTTATTTGCCTCAACGAAGCCAAAGCAAACGTTGTGGATGCTATTTTGTGTGCATTTTGAGTTTATCTTATTAATGGGGATTTCTGCGCTGACAATTGCACTTGTGCCCCATTCATTTTCAGCACAAGAAGCCATGTATCAAATTTTCGAAGCGCCAATCTGGGTTGAGATAGCGTTTAATTTTATATACATCCTTAGTATTTCCTTAGTGGCGCCGCTTTTCGTCACTGGCGGTTTCCTTGCTTATTTACATCGCCGTGTTGAACTTGAGGGCTGGGATTTAGAGCTGGCATTCAAAAACATTCGTACCCGCCTTGCAGGCGTAGTCAGTGCTGTAGCACTACTTATACTTACAACGTTCACGCTGCAACCATCAACTAGCTATGCAGAGCAAATCGATAAGCAAGCGGTAAAAGAGCAAGTTACAGCTCTTTATAATGAGCCTAATGTCATTGAAACTGAGACTACCTGGCTGCCAAATATTGAAGCGAAAGCGAGTTCATCAGATAGTGATTGGTCGTGGCTTATCGATGTGTTTACAGCCATTGGTCAGATGTTTGGTATGTTGGTTTGGGTATTGGTAGGTTTATTAGTCATTTGGCTAGTTTATTACCTGATGCAAAAGCGCGGTTTTTTTGCCAATTTAAGCTTGCCTGAGCGTAGTAAAGTGAATGAAGAGTCGGTGATCCCGACCTTATTTGCAGAAATTAAAAGTAAAGATTTACCTACTGATTTAATTGCCGCTGCAAAGCAATGCTTTGAGCAAGGTCAGCATCGCTTGGCGCTAGCGTACTTGCTTCATCATGCGCTGACTTGGGCGCAGCAGCGACATGAAGTTCGCTTGCACCGCTCGATGACTGAGCGCGAATGTAAAGGTGCAATTGATGCAAAGGTACCTAGCCAAGGGCAAGCGATTTTTGCCCGCTTATTTTCTGCATGGGTCACAGTTGCTTGGGGCCATAAAACCCCTGATATCGACTTTATCGAGCTGACTGAGCAAATTACAGCAATGACAGCAGAGACTAAGGAGCAAGCCCGTGAAGCTTAAATATGTGCTGATTGCGGCGCTAGTGGTGTTTAGCATATTTGCTATTGCTGGTATTGCTTCTTTAGATTGGCAGAAAAAAGAAATCGAAATTGGTTTTCATAGTGATGTGGCAAAAGACAATTTCACGATGGCTCAACGACTACTCAAAGCCAATGGCATCGATTGGCAGAAGAATAAGCGCTTGGTAGAACAAGTACAAAGTGATGAGTTAAACATAGACCCGCAAAGTATCTTAATTTTGGATGAAGCAGTGCTTGCTGATTCTTACCAGTTAGATGTACAACTTGCTGATTGGGTCGCTGATGGCGGGCGTTTAATTTATGTATTAAATAGGCAACGCGATGAACTGGCGATTGATAACACGGTGTTTTTTAGTCAGCTTGGCATCAATGTGCAAAGCCAAGAAGATGTCTTTGAATATGACTTTGCGATGCTTAAAGAAGGGAATAAAAACAGTACGCTATCTATCGATGAAAACACTCAGCTCGATCTTGAGTTAAGTCGCGCGTTTTATATTGAAAATTGCCCCGGTGTTAGCACCAATAGTGAAAATAGTGACACCCTGATGTGTGACTTTGCATTTGGTCAAGGTCGGGTCATCGTTATGCCTTCACTGTTACCTTTTACCAATTACCGACTTCGCCATCTTGATCATGGCAGCTTATTACTTTGGCTAAGTAAAGGGGCTGATAAAGTCACTTATGTACCTTACCTAACTTACCCAAATTGGTTTGCCAAATTATGGCACTGGAGCTGGCAATTTGTGGTGACGTTGCTGTTATTAATTGTGCTTGCAGTGTGGCATATAAGTAGTCGCATTGGCCGCTCTTATACTCCTGAATTCGATATAAAAACCAGCTTTAATCAGCATATTCGTGCAGTAGCAAATTTCTATACAGAGCATGGTCACGAAGCCGTATTATTTACCGCACTAGAAAAAGATTTTTACGCCAAAGTAGAGTCGCGAGTGCCTAACTTTAAAATGCTCAGTGCTGAAAAACAGGCGCAGATCATCGCTAATTTAACTCATTTTGAAAAACAACATGTGGCTCAGTTACTTGCTAGCAAGTTGCCTGAGTCAAAAGAACAACGAACAGAATATATAAAACGATTCAAACAATTAAGGAATGCCTTATGAGCACGGAATTGGATACTAATCGCATGAGCTTAATTGAGGCAGCTGATGCAGTAAAACAAGTAAAGCATAACATTTCACGTGTGTTAGTTGGTCAAGATGCCATTGTTGAAGATGTACTTACCGTTCTATTTGCGGGTGGTCATGTGTTACTTGAAGGGGTTCCTGGACTTGGTAAAACGCTACTGGTTAGAGCCCTAGCAAAGAGCTTAAATGTAGATTTCTCGCGAGTGCAGTTTACGCCGGATCTAATGCCGTCAGATGTTGTTGGTCATAGTTTGTATGATATGAAATCAGGTGAATTTAATATCAAAAAAGGCCCAGCATTTACTAATATTTTGCTGGCTGATGAAATTAACCGTGCACCAGCTAAAACGCAATCAGCACTACTTGAGGTAATGCAAGAGCAACAAATCACCATTGATGGTGAGTCATTATCTATTGATTCACCGTTTATGGTACTCGCTACTCAAAACCCGTTAGATCAAGAAGGGACTTACCCACTGCCAGAGGCTGAATTAGACCGCTTTATGATGAAGGTCGAGCTTGGTTTTCCTTCACATGAATCGGAAGTTGAGCTTTTAAAACTGAATACACAAATAGTTTCTAATGAAACCAAAGTAGAGCAGCTCCCTGCAGTATTGGATGCTAAGCGTATTGCTGAAATTAAACAGCTTTGTGCAGATATCTTAGTGGACGAACAAATACTTAATTATGCTGTTGATATTGTGCGAAGTTCACGAACTTGGCAGGGTGTGCTGCACGGCGCAGGGTTACGGGCCTCAATTAACATCATTAAAGCTGCAAAAGTAATGGCATTGATGAATGGCCGTGACTTTGTAACCCCAGATGACGTGAAGTCAGTGTCAGTGAATATTTTAAGGCACCGTTTAATTTTATCCGCTGATCTGGAGCTTGAAGGGGTATCATTTGATGAAGTGATCAGTGCCATTTTAGCCAGTGTTGAAGCGCCGCGCTCATGAATCGCATCAAGCATAGACCTGCAAAACGCTTAGTACAATTAACAGCTTTGCTGCTGTTATTGTTGCTTGTCTGTGCTATTGCATCGGTTGACAGCTTAGTGCTAACGGCCTTGTTATTAGTGCCCTTATTGGTGGTATTTGTAGATTATATGGCAGCGAAGTCAGAGCCTTTACTTGAAGTGAGTGCACAAACTAATCTCAACATGGCCTTATATCGACGCCAAGCATTAAATGTAGTCATTAAAAATAAAGCTAAGCATGCGACTATGTTAGATGTCAGTGTTCATTTAAGTAATGCGATTGAGCTGCAAAAACCACAGCAAACTGTGTTTATTGATGCGATGCAACAAGCTAAGCAGAGCTTTAATTTACGTGCTCACAAACGAGGCGATGCAGAGATTAGTGCGATTGAGCTTAGAGTTGGGTCACCACTGGGCCTTTGGCAAACAAACTGGTTAACTGCTCAAGCTATCCAATTAAAGGTTTACCCAGATTTTAGCCGTGTTACTTCAAAGCAGCATTTAAATGGGGTGGTGAATAAGCCAATTTCAGGTTTAAAACTCACTAAAAAGCGCGGTGATGGTATTGAGTTTCAGCAGTTACGTGAATATCGCCAAGGTGATAGCGTCAGGCAGATTGATTGGCAGGCGACTAGTAAGCGTCGAAAACTCATTTCTCGTGAGTATCAAGAAGAACAAAACCAACACGTCATAGTGATGCTAGACGCCTCTAAAAAAATGGCCATAGAAGCCAATGAAGGCAGTCACTTTGATCATGCTTTAAATGCATTATTATTGCTGTCACACACGGTTTTAAAGCAAGGTGACTGGTTTAGCATGCAAAGCTTTAACCAAAATCTGCGTTGGTTACCCGATGTAAAAGGCGCACAAAATGTATCAAGGGTGATGAATCACTTTTATGATCTATACCCAGATAAAAGCAGTAGTGACTATTTAGTGGCTGTGAACCAATTAATTGCCAAGCGCAGTAAACGCTCTCTAGTTTTATTAGTCACCACGCTCGATGAGCAAAGTATTGATGAATTAATGCCTGCAATTAAGCTATTACAAAAGCATCACTTAGTCGCACTTATTAATATTAACAATCGTGCAGTGAATGAAGTACTCGAAGAGCCTATAGAAAAGTACGAAGATGCAACCAGCTATTGTGCAGCATTAGCACTATTAAATTCACACAAAGCCAATATGGCTAAGCTTAAAAAACAAGGGGTGATAGCCATAGACTGTAACCCTGAGCAGCTACTACCGCATGTGCTTAACACCTATTTAAATGTGAAGCACTCAGGGGCATTGTAATACCAACCGGCAATAAAAAAGGCATTGAATTCAATGCCTTTTTTATTAGATAACGAAATGGTTATTTCTGATTATCAATAGCTTCATTAATTTTGTATTGGAAATAAATAGCATAAAAGAAAAATGTAAGTATGCCACTTAAGTGCACAGGTTCATTGCTGCCTTCATTAATAAGCTCTTGAAGTGAAGTTCTTAACGAGAAAATGAATACTAGACCAACAATAAAAGTAATGATTGAAAAGATAGAAGATATTACTTCTGGAATAGCTGTAAATGCTAAAGCAAAGTTGATTACATAAAGTACAATATAACCATAAACTAAGTTTTGGTTTACTTTATGTTTAGCAAGCATGTTTGCCTTATTTGTTCGGCTTACAAGCCAATATATTGAGTAAATTCCCAATGTGATAAGACTTAAAAAAAACACGCCCCAAGCTGAGAAACGATCAAAATTCAAAATTGGCTTATTTCCGCCATTATTTTGTTGAGTAAGTTCGGCTTCTGGCGCTGCATAAATGTTAGCTGATTCTTCAGACATAACGATTCCTCATGATTATTTTTGTATATTCCTTTGTGCTAACCGCACGTCCCCATAATAGCAAAGTGGTTGGTTTTTGTACATTGTTTCAATAACCTAGATGACAAAGCTAAAGAGTATTAAAGCGAGCATAAATAGGCCTTATAGAGGCTATAGCATGCGTGAAGTTTCAATGCTTGATGAAATTATGTACACTGCCGCTGATTTTAATGAGGTGCTTTGTGCTATTTATATTTTTGAGCTGTATTTTTATAGTGGTTATGTATTTAGAGTCTCTTTCTAAAGGGATGCCAGTGAAACGTTGGATGCTGTTAGGTGGTGTGCTGGGGCCCGTAGCTTGGTGTTTGTTTAATGTGCACTATCGCCGCGCATTTGTACGCCATGTTGGCCGCAAGTCATGTGGCTGGCGACCTTAAGCTTTTACGGTTTTTAATAGACTCGGCGCTGACTTATCAAGTTGCTTTTGCAAGAATGCGGTAAATTCTGGCTGAGATAATGGCTTAGAATAATAGTAGCCTTGTATTGTCTGACACTTTAACTGTTCTAACATAGCTATTTGTTCAGCTTGTTCCACACCTTCTGCAACCACATGTAAATCAAGGTTATGAGCAATTGTCACAATAGAGTCGACCATATTGCGGCCTCGTTCAGATTGCATATCGTCAATAAAGGCTTTATCGACTTTCAAGGTATTAAGCGGAAACTGTTTTAGGTACGCTAATGATGAATAACCCGTACCAAAGTCATCCATTGCAAGGTGTATACCACGGGCGCTGAGTGAACGCATTACGGCAATAGCTTCGTTTGGATCATCCATTACGGTGCCTTCTGTGATCTCAAGCTCAAGGAAGTAAGAGGGCAGTTCATTCTTTTGTAATATTACATCAATACGGGTGGTTAAATCAGGCAAGCTAAACTGTTTAGCCGATAAATTCACCGCGACACGACCATTAAATAAGCCTTGATCAATCCATGCTTTTACGTCTCGGCATGCCTTGTTTAAGACAACTTCACCAATTTCGATAATTTGCCCAGTTTCTTCAGCAATCGGTATAAACACACCAGGACTGATCACGCCTTTTTTTGGGGTAATGAAACGCACCAGTGCTTCCATACCATCTAGCTTACCTGTGCGAATGTTCATTTTCGGTTGATAGTAGACTTCGAAGTGATCTTCTTTTAGGCCGTAGCGCATCAAGTTTTCGATTTGTAGGCGTTTAACTGCTTCACGGTTCATAGTGTCATTGAAAAACAGGTAGCTATTACCTTTTTTCTTAGCGTGATACATGGCTGTATCGGCATTTTTAAGCAATAACTCTGGGGTATTCCCATCCTCAGGAAACAGCACAATACCCACACTTGAGGTGATCACAAGTTCATGGCCAGCCATATTAAACGGTGTGGCAATTGCCGCTAAAAAAAGTTTAGCCATACGAGTAATGGTATGAATATCGTTAGTTCCGGACATTACCAGTGCAAATTCGTCTCCCCCTAGGCGATAGAACACATCTTTTTCACGGGTTAACTTATTCAAACGCATCGCAAGCTTAGATAGCAAACTATCACCGAGCTGATGACCGAGTGAGTCGTTGATCTTTTTGAAGTTATCTAAGTCGAAGACTAATAAAGCGTGATGATTATCTTGCTTAGCGAGCTTCTTCAAGTTTGTGAAAAACAAGTTTCTGTTTGGTAAGCCCGTTGTGCGGTCACGGTTCGATAAATTATGTAATTGTGATTCGGCTTTTTTACGCTCAGTTTGATCTGAAAAAACAACTACATAGTTGCAAATTTGATTGTGCTCATTTTTAATCTCATCAATTGAAATTTCAATCGGTAACAGCTGCCTCTTCGCATTGCGAAGTTTTACCTCTTGCTGCCAGTGTTCTGTCGCTTTTACAGTGGCTTTAATTTCATCTACATAGCTTTGATCGTAGCCATTTAGGGTAAATTCTTTCTTTAAGTATTGTTCGCGGCTACCACCAAACAAAGTTAAGAAGCTTGGATTTAAGTCAACTAGCTTGAAGTTTTTATCGTAAATAGCGATAGCATCAGTTAATGACTCAACGCATTTAGCAAATAGGTTTAATCGTGCTTCCGTTGATTTGAGCTGAGAAATATCTCGCACAGTTCCTGTCATTCGCAAAGGGTTTAGGTTTGCGTCTTTTTCTATGATCTTGCCGCGATCTAGAACCCAATGCCAACGACCTAGGGTATCTTTAATGCGGTAACTCGCTTCAAAAAAGGCAGTATGTTCGGCAAAGTGTTTTTTAAGAGCTGTTTCGACGTGTTGTAAATCGTGAGGGTGGATATGTTCGCGGTTAGGGGGGAAGCCGCTGCTATTATTAGTATCTGAAGTGTATTTATCATTTATTCGTAACACTTCTCCGGTTTTAATATTCCAATCCCAGAGGGTGTCGCCACTGCCTTCTACGGTACTTTTTAAGCGATGTTCTGAAATACGCAGTTGCTTTCGAGAGCGCTTCAATTTAAAAATGACAAATAATAGGTACGGCAATAATAGCATCATAATAGCGCTTGGGATAAGCAGCAATGTGCTCTGTTCAAGCTCTATAGGACTAGCGGATGCTGAAAAAATCCCAGTCATAGTTATTGTTAAAAAAGCAGAAATCATTTTTATTGTTTTTATCATTAATGCATTACCGTAATTCGCAACAATTAATCTAATCTAAGCTCGCGTTCGAGTCAAAGAGAATGCGAAGAAAGTGTTGCTTTTGGCTGTTTTTTGTCCTTAGGTTCGCTTAAAAGTTCTATTCTTGGCCTGTTGTCACTAAACGTTACGGCAATATATTGCTGCATTTGGGTTAGGCTTAACTTATCAAGCGCCTCTAAAAGCTGCTGTTGCATATTAAACTCTGTATCGCGATTGCCTATAGCTAGCCATAGACGTTGCGAACGTAAGCGTAAATTTTTATCTTTTTCAGCGATGTGAGTGACAAGACCTGCTTTGGTGTCGAGCCACTGCTGCTCAGATATGTTATTTATTTGCGACACATAATTATTAATAAATTGTTGGTGACGTTGAAGAATCTCATCAGCACTATGTTTAGGTGACTGAACATAAAAAGCGATACCAGCGCGTGTGTTAAAAGGTGCATAGCCAGCACCGACTAAATAGCCTAGTTGTTGCTTGGTTCTTAATTCATTAAAGTAGTCTTGATTTATCAGGTGATTAAGTACCATCATTTGCACTTTTTCGGTGGTGTTATCAGTTTGAGCTTGATAGTAAAGTACCATCGCATGATCACTACAATTTAACGTGAAGCGCTGTTGCTCCACTTCGGTAATATTATTAAGTGGTCGCGTTAAATCAATGATAGTGGTGCTACCAGACAAGTGTTCAGTAATTTGCTTTTGAAACTTAAGCGCATCACTTCGTTGCCAGTTACCATGTAAAAAACATTCAACATGCAAAGCTTTAAAAAACTCATTTCTAAAGCAATTGAATTGATGAAAGCTAGTATCCTTTAAAGCCTGTGCGAGCGCGTTAGGCTCTGGGTTCCACGGCATAACTTGCGCACCCAAAATACTAAATAATTCACTAACAGGCTTGTTTTGATTGCTGTTTCGCCAGTGTCTAACTAGTTGTTTTTTATATTCAGCAAAGCGTTTTGCACATATCTCAACATTAAATAGAGCTTCAAGTAATTCGTTAACTAGCTCTAACTGGCTCGATGAAAGACCTGCGGTATGCAAGGTCAAGCCGCCTTGGTGAGATGTTAAGTGATAACTAAGGCCTGCCAGTTCTGCCGGATAAAATTGCTCAGCAACACTGTCCATAAACAAGTCTGCAAACAAACGAGTGAGGGCCATATGTTTAACATCTTTAATGGCAAAGGTTGAGTCCATCGCTAAGTAAAAATGCCCTTTAGCCACTCGAAAAGTAGCATCTTGTTTAAACCAAAAGTCAAAGCCTTCTTTTTTGACTAACAATTCAGGCGATCTAGTTGGTTTCTCTAATGGCAGTAGTTCAACATCTTTAGTGAGGTATGGATTAGCACTTGGTAAGCACATCTGTGGCAATGGCGTGTTAATTTCACTGAGTGCTTCTAACCAACTTGTCGAGATATCTTCCACTTTATAGGGGGTGTTGTACCAAGCTGTGGTGTGCTCTGGTTCTACACCTGGATGAATTAAGACCAAGCGCATATTGTCAGGTGTGAGCCATTGCATGGCAATTTCGTGAGCGCAACGGTTAAAGCCGTCCATTAAATAATCGCCTTGTACATAATTAGCTTCATCGTAATGCTGCATATTTATGCTTAAATTACTAACCCAATCAATTAAGCGAGCTTTTTCTTGGTTATCAAAGGCAATTTGTAAGAGATTCTTTTTATCTTGATAAAGACGTGGCAATTTATCGCAGTTTTGGTTTATTAAACAGATATACTCAAACACCATCTCTACGATATCTTCATAGTACTCAATACCTTCATCAGTTAAAGCCATGCTGATGTTAAAGTCTTTAAAGTTACTACCGTTAATGCCCCCACCTGCAGAAAGGGCATTTATCCAGCCTTGCTCTTTTAAAATAGAGTACAGTGATCCTTTGCCTTCGTAACCGAGTAGGTGAGCAATAAAACTAACGGTTTTGTGACGATAAAAGTCGTCAATATTAGGCATTGCAAAGCTAATGATCAGCTTTTGCATATGTTTATGTGGTTCAATGTGTAACACCTTACCTAAGTCTTGTTTACGGTAAAGTGGCTGTTCTATGATCTCTTTGCTTTTTGGTTGACCTTTAATTTCGCTGAAAAACTGTTTTACCCAAGCAGTCATTGTCGCAATATCTTCATTGCTACATATCACAAGTGTCATCCACTGAGCTTGATAATGGCTATCGAAAAAAGCACGTAACTCATCACTTATGCAGCCTTCACGATCAGCGAGGGTTTGCTGGTTACCGACCGAGAACTTTGCAAAAGGGTGGGCTGGATTGACTGTTTCTTTGTGAGCCTGATAGATGCGTCGGCCATCATCTTTTATTTTTAGCTTAAACTCAGCATCTATGGCATTACGCTCTTTAGTTGTTTCTTTAGGGTTTAGTAACGGTGCTATGAAGAAACGGCTAAATTGTGCTAATGCTTCAGCAAACTGTTGGTTTTTAATATCAAAGAAGTAGCATGTGTGCTCTGTGCCTGTCCACGCGTTAGTGTTGCCACCAGATTGTGATACAAAATTAGAAAAACCACCCGACTCCGGGTACAGGTCTGTGCCTAAAAAAAGCATATGTTCCAAAAAATGTGCAAGGCCTTGTCTATCAAGAGGATCGTCAAAATGGCCTGCGTTGATAGCCATAGAAGCCGCTGATTTTGTTGATTCTAAGTCTTGCACTAAAAGTACTTTTAGACCATTGTCCAGTGTTAGGGGTTGATATGTTCTGTTATCATTGCGGCTGATATTCAAAAGATGCTCCTGAAAGAGTGCGTTAATGTCCTAACAACAGATGATATTTTCAGGAAAGCTAAAAAAGACAGAGCTACGAAAATCTACCTGAATATCATAAGCGGATGTTTAATGTATCTAGTGATGATATTCTAATATAGCGGACAATCAAGCAAACTGGCTACTGTTTTATATTCTTTAATCGGTTGATTTTTTATGAAAACAATCTTAATCATGCGCCATGGCGAAGCTACGCCAATGCAAGCAGATGATGCAGCAAGACAACTTACCGAGACCGGTCACTATGAAGCCAGTCGTATGGGGCAGTGGTTAGCAACCTATCATAAACCCGATGCCTTGTTGGTGAGTCCTTACATTCGTGCACAACAAACGGCTGCTGATGCTACACAACATATTTCGTTAAAATTTAATGAAACTTGCAGCGATATTACCCCTGATGGTGTTCCACAAATTGCTGCTGATTACTTGGAAACTCTGATTGCTATGCATCCACAATGCAACACCTGGTTAATCGTTGCCCATATGCCAATTGTTAGCTATTTAGTTGATCAGTTAAGTCCAGGTCATATGCCTATTTTCAATACAGGCGCGGTTGCAGTTATCGAATATGATGAACACAAACAGCGCAGCCACTACCTCAGTATTCACTCGCCAAATAACGTCGAAATCTAACAGTGGATTTGCTAAATTAGCGCCACTGTTAATTTTTCAAGTTCTTACTATGACAATCGAACGTTTACAAACCGGTGCGCGTATGAGCCGCATCGTCAAGCATAACGGCACAGTATACCTATGCGGACAAGTTTGTGCTGATGCTGAAAAAGATATCACCGAACAAACTCAAACTATGCTCGATAAGGTAGAAGCTTTACTTACTGAAGCGGGTAGTAGCAAAGAGCATATGCTAAGCGCCACCATCTATTTAAAAAGCATGGAAGACTTTGCAGCGATGAATGCAGTTTGGGATGCATGGGTACCTCAAGGGCATGCTCCAGCTCGCGCTTGTGTTGAGGCAAAAATGGCGCGTGAAGTTTTGCTCGTAGAGATTTCTGTTGTTGCAGCAGTTAAGTAACGAACGGCGTAAAGCGCATTTGATTGCTCGATTTAACGAGCAATCAGGACGCGCAATTATTGAACTACCGAGTTGGCATTTTTGCGATAATGAGCAAGATGCCAATGACTGCGCATTGCTGGTTTTAAGTGGCGAAAAGCAAGCAACAACCCCTTCATTATATTGGTTCGAAGCAAATAATGAGGCTCTTCCTGAGGTCGGTGATTTAGCCATTTTTACCAATTGGCACGGACAGCCCTTAGGCATTATTGAAACTGTCTCAGTGACCATCATCCCATATAATCAAATAAGTGCAGATTACGCTGCATTAGAAGGCGAGGGCGACAAAAGTCTTGCATACTGGCAGCGTGTGCATTGGGATTATTATCAGCGAGAGCTAGCAGGTACGGATTATCAATGTCATCCTGATATGCCATTGGTGTGTGAGCAGTTTAAGTTAGTTTTCAAGGAATCAGAATGAGTTCGAATCCTGTGGTTTTTATTACCGGGGGCGGCCGTGGTATAGGCGCAGCAACGGCAAAGTTATTTGCCAAGCATGGTTATGATGTATGTATCAACTATAAGTCGGATCAGCACAGTGCTTTGCAAGTTGCCAAAGAAATAGAAAAACTGGGCGTTAAAGCGTTTACTATACAAGCCGATGTTGCCGATGAGCAGCAAGTGAAGGCAATGTTTGCGAAGCTTGATACTTGGGCACCACGTTTAGATGTACTGGTTAACAATGCAGCAATGATGATGCCGCAAATGCCGCTTTTAGAGATGGATGCAAAGCGCATTAACGCCATTTTAAGTTGCAATGTTACAGGCGCATTTTTGTGTGCACGAGAAGCAATTAAGCGTATGAATAAAGGCAGTATTGTGAATGTTTCATCAGGTGCGTCGCGCACAGGCTCGCCAAATGAATATTTAGATTATGCTGCATCTAAAGGAGCGCTTGATACTTTCACGATCGGCCTTGCTAAAGAAGTCGCCAGTAAAGCTATTAGGGTAAACGCGGTAAGGCCAGGCCTTATTTATACCGATATGCACCGCGATGGCGGTGAAGCAAACCGAGTTAATAGGTTAAAATCTAAGTTACCGCTAGGGCGAGGTGGTGAAGCTGACGAGGTCGCCTCAGCAATTTACTTTTTGGCAAGTGAGCAAGCATCATTCACAACGGGCAGTTTTATAGATGTATCAGGTGGCTTATAAAACTAAAGTAAAATACTTAACCAAACACTAAAGCTTACAACACTTAATACCGTTGAGAGCACCACAGCACTTGCGAGTGTTGCTTGATGTTGCTTAATTTGATTAGCGATTAGATAGGCGTTTACACCTAAAGGAGAAGCGCTCAAAAGTACCAGCACGTTTAGTAACGATTGTTCTAGATGAAAGACGTAGTTGGCAAAAAAGTAGACTCCGCACGGTAACACGGCAAGCTTGATGATGGTTGCGATGAGTGATGCTTGTAAGTTGTCTGACACCTTATAAAACGCAAGGTTTGCTCCTAATACGAATAACGCACAGGCAATGGCAGGTTTGGCAAGTAGGGTGAGGCCATTTGCTAAATCATCAAAAAGTGTAAAACCAAGTAAGTTAACAGCAAGGCCGCTACTGATACTTAACACCACAGGGTTCAGCAGCATGTTTTTAGCAAATGCTCGCCAAGAAAAAGACTGCTGCGATTTAGCACTAAGTAAAAAGGTTAGGGTAAACAAAAGTGCACTATGAAAAGTAATGATCATAAACACAATACCGACCATTTGCTCGCCAAGTGCCGCAATAATAATTGGCAAACCTACCAGCACTGTATTTGAATAACTACTGCCAAGGGCAAAAACTGCGTGATGTGATGCTGCAGATTGTTTCTTAATGAAATAGCGGTCAATAACATAGCCAAGGGCGTAAATAGCCAATACTGGAAAGTAAAAACTTAAAAAGCCCGCAACAGAAACACTACTTTGTAAATCGGCTTGTGCCATATTTAAAAATAGAAACGCTGGCACGCTAATATAAAAAGTGAACTTACTTAACCCTGCTATATGTTCTTTCGATAAAAACCTGCTACGAGAACTGATATAACCACTTAACACGATAAAAATCAGTGGAAAGATAATCGAAAAAATATGCACATTAAGCCTTATGACAAGAAGACGTTAGCGTCTGAATTCATCACTTTGTGGAAGGTTAATTAAAATAAGCACAGCACCTTTACCGCCAAATTCAAGAGGTGCTTGGTGCATAGCAATCACATCAGGGTGTTGTACTAAATATTGCGGCACCTTGTGTTTGAGTATGCGTTCACCAATGCCATGCACGACACAGGCACAATAGTAATGCTGCTTTTTACACTCATGAATTAAACCAGCCAGCTCATCTTTGGCTAATTCTTTATTTAAGCCATGTAAATCAAGGGTTAAATCAGGTGGGTAATCTCCACGACGAAGTTGCTTTGCCAAATAGCTATCATGACCAGGTTTGACATAACTCACGGTTCCATGAGTATCTATGTCAGGTACATATTCATCAGAAAAGAAAAATTCTGCCTGATGTTGCTTTTTTTGCTGGGAAAATTGTTTCGCTTGTGACACTTTAGGCTTATTGGTGAATCGAATAGTGTCTTGTTTAAATGCTTTGGCACCACTGATACTCTGACGAAATAAGTCAATATCGTCAGTGCTAATGTGATTGTTGGCGTGGGGATCTTTTTTCATGGCGGCAGTCTAAACAAAAAAACGCTAAAAATCGAGTAAAAACCAACTGAAAAGACGGTACAATACGCGTCAGAACAGACTTTGAAAGTTAAGGAACATACATGAACCATTTCCAGATAGAAGACGCAATTTTAGACGAGGCAATTGCAGAACTTTCAACGTTGCATGATTGGTTACGTTGGACAACCAGTCAATTCGCCAGCAGTGGTATTTTCTTTGGGCACGGCACAGACAACGCATGGGATGAAGCAGTTAGCCTTTTATTACCTGCACTAAGCTTGCCAATCGATGCACCTAAAGAGCTAATGCATGCGCGTTTAACCAGCACCGAGAAAAGCCGTTTAGCTGAACTAATTGCAGAGCGTATTAATGATTGTACGCCAGTACCATACCTGACCAACATCGCGTGGTTTGCAGGTATGCCGTTTTATGTTGATGAGCGTGTGTTAATCCCTCGCTCACCATTTGCAGAGCTAATTAATAATCGTTTTGCTCCTTGGTTAGAAGAGCCAGAGTCGGTAACGCGCATTCTTGATTTATGCACTGGCTCAGCATGTATTGCCATTGCCCTTGCACAAGCATTTGAAGATGCACAGGTTGATGCGGTTGATATTTCTTACGAGGCGCTAGAAGTTGCTGATATTAATATTAGCGATTACATGCTGAATGACCGCGTACTGCCAATTCAGTCAGACGTGTTTAGTGGTGTTCCGGGTCAAAAGTACGATCTGATCGTAGCTAACCCACCTTATGTTGATGCTGAAGATATGGCTGATTTACCACGTGAATTCCATCACGAGCCAGAGCTTGGTTTAGCATCGGGACATGATGGTCTTGATGTGACTCGTACCATTTTAGCGGAAGCCGCAGAGCATCTAACTGATAACGGTTTGTTATTTGTCGAAGTTGGTAACTCTATGGTACATATGGAAGCGCTGTACCCGGGTGCACCATTTGAGTGGGTTGAATTCGAACAAGGTGGCCTTGGCGTGTTTGTAATCAGCAAACAGCAGCTTGTGAAGTATTTCGCAGATTAACAGCATATTTTAAAAGCCGAGCCTGAGGGCTCGGTCTCAGTAGTCATTAGGAATGAGGAAAGTTAATGGCAGGTAATAGCATCGGACAACTATTTAAAGTGTCCACCTTTGGTGAGAGCCACGGCGTTGCATTAGGCGGCGTTGTAGATGGCACACCAGCAGGTCTTGAAATTAGCGAGGCCGATTTACAAATTGATTTAGACCGTCGCAAGCCGGGGCAAAGTCGTTATACAACACAGCGCCGCGAAAGTGATGAAGTAAAAATTCTTTCTGGTGTATTCGAAGGTAAAACCACAGGTACTAGCATTGGTTTACTGATTGAAAACACCGATCAGCGTTCAAAAGACTACGGCAAAATCGCTGAAGTGTTTCGCCCAGGTCATGGCGATTATACCTATTGGCATAAATACGGTATCCGTGATTATCGAGGTGGTGGTCGCTCCTCAGCCCGTGAAACGGCTATTCGTGTAGCGGCAGGTGCGATTGCGAAAAAATACTTAAAACAGTTTCATGGTATTGAAATTCGAGCATGTTTGAGCCAACTAGGGCCAATCAAAGCCGAAGACTATAACTGGGATGAGGTGGAAAACAATGCATTTTTCTTTCCAGACACCAGCAAGCTAGAAGCGCTTGATGAATACATGCGTGACCTAAAAAAACAAGGCGATTCGGTAGGCGCTAAAGTTAAAGTGGTTGCTAAAAATGTTCCTGTAGGTCTTGGTGAGCCAGTATTTGATCGCCTTGATGCAGAGCTTGCACACTCATTAATGAGTATTAATGCGGTAAAAGGCGTTGAGATTGGTGATGGCTTTGATGTGGTTGAGCAAAAAGGCTCTGAGCACCGTGATGAGTTAACCCCAGATGGTTTTACATCAAATCACGCAGGTGGTGTACTTGCAGGTATCTCGACAGGGCAAGATATCATTGCCTCAATCGCCCTTAAGCCAACTTCAAGCATCACCATACCGGGCAACAGCATTAATACTAGCAACGAAGCGGTAGAGATGATCACTAAAGGACGTCATGACCCATGTGTAGGTATTCGTGCCATTCCTATCGCTGAGGCGATGATGGCGATTACCTTAATGGATCACTTATTGCGCCAACGTGGTCAAAACCCACATGTTAGCCATGAACATGGACCAATCAAAGGTTCGATTTAAGCGCAGCTTTAAACAAAGTAAACGCAGTTAATAAGCGCGATAATATCATCGCGCTTTTTTTATGCCTGTTAGAATTTTAATAAGGGGAGTAGGCTATGTTTGCTATCAGTCCACATTGCCAGCTCGTTATGTGGGTAGCGTTTAATGGGCGACAAATCACTGATAGATACACGATTTAAAAAAGCCTGATTATCAGTTAGCACCACCCAGTCTGAGCCTATGTCTGATGGGCTATGGCCTTGATAGCTAAACTTTAACATAGCCTTATTGAAGTGTTGGCTATGTGCCTGTAATACAGGCAGTAAGTCGATATGATTATTTGAAATATGCACAATCAATACGCCATTTTCATTGAGCCTCTGCCAATAAAGTGACATTGCTTCTTGGGTTAGCAAATGCGCAGGAATTACATCACTTGAAAACGCATCAATTATTAAGACATCAAATACTTCGTTTGCATTATTTTTTAGCGCAATACGACCATCCCCTAAGCTGACTGTGAGCTTGGCTTCACTGTTTTCAAGATATGAGAAATAACGTTTTGCCATCTCGTATACAGCAGGGTTTAACTCAAAAAAGTGAATACTATCCTGTTGGTCTGCAAAACGAGCTAATACGCCTGCACCCAAACCAATCACGCCAATGTTTAGTGCGCTGTGTTGCTTTAGTATGGCAAGTGATTTAGCGACACCAGTATGCTGGTGGTAATAACTTTGCCCAAACTGTTGGCTTGGATTTAGTGGCTCTGAGCCATGAATCGTGGTGCCGTCAATTAAGCGCCTTTCTTTTATTGATTGAGTGTTTATATCTTTAACCGCTAAATAGCCATAAAAGTTGCGGCTAGTCGCAACGTTATATTGGTTAAAGTTTACCGCTAAAAAACAATAGCATGCTAACCAAGTAACTGAGCTGGTTGCGAGAGTGAATTTGAGCTGTTTTGTCTTTGTTTTAGCTTTTATTTGGTAGTAACACACAAAACTAAAAATAACCGCTAATGTAAGTAAATACTCGTCAATCTGGACAAATAGCAATGGGGCAATGAGCGTACTGAAAAGCGAACCTAACACACCGCCAAGGGCGATATAAAAATAAAAAACGGTAAATTGCTCGTTTTCAGGGGCTTTGTTTCTCAGCTCACCATGACAGACCATACCGGCGGTTAATAGAATCATGCTGTAAATTATAAGCTGGGCTAGGGCATTGAATAAGCTGCCAAAATAAAACATCAGCAGGCCTGCAAAAGCCGAAAATATAAACGCATATGCCCAGACATGACGCTGATAATTAGCTTTGTTGGCAAACGTATAACTAAAGGTGAGCAAGTAAATTAAAAGAGGTAACGACCAAAGTAATGGCATGGGGGGAATATTAGTGCTGATCATATGCGTGGTAGATACCAACATGGCTGAGCTTAAGGCACTTAATAACAGCCATTGACCTTTACCTTTTAATAGTGTGACAGGCCTAGTCTGAAAAGACTCTCTTGATAAATCGGGTGCTTTTTTTAGTAAAAATATTACTAGAAGTGCTAATAACAAGCAGTAGCTGATAAGTCCAAATAGCCAGTAGGTAGTTTGCTGCTCTAAAGAAAATAGTAATTCATAAACGAGCGGGTAGCTCATTAACGCCAGTAAAGAACCCAAGTTTGAGATGGAATACCAATGGTAAGGCACCTGTGCTGAAGCAGTTTGCACATACCATCTTTGTAAAAGTACGCTGGTAGCGCTCAGTAGAGTAAATATTGGACCAATTTCTATAAATAAATTAACAAACACCGCAAGCGCAGGCGGCCAATTTGTGAGATTTGGGGCTGCAAATTCTGTCACAACAATGAGTGTGGCAAAGGTGACTAAAACTATATGGATGACTACCTGCAACTTAATATGAAAACGACCCATGTTATGCGCATAGAAATAGCCAATAAGTAACATGACTTGATAAAACACTAAACTCGCTGACCAGATAGAGGCACCACCACCAAATTGTGGTAGCAGTTGCTTTGAAAGCATCGGTTGGATTTGAAAAATTAAAAAAGCACTGATGAAAATAGTGAGCGTTGATAAATATTTATACATTGTTTTTATTACCTATTTTGAGATAGCAAAAACAATCCAATAGCCAGAGCAAAGTGACAATGGAGTAACCCTTGAGTTTCTCTTAAGAAAACCTTAATCTTTGATTCGTAAATATTTATTGGAGAAGTAAGTGGCGCGTTATCGAATCGGCAAGTTTGCAATTGATGAGAGTCGATGTTTAATTTCATCGCAAGATTATAAGCAAATAGTCGAGCCAAAGGTCATGGATGTATTACATACCCTTTATTTAAATAAAGGTGAAGTTGTAAGCCAAGAAGTAATCTTTGCAAAAGTGTGGCCTAATGCTACCTATAACCCCAGTTCGGTACAGCGTTGTATAGCATTGCTACGAAAAGCACTCCAAGAAGATGCCAAGAACCCACAGTTTATAATTACACACCCTAAGCGCGGTTATAGCCTTGAGAAAGTAACACAGGGGCCAGGCAAAAAATTAAAAGCGCAACATGTTCTGTTGCTGTTTGTTTTACTAGTTAGCTTTATTGCTATTGCGTGGCAACTAGTGCCTAAACAACAAGATACTGCTTACTTTACTCAGTTGATGCCACTCACTTCGAGTGAACTAAATGAAGCTAATTTGTCACTTTCATACAGTGGTAAGTACCTTGCTTTTGTTCGAGGTAATAAAGGAAGTCAGCAGATTTGGATTAAAGAGCTTGCGACTGAGCGAGAAGTGAGGCTGACTGAAGATGCTGCAAGCTACTACGCTTTGGGGTGGTCGACCTCCGATAATGCGATTGCATTTGTGAAAAGTACAGAGCAGAAACAACATCTAAACACTATAAGCATTGATTTATCTAAATTTCAGCCATTAGAACAAGCGACTGTGAGTGTTTTTAATGACACCGTTTTAACCAGTCACCACATCGATTGGCATGTTGATAAGCTGCTCTATTACATAGAAAAAGATAAACTAAACAACGATACTCGACTCGTTTCACTTAACTTAGAATCTAAACAAAAGACACAGTTACTAGCTGCTACACAGCAAGATTGGTTGCTCGTTAATGCGTTATCGAAAGATGGTAGTAAAGTCGCGATGGGGATTGAGGCTGGGCAAAATAAATACCGTATTGATGTACTCGACCTTGCCAGTAAAAAAATACAAACTATTGCTATCATAGAAAACGGTATTCAAGGGTTAAGTTGGCACCCGAATAATCAAGCGCTATTAATTAGCCAACGAAATCAGCTTGTAAATCTAGATCTTGATGGTGAGCTTCAGCTAATTTCATTTAATAATTATCAAATAATTCGTGATGCCCAGTACACACCAGACGCTGAAGCCATTTTGATGGAGTTAGTGAATGTTGATGTAGATATTGTTAGCCAAACACGTGCTAACCCTGACACTCTGACCAAACTCGTAGATACCTCATCAATCGACTTTCTACCCGTGTTTTCGCCAGACTCAACGAAATTTGTTTTTGAGTCTCATCGTTTTGGATTAAAACAATTATTTTTATACGATAGTGGCAAGCAAACGCGCATTTTTGCTAACCCTGATAACCATGAGTTATTTGGCATTGTTTGGAGCCAAGACGCACGGCAGGTTTACACCGCAAGTAAAGATACACTGTTTAAAATTGATTTAAACAGTGGCACTTATGAAACAATACCTCATGGAAATCACTCTTTTTATTTGAGAGAAATGTATCACAATGAAGACGCGATTTTAGTTTCGTATCGAGCAGAGGATGGACAGACGTTTCATCCAGCAAAATTCGATTTAACAAGCTTAACGTTGACACCATTCACAGGCTCAGGGAAACGTTTAAGCTGTTATGGTATGGATTTAGATGAGCAAGATCAGATCTACTTCTCAAATAGCAATGAAGTGTTTCGAGTTAATACCCGTGGAAATATAGAAACTGTTTGGCAAGCAGCTAGCAATGACATTATTGGTATATCTGTTAGTAACCAGCAATTAGCAGTAACAATGGAGCATGCAGATACAATTAATTTCCAGCGTATCGATTTGGCAACTGCTGAAACAGAAAGTTGGCAGTTAACACAACCTAAGCAACATATGTTGATCAACAGTGCTCATGATTTAAAAGAGTTTTTATATCTTACAGAACCTTATAGAACTCGTAAGTTAGTAAAACTTCAGTAGCTTGATATGTTCTTTACGTCTTAATCAACTCCACAAGCTGCTTAAGCTGTTCATGATTGAGTGGATTGTGGGCATGATTACCGTACAACAGTACGATATCAATCATAGGCAGTACTGGTAACGAATTATCGCTGATTTCTTCCAAACCTTTTTGCATGCTTATTCGCGCCATGCTGCCGATTGCCAACCCTTGTTCAATTAAGCCATGTAATGCACCTGCTGATCCACAGCAGGCAATAATATTAAAACGACGCTCGGTTTTTAAGAGACCTTCAATACTGGCTTGGTGAAACTTACAGTCTCGTTGAAACAGGGCAATAGGAAGTGGGGTTGAATCTTCAATCTCAAAAGCGGGGCTTTTCACCCATACGCCTTGGCTTGATTGCAATAAGTAACCTTCTTCGCTGTCTGGTGAGCGAGTGGCAACAACTAAATCGAGCATACCTTGGTCTAGTTTGGCTCTAAGCTCAGAACTTGGGGCGCAGCTTATCTGTATATCTAAGGCATCAAACTGTTGGTGTAGGGCACAAACAAGCTGTGGTAGCAAAGAGTGGACATAGTCGTCAGGACAGCCGATGCGCACACGTAAATTGCCAGTACCTGCTTTTAATTGTTTAAAGGCTTCATCATGAAGGGCTATCAGTTGCTTCGCATAACTTGCTAGCTGGTGGCCTTGATGGGTTAGCACCAGCTGACGACCTTGCTTTTCAAATAGTGAACTTGCGAGGTCCTGTTCAAGCTTTTTCATTTGCATACTTACCGCAGATTGGGTTCTGGAAATTTGTGCTGCAGCACGGGTGAAACTACCTGTATCGACGAAGGCGCAAAATGTTCTAAGGGCATCAATATCCATAATGTATCAGCTTTTCTTATAGGTACTATAAAAACAATTGGCGAGTAATTGCCCAATTGCTGTTTTATAGTGAGCCTAATCTAAACGTTAAAGGAAGTACAATGCAATTATTTATTGGCAATAAAAACTACTCAACTTGGTCATTGCGAGCGTGGTATTTACTAAGTAAATTCAATGTTTCTTTTAAAGAGCAACAATTGGTTTTAGATACGCCTGAATTTTATGAAGCATTAAAAAATAAGTTTCCCGTGCAAAAAGTGCCGGCACTTATTGATGCTGAGTTAACCGTGTGGGACTCACTCGCTATTTGTGAATACATCAATGATGCTTATCTAAATGGTGCCGCTTGGCCTAGTGAAATAGCCCAAAGAGCAAAAGCGCGCAGTTTAGCTGCCGAGATGCACTCTGGTTTTGCTGCACTTCGTAATGAAATGCCAATGAATATTCGTGCTAAAAGGCATGTTGAATTATCAGAACAAGCTAAAAAAGATATCGCTCGTATCGATGAGATATTTTCTTCTCAGCAACAAAGTTATCCTAATATGTGGTTATTTGGCGATTTCTCTATTGTTGATGCGATGTTCGCACCTGTAGTACTTCGTTTTAAAACGTATCAAGTTGAGCTATCGTGTGCTGCACAAACTTATTGCCAGCATCTACTTGCTTGCCCGGTTATCAAAATCTGGATTAGCGAAGCTCTTAAGGAAACAGATATCGTTGACTGTGATGAAGCAGGTGAGGAAATTAACTAGCCGATATTGAGAATTTCTAACTATTAATTTTATTGCCTATTATACTTTTGCGTGGGATTTTTTGGCATATTTTTATACAAAAATACTAGTTCAATTAATGAGCACACACACTATACTAGAGTAGTTGCTCTTTAATCGAACATCCCACATTTCCTTTCGTAGTAGGCATTTATTTATGGGCGCTTTTGCAGCAAAATTATTAAATCAAGATATGACAATTGAGCGCTATGCCTGTCAATTTAAGTCGCTTGAGGTAGAGCATGTCTTTTTACAAAGTAAATTCGGTCAAGATAAAAAAATAGCACAATTTTTGTGCTGTACAATTGCATTAGTCACTGCGCTTGTAACCTTCTTCGATAAGATGATTATACAGGCTTCATTTTGGCCAGAAACCGCTTTAATCGGCCGAGCTATTATGGTCTCAGTTTGTATTCTTAGTGCTTTTGCTCTGAATTATATTAAAAGCATCCAGTCATTTCGTTTGGTGATATCTGTGTTTATGCTGTTTTTATTTTTGAACATGCAATTTATGGCTATCACTTATGAGCGTTTCTATATTTTGCATATGTTTTTTGATGTGATCATCTTGATCACATTTTATTTCTCGACCTTGGTTTCAATTAAGTTATCGGTATTTTTAAGTATTTCATATAGTGCTCTTGCTATCTCTGTTATCTATTTCAGTAAAGAAATATCTAACCACTCTTTTTACATGGTGGTTTTAGCGCATGTGGCAGCAAACTTAGCAGGTATGATCATGGCTGCTCATGAACATATTATCCGTAGAGAACTTTTTGTAAGGAACACCCAGCTTGCTCAGCTTGCCCATGAGATGAAAAGCCAAGCCCTTAAAGATGCCCTTACTCAGTTACCTAACCGTCGTGCTTTTGATAATGCCTATGAAGAATATCAGCGGATGGTTAAACAGCAGCAAGGTGAGTCCAAGCAAGTATGTGTTATTTTAGCTGATATTGATTACTTCAAACGTGTTAACGATACCCATGGTCACGAGGTAGGTGATGTTGTATTGCAGCGTTTTTCTGCTTTTTTAACTGACTCATTACGTTCCTCTGATGATGTATATCGATTTGGCGGTGAAGAATTTGTTATTGTGCTACCACTATGCTCAGTGTCAGATGCAACTGTTATTATTAATACTATGATCGCAAGGATGAATAGTGAAATGTGCGAGGTTGGTGAGTTATCTTTAGCAATACGTGCAAGTTTTGGCTTAACCGTAATGAAAGAAGAGGAGCAAAAGTCAGTTATCTCCAGAGCTGATGCTGCACTTTATCAGGCTAAAGATGCAGGACGGAATCAATTAGTTATTAAATTTTAATAGCCTAAATATAAGTACAAAATATGTACCTTATGCTCGTTTAAGTATAATCTTTATACATTCTTTTCTATTAATTTAATCTGAATTATTAGCAAGCAAGGAGTCGCGAATGCTAACACGCCAGGCGGAAGGCTATAAAATTTCAATTAGGGCAAGTGTATTGCTGGTTTTTGCCCTTGCTAGCTTACTCACCGGTATCGTGGCGATAAGTTTGCATTATTACTTTAGTGAAAAGTTATTACTGCAATCTAAATCAGAACAGTTCAAACAAACTAGTCAGCAAATAGCCGATCACATAACAAGAATCAATCAGCGTGCTGATAATACCTTAAGCGTGATGATCCACGACACTAGGCTATTATCAGAGAGCCAAAATAACAAAGAAATTTTACAGCAAGTGCTGATCGAAATTTTAACGCGTCATCCAGACTTTTATTCGCTAATTCTTGGTCATGCTAATGGTGAATTATTACAGGTTATTAATTTAAAAGGGTATGCAAAGCTTCCTCCATCAATCCAACTCGATGAAGACGATCATTGGTTAGTGTATCAAATTTCTGGGCAGGGGGGGGAGCGTAAGCAGGTAACCACGTATTTAGATGAGTCGTTGGTCATTCGTAAAAGAGACACCCAAACTACGGATTACGACCCACGGAATAGAGTTTGGTTTCTGGATGCAACGAGTGACTCTGTAACGAAAACAGAGCAGTATGTGTTTAAAGTACTTGAGGTACCAGGTTACACCTATGCAATAAAGTCAGCGCAAACAGGCGATGTATTAGCGATTGATATAGCCAGTGCAAGTTTGAATCACTTTTTAACCGACCAACAATCTAAAATGAAGCACCTTGTTGAAAGCGAAATGTATGTTTATCGGGGGAATGGTGAAATTATCGCAAGCAGTAAAAATCAAAGTCATCAGCATAGTTTTGCTGACCTATCTAAGTTAGTTAAATTGGATGAACAAAAATCAGGGCTTGCTAACAAAGAACATCAATTCGGCAAAATGTTAAATGTGCATGAAAAGGGCATAGAAAAATACATGTTTGTATTGCCGCTGCCGCTTAGTAGCGATATGCAATCAGATGAAGTTGATTATTTCACGGTGCTGGTATCTAAAGATGACGTGCTGGCGGTTATAAGAGATAAAATTCGTATTTCAATTTTAGTGACTGGTTTATTTTTAATTTTGCTGCTGCCAGTCTCTTGGTTTTTTGCCTCTTCAATCGTCAACCCGATTCTCAAATTAGTAGGTGAAAATAAAAAAATTCAGCAGCGAGATTATAATGAAGTTTCAACACTCTCTAGCCACATTTTAGAAATCCATTATTTGGCAAGTTCGATGGTGGATATGAGTCGCTCTATTGAGCAACATGAAAACTCACAAAAAGCCCTGATGGAGTCATTTGTAGAGCTTATCGCCCAAGCGATTGATGACAAATCACCATATACGGCAGGGCACTGTGAGCGGGTCCCTGAGCTGGGTATTTGGCTTGCTGATGCTGCGTCAGACTCAAAAAATGAGGCGTTTTCTGAGTTCAGCTTTAAAACGTCTGATGAACGACGAGAGTTTCGCTTAGCTGCGTGGTTGCACGACTGTGGTAAAATTACTACGCCTGAGCATATCGTTGATAAAGGCACTAAGCTTGAAACCATTTATAACCGTATTCATGAAGTACGTACTCGATTTGAGGTGCTGCTACGTGATGCAAAAATTACTTATTATGAGCAGTTATTAGCCCATCCTGAGCAGCAATCTGTGCTTAAGCAAACGCTTGACCAACGAACCAAAAAGTTACACGCAGACTTTAGCTTTATTGCTGCCTGTAATGTTGGTGGTGAGTTTATGGATGAAGCGCAGCTGTCTCGTTTACATGAGGTTGCTAGCATTAAGTGGCAGCGCCATTTTGACGCAAGTTTAGGTTTATCGCCCCTTGAAGAAATGCGCATGGCTGATTTGAAGAATCAGCATTTACCTGTCGAAGAGTCACTCCTGAGCGATAAGCTAAGTGATTTAATTCCACACGAAAAAGCCGTTGAGTACCCAGAAAGTTTGGGCATTAATATGGCGATTCCGGAGTATAAATATAACCTTGGCGAAGTGTATAACTTGTCGGTGGCGCGGGGCACGCTTACAGCGGAAGATCGGTTTAAGATCAATGAGCATGTGATCAGTACAATTCGTATGCTTGGTAGTGTGCCATTCCCGAAAGAATTAGCTAAAGTTCCGCGTTATGCATCAACCCACCACGAAACCTTAAAAGGGACTGGCTACCCACGAAAATTAACCGAGGAACAATTATCAATACCTGAACGTGTGTTAGTACTTGCTGATATCTTCGAAGCATTAACCGCGGCAGACCGCCCATATAAAAAAGCCAAACCTTTGAGTGTTGCTATTGATATTTTAGCGAAAATGGTTGATGACGATCATATTGACCGTGACGTATTTGAGCTCTTTTTAACTTCCGGCATTTACCTAAAATATGCAAAACAGTTTTTACATGAGTCGCAAATTGATTCTGTCAATTTAACAAAATATCTAAGGTAATTATTTGCTTATGCTTTAGGATAAAATTGCAGAGTTTTGTTTGTAATACAAAATTATTGGTGTATAAAAGATATACAAGCTAATATTACTAACGAACAAAGCATTGCAAGGAGATGCATAAGTGCTGGTATCTGCTTTTCAAAAACTTAAATCGAGAATTCGTTTTTCGATTCGCCTTACCGTTGTTGCCGTGTTCGTTTTAGCAACTTCACTAACAGCTCTCATTGCAATTAGTCTGCAATATTATTTCAGCGAAAAAATGGCTATAGAGGCCAGTGTCAAAAACTTTAATTTAGCCACAGGCTCAGTGGTTGATTACCTTGCAAGGGTGAATGAAAAGTCAGAAAACACGCTAAGTGTAATGGTTCAAAATAGTAGCTTGATCAGTGCCAACAGCGAAGATAAAAGTGAGCTGAGAAATGTCATGAGTGAAATCATGCAGCTCAATCCATTATTTTATGCGTTGTATGTAGGCTATGAAAATGGTGACTTTTATGAATTAATTAATTTAGAAAGCAGTGAAATAGTGCGTCAGCAGTTGCAGGCCATTGAAGCAGACCGTTGGGTGGTGATCCACATTAGCGGTGAAGGGGCAGAGCGTGTTCAGCATACTCATTATTTTGACCAGCAATTTAATTTACGTATCTCGCAAACCAAAGGCACCAGCTATGATCCGCGAGAGCGCTTGTGGTTTAAGCAAGCAAACTCAACACGCGTGAAAAAAACAAAGCCATATTTCTTTACTCACCTGCAAGCACCTGGGCAAACCTACTCAATAAAGTCAGCAAATGAAAATAGTGTGTTGGCGTTAGACGTTAGCTTGTCGAGTATTTCTGAATATTTGAGTCAACAGCAAAGTAAAATGAGTAGCCAGTATTTAAGTGAGCTGTACATTTACAATAAAGAAGGTGAAATTGTTGCCTCTAACCAACAAAAAAATAGCTTACTTTTGCCAAGGCTTGAAAAACTTCCCTTAACAGAACAGCAGCAAAGTGTATTGGCGAAGTACCCTTATTTGAGCGTTTCTAACGAAACTAATTGGCCACCAATGGACTTTAGTGTCGGCGGTAACCCGAAAGGCTATAGCATTGATTATATTAATGCCTTGGCTGAGTTGCTCGGAATTAAGGTAACTTTTATTAACGGTTTTACATGGACTGAGTTTTTAACTCAATTTGCAAAAGATGAAATAGATATTGTACAGCCTATTTTTAAAACCCCAGCAAATGAGTCGCTCGGTCTTATGAGTCAAACAATGGCAACTTTGCCGTTCAGTATCATTACTGCTAAAGGTTCAACACCGGTCGTTAGCATGAAGCAGTTAGCGGGCAAACAGTTAGCAATTGGTGAAGGCTGGTCGGTAATTAAAGTGATTAAAGTGCACTTTCCTGATATCGACATTGTTGAGCTGCCAAGTACCAAAGCGGTGCTCGATGCGGTAAGCCAAGGACGTGTGTATGCAGGGTTAGATAACGAAGCAGTGTTCAAATACACTCAAAATCAGTTTTTTATTGAAGGGATTCAATATAATCAGCTTGATAGTTATAGTCATGATCTCCTACCAGATACTCTGCATTTATTGTTTCATCCTGATGATGCAGAGCTAAAAGATTTAATTAATATGGCGATAGAGCAGCTCCCAAATTCGTATATTGCAGCACTAGAGCGTAAATGGTTAGGGAGCGATCCTAGTCAGCAATCACAAGTGATTGGCACAGTGCCATACCCTGAATTTCTTACTCTAATTACAGATCGGGCAAACTTCGCCCATTTACGTTTAATGACTCTAAATGGCGTTGAGAAGTACGTGTATATTACCCCTGTTTCAGAAGGGGGAAGCAATAGCGATTACTTAGCGATAGTGGTGCCCAAAGAGGGCGTATTGAGCTCTACCCGTGAAAAAATTAAGCTGTCTATTTTTATCACCGCGGCCTGTTTGATTATGGTACTGCCTGTATCATGGTTTTTTGCCTCACCAATTGTTTCGCCAATTAAGACCTTAGAGGGTGAAAATTTAAAAATTAAACACCGTCAGTTTGATCAGGTTTCAACGCTAAAAAGCAGTATTAAAGAAATCAATAATTTAGCCAACTCCATGGTGCAAATGAGCCAATCAATTCAGCAGCATGAGCAAAAGCAAAAAGCCTTAATGGAGTCATTTATTGAGCTTATAGCTCAGGCTATCGATGATAAGTCTCCTTATACAGCAGGACATTGTGAACGGGTACCTGAACTTGGGATCATGCTGGCCAAAGCAGCTTCAAATTCAAATGAGGATGCGTTTAAACAGTTTGCGTTTAAAAATAAAGACGAACTAAGGGAATTTAGCCTCGCAGCTTGGTTACATGACTGCGGCAAAATCACTACTCCAGAGCATATCGTAGACAAGGGCACAAAGTTAGAAACTATTTATAACCGTATCCACGAAGTGAGAACGCGTTTTGAGGTACTTTGGCGGGATGCAGAAATTGCTTATCTAAAAGACGTGCTAGTGTCACCTGAAAAGCAACCAGAGCTTGAGGCTGAACTTATTAAACGCCAAGCAGAGTTACGTAGTGATTTTTCGTTTATAGCAGCCTGTAATGTTGGCGGTGAGTTTATGGATGAAGCAAGCCTTGGACGTTTAGAGGCGCTTAGCAACATCACTTGGCAGCGAAATTTTGATGATAAAATAGGCCTTTCGCCAGTTGAAGAGTTAAGGGTTCAAAGCAATGATGAGCAATTGCCTGTCACTGAAAAGCTACTTTCAGATAAGCCTGAGCATTTGATTGCCCACGATAAACCTATACAGTATGACGAGCGTTTAGGGATAAAAGTAACCATTCCAGAATACAAGTATAATCTTGGCGAACTGTATAACTTACAAATTCAGCGCGGTACTTTAACAAACGAAGATCGATTTAAAATTAATGAGCATATTATCAGTACTATTCGGATGCTAGATAACGTCCCATTTCCTGATGAATTAGCCCGTGTGCCGCGTTATGCCTCGACCCATCACGAAACATTAAAAGGCACGGGTTATCCCCGTAAATTGTCTGCAGATGATTTATCGATACCTGAGCGTGTGTTAGTGCTGGCCGATATATTTGAAGCATTGACCGCAGCCGATAGACCTTATAAAAAAGCCAAACCATTGAGTGTTGCGATTGATATTTTAGCGAAGATGGTTGCCGATCAACATGTAGATGAAGATGTGTTCAAATTGTTCTTAACGTCAGGTATCTATCTTGAGTATGCAAAACGCTATTTAAATCCAGATCAAATCGATGATGTAGATATTGCGAAATACCTGTGATTGGAAGCGCTTGCTTTTACTTTAGGGGGAAAAGTCCGTACAATTCGCCTCGTTTTTAGTGACGCTTTTAACGAGATAAATTCAAGCCGTATGCATCAGATTGCTGACTTAATCGCTATTTTTGAAAACACCTTTTATCAAAGCCATAATACGCGTTTGATAAAGGGTGATGATGAACCTATATACCTGCCAGCTGATGAGCAAACGTCTTATCATCAAATTGTGTTTGCCCACGGTTTTTATGCCAGTGCCTTACATGAGATTGCTCACTGGTTAGTGGCTGGAGAGGCACGTAGATTAAAAGAAGATTATGGCTATTGGTATTGTCCTGATGGTCGTGATAAACACCAACAAGCTGAATTTGAAGCGGTTGAAGTAAAGCCTCAAGCTATTGAATGGGCGCTAAGTGCAGCAGCTGGTTTCGATTTTAATGTATCGGTTGATAATTTAAATGGTGAACAAACCTGTCGATTTGATTTTCAGGCTCGGGTTCACCAGCAAGTGTTGAGTTTTTTAGCAACAGGTTTTAATCAGCGCACTACAGCACTCCTCAAAGCATTGAGCGATTTTTATAATACCCCATGGCCATTAACGGCTACACAGTTTTCATGGCAGCGCGATTTTCAAAGCAACCCAGGAGCTTTATCTGATGCAGTTTAAATTAGGTTTGATTGTAAATCCGGTTGCCGGCTTAGGTGGCAGTGTGGCACTGAAGGGAAGTGATGGCGCAGATACCGCTGCAAGGGCGATGCAACTTGGCGCAGAGCCAAAAGCAAACTTACGCACCCGAGCAGCTCTTGAAGTTCTGCTTGCACATCAAGGCGACTTAACCATTTACACAGTAGACGGTGAAATGGGCGAGCAGACGGCGCGCCAGCTTGGTTTTAAAACTCAAGTGATTTACCAAACAAATGAAATCACCACCCCCGATGACACTGAGCAGGCTGCCAAGTTATTAGTTGAGCAAGGTGTCGACCTTATTTTATTTGCTGGTGGTGATGGTACTGCACGTAATATTTGTCATGCGGTTGGTGATAGCACCCCTGTGTTAGGTATTCCTGCAGGCTGTAAAATACATTCTGGCGTTTACGCTATTACTCCTAAAGCAGCAGGTCGCGTTGTCGAGATGCTAGTCAAAGGTGAACTCGTCAGCCTTGGCGATGCCGATGTTATGGATATCGATGAAGATGCATTTCGTGAAGGTAAAGTAAAAGCTAAGCGCTATGGTGAAATGCAAGTTCCGAGTGAAGTGCGATATGTGCAAGCAGTTAAAAATGGCGGTAAAGAAACCAATGAATTAGTGCTTGCTGACATTGCTGCCTATGTTGTCAGTGAAATGGACGAAGACTGCTTATATGTAATGGGCAGTGGTTCAACCGTGGCTGCAATAATGGAAGAGATGGGTCTTGAAAATACCTTATTAGGTGTTGATTTAGTAGCAGACCAAGAGCTAGTTGCGCAGGATTTAACTGCACAGCAATTACTTGAGCTCACACAAGGTAAAGATACTAAGTTGGTGATCACCTTAATTGGTGGACAAGGGCATATATTCGGCCGAGGAAATCAACAATTGAGTCCTGCACTTATCCGTGCGATTGGTCGCGACAACATTATTGTAGTGGCAACGAAAACTAAATTACAGGCCTTAAATGGCCGACCACTGATTGCCGATACAGGTGATAGTGAGTTAGACGATGAATTAAGTGGTTATATTCGCGTAACCACAGGTTTTAATGACCATATTATGTATGCAGTGGGTCATCAAGATGGGCTGCACCCAGAGGAGAAGTAACAATGATTTTAGTAAGTTATATTGATGCAGCGCAGCAATATTTTGATGATTTAGTCGATAAAGCAACTGACGACGAGCTATTTGCTGGTGGCTATTTGCGTGGTCACTTTGACTTAGCGGTAGGCTACGCACAAGTAGAAGAATTAAATTTATCGATTGATGAACTTAATAATCAAGTTGAATCAAGTCTGGTTAAAGCTTATCGCAATGGTGAGCTAAACGAAGAAGATAAAGAGCTCGTTGTGCGCCTTTGGGATGAGGTTAAAGCACTAGCGGTTTAGTTGAGTATTAAAATGAGTACTGTAAAGCGACCTGTGTCGCTTTTTTTACATCAAGTGATTACCTTTATTAGGGAATTCTATTAACTTAAAATTTACCTTAGAACTTAGATACGTTAAGGTTAACGAGATATTTTTCCAGGGAATTTGAAAATGAATAACAATAATGATGTGCAGGCACCAAGTGGTGCAATCGCACGTTTTCTGAATACGATTGAAAGGGTGGGCAACAAGCTCCCTGATCCTGCGATTATCTTCTTAGTCGCAATGCTGCTTATTTGGTTCTTATCTTGGCTCTTCTCGGGCACCACATTTGATGCAATCGACCCGCGAACAGGCGAAGCCATAGTTGTAAATAATCTATTAGCAGGGGATTCCCTTGCTACTTTCTTGTCTTCGATGGTGAAAACTTTTACCAGTTTTGCGCCACTTGGCGTGGTGCTTGTTGCCATGTTAGGTGTTGGTGTTGCTGAGCACTCTGGCTTTATCAACACTGGCCTTAAATTAATGCTAAAAGTAACACCTAAGCAGCTTTTAACACCCTCTATTATCTTAGTGGCGATTGTCAGCCATACGGCAACTGATGCCGGTTATGTATTAGTCATCCCTCTGGCTGGGGTCATTTTTTATGCTATGGGTCGTCATCCGCTTGCTGGTATTGCTGCGGCGTTTGCTGGGGTAAGTGGTGGCTTTAGCGCAAACTTTATTCCGTCAGGGATTGATCCGTTACTGCAAAGCTTTACCCAAAGTGCAGCACAAATTATTAATCCTGATATGGCGATTAATCCGCTTAATAACTGGTTTTTCACCTCTGCTTCAAGCTTATTTATTATCTTATTAGGCTGGTATATCACAGATAAAATTATCGAGCCGCGTTTACAAAACACGCCACTTGATGGTGATACAGAAGATTTACCTGCTTTTGATGAAGCGCGCAGTGATGAAAAACGTGCATTCTATATCGCAAGCACAGTGATGATTGTTGGCCTTGTATTACTTTGGTTTGTCTCTGCTCCAGCTGACTCAGCAATGCGAAGTAGTGATGGTTCTTTAACTAATTTCCGCTCACCGTTAATGCAATCAATTGTTCCACTTATATTCTTACTGTTTTGGATCCCAGGTGCAGTTTACGGTTTTGTAGTTGGTACATTCAAAAGTTCTAAAGATATGATCGATGCCATGAGTAAAGCCATGAGCGGTATGGCTTACTACATTGTTATGGCGTTCTTCTGCGCGTTATTTATTGCCGCATTTAGTAAATCAAATCTAGGTGCATTACTTGCTATTGAAGGTGCACAGCTACTTAAAGCGATGGCATTACCAAGTTCGGTGACTGTGGTAGGTATTATCTTCTTAACGGCGTTTGTGAATCTATTTGTAGGTTCAAGTTCAGCAAAATGGGCGCTGTTAGGGCCAATCTTTGTACCAATGCTGATGCAACTAGGTATTTCACCTGATTTGACTCAAGCTGCGTACCGTGTAGGTGACTCAAGCTCTAATATCATTACCCCACTGATGCCATACTTCCCACTGGTTGTGGTGTACTGCCAGAAGTATGTTAAAGGCACAGGTATTGGTACGTTAATCGCCATGATGTTGCCGTATTCAATCGCCTTCTTAATCGGTTGGAGTATCTTCTTACTCGCGTACTGGGGCTTAGGCATCCCACTTGGCCTACAATCAAGCTACGCATACCCAGCCATTGGCTCATAACGATTTAAGTAATAAAGCCTCAGCCACCCAGCTGAGGCTTTAAAAACTTTAGGCTGATAGCCTAACTTCAGACACAAAAAAACCTTGTCACTTTCATGACAAGGTTTTTTTATTGCTTACAGCTTTGATTAGTTCGCAGTGAAGCTCACTGGGCGACGCTCTTTACGTGGGCCGCCACGTTTTTCACCACGATCTTTGTCTTTGAAGCTACGCTTTTTGTCACCACGATCACCGCTTGGGCGTTCAGAGCGAGGAGCCGCAGGACCTTGGTCTTGCGTTAGCGTCATATTCATCGGACGTTTACAGATGAACACCTTTTGGAAGTGATCAAGCACATCTTTTGGCATGTTCTGTGGTAACTGTACCGTACTGTGACTGTCGTGTAAGCGGATATCACCAATGAATTTGCTTGAGATATCAGCTTCGTTAGCAATCGCACCAACGATATTTTTAACTTGTACACCGTGCTCACGACCAACTTCGATACGGTAAGTATCCATAGGGCCCATGCTGCGGCTATTGCGCTCACGTGGCTCGCGAGGTTTACGCTCACGTCCTTGACGGTCGCCACGCTCAGCACGATCACCTCGTTCGTTACGACGACGCTCGTTACGTTCGCCACGCGGTTGAACTTTAACTTCTTCAACCTTGATTGGTGATTGTTGCTGCGCTAAACAAAGTAATGCACCGGCTAAATCTTCAGCACTTAGCTCAAGCTTTTCTGCCATGTCAGCAGCTACTTGGTTAAAGAAAGTGATATCTTTGTTTTCAAGAGCAATAGTTAATTTGTCTTGAAGAGCTTTAATACGTTTTTCTTCAACTACTTTTGCTGTTGGTAAATCAACTTGTGCGATCTCTGACTTCGTATGACGAATGATATTTTTAAGTAAATAACGCTCGTTATGTTTTACGAAAAGAATCGCTTTACCTGTACGACCCGCACGACCAGTACGACCAATACGGTGAACGTAGGCTTCTGAGTCTTGTGGAATATCGTAGTTGATTACTAAGCTTAAACGGTCTACATCAAGACCACGTGCAGCAACGTCTGTTGCAATAACGATATCAACTAGGCCGTTTTTCAAACGGTCTACTGTTCGCTCACGTGCTTGTTGGTTCATATCACCATTAAGTGGTGCGGCAGAGAAACCTTCGCGCTCAAGTAATTCAGCTAACTGTACAGTGTCGTTACGTGTACGTACGAAAACAATTGCACCATCGTATTGTTCAGCTTCTAAGAAGCGAACGATAGCTTTGTTTTTGTGTACATGTGCATTCCAAAATACTTGCTCAACAGTAGATACAGTTGAGTTACGAGCAGAGATATGAACTTGCTCAGGCTCATTCATGTACTTGCTGCTGATATTTTGAATTTGCTTAGGCATGGTCGCAGAGAAAAGACATGTTTGCTTTTCACGTGGCGTTTTCTCCATGATGCTTTCTACATCATCAATGAAGCCCATGCGTAACATTTCGTCTGCTTCATCAAGAACAAGGGCTTGTAAGCTCTCAAACTTGATTGTGCCACGGTTAATGTGGTCAATTAAGCGACCTGGCGTTGCAACAATGATTTGCGCGCCACGACGAAGTGCACTTAGTTGGATGCTGTAGCTTTGGCCACCATAAAGGGCTAAAACTTCAACACCACGAGTATGCTTAGCATATTGTTCGAATGCCTCAGCTACTTGGATCGCAAGTTCACGCGTAGGCGTTAAAACAAGGATCTGTGGCTGCTTCACAGACGGGTCAATATTATTTAGTAACGGCAGTGCAAATGCTGCTGTTTTACCTGTACCCGTTTGCGCTAGTCCCAGTACGTCCTTTCTTTCTAGCAATAACGGTATACATTGAGCTTGGATTTCAGATGGAGTCTTGTAACCCAACTCTTCAACTGCTTTAAGGATTGCAGGAGAAAGATTTAGAGATTCAAACGTGACTGGTTCTGACATTAATACGCCTCAACGAATTTAAAGAGGCGCGCATTGTATAGGAAATACGAGGCAATTGCTTGTATAAATTACAACTAATTTGTATGTGGTTGATGTTGGTCATAATTTAATCAGTTTGAATTTGCCAAAATCAACCACTTTTACAATTTATTGATATAACCCTAAATTTTCTTTAGCGTATGCTTCGAATTCAGTGAAGCCACCAATGTGAGCTTGGTCAATAAAAATCTGTGGTACAGTTGGGCAAGGTTTGCCAGCAGACTGCTCTAGATCCGCTTTGCTGATGCCTTCTTTGATTATGTCAATATAACGATATTTAAAATCGTCACGCTCATTTGCAAGTTTTTCAGCAACATCTTTTGCACGAACACAGTATGGGCAGCCTTCACGGCCAAAAATTACAGTTAACATATCGCTCTCCTCGATGTGAATGTGTTTATCTAGTTGTTATCTTAACGAATAAAATGAATAAAAACAGCGCATAAAATCGATTGTACTATTCTGTTTTTCTCATCATAGTAATTTAGCTAATCAAGTGTCCGCATCCTAAGACCAAGTTCTGTTGAGTAACCCATAGAGTGAGCAGTAATAGCCAACTGTTCATCAATGACATAATAAGTTGGATAGGCACTTACTTTATAATCTTGACCCGTACTTTTACTGCCAAGTAACACTGGCATGGTCAGTTCTAGTGAATCGGTAAACTGTTTAACTTCAGCAATGTTTTGATAATCGAGGGCAATTGCTATGGCATTTAACTTACCTTGCTGATGGGACTTTTCTAAATTTGGCATGCTGTAGCGACAAATTGAGCACCAAGGCGCAAAGAAATACACCACTGTTTGCTTTCCTTGTAATTGTGCGATGGTCATCCGCTCTGTCGGGTCATTTAGCGTGGCTAAATTAAAATAGGGGGCAGGAGTTTTATCAGTTGAGAGTAAATTACGTTGCTGAAATGCGGTCACGGCATACACAACGACAGCCATTAACACGACATTTTTTAGCACACTGATAAATTTTTTTAAAAAAGTTGGATTTTTTTTCATTGTTATTTTGTACGTGTTTAGCCCTTTAAAATCAACTTATTCAGACCCGTTTGCGATGGTATAAATTTCATTTAATTTAAAAAAGTTGTAATTTTTTTTGCTAAAAATCTTGAAAAGATTTTGCCCGCCCATAGATAGTTTAGTGAGGACGCCTGATGGGTCCAAAACAAACTAAAGTAATTGAAATATATAATATTAATTTAACTTTGTTAGCGCTGGTTCTATAGAAGAGCACTAACAAAATATCGCTTAAATATGAGGATATAATTATGCGTACAGTAGACTTATCACCACTTTATCGTTCATTCATCGGTTTCGATCACTTAGCATCATTAATGGATGCGGCAGCGCGTACAGACAAGCAGCCAAGTTTTCCTCCATATAACATCGAAGCACTCGATAAAGACAAATATCGTATCACTATGGCTGTAGCAGGTTTTAGTGACAGTGAATTGACCATTGAGTCAGAAAATAACACTTTAAAAGTCAGCGGTACGAAAGCTGATAAAGAAGATAATGCTGAACGTAAGTTCATACATCAAGGCATTGCGGAGCGTAACTTTGAGCGTAAGTTCCAATTAGGTGACCACGTTAAAGTACTTGGCGCAGACCTTGAAAATGGCTTACTAAGTATCGATTTAGAGCGTGAGATTCCAGAAGCATTAAAACCACGCAAAATTGAAATCGGTAATGGTAAATTACTCGAAAACAAGTAATTCCCAACAGCATTGTTTCCCCTAGTTAGTTTTGCCGCCTCACTTGAGGCGGCTTTTTTGTTGTTACAGTTTATCTAAATTATCCAAACACCAGTTGGCACGATCAAGTGTGGCTTGCTGAACTGATTCATCTTGCTTATACCAGTTATTATAAATCATACCAATCCGTGGGTTTTGTGATAGTTGCTGTTTATGCTCTAACATAAAATGCCAATATAAACTGTTAAACGGACATGCATCATCAGTCGCTTTTTCTTTAATGTTGTAGTGACAGTGTTTGCAATAATCACTCATTTTATTGATGTAATTACCACTGGCAGCGTAAGGCTTAGTGGCAATTAAGCCACCATCAGCAAATTGACTCATGCCACGAGTGTTTGGCATTTCAACCCATTCAATGGCGTCGATATAAATCCCTAGATACCATTCATCTACTTCGCTTGGCTCAATAGCGGTTAATAAGCAAAAGTTACCGGTTATCATCAAACGTTGTATGTGGTGTGCATAAGCCGTTTGCAGGCTTTGTGAAATAGCATGGTGCATACAATTCATGTTCGTTTTGCCGTGCCAAAAGTAATCGGGTAGGGCACGCTTGGCATTTAAGGCATTTTTGCTTGCGTAATCAGGCATATTTTGCCAATAAATCCCACGTACATATTCACGCCAGCCGAGAATTTGCCGAATAAAGCCTTCTACTTGCGCAATATCAATATGTTGCTTTTCAAAGCTCGTTAACACTTGTTCGATGACCTGCATTGGGTGCAACATTTTAGTATTGAGGGCAAACGATAAACGGCTGTGATACAAAGACCATTGATACTTTGACTGGCATGTCATGGCATCTTGAAATTGACCAAAATTAACAAGCAAATGTTCACAGAAAAAATCGAGTAATTGTTTTGCTTCAGAGCGAGTGGTTGGCCAAATGAGAGTATTGCTACACTCGCCAAAGGTGTTTACTTTGTGCTTTTCTATCCGTTTGAGGGTTTGGCTAATATCATGACCAAAACACAAAGGTTCTGGGATTTCTTTAAGATCGCTCGGTTTTAACTTATTTCTGTTTTGCTGATCAAAATTCCATTTCCCACCACGAGGTTGGTTATTATCGTCCATTAATATATTAAATCGCTTACGCATAGCACGATAAAAAAACTCCATTTTAACTGGCTTATCTTGCTTAAAATACTGGTCAATATCATCGAAAGGTAGTAGAAAATGCTCCGAGTCAACGGCATTAACATTAAATTCGCTCTGCTTTGAAAATTCTACAAGTTGCTTTTTGAGGCGGTATTCGTCTGGATATTGATACTCAATATTTTGGCATCGATAGTGCTTTGCTAAACGGGTGAGTAGATCAGGTAATGTAGCATCATTTTTTGTGTCATCAAGTGTTAGATGTAGGCAGTTTAAATTTGCTTTTGTAAGTGCATTAGCAAAGTTTTCCATTGCAGCAAAGAAAGCGGCCACTTTTTGTAGGTGATGTTTTACATAGTCGGTTTCTTGTTTTAATTCGGCGATGACATACAGTGTGTCTGGTTGTGATTTATCTTTAAACCAACTGTGGCTTGCATTAAGTTGGTCGCCAAAAATAAATCTTAAGGTGGTGTATTGCACTTTTAATTACCTTTGCAGCAAGTAATCTAAGGTGTTACGAAACAAACACTAAGATAGATCGATTAATATAGTCTATAAAAAAGGTATATTAATGGCATAATTAATGAGTAAAAAACTAGGAATGGTACGACATGAAAATTAACTTACATTTACTATTTATAAGCCTACTAGTTTGCCCTTTGGCGCACAGCACTGTTTATCACTGTGAGAAAAATGGTGTTGCTGAGTTTAGCCAACAACCTTGTGGCAAAGATGCAAAGTTGATTACTATTAAAGAGCAAAGCCCACACCTTTCGTATACTTCAAATAATGATGCACAAACATCAACAGATAAAGATTCCGCGGAAGTCGAGCGTTATATCCGCTTAAAGCAAATTGATGCGAAAATTGCAGAACATAACAATAAAATTGATACATTTAAGCTCAAAATGAACAGGGAAATTGCGGCCTTATCTGAGCAATCTGATTCTCAGCTGCGTAACTTGGTGGGTGCTAAGAAACAGGCAGCCATTGCCAAACAGATGAGCGCCGCATCTGAGCGTTACGGCCTACTTATTAACGGCGAGCAGCGTAGTATTGATAGGCTCATGGCTGAAAAGTACACCTTAACATCATATGCTAACAAGGTTGCCAATAATGAGGTCGCTAGTTTTATTCGCTCAAAACAGATTATGCGTAAAATTTCAGAGCACGAGAATAAAATAGATACTTATCAAGCTGAGCTTAACATGCAAATGTCAAAGCTTGAGCAACAACTAAGTAGCCGCCCTCGCAATTTAGCTGATGCAAATAGCGACAATGCATTAGCAGACAAAATGACAGCTCTAACTAGTCGCTTTAATACTCTTATCGCTATTGAGCAAAAACAAATCGACAGACTCAACAGCGAGTTAACGAAGCTATGAACTTAATCGTGCGGGACAATACGCGCTAAAAGACACCACATTTGAATAAGAAAACAAGTAACTTTTGACAATATTTGCAAACACTCTCGTAGCTTGCAGCCAAGCGCGATGCAATTGAGAGTCAATTGGGTGAATGTATGATTTGCGGGTTTCGATAAAGGCTCTGCAAAGCGAATCGATATCGTTAAAGGATACTTTTAAAAAGCTTAGGTTATTTGCTAAGTAATGGATAAATGGTGTGACTTGATGTAAGTCATCAAGATGACTGATTATCTTATTCAAAGCACAATACAAGATATAACTGCGCTTAGTTATGCTTTCATGATCTGGCACCACCATAGTTAACTTATATGAACTAAGATTGCGATGATAGGCGCTTGTATACTGATGAAAATCAGGTTTTAGCAATTCAATGTCTTGTAGTAACAGTCTTTTTTGAAATGAAGATAGACTCATAGTACATCGCTTAATAGCCGAGGCTATAGGTTGTTCTTATTATTTGATTAAATATAGACAAGAATTTCCAGTTTTGGAAAATTTATGACAAGGTTGTCATAAATTTTTTAGGCAAAAAATAGTCTAACTAATTCATGCTGGAAGGTTGCTAATTGAGCGCTACATGCTTATAATGGCCGCCATTGAATTGAGGTGTTTTGCACTCGATTAGATGATATTAAGTTACTTTTAATATCTATTGGCGCGGGATGGAGCAGCCTGGTAGCTCGTCGGGCTCATAACCCGAAGGTCGTCGGTTCAAATCCGGCTCCCGCAACCAAATACATGCTAAGGCATTGTAAGTGTACTTAGTATGCACAGTAATTTTTACTGTATGAAGTCGCGCATTCTGGTAATGCGCGTTTTGCGTTTAGGCTATCTAGTTTAATTTGGTCAGGTAATTGACTCGCAACCAAGCTTGGCCCTAGGCCACACAGTTTTATGCTTTAGGTGTGACGCCCCGCTTGGTTCGGGGCGTTGTTGTATCTGCTTGGCGGTGATTTTAAATCATTATTAAACTCAGTATTTCAGGGCTATATGCCCTTTTTTTGTTTGTATGGAGGATTTTCGTGACAAAACTTGAGCAAGATTTAGTAGCCATGCTCTCACCGGCCGTTGAAATGTTAGGCTTTGAGTTACATGGTCTTGAGTTTGTGCAAGCTGGTCGCCACTCTACATTACGTGTTTATATCGATCACGATGCAGGGATTACGGTTGACAATTGTGCCGACGTTAGTCGTCAAGTTAGCGCAATTTTAGATGTCGAAGACCCAATTACAAATGAATATGATTTGGAAGTTTCGTCTCCTGGTGTTGATCGTCCATTATTCAAACAAGATCACTACGAGAAGGCGCAAGGAGAAGAAGTACGCGTGCGTACTAAGCTTCCGCAAGATGGTCGTCGTAACTTTAAAGGCGATTTAGTATCAGTTAGCAGTGATATGATCACACTTTCAGCAGATGGCACTGAGCATATGATTATGATCAGTAACATTGAACGTGCGAACATCATCGCAAAGTTTTAATTCGAGTGCGAAGGAATAGGGCAAGCGAGGCATAACCCATGGCAAAAGAAATATTATTGGTTGCTGAAGCCGTCTCCAATGAGAAAGCGGTTCCAAAAGAAAAGATTTTTGAAGCGTTAGAGTTCGCATTAGCGACTGCAACAAAGAAAAAACACGATGGCGAAATTGACGTTCGCGTATCAATCGATCGTAAAACTGGTGATTACGACACGTTCCGTCGCTGGAAAATCGCTGAAGTTCTTGAAGATGGTTCTTTAGAACATCCATACAGCGAAATCACGCTTGAAGCAGCACAAGTTGAAGACGAAAACTTACAACTAGGTGATTACGTCGAAGAACAAATTGAGTCAATCAAGTTCGACCGTATTACGACACAAATGGCAAAGCAAGTTATCGTACAAAAAGTACGTGAAGCTGAGCGTGCTTTAGTTGTTGAAGAATATAAAGATCAACAAGGCGAATTGGTAACTGGTGTTGTTAAAAAAGCAACACGTGATGCAATCGTACTTGACCTTGGTAACAATGCTGAAGCGGTTATCTACCGTGATGATATGTTACCACGTGAGAACTTCCGTCCAGGTGACCGTATCCGTGGTTTACTTTACGAAGTTAAGCCGGAAGCTCGTGGCGCGCAATTATTTGTAACGCGTTCTAAACCTGAAATGCTAATGGAGTTATTCCGCATTGAGGTACCTGAAATTGGCGAAGAGATGATTGAATTACGTGCTGCAGCACGTGATCCAGGTTCTCGTGCAAAAATCGCAGTAAAATCTAACGATAAACGTATCGACCCAGTGGGTGCGTGTGTTGGTATGCGTGGTGCTCGAGTACAAGCTGTTTCAACTGAGCTTGGTGGTGAGCGTGTTGATATCGTTCTTTACGATGATAACCCAGCACAATTCGTTATCAATGCAATGGCGCCAGCAGAAGTTGCGTCAATCGTAATGGACGAAGATACTCATTCAATGGATATTGCTGTTGAAGCAGATAATCTAGCACAAGCAATTGGTCGTAACGGTCAAAACGTTCGTCTTGCTAGCCAGTTAACTGGTTGGGAATTAAACGTAATGACAGTTGATGACATGCGTGCGAAGAACGAAGCTGAATCAGACAAGCTAATTAACTTATTCACTGAATACCTAGATATCGATGATGAGTTTGCAACATTACTTATCAACGAAGGTTTCTCAACACTTGAAGAAGTTGCTTACGTTCCTGCATCGGAATTCCTAGAAATCGACGGTTTAGATGAAGAAACAGTTGATATCTTACGTTCACGTGCAAAAGACGCATTAACAACTAAAGCGCTTAAAACGGAAGAAAGTTTAGAAGGTGCTGAACCTGCAGAAGACCTACTAGCACTTGAGGGCTTAGAGCGTCATCTTGCATTTGTTATGGCAAGCAAAGGTGTAGTAACACTTGAAGACTTAGCTGAGCAAGGTATTGATGAGTTAGTAGACATCACTGAGCTATCAGAAGAAGAAGCTGGTAAGCTAATTATGGCTGCGCGTAACATTTGTTGGTTCGCAGACGAGTAATTTATTAACGGAGGTATTACACACTATGGCAGAAGTAAATGTTGAAAAACTAGCCGGAGATATTGGTACAACTGTTGATAAGTTATTACAGCAGCTTGAGCAAGCCGGTATATCTAAAAAAGCAGGTGATATGGTAACGGAGGCTGAAAAGTCAACATTACTTGATCACTTAAGCAAGCAGCACGGCGGTACAGGGTCTGAAGGCCCTGCTCGCATGACTTTGCAACGTAAAAGCAAGAGCACTCTAAGTGTGACTGGCTCAACAGGTAAAGCAAAGTCTGTGCAAGTTGAAGTACGTAAAACACGTACTTACGTCAAGAAAAGCGCCATTGAGCAACAGCAAGAAGAAGAGCGTTTAGCTGCAGAAGAAGCTGCACGTAAAGCAGCAGAGCTTAAAGCCCAGCAAGAAGCTGAAGAGCTAAAAGCGAAACAAGAGGCAGAACGCAAAGCGAAAGAAGAAGCTGAGCGTAAAGCCAAAGAAGAGGCTAAACGTAAAGCTGAAGCTGAGCGTAAAGCGAAACAGAAGCAGATGACCCCAGAGCAAAGTGCTAAGTCTGAACAAGATCGCGCCGAAGCTGAGCGTCTGCAAAAAGAAGCAGAAGAGGCCGCATTGAGAAAAGCTGAAGAAGAAGCGAAACGTCAAGCAGAAGAGGCAAGAAAGCTAGCTGAAGAAAATGAAGCTCGCTGGAAAAAGGAAGAAGAAGAGCGTAAGAAGCGTGAAGAAAGCGCTGATCACCACCTTACGACTTCAACTTACGCACGTGAAGCAGAAGATGAATCTGACGCACGTGAAGAGCATAGCGCTCGTCGTAAGAAAAAGAAAAAAGGACCTCAAAAAGATAAACAGGCTGCCGGTCCTAAAGGTAAGAAAGGCAAGCTAAAAGCACCAACGTCTTTACAACATGGTTTCCAAAAACCAACCGCTGACGTGAAAAATGAAGTTCGTATCAGTGAAACAATCACTGTTGCTGAGCTTGCATCACGTATGGCAGTTAAAGGTGCTGAAGTTGTTAAAACAATGATGAAGATGGGTGACATGGTTACCATTAACCAAGTGATTGACCAAGAAACAGCACAGCTTGTTGCTGAAGAAATGGGTCACAAGGTTATCATTGTTAAAGAAAATGAATTAGAAGAGAAAGTACTAAACGACCGTAGCGAAGAAGGTAAAGCCATTCCTCGTGCACCGGTTGTGACAGTAATGGGTCACGTTGACCACGGTAAAACGTCAACACTTGATTACATTCGTTCAGCAAAAGTTGCTTCTGGTGAAGCCGGTGGTATTACTCAGCACATTGGTGCATATCACGTTGAAACAAATGGTCATATGATCACATTCTTAGATACGCCAGGTCACGCCGCGTTTACATCAATGCGTGCTCGTGGTGCTAAAGCTACGGATATTGTAATTCTTGTTGTTGCAGCCGATGATGGTGTAATGCCACAGACTAAAGAAGCGGTTCAGCACGCCCGTGCTGCAGGCGTTCCTTTAATCATCGCAGTAAACAAGATGGATAAAGAAGGCATCGACCCAGATCGCGTTAAGAACGAGCTAGCACAATTAGATGTTATCCCAGAAGAGTGGGGTGGTGAAACACAGTTTGTGCATATCTCTGCGAAAACAGGTTTAGGTATTGATGACCTACTTGAAGCAGTATTAATGCAAGCTGAGCTACTTGAACTAACTGCGCCAGCTGAAGGTATGGCTGCAGGTGTTGTAATTGAATCGCGTCTTGATAAAGGCCGTGGTCCAGTTGCTTCAATCCTAGTTCAGTCTGGTACGCTTAACCAAGGTGATATCGTACTTTGTGGTCTTGAATATGGCCGTGTACGTGCGATGAAAGATGAGAACGGACAAGACATTAAGTCTGCTGGTCCATCTATTCCAGTAGAGATTTTAGGTCTATCTGGTATCCCTGCTGCTGGTGATGAAGCAACAGTAGTTAAAGATGAGCGTAAAGCGCGTGAAGTAGCACTTTACCGTCAAGGTAAATTCCGTGAAGTGAAGCTTGCTCGTCAACAAAAAGCGAAGCTTGAAAACATGTTTACGAACATGGCTGAAGGTGATGTATCAGAAGTTAACATCGTTCTTAAAGCTGACGTACAAGGTTCAATCGAAGCAATCGCTGATTCATTAACTAAGCTTTCTACTGATGAAGTTAAAGTGAAGATTGTAGGTTCAGGTGTAGGTGGTATCACTGAAACTGATGCAACTCTTGCAGCAGCGTCTAACGCGATTGTTGTTGGCTTTAACGTACGTGCTGATGCATCAGCTCGTAAAGTGATTGAGTCAGAAAACCTAGACTTACGTTACTACAGCGTAATCTACAGCCTGATTGAAGAAGTTAAACAAGCGATGTCAGGTATGCTTGCTCCAGAATTCAAGCAAGAGATCATTGGTCTTGCTGAAGTTCGTGACGTGTTCAAGTCACCTAAGATTGGTGCAATCGCAGGTTGTATGGTTACTGAAGGTATCGTTAAGCGTAGCGCACCTATCCGTGTACTTCGTGATAACGTGGTTATCTACGAAGGTGAACTTGAGTCACTACGTCGCTTTAAAGACGACGTTCAAGAAGTTCGTAACGGTATGGAGTGTGGTATCGGCGTTAAGAACTACAACGATGTTAAAGTTGGCGACCAAATCGAGGTATTCGAGACGGTTGAAGTACAACGTTCACTTTAATTTCGTTTAAGTTATTGCTTTAAATGGGGGCCTAGCCCCCATTTGTGCATTCGTAATTAAATTAACTTATTCTTTAACATCAATAAGTTATTATTTTAGAGTGAAATGAAATGAGAGAATTTTCTCGCACTGATCGTGTTGCTCAGCAAATTCAAAAAGAGATTGCTGTTATTCTTCAACGCGAAATCAAAGATCCACGCCTAGGCATGGTAACAGTGTCTGCGGTTGAGGTATCTCGCGACTTATCTTACGCAAAAGTATTTATCACGGTATTCAACACGGATGATGAAGATAAAGCCAAGCAAAGCGCTAAAATCTTAAATGAAGCAACGGGTTATATTCGTTCTTTATTAGGTAAACGCATTCGTGCGCGCATCATGCCAGAGTTACGTTTTGTGATCGATAACTCACTAATGGAAGGTATGCGTATTTCAAACTTGGTTGATTCTGTTATTCGTGAAGACAATGCTAAGCATGTAGACGAAGACGACGGCGAAGAAGGCACTAAAGGCTAATGGCTAGACGCAGTAAAGGTCGTGCTATTGACGGCATCTTATTACTTAATAAGCCGCAAGGTATTTCATCAAACAAAGCATTGCAGCAAGCAAAGGGAATATACTTTGCTCAAAAAGCAGGTCACACCGGTGCGCTTGATCCGCTCGCGACGGGTATGCTGCCTATTTGTTTTGGTGAAGCGACTAAGTTTACCCAGTTTTTGCTCGATACAGACAAAACCTATGTTGTTCGTGCCAAACTTGGTGAGCGAACTACAACGTCTGATTCAGATGGTGAAGTGGTTGAAACGCGTGAAGTATCGGTAACACCTGAGCAATTAGCTGAGCAAATTGCCAGTTTCTTAGGTGAGTCGGATCAATACCCTTCGATGTACTCTGCGCTTAAATACCAAGGTCAGCCTTTGTATAAATATGCCCGTGAAGGTATTGAAGTGCCGCGTAAGTGTCGAAAAATTAATGTATTTAGTTTAACGCTTGATGAGTTTGATGAAGCTAATAACGAAGTACAAATGACGGCACATGTATCTAAAGGCACTTATATTCGTACTATTGTTGACGACTTAGGTGAAAAGCTTGGCTGTGGTGCTCATGTTATCATGTTACACCGCAGTGCAGTTGGCCATTATCCAAGTGAGAAAATGGTCACTCTTGAGCAACTTGAAGAAAAGCTACAGCAAGCAAAAGCAGACGATGTTGCACCTTCAAGCTACCTCGATGAGCTACTATTGCCAATGGATACTGCTTTGGTTGACTTACCTGTGATTGAGATTACCCAAGAGCAGGGCGTGGCATTTAGTCATGGTCAAACAGTAGTGATTGGCAGGCCTGTACCAGATGGGGTAGTAAAGGTAATGGCTGATGGGGTGTTCATTGGTACCGGTGAGCGCCATAAAGATGGTCACTTAAAATCAAAGCGTGGCTTATCAAATCAGCTGCCTGAGTAAAGATTACCTTGTAGTTATAAGCAAAGCTGGGTAGAATACGCCCCGCTCAATCGTTTTGGCTGAATTAGTGATCGGCTAAAACACAATTTAAATTAATTTTTGGAGTTACTATGTCACTAAGCAATCAAGAAAAAGTTGAGATCATCGGTAAATTTGCACGCGCTGAAGGCGACACTGGTTCACCTGAAGTACAAGTTGCACTTCTAACTTTCGATATCAACAAGCTTCAAGGTCACTTTGCTAGCCACAAGCACGACTTCCACTCACGTCGTGGTCTTCTTCGCAAAGTAAGCCAACGCCGTAAACTGCTTGACTACCTTAAAGGTAAAGACATTGCACGTTACACTGCGTTAATCCAAGAGCTTGGCCTACGTCGCTAAGAACTAGATTACGAGAAAAGGGGCTATTTAGCCCCTTTTTTTGTGCGCGCATGAAAGGTATACTAGCGCACATCTTAGTAGGTGAATCTACTAAGTAATTGAAAAAACATCATTGCCAATTGTAGTACTTAATCGTGTTTTCATAAGCACAATTAAGTACTGTAATTGGTACTTTGATGGACTATTTTTTACCAATTCGGAGCACTGCTCTGAGTTGCTTTTACATTTAAAGGATATTTTTAAGTGCAAGCAATTATTAAAGAATTTCAACTAGGTCAACACACTGTGACTCTAGAAACTGGTGCTATCGCTCGTCAAGCTGACGGCGCAGTACTAGCAAGCATTGGCGATACTTCAGTATTAGTTACTGTTGTAGGCAAGCGCGATGCACAACCAGGTCAAGACTTCTTTCCACTAACAGTTAACTACCAAGAGCGTATGTACGCTGCGGGTCGTATCCCTGGTGGTTTCCTTAAGCGTGAAGGTCGTCCTAACGATGGCGAAACGCTTATCGCTCGTTTAATCGACCGTCCAATCCGTCCACTTTTCCCAGACGGTTTCGTAAACGAAGTACAAGTAATTGCGACAGTTGTTTCTGTTAATCCAGAAATCCAACCTGACATGGTTGCTATGATTGGTACTTCAGCAGCTCTTGCTATCTCTGGTATCCCATTCAATGGTCCTATCGGTGCATCACGCGTTGGTTTCATCAACGGCGAATATGTACTTAACCCAACACTAGCTGAGCTTGAAGAGAGCCAATTAGACCTAGTTGTTGCAGGTACTGATAACGCAGTACTTATGGTTGAATCAGAAGCTGAAACACTATCTGAAGAAGTAATGTTAGGTGCGGTTGTTTATGGTCATGAGCAATCTCAAGCTATCATCAACGCAATCAACGAATTCAAAGCTGAAGCAGGTAAACCAGCTTGGGATTGGACTGCACCAGAGAAAAACGTAACACTTGCTGAGAAAATCTCTGCAATCGCTGCTGAAAAAGTAGGTGAAGCATACCGCATCACTGACAAAGTAGCGCGTAAAGAAGCACTAGGTGTAGCGAAAGAAGAAGTTGTTGCTACTTTAACTGCAGAGCTTGCTGAAGGCGAAGAGCTAGATACACAAGAAGTTGGTAAACTATTTGGTTCTTTAGAAAAAGAAATCGTTCGTGGCCGTATCATCGCAGGTGAGAAGCGTATCGATGGTCGTGAACCAGATATGATCCGTGCACTAGACGTAATGACAGGGGTTTTACCTCGTACTCACGGTTCTGCAATCTTTACTCGTGGTGAGACGCAAGCACTTGTTACTGCAACACTTGGTACAGAGCGTGATTCACAGTTAATCGATGATTTAACTGGTACTAACAAAAACCACTTTATGCTGCACTATAACTTCCCTCCGTTCTGCGTAGGTGAAACTGGTTTTGTTGGCTCACCTAAGCGTCGTGAGATCGGTCACGGTAACTTAGCTAAGCGTGGTATTGCAGCTGTATTACCAACGTTAACTGACTTCCCATACTCAATCCGTGTTGTTTCAGAAATCACTGAATCAAATGGTTCATCGTCTATGGCATCAGTATGTGGTACGTCATTAGCTCTTATGAATGCTGGTGTACCAATTAAAGCATCTGTTGCTGGTATTGCGATGGGTCTAGTTAAAGAAGGCGAAGATTTCGTTGTTCTTTCTGACATCTTAGGTGATGAAGATCACTTAGGTGACATGGACTTTAAAGTAGCGGGTACTTCTAATGGTATCACTGCATTACAAATGGATATCAAGATCGAAGGTATCACTAAAGAAATCATGCAAATCGCTCTTAAACAGGCGAAAGCAGCACGTTTACACATCTTAGGTGTTATGGACGAAGCGATTTCAGCACCTTCTGAAGAGTTATCTCAGTTCGCGCCACGCATTTACACAATGCAAATCCCTGCGAAGAAAATTGCTGAAGTTATCGGTAAAGGTGGCGCAACTATCCGTCAACTTACAGAAGAAACTGGTACTACGATTGAAATCGAAGATGACGGTACAATCAAGATCGCAGCAACTGATGGCATCAGCGCTAACGATGCTATTAAGCGTATCGAGCAATTAACTGCTGAGCTAGAAGTAGGTACTATCTACACTGGTAAAGTTGTTCGTATCGTTGATTTTGGTGCGTTCGTTAATATTCTTCCAGGTAAAGATGGTCTAGTGCACATTTCACAAATCAGCACTGAGCGTGTTAACAACGTGACTGACCACCTGAGCGAAGGCCAAGAAGTTAAAGTTAAAGTTCTTGAAGTAGATCGCCAAGGTCGTGTACGTCTAAGCATCAAAGAAGCTATGGAATCAGCTGCTGAAGAAAAAGCAGAAGAGTCTAAAGACGCTTAATGATGATTGAATAACCAGTTATTTGCTGGATATAAGAAAAAGGGGCTGTTTAGCCCCTTTTTTTATGCTTTAATGAAACCTATCCGCTTCGATTTTGTCTACAGAGAATTCAGGTATTAAGGAATTTAATGATTTTTAAACACTTAGCATTGACCGCTGTGGCTATTTTTTCTTTAAGTGCATGCCAAACCACCACACAATCTGAGTCAGTCCCTATTGTTAATGTGCCTTTTACCGCACCATTGGCGCCTGATTTTCGTAATGAAATTACGATTGCTCGTTACTCTGAGTTGTTAAACCGCGCAGATTTAAGTGCTGAGCAACAGGCTAAGCTTTATTACGATCGCGGCGTGTTATTTGACAGCTTAGGTATGTCGACGTTAGCGCGAATAGACTTTAACCGTGCGATTAAGCTCAAACCAGATTTGGCTGAGGTATATAACTTTTTAGGTATTCACCACACACTGATGCAGCAGTATGAACAAGCCTACGAATTTTTTGATTCTGCACTTGAGCTTAATGAGCAGCATGAGTACGCCTATTTAAATCGTGGGATTGCACTTTACTATGGTGAGCGCCCATTACTTGCACAAGATGATTTACAACAGTTTTTAAATCGTTCACCCAGCGATCCTTATCGTGTGTTATGGCTTTATTTAGCGCAATCAGAAGCTGATAAAAAGCAAGCCTTAATTGATTTAAAAGCTAACTCACAAGGTGTAGATGAGTCACAATGGGGTTACCAACTCTTGGCACTTTACTTAGGTGACATTAGTGAGTTTGAATTTTTATCTGGCATTATTGAAGGCGTTACTTCAGAGCAAGAGTATGCACATCGCTTATGTGAAGCTTATTTCTATTTAGCTAAAATGCATCAAGCAGCTGGTGATAACTACCTTGCTGCTGACTATTTTAGGCTTGCCCTTGCCACCAATGTACATGAATTTGTTGAATACAAATATGCCCGTTTAGAGCTTGAGTTAATGGCTGGTGAAAACGCAAGCTAAGGTTTCTTTAATTGTGATTCTATTACTGAGCTTGGGTCTTGTTTCAAGCTCAGTGTCTCGTTTTATTCCCGCTTATTTTTATTACGCAAATACCAGCCCTTCACAAGTGACAGCTATCTATCATTTAGCGCCGAGTGCTATTAATTTGCAGCATTTAGTGTTGAGTAACTCGCAACTTCGCCAGCTGGCAAAGCTCGATGATAGCAATGCCGTGTATCAGCTTGCGCTTAGGTTTTTGCAGCAACAAGACTACACTGCAGCAAAATTATGGTGGCAGCCTTACTTTGCTGAATTTACTTTATTGCAGCAGCAAGCCTTAGCGGATCAGCTAGTCCAAACGCAACAGTGGCACGATATAAGCGGTTTAGGCCAAGCTGGCAAGTTACCCGAGGGGGATGCTAAGCAAGCTTGGCTATTGCAACAACAAATGCCGGTAGCTCAAATTGCCCCTGCTTATGCTCAGCAACAGCAATTTGCTTTATCAACAGCGACTTTACAAGCAAGCAGCCAGTGCAAATTTAATGTTTTAATGATGACAGATCACTACAAAGGGATTCAGGCTTTAAATCAGTATAAGCAGCAATACAGCAAAGCTCCTGAGCCCGCCAAAGACAGCTTTTGCTTCACTGAGGTTGTTTATGTAGCCGATAAATTTAAGTGTGATGCAAGTGGTGGGGCGCTTAGTTGTAATTGGCAAAATGCTGCAGAGCAAAAATGGCCTGAAGGTTTTGACTTTATTGTGATGATGTCGAATCAAGGGGCAGCAAATGTTCAAGGCGGTATTATGCATATTAACTCATCGCAACCTTATGCAGTGTTTTTACATGAATTAATGCACTTTAGTGGTTTTGAAGATGAATATGCTTTAGCAGAGAAAAAACAGCAGTGGCTGTGCAAGCAGCAAGGGTTAGTCGCTCCAAATTTATTTATCGCAAATGGCGTTCTTCCACCAAAAAGCTGGCAAAAGAGTGTCGCTTGCGACAATGAAAAAGCCTATAAACCTAGCCCTAATTGGTCGATTATGCAGTACCAAACTATGGGGTTATCTGAGCAATACAGAGCGCTTTGGCAAAAACAAATTAACCAGCCCTTAACAAAGCCGGTTCGGTTTTCTGAATATTTTGCCTTTTTAGGCTTAAAGCCAGTGTTTACAACAGCTTCCAAAGAGCAGAATTTTTCTGACTAATCGACTATTTATTGCTATTTTAGTATGCAAAGCGGTTAAATATTGTGCAAATAGGAGTGTCTCCTATAGACAAAATAGCACCTGATCAGTATAACTATACGCATTGTAAGCTTTTTTTGAAGCCAACTTTTAACCATCCAAATGAACAGTACGCAACTAATTAAAACTAGAGCGGTATTGATATTCTTATGACACTAAAAGGCTCCTAATTATGACTTTGCTCTGGATACCCCTGTTATCCTTAATCGGCAGTGTTATTTCATCCTGCACTTCAAAACTAACACGTAACCAAAGCACTGCTTTGACCATGTTAGCGCCTTTGATTGCCCTTGGAATTGTATTTTCGTATACCCCTGCAGTCTTTTCTGGTGAAATAATTCGCTACACTGCTGAGTGGATCCCGCTTTTAAACATGCAAGTTTCGTTTCGACTTGATGGTTTAACGTTACTCTTTCTGTATATGATCTTGGGTATAGGTACCCTAGTGATTTTTTATGCGCGTTATTACTTGAGTAATAGCGACTCAATGCCAAAGCTATACTGCTATTTAATGCTATTTATGACCGCAATGGTTGGCATCGTGATGTCAAACAATGTGATTCAGCTTTGGTTTTTTTGGGAGCTTACCAGTATTAGCTCTTTTTTATTGATCAGTTATTGGTGGCATAAATCAGAAGCTCGAAAAGGCGCGCGCATGGCGCTTGCTATTACCGGTGCCGGTGGTCTTGCATTACTAGCTGGTTTATTACTTATTGGTGATATTGTTGGTAGTTATAATCTTGACGTTATTTTAGCAAGCAAAGCGCTTATTCAATCTCATGAACTCTATGAAGTTGCGCTGGTATTAGTGCTATTAGGTGCTTTTACCAAATCTGCGCAATTTCCATTTCATTTCTGGTTACCACATGCGATGGCGGCACCGACACCAGTCAGTGCCTACTTACACTCTGCAACCATGGTTAAAGCGGGTATCTTTTTATTAGCGCGTTTTTATCCAGCGCTATCAGGCACAGATACTTGGTTTATCTTAGTGGCGATGACGGGTCTGGCGACTTTATTGGTTGGCGCTTATATCGCGTTGTTTAAGCATGATTTAAAAGGCTTGTTGGCTTATTCAACAATCAGCCATTTAGGTTTAATTACATTACTCTTAGGTTTAGACACTGAGCTTGCTACAGTGGCTGCTATTTTCCACATTATTAACCACGCTACGTTTAAAGCGTCGTTATTTATGGCAACGGGTATCATTGATCATGAAACTGGCACCCGTGATATGCGTAAACTTAATGGTATGTGGCGATTTATGCCGTATACCGCCACACTTGCTATGGTGGCAGCTGCAGCCATGGCGGGCGTGCCACTGTTAAATGGTTTCTTGTCGAAAGAAATGTTCTTTGCCGAAACACTACATCAACAAGTGCTTGGCTCTATGTCGTGGTTAATTCCAGTGTTAGCAACGATTGCTGGTGCACTATCTGTGGCGTATTCAGCGCGCTTTATTCATGACGTGTTTTTCAATGGCGACCCAATTGATTTGCCAAAACAGCCCCATGAGCCACCACGCTATATGCGTGTACCAATCGAAATTTTGGTTGTGCTGTGTTTACTCGTTGGTATGTTCCCGCACTTTGCAGTAAGCGATATTTTAGCTTCGGCATCTTTCGCAGTGCTTGGTAATGTAGCCCCGGATTATAAGCTATCAGTATGGCATGGCTTTAACTTACCTCTGTTAATGAGTTTTATTGCAACAAGCGTTGGTGTGATGATTTATGTGCAGCGTAAGCACCTGTTCCACTTCCAAGCGTCATTACCAACTTTGAATGCTAAAAAAGGCTTTGAGCGTGGCTTATATAGCTTGATTAAGTGGTCACAAGAAAAGATTAAACGTATCGAAAATGGCTCCTTACAGCGTTATGCCTTTGTGATGATTGCGGTGGTGCTCATGTGTGCGGGTTGGCCTTTATTTGAAATGCGCCAGTTAGCAGGAGCAAGCGAGTTAACCCCAATCGATTTCCATAATGCAATAGGTGCAGGCTTACTAATAATTGGTGCGTTGGCAACGGTTATTTGGCACCGCTCACGAATGATATCTTTGATTATGATTTCAATTGTAGGCCTGATGGTATCTGTTGCTTTCACTCGATTCTCTGCGCCAGATTTAGCACTGACTCAGTTAACGGTTGAAGTTGTCACCGTGATGCTACTGATGCTTGCACTGTTCTTTTTACCGCAGCGTACTCCGAAAGAATCGAGCTCACTGCGTATTCTGCGTGACTTGGGTATCTCATCGGCCATTGGTGTGGTTGTGGCAAGTATTTGTTATGCGCTTCTGACAAGACCACTTGAGTCAATTTCTGACTTCTTTGTTGCCAATGCAAAAACTGGCGGTGGTGGTACTAACGTTGTAAACGTTATCCTCGTTGACTTTAGGGGGTTTGATACCCTAGGTGAAATTACCGTATTGGGTATTGCTGCATTAGGTATTTATAAACTGCTTATTAACTTGCCGCTGTTTATGCCAGCAAGTGATAGCGAAGGGCGCCCATGGGCAAGAGAGCGTTACCCAATTCTACTCTCGAGTATTTCACAAAGCTTGTTACCACTTGCATTACTTGTGTCTGCGTATATTTTCTTACGTGGCCATAACTTACCAGGTGGTGGCTTTATTGCAGGACTCGTTACCGCGATTGCATTTATTTTGCAATATATGGCCAATGGTTCGCATTGGATTGCAGACAGATTTGACGTGAATTATCGTAAGATTATTGCGTCAGGTATTGCTATTGCATTGTTCACAGGTATTGGAAGTTGGTTCTTCGAACGTCCATTCCTAACAACCTGGTTTGATTATTTTGATATTCCGTTAGTCGGCAAAACAGAACTTGCTAGTGCTATCGTATTTGATTTAGGTGTGTATTTAACTGTTGTAGGTGCAACGCTGATGATTTTAGCAAGTTTAGGTAAATTAACTGCTGATACACCCAAGCAAGAGGTAAATATTTAATGGAAGTATTGTACGCATCGTGCGTCGGCGTGCTGGTTGCATGCGGAATTTACTTAATATTGCGGGCTCGTACTTTCCCTGTGGTACTCGGCCTGACTATGTTGTCGTATGCAGTTAACCTGTTTTTATTCTCTTCAGGTCGCTTAACAATTAACAAAGCGGCTGTACTTGGTACAGGCAGTGAGTATGCCGACCCACTCCCTCAAGCGCTGGTTTTAACAGCAATTGTAATTGGCTTTGCGATGACCGCTTTTGTGGTTATTTTAGCGATTCGTGGTCGTGCAGATTTGGGTAATGACCATGTTGATGGTCACCTTGTTAAATCATCGAAGGAGCAAAAATGATTCAGCATTTAGCTTCTTTACCGATTCTAATTCCGATGTTGGCAGGTGTTATTTTACTCATGCCGCCATGTGGTAAAAACTTACATATCCGTCGTGTTTCGTCGGTTATTTTGTCGATTGTCACATTATCAGTAAGTGCTTACTTATTATACCACGTTAATAGTACAGCACCGCTTGTTTACGCAATCGGTGACTGGTCTGCACCATTTGGTATTGTGCTGGTTGCCGATAGACTAGCAACACTACTGGTGTTACTTACCAGTTTCCTTGGTGCGGTTGTAGTGCTCTATAGCTGTGCAGGTGATGATAAAAAAGGGAGCTTTTTCCACCCATTAGTGCACTTTTTAGTGTTAGGTGTTAATGGTGCCTTTTTAACTGGCGATGTGTTTAACTTATTCGTATTCTTTGAAGTCTTGTTAATTGCCTCATACTCATTATTGATGCATGCAGGTAACAAACACAGTACACGTGCTGCACTGCAATATGTGATTTTAAACTTAATTGGTTCAAGTGTGTTCTTGATTGCGCTAGGTGTACTTTATGGTGTACTAGGCACATTGAATATTGCTGATTTAGCGCAAAAAGTCCCGCAATTGACGGGTGACGATGTTTACCTCGCTAAAATTGGTGGTTTGTTATTAATTGTGGTATTTGCTTTAAAAGGCGCGTTATTACCATTGCATTTATGGTTACCGAATACCTACGCAAGTGCAATGCCATTGGTGGCTGCATTATTTGCGATTATGACCAAGGTAGGTGTTTATGCCATGCTACGTGTGTATACCGTAATATTTGGTGATAATGCTGGCGAGCTTGCTCACATGGCACAACCTTGGTTATGGGGCTTAGCACTAGCGACCATAGTTATGGGTGGTATTGGTGTATTAGCGAGTCAAGACCTTAGAAAGCTTGTTGCGAATCTGGTTGTTGTATCTGTAGGTACTTTAGTGGCATTGGTTGCGATTCAAAATGTCTCTGCAACAGCTGCATTACTTTACTACTTAGTGCATTCAACTATTATTTGCGCAGCACTATTTTTAATTGCAGATTTAATTGCTCAACAACGCGGTAAAGTTGCCGACCGATTAGTAGCAGGTCGTGCCGTTGCACAGCCATACTTGCTTGGTGCTTGTTTCATAGTTGCTGCTCTTGCCGTTGTTGGTATGCCGCCGTTATCTGGCTTTGTAGGTAAAGTATGGATTTTAAAGAGCACGCTAGATAGTGAAAAAGCCATGTTGTTTTGGCCAATTTACCTAGTATCTAGTTTGGCGTTATTAGTGGCGGTTTCACGCGCTGGTACAAGCTTATTCTGGGATCATACTCATAAAGACAGTGAAGCAATTGAAGGCACCAAAGCACATCCTCTTAAAGTGATTTCAGTAGTTGCGCTACTTGCATGTTCACCTTTAATGGTTGTATTTGCAGGACCTATTTCAGACTATATGCTAGCAACATCAGAGCAGTTGTTTGATATCAACACTAGCATCAACACTGTATTACAAGGAGGCCATTGATGCGTTTAGAAGCTCGCTTTCGTTGGTTGCCAACACCATTTCGCAGTGTTTTATTATTTATTGTATGGCTGTTGTTAAATAACAGTGTGTCGCCTGGACACCTGTTTTTAGCTGCATTTTTCGCAATTACCATTCCGTGGATTACTTTCCCATTTCGTGATCCTCAGCCGCTAATTGTAAGGCCGGGTCTTGCGTTTAGGCACTTATTGTTGGTGCTTTATGATATTGTGACTGCCAATTTACAAGTGGCACTGTTGATTCTCGGGCCCACTAAAAAATTGCGCCCAGGTTTTATAAAAGTGCCTTTGGATTTAAGCCACGAAATGCCAATTACTATTTTGGCAAGTACAGTGTCGTTAACGCCGGGTACTGTGAGCGCAGAGGTTTACCCTATTCCTGAGTCCCTCGAAGAGGGGGCAGAGATTGAGCAGCGCTATTTATTAATCCATGTGCTCGATTTAGCTGATGAACAAGCGTTAATTAAAACGATTAAGCAGCGCTATGAAGCACCGCTTAAGGAGATTTTTCGATGCTAGATACCGTTTTTTTAATAGTTTACGCCATGATAGCTATATCTTTATTATTAAACGTGTGGCGGTTAATTGTAGGGCCGTCGGTACCTGATCGTATTTTGGCTTTAGACACTATGTTTATTAACACCATCGCTTTAATTATTCTGTATGGCATGAGCATGGGAACAGATTTATATTTTGAAGCCGCATTATTAATCGCTATGCTTGGCTTTGTTAGCACGGTAGCTGTATGTAAGTATTTGCTACGTGGCGATATTATTGAATAGGGTAGCAAATGATGAGTGAATGGATTGTATCAATCTTACTATTAATTGGTGGTTGCTTTATTCTAATAGGCTCAATAGGCCTTGTGAAAATGCCTGATTTTTTTATGCGTTTACACGGTCCAACTAAAGCAACAACCCTAGGAATGGCATCGTTATTGATTGCTGCGATGGTGTATTTTAGCTATACCAATGAAGGGATGAGCGTAAAAGAAATTCTCATTTCAATTTTCTTACTGATCACCGCGCCTATTAGCGGCTATATGCTGATTAAGTCAGCAATCCATCATAAGCTTCGTGCTAAAGATGGCACTAAGGGCCTCGATAACATCGAAGAAGATTAATACCAGCTCGCAATAATACTTAAGGAATTGGTGTGATATCTGAGTAACAGAACAATGTGATCTACTCGAGTGGCTTTTATTGAGCTCGTAGATCGCATAAAATGCCCCGTCATTTAGTACAGTAGGTAAATAGAGCATTATGCGAGTAGCACTTGGAGTAGAATACAACGGCGCGCGTTACAGTGGTTGGCAACGTCAATCACACGTCAATAGCGTACAACAAGAAGTAGAAACGGCGTTGTCGCGTATTTGTAATCATCCAGTCGAAATTGTTTGTGCAGGCCGCACCGATGCGGGTGTACATGGCACCGGGCAAGTGATCCATTTTGATACTCACGCTGAGCGTGAAATGGTCGCGTTCACTATGGGTATGAATACCTTACTGCCAAAAGATATTGCTATTCGCTTTGCCCAGCCTGTAAGCGAAGACTTTCACGCTCGTTTTAGTGCTACAGCTCGTCGCTACCGCTATGTGATTTATAATTACACCTATCGCGGCGCTATCATGAGTGAAGGGGTGACACACTTTCATCACCCATTAGACGAAACTAAAATGCAAGAAGCCTGTCAGTATTTAATAGGCGAGCATGACTTTACTTCGTTTAGAGCACTACATTGCCAAGCAAATACAGCAAATCGTACTATTCACCACCTGTCGGTAAAACGCCAAGGTGATTATGTGATTATTGATATTAAAGCCAATGCGTTTTTACATCACATGGTACGAAACATCACAGGGTGTTTGATGGACATTGGTCTTCATAAGCATGAACCCGTGTGGTTAAAAGAATTACTCGATTTAAAAGAGCGCGCTAAGGCAAGTGCGACAGCGAAAGCTGCTGGCCTTTACTTAGTTGACGTGGATTACCCAGAACATTTTGGCATTCCTAAAACACCATTAGGGCCTTTGTTTTTACCTGATTCAGACAGTTAGACTTTAGTAGACTACTACTAAGACCAGTTTTTTATATCGTCTGCGGGTAATTCATGTTTTAATTGAAAAAATCTGTCTGTTTATTTGTTATCAGAAACACAAGTGAGTGTTTCCAATTAAACAGACTGCGACACAGAACAGCATTAAGAGAGTTGCAAATGAGTTGGTTAGAAAAAATCTTACCTAAAACGACTAAATCGTCAGGTCGTAAAGAAATCCCTGAAGGGGTTTGGGCTAAGTGTACAGACTGTGATTCAATTTTATATAAAGCAGAATTAGAAAAAGCACTCAACGTGTGTCCTAAGTGTGATCACCACATGCGTTTAAGTGGCCGTAAACGTCTTGAAAACTTTTTAGACGATGCTGATCGTCAAGAACTTGGTGCAGAGCACGAACCAAAAGACGTATTAAAGTTTAAAGATTCTAAAAAATACTCTGACCGTATTACCCAAGCACAAAAAGCAAGCGGCGAAAAAGACGCACTTGTGGCAATGAAAGGCCGTTTAAAAGGCATTCCTGTTGCTGCTGTTGCTTTTGAGTTCTCGTTTATGGGTGGTTCAATGGCGTCAGTAGTAGGTGCTCGTTTTGTTGAAGCTGTAGACCAATGTTTAGAGCACGACATGCCACTTATTTGTTTCTCTGCATCAGGCGGTGCACGTATGCAAGAAGCACTTATGTCATTAATGCAAATGGCTAAAACAAGTGCTGCGCTTGCGAAAATGAGCGAAAAAGGCTTACCGTTTATTTCAGTATTAACTGATCCAACAATGGGTGGTGTATCTGCATCACTGGCAATGCTTGGTGATGTAAACGTTGCTGAACCTAAAGCGCTTATCGGTTTTGCGGGTCCTCGCGTAATCGAGCAAACAGTACGTGAAACGCTTCCTGAAGGTTTCCAACGCAGTGAATTCTTGCTAGAGCACGGTGCAATCGACATGATTGTTGACCGTCGTGAAATGCGTGACACCCTTGCACGTATCTTAGCGAAATTTATGAACTTGCCTTCTACTGAACAAGAGCATAGAGTAGCGTAAATTTCAGCTTAACTGATTAAACGCTATGACAGAAATCCTTCCTAGCCAATCATCAAGCCTTGATGATTGGCTTTGTTATTTAGAAAATGTCCATCCTGCCAATATCGAAATGGGTTTAGAGCGCGTAGAACGCGTGGCAAACCAAGTAGGTTTACTTGATACATCAAGCAAAATAATCCTTATTGCAGGCACTAACGGTAAAGGGACCACTGCCCGTTGCCTAGAAAGCTTATTACTTGCACAGGGTTTTAGTGTGGGTACTTATGCTTCGCCGCATCTTATTCGTTACAACGAGCGCGTACGTATTAATGGCCAAGAGCTTGATGATCAATTCCATGTTGATGCTTTTGATATGCTAGAAAAAGGCCGTGCTGACACGCAACTAACTTATTTTGAGTACGGTACCTTAGGTGCACTGGCTATTTTTAAACGTCACGCCGTTGATTATGTACTGTTAGAAGTCGGCCTTGGTGGTCGTTACGATGCCACTAATATCGTTAAACCACATGCTTGTGTGATCACCACCATAGATTTAGACCATAAAGAATATCTAGGTGATACCCGTGAACTTGTTGGTTACGATAAAGCTGGCATTTTCCGCACCAATACGCCTGCTATTGTTGGCGATTTAGCCATTCCACACACAGTAACTGATTATGGCAACGAAATTAACGCTGATATGGTGCTATCAGGTCGTGACTTCATATTCACAGAAGACAGTGAAGGCTTTAAATGGCAGTACCAAGATAAAGACTGGCGCTTAGCTAAGCCTGCGATCCCTTGTCAAAATGCAGCAACCGCGTTGACCTTACTAGCAAAACTTGACCTACTGCCAAGCGAGCAACAAGTGCGTGACTGCTTAGCTAACCTTATTGTCGAAGGTCGCTTTCAGCAGTTAAGTGAGCAACCGCTTATTTTTACCGATGTTGCGCATAATCCTGAATCTGCTCGATATTTGGCACGCAAATTAAGCGTGTATAAAGATCAAGGGTTTAAAATTCATGCATTAGTCGCTATGCTTGCAGATAAAGATAAGGTGGCTGCTATGTCGGCCATGGCGAATGTTGTTGATCAGTGGTCGTTAGCAAGCTTAGATTGTTTCCGTGGAGACAAGGTTGAGAATCTTGCTAAAGCATTAGCCGAAACCGCATCAACAGCGCCAAGCACGCACTATGCGAGTGTTGAAACTGCGCTAGATACGTTATTACCAAATGTCGATGAAAACACGTTAGTGATTGTGTTTGGTTCATTTATAACTGTGGCTGCAGCCATCAATTACTTTAAAAAATAGAGAGGAAATCGGTGAACGCAGGGTTTATTAATCGCTTAGTAGGAACCACGATTGTGGTTGTGGCGGCTATTGTCTTCATCCCAAACATTTTGGATGGTGAAAAGGTTCATTATAAAGAAGGCTTTAAAGCAATTCCTGAACGTCCTGAGTTCACTACCATTGACTTGCAAGAGGCGATTGATAATAAAGTATCTTCAGCGGAGCAACCTTCGCAAATTTCGGTTGAAGATATTCAAGCAAAGGATACTGAACTTGTTACTAATGAAACCCAGCAAATTGATGATGCGCCGAAAATGGTTGAAGCCTCAACAGATGAGCCTGTCATTACCAAAGCTGAGCCAAAAGTTGTAGTGCAAGAACCAGCAAAGCCAATCGCTAAAACCCCAGAGCCAACTCGTAAGCCAGAAGAGAACCTCACACAAATGGCTTATGTCATTCAGCTGGGGAGTTTTTCCCACGCACCTAATGTGAAATCACTACAGGAAAAATTAAAAGCGAATGGTTTCAAAACCTTCACTCGGCCAGTCAAAACCCCGAACGGCACACTTACAAAAGTCTTTGTAGGCCCTTCACTTAGCAAGAAAGAGTTAGAGAGTAAGCTTACTGAGTTAAAGCAGTTAACCAAGTTAAATGGCAAAGTTACTCAGTTTGAAATTACAAAATGATCTGGCAAAGGATACCCAAACTACCTGTGGATCCAAGTTTCAGCACTATTACAGGGATTAAAACTCAGGGCTTGGCATTCAAGTAGTAGGTACCTTTCAAATTGCTACAACGCAGTAGTGGAAGCCCTGTGAAGCGCCCGAAGGGCATGGCTAAAACGCATTTATTCTGCGTTATTGATTTTGACAAGGGGACACCATTCCCTACAATCAATGCCTTGCCTAAATGCGTTTTATCTCATGCTGAATTCTTGCATCCACAGGTGGTTTGGGTATAGAATGCGCCCCAAATTAACGACTAGTTGGTTCTTATGATCTGGGTTGATTACGCCGTACTTGGTATTATTGCACTATCCACTATCATCGGCTTAATACGTGGCTTTGTAAAAGAAGCAATGTCATTAGCTGTATGGGCTGGCGCATTTATCATCTCTAGCTTGTTTTACCAATATTTAGCATCCTTCCTAACAAGTATTTCAGAACCCCTTTTAAGAAATGCAGCCGCAATAGCCATATTATTCTTTGCGACACTCCTGTTGGGTGGGTTACTAAACTATATTTTAGGTGAACTTGTACAACGTACTGGTTTATCTGGCACAGACCGTGTGTTCGGCATAGTGTTTGGTGCTCTTCGTGGCGTGTTGGTCGTAAGCGCGTTACTCTTCTTTCTTGATGCTTTTACCGGTGCACCTAATACGCATTGGTGGGGCAACTCTATTTTGATTCCAGAATTTGGCTTTGTTGTTGAGTGGTTCTTCTCGTACCTCGAAAACAACTCGAGCTTTTTAAATTCTGTAAACCGTTAATCGGCGAGGATAAATTTAATGTGTGGTATCGTTGGCATAGTCGGAACTTCTCCTGTTAATCAGGCGTTATATGACGGCTTAACTGTTTTGCAACACCGCGGTCAAGATGCAGCTGGCATCATTACCATTGAAAACAACACGTTTAGCTTACGTAAAGCCAATGGCCTAGTAAAAGACGTATTTCATACCCGTCATATGAAACGTCTGCAAGGTACAATTGGTATTGGCCATGTTCGCTACCCGACAGCTGGTTCTTCTAGCTCGTCAGAAGCGCAACCTTTCTATGTTAACTCGCCATTTGGTATCGCACTTGCGCACAATGGTAACTTAACAAACGCAGAAGCATTAAAGCAGCAACTATTTTCAGAAGCTCGCCGTCATGTTAATACAACGTCTGACTCTGAAATTTTACTTAACATCATGGCGCATGAGTTAAGTAAATCAAACAAGCTGAAACTTGATGCGGAAGATATCTTCACTGCGGTAACTGAAGTTAATAATAAAGTAACAGGTGGCTATGCAACGATTGCGATGATCATTGGTCATGGTATTGTTGCATTTCGTGACCCTAACGGCATTCGCCCACTGGTTTTTGGTAAGCGCGAAACAGCAAACGGTACTGAGTACATGTTTGCATCAGAAAGCGTTGCTTTAAAAACCGACGGCTTTGAGTTTGTTCGTGATGTTGCACCAGGTGAAGCAATTTACGTAACTGAAGATGGTCAGCTGTTCTCACAATCGTGTGCTGAAAAAGCAACTTACGCACCGTGTATCTTTGAGTTCGTTTACTTTGCGCGCCCAGATTCAACGATTGACCGTATGTCTGTTTATGCAACACGTGTAAACATGGGAACTAAGTTAGGTGAAAAAATTGCACGTGAATGGGCTGATAAAGACATCGACGTTGTCATTCCTATCCCTGAAACATCATGTGATGTAGCGCTTGAGATTGCCTCTGCTCTTAACCTGCCATACCGCCAAGGTTTCGTTAAAAATCGCTACATTGGTCGTACGTTCATCATGCCAGGCCAAGAAATGCGTAAGAAGTCAGTTCGTCAAAAACTGAATGCCATTGACCGCGAGTTCAAGGGTAAAAACGTATTACTTGTTGATGATTCAATTGTGCGTGGTACAACGTCAGCACAAATCGTTGAGATGGCTCGTGAGTCAGGTGCGAAGAACGTTTACTTCGCTTCAGCTGCGCCAGAGATTCGTTTCCCGAACGTTTATGGTATCGACATGCCATCGGCAGCTGAGCTAATTGCTCATGGCCGTGAAGTTGAAGATATCAACGCAAGCATTGGTGCAGATGGTCTTATCTATCAATCGCTAGATGACTTAATCTCGGCAGTAAGCCAAGAAAATCCAGAAATCACCCGTTTTGAAACATCAGTATTTGATGGTCAATACATCACTGGTGATATCGACCAAGACTACCTGAACCACATTGACCGTTTACGTAATGATTCAGCGAAATCAACGCGTGAAAATGCGATGTCTGCGAGTTTAGAGTTACACAATCAAGAAGAAAACAGCGCTGATTAATCAGTCCTGATTTGATTGATATAAAAAAGGAGCTAAACAGCTCCTTTTTTGTTTTATATTTGAGAGTGTTGCATTTTTTTCAGCTTAAGTGCTAATAGTACCATCATTATGCCAAACACGATGGCGTAGCTGGCAACGAGCCAAAGCAGGGTGATTATGCCCGCGCCAGGGTTAAATATCAGATATCCACCAAAGATAATCGAAATAATACCGCTGCCAATTAACAGCCACTCATTAGTGATTTCTTTGCGTAGTTTACTGGCAATAACAATCTCAATCACACCAATAGCAATAGCCCATGCGGCAATAAAGTACAGCATTAAGATAGCCGTTACGTTGGGAGCAAACAGGGTCACAAGTGCAGCTGCAATTGAAATTAGACCACCAACTAATAGCATCCACCAAAGTGGGTTTTCATTTTTTGAAGCAATAGCTAACCAAGTTCTAATGGCACCATCGACAAAAAAGTAAGCGGCGAAAATAAACATCAAAATCGCTAATGAGGCTTCTGGGGCAAACCAACCACAAATACCAAAAATGATAGCGATGACACCGTGGATCATTAATGATGACCAATGGGGGATTAGTGAACTTGAAATCTGCATTATCGTTTTCCTTTGCTTTAGTCTCTATATAACTAACATCTCAGCGCTTACTTGCAAAGATTTTTAATTATTTTTTGTACAGTTACACAAACCGTGCTCTAATTTAATTAGCTGATTATTTCAGCGATTTAATGTTTATAAGACAAGGAACAAAGTGTGAGCCGTTGTAATACAAAGTTTTCATTACAATTTAGTAAGTTATTAGTGTGTTTTTTACTGTTGTTCAATGCGCCATTATGGGCAACAACCACACCTGAAGTTACCGTTAAGTCCTTAATAGATAAAGACAACAAGGAAGAGCAAAGTGAACAAAAAGCAGCTAAGCAAGAGCCTGAAGTCAGTTCTCCTGCAGCCAGCGAAGAAAAAGAAACGGCTTTAGAGGATGATTTACCTTTCGACACATATGGTCGAATGACACCAAGAAGTTCAATGCAGGGTTACTTGAAAGCGGCCAGAGCTCGTGACTTTGAACGGGCTGCTCAGTATCTTGATTTTCGAAATTTACCTAAGGATGTGTCTATTATAGGGCAGCTTCAACTAGCTGAGAACTTATCTGTAGTACTTGATCGTACACTCTGGGTCGACATTGATAACTTAAGTAATAAACCCGAAGGAAAACAAAAAGAAAGTGTGCCAAGTTATCGTGATTTAGTGGGGGAAATCTCAACCTCACAAGGTACTGTGCAAATCTTATTACAGTTGATTCCAGACCCAGAAAGTGGCAATCGCATCTGGAAAATATCGAATGCGACGGTAAGCCAAATTCCCTTATTGACGAAAGAGTATGGCTATAGCCATGTCGGCGAGTGGTTATATAAAAACTTGCCAGATGTTGAGTTTTTAGGTGTGCTACTTTGGCAATGGGTATATTTTGTTTTTAGTTTTTTGCTTTTCCTTGCAATAGCAATCATCTTGACGCGTATTATTACTTTTATACTTGCCCATTTAAAAGTGCCAGTCGAAAAAGATGTGATAGCGTTCATCAATGGGCCAGTTTGCTTATTGCTGGCTGTATTTATGTCGCGTTCTTTGAGTGATCAGTCGAATGTAACGATTGCTGTACTCGCTTTATTTCATGGTGCAACAGTACTTTTGATTGCATGGGGTTGGATATGCCTTCGTACAGTTGACATAGTGAAGCATAGACTTGGTCAGCGCTTCATTAAGCAAGATAGGCCCCAAGTGGTTTTTTTACTTCGCCCAATTAGTAACGTTGTAAAAACCTCAATTGTAATTATCTTGCTATTTATGTGGTTTGAAAACTTAGGATTCAATGCCACAACGCTATTAGCTGGTTTAGGGATCGGTGGTTTAGCCATCGCGCTGGCTGCGCAAAAAACGGTGGAAAATATTATAGCGGCCATCACACTTTATATTTCAGCACCAGTTAAAATTGGCAGTTTATGTAAATTTGGTAGCCAGCTAGGCACAATTGAAGAAATAGGACTGAGAGCAACTCGAATTCGCACTCTTGACCGCTCTGTAATATATGTGGCGAATGCAAAGTTCGTTGATATGCAGCTTGAGAATGTTTCTGAAAGAGAGCGTATTTCTTATAGGCCGAAATTGATGCTCAGTGCGAATACCAAGCAACAAAATCTAATCTCGTTTATGCAAGCCCTAAGAGAGCTTTTAGAACAACATAAACATATCGCCTTTGAGCCTTGCAGGGTTCGTTTTAAAGCTTTCTCGCCTTGGGCTTTACAAGTGGATGTACTAAGCTACGTAGAGACTGTCGACTTTGCATTTTATATGGAAGTAATAGAAGAATTAAACTTAGCAATTTTAGGCTTATTAAATGAGCATGAGTGCGAATTAGCTAATCCAGAATTCGCACGTGTAACTGATTAGTTGCTAAAAAAGGGGTAAATGAAAGTGGCTCTCATTTGTGCATGATGTCTACACATTGTCGTGATTAGATGGACAGGACATATGTCCGCTTTAATCAAAAATAATTGCATAAAATCTTCTAAATGCGGCGATGTTGCCGCTAATTGTTGTAAAATAATTGTATATTTATAATTTTTAATGCAGTAAAAGTGTCATAAAGTGTTATAATCGTCAGCGTTCGTTCAGCCTCTTTACTTCGTTTTGCACTCTCGATTAAGAGGTCCGCGCAGCTTATTACAAGGCGCGAAAAATTGGCCGAGCCCGTCAAATGAATTGACGCAACATCATCACCGTTGAATAAGAGTGCATAAAAAAGGTTAAAACCCGACATGAAAGCAATGAAAAGATCTACGTTAGCAACACTTATCAATGCAACGTTGTTCTCTGCCGTAGCAGGTACTTCATTTTCAACTCTTGCTGCAGACGAAGCCTCAGCAGCAAAAAACAATCAATTAGAAGTTATTCAAATCACCGCTCGTAAACGTGTAGAAAACGCACAGGAAGTACCTGTAGCTGTATCTGCTTTACAAGGTGACAGCTTAGATGCATACAGCTCAGCTGGTATGGATATTCGTTTCATGAACGCGAAGATCCCAAGCTTATCAATTGAATCTTCGTTTGGTCGTTCATTCCCACGCTTTTATGTTCGTGGTCTAGGTAATACTGACTTTGACCTAAATGCTTCACAACCTGTTTCTTTAGTGGTAGATGAAGTAGTTCAAGAGAACGCTATCTTAAAAGGTTTCCCTGTATTTGACGTAGCACGCGTAGAAGTTCTTCGTGGCCCACAAGGTACTTTATTCGGCCGTAATACACCGGCTGGTCTTGTTAAATTTGATACAGTTAAACCATCACAAGAATTTGAAGGCTATGGCTCAGTATCTTACGGTAGCCGTGGCGCAGTTGATTTTGAAGGTGCTGTTGGCGGTGGCTTAACAGATCGTTTATCAACACGTGTTTCTGTTCTTTGGCAAGAAAAAGATGATTATATTGATAATCGTGCACCAGGTTTTGAACAAGATGACGTATTAGGTGGTTACACTGAGAAAGCGGCACGTGTTCAATTCTTATATGAAGGCGACGACTTCACTGGTCTTTTCAATTACCATGTACGTGATATGGATGGTACGCCAATCGCATTCCGTGGTAATGCTATCAAAGCTGGTACTAACGATTTAGTAGATAATTTTGAGCACGACGTGGTTTACCACGATGCTGCTTCTCGTGCGACTCAGCAAGTTGAATCTCAAGGTGCAAGCTTAAAGCTTGAGTGGGATATCAACGATTTAACACTTACGTCAATCTCTGCATGGGAAAGTGCTGAAATCTATTCTCGCGCTGATATCGACGGCGGTTACGGTGCTAGCTACTTACCAGATATGGGTCCTGGTTTTATTCCATTCTATTCTGAAAGTGCTGACGGTATTCCAGATCAAGACCAGTACACGCAAGAACTTCGTTTATCTAGCAACTATGCTGGCGACGTAAATTTCCAAGTAGGTGTATTCTACTTTGATGAAGCGCTAACGATCGAAAACTTCAGCTACGACACTTATGGTTCAACGCCAGGTGAGTTAAACGGCTATGTTATCCAGCAACAAGATACCAAAGCATGGGCGGTATTCGGCTCATTAGATTACACAATCACTGATGATCTAAAAATCACTGCGGGTCTTCGTTACTCAGATGACGAGAAAGAATTCTCTGCGAACCGTACTTTAAGCCCTGCTGGTGGCGGTGCGCTTTTCCTTACAGAAAACCCAAGTGACGATCACGTTAGCTGGGATCTATCTGCTAACTATAAGATCAACGACGACGTAAACTGGTACGCACGTGTTGCGAACAGCTTCCGTGCACCAAGTATTCAGGGTCGTATCTTATTCGGTGATGAAGTAACTGTTGCTGAGTCTGAAACTGTGACGTCTTTCGAGACAGGTATCAAATCAGACGTTCTTGACGGCCAAGGTCGTGTAAATGCCACTGTGTTCTATTACACAATGGATGACCAACAATTAACAGCTGTAGGTGGTGGTGCAAACTTCAACCGTTTAGTTAATGCTGATAAGACAACTGGTTACGGCTTTGAGTTAGACACTGAGTGGGTATTAACTGACAACCTAAACGCAACATTTAACTTAAGCTACAACAATACTGAGCTTGACGATAAAGATTTAGCCGTTGACGTATGTGCTCAGTGTACTGTTACAAATTCTTTAAACAGCGCAGGTCAAGCTATTCTTGATGGTAATAGTTTACCGCACGCACCTGAGTGGATCTCTAACCTAACATTACGTTATAGCCGCGAAGTAGCTGACGGTGAATTCTTCACATACGCTGACGTGTCTTACCGTAGCGAAATCAATTACTTCTTATACGAGTCAGTTGAATTTGAAGGTAAGCCATTAACTGAAGTTGGTTTACGTGCCGGTTACGCTTGGGCTGAAGGCGACAACGAATATGAAGTATCAGCATTCGTTCGTAACATGTTCGACGAGCAACAATCAATCGGCGCTATCGATTTCAATAACAACACAGCAATGGTGAACGAAGAGCGTTACATCGGTGCTGAGTTCAAAGTAAGCTTCTTCTAAGCTGAAAGAATAAGTCCTATCAAAACCCGCTGTATAGCGGGTTTTTTCGTTTATAATCGTGTTTGTAACTGCTAAAGTGGCAGCATTAAATTTTGAGAAAGAGAAGAAGTATGGCTGGATTTTGGAACTACCGTGTAATTTTTTGTGAAGCAACAAAAGATGAAGCGGCACAATATCAAATACATGAAGTTGAATATAACTTAAATGGCAAAGTGACTAACTGGTCAGAAACCGGTGCAGCGCCATTTGGTAATACAGTCGAAGAACTTGAAGCAGACGCTGATCGTTTAAAAACAGCGTTTTCTAAGCCAGTATTAAAAGTGGTAAGAAAACAACGCGGTTACGAGCTGGTTGATGTAGAAACAGGCGAAGAAGCGTTTGCTGAGCCACCTGCGGGTTTAACTGAGTAACAAATTATATTTATCGAAGGTGCCGAATGGCACCTTTTATTTTTTAGACTGTAAAAGGAATGAGGATGACTTTAAAAGCAGTATTGTTTGATATGGATGGCACACTTGTCGACTCTGAAAGTGTGCATTTTAATATTTGGAATGATTTACTAGCCCCTTTTGGCGTGCAGTATGATGAGGCCACGTTTTGTCAGCGCTTTTCTGGTAGACCAACTCTTGAAGCTGCAAAGGAAGTTGTTGAAAATTATGGGCTTAGTATCACTCCACAGCAGCTAACCGATGATAAATATGCTGCATTTGGGCGCTTTGTTAGTACTAATTTACCCGCCTATATGCCTCATGCAAAAGCAGTGCTTGAGCAAGTAAAAGCCAGTGGTTTAAAAATGGCATTAGTAACAGGCAGTGCAAAAGATGAAGCCTATCCTATTTTAAAAGGCTATGGCATTTTTGATTGGTTTGATTGTGTGGTTACCAAAGATGATGTTAACAACCCTAAACCATCTGGCGACCCATACCAATTGGCACTTGATACGTTAAATATAACCGCTAATGAAGCCGTTGCAGTCGAAGATACCTTTACCGGTGTCACCGCCGCAAGTAATGCCGCTGTTGCTGTGTATGCGGTGCCGAATCATTTCACTTTAGAACATGACTTTAGTAAAGCGGCGGGGGTGTTTGCTGATTTGGGCGAATTTTTCAAATGGCTACAAACTAACCTATAATTAAACGGCTATTACTAAGCAGCATTTATTAAGTCGTGAAAGCTACTTAAAACTTACAAATTTGCAAGGAAGCAATGATGGTTATGATCACTCGTGCGCTGATGTGCGCAATCACTTTATTATTAAGCCTCTCGGTCGAAGCTCAACAAGCCCCTTCAGTACTTTTAGCAAACGTCTATGAAGCTGACAAGGTCAATGTAAGCGAGTATTTAGTTAGTGAAAAATATGATGGCGTTCGGGCCATCTGGACTGGTAGTCAATTAGTAACCCGAAACGGTAACCCAATTTATGCCCCTGACTGGTTTACTGAGCCACTTCCTAGGGTTTGGCTTGATGGAGAACTTTGGACTAAGCGCCAAGATTTTGCCACTTTGAGCGGTATCGTTCGAAAAGCCATTCCTATTGATACTGAATGGCAAACAGTAAGCTATATGATATTTGATATGCCTGATGCGACAAAACCATTTAGTCAGCGCTTTGAGGACTACTCGCGGTTAGTAAATCAGCTGCAAAGTGAACATATTAAAGCTGTGGAGCAAACGCACTTTAACGATAACAAGCAACTTAGTTTGTTTATGGATGAGCTAATAGCGCAAGGTGCTGAGGGCGTGATGCTGCATCTAGCGGCTGCTAAGCATAGTGCGGGACGCAGTGATGCATTGTTAAAGTTAAAACCCTATTTTGACGCTGAAGCGGTTGTAATCGGTTATGTTGCAGGAAAAGGTAAGTATAAAAATATGCTTGGCGCACTCAAGGTGCGCAACAGTGATGGTACTGAATTTAAAATTGGCTCGGGGTTTTCTGATCAGCAAAGAAAGTCACCGCCAGCCATAGGTAGTACCATTACCTATAAATATCATGGTTTTACTAAAAATGGTTTGCCACGATTTGCAAGCTTTTTACATGAAACACCTTAGCGTCATTCAAAAATGGCTGCGACTATGGTAAATTTCGCGGCCTTTTTATTGATGTATAGGTGCTAGAATGTTTGCAGGCTTTGATTACGGTAGCTCAAATTGTGCAATCGGTGTAATGGATAACGAGCAACAAGTGTCATTAGTGCCGCTTGAACAAGGTAAGCAGTATTTACCCTCAACACTTTATACTCATCACAGTGCTTTAGTTGTCGATTTTGTGGCAAAGCACCTCACTGGTAGCCCATTTGAGCATGACTTTAAAACTGAGCGCAATGCGCTTTTAAATACCATTCCTCGCATTAAATCAGATTTAGATATTCAAGCTGGTGATGAGACCTTATTCATCGGTCGTGAAGCAATTAGCGAGTATGTGCAATTTCCTGAAGAAGGTTACTTTGTAAAATCACCTAAATCATTCTTTGGTGCTGTGGGCTTAAAGCAAGGTCAAATAAACTTCTTTGAAGACATTGCTACGGCGATGATCTTAAAAATTAAGCAGCGTGCAGAGCAGTCACTGCAAGAGTCATTAACAGAAACGGTAATCGGACGACCGGTAAACTTTCAATCAGTTGGTGGTGAAGAATCTAATCAGCAAGCACTGGGAATTTTAGAACGAGCAGCAAAGCGCGCAGGCTTTAAAGAGGTGTCGTTTTTATATGAGCCGCTAGCGGCAGGGATTGATTATGAAACTTCATTACAGCAAGACCAAAAAGTATTGGTTGTAGATATTGGCGGGGGTACCAGTGATTGTTCATTCGTACAAATGGGGCCGAGCTTCCGTGAAAAGCAGTGTCGTGATAATGATTTTTTAGCCCACAGTGGCAAGCGTGTGGGTGGAAATGATTTAGATATTGCCCTGAGCTTTCATGGTTTAATGCCATTATTAGGTTTAGGTACTGAGTTTAAATCGGGTCTTCCGCTGCCGAACCAACCGTTTTGGCAAGCGTGTAAAATCAATGATGTAAACCTGCAAAGCCAGTTTTATAGCGATGCCCATCATCGTGAGTTATTGACTCAAGTTCGTGAAGTTAAAGAGCCAGCGCTTTTTAAACGCTTAATTCAATTGCAGCAAAATAAGCAGGGTCATCAATTAGTGCAGCAAGGCGAAGCGGCAAAAATTGCACTCTCGTCAGCGAACGAATTTACCACAGACTTGCGTTTCTTAGATTCAGATTTAATGCAATGCTTAACGCTAAAAGACTTAGCTTTAGCTGTTGATGACTCAATAAGCCAGATAGTGAGCTTAGCTAAACAAGCGATTCAAGAGGCAGGCACAACACCGGATGTAATTTACTTAACGGGTGGTAGTGCGCAATCACCGCTGATCAAGGCTGCGTTAAAATCACATTTAGGTGATATTAATATGCTGAACGGGGATCACTTTGGTAGTGTTACTGCAGGTTTAACTAAGTGGGCGCACAAGCTTTATAGCTAATCGCCCCACTTAGGTATACAACTTTAATAATTAAAGAGTCACTTGGCGCGTTGCGAGGTATTTTTCGTAATCTGGCAACGTGCGGCAAAGCTCTGTCTCCATCATAGGGGAGCTTAAAAGCATATCGGCACTAACTTCATTACAGGCAACAGGAATATTCCAAACCGCAGCTAAACGAAGTAATGCTTTTACATCAGGGTCGTGGGGCTGCGATGCAAGTGGATCCCAGAAAAAAACTAACACATGCACCTCATGTTCAGCAATTTTAGCACCTAATTGTTGATCGCCACCCATAGGACCACTTAATAGCTTTATCACTTCAAGCCCTGTTGTGCGCTCGATTAAATGACCCGTTGTTCCTGTACCGTATAGCGTGTGCTTACTTAAAATATCCAGGTGCTTTTCACACCATGCCTGAAGGGCTGCTTTTTTGCCATCATGGGCTACGAGGGCAATATTCTTTTTGGCGGGTAAAGCTTGTTGTTTTTGTTCCATAAGTGCTCTTATATCAATAGGTTAATTGCTAACGCAATAAAAACTAGTCCCGTGATCCGATCAATCCAAATTTGGGCTTGTGGATGTTCACGAAAATAACTGGCTATCTTATCGCCGAAATAAATATACGTGCAGTCGATTGGAAAAGCAAAAAGCGGGTAGAGTAATCCAAAGAAAGCGAGTTGAAATGTCGTTGAAGACAAGCTCGGATCGACGAACTGAGGAATAAAAGCAATAAAGAATAAGGCAACTTTCGGATTGAGTACCTCGGTCATCATGGCTTGAAACATCACATTTTGTTTTTTACTGGTGCTAACATGAGGCTTTTCGCTGCAGTCTGGTTCAGGCCCTGTGAAGGTATCCTTTAAGGTCATTATACCTAGGTAGCAAAGGTAGGCCGCGCCTAAATACTGAACTGTGGTATATGCTACCGTGGATGCTTTTAAAATTGCCGTTAAACCTACTACTGCCAAAATAGTATGCACCACACCACCTAAGGCAAAACCAAAGGCACTTTGCATTCCGGCTTTACGGCCATTTGCAAAGGTTTGCGCCATTAAAAATGCATTAGAAGGGCCGGGAGCTACGGCAATTAAAAAACTGGCGCCTAAAAACGACAGTAACGATTCTGGATTGATCATTGGCACAAAGTTAAAAAGCTAGGTATTTGATCTTAACAAGCTTTTAGAAAAAGAAAAAGCGGGCAATCAATGCCCGCTGATTTGGGTTGGGGAAAGTATTAGAACGTCACTGAGCTATTGTTTGAACAAACAGTTGTGCTTTGTGCTTCACATACTTGGTAAGTGTAAGTACCACCGCCTTTCGATGTGATAGTGTCAGTATAGCTGTTAGTGTTTGCCACTGAGCCTACCTTGCTACCATTACGGTATACATCAACTGTGCTTGTTGCTGCGCCATTCCAGCTTAAATCAACATACGCAGTGCCTTTTGATTTATAACCTGACGTAGAAAGGCTAATATCATCGCTACCAGGAGTTGTGCCGCCGCCATTATTGCCACCTGCACAGCCATTTGCCATTAGGTATGCATCTGCATCAGCTGCTTTAACAATACCGTGACCGAAGTAAACATCGTGACCAGAAGCGCCTTGGTCTTGTGCTGTCGCTTTTAAGGCATCACGAATTTCTGTCCCAGTACACTCAGGATGGTTTGACCAAACTAGTGCTGCAATACCAGATACAGCAGGCGTCGCCATTGATGTACCGCTCATGAAACCATAATCACTGGTACCAATTGCGATATCAATTGTTGTACTTGAAAGAAGTGCTGAACGGTCTTCAAGTGCTGCACCTACAGCAGGAATTGTTGTATCGTTAGTATCGCCTAATGTAGCGTATAACATGCCTGCTTCGTTATTAATGATAACAGCGCCGATACCACCTGAGTTTTCACAGTTATTCACTTTGTCATAGAACGAGATATTACCGCGGTCAATCATACAGATTTTGCCAGCTGCGCCAGAATCTACACTTTCAGCAGTACCCATGTAATAAGCCGTGCCTGATGCATTTCCTGAGTTCTCCATTGATGAAGTTGCAAAGCCCGCACCATCTGCTGCTAAGCTAGCCGAAGTGGCCATACCTGCAGGGTAAGTAGAAAGAGTATCAACACCACCTGCTGTTACTTCAACACAGATAGTTTCATCTGTAGTAGCGCGTTTACCACGACCAGACGTACAGCTAGGGAATTGCGAGAAATCTGCAATTTGGTTGTTCGCATCATTTGCACCTACCATCATTACTGATGGATAGCCTGCAGGGTATGAACGTACGTTATTACCATCATTACCTGCCGCAGCAACGACTAAGCCGCCTGCACTTGTGAAGTTAGCAAACGCATTAGACTCGGTGCTATTTGAACCACCACCACCTAGGCTCATGCTAATAATATTTGCACCTGCTTGAGAGCATAAGTCCGCTGCGTGTGCTAAATCTGAAGAGTAACCCCAGCCTTCAGCATTAAATACTTTGATGATGTGCATTGCAACGCCAGGTGCCATACCAACCACACCTACATTATTATCTGCTGCGCCAATTGTTCCGGCGACGTGAGTACCATGAGGACCACCATTATCGAACCAGTTACCAGTACCACTGTCGTTGTCACCAGTAATATTACCCCAAATGAAATCAGGATTCGAAGCATCTAGACCTGAGTCAATTACACACACTTTCATGCCAGCATTTGCATCAAAAGTAACTTGGTCTGCTTGTGATTGGTAAACTGCGTAAGGGGTCAGCTGCTGCTGCATAGCATTACCCGCGTCATCGTTATAAAGCGCCATTGGCACACGTTTTTGGTCTTCTTCAATCAGTTTGATGTGAGGGTTGTTTAATAAGCCTTTCACGCTCGCTAGGTCATGACCTGAGAATTGCGCTGCAATGAAGCCATTACCATCAACTTTAATATCACCACCGAGCTTTTTAGCGAGTGCTTTGACTACGCCTTTTTTATTGTTGTCTACTTGGATGATGTAACGGTCATTTGCTGCGTTTGCAGTTCCTGCTGCACATAGTCCACTGATGATCAGTGCTAATGCTAATTTATTCTTTTTCATAATTCGTATCCCAAACATGTCATTTAGTTAACCAATTGTTAACGTGGGTAAACAATAGTTTAATCTTCGGTTGGGTACAAGAAAAATAATCCGCAAAAACGGAACAAATTATTCTAGAAAGGTGATTTTTATAACTGTGAGATATAAAAGGATGGCTAAATGGGCAAATGAAGTATAACGATTCTCATTTACCCATATTAGCTAAAAGTATGGTAAAACTTTTTTATGACAAGCGCTTATGTTTAAGTAATAAGTAAGTAAAAGGAGTGAGCATCAAAAAATGTACGCCAATTAATACAGGTGTCGTTAAATTTAAAAATTGCGTTATAAACACTAATAAACTTGCGCCACTCATTTGCATCAAGCCGATAAGTGCAGAAGCTGTGCCTGCTTGTTTAGGAAACATACTCAATGCACGACCTGCCGATGAGCCAAGTGTTAAGGCATAACCAAAAGCTGCCAAGAACATAGGAAACATTAAAGCTAAAACTGAATTTTGCTGACTAAAAGCCAGCATTATGCAGCCTGACAATACTAACAACATAAGTCCTGCTTTTAAGGCTCGTTTGGGCTGGCGCTTTATATATATGGGCATGACGAAGCTTGCAAAAATGCTCAGGGCGGCATTACAGGTAAACCAAAAAGTAAAGTCGGTGACACTGCCACCAAGCTCTGTGATTATCCAACCCGGAGCAAGGGTTACAAAGACTAAAATAGCGGACATAGTCACTAAACAAATTAAGCTATGAAATAGAAAGAGTGGTGTGGAGATAATAGGTATAAAGCGCCTTAAGTCGAGAATATGACCACTGTAAACACTGTCTTTAGGGCGGGTTTCTTTATAGAGAAACAAAACTATAAATAGGCCAACAAGTGCAAAACTGACCATGAATAAAAAGTTCATGCGCCAACCAAATTGTACGGTTAACCAAGCACCAAGAATAGGCGCAAGGGCAGGAATAAAGCAGACAATGCCATTTAAGTAAGTAATGATTTGTCCGCTACGCTCACTACCAAATTTGTCTCTAACTATTGCAAAAGCGACGACAAAAGTTGCGCATGCTCCTAAGCCTTGTAATGCTCTTGCTATCATTAAGGTGGTAAAGTCTGGCGCCAAATATGCCCAGAATGCAGCTAGCCCATAAATCGTAACACCGCTAATCGCAACAGGTTTACGGCCAAATTTATCTGCAAGTGGTCCCGCAATAAGCTGCCCAAGACCGACTGTAAGCAAAAAAATAGCCACGGTTTGCTGAAGTTGCTTTTCTGACGCATTCAATTGTTCAGCGATAGTAGGAAATGCTGGAAGATAAATATCAATACCTAATGGGCAAAAAACAACCAGAAGGCCGAGGATAAATAATAAACTGAGGTTTTTGTGCTGGCGTGACTGCATTCGCTCTCCTTTAAAACGGTATTTTATGTGCCCCTAAAGGAAAAGAAAAGCATTCACTTAGCTAAAAGTGTAATCTTTAAAACTGCTTACAAAAATTTTCCATTTCGCTATCTGGTCTGATGTGTTAGTTTTTTATCTCACATCATAAAAATAATGGATAAACGTCGTGAGCTCACAATCATCATTATTAAAAATTTGGACTAAATGTCAGTCACTGCCAAAAGGTAATTGGTTATTTAGTAAAGCTGTCTGTTTTAAAGCTCCTTATTTCGGCTCAATAAAGCCATTGATCACAGGTTTAACAGCAGGGCATTGCAGTGCAACCGTTAAAAACCGCCGAGCAATCCATAATCACATTGGTACTATCCATGCTATTGCCCAGTGTAATATAGCTGAGTTGTGCGCAGGTTTAATGGTCGATGCGACGGTGCCGGCAAAAACACACCGCTGGATCCCAAAAGGCATGACAGTGAATTATATAGCAAAAATTGACACAGACATGCGTGCAGTTGCAGATATAGAAGTACCGAGTGAGTGGTTAGAAAAGCAAGATTTGTTAGTACCGGTGAAGGTTTTTAACAGCCGCGATGAATTGGTGTTTACAGCAGATATCACAATGTATGTAACTGCTAAAAAACGTTAAGACTTATCAGCGGCTTGTTTGTTTACAAACGACAAGTCGTTGTCATCATCGGGGAGTAATGATGAACTGGTTTCTTCAGGCTTAATAGGCGCCACATTATCTTCTTCATGACGATGTTTTAAGCTGCCTTCAATGATTGCTCCCGCTTCAATGCTAAGGGTGTCATGAAATACGTCACCATGGACTTCTGCGGTGCTTTCAATTACCACTTGATTGGCGATGAGTGTTCCGAAGATTTTACCTTTGACAGTTACACTATCAGCCTCAATCACGCCTTCAATCACACCAGTATGACCAATCACTAGGTGTTTAACATGTAAATCACCATCGATCCGACCATCAAGTTGGACTTCACCTTGGCAAGTAAGGCTACCAGTTAAACGGACGTCTTCAGAAATAATTGAAGGAGTATGGTTGGTTCTTTTTAAAGATGAGCCAGACGAGCTAGCTGCTGGTTGCTTTTTTCTACCGAACACGAGAAAGGGCCTTTGTTATTTTAACTGGATTGACATGTTTGCCATTCACTAAAACTTCGTAATGTAAGTGCGTACTGGTGCTACGGCCAGTACTTCCCATTAAGCCAATGACATCATCTTTAGTTACCGTTTGGCCTTTTTTTACTTTAATTTTATTTAGGTGGCCAAAGCGAGTGATGAAACCATTTTTGTGTTGTAGTTCGATAAAATTACCATAACCACCATTACGACCAGCACGAAGAACCGTACCATTAGCGGGCGCAAAAATTTCGGTTTTATGCCAACCAGCTAAATCAACCCCTTTATGAAATGCACGACGACCATTCAATGGGTCTTTACGAAGGCCAAAACTGCTTGAAATGTAGTAATCGGCAGCAGGGAGCGTTTGTGGCAATTCACTCAGCAAACTTTCTAGGTTGTTTAATGCTAATAAGTTATCTGCAATCGCTAAAAATTCAGCAGGAATTTTTGATTCATCAAATAAATCGAGTGGACCACCTTGAGCTGTATCTGAACTTTCTAGTACCGAGGCATTGGCAAGGCTGCTATCAAGGCCTGCACCCTCTAATATGGCAACGATTTCTTGATGGCGAAGTTTTATTTGCTCATCCAATACCACAAAGCTGTTGTTATAAGCGGCATCAAGGCGCACTAAGCGTTCAGGAATACTTTCTAAGCGTTTAACTTGTTTTGGCTGCTGTTCACCTTCTAAAGGAGCATGAAATTCCTCAGAGTGTTCCTTAACAGGTAAAAGCAATGGCTCAGCATTAGTTGGTAGTGCAGGTTTGTTCATTGATTCTGGTAGCGACTCAATCATGCTTTGCAATAACGCTTGTTTTTGCTCAAGAATAGCCAACTGCTCTAATTGTTTTTCATAGGCAGCTTGTTGCTGGTAGCGTTGTTTTTGCCACTGTTGTTGTTTGCTGAGTTGGTTTTGTTCGATGCTGATGATTTGGTCGGCTTGTGACATGATCTGGAGCGTTGAAATACTTAACCAAGCAATAGCTGTTAAAATGACCAGAAGTGTTGTTAATTGTAACCAAGGCGCTAACACTAAGTGCTTTACTTCGCCATTTTGACGGATCAACAGCTGTCTAGCTGGAAAAATCGTGCGGTAAAAAGACTTAAGTTTAACTAACATGGCGTACAAAATTTAACTAATAACCGAGTTAAGATAGCAATCTGATTTAAAAAAGCCAGAAAAAAATTGTAACTCAAGAGAGAAATGGCAAATAAAAAAGGGCAAATAATGCCCTTAATACTTGTTTTGTAAATGAAAATAGCGAGTTATTTTCATTTGGCAGGTAGCACTGTACCCTCAACTGAACCAAAACCAATGCGTGCAAAACCGTCTTTTTCACACCAACCACGCATAATTACGTTGTCGCCATCTTCTAAGAAAGTACGTTGCTCGCCATTAGCAAGGGTGATTTTTTCTTTACCGCCGCGTGATAGCTCTAACAATGAACCTGCTTCTTCGTGCTCTGGGCCTGATTGAGTGCCAGAACCTAACATGTCGCCAGGTTGGAAGTTACAGCCATTTACAGTGTGGTGAGTCACCATTTGCGCCACAGTCCAGTAAGAGTGTTTGAAGCTAGATTTAGATACTTGTGTTGGCGCTTCGCCAGCTGCACGCATCTTTTCAGTTTCGATTTGTACATCCATTTTGATATCGAATGCACCAAACTCACGGTTATGAGAAGACTCTAAATAGTCCATTGGTTGCGGGTCATTTTCATCACGTGTCCAGTTTGTTCTAAATGGCGCCAGTGCTTCTGTAGTAACAATCCAAGGAGATACAGTCGATGCGAAGTTTTTCGCAAGGAACGGACCAAGTGGTTGGTATTCCCATGCTTGTAAGTCACGTGCAGACCAGTCATTGAATACACAGAAACCAAATACGTGGTTTTCAGCATTCTCAATGGCAATTGCATCGCCTAATTCATTACCTTTACCAAGGTAAATACCTAATTCAAGTTCATAGTCTAGGCGTTTACAAGGGCCGAATGACGGTACTTCAGCATCTGGTGCTTTAGTTTGACCGTTAGGGCGGTGGAACGTTTGACCTGATACATCAATTGACGATGAACGGCCATGATAACCAATTGGTACCCATTTGTAGTTAGGTAAAAGTGGGTTATCAGGGCGGAATAGGCTGCCTACTGCTGTTGCGTGGTAAATAGAGGTATAGAAGTCAGTGTAATCACCAATGCGACAAGGCAGCGCAAATTCGATATCTGCTTGAGCAATAAGTGCTTCGCTTAATTGCGCTTGCTCACTGGCACCTTCACGTAATGCTTTTGATAACGCAAGACGAAGTGCTGACCAATATTGCTGACCAAGGCCCATAAATTCATTTAATGTAGCTTGGCTCGCTGCTTTAACGGCAACTTGTGCATCACCTGAGAATAAACCAAGGTCGTTTACTTTCGCTAAATCGATAACTTGATCACCAATTGCTACAGCGCCACGGAACGCTTCGTCTGAATTTTTACGACGTACTTCTGCAAAAGGAAGGTTTTGAATTGGGAAGTCACAGTTCGCTTCGTTAGCAGATGCAACCCAGCTTTTTAGATTAATATCGTGGGTTTCGTTAATTAGGCTCATACTCTTTCCTTATTTGTTCGCGCTGATGTGTTAGTTATCTATATGGAGGCAATCAACGCAATTTAAACAGTTAGTTTAAAACAGAATTTAAAACGACAAAAAGCAGCGTGTGAATATAGCCAAACCACACGCTGCTTTTTATTCATAATGATGATTTAGATTACACCACGACGCTCTTGATCTCGTTCGATTGATTCGAAAAGCGCTTGGAAGTTACCTTCACCGAAACCGCCGTCATCTACACGTTGGATCATCTCGATAAAGATTGGACCAAATAGGTTCTTCGAGAAGATTTGTAGTAGGTAACAATTTTCGCTTTGGCTATCTACTAGAATTTGATGCTTACGGATCTTCTCTTTGTCTTCTTTAACCCAAGGCACACGGTCAAAAATTGTATCGTAGTACTCAGGGATGATATCAAGCGTAGCAATCGTTGATTGGTCAAGCTTATCAAGTGAGCTTACTAGGTCATTAGTAAGGAATGCTAAATGTTGTACACCCGGACCATTGTACTCATTTAAGTACTCATCGATTTGGTTGTTGTTGTTATCTTTGCCTTCGTTGATTGGAATCGAGAAAGTACCGCATGGAGATTTAAGTGCGTAAGATAATAACGCTGTTTTTTGGCCTTTAATGTCGAAGTAACGTACTTCAGTAAAACCAAATACGTCTTTGTAGAAGTTAGCCCATGTTTCCATAGTGCCTTTATAAACGTTATTAGTTAAATGGTCGATACGGATGAAGCCTTTGTCTTCAACAATGTTTTGCTCACTTAAATCTTCGAAGTCTGACTCATAGATAGAACCTTTGTCACCAAATTGCTCGATGAAATAGATTAAGCTGTCGCCGATACCGTAGATAGCTGGGTAAGGTAAATCTTTGTGTGTTGAGTCTGTCGCAGGTTTTGCACCGCGCTCAACAGCAACATCGAATGCTTTTTGCGCATTTTCTACACGCCAACCCATAGAACAGATTGCTGGACCGTGGCTTTTAGCAAATTCAGCAGAGAAACCATCACGCTCATTATTTAGTAAGAAATGAATGTCATGTTGGTTGTAGTAAACAATGTCTTTACCTTTGAATTTTTTTAGCTTTGAAAAGCCAAAATCAGTAAACACTTTGTCCATGTAATCTGCATCAGGTGTTGCGTATTCAGTGAATTCAATGCCCATTAGGCCTAATGGATTATTTACTTCGCTCATTGTCATTACTCCCGCAATTATAAGCACTGCGCTAAAAAAGAATTATTGTTCTGTAATGAGCGGATGATTAACCAGAAATTCGATAAGGGGAAGATCCCAGCACTATTTAGCTAAAGCCTTCTTTGTAAATTAAATGGGACAATGATTTTAATTTCAGCAATTGCCCTAACAAAGGCAGTGAGTAAGCCACTAGGTTGACTAAAAGAGGTTAACCATCTTTATGGTTATCTATATGTATTTAATAGTAAATTTCAGCATTTTTCAGGCAATAAAAAAGGCCTGAAACGGCCTTTTTTATTAAGGCGATTGTATAGTTTAGTTTACGGTTTGGCGCGCTTTGTTAAAAAACTTGCTGCGTTGTTGTAACCAAGGGTTATTCATAATTTGTGGTGCAGCTTGATAATGACGCTCAACTACTTGGTTTAAGGTACGGGTTGATTGCGTAAAATTAAGTTGTTGCTGGGCAGCACCCATATTGGCAATCTCGGCATCAGTCATCGCACGACCTGCAAATAACAAGGCGTTTAAGTAACCCGGCTTAGTTTCGTAGTCATTATCGGTTAAAAGTAAGGCCGCATTGTTTATTGCCCAGCGCTCATTGATTTCACCTTCATCTTTAATACCAATTAGCTCGCCATCAAGATAAATTTTTAGTGCACCATTGTTTGGAGCAGCATAAAACACAAAAGCAATACGGTGCCAGCTGTTTGCTGTAAGCTCGCCAAAGTAACCGCTATCACTGGTGGCAATACCGATGGCGTTATCTCGGCTGACGTAAAGGTCTGCGTCATCACTATTAGTGATATCGGTTTGTAGTAATGAGCGCCACTCATTGGTGCTTTGTTCTGGCCACATAATATCCATCACTAAGGTGTAATCAGCGATAAGGCCTTTTGTTTGATAATCACCATTAGCAGCACTATTAGCCGTTAAGGTTAAGCCTTGTGTTGGGCTATGACGAGCAAAGGACAACACGCCAGAGGCTCCACTTGGTAAATCAGCAATTTCAAGTTCAGTGGTGGTCGCAAATTGGCTATTCTCTGGCCCCCAGTTTTTGTCTTCAGGGTCATAAAAGCTGAGTGTTGCAGGGCCAAAGTCACTGCTAAACCCTTGCTCAGGATTATTAAAATTCCATACTGTGACTGCATCATCCGTTTTACACGCATTAAGCGTGTTATCGGTATCGAGATATAAACATTGGCTGGTGCGTGCTCGTGCGTAATTATCAAGCAGCCACCAACTTTCAGCGACCAATTGCGCTTCTAAGTTTGGCAGAGCTGGGAAGAATAATTCGCTATTAAGCGCTGGGCCTTTAAATAGAGCTACGTGGTAATTACTTGCATCATTAATGTTATCAGGCACTAAAGAGACCCATTCAGGTCGGCTTTCGAGCATGTTTTTTAATTGGCTGCCAGTCACCGCGACTTGATAAATTGAATTAAAGCCCGGGGTATTCGATGGTTGGCGTTCAACCTTAAACGCGGCATGGAAGTCTTCTTGGGTTAACGTTCCTGGTAGCCAGCGATCTTGTACTTGGCTTGCATCAAGCAAGGCCGCATCAATAGCAGGGAACTGCTGCATGGCAGCTTTGGCAGTAATCGTCGTGAGTTCTTCTGCAGTGGGGTAATTTTCTGAAACGGCAATTTCGGTGTTTGCATCTGGGGCATAGCGACCCATGATTTCATCAATGGCGGCTTTAGTGCTTTCATCTCGGGTCGTAATGCTGGTTGTTGCTACGGTATTGTAATCAACATCTGCAAGCGTTTTGTCATCAAGGTTAAAGGTTAAGGTAAGATCAGTTAGCCCTTGAGCAAAAAAGTTTGGCTGAATGACAATGCTGCCGTTATCTAAGGTTTGATAGCTTTCACCGCCATGGGTATGTCCACCAAGTACTAAATCAATTCCTGCAACATTTTGTGCAATACGGGTGTCAGTGCCTTCACCTAAGTGACTCACCATGACCATGTAATCAACATCTTGACGGTATTGGTTAACAATCTGCTCAGCCACTTCTTGCCACTGCCAATTCATTTTAAAATTAGCGATAAAATCAGGGATCGGTTCCTCTTCGATAGGATCATCAAGTTCATTCCAAGGCACTGAAGTCATACCAAAAAAGCCAATTCGAAGACAACCAACTTGGACAACTGAAAAATCGACACCGGCAAATGGCGTATCGCTGCTACCATCATATTCGGTATTACTTGAAAGCACGATGGCATTATCGTCATCGGCAAAGTCCAGCAGTTGCTCAGGTCCCCACGCATAGTCGTGGTTACCAATCACTCGTACGTCAAAGGCCATTGCTTTTATTGCTTCGACTGTGGCTAACCCTTGTGAGGTTTGTTCAGCTACAGTGCCTTTTTCATAATCGTCACCGCCATTGGTGAATAAGGTGTTAGGGTTTTCAAGTTTTGCATTGTCGTAGTAACTGCGAATACGGCTGAATAATTGCTCTTTAAAGCCAAAGCGCGCGTGTAAATCAGCAACATGAATAAAGCGTACAGTTTGGTTACTGGCTGTGTCATTACATTGCTCGCCAATGGTTTTACTAACCGAAGGAATGGTGCGAGAAATTAAAGCAAAGCTACCAAATTCTGTGATAGCACTGACTGCAAATCCATCATCGCTTTGTTCAGTAGTGAGAGTTTGCCATTGCTCATCGACTAACTGCACTATGCTAAAGGCAAGGTTGGTTTGTTCATTTGGTAACTTAATCGCTAAACTTAATGGCTCAGCAAATATCAGGTTATTGGGGCGAAAGGTATGAATGCTCGAGACAATACCTTGCTCTATATCTGTGCTTGAAGCGCTTGTCTCAGTGTAAGTAAATGTGGTGTCTGTTGTAACCGTGTTACTTATTGCATTAAGTGTGACATCGCCCTGTGCAAATTCAGCCGATAAACCATTTTCAACAGAAATAATTAAACCAGACTGATCAGGAGCTGCTGCGACTTCTTTTGTTGTTTTATCGCCACCACATGCTGTCAGTAATAAGCTAGTCAGAATAATGACCAGTAGTTGAGTGTTAGAGCGCACTTACTCAGTTCCTTTGCCATACCAAATTAGTATAAGAATATAGTATCAGTTTTAAGGGCGCAGAGGGAATAGAGGAGAGAGAAATTCCCCGCAGCGGGCGCTACGGGGAATAAATATTATTGCTTTTCAGCTGTCACTTCTAGCTCTTCAGCTAGGATGTGCTCAGTAGTTTGTGGCTCGTGTTGGCCTTCAGCACCGTGCATCCAAGCTACAAGTTTGTCGCTTAGTAAGTACATGATAACAGCAGAAAGAACCGCAGTTGCGCCTAAACCAATGAAGATACCCATCGCGTTGTCTAACGCTTCTTCACCTTCACCTAGGAATGAACCTACGAAACCTGCAATCTTGTTTGCAACCGCAGTACATAGGAACCAAATACCCATAAGCATTGAAGCTAAACGTAGAGGTGCAAGTTTACTCACCATAGATAAGCCAATTGGAGATAAACACAACTCACCTAGCGTGTGGAATAAGTAGAATAATACTAACCACATCATGCTGATTTGTAGGTGCTCACCTTGACCTTGTGTCATAAGCGCCAGGATCATAGTAATGAAACCAAGTGCTAAGAAAATAAGTGCAATAGCAAACTTAACTGGTGAATTTGGTTCACGTTTATCAAGCTTTAACCAAATAATGGCAACTAAAGGTGCAAATACAATGATGAAAATTGAGTTTAATGACTGGAACCAAGAAGCAGGCACTTCAAAACCAAGTAACATACGGTCAGTGTAATCGTTAGCGAAAAGGTTCATTAAACCACCCGCTTGTTCAAAGCCCATCCAGAAGATGATGCTGAATACACTCATAGTGAAGATAACTTTAATACGGTCAGTTTCAACTTTAGTTAATGGCTCTTTAGTATTTGATTCAGACTGCGCTTGAGAAAGCTTAGCTGAAGGTACAACACCGATGTTGCCTAAGTATTTGTTGCTTAATGCAAGCTGTAAAAGTACAGATAAAACCATACCTACACCAGCTACGATGAAACCCCATTGCCAGCCCATTGCTGCAGCAGCATAACCCGCAACTAGAGGACCTAATGCACCACCTAAGTTGATACCCATGTAAAAGATAGTAAATGCGCCATCACGACGTTGGTCACCTTCTTTATATAAATCACCAACCATGGTTGAGATGTTTGGCTTGAATAAACCGTTACCAATACAAAGAAGGGTTAAACCAATATAGAATACGTTTTCTTCTTGGCCAGCTAAGTAGCTGTGCGGAATACCCATAGTGAAGTGGCCAGCAGCCATTAATAAACCACCAAGGATAATTGCTTTACGTTGCCCCAATACGTTATCGGCTAACCAACCACCAAACAGTGGTGTAATGTATACAGCCATTGTGAAGGTACCATAAAGGCTTAATGCGTCTGCATTTGACCAACCAAAACCACCTTCTTGAACAAGCGCTACTAAGTATAAAACTAAGATGGCGCGCATGCCGTAATAACCGAAACGTTCCCACATTTCTGTGCCGAACAACAGGAACAACCCTTTAGGATGCCCTAAAAAGTCACCTGCTTTTGGTAATGAACTCATATTTACTTCCTAACTCTAAGTTTTTATTTGAGGCCTTATTGTTTTTGCTTTGGTCGTTCTATGTATTTATTTAGTGAACGGGCGGCCATGTTTTTTGATGCAGCTAAGATAATGGTTTGTTGCTCAAGTTTTATACTTGAAGGTAAGAGACACACCCTTATCCTAGCTACAAGTGCGCTACAGTATACATAGACCTTATGGTGAGGGGAAGATCTTGCGACACTTGCCCCTTGGGATGCGATGGTTAGTAGCTTGCATAAGGCACAACAGGTTTCCCAGGGAATGCCAGCTCGCTATACACCGGATTAAAGTAATAACGGAAGTACAGCTGAGCGTAATTCGGTTCGTAAAAATCGGCTCTATCTAGGTTGAAGTAACCACCAAAGAACCAATGAGGAGTGAATCGATACTCAAAACTTGCCCCTAAGTTATACGATAAGCCGCTGCTGGTATCGCCCTCAAAGTATGGCACAACACCTGTTACGGCTGTTTGAGCTTCTGCTTGGCCTTGCAAAATAGGGTCGTTCGGGAAAAATGCGATGTCGTCAGTGGTAGTGGTAGACCAAGATACCCCAGCACGAAGCCTATAAATAAAATTATGACCAACCCGTTTATCAAAAATAACAGGTAAAGAAGCACCCAAGTAGTTTTGCGGACTGTAATAGCCACCATGTCCCCAGGTTTCTTCACTTAAATTATACTTATATGACCAGTGTAATAAGTTAAGACCTAGGCTTAATTCGGCGTTTCTTTCGCGAATATAGCGATAGTAACTACCACCCATTAGGCTGTAGCTTTGGTTGTCTTTTACATTTTTACCTTGCAAGATTTGATAGTTGGTGCTGCCCCAAAAACCCCAGTCTAGGCCTAGGTCATGGGATAGGCTAAGTTGTAATTGCGTTGCTCTAACGCCACCCCATACTTGGTTGGTAAAGACATCTTCAAGTCCGGCGTAAGATAATACAGAGCTAGTTACTGGGCGTTTATTAAACGTGACGCCATAACCAAAGTCGCCTAAATCACCTTTGTAATTAACGCCCCACACGATATCTTCGACTAGAAAGCCAAGTGGAGTAGTACCAACATCAATGCGCCATTGCTCGTTTTGCCAAGCAAGGCCAATATCCATACCTTGTTGCTTTGGTTTTATACTTAAAAGTGGGCAATCAAAAATACAGAGGGCCCCTTGACCATAGCGACTACCAGCAAAGGTTTCATCAAAGCGGGTTTCTTGGCTTGATATTGTCATCGGGTCTAATTTCACAATCCCTGTGCCACCCCACAAAGGGAAACCTGCTTCAATAGGGCTTGCACCAGCGCCGAGGGTTGACTCATTTTGCGTACTGGTTTGGCTACTTAAGTTGATTGCGGCGGTAATATACGCTTGCTCATCTCGCTCGATGCCTTGCAATTGGCGCTTAGCATTATTGACATACCACGCTTCATTTTCATCAAGGGCATAAAGCTCATAGTTCTGCTCATCACTTAAGTTGCTCGTAGCAGCGTATGGGTCAACTGCCGCACGGTACCAGCTTTGAGCAAGCTTATTCTGGTGCTTAGCTTGTGCAACCGCAGCAGCTTGATAATAGAGCTCTTGGTTATTGTTGGATTTAGCCAGCAATTGCTCAGCTAGATTTATTGCGCTCTGAGTATCTTCAAATGGTTCAAGTGCAGCCATTAATTGCTGCTGACGATAGCTTTGCTCACTCGAAACTTGATTAATTTGCCCAGCAATGATGCGATCTGCTAGATCATCTCTTTGCTGCTGACGAGCAAGTGTTGCAATAGCCAAAGCGGTATCTGTTGACACTGTTTGACCTTTAGCGATGTGCTGCTCAAAGCGAGTAATAGCTTCGTTACTATTGCCTTGCTCGATATGAGCATTGATTAATGCTTCTGACAGTTCTGAGTTATCAGGGTATTGTGATGCAAGGGCAGACAGCTTGGTAACTCTTTGGTTACTATCGCTAAAGCGATTAATATAGTTTATTTGCAGTGCTAGCCATTGTGACTGCTCAGCATCGGTTGCGTTACTCGGCAGTTGATAGTCAGCAAACCAGATATCAGAGGCATTTTTATCGTCGCTTTCAATAAGCCAAGCTGCATAGGTCATATGCCAATAAGGACTCAAGCTTGGATCACGAATTAGGGCTTTTTTCAGCTGCCTAATCGCATATTGTTGCTCATTAATTTGCTGCCATTGGCTGGCAAGCTCTGCTTGCATTAAAGGCGTTAATGGTTGTGCTTCTAACTCGGTGAGCTTATAAATCACCGTGGCCTTATTAGTGGCTGTATTATTGGCAGAGAGTCTTTCAAGCTTGGTATTGATGCTCAATTGCTCTGTGAGTACATTGATTTGTTCAGTACGCGCGTTATTTGGAATGTAATCTAAGGTTGCCAATGCTCCTTGAAAATCATTCAACGAACGTAAAAATAAAGCATGGCTATAGCGTAGCTCTGCATCTAACGGAAATTGCCACAAGGTTTTTTTATAAAGAGCTTTGGCATGATCAACCAAACCTTGTTGTTGGTATAAATTTGCAAGGTCATAATAGAGCCAACTTTGACGAGGGCTTTGTTTGATTGCCAAAAGTAACACATCAACTGCTTCATCTAGCTTACCTTTGGCAGTAAGGTCATCAGCGCTGGCTCGCAATTGTTGTGTTTGTAATAGCGTGTAATCTTCAGTAATCAATGCCTGTTGTTGTTGATTTAAGCTGTTATAAAAACGATGACTACGAGCATAATTATCATCTGAGGCAGTTAATTCGAGCATGGCGCTCAAGGTAGCCTGTTGCAAGGGATCGTCTTTTAGCACTTGCTTATAGAAATTCATCGCGTTTTGGTATTGCCCAGCTTGCTTGGCAAGTTCTGCGCGGTAAAACAACACGGTATTCGGGTCTTCATTTAAGGTATCAGCTAAATCAAGTTTGAGACCTGCACGTTTCAATTCATTGCTATTGATGGCCGATTTAGCTTCATCTATGTATTGCCAAAAACGTGCGGTATTGGCCAAACCTATAAATACAGTAATACGATTTGTATCGATACTATATTGTTGGGCTTTTTTAAAGTACTGGTACGCTTTGGCATTTCTACCTTGTCTAAGATTTAATAATCCAAGACTATTGTATATTTCAGGGTCTTGAGGTCGGCCTTGTAGAGCTTTTTTAAATAGTTTTTCAGCTGTATTAAAATGGCGTTTTTCAAGCTCAGTGCTGCCTTTAAGCCATGTTTGGTAAGCTGGATCGGCTTGTTTCTTTTGCTCAGCTAAATGTGCTTTTTTAAAGTCACTAAATTGCAACTGACCTTTACTGCTTTTTGGGTAAGCAGCAAAGTAACGCTGATATTCGCGTTCAGTTTGTTTATTAAGCGGCATATCCTCAAGGGCTGCAAGCCACGCAAACTCAGCTTCAACACCATATTGGTTACTGTGAGCATAATGGATCAGTAATGCAATGGCTTCTTTATTTGTTGGGTTTTGCTTTAACAGATGTCTTGCATAGGCAAGCTCAAAACGGCCACTATTTGGGTAGCGTTTTAGTAAAGAACGATAACCGCGCAGTGCTTGCTGATATTGATTTGGATCTTGAGCAAGCCAGTTTATGTGCTCCAGCTCATATTCAATATTAGGGTAGGCGGATTTAAATAGCCGATTGTAGATTTTTACCGCGTCACTGTATTGTCCGGCCCTGGCACGAAGTCTGGCTTGTTGAACCGCTTCTTTGTCTTGATTATTTACGCGTGCGAGCATGATTAAGCTTGTTACGCACGGATGCGACAGATTACTAAGCTCTCCTAACCGAGCATTGGCTTTGTCATTTTCTTTTAGACTATATAAAACGCGCACCTCGGCGCATTGCACTTGAGTATTTTTAGGTGCAATGCTTTGCAGTTTTTCTAAGCTGTCGCTCATTAATTGATTATCGCGCTCGATTTCACCAAGTTGTATTTGGCTAATTAACCAATCAATTGATTGACTATTAAGGTCCTTGTTATTTGCTGCGGATGCACTGGAGCTCGCTAAAACTGCTGCAAGTAGCCACTTTATCGGCATTCATTGCTCCAGTTAGTTGTTAATGTTCCTTTTTTATCAATACTAAAACGCTTATTCAGGGCGCTATTAGCAAATAAATACAATACGCTGTCGTAATAGCGGCTGGTGGTAAAGCGTTTATCCATCATGATTTGCTGCTGTAGCGCAGTGACAGTTTGTGAAGCATTATCTTCTGCAAGCAGTGGTAGTAATGCCGCAATAAAGCCACTTGGGGCGTTGCCTGATGTTTTTCCCGTTAGCGCATTGGTTTCAAGTGGCACTTTGCCTGAAGAGACGATGCTATCAACAAAAGGTTTAAACTGCTGTGTAAGGGCATTTTTATAGGGGGCATCTTCTGCCATCATACTGGCCCAAAGGTAGACGCGGATAGCATTGTAACTACCTGTAGCAGGGGCGCTTTTATCATGATAAAAGCCTTTTTCCACGCTGTAATTAACCCAATCAGGGCTCACGCTTTTTGGTGCTGTATCTATTAATAACTGCGCCGAGTTATCGTTTAATGTTTGCCAAGGCGAGTGCGGGTATAGGTGCGCAAATTGCGCAAATATAAATAGCGGTGCATAGCTTGGATTTAATTTCCAGCTATTGTCTTTTTCAAAACCTGTTGGCCCAGGTAATAGAGTCAGACCGAGGTTTGGTATCTGCGCTGTTTCTTCACGAATGATGCGCTCAGCAAGTACTGAGCTGAGCACTGCATAGCGTCTTTCATTCCATAATATTGCGGCTTGTGAAAGGCTATAAGCAATCCATAAATCTGAATCAGACGCTGGATTTGAATCAAGGATTTGTCCTTGGTTTTGCTTTATTCCCCATTGCCATGCTGGTAAACGGGTGCTTAAATCACCTTCAGAAAGGTGCACTTCGGTCCATTCAAGTAATTTATCAAAGCTGGCTTTATCATTTGCAAGTAAAGCAAAGAATAGCGCATAAGATTGCCCCTCTGAAGTGGTGATGCTGTATTCACTGCCTAAATCAATCACTCGTCCTTCGGGTGTAATGAAGTGAGTTTTAAAGTTATTCCACTGCGGCCATGTACTACAACTTAACTGAGCCAATGCATTGGTAGAATAAATAAAAACGAATAATAAAGAAGCGATAGTTTTCATTATGCTTTATCTCCTTCAGATAAACGTTTTTTGGTTAGTAGTGCGAGCACTCGCCACAACATAAATGAAATAAGTAATAGTGTTAGTAGCGATAAAATCGCTAACAGTACTGGACGGTCTGAAAAGTGAAACCAAATGAGCGTATGAATAGGCACGTGACCGACAAAATACTGCTCATCGGTTTTAATCGTTTTGATGCCTTGGCTATTAATAATTGCTGAACTACCTGTAATTTGAACCGTTTTTTCTTCATTTAATAGGGCATCAGTTAGTAGTGCATAAGCACTTTCATTACTGGCAATCAAAGAAACTACTGAGCGGTCTGAATCGAACGGTGACTGGAATCCTGACATCACGGCTAAACGACCAATGCTACTTATGTTTACTTTAATTTTTTCAGCGCCTTTGGTGTCATATGCACCATTGTAGATAGCTTGATCGACAATGCGTTGGTTGTTGTTGAACAGCACACTTAACGCGCTGTCTTTGGCAAGCGATGTTAAGAAAGAATCAGGCTTACCAATGATAATAATGTCTTTATCTTTTAGCGCAAATTGGTTGCTTGGAAATTGAATGTCTAAACGGTGCGCAGGATAGCCAGTAATAGCGCCTAAATGACCTGTGAAGTTAAGTAATAAGCTAATCGCATTAACTGAGCTGTTAGCTTCCATTACTAAAGTACTTTGGTGTAAATCGGCATATTTGGTGAATGGAAAACCACCATTTGCAAAAGCGCGTAAGTTTGGCATGGCAATGTAGTGATGGAAGTCACTTACATCAATCGTTGAGCTGCCATCAATTGCACCAAACTCACCACCGGCAGGAATGGCACTACACTCACCTGTTTTTACTACTGCAAAATTAAAATCATAAGTTAGTTGATTCTTAGTTGTTAAATCAAGGCCTGTTAATTCAAAGTCTTGGCGAGTTTTTGTTGGGTTGTAATCTGAAAGTAGAGGCAATAAGGTATTGGTTGTAATAGTCTTACCACCTTCATTATCAAGAATAAAGCCATCCACAAATTTATCGTTTATCAGCATATTTAAACGCGACAACATGTTTTTCTCAACTGGTGTGTTGCGGTAATTCAAAGTAATAGGAATACCGTTTTCACGCCAAGTGAATAAATCTGGTGCAAAGCGTAAATCTAAACGAACTGGCAGACCGCGATAACCCTCTGACTGAAGTTGGGTTGGGTATTCAATAAACTCATCAAAGCTCACTGCGCGATCAGAACGCACCCACAGTGGCGCATCATAAGCTTCTCTAAGTGGTAAGTTGCTAATTGCTTCGATGATTGCACTGCGACCTGTCATTACTTTATAGCCAAAGACTAAACCAACAACGGCTTCTTTCAATTGCGCGGTGTCTTTACCTAAAACCAGAAGTATTTTGGCGTAACGCTGAGTCGGGCTGCTGATGATTTCTACGGTAGGCTTTTCAACATCAGGGTAATTCAATAAAAAATCAGGTTTGTTGTCGTTTGTTGCGAATACGACACTATGTTCTGTTGGTGTTGCATTAATTTGCACTGGGAATTGCGCTTTGCGCCATTTTGCCTGTGCGCCAAAAAAGCTTGATAGTGCAGCCGCTGCTTCGAGTGTGTTTTCATCAGGTTGTGATGCAAAAACGAATGGTAAAGTGACCTTATTGTAGTCACGTGAGTCAAAAAATGGTGCAGGGAAATACTCAAGTAAGCTTTCAAGAGCAAGTGACTGACGGTCAATAGAAATACGGCTGCTTTTACTAAGCTCGGCCCATATTGTTTTACTATAGTCATCCTGACAAACCAGATCGTAAAAACCGACTAGTTCGAAGCGAATTTGGTTAAAGTCTTTAATTAGCTTAGGGTTAAGAACAATGCTGCGCTCAGAGACTGTGCCAATTGGCGTTGTCTTATCATCAATAGGTAGCACAGTGACAAGGTTTTCATTTAAGAAAATTTTCAAATGTGAGACACGACCAATAAGTGATGGTGAAGTTGTGTATGAAAAGTCTAGAGTCAGTTTTTTCCCTAATTTATCGAGGCGGTTTGTAAAATCAACACGGGTACTATTACTCACTCCATCAAGCTTGAACTTGCTTAAACCAAGCTTTTCAAAGCTTAGCGTCATGCTTTCAATTGGTGCTTGTTCTGGGTAACCATCATCAAAAATCGCTTTATTAGAGAGAGGCTCAGCACTTATCGCCCAGCCAGATATGCCGAGTGTGCCAAAAGCTAATAACAAGGTTAAAAAAGTTTTTATCATGATGTTTTTAGTACTTTTGTTGGTTTTTTAGGTAATAACGACGCCACAAAGTACAAGACTCTTGATGCAAACGCAATCGCGGGTCTTAATTCATTTGGGGCATGGAAAATCAAGTTCTTAAAGCCTCTTAGACTGGTATAAAAAACGTGAGAAAAGCTGTATGAAGGCTTGTCGTGTTTAAAGTTTTCTTGCCAATCAAGCCAAGCATCAGCACGTGAGAAAGTGCATTGAATAAAGGCTTTTTGTTTTTCTAAATCTAAATCCCTGAGGGTAAGACCCAGTTGTTTATCGCGGGTGTTACAGATATAAGTTGGGAATGAAAACTGCTTCAAGCCACGGCTCATGAGTAGCTCGACTTTATCATTTGCACGGCAAAGGTGATTATGTTCAGTTTCAAGGCCAACACCATTATTTGAGTAGTCCGTAATCTTTACTTTAATAGTACGGCCATTAGCAAGGCGAATAGCTGCAGGGAAATTTGCTTTAATGCGGTGTGAGCTGCGTACTTGTTTGGCTTCAGCGGCAACAGCCACAGCTGCACCCAAAATTATCACGTTATAGCTTGCCCACAGCATGCTAATGACCAGTACACCTATTTGTGAACTATCGCCGAAGAGCAATCTAAACACGCCGTAGGTCATACCCAAAACGTTAACAAGCAACAAGATTATATAAGGCTTTGAAATCGTCCAATCGTAGTGATCTTGCTTGTTTAAACCGCCTTTTTCAGTCACGTTAAATTTACCCTTATTCGGGTTTATAAGCGCAACTGTCGTGGGTTTTAAAATATACCAAGCAAGTACTGACTCATAAACTTCGCCCCAAAATGAATAGCGGTATTTACCTTGAATTCGAGAGTTGGTTATTTTTACCTGTAACAGGGTTGGCACAATATAAAGAAAGATGGCAACAAACGGTGCATAGATAATTTGCGCATTAAAATAAATTAATGCCAGTGGCGCTGTTAAGAATACAATTCGAGGAATGCCTGATAAAAAGTGCAACATAGCGTTTAAATAGCACAAGCGCTGCGCGATATTTAGGCCCTTACCAAACAGCGGGTTATCTAATCGGAATATTTGTGCCATGCCGCGTGCCCAGCGAATACGTTGACCAACGTGGGCAGATAAACTATCTGTAGCTAGGCCGGCGGCTTGTGGAATATTAATATATGTTGTTTTGTAGCCAGCGCGCTGCATTCTCAAAGCAGTGTGGGCATCTTCAGTGACGGTTTCTACGGCAAAACCACCAATTTCTTCAAGGGCACTGCGCCTTAAAACAGCACACGAACCACAAAAGAAGGTCGCATCCCACATATCGTTGCCATCTTGAATTAAGCCATAGAACAACATATTTTCATTTGGGATTTTACGATGGTTTTTGAGGTTGCGCTCAAATGGATCGGCAGAAAAAAAGTGGTGAGGTGTTTGTACTAAACACACTTTACTGTCATTGATGAATTGTCCCATTGTCATTTGTAAGAATGAGCGAGCAGGGATATGGTCACAGTCAAAAATAGCAATATAGTCGCCATTCGTCACTTTCATCGCATGATTCATGTTACCGGCTTTGGCGTGGTTGTTATCAGGGCGAGTTAAATAGCCAACACCAATTTGCTCTGCAAATTCGGCAAATTCAGGGCGCTTACCATCATCTAAAATATAAATGTTAAGCTTATCTGCAGGCCAATCAATACTTTGCGCGGCGATTGTTGTTGGCTTCACAACATCAAGCGGCTCATTATAAGTAGGAATATAAATATCAACTGTTGGCCAGTTTGCTGTGTCTTTTCCTAACGCGATTGGTTTACGGTTTAATGGATTGATGGTTTGGAAAAAGCCTAATATTAGTACTAACCAAGCGTAACTTTCAGCAAGCAGCAAACCAATCCCTAGGGTAAGGGCTAAAGGGTCACCCCAGTTAAGAGTGTCAGTGTAGCGCCACCATAGATAACGTGTAGAGGTTGTCACAGAAAGGGTGATCATCACAATAGTGGCCATTTTCCCTTCAACCCGCCTTAGAGAATAAGCAACAACCAAAATTAAACTAATGAACACTGCTTGCGCTTCAATACTAAATGGCACGGTTACAAATATAGCCACCGCAAAAATAATGAGAGTGAAAAAAGCGACCTTCAAGGTGCTGTTTCTCCAAAGTGGAGAGCGACTCACTGCTTTATATGATTTAGTTTTTGTTTGCTTTCTAGCAACTAACCAAAGCCCTTTAAAAGAGCGTACTAGTTTACTGTCTGCCAGTCTCAATAAGCGAGCTGATCGCGTGATTTTACGCCAAGATTTACGCTGCTCAACGGCGATATGTTGCTGTGAGGTTGTGGTGGTATTGAATAGCGCAAGGTACACACTTTGCAATGCAATCCGAATGCAATTGCTTGGTGTAAGTACTGGTTGAGAAACATGAGGATACAAGCGTTTAAGTTTAAGCTTTAACTCACGTTTTTTATTGTTATCTAATTTAATAAACAATGACAAAAAAAGCACAAAGAAGGGGAGTAAAATCGCTCCCAATAGGCTCATTTTGTGTTGGTTGTAATAACTATAAAATTTTATAAATACGAAGCGGACAAGTTGCTTCGTTAAAAACAACCCTAAAATACCTTTAAGTAGTCGGTGTGTGACACCGAGTGAATGGATGCTATTGGTCATTCTGACTCGCGCGGCTTACAAGCCAACCGGCTAGCGTTTCAAAGTCATCATTAGCAACACTGTATGGCGCACAGTTAATTGCCACATTTCTAAATGCAGTTGCTTCTTTGATGACTTCATCTTTGTTGATATATAAAGGTGCAATTAATGGTAATTCAGTTTGCCAAAGCTGCAATAAATCTGATTCAAGCTCAGAGGCTGAATTATATTTATTGGTTAAAAAATAATGCTGCCATGATGATTCAGCCTGCTTTAGAGTGTTTAAACGTTTGAAAGCAAAGCTGTGACAAATTGCATCACAATTAATAATCTCAAGGAATATATCGTCTTCATTTAGCGAATAGCGGTGCACATCAACATGGGCTGGGCAGTCAAATAAAAACCAGCTGTCATCGCTGTCATTAAGCTGCTGACAACTCTCTATAATACATGAAAAGTCTAACCCTAAGTTCGAACGGCTGCCATAGGGTAAAAACTTTACGCCATCGTTATCTTGGTGAAACTGCTCACATGCAGAGGCAAAGTTTGGGTAATCACTCCAGCCTAGCTGATGCTCCCACGCAAGACCAAGATGTAGGCCTAAGTCGCCTTTTGGATCTAAATCGATGGCATACACAGGCACATTTGATTTTCTCAAAGCACAAGCAAGGTTGGCCACAATAGATGTTGTACCAGTGCCACCTTTAATTCCTTTTATAAAAATTCGCTTCATTTATGATTCTTTATTGCGTTTTTGTTAACTTTTTTCGTGCTCTGTGTTTGTGTTGTTGCTAATGCGATATCGTTAAGCAAAGGGTACTTTTCAATCGTTTTGCGATTTTTTTCAACATCAACAATTTCAACATAATCCGTTTCCTTGCCGCCAAATTGTCGTAACAACTTTTCAATATCGTATTGAGTTAAGGTGTGTGAATTTTTTACTGCAAAGTCATTCATCTAAAAAACCGTTATGAGAAAAATTAGCTTAAAAATGTTCACGATCCATGGACATAATCTGCATTATATATAGAATAGCGTTTAAAACTAGTACTAAAGTATCTTTTTTAAGGGTTTGTTGGTGCCTCATTTAAATATTACAGGACTAAACGGAGCTTTCTCTGAGCTAAAGCGAGGCGCAAACTATGCTTTACTTGCCCCGCTAGATAATCAGCTATTAGAGTTAACAAGGCATCTTTTAACCAATCATAAAGACTCGGTTTTTTTGCTTTCTGAACAAGTCGAATTATTTTTCGAAGGAGAGGGAAGCGAGTTATTATTTACCCTGTTCGAACAAAAGGTGCTGCACCCATTCCATTTACATCATAATGAGAATGTATCAAAAAGTTTGCATTTTTCCCGTGGTGTTATTAACGAAATAAAACAGTATGAGCAACTGAAAAACAGTACGGTTATCGTGCATGTCGATTCAGAACATTTAGTCTCTTTGAACGAACAGCAGCTTGGTGAAAAACTCAAGCTCTATGTTGCTTTGTCACAATCAAAAAATGTCACTTTAGTGTTTTTAATGTCAGGTGCTTATGTCAGTGAATTGAGACGTCAGTTATTAGCCTTAAACCGTTTCTTTGATGGCCTTATTTATATAACTCAAGAGGCATCAATTCGCACTCTTGAGTATGATTATTGGTGTCATAAAGAAGGAGTTATCGCTGGGCGTTCGGTTAATTTACAGCTTCATGATGGTCAACTTGCATTAGTTGAGGTAGAGCAAGAGGCTGATGATAAGTCGCAAGCAACGGAGCAAGACTTTGATGAAGACGAGGTATGGCTAACTCGCAGTGCTGTACCTGAGGGTACAAAGCTACCCGTGTTTTATAAAATAATTGATGATAATGATGCTCTTTTTTCTAAAGGGCTTACCAAAAAATCAGCGACGTTAGTTTTTGCAGTTACCCGATACACTGATTTAAAAGCGTTAGCCAAAGATTGTTTCTCTCTTCGAAAGAAATGTGGTCGCCGACTGAAATTAGTTATTCAAAATGTTGATGGCATAATTCGTCATCAGGACGAGTGCTTATTTTTAACTTTAGGGGTTAACCTTATTTTATATAGTTATTCTGAGCCTTCGCGTTTGCTATCACAAATTCAGTCAATTCAAGGATTTCAATTTTCAAGACCACTCCCTAAATCAATTGATGATGTTCTGAAATACAGTGAAAATACCTTAGCAAAAGGCTATCTACCAATCACCAAGTTTGCACAGCAGGTTACCAAACATAGCGATTCTGCGGCAAATCTTGGTGTAAGTGGGGTGCTTGTTATGCTAGAGCTTTTACCTCGCATTGATGCTATACACCCATTGCATTTATTTCATGTGAAACGTGAAGGAGATATTTTTAGTTTTGCAGATGGCACGATTTATCTATATCTGCATGCTTGTCGAGAGCATGATGTAGAAAGTGCGATTAAGCATTTATTTAAATTACAGGTGAGTGACTTTTTTATGTCTAAAAATGTCATTGCCGATCATTTTTATATTCAGCAAGAATGTCGCCGTATACAACGTAATTTTGCAAATGTTGAAATAACTGATTTTACTCAACAATTACAAGAAAATGTGAGTTATATTTTTGATGCAAAAGGTTCAGATATAGCGACTTTAAATACAGAGACACCGGAATTCAAAAAAGTGATTCGACCAATATCCGAGCCAGTAAAAGTGACCTTAAAAGGTGATCTATCATGAGCTTAAATCAGTTTTTTATTACTTTTATCATCGCAATGCTAATCGGTATCTTGTTAAGTAATACTGGTAAGGTACTGTTAAATAAAGCCGTAGTGCTCTACCGAAAACTAACATTTAGGCATGTATTATTAACGCCTTATACGCCAAAACGACACAAGAAGGATAACAAGTGAGGCTTTCAGGATTAGGTATTTGGAATTTATACTTTTTAGTTAAGTTTGTTCTGTATAGCCGAGGTGATATTTCTTTTGATTTATTTGCAAACTTAGCATTTTTTGCTTTTCTAGCTATCTCTTTTCAACATGTTTGGTTGTATCGTATCAAACACGCTATGAGTGTGGTGGTAGGAGTGGCCTTGTTGTATCACGACTCGTGGTTGCCCCCGATTTCTAGGCTCACCAAGCAAGCCGGCAATGTACAAGACTTTAGCATCGGCTACTTTTTTGAGATCACAGCGCGCGTTGTTAGCCTCGATATGATTTTTGCGCTCTTTGCTTTAGTGGTTTTTTATTGGTTAACTGTAAAATGGTTGCGCTATACCAGTATATCAATCATCGGCTTTGTTTATGCGTTTTGGTTAGGTGGGGCTGTTACGAGTGATGAGGTTACAACTCAAGTTGCAAGCAATAACCAAACTACAAAAAAACAAGTACCCGTTTTAGTTTCTGATACAGCAAAACAAAAGACACCGGATCAACAGTTACAAGACTTTTACCAGCAACAGAACTTACTACAAAGCCAGTTTCCAGATGTATTTAATGGTCAACCATTTGATGTTGTTGTGCTTAATATATGCTCTTTAGCGACGGCCGATTTAAAAGCGATAGGTGTTGAGCCACGTAACTTATTTGCTGATTTTGATATCTTGTTTAGCCAATTTAATTCAGCAACTTCGTACAGTGGTCCTGCGGCAATTCGTTTGTTACGAGCAAGTTGTGGGCAAACAAGTCAAGAGCAACTATTTAAACCTGTTGACGAGCAATGTCAGTTATTCACTAATCTTGCAGAACTTGGTTATAAGACTAGCGTTGCTCTTAACCACGATGGTCACTTTGATGACTTTATTGGTTTGATCAGACAATACGGTGGTGTCTCTGTGCCGAAACTGGATTTTAGTCAATTTAGTGCTGCGCAATATGGGTTTGATGGCAAACCCATTTATTCTGATGCGGATATACTCACTAACTGGTTGAATAAACAAGGTACAAGTCAGCAGCCTAGGGCTCTTTATTACAACACCATTAGCTTACACGATGGTAATCAACTTGCTGGTCGTGAACGTATGAATAGCTTTGAAAGCTATCCGCTTAGACAACAGCGCTTATTTAATGACATCGATAAGTTTATAACTGAGTTAAAAGCGCAAGGTCGAAATGTAATGCTGGTGGTTGTGCCGGAACATGGGGCTGCCTTACAGGGTGATAAACTACAATTCTCTGGTTTGCGCGAAATTCCGAGCCCTTCAATAGTTTCAGTGCCAACTGCGGTTAAATTCATCGGTCCTGATATAAAGCATGATGGGCTGAATGTCGTTGATGAAACAATGAGTTATTTTTCACTGTCAGAGTTAATCAACAATACGATGAAGCTTGACTTGTTCACAGGTACGGTACCCATTAACCGAGTGCTTGATAATTTACCAACTTCAGCCAAGGTCGCCGAGAATGAAGATACGGTAATGATGTATATAAAAGGGCAGCCTTACATCCAATTAGATGGTGGAGAATGGACCAAGTACCCGACTAATTAAGTTATTTGTCCAAAATTGTTTACAATAGACTACCCAGTTGCAGGGAGTTAGCGTATCATTCTCATACTATAGGTTCCCGTTTTTTGAGGATGTAATGCGTTTAGATATCCACTGTGCTGACCGAATTGGTATCGCACAAGAGATTCTCAATATCTTGGTGAGTTACCAAGTTGATTTAAAAGGCATCGAAGTAGATTCGGTTAATTGTCGAATGTATGTCAGCTTTCCGCCTATTGAATTTGAACAATTCCAAAAAATTATGCCATCTATCCGCTTGATAGATGGTGTGAAAGACGTTCGTACGACTGCATTCTTACCTTCTGAGCGAGAGCATAATGAGTTAAATACATTACTGCGTGCATTACCTGATGGTGTTATATCTATTGATGCTAAAGGGTGGGTGCGTTTATGTAATGATGCTGCTTGTCGCGACTTACAATTATCTGAGAGCGAAGTGATTGGCGCTAATATAAATAACTTGCTTAAAGGCTTTAACTTTACTCGCTGGTTAGAAGGTAAAGAAGTACTTGGCCAAACAACGCGTGTCGAAGTAGCTGGCGAAGACTTTATTGCTGATATTCTGCCAATTTCAGTACCACAAGGTGCAGAAGGGGATGTGTTAGCCGGTGCAGTTATCAATATCAAATCACAAAGTAGACTAGGTCAGCAAGTAAGTGCGTTTCGCCGTTATGGCCAAGAAAGCTTTGCAACTATACATAATTTTAGTACTGCAATGCGTCGTGTTGTTCGTGAAGCACGCAAAATGGCACAGCTTGAAGCGCCGATCCTCATTACTGGTGAAACAGGCACAGGTAAAGAGTTACTCGCCCGTGCTTGCCACTACGCATCAAACCGTTCAGTAAAACCATTTATCGCTTTATCATGTGCTTCTTTGCCAGATGATGTCGCTGAGTCAGAATTATTTGGTTATGCAGGCTATGAAGAGAATGCAGCACCTAAACGTGGTGTGCTAGAGCAAGCTGATGGTGGTACAGTGTTTTTAGATGAAGTCGGTGAAATGTCGACTCAGCTGCAAACTAAGTTACTACGTTTTTTACAAGACGGTACCTTCCGTAAGGTCGGTGATGAAAACGAAGTTAAAGTTAATGTGAGGATTATTGCAGCAACACAAAAAGACTTACCTGCAATGGTCCAAGAAGGAACATTTCGAGAAGATCTTTACTATCGAATTAACGTGTTAACCCTTGAAATTGCGCCATTACGTGATAGAAAAGCAGATATTGGCCCTTTGGCTGAGCATTTTATTCAAAAGTATGCCCAGCAAAATGGTCATTCTGTGCCTGTAATGTCTGAAGATTGTTTACGTTTTTTACAAGATTACCCATGGCCAGGTAACGTGCGCCAATTAGAAAATGCGATTTATCGTGCTGTGTCGTTGTTAGATGATAACGAATTGCGTATTGAGCATCTGCAGTTACCAACGTTTACCCATGATTTAGGTTATCTTGAGTCTGACTTTGAAGGAACCTTAGACCAAGCGGTAAAACGTTTTGAGGCGACTTTACTTCGCAAGCTTTACCCTGCTTATCCAAGCTCTCGTCAGCTTGCAAAGCGGTTAGGTTTAAGTCATACAGCAGTAGCAAATAAGCTTCGAGATTATGGGATTAATCGTAAGACTGTAAAGGTTTAATGATACTAACTTAATTTATTAAATAAAAAAGGCTTGGGTGAAAACTCAAGCCTTTTTCTTTGTTGTTCAATATCATACCAATCCGCAATAATACTTAACCATTTTGAGGTATTATAGCTGTCGCTACCTGCGTTAAAAATTTCTGATTTAGAACTACTAAATAACAAATTTTTTTGAAATCAACGAGGTTTTATTGCCTAAAAATGACCAATTAATTAAGCGAATGGTATTACTGTTTGGTACCCATATCTTTGGTGACACCATCAATGGCGATATTCTTAATACCATCATTGTCGAATTTAATAACAATACTGATGTTATTGCGAGAAAAAAAGTAATCTCGGTTATCCAGGCTAATAACATAATCGCCTTTTACAGTATCGCTAAATTTGCGCTTTTCGAGTTTTAGGGTGTGATCGGCAATTTGCCAAGTGAATCCCTCAATAAAGCCATTATTAAACTCCTGCACCCATACTTGTTCCTCGTCTTTGCTAAGTGTAATTGTCACTGAATATGACTCTGGCAGAGACATGTCATAGCTTTTATCACCAATCGAGAATTTTTCAGCATCTTGTTGCCACGCAAAGCCAAAATTAAAGGCCTTTTCTACACCCGTTGGGTACTTTAAAGTACCTTCACCAGGAAAGTTAAAGTCAGCAAATGCTGAAGTGGTGAATAAACTCGCACTAAATAAAGTTACCAAACTAAAAAATTTCATTAGGTTATTCTTTTTTTATACTAATATATGCACAGATTAGAGCAGAATATTCGCCTTAGCAATATGCTGTGATACACTTTGTGCATCATCAACTGGTTAGACCTTTGCCGTGAACCTCTATTTTCGACTAATACTACTGTTTTTTAAAATTAAACGTAATCGTGATTATCAACAACTGTTAGACACAATTGATATTGAATTCAAAGCGTTACCAACGGATTGCGATATTAATTTCCATCTGACTAATTCTCGTTATTTAGCGATGATGGATCTTGCCCGTACCTGGATGACTGAGCGAGTAGGTTTATTAAAGCACATTATGAAACGCCGTTGGTTTCCAATCGTTAACGCAACTGCAATTACCTATATTCGCGATATTAAACCAATGCAAAGGTACACGGTTAGTACACGTTTGGTTGGCTGGGATCATAAATACTTTTATATTGAGCAAAAGTTTCACTCTGATCGTGGCCTGCACGCGATTGCTTATGTGCGCGGTGTTTTTAAACGCAAAAAAGGCGTTGTAAGTGTCGAAGAGATGCTTGAGGTTGCTGGTTTTAATGGTGTAGCACCTATTCTGCCTGCAGAAGTAATGCACTGGAAAGAAATGTTAGAACAAAAGAAACTCACAAATAAGTGATGCCAAAGGTCAGTAAAAAAATGCCAGCTAAGCTGGCATTTTATGGCTTTAAACACAGTTTACTCTGCTGCGCAAACTGCTTCACTAACAAACGTCAAGTCGTTTACGTGTGCTGGGCCATCCATTACGAATGTCGCTTCAGCGGTGTTTTGATCTAAGGTGTAGATTTTTGCATTTTCGCCGCTTTCTCTACCTGAGATATAAATTGTCCCGTTATCTGCAATTGCAAGGCCTGATGCCCAGTTTATACCGTGCTCACCGATTAGTGTTAACTCTAGGCTACCTTCATCTAGAGTATATAGCGCCTTTCCTGTTAACACGTAAAGTACGTTGTAGTCACTTGAGTATGCGATGTCGCCGTCTGCAAATGTGTCACCTTCATACGAAAGCTTACCTAATACTGTTTTCTCACCTGTAGTTAGATCAAAGTCATACAAATACGTTTTGCTTGTCGCACGTAAAAACAGGCCATCTGCAGTTACCGTTGAGCGGTAAATAGGGAATGATGTCGCATCTACAACTTCAGCTTGTGTGTTAGTGGCTAAATTTAGGCTATAGATTTTTGATGCTTTGCTATTCTTATCAAGTTGCTCCATGAAATACAGCATACCGTCTTTGTTGGCAATATTTGATGCTGTATTGTTAAGGCCTGCAACAACAGTTACAGCGCTTGATTCTGGGTTAAAGTGGTATACATAGCCTTCAGTCTCAGAGCCAAAGTTATTAATACCATATAAACCTGTTGCAACAGCACATGGTTCAGCAACTTCAGTGACTACTACGTTATCGATGAATGCACCTACTGAATCAGATGTACCAGTACCTGCAAAGCTTAATACCGAGCTTGTGCTATCAGCTTCAACGATGAAGCTATATTTTGTCCAGCCTTTACTTGAGCTATTAACAACAGCTAAAGAGCTACCATTCCAAAAAACTTCAGCTTTATTTGTTGTTTCATTACCTTCCTTACGGGAAGAATAGTAAAAGGTTAACTCGTACTGTTTGCCTGGTTGTGTAGTAATATTTTGAGAAATACTGTAATTGGCTGTTGAGTCAAGCTCTAGATATTGGTTACCTTCTTGTGCAGTCACGATCCCTAGTTTATTTGTTTGAATTTCGAATTTAGCATGAGTACTTCTTGTCCAGCCAGGAATCTCGTTAAATAACTGCCATTGACCATTGTGATCGGTCACTGTATCTGTGTTTTCGAATGATCCGTTTTCTACTAAATTTGTGCCAGCCATTGCAATACCCGATACAATAGTTAGAGGTAAAACAGCCAGTTTAGTAACAAAGTTTTTCATGAATTTCTCCATTATTTTTTAATATTAAAATTTTAATGTTATTAATTTAAATATCAAATATTTATATTTTATATTTTTTATTTTAATTGTTTTTTTGTGTTTAAGTGCTTGAATATTAATATTGTTTTTTAGGGTAGGAAATTTCTTATTTTACTTTTATGTTTTTTTATAATTTTTTGTCTGATATTTTTTTATTGCTTTAAGATTTTTTATTGATATTTTGTTTTTATTTTTTGAGAGCGTTAGGTGAGTGTTTCGTGTTGAAGTTTTTATAGTTATAAATGCCAGTATTTAACTGGCATTTATAATATTAAAAGTTTACTGTGTTGAGCAAGTTGACCCACTAATAAATGTTAGATCATTTAGATTAGCTGGACCTCGCATTATATATGTTGCTTCAGCAGTGTTTTGATCTAGCGTATAAAGCTTCGCGCTTTGACCACTCTTTCTTCCAGTAACATAGATCGTACCATCATCGGCAACTGCAAGGCCTGATGCCCAGTTAACTCCATGCTCACCTACTAATGTAAGTTCTAAAGTATCTTGATCAACTGTGTATAGTGCTTGTTCAGTTAATGCATAAAGTACGTTATTGTCACTTGAGTATGCAATATCACCACCTATGAACTCTTCACCTTCGTAGCTTAGTTTTCCTAGAACTGTCTTTTCACCAGTTTCAAGGTTGAAGTCATACATGTAGGTTTTGCTTGTTGCACGTAAGTTAAGACCATCAGGAGAAACTGTAGAACGAATAATAGTATAAGAGTTAGTATCTGCGACTTCGCTTTGCGTATTTGATGCTAAATCTAGACTGTAAATTTTTGAGTCTCTAGTCTCACTATCTAGCTTTTCCATAAAGTATAGCTTACCGTCCATACCTGCTATGTTTGCAGCTGTATTAGTAACACCAGCAACTTTTGTTACAGCTGATGTTTCAGGGTCTAAGTGGTAAATATAGCCTTCTGAATCAGAACCATATTTATTAATTGCATACAAACCCGCTTGGACTGAGCAGTATTCTGTAGCTTCACTTACAGAAACATTATCGATGAAGCCACCCACACTACTTCTGCTACCAACGCCATCTAATGTAATCTCTGAACTTGTGCCAGTTGCCTCTACAGTAAAGCTGTACTTAGTCCAACCTTTAAATTTAGCATTAACAACACCTAAGGATTCACCATTCCACAGCACTTCAACTGTACTCGCTGTATCATCACCAGACACACGTGCTGAGTAATAGAAGCTAATTTCATACATTTTACCAGCTGTTGTAGCTACGGCTTGAGACACGCTATATTGCTGCGTAGAGCCAAGTTCTAGATATTTTTGGCCTTCTTTCGCTTTGAGAATTCCTAGACTACTCGTTTGTATTTCAAAAGGTGCGTTTTCGCTGCGTGTCCAACCAGTGATTTCATTGAATAATTGCCATTGGCCATTATGATCAGTGACAACCTCGGTTTCGAATGATCCATTTTCAATCAAATTTGTGTTAGCCACGGCAAGTGCAGAGGTAATAGCAAGTGGTAATACAGCTAACTTATAAAATAAACTTTTCATATAACTATCCTTTGTATTAGATAAAATGTTTTATCAGTTATATTTTTATCTTTTATAAAGTTATTTTCAATTTAGGTACGATGTTTTATTTTGTTTTATTTTTAATTTGCACATAATATATTGATGAGGCTGGTTATTTTTGTTTGTAGGAAATTTCTTATTTTTATTTTTGTTTTATTTGTGTTTTATTTTTTGAATTTGTTTTTATTATTTTTCATTATTGTTTTTATTTTTATTGATAATAAAGTTCTCTTATTTTTTGTCGTAAAGTTTTCGTTTATTTGTGAACCAACCTGACTTTTGGTTACGGTTCATCTCGCTAAGTAATTTAATTGCTTTTTCTAATGTTATGCGCTGTTCTGCTATATCATTGTATATTTGAATAGCACGTTTTTTACGTTTTACAGCAGCACCTGCATCTAAAAATGATTCGATCACTTGGTTAAAGTAACGAGTAGGGCGAGATTGCGAATTTTCTTCGTCTACTTTTAAATACTCCTCATTAACTTTTTCTTGAAGAGTCGTTATTTCTGCTTGGCAGAACTCATTTTGAGCAAGCTGACTTTTCTTCAATATATCTAACTTTTGTTTTAAGTAGTCAGTTTCAAGTAAGTTAAATGACACTATCATATTTAAACTAGTTAATGCCGTTCTGAACTCTTTAGCTGTGCAGGGCTTACTCAGCATATTCGTAATAGTTTGTGATATTTTTTGCCATTGCTGCCAGGCATAAACGTAATTTAACCCTGCTCCTTTAATGTTTTGCATACCAACAACGACCTGATGAGTATTGGGCAAAGCTAAATCCGCAATCGAATTGGTTATTTCATCTGCAGATATATTGCTATCGTCAAGTAATGTGACTTTAGATTGGAGGATGGAAATCAAGCGTTCTTTTATTTCTTTACTATTCTTTGCGATATCACTTTTTAGGTAATCCAGGTGCATACGCTGATAATAAATACGCAGGGTATAGAGAATTATGGTTAGTTCTTGATCAGGGATCTCTCCTGTGATCTCTTTTATGTAAGATTTATTAACAACCCCCTCGCTAAGTGTAAGTAAATTCTCAGCTGCTACACTGCCATATGCAATTCTAAACCTTGCTCTAACTTCAGCTCTGGTGAGTAAATTAAATTGCTCTAGAAGCTTATCTAGGCTTTCGAGATCATTAATTTCAATTAACTTTTCTACTCTTTCTATAAATGCATCGAGAAAGTAACTGTAGAATCCCTCTACATTACTTCCTATTACCACAACACGGTCAAAACGTAGGTCATTACTGAGCATCGCAGCAAAAACTTTTGAGCGCGCGACACGGTCGTTACGATTATTTATAAGCGCGATTATCTGGTTTTTTGGGTCGTTATTTAATCTTTCAAGCTTAAGGCGCTGCCAGTTTTCTAATGTAGCTAAGCGTTCGTTTGCAGACATGCTATTGACGAACGATTGACTAATTTTACCGATAGGCGCTTCAGTAAAGTGCTTTAATACGCCAATATCAGGCACTATTCGTGCGGATGTTTCTTTGAATACATAATCTTTATTTAAGCCGATATGTTCCGCCATTTTGCACACGAGTGCTATATTGGATGGATGTTCCTGGTAGGGGTATAAAGAGCGAATGTCATCAGTTATTTGCAAACCATCGGCCCAGTGAACTTGAATTAAGTTAGCGTTTTTTTGTTTTGCATTTAATTCAAGAATTGGGTTCATATTTTGTTCGCTGGTGAACACTAAACTATTCTCACCGATAAAATGGCTTGTTTCATTTGCAACATCAATTCCTGTTGGACCTAATGTATCCTCATGGTCTGGGTAAGCATTGGTAATAGTTGAAAAGTTATCATCCATCCAATTTCTTAATATTTTTACATAGCGCGGGGTCAATCCCATACATTCCCAAAGAAATACATCGGCTTTTACTTTTGTTGCAAAATGCAAAACATCGCTTTGTTCCCAAATACTCGCTTTATCAAAAGGTCTGAATAATGGAATTTCGAATTGCTCTCCACTTGCTCTTGCATAAATAAGAGTTGCTTCACAACCTGTTGTTTTACTAATCACTTTAAGAGTTAAACTACTAAATAATGCTGCTTTTAATCGTTCAGTTCCTGACTTTCCTCGTGTTCCCCAACCCCCGATTGAAACGGGAATTTTGGCTCTATCTGACTTTATTTGCCTACTTATTTTTATGTGGCGAGCCCAAAAGTAGGCTGAGAAAGCCATAACGAAAAAGATCAGTTGACCAATACTATTTTGATAAAGCGAATAGGCATATTCTTTAAAGCTTGACCACATATTAAACAAGAAGGGCGTGAGGGATAGTTTTTGATATAAGTTGGCAATACTCGGCTCAACAGGGAATTCGGCATTAAGCACGGATCCATATTGTTGGAAATCAAGTGTGAAGCCTCTTGCTTTTATTAACTCTAGAAAGTCTTGTTGTTCGTGGTCAGAACCATTTCGTAAATCATCTAATTTTTCAAAGTTGAAAGAAATCCAGCTATACGCAAACATGCGTTGGAGTACGTTACAGGGAGGGGTGACGATTAAAATACCATCAGGAGTGAACGATTTAGCTGGCGTTTTCAGATTGTCTTGTGACAATGTACTCAGTAGAAAATCTAACATAGGTAAATGAGGTCGAGCACTAAACTGTTTAGCATCAAACCGGGGCTCTCCAGGTACCTCCGTTTGGCTAATCTCCGCGACGGTGCAGCTCGGCACATGCATAAATGCACTTGGTTTTCTGGCTTGTACATGATTAAAGCTTTGGCGTTTACCTGTACTTGGATTTTTAAATTCATGCCATAGCCGCCAAAAACGAAAGCCCCGCCTGTAACCTCGTTGTATTTGCCAGCCTTTATTTTTCATTGCTACATTAAAGGCTTCATTATTCTGCGCTTGCTTACTCAAAATTCGGCCTAATAAATCTTGCTCAACCCATTCAGAGTTTAAATTAATGGTAAAGTTTGAGTTTAAGTTAAACTCGAGCTCAGCGACTTGTTGCTGGTACACAAAGCTGACAAGCTGCTCTCTAACACGGCTAATAATTCGCTTTACGGCAGTATCTTTCTCATTTTCAAGCTGCGTATTTAAGACATTGATAAAAGACTTAAACAATATATCTGCTTGGCTTTGCTGATCATAATCAACTTGTAAGTTGAACATTATCCTTGGCGTTAACTCGAGTAATAAACGCTTCTGGGCAAAGCTTGGTGCAATTTTCAGTTGTTTTCGCCATATGTGAAAAACTTGCAACTCTTTGGTTAAACGAGGATCTGTTAATTGCTTAATGAGTGTTAGTCGTACCGCTTCATGGGTTTCTTTTTGGAGCCGAACTGTTAATAGTTTGAGAGCAAATGCCCTGGGTAATAATGCGCATTGTTCAATGACGCTTTGCCTTACTCGAGGGTAAGTATGCTTAGCAAGTAAAATGAGAAGCTTATAATTAGCTTCACTTAATTTAGGCTGTTTACATATAATTTTTGAAAATGACGCCAATAAAAACAGGTGCTGAGCTTCGATTTTTTCATTTGGTAAAACATCTAAATCAATTTGAGAGCGCATAAAATAGTGAGTAAAAGTGGGTCTTAAATTGATCAGAATTTCTAAAATATCTACTTTTGCAGCATGTGGGGTTGATTGTTTTTCAAGAGACAGTAATAACAGCTCAACAAGATCAGAATCGAATTGAGTTTCACTTACATATTCGCTAATTAAGTTTACCTGGTTGGCAAGGGCGCGAAAAATAGAGTTACGAATAGCTTCGTTCTCACTTTTTTCTAGTAGCCCCAAAAAGAAGCTTTCTAAATTGAGTGTTAACCATGATTTGGTTATTTCCCCCGAGTGGATCCGTAAATAGCGATTAGTTAAATCACCCAGTTTACCTATTAAAAACTTAAGAGATTGCTCAAGTTCAGAGAGTTTATCTTGGTATCTGTTGATGATAGCTCCCTCATCAAACCAGCGTTGAAAAGCATCTTGATCTTTTTTTAATTGTTCTCGGTTTGCACCTAAAGTATACGCGTAATCGAGAATATGAAACTCACGCTCAGCTTTTAATTCGGCATGATTTAAACGCTCGATAAAGCGCCTGTGATCGGCATCAATTTTGATTAATTGACTTTGTAGGGTATCAATTTTATGAGTTAAAAATGAAATAGTTTGCAGTAGTAACCAATCATCTTCCTCATAGTCATCAGGCTGATTTTTTATTAATTCCCATTCACTTAATTCATCAACTAGTTCGCGGTATTTTTGGCGATATAAGTCTAACCAAAAACTGGCAATGTCTGCGAAAAGCAAGTTTTCAAGGCGTTTTGTAAGTAAGTGGTTACTCATAGTCAGTGTGCTCTAGCAAATGATTTAATTGAAGTGCTGGGAAAATGATTTCATCATGGGCAAAAGGGGTAAATCCGGTATGTTGGTTGTTACCAGATGAAAACTCGATGCTAATATTGTGGTTGTCCCATACCCAATCCTGTTGTAGTCGCACCTTTAGCCAACCATGTGAAAAATCACCTAAACTAATTTGTGTTTGCCAAGCAAACTGTGTGATGTATTGCCACGTAGCTGTGGCACGGTTTTCATCTTTAAAGCGGTAATAGCTATCAATGCCAAGTTGGAAAATGTGATCTTGATAATATTGATTCCAACTGGTGTTGAAGTGCAGATAGTCTAAGCTCGTCCAATCATCGTTTGAGCTTGATGACACACCAAAATTTAAATAATTATCGACCCAAGGGTGATAACGATATTGATAAAACCCTTGCCATCCCGAGGCATGGTTTTCACGGTAAAAATTAAATACATTTGAATTAAGTAGGTCGTCACTGAGGTAATCATTTAAATCAGCACTACTGTAACGAATAAATGGAGTTAGCTGCCATTGGTGACGATGCGAAGAATCACGTTGCCATTTTTGTCCTACACTGAAACTACTATCAAGGGCATATTGAAGATCAAATCCATTATGACTTGGTTGCCAACGGCTTTGAATTTGCGCATCAACATACCAAGGAGTTGTATCATCTTGCCATGAATAGTAACCATTGAGTGCAATTAGATCCGTTTGTTCTTTACTAAATGAGTAGTAACCTTCTAATTGGTACCAATCATTGTCGTCGTTAATACGTAAACGAGCGCCAATATCAATGCTCTGTTGGGTTGGGATATTTTCAGCGGTTTGAAATATTTCTTGTTGGTCAAATTGTATAAAACCTTGCCAATTAAGATCATCACTTTGAAATGACTTTTGATCACTTACAATTGTTTGCTTTTCTGGTACTCGATAAGTTACTAAATCAGGCAAAGGAATTTGTGCTTGTGTAAATTCTGAAATCTTATTATTGAGATCACTAAGCTCCCAAGTATACAGGCGAACATGTTCAAGTTCCGATGATTTGACTTCAATTTTGCCTGCAGGATGGAAAAATTGGCGTTCACTTCGACTATAGCTATTTATCTTTTCTAACTTGATTAAACGATCTGCATTTAAAGTCGCAAGCAAAGGGGTAGTGGGAATAACAGAATAAAATAGTAGCGTTGTAGGTAATTCTATCTTTCTCCACCGACCCGCAATATATTGCTGTACTTCAACTTTTAGTTGTTGAGATAAATAGGGGTTAAGCCAGTGTAGGGCAATGACATTATTATCTAACTCCCGTTTATTAAATGTAAAGGGAATGCTTTGCTGCTCCGTAACAGACCATATTTTTAAACTGTTAGCCAGTTGTATGGATAAGTTTGCCACATTAGCTTGGGCAAGCTCTGCGGTAGAAAAATTAAATACAAAGCGAATTTGTTCTGCCTCTGTTTCGGCCAAATCTATATAAAGGGTATGAAATGGGCGAATCAATAAACCATCATTATTTTTTAGATGCGTCTTGAATTGGTTAAACCTATCAGCAAAGCTAGTTTGTGCTGCACTTTGAATATTAAAAAGACGCGTACCTGCATAATCGATTAGGCTATCTAAGGGTTGCCAGTGGCCAAAACTTTCTATTCTATTTTGTAAAAAGGTCGATGCGGCACTCGCAGGAATTGTAGCTATTCGCTGTAATAGTTGCGTATATTCATTATTGTTTAAACGCTTTTTAGATAATAGATATAAGCCATTAATTAAAAGGTCGTTTTGTGTGGCATCATAGGCGTAAACTAATGACATAATATCGTCTGTAGCAAGCTGGTTTGCAGCATCAGAGCGGTAATCAAAAGCTTCATATAATGCGTCAGGTATATTTTTAAACTCTATAAAGGCTTTCTGATCAGCTGATAGAGTGAGTGTCTCTCCTGCTTTCAGACTCACAATCATTGTTGATGCAACAGAAGCCGCTTTTTGGCTTTCAACAATGAGTGTTGTTGATGGAATATCGCTGTATATTGGCATTAATTTATGTTGGTATTGACTATCAGCCTTTAACCAAGCAGTTTGATACTCGCCGTTTTGTTTGGCTTCTGTGCGCGCTTTTATACTTAAATTAACCGCTTCTATCGCAGTGTACTTCCAGGGCATATGCTGTGAAAGCACAGTGTTTTGCAATTTTCCTTGAGAGTTTATTAATGTTTCTTGGGCTCCAGAAAGTAATTCATATTGCTTATCTTCAGCTTTTAATCCAGGACTTAAACTGTGGTAGTCAAGTGCCATATAAGCTTGCTTAATTGTGTGAGTTTCATCCTTTTTGTTTAAAAGCCATATTGCGAGTCTATTTTTCTGTTGTTTAGTTGCAAGCTTAGTGAGAATACTATTACATTCTTCCAATAAGCTTTGGTTTCCTGCGCACAGAGCAAACAACTTTATTTCTTGGTGCTCATCTTGGTAGGTTTTTAATAGAGACTTTAAAGCAAACTCCTGTAATTCCCTTTGTTGAGTACTCTTGTATAGTCCTTCTAAGTAACTTGTTGCAAGATGAAACTGTTGTTGTTCACGCAAAATATTTATTTTAATTTGCCATGCTTCAATAGCAACCTGTGGATTTGGGTTTTGAGTTAATGGTTTTAAAAAGGCAAGCGCATCTAAAGGTGCTGACTTAGCTAAGTCTTTAGCTGTTAGCAAAGATTGCTGCCAATTAACTAATTTAATTTTTCTTCTTGCTGGGGCATAAGGCTCAATTAGCGCTAAATAGTCACTATATAATTTCCTTAAGTGCTCAGTTATTAGCTCTGCTGTAATAGGGCTTTTTTCAGAAAGGGTTCCCGGTTGTAAATAAAGTACTTCATTACTTGGAAAATCTGTAAGTGTCCTGGCATAAACAGCAAAATCAATACCAGGCACATCATCAGTGGTTTTCTGAATTGTCATCGTTTTGCTGTTTAATGGCACTGAGACGTGAATTGTTTGGTATTCTTTTGTAGCTTTAACATTAACCAACCAGCTTTTATCACCAACATTAAGTTTAAATTGACTGTCTTTATTACTACGGGCAACGAAGGTAAGCCACGGCGTGACTCGTTTTTGGCTTAATAAGTCAAAATTCAAAGCCATCTGTGAAAGCGACGTAATATGTCTGACCTGTTTATTAATGCGTGGATAAAATTGATCATCAACTAATCTTTGCTCTTCAAGTTCAGTAATTAGCCGTTTTTTTGATTGGCTCGAAGCATGAACTACGCTGCTCCCTTCTAGTAAAGTTTGTGTGGACATTAAGCTAAGCAAATCATAGTAGCGCTTAACTGCGAGGGAGTTATTTTTTGTAAATACACTGTCACTAAAAACATTCAACGAATACTCATTGTAAACTGATTCCATTGCATCATTGGCAGTTTTTAACCAGTAGGGGAGTAGTAGTTTTTCTTCAACTTTTATGGCTGTCGAATCATCGTATATGGCTCTGTGGCTTTGCGATATTTTTACATACGAATCGGCATAGCTTTTAATGGTTAAATATTGGCCCGCATCAATAGCTAAATAGTCACTATTCACCAAGCCAACATTTTGGTTTTGGTATTCAAGGGCCGGGTTATTGATGATGTTAACTTTTGCAGTAAGAACTTCATCTGTGTAGGCATAGACAGCACCATGGCTATCTAAAGACTCCATATTCTTTCTGACCGAAAGCTTAATTTTTTTTGCATCAGGAAAATATAGAGTGACCTCATCACCTTTATCGAACTTATAAAACCGTTCGCTGCCTTTTCTTGAAGAAAGTAATACTGATGGCTTAGCAAGTTTTAGGGCTCGTTTAAAGCTATCAACAGTGGTTTGATAGTGACCGACTTGCGCAGAAAATTCAGCCCGCTCATTTTGGCGGTTTTGAATCGCTACAACACGGTTATGCCCAAGAGCAGGAAGTTGACACCGTTTTTCTAAACATAATAAGTCACGATCCATTTGAACTCGTTGCTGTATATATTGTGTGTTACCCACACTCATAATGAACTTGTCGAATAACTCAGGGTTGAACTCTAACCAGTGCCCTTCGGGTAGCCATAAATATTGATGCTCATACGAATCAAATTGCATCTCTTGTGTGGTTGCGAGCACGTCTAGCTTTGGAGAGGTTTTTAACCAGATAGGAGGCTGCAGAACAGCATGCTCTTGTTGTACGGCAAGAGCTGGTTTATAGGCTAGCAGCGTTAATGTTATAAAGGCTATTATGAAGTAAGGCATAGGCTAAACTGCTTTAAAAGTTGGTTGTTAATTATTAACTGCTCTCGCAGCTCGCGACTTAACTCGATATGGAAAAACTGACTATTAACAGGAGCCAGCGAATTAAGAACATTGTGTGTTCCACCCAACTCATGCACATCGCGCCCATAAACCAATGCATTAATACCTAGCTTATTAATGAGGCATTGAGCAATGTCTAAAGTTCGTTTAGAGGCGAATACATGGCCTTCGCTTAAAATAATATCTGCTTTTCGTCCTTGCTCTGTGGTTCGCTTTTCCTTTGCAAATCCATGGATTTGATAAATCGAAAATGATTTAACTGAACTGCTGTACGCAAGTATAAATGCGTTACTACTGCTATTTTTATATTTGCTAAAATCGATTATTTTGCCATCGGAATCACGGCTATTTCGGTGTTTCGTATTAGTCAATAACACTTGGCACTCACTAAATAAGGCTTTAGCAATTTGCAATGTGTGTTTATCAAAATATCTATGTGGAGCATAAGAAATACAGGTGTTCCCTTTTGCTTTAAAATGTATTTCACCACCCGAAAAAAGAGACTTATTGGCTACTAAAGCCCCATTCTTAATGGAAAAGTGCTCTGGTACACGTTGTTGGTTATTCAACCAAACTCGTAGGCTGGAAGTGAGTTTTTCTAGCTGAGCGGCCTCACAACATGCAGCGGTAAATAATATAAGAACAGTAACGATAATTTTATTGTTCATTATTCCACCACCTTACTTTTTGATCCTTTACAAGATACTCTTCAAGTATTGATAGCCAAATCGTTTCGGAAGAGGTTAAAGTTACGGACTGCAAAGAATCTATATCATTAGCGACTTTGAATGTAACGCTAGGATAGCTAGCTAATTGGCTCTTTTTAGGGTGAATTAAAAATGATTCTAATAGCTCAGAGTTATGTAGCTGATAACTTTGCTTTGCAATACTGTACTCACTAGTCAGGCCAAGTTTGTAATTAGCAGTATGTTCAAGACTCAATGTAATAGGTTTATTACTTTGAGTACGAAATGCTTTAAAGACAATGCTTATTGGGTGTTTGTTCTTCGAATAAAGCAGCTTAATTGGCTTATTTTTATCTAATTGGTAAAGGCGTTGTTTTACCCAAGGGCGATGACCGTACCAATTTTGATAAACAGTATTTGCTTCATCAATTAATTTCATTTTTTCTGACAAAGAGATATCAGCGGTTTTGACTTCATTAGCACTATTGTTATTTATTTTTAATATCAGCCGGTTATCGTTTTCGCCAGAAGAGGGGAAGTAGTGATTGTTATTATAGATCCCAAAATTAAATTCTTGTGATGGCTCTGGCTTTTCATAATATCGTTTTGGATTTAAACCAAGTGCCACATTTGATAATGGCAAAACATTAAATAATTCCTTAGATTGGTAGTATGTTGTTGTTTCCTCAATATCTCTAGGTGGAGTGAAAGTACGAATATTTACGAAATGTTCTCGCTGCGCCAAGTCGTAATGGTTACTTGCTTTTTGCTCATACCAGGCTGCAATATCATAAAAGCCATCTGTTGATTCAGTCGTAAGCGGTTGATGTGCAGTGCGGCGTTGATAATGAAAGTTAGCGAGTCTTGACTTTACACGCAGGTATACATCGTCGCTAGATTCAACTTTAATATAGCGTGCTTGTTGCGGTGTACGCAGGTAATACGATGTGAGCATGCCTACCGCTTGTCTCTGGGTATTGCTAGCAATTAACCGGTCAAATTTAGATGCTTCACCTTTTATAGTGACGGCATATCGTTCGATTTGTTTTTTATTATTGTCGTATAAAGTTACGTCTATTTGGCTGCTATTTAATGTTCTAAGTTCTAAATTTAGATGGCTTTCAGGGACGATATCAAATTCAACTGACACTTTTGGGTTTATCAAATAACTGCCAGCATAACTTGTTAAAATAACTGCCCCAGACTCTGTTCGCCATTGAGTTAACAATTCTTTTTCACTGCAGATTGTAATTAACCCCGCATTAAGTAATGGGGTTTTGTACGTGTTTACTTCATCAGTTTGAGTAAAGTTTATTTTTTTTGGCGCTTCAAACTGAAGTTTGTCATACCAGATCAATGAAGGGGGTTTTTGGTTATCACTGACAGTGAAAATTAAGCTATCACTTTCATCTAACTTGACACTGGCACACAAACTACCTCTAGTATAATAAGCTGCAAGGCTATACTGCTGCTGACTGAAGTCATAACTAATTACATTATACGGTAAGCTTTCGTATAGGATGTCTGACTTAAAGTCGATTTCAGGAATACCTTGTGGTGCAATTTTTTGCCACCAAAATGCCATTGCATTCGTTATTTCAGTATTTGTTAGAGTATTTTCACCCATGGTAAGGTAATCAGTTGCGCGCTTACGTCTATCTAGAGGCCGTTTTAACCAACTATTAAGTGGATCAACGTTTTGAACGGGAGTTTTCGCATGAACTCGAACTACCACGCCTTGAATTGATTTTTCTTCAGGGATAAGTAATAACGCTACGCTTTTTGCCGTAGGGTAATGAGCTATTGGCAGGTAAAATGATTGCCCAGACGCAACATTAAGCGATTGTTTATTCTCAATGATTTGTTTGATCTGTTGCTCTTCACTTTGGTTAACTAGCTTTGAAGCGTGGTGGTAAGTTTCATCTAAGATCACCTCTTTTTTATCATTATAAAGAGTATATTTGATGGCATAATTAACTGGTTTATCAAGAGTAACCGATTGATCAAATACAGCATTTGAAAGTATACGCAGTGAGTGAGTCCGCTGATTAGAAAATGTATAAGTCAGTGGCTTTTTAGTACTTAACCATTGAACTTTTGAGCGAGTCTCTTTACTGGTTTTTGGGTTTACCGGTTCTGCTGAATCCAGCCAAATCAAAAAGCTATTCCAAGTAAATAAGGCGATTAATAAAACAGTGATAATAGCTAAGATAGCTAGGAAGCGTTTAATTAGATACATTAAAGCCTCCAACCATCATGTTATTAAAAACATCTATATCAATCAGTTGATTGCTAGCTGGGTTATAGATGGCGATGAGGTTATTTTGCTTTTTGATCATCAGTACGAATTTATTCAACTGTTCTAATTTTATTGTCTGTAATACACACTCATTTAGTTCAGAACATATCGTCTTTAAGGCCGCAGTTTGTTTATCAGCAGTATATTTATTAATTTTTCGTTGGATTATTTGTTTATCATGGCTAGTGAGCGCTGCCCAGTTTGAAGGCGACAAAGTAGCTAGATTTATTGTGGTTACAGTCGGGTTATTCGAGATAGCGAGAAGGCGCATCAGAAGGCTGTTTTGATCAATTGAAAACTGTTCTTTAAAGTCAGATGCAATCCATAAGGTTGCCAGTTCACTGTTTGAATTAAACTGTTGATATCCATATTGTGGCGAACTACCAATTTCGAGGCCCCTAGTGGCTTTTTGACCTTCTACTACTTGATAGCTGACTCCTAGACTGCTTAAGTCTTTAGTGAGCTTTTCCATTAGAGGAGTTGCAATATCCCTTACTTGGGTATTTGAAAATGCAATTGCGTTAGGGCGGATCCATGATGGCGCACTGTGGCTACGGATCTGAATATTTAAGCTTGGTTGTTGTGCTTTAAAACGTGAATAGCTTTGATGAACAACATTGAATAATGAACCGACATTATTTGCTGCAAGAACATTTGCCTCAGGGTGAGCGTAGGGATGTGCACCTGCAATTAATAAGTTGGCAGCATTTGAATTAGTGAAAAGCTCACTTGCGAAACTTAACGTATTCCCTTCGAATATTGGCCTTGGGACACTTAAACTGATTGCTTCATGTTTACTCAGTGAAAATGCATATATACCTTGCCCAAGAGCCTGTGCATCATTACTTTGCAATGGGCTAAGCAGTATGTATCGCCCATTACTATTTTGTACAAGTTGTAGCTGGTAATTGAGTAATTCGGCTGTGCCATTAATCTGTTTTAAGTGATTTAATACATCTTCATTAAGTGATGAGTTGCCAATTTGCTCAATTAACTTATAAAGTGGTGTTAAGACTTCAAATTCCCAAAGGGCTACTTGGCTGTGAGTTAATGGCTGATAATTGAAACTGCCTTTACTGCTGATATAAGCGGAAAAGTCATCGACAATATGAGCCATATCTTCATTGATAATATTAAGTTTTAAATTACTATAGCGATAATTTTCACGGTAAATATACGCCAAAATATTGGTGTAATTATCTCCATCAAGAAAGACCTCAAGCATAGACCCGGTAAAGTCTGTTGCTGGTAAACTACTTTTGGCGGCTTTACCAAAATAAGTTGCTTCACTGCCTAAAAATTCATGGATCTCGCGCTGACTTATAGATTCTGGAAGTCGATTAAAGATCCAATATTGGCTTTTTACATCACTAGGAGTGCTTTTGAGTAAAGCTGCAGTATGACGGTTAGATTCGCGAACCTGTAACAGCTCATTAATTTCCAATGCATTAATGAAAGCTTGGTAAAATGGACTTTGTTGATTTTCTTTCGTCAACGTTACTTGAGGCGTCCTTGTGGCTCCAAAAACGAGTGCTTTGCTTTTTAAGTGTTGAAAGATAAGAGCTGCAGAGTCACTAGCAAGGCCCTCAGTTATAGGGTAGGGCACAGTGATTATTAAATTTGTCTGTGGTTTTTTATTAATTACAAATAAACCACGTTGTTGATTCTCAACAATATCTATTAGATATACATAATTATCATCACTCACAAGCTTAAAGCCGATAGAATTGAACATGGCACTGAGATGCCCCATTTTTTGCTTATTCTCGATGGCTTTGTTCAGTTGATAAATAGCATATTTGAAGTCAGATACAGCTTGACTTGCTTTATAGCTACTTACCGTTACTCTATTGGAGCGAGTGGTATATAAATAGCTTTTATACTGACTCACTTGCTGGTTAAGTGTTATGACTTGTAAGTTTTCTGCTTCAGGGCTAATACTTTGTTTTATTAGTAAAGAAGGCACAAGCATGACTAAAAAGCCAACAATAATGGCAAGGCTTCCACCTATTACAGAAGTTTGAAATGTAGCTCTAAGTACCAGACCCAGTGCATTTTTTTGATAAATCTTAAGGGCAAGTAAGGTAGCGAGCATATACCCAAATGCAAAGGTGTCGGTTACTTTAACCGTTGGAAAGAACCAAACGACGATATAGTTTAAAACAAGCTTAAAAATAAAGCCTATGGTAAAGAATAGCATCAGTAATCTGGCACCTTCAATATGTGCATGCCTTAGGCGAGTATAATGAATCAGAGAGCTTCCTACCGTTAATATAACGGCAGTTTCTATAAATGAGGTTAAAATTTTACTTGGTTGCGTTAGCTGTAAAGCTAATAACGCAGGTAGCATGATACCGTTAAATTCCCAGCCATACTTTAAATTTGCACGAGAGGCCAAAAAGGCTGTAATAACCAAAATAATATAGGCTTTAGGGGCAGCAATAATAGATGCGGCAACAGCTTCATACATTATACCTAAATTAGCGATGCTAAAATTGGTAAACGGCATGAGTACAAATCGCACCAATATATAAGTGATGAATAACTGAATAAAACTTACTTTCAGACCATACTTAAAACCGCCATTCCACATTACGTTAGCTGTTAATGCGATAATAATCAGACCTAAAGAATAAAGCTGAGATGCATAATCAAAAGTAATATCCCATAGGCTTAACTGGTCAGCTATGATTGGCCAAAATAGAGTATCCATACAAACACGGACTAAGATACTGATTAAGATGATGGCAAAAAAGCGGTCTCTGCCAAACATTTCACTGTAACCAAAGCGCTCCATCAAGTAACTTGCACTTATACGCATAAACCCATATACAACAATAGCTTCTATAATGATAACTGCTGCTGAGGTGGGGCTAATTATGAGTAATGGCACAAGGTAACCCGGAACTACAAGGCCTGTAAGTGGAAATCCAAAGCGCAAATTGAGTAGGCATACAACGGCAGTCCCAACCCAAACAGTTGTAATAACGGATTGACCCAGTCCACTACCTGCAGGAAAAAGCGCTAAAACGAAGTCCATTAAAGTCTAGCCTCCGGAATTACTTCAGGAGTGTCTTTAATAAATTCAAATAATATTCCAGACACTTGAAAAGGCGCACCGGATGCGGTTTGCGAGTTATCGGAATGAAGTGCTCTAATAATAAGCGTATAACTATGTTTATCTAGGTTAGCAGGTAGCTCAACAGTAGCTTTATTTAGAGTTATGTAGCGTAATTTCCCTTTTGCAGTTTCGATATCAAGTGCGCAACTTCGACAAAGTAAATCAAGGGCTGTCGTTTCAAAAATAGCAATTTGGTGCTGCTTAGCAAAGTGCTCTAAAGAAGCATTGGTTTGAATAATTTGACCGAACAAATTAAATAACACTGTAGCAGGACTGGTATGGTTAAATACCATTTCTAAGGTGGTTAGCTTTTGCTCCATTTCATTAAGTGAGCTTTTAACCTTCTGGCTAACCGATTCGTGAAGCTTAAATGTAAGTAGTCTATTAATTAGAGTTCGATTCTTAGCCTGTGTTGTTTTAAATATATGGTAATGGAATAGGAGCTCAGCAACTTGGGCAGCAAACTTATTAACGTTTTTTTCAAACGCTTGCTGATGAAAGCTTTGGTTAGGAACAATTGATAGAGCCCAAAAGCCACGTACATCACCAGCGTATACAAGTGGCGCAATGAATTCAATTTCACCTTTAATGACCTGTTTAAAAAAAGGACGGTTTATTTTCACAATGCCTAATGACTTTAACGCATTACTATAAGGTGTGCGTTGATAGTCTCTTCTCATTTCTTGGATATCATCGAGTTGGCAATTTATTGCGCGAATTTCAACTACTCGGTGGTCGTCTTCTTTACGGGCTAAAAAGATTGATTTCTCCAGATCTAATTGCTGACTTATTAATTGAATAATGGGATCCCATGGGGATGGGTGCTCAATAAAACTTTGAGGAATATAACGGCCCATCATCATCTGCTGAATGTTATTTACATCAGCTGTGAGCTCTTTGTCTTCAGAAATCTTTCGAGCAACTACAACCCAAATTAAAGTTGCAAAGGTCAGTGTGATGTATTGACCAATTGGAATGAAAAGTTTTGTAAAGTTCACTAAAAAGTAGCCGGCAGCACACCAAAATATAGTTATGCCGAAAGCGACTAGAAATGAATAACTTATAGATATTTTTTGATAGAAAAACAGCAAAGTAAACACAAAAACCTGTGCAAATACTACCGATATAGCAAAATTAAGCTCATTTATAGTGCTGTTTTTCTCAATACTATCAGCGATGTAAGCAAAAAGAAGTAAAGGATCATTTAGGCCTTCAAGTTTAGGAGCATGTATATTTACATTAAATTCAGCAGCTTGTTGACCAACAATGAGCACTTTATCTTCAAGTTGTTCACTCATAACGTCGAAGTTAAGTATTCGCTTAGCGGTAAATTTTGGAAGCGCAGATACGTCTAATCTGAAATTAATCAGTTTAGATTTGTCATGGTTATAATTAAAAACAGCTTGCCATACACTTTCACATTCAAGATTATCAGCAGCGGGGATACGCATTTGATAGGTTGCCCAAATTTCCACTTTTGGCATGCAATAATCACTACCAGCATAAGGATAGAAAACCCCTTCCTTGGTTGCAGGCTGCAATGGCTCATCAGCTAACATGATGATTGCTCTTGGCTGATACTCGGATAGCTGAGTGACTAAGTCTGAATGATTAGTGCTGAGACTTTCACTTGTGATGAGCACAACGTTTGTTTTCTGAGTGCTACTAAACGAACTTATTTTTTTATAGAAAAATGCATCACTCGCTTGAAATATGTTCAGCAGGTTACTAAAAAGCACAATCGCAAATAAGAAAACAGTGAACCAAAAGGCTCTTTGTTGCGTTAATCGCAACAACTGTTGTAATGCAGCCAAAATTCCTCCTTAATCAAGTACAGTGAATGTAAGCTTTAAACTTACCTCACCACTTGAATTGACTTTTAAAAAGTCGAAACCGTGCATTTTATCGGTCTTCCATTGTCCGTTTTTTAGGTTAATACTTTGCTGCCAGCTAATCATAGCGACATCATCTAGGCGAGTGATTGCTTCACCTGTATTCGGTGGATAGTGCCTAAACTGTAATTTTACGCCACGCGGGGGGAGCTCTTTAGGCCCAAGTGTCTTTTCATCTGAAGGTAAACTAAAATCATAGCTAAAAGCGTGCCATGGCTGATCGCCTCCTTCGCTGACTGGAACTAGGTTTTCTGCAAAGGTAAGGTCATCGATTTCAGTGGTATAGGTCAGTAATGCCTCGAACTGTCCACCATTTTCAGACTGTAAATAGGTTAGTAATGAAAAGTCTTTACTGAGATCAAGCTCGCCTGCTTCATCGGTTAACTCCATAACTCGCATTGTATGTCTAAATGGAATGATAGAAGGAGTATTATCAAATTTATCACGAGTTGAGCACAGTGCTTGCAAGCCATTAAATGGGTTATCAGTGCAAGGTAAAACGCTTTCACTACTGTGATCCCAGCGACTTACTTCAAACGCTTCGGTGTCATTGTCCCAATCTTCAAAATCACCAAACACCATAATATCACGGCCAAGTAAAAGGTTATCAAGCGCTTCATTGTTCACTTCAATAGATGAAACATAGGCTGCCGATGATGGCGAATACTGTCTTAAATCGATGATGTCTGTAGTCGCGTCAATATCAATGGTCACTTGCTGAGATTTTTTACTTGCTTGATTAGCTGTAAAGTATATCTCTGCGTAGTTTTCACGGGGGATAAGGGTAATATTATCATCAGAAAGCTCAGCGATTCTTCTCAATAAATAATGACTTAAAAAACCGTTTGTGAATCGAGGCTTATAGTCCTCTAAATATATTGGGTAGGCAAAGCCGCGATTAATAGTTTGGCTTTGGGTATCAAGATCAAGCATCACAGCAAGACCTAACAAAGTGTCAAGTCTAGGCTGGTCAAATACAAAATTACCTAAACCTAATATGGCCGGTATTTTATTATATACAGCAAACCCTTGAGCAATATGAGGATGATGGCCAATTAATAAATCGGTGTTCTGCGAAGAAAGAACCTTAAATCGGCTACCTATATAGGGTGAAGGCGTATATGAGTATTCATCGCCACCATGCATTTGTGCGATTACAAAATCATTAGGATCAAGTTGCTCAAGTACTGCTCTAACTTCTTCTGAGTTAGTCAAATCCGCAGCCCCACCTTTATTCGCATCAGCGACATACGTATATTGGTGCTCTTTTCCCGTAATTGTGGTTGCTGCAAAAAGTGTTAAGTTAACATCTTCAAGGTTATGTGAGACAGTTTTAAATGCTTCAGAGTCGTTAAGGCCTGCACCGCTATTAAGAAATCCTGCACTTGAGACTTCAAGCAAGGTATCTTCAAGGCCATTTTGCAAATAGTCATAGATGTGATTATTACCGAGGCCGACATAATCAATGCCAATTTCAGTTAGGCTTTGCAATGATTCTGGTAATGAAAAGAAACTGAACTCTTTGGTTGGGTGTACATTCGTTGGCATTGTCGTCACTGGCGACTCAAGATTGACTGATGAAAAGTCAGCAGCCCTAAACAGTGCTGCCACTTGGTTGGTAATCGCAATACTGTCTTCTCGCGCTGAGTCAGGTCTAATTAGCGCATTACTAACATCAGGTACTGATGTACCCATGGTGTCTAACTTGGGGTCTAGAAAACGTCGACCAAACATTGTATCACCTGCAAATAGCAAACTCTTTGAGTTAGCAGGCTTTGTTTCTAACTGAATATGGGAAGTGAAAAAGTTAGGCTGATTTACTAAAATGCTCGCTTTAGGGAAATAGCCTAGTTGTGTAATGAAAATTGCATGGTTACCAAATGAAAGGTTATTGATAGAGACTCGTCCATTTACATCAGAGAGATACTCTTGAGCTGCTACAGAAACAGTTACATTACTAAGAGGCGCTTGATTCTCATCTGTTATAGTAAATTCGACGTCAGTAGAACCAGCAATTAATGCTTCACGGTCACTAATTGAATCTTGCTTTTGTTGTTGTGGTTTATCTTCATTGGGGTCTTTTACTTTACATGATAATAAAGTTGCGCAAAGAATTAACACCAAGGAATTAATAACTATTCTCAATTAACACCTCAAGCTGACACCTAGTTTAGTTTAAATAGGTCAAAATTATTACGGTCATTTTATAATTGCGTAGGGGTGGGAACAACACGTCTAGGGCTCTGAAAATTCAGATATTGCAGTCAAAAACGGTAAAAATGAGAAGCGTTAACTAAATAAAAATTAAAAACTAATGATATAAAATGGTTTATTTTTGAGGTGCAACCTAAATTCATTAGTTGGTCAGAGAGGATACACTAAGCTAGTTTTTAATATGGAATTGGCTATGAGAATTAAATAAAAAAGGCCAATATATGGCCTTTTTGTGCGTATGGGCTTTCACAAAATGAAAGTTAGAATTTGTATTTAACACCGAACATAGCAACAACTGGGTCGATTTCTACAGTTGAAGTTAATGCTTTTGCGCCGTCAGCATAAACTGTAGCGTCTGTATCGATGTCGATTAGTGAAACCATGCCATGAAGGCCCCAGTTTTCACTCATCATGTAGTTAAAACCAGCTTGAGCTGCAAAGCCAAATGAATCATCTAGTTTAACTTCTACATCGTCAGTACCTAGTGTTGCTTTTAAAGCTGCTGAAGGTTTCTCATCAAAGAAAGTTGTATAGTTAAGACCAACACCCACAAATGGACGGAACTTATAAGTTGAGTCTAAGAAGTGGTATTGCGCTAAAAGTGTTGGTGGTAAATGTTTGATTGTCGCAATTTTGTTACCTGCTAAACCACCAGCACCTTGAACATCATGACTAAAAGGTGTTGCTGCTACTAATTCAATTACCCAATTGTCATCAAGCGCATAATCTACAGTAATACCTAATTGAGTATCATCATCTGCACGTAGACCTAATGTTGGTGCTTCATTGATTTTTGAACTGTCGTTATCAGGGTTTACATTAATTGCACCTACGTTCACGCTTAAGTTTGCGTTTGCAACAGGAGAGAGTGCTAATAGTGAAGTAAGTAATGCAATGCTTAATTTAGTTTTCATGTTGTTCTCCGCGAACTACTTGTCTTATTTGGTTGACGCTATTATTACCAAGTTGAAGCGGACAAAACCTGTTCTAGATCAAAGTTTCAAAAATGTTTGAACTAAGTGAAGGCATTTATTGATTTAGATTAAGTTTTTAAGCGGGTACAGCAAAAAAAAGATTGACTCTTATTGACTCTATATTCATTTACGGCTGGTAAACTAACGGTGTTATTTGCTTATTAGGTGTTTTTCATGGCTGATCCCCAGCATTTATTTCTTCATGGCTCGATTTCAAAAGCGCTACTTAAATTAGGTATCCCGATCATCTTAATCAATATTTTGCAGTCGGCTTATCAGCTGACCGATGCATTTTGGGTAGGACGTTTAGGGGCAGAGCAAGTAGCTGCTGTTTCTGTCAGTATGCCTGTTACTTTTTTAGTGATTGCTATTGGCTCTGGGTTGGCTATGGCGGGCGCTATTTTATCTGCTCAATATATGGGAGCTGGCCAGCAAGATAAGGTAAATCATGTTGCTGCGCAAACCATGTTAATGGTGACAATAACCGCAGCCTTACTTGGCTTAATTGGCTATGTGCTATCACCTTACTTTTTGACTTTATTAGGTGTTGAAGAGCAAGTGTTTGGTGATGCCCTAAAATTTATGCATGTATCATTTATTGGCGTTGTGTTTGTGTTTATTTATGCCATGTTTCAAGCTCTAATGCGTGGCATAGGGCAAACCAAGGTGCCGCTTTATATTGTAAGCGGTACTGTGTTACTCAATTTTGTGCTCGATCCCTTACTGATTTTTGGTTTTGGTGAGTTCTCTGGCTTTGGCGTAATGGGGGCTGCATTAGCTACACTTATCACGCAAAGCTTAGCGGCTGCAATCGGAGTATGGGTGTTTTTACGTGGCCGTCATGGTATTCAACTTAAACTCTCTAGTTTTAAACCAGACTGGCAATATATGAAGCAAGCCTTCTTTTTAGGGGCTCCTGGGTCGGTTGAACTATCAGCGAGAGCATTTGGTTTAATCATTATGTCGTTTTTGGTGGCTAGCTTTGGTACGCATACCATTGCCTCTTATGGTGTAGGATCTAATATTTTGCAAATGGTGATGATCCCAGCAATGGGTCTTTCAATGGCTGTTTCGACCTTGGTTGGTCAAAATATGGGGGCGAGAAACCCACAGCGTGCTGCACAAATAACACGTTTAGCCTCGCTTTGGGGGCTGCTAGGCCTGACATTAGTAGGCGTTATAGCTTATGTATTCGCTGAATACTTGGTGGCTTTTTTCATTCCCGATGATGAATCTGTGATTGCTGGTGGTGCAGAGTTTATCCGCGTTATGTGTTTAACTTGGGGCGGAATAGGCGTACAGCTTTGCGTGGTTGCTGCATTTAGAGCTTCAGGTAACATGCTTAATGCTATGGTTGTCTCACTGCTTTCACAGTGTGTTATCCAATTTCCAACAGCGTATATTTTGTCTAAACATACCTCACTTGGACCGCAGGGCATATGGTATTCCTTTGCAATCACCAATGTACTCGTGGCGCTAATTACTTATCTTTGGTTCGCAGCAGGTCGTTGGCAACGAACACAATTAACGAAAGAAGACAAAGAGATTGCTAAGGTGACCCAAGAAACACTCATCGAAGAAGGAAATCATTAATTTAACTTTCACACTGCGGTCATAATCTCTCGTTGTAATAACCCAAGCTTTCTAAATGACTAGGGTTATTATGAGTTTGGTATCAAATGTTGAATTAGTATCACACCCATCAGCACAGTTTGAGGTGGTAAAAGCATTACAAACCTTGATTCGATTTAAATCGGTAACACCTGCTCAAGCAGGCGCGATTGATTGGCTTGAGGACAAGTTAAGCCAATTGGGCTTTGAATGTGAGGTGTTTAGCTTTAATCACGTTACTAACTTAATCGCTAAAGTAACCTTTGGTGATGGGCCTGTTGTTGCTTTTTCGGGTCATATTGATGTGGTGCCTGCCGCTCAAGGTGATTGGCGAGTTGACCCTTTTAGCGGCGAAATAGTTGAAGGCAATATTTATGGCCGTGGCGCGGCAGATATGAAAGGTGGTGTTGCTGCAATGTTTTGCGCAACCAAACGCTTTTTAGCGCAAAATAGCAATAAACGCGGCACATTTTACTGGTTAATAACCTCAGATGAAGAGGGCGAGGCTGAATACGGCTCTTTATTGATTGCTGAGCGTCTAGCCAAACAAGGCGTCGTGCTTGATGGTTGCCTAGTTGGCGAGCCGACGAGTCACTTGCATGTTGGTGATACCATTAAAAATGGCAGACGTGGCGCATTGTCTGCTCGATTATCTATTCAAGGTAAAGCTGGACATGTTGCCTATCCAGAAAACACCATAAACGCAGCGCATTTAAGTGCAGAGGTTGTGAAGCGCTTAACGGCAATTTGCTGGCACAAAGATGAAGCTGGCTCGGCAACAACACTGCAAGTGACCGGAATTAATATTGCTAATGTGGTAGATAACCTTGTTCCTGCTCAATGTGAGCTCAGTTTTAACGTGCGTTATAGTCATGGCTATAAAAGTAAAGACGTTAAAGAAGAAATTCAGTTTGCATTGGCAGATTTAGCATCGCAGCTAACGCTTGTTTGGGAGCGCCCGTGCGAATCATTTTATACCATGCATCAAGCAAGCAATTGCTTATTGCAGCAGCTTGAACAAGCTGTGCATGAAGTAACTGGCAGCTTTCCTATGCTTAGTACCAGTGGTGGCACATCTGATGGCCGCTTTTTTGCTAATGAGCACACGCAAGTGATTGAATGTGGCGTGAGAAACCATACTATTCATCAAGTTAATGAACACGTTCCCATTGCAGATTTAAAAGCCATTGAGCAAATATATTTAGCTGCGCTTAGAAATATATTTAATTAAAAAAGAAAAAGTCGGCGCGCTTGCCGACTTTTTTTAGTTATTTTATAACGACTATTCGCGTATCTGTCCTAAGTAGCGTTTGGCTTTACTCGCTTTCACTTTATCTAAGTCGACAAGCACTAAACCATCAATGCAGTTATTAAACTCAGGGTCGATACTAAAACTTAAAAATTGTACGCCACCTGGCTCACAAAGTTCTGTATATTGTTTGAATAAGGTAGGGACTTGCGCGCCAATATTGGCGAGTACATGCTTAAGTTCAACAAAATCTTCTTTAATATCATCCCCAGCGAATAACTGAGCACATTGTTCTTTTTGTGATTCGGTATGACGATATTCATTGTTTGGAATTGCTAACACTTGTTTTGCACTATAATAATGCTGGTAATAATGAACGAGTAGCGATTTAGCTTGCTCGGGGAGTGCGTTAGATACACTGACTGCACCAAACAAGTAGCGGTATTGTGGGTAACGATTAACAAAGGCGCCGATGCCGAACCACAAATAGTCTAGGCTCTTTCTGCCCCAGTATTTGGGTTGCACAAAGCTGCGACCTAGCTCAATGCCTTTTTCAAAATACGGATCCATATCATCGCTGTAGCTAAATAGGCTATCAGTATATAAACCTTTGCGGCCATGTTTTTCTATAATATCTTGTGCGCAGGCAAGTCGGTATGCGCCGACTAGTTCAAGTTGCTTAGCATCCCACAGTACGAGGTGTTTATAATCCATGTCGTATTTATCTATATCTCGGCGTTTACCACTGCCTTCACCGACTGCACGAAACGCAATTTCACGAAGTCGTCCTAGCTCACGGAAAATTGGTGAGCTACCACAGTATTGATATAGGTAAATTTTCATACCATCAGAGGTTTCACCCAATAACTCACACTCTTCAATGGCTTTTTTTAGATCTTTTGTTGCTTCTGGACTTGCAATGGGGGTTTGCGTCTTTAACGGCAGAGGTTTTTTAGTGATAAGTCGATACAGTTGCTTTCTTATAAGCTGGGCTATTTCTTTATCTTTTAAATTCTCAATTAAATATGACTCAGGAGGGATGGATGCCCCAATTTCAAACTCTAGTGACTTCTGTCGCTGTTTAAACATTTCTTTGACTAATAATAAACTAGCTAATGGTTTATAAATCATTGAAGTGCCATAAAATAGTGGGCTGTTTTTCGCTTTGATATAAATTGGCAAAATAGGTGCGTTGGCTTTTTTTGCCATCCTTAAAAAGCCAGAGTTCCATTTACAGTCTTTTATTCCGGTTGGACTTAACCTTGAAACTTCACCGGCAGGGAAGATTAATAGCGCACCGTCTGATTTTAAATGCTGTTGGATATTAGCAAGCTCTTTCTTTTTACTTGTGCCAGAGAGGTTATCAACGGGAAGAAGTAACGAGTGCATAGGGGTAATAGACATCAGCATACGGTTTGCAACGACTTTTAAGTCAGGGCGCACACTTGATAATACTTTTATCAGCGCTAATGCATCGAGTGAACCAATAGGGTGGTTAGCCACAATGACGACATTACCCTCACTCGGAATATGTTCCATTTGCTTAGGCTTGTAGCGCGTGTCAAAGTCCAGCTCATCAAGTACTTGCTCTACAAACTCTAGTCCTTGTAAGTGTGGGTATGCATCACCAAAGGCAACAAACTCTTGCTCATGTAATAAATAACCCAGACCTTTCTTTACTAAGCCTTTTACTTTTGGTGAATTTTCTAACTGTGGTAAATTTGCTTCTATTACTTTATCAACACTGATCATACAAACCTCAAACATAAACGCATTCAGCGATGAGGTTAGGGTAAGAGTTCGCTGTGACAGTTAGGTTGCAGTTGTGTGACTTTTTAAAGAGCGCTTCGAGTACGAGGCAAAATGGAGAAGACAATGATTTTACTTGTAGCTGTAACTGGCCGAGATTGCAGCCAATTAATTGCCCGATTACAAGCGTTATTACCAGAGGTTGACGTGCAGCTTTGGTCTGAGTGTACTGACTACGAAGCAGTTGAATTTGTACTGGCTTGGAATGCCCCTGCTGATTTATGGCCTAAGCTGGTAAATTTAAAAGCGGTTTCTTCATTCGGTGCAGGCGTTGATAGCATCGACTTAACGAAGATAGCAGCGCATGTTCCCGTTGTTAGAATTGTTGATGATAACCTTGCAAATGACATGGCAGAGTATGTGTTGACTCATGTGTTAGCACACAAGCTTAGGCTTAAAGAATATTATTTAAAACAATCAGCCTGCACTTGGAAGCCAAAGCGAGCGTATTCACATCAACATGTGGGTATCTTGGGTTATGGCGAACTAGGTAAAGCCTGCGCTAAGCGTTTACTTCGCAACGGTTTTCAAGTAAGTGCTTGGTCTAATAGTGAAAAACATGATTCTGAGGTGAATACGTATTACACGCAGCAGGGTTTGTATGAAATGCTTGGTCAAATTGATTTTCTCGTTTGCTTACTTCCACTTAATCAACACACTCAGGGCATTATCAATAAATCACTTCTTAGTAAACTGCAAACCCATGCAGTGCTAATTAATGTTGCCAGAGGCAAACATGTGGTTGATGAAGATTTACTGAGGGCACTTGATAGTGAGCAATTACGAGGTGCAACGCTTGATGTATTTAGTGAAGAGCCATTACCTAAAACACATCCATTTTGGTCTCATGAAAAGATAACCTTAACGCCTCATTGCGCTGCATTATCAGATTTAGAGTCAGTCACTTTGCAAATTGCGGGTAATGTTAAAAGATTAATTGAGGGTAAAAATCTAATAAATCAGGTTGATAGAACAAAAGGTTATTGACGCATTACAAATTAGTTTAATAAACACCTTGTTAACATCTGTAACTTTGCTATTCTGTTGTTGCTCAATAAAAAAACAATAAAAAGAGGCGTTATGAAATCTAATCAAGGTGGGGCTAAATTTAGCCTAGTCGTAGTGTCAGTTATCGTTCTAGGTGTGTCAGCATGGTTTAATCAAGCTAATGCATCTGAGCAACCAGCTCAGGCCATTGATATTAGCCAATCATAACCACAAATCATTGTCAGCTAGTGCAGCATGTATAATACCAATCCGTAATAATACTTAATCTTTTTGAGGGATTAAACCTGTCGCTAACTAGGTTAAAATTTTTCATTTAGAACAACTAAATAACGAAATTTTTGCCTTGTTATCAACGAGGCTATGTTGCCTCAAAATAGACTACTAAATTAAGCGTATTGGTATAAATGCTGCACTTCAATCGCTTATTCAACTAACTTCTTTTTGAATGTATTTCTCTGTTCTCGTGTTTTTTCTCGTCTGACTTTTTAATCATTACATACGTTGCACCGCTACCACCATGATGTTTAAGAGCACTATGAAACGCTAAAACGGCTGGAATTTCTTGCAGCCACTTGTTGGTGTAACTCTTTAAAATACCCGGCTGTGATTTATTTTTAATGCCAATGCCATGGCGAATTAGTACAACCCGAATATTTCTTTTATGGCAGTCATCAATAAAGTTAAATAGTGTGCTGCGAGCTCGTTGCAAGGGCTGACCATGTAAATCAAGGGTAGCGTCAAGTTGATATTTTGCTAAGCGAAGATTTTTATATACTTGCCCTTGAACGCCATCTTTCTTAAATGCCAATATGCTATGCGGATCTAACAGCTCGACGTATTCACTACGTAAATAATTTTCATCAATTGCTAAATCACACTCTGCGGCTTTACGTTTTTCTTGTTGTGCTAACGAAGGACCTTGCTTTTTGGAATCAAATTGAACTGTGTCATGTTCAAGAGGTTTGACGTCTTCCATTGATGAGAGAAATAAGTCGAAGTCGTTTAATGACATAAGGTACCTCCAAATTATTTATATACGCCGTTTATGGTATCTCAGTTCAATTATTTTGTAAGTAAAAAAAAGCCCAAACAGAAGGCTGTTTGGGCATAAAAGATGATAGATGGGATAGCCTATTCTATCAATTTATCTTAGGAGAAGATTAACCTTGATTGATATTCAATTGGCCAAATGTGTAGACCTTGAATAAATAAAATGTGTTGATCAACACCAAGCTCATATTCGAGATAACGCTTGATGACATCAGATCTAAACTAAACGATAAAAATAATAAACTACACGCGCTAATTGCCGCAAAACGCAGTAATGTGAGCTGGTTAATAAAAAATGCACCTAGCCCTAGTGCAAGTAATGTAAAGTTTAAAAGCCAATCTAGCTCGTTTAGCATGGTCGTATCTGATCGTGTCTGTGTTGAAAAAGGAGCGCCATTATGGTGATCTTTTACACAGCTTTCAACCAAGTAATTTTTAATTTTCGGATTAGATTTTTTAATCTATTAATAGCTTTTTCATTGCTGCAATAAAACCGCTTTGTTCTGTTACACGATACTTCTGACAAGTATCTGGTTTATGCTTATCTTGGCATAAGTATATAGTGTTGCGGCTTAGGTCTGCGCGCGGGCTGAGGCTTGAATCAAATAAGTTTGCACCATAGCCAAAAACACCTGGCCAAAATACACTTTGTGAGACCATACCAAGCTTTTCATAAGTGATTAACATCGGTTTTGGTGTAATTAATAGAATTAATACAACAGCTGCGAGTGCGTACCAACGTGTTTTGCTTTTTTTAAGTTCTACTTCAGGGGCTGTTTGTTGCGCTACTTGTGCGCGAGCTTGTTGTTGATTTGACGGTCTTTGGCGCTTGGCTTGCGTTGGTTTTTTTCGTTCAGGTGTTTTACCAAGCAAAGATTGTTTTTTTATTTTATTAGACATAAAGCTTATCTGGCCTTTTAAATGTAGGTATCTATAATGAGATTATAACGAAGTTTTTGATATAATAGTCAAATTCAAATCACTTATAGGTTAAATGCGTTACACTCTTGAGTGCAATGAGTGTTTATCTTCATAGTTTAAGAGGAATAGTATGGATACGCAGCTTTCAATTCTTATTGTGGACGACGTAGGCACGGTTCGCAGTTTTTTAAATCAAACATTAATGCACCTAGGTATAGACAATGTGCGTGAGGCTTCTACGGCCGCGCAATGTTTAAGCGCATGCAAAGAAAAAGAATTCAATATTATCTTTTTAGATATTGAATTACCTGATGGTGACGGTAAAGAGATTATCTCACAAATCAATGAAATTTCGCCTGAAGCAAATGTGGTCATGGTTTCGGCCCATTCGACAGTAGAAAATGTTAAAGAGGCGATCGAAAAGGGGGCTAAAGGATTTGTTGTTAAACCTTTTACACCTAAGAAAATTGCAGCGATGCTGAAGAAGTTTTACCCTGAGCTGGAAATTGTCTAGCGAATTAATTTAATGAGGTAAATTGAGCGATTACTTTGTTAAATTCTAAATAAAAAAAAACCGGCATAAGCCGGTTTTTTATATATTCATCAAAAACAAATTATAGCGCTTTGATTTTAGCTGCTAAACGGCTCTTATGACGAGCTGCTTTGTTCTTGTGGATTAGACCTTTAGTTGCGTAACGGTCTAGGATAGGTGTTGCAACAGCGAATGCTGCTTGTGCAGCTTCTTTGTCGCCCGCTTCAATAGCAGTAACTACTTTTTTGAAGTAAGTACGCATCATTGAACGACGGCTTGCGTTATGTTGACGATTTTTTTCGCTCGTAATAGCGCGTTTTTTTGCAGACTTGATGTTAGCCAAGGTTTGCTCCTAACAATCTTAAAATAAGCTTAATTTAAAGGCCGTGGAATATGCCTGTTTTTATCATGAATGTCAACGAAATTTTGACATCTCAAGAAAAACTGCTCCTTATAACGAACATCAATTTGCCGCTTTAGCAGTTAATATCGCCATTGTAACAAAGGGTCGGGTTCGAGCCTAGTGCTTTAAAGATATTTTAGGCATAATCGCCCATCTTAGAGGTTTTTTGATAATAGGTTTAAGGTGGCAAAAGGATTATTTCGTTCTGGGATGATTGTCAGTGCAATGACAATGATTTCGCGTATTTTAGGATTAGTGCGAGATGCTGTTGTAGCGAACCTGCTTGGCGCCAGTGCCGCTGCAGATGTATTTTTGTTTGCCAATCGTATTCCTAACTTTTTAAGACGTTTGTTTGCCGAAGGTGCATTTGCACAAGCCTTTGTGCCGGTTTTATCTGAAATAAAAGAGCAACAAGGTGATGACAAAGTCAGGCTGTTTGTTGCTCAAGCTGCTGGCACTTTAGGAACTATTTTATTAATTGTTACCTTGTTTGGGGTCGTTGCTTCCCCTGTCATAGCAGCCCTATTTGGCACTGGCTGGTTTATCGATTGGTGGCAAGGAGGCGAAAATGCTGAAAAGTTCGTACTTGCCAGTGCGCTTTTAAAACTGACTTTCCCGTATTTATTTTTTGTAAGTTTAGTTGCCCTTAGTGGTGCGGTAATGAACGTATATAATCGTTTTGCTGTTGCGGCGTTTACTCCAGTGCTGTTGAATATATCGATCATTAGTTGCGCTATCTTACTTCATGATAAATTTTCGGTAGGGGCATATGCGCTTGCTATCGGCGTGTTTGTCGGTGGTTTAGTGCAGTTGCTATTTCAATTGCCATTTTTATACCGTGCACGCATGCTGAGCCGCCCAAAGTGGGGATGGCAAGATGAAAACGTTAAAAAAGTCCGAAAACTAATGCTTCCTGCGTTGTTTGGTGTTTCTATCAGTCAAATAAATTTGTTACTCGACACCATGATTGCCTCAATGTTGATGACAGGCTCTATCGCTTGGCTTTACTACTCAGACCGTTTAATTGAGTTTCCTCTTGGCTTATTTGGTATCGGTATCGCAACGGTAATTTTGCCGGCACTGTCAAAGTTGCATAGCACCAAAAGTACTAGAGATTTTCAGCTGACCTTAGACTGGGGAGTACGGTTTGTTATATTTTTAGGTTTGCCTGCCATGTTTGGTTTAATGGTGATAAGCCCGCTAATTATTACGGTTTTATTTGACCATGGCGCGTTTCAGGACGGTGAAATTGATCATGTGAAAGCGGTAAGTTACGGTGTGATGGCCTATTCTGTGGGATTGGTTAGTTTCATGTTGATCAAGGTGTTAGCCCCCGGCTTTTACTCTCGCCAAGATACTAAAACCCCCGTAAAAATAGGCATTAAAACACTCGTGTTGAATATGGTGTTTAATATTATGCTAGCACCATTTATCGGTTATTTGGGGTTAGCGTTGGCAACAGCGATGTCGGCCAGTTGTAATGCTTATTTGTTGTATCATCAACTGCGTAAAGAAGGGGTCTATCAGTTTTCAGTGATGAGTTTAGGTTTTACATTTAAGTGTTTGTTTTCAAGTATATTAATGGCTGCTTCGGTGTGGTTTGTTGGTCAGCAATTTGCGTGGAGAACATGGCACTTTACTGAGCAAGTGCTGCTGTTGAGCGGGTTATTAGTGTTGGCGGTTTTTGTGTACTTTGCGGCCTTATTCATTTTAGGTGTGCGACTAAATACGATAAAAAGTGTTGCAACTACTGAATCAAACTAAAAAAAAGATTATAATCGGCGTTTCAAGCTCGATATCAATGTTTTGGGCTCGCTTATAAAGGCAAAAAGGTGGCATGGAGTTAATTAGAGGTATTCACAATATTCGCGCGCAGCACTATGGCTGTGTGTTGACCATTGGTAATTTTGATGGCGTGCATTTAGGTCATGCTGAAGTGATTAAAGGCTTGCTTCAAGACGCACAAAAACATCAGTTGCCAAGTACCGTGATGTTATTTGAGCCTCAGCCACAAGAGTTTTTTGCCAAAGATAATGCACCAGCGCGTTTGACTCGACTTCGTGATAAGCTCAGCTTACTTGCTAAATTAGGAGTGGAGCGGGTGATTTGCATTAGTTTCAATCAGCAATTTGCCAATATGGAAGCCGAGCAGTTTGTTAGTCATGTACTGGTTGAAAAATTAGGTGTCAAAGCATTAACCGTGGGCGATGACTTTTGCTTTGGTAAACGTCGCCGTGGTGATTTTGCGCTACTGAAAACTATGGGCGCTGAGTTAAACATGGATGTGAAAAGTACTGCAAGTTTTCGCAGACTCAATGATAGGGTGAGCAGTACTCTTATTCGTCATGCGCTTGCTGCAGGGCAATTAGAAGATGCTAAGACCATGTTAGGTCATGGATACGCAATTTCTGGGCGCGTTATTCATGGTTGGGCAAAAGGCCGTGAATTAGGGTTCAGAACCGCCAATATTGCATTGAAACGCCAAGTATGCCCTGTGAATGGGGTGTTTGCGGTGCGAGCAAAAGTTGGTAATAAAGAATTATTTGGGGTTGCAAATATTGGCAACAAACCCACATTTAATGGGACACGTGCATTGTTAGAAGTTCATCTCTTCGACTTTGCGCAAGACATTTATGGACAATTCATGCACGTGGAGCTAATCAAGAAGCTTCGCGATGAGAAAAAATTCGAGACATTAACACAACTGACGGCGCAGATTGCAGATGATGTAACCGCCGCTAAGCAGTGTTTTGGTTTAAATTAGGTAGCCGATACGGAAAGTAGGATTAATGAGCGACTACAAACATACTTTGAATTTACCGGAAACAGCGTTTCCAATGCGCGGCAATTTGGCACAACGTGAACCAAAGATGCTTAAGACATGGTATGAAGACGATCTATATGGTCAAATTCGCAGCGCTAAAAAAGGTAAAAAAACCTTCATTTTGCATGACGGCCCTCCGTATGCAAACGGTGATATCCATTTAGGCCACTCGGTAAACAAAATCCTTAAAGATATTATTGTTAAGTCAAAAACCTTGTCTGACTTCGACGCACCTTATGTGCCGGGTTGGGACTGCCACGGTTTACCTATTGAATTAATGGTTGAAAAGAAAGTAGGCAAGCCTGGCGTGAAAGTGTCTGCCGCTGAGTTTCGTGAAAAATGTCGCGCATACGCCAAAAAACAAGTTGAAGGTCAAAAAACAGACTTTAAACGTCTTGGTGTATTTGGTGACTGGGACAAGCCTTACTTAACAATGAACTTTGACTTTGAAGCGAACGCAATTCGCGTACTTGGTCGCATCATTAAAAATGGTCACTTACATAAAGGTGCTAAGCCTGTTCACTGGTGTACAGATTGTGGTTCAGCACTCGCTGAAGCGGAAGTTGAATACCAAGATAAACAGTCACCAGCAATCGATGTTCGTTTTGAATTTGCTGATCAAGACGCTGTTATCGATGCGTTCGAACTAGCAGAGGGCCATCATGGCACTGGTGCTGTTAGTACCGCCATTTGGACGACAACACCTTGGACATTACCAGCTAACCGTGCAGTAGCAGTTCACGAAAAGCTTGAATATGCCCTAGTTCAAGTTGATGACGAAGGCGCACAGCAGCGTTTAATTTTAGGTTCAGAGCTAGTAAAAGATGCAATGGACCGTTATGGCTTTAAGCATTACCATGTACTAGGTTATGTAAAAGGTGCGGCACTTGAGAATTTACAGGTTGCTCACCCGTTCTATGACTTCACAGTGCCTGTAATTGTTGCTGATCACGTAACGACTGATTCTGGTACTGGTGTTGTTCATACTGCGCCTGGTCACGGTCAAGAGGATTTCGCGGCAGGTCTTGCTTATGGTTTAGAAGTTGCTAACCCTGTAGGTGCAAACGGTGTTTACTTACCTGACACACCTATGTTCGCAGGTCAGCACGTATTTAAAGCAAATGCGAGCGTAATTGACGTATTAACTGAAAACAATGCGTTATTACACCACCATGCGCTTACACATAGCTATCCACATTGCTGGCGTCATAAAACACCAATTATCTTCCGTGCTACGCCACAGTGGTTTGTAAGTATGGATCAAGCTAACCTTCGTCAAGATTCATTAAATGAAATCAAAAAGACTGAGTGGTTACCTGAGTGGGGCGAGAGCCGCATTGCAAACATGGTTGAAGGCCGTCCTGATTGGTGTATTTCACGTCAACGTACATGGGGTGTGCCAATTGCATTATTTGTTGATAAAGACACAGGTGCGCTTCACCCAAATACGCAAGAGCTAATCGAAGAAGCCGCAAAACTGGTTGAGAAATCAGGTATTCAAGCTTGGTATGACTTAGACCCTGCAACCTTGCTTGGCGATGACGCTGAGCAATACATGAAAGTACAAGATACTCTAGATGTATGGTTTGACTCAGGCGTGACTCACGCATGTGTGGTTGATGCTCGTGAAGATTTAACGAGTCCGGCAGATCTTTATTTAGAAGGTTCTGATCAACACCGTGGTTGGTTCATGTCGTCAATGATGACTTCGGTTGCTATCAATGGTCATGCGCCATATAAGCAAGTGTTAACACACGGTTTCACAGTTGATGAAAACGGTCGTAAGATGTCTAAATCATTAGGCAATGTAATTTCGCCACAAAACGTGATGAACAAACTAGGTGCTGACATCTTACGTTTATGGGTTGCATCAACTGACTTTACAGCCGAAATGACTGTATCTGATGAAATCTTTAAACGTTCAGCTGACCGTTACCGTCGTATCCGTAACACCAGCCGTTACTTACTTGCGAACCTTAATGGTTTTGATCCTAAAACGGATCAAGTTGCAATTGAAGACATGGTTGAGCTTGATCGTTGGATTGTGGGTCGTGCAGCTGAGCTGCAAGATGAAATCTTAGCGGCTTACGACAAATACCAAATGCTGCTTGTAACACAAAAGCTAATGAACTTCTGTACCGGTGAGCTTGGTTCGTTCTACCTAGACGTAATCAAAGATCGTCAATACACAGCTAAAAGCGACAGCCATGCACGTCGTTCATGTCAAACTGCGCTTTACCACATTGCTGAAGCAATGACGCGTTGGATGGCACCGATTTTAAGCTTCACTGCGCAAGAAATTTGGGAAGCATTACCAGGTGAGCGTGACAAGTTTGTATTCACTTCAGTGTGGTACGATGGCTTGCAAGCCTCTTCACAAGGTAAGTTCAGCAATGATGATTGGTTAACAATCCTTAATGTTCGTGATGAAGTAAACCGTGTGCTAGAAGCTGCTCGTAAAGAAGACGTTATTGGTGCAACACTACAAGCAAACGTAAGCATCTACGCTAGTGAAGAGCTAAGCTCGAAATTAGCTGCATTAGGTGATGAGCTGCGCTTTGTACTATTAACTTCAGGCGTGACAGTTGAAACAGTGACAGCGCAGCCTGAAGGTACTCAGGCGACTGAGATTGATGGTTTATTCATTAAAGTTGCCGCAACAACTGCTGAAAAATGTGAGCGTTGTTGGCATTACTGTGATGATGTAGGTGCTGATCCAGCACACCCTGAAATCTGTGGCCGTTGTGTAAGTAATGTTGACGGCGATGGTGAACAGCGTCAGTTCGCATAGGAGTTGTTAGTGAGCAAACTAGCCGGAAAAAGTGGCTTGGTTTGGTTATGGCTGAGTCTACTACTTTTAGTAGTAGACCATGCGACAAAAACACTTGTCGTTAATACCATGGCCTACAAAGAGTCGATAGATATTCTGCCGTTCTTTAATTTCACCTATGTACATAACTATGGTGCAGCATTTAGCTTTTTAAGTGATTCTGGTGGTTGGCAGCGCTGGTTTTTTAGTTTGATTGCTGTGTCGATCAGTGTGTTATTAGTGTGGTGGCTTAAACGCTTACCAGCGACGAACAAGGTCTTGTGTTCTGCTTATGCGTTAGTGTTAGCCGGCGCGATTGGCAATTTATACGACCGCATCGCTTATGGCTATGTTATTGACTTCTTACACGTATATTATGAAAATTGGCACTTTCCTGTTTTTAATATTGCCGATTGTGCAATTTGCATCGGTGCCGCATTACTTTTATTTGATGCCTTCACAGGCGAAAGTCCTAAGGAGCAACAAGCATGAGCCAAGCTGTAATTGGTGAAAACTCTGAAGTGATCTTTCATTTCTCAATTAAATTAGAGGATGGCTCAGCAGCCGATTCAACTAAGGTGCATAATAAACCTGCAAAATTGCGAATGGGTGATGGTAGCCTAACAGAAAACTTTGAAAAATGTTTACTAGGTTTAGCTGCTGGTGACAGTAAGTCATTTGCGTTGGAGCCAGAGGATGCATTTGGTCAGCCAAATCCAGATAACATTTATTATGTAGACCGCAGCAAGTTTGGTGCAGAGACCCCTGCTGAAGTAGGTAATATTATAGCTTTTACTCAGCCTGATGGTACTGAATTACCAGGACTTGTTCGTGAAGTGCAAGGTGACTCTGTCACGATTGACTTTAATCACCCACTTGCGGGACAACGCTTAACCTTTGAAGTCGATATTTTAGAGGTAACAGGTTAATGGATATTTTATTAGCAAATCCACGTGGTTTTTGTGCCGGTGTTGATCGTGCAATTAGTATTGTGGAACGTGCACTTGATATCTTTGAAAAACCTATCTATGTGCGCCATGAAGTGGTTCATAATCGATATGTTGTTGATGGACTTAAAAATCGTGGTGCAGTATTTGTTGAAGAGCTAGATCAGGTGCCTGACGACAGCATTGTCATTTTTAGCGCTCATGGTGTATCGCAAGCTGTTCGCAACGAAGCAAAACGTCGTGATCTCAAAGTGTTTGATGCAACTTGCCCACTAGTAACAAAAGTACATATGGAAGTAACACGTGCAAGCCGCAAAGGGACTGAGTGCGTGTTAATCGGTCACCATGGGCACCCTGAAGTCGAAGGTACAATGGGGCAGTATGACAACGAAAAGGGTGGTATTTATTTAGTAGAAACCCCTGAGGATGTTGCTAGCTTAACGGTTAAAAACCCTGAAAATCTGTTTTACTGTAGCCAAACAACCTTATCTGTTGATGATACGGCAGATGTGATTGATGCACTTCGTACTAAGTTTCCGGCGATTGATGGTCCGCGTAAAGATGACATTTGTTATGCTACGCAAAACCGTCAAGATGCCGTTCGTGACTTGGCAGATAAAGTAGATGTACTGCTTGTTGTGGGGGCTAAAAATAGCTCTAACTCAAATCGTTTACGTGAGCTTGCTGACAAAATGGGAACGACCGCTTATTTAATCGATGATGCGAGTAATGTTGAAGCTGATTGGTTTAACAATGTAAATGCTGTCGGTGTCACTGCAGGCGCATCTGCACCAGAAGTTTTAGTTCAGCAGGTAATTGCACGTCTAAAAGAATTAGGTGGTAATCAAGTTGTTGAAAATCCAGGTGAAGAAGAGAACATAGTATTTGCTGTTCCCGTTGAGCTACGCTAATCTAAACAGTTAGTAGACAACAATAAAAGAGGAGCCCATGAGCAAACAGCCAAATTCAAACGGCTTGCTGATTGCGGCTCTTTTTCAATCCCGTGGTGTCCTTGCCACACTGATCGTCAGCCAAGTCATTGCTATTTTACTCGCTTTCTCGCCAATGAGTTTAGGTGATGTGTGGTCACGTCTTGCAATATTTAGCTGCTTTTTACACCTTATCTTTCTTTCTAGTTTATCTTTACTTTATTTGAGTCGAGTTATACTCATAAAGCTATCACAGACGCATCAGCTGACCATTTTAATTTTATCCTTACTTGGATTAACTTACGTTTATAGCTGGCTGTTTTTGACTCTATTTTCAGATGTTTTTTCTATGGAGTCGAGAGCAAACTTTATTGGCAGTAACCTACTAATTGTGTTTTTAGTAGCGGCACTATTTGGTCAGTTTTTGCATATTCATAATCAAAAAGAGCTGCAAACTAAAGCGTTAGCTCAGGCTGAGCTAGATGCATTGCAAGCAAGAATTCGGCCCCATTTTTTGTTTAATAGTTTAAATACGGCCGCTGAGCTTACACATTATGATGCTGACGCCGCAGAGCAGGCAATTTTAGCACTGGCGGCGCTATCACAGGCAGCTATGCGAAGCGGTAAAGCGATTAAGCTTGTTGACGAAATCACCTTGTGCCAACAGTATGTAGCACTTGAACGTTGGCGCTACGGTGAACGGTTAGCTTTAAGTTGGAAATTACCTGAGGCGCTGCCAGATATTGATATTCCCTGTTTAACAATTCAACCAATTATTGAAAATGCCGTATTTTATGGTGTGGAGCCCGCTGAGCTGGGAAATATCTCGGTCGAAATGCATCAATCAGACAAAGCTTATACCTTCATTATAACTAACCCAGTCGCAGCACAAGTGAGCCATTCGCGAACAGGTAATGGTATGGCGCTTGATAATATTCGTCAGCGCTTGGCGCTGTTTTATAATCAAAGAGCGCAACTTACGACTACTATTCGTGATGGAATTTTTAGAGTGAAGCTAGTTATACCAAAGCAGAGGGGCGCATGATAAAAGTATTGATTGCTGATGATGAGCCTTTAGCAAGGGCACGTATCAAACGTTTATTATCTACTAATGAGGGTTATACTGTGGTTGGTGAAGCAAGTAATGGTGAACAAGCGATAGAGCTTTGTAAGTGCTTGCAACCTGATTTAGTCATGCTTGATATTAATATGCCTAAGCTGACTGGGTTAGAGGTAGCAGCAGAGCTAAAGCAGTTTTCTATCCCTCCTGCAGTTATGTTTTTAACAGCACATGCCGAGCATGCGTTAACTGCATTTGAGCTCGCTGTTGATGGTTATTTAGTTAAACCTGTTTCTGAGCAAGCATTAACCAAAGCAATGGCTCAACTTAGTAAATTAAACCGGACTCAAGTAAGCCCACTTGAAAATAACTATATTAGTTATCAACTTGCTGGCGTATTGAGAAGGATAAATGTGGATGATGTTATATGCTGTATCGCTGAACAAAAATACACTCGAGTTGTATTTTTCAAAGGTGAAGCGCTTATTGAACAGAGTTTAAAGCAACTCGAGCAAACCTATCCGTTACAGTTACTGCGAATTCATCGCAACACGCTTGTGAATTCACAGCATATTGTAAGTCTTAATAACTCGTTGACGGGTGGTCATACCGTGATTATGAAGCAATTTGAAGAGCCGTTAGCTGTTAGTCGTCGAGAGCTTAAAAATGTTAAAGCTGCGATGGGTAAGTAAAAGTCACCTAATTAGTCTTTCCTATTAGTTTTGGCTCTTTCTGGGTCAATGGTATTAGCTTCAATGAGGGAGGAATACCGCTTATCGAGCATTTTGACCGCTTATCCATATTCAGATTGTGATTTATTAGTGTTCTTTTATTCTTACGGTATGTAAAAGTATCCGTAATTTCATCATGTTTAAACATCCTGACCAGCAAGGTTTTACTTTAATCGAAGTACTTATTGCCTTTGTTATTTTAAGTTTTGGTTTATTAGGCGCTGTGGCCCTCCAAGCAAAAGCTAAGCAAGCAAGCTTCGATGCATTGCAACGCTCTGCTGCAATTGCGTTAGGCAATGACATTATTCAACGCATGCGAGCTAATGATTCTTCAGGCTTTGCAGGTTTGTATAATGGAGAATTTAGCAGTGAATCTTCGGCTGGTGCAGTACAACCGTGTCTTAACGCTAGATGTTCTGCGCAACAAATCGCAGCATTCGATAAACAACAGTGGATACGAGCCATTCAAGCCCGTGAAAATACAGGTGCTTTAGATGACGCAACAGTGTGTATAAGTAGCACCCCTGTCGCTGCAGGGAGTGCAAATGAGTTCAATATTCAAGTTGTGATCAGTTGGCGAGGTAGACAAGAGTTATCAGCTAGCAAAGAAAATAATGCTGTCAAATGTGGCGCTGCTACTGATAAGCGTCGTTTGGTTGTTCTTGATAGTTATATCTATTTAAGGTCTTGATATGAATAAACATAATGGATTTACGCTGGTTGAGGTAATGGTCGCTTTATTTATAGGTGGCCTGGTTCTTGGTGGCGTGATGTTTACTTATATCAGTATGAAAGTAACTACAAAAGATACAATGGCTATTGGTGAGTTACAAGAAACAGGTCGTTTAGCATTAAATATAATGCAACGAGATATAGAACAAATCGGCTTTTGGGGCACCTTTTATGAAGACTCGTTTTCGAGTGATAACACTGATACCACACGGGTTAATAACCCAGGTAATGACTGTTCAGCAGGCTTGAACAATGCAAGCTTTCCAGATGCTAATGCAAATACAAACTTTCGCTCGGTTTATGCAATAGAAGCAAGTTCAGCCAATGCTTTAGGCTGTATTAACGATGCTAATCAAAACTCCGATATTTTACAGGTTAAGTTTTTAGAAGGACTACAAATCCAACCTAACAGTACTAATAACAGAAACTTTTATTTTGTTGCTGAGCAAGAGTTTGGGCTTTTTTCTCGAGGACCGATAGCTGCAGGCGCAATAAATGGGAATGCAACAATTTGGCGTTACAGGCACCATGTCTACTACATTTCAGAGCAAACGTTTAGTTTTAACAAAAAGACAGTCAAAGTACCCGCTCTAAAACGAATGAGGCTAACAGTAAATGCAGGTATGAGAAAAGAAACCATCATGGAAGGGGTTGAGAATTTACATTTTGTTTTTGGCTTGGATACGACTAATAACAGTCGTGTAGACACTTATAAAAGTATTACTGATATGACAGAAAGTGACTGGGAAAATCGCCGAGGAATTTTAACGGTTCAGGTGTTTTTATTAGCCAGAACGCTGATGCCTGATGCAAATTTAAAGGTTACTAATCAAACATACACGTTAGGAGAAGGTACTAGCGGTAGGGTGCTTAAATTTAATGACAATTACAGGCGAGCTCTTTTTACAACAACAATTAGGCTTAACAATGTGGGGGCAAATTTATGGCGCATGTAACCTTAGCAAAAAAGCAACAAGGCGTTGTATTAATTGTAGCATTGATAATGGTGGTAGCTGTTACAGGGATTGCTGTTACTTTAATGAATAGTAGTTCTATTGATATAAAAATAACAAACGCAGTACAAGAACGTGAAGTCGCTGAAAATGAGTTATTTGGTAATGTTCAGCAAGTAATTGCAGCAGAGGCCACAAAAGGCGGCGATAGTGCTTTTCTGATGAAAGCTGCAGAAATACCTGAGGGGGGCTTTGTAATTGGAAGGGTTGGCAATACAACTAACACCATGACTAACTTAAATAATGGTGCCTTAGATTTACCTTGTCCTCGAAAATATAATTTCACCTCAGGCGTAGCATGCAACATGATTCAGGTTAATAGCACAATAACTTATGGCAAGAAAAGTACTCATGTTCTGACAATAACTACGGGGGTTGCCCAAGAAATGGCAAGCCTAAATACGGGTGGTTAGAGAAGGAAAGCAAAATGAAAGCCAGTACTATTTTACTTTTTTTTATGTGTATATTTGCCTTAGTATTTATCGTGCCAGGGTATGCTGATGATACAGAGCTATATGTAAATTACGATAAAGATTTAGCTGAAAAGACACGAGTATTATTTGTGTTAGATACATCAGGAAGTATGCTCCGTTCAGCAGAAACTGGTTTACAATGTCGTGATCCATACACTAGCTTTTTATTAGAGTGTCCAGATAGCCGAATAAATGCAGCCCGAAATGTAATTACAAGAGTTATTAACTCCAACCCCGATATGGATTTTGGTTTATTTCGTTTTTCAGCGAATGAAGGTGGATATTTAAAAGCAAAGTTAGGAACAGATCACAAAACAATAAAAAATATTATTAGTAACATATCAGCTGGGGGATCTACTCCAGTCACAGAGACTTTATGGGAAACTTATCGGTATTTAACCGGGCAAAGTGTTGATTTTGCGAAACTAATTGATCCTTCAATGCGAGATACGACAGCGGAAAAAGATCAGCAATATGTGTCGCCTTTTAGTTCTCCAAATAAACGGTGTGATAATACAGTCAATATTATTCTTATTTCTGATGGTGAGCCTCAGTGGGATAATAGCCGTGATGCTTATATACAAAATATTTACCGAAACTATTTTGGTACAACAGCGCCTTCTTATCCTGTGAATGATTATGAACCAGATAGCCATTTAGCTGCATTAGCAAAAATTATTCATGGAACAAAGAATGTAAAGGTTGATTTGTATACCAAAACATCATCTGTAAATGACCAAGGGGTAATTTATACCGTAGGTTTTGGCAGTGGTATCACTGATAACAATGAAGCACTGCTTACGAAAACTGCTGAGTTTGGTGGCGGCCAATATCTTTTTGCAAATAATGCGAAAGGGTTATCTGAAGCAATCGATAAGGCCTTCGCAGTCATTAGAGAGGATAGTGGAGATTTTACTGCACCCGCTATTACTTCGAATAATAGGGATCAGACTCGTAGTAGAGATGCTTTGTATTACACGATGTTCTATCCAAGCACTAACGCTCGTTGGCGAGGAAACCTAAAGAAATTGAAAGTGTCGGGTGATTCAATCGTTGATGCAACTGGTAAGTCTGCATTGAATACTCAAGGACTAATTGCTAAGAATGCAAGAACATTTTGGCTTCCAGATGAAGAGAGCCCTGATGGTAATTCTGTTGAATTAGGTGGGGTCAACCTTTACTTATCAAGTATTTCAAGTTTACCAAAAGGTGGACGCAAAGTTTTAAGTAACCTTAGTGGGCGTATGCTTAACTTTACCCGCTACCGTGTTGTTTATCACTATAATACAATTGCAAAGGCTGCTGCAGTTTTTGAAGCAAAACCAGAAGAAGTTGAAGATTTAATTAATTGGTCAAGAGGTCTCGATGTAGATGATGAGAATAATGATTACTCAACATCTGACTCACGAAAAGATATTTTTGGTGACCCACTTCACTCTAGGCCTGTCACTATTGATTATGGTAACGATGACGTTCGTATTTTAATAGGTACAAATGCTGGCTACTTACATATGTTTCAAGATAAGAACGATGTGTTAAGTGAAAGTTGGGCTTTCATTCCTAGACATCTATATAAAATTATAAAACCGCTGAGAGATAACCAGAGAAATAATAAAGTTTATGGTATCGATGGGCCTATCTCGGTATTTTTTGATGATAAAAATAAGGATGGTATTGTTGGTAAAGGTGATCGAGTTTGGGCATTTTTTGGTTTAAGGCGAGGCGGTAATAATTACTACGGACTTGATATTACAAAGCCTGATTCACCAAAAGTATTGTGGGGGGGACCAATTGTTGGCGGTTCTGGTGATTTTCAAGAACTAGCTCAAACATGGTCTAAAGCACAAGTAGCCTATATAAATTTGCGAGGCTATAAAGACCGTCCTGTACTCATCTTTGGTGCGGGCTATGATACCAACAAAGATAATAGACAACGTTCATCAGACTCTAAAGGAAGGGGAATATATATTGTTGATGCAGAGACAGGAAAAAAAATCTGGGCGCTGACACCATCGCAAAATGGTTTCCAAGGAAAGCACAGTATAGCTTCTGATATTGCTCTTGTTGACTCTGACTATGATGGTTATATAGATCGTTTGTATGCGAGCGACACAGGTGGAGATATTTGGCGAATTGATATGGCTACAGATAACTCCAATAATTGGACACACTTCAAGTTAGCGAGCCTTGGAGGTACTTATGCTAGTACAGATCGGCGTTTCTTCTATAAACCAACTATTGCAAGAAGTGTGTACAGTAAAGTTTCTGAGGTTGTTGTTAATGGTAAGTCAACAATAACACGTTTAGATACTCCGTTTGATGCGGTTTTAATAGGCAGTGGGAACCGTGCAAAGCCGACTTTGACATCGGTAAAAGATCAGTTATTTATGATCCGGGATATAAATACTGTGACTAAGTCTTTCACTGGGAATAATGTCCCTACTACAATTACTCACTCTGATTTAATGAATGTAAGTTCTGATCCATTTGCCAAGCAACTAGATGATATTAAAGGCTTTGTTAACCTTGAAATTGAGTTATCTCGTTTTCATGGTTGGTATTATAACTTGCCGATAAAAGGAGAAAAATCGTTAGCCGCAAGTACTGTTGTGGGTGGTGTCGCCTACTTTACAAGTTTTTCACCGGGTTCGACAAGTAATATTACAGACCAATGTAGTCTAAGCGGGGGAAGTGGGGGGCTCTATGCTTTTCACTTGCATTATGGAACAAAAGTATATGATGAACTTAAGTACGAAACTGGGAATGATGTACCTGATACACCGCAATTATTTTTCGGTGAAAATGATAAAGGTGAAAGCCAGTTCATGTTGATTGGAACTGGAATCATTGGTGAAAAAGCGCCATTTGTGGCAAAAGGGGTTTTGGGTCCCGGATTGAATATTGAAAATGGTAAAGTCAAATTAGTCAGTAATGATCGGCTTGGATTTGAAGTTCAACAAACTTATATATATAAACAAGAAAGGTTTGACCAAAGTCAGTGAAAATTAATGGTTTATAATTGATTGCTGATGATAACCTTTATTTGTGGTGTTATTTCTCTCTTTTTGGGATGTTAAATACCATTATAATATTCTTGTGAGGCCTTTGGGTTTATAAATTAATATCTACTGGAATATGAAAATAATCCTTTTAGGTTGTTTGGGTTTTGTTTTTTGGTTATTTTTTACTGCTTTTTTAAGGTGTTAACTAACCCTTTGAATGTTACTTATAGCTAATGAATACTTTTTCAAATGGTTAAATGTTTATTGTAGTGAATGTCTGTATTAAAAAGTGGTGTTTTCTATAAACAAATTTCAGTACTTATGTTTTAATTCAATATAATTGGTTATAATTAATGTAATCTAGATTTTAGTTTTAATTATACATATTAAGTTATATCTTTATCAAAGAGTAACTAGATTTTAAGTTTGAAAAATAACCTAGTACTATGAACAATTGCAGGCAAGTAAGTTAAGCATTGGGCTACTTGAACTGCACTCTTTTTTAACATTGGCATCGAGTTGGGTTTTGTGATGAAAATAGGAAAATTAATTAGCAAACTCTTGCTAAATTGTGCTGTGATTTTCAGTATGATGACCCATGCGGAAGACATCGAATTGTATGTTAATCACAATGTTGATTTAGATGAAAAACCACGCGTACTCATTGTTTTTGACACCTCAGGTAGTATGGCGTTTTCAACCAGCTCAGGTAATAGTTGCGGTTATTCTGGTGGCTATATTTTGTGCAGCGATAGCCGATTAGGCGTTGCACAAGATGCGATAACTAAACTTGTAGATGGTAATGATGATATTGATTTTGGTCTTATGCGTTTTAATAGTACTAGCGGTGGTTATGTACTAGCGGGTATTGGTTCGCCAATGTCAACGCTGAAAACGACGATCGCCAATTTACCTGCTGATGGAGGGACACCGCTAACTGAAACTCTCTGGGAAGCGTATCTATATATTACTGGGCAAAGTTTATATTATGGCGAGAAAGTTAATGAGCTATTTCGCGATACTTCTGTAGAAAGTAAAACATCAACAACAAATAGAGTCAGGAAGTGTAACTGGTGGGGGTGCTGGTGGGAAAATGAAACAGTTACTAATTACACTTATATCTCTCCTTTTGATAACCCTGATGAAGTAAAGCGCTGTGATAACTCAGTTAATGTAATTTACATGACTGATGGTGACCCATCTGCGGGCTCTGATAATGAGCAAGACTCAAACATAAGCAGTTTACACAAGTCGTATTTCGGTAGCTCTCTATCAGATAGCGATAAAATTGCTGGTGTGTATTTGCACAAGCTTGCAAAAATTATCCATGGAACTGACAATGTTGAAGTTGATCTACGTCCAGATACTTCCGAAATTCATGAAACAGGTCGGGTTTACACCATAGGTTTTGGCTCTGGAATGAGTGACAATGGTAAACGTTTGTTGTCTGAAACCGCTCGCCTTGGAGGTGGTAAGTACCTTCATGCCAATACCTCTGATCAATTATCAGAGGCTTTAAAAAATACCATAACTCAAATTCGAGAGGTCAATGACAGTTTTACAGCTCCCTCTGTAGCGAGTAACAACGTAGATCAAACTCGCAGCCGAGAATCAATTTATTATGCGATGTTTTATCCTAAAACAGGAGCTCGTTGGCGTGGTAACTTGAAAAAGTTAAAAGTGTCTGGTGACCAAATTATTGATAAAGATGGTAAACAGGCTCTAAATGAAGATGGTCTTATAGATAAAAATGCAAAAACATTTTGGTTACCAAGTGGTGAAAATGCTGATGGCAATTCAGTAGAGCTAGGTGGCGTGAACTTATATCTTTCTAATTCTTCAAGCGTTCCTAATCAAGGCAGAAAGGTTATCACCAATGTTAATGGCCGATTACTTAATTTCACACGTTACCGAGTTGTTTTTCATTATGGAACAATAGCAAAAGCAGCAGTCGATTTTGAAGCGGACGCCAATGAAGTTGAGGATCTTATAAATTGGTCAAGAGGTCTTGATATTGATGATGAAGATAAAGATGGTTCAACAACTGATTCGCGCAAAGATATCTTTGGTGATCCACTACATTCAAAACCTGTAACGATTGATTATGGAAATGATGATATCCGTATTTTAATCGGAACTAATGCAGGTTATTTGCATATGTTTCAAGATAAAAATGATGTACTAAGTGAAAGCTGGGCATTTATCCCTAGAAGCTTATATAAAATTATAAAGCCACTTCGTGAGAATCAAGCAGATACAAAGGTCTATGGTGTTGACGGGCCAATTTCAATATTTTTTGATGATAAAAATAATGATGGGATAGTTAATGACTCAGATCGTGTTTGGGCATTTTTTGGCCTAAGACGAGGTGGTAACAAGTATTATGGCCTTGATATTACTAATCCTGATTCTCCCAAATTATTATGGGATGAGCCTATTACAGGTGGAACAGGCGACTTTTCAGAGCTGGCACAAACATGGTCTAAGCCAACGGTGACGTACATTAACTTAAGTGGATACAAAGATAAACCGGTGCTTATATTTGGTGCAGGTTATGATACCAACAAAGATAATGTTATTCGTACAAACGATAGTAAAGGACGAGGCGTTTTTATTGTTGATGCCGAAACAGGAAAGAAAATATGGGCCTTAACGCCAAATGAAAATGGATTTACAGGTAATCACAGTATTGCCTCAGATATAACGGTTTTAGATTCTGACTACGATGGTTATGTTGATCGTTTATACGCAACAGATACAGGTGGAGATATTTGGCGAATTGATATGCCATCTGAGAATTATAATGATTCAACAGAGCCATGGACACATTTTAAGTTAGCTAGTTTAGGCAGTACATTAGCTACCCAAGATCGTCGTTTTTTCTATAAGCCTATGATTGCCAGGACCATGTTTAGCAAAGTATCTAAAACAACTTATCAAGGTGAATCAATTACAACACGTATTGATACTCCATTTGATGCCGTATTAATAGGTAGCGGGAATCGCTCAAAACCGTTATCAACAGCAACAAATGATCAGCTTTTTATGATACGCGATATCAATACGGTAACTCAGTCATTTATGGGAACGGATGTACCAGCGCCTATCACTCAAGCTGATTTAATGGATGTGGGGTCAGATCCATTCGGTAATGCACTAGATGACCTGGATAAATTTACTGAGCTTGAAGTAGAACTGGGTGAATTTAGCGGTTGGTATTATAACCTACCAACTACCGGTGAAAAGTCACTAGCGGCAAGTACCGTAATAGGTGGCGTTGCTTACTTTACAAGTTTTTCACCAGCATCCACTACTGATTTAGTAAATCAATGTTCACTTACCGGGGGCTCTGGTAGCTTGTATGCTTTCCACTTACATTACGGCACTAAGGTATATGATAACTTAAAATTCACTACTTCTAATGATGTGCCTGACACACCTCAGCTCTACTTTGGTATAGGCGATAGCTGTGTCGATGGTAATAGTGATGGTTTCTGCGATGACAATACAAGTGAAAAGGTAAAAGAGCAAAGCCAATTCTTGTCTATAGGACCAGGTATTAAAGGTGAGCAAAACCCGTTTAAGGTTCAAGAAATTTTAGGTCCAGGGCTTACAATTGAAGATGGTAAAATCAAATTAGTGAGTGATGCAGTGCCAATTGGCTTTGGATTTAAAACACAACAGACATTTATTTATAAGCAAGAAATAAACGATAACAGTAATTAATTCCCGTTCAAAGACTCTGCTTAACAGTTTAAAACTAACTTAGGCAGCGTTGTATGATGGAATTGAGTATTTATCTAATTGCATAATCGCGACTCTAAACCTATGATAAGTTTAAAGCGAAGAATGCTCTGAATTAACAAAAGCATAGGTATTAAATAAATGAATATAATAAGGAAAAAAAACCTAAAAGGTTTTACATTAATTGAGCTGATGATTGCTGTAGCAATCTTAGGAATTATTGCGAGCATTGCTATCCCAAGTTATTTTGAACATGTAAAACGTACAGCAAGAACAGAGGCAATAACCTCATTATTAGACGCGGCTAATAAACAAGAACAATACTTTGTTGATAATCGTGAGTACACAACTTCACTTTCTGCTCTAGGTGTTGCAGAAACAACAGAAAACAATTTTTATAAGTTAAAGGCGACTGTCAATAATAATGCCGGTACCTTTGAATTAGAGGCAACACCAGTATCAGGTCCGCCACTACAAGATTCAGAATGCACTAAATTAATAATTACAGACACAGGCCTTAAAAAATCTCAAGGTTCTGCTGATTCGAGCACTTGTTGGGGGAAATAGGCTTTAGCACTTATCAGTATCAATCATTCTGACTCGACCTATTGTACTGACCCTAATAGCAAGCCCTTTGAGGCTTGCTTTTATGTATTCTGGGCAGTATATAAAAGTGCCATTGTTTAAACCCACTGGCATACCTGTTGGGCTAAATGTTACTGAGTGACGTGGGTAAGTCAGCATATCTAATTTATTTATTGCTTCAACTTCCAATAATTTGGTATCGCCACTTTCAAACACACCAAGCTCGCCTTTATCGACAAAGACAGTTAAAGATTTATGCCACATCGCCTTGTTACAACGGTTAAGCTTTAAAGCACAAAATGTCACATAGGCATTATTAGTTTGTGCCTTGAGGCGAGTAAATTGTAGTGCTCTTTTAACTGTATGCATATTACTTTCTAAGCGGTTATTGGCGAGGAGTGGCTTATATTCAAATAAAGCGAAATGCAGTAAAAACGAAAAAATTGATAAGACTATTAGGATTTCAATTAACATAGCACCTTTAAGGCTACGCAAGTAATTATTTGTCTTCATCCTTGAAGACTCCAAATCGCGACTATTTATTAAAATGTAATAGGAGCTTTGTATTTGTCAATTAAATAGAGTTAATTACATGTTTTTGTTGTTGTTCCTTCATACATTGCGGTGCCAGACTGTGAAATAGATAAGGCTTTATTGTTATCATTATTGCTACTTGAAGGGCAATATACGAATGTGCCTGGATCAGTTCTAATCATACCGCTAGTTTCAAATCTTATAACTCTTGCACCAGAAAAACTGAGCGAGCTATTATTGGGTATCTCTTCCATTACGCGCAAAATGATATCCCCTTGGCCAGGATTAAAAGTACCGTTAGGGCTTTTATCTACAAATACAAAAATACTTCCCAGGCTCCAGTCTCTTGAACAAAATATAGATTTATTTTGTTCAATTGATTCTGTATCGCCTGCGCAAACAATGACTAATTCATCACTACTCGTCGCTTTTGCTCGTGCAAAGCTGAGCGTGCGTTTTAATTCAAGCAAGTAGCTTTCGGCGCGGTCGCTTTCTAACATATCTGAGCTATCCCATAGCGCAATGACAGCAACGATGCCAACAATGGCAATCGTGACCATTAGTTCCAATAATGTAAAACCCCGTTGTAATGATTTCATTGTTATCTCTATTCTGAATCACTTTGTTTAATAATATCATGATTGCTGATTTAATCACCGTAATTCATAGCTTTGTTTGCCATCAGCAATTGGATTGTCTAAAATCGAGTCAATCGAGAAATAATAAGTAACCCTTAAAATGAAAAAAATCGAAGCAATTATTAAACCATTCAAGCTTGATGACGTGCGTGAAGCATTATCAGATGTTGGCATCACAGGGATGACGGTAAGTGAAGTTAAAGGCTTTGGCCGTCAAAAAGGACACACCGAGCTTTATCGTGGCGCTGAGTACATGGTGGACTTTTTACCTAAAGTAAAATTAGACATCGTTTTAAGCGATGAAGATGTTGACCGTGCAATTGATGTTATCGTTAAAACATCGCAGACAGGAAAAATTGGTGACGGTAAAATCTTTGTCACTGATGTTGAGCGAGTAGTGCGTATTCGTACCGCGGAAGAAGATGAAGACGCGATTTGATAAAATATTAGATTAATCGCAAACATTAAAAAGGCGCCCTAGGCGCCTTTTTTGCTTTTTAAATTATTTTAACGCTTGTTTGCTTCTCGCGTTGCTTTAGCGTGTTCACTTAGCTCAGATAAGCCAAGTTTATTGTAGCTTTTTTCCATGATCTCAAGCGCTTGATCAAGGTAACTACTTTGTGAGTAGTGCTCAACTACATATTTGCCACGGTTAGCAGCAGCAAGGTATGCTTCACGCTCATAGTAGTACTCAGCAACTTTTAACTCGTAGCGTGCCATTTTATTGAGTAACCACACAACACGTCTTTTTGCCTCTGGTGCATAAACACTATTAGGAAAACGTTTTAATAGTGTTGATAAATCAGTAAATGCAACACGAGTACGGTTTGCATCTCTGTCTGCACGGTCTACACCAAAATATTCTTGGAAGGCGTTTTCATCCGCTTTGATATTCACTAAGCCACGCATGTAGTACATATAGTCTAAATCTTTGTGGTTTGGATTTAAGCGAATAAAACGGTCGATAGTTGCCAGTGCTTGCTCAGTATTACCTGCTTGATAATGTGCATACACTAAGTCCATTTGTACTTGTTTTGATAGAGGACCAAAAGGGTAGCGAGAATCAATAGCGCTTAATAGCTCAATTGCACGAGCATATAAGCCAGAATCTAATGTTTGTTTGGCATCTTCATATAAAGCTTGCGCAGATTTATTAGGAACGCGTTGGATATCTTCTTGGTCGGGTGCTGATGAACAGGCACCTAAGCCAAGTACAGATACTGAAAAAACTATGGCGAACGCACGTTTCCCTATTTTATTTATCATTTTATTTCTTACCTTCGATGTCTTCGGCTAGGCCAAGTGAGGAAAACCGAGTAAACTATACGTATTATATTAAAGCGATTCTAACCCAGTCGAGCACAGCTTGCACTGGTAAATTGGGTAAAGTTACTAATGTCAGAGCAAATTTCTCTCCAAGCCGAGGTTCCAATTGACCTTGGCGGTAAACGTCTAGACCAAGTATTAGCGCAATTGTTCCCTGATTATTCTCGTTCACGTATAAAAACGTGGATTTTGGATGATAAAATCACTGTGAACGGCGAAATTTTAAACACACCACGTGAAAAACTACTCGGTGGCGAAACGGTGAGTGTTGAAACAACCATCGAAGCCCCTCGTGAATATGAAGCACAAAATATCAAATTAAACATCGTTTATGAAGACGATGATATTTTGGTAATTAATAAACCTATGGGGTTAGTGGTACATCCTGGTGCAGGTAACCCAGATGGCACAGTATTAAATGCTTTATTACACCATTACCCAGAGATCATCAATGTACCCCGTGCAGGTATTGTCCATCGTCTAGATAAAGACACCACAGGATTAATGGTGGTGGCTAAAACTATTCCGGCACAAACACATTTAGTATCTGCACTGCAAAAGCGTGAAAACTTCACCCGTGAATATGAAGCAATTTGTAATGGCACAATGACTGCTGGTGGTATGGTTGAAAAACCAATTGGTCGACATGCAACAAAACGTACTCACATGGCCGTGCATGAAATGGGCAAACCAGCGATAACACATTACCGTGTAGCAGAAAAATTCCGTGCTCATACACGCTTACGTTTACGATTAGAAACTGGTCGTACTCACCAAATTCGTGTACACATGGCTTACTTGAACCATCCATTGGTTGGTGATCAACTATATGGAGGTCGCCCGCGTCCGCCAAAAGGGGCTACACCTGAGCTGTTTCAAATGCTACGTGATTTTAAACGTCAAGCCTTACATGCCGTTAAGCTCTCTATTGCGCATCCAATTACGGGTGAGTTGATGACATGGCAAGCTCCAATTCCAGATGATATGGCTGCCATGACAGAAGCATTACGCGCAGATACCAAAGCAAACCCAAATATCGAGCTTTAATTGTGATGATCACACCAGCATGGACTGCACCCAAAACTGTTAGCGCAATCAGTACCACTCGAAAGGGGGGTGTTTCATTCGCACCGTTTGATAGTTTCAATTTGGGTTTACATGTTGGTGATGATGAACAAGCTGTACTTGCAAATCGTGCGCTACTAGCAAGTCACTTACCAAATCCCGCGGTTTGGTTAAACCAAGTTCATAGCAGTGATGTGGTTGTGGTTGATGAAAGGTGTGATTTAAGCCTAGTTCATTCTGCTGATGCGCTGTATACCAATATAGTAAAACAGCCGCTTGCGATAATGACAGCTGATTGTTTGCCTGTGTTACTTTGCTCGAATTCTGGCAATGAAATTGCAGCAGTGCATGGTGGCTGGCGTGGCTTATCACAAGGTATATTGGCAAAAACCATTTCGCATTTCAAAGTGCCTACAAGCGATATTATTGCTTGGTTAGGCCCTGCTATTGCTCCCTTACAATTTGAAGTTGGGCAAGAGGTTAAAGATTGCTTTTGTTCGCAAAACCCGCTTCACGAACTGGCATTTACAGCCAAACATGAAAAATACATGGCTGATATCTACTTATTAGCACGTCAGCAATTAGCGCAATTAGGCGTGGCCAATATTTCAGGTGGTGAATACTGTACAGTCAGTGATAAGTCACAATTTTTCTCTTATCGCCGCGACGGACAAACTGGTCGCATGGCTAGCTTGATCTGGCGCAATTAATACGCCTTTTTTGTGATTAAATTTTCTTCTCTTACTTGAACAAATCACTAACCATACCCATTAATTAAGCAATTAGATTTTTTAATAGGTAAACCCTTATGCGTTTAGATAGATTTACAAGTAAATTTCAATCTGCGCTTTCAGATGCGCAGTCATTAGCACTTGGGCGAGATCATCAATTTATTGAGCCTGTGCATTTAATGTATTCATTGCTTCAACAAAATGGCTCGAGTGTGCGTGCGCTACTTGCACAAGCCGGTGTGAGTGCTGATGAGTTAAACACCAAGTTATCTCAAGAAATCGAAAAACTGTTTAAAGTTGAAGGCATTGGTGGCGATGTTCAGCTGTCAAACAACCTGATTTCGTTAATTAACTTGTGTGATAAATATGCTCAAAAGCGAAAAGATAAATTCATTTCGAGTGAGTTATTTGTTCTTGCCGCGTGTGACGATAAAGGCCCATTAGGCGACATTTTTAAAGCGCTAAATATTACTTCTAGCAAAATTGAAGCTGCAATCGAAGCTATTCGTGGTGGTCAAAAGGTTGATGATCCGAATGCTGAAGAAACCCGTCAGGCATTAAAAAAATTCACAATCGATTTAACTGAGCGAGCAGAGCAAGGCAAGCTAGACCCTGTAATTGGCCGGGATGACGAAATTCGTCGTACTATTCAAGTATTACAACGCCGTACTAAAAATAATCCGGTGTTAATTGGTGAACCAGGCGTGGGTAAAACGGCGATTGCCGAAGGTTTAGCACAGCGGATCATCAATGGAGAGGTACCTGAAGGCTTAAAGAATAAGCGAGTATTATCGCTTGATTTAGGTGCTTTAGTTGCTGGTGCTAAATACCGTGGTGAATTCGAAGAGCGTTTAAAGTCAGTATTGAATGAACTAGCCAAAGAAGAAGGGCAAGTCATCCTCTTTATTGATGAAATCCATACTATGGTAGGCGCAGGTAAAACAGACGGCGCAATGGATGCAGGTAATATGCTAAAACCAGCACTTGCCCGTGGTGAGTTACATTGTGTGGGTGCCACAACTCTTGATGAGTATCGTCAATATATTGAAAAAGATGCCGCTTTAGAGCGTCGTTTCCAAAAAGTATTTGTTGATGAACCATCGGTTGAAGACACCATTGCGATTTTACGTGGTTTAAAAGAGCGTTATGAGCTTCATCACTCAGTTGATATTACCGATCCGGCCATTGTTGCTGCGGCGCAGCTGTCGCACCGTTACATTAGTGATCGCCAATTGCCAGATAAAGCGATTGATTTAATTGACGAAGCGGGCTCTTCAATTCGTTTGCAAATTGACTCAAAACCGGAATCTTTAGATAAGCTAGAGCGTCGTATTATTCAGTTAAAGCTGGAAGATAACGCCCTTGCAAAAGAGAAAGACGAAGCGAGCCAAAAACGTCGTACTGAGATGCAAGAGTTGATCACTGAGCTTGAAGCCCAATACCGCGAACTAGACGAAGTTTGGAATGCTGAGAAGGCTTCATTACAGGGCACACAAGTCATTAAAGCTGAGCTTGAGCAAGCGCGTCTTGATTTAGATGTTGCGCGTCGTGCAAGTGATTTACAGCGCATGTCTGAACTCCAGTATGGTCGTATTCCTGAACTTGAGCGTAAACTTGACCTTGCTTCACAGGCCGAAATGCAAGAAATGAGCTTGCTTAAAAACCAAGTTGGTGAAGACGAAATCGCAGAGATTTTATCGCGTTGGACAGGTATTCCTGTATCCAAAATGTTGCAAGGGGAGCGCGAAAAGCTACTTAAGATGGAAGATGAACTGCATCATAAAGTGATTGGTCAAGATGAAGCCGTTGTAGCGGTTGCGAATGCAATTCGTCGCTCTCGAGCAGGGCTTGCTGATCCAAATCGCCCAATCGGTTCATTCTTATTCTTAGGCCCGACAGGGGTAGGTAAAACTGAGCTGACCAAAGCACTAGCCAGCTTCATGTTTGACACTGAAGATGCCATGGTGCGCATTGATATGTCGGAGTTTATGGAGAAACACTCGGTGGCACGTTTAGTGGGTGCACCTCCGGGTTATGTTGGCTATGAAGAGGGGGGCTATTTAACTGAAGCAGTTCGCCGTCGTCCGTATTCAGTCATTTTATTGGATGAGGTCGAAAAAGCGCACCCTGATGTATTTAACATCTTACTGCAAGTACTTGATGATGGCCGCTTAACGGATGGTCAGGGCCGTACCGTTGATTTCAAAAATACGGTTATCATTATGACTTCTAACTTAGGCTCTGACATTATCCAAGAGCAAGCTGGTTCAAATGATTATGCAGGCTTAAAAGAAAAAGTGATGGGCGTATTGGTTAGTCAGTTCCGTCCTGAGTTTATTAACCGAATCGACGAAACCGTGGTATTCCATCCACTTGCTAATGAACACATTAAAGAAATTGCTGACATTCAGTTAAGTAAGCTACGTGAGCGATTAACTGAAAAAGGCTACATTCTTGAAGTAACGGATGCAGCCCTAGACCGCATCGCTGAAAGTGGTTTTGATCCAGTGTATGGGGCAAGGCCTTTAAAACGTGCTATACAACATACCATTGAAAATCCATTAGCACAGCGATTATTAGGTGGGGATTATCAGCCGGGTGCCATCATCCATATTGATGCTGATGAGAATGGACTTGTTTTCTCGAGTCGTTAATTAGCCCTAAAAACAAAAGCCGCATCATTTTGACGCGGCTTTTTTGTATCAGTTAAGTTTAAACTTTAAAGGTTAACAGCATATCGTTAACTTTGCGCGAGCCTTCAACAAGCCCCGCTGCATCTTTAGCGACGTTGTAGCTAAGCTTTAAGTTCTCTTCGCTGTGTCCTTTTATGCTTTCTACATTTTCGCGTATATCGGTGCTGACAACTTGTTGTTCCTCTGCAGCCGTCGAAATCTCAGTCGCAAGGCCTGATATTTCATCAATTTGTGCGAAGATGCTCGCTAGCTCAGTTTGAGTGTGAGCAGTAGTATCAACACAATTATCTGCTTGCGCTTTAGTTGATTGCATCACTTTAGACCAGCTAAATAACGTATCTTGGATCTCTTTAATTGAGCTGTGAATTTGTGCTGTCGCATTTTGAGTACGTGAAGAAAGTGCGCGTACTTCATCTGCTACAACCGCAAAACCACGGCCATGCTCACCTGCACGTGCTGCTTCAATTGCAGCATTCAGCGCTAATAAGTTTGTTTGTTCAGCAATGCCTTCAATCTCACTCATTACTTGGCCTATTTTGTCAGCTTCACTAGCAAGAGAGTTAGCGGTAGTGGCTGCTTGCTCTACTTGGTTAGCTAGATCAGACACCATGCTGCTATTATCTTCAATATGCAGTTTGATATCGTTACAGCTTTGGTAAGTTGTTTTAACCTTGTCTGCAGTGTGATGAGTATTTGCTGAAATCTCGCCAATAGTTGCACTCATTTGTGTCATTGCCGTAGCAATATCACTTAAACGTTGACCTTGTGCAGCAATACCTTGCTCGGTTAGTGACGATTGTTTATCTAAGTTGGTAGCAATGTCTTTGAATGAGTAAGTAGAGTCTTTAACACGACCTAATACAGTTCTAAGCTTAGCGAACAGCATTTGCTGATTATAGGCAGCAATACTAAAAGGGTGTGAACCTGAATACACATAGCGTGATACTGAATCAAACTCTGCACGTTGCTGCTTTAAATGGCTTGGGGTTACAACGAGCTCGTCATAATTTAATGCAAAAAGGAGTGCTACAACGGCACAGCTCGCTAAGGCAACCATCCATGAAGTAGTAAACGCTAAGCCGACAATGCCTGCAAATAAAATAACCGCAGACAAAATTTGTCTCAGCGAAATATTTTCACGAAATGACGCGACTGATTTTCCATTATTAATCTTAGTGTACAGTGCCGTTGCACGGTCTTTTAATTGTTCAGATGGCTTAGTTCGAACTGACTGATAGCCAACCAACTGACCATGTTCATAAATGGGTGTAACAAATGCATCAACCCAATAGTAACGACCATCTTTACAGAGATTTTTAACCATGCCACGCCAAGAATGGCCTTGCTTTAGTTTTTCCCACATTTCTTTAAATGCCGCTTTTGGCATGTCAGGGTGGCGAACAATATTATGATTTTTTCCGAGTAGCTCTTCCTCGGTGTAACCTGCAATCGTACAAAATTCCTTATTTACGTATGTGATGACACCGCGTAAATCTGTAGTAGAGACAAGCTCTTGATTATCAGAGTATGTCACTTCTTGATTAATGATTTCTTGCCCACGACGCATATGAGTCCTCGAAATATACTTTTTTATGGTGTGCGGATTATAGTCTCAGAAAAATGTAAGGGAAGGGGGTGCATATAGATAACTATGAAAGTTTTAAAAATTTCATCTTCCCTTTGATCTAAAACAATATCTTGCTTGAATTATTATGTTTAGCCTCAGTCTTTTATATTAGTTAAAAGGCTCAGTATCCTCAAGAAATAAGTCTAAATAGTATTTTAAATGTTTTTAGCAACAATGAAGTGCCGCCAAAGCAATTGTATATTGTCCCTCACAATGGCAAGATTGAGCATCAAGTGAACGGGTACTAAATGAAACTGATTTTTCTGACTTGAGTAATTACTTTTTGCCCCCATACACTTAGGATTACAGCCACGTGGCTCGAGGAAGCATTTTTGATAAAACATGATTTAAATAAAACGCTAGAGGCGTTAACAGTACAATTTCCTAACGCAATTAATGGGATTAAACGTGGTATCGAGCGAGAAGCATTAAGGATCAAACCAAATGGTGTTATCTCACAGCAAGGTCATCCAAAAGGCGTTGGTAGCGCTTTAACTAATGATCATGTCACCACTGATTTTTCGGAATCGCTATTAGAATTTATTACACCGGTAAGTACGTCTGCAGAGCAAACCTTAGCTCAGCTAAAAGATCTGCAAAAGTTCACCTTGTCTCAGATGGATGATGAGCTCTTATGGCCTATCAGCATGCCGTGTTTTATTGAGCATCAAGACGACATCGTACTGGCACAGTTTGGTGACTCAAATATTGGCCGCATGAAAACACTTTATCGTGAAGGTTTAAAGAATCGCTATGGCAGTATGATGCAAGCAATTGCTGGTGTGCATTTTAATATTTCTTTTCCTGAGAGCTTATGGCAAAGCTTGTATAGTTTAAACGGCAGCCAAGGCACACTCGCTGATTCTATTTCGAATGGGTATTTGGGACTTATTCGTAACTTTAAACGTGAGCTTTGGTTGATCAGCTTTTTATTTGGTGCATCGCCAGCATTGTGTAGTTCATTTTTGCAAGGGCGCGAAACAGACTTACCATTTAAAAAACTAGGTAAAGGTACTCTTTACTTAGAAGTTGGCACAGCGCTGCGTTTGGGGAACCTTGGTTATACCAACAGTGCGCAATCGTCTTTACGTGTTATGTACAATTCATTAGAAGAATATGTAGCAGGTTTAAAAGAAGCGATTCATACGCCATCTGATATTTATGACCATATTGATGATTACACAAGTGCTGAACCAAAGCAGTTAAACAAAAATATTCTGCAAATCGAAAATGAGTTTTATTCACCAATTCGTCCTAAGCGCAACGCAGCATCAGGCGAAACTCCTACAGATGCATTACTTCGTGGTGGTATAGAATACATAGAGGTAAGGGCATTAGATGTTAACCCATTTAGTGAAACGGGTATCGACTTACAGCAAATACGCTTTTTAGACGTATTCCTAACTTATTGCTTATTAAATGACTCTCCAGAGATGGATTGGCAAGAACAAAAGTTGAGCACTACCAACCTCGATGCGGTTGTTAATGAAGGCCGAGATCCAGAATTAACACTTAACAAGCAAGGCGAAATAGTTCGCCTGACAGATTGGGCTAAAACAATTTTTAGTAATTTAACTGCCGTTGCACGTTATATGGATAATGCATACGGGGTAAGTTATTACAGTGAAACTATTGCTGAGCTTGCAACCTGGGTACAAGATCCTAGAAAAACATACTCTGGCAAATACGTAGCAACACTTGCAAAAGAGAACCTAGATAATGGTAATTTTGCATTAGCACTTGCACAGCAGTACAAGCAAAGCCATCTTGCGTCAGAGTATCAATTTTATGATCATGCATTTTTGGCGAAACAAGCTGCTGACTCTGTGCTTAAAGAGCGTGAAGTTAAAGCTGCCGATAGCGAAACGTTTACTGCTTTTTTAGATGACTATTTTGCTAAAGCTTAGTAAGGTGAAGACATAAAAAAAACGCAGCCTATGGTGGCTGCGTCAAAGATTCTTCAGGGATGAAACAATGCTATACTGCTGCATTCATAAGTTCAGACTGACCTGATAAGAAAAAGTTCAGCGAGATCCAAAAAAAAATGAAAAAAAGTATAATTATTTTATCGCTGGCCGCATCATTGGCTGGATGTGCAACCGCTCCTCCAGAGCAACCCCATGATATCTGTAAGATTTTTGAAGAAAAGCCTGATTGGTACTACGATGCCCGCGATGCTCAAGAAAAATGGGGATCGCCTAAACATGTGCTAATGAGCATGATGTATCAAGAAAGCTCATTTCGTCATGATGCTGCTCCGCCAATGGAATACTTCTTATGGGTTATTCCAATAGGTCGTGCCAGTTCTGCCTATGGCTATTCACAAGCGAAAACACCTACTTGGTCAGATTACATCCGAGAAACAGGCAACAGCGGTGCAGACAGGGATGATTTTGATGATGCTATCGACTTTATGGCGTGGTTTGTTTACAAAACTCATAAAGTAAATGGTGTATCGAAATGGGACGCGTACGCACAATACCTAAATTACCATGAAGGATGGGGCGGCTATAAGCGTGGTACTTATAAAAGTAAAAAGTGGTTAATGAGTGTTGCAAATAAAGTTAAACATCGAGCTAGCCGTTATGGCGCGCAACTTAAAAAGTGTGAAGCAGATCTAGATAAAAACTGGTTTGAGCGTTTATTTAGTTAATAGAGCATTGACGCAACCGTTTGGACTTTAAATTTTTACCAAATGTGTCTTTAAAAAGGCTATCAAATCTTTGATAGCCTTTTTTGTTTATTCGTATTCGATAGGATCGGTAACGTTATTAAGTGCAAAGGCTTCCAAGCGCTCTTGACAAGCACCACATTTGCCACAGGCTTTGTCACGGCCGTTGTAGCATGTCCAAGTTTGGCTGTAATCAAGACCCATTTTTAAGCCGTCTGTTAAAATATCGATTTTAGTATTGTTTAAATATGGACTGAAAATCTCAACAGCGTCGTAGTTGGCAATACGGCAAACATCATCCATTTTTTGAACGAATTCAGGGCGACAGTCAGGATAAATTGCATGATCACCAGAATGTGCGCCATAGTAAACTTTGCTGGCTTTTAAAGACACCGCATAACCCACTGCAAGTGATAGTAAGATCATGTTGCGGTTTGGCACTATTGTGCTCTTCATGCTTTCTTCTTCGTAGTGACCCTCTGGCACATCGATATCATCGGTCAGTGATGAGCCCCCAATCAATTGATTGATAGCTGAAATATCAACAATCTTGTGAGAAACACCTAATTTTTCACACACTTGAGCAGCTACTTTAAGCTCTTTAACATGACGCTGGCCGTAGTCGAACGACAGGGCATATACTTCGTGGCCTTGTTGCAGGGCTTTATTTAATACGGTAAAAGAGTCCATACCGCCGGAATAAATCACAACTACTTTTTGCGTCATATCTGTTTTGCTCTTACTTTTGATAGAGGTTTACTTCAGGGCGCGATATACTACACGGCTCGGGCCTAAATAACAATTTTTGCGCGTGTTTTTGGTTTTTTGATGGTATGCATTATATATCGTTGCGTCGTAAGTGAGATCTCTTTTGTACAAAATTAACGAAGTATTTGAAACAATTCAAGGTGAAGCAAGTTTTACTGGTACACCTTCAATCTTTTTACGTTTACAAGGCTGCCCTGTAGGCTGTGCTTGGTGTGATACAAAACAAACATGGGACGTTGATAATGTATATAAAGTGTCACTTGATGACACGGTTGAGAAAAAAGCAGACTCAGATCATTGGGCAGAAGCAACTGCGGAGCAAGTGTTAGCGCTATTTAAAGAACGTGGCTACAACGCAAAACATGTGGTGATCACAGGTGGTGAGCCTTGCATGTACGACCTAAATCCAGTGTGTGAGTTATTACACGCAAATGGTTATTCGACTCAAATTGAAACCAGCGGCACATTTGAGATTTTAGTCCCTGAACAAACATGGGTGACCGTATCACCGAAGATTAATATGCGTGGCGGTTACAAAGTATTACGCAGCGCTATGCAGCGCGCTGATGAAATTAAACACCCAGTGGCAATGCAAAAGCATGTTGAAGAGCTAGAAGATTTATTCTTAAAAACAGGTGTTAATCCGCGTCTAGTGTACCTTCAACCAATTAGCCAAAAGACCTCAGCAACTAAACTTGCCATTGAAACCTGTATTGCAAAGAACTGGCGTTTATCAGTTCAAGTACATAAATATTTAGGAATTAGCTAGTTTATCTGGCTAGTTCCTAGTATCCACTTTTTACCTTTAACACTCTAATTGCGCGGGCGATGAAAGTGCCCGATAAAATGCCGTAAAAAGCGGCAAGAGATAACACTAGAGCGGTATTAGTAAAAAGCTCTGGTTGAATACTTGTTAAGACACCCACCGCATATTTGGTGAAGAAGATAGCCATGATGAATATCATCGGCCACCAACTACCAGGCACTTTAAATGAGGCGCTTTGGACTTGATAACTTGCTGATGAAGCTGAAAACAGGAATAAACCAATAAGCGTACTGATTAAAACGCCAACTAGCCAGAGCAGCATAATAGTTAAGCTATAACCAAAGCTTGAAGTCGCACCAAAATATGATAAAGCAAGCATGCCCAGCGGCAGTATCAATAACGTGGGTTGCTTTACAAAGCGGTCATGAGTTTGTTGCCAACCAACGAAAATAAGGCCAACAAACAGACCATAAACCCAAAGTGGTGTGTGAGTTAAAATTTCAAAAATCATCTTACATCCCTGTTTTTATTATTTTTAGGAAGTTATTTAATCGTTCATTTAAAATGCAGCAATTGTTCCTATTTTATCTGCTATTTATGAAAGTTTGTCAATTGAGTCATTATCCTTCAAAAACAAAAAAAGCGTTGCACCATGGCAACGCTTTTTACTTTTTAGCTTATCGCTACTAATTCTGCGCTAAATAATCCAACACAACCTGATGATGGTCTTTGGTTTTGAATTTATCAAACACATGCTTGATTTTACCGTCTTGGCCTACAAGGAAGCTAATACGATGAATTCCTTCGTACTCCTTACCCATAAACTTCTTATAACCCCAAATACCAAACGCATCTGCAATCGCGTGATCTTCGTCAGCTAATAAGTCAAAATTAAGCTCTTTTTTGGTTTCAAAATTCTTTAAACGCTTTATTGGGTCTGGGCTGATACCCACGACACGTGTGTTTAATTTAGCAAGCTCAGCTTTTTCATCACGTAAGTTTTCAGCTTGTACGGTGCACCCTGGAGTGGATGCCTTTGGATAGAAGTAAACAAGCACTTGCTGCTCTTTTAATAGCTCAGCGAGTGTGATTGTTTCATCATTTTGATTTTGTAAACTAAAAGCAGGGGCTGTATCACCGGCCTGTAATGGATTAATTGTTTTCATGCTTTGCTCCTTAGCGAATGCGTCTGAAAATATAATCTACGTTCAAACTGCGAGAAAGATCTTCAAAGCTCACTTTAAAGTTATCAATATCGACTTCAACGGGAATATTAAACTCTAGCTCACAACGCATTTTTAGCTCATCACCTTCGTCGTACGTATCAGATTTAAGTGAACAAATGCTGATGTTATTGTCAGCAAAAAAGCGCGTAACTTTACTTAATGTTCCAGGTGTATCAATACCTGTGTATTCGAGGGTGTAACCGGCGCAAAATTCACATGCAACATGACTTGCTGTGCGTTTCATCATGGTTAAAAGGCCAAGTTCCATGCCTTTAGTTGGCAATGTATGCTCAATGCGGCTAATGGCCGACATATCACCTGCTAACAGCATGATAAAGGTAAACTCGTTGCCCAAAATAGCAATGCGACTGTCAATTATATTGCAATGGCAATCACTCACTAACTGAGTTAATTCGCTAACGATACCGGGTCTATCTTCGCCAATCGCAGTGAGCACTATCTGATGATTTGTAAAAGCAGTCATGGAATTTTAAATACCTAGTAATTAACAATACCAATGGATATAAGCTTGAGTAAGCTTTGATTTCACGTGAGTTTAATACCGCACGGCGGCGAAGTTTAACATAATTTGCATCGTTAACGATAGCGACGATTAATTAAGCCGTGAATAAAGTGCGCTCTTTCTTGTTTTTAGGGGCATCTGAAAGTACCATAGTTAAAATTTTGCAAGGCGACAAGCAAACAAATACGTTACGCTAGCCGAATCTATTCGGGTTTTTTGCATAAAAACTATAAATGTAAAGTTAAAAGTGATTTTACAGTGAACCAAATCGGCATTACCCACTCATATATTTGTTAAAAAAATTAAGGGTTTGCTAAGGAGAAATATCTGTGCAGTATTGGATCTCAAAGGCGCTTGCTGTAAGCGTAATGGTAAGTTTAACAGGGTGTGGTGTATTTACCGACGAAGCACATCAAAAACGTAATTATCGAGCAAATGAACCGGTCAAAGCACCAGCAGGTTTAGCGCAACCAGCTCTAGATCCAACATATAAAATGGATGTTGCGCAATATGACAATAATCCTGAAGCTAAAAACTATCGTCCGCCAGCGCAAGTTATTACCATTGCTCAAGGTACTTGGGTTGAAGAAGGTGACACTGAAGCGCGGGTCTATTTTGATAAAAACGATGGTATAGAAGATTTAGATGTATTTATCTGGAACTCTATAAAAGCCGTTCTAGCTGAAAAAAATACCGCAGCTTTGAAAGAAGATAAAGCATCAAATTCAATTGAAACAGGTTGGTATGCGATTATTAAACCTGAAGAAGGTTGGTTTTGGGAAAGCGAAACCGAAGTATCACAACAACGTTTTATATTTACTATTGAAGAAAAGTCGCATCAGCGTACAGCTTCTTTAACAGCTAAACTTGCTGATTATAAAAGCGACTCAGTACCGTTAACACCATTACTACAGCAACAACTTGAAGTACGTGCTTTAAACCAAGTGATTGCTGAGTTTGATTACCGTTACCGTCAACTTGAAGTTGAAATGCGTAAACAACAAGGCATTATTTCATTAGAAATGGGCTTTGATAACAAAGGTAATGCGGCACTGGTTACTGAGCAAGATTACAACATGGTGTTTGATCGTTTCTCTGGCTTCTTAGAGCGATTATCTTTCACTATCGTAGAGATTGACCAAGAACGTGGTTTGATTACGGCTGATTACAAAAAGCCTGAGTCAAGCGTATGGGATTCAATTTGGGGTGAAGAACTAGCTGAGCTACCAATTGAAGAAGGCCAATATCAAATTCTTGTTAGCCGTACCAATGATGGCGGTACAAGTTTAACTTGGATGGACTCTGAAGGTTCGACATTAGAGCCTGGTACAATGAATGACCTCCAGCAAGCATTAGAAAATGCACTGCGTCAACGCGGTATCAATATTTAATAATTAAAAAAGTTAAAACCACCACAAAAAGAGCTTCGCCGCTCTTTTTGTGGTTTTTACAGGTTGAAAATATGTCTAACTTAAACACAGCAAATCGCAGTGACTTGCGAACCTTGTTTACCTTTTTCGTTCCTTCACTTATAGGTGTCTTTTTGTTTATGACGCCGGTACCCATAGGTGAAGCAATGACTATTCCGATTGCTGTTATGGCAAAAGCAGTGCAAGAGTGGATTGCCCCATTTGCATTGGGTTTAATCACCAGTATCGTTTGTATCACCGGTGTTTTATCTTTGATAATAAAGCTGTTTAAACCACAGCCATTACTTAAGTTTTTTATCATTAAACACTTATTTGATGTTAGTTGGCTGTGGCTGAGTGTTCGGTTACTGGGCATGATATTTATTATTCTGACTTACACGAAGCAAGGTCCTGAAATGATTATTTCAGGGAATACTGGTGCGTTAGTATTAAACGACTTGCTGCCCGTATTGTTTTCTGTGTTTGTTTTAGCGGGGTTATTATTACCGTTATTATTAAATTTCGGTCTCCTAGAGCTAGTGGGTACGTTATTAACTAAGGTTATGCGCCCACTTTTTGGTGTTCCTGGTCGAAGTGCAGTTAACTGTGTGGCATCTTGGTTAGGTGATGGTAGTGTAGGTATTTTGATGACCGCTCGTCAGTATGAAGATAAACATTATACACAACGTGAAGCAGCCATTATTGGTACCACTTTCTCAGCTGTATCAATTACCTTTTGTTTAGTTGTTATTGGTCAAGTAAAGCTTGAACACCTATTTGCACCGTTTTATTTAACGGTGTGTTTAGCGGGTTTAGCAGCTGCGCTAATTGTGCCTCGCTTACCACCGCTACGCTTTAAAAAAGATCTCTATGTAGATGGAACTGAGCCTGATAAAGACGCAGAATCAGTACCTGAAGGTAAAACATTGGTTTCTCACTCACTTGATGTGGCACTTGCTAAAGCACGCACTGCACCGGGTTTTGCTGGTACAGTGAAAGAAGGCTTACATAACGCATTTGATATGGTATTTGCTGTATTACCTGTGGTTATGGCTGTGGGCACATTTGCTTTGATTATTGCTGAATATACGCCAATTTTTGAATATATGGGCAAACCTTTTGTTCCATTCTTAGAGCTATTACAAGTACCAGAAGCTGAAGCTGCTGCACAAACAATTATGGTTGGCTTTGCTGATATGTTTATTCCGTCGATTCTTGCGGCTGGTAGTATCGAAAGTGATGTAACACGCTTTATCATTGCTGCAATGAGTGTGACGCAATTGATTTATATGTCGGAAGTAGGTGCACTGCTTTTAGGTAGCAAAATCCCGGTTAATATTATCGAATTGTTCTTCATCTTTATTTTAAGAACCTTAGTAACATTACCGGTGATTGTCTTAATGGCACATTGGTTAGTCTAAACAAAGCTAAAACCTTAAATAGAAAAGCCCTGATTATTCATCAGGGCTTTTTTTATCTTCATTATCATCGCTTTTAGGCACTTTGAAGTCCATTTTTGCTGCATGTTTTAGCAACATAAGGTTACCAACTACCACACCAAATACGGCAACAACAATGGCTATAATTTGCCAAGTTTCCATCTTTAAATCCTGCCGATATACACAGCGATATAGTAGCACTTAAAATCGTTTTGCATAAGACAGTGAAATAAAATCAAGGCCGGGGTTAGGGCTTTTGAAGCCTGCATTTGAGTAATGTAAATATCTAACTGCTAAGGTTGAGTCGTCACCTAGGTCTGCAACTAAACCCAACCTATCTTCGAACTGATAGTGAGTACTAACGTTTTTGCCAGCAAAATGGGTGTCATCTAACAGTGAAACGCCAATCCCAAACTCCACATAAACAGGCATGTTTTTCAGATTAAATACAGGGTATTGGATCACCGGAGACATAGCTAACACGATATTAGTTTGATGTTTGTTATCTTTGCCATACTGCCAAATATTAAAACTAGACTCGAAGTACAAACGGGCGTGTTGAAAAGGCAGCTTTTCATTGGGTATATGGTACTGGTAGGCCAGCTTTAAGCCTTTCACATCACCTTCACCTTGGATGTAATCAACGGCATAGCCATGGTTTGAAGCGGCATAAGTCGGTGTTGCTAGTAGGGCGGCTACACTTAACATAAGTGCTTTTAGTGGGTGCTTTAGTTTCATCTCGGTACTTCTCATTATGACTGTGAGCAAGTAGATAAGGGTGAGGGTAGGGGCTTTTCAATGTGCGTAAAAACACAGAAGCTGTGCACATTTTCATATTTTTTAGCAATTGACTGAAAACTATGGGAAAAATCGATTGGTGCTTAATTGGCATTAAAACGGTGTCGGATTGTTTCTTTTTTTATGGATTTAATATCGGTATATTAGCGAAAATTTTCGTTGAGAGGTGAATACGATGACCAAACTAGTTAACTCATTTTTGCTTATAGCTGCGCTTTTTACTGCAACTGCTTTTGCCAGTGAAGACCGCTCGCCTAAGCAACTATTAGAATCAGTCACAGCAGATTTATTTGTTGATATCGCAAATGTAAATGCGAAGGGTGATGCAAGTTCAGAAGCAATGGCAAGCATTGTAGAAAAACGTTTATTGCCGCACATGGATATTAAGTTTGTATCGTATAAGCTTTTAGGTAAGCACATTAAAGGCCTACGTCGTGAGCAAGCTGTTGATTTTATTGCTGCAGTTGAGCATTACTTAACAGTAACTTATGCCGGCGCACTGATGAAATACACAGGCCAAAAAGTAATTTTTGATCAATCACAATTCATCGACGATGGTTATGCAACTGTAAAGACACAAATAGTTGATGACAATGCGCCAGCCATTGATTTGCACTTTAAATTACGTCAAGGCAAAGATAAGCAGTGGAAAGTATACGATATCGTTGCTGAAGGTATCTCACTGTTAAGTGCAAAGCAAAAAGAAGTATTGCAACGCATCAGTCAAGTGGGTATCGACGAAGTCACAAGCGAATTAGCAAGTAAGTAAGTTAGCTTAAAGCTCGATTACCTTCACCTCATCGAGCATTTTAGCTACTTTCAGTCTCCAACCAAGCAGTGAGCACCGTTCATGTGCCGCTGCTTTTCTATTTTCTTTAAAAATCACCTACTTTGCGCTAGCACCTGTAACCCTCTGTGGTAGAATCATGCTACTTTTCTTGTTTACCAAAGTATCTGTTCAGATACTGTGTTATTGGTTGCAATATTAAGCAAACTGTCAGTTAAATTTTGCTATAACTGAGTGCTTAATAAGACATCGAATAATGTGCAGCGGAGTTGTGTTTTTTTAATGGAAAATGTACTGATTTGGCCAAAGGAATACCCGTTACTGATCAAAGGATTAGCTGAGCAAAACGGGGCCTATATTTTAGATGCTTTAGAAGCTTGGCCGGCATGTCGTTCTACTAATGAAGATGACGGTGTGTGTACGACGGTTCTTCCGCCTATTTACTACCTCACTTGGTTGACTCCTCTTGAACCGTTTGAAGAGTGTTATTTCCAACACATTTCTGAGTTTGATGAAGCTGCGTTGCATTATGTTAATGCTATGAAATCGCACTTTTTAGAAAACGATTACACCCCTGAGAGTCTTGTGTTAATGCTGTGCCAGCGCTTAGAGAAATACGCCAGCGCATTTGCACAGTCGGCAGTTAAAACACCTATTACACTCATTCACCAGTTATTTAATCGTCGCTATTTCACTGTGATAGAGCATGTACTTAATCAAGGTGCGAAAATGTCTGCGGACGATGTGCTGGAGCTCTGGACTGAAGTTGACTTTAGAGAACGCTTTAGTGGTTTTATTCCAGAGTCTGTTGCAGATCTTGAACCTTTAACTGTGCTAGCAGCAGAAAAGGTAGCCCATGGCGAAGATTATTTCACGTTGCTTAAGCTTGTGTCACCAGACGTTGATTCTGCATCGTTACTTGAACAAGCTTTACTTGCTCACTTAAGCCATGAAAATGCTAAACAAACAATGGCAAAGCGGTTTATTGAGCAAGGTGCAACCGGTGCATTAGCTGACGCAAACGGTAAAACAGCCTTTATGTGGGCTACCGAAAAAGGCTATGTGAATGTTGTTGAGACTTTGCTTGAGTATCAAGATAAAAAATCCCAAGACAACAAAGGCAATACGGCATTACATTATGCAGTTTTAGCCGAGAATGGACCGTTACTTGTGCTGCTTCTAAAAGCAGGTTATGACTTTAGAGTTCGTAACAATGATGGTTTAAGTTGCTACCGATTAGCAGTAAGTATCAAAGCGGATAGCTTAGTGAAGTGCCTTGAGCATGACTTTGGCATCAAAGAGCTTTCACCTGAAGGGCAGTTTGATCGCATTAAAAAGGTACATTTATTACATGCGATTGTAACTTTGTTACTTCCTGTGCAGCTGTTCTTCTTTTTTGATGACAGTATTTCGATTAAAAGTGAGCTAACACTTAGCTTTACGCTAATTTCAATTTTATGTTTTTTCTTTGCGACAAGCTTGAAACGATGTGCGCTTTACCCACATATACGCCATCCTTGGGGACTTTTTATTTTAAGATTGTTTTCGTTGTTTAGCTTAATTGGCCAAGTGGGTCTAGCAAGTATTGTCGCGCTAGCCACCTTAGCTGAGTTGGTGTGAAGACATAAAAACTATATAAAGTGACATAAAAAACGGCAACCTAGGTTGCCGTTTTTTGTTTCATTTTTCTAAAAGTGTTTATTTGTCGTGCTCATGTGCCGCTTTTTCTTCAGCCAGCTCTTCTTTTAATTTACGTATCTTAAGGCCAAGTTCTTGTCCGCGATGGCGTGCATAATAGGTGCAGCCAATGAACATTAGGCTCGCAAAGGTTAATTCAAGTAATACCCAAATCAGCTGTTCTTGCGCGACCCAAAGTAATGTAAAACCATGGATGAAATAGAACATGACAATAAAGTTCGCCCATGCATAGGTATAAGGCTTATCTTGAATGATACCTTTTAGCGGTAGCAGCAGAGGCAGGATATATACAACAAAGATAAAGGCATTACTATGGCCTTCTCTTGGGGCAATTAAAAACAACCAAACTGGCATTAAAACTAATAAGCCGATATAACCAATCAGTGCGAAACGTTGGAATCGTTTTGTAATTGGTTTTTTGGCAACAGGCTGATTTAACTCAGGTTCCAAGCTCATTGTAATTTACTCGCAATTAGTGTCAGGCGCTTACCAACGCTTTGACATATTTTAATTTCGTCTTTACTTAACACATTACTGTTATTGCTACCGGCTACATGAGTCGCACCATATGGCGTACCGCCAGTTTCAGTCGCTAGTAATTCAGGTACTTCATAAGGCACACCTAGCAACATCATACCGTGATGTAATAGTGGCAGTGATAGATTTAACAAGGTTGCTTCATTACCACCGTGCATGCTGCTTGATGACGAAAAAACGCAAGCGGGTTTATCTATCAGCTGACCTTTAAGCCATAGATCACTGGTGGTTTCCCAAAAGCTCTTTGCTTGCGAGGCCATCATGCCAAATCGAGTAGGAGTGCCAAAGGCTAAGCCATCACAATTAATAAGATCATCTTTACTGATCACAATATCGTGTGACTGACGCTTAACAAAAGTGCGCAACAAGGCTGTTGCACCTTGTTGCTCAATCGACTCGGCTATCTCATGAGCCATAGCTTCTACAGAGCCATGGCTTGAGTGGTATAGCACAACAATGTTTATAGCCATTAAAGCACGCTTAATACGTTTTCTGGTGGACGACCTAGAGCAGCTTTGCCTTTATTTTCAACAATTGGGCGCTCGATTAGTTTTGGATTGGCAGCCATCGCAGCAATTAACTTATCTTCATTTTGTTCGTTTTTAAGCTCAAGCTCTTTGTAGATGTCTTCTTTAGTACGCATTAATTCACGCGCTGAAGTAAAACCTAGCTGACTAATTAAAGTCGCAATTTGTTGTTCATTAAGCGGTGTTTTTAGGTATTCAACAACACTTGGTTGAATATTATTGCTTTCTAATAGGGCAAGTGTTTCACGCGATTTTGAACAACGTGGATTATGATAAATAGTCACAGACATGGTGTGTTCTCACATTTAATATTTTGGCTTATTTTAGGGCAAGCGCCGCGAGACTTAAAGTCTCGCAAGCTCTTTTTGTAATTGACGGTATTGTGTAAGTAGGGCTTTTAAACGTTGTTGTTTTACTAATTCTTCAGGCTCAACAAAGTTTAGTGCTTTTTGAATTTCATCGGCTGCTTTTAAATAAGCGCCATATTGAGCGAGCACATCGGCATGAGCTTCATGGTAGGAAGCCATATTTTCTTGCTTTTTATAGACATCAGCAATGAGCTCTTTGGCTAGATTGTTCTCAGGTTTTGCTAACAAGTAAGATTTTAGAATACGCTCCGCAAGGTCAAATTGTTTTGCTTCAATAGCGGCATTTGCATAGTTTAAGGCAATCACCTGATTGTTAGGTCTATCGATATCTAACTTAGCTAAAAATTCTACAGCCTCGTTAGCTTTACCTTGAGCAATTAGTAAGTCTGTATGGGTATCGATATAAAATAAGTTTTTTGGATCTTGCTCAAGCAATGGATTCAATACGTTGGCCGCTTCATCAAGCTTTTTCTGATCCAACAGGCTAATACCTAAACCGTATTTGAGAGCTGTGTCGTTGTGAACAGTATTTGCACGCATTAATTTACGAAACAAATCTTCCGCTGCTTTTGACTTTTGCTGATAACGAGCAATCACTCGGCTTTTAGCCAAATTGAATTCAAGGCTGTCAGCATAGTGTCTTTTTGGGTATTGCTCGGCACGTAAGCGTACATCAGATACACGACTTTCTGGTAATGGGTGAGTCAGTAAAAATGCTGGCGGCTTATACTTATAACGAATTTGTGCAGCAAGCTTAGTTAAAAACTCACTTGATTGGCGGGGGTCAAATCCTGCGTTATTAAGGGTTTGCATACCAATACGGTCAGCTTCTTGCTCAGCAGCACGGCTATGCGTTAATTGACTAAATGCCGCTTGTGTTTGGTTCGCTGAAATAATTGCAATTCCGGCATCAGGTGCAACAACTGTAGCCAAAATACCAGCAATCATGCCTGCGATGGTTAATGCGCTGTTGTCTTGCTGCTGTTGAATACGGCGCGCTAAGTGGCGTTGTGTGACGTGAGCTATCTCGTGTCCAAGTACTGAGGCAAATTGGCTTTCGTTATCGGCTTGTGCGATGAGGCCAGTATGCACACCTACATGGCCGCCATAGAATGCAAATGCATTGATTTCTGAATTGTTTAGCCAGAAAAATGAAAATGGAAAACGTACATCGTTAGCGTTTGCGACCAAACGTCTGCCCAGAGTAGTGAGGTATTCATCGAGAACGGGGTCATTCACAACAGGTGATGAACCACGAATTTGCATCATCATCACTTCGCCGATTGCTTGCTCTTTTTCAATCGGCAACGCTTGCAAAGCCGAGGTCCCTAAATCGGGCAGCTTAAAGTTAGTTTGTGCCTTCAACGGCTCACTATGCAGTATCGAGAATGTCAGTAATGCACTGCATAGTGTAATAAAGGCTAATTTTAGTCGCATCTTATTCCTTGTTGATTTGCTCACCTAACATGACTTTTGCTATGTCTATTTCGTCGCTGCATGCTCGGCTGTCTTTTTCGCACAATTGATAGAAATCTTTTATTGTGACTCCATCTAGCTTAACAACGTTCAATTCTCGTTGTAAAAAAGTTATGATTTTATGAGCTACTTTATGGGCATGAAGAATTAATGCTTTGTCTGCTTTATCGCCTCTTTCAAAGTAAAAACCAATGAACTTATGGAGCTGATTAAAGCGAATAAGGTTTTTCATGCTGTGCGGATCCCACACCTTAAACTCCATAAAGCGGTTGTCTTTAATAAATTGATCTACAGTAACATCTTTTGCATAAGGGTAAGCCCATAATTCAAAGCCTCGATCTGTAAAGCTTTGATGTAATGCGATTCGTGGTTTTTGCTCGCAAACAATTTCGCCCATTTCGGTTACATGGCCTCCTAATAAATCAAGGTTCCAGTTACGTGGGTCAATTAATCGCTTAACAGCATTATCAAAACCGTGGTCTAAAATCCCTTCTGATTCGCTGACTGATGATGCCACCATATGATAAAAAGGCGGCAGCTCGCCCCAGTTAATTTGTTTTTTATACCAATTTATCTCTTTAAGAGTTGGATTCGCAGGTAATTGCGCTTTATTATGCGAGCCAGGCATCATGTTTCCTTTACTACCAGTTATTGATTAAGGATAAACTATTGTTTTGCGTGTTTTAAGCAAAAAATGAGTTGTTTCTCATTATAAAGACTTATTTCCGCAAGATGCTGACATCTTATACTTATTATTCATATTAATAACGCAGTTGATTCGCTATGTTAACGGTTGATTTAAGGGACTATAAGTGCCCCCAACAATTTATTCAGTTTAAATTAGGGTTGAATAAGGCAATATCAGTTAAACAACCCGTGACTTTTACATTTAATGCTGCAGAGGCAACGGACGATATGCAGCGATTTTTAGAAAAACATCATTACCATTTTAAAATTGACCTAGAATTAGGTGTGCTAACTGTGGAGCCCATTCGTGTTTGAGTATGTAAAAGCCTGGTACGAAAATAAATTTTCAGATCCCCATTCAGTAACCTTGTTGTTACTGCTTATTGCAACCTTTGCATTTTTCTACTTTTTTGGCTCGCTAATCGTGCCTGTTTTAGTTGCCTTGGTGATTGCCTATTTACTAGATTGGCCCGTTGCTCATTTAGAAAAGCTGGGTTTAAAGCGCTTTACTGCAACGATTCTTGTTATGTTGGTATTTAGTGGCTTGATGATCATGATTATTGTTGGCATGGGGCCTGTGCTTTGGCAGCAAACCAGTAATCTAGTTCAAGAAACCCCATATATGATTGAGAAAGGTAAAGCACTGCTTTTACACCTTCCTGAAGATTACCCAAGTTTGATTACTGAAGATCAGGTTAAATCAATTGTTACCAGTGTTGAAACTAAAGCCATTGAGTTTGGTCAGTTGGTGTTATCCGTATCGTTAACCTCTATTAAAGATGTAGCAGCTTGGCTGATTTATCTGATTTTAGTGCCGCTCTTAGTGTTCTTTATGCTTAAAGATAAATTAGAGCTGACGCAAAGTGCTGAGCGATTATTGCCAAAGCAGCGCCGTTTGATCATTCAAGTGTGGCAAGAAATGAATCAGCAAATCATGAATTATATCCGCGGGAAGGTATTTGAGATTTTAATTGTGGGCACTGCATCCTTCATCTCCTTTGCAGTTCTTGATCTTCGTTATGCAGCCTTATTAAGTGTGTTGGTTGGCTTATCAGTTCTGATTCCATTTGTAGGGGCAGCATTGGTGACTATTCCTGTGGCAGCGGTGGCGTTATTCCAATTTGGCTTAGAAACACAATTTTGGACCATTCTAATTATCTATGGCGTGATCCAAGCACTTGATGGCAACGTTTTAGTGCCATTGCTGTTCTCTGAAGCTGTCGATTTAAACCCTGTGTTTATCATAGTGGCTGTGCTGTTTTTTGGTGGCTTATGGGGGTTTTGGGGCGTATTTTTCGCGATACCACTTGCGTCATTGGTTAAAGCACTTATTAATGCATGGTCTTCAAAACAGGTTGAACTAATCGAAAATTAGCTTAGTCTTAAAAAGTATAGAAAACGCACTTTACTGACTAATTGATTATTATAAATTAGCCGTGAAAAATGTAAAATAGGTTATAAGATATATCTTTTAGTAATATGGTGCGTTTTACATGGCAAATTTTTACCTTCCTGACGATGCTAATCAGCAAATTTATTTAGATGCGAATGCAACGACTCCTGTACTTCCTGAAATTGCCGATGTGGTTTCGCATACGATGCGAGTATGTTTTGGTAACCCATCAAGCTCTCATATTACTGGTATTCAAGCAAAGCACTTATTAGAGCAAACGCGTAACAAAGCGCGTGAAGTAATTGGCGCAACCGACGGCGATATTTTATTTACCTCTGGTGCAACCGAAGGTATTCAAACGGCGGTTGTTTCAACGCTTATTGCTGCGAAAAATCACCCAATTGAGAACCCGGTATTACTTTATGGGGCAACAGAACATAAAGCAGTGCCAAATACCCTAAAACATTGGAACAGCGTGCTTGATATTAATGCACAGGTGTTAGCTATTCCCGTTGATAAAAACGGTATTTTAGATCACGAATTTATTCGCAAACATGCAGCTAATGCGCTGATGATTTGTACTATGGCGGTCAATAACGAAACCGGTGTATTCCAAGACTTAATCGCTATTGAGCAAGTTATTCGTAGTGAAAACACCCATGTTGCTTGGATGGTAGACTGCGTACAAGCCTTAGGCAAAACCAACTTAGCGCTAAGCCAAACAACCATTGATTACGCCCCATTCTCAGGCCATAAATTGTATGCCCCTAAAGGAATTGGCGTACTTTATATTCGTGAAGGCAGTGCATATACACCGTTTATTGCTGGTGGCGGCCAAGAAAGCGGTATGCGATCAGGCACCGAAAACTTACCAGGTATTGCCGGTTTAAATAAGCTGTTCTCGTTATTACTTGATAAACAAAACCAAACATTCAAACCAATTGAGCAGCTACATGCTTATCGTGAGCAATTATTAGGAGCACTAACAGACACCTTTGGCAGCATCACGTTTAACCACAGTTTTGAGCATTCAGTGCCAACAACGTTGAACTTTGCAGTTAATGAATTAACGAGTAAAGAAGTGATGGATTTATTTGATGCTGCGGGTATCCGTGTGAGTGGCGGTTCTGCATGTAGCTCAGGCGCAAATCGTAGTTTTGTACTTGATGCGATGGGGGCCAGTGATTGGCAAAGTGAAAACGCGATACGTATGTCGTTTGGCCCTGCTGTAAATCAACAAGAAATTGACTTTGCTTGCGATAAAATTCGTTCTTTAAAACCGATTCTAGAAGCAAACTGCCTTGTTGTGTCTGATAGTACATCACCTCAACACGAAGTCTGTGCGATTGGCTTAACACAACTTCGCCATCAAGCTGCGTGCTGCTGGCTTTATGTTGATAGCGATAAAAACGCAGTGGTGATTGATCCTATCATCGAGCTTATTCCACGTATGGCGAAAATTGTTGCGACACAAGGTCTAACAGTAAAAGCGATTTTAGATACCCATAACCACCAAGAGCGTTTATCGGCTCGTTGTTTGTTAACCAAAGAGCTAGCAGAGCGTTATGTTGCTAGCGAGATAGATGAACTTGGTTGGCCTAAAGAGTCACAGGCTATCGAATTAACTGGTGTACGCTTAACTAAATTAGCGACACCGGGACATAGTAAAGATAGTGCCAGCTACTTATTAAAAGATACTCAAAGTGGTAATGTGAGCTATTGCTTCTGTGGCGATTTAATCTTACCGGGTGGTTTAGGTAACACGGCTATTAGTGGCGGCGATGCTGCGCAAATGGCACAGTCATTAAAGCAGCTTGCTATAGCAATACAAGATTCAACGGTGATTTGTTCGGGTCATGATTATCAACAATGTTTTGCTATGGATTGGCATGCGCAAAAAGAGACCACGCCGCTATTAGCACAGTTATTGAATGACCAAATATCGGATACGCAGTTTATTGAGTTAAAACATCAAGCTGATGAACAAAAGCATACTGCAAGTCATTCTTTATGTGGTTATGTTGAAACCCTTGAAAGCGCACCTATGAAACAGCTCACTGCAGCGGATGCTAAAGCGATGCTTGACTCTCAAGCTACTTATATAATTGATACTCGTGAGCCTTATGAACATGGCGCGAATAACCTTTCAGAGTTATTTTCCGTTGCTAATAGTAAAGTGATCAACATTCCATTGAGCCGTATGGCAAATGCCATCGTCGAAGAGCAATTAGATAAAACGCATACTTATATCTTGGTTTGTCGAAGCGGTAACCGCTCAAAGCAAGCAGCAAATAACCTGTCACAACTTGGTTTTGAAAAGGTATATAACTTAGATGGTGGTTTAGCGTTGTTGTAAAAGGTAATTTAAGTCGTTCATTAAAAAAGCCGCTATTTAGCGGCTTTTTTGTAAGCTGTTTAAGTTAGGCTGTTATGGGGCCTGAACTTTCACGTACCACTAATGATGGGGTAAAGGTCGTGATAATGTCTTTATCTTGATTCCGTGCACCACGGGTTTTTCTGAACAACAGGCGTGCTGCATGCTGTGAAATTACATCATTTGCTTGATGGGCTGTGGTAAGCTTTGGCCAAGTTTGACGCGAGAATGGAGAATCTTCGAACCCAGTAATTGATAACTGCTGTGGAATTTCAATACCCATTAAGCGTGAGGCGAATAACGCGCCAGCTGCCATTTCATCGTTTCCGCCAAGTAGGGCAGTGATGCTTTTCGGGTTACTCTCACCAAGCAATGCTTTTGCACCTTCAACACCTGATTCAAAAGAGTACTGGCCTTCGTAGATTAGCTCATCCTTCAATGAGATGCTGTGATCTTTTAATGCAGCCTGATAACCCGCTAAACGTTCAGTCGTAGATTTATGTTCTTTATCGCCGCATAAAAAACCAATGTTTTTATGACCAAGCGAGAGTAAGTGAGAAGTAATTTCGTATGCAGCCGCGTAGTCATTTACATAAATACAGGTGTCTTGGTCTTCCTCTGTAGGGCGACCGGAGAGTACACGCACATAATGAATGCCCATTTCATCAAGCATATCGATGATACTGCTTTGTTCTGATAGGGGGGGTGTTAACACTAAACCAGCCAAACGAGAGCGCTTTATCATGGTTTTGAAGTCTTCTTCCATGTTGCCATCGAGGTAGTTACAAGGGTGAATGACTAGTTCATAGCCTTCTTCTTTACAACGCGACAATACGCCATTTTGCATGTCGATGACATAATAAGCATTCGGGTTGTCATAAACTAAACCAACAGTAAAAGACGATGTGCCTGCTAGGTTACGAGCTGCAAGGTTTGGTTGATAGTTCAACGTGTTAACAGCGTCCATCACTATGTCGTAAGTTTTTTTTCTGACCGATGGCTCTTTATTGATCACTCGCGAGACTGTTTTCATTGAAACACCAGCGAGCTTGGCTACATCATTTATGGTTACTTTCATACTGTTACTTTATAGTTAGTTATATTTGTATTATAATAATATTGAAAAGTGTTCGCTAGAGCGCTTTTTCTTAATAGGTACATTAATATTTAATATAAGTTAGTTAGTGTATCTAATGTTCTACTAAATTAGCAGTAAAATAATTGAGATAATTTTTATGATACCGGTGTCAAAAGAGAAAAATTGCGCTATTATCTCGACTATAAAATGTAAAAGTAGAGCATTGACAGCGTTGTCATTTTGACTTAGTGTTAATTTTCATCTTATTTTTTATTGCTGTCTTTATTCAACATTAATAAAAAGATATTTAAAAATCAGTTTGTTGCAAGTTTTTAGGGGATTATATATATGAGCAGCCGTTCGCAATTAGCTAGTTGGCAAGCACTATCTGAAAGTGCCAAAAAGATGAAACAAATTCATCTTAAAGATTTATTTGCCAAAGATAGCACGCGTTTCGAGCAATTCTCTGCTCAGATCCCAGGTGTATTATTCGATTACTCGAAACAACAAATTAATAAAACTGTTTTTGAACAATTAATTGCTTTAGCGAAAGAGTGTGACATTAGCGCATGGCGAGACAAAATGTTCAGTGGTGAGAAAATTAACATTACTGAAGACCGTGCTGTACTTCATACTGCTTTACGTAACCGCGCTAACACTGCTGTAATGGTTGATGGCGAAAATGTAACGGACGCTGTTAACGCAGAGCTTGCTAAAATGAAAGCGTTTGTTAGCAAAGTGCGCAGTGGTGAGTGGTTAGGCTACACAGGTAAAGCTGTGAAAGATGTTGTTGCAATTGGTGTGGGTGGTTCAAACCTAGGTCCGCAAATGGCAACAGAAGCGCTTGCTGCTTATGCTGATGACACATTAAATGTTCACTATGTATCTAATGTTGATGGTGTTCAGATTGCATCTGTTTTACAAGGTTTAGACGTTGAAACAACATTATTTGTTATCTCATCTAAAACGTTTACGACCTCAGAAACTATGACTAACGCTAAATCGGCTGTTGAGTGGTTTCTACAAACAGCCCAAGCTCAAGAGCATATTGCTAAGCACTTTGTTGCTGTAAGCACCAATTTAGAAAAAACAGCGGCCTTTGGTATCGCTGATGAAAACGTATTCACAATGTGGGATTGGGTAGGCGGTCGCTTTTCTTTATGGAGTGCGATAGGATTACCAATCGCCTTGTACCTAGGCTTCGACGCGTTCGAAGAGATCCTAGAAGGTGCGTTTGAAATTGATGAGCATTTTAAAAATGCTGAATTTGAAAATAACGTACCATTGTTAATGGCGCTTTTAAGTGTATGGAACACTAGCTTTTTAGGTTATACCGCACAAGCAATTTTACCGTATGACCAAGCATTACACATGTTACCTGCGTATTTACAGCAAGGTGAAATGGAAAGTAACGGTAAGCATGTTACTTTTGCTGGTGAAACTGTTCCTTATACGACGGTTCCTATTATTTGGGGTATGACAGGTATCAATGGCCAACACGCATTTTACCAATGTCTGCACCAAGGTAATGTAATTGTGCCTGCTGACTTTATTGCTTCAATTGAGCCGCAAGTAAATGTTGGTAAGCACCATGATATTTTATTATCAAACTTCTTTGCACAAACCGAAGCGATGATGGCCGGTGTTGATGCAGAGCAAGTCACTGCTGATTTGACCGCAAAAGGTAAATCTGAAGCAGAAATTGCAGAATTATTGAATCACAAGATTCACCAAGGCAATCGCCCAACAACGTCAATGTTATTAGATAAAGTTGATGCGAAAACGGTAGGACGTTTAATTGCGCTTTATGAGCACAAAATTTTCTGCCAAGGCATTATTTTAGAAATCTGTTCATTTGACCAATGGGGTGTAGAGCTAGGTAAAGGACTTGCCTCGAAAATTGAAGCTGAACTATTTGATGACTCAATTAGTCATCCACACGATAGCTCAACCAACGGACTGATCGCTTACTATAAGACACATCGTAAGCAGTAACAGATTCGCAGCAGCTGCTGCAAACAGAATACCTTTGAACGGGTAGCGCTGGAGTTCTTAGGGCCTGTATTTTTGTGAGAGGATTTACAGAGCCCCTAAGACTCATTTACTTCAGCCAACATAAGAATAATGAGTAAGCTACTTACAAACAAATTCAACAGGCTTTGTTAAAGGGATCATCTAACACAGCCAATCAACCAGATAACAACACGCACTGCCATACTGAATGAGTCGATTAACATGGCATTGCCAATGTAGAGAGTGATATATGTTAAATCCATTTGATATCGTAATTTTTGGGGGCGGCGGTGATCTTGCGCTACGCAAGTTACTTCCTGCAATGTATCGCGCTTATCAAGAGGGCAACCTTCCTCAAGGTTCTCGTATCCTGCCTACGGTACGCGAAGAAAGCAAACGTAAAGAATATATCGAAACAGCGCACAAAGCCTTACAGGACTTTTTAGGTAAAGGTGAATACAACGCAAAAGATTGGAAAGCTTTTTCTGCTTACCTTGTGCCAGTTGTATCAAATGTGACTGAAGCAGATGATGACTGGGATAAACTAAGAGATATCCTTAATGAACACGACGCTGATAAGTCTCGTGTTTTTTACCTTTCATTACCGCCTGCAGTATACGGTAGCTGCTGTGAAATCTTATCTAAGAAAGGCCTGATCACAGAAACATCACGTGTTGTTGTTGAAAAACCAATTGGTTACTGTGGTGAATCAGCTGAAGCCATTAATGCGAAAATTGCAGAGTACTTTAGTGAAGAACAAATTTTCCGCATTGACCACTATTTAGGTAAAGAAACTGTACAAAACCTAATGGCATTGCGTTTTTCAAACTCACTGTTTGAAAACCTGTGGGATGCTAAATCAATCGATAACATCCAAATCAGCCTATCGGAAACTGTTGGTTTAGAAAGCCGCGCTGGTTTCTACGATAAAGCGGGTGCATTACGTGATATGGTACAAAACCACTTGCTACAATTACTTTGCCTAGTAGCGATGGAATCACCAAACAAATTAAATGCTAACAGTATCCGCACTGAAAAACTGAAAGTACTTGAGTCGTTACGTCCGTTAGTGGCTGAAGATGTGGATGCGAACATTGTACGTGGTCAGTATGTGCCAGGTAACTTAGACGGTAAAATCGTCCCTGGTTATTTAGAAGAGCTAAACGAAGGCGCAAGTAAAACAGAAACTTTCGTTGCTATTCGTGCGCATATCGACAACTGGCGTTGGGCTGGCGTGCCTTTCTACCTACGTACTGGTAAACGTATGAAAAAGCGTTGTGCTGAAATCGTTGTTGAATACAAAAAAGTTTCACACAATGTTTATACAGACAATGTAGGTAATATTGAGCCAAATCGTCTTGTTATTCGCCTACAACCTGAAGAAACAATTCAATTAACACTGATGTCTAAGCGCCTTGATAATCTTGAGATGCAATTAGAACCAGTGACGATGAACATTGAGTTATCACAGGCATACAGTAATGGTTTCCATTCTGATGCTTATAAGCGCTTAATGTTAGATGCAGCTGCAAATAATCCATCACTGTTTATTCACCGTGATGAAGTTCGTCAGGCATGGAAGTGGATCGACCCAATCATTGAACGTTGGCAAGAAAAAGGTGCACCATCTTTATACCGTGCAGGTACATGGGGCCCAGAAGATGCTGATGAATTGTTAGAAGAAAACAACCATGTATGGTTTAACACAGGCGATAAGGCGTAATTAAGATGGCAACAATTGTTGAAAAATTCTTTGCAAACAAAGACGAATTAACAGCTGAGCTTTCTTCAAGCCTTGAGCAAAGCCTTGTTGCAGGTATTAAAGAAGATGGTCGCGCGGTACTGATGGTATCGGGTGGCTCATCGCCAGCACCTGCTTATAAACACTTATCAAACCTTGACCTTGACTGGGCAAACATTGATGTTGCTATGGTTGATGAGCGTTGGGTTGATGCTGATCATGAAAAAAGTAATGAAGCTTTTATCAAAAGCACGCTATTACAAAACCATGGCGCTGCAGCTAATTTTGTAACAATGAAAAATGACGCATTAACGGCACAAAACGGTGTAGCTGAATGTGAAGCTGCATACAAAGCATTAAAGCGTCCTTTTGATGTGACAATTTTAGGCATGGGTCCTGATGGTCATACGGCTTCTCTTTTCCCTCATGCTGAAGGTCTAGAACACGGCCTTGCGACAGATGATTTAGTATGTGCAATTAACGCTATTGAAAGTGATGTGACTGGTAAAATCACCGAGCGTATGACGTTAACTTTATCTGCTATCGCAGATTCTAAAGTAGTGAAGCTTTTAATTAGCGGTGAAGATAAACTGGCTGTTTATAAGCAAGCGAAAGAGGGAGGGGCAGTTGCTGATATGCCTTTACGTGCAGTATTGAATCACCCACATATCAATATTGAAGTTTATTGGGCCCCTTAAAAGCAGATTAAACCTAACTTTAAAAGCGAGCTGTTATGCTCGCTTTTTTGTTTTTAAATAATCACTTTTTGTGATTCATTTGAATCAATACGCTTTCTTTAAATAACGCTATAAAGTGTTAGACAAGAACAAAAGGGCTCTATATAATTAAAAATGACAACGCTGTCATTGTTATTGATTTTTATTCTCAGTATTCCTTTAGCTCATTCTGCCCAGAAAAAGTTAAAAAAATTTGTCCATGACAGCATGCTTTTGGAAACAAGCAAGTTTATTAAGCTAATTTATTGTTAGTTAAAAGGTTTTATATAACTTTTAGTTATGGTTAATAATTGCTCAGTGGAAACTAAAGCTTACAAAAATAGATGTTATTTTTAGTTATTGTCAAAATCTCACTCCTCAGGTCTTTTCATCTGCGATAACAGTCATGCTATATTTGCGCCGTTTATTTGTAACAATTCTTAAAAACTCAATATTAAACATTAGTTATATCAATAACTTGATTATTTTGTTGTAAATTTTTTGCACAAATTAACCAAAAAGATGTAGCACAAATGTAATTTAGAGTGTATGGTTTGTTACTAGATGACAGCGTTGTCATCATCACTGGGCAGAAGTGATATAAAAAACCAACAAAATGATTCAAGGGGAATCCTGTGTTAGCTAAAAATTTTAAGAAAAGCTTATTAGCAGTTAATATCGGCCTCGTAATGAGTGCTGGGTTCACTGGTGCTGCATACGCAGCAGAAGAAACTAAAGTTCAAGAAGATGTTGAAGTAATTGAAGTCCGCGGTATTCGCCGTTCACTTGAAGCTTCAATGAATACTAAGCGCTTTGCTGACAGCGTTGTCGATGCTGTTTCTGCTGAAGATATTGGTAAGTTTCCTGATGGCGATGTAGGTGAAGCACTTGGTCGTATTTCAGGTGTTGCAGTTAATCGTCAATTCGGTCAAGGTCAACAAGTGTCGATTCGTGGTGCTTCAAGCCAATTAACACGCACACTTTTAAACGGTCAAACTGTTGCATCAACAGGTTGGTATGACCAACAATCAATCGACCGTAGTTTCAACTACACACTTTTACCACCTGAACTAGTTGGTGAAATCCAAGTTTATAAATCTTCTCAAGCTGACGTTGTAGAAGGTGGTGTTGGTGGTACGGTTATCGTTAACACTCGTAAGCCGCTTGATCTTGACGCTGGTACGACTTTCTTAAGTGTAAAAGGCGATTACGGCACAATCTCTGAAGAAACAGATCCTCAAGTTTCTGGTTTGTTTAGCTGGAAAAATGATGAGGAAACATTCGGTTTACTAGGTTCAGTATCTTGGGCAGAAACAAATTATCAACGTAACGGTATTGAGTCACTTATCGGCTGGGGTGATATTGTGCCTACTACGTTCCAACAAGAACGTGAGCGTACTGCACTAAATGCAACTTTCCAATATCGTCCTACAGAAAACCTAGAGTTAGGCTTAAACATTATGAGCCTTGAGTTAGATGCAAACAATGCAAACACCTCAAACTTCGTGATGTTCCCAGACGACAAAGAAGCTGCATGTGAGCAAACAAATGCATCTGGTACATGTACTTTCTACCGTCGTACTGGTGAAGGTGCAAACCCGGGTTGGACTCAAACTTGGGCACGTATTGCAAGCATGTCATCTGACACAGCTGATTTCAGCCTTAAATACGAAGGTGAAAATTTCACATTAAAAGGTCGTTTCGGTACAACTGAATCAGAAGGTGGTACAGACCTAACTGCAAACTACGGTAACTTCATTGGTGTTCCATCTGATTATGCTGGTACTTATGATGCAACTGGCGATGTGATAAAAATTGATATTAATAACAAGTACTTTGAACCATCAGACTTTGCAGGTCCATTATCTCCAGCTGGTTGGGCTCTGAAAAAACAACCTAACACAGATGAAGAAACATATGCACAGGTTGATCTATCTTTCCCTGTAGACTTTGGTGCTATTACTGCAATCAAAACAGGTTTCCGTTGGGCAGACCACGAAGTAAAACAAGAAACTTACTCAACTACTTTAGTTGATACATTACCTAGTGGCGATGGTGAGACTTACTACTCAGGTACTATGTCATCAGGTGCTGGTTTCACTTTACCAGAGCCAGATTTTGACAAGATGGTAGCTGATGCACGTGCTGCAATTTCAAGCTTCGATAATGATTCAGCTGTATATCGTTCAGGTTACGGTACAATCGAAGAAGAAAACTTTGCAGTTTACGCAATGGCTGAATTCTCTGCAGAATCTATCCGCGGTAACTTCGGTTTACGTTATATCTCAACAGATGCAGAGTCAGATTACTACGGTTTTGCAAACGGTGAGTACGAGAGTTCACTTAGTACTGATAAAGCAAGCTACAACGACGTATTACCTAGCATCAATATCGCATTTGATTTAGCTGAAGATGTTATTTTACGTACCTCTGCAGCACAAGTTATTGCACGTCCTAACTACACTGATATGTTCTCTGCATCATCTTTTGCAGGTTACGCTGATGGTACAGCAAATAATGAGGTACTAACTAAAGGTAACGTTGGTCTTAACCCATTCAAAGCAACTCAAGCTGATTTAGGTATTGAGTGGTACTTTGATGGTGATGGTATGGTAAGTGCAACTTACTTCTTCAAAGACATCACATCATTTGTTACCTCAAGCCAAATCTTAAATCAACAAATTGGTGTCGTGGACCCTGATACTCAAGGTGATAACTGGACTCTATCTACTAAGCTAAATGCAAGTGGTGGTCAAATCGAAGGTATCGAGCTACAAATTCAAGATGGCTTTGATAGTGGCTTTGGTTACTCAGCAAACTACACATTTGTTGATGCACCATCAGAAGCTGAAAACTACCCAGATATGATCCCATTATTCTCAGATTCGTCTAAGCATACTGTGAACCTTGTGGGTTACTATGAAACAGATACTTACTCAGCTCGTTTAGCTTATAACTGGCGTTCAGAGTACATGATCCGTGAGCTTCCAGGCTTCTACGGTAACCGTGAGCACCAATCATACGGTACACTTGATTTCAGTGCTAACTACAGCGTAACTGATAATATTGACGTAACGTTTGAAGCTGTTAACTTAACTGAAGAAGATAGCGTACAAATCGGTGTTGCTCCTTCAGATGCAGAAGTTGTTCCAGAGCTTCGTAACGGCTACCCAGCATGGAGCTTTGAAGGTGAAGCACGCTACAAGCTAGGTGTATCACTACGTTTCTAATTTGATTTAGATAACGAAATTAAGAAAGCCCAGCTCGTACTGGGCTTTTTTGTGAGTAATACCAATCCGCAATAATACTTAGTTATTTTGAGGGATTAAACCTGTCGCTACCTGCGTTAAAAATTTCTGATTTAGAACAACTAAATAACGAAATTTTTGCCTTGTTATCAACGAGGTTTTATTGCTTCAAAAAAGACCATTTAATTAAGCGAATTGGTATAAAAAGTGGGCGAGTATAAATGATAAAAAAAATCGCAATTGTTGGTGGCGGGACCGCAGGTTGGTTAGCTGCTAACCATTTAGGTCATGCACTGTTACAAAGTGGCATTGAAATTACATTAATCGAGTCACCTAATATTGCCAGCATCGGGGTTGGTGAGGGTACAGTTCCTTCGATGCGTAACTCTTTACAAAAGTTTGGTATCAGTGAAAGTGACTTTATCAATGAATGTGATGTTACTTTTAAGCAGTCAATCAAGTTTGTAAATTGGCTAGATAAACACAAACATGGTGCTAACTTTTACCATCATTTATTTGATCACCCACATATTTTTGGTGAGCAGTTAACACAGCAGTGGCTTGCTGAAGGTAGCGGTAATGATTACGCTGAGTTTGTTTCTAAGCAGCATGCGTGCTGTGAAAATAATTTAGCACCAAAAACAATTGCGACTCCACAATATGCCGGTGTCAACGGTTATGCCTATCATTTTGATGCTAAAAAGTTTGCTGCATTCTTAGGAAGTCATGCCACGCAACATTTTGCTGTTAAACACCTGTTTGCAGAAATTAAAGATGTCACCTGTGATGAGCATGGCTTCATTACACACCTAATCGACTCAGAAGGTACTGCCTTGCAGTTTGACTTTATTATCGATTGCTCTGGTTTTTCGGCTGCCTTTATAGGACAAAAGCTGGGAGTTGGTTTTGTTGATAAATCAGATAGCTTATTAACTGATACTGCAATCACATTGCAAGTGCCTACACAAAGCGATGATGAAATACCGCCCTACACAATTGCAACGGCACATCAAGCAGGGTGGATTTGGGATATTGCGCTTACAGAGCGAAGGGGAGTGGGTTTTGTTTATTCATCTAAGTATATGAGCGACGAACAAGCTCATGAAAAGTTACATCGTTACTTAGGTAACAAATTTGAGCACTTAACGCCAAGAAAGATCCCGATGAAAGTAGGGCACAGAGAAAAAATGTGGCACAAAAACTGTGTCGCCGTAGGGTTGTCGCAAGGGTTTGTTGAGCCACTTGAAGCCACAGCCATTTTAATTGCAGATTTTTCTGCGGGGTTATTAGCCAAACGCTTTCCTCGTACCCGAGATGATATTAACTTAGTTGCTGATGATTACAATCAGCATGTTAATTATGTATGGCAACAAACCTTTGATTTTATAAAAATGCATTACTGTATTTCGGATAGAACTGACTCGGCCTTTTGGCGTGATAACAAAAAAACCGACCAGTTATCAGAAAAACTAAAAAGTAACCTAGCACGCTGGCAGCGCTTTACACCGGTACGAGAAGACTTTGCCAGTAAGTTCGATTTATTTGACTTAGAAAACTACTTATATGTACTGTTTGGTATGCATTATGTACCGGCAAGGCAGCAAACCAAGCAGAGCGACAATCAACAAGTTGCTGAATTTAAACAGCAACGCATAAAGCAGTTATTGAATGAGCTACCTGAGCACAGGGAGCTGTTAGATAAAATAAAGAAATTTGGCTTACAGAAGTACTAAATTTCACTTAGATGATCTGGCTATCAAAGCTAGCCAGTTCATTCTATTCTAAAAAAAGAAGAGACAGATAATCGGCTGTTGTTTATGTCATTACTATACTTTTTGGTATTAAAAAGAGCTGCGCTATGCAGTAAGTTACTCTTATAAATTACTAGTCTATTCACTTTGGCTTCTATATTAATCACTTTTTCAAAAAGCTCTGTTGTTTCATTTAAGTAACCTTGATGAGTTGCGCTGTGTTTTTCTGTATCAGCAATCATTTGATGCACACTATTTTGATTATCGGCTGTCACTTTAATAATGTTATCGGGTAAGTATTTGTATATCCCTGTGCCACCCCATTCTTTTGGAGACAAATAATGCACAGCTGCAAATGTTTTATCATCGGTTGAATCAATATGTGGCATACGCTGCAACGTATTTAATTCATTTGCATTTTGAGTAACTAGTGAAAGTTTGCAGCGATGCAGATATAAATTGTTTTTACCACTTGTAATAGTTCCATGTTCTAAAAGCTCGCTAATTAATTGCTCAAAAGCACGATAATAGGGGGCTGGCATTTCATCACGCTTACCTGGGTAGAGTGTTCCATCACTACCAAGAGGCTGAAAGTACGCAGTATTTGCGGCAAAGTGATAAACTGGCTCTAGGTATTTTAAAAAGTCATCAATAATGAACACTGCTTCATTAATTTCAGTAATGAATACACTGCTTACTTTATAGTCTTTATTTAATTGATAGCCTTCCATTGTTTGCCTCACTCATTCCATAATTATTGAATATACTAACAAAAATAGTGGCTTATGAGTGATAATATTTGCATGGTTATAGTTTGTTTTTTCGCCGTTTAAGGTTAATTGATAAGGTAGCTAAATTTGTTAATTTATAATGTACAAACTGCCACAAAATTTTCACTTCCTTTTTGTTGCCAAAACCTATAGGCTTTGGGCACTAACAGCAAAAACATATATAAAATTAATGGAGCAGTATCATGGCGGAGCAACAAGTACAGCCTTTACATAACGAAAAACATGCCAACATTAAAGTTCAAAATGGCATCAACATTGAGTTCATGAAAACTCAGCACTTAGTACCTGTGGTTGCACACGAATTTGCACGCATGGCAAATGAATTCCCAATGGCATTTGTTAAAAACAACGAATCAGGCCAATTCCAAGCAGTTGCTTTATTTGGTCTAGAGCCAGGCGAAAACCTTTTCATTCAAGATGACAAATGGACAGCTGCATTTGCACCTATGTCTATGACTCGTTACCCTCTTGGTCTTGTTAAGCACCCAGAAGCTGATCAGTTTGGTATTGTAATCGACGAAGCAAGCCCGCTTGTAAGCGAAGAAACGGGTAACGCACTTTTCGAAAACGGTGAAGAAACTGAATACCTTAAGCGTCGTAAAGAAGCACTTGTTTCTTTCATCGAGTTTTCTCAGGTAACTGAAGCATTCACTAAATACCTTGCAGATAAAGAACTACTTGTTGCACAAACGCTAACTGTAGAAATCAAAGGTGAGAAAAAAGACATCAACGGTATTTACCTTGTTGATGAGAAAAAACTTAACTCACTAAGCGATGAAGAGTTCTTAGATCTTCGTAAACGTGGCTATTTAGCACCTATCTACTCTTTCTTAACGTCTACTCACCAAGTAGCTCGTTTAGCACGTTTAAAAGCAGCAAAAGCTTAATTTTAAACTGCTAAAGAAAAAGCGCCATTAGGCGCTTTTTTTGTTTCTTTCATCGGTTAATGCTTGAAAAGCAGCGCCGAATTATTCACATTGGGCTTACAACTAAAAGAAATATAAGTGCCCCTATGCTAAAAACATTACTCACCTCAGCCATTGCGCTTAGCGCATTATCATTAAGTACCTTAAGTCACAGTGCCGAGCAGCCCTTTGCTATTGCCATTCATGGTGGTGCAGGGACGATTGAAAAGAGCCGCTTTACTCCAGAGCAAGAAAAAGCTTATCGCGCAAAATTAAAAGAAGCAGTAGAAACAGGCTATACCGTGCTTGAAAAAGGCGGCGAGAGCCTAGATGCCATCACCGCGGCAATTAATGTACTTGAGAACTCTCCGTATTTTAACGCCGGTCGCGGTGCTGTATATACCTATGATGGTGCCCATGAGCTTGACGCATCAATTATGGATGGCCGTACGCGCCAAGCAGGTGCTGTTGCTGGGGTTAAACATATTGAAAACCCCATCAATCTTGCTCGCCTAGTGATGGAAAAATCAGTGCATGTCATGCTCAGTGGTCAAGGTGCAGAAGAGTTTGCAAAAACGCAAGGTATGCCGCTGGTTGAAAACAACCTATTCGATACAGAAAATCGCTACAAAGCGTTATTAAAAGCGAAAGAAAAACTCGATAAACAAAAAGTAACGAGCAAAGATTACCAAGCAGCACACAAAGCGCTACCAGTTAATTATAAAATGGGTACGGTAGGTGCGGTTGCACTTGATAAAAACGGCAATATTGCTGCAGGTACTTCAACCGGTGGTATGACGGCAAAACGCTTTGGCAGAGTAGGCGACGCACCAGTAATTGGTGCAGGTACCTTTGCTGAGAACGAATCATGTGCAGTATCTGCAACCGGCCATGGTGAGTATTTCATTCGTTACAATGTGGCAGCAGACATTTGTGCTCGCGTAAAATACCAAGGTAAAACTATTGTTGAAGCAGGTAACGAAGTGATCCATGATGTTTTAATTCCAGTGGGCGGTACTGGTGGAGTGATCATCATTGATACCAAAGGTAATATTAGTTTGCCGTTTAACACTGCCGGAATGTATCGTGCGAGTAAATCAAATACATCACCAACTTATGTGGGTATTTTTAAAGGCGAATAATGGCATTCAGTAGGTGCCAGACATAAAAAACCGAGTTTGTAACTCGGTTTTTTATTGCTAATAAGGATTTATTGGCGATTAATCTTCACGTTGAATGGTGTTTCGTCTTGATTCGTTGAGCGATAAGGATTGATATCTAAACCGCCTCGGCGTGTATAGCGGGCATATACTTCAAGCTCTTCGAGATTTAGCTGTTGCATTAAATCACAGTAAATACGCTCTACGCATTGCTCATGAAATTCGTTATGAGTACGAAACGAAATCAAATATTTTAATAAGGCTTCATGGCAAATTGCTTGGCCTTTATAACGAATAATCACACTAGCCCAATCTGGCTGTGAGGTGATCAAACAGTTCGATTTTAGTAAATGGCTGTGTAGTGTTTCTGAGACAATGTCATCACCATGGTGGCGAAGTGAGCTTGCATCAATATCATAGCTCGTAATTTCGATATCAAGGTCATCGATACATTCTCCCGGTAACGCTGTAAATGGTAAACAGTTGAAATCGTCTGCTTGGTATAAATTAACCGTAACAGGCGCATTCACGGCCTCTGACAAGTCTTTACTAAGCGCGTGGTGTACATCTTCAATAGCTGCAAAACGTGTCTGATTAAAACTATTCAGATATAGCTTGAATGATTTTGACTCAATGATGTGACTGCTTTGGCAAGGAAATACAAATATTGCCACAGCGACCATAGGCTTACCCTTGCTATTTAGCCACGATAATTCATAGCCAGTCCAAATATCTTGACCTTTAAATGGTAAGTTATCTTCGCTAACCCCTAATGCATCACGGTTTAGTTTGCGGGCAATAGGAAACAATAAGCTTGGTGTATAGGTATCTACGTACTCTGTGCTTTTACCAAGAACACTGTTTTTCAGTTCGGGTGAGTTGCTGTAATCTGTCATCTTTACACTTTTGTAGTTACAATGGAGGCATTATACCTAAAGCCAATGAGTTTCGCAGTATGTCTGTTTCTACAAAATTAGATAAGTTACATCAAGCATTTAGTGAAAAATGCCTAGAACGCACAGGAAAGCTTCCTGTTATTGAACATGATACAGCATGGCCAAGTCCATGTGAGCAGGGCGAGGTTGATGAGCAGGGTCTTATTCAGTGGTGTGCAGTCCCACAGCAACCTGCCGGAAGTTTAGATGACTTAGCCAAAGCGCTTGAGTTATCTTTTCCTGATGACTTAAACCCATTGTTTGGTCATTTATATGCGGGTAATTTGTTATTGAGTGTTGATGATCATCACATTGAACTACTCCAAGCATGGAATGAAGATGATTTTAGCCGCTTACAGCAAAATATTACCGGTCACGTGCTGATGAAGCGTAAGTTAAAGCAACCAGAAACGGTGTTTATTGGCCTGACAGAACAAGATGATTTACTTATTACTGTGCTAGTAGAAAGCGGTGAGGTTTGCTTAGAATACGTAGGTAAGAAACCACATCATGTGTTAGCAAATAGCATTAGTGAATTTTTAGATAAAGTAACGGTTTAACTGTTTGGTTAAAAAGGGGCTATCGCCCCTTTTTTGTGTTTGAAAGCAAGTTATTGAAAATCCCACGAGATATTAGAAACAATACCGCAAGGCTCACAACAAAAATCAAATAAACCAAACCAAGGTTCAGATAATTTCCAGTCGCCATCACAGCTTGGGCAGCGACGTTTTAGCTCTGACTCTTTATCCACTCCGCCAACACGATATAAATAATAATAAACCGGCTTCTTTGTTAAGTAACTAATACGCTTAGTGATATCGCGACCACGGCGATATAAGTCACTGTTGATGCTAGTCAGCTCTTCAAGAGCAGGAAATTCACAACGGGTAGCACCATTAATCTGAATTTGATCGCATGCTTGCCAGTCTTCTTGCCATTTTATCAGTGTTTTGTAATCGCCATTGGCAATCGCCGGAATACGAAATAACGGTACGGGTAAAAAGTCATCACCGCAATAAAGAGGGCTGCAGGTGTGAACATAAGTGGTATATAAAATATAGCATGAGGGGTCATTACACATGTCTGCGCCATTTGAGTGAATGTCTTGGCCGACCACTTTAACTTTTGGTGCTAGTAATCCTGCAGTGTTTAATTGCTCAATACTGTGCTTTACAAACGGGCTATGATTGAGTGGATGCATTGCATCTTCGGTTGGGCACATCACTCGGGTAATAAAAAATCCATCCTTTAAAACGGTTGGAAATTCGTCACCAATAATTTGGCCGTTAAAACGAAGTGCATTGACCAGGCGATTTATCGCCTGCTCAGCAAGTTCTAAGGTAGTATCTTGGTAGCAATCAAAAGTCAGATCGACAACAAACATTATTTCTTCTCAAGCAGTGCTAATAACCTATCCAATTTAGCTTCAATACGATCCAATTGACTTTCTTTTGGTGTAATTAGTTGTTCATTCGACGGGTTATTTATGAAATTATTAATTGAATCCGGGTTGTTTTTATATTGGCTAACAGCTGCGATGATCACAGGCATCGGCATTGGTTGAGTTAGCTTACTTTTGGTTAAGGCAACTGTCGGGGTTTTACCTTCATCAAGAAGGGTTTTAATTGCATCAAATACAACGGCATTCATTTTTGTGTTAACTCTTTAATAAAGACTAAAAAGCACCGCAGTATATGGGCTGCAGTGCGCGCGTATGGTAGCAATAATAGATGTGGAGTGAAATTACTTTCCTTATTTACGAGCTAAAAATTGTAATTCGAGCTCGTAAATAAGTTAGCTGAAGTTACTGGCGTAACCTTGCATCTAATTCATCAATCACTTCACTCCAAGCACCATCTTCAGCAAGTGATTCTGCTAAAAAGTGTTGCTGAGCTTCATCCCAAAAAGGTGCCTCCTGCAATAGGGTCGTATCAGACAGTTGATGTGATGCTATAAAAGCATCTATTTCACTTTCTTTGCTTGGCAAACCAAGTTGTGCAAATAGTGTCGAAATGTCATGTTTTGTCGTATCCATAGTTCTGCTCCTTGTGTATGGCGATAATTATTACTGCTTGAACTTAATGATGATGAACAGCAGTTTAACTTACGCTGAATTTGTCTTTAATCGCAGTAGGGTATATACCTTATAGTCTAGTACTAAAATAATAAAACAAATAAAAGGATGAGTATTTTGACAGTTGCTGAACCCGAAACCTTAAGTGTGCAATACCTAAGTGCTGAAGATATTAGCACTGCTGCAAGCCTTATTTATCAGGCTTATCATGATGACCCTGTTCTTAAGAATGTACTAGGTTTTCAAAAAGATAGCCCAAGTAAATATGAAACTAAATTACGTGCTTTGGTGCGTGAAGAGCTGGCAAGTTTTTGGCAAGAAAAACAGCCATTAATAGGCCTTTACTCGCAAAGTAGATTAAAAGCGATTGCTTGTGTATTTGATTCTGCAAGTGAACTACAAGCTGAACGATATTGGCATTGGCGCTTAAAGTTGATGCTCAGTGCAGGCTATTTACAGACAAATCAGCTTATAGAAAAAGAGCGCACTATCCGTGAAGCTCTTTCGAGCAAAGGTCATTATTTGTTTTTAGCCTTCATTGCCGTTGACCCACACTTTCAGGGACAAGGCTTAGGGCGCTATTTGCTTCGTGGTCTTAATGATTTAGTTGAATCAAGCAATCAAGCAAGCGGGTTAGCAGTATTTGTTACCCGCCCTGAGCAACGTGAATTTTTTAGCTCTGAAGGGTTTGACGTATTCAAGGGTCTTAGTTTTAATCAAGTCGAAGGAGATTTGATGTTTAAAGCTGCAAATTGATGAAAGGACGTTTTGGAAATAGCAATGTGAGATAAGTCTTACATTGCTGTGCGCATTGTCAGTTTAATGCTGTTATTTTTGTACCTAAAACCGTTCATCTTAGTGATTTTAAAGGGTTTATTGTTTTTGTCTTTTTTGTGACATGGAAAAAATTACTTTTTATGCCTATCAAGAATTCCTCGTTTCTCTAAACTTAACAATGTCAGTAAGACACAGGTTCAATGATTGAACTGATGCCAAGGATTAGGATTATGGCAACAAAGCAAGATGCTTAGCAGGAAGCAAAGGGACAAGAGCTAGGGAAGCAAGGAAGAACGAGGACACTGCCAGGATGCAGTACAATCGCGGAGCGATTGAAAAGGACTGACCAAAGGATGAATTTAGCAGGAAGCTAAAAGGAGCGTTTGGAAAACGAAGTGGATAGCCATTGACGGCAAGAGGACGGCACTAGGATGTGTTAAATGTTACATGAAGTAGCATGGTGGGTGTATCGGATGTATACCCGTTCAGGGGAAAGATAAAAAGGCAGCTTCGGCGTAAGTAAGGATACTTAATCATGGAAGTAGCAAGATTGGGGCGTGGCTAATAGCTACGCCTTAGTTCTTTATAGGGTTTGCATTTTTCGCAGTAATAGTTAATTTGTAAAACTCGCAACTCGCAACTCGCAACTCGCAACTCGCAACTCGCAACTCGCAACTTAAATCTTATGGGGCGGTATTACTACACTTTTAAGCATTTCATTTTCCATGATCAAAACACCTTGATACACGCTTTGTCCATCACTTGAAAACTCAAAAATAAACTCGCTTTTAATGCCTGGTTTACCGCTTTTTAAAATGCCAATTCTGCGTTTGTTACAAGCAACACTCATCAATTGCACATTCAATTGCTCAATTTGTCTCTGCGCATGAAGGTTAGCAGCTTCGGCTACTTTTCTGTTTAACCAAAAAAAATAGATGATGCTGCCAATGATGATGAGTGTCCACAAACCTGCCATTTACGAAAATAACCTTCCAATTGCTCGAGCGAGTGTTTCGCTACGATTTTCTTGTCTTAATAAACCAAGTAGGTGAGGGCGAATACTAGGAATTGCAACTAAATCGGTGAAAATACTCACAAACAGCTGCTCAATCTCAGTATGGTGCGCACAGCAATCCATAAACACATGTAAGCGGTCAGGGTCTTCTAGCGTGCTAAAACAACGCCCTGCAATCGTTAATAGTACATCAGAGTGGCTATTCATATCCGAGCGTAATACAGCATCAACAAGTTGTGCAGTTAAACCTTGCGCCGGTGTTTTTGATAAACTTCTAAGAGCTGCGACAAGGGCGATGTCGTCTTTATGCTCTATGGCATTTAAACCATAGGCTAACAATTGCTCTGCAAACACGGGTTCGATTGCAACATGTTCAAGCATGGCACTAAGCGGCTGTAATACTTCTACAGGTAATTGCCCCCAAGCTGCTTGTAGGTTCGCTAAGTTGTTGTCGTTATCTAAACGCATTGCAAAATCAGCAATACCTTGTACTGCAACACTTTGCCAATTATCAAAACCAAGCTTGCCTGAAAAATAAAGCTGAGCATATTCGTAATACTGTGAGGCACTTTGTTTAAGTAAACATTTAACCTGCGCATTAAATGCTGCTAGCTTGTTCGCGTTTGGCGTAAATACATACGGATTGTTATCTAGTTTGCCTTCGGCATTTTCACTGGTAATTTCAGTGCCGAGTGCTTCAATTACCATATTCGCGAAGTGGTCGCGGCTTGCGCTTACTAGGCGGCTTTGCTCATCTAGTGGGAATTTTAAAAACCATACATAAGGTTCTTTAGACGCTTTTACATCCCAAAATTGAATAGCAAGCCAAGCATGACCAGCAAGCGGGTATGGGTAAGGGATTTTTGTCTCTTCAATGGCAAGAAATTGTTTTTTGTCTAATTTAGTGATGTGTCTGCCAATATCGAAGGCACGCCAAGTGGTACCTGCTGCATCCAGAAGTTGCCCTAAAGTGGCGATCTGCTCAGTCATAAAATCTCAATTACCGTTATTAATCTATATCAGTCGTGAATTATACGCCATACCATGGCGCCTTGGAACAGGGTATACTAGGGTCTGTTTACCTTCCCTAAGTAAAAAGGTATTAAGAGTTTTACAATGCATCAACAGACTTTGGCGCTGCTGCGCGAATTAGAATCCACATTACAACGCCATTCATTTTGGCAAACAACAGCCATTGACCCAAGTGCGCTCAATTCAAGTGTACCGTTTTGCCACGACACTATGGCCTTTGAGCAATGGCTGCAATTTGTTTTTCTTGAAAAAATGCATACCTTAATTGCACATGCTCAGCCTTTACCCCGTAATTTTGCAATTGCACCTATGGCTGAAATGATGCTGGCACAACACAGTGGCGGAAATGATGTGATTACCGTTTTACAAAAACTCGATCAACTTTTAAGTGATAACTAACATGCAAGAGATTGTTAAGCCACAATTTGACGAGTTAACGATTTTGTACCGCGATGAAAATTACATTGCGATTGATAAACCGTCAGGTTTATTGGTTCACCGTTCGTTTTTAGATAAACACGAAACCCAATTTGCTATGCAAATGCTGCGTGACCAAATTGGTCAACACGTGTTTCCTGTACATCGTTTAGATAGACCAACGTCCGGCGTATTGCTGTTTGCGTTAAGTTCAGAAGCAGCCCGTGACATGAACCAGTTATTTATTGATGGGCAAATTGAAAAACGTTACTTAGCTTTAGTCAGAGGCTTTTTAAACGAATCAATCTTCTTAGATAAACCTTTAAAAGAAGAGCTTGATAAAATTGCCGATAAGTTTGCTGATCAAGATAAAGCACCGCAAGAAGCACAAACGCAATTTCATTGCCTGCACCAAGCAAGCTTACCTATTCCAATAGGTAAGTACCCAACAGTTCGTTACTCGCTGGTGGAGTGTTTTCCAAAAACTGGTCGCAAGCATCAAATTCGTCGTCATTTAAAGCATTTATCATTGCCAATTATTGGTGATGTAAATCATGGTGATAATCAGCATAATCAATTTTTTAGAGAACATTTTCAGCTTCGTCGTTTAATGTTATTTGCCTCTGAATTAAAGTTTGTGCACCCTTATAGCAAGCAACCAATAACAATTAAAGCGCCATTAGGCGATGCAATGTTAACGATTTGCCAGCAACTTGGCTGGCCAACAGAAGAAAAGGATTATTATGGCAACCATTAGTATTTTTGTCGGCAGTGTTTACGGCGGTGCCGAGCGCTTAAGCGAACAAGTTATTGAAGTCATTGAAAAGTCAGAGCATCAAGCGCAATTAGTTGAAAATGGCACGGTCGATGACATGCTGGCTGCGTCACATATTTTAGTGATCACTTCAACGACGGGTCAGGGGGATATTCCTGATAACTTAGTCGCTTTATACAGCCAACTGAATGATCAATTCCCTATGTTAACAGGCAAGCAATACGGCATTATTGCTATGGGTGACCGTAGCTATGGCGATACGTTTTGTGGCGCAGGTCGCAGTTTTGATGAGCTGTTTCGTGATTTACAGGCAAAACCTGTTGGTCATCGCTTAGAAATTGATGCCTGTGAAGATTTTGAGCCTTGGCCTGTTACTGAGCCATGGTTAAATGAATGGCTGACAAAAATTAGCTAGTGTCTCTTAAAAGTGCTGATTGAATAAGCAATTGGCACTTTCCCCTTGGTTTTTCGAGTACAGAATCTGTGACCTTGGTGATATACTAGACCATCATTTTATGAGGCTGTTATGATTTCAAAAAACCAACTGAAACTAATTCGTGCATTAGGTCAAAAGAAATACCGAAAGCAATATAACCAGTACCTTGTTCAAGGCGAAAAAAATGTACTTGAATTACTAAACAGTGGTTTAAGTGTTGCCCATATTTTTGCGACCCCTGCATTTATTTCTGCGCACCAATCTGCGCTTGCAGCCCATCAAGTCATTGAAGCAGATGAAGACAGCCTAACTAAAGCCAGTACGCTCGTTAGTAACAACGCCGCCATTGCTGTTGTTGATATGCCAAGTCAGCAAGCATTACCAACATCAGGACTTATTTTAGCCCTTGATGGTGTGTCGGATCCGGGGAATTTAGGAACGATTATTCGTGTTGCTGATTGGTATGGTATTAAGCATATTGTTACCAGCACAGACAGTGCGGATGCTTATAACCCGAAAACTATTAGCGCAACCATGGGCTCATTTGCTCGCGTGTGTGTCTCACAAACCGACTTAACCAGTTACTTACCTAGCTTAAATCTTCCTGTGTATGGTGCATTTTTAGAAGGTGAGAACATTCACAAAACTGCTCTTAAGCAAGATGCCGTATTACTTATGGGCAGTGAATCTCATGGTATACGTGCTGATTGCGAAAGCTTAGTTACTGATAAAATAACCATTCCGGCTTATGGCCAAGCAGAATCGCTTAATGTAGCCATGGCAACGGGTATTATTTTAGATAATTTTAAACGCCACGCTTAACCTTTTACCCTAAAATGGGTTAAATTGAAGAATAACAATAAAAATCGGTAAAACAATTAGATGCGCTTAAGCACCATAAAATTAGCGGGTTTCAAATCGTTTGTTGAACCCACTAAGATCCCATTTCCTGATCAGATGACGTGTGTTGTCGGCCCGAACGGCTGTGGCAAATCAAATGTCATCGATGCAGTGCGTTGGGTGCTAGGTGAAAGCTCAGCTAAAAACTTACGTGGCGATGCCATGACCGATGTTATTTTTAATGGCTCTACTAATCGAAAACCTATTTCGCAAGCCTCTGTTGAATTAGTTTTTGATAACACTAGTGGTCACCTTCCAAATACCTTTGCTGATCGAAACCAAGTGGCGATTAAGCGTTTAGTGACGCGAGATGGCCAGTCAATTTATTTCCTAAATGGCAGTAAATGCCGTAAGCGTGATATTACCGATATCTTTTTAGGCACTGGTCTTGGCCCGCGCAGCTATGCGATTATTGAGCAGGGCATGATCTCGCGTTTAATTGAGAGCAAACCGGCTGATTTACGTGTTTTTTTAGAGGAAGCCGCGGGGGTTTCAAAATACAAAGAGCGTCGACGTGAAACGCAAACCCGCATTAAAAGTACCCGCGAAAACCTTGAACGTTTACTTGATGTAAGACAGGAATTACAAACACAGCTTGATAAGCTTGCGGTGCAATCAGTCGATGCTAAAAAATACCGAGAGCTAAAAGCCACTGAGCGCACCTTAAAAGGGCAAATTGCGGTTTTAAAGTGGCAGAAGTTACACCAACAACAAATCGAGAAAGCTGAGCAAATTAATAAACTTAAAGAGCAAATCAAGTTCTTTAAAGAAGCGCATTCTGGCCATGATGATGTATTAGCAAGTCTTGAAAATCAGGTGCAGCTTGAGCAGCAAAAACTGCAAGACGCACAGCAGGCTCAGCATCAAACACACACTGATTTGACGCGCAAAGAGCAGCAACAGATCAGCTTAAAGCAGCAACAGCAAACACTTAGCCAAAACCTTATCAAACAGCAACAACTGCAGTTACAAAATAAAGAGCTGCAAGAAGAGCAACACGCCTCAGCCGCCATTTTACAAGAGCAGCTACAAGAAGCGATTGAGCAAAGTTTGTTGTGCGCTGAGCAAGTAGCAGAGGTTGAAGAACAAGTTGCTTTGCAACAGCAAAGCACGCAAAGTGCTAATGAGCAATATCAAAGCGTATTACAGAAAAATCAAGCTCATAGCAGTGATATTACTGTCGCAAAAAGTCAGCTAAGGCATTTTGCACAGACACTTGCACAACTTGAATCTCAGCAGGCACAACTCGCCGCTGAAATTAGTGAGCTTGAAGCCACCCCAGTTGCAGCACAAATTGCTGAGCAGCAACAGCATATTCAAACATTGACAAAAGAACTTGCGCAGCAGCAAAGTGCGCTGAATAAGCTAACTCAGAATCTAGAACAAGCTGATAAAGAGCAACAGCACTTAGAACAGGATTTTAGACGGGTTCAACAGCACAGTAATGAAAATAGAGCCAGCATTGCTGCGCTTAATTCCTTGCTAGTAGAGCAAACTGACAGCGGGAGTGTCTCTTTATTAGCGCAGTTAAAAGTTACTTCTGGCTTTGAGCCTTTAGTTGAGCAAGCTCTGCTAGGTCTAGAGCATCTAAAGGTGAATCAACATAAAGAGGCTAACAGTGTTTGGCCTGCGACTGATAGTGCTGCGTTACCAAAAGAGTCATTAGCTAATTATATCGAAACGGGTGTTTACCCTGATTTATTAGCACGGTTTGCTTTTCAACCCCATTTTGATGAAGCTATTTTAGCGGATCCTTTTTGGTTAGCTGTTATTGATGAAGAAGGCCATATTCATGGGCGTAACTTTCACTCTAATGCCAATAAAGACGCCGATAATTCATTGCTTTTAAAGCATGCCCAGCTCAGTGATGCACAGCAGTTAGATGAAGAACTCAACGAGCAATTAGAAACAAAGCAGCAATTGCTAAATGAGCATCTAGCACATAAGAAAACGCTTATCGCTGACAAAGAGCAATACAGAGAGCGAATTCACCAAGCGGCTCAGCAGATAGCATCGGCCAGCACGCGACGTGACATGTTGCTAGAGCAGCAAACGCAGTGGCAAAACCAGCTTGTAAAGTTACAGCAGCGTCAAACTTTATTGGCTGAGCAAAAGCAAAATGCTGATGAGCAGCAACAAACTCAGCAGTGTTTACTTGAACAATTGCTAGAGCAGCAATTAGAACTTGAAATTGAGTTAGAGCAAGCAAAACACCAGCAAACTGAGGCAAATAACCGTTATCGCCAAGTTGCTTCTCAGCTTGAGCAATATAAAACTCAGGCGCATCAAGCAAACTTGGCTGAGCAAAAAGCTCGCAGTGAGTGTCAACTTAGCGAAACTAAATTGCAACACGCCAATGCAGCGCAAAATGCTGCGAGTGAAGCGGTATTAGAGCTCAACGAGCAGCTAGAAGAATTAGTGATCCCGCTTGAAGAGGTGACAGAGCAAATTATGCTACTGCTTGAAAAGCATCAACAAAGTGATGTTGAGCTGAAAAACTTGCAAGCGGCCTTGAGTCAAGCTAAAAAGGAGCTTGCTGATAAGCAAACAGCGCTGAAATCATCGCAATCTGAGCTAGTTACGCTACAAGAGCAGTTGCAAGCATTAGCACTGGATGAGCAAAGTTTAATCGTTAAAGCTCAAGCGGCTTTAGAGCCACTTGCAGAACTGGAACAAAATTTAAAAACAGTACTTGAAGAATTGCCTGACAATGCCAATTTAAATAGCATGCAAACTAGGCTGACAAAAACCACACAAGCTTTAAATGAGCTCGGCGCGGTGAATTTAGCGGCAATTGATGAGTTTGAGCAGGCTAAACAACGCAGCGATTATTTAAATCAGCAACTTGATGATTTAACGCAAGCGCTAAATACCCTGGAAGGGGCGATTCAAAAAATAGACCGAGAAACAAAAAACCGTTTTAAGGCGACGTTTGAACAAGTAAATACAGACTTTGGGGAATTATTCCCGAAAGTATTTGGTGGTGGCAGTGCTTACCTCGAATTGACCAGTGATGATCTACTTGAAAGTGGGGTGAGCATCATGGCTAGACCACCAGGAAAGAAAAATTCGACAATTCACCTGCTTAGTGGTGGAGAAAAAGCGCTGACCGCATTATCATTGGTGTTTTCAATATTCAGGCTCAATCCAGCTCCATTCTGTATGCTAGATGAAGTGGATGCACCATTGGATGATGCGAACGTGGGTCGTTTTTGCCGTTTGGTAGAAGAGATGTCACAATCAGTACAATTTATTTATATTAGTCATAACAAAATTGCTATGGAAATGGCAGGCAGGTTGACTGGTGTAACTATGGCTGAGCCAGGCGTATCTCGTATGGTGGCTGTAGATATAGAACAAGCTGTGCAAATGGCACAAGCATAAAATTTAATTAGGCATATCAAATAATAAAGGTGAGGGGATGGCCGAAGAATTAAGATGGGCTTTAATCGTAATCAGTGTATTTGTCATTGGTGGTTTATTAATTCACGGCTTATGGTCGGTGCGAAAAAAGGACAGTCCAGATGCGCCTTCAGTGGAACGGGTTGAACCAACTGAAACAACCAGTGAAGTTCAAGAACCAACGAAAGCAATGTCACAAGAGCGTGATGAACCAGAGTTTGGTGATTTAAGCTTTTCAGCAGAAAGTCACGATGAACCTGTTGTTTCAGAAGAAGTGGTTGAAGAAACTGAGATTCAGCAAGAAGAAACAGATCAAGAGCAAGCAGATGCTCAAGGACCAAGTGATTTCATTATTGTGCATTTGCAAATGCCAGAAGGCTTAACCATGGCTGGCAGCCAACTATTACCAGCTGTTAATATGTTAGGTTTTAAGTACTCTGAAGAAGGTTTCTTTAACCGTCATTTAGACCCAGCAGGCACTGGTCCTGTTTTATTCCGTTTAGTGAATATGTATAACCCTGGCACGTTCGATATTGATAATATGGAACAATTTAGCACGGCGGGAATTAGCTTATTTATGACCCTTCCATGTGATGGTGATGGTCTAAGTGCATTTAATATGTTGCATAGTGCAGCTAAAAAGTTAGCCGATGAATTTGGCGCAACTATTTTAGATAGCAACCGTGAAGAAATGACGGTTGAAAGCGTTCGTGAGTATGTTGAGAAAGTTCGCAGCTTTTCAGCTTAATCGCACGCACAGATGATAAGTATTAGGCCACTTGGCGTTAAGTCGTCTAAGTGGCTTTTTTTATGTAGATTTTTGAGGTTTTCATGTCCAGCCCTATCTTTGAGCAAATTAGCCAACTACGTGCCCAGTTAGAAGAGCATAACCATAATTACTATGTGCTGGATGCACCAAGCATTCCTGATGCTGAATATGACCGTCTAATGCGTGAGTTAAGTGCGCTTGAGCAAGCGAATCCTGAGTTTCAAAGCCCAGATTCACCCACGCAAAAAGTCGGTGGCGCTGCACTTGATAAGTTTGAACAAGTAACTCACCAAGTGCCTATGCTGTCACTTGATAATGCTTTTTCAGAAGAAGAGTTTGCTGCCTTTAATCGTCGTATAAAAGAACGTGTAATGGATAACAAAGAGCTAACCTTTTGCTGTGAGCCAAAGCTTGATGGTTTAGCGGTATCAATTATTTATCGTAATGGCGTTTTAGTACAAGCCGCGACTCGTGGCGATGGCATGGTGGGCGAAAATATCACCCAGAATGTAAAAACGATTCGCAATGTACCGCTGAAGTTACGTGGCGATGACTTCCCCGCAGAACTAGAAGTACGCGGTGAAGTATTTATGGATAGCGCTGGTTTTGCCAAGCTTAATAGTGAAGCTGAAAAACGCGGCGACAAGGTGTTTGTAAACCCGCGTAATGCTGCTGCTGGTAGCCTACGCCAGCTTGATTCTAAAGTAACAGCAAAACGTCCACTGATGTTTTATGCCTACAGTACTGGGCTTGTTGCGGATGGGCAGCTACCAGAAGATCATTATCAACAGCTTGCTAAACTTACTGATTGGGGGTTACCTCTGTGTCCAGAAACAAAACTCGTTGAAGGACAGCAAGCTGCTCTTGATTATTATCAAGACATCTTGACGCGTCGTAGTGATCTTGCCTACGAAATTGACGGTGTTGTTATCAAAGTAAACGACAAAAAGCTACAAGAGCGTTTAGGCTTTGTGGCACGTGCACCACGCTGGGCAATTGCCTTTAAGTTTCCCGCACAAGAAGAAATCACACAATTACTTGATGTTGAGTTTCAGGTAGGTCGCACTGGCGCAATTACACCAGTTGCACGACTAGAGCCAGTATTTGTGGGGGGCGTTACAGTGTCTAATGCAACGCTTCATAACGGCGATGAAATTGCCCGTTTAGGCGTTAAAATTGGCGATACCGTGATTATACGTCGTGCGGGTGATGTTATTCCGCAAATTACCCAAGTTGTACTTGAACGTCGCCCTGACGATGCTAAAGACATTGAATTTCCTGCTACTTGCCCAATTTGTGACTCACATGTGGAACGCATTGAAGGTGAAGCGGTTGCTCGTTGTACAGGTGGCTTAGTTTGCCAAGCGCAGCGTAAGCAAGCAATTAAGCACTTTGCGTCACGTAAAGCGCTTGATGTCGATGGCTTAGGCGATAAGATTGTTGACCAGCTTGTAGATCGAGAGCTTATTAAAACGCCTGCTGACTTATTTATCCTAAAACAAGGGCATTTTGAATCCCTAGAGCGAATGGGCCCTAAATCTGCTAAGAACTTAGTAAACGCACTACAAGATGCTAAACAAACAACCTTAGCTAAATTCTTATATTCGTTAGGTATTCGTGAAGTGGGTGAAGCAACAGCGCAAAACTTAGCTAACCACTTTTTAACGCTAGAAAAAATTACTCAAGCAAGCGTTGATGCGTTAACTGAAGTAAGCGACGTAGGTGAAATTGTTGCCAAGCACGTTCGTGGCTTCTTTAGCGAAGAGCACAATATGGACGTGGTTAATGCGCTAATTGAACAAGGTATTCATTGGCCAGAGTTAACGGCTCCAAGTGCCGATTCGCAGCCATTAGCTGGCTTAACTTACGTACTGACCGGCACATTGAGCGAGCTTAACCGTAATGATGCAAAAGCACGTTTACAAGCGTTAGGTGCAAAAGTGTCGGGTAGTGTTTCGGCGAAAACAGATGCGCTGATTGCGGGTGAAAAAGCGGGCTCAAAATTAACCAAAGCACAAGACTTAGGTATTGATGTGTTAACTGAGGCTGATCTTATTGCACTTTTAAGTGAGCACAATGGATAGTTTATTGCAGGCATTGTCGTCAGTTGCTTTAACAATCGGCAGCTGGCTGCAACCACACCTTTACAATATTTCATTATTGCTGGTGGTGTGCTTTTTGTCCTTGTATGCAAATGATATTATTAAAGTGACCAAGCGCTTTGTAGCGCGTCGTCACTTTATTATTCGCGTGCTTTGCTTTGTGTTGGTCACAGGGTTTGGTATGGGCTTACTTGTGGTGTTTGTAACTCCATTTTTAAGTAAGTTGCTACTGCTACTCGGTGTTAAATGGCTGGCGCTTACACTTACGGCTGCGTTTTTTGTACTTGGCATCATTGCCGATAAGAAGAACCAAATATGAATCGCTACGGTCCAGAATACTGGGATAAACACGGTGCTTATCGTACCCCATTAGCGTTTCATTTAACCTTACTAGTGCTTTTGCGAAGTTATTTTATCTGGATAATAGCGGCGCTGAGTCGCCGCCCTGATTTAGATATAATGTCGCTGTTTTTTAAAGCTAAAAGCGATTTCTTTACAGCAATTGCGATTGCTGCGATTGCCTTATTACCGGCAGTGATCTTTTGCTTACGCAGGCCACAAGAAAACGCCATAAGTGCAAAACGTTTAGCGTCTATTTGGCGGTTTATGCGCTGGCCATTAATTCTGTGTGCAATTACAGATTTAAGCTGGTTAACCTATCAGGCAGCGCACAGCCATTATCAGTTTTCGTTGTTTTTAGCCAGCCAAATGGTACTGGTGTTATGGGTGCTGTTATATTTATTAAAAAGCAGATATCTATCAGTTTTTTTTAATGATTGGCCAGATCCAATAGAGAAAAAATAGGGCAGCACAATGCTGGTAATTAATAAGCTTTTAGCAAAAATATCATTCGCAATCGCGCTCGTTTTAATTGCTTTATGGGTATTTACACCACTTTGGCACAGTGCTGCATTCTCGTTGTTTGTGATGTTATGGGGTTTTATAACCCTATCAAGCCTTTATCGAGTTACGCCGTTATTTGTAGCACGCAATCCCATTACTGACTTATTAAAACGTGATGTGAATCAGCTAGCACTAATAAGCTTAGCGGGTTTATTCGATTTCAAACGCAAAGCTGAGTTTGTATTAATTGGCCAAATAAAGCAGATTGAAATTGGTGAAGGTATCATCCATGTAACTGATATCAATGAGCAGAAATCAACCGCAATATTAAGTGTTCGCAGCGATATAATTAAAAGTCATTTAGAGCAACTACTCTCTGAGCGCGAGCGTTCTAAAATAGATATCCGTTTACAATTAAACTAATGTTGCTTGCCCATTGCAGTGCTTGTGTTGTACTGTGCAACTGTTGTATTCAACCCTGAGGGAACACTATGTTAACTTGGCAAGATATTCTAGAGTTTGCCCATAATGGTAACCCAACACCTCCACGTCGAGTCGAGAAGTCGCCATCTGAGTGGCAAGCTGAGCTCGAACAAGACACATTTTATGTTACTCGCTTAAAAGGCACAGAACGCCCGCACAGCTCTGATTCATGTACATTATTTGAACCTGGTCAATATGCGTGTGCCTGTTGTGACAATTTATTGTTTGACGGCGATGAAAAGTTCGATAGTGGCACCGGCTGGCCTTCGTTTACACAGCCTAGCAGTCTTGAAAGTATTGCTTATGTGGCTGATTCTAGTCATGGTATGCAACGAATAGAAGCTATTTGCAATGTTTGCGACGCGCATTTGGGCCATGTCTTCCCTGACGGTCCACCACCAACTGGTTTACGTTATTGTATGAATGCCATAGCGATGAAAAAACGTGACTAATCTAAATATTGAGCGATGATAAAAATAAGGTGCTCGCGGTAAATTGGCTTACTAATAATGTAGTCTGTCAAAATATTCGATTGCGCCTTATCATCTTTTAGCGTTGACGCTGTAACTGCAATGATTGGAATATGTTTAAAGCGATCATCACTACGAATTAATTGACTTGCCTCTAAACCGCCCATTACGGGCATTTTTAAATCCATAATGATCAAGTCAGGTTGATGTTGCTCCATTTTATTAAGCGCATCTTCTCCGTTGATAGCTGTATCTATAGTAAAGCTCCAGCGTGATAAGAAGGACTCTAAATAGTCTCGGTTATAAGGGATATCATCAACAATTAAAATACGTGCAGGATTAAAATGATAGCTTGAAATGGCAGGGTAATTACGATGCTCAACTTCGGTTTTTGATTCGGCCAATTCAACGTTTGGTAACGATACAATAAATTCACTACCTCGGCCTTTTTCGCTTATCACTGATAAATCACCACCCATTAGCTTGATAAAGCGCAAAGAAATAGCTAGACCTAATCCGGTTCCGCCAAACTCAGAACTACGTTGGCCTTGTACTTGTTCAAAATCATTAAAAATAAGATCTTGTTGATCTTTAGGAATACCTTTACCTGTGTCTTTAACATGAATACATATGTCGATATTGCTGTTGTCATCGTGGGCTTTAAAATCGAAATACACTTTAACACTGCCTTGTGCAGTGAACTTAATGGCATTACTGATTAAGTTGGTTAGTACTTGGCGCACTTTATTGCTATCAAGTAATACAGGGGTTGTTAACTCGGGATGAGAGCTTATTTGTAAGTCGAGATCTTTTTGTGCACTGAGTTGTAAAAACATCATATTGAGTTCATGGCACATTTTAGGAATTTCTACGCGCTCAATATCGAGTTGCATCTTACCAGCATCAATTTTTGATAAATCTAGAATGTCATTTAGTACATTAAGTAGGGAATTACCCGAGATTGAAATTGCTTCTAAGTAACGACGTTTATTTTTATCTGTTTCGCTATCTTGCAGTAACTGGCTGAAGCCTAACACTGCATTAAGCGGAGTTCTAAGTTCATGGGACATATTGGCTAAAAAGCGGCTTTTAGCCTGATTTGATTGCTCAGCTTGCTCTTTAGCATCAAGATACTCTTGGGTACGTTTAGCAACGGTATCTTCGAGTAAACTATGTTGTTCATGCATGCTGTTAATCTGTTGCCTAACCGCAGCACGCATCATTTTAAAGCCACTGGCAAGGGTGCCAATCTCATCTTGGCTTTTTATGTTAATAGGGCAGTTTAGATCACCAGTGGTCACAGCATGAGAAAACTCAACAAGCTGATCAATTGGCTGCAAGATAATACGGCGAATAATGATGTAGGCGATGATGAGTGCAGTTAAAAGGTAGATTGCAAATAGTGACACAGCATTACTAATGATAGATTTAGTTTTTAATGCTAAGTCTTTATCTGAAAAGCTCACAATAACATAACCGATATTTTCGCCCTGAAAGTTGCTAATTGGTACAGCAACAGCATATTGTTGCTCCATAGCTACAATGGTATTTTGCTTTGGATTAAGCTGCTTTAATAGCATTTGGTTAGTTTCAAGGGTATCAACTTTACTGTTATCAGGATGGGCAGCAATAAAGTTATTTTGATCGATAAAGTAAATCGTCTGTAAGTCATCAAAGGTATTATTTTTTAGAATATTTTTTAATGTTAATCCCTGAATTTTAAGTACCCAACTTCCTACCGTATTGTCTTTAGTTAAGCTTTTTATTTCTGACAACATGGGTGAGACAATAGCGTCAGCTTTTTCACTCATGTTCAAAAGTGTTTGTTCTTTTAGCTCCATAACATGCAAAGACGTACTTGCCCCTAAAATAAGGGTAATGGTAAAGCCGATGATCATTAAAATTTTATGGGCAATACTAATTCTCATTGCTGAATATTGCTCCGTACTTTTAGCGCTTGCATATTAGTGTTTATTTTTTCGTCAGCAGCTTTAATAGATTGCTTTATATCTGCACCATAGAAAATTTGGCTAAAGGTTTGCGAGATAATTTTGCCAATAACAGGAAACTCGACCATACCAGACTGCAGGCGGTCCGGAGTTGCGTGATCAAATACCCATAACATGGTTTTATTAAAGCCAGGCTTGTTTACTAAAGTAAATAGTTTTTCGTGCCACACCTTTTGCCTTGGTGGTGAACCTCCGGTACTCAGTAGTGCGGCTGTTTGTTCACTTGTTGCCCATTGAATAAATAACCATGCAGCATGTTTTTCATTTGATTTGCTATTTATCGCGAACGCCCATGCCCATGGCGATGTTTCTCGGGCTATTGGGCCAGCAGGCAAGGGGGCGGCCTCCCATTTATTCCAAATATCAGACTCTTCTGCGGTATCTATTTCATTATAAAAATGAGAGGCCAAAAAGGCCGAGGCAAGTTGGCCTTCTTTAAAAAGGCGACGAATTTCATAAAAGTGAAGTAAGCGGCTGTTATCAGGGGTGCCGAACCCCGTGACTAGATCACGATACACTTGTAAGCTTTTTGCTGTCTGAGGACTACCGAAAACAGATTGACCTTGCTTATTGATAACCTCAGCACCATAAGCTCGCATAATAGGTAAGACTGTCCAGGTGTTTAATCCTGCCCCCGGCAGTGTGCGTGAGGCAAATGCGTGCATACCATTCAAAGAAGGGGTGCGGTCAATAGCCTTTTGCAGCTTAATTTTAGTCGCTTGCAGTTGTTCGTAGGTATTGGGTACTTCTAGGTTGAAGCGCTCGAAAAGATCTTTACGGTAAAAATATATCGGCGCAGAAAAATCAAACGGTAACGAATATAGTGTATCGTCGATCTTACAAAGGGCTAGGCTACGCTCACTAATATCTTCTAACTGATACCACGCTTTGTCTGTAAGTCTAGGGTTTTCAATGTATGGCTGTAAAGGGTCAACCCAGCCTTGGCTTTGAGCTTCACCTAAAAATGTGATTCCCATAGGCAGTACATCATAAAGACCTGTGGCTTCGCTTAAATCTTGATGTCGACGAGCACGCATTTGCGATTGTTCTAAGGCATGAAAACCAACAGAAATTCCTGTTAGCTTTTCAAACAAAGGAATGTAGGGTTTTAAAGCCATAAATGCGGGTTGCTCGTCAGCCAAGATATTTATATGGCTACCCGCTTCACTTTGCCAATTTATAGTTGCTTGCTGCCAATGTTGTAACGTTGCAGAGGCAAAGCTACATTGACAAAAAACCAAAAGCGCAACGCTGAGGGGGAGATTTTTAAGTTTTAACAAACGAAACGCCATAAAGAAGTTACTCTGCAAGTTTAATTTTTAATTTTGCAGCCTGTGCTTTAATTTTTTCAAAACGGATTGCTTGTTCATCTTCTAATGTTTGAGCATCTAACAAGGCAAAACATTTTTTCGCGAGTGCTAAATTAAATGATTGGCCTTGGTTATTTGTATCGAATAAACACTGCAGTAAATTTAAGGCGATGCTGGCATTTTTTGGCATTATTCTAAATGCCTGTGTGAATGCTTCAAGTGCAGTATTTAGCTGGCCTTTATTAAACTGCGTCACAGCGTGGTTATTGAGCTCTTTTGGACCTAACTTAATATCACGCCGCTCAGTTTGTTGCTGTTGAATATAACGTAAATAAACCGGATCGCTTATTGATGGGTGACGTTCACAGTGATTGATAATTTGGTTAAACAATGTTTGTGCTTTGTGGTGGAAGCCCAATTCATGAAACGCTTTCGCTTTATCGAGGGCTCCATCTACCGAACGAATTTGGCTGTCACTTTCATCCAGTTGATTGATGAGTGCTTTGGCCTTTTGATGTTCATCCTTTAAGTAATGCAAACGCGCATTGAGAACGTCAATCTGTGTTTGGTTATTACTATTAGGAAATTGTTTTTTTAAATCACTCAAGTATTGGTTTGTCTGTCTTGATATTCGATTAACTTGATCAGTCTGATCTGTAGTTAAAGCAAAATCAATACCGGCACGAGCCGCATTTAAATACACATCAGGGTTGTCGTGAATAGAGTGCTTTGCGTAACTAGCAATGTCTTTTTGAGTTAGATAATTCTTTTCGTAGTCGTGATTAAGTAACGATACATGACTCAAGGTTTTTTGACGGTCAATATTACGTGGCGCAATTTCAACAGCTTGACTAAAAAACTGCTGAGCCTCATCAAACTTATGCAGCTTTATTTCTAATCGACCGAGTAAATCAAGAGCAACGAGTCGAGTTTCACTGCGCTGCAACATTGTCTTCAGCATACGATGTGCAAGTGTGTGTTCATTATTGGCAATGAGTGCTTCTACTAAACCTACTTTTGCCCATGTGAATTTTTGAATATCGAGCACTGATTTAAAGAATGTTTTTGCATCTTCAAAGCGTTTGAGGCGAAGTAGGGCATCACCTTTTAATCTCAATAGAATGGCGCTGTAACTATTACCTTTGTTTTGCAGCAAGGTATCAATTTGTTTAATTGCTTTGGAGTCATTCCCATCATCAATAAGTTGATAAATTTGATGTAGGTTACTTTTGCGTAATAACACTTTTTCAATACGATTTTTTAATTCGTTAATTGTAAAGGGTTTAACTAAGAAATCATCTGGTTGTAGCTCAAGCACACTGTGGACCAAAGAACCACTTGTTTCAGCTGAGATAAAAATGAAGCCCGTGGAGTTTTTAATAAGGCGCTTCATTTTCAGCTCTTCATAAAGCTGATAGCCATCTTGATGTTTACTTAAGTTAAATGAACAAACGATGAGGTCAAATTGCTCAATTTGACATTGTTCTTTTGCTGCAATGGCATGCTCTGCAAAACGCAATTGACGAAAGCCCAACCCTTCTAAGGATTGTTTCATATAGCTTTGAGCAAGAGGCTGCTCTTCAACTATTAAAATTTTGGCTTTCGAAAAAATCTTTGCAGGCATTGGACTTGCGACTAAGTGACATTAACAACGACTATAATAAACAGTCTAGCTGCTGACAAGGCAAATTACAGCTTTTGCAGCGATTTAAAATTTACTTTTAGGCTATATCAATAGTGGGGGAGGTTGGTATTAGAGTTTAAATCTCAAATGTCAGATAAAAGGAACTAGATACTAGAGGTTTATATGTGGTGGGTCGTACTGGACTAGAACCATCGAGCCTGTGTTTTGTTAATGGTGGCGATGCTTTTGAAAGCTAAGGGTAAAATAAGGAAATATATTTAATGAAGTGTCTATATGTGGTGGGTCGTACTGGACTAGAACCATCGAGCCTGTGTTTTGTTAATGGTGGCGATGCTTTTGAAAGCTAAGGGTAAATAAGGAAATATATTTAATGAAGTGTTTATATGTGGTGGGTCGTACTGGACTTGAACCAGTGACCCTCGCCTTGTAAGGGCGATGCTCTCCCAACTGAGCTAACGACCCACATATAAATTGCCTAGTGGCTTAAAGATTAAATGGTGGGTCGTACTGGACTTGAACCAGTGACCCTCGCCTTGTAAGGGCGATGCTCTCCCAACTGAGCTAACGACCCATATAATCTTTTTCTTCGCTTACCATCGGTGAAAATGGTGGGTCGTACTGGACTTGAACCAGTGACCCTCGCCTTGTAAGGGCGATGCTCTCCCAACTGAGCTAACGACCCGCGAAGATTAATCTAAATGAGAACACCACTAAAATGTGTTTAATGGTGGGTCGTACTGGACTTGAACCAGTGACCCTCGCCTTGTAAGGGCGATGCTCTCCCAACTGAGCTAACGACCCATTTAGATTTTTTGTAATATGAACACCATTAGTGAATAATGGTGGGTCGTACTGGACTTGAACCAGTGACCCTCGCCTTGTAAGGGCGATGCTCTCCCAACTGAGCTAACGACCCATATTACATGCAGCCCTATTTCTTAATGGTGGGTCGTACTGGACTTGAACCAGTGACCCTCGCCTTGTAAGGGCGATGCTCTCCCAACTGAGCTAACGACCCATTAAGAATTTAGATATGAACACCATTAGTGAATAATGGTGGGTCGTACTGGACTTGAACCAGTGACCCTCGCCTTGTAAGGGCGATGCTCTCCCAACTGAGCTAACGACCCATATCTAAAACAACTCATTGCTGCGTTGTTGTGGGGCGCTATTATAGATAGAGTTGTAAATGTGTCAACACTTGAATGAGTAAAAATGTGTTAGATGCAGCTTTTATAAACAATGACATGGCATTTAAGCATTTTTTGGTGAACAAATATGCAATTTATATTCATAACCTTGTATTTATAAGTTGATCTATAGCTCTATGACCTTAGTAAAATGATCGAAGTGATATGAAAACAGTAAAGCTTTATAGCAGTTTCTTCGTATCAATAAGTTTGCATCAGTTAAAAGCGACCTATTTTGTATATTAAAAAACAACATAGGGTACGCTTAGTTTCTTTATTTAAAGCTTTAGGTAGCGATCTTTGTTTTGCATATAAATGTATACCTTATTTAAATAAGCAAGTTTAAAGGCAGGAAGCCTTTAAATGAGAAACCAGTACTGCAAGTAGCTCAAAATAGCGAATTTGATAGCACTTTGTTTAAAACACCTCCGTAACGGATTGATATTTAGTCAGCTTGTTGAAATTTAAATCATTTAAATAAACTTAGATAAAAAACTGTTGACTTTATTTGGGGGGCTGCATAGAATGCGCCCCGCACTCAGCGATACACAGCCAACATTAATTGGTGGTGTGTATGCAAGTCGGGGCTATAGCTCAGCTGGGAGAGCGCTTCGCTGGCAGCGAAGAGGTCTGCGGTTCGATCCCGCATAGCTCCACCAGATTTGCATAGTGTTTGTCCTAGGGTTGCAGTTTTCTGCGTCCCCATCGTCTAGAGGCCTAGGACACCGCCCTTTCACGGCGGTAACAGGGGTTCGAATCCCCTTGGGGACGCCACTTACTTCAAGTAAGTGAGCAATTGCCAAGAAAATAAATATGTTAGTCTCGAGTACTTACATGTTAATTTAGTAACCTTAACTCCGATATGAGTCAAACTATCATTTAATGTCCTAGTGACACATTATGTGTCCCCATCGTCTAGAGGCCTAGGACACCGCCCTTTCACGGCGGTAACAGGGGTTCGAATCCCCTTGGGGACGCCACTTATTTAAGTAGGTTATGTGTAGTGGGGCGGTGAACACCGCGCAATCTATGCAAGACTTTATCAAGAGTACGAATCTCTTGGGGACGCCACTTACTAAAAATGTTGTGTTATTAAAACTCGTCTGAATCGAGTCTAACTATTCAGTTGTCCTAGTGACACATTATGTGTCCCCATCGTCTAGAGGCCTAGGACACCGCCCTTTCACGGCGGTAACAGGGGTTCGAATCCCCTTGGGGACGCCACTTACTAAAAGTGCTGTGTTATTAACACTCGTCTGAATCGAGTCTAACTATTCAGTTGTCCTAGTGACACATTATGTGTCCCCATCGTCTAGAGGCCTAGGACACCGCCCTTTCACGGCGGTAACAGGGGTTCGAATCCCCTTGGGGACGCCACTTACTAAAAGTGTTGTGTTATTAAAACTCGTCTGAATCGAGTCTAACTATTCAGTTGTCCTAGTGACACATTATGTGTCCCCATCGTCTAGAGGCCTAGGACACCGCCCTTTCACGGCGGTAACAGGGGTTCGAATCCCCTTGGGGACGCCACTTACTAAAAGTGCTGTGTTATTAACACTCGTCTGAATCGAGTCTAATTATTCAGTTGTCCTAGTGACACATTATGTGTCCCCATCGTCTAGAGGCCTAGGACACCGCCCTTTCACGGCGGTAACAGGGGTTCGAATCCCCTTGGGGACGCCACTTACTAAAAGTGCTGTGTTATTAACACTCGTCTGAATCGAGTCTAATTATTCAGTTGTCCTAGTGACACAGAAACTTTCTGTTTAAGCTAAGGCCATTCGCCTCGCAGGCTCGGTCTCATCTTACACAGAAATAGCAAATCGGTGATTTGCAAAGCAATTTCTGCGTCCCCATCGTCTAGAGGCCTAGGACACCGCCCTTTCACGGCGGTAACAGGGGTTCGAATCCCCTTGGGGACGCCACTTACTTAAGTAGGTTATGTGTAGCAGTTCGGTGAACTCCGAACAATCTATGCAAGACGTTATCAAGAGTACTAATCTCTTAGCGCGATGCCACATATTGACATAATCTTATGTTAAGTAGGAATAATCACCTTGTAATCTAACTTCAAATGGTTAGATAAACATATCTAGAATTTCATCGCTTTAACTCTCCAACATATCTCTGCGATATTATTTTTTTAATTTCTAAAAAATCAATTTTTACAGAACACTTTTACTGAACATTTTATTACTTTATAGTATTTAGCAACTCATCAGCTAACCGTAAGGAAATTAAAATGTTAGCTAAACGTGTTGTACTCATATTTATTTCTTTAGTTATTTCAGCTTGTTCAGACTCTAATGAGGGAGTAGCGCTAGGGACTCTTGAGCGTGAACGTGTGATCCATCCTGCAACGACTAACGAAGTACTGATTGATTTACCCGTCTCAGCAGGTCAGTTAGTTGAAAAAGGGCAGGTAATTGCACAGTTCGATGCTGAGCTTCAACAAGCCATTGTAGCCAAAGCTCAAGCGCAACTAGCTCAAGCAACAGCATTTCTTGAAAAAACTTTAAATGGTGCTCGCCCAGAAGAGGTTGCTGCGACATCAGCCAAAGTAGCAGCGGCAAATGCTGCATACACACAAAGCGAAGCTAATTTTCGCCGAGCAAAAACGTTAGTTAAAGATAAGCTCGCAAGCCAAGAAACCTTAGACAGCGCAACAGCCGCACGGGATGAAACTTTTGCAAATTTAGAATCAGCAAAGCAGAACCTAAAAGAGCTAACAAATGGCTCTCGTGTCGAAGATATTAATAGTGCAAAGGCGCAAGTTCAAGCCGCAGAAGCTGAGCTAAAAGTACAACAAAAATATCTTTCAGATCTGACAATTAAAGCGATGCGTTCCGGCAGAGTCGATAATTTGCCTTGGCATGTAGGTGAGCGAGTTACTAAAGGAAGCCCTGTGGTTATTATTCAAGCGAACAGCGCACCATACGCACGCGTATATATCCCAGAACCATATCGCGCCAAGCTCAAACAGGGCATGAGGCTCATGGTTCGCGTAGACGGCATAGATCAAGAGATTGAAGGCGAACTTACTTGGATCGCCACAGAGCCTGCTTTCACTCCTTTTTATGCCCTTAATCAGGAAGAGCGCGCGCGTTTAATGTATCTTGCTGAGGTAACACTACCTGCAACTGAGAATAACTTACCAACAGGCGTACCTGCCCAAGTGGTTATGCCATGACTGAGTCGGTGATCCATGCCAAAGGCTTGATAAAACAATTTGGCGATTTAACAGCGATTGATAACCTTGATCTAGACGTTCAGCAAGGCCAAATTTATGGCTTTTTAGGCCCCAATGGTTGTGGCAAAACGACTGCAATACGTATGCTTACGGGTTTATTGAAGCCAACCGCCGGTGATATCAATGTGCTTGGCTTGAGCCTGCCAAAAGATGCAGAAAAGCTGAGAACACAACTTGGTTATATGACTCAAAAGTTTTCACTTTATAGCGACTTAACTGTACTTGAAAACCTCCAGTTCATGGCTGCGCTTTACCCTTTAAAAAAGCGGCAAAAACAACAAAGAATTGATGAATTGCTCCATACCTACGGTCTTGATCAAAGAGCGGAACAAATGGCCGGAAGTATGAGTGGGGGCCAAAGGCAGCGCTTGGCATTGGCTGCTGCAGTGATCAATAAACCGAAAATTTTATTTCTTGATGAGCCAACATCGGCAGTCGATCCACAAAATCGCCGTGACTTTTGGGAAACACTTTTTGATTTAAGTAATGCCGGTACCACAATATTAGTCACTACTCACTACATGGATGAAGCGGAGCGCTGTCATCGTTTAGCAATTTTAGAATCCGGTATTAAACGCGCCGATGGCTCACCAAAACAATTAATGACAGACATGCATGCCTATGTTGTAGAAATAGCTGGGGCGCAAACTAGAGAATTAAAAAAACAGCTCGCAACAATCGATCAAGTTATCTCGGCGACTCAGTTAGGCGCACAATTGCGAGTATTAGTGAAAAAAGATGTTAAAGATCCCGTTGAGTTTATAAAACAGCAATCATTTTGTAAGGATACGTGGCAAGTAAATATTGTTCGCCCAAGCCTTGAGGACGTGTTTGTAACTTGTACAGGGCAGGGCAGACAATGAATATTGTTACCTCTTTAAGCCGTATAAAAGCTATTGTAAGCAAAGAGTTATTACAATTACGCCGTGATAGAATGACATTTGCTATGGTGGTAATGATCCCCCTTATCCAGCTGATTCTATTTGGGTATGCTATTAACACTAATGTTAAGGATATCCCTGTTGCAGTAGTCGATCATAGTCACACTGCTCTCAGCCGCATTTTAGTACAAACAGTATCAGCCACAAATGTGGTCAAAGTGACAGATTACTATAACAGTATAGAGCAAGCACAAACAGCAATAGCCAGTGCTAAAGTGCGCGCCGTGCTTTTTATACCCCACGATGTAGCAAACCGGCTTGCTCAACACCCAACAGTCGGTTTTGGTTTACCAGATGGTAGTAATGAGTCGTTAGTCAGGCCAATTGCGCATTGGTTAGTTGATGGCTCAGATACAATGGTAGCGTCGAGCATTAAATCGCTTCGCAACATGCCGCTTGCTGAGCTGCTCGATAAGCCCGCGAATAGAACTTATCCTACCTTTGAAACAACCTTATTTTATAACCCTGAGCAGCGCTCTGCGGTTAATATTGTGCCAGGTTTAGCAGCTGTCATTTTGACCATGACCATGATTATGTTTACCTCTGCTGCAATTGTTAAAGAGCAAGAGCGAGGCAATATGGAGCTCTTAATAACCTTACCTTTAAGCTCACTTGAGTTGATGATAGGTAAAGTGGTGCCTTATATCTTCATTGGTTTTATTCAGTTATTTATTATATTAGGAATGGGCAAGATATTATTTCATATTCCTTTTGGCGGTGGTTTAATGGCACTGGTTGTCGCAACATTTGCCTTTATATGCGCCAGTTTAGTGCTAGGTTTAGTGCTCTCGACCATCGCTAAAAACCAGCTTCAAGCAATGCAAATGACTATTTTTATTCTGTTACCTTCCATTTTATTGTCTGGTTTTGTATTTCCCTATGAAGGAATGCCTATGGCGGCGCAGTGGCTTGCTGAATGCTTACCAGCAACGCACTATTTAAGGCTAATAAGAGGAATAGTACTAAAAGATGTCAATCTAATGAGTATGAGCAGTGACTTAATTTGGCTTTTGATCTTTACTATTTTAGGCTTGGCTATGGCTGCACTTAGGTTCAAGAAAACCCTTGATTAAGCTAGGCAATGTACGGCATATGTGCTTAACTAAAATATAATTTTCATTATTTATGAGCAAACCTTAGCGTGTGGCAAGTATTTTGGGTAGTGATGCTAATAGTTACATTTGATAGCTATGCGGCAAAGATAAACCTAGCCCATACCATGAAACATGAGCATTTTGATCAACTGTTAAGCACACTCGCTGAGCAAAGTGGTTTGACGGTTAATTCTGTGTCGGTTGATCAAAAAGCTCTAAAAGTAAGACTGGTACAAAACACCAGTACCAGCACCTCAACAGACGTTATTATTGTGCCTGCAGATCATTTAGGTCTTGATAAATATGCCAACTACAGTGTTATTCCAAGCTCACTCATTGCTGACACTACAGATAAGCGAACCTTAGACACTGCTAAGCTAAACAATCAGCTCTTGGGTATTCCCATTATTCAAGGTAATCACCTGCTACTTTTTTATAATAAGCAGTACGTTAAAGAGCCAATAGAAAATTGGCAGGATATATATAGCTTTAAATCATCCTTGCCTGAAGAGGTTAAACTAGTTACATGGAGTTTTATGGAGATGTACTGGTTTATTCCGTTTTTATCGGCTTTTAATGGTGATCTAATTGTAGATAATAAAGCTCAGCTAAACACGCCTGCAATGCAATCTGCTCTCAAATTTGTTTGGGATTTAAGTAAACAAAACCTCGTTGATAGACAGTGCGATTACACTTGTTCAAATAACGCATTTAAAGCGCAGCAAGCCGCATTTACTATTGATGGTGCATGGGCATTAAAAACTTATGATCAGGCGCTTGGTGATAATTTAGGGATGCAACAGTTACCGAAACTCAATGGTGAGTATATGCAGCCTTATTACTCTACTTTTGTACTGGCGTTTCCAAATGATGGCCTAAATGGTGCAAATAAAGAAAACTTATTCAAATTTGCTAAATTGGTTCAAGCAGAAAAGTTCCAAACAATGATTTGGCAACAGCTCCAAGATATTCCTATCAATACAGAGGTTTTAAATAAGCTAAAAGCACAACAAGGTTCATGGTTATCAACCTTAATTGATGCTATGCAATTCACAAAACCTATGCTATCAACGCCATCTATGATCATTGTATGGGAAGTATTAAATAAAGGTTTTATTCGCTATGGGAGTGGAGCCTTAACTGCTGAGCAAGCGGGGTTTTTTATGCAAGGGTTGGCAGAGCGTTCGATTGCCAATGAAGGGGATGAATGAGCAGTCCACGCTTTAGTCGCGCCTTGTTTATCAGTGTTTTACTTCTGGTAATTATACCTTTATTGATACTTGCAGGTTTGATGACAGGGCGTTTCTATTTAAGCTCGATTGATCAGGCAAACACTAGTTTACAGTGGCAAGCCAGAAATAATGCGGCTAGTCTTGAGCAACTATTATTTAAGCTTGAGAAAAACAGCCAATTACTTAGTAGTATCAAGGCGATTACTGAATTGCCTAATAAAGTTGTATACTCACAGTTCGCGCTAGTACAGCTACAGGAGTTTGTCGCCCAAAACCCGCAAATCAAAGCTGCAATTGTTATTGATAACCAAGGGTTTATAGTTGAGGGTTATCCTATTACCTCTTTAAATTTGAACTATAAGCTCACAAAAAGCATTCTCGATAGCGCCCAAACATCGACACAACAGAACACAATTCAAATTATTGATAACCCCCAAGTGAGTGAGTTGTTTGTTCCTGCACAAGCAAAACAAAATGCCTTGTTGGCTATTACATCAACACTGCTCCATGAGCAAGATTCACTGAGCGAGCCAATTATCAAAACGGGCGTATTAGTGTCTTTTGTCCCCTTATCCGAAGCGTTAAAGTGGCTTGCAATACATAATGAGCAGCCAGTTTATCAAGAAGGCAAGCAAGTACAAATCACAGCAGAAAAAAATATTTTGTTTAGTTTGGGTGATGCGGGCGAAAATGGGAAACTAATGGGGCAAGCAACGATTAATAATGTTTACTTCGAAGGCAAACCAACGAACTTACAGTTTCAAATTAACGAAACCAAAACAAGTTACACCAGCGCCGTTAAACAAACAGCCGTATTAGCAGGACTACTAATTTTTGGACTCTCTGTTATTTCATTTATTCTCGTCCGTTGGCTGACTGCGCGACTTCATAACCCGCTGAATCGTATAACTGCCCTTAGCCGCGAGTATGCGTTAGGGAATTACAAACAAAATACTGACGACTTTCACTACCAAGAGTTTAAAGATATTGCTGAGTCGCTAAATAGCATGGCTGAAACCATTGATATTCAAATTACTTCTTTGCAGCTAGAAAAACATCGGGCTGAGCGTTCTGAGCAAGTTAAAAGCCAATTCTTAGCGAATATGAGCCATGAAATACGCACTCCAATGAATGGTATCGTGGGCTTTTTACAGTTACTAAATAAAAGCGAATTAACGCAAGAGCAAGCAGAGTTCGTTAGGCAAATTAATAACTGCAGCGATGTTTTATTGACCGTTATTAATGACATTCTTGATTTTTCAAAAATAGAGGCAAAAAAAATAGAGCTAGAGTCGCGTGAATGTGATTTAGTCGCGCTTTGTCGTGACCTTATTTTATTATTCAAGCCTAGTTGTGATAACAAAGGGATTCGCTGCAATCTAGATGTCCCCTCAATACAATCTTTGATCGTTGAGTGTGATGAAATACGTGTTAAACAAGTGCTTATTAATTTGCTTTCGAATGCAGTTAAGTTCACTAACCAAGGGGAAATTGTACTCTCACTTACTTTGCTAAATAGAGACGAACGCGTCACAGACGTTGAGTTTTCTGTAAAAGATTCCGGAATTGGTATCGCAGAAGATAAAATTAAAGCACTGTTTAATCCATTTGTTCAGGCGCAAAGTAATATCACCCGTGAATATGGCGGTACAGGCCTTGGGCTTGCAATTAGTAAAGGGATGATTGATTTAATGGCAGGGAATATAGCGATAATTAGTGAGCTTGGCAAAGGAACCGAGTTTACGGTTAATGTCAGTTTTAAAACGCTATATCCAGAAGGTGTAAGCGCTAAAGTGGATCAGTTAGATAAAGACTCTCAATTTGATTTTAACTCAGTCGATAAGCCTATATTAATTGCCGAAGATAACCCAATTAACCAAATTGTTATCACTAAGTATTTAACTCAATTAGGTCTAAGTTATGAATTGGCCGAAAATGGACAAATTGCGTGTGAGAAAACCCTAACAAAAGACTATGCACTGATTTTAATGGATATCCAAATGCCGGTGATGGATGGTTTAACTGCCAGTGAAAATTTATTAGCAAGGTCAGGTTTTAATACACCAATTATTGCAGTCAGTGCCAATGCAATGAAAGACGATATCGAAAGAAGTTCAAAAATTGGTATCAGCGACCATATCGCAAAGCCAATTAATTTTACTGAACTGGAAAAAGTACTCGCAAAGTGGCTATCTCAGCAATTGCTGAAATAGCCACTATCAATCAAAAAGTGTTGTTATCTTTTTTCTGAATTAACTCAATCGCATAACCATCTGGGTCTTTAACAAACGCGATTTCAGTTGTGCCGCCTTTAACAGGACCCGGCTCACGACTCACATTACCGCCAGCAGCTTTAATGTCTTCGCAAGCTTTATAAATATCATCAAACTCAATAGCAATATGACCGTATGCATTACCTAAATCATAGCTGTCTGTATCCCAGTTATAAGTAAGCTCAAGCACTGTCGAATCTTTTTCATCACCATAACCGACAAAAGCAAGGGTGTAGCGGTACTCTTCATTGTCTGCACGACGCAGCTCTTTCATACCTAATACCTGCGTATAAAATTCAATTGATTTGTCTAAATCAGCAACGCGAAGCATTGTGTGTAATAAGCGCATTTTTAGCATCCTCTTTCTTGTCTTTAAATTCGCACAATTCTAATAACGCAGTGTGGTATAAGGCTGCGCGTTAAAATTATCAAAAATGGATTATAAGTTATTTCGATTGCTTGCACAGTAGCATTGAGACAAATCGCAAAGTCCATGCTGTAAAATTAATAACTAAGCTTTGGTATAAAGAAGGTAATGATATGCAGCAATGGGAGAGCTATTGCTGCATAACAATGAGGTATTTGAGATATAAGCGTACGTTTAGCTTTTCACTTTACCTTTCAGTACATAGATTTCGCCATCAAAACTCCCTTGGATTGTCAGACCTTGTCCCGCCAACTCTTTAAGATATTCGATATGCTCATTAGTGATATGTTGCCCCGGGACTAACAGTGGGATACCAGGAGGGTAAGGCGTCACTAATCCGGCACAGATTCGGTTGTTACTTTTACTAATCGGCACAGATTCACGTTCACCATAGAACGCATCACTTGGGATACAAGCCAAGTCTATAGCAGGTAAGTTTTCTGGTAAGCGAGTGCGCCTCATTGTGGTGGCTAGCTTCACTTTACCACTGTCGAGTTTTTTCAGTGCATTGTAAAGACGAATGATCTTTGAGCGTGTACCGCCAAGAGTTAGTAAAACTAAGATAGTACTGTGAGTATACTTTTCAATTTCAAGGCCAATTTCATCTAATAGGAATTTATGAATATCCTTTAATGAATAAGGTAGCTCACTAATATCTATAAGAATTTTTAGTGGGTCGTGGCCCATGTTATCGCCACGAAAATGTGGGAATATATCCATGAAATCTTGCTTATCGAGCACTTTTATATGTTTTAGGGAAGCCATTTGTTGCTTAAATTCTGCAACGTGATTCAGTAGGGCATTCAGTAATTTATAACCTTCCATTTCTAATTGTTTTTGGCATACATCTAGCGAAGCAATGAGCTGATATTTTGGCGAGGTACTGGCGTAAATACTGTAGATCTCACGAAAGAAATCGGCATCAAAATCAGGATCGTTAACATGAATATAAGATGCTTGAGAGAACGCTGAAACCACTTTATGTGCCGAATGGGTAACATAGTCCGCGCCAGCATTAATCGCCGAGTAGTGGCGTAAACTCGGGTGAAAAAGTGAATAAGCAAACCAGGCTTCGTCGATAAACACTTTAATACCGTGCTGATGCGCAAATTCAACCACTTGCTTTAAATCGCTAAGCAGGCCATCGTAAGTACAGCCTGTTAAAACCAATAATTTAGCATCGGTATTTTGTTCAATTGCTTGCTTAATGTCAGCCAGTGACGGTGGTGCGAAGATACCATATTTAGGATTCAAAATACTCGACAAGTAGATAGGTAAACTAGCCGATTGCAAAATGCCATAATGCACTGACTTATGGCAGTTTCGGTCTATTATCACCTTATCGCCTTTACGTAGCAAAGTTTGCAAAATAATTTTATTTGAAGTAGAGGAGCCGTTGGTAACAAAGTAGGTATGTTTTACTTCAAATGTCGCCGCTGCTGATTCTTGAGAGCGGCCTATAGTGTTGGTACTGTCTGACAATGAGCCAAGCGAATCGACAGAAACAGACAAGTCGCCAACAAACACATTACGGCCATAAAACTGATAAAAGTCTTTAATATAGGGAGAGTTTCTAAAGCTAGCACCGCCACTGTGCCCAGGTGTGTGCCATGAATCGTTCGATTCACTTACATAACGACGGTAAGCGGTCCAAAATGGGGTTTCTGATCTGTCATCAAAGTCATTGATCATATAGCCCAAGATTGCTTCAGGGTCTGAAATGACCTCGTCTTTAAAAAAGAAAGATTCAATTTCTTCAGACTCGTTGACTATTTCCAAGCCTTTCGTATCGTCACCGATAACATAGACTGGCAGTTCAAGACGGATGCCTTTTAATTGCTCGATAAAGCGACTATAGGTGCGTTCGCCATTATTTAATACATCCCAACTAAGCACTACAGCTTGAATATCACCATCTTCCTCTACATAATTCAACGCCTGCTTGAGCTCAATGCACTCAACAATCTCGATATCAACATCAGTACGTTCAAAGTTAGGGATTGTTCTTGCTAGGTTCGTTGAAAGCTCTTTTAAGGTGGCAGGATCTTGCTCAATTAATAAGATACGAAGTAAAGGTAACATAGCAACTCTCATAAAAAATTCACATTACTCAACAGCATAACGAAAGGATGGAAGCTTGTGAAATTAATACATTGATATTTTTGTTTCGATACAGGGTATGCTTTTTTGCGTGTTAATCGCAGATAGTTGAAATTACATGTTCTTACTGTAAAAGTAATCGCTAAAGTAAAAGGTTAATTGAGCACTGAGTGATAAAACCACTCAAGCCAGATACAGCTAAAAATAAAGGCAAGCTTCCAAGGGAGAATAAAACATGGCGTATGTTGCCAATTTCAAAACCGTAGTCATCTCGACATTGTTTGCGTTTTGTACAAACGCGGTCAATGCAGATGAAATTTCAGATTCAAACAACAGTAAAAAGTCGATACCCGAAGCCACAAAATTTGTTACGCAGCATAAAGGCACTTTCAATGGCAAAAAGCTGAAATACAAAGCTGTAGCAGGTGAAACTTATTTATTAAACAAAAACGAACAGCCAACAGCTGCTATTTTTTCGTTTGATTACATAGCCTCAGACGGCAACAAAAATAGACCTGTTACATTTATCTGGAATGGTGGCCCTGGCTCATCGTCTAATTGGTTACACATGGGGGCTTATGGCCCCAAACGAGTTGTTGTACCAAGCGATGCAACATCTCCTGGAATGGCTCCTTACGAATTAAAAGAAGCGCCTGAGACGATTCTAGATGTGACTGATATGGTGTTTGTGGACCCTGTTGGTACAGGTTACTCACGTGCATTAGGTGACACTGAAAGCAAAGCCTTTTGGGGCTTGAATGAAGATGCATCTTCTATCGCTGATTTTATTGCCCAGTGGCTGACGAAAGAAAATCGCTGGAATGCACCAATATTTTTATTGGGAGAGAGTTATGGTACAACTCGAGCAGCAGCGGTTTCTAAAGTGCTTATGGATAAACACCTGATTAATGTAAATGGCATTATTTTTGTTTCACAAGCTTTAGACTATCAAGGTTCAAGCCCTTATGTTGATGACAATATCATTTCTTACGTCACTTACATACCCACACTTGCTGCAACCGCTTGGTATCATAAAAAAGTAGACACATCAGGAAATTTTGAAGCATTCATTGATGCTAGCCGAAAATTTGCTGTAGATGAATTACTGCCTGCACTATTTAAGGGTAATGCGCTCAGTAAAGCTGACAGAGCGCTAATTGTTGATGGACTTCACCGTTATACAGGGCTAAGTAAACAATATATTGAACAGGCTGATTTACGCATTAACGCCTTTAGATTTGCAAAAGAATTATTGCGTGATGAGGGCGTTGCCGTTGGCTTTCTTGATGGACGTTATAAGCTTGATGAAAGAGATGATCTAACAGCAGCTCCTAAGCAAGACGCTTCGAAAGTTATAGGGCCGGCATATAAAGCGGCACTGATGAAATACATGCACACAGACTTAAACGTGCAGTGGAAAAGAAAATACTTAAATCCTGGCGACCCTGAGTTATCTGATAATTGGCGCTGGCGAACTGCTCCTGACGGACAAGGTTGGGAGCCAACATACGTCAACACAGCACCGGATCTATCTTATGTTCTTCGTAGTAATCCACAGATGAAAGTGATGGTTGCCTCTGGATATTACGATATTGTTACCCCATTTTTTGATGCTGAATACACTTTAAATAGACACGGTATATACGCTGATAAAATTGACTATCACTATTATCACGGCGGTCACATGATGTATGTTCACGAACCAGCAAGATTATCGTTGTTAAATGATACGCGAGAGTTTATTAAAAAGCAGGTGAGCCGAAATCCACTATAACGGCTGGGCAGATTGTGCCAAACCCTTTGTTTGGCACAATGTGCAAAATGAGTTTGCATGGGGATAGAAAAAGAAGAAGTGGGGAACATCACCTTTAGATTATTTGCTTTCGAGTAGACTTCAACTACTCAGTCTTTTCTTTAAACTCACACAAATCTTCAATATTACAACTGCCGCATTTAGGCTTACGAGCAGTACACACATAGCGGCCATGCAGGATTAACAAGTTTAGGTACCACTTCTTCTAGTTTTTGTTCTACAGCAACTACATCTTTACCCATGGCAAACTTAGTGCGGTTAGAAACGCGGAAAAAATGCGTATCAACAGCAATTGTCGGCCCGCCGAAGTATACTGAAAGTAGATTTAGATGATTGCGCTAAAATAGGCTGCTTTGAGAGGCCAATGGCCGTTGTTAACGATTAAGTTGTCTAGTCTATTTGTTTGATAATCTTAGATACTTCAGTGTTTGGTTGATTAAAAATCGATTCTTTCGATTCCTGTATAGAAAGTAATGTGATCAATTTGTTAATTATTTAGTAACCTATCGCTGTTTTATCGTTATAATGATAGTGACTTAATAGGTGAGTGAATGTGAGCATCATTTTTATAATTTTAGTTTTGACACTGTTGTTTACCTTTATAAAAATTAGACAGTATCAAATAGAAGTGCGTGCTGCTAGGTTCGATAAACAGCGTGCTGACATCGTTAATAAAATAGCAAAATGTATCAGCTCTGAATTAGCGCCGAATCAAATAATAACCATTGCGCTAAAGGATATAGCCCAATATTTCCCTATGTATCGTGTATCCTATTCTACTATTTCACCTCAAGGGATTTTATCCGTACATAGCTGTATACCCACTGAAAACTCACCCTCTATCGAAGGCATAGAAGCTGATTTAACTATTGCTCCGCAATACCTCGCAGCGCTAAAAAAACAAAAAATATTGGCGATTGATGATGTCGAAACCAACTCACTTATAGCGCCATTAAAAGACACTATGATAGAAGGAAAGACCAGAGCTGTACTGGATGCTCCTATCAATGTAAAAAATAATGTCGTCGGTTTATTTTGCTTGGACAGTGCATCAACTCAACACTGGTCGGCCAGTGAAATTGAAATAATAAAAGAAGTTACTTCTTACATTGAAATTGCAATTCGCCAAGCGAACTATGTGATTGATATTGAGCAAATGGCAGCCAAATTAAAAAAATATAATCATAGTCTTGAAGAGCAGGTTAAAGCCCGTACGGCAGAGATCGAAATTGCCAAGAAAAAAGCTGAAACACTTGCCTTAACGGACGAATTAACACAGCTTCCTAATCGCAGAGCTTTTTATCAAATGGCTGAATGTCAGCATTCACAAGCTGTACGTTATTGTCATTCGTATTGTGTAATGATGTTTGATATCGATAACTTTAAGTCTATTAACGATACCTTCGGTCACGCTGCTGGTGACAAGGTGCTCTGTTCACTTGCAGATTTAGTGCGAAAAATTATAAGAAAGTCCGATGTCATCGGGAGAATAGGCGGCGAAGAGTTTGCGATGATGCTACCTGAAACTGAAATAGAAGAGGCAAAAGACATGGCTGAACGTCTGAGAGCACATGTAGAACAATGCCAAGTAAAATTTGAGCAACAAACTATTCGTTTTACCTTATCAATAGGTGTCGCCCAGCAGCCAGATTATAAACAAAGTTTTGACTCTATTTTAGCTCAAGCAGATAATGTGCTTTACCAAGCTAAAGCCTCAGGTCGAAATAAGGTAAACTGTACTGCCTGAAGAAATATTGTGGCTGCGTTTTTCGAATAACCGAGAGTGAGCTGCATCTACTTTTTATGAAGAGAAGGTTTCATGTAGAAGTACTGTGCTTATTGAGGGGTGTTATCACGTCAGGGGTGATTGTATGCCCATCACTTACTTACCGAAGCCGCCCCTTAATGGGTGGTCTAAAGGTGCTGACTGAGTTTGAGTAATACAACAATGAAGTCTTTGATTACTCAGTTTTATCCTTAAACTCACACAAGTCTTCAATAATACAACTACCGCATTTGGGTTTACGTGCAGTACATACATAACGACCATGTAAAATGAGCCAGTGGTGCACATCGACTTTAAATTCTTTAGGTACTACTTTTTCTAATTTTTGTTCTACAGCAACTACATCTTTACCCATGGCGAACTTAGTGCGGTTAGAAACGCGGAAAATATGCGTGTCTACAGCAATGGTCGGCCAGCCGAAGTATAAGGAAAGTAGATAATTAAGCTCGTAATCCCCTGTTTAAATGTATGAGCATTGTCAACTTTTTAATAAAAATATACACTCAACCGCCTTAAAGATATAAACCGGATTCGCACACTATTTACTTGCTGTAATAGACTATTAGATATGAAACTTTCCAAATATATTATATTAATCACCACACTCCTTTTGGTAGCTTGTGGAGGTAGCTCGCCTTCGGATGAACCTAAAGTTACAACTAAAATAGACAAAATCAGCTTAAACTCTGAACTGATAAGGGGCCAAAGTACCAGCGCAATAATAGAGTGTGTTGATTGTTTGAAGGATGAAGCCATTTATAGCTGGAAAATTGATAATGTTGTAGTGAGTCAATCTAGTTCATTTACTCCTGATTTTGAGCATTTGGATAAGACGGCTGTGATCACGGTTCAAGTACCAAGTATTGATCAGGTGATGAGTGATGAAGTTTCCTATCAGGCTGAGATTATTTCACGTAAAACCAAAGTCGAATCGCTAGAACTTACAGGGAAACATACTCCAAACACGACAACCCTTGCGGATTTTACCTGTGATAATTGTTTGTCGGAAACAATATCAATGCAATGGTTTATAGGCGACCAGTTAGTTGCAACCGGCGCGTCGTTTACACCAGAATTAAATAACTTTGATAAACCAATCACTATAAAAGCAAAGGTGATTAGTATTGATAAAATTGTTAGTGAAACGGCTTCATTTGACTTTATCAAGCCGACTCCAATCAGTGGAAATATAGACCTATCAGATAAATATATTTTGATGTCTAACGGCGAGCTAATTTTTGATAGTACCAATGGAATACAGCCGGAAGATGGCAAGAGTGACTTTGTTAATGCTTATTATGGAAAACATGTATGGGGGACTGTTTTAGCTCAAGATACTAAAGGGAAATTTTTTAAATATGGTGACGGCAGAGAGTTTTATTCTCATGAAAAAGAAAGTAGCTTTGAAGATATAAAAGAAAAAATAAACAACGTGAAAAGTTACTGGTTAGATTTCTACGGTGAGCACGTTTTAACAGGTGATGGAAAAGTTATTACTTGGGATAACACTCTCGATGATTCAGGTAATTTTGAATACAGTAAAGCCCAATTATCCCAAACAGAGCTTAACGATGTAAAACAAGTTCTGCATTCACTTTATGACTGTAGCAGCTCTGCAAATACTTCAGCAGTGCTGTACAACTCTGGACTTCTTGTTATCGACGGATTTTGGTGGGATAAAGAAGGCTCGCACCAACATAGTTATAAGCGAGTAGAAAAAACGGGTGTTAGTAAGATACAAGCTGTTAGCTATGCTGGTGGTGGAGGATACGATGCTGTAGCAATATTTGATGAACAAGATAATGTAGAAGTTTGGACGTGCAGTAATGAGCCGTTTTTTTCTACTCAAGAAAGTGGAGAATATGCTACAGGGTTTGGAGATTTACAAAATGTAGCCCGAATAATCAGTCCTTTAGATTCAAAAGCTATTCTTGCGATAAAAAAAGATGGTAGCTTTTCAATCAGAGGTTCTGGTTTAACCTACCGTGTTTCGAGTCTAAACACTGAGATTAAGGTAAAAGACTTACTTAAAATTAGTTGGATGTATGTTCTGTTGGATGTTGAAGGTAATATTCATTATTTAGATAGCTATTGGAGCGAATACTTACCTGAACAGTTCCCAGAGTTTTCTTTTGATAACATAGCATATAGTGTTCCTTCAGATCATTCCAATGGCGTAGTTGTTAAAGACGATGGTTCGGCTTTACTTATTACACAAAACAACCCACAGACATTATCTTCTGTTAAAGATGTAAACCTAGTAGACAATTTTATGCTAATTACGGATAAAGAAGATAAGCTCATGACTTATTATGACCATGATAGCGAAAGAGAGTTAGATGCAGATTTCTTTTCAAATGGTATTAATCAAATAGAGGGCGTTTCAGAGGTCATAAATTTAGGACACGGTTATATTATAAAAACAAATTTAGGTGAGTTTATTTTAGTTCAACCGAACGAAAGCTATCTCAGTTACTTCCATGACAAAATCAATCGGCCAATTGAAGCTATAGATTAATTATTTTTTAAATAAATTAGCGCACTATAAAAAGAGAAGGCTAATCAGTCTTCTCTTTAAACTCACACAAGTCTTCAATAATACAGCTGCCACATTTTGGTTTGCGGGCGGTACAAACGTAGCGACCATGTAAAATGAGCCAGTGGTGCACATCGACTTTAAATTCTTTAGGTACTACTTTTTCTAATTTTTGTTCTACAGCAACTACATCTTTACCCATGGCAAACTTAGTGCGGTTAGAAACGCGGAAAATATGCGTGTCTACAGCAATGGTCGGCCAGCCAAAGGCACAGTTTAAAACAACATTCGCGGTCTTTCTGCCAACACCCGGTAATGCTTCGAGTGCTTCACGATTCTCTGGTACTTCTGAGTTATGTTTATTGACCAGAATCTCACACATTTTATAGACATTATTAGCTTTAGAATTAAATAAACCAATGGTCTTAATGTAATCACGAAGGCCTTCAAGGCCCAAATCAAGAATCGCTTGAGGCGTGTTAGCAACAGGGAAAAGCTTACGTGTGGCTTTATTAACCCCCACATCTGTTGCTTGTGCTGATAAGGTAACAGCAACTAATAATTCAAACGGGCTTGAATATTCAAGCTCTGTTTCTGGGTGCGGATTTTGTTCACGAAGACGAGATAAGATCTCGTAGCGTTTTTCTTTATTCATGGTGGCGTAAAGCACGCAGTGACGGTGCGCGCTCTCCTTTAAGTTAAACTCGTTACTCGGACTCTCGGGCCTTTTTCTGCTTCTGGAGTAACAACTTGCTTAGATTTTATTTGTGTATCAATGACATTTTTTGCAGCAATCAATAAACCAAGTCCCAAAAAGGCACCCGGAGGTAAGATAGCTAATAAAAATTGGTTATCAAAACTGAATACTTCAATTCGAAGTGCTGCAGCCCATGGTCCTAATAGTAAATCGGCGCCATCAAATAGCGTACCTTGGCCAATAAGCTCTCGCATCGCCCCTAATACCACTAAAACTAGCATAAAACCAAGACCCATCATCAGTCCGTCAAAGGCTGAAAGTGGCACGGTATTTTTAGAGGCGAATGCTTCTGCGCGACCGATAATGGCACAGTTAGTAACAATAAGCGGAATAAAAATCCCCAGTGATTGGTAAAGCCCAAATGTATAGGCATTCATCATCAGTTGCACAATGGTTACAAAGCCTGCGATGATCATCACAAAAACAGGGATACGAATATCTTTAGGCACCCAGTTACGTACTATCGATACGGTTACGTTAGAGCCAACCAGTACCAATAAAGTCGCTAATCCAAGGCCTAACGCATTGGTAATCGTTGATGTAACGGCAAGTAGCGGGCACAAGCCTAATAACTGAACAAGGGCAGGGTTATTGGCCCACATACCATCTTTAAACAAGGTTCTAACTTGGCTCATTACTTGGCTCCTTGACAGATGTTTGGTGCAGCAAACAGATTATCAAATTCAGCTTGGGCAAAAAGTACCGCTTGTTTAACTGAGCCGACAACAGCACGGGGTGTGATCGTAGCACCGGTGAATTGATCAAACTGGCCGCCATCTTTTTTAACAGCCCAGCGGTTGTCATCTTCACCCAGTACATTTTGGCCTTTGAAAAGGGTGATCCAGTCAGACTTCTTGATCTCGACTTTATCGCCAAGACCCGGCGTTTCTTCGTGTTTAGTGACACGGACACCGGCTATTTCGCCATTGGCAAAAACTGCTGTTAATAAGTTGATATCGCCGCTATAACCACTTGGTGTTACATGGCGCATCACTAAAGCATAAGGCTTATTGTCTTTGTAGGCGCGGTAAATAACTTGCTCTGGGCGTGGACCTAAGCGCTCATCGGTGATCACAACACAATCTTTATAGAGCTGATTGTCGTAATGATGAGCATCAAGTACTTGTTGCAGTTGTTCTGCAAGTTGTTGCTTTTCTTGCTCTTCAATACGCTCAGCAGTCAAGTTATGAGTAAGGGCTACAGTGCCTGTGGTAATGAGCGCAAACGCAGTAAGAATAGCACCATTTTTAGTCATTGAGGAAAGGATCATTATTTCACCCCATGGCCGTAAGTTCGTGGTTGCGTGTAGTAATCAATTAAAGGCACCGCCATATTTAGCAGCAATACACTAAATGCCACTGCATCAGGGTAACCACCAAAAGTACGAATTAAGTAAACAAGCAAACCAATTAACGCGCCGTAAATTAAACGCCCTTTATTAGTTGTTGATGCAGAAACAGGATCCGTGGCAATGAAAAATGCCCCTAACATAGTCGCACCACTGAATAAGTGAAATACCACACCTGGTTCTGTGCCAGGGGCGGCGATATAACCTATACCACTGCACACGGCTATCGAGGTTAAAAAGCTAACAGGGATATGCCAATTAATGATTTTAGCTTTTAATAAATAAAGACCACCGATTAAAAAGCCGAGGTTAACCCAGCCCCAGCCAAGACCAAACCAGTCGTTAAAAATTGGTTTACTCATGCTTTCAGCCACCGTTAGGTGATGGGCGACATCTGTTTTAACGGTATCAAGCGGTGTTGCCATAGTTGTGCCATCAATTGCTACACGTAATTGATCGACACTAAATCCAGCGCTTGTAAAGCCATTGAAAATAACAGACAGCTGTTGTGAGAAGCTAATCGGAGATGCAAGTAAATCACTCACAGGTAACCAACTGGTCATTTGCACTGGAAACGATACAAGTAGTAATACATAAGCTGCCATAGCAGGGTTAAATAAATTAAAGCCAAGGCCGCCATAAAGCTGTTTTACAATAACAATTGCAAACATACAGCCAATTACGATAATCCACCAAGGCGCTAAAGGTGGAATACTCAACGCCAGTAATACGCCCGTTAACCAAGCACTGCCATCACTGAGTGTTGGCCAAACTTTGCGCTTACGAAGCAGCAATACAGCGGCTTCACAGGCGCTTACTGTTATAAGTGCGAGAATAAGCTGAATTAAAACGGCTGTGCCAAAAAAGTACACTTGGGCAATTAAGCCAGGAATACACGCAGCAATCACCGTCATCATTAATCGACTTAATGATTTATGGCTATGATTATGCGGCGAACTCGCCATGGTTAGTTTCATGACTTATCGTTTCCTTCTTGTTGTAACTTTTTAGCTTTAGCTTTAGCTTTTGCAATTGCACGGGAAACTGCTGCTTTTTTCTTATCTTCGCTAGACTCAGGTTCATCAGATTGCGGTTTGGCATCTGCCTCATCACTTGAATCATTTATTTGCTCTGAATAATCGTCACTCTGCGCTTGCTCTTTAGCGGCTTTTTTCGCTTTAGCGCGAGCGATAGCTGCAGCAACGGCGGCTTTTTTCTTGTCTTCGCTAGATTCAGGTTCATCAGATTGCGGTTTGGCATCTGCCTCATCACTTGAATCATTTATTTGCTCTGAATAATCGTCACTCTGCGCTTGCTCTTTAGCGGCTTTTTTCGCTTTGGCGCGAGCGATAGCTGCAGCAACGGCGGCTTTTTTCTTGTCTTCTCTAGATTCAGTAGCATCAGACTGCGGCTTGGCATCTGCCTCATCACTTGAATCATTCGTTTGCTCTGATGAACCGTCACTCTGCGCTTGCTCTTTAGCGGCTTTTTTCGCTTTAGCGCGAGCTATGGCTGCAGCAACAGCGGCTTTCTTATCATCAACTGGTGCGCCATCTTCTTCAGCTTCAGTTTGGTTTTTAGCAGATTGCGCGGCTTTTTTCGCTTTAGCGCGAGCTATGGCTGCAGCAACGGCAGCTTTTTTGTCATCAACTGGTGCGCTATCTTCTTCAGCTTCAGTTTGGTTTTCAGCAGCTTGAGCGGCTTTCTTCGCTTTAGCGCGAGCTATGGCTGCAGCAACGGTAGCCTTTTTGTCATCAACTGGTGCGCTATCTTCTTCAGCTTCAGTTTGGTTTTCAGCAGCTTGAGCGGCTTTCTTCGCCTTTGCACGAGCGATAGCAGCTGCAACAGCGGCTTTTTTGTCATCTTTTGGTGCTGAGTCTACTTCTGCGTTATCTTCTTTAGCTTGCGCGGCCTTTTTCGCTTTAGCGCGGGCAATAGCGGCAGCAACCGCAGACTTTTTATCGTCTTTATCGGCGCTTTCTTCACCTTGCTCTAGTGCTTTTTGCTCTTTATATTTACGTGCTTGTTCTTTACGCGCAGCACGCTCTTTAGCTACTTCAGAGTTATCAGGCTCAATCTCTGCACCTTGCTTTTTCGCTTTAGCACGCGCGATAGCAGCAGCGGCAGCTGATTTACTCTCTTTGTCATCAGATTTAGTTTTAACTCGTGCTAGTGCATCGGCCACTTTTTGTTTTTCGCTATCTGACTTAGCAGCTGGCTTACGTTTGTGGCGGTTTTGACGTTCTTCTTGTTCGCGCTCTAAACGCTCTTTACGTGCTTCAAAACGCTCCTTTGCACGCTCAGCTTTAATTTGTTCTGCTTGCTGTTCTTTTATTTCTGCTTTAGCAACACGATAGTACTGAACGAGTGGAATTTCACTTGGGCATACATATGCACATGCACCGCATTCAATACAATCGAATAGGTTGTGCTCGTTGAGTTTGGCGTATTCTTTAGACTTAGCGAACCATTGTAATTGCTGCGGTAACAATGAAGCAGGGCAGGCGTCAGCACAGGCACTACAACGAATACAGGCTTTTTCCTCACCCGGCTCAGCAAGTTCTTGGTGATCTGGCGCTAAAATACAGTTTGTCGTTTTAACGACACCAATTCGCACTGTTGGTAGGGTAAAGCCCATCATCGGGCCGCCCATTACAACACGTTGTTGTGGTACTGGTGAAAAACCTTGGCAATCTAATAAATGTTTAATTTCAGTGCCCAGTAAAGCCCACACGTTACCCTGTTTATGAATGGTGTTACCAGTTACAGTCACCACACGCTCAATCAGAGGTTTACCCTCATGCACAGCTTGATTTACTGCAAACAAGGTACCGACATTTTGCACTAACATACCAATATCAGCTGGAATACTGCCACTCGGGACTTCTTTGCCAGTTAGCAATTTAATCAGTTGTTTTTCACCGCCAGAAGGGTAAACCGTTGGCACTGTTTGTACTATTATGCTGTCGTTATGTTCAGCTGCTTTTTTCATAGCAGCAATGGCTTCTGGCTTATTATCTTCAATACCAATAATTGTGAGCTGCGGGTTTAACAGCTGCTGCATTAATTCAATGCCCGCGATAATACCATCAGCATGTTCGCGCATTAGCATGTCATCAGCGGTGATATATGGCTCACATTCGACGGCATTGACAATTAAAAACTCAATGTCTTTACGTATATCTGCTTTGACATAAGTAGGGAAGCCAGCGCCGCCCATACCTGAAATACCGCTTTGATGAATAATATCCACAAGCTCATCATGCGAAAGTGCTTTGGTATCAGGCACAGACCGAAGCTCGCACCATTTATCTTCACCATCAGGTTCAATGATAACGCTAAGTTCTGGCAGCGCTGATGGGTGAGCAGATGGCATTGGGCAAATATCGCTGATCAGCCCAGATGTTGGTGCGTGTACTGGCACTGACCAATTCCCGCTTGGTTTCGTTAATGCTTGGCCTTTAAGTACCTGTTGGCCTTTTTCAACAATGAGTTTGCCGTTAGCGCCAATATGTTGTTTTAGTGATACAACAAGTTTGTCAGGTAGTGGTAGTCTTGCGATTGCTTGCTTAGTTGATTGCTGCTTTTGACCCGGTGGGTGAATACCTCCAGGAAATGGCCACACTTTACCTTGTTTAATTTGATCTATTAGCTTTTCCATCTGTGCTCCTAATCTACCTGAGTCACAGGGATTGCGTTTAATTGCCATTTCCAGGTTTGTTTAGTTTCTTTTACGGGCAACATATCAATACAGTCTACAGGGCAGGGTTCTACACATAAGTCACAACCGGTACATTCATCAATTAACACGGTATGCATTTGACGCGTTGCACCGACAATGGCATCAACAGGACAGGCTTGAATACATTTGGTACAGCCAATACATTCATCTTCACGAATATAGGCGACTGTTTTAATCGGATCAGCTTGCTCACCGCCTGCAAGTGGTTTTGCTTCAACACCCATTAAATCAGCTAATTTTTTTACTGTTGCTTCGCCGCCTGGTGGGCATTTATTTATTTCATCGCCGTTGGCAATCGCTTCAGCATATGGGCGACAGCCAGGGTAACCACATTGGCCACATTGTGTTTGCGGTAAAATGGTATCAATTTGGTCAACTATAGGGTTGCTCTCTACGCGAAAACGCACGGCAGCGAAACCTAAAATTAAACCAAATATTAGCGCTAATGAACCTAACGCTATCAAAGCATAAAACAAGGTCATATTAAAACTTCACTAATCCTGTAAAACCCATAAAGGCCATCGACATAAGGCCTGCAGTGATCATCGCAATAGAAGCACCTTTGAAAGGAGCAGGGACATCAGCCGCAGCTAAGCGTTCACGTAATGCAGCAAAGAGTATTAACACCATAGAAAAGCCCACTGCGGCACCAAAGCCGTAAACAGCGGATTGCAAGAATGAGTGGTCTTCTTTGATATTAAGTAGGGCAACGCCTAATACAGCACAGTTAGTGGTGATAAGCGGTAAGAAAATCCCTAATAAGCGATAAAGTGTCGGGCTGGTTTTTCTAACCACCATTTCAGTAAATTGCACGACAACAGCGATAACCAAAATAAAGCTCATGGTACGCAAAAACTCGATATCCAGCGGGATCAAAATATAATGATTTACTAGATAACTAGTCACGGAGGCAAGTGTAAGTACAAAGGTTGTGGCTAAGGACATACCAATCGCGGTATCTAACTTACCCGACACGCCCATAAATGGGCATAAACCTAAGAATTGAACTAAAACGAAGTTGTTGACTAGCACGGTGCCAATCAATAACAAGACATACTCTGTCATGCGTGCCTCACGAGAATAAAAACGACCCTATTATCCTTTTTTCTGGGGGCTGACACAACACATGAGGGACGAATAGATAAAATTAACAAAGCTGTTTACGATTAAAGTGTTAAAGCTAAGTTAATAGATAGAATAGGCCCAAAAACAGTAAGGTTTTTTGGGCCTTTAATAGGGGGGTTAAATGTCTTTTGGTTTTTCGATGTAATAGCCTTGCACACCATCAAGACACAGAGTTTCAATGATATGCTTTTCTTCTTGGCTCTCTACACCTTCAGCAAATACACTCACTCCAATACGGTGGGCAAGATCAACCATTAAGCGCATAAAATATTGATTATTTTTATCTTCTTCAAGGCCGCGGGTATAACTTGCATCCATTTTGATGAAATCAGGTTTTAAATCTCTAAAGAATTTAAATGACGTTAAACCAACACCAAAACGCTCTACAGTGATACGCGCACCGACACGATGCACCATATCGATAAAGCGCTTACTTGCTTTAATATTTTGTTGCAAGCCAAACTCGCTCACTTCAAATATAAGCTTAGAGGCGATATTACTGTCTTTTAGTAGGCGGCGCTCAAGCCAGATCACAAATTGATCATTATGGGCGCTTGATGCGGTAACATTGATTCCAAAGAATTTCTCAGAAAAATTACGGGTTTTAATTTTTTCTAAGCTGGTGTCAATGATTAAGCGGTCAATTTCCATAGCCATTTCTAGCTTTTCGGTCATAGCAAGAAAAGAGGCAGTTGGTAGCATTTGATTTTCTGCGGTTTTGAAACGAACCTGAATCTCTGCATAGGCCTTCACACTTTTACCAATTGGCATAATGTTTTGCATGACCAAGTGAACACGTTTGGTTTCGATCACTTCGTTAATCACTTTACGCCAGTTTTGGTTACCAAAACCAGCGCTAGCATTATTTACAAGGTCAGTCTCGCGTTGAACATGCCATGCGTTAGCTTGCTTTGATTGCGCCATACTCATCGCATTATCAACAATAGATAATAACTCTCCTAAAGGTTTACCTTTTTCGTATCCGACAATACCTGTGTTCGCGACTGAGCTTAACTCTTGATTTTGTTGATACTGTGTAAATCGAGACTGTAAGTTATCACCAAAACGTTCCGCTTCTTTTAGTGGGGTATGGGGCAACACAACTGCAAAGTCTGAGCTGTTCAAACGAAACACTTGGCTACCAGTATAAGTACCACTGATATGTTTAATTATATCGGCCACGCCTTTAACATAATCATCACCTTTTTGGTAACCACGAGTTTGGTTGATGGCTTGCAGCTCGCTACAGCGAACCATCGCAAGTGAACCAAAAGTACTTTTTTCTGCGTTTTCGATATTCTTTTCGTAGTACTCAACAAACATATTACGGTTGCCAAGGTTAGTCACTACATCTTTATAAGCTTCTTTTTTGATGTTCAGCGCATTGTTTTGAATATCGTCGTGTTTAGTTTGTAAAAAGTGAGAAAGGCGGTTGAATGAAGGGATTAAATCTTTGCTTAACTTTTTTAGGCTAGTTGTATCAATTGATTGTTCTAGGTCATCATCAATTTGGTTTTGATTAATATAAATATCAACTATATCTGCAACTGTAGTGCTAATTTTACGATTAAGGCGGCGGAACATGCTCTTCATATAGATAATAGGAAGTAGGGCAATCAAGCCTGAAATTAAAATAACAACAAATAGAGCCTGTTGTAATAAGCTTGCGAGATTATGCGCATTAATTGTGAATTCAACCTTTATATCAGATGCTTGGTTAACGGCAAATTGAGGGCGAATTGAGTTAAACGTAGCATTTACAATTTCAGCAAATATGGGTAGGGGTTGACTTGATTCAACTGAGCTAACTACTTGGCCCGCTTGATCACGGATCACAAACTTAGAAAAAGTACTGCCATCGGCAAGCGCGTGTTTAATTTTTTCTGGTGCTAGTTCATCTAATGTCTGAGTGTTTATATAAGCACTAACGACATTTTGTGCTTTTTGCTGAGCATCACTGACAGCACTGTCGAAACTAAGGGCAATAAAATAACCACCTAATAAAGCAAAAAGCAGCCAAGATATGAGTTGTATAAATATAAGTTTTTTAAAGCCAGCCATGTTCTTATCTTATAAAAGCCTAACGGAAGGAATCAATTCCTTGATTGATCGCTTTAATTACAGTCATTACATTCTATCGTAAAAAATAGAAAAAACTTTAGAAATAACTTTAATGTAGGGTAGATTATAAGCGCTTTAAAGTCTAATACAATCGAAGAATAGTAGTAGATAAACCTGATTATTTTCTGTGAGTTGGCTCCCCCTCCCCGACTCGAACGGGGGACCTGCGGATTAACAGTCCGTCGCTCTAACCAACTGAGCTAAGGGGGAACTAAATAGAGTAGTAGGGTGCTATGATTTGGCTCCCCCTCCCCGACTCGAACGGGGGACCTGCGGATTAACAGTCCGTCGCTCTAACCAACTGAGCTAAGGGGGAACAATCATATTCATAAACTTGGCTCCCCCTCCCCGACTCGAACGGGGGACCTGCGGATTAACAGTCCGTCGCTCTAACCAACTGAGCTAAGGGGGAATCGTTTATGATTGAAAAACTTGGCTCCCCCTCCCCGACTCGAACGGGGGACCTGCGGATTAACAGTCCGTCGCTCTAACCAACTGAGCTAAGGGGGAAGCGTCATGCCTTTCAACGGGGCGAAATATTAATGACAGCATTGCAAAGTGTCAACATAAAAACTTCATAAATTCAAAAAAGAAGCTTATTCGATGTTTTTATGTTCGATCTGCGCAAAATGTAGCTGAAAACCACTGCATTTTTTAGCTTGTAGTAGGGGACCTATGTCGAAAGCTTTTATTTTTTGCATGCTTTTTAAACAGAAGCATCATTTTAAAAGTATAAAAAAGTTTCTTTGCTTAGATATTCTTTACCAAGTTGAGTAAATCATCATTTATCCAATGTTTTATTCTAACTATGAAAATCAGATCTAATTCTTTTTGTTTGAAGTTCTCCGAGCGTAATTTTTTCTTTGTATTTACTGTGTAGGACTAGTAAAGATTTTTCTATTCTTTGCAGAGAAACTCAAAAATGATCTGAATTCAATAGAAGTAAACTCATTTTTAGTGCTGTATTTCATATGCTTAGCATATGAAATTTTATAGAACTTTAATTGTCATACTTAACTTTATAATAGGGTAGAACAATTTTTACGCGTTCTTTTCTAGAAACTTATAAAAAGGTTAAAACAATAGGCTTTGTTACTTTTCCTATACAGAGATGAACATCCACCTTAGAAGCCTTTATATTTGCGGCTTCTAGAGAGTTATCCACGGTTTCTGTGGATAACTCTGTTTATTAAACTTTAAGAACAGCTATAGTACTAGGATTTTAGGGCGCTACAGCAATTTCAAGCATTTAATTAAGTTTTTTTATTTTATTATAAATCAATTGCTTAGTATTTTTATCTGAAGCCATGCTGAATTGATAAGTAAATTTATTCGTGACGATGAAATAGCGCGATTTGTTGTGTAAAAAAACAGCGAAAACTGCCTTTTAATTGTAACAAAGCTATTAAAGTTGTTTTTATATTGTATTTTATGAGGGTTAGTGGTTATTTTTATGTCAAAGTGTCAAAAGTGATAGTTTTGTGTATCAATTTTGATTCTGCTAATAAAGCATAGCTTGCAAGAGAAGGATGCTTTAAACTAACAGGTTCAGAAAAAGAGGCAAAGTATCCCCATGAGCGTGAAACCGCAGAGCAAAACTAAACCTGATCTTTTAAACTCACCCATTCTGCCAACCTTAAAAAAAATGACCATTCCGATGATCTTTGGAATGATCACCCTAATGATGTTTAACCTTGTTGACACCTTCTTTATTAGTTTACTAGGCACTGAACCTCTCGCCGCTGTCAGTTTTACCTTTCCTGTTACTTTTACTGTTATTAGCCTTGCAATTGGTTTAGGTATAGGCACTTCAGCGGTTATCGCTAAAGCCCTCGGTAGTGATAAGTTAGATGAAGCTCGCTTTGATGCCAGTATGTCATTGTTGGTATCGGTTGTGATGGTGTTTAGTCTTTCTGTGATGGGCTATCTTCTGATAGATCCTATTTTTAAGTTACTTGGTGCTGGTGAATTAGTATTACCGCTTATTCATGAGTATATGAGTGTATGGTTCCTTGGCAGCGTGTTTTTAATTACACCTATGGTTGGCAACTCAGTACTTAGAGCAAGTGGTGATACCAAAACTCCGAGCATTGTTATGGGTGGAGCGGGGCTGATTAATGCTATTTTAGACCCTATGCTTATTTTTGGCTTTGGGCCTTTTCCCGCATTAGGTATACAAGGCGCAGCAATTGCCAGCGTTATTGCGTGGTCGGTTGCAGTGGTTATCATTTTATATATTCTAGCAATTAAAAATGGCTTATTGAGTTTGCATGCTGGTTTGCAAACACCATTTAGCTCAATTCAAAAAATTCTTAAAATTGGTTTACCAGCGGCGGGGGCAAATATGCTTACACCAATAGCAATGGCGGTAATTACGGCATTAGTGGCTAAGCATGGTCCTGAAGCTGTAGCAGCGTTTGGTGTTGGAAGTCGAATTGAGTCTATCGCAAGTCTTGTTGTGCTTGCTTTATCGATGACTTTACCGCCATTTGTTAGTCAAAACTTTGGTGCCGGTAAGTTTGAACGTGTAAAAGAAGCCTACACTAAAACCTTAAAATTCGTGATGATTTGGCAGTTTGCTATTTATATTTTACTGCTATTAACTTCTGGCTTGATAGCTAATGTATTTGGTAAAGAGCAGGCGGTAATGGATGTTATTAAGCTGTTCATTTATATCCTACCGCTAAGTTATGGCCTACAAGGGGTAATTATTCTATCGAACTCTTCATTTAACGCATTACATAAACCGATGAATGCGCTTATTTTAAGTGTAGTACGTCTGTTTGTTTTTTACGTGCCTTTTGCTTATATCGGCAGTGAGTTTGCTGGGTTAAAAGGGTTATTTATTGGCGCGGCTATAGGTAACCTATTTACTGCGGTGGTTGCCTATAGATGGTTTATCAAAGAAGTTGATGGGTTAAGTGAGTCTTATGTGAAGGAGTGTCATTCATGAGCGACCATTTTCAGCTAGTTTCTAAATTTCAGCCAAATGGTGACCAACCAACGGCGATTGCACAGTTAAAAGACGGTCTTGAGGCTGGGCTTGCACATCAAACATTATTAGGGGCTACAGGAACGGGTAAAACCTTCACTATGGCCAATATCATTAATGATTTGAATCGGCCAACCATTATCATGGCACACAACAAAACACTCGCAGCTCAGCTTTATGGGGAAATGAAAGAGTTTTTCCCTCATAACGCGGTTGAGTATTTTGTTTCTTATTATGATTATTACCAGCCAGAAGCCTATGTTGTTGCTAGTGATACATTCATTGAAAAAGACGCCTCTATCAATGAGCATATTGAGCAAATGCGTTTAAGCGCTACTAAAGCGCTACTTGAGCGTCGTGATACGATCATTGTGGCTTCGGTGTCTGCTATTTATGGTTTGGGCGATCCAGACTCATATATGAAAATGATGCTACTGCTTAAAGTTGGAGAAACTGTCGATCAACGCGACATGCTGCGTCGTCTTGCTGAATTGCAATATACTCGAAACGATATTGAATTTAGCCGTGGTACATATCGTGTTCGTGGGGAAGTGGTTGATATATTTCCTGCAGAATCTGATACTTATGCCGTTCGTGTGGAGATGTTTGACGATGAAATAGAGCGTTTAAGTATTTTTGACCCACTTACTGGGGCTGTTGAAAAGCACATTGTACGCGCTACTATTTACCCAAAAACGCACTATGTTACGCCGCGTGAAAAAATTCTCGATGCTATTGATAAAATAAAAGATGAGCTTAAAGACCGTCGTTCTCAGCTACTTAGTGCCAATAAACTTGTAGAAGAGCAACGTATTGCTCAGCGCACTCAGTACGATATCGAAATGATGACCGAGCTTGGTTATTGCTCAGGAATCGAAAACTACTCGCGTTACTTATCTGGCAGAACGCCAGGCGATCCGCCGCCAACATTGCTTGACTATTTGCCTGATGACGCATTAATGATTATCGATGAATCGCATGTTACGGTATCGCAAATCGGTGCTATGTATAAAGGTGATAGAAGCCGTAAAGAAAATCTTGTTGAGTATGGCTTTCGCTTGCCATCGGCGTTAGATAACCGCCCATTACGCTTTGAAGAATTTGAAGCAATCGCGCCGCAAACTATTTATGTGTCAGCCACCCCAGGTGACTTTGAGCTTGAACGCTCGTCAGGGGAGGTTGCAGAACAGGTCATTCGTCCAACCGGGCTTATTGACCCAGAAATTGAAGTGCGCCCAGTGGGCTCACAAGTAGATGACTTACTCTCTGAAATATACAAACGAGTTGAGGTCAACGAACGGGTATTGGTAACTACTTTAACCAAGCGTATGGCTGAAGATTTAACCGACTACCTAAATGACCATGACGTAAAAGTTCGTTATTTGCACTCAGATATCGATACCGTCGAACGGGTTGAAATTATCCGCGATTTACGTGCAGGTGTGTTTGATGTGTTAGTGGGCATTAACTTATTACGAGAAGGTCTCGACATGCCAGAGGTATCCTTAGTAGCGATACTTGATGCCGATAAAGAAGGTTTCTTACGCTCTACTCGTTCACTGATCCAAACCATAGGTCGTGCTGCACGTCACTTAAATGGTAAAGCGATTCTTTATGGTGACCGCATTACTAAATCAATGAGACAAGCCATTGATGAAACAGATCGCCGCCGTGAAAAACAACAAGCTTATAATCTTGAGCATGGTATTGAGCCGCAAGCTTTGGTTAAAAGCATCACCGATATTATGGATGTGGGCGAAGAAGCAAGCCCTAAAGACAACCTTAAATTGGTGCGTAAAGAGTCTAAACAAGTACTCAGTGCAAAAGAAATTGCCAGCCAAATTAAAGAGCTTGAAGCGAAAATGCATGCCTATGCTAGCGATCTTGAATTTGAAAAAGCGGCATCTGTGCGTGATGAAATTCACGAATTACAACAACAGTTAATTAACTAAAGATTATGACAAACGATTTTTCTGCCATTTTAAATGCTTTAGCAGAGGCTCCTCTCGCTACAAATGAATTATGCCGTGTATTTCATGGCCGTGGCCACTCCGTGGCTGAGCTTAGTCACATTAACTTAGACTTTTATCCGCCAGCACTTTTTTTAGTTTCATATGAAGAAATAGATGAACAAGTGCTTGAGCAATTAACTAATACAGTGTGGCAATGGGCGCAAGTAAACCCACCAGAGCTTGTGACTGCATTGGTTTACCAACAACGCTGTGGGATTAATACCCGAAATTCTCTTCTGTTTGGTGAATTACCACAAGAGCATCTTGTTAGTGAAAATGGTATTAAGTTTAAAGTAGATTTACTTAGTCGCCAAAATACCGGTATATTCCCTGATATGCGCCGTGGTCGAGAGTTTGTCCAAGCTAATAGTAAAAACGCAAAAGTGCTAAACTTGTTTTCTTATACTTGTGGCTTTTCTGTTGCTGCAATGCAGGGTGGTGCTGACCAAGTTATTAATATGGATATGAATAAAGGCGTGCTTAGAACGGGTAAACAAAACCATCAGTTAAATGGTTTTGCTCAAGGAGTTAGTTATTTCCCACACGATATTTTAAAGTCATTCGGCAAGTTAAAAAAATCAGCACCTTATGAATTGATCATTGTTGATCCACCGAGCTTTCAAAAAGGAAGCTTTATATTGACTAAGGATTATCAAAAAATCCTGCGTCGTTTACCTGAACTGTTAAATGAAAACACCCAATTATTGCTTTGTGCTAATAGCCCTGAGCTTTCAGAGCAGGCGTTTAAAGAGCTAATTGCTGAGCATACGCAAGGGGCTATTTTTTTTGTTGAGCGTTTAAAACCGACAGATGGCTTTGTTGAAGTAGACAGTGATCGAAGTTTAAAAGCCTTAGTCTATAAAACAGCAAATTAATGGCATTGAGTAAACGACTATCAGCCATCGTTGATGTGGTTGATTCAGGCTATGACGAAATCTGGGATTGCTGCTGCGACCACGGTTTGTTAGGAATTGAGCTTTTACAGCAAAATAAAGCACAGCTTATACATTTTGTTGATATTGTGCCTGAGTTGATGCAAGCACTAAATGACAAACTGGTGCGCTTTGCCACTAACGAGCAATGCGGTCGCTGGCAAGTTCATTGTCAGGATGTTGCGATGATTTCCCCTGATCCAAATAAACGTCATCTTGTTATTATTGCGGGTGTTGGTGGTGAGCTATTGGTGCAATTTTTAGCGAAGATTGTGGGTCATCACCCAGGTATTCATATTGACTTTATTGTTTGCCCTGTACATCACAGTTATCAAGTTCGCCGCTATTTGCAAACACTCTCATTAGGGCTCGTATCAGAACAGTTGATTTGTGAAAATAAACGCTTTTATGAAATCATAGCTATGAGTGCGTCATCATCGAAACAGGTTACTCGAGTTGGGCAGCAAATGTGGCAACTAACAAGTAAAGAGCACCAAGCCTATTTAAAGCAGTTATGTGCTCATTACCAACGCATGTTAAATCAAGACGCGGCTTATTATCAGCCAGTGCTTGATGAGTACTCAGCTTTATTATTGTAATTAAAGTTTATTAATTTCTTGTTTTACGCTGTAGCTAGAGTCAGTGACAATGGCTTCGAGCGTTTGTACACGTTCTCTTAACTCTTGTAGTTCTTTTGTCACTTCGGCAACATGTTCGTTTGCTTCTTTTGAATTTTTTAAAGTCCGTGATTTAAACTCAAGGTGTTTTTTATACATATCATAAATTACCCCAGAGCCGACTGATATCAGCACGATTAACACCACCATGGTAGTACCTGACATACTATTCTCCTTCCATATTTAGTACCTAATAGAGTATAGATTGTATTTAAAAATGCAATTTGCATTCTGTTACAAGGTGTTTCGTTTTAAAAATGGTTTTATACGGATAAAGCCTGTGACCAGCATGGTGCCAGCGATAACACAAAGTGCGCCGCCTAAGGTATTTGGCCCTATTTGTTCATCTAAAATTAAATTACCCCATACAATACCAAAGAGTGGGATTAAAAAGGTAACAGTCAACGCAGAAGTTGGGCCAATGTCATCAATCAAGCGGAAAAACAGTATATACGCCACAGCTGTACAAAGCACACCGAGAGCGACCACTCCAAGCATCACTTCATTACTTGGCATTTCTCTGGCAGGAATAACAAAAATAAGCGGTAGTACCATAATACTTGCTGCCCACATACTGCCATGAGCATTATCAAAAGCAGACAACTTTGGTGCATGTTTAGTGTAATGGGATGCTATGGCATAACTTAGTGAAGCACAAAGTGCTGCAAAGATTGCTGTAACTGCTTGGGTATCGATAGTGAGGCTATTTTGACCCACTAAAATTGCTACGCCCGTTAAACCTAATAGTAAGCCAAGCAGCATACTTTTAGTGGGTTTAGTTTTACTCCAAATAATACCAACAATCACGCCCCAAATTGGGGTTGTTGAGTTTAGTATTGATAAGGTTGATGCATTGATTGTTTGTGCTGCATAGGCAAACAGTAAAAAGGGGATAGCGGAATTAAGTGCGCCAATAATAAAAAAGTGTTTTTTATGTGTCGTGAAAGCGAGTGTCTTTCGTAAGTATAAAGCAAAAATAAAGAGTGTTATTGCTGCAAAGCCAACTCTTAGCTCTATTAATACCGCAGGGCCTAAGCTATTAGCTGCCATACGCATAAATAAGAAGGAAGCGCCCCAAATAGCAGCAAGGATGAATAAGCGCAAAAAACTTGGCAATGACATGGTGTTACATTCTTTAATTATAAAACCTGAGCATAACAAATTTATGCCCTAATACTCGCCATTTTCGGACTATTAATTAGTTGATTTTGAGAGTTTCTTTTCGAAGTCAGATTTTACGATTTCTAGTGCGGCTAATACATCTTCAGCAGGTACGTCGTTTTGCTCTAAGAGCATAATTAGGTCAACAGCAATCTTTATATAGTCAGGCGCATGCTCTAACTCACTACTCATGATTGTAGTTCCTTTTTCTTAGCAACTTGACTGATTGCCACATCGATTGCCGTTTGTACTTGCTGCTCCATTTTTATACGCTCTGTTTGCGGTAAATAAAATTCCATATCAACATCATAGCGTATGTAGCGGGCAGGGAGTTGATTTAATACAGTGCAGCATAAATCTGCCATAACATCATCACTGTAGGTCGTTTCTAAGTTACGTTTTGTGATGTCTTCGACAACCAGTTTTTCATAGTAGTTGTGAATGTCGTCATGCAATTTCATACAAAGTGAACCCAATTAAAAAGTCACTTTAAGTGTATACCAAGCTTTAAAATAAATCGACAGCAGCCCTAAAAAGCTGACCATGAACATCAACCAAACGGCTTACATTTCGCTGATAGCCACCGCCCATGACTGCAAAGACAGGGATTTTTGCTTCTTTCGCTTGGTTTAATACAAAATAATCACGTTGATACACTCCCTCCATACTGACTTGAAAGTGTCCTAATTCGTCATTCGTTGCAATGTCTGCGCCGGCGTTGTACAAAATGATATCTGGCTGGTGGAGTCTCATCGTTAAGGCTAATGCTTGTTTCACTGTTTCCAAGTATTCAGTATCTTTTGTGCCATGCTCTAGGGAAAAGTCGTAGTTTGATTGCTGTTTAATTCGCGGGAAGTTTTGTTGACAATGAATTGAGCAGCTAATGATCTGAGGGTGCGCTTGTGTCACTTCAGCGGTACCGTCACCTTGGTGAACGTCGCAGTCAAAGATTAACACGGTGTCGGCTTGATCTGTATTAATTAAATGCGCAGCTGCTATCGCTAAGTCATTGAAAATACAAAAGCCACTGCCATAGCCTGTAAATGCATGGTGATAACCACCACTTAGGTTAAAAGCTGCACCATGTTGCAAGGCATACTCTGCGCCATGAATACTCGCCCCTACAGAATAAAGTGTTCGTTCAACTAATTCATGTGACCAAGGGAAGCCCATTTTTTTTATCTCTTTTGTATCAAGGCTGCCAGTTAAAAAAGCATCGACATAATCTTGGTCATGGCACAGAGCAAGCTGTGCTCGAGTGGCTTGTTGTGGGGTAATGAAATGCTGCTCATCAATAAAGCCGCTGATAAGTTGTTTCAACAAGCGATATTTATCAATCGGGAAGCGGTGACGCTCAGGTAAAGCTAACGCTGAATAACTTGGATGATAGTAAAACATTATCTGAGCTGCTGTTTTTCGACCTGTTGAATTTTGTCTTCAGTGGCTGAAATTGCCTTACGGCAACGGCCCAACCTTGCATGCAATGCAAGTATTTCTTTATTGATTTCGGCTGCTTGCTGCGTATTTGCAGCTTCGAGCTTAAGTTTTCGCTCTTCAATCATCAAAACTAAGCGGCGCTCAAACTCGTGATTTTGCTTTAGTTCATCATACAGTTCATGTGACGACTGCATGATTTTTTTTACTGCTTGTTTATAAACTTGTGGTTTTGTTTTTGGTTTAAAACTGTACTTATTTTCTTTAGCCCACACAGGGGTTGATTTGATCACATTGAATACAGCTTCTACCTGAAGGGCAATTCGTTCAAGAGCATATTGGTATGCGTGACGATGCTCAGCAGGTGGCAGGCTGTTAAGCTCATCTTCGATTTCTATGACATAATCTGCCAGCTTCATACTTTTTGTGCTAAATACTGCTTTATCAAATAAACTTGGTTGGGCTTGCATATAACGATTTTTCGCAAACAAATTACCCTTATCAAATTGTGTAGCTAATTGCTTTAGCCTTTCAATTTGTGAACGCAGTTTATCAAAAGCAGCCGATTGCATTTATAAATAAGCCTCATAGATTAACTTTAATGCTAAAACAATAACCACAGTGTTAAACACGGGGCGGATCATTTTACTGCCAAACTTAATTGCCGAATGCGCACCTAACCATGCACCTAGCATCAAGAAAAAGCCCATCGTGATACCAAGTATAAAGTTCACATGCCCTAACGCAACAAAGGTGATCAAAGAAATAAAATTTGAAACGAAGTTCATCGAGCGAGCAAGCCCACAGTTAAGTAACAAGCTCATTTTATATAATAGGCTATTTGAAGCAGTCCAAAACGTACCAGTCCCTGGGCCTGCTAAACCATCAAAAAAGCCTAGCCCAAGCCCTTGCAGCCACTGTTTAATTTTAGTTTTGCCATCAAGTTCTGGTAATTCGTTATGCTCGGTAGTACTCAAACTGCCAAATAAGCTGTAACAAGCTACTAGAATAATTACCACTGGCAATAATTTATTCAGAAATTCAATACTTAAGTAATCAACCACAAGGGTACCTATAAGCGCACCTATGGCTGTTGCTAGGATTGACGCGGCCCAAAATCGAGGGTTGAATAACTTTTTACGAAAATAGGTCACGCTGGCTGTTAATGAGCCAAAACTTGCTGCAAGTTTATTTGTGCCTAATGTGAGATGGGGAGGTAAGCCCGCAGTTAATAGCGCCGGCACAGTTAACATGCCGCCACCGCCTGCGATAGCATCAATAAAGCCAGCTGCCAGCGCCACTGCGCATAATAGTGCCCATGTTGTTGGGTCTAAAGCTAATTCAAACATTAATAATCAATTTGTCTTTTAAAGGGTGGCAAGGTATCGAGCATGGCTTTGCCATATCGCTTGGTCACTAATCGGCGATCAAGAATAGTAATACGACCCTGATCATTTTCTTTGCGAAGCAGTCTACCACAGCTTTGTACTAATTTCTTTGCAGCATCAGGAACGGTTATCGAAAGAAACGGGTTGCCACCTTTACTTTGTACAAACTCAGCCTGCGCTTCTTCTATTGGGGAGGTCGGCACCGCAAATGGAATCTTTGTTATAACTAAGTTTTCTAAGTATTTACCCGGTAAATCAAGACCCTCTGACAGGCTTTGAGTGCCAAATAAATAACTAGCACGGCCTAAATCTACATTCGCTTTATGCTTTTTCAAAAGTGCCTCACGCGACATTTCACCTTGCACTAATACATTAATCCCTTTGCTTCTCAACGCTTTGACGACATGGTCCATTTGCCAATAAGAGGCAAATAACACTAAATTAGCTTTTTTATCGTTAAGGAATTTAGGTAACTGTTCAGCTAAGTGGTCGCTAAAGGCTTTCTCTGTAGGCTCAATATGACTTGCAGGAATATGCAGCGTGGCTTGTTTTGGATAATCAAACGGAGAAGGAACTTTAATGTATTTGACACCTTCTTCTTTGGCAAGGCCACATTCATATGCAAAGTGATCAAATGAGCCAAGTGCCGTTAATGTCGCTGAACACAGAACAGCACCTGCACATTGGTTCCATAATTTATCTTTTAAGTAATAGCCAACTTCAATAGGGCAATCACTGAGTAAATGATCGTGATGGTTCTTATACTCTAGGCGTTTTATCCACCTGGCATGGGGAATACCTTCACCTTTTGTAGCGTAACTAAACCATAGCTTGTTTAATAACTCTAGGCGATTAATGTACTGGCCACTTTCAGCCAATATTGGATCGGCCACATAAGGTTTAATATCGCCATCACTCACGTCTTGCACTAGGGTGTCGTGCATCTTGTTAAGTGCTCTTAGTGCATCAAGGGTGGCATCGCTAATATCTTTTGCTTTAGCATGCAAAGCCGCTGGAATCTCACCATGCTCAAAGCGATAGGTATCATCACTATTGTAGTTAAAGTCGGCATTATCAAGAATGTCACGGACTACTTTTAGGTTTTTGCCCGCATCATTGATGCTGTCACTGAGTTTAAAATTTTGCCCAATCGCTTTTTGACCCACCAGTACATTCGCCATTTTCCCTGCGAATTTAACAAGCTTGTCGAGCCAGTCGATGGTGCCTTTGATTGTTGCCGCAGCAGATGAGAAGTCTCGAGTGATGTGCGCTAAGTGATGGGCTTCATCAATAACATAAATAGTATCGTCAGGTTCAGGTAGAATCTTACCACCACCCAAATCAAGATCAGCTAGTAACAAAGAATGGTTGATCACTAGCACATCCATTTGCATAAGACGCTGACGCGCCATATGGAAAGGGCAGAGCTGATGAGCGCGCATTTGTCGTTGGCATGAGTGTTTATCACAGGCAATTAAATTCCAAACTTTATCCGGAATAGTATCAGCCCAACTATCGCGATCGCCTTGCCATTGTTTGTTTGAATAAGCATCATAAAGTTGCTTTAAGCACTTGGTTTCCATATCTGAAAGTGGTGATGACAGGGTAGGCATAAACTCCATTTGCGTTTGGCTGTCGCCATTAACTGCAGCACTAAGTTTTTGTGCACAGATATAACGCTGACGACCTTTAACTAAATCAAATTTAATATCTAACCCAGAGTGCTCTTTAAAAAACGGCAGTTCTTTACTTATTAACTGTTCTTGTAGGGCAACAGTTGCCGTCGAAATCACTAATTTCTTTTTTTTGGCCATCGCCAATGGTAATGCACCTAAACAATAAGCGAGTGACTTACCGGTCCCTGTGCCAGCTTCAATGACACAGATACGTTGACTTTTGTGATACTCACCGGCAAGGGTTTTTGCTATCTCGGCAACTAAATAGTTTTGACTGCTTCTAGGGCGGTAGTCAGTAAGGTTATCAGCAACATGCTTATGAATTTGCCGAATTGTTTTTTTTAAAGAGTCAGATAGCATGCCCAGAAAACCTAAAGTATGTATATAATTACAGTAATGAATTTTAGAGATTTAACTGGGCAACTACAAGCGACTTGTTCGATTATTATTTTATTAGCTTTAATAGAGGTTCAAGATGAACCTGATAATTAGACCATTCTGTTAATGCATCTTTGTAAATGGGTTGCCTTACTTGTTCTGAGCTTGGTGTCATAATTGGGCGTTTGTGATTATAAAAACTCATGCAGCTTTCATGCATTTCTAAATCGCAGTAAGTTAGTAACTCACTCACGGTGTTGGAAAAATCATTAACAAGATTTTGATAGTCGACTTTAAATATTTCGTCAGGATATAAGCAATGCCAGTGCGACATTAAATCAGTGTAATCATTTATATATTCTGCAAGAGATGTAAAGTCGTAGCTATAGGCGTGACCCTCAGAGAAAGAGTGTTTGTATAAACTCCACGCAGTTGCGGCTTTATCTCTCGTTACTTCGAGTATCTTCGCATTTGGGAAGAGCGTTTTAATTAACGCGATATGATGAAAGTTCACTGGTTGCTTATCGATAAATATATTGTTTTTTCCACGTAAAGGAGCAATAAATTTTAGGTATCTATCAGCGTAGTGTGCTTTATCTTTATCAGTTAGCTTATCAAGGCCATAAGGAACATCTGAGAGTTTTTTACTTTCTAACTCTCGAGCGATTGCATTTATTTCTGTGAGCTCGTAACTTGCATCAACATCAGGGTGACTTGCTAAAATTTGCTCAACTAAGGTAGAGCCACTTCGCGGTAAGCTGACGATAAAAATCAGCTGTAGCGATTCATTAGATGTAAGATTATTAATAGATCTTTGAGTTAAATATTTTTTACAACGAAAAGTAAAGTTGCTTGGCTTGTATGGTGTTAGTGCTTTTTGAATTTTGTTTGCTTTTTCTAATGTCTTAAATGAGAGTTCGTAGTTGTGGCATTGTTCATAGGCTTTGGCGAGAGCAAAGTAAAGTTGAGCACTGTTGAGGTTTTGAACAGCAGATTGTGTTTGTTCTACTAAACTGTCTATATCCCTTTTATTAAATGTATATGTTTTTAAATTAGCTAAATTCCAATAGGCCTCACCTAGTCTGTTATCTAGTTGGAGTGCTTGTTTATAGTGCGTTATAGCAAGTTCAGTATCACCTTTGATTTTTTCTATGTTACCAAGTCGAAGGTGGCAATGGGCTGCGTAATAGTTTGCATCGAGTAACTTGTTATAGATGGCCTTTGCTTTATCAAATTGCATCATTTTTACATGAGCGATAGCAATTAAACTCTCAATAAATAAAGTAGGAGAGGGGATCGATGTGCGATAAAATGTGAGTAACTCTTCAAATTGCTTGGTATTGAGTAAGGCTTGGCAGTAGTTTTCTAGGACTGCTTGTTTTTGCGAGTTGTTCTCGAGGTTATGTTTTGATATGTCAAAGTACGCTTTGCTATCTCCCACCTTTAGTGCGATATCAGCCAGCGTTTGAAGTGCTCTATACTCATTAGGCACGAGTTGTAGTAGTTGCTTAGTGATTTGCTCAGCTTGGCGAGGGTTATGGTTATTTAACTGTTGTTTAGCCGTTTCTAATTGTTTGTTAAACCAAAAAATCATCTCATATTGTTTTAAAGCACTTTGCTGTTGTTCGTGCTCTTGCAGCATTTTGTGAGTTTCAGCGAGTAATGCCCAGCCATCATGATATTCAGGGTGTTGTTTGAGTATGTCTAGCAACAAAGCTTTAGCCTTATGTGGTTCAGTAGCAACGAGTGTTTTTGCGCTTTTAATTGCATTAATTGGGCTCATAATTGGCTCTTATAATTTTTTATAGTTAGGGTGTACTATACCTCTACCGTGATAGATATTTGAAGTAAATGGTTACAGATACAGGTTTTATACTTTCAAAAGAGGCCTTCGATAGCTCAACAGGAGTTACTTTTGTGTTTTGGTTGTGGTGTAAACACGGCCCATTAAAAGTGCTCGTTGAACAACAAGAAGTGGTGTTTTTCATCCCTGACAATCAGGTGTCTGCTGCAGAAAGGCTTTTGCAAAGTCAAAACATTTATGTTCGTTTTGCAGATGCAAAATTAAAAAACTTTCAAAATCAATCGGTGATCTGTTGTTATTTTAATTCATTAAAAGACTATTACCGTGCCATCAAAATTTTAAAAAGTTCACAAATAGTGACGTTTGAAGATGATGTCAGGCCAATTGACAGATTTTTGATGGAACGTTTTATAAAAGGCTCTGTATGGGTTAAAGGTGAAATTCATACACGAAGCGATTTTAGACTGCTAAAGAAAGCAAAATTAAAACCAAACAATGAATTTAAACCTAATTTTAAGCTCGTTTCTATTGATATAGAGTGTAATGGTGATGGCGTACTATTTTCTATTGGCTTAGTCGGAGACGGCATAGACAAAGTGTTAATGATAGGGCGTCCAGAATCTACTGCCGAATTAGATTATCAAATTAACTGGTGTGAAGATGAAATTGACCTGCTATCTCAGTTTGAGACTGAAATTCAGCGAATTGACCCAGATGTACTAATTGGCTGGAACGTTATTGAATTTGACTTTAGTGTACTTCATGCAAGAGCTGAGGCGCTAGGTATTTCACTAAAGCTTGGGCGTAATAAAGAAAAAATGCGTTTGCGTGAGGGAAACTTTACCCGCATTACAATACCTGGTCGCGTTGTGGTTGATGGTATTGATACCTTAAAAAATGCCACTTATCATTACGACAGTTTTAGCCTTGCCAATGTAGCAAGCATTGAACTTGGCGAAGAAAAGCTGATTAGCACTGATAATCGCCTTGAAGAGATTATTCGTCAGTTTAATGAAGAGAAGCTTTCGCTTGCTAACTACAACAGACAAGATTGTATATTGGTACTACGCATCTTTGAGAAGCTTAAACTGCTCGACTTTGCGGTTGTAAGAAGCCAGCTCACAGGCCTCGAATTAGAGAGAATGGGCGGTTCAGTTGCTGCCTTTACTAATCTCTATTTACCACTGTTACATAGAAGTGGCTATGTTGCCCCGAATTTAGGAGATCACGGGCTAAGCTTTGACAGCCCAGGTGGTTATGTTATGTCATCGCAGCCAGGCTTGTATCAGAATATACTTGTGCTTGATTACAAAAGCTTATATCCATCGATCATGAGGACCTTTTGTATAGATCCTCTTGGGCTTATAGAGGGATTAAAAAAGCCGGATAATGCAATCGAAGGATTTAACCAAGCACAGTTTTCACGCACTGAACACCACCTGCCTGAACTGATCCGTGAACTTGCAGCGACAAGGCAAATAGCCAAAGACAAAGATCAGCCTATGCTCTCACAGGCGATTAAAATCATTATGAATAGTTTATATGGTGTACTTGGTTCAAAAGGTTGTCGCTTTTATGATCCTCGATTGTCTAGCTCTATCACTTTACGTGGTCATGAAATTATGCAAACCACCAAGCAGTGGATAGAAGAGTGGGGCTACGAAGTCATTTATGGTGATACAGATTCGACCTTTGTAAGGCTTGATGATGATCTAAATTCGCATGACTGTAATGAAATCGGTACGAAACTGGCAAAAAAAATTAACAAATGTTGGCAAATTAAATTATTACAAGATTATAAAATAGACAGTTTCTTGGAAATTGAGTTCGAAACCCACTATAGCCCATTTTTTATGCCTACAATTAGAGGCAAAACAACAGGTTCTAAAAAGCGCTATGTAGGAAAAGTTGGAAAAAATGGTGCTTCAAAATTAGTCTTTAAAGGCATGGAAACTGTGAGAAGTGATTGGACAGAGCTTGCTCATAAGTTTCAGACAGAATTATTTGAAATTTTATTTTCAGAAAATTACGGTCCACAATTAATAGTGCAAGCCTTTGATAGATATGTTAAAAAACTCTATGCAGGTGAGTTTGATTCAAGCCTTATCTATCGTAAGCGTTTAGGTCAGCATTTAACTGATTATCAAAAAAACATCCCTCCCCATGTAAAAGCTGCGAAACAGCATTTAGCTGACAATCCCCATCTGGTGTTTCAGCGTGGTCAAATAATTGAATACGTTTACACCGCTAGTGGTGCAGAGTACTACATAGGTAAGCATAATTATGATTATAGCATTTATGTTAATAAACAATTGTTACCAATAGCTGAAATGATTGTTGTTGATTTGGGTACTATAGTTTCATCTCTAAGTGACCGTCAAATACAGCTTTTTTAAAAAAATTAACATTTTTTTGATTCTTTATTGCGATGAATGATCGAGTGGGCAGGTTTAAATACTTATTTGGGTGTTTTTTGTTCACAAAAACAGAAAAAGTAAACTTTTTGCTACTTCATTAAAAAATTGTAAATAAAGAGCTGGATATTTTGTTTTATTTGTTTATTATTTGTTTGTCGCAGTCCTGATGCGATACAAATAATAAACAAGCTTATGCTAAATATAGCCACAATATAGTGGTCCAGGGAGAATCAAATGTTAAATAATAAAGTTTCAAAAGCAGTTCGCTTAGCGCTTGCTTTTGGTACAGCTTCAACAGCTGCGTTTTCTGTAAACTCTTATGCTGCCGAAGAAGAAGCAGTAGAAAAAGTTGAACGTATTGAAGTTACAGGTTCACGTATCAAACGTACTGATATTGAAACTGCAAGCCCAGTACAAGTTACAACAGCTGAAGATATCGAAGTTGCTGGTTTTACTCGTGTTGAAGACATGATGAACAGCTTGCCTCAACTTGAAGCTTCAAGTACTGCATTCCAATCAAATGGTGCTTCTGGTACTGCTACTCTTGATTTACGTGGTATGGGCTCACAACGTACCTTAGTACTTATCAATGGTCGTCGTATGCAAGCAGGTGGTATCTATAGCCAATCTGCAGATATCAACCAAATCCCAGCAGCACTTATCAAACGTGTTGATGTTATGACTGGTGGTGGTTCATCAACTTATGGTGCTGACGCAGTAGCGGGTGTTGTAAACTTCGTAATGGACGATCAATTCGAAGGTTTCGAAGTAAACTTAGGCTCAACAGCTTATCAACATGATAACGATAACGAGTACATCCAAGGTTTAATGGATGAAAAAGGTTTTGAATACGAAAGCGGTAATACAGGTTTTGATGGTTCATCGTTTGATTTCTCTGCTACGCTAGGTGGCTCATTCGATAGCGGTAAAGGTCATGCTGTAGGTTATTTTACTTACAACAAACAAAACGAATTACGTCAAGGTTCACGTGATTACTCATCTTGTGCATTATCTTCTACAGGTACTGCATGTGGTGGTTCTGGTAACGCAGTTGTTCCTAACTTCTATATCGCTGGTGTTACAGATGCTGGTGGCTTCAATTGGGATGATTACGATTACTGGACACTAGGTACTGATAGCAGCTTCATTCCTTCAAGCGGCAACCTATATAACTATGCGCCAGTTAACCACTTTATGCGTCCAGATGAACGTCATACACTTGGTTTATTTGCTAACTATGAAGTAAATGATAACTTCCACCCGTTCATTGAAGCTATGTTCATGCGTGACCGTACTTCTGCACAAATCGCAGAATCTGGTACGTTCTTCAACGAAAATTATGTAATGGATTATGATAGCCCATTACTAACTGATGCACAGCGTCAAAACCTAACTGACCGTTTCGGTTTAACTTCAGGTGACCAATTTGCAACTTACATCGGTAAACGTAACGTTGAAGGTGGTCCTCGTGTTAACCAACTTGAGCATAGCTCATTCCGTTTAGTATTAGGTAGTAAAGGTGAAATTAGTGACCTTTGGTCATATGAAGCGTTCATGCAATATGGTTCAACTTCTTCATCTTCTGCATACGAAAATGACTTCTTCGGTCCACGTATCAGTACAGCTCTTTCTGCAAATGGTGAAGATTGTGCGGCAACTTCAGGTTGTATTCCTTATGAAGTATTTACTTACCAAGGTGTTTCAGCTGAAGCGGCTGGTGCACTAACAGGTACTGCGATCCTTAACGGTGTAACAGAACAGTTTATCGTAAGTGGTTTCGTAACAGGTGAATTTGAATTTGGTCTACCTTCTTCTGATTACCCAATTGCAGCAGTATTTGGTGCTGAGTACCGCGAAGAGACATTCGGCCGTACAGCGGATGAAGTTTACGCGCAAGGTCTACTACTTGGTCAAGGTGGTCCAACTAAGAGCCTTAACGGTGAGTACGATGTAACAGAATTCTTCGGTGAGTTAAGCTTACCAATCGTTGAAGGCATCACTGGTGTTGAAAGCCTATTAATCGACTTAGGCTATCGTTGGTCTGATTACAGCACTTCAGGTTCAGAGCCTACTTATAAAGTAGCAATGAACTGGGATGTAACTGAAAATTGGAAAATCCGTTCAAGCTACAACCGTGCAGTACGTTCAGCAAACAATGGTGAATTATTTGCTCAACAAAGCCGTGGCTTATGGGGTGGTGTAGATCCATGTGCGACTGCAACTCCAGAACTTAGCCAATCAGCTTGTGCAAACACAGGTGTTTCAGCTTCTCAGTATGGTAGCATCGGTAAGAGCCCTGCGGATCAGTACAACGGTTTCTTCGGTGGTAACCCAGAACTTCGTCCTGAAATTGCAGACACAATCACCCTAGGTGTTGTTGGTAACCCATTTGAAGATTTCAACTTCTCAATCGACTACTGGGATATCGACCTTGAAGACGCAATCGGTGCAATTGACCCTGAGTTAATCGTTCGTCAATGTGGTCTAACAGGCGATGCACAGTTCTGTGATAAGATTGAACGTACACCTGGTAGCGGTAGCTTATGGGTTGGTTCTGGTCAAGTTGTTGCAACTAACACTAACTTAGGTAACATTCACTTTGAAGGTATCGATTTAAGTGCTAACTACGACATGGAAATTGGCGGTGGTACACTTTCGACTAGCCTAATCGGTACTTACATGATGACTAAAGAATATGAAGATATTCCAGGTGTAAGTGAACCGTATGATTGTGTTGATACACTAGACAATGGCTGTTTCCCACAACCAGAATGGCGTCATGTTCTTAGCGCAAGCTACGACACTGGCAGCTGGTGGAAAGCGACAGCTAAATGGCGCTTCTTTAGTGGCGTGAACGATTACACTGGTTCTGACACATTAGTTCAAGACGGTATCGGTTCACAAAGCTACCTTGACCTTAAGGGTTCATTCACAATCAATGATTACACTCGTGTTCTTGTTGGTGTGAATAACGTATTAGATAGAGAGCCACCATTAGTAGGCGGTACATTATCTACAAATGGTAACGCAGTAGCTGGTTACTACGACACACTTGGTCGTTACTTCCACGCAAGCGTTTCATTAAAATTCTAATTTGAATTAATTAATGTATGATAAAGCGAGCTTCGGCTCGCTTTTTTTATGGGGAAGCTTTTTTTATGGGGAAACAATGACATCAGAACAACACACGTTTACCCAAGCTGTTGCTTTACTTCAGCAAGGTAAAGTTAGCCAGGGGATAGAATTATTAAAACCGTTAACACATAACAGTGAGTTTGCTGAAAAAGCGTTACAGATTCTCTTTAAAGTTGCTATGCAGCAACAAGACACTGAAACAGCCATTTCTTATTGCCAGCAACTAGTATCAATTGCTCCTACAAAGTTTGATTACGTACTGACCCTAGTACAATTAAGTTTAAGTTGTGGTGAGCTAGAAATTGCAAAAAACGCGCTATTACCTTTATATGAGACAAACCCGCAGCAAGCTGATATTTGTTTTCAGCTAGGTAAAATAGAAAGAAAGCTTGATAACGCAGATGCAGCATTAACTTATCTAGATCAAGCGAGGGTTTTGTCTGAGCAGTTTAAAGTACCTGCTTTAATCGAAATCTCTTTTGTCCATAATGATCAACTACATCAGCCAGATTCAGCAATAAAGTATTTAGAACAGGCAATTAGTGCTGATAGTAATAATCTGCAAGCCCACTTTGCATTGGCAAATATTTATGAACAACTCGGTGATAAAGACAAGGCTAAGAAGGGATTTCAACAGGTTTTAAAAATAGATGCATTTAATGCGATGGCTCAAGCAAGATTGGCCGATATTGAAACCTTCACTGAACGCGATGCAATTGACTATGAACGAGCAAGCTTAGCCATATTACAGCGGGAATCAGATGATATAGCGTGTGCTGATATTTATTATGCACTTGGTAAAGTATTTAATGATTGCAAAAATTATCAGCAAGCTTGGCATTATTATGTAAAAGCTAATCATTACAATAAAAAGTATTTACCAGCCTATGATCGCCAATCTGTTGAGAAGATTACTGACTACACCTTAGCTCGTAATATTGTTCTGCAAGAAGCGAATAGCTCAATAACACCAATTATAATTTGCGGTATGTTTCGTTCTGGCTCAACACTAATTGAACAAATCATCAGCTCTAACGAGCAAATAGCGGCAGGTGGTGAAATTGCCTATTTACATTCATCGTTATTCAATTTAATTGGCGATGAAAAGGCTCTTGCTAATAAGGCTAAAGAGCCTGAATTTATTGATGGTTATAAAGAACAATTAACCTTAAGAGCTGAAGGTGCGCTTTATGTAACAGATAAACGCCCTGAAAATTACCTTTACTTAGACATTATCAAGCAGCTATATCCAAAAGCTAAGATTATCTGGACAGAGCGAGATATTAAAGACAATAGCTTATCAGCTTTTTTCCAGCATTTAGGTCCAAGTTTAAATTATGCTGTATCGCTAAACGATACATTGCATCATTACGAGCAGCAACAACGAATTAAGTCACATTGGCAGTCGCGTTTTGGCGATGATATTTTTACTCTGAATTACGACCAGCTCGTTTGCTCACCTGAGCAAGTGTTAGAACAGTTGTTTAGTTTTTTAGGGCTAGAATACTCTGATGAAGCCCAGCGGTTTCATAATAAATCTGGCACTGTAAGTACAGCGAGTGTCTGGCAGGTTAGAAAACCACTTTATAAGTCTTCGTCAGGTCGTTTTGTAAATTATCTAAAGCATATACAGGCTGATGAGAAATCCTATTTAGATGCAAAAGCGCTTTTAAATAGATAACAGCTAATTAGAGGAAAAGACCATCAGTTTGATGGTCTTTTTTTCACTATTTTAAGGGCATGATATCGCAAGGAATTGTTAGCCTAGGACTCTTACTTTTGAGTTGGTAAGTGCCATGCCAAATATAGCTAGGGAAAATAATAATATGACCTTCTTCTGGGCATATTTCACGAGCAATAGATTCTCGATCACCTAAGTTAAGACTTGTTTCCCCCAGTTTTAACCAACCATTTTTAGTCGGATCATCTTTACTCATTTCATCAGGAATAGAAATATAGCTCGGAGCCGATAACCAACCTTGTGGGTGAATATGGTTAGCATGAAAACCACCTTGTTCTAGTTTGACAGACCAACTACCTTTGGCAACAAAGCGTTGATGGTTACGTGCCAATAGAGGATGGTTAACATCTTCTGGCAGCTGCTGCAGATATTGGTTTATGCATGTCGTCATTGATGACTTAAATAAATCAATGAGTTGATTAGAGCGGTGCAACAGGTGACCCTGCGTTTGACTGCCACTGCGCACACTTTGATCTAATGGTTGTAGTTTATTGGTGTGTAGGCCAATCATTAGCTCTTGCAGTTGTTTATTGAAATCGCCATACGTTTTAAAACCATGCGGGGCAGGAAGCTCCATTACCTTAACGAATTTATCAAGGTTAGTTAACCAATGATATTTATCATTATTTGATAGTCGCCAAGCAATACTTAAATATGCCCAAAGCTCTTGGTTATTAGGATTAAATTTTACTGCGGTTTCTAAATGAGAGATCGCTGAGCTGTAATCGCCTTGTTGTATGTAAAAGTTTGCTAAATCAATACAGTAACGAGCATTTTGTGGGGCTGCTTTGACTAGTTGCTGAAGGAGTGAAAATGCTTTTTCTGCTTCTCCTGTTTTATCAAGAAGAATACTATGGGCATGAAGTAAATCTAAGTTCTGCGGATGGCTTTGTGTTGCTTTACTACTTATAAGTAACGCTTCTTCTAACTTGTCTAATTGCAGCAATTGACCAATTTGAGAATGGATTAAAACAGGGTTAGCATCATAGTTTTTAAAAGTATGGGCATATGAACTCATCAACTGGTTTTGTGAGTGTTCCCAGTAGAGCTTATTAAGACTTTCATGTGCAGGTACATAGTTAGGAGCAAGCTCTAAGCATGCCTTGAGGTGAGCTTGTGCATGTTCATATTGTTGTAAATCATAATGTGTACAACCAACTATATAATGTAATTCAGCACTTGGTTGCTGTTTTAAAAGCATTTTCAAAAGCTCCAATGCTTTGTCAAATTTACCCAAATTACGATAATTACACGCTTCTTTATAAACGAAATGAAATTGCCCCTTTAATTGGGCTGGTAATTTTGTTTGAAAATAGTCTTCGATACGTTGTAAATCACCCAATCGCTCGAAAAGCTCTAGAGCGAGCCAGTGATATCGAACTAATGAAGTTTGCGAAGGGGATGTTTCGTTAATAAACAGCTCAGCCTTCAGTAATTCGTCTTGGTTAATTAGACTTTCGATATAATTAAGTCGTGGCTTTTCGAGTGACAAAGAAGCTGTGTTGTATTCACAAAACTGAATACACTCTGCATACTTTTTTTGTTTACAAAGTAGATTGGTGTAGTTGTCTAAAAGGCCAACATGATTACTAAATTGGCTAAGGCCTTTTAAATAACACTGCTCTGCTTCAATAGTTTTGTTTACAGCTGATAAACATAAGCTATTCAATGTATACCAATCAGCGGTTTTATTTGTATGTAAAGAAAGGAGTTGTAATGCCTGCACATATTGTTGTTGATTGAATGCGTGCAAAGCTCTTTGCAATGTATTATTCACTCGTACACCCTGTTTTTGCTTTATGTTAACAGGGCGTACAGTAAAGTAAAATATTACTCTTGATTTACATCAAGGTCTTTGATTTCTACTGTACCTTTAATGCGTTCTCTTTGTTTATAAAGCTTGCGAATTTTCTTCCAAACTTGTGGTGGGTATCAACCAAATTGAGCTAGCCGCTTCGTTAAGGGATCGGTGATATAGCTTCCGTCTGCTGCACGATATCCATATGTTATTCCACCTATACCTTCTAACGGAGCCCTGTTAATAGCTGAAGAGGCTCCATAGGCTCTATGCGTGCGATATAAATCCACGATATGCCAATCATCTATTGTAAGCTTAAACCCTTTAGATGACTCTACAGCATCTTTTAAAGAGCCATTAGTATAGTGTTCAATATGAGACTTTAAATCTTGTTCAAAGTCGTCAAACAAGGCTTCTGTTTGCTGGTAGTAGACGGATAGGTAAAGCCTATCTTTCCCTTTAATTTGCATACCTCGGTTAGAATTAACAAATTCCTCACCATTGTCTGCTAGTTGGTAATACACTTTGCTTCCTACATAGGCTTCTGGGCGAAGATTTGGGCTGCCGATATTCCCTTGATGAAAGCCGTACATTACAATCGGTTTACTTTTGCCAAACTTTTTAAAGACAATGTTGTGTTGTATGTCATTTAAAGACAGGCTATGTCCCATAACAGTAATAAATTCCTCATCAAGTAATGAATTATCACCAAATAATAAATCTTCAGTACTGAAGATAGGGTAGTGCTCAATGAGTTTCTCTAATAATGCTGTGGTATATAAATTTAGCCAATAAGCGAGTTGCTCAGATAGGACGAGCTCATTAAGAGGGATTTGTTCAGGAACTTGTTCAAGGCTCAGACGTATTTTTCTAAAACCAGTTTTCAGGTTTGCCTTTACAACTTCTTCATAATAAAAACGGTTTGCTTCTAAAGCAGTATCGTTATTTTTATGTGCTCGGGTGCGTGTCCCAATGCTTGATTGGCCTTTTCGAAAACCTCGGTCTGAGCGGCCTAAGTCAATAACAGTGATTTTAAGCAACTGATCTAAATCACCATAAGATATTGTTAAATCATTATCTAAGCCGAAATCGGCAAATTCTTCTGGTAGAGTGTCTAGTTTTGCTGACGAGTATGCAGTAAAGAAAATTGTGGTAATTAATAAGAGTGGTTTAAGCATAGCGAACTCCCTGTTCAGAAAAAGCCACCCATCACATTCTTTTGACGAGTGGCTATCTTATTTTAATTCTTTGAATCAAGATCCTTAATCTCAACAGAGCCACTGTTGTCTTGGCGCTTTAAATTAAGTTTTTTGATTTTTTCTAACATTTCAGGAGAAAAACGACCAAAATCCATGGTGCGCATCATAATTGAATCAGTAATGTGACTAACGTTTACCGCCCCAATACCAGCGCCACTACCTTCAGGGCCGATAGGTACTGCAGAGTTGCTTACAACAGCATTTAGCATTGCCGCAGGGTTAGTTGATGCAGAACCGCCATAGTCACGGTCGGTGCCATATAAATCAGTGATACTCCAATCTTCAATATCAATTTTGAAGCGCTTGGCGTATTTAACATCGCTTTTCATTTGACCTTCAGCGTAGTCTTCTAAGTGCTCACGTAAGTCATTTTCGAAATCTGAAAATAAAGACTCAGCTTGTTCATAATACTTAGACACATAAAGGCGGTTTTTACGCTTAATTTGCATGCCTCGATTTGAGTTTACAAACTCTTCACCATTTTCAACAAGTTGATGGTAAACCTTGCTACCTTTATACGCTTCATCTCGAAGGTTTGGGCTACCAATGTTACCTTGATAAAAGCCATACATAACAATTGGCTTCTTTTTACCGAATTTTTCAAAAACAATTTTATGTTGAATATCATTGAGTGAAAGTTTGTAACCGGCAACGGTTAAAAACTCATCTTCTAAAATTGAGTCATCACCAAAAAGAAGATCTTCCGTATCACGAACAGGGTAGTGTTCAATTAACTTTTCAACCATCGCTGTATTATATAGGTTAAGCCAATATGCCAATTGTTCATCAAGGCTTAAATCGTTTAATGACACTTCACTCGGTACCTTTTCTAGGCTAAGCCTAATTTTGTGAAATCCATCTTTTATGTCTGATTTAACAACCCCTTCGAAGAAAAAACGATTGGCTTCAAGCGCAGTATCATTATTTTTGTGGGATTTCATGCGTGTGCCAATAGAGGATTGAGATTTACGAGAACTTCGATCTGATTTCCCCATATCTATTACGGTCATTTCAAGTAGCTTATCGAGATCCTCGTACGAGACTTTAATGTCACGATTGAGACTAAAGTCAGAAAACTCTTCTGGGAGTTCATTTATTTTTGCATACGAAGAAAGTGAGCAAAAAGTAAATGTAATTAGTAATAATTGTTTAATCATGGTTTTTCCTTGTTGTTTTAACAATCTAACTATTGCTGATTGTTACATTTTTTTCAAGTGAACATGTACCGAATATATAACTGGATCCAATGTTTACCCTAGTAAATAAGGAGGTGTTGTAAATTGTTGGTTAAGTTGTCTTCCTGTTTGAGGTTAATAGAATGTTCATTCTATTAACTTTTGCATTTTTAAGTCTTGATTTTATCATTACCCTTTAATTTGACCTGTTTAATTGTGAATTAACCGTAATTGCTGGGTGTTTATTTTTTTATTTTTATTTTTTACCAGATAAAAAATCTAAAACAACAAAGCTTCAACTATTGCTTTTTTGCAATTAATTGGCCGGCTTTGTGCTTGTACCTATATTAATGCCAAAAATGTGGATTTTTAAATTCTTTTATAACTTGTTGTAAACACTGTCATACTCTTTGTAATTCAAGGGATTTAAAGGTGTTAATGTTGTTTTTTTAATTTGGGTGTTCTTATATTTATTGTTAAAAGTTGAACTTTTGCGTTACTGAAGTGTTGACCTTTGAGAGTCGCGAGTATTATTATCATGGCTCAAAATGACTGTGTAATATGCATTTATTTTGAATAACTATAAATATTCCATGAATAACATGGACCAGGGAGAATCAAATGTTAAATAATAAAGTTTCAAAAGCTGTTCGCTTAGCGGTTGCTTTTGGTGCAGCTTCTACTGCTGCATTTTCTGCAAGCTCATTTGCAGCAGACGAAGAAAACGCAGAAAAAGTTGAACGTATTCAAGTTACAGGTTCACGCATCAAACAAGTAGACCTTGAAAACAGCTCTCCAGTAACTGTTTTATCAGCTGCAGAAATTAGCCTTTCAGGTGAGCCTACAGTTGCTGACGTTTTAAATAACCTTGCTTCTAACTCTTTCGGTTCTTGGAAGGGTGTATCTGGTTACGGCGCAGGTGGTGCAGCATCTTCTAACATCAACTTACGTGGCCTGGGTTCTGATGCGACACTTGTATTATTAGACGGTCGTCGTATGCCTGGTACAAGTTCATCTTCAGGTTCATCAGCAGATACTTCAATTATCCCAATGGCAGTTGTTGAGCGTGTTGAAATCCTTCGTGATGGCGCATCAGCTGTTTATGGTTCATCTGCAGTTGCTGGTGTAATCAATATCATCACTAAGAAAGATTTTGATGGCGTTAGCGTTAAATACGATTACGAGGTACCTAAAGTAGAAGGTGGCGAAAGCAAAACTTTCTCAATTACTTCAGGTTATACATCTGAAAAAGGTAATATCATTTTCACGTATGAGAACTCACGTGACAACGCAATCTTCGACAAAGAAATTTGGGCGATGGACGATCCTACGTACGGTGCGTACAGTGGTTATAGCCATGTACCAAACTATCGAATTGGTGGTGCAGGTAGCTACATCTCAAACCCAGAGTTATGTGATCAAACAGCTGACGTAGTGAATGCTATGGATGAAAATGGCGTTGGCGGTTGTTTATATAACTACGGTAACGTTACAAAATTCTACCCAGACGTAGAAAATAACTCATTCTTAACAAACTTTAACTATGAACTAACTGATAACATCCGTTTTGTTGGCCGTGCAATGGCAAGTTTCAACGAAACAAATTCACGTTATGCTGGTACTCCAGTATCTACGGGTGCTGTATGGATGGACGCTGACAACCAGTATAACCCAGAAGGCGAAGACATCCGTCTTTACATGCGCTCTGTACCAATTGGTAACCGTGACACTAAAACAGAAGTTGTTACAACTGATATCGTATTAGGTCTTGAAGGTTTCACTGATATTGGCAATGGCCTTGATTGGGAAATCAACTACCAAAATAGCATTTCTAAAACAAACGTTTTCGGTAGTAACCTAGTTAACGACGTAATGTTACAAAACGCGATTGATTCTGGTGAGTACGATATTCTTAATACTACTGGTATGAGCTACGATGAGTGGAACACTCAATTAACTGATTTATACCAATATGCAGCGCACACTGGTACTTATGAAGGTCGTTACGAAAGTCAACAAATTGATGGTTTAGTGTCTACTACTTTTGTTGATAACGGTGACTTCGTTATTGCTGGTGTTGTTGGTGCTGAATTTGAAGAAATTGATTTCACTCAAGTATCTGATCCTGAATCTGCAAATGGTTTCATCTCTGGTGGTTCAGGCGGTGATGACGTGTATGCAACTCGTGACCGTACTGCTGCTTACATGGAAATCCAAGCAAGCTTACCATACGAAATTGATGTAACAGTTGCTGGTCGTTATGAGAAATACGAACAGTCTGGTATGACAAACCTTGGTGAAAAGAGCACTACATTCGATAAAGTTGTTCCAAAAGTAGGTGTTACTTGGCGTCCAACTGAAACATTATTAATCCGTGGTTCTTGGGGTGAGTCTTTCCGTGCTCCTAACATGGGCGAAATGTTCCAGTCTTATGCATTAAGTTTCCCAACTGTTCGTGATACAGCATGGTGTGATGCTAACCCAGGTCAAGCACTAGAAGGTTACTGTTCTGACGCTGGTGAGCAAGTAGCGACATGGTTCGGTGGTAATGCAAACCTTACTGAAGAAACAGGTGATTCTACGACTCTTGGTTTCGTATGGGATATCGTTGATGGTTTAGCAGTAGAATTAACTTACTACGATATCAGCTACGAGAACCGTATTGATGACGTAAGCACTACTGAGCTTCTACGTATTGAACAAGAAGAGGGTGGTTTAGGTTCTACGCCAGATGCTATCGACCGTGCTAATGGTAATGGTCAAATTGATTACATCTACACAGGTTATATCAATAAAGCATCACTACAAACGTCTGGTATCGACTTCTCAACTCGTTACAAGCATGAAACTAGCTTCGGTGACTTCGGTGTTATGCTAAACGTTTCTAAAGTTATGGAATTTGAAGAGAAAGCTGACAAAGATGCAGAACCATTTGATTATGCAGGTCTTCAAGATTACCCAGATTGGAAAGCTGATTTAGGTGTTAGCTACTCTTATGAAGACTACAGTGCGTCTTGGACTATGTTCTACGTAGGTGCACAAGAGTCTGGTAATGAAGAGTGGGGTGTTGATTACCTTGCTGATGTACCTTCATACTTCAAGCATAATGCTCAGTTCACATACACTGCACCAACAAATACTAAAATTTCTGTAGGTGTTAACAACGTATTTGATAAGAAAGCTCCTTCTTGGTATGACGGCTTCCGTGACTACCGTGATTCAAGCTGGTCATTATACGATCAAACAGGTCGTTCAATGTACCTTCGTTTAGAACAAAAATTCTAAACTTTGAAAACAAATTAGTATAAGCAATAAAACCCCGCGACATCGCGGGGTTTTTTTTGTCTAATTCTCGTTTCTCAATACTTAAAAATGGATTCATCAATATTAGTTGTTGTTAAAACCGCTGTGCTTCGGTTTGCAAAAACTTAATTACAAACCTTTTGTCTTAGTCTGATTTTGTGCAAACAGTCGTTCTTTCTAAGAAAAATCTTTAAGTTATCGAATAAAGTTCCCAGTAAATAGTGTTGTTGTTTTCGCAAAAACGAAAGCTTATTTGTTTTGTTTTTTGGAACTATCTTTTAGAGCTTTAATGGTTTTTTTATTGTATTAAAAAGGCTGTGTCGGTTATTTTAAAATTAGTTTGTCCCTATTTTTAGAATAGCGGTTAATGGTGTATGAATGGTTTTGGGAGTATTTTTAGATATAACGAATTACTGGATTTTACATTAAAAAACAAAGGTTAAAAAACTGTTGACCAAAAGTTGTCCCTGATATTAGTATTTAATTCCCTTATAGGGTACTAGTACCTCTTTAAGGGTTAAAATAAATTAATAAAGTCATAACATGGATATGACCAGGGAGAATCAAATGTTAAATAATCAAGTTTCAAAAGCAGTTCGCTTAGCGATTGCTTTTGGTGCAGCGTCAACTGCTGCATTTTCAGCTTCGTCTTTTGCAGCTGAAGAAGAAGGTGCAGAAAAAGTTGAGCGAATCGAAGTTACAGGTTCACGTATTAAACGAACTGACATTGAGGGTGCAAACCCTGTAGTTGTAATCGACCGTGCATCTTTAGATAATTCGGGTCAATTAAGTGTTGCAGACGTATTAAATCGTTCAACATTTAACTCATTTGGTTCGATTCAACCATCATCAGGTAGTACTGCGCAAAGTCAGGCAACAGTTAACTTACGCGGTTTAGGTTCTTCAAGAACACTCGTTTTAATTAACGGTAAGAAAATGCCAGGTTCACCTGTTATGGGTGGTGGTGCAGCTGACTTAAATACCATTCCTTTTGCTGCTGTAGAGCGCATTGAAGTTATGGGTGATGGCGCATCTGCGGTATATGGCTCTGATGCGATCGCCGGTGTAGTTAACATTATCTTAAGAAAAGATTTTGAAGGTGTTCAAGTACAGGGTCGTATGGGTACTCCGAGCCGTGATGGCGGTGGTGATGAGTCATCTTTCTCAATTATCACAGGTCTTAAATCAGAAAACTCTAACCTAGTATTCAGCTATGAGCATGATGAGCGTGACATTATTTTTGCTCGTGATCGTTGGTTCTCACGTGCAACAGACGATGGCTCAGGTACATTCGCTGGTACAACAGGTCAAAGCTGGTATGGCCGTAACATTCTAGATATGCAAACATTTGAGTTTAACCCAATGATCACTGGTCAAGACTGTTCTCAGTACGGTGATTCATTTGCTTATCATAATGATGCACCAGATTTCCCTGCTGATGACGGCTGTCACTATGATTATACTGCTGTTGCTGCTGACGCTGCTTCAACAAAGCGTGACTCAGTATTTGTTAACTTTGATTATGACATCAATGATGATTTAATCTTTAACTTCCGTTCATTACATTCGCGTAATGAAAGCTTTGGTCGTTTCGCACCTGCAGCAGGTTGGTTTACATTCCCTATCGCGCTTGCTGAAGACACAGAAAAAGGCTTAATGGCTGTTAATGAAGGCGACCGTGGTTATTATCGCTTTAATAACGTAGGTACTTCACGTGATACTTGGCAAGTTAGCAACATGGCTGATTGGAGTGCATCTTTAAATGGTATGGGTGAAGTGCTTGATTGGCATGTAGATGCACACTATAACCGTTATGAAATGAACGAGTGGGGTCAAGGTTATGTTCATCGCCCAAGCGTTGAAAATGCGATCATTGATGGTTGGGATCCACGTGACCCAGATCAATCTGCGTATGCTACTCAATTAGCAAATATTGCTGCAAATAGTAACCGTCGTTCTGGTAGTACATTACGTGAAGTAACTGCAGGTGTAAGCTTCAATGAGTTAGCTACTTTACCTGCAGGTGAACTAGGTTTATATATTGGTGCAAGCTACCGTGAAACTGATTACTTTGACCAAGCGGAAGCTCAAAACGAAGCGAAAAACATCATTGGTACTGCTGGTGGTTCAGCGGCAGGTGACCGTACAGAATCAGCTGTATTTGCTGAAATGTTAATCCCTGTAGTAGACACATTAGAGTTAAACTTAGCTGCTCGATATGATGATTACAGCGATGTAGGTTCGTCATTTGTTCCTAAAGTTTCACTTAAATACCAGCCATTTGATGAGTTAGTTTTACGTGCTGCTTGGGGTGAAGGTTTCCGTGCTCCAACGCTAGAAGATCTATATAAAGCACCACAAGAGTCAGCTTCATCAGCTAAAGATGTTGTGGTATGTACATCAGCAGGTACATCACGTTCTGATTGTCGTACTCAACAACATACAACTTACTTCATTGGTACTGATTCATTAAAACCTGAAGAATCAGAAAGTGTAAGTTTCGGTATGGTTTATAACATCACTGATAATATTGATATGTCAGTTGATTACTATGATATCGAAATCACTAACCAAGTTAGCTCGTTATCTACACAAGACGTATTTGACCTTGAGTTAGCTGGTCTTTTAGGTGACCCTGAAGATCCAAATGATAACGCAGCTGGTTATGATCAAGTATCTGTGGACCGTGGTGGTAATCCAACAGGTCGTTCGTTACTTGTTACTGCACCAATGGCTAACATCCCTGGTTTCTCTACAGATGGCTTAGATTTCAAACTTAACGCAGTATTCGACTTAGGTGGTGCAGGTTTGCTTCGCTCTAAGTTTGCTTGGTCAGAAGTACTTAGCTATGAAGAGCCAGATATCATTGGTTACCCTAACGTTGATAAAATTGGCCGTGCTGGTTTACCAGAAAGAAGAATCAGCTGGGGTTTAACATGGGATATCGAAGCTCACATGTTAAACGTAAATTGGAACCACATTGCTTCTACAGCTGAAGAAACTGAAGATGCAAATGATGAAGGTACTAAGTTCAAAGCAGTTGGTGAGTTATCTTCGTATAACATCATCGATATTAACTATACTTACGCAACGCCTTGGAATCTTGATCTAACACTAGGTGTTAATAACTTAGCTGATAAAGATCCAGTATTGAACTCTGAATTAGACTACGACGATACTCTTTATAGCCAAGTTGGTCGTCTGTACTATGCAGGTTTCAAATTTAAGTTCTAAACGAACGATTTAAATACTTGTATATTAAAACCCTGCACTTGCAGGGTTTTTTATTTTATGCACTGTTTCACTCCGCATTTTACAGTTACAGCACAATTTATTTTTTAAGGTTTTAAGATAGGCAATTTTAAGTCTTAATTTATATCCACATTTTCTCACAAGATTTATGTTCGGTTGTTTAAATCAAATTATGCTCTTATACTTTAAAAAATATTAACAAACGTGATGTTGAAGTTGAGTTATTTCCATAAAATCAACGTGTTGTTTTTGACACTGTGCCTTTCTTATGGTGCTTTAGCAACACAACTTAAAGCGGGTATCGTTAACTATAACTTTTTCCCTTACCATACTCGCGACGCTGATGGCCAGTTCTCAGGTGTAATTGTTGGTTACAGTAATGAAATCGCTCGTTTGGCCGAAGCTGATCTCGAATACCGCGTTTATGATAGCCTAGATGAGCTTTTAGATGCCCTTAAAGCCGGTGATGTTGACTTTGCCGTAGGCTTAAACAAAACCTCACAACGTAAAAAGCACTTTTTATTCTCAACGCCATTCATGGAAGCGCCAAGAGGTATTGTTGCGAATAAGTCCATCGCGAATGATGCATTAAAAAATTTGGCTAGCCTGCGATGGGTGTGTATTACGGGGAGTTCGCACTGTGAATATCTAGTAGAAAATGGTGCGCTATTTATCAACCGTTTTATAAAACCAGAGGACGCCTTTAAAAAAGTAGCTGATGGCTCATTTGATGCGTTTATGGGTGATTACTCGGTTTTATCTCACCAACTTAAAAACCTTTCCCAAGAAAACCTGAAAGTTGTAAGTCCAGTTTGGTTATCCAGTGAAACCCTGCATGTTATGTTTAATAAAAATAATACGGCATTACGTAATCAGGTTAATTCGGTATTAGCTGCTATTTCTCCTACAACTAAACAACTATGGGAAAGCTCTGCCAGTGAAGAGTATTTAGCAGCAAAAGCTTATAGCCAATTTAAGCGTGATTTCAATCAGATTGACAAAGTGGAAGATAATAATTACTTACTCACTTTTTCTTTTGTAGATGGCTTATTTCCAATTCACGCAACCAGTAATATAGGCGAAGCAAAAGGCTATTTAAACGACACTTTGGAACTATTAGCACAACGAAGTGATTTTCAATTTAAATATATACCAGCTGCCAACTCTCAAGAGCTAGAAAGGCTCTTTTTAGCTAATAAAATTGATTTAATTCCAACTATGAACCCCACAAAAATAGAAGAAGGTGTGTTAATTGCGTTACCTTCTCACTATAGTTTAGAGATGGTGTTAATCTCTAAACGAGCTAGTCAAACCAAGCGAATTGGCTATTTAGAGGTGTTCGCCGATCCTAAACAAAAGCTATTGACCAATGAATTAGTCGAAACAGTCTCATTTGATTCAATCAAAACGCTGTTTTATGCATTGAGAAATGACAACATAGATGCGGTGATACTACCGCAAAGTATTGCGGCGTATCAGCTAAACCAATTTTATATTGGTGAGTTTTATATCAATCCAAAATACCGTTATACCCAGCCTATTTATTTTTTAGTGAATAAACACTTCTCAGAATTTGCGACTCTGCTAGACAGCCTATTTAAAACATTGACCAGCAATGATTTTAACTATGTTGTTAGTCGTCACGGCATTTTTAGTATTGAACGTGGTTACGACCGTAAAACTGTTAATACCACAGCTATTCTCATTTTAATTTTGATTGCTGTGTCGGTAATTTATTTTATTAGCTGGCGATTAACCATTAATCGTGAAATTGCAAAGCGCAAAGATGCTGAAGAAGTGGCTTTAAGTAAGCTTAATTTTACCCAAAAACTGATAGATGACTTACCCACTATGGTGGTGATACAAGATCAGCACCAAAAGCGTATTATGTGGAACAGAGCTTATAAAGAAAATTTTGCTCACTTATGGGATGAAAAAAACCAATATTTGCGCGGAGATATTAAAGTCGTAAAAAAACTGATTTCGCAAAATGAGCAAAGTTTAAATTCAGGCAAGGTAATCAATCAGCATATACATTACACGAATAAATCGGGTAAAGAGCTGGAGTTACTTTACACCAAAAAGCCATACTTGGGCTCAGGGGGTGAATTTGCAGGTATTATGACGGTGATCACTGATGTAACTGAACATCGTCACCTTCAGCGTGAGAATCAATCTGTACAGCAACTGTTACAAACCATTACGGACACAATACCTGGAGGTGTATTTCAGTATGAGTACTACGATGACGGTGAGGGTTGTTATACCTATATTAGTAAAGGTGCACAGAGTTTATTAGGGATTACTTCGCGAATGATTAACCAGCGCGGCATGACGGGATGTATTTCGCCGCTTATTGTTGATGAAGACCGAGTGCAAATTGCAAAGAGTTTTAAAGCAGCGAGTAAACTCAACAAAATGATTGATATTGAGTTTCGGATAAACAACCTAGGCCAGCAAATTTGGTGTCGTTTTATTGCCAATGCAGAAACTAATAAGCGCGAAAATAAGCAGGGTGTGCGTTGGAATGGTATTTTGCTTGATATCAGCATACTCAAACGTCAGCAGGAAGATTTGAATAAAGCAACGGAGCTTGCACATCAAGCTCAGTTGGCGAAAGGTCGTTTTATTGCCACTATGAGCCATGAACTAAGAACACCTATGTCTGGAGTAAATGGCTTTATAGAGCTTTTAAAATCATCATCACTTGATGAAGAGCAACACTATTTAATCGAGCACATAGAGAGCTCAGTAACAAAGCTTCGCACTTTAGTCGATGATATTTTATATTTCGCAGACAGTAGTACAGGTAATATCGAAGTCGACTTAAGAGAAACCGACCTTGAGGCGCATTTATGCCGTGTTATGCGTGCTCATGAGTACCTCGCTAAGCAAAAAGGGCTCGCTTTCAATGTACTATGGCGTAAAGCTACTTTTAATTTGGCTTTGGTCGATATAAGTCATTTGATGCAAGTGCTTTCTAATGTACTAAATAACGCCGTGAAATTTACAGAGCAAGGGACAATAAGCTGTGATGTTTTATTTGATAAGCAATCTTTAAAGATTGAAGTATCAGATACAGGTAAAGGTATGACAGCCGAGCAGTTGGCTAATATATTTATCCCTTTCGAGCAGGCAGATAACTCTATTCAACGTCGCTATGGTGGTACTGGGTTAGGCTTAAGCTTGGCAAAGCAACTTGTTGAAGCTATGCAGGGTGAAATCTCCCTATCAAGCACCTATGGTAAAGGCACTAATGTTTATATTTCAGTACCACTTAAAAACGCAAGTAAACAGAAGTTACGAGCTTTGTCAGTTAATTGGGCTGTTTGTACCCAGCACGATCAATTACTAAATAACCTAGCCAGTATGGGGGTGAAACACTATCAATTAAGTTGGCCAATCGATAAAGACGCATTTGAACAAGCTGATAATATTCTCATTGACGAGAGTTATGTTAATGCACTGTGGGGCGCTAATTGGCAGCAATCAATTAGTAATGCAAGTAATAATTATATTTTAGTAGCATGCGCTAACAAAGTGCATACACCAGCAAATTGTTGCTGCCATATTCTACCTATTGAACCATTGTATCCAGATACTTTGAGAGAGCTTATAAATAGTGCACACATTCGCTTGGATGATGAGATGCTAACGCAAAGCTATCCGTTACATGGGAAAATATTAATAGCTGAGGATAATAAAACAAATCAGTTATTGCTCGAAAAACAATGCCAAAAACTAGGAATTAAAGCGGTCATGGTTGACGATGGTATTGCTGCTCTAAGAGCACTTGAAACAGGGCATTTTGATTTATTATTAACAGACTGTCACATGCCTGATTTAGATGGATTTCAATTAACTGAGCAATTACGCAGTCAAGAGAAGTTTAAAAATTTGCCAATTATTGGCTTTACTGCGGATGATTCTAAAGAGTGTTTAAATAAAGCATTAAAATCAGGAATGAGCTGTGTGTTATTTAAGCCATATAAACTCAATGAATTATATAATCGACTAGCTGAGTTTATAGAGTTAAGTAGTGATGATTTGCCAATTACCGATGATAATCCCGATTTAAGCTTACAAGGTATAAAAGATAAACAGCATTGGTTAAATGTTTTCGGCAATGAGAATGATGCAAAAATGCTCGCAGAGGTATTTATTACTAGCTTGCAAGCAGACTTAAATTCCTTACAAGAGCAAATAAAAAATCAAAATTTAGAAAAGGTTTCTGGCGCAATACATAAACTTAAAGGCGCTATTGTAATGCTTCAATATCCTCCTTTATCTGAGCTTATCGTAACGACCGAGAGTCGTTTTAATCAACTGCAAGATACATTAATTGTCGAAAAGTTAATTGCAGAGCTAAGCGATGTAATAGATAAAATAAAGCTATGGCTATAATAAAAAGATAGGATAAAAAATAAACATGGAATAGATTATTTCATTAAATCCACATATACTAGCTACTGTTAAACTTTTAACTTAACTTTTAATACTTAAGAGAGCTCTCAATGAAAGAAATCCGATCTTTTGTGAAATCTGCGTCATTATCTGAATTAGAAAAAGCAAAACAGCTAATTGACACAGCAATCGAGAAATATACTCAACAGCAAGAAGCTAAAAAAGAAGTACTCGATCTACTAAAAGAAAAAGGACTTACATTAGAAGATCTACAGGATGTAGCAACAACTGATAAGCGTACTAAAGTAAAACCAAAATATCGCATCGAATTTAATGGTGAAATTGTTGAATGGACAGGCCGTGGTAAACGTCCTAAAGCTTTCCAAGGTGTAGATCTAACAAAACACCTCGCTTAATTTTTGCTTTAAAGAATAGGAAGGGAAGCGTATGCTTCCCTTTTTTTATGTCGATAATAGTCAGATAAAATGAAGTACGTACTCAGACCCTATCAACAAGAGGCCGTAGCACGCACAGTTGCTCACTTTCGACAAACTGATGATGCAGCACTTATTGTGTTACCAACAGGTGCAGGTAAGAGTCTTGTTATTGCTGAACTTGCGCGTATTGCCAAACAAAAAATTATGGTGCTTGCTCATGTTAAAGAGTTGGTAGAGCAAAACGCTGAGAAATACACCAGCTTTGGTTTTAAGGCCAGCATATTTTCAGCGGGTTTAAAGCAAAAGTCTTTAACTGAACAAGTCACCTTTGCAAGTGTGCAGTCACTGGCGCGAAATACAAAACAGCTAACCGACGCCTATTCATTATTGATCATTGATGAATGCCACCGTGTAAGCGGTGATGAAAAAAGCCAATACGGACGGGTGATAGCGAGTCTAAAAAAACAAAATCCTAGTCTTAAAGTACTTGGACTAACCGCGACTCCATTTCGAATGGGCATGGGGTGGGTTTATCATCATCACTATCATGGCTTTGTTAGAGGTGATAGCGATGCGCCATTTAAAAAGTGTATTTTTGAGTTACCACTGCGATATATGATCAAAAATGGCTATTTAACGCCGCCTCACGAGGTGGATGCTGCGATTAGTCATTATGACTTTTCATCACTGCCGAGTGATTCATTTGGTCGTTACAGTGTCGAGAATATGAATGCGTTATTGAAAGATAACACTCGCGCGACAAAAGCTATTATCAACCAAGTAATAGAATATAGTGAGCAGCGTCATGGTGTAATGATCTTTGCTGCAACTGTGATGCACGCCAAAGAAATAACAGGCTACTTACCTGAGCATAATACTGCACTGATTACTGGTGATACCGATAATCAAGAACGCGATAGGATTATTAATCAATTTAAAGCAAAAAAAATAAAGTATTTAGTCAATGTATCAGTACTTACGACAGGCTTTGATGCCCCTCATGTTGATTACATCGCAATTTTAAGGCCTACAGAATCGGTGAGTTTATACCAACAAATTGTAGGTAGGGGACTTCGTTTAAGCGAAGGTAAAGAAGATTGCTTAGTTATTGACTATGCTGGTAATGGCTTTGATTTGTTTTATCCTGAGGTAGGTAGTATCAAAGCACAAAGTGATAATGAGCCAGTACAAGTACTTTGCCCTGGTTGTGGGTTTGCGAATATTTTTTGGGGTAAAACTGATAGCGAAGGTAAAGTTGTTGAGCACTTTGGCAGGCGTTGCCAAGGGTTGCTGGAAAATGATGAAGTGCAAGTACAGTGCGATTATCGTTTTCGTTTTAAAGAATGTGAGCACTGTGGTGAACAAAATGACATAGCAGCAAGGCAGTGTCAGTCATGTGGTGCTATGATGGCAGATCCTGATGATAAACTAAGAGAAGCGCTTAATCTAAAAGATGCTTTGGTATTAAGGTGTAGTGGTTTGTCGGCACAGTTGCTTGCTAAAGGTTTACTTAAAATTAGTTACTATGATGAAGACGGTGCAAGTTGTGATGAAGTATTTAATTTAACCAATGATACGGGGCGGTTTATCTTTAATAAGCAATTTGGCAAACGAGCGGCACCCGGTTACAGTCCCGTTGAATGGCAAAGCGCAGAACAAGTTGTTGAATTACAGAAGCAACTACTTGCACCAGACTTTGTGATTGCCCGTAAAAATAAAAAATACGGTTGGAAAGTGGCTGAAAAGCTATTTGATTATCAGGGGAGTTTCCGTAAAGCGAATCAATTGAGTTGATTCGCTTTACGAAATTGGGGCAGACCTATTTTTCTTCGGCCATTAAACCCCAGCCGTCACCATATCCATTGTGACCATTTGCGATGCTCTCTAAGTATTGCTCTGTTTGGCTAAGTAAAGTGTGATCTGGCACCATTTTCACACGAGTAATTACTTCCCACACCCCTGTATCAGGGCATTCGTTTAATTCCGTAGAAGGTGCAAGCTCATCACTTTCAATTACTTTTGAAAATTTTTCTGCTTCTGGTTTTTGTTCAAATAGAATATAGAAATCGATGGTTTGCATACTGGTTAAGTCGACACCAGCTTCAGCAATTTCAGCTAATAATTGACCGTTTTCGTCATCAGGGAAGTGCATTTAGTCGCTCGTTCATTATAAATCTAGGTATTATCCGCTATTGTAGCGAAAATAAAAGTTTAACGCGTACTAATTTTAACATTTCAATTATGTCAGTGGCTATAACGCTGTGTTAATATCATTTTGTACTCATTTTAGATTATGACTCTTCCAAAAAAGTAAGGATAATTTTTGTATACTCGGCATCTTTATTTTGTCTTTTTGCTTTTCTGTTCTTCGTATAGCCAGTACTCAATTGGTACGGAAGGGATTATTAAAGATTATAAAATACAAGGGATTAGTGGCGAGCTTGAGGGGAACGTTGAGCTTTACATTAAACAACTTGTCGATGAAAAAAACTCTAAGGCTCTAAAGCGTCATGCTAAAAGCCAAGTTGAAATGAGCTTAAAAGCTCTTGGCTACTATAAACCTACCATTAAAATTAGCTTCGATAACGCAGAGCAGCTTTTAATAGTTAATGTTGAACGCGGCCCTGTTACACGAGTTGCAGATATCAAAGTGACTATCACTGGTTCAGGTAAAGATGACGCTGAATTCATGTCTGTAGTCAACAGCATCAAAATAAAACAGGGTGATTTTTTAAATCACGGTAAATATGAGGCCGCTAGAAAACGCATTGAAAGCCAACTATTAGAGTTAGGTTACTTTGATGCAAAATGGCATGAGCATAAATTAGCGGTGTCTTTGAAAAATAATAACGCGAGAGTCATTTTTAATGTTGATACTGGGCCTCGGTACCAGTTTGGTGATATCACAATCGGCAGTGAGACTCCCGCTGAAAAATATATTCGCTCACTAGCGGAGTTTAAACAAGGCCAGCCTTATAAAGCGACTGAGATTTCTGATTACAATTTAGCATTGTCGAGCACGCCTTATTTTGCGAGTGTGCGTGTTTATGCTGACATTGCTAAACGTAAAAATAATCAAGTGCCAATTAATGTTGATGTGTTACATAAACCTGCAAATAGCTTCGAAGTGGGTGGCGGTTATAGCACCGACCTTGGGCCAAAAGTTCGCTTTAAATGGACAAAACCCTGGATCACTGAAGATGGTCATTACTTAGAGAGCAATCTGAATGTATCAGAACGTCAGCAAGATATCTCTCTCGGCTATACGGTACCTGTAGATGACCCTAACGATGATTTATGGCGTTTTTCTTTGGGCTACAAACTAGAAGACGAATTAACCAATGATTTATATAGCCGCATTTTTACAGGCCAATTACAGCGCCAATGGCTAACAGACGACGATTGGGTACGCACTGCATTTTTAAGGCGTGACTATGAAACTTACCGTATTGGTGATGAAGAGCAAAGTGCAAAAATGTTAATGCCTGGCATCAGTTATGCCAAGAAAGACACTGAAGGAGGCACAACGCCATATAAAGGCTATCAATGGATGATGTCAGCCGAATTTGGTTTAAAAGATATGATGTCTTCAACTAACATTTTGCGATTACAACTGCAAAATGCTTGGTTAACCACGTTTGCAGATCGCCATATGCTGTTTTTAAGAGCCAACCTAGGCGCAATGCTGGTCGATAATATCAATGAAGTTCCTCTATCTTTGCGCTTTTATGCGGGTGGTGACCAAAGTGTGCGTGGTTTTGCTTATGAATCTATTTCGCCTGAAGATGAAGAAGGACGTTTGATAGGTGGTAAATATTTAATGAGCGGAACCGTTGAATATAACTACCAATTTGCCGAGCATTGGCGAGCAGCCTTATTTGTTGATAGTGGTACCGCGACAAATGATTTTACTGATCGTGTAGAAGTTGGGGCTGGTTTTGGTTTTAGGTATTTAACACCGGTTGGTCCTGTGCGTATCGACCATGCTTGGGGTCTGACAAAAGAAAGTAAAAGCACTCGACTAAGTATTACCATAGGGCCTGAAATCTAATGAAGATGTTAAAAAAGATAACCAAGGTTCTATCAATTACATTGACAAGTTTGGCAGTCATTGTGTTTTGTTTGTTGTTCACAGCACCCGGTAATCACTTTATTGCATACTCTGCTAATAAGCTAGTTGATGGCTTAACAATTAAGTTGCCATCAGGGCGTTTTTTATATAACGATGCGTTTGATGTTTTCTTTGAAAACCAAGGTATCATGCTTGATGCAAAGCAACTAAAAGTTGATTTGTTCTGGTGGCGTTGTGATGGTATTTGTATTGAAAATTTAAGCGCCCAGTCGATTGATTTAAATATTAAAAAGCAAGCTTCATCAACTGAACCTCGTAATGAATCAGAGCAAGAAGTAGAACAAGCCACACAAATTAGCTTACCAATAAAAATCACTCTAAACCGAGTTGCAATTAATCGGTTTAGTTTAGTGCATGCCAGTGCCGACGTAACAGTAAATAAATTAAGCCTTGAGGGGCGCGCCGAAGCATCAGACGTCACAGTGAATTCATTGAATATTGCTGACATAGAGGTGTTATTGCATGAAACTAAAGAGCAGCCTAAGTCGACTCCACTAAAGGAGGTACCGGCACTACCAGAAATCGATACTACGCTCCCGGTTAACCTCCAAGTTAATCAATTTCGAATCAGCAAGGTTGCTATTACACCTTCTGGGGTAGAAGAGGCTCAGCTGGTTGAAAATATTGAATTGGTCGCTTCAGTTAATGGCAGTGATATTCACCTTGAAAAACTTGCTGCACGCTATCAGCAATGGCAATTACAAACCAAGCTAACGGCTGAACTCTCTGGTGATAATACTGTTAGTGGCTCGCTGTCGGTAGGTAACACTGAGCATCAAGCTAATTTAACTGTTTTAGGCCCACTTGCTAATTTAAAGTTAGATTTAGTCACTCAGGGGACATACCCAGCAAAGCTAAAAGGGACTGTGAATTTAAGAGAAACAAATTTTCCATTTGATTTAACAGGCCAGATAGAAAAGTGGCAAATTGAAACTAATACACAAAACCTGCAATTAACTGACTTTGATTTACAAGCCAAAGGCCACGCCGATGCTTATGAAGTCGATTTGAGCTTAGTCACACAGTTAGACGCGTTACCGGCAATGACTGTGAAATCGCAACTACAGGGTAGCTTAACAAGTGCAAAACTGAAGCAATTAAACCTTAATGCGAATGACAGTAACGCAGTAGTAACCGCTTCGGTTGATTGGTCAAATGGGGTAAAAAGTCAATTTAAAGGAACTTTGAGTCACTTAAAAGCACAATACTTAACGGATGCACTGAGCAGTGACTTATCCGGTGAGTTTAATGGTTCACTCAATTTACAGGCAAGTGAATGGCAGCTTGCGTTAGATAACACGCAATTAAATGGCTCAATAAATGAAGTTCCTGTGACCTTACTTTCGGATTTTGAACTTGATAGCAGCTTACATGCGAGTTTTAAAAAGCTTGAAGTGAAAAGTGGTAAAAATGAAATTGCCTTATCAGGTCAGGTAGATGATGTATGGCGCGTCGAAGGTAAAATGCGTTTAGATGCAAGTGGTCAAGATATCTTGCCTATGCAAGGTAAGGGATTTGCTGATTTAACTTTACGTGGAAAGCGACTCGCGCCAACGGTTGATTTAAATATGGTACTTCATACGTTGAGTTATCAAGATATCCAGGTCGATGGTTTAACATTAAAAGGGCAATTCGATTATGCCGCAGACTGGCAAACTGACCTGTCACTTATTCTTGATTCTGCAAGTGTAGGCGAACATAAAATTAATCAAATTGAGTTAGATGCCAGTGGAGATAAAACTGATCACCATTTAGCTTTTTTACTCGATGCAGATCAAGGGAAAGCATCATTTGATGTTGACGGTAAATTTAATAAAGAAATCTGGCAAGGTGCGTTAAGTCAAATTCTTGTAACCGATAATCAGGTGCGCTTTGGTACTAATAAGCCGGTTAATATTCAACTAAATACCAAAACCTTTGACTTTAATGTAGCCGCTCACTGCTGGCAAAGCGATAACTCAAAACTATGTTTTGAGACCTTGCAGCAAACTAAACAATTAGGTCAGTTGAATGCAAAGCTTGCTGCGTTATCTATTGCTGAATTTAAACACTTCTTACCAGATAATTTGAAAGTAATTGGCAATGCAAACGGGGAGTTTGTTGCTAATTGGAATAATGGCGCATTGAAAACGATTCGTGCCAATATCAAAACACAGCAGCTAGAAGCATCCTTAATTGATGGTGCAAATGTCTATAAATTACCGGTAGAGGTTTTAGATATCTCGGCAATGAGTGATGCGCAAGTTGGTAAACTTAATGCCACCCTTGATTCATCCGTATTAGGTAAAGTGACTTCACAGCTCAACATTGATGATATACAAAATAAACAGACCTTAGCGGGCGACTTGGTTATTGAGAAAATTGAGTTAACAAACTTAAGACCCTTTATTGCATCACTTGAACAATTAACAGGCGATATTAAAGGCCGTTTAGCAATCGCAGGCACCTTGAAAGAGCCATTACTCAATGGTGAATTTGATGTTGAAAAAATCAATCTAGAAGGGGCAACATTGCCCGTATCGCTGCAAAATTCATATGTAAACATTGCCTTTAATAACCAAAGTGCAAAGCTCACGGGTGAGCTGAAAGACACTGAAGGGGGCGCACTTAACTTATCTGGCGGTGTCGATTGGCAGCAAGATTTACCAGACGTTGACGTGAAATTGAACGGTAAAGAGTTTTTTGTGCGTGCCCAGCAAGATGTTACCTTTAAAGTATCACCAGATTTAACTATGTCATTGAAGAACAATGCGTTTAATCTCGATGGCCAAGTCGTGGTGCCATGGGGCCGAATTGCTATTGAAGAGCTACCAGAGGGCGCAGTACAAGTCAGCGATGATGAAGTGATTGTTGATATTGAGCAGCAACAATCTGAGAAAGTGCCATTTGACTATGCGATAAATTTAAAAGTATTGGTTGAGAATGATGTACGAATAGATTCTTTTGGCCTTAAGTCAAAAGTTGAAGGTGATTTAAATATAAGTATGGACCAAGTCACTCCTATGATAGCAACGGGTGAATTGAACCTAGTAGACGGTACATACCGTGCATTTGGACAAGACTTGCAAATCCGTACTGGTCAGGTGGGGTTTAGTGGCTCAATTGATAAACCTTACTTAAATATCAAAGCGATTCGTAACCCTGATAACACCTCAAATGGTGTTGTGGCAGGGATCACCTTAACAGGTAATGTTGAACAGCCTTCGTTAAAAGTATTTTCAGAGCCAGCGATGGATCAGGGTCAAGCCCTGGCTTATTTGCTAAATGGACAACCTCTTGATGAAGGTGACAGCTCGACCGATGCCATGTTAACACAATTATTGCTTGCCCAAGGTGTAAACCGCAGTGAGGGGGTGGTGTCTAAGATAGGCGAAAGTTTTGGTTTGTCAGATGTAAGCTTAAGTTCGAGTGGTAGTGGTGACGATACAAAAGTAGAGATATCTGGCTATCTTACACCGGGCATTCAAGTGAAATACAGTGTTGGTATTTTTGATTCGTTAAGTGAAGTTGCTGTGCGCTATCAATTGTTGTCACAATTGTACATTGAGGTGACCAGTGGCCTTTATCAAAATGTTGATATTCTCTATAAATTTGATTGGGATTAATAATGAGCATTGCCTTAATAAGTCGCTTTTACTTGCTTATTGGGGCATAAATTAATAGGCTGAATTGTCAACTACTTAAAAGATAATAACAATGAAATTAAGACTATTAACCTTGTGTCTTGGTGCGGTATTAATTGCACCAACTCATGGAAAAGAAACCAGTCAAAAACGTTCTGCTGGCGAAATCATTAAAACTGCCAGCGATAGTGAATGGCGAACTGTTAGTGCCCAGAACATCATTAAACTAACCCTACCTACGGGTGCTGCTTATATTGAACTAAACGATAAATTGGCGCCTACGCACGCAAACAACATGCGACAGCTTGCCAAAGAAGGGTTTTATCAAGGCCTGAGTGTGTATCGCTTTGTTGAAGGATTTGTAGCACAAGGAGGCGATGTCAGCGAAAGCAAACCTGTTAAAAATGCTAAAAAAGCCTTACCCGCTGAGTTTTACTTACGTACCGAGACTCCTCTAAAGATTACAGAGCTCAAAGGACCTGATGGTTATGCAGCTAAAACGGGCTTTTTAAACGGCTTTGCTGTGGCACAAAACCAAAGCCAAACTGAAACATGGCAAGTACATTGCCCTGGTGTTTTTGCTATGGCTCGCGATAATGATATCAATTCAGGTGGGACCGAATTTTATGTGACCATAGGGAATAGCCAGCGCTATTTAGACCGTAACATCACTGTATTTGGTCGCGTTTTAGAAGGGATGGAACATTTTAATCTCTTACAGCGTAAAGCCACTGAAGGTCAGACATTTAACCCCATTACAGATATGCAACTATTAGCAGATATTAAAGACACAGACAACAGTAAATTTCGGGTCATGAAAACAGACTCAAATGCGTTTATAGCCCTCATTGAAGCGCGTAAAAATCGCGTTGAAGCGTGGTTTGTTGAAAGCCCTGATTACATCAACGTTTGTGCAATGCCAATCCCAACAGAGAGGGTGATGCCAACTCGCAATAATCCTTAATCATTTTGAGGGATTAAATCTGTCGCTAACTGCGTTAAATATTACTTATTTACGACTGCATGGATGCAGGAAGTAGAGCAATTGCCGAGAACAATTAAACAACGAAATTTTTGCCTTGTTATCAACGAGATTTTATTGCCTCAAAACGGTTCACTTAATTAAGCGAATTGGCATAAATAAAGCCATGACCACCTGATAGATTATTTGATACAATATCAATCTATTGGTTAAGAAATATAAGGGTATCGGGTGGTTAACCTAGGTCCGCTGTTCGGCGAATTAAAAACGTGTTTACGCAAAGATCAATTCATCTTCAAAAAACGCCTTCATGGCATCAAAAAAATCAACGATGAAACTAAGCAAGCAAACATAGCGCAAGAAATAGCAGAAGATATTAGCCGTTCTCAGCAATTGCGCGAGCAACGTTTGGCTGCCTTGCCAAAAGTGACTTACCCAGAGCAACTACCAGTTAGCCAAAAGAAAGATGACATTAAACAGGCCATCGCCAATAACCAAGTCGTGATCATTGCTGGTGAAACAGGCTCAGGTAAAACCACGCAGATCCCAAAAATGTGTTTAGAGCTTGGCCGAGGTGTTGATGGATACATTGGCCACACTCAGCCTCGTCGACTCGCTGCACGCAGTGTAGCGAATCGTATTGCAGAAGAAATGCAGTGCGAGCTAGGTCAACAAGTGGGTTTTAAAATTCGCTTTAGCGACCAAGTCTCTGACAATAGCTACATTAAATTGATGACAGACGGTATTTTGCTGGCTGAAATTCAACAAGACAGATACCTAAATCAGTACGATACTATTATCATCGATGAAGCCCACGAACGAAGTCTGAATATCGATTTCATCTTAGGCTATTTAAAAAATTTACTGCCAAAGCGACCAGACTTAAAAGTTATCATCACCTCAGCGACGATTGACCCTGAGCGTTTTTCTAAACATTTTGATAATGCGCCAATTATTGAAGTATCAGGCCGTACTTTCCCAGTAGACGTTCGCTATAGACCAACTACTGAAATCAACAAAGATGATATGGAAGCGGATGGTGACCAATTACAGGGGATTTTTGATGCTGTCGATGAGCTTTGCGATGAAGGCCCCGGCGATATTCTGATTTTCATGAATGGTGAACGAGAAATTCGCGATACTGCTGATGCGTTATCAAAGCGAAACCTCAAAGGCACGGATGTTTTACCGCTCTATTCGCGTTTATCAAACGCTGAACAAAACCGAATTTTTGCGCCGCACAGCCGCCGTCATATTATTTTAGCCACCAACGTTGCTGAAACGTCATTAACGGTGCCAGGTATTCGCTATGTTATCGATCCAGGCACTGCGCGCATTAGCCGTTATAGCTATCGTACTAAGGTACAACGGCTTCCGATCGAACCAATTTCGCAGGCAAGTGCCAATCAGCGAAAAGGCCGCTGTGGTCGTATTGAAGCGGGTATCTGTATTCGCTTATACAGTGAAGAAGACTTTAATTCGCGCCCAGAGTTTACTGATCCTGAAATTTTACGCACCAACTTAGCCTCTGTTATTTTGCAAATGCTCGGTTTGGGACTTGGCGACATGCAGCAGTTTCCGTTTGTGCAAGCGCCTGATAGTCGTAATATTAACGATGGTTTGACGTTGCTTGAAGAACTCGAAGCCATTAAGCCTGCAAAACGTCACAAGAAAACCGAACTGACTAAGTCAGGTAGGAGCTTAAGTCGATTACCGGTAGATCCACGTCTAGCGAAAATGGTGCTAACTGCTGATAGCTTAGGTGCACTGCGTGAAGTGATCATTATTGTTGCGGCATTGTCTATTCAAGATCCAAGAGAACGACCGCAAGAAAAACGTGGCGCAGCAGACGAAAAACATGGTCGTTTTGATGATCCAGATTCAGACTTTATCGCTTTTCTAAATCTGTGGAATTACCTTGAAGAGCAGCAATCAGAATTGAGCAATAGCCAATTTAGAAAGTTATGCCAAAAGGACTTCTTAGCCTATATGCGCATCCGTGAATGGCAAGATATAGTCTATCAGCTATCGACGGTTTGTAATGAAATGGGCATGAAGGCTACCACCAATGTTGCTGATAGTGACCGAATCCATCAATCTTTATTAAGCGGTATGTTAAGCCATATTGGTTTTAAGGATGAAAAACAGCTTTATAAAGGTGCACGCAATAGCCAGTTCCATATTTTCCCTGGCTCAGGCTTATTTAAAAAGAGCCCAAAATGGATTATGTCGGCAGAGCTTGTTGAAACGAGCAAGCTTTATGCTCGAATCAACGCGCGTATAGACTTGAAATGGGTTGAAGGCTTTGCGCAACACCTAGTTAAGCGCAGCTACAGCGAACCGCATTGGGAGAAAAAGCCTGGTGCAGTTATCGCGTTTGAACAGCAAACCTTGTATGGGCTGTTAATTGTTAATAAGCGCCGCTGTGTGTATAGCAATATTGATCCTAAAGTCAGTCGTGAGTTGTTTATTCGCACCGCTTTAGTAGAACAAGAGCTGGGTCAAAATGAAGGGTTTTTACAGTATAATCAAGAGTTAATTGAAGATATTCAGGTACTCGAAAATAAATCACGTCGGCGTGATATCTTGGTCGATGAACAAACCTTATTTGAATTCTACGACAAGAAAATTCCGCAAGATATAAATAATCGTGCCGCATTTAATAAATGGTGGAAGACACAAAAGCAAAAGGATAAGCGCTTTTTGCACATGTCTCGAGAAGAGTTAATGCAGCATGGTGCTGATCATGTCACTGAGTTTGACTACCCTGATACTTGGCAGCAGGACAACTTGTTATTACCTCTGGCTTATCATTTTGATCCGGGTCAGGCAGTCGATGGTGTTGCGGTACAAATTCCGGTAGCGCTTCTAAACCAAGTACAAGAAACAGGCTTTGATTGGCACATTCCAGCATTTAGACATGAGTTAATTTGTGCGCTAATTAAGTCGCTACCAAAGACAATTCGTCGCAACTTTGTGCCTGCACCAAACTACGCCGACGCCGTACTCGCTGCAATTGAGCCTATGCAAGGCAGCCTAATTGATGCAATCAGCACTCGTTTGTTACGTATGACAGGGGTTCGTGTGGAGTCTGATGCGTGGGACTTATCAACCCTTGCTCCGCATTTACGCTTGCAGTTTGAAGTACGTGATGAACACAATAAGTTACTCGCTCGTGGTTTAAACTTGGCAAAGCTGAAAGCCCAGTTACAAGGCAAGGTAACGGATACCTTATCGAAAGTAGCCGACAAGGGCATAGAGAAAGCCGATTTGACCGAGTGGAGCTTTGGTGAGTTACCAAGCTCTTATGTGAAAAAGCAGGGTCAATACGAAATCAAAGCGTTTCCAGCACTCGTGGATAAGAAAGATTCTGCAGCGGTTGAGCTATTTGATAATGAACACAAAGCACAGCAGGCGCACCAACAAGGTTTACGTCGCTTAGTATTATTAAATGTGCCATCACCGATTAAATATTTACAGCAAAATTTACCAAATAAATCTAAATTAGGTTTGTACTTTAACCCTTTTGGTAAGGTGAATGACCTAATTAATGATTGTATCGCCGCAGCAGTGGATAGCCTATTAACTAAATATGGCAACATCCGTACTGCAGATGCATTTGAAAAAGCGAAGGAGCAAATTCGCGGAGAGCTCGGTGATACTGTTGTTGAGATTGCCACCCAAGTAGAGCAAGTGCTGAGTATAGCTCATGGCTTAAATAAACGTATGAAAGGTCGTGTTGATTTAACTATGATCACGGCGCACGGTGATATTAAATCACAGTTACAAAGCTTGGTGTTTAAAGGCTTTGTCAGCCAGCATGGTGCAGCAAAAATGACGGATTTAATTCGTTACTTAAAAGCCATTGAACGACGCTTAGAAAAATTACCAGTCGACCCTAATCGTGACAGGCTGTGCGTGCTTGAACTTGAAAAAGTGGCTGAGCAATATCAAAAGTTAGCGAATAAAATTCCTAAGGGTATGCCTATTCCTGAAGAAATAAGCGCGATATTTTGGATGCAACAGGAATTACGTGTTTCTTTATTTGCACAAACACTAGGGACGCCTTATCCTGTATCTGCTAAACGTGTTTTAAACGCAATCAAAGAATGTGAGTTATAATACTAAGGAATGAGCAGTGAGCTAAGCGCTTCCTTGCTTTAAGTTACAAACACAAATGCTAAAAGGAGATTATGTGGGCATTGAAAAGGAAAGACCGATCTCAGTTCCTGAGCGAGCGGTAAATCGACCGCGACCAAGCATTTTGGTCGTTGATGATGAATATTTTAATTTTGAAATGCTCAAAGCAAGCCTTGGAGATGAGTTTTCGTTAAGCTATGCAAACTCAGGCACATCGTGTTTAACGTCAGCCATAGCTGAGCCGCCAGATGCTATACTGTTAGATGTTTGTATGCCGGGCTTAGATGGTTATGATACTTGCCGATTACTAAAAAACACCCCAGAAACAGAGCAAATCCCTGTTGTCATGGTGTCTGGCCTTGAAACCGAGCTTGAACAAAAAGCGGGGTTTGATGCTGGGTGCGACGCCTATGTAGTGAAGCCTTTTTCTGTTAAAACATTAATAGAGAAAATAAAAACACTGGTATAGGAGGCCATATGTTTCATGAGGAGAAACGCGACTTTCGCCGCATGCAAATTCATACCCCTGCAAAACTTATCCCGTTAGATGTTGCTAATGGCGCAGAAATTGAGGCGATATGCACTGACTTAAGTGCAACAGGGCTTGCAATTCATCTTGATGAAGCTTTAGAAATAGGCCGTCTTTATCGCGTGTTAATTGCTTCGACTAGCACCGCTATTACCTCATTTGATGCTACAGCACGGGTGATACGAGCAACCAAGGAGCAAGATGGCTCCTTGAGTGCCGGTTTAGAAATTGTAAATTTTAACTAATCTCTTTGCTTAGTATACTTTACAGATTAGGCCTTTAAGATAAAAACCTTCAGGGTAGCTGCCAGCAATCGGGTGGTCGGCAGCTTGATTTAGTCGCTCCATGATCAATAAGTCTTTACCTGCATCAAGGGCAGCATCCGCAACCACTTTCTGAAATAAATTTTGTTCCATTAACCCAGAACATGAAAATGTCAGTAAGGTTCCCCCAGGCTTTAAGATTTGCATCGCAATCATATTAATATCTTTATAACCACGACATGCACCGGTTAATTGCGCTTTGTTGTCAGCAAATTTTGGTGGGTCCATAACAATAGTATCAAATTGCACACCTTCATCACGGTATTGGCGCAATAACTTAAAGACATCTTGTTTCACAAAATCAACTTTAGATAAGTCAAGGTTGTTATGCTCAACGTTACGCTTAGCCGTATCGAGCGCTGGCTGTGACACATCGACGTTAGTAACGTGTTTACAACCGCCACGTAAAGCATAGAGCGAGAAAGTACCTGTGTAGCTAAAGCAGTTTAATACTGTTTTGTCTTTAACAAAGCGCTCAAGAGCTGCACGACTATCACGTTGGTCTAAGTAAAAGCCAGTTTTGTGGCCTTCAAGAATGTCTACTTCGAGTTTTAAGCCATTTTCTTCAATGACGACTGGCTCTGTTGGTTCTTTACCCCAAAGTACGCCCTTGATTGGCTCAAGGCCTTCTTTAGTACGAACATCAACATCTGAACGTTCATAAATATCGCAGCCTGGGAAAATAGTCATTAGTGCAGCAACAATTTCACCTTTATGGCGCTCTGCACCGGCACTAAGCAGTTGGCACACCAGTACATTATCAAATTTATCGATAGTGATGCCTGGCAAGTAATCAGACTCAGCAGCGCTTAAACGAAAACCCGTTAAGCCGCCTTCGCTGATCACCTGTTCGCGCGCATCATAGGCACGGCGCAAACGCTTTTCAAAAAATGCTTGGTCAATGATTTCGTTTTGATCGAAGCTCCATACGCGAGCACGAATTTGCGACTGCGGGCTGTAAGCAGCAATCGCTAAAAATTTGCCGTCATTGTCATAGATAGTGACAGTATCACCTAGTCCTGGCTTACCTTTTACTTTTTTAATGGCTTTTGAGAACACCCATGGGTGTTTTCTTTTTAGTGATTTTTCTCGACCAGCTTGCAGGTAAATAGCAGATGACATAGGGATTCTCGCGTCAAACAAAAGGGGGCATAGTTTAATGAAGCACTGACAAACATACAATGAATGTTTTGAACAAATCCAGCAACCACGCTAAAGTAAGCATAATTTCAATTAGTTAATGGTGATAGTCTGTATATGCAGCCAGAAATAGACTTTGCAGCTTTAGAAACTCAGTGTCGAGACTTTATTTTGTCTTTACTTCATGCCGATGTCGCACACGATATTAGTCATATTGAGCGAGTAGTGAGGGTTGCAAAACAATTATGTATTGCCGAGCAGGCAGAAATGGCTGTGGTGTTACCCGCAGCTTGGTTACATGATTGTGTTGCGGTTGCAAAAAACCACCCAGATCGGGCAAAAGCATCGACCATGGCTGCAGACAAGGCGTTAAGTTTTTTAGCCTCAATTAATTATCCAGAGCAGTATTTCAGTGCCATTCATCATGCTATTGTGGCACATAGCTTTAGTGCCAATATCAAAGTTGAAAGTGTCGAAGCGCAAATAGTACAAGACGCAGATCGAATGGATGCATTAGGTGCAATCGGTGTTAGCCGCTGTATGAAGGTAGGGGGCTCAATTGGTCGCTATCTGTACCATAAAGACGATCCATTTTGCTTAAACCGCGAACCCGATGATACAAAATACACCCTCGATCATTTTTTCATTAAGCTGTTAAACATTAGCGAGAGTATGAACACGCCATCAGCGAAAGATGAAGCCAAAAGACGCACAGCTTATATGCTCGAATTTTTAGAACAGTTAAAAACAGAAATTGGCGAGTAATATGGCTATTCCATCTTTATGTGGTGTTGACCATTGCCACTTAAATGTTGATGATTTAGCTAAAGCTGTTGGCTGGTATCAACAGGTACTTGGTTTTACCGTCGTTCCTGAGCTTGCTTTTTGGGATGAAGGAAAAGGTCCGTTAACCCTAGAAGATCAAGCAAAAACGATTCGTCTGGCACTGTTTGAAGCTGAGGGTAGAAGCAAGGGGATTGCTTTTGGCGCAAATGCAGCACAGTTTCTAGAATGGCTTGAACATTTAGCTCAATTTGATATTAAAACTGTTGTTGCCGACCATGGTGTTACTTACTCAATGTATTTTAAAGATTGTGCTGGTAATAGCCATGAAATTACTTCGCATGATTACGAAGCAATTAAAAAAGGCCTCAAATGAGGCCTTTAATTCGCCATTAGCTGGTATAAGTGTTTTTGATTTCTATGATGCTATCTATTTGGCCGATAAATAAATCGACTAATTGCGGATCAAAATGCTTACCTGCCTCATCTTTTAATAAGTCGAGGGCTTCTTCAATCGACCAGGCTTTTTTATAGGGGCGTTTTGAGGTTAAAGCATCAAATACATCAGCAATAGCTACAATACGTCCTTCAATACTGATTTCTTTGCCTTTAAGGCCATACGGATAACCCGTACCATCCCACTTTTCATGGTGTTCAAGGGCAAGCTTATGAGCTAATTGTAATAGCGGCGAAGGTGAGTTTTCTAAAATCTTCGCACCTATTAAAGCATGTTGTTTCATGTGCTCGTATTCGTTTTCGTTTAAGCGCCCAGGTTTCAAAAGCACGGCGTCGGGAATACCGATTTTACCAACATCATGCATTGGGGCTGCCTGTTTAAGCTGCTCGGCTTCATACTCACTCATGCCATAGGCAAGGGCGAGTACTTTACTGTAGCGGCTCATTCTTGCGATATGCTCACCGGTGTCAGTGTCTTTATATTCGGCAGCTCGACCTAAACGTTGAATCAAATCAATATGAGCTAATTGCAGTTGCTCAGCTTGCACTAGGGATAAGTGATTTTTAACCCGAGCCCTGACAATTGCGGGGCTAATTGGTTTGGTAATATAATCGACTGCACCAAGAGCAAAGCCTTCAGATTCATCTTGTTCATGTGAAAGTGCCGTAACAAAGATAACAGGAATATGCGCTGTTTTAGGATTTGCTTTTAACACTTTACAGACTTCGAAGCCGCTCATATCGGGCATCATAATATCGAGCAAAATCAACTTAGGTGGTTCATTCTCAATAAGTTGAAGAGCAAGTTCCCCAGATTTAGCAAACGATAAGCGATAATCGTTAGCAAGTACTTCACGGATCACTTTTAAATTTGCAGGTTCATCATCGACGACCAAAATCTTTGCACGTTCTGAGAGTTGTGTCATAGGTGTTCCTTAGCAGCTTGGACTGTATGCTTTAGAGTTAATAAAGCGGTACTTGCTGCATCAAAGTCAAAGTTTTCAAAATGCGCACAAATTTCAACAACCTGCTCTTTATAGGTTGTAGGTGCTTGGGATTGCACCAGGCTTAATAAATCATCGTCTATTTCTGCATGCTCAGCTTGCTCTTGCAGTGTGTCAATTTGGCTAATAAATGCGTCCAATGACACTTCGTGTATACGTTGCTGTTGTGAACTGGGCTGCTGCTGATCTGCAAGCAATGCAATTAGAGTTTGCCATTCTTGTTCGCATTCGGCAATGAGTGAAGGGAAGCTTTCCTTTTCACGTTCTTTCTCAGCGTTTGATAACAAATATAATAATTTTGCTAGGGCTAAATTACCTGCGACTCCTTTAAGAGTATGCAAAATTAATTTTTGTTCGTTTTCACTGAGTTTTTGATCCTTCAGTCGTAGAATGCTCTGTTGATGATTGCTTAGGAATAAGCCAATTTCCATATTTAACTTCTCTTTGCTTCCCCACATCAAAACACCTTTGTCGTAGTTGATGTGTTTTCTTTCATCACGCATTTTATTACTAGTGACTTTATTTACTTCTAAACCAAGCACTTTCGCGATTTCATGGTTCAGCTGGTTAATATCAACAGGTTTATTTGCAAAACCATTCATCCCGGCTTGCTTTGTAGTAATTTTATCTTGTTGTAAAACACTCGCCGTTAAAGCGATGATAGGAGTAATTTTTAAGCATCTGACTTTTTCAATTTCACGGATTTCCTTACAGGCAGTTATTCCGTCACATTCTGGCATATGTATATCCATTAAAATCACATCAAAGTTTTGTTGCTCAAATGCAGCAATGGCTTCAAGGCCATTCTGAGCGGTAACTACTGTGTGCCCAGCTTGAGATAATAAAATATTGAGCAGCTCAATATTTTGCTCAATATCATCAACCACTAATATTTGAAGCTTTGGTAAATTCAATTGATTACAAGAAAATACATCTACTTTGTTAATATCACCCTCTTGCAAAGGAAGGGTGAAGTAAAAGCAACTTCCTTTTCCTTCTTCACTATTAGCATCAATTGAACCGCCCATTAATTCAACAAGCTGTTTACTAATAGTGGTGCCTAAACCTGTGCCACCAAAGCGGCGTGTCATAGTACCGTCAGCTTGTTCAAATGGCTGGAAAATAGCATCTAAGCGGTGCTTCGCTATGCCAATACCACTGTCTTGCACTTCAAAAAGTAATTGCTTATCTGGAGTTTGACTTACAGTAATCGTTACAGAACCTTGTTCTGTAAATTTAATGGCATTACCAATGAGATTATTCATCACTTGGCGAATTCGGGATTCATCGCCAATATAAATAGGCGCAACATTATCAGCGATGATCAAATCAAGCAGGATATCTTTTCGCTTAGCTTCGAGCCAAAAGGTCGATACGATGTTGTCGAGTAGCGCTTGTAAGTTAAAGTGCTCAGCGTGAATATCGAGTTTGCCTTTTTCTAATTTTGCAGAATCAAGGACTTCATTGAGTAAATGCAGCAGTGAGCGAGCTGATTTATTCACTGTAATAATATGCTTTTGTTGCTCTTTACTGAGTGGGCTATCCATTAATATGTCGCTAAAGCCAATTATTGCATTCATTGGTGTGCGTATTTCATGACTCATATTTGCCATAAATGATTGTTTTGCTTGTGCTGCAGCTTCAGCTTCTTGTTTTGCTTGTTTAAGTGACTCTTCATATTCGTGACGAGTAGTGATATCAATGAGTACACCATCGATCCACTTTTGGTCAGAGTCACTATTTTCGTTAATTGTTCCTTGGTCTAAAACCCACACAACTTTTCCACTTCGGTGGCGAATGCGGTATTCAACAGCATATTGGTTTTTTTCTGCTATGGCTTTTTCAATAACTTCATCAATATGCACTACATCATCATTATTAATGATTTGAGCAAATGTAACTGTGCCATTGGTAAACTCTTCAGGGCTATATCCTGTTAAGTCAGTAACACTTGGGCTTATAAATTTCATCGTCCAGTGTTCATCTAACAAGCAACGAAATACAGCGCCGGGGGTATTGTTCATTAACGTACGATATTGCTTCTCTTTTTCTTCAAGACTTTGCTGCAGTGCACGTTGCTCTGTTAGATCGGTTATAAAGCCAACAAATAGTGTTTCTGCATTAGGCTGTTTTACTTCACCAAGTCCTAGGCGAATAGGGAATAAGTGACCATCTTTATGTTTTGCATAGACATTTCGGTTAACGCCAATGACTTTTTTAACTTCATGCCTGCTACTATCAGCTAAATAATCATCGTGCTGAGCAGCAATATCGTCGTTCATTAATAGTTTTACATTTTTGCCTAGTACTTCGTCTTGGCGCCAACCAAAAATAGTTTCTGCTGATTTATTAAAGCTTAAAATAATGCCATGAATATTAATCGTGACGATGCCATCTATTGCAGTGCCTAAAATGGCATCTAGGCGCGACTCTTCTGCTGATTTTTCTGCAAGTAATAAACGAAAACGCACCATGCCATTAATAATCCCAACCAGAGCGGTTAATAATACGGTGGCAAATGAAACGCTAATGGCGATAAAAGTAAGTTGCGACGTTTGCACGTTTTCGGATAACAAAGGTGAGGTTGCGACAAAACGTGTTGCCGCCATGCCCATGTAATGCATTCCTGCGACTGCAAAGCCAAAAATAATGGCGCAAATGACACGGGTTTGTAGCATGGTTAGCTTTTTAAAATGTTCGCTAAGATGAAAGCGCGCATATAAGCCTACAAAAGATAAAGCAATTGCCACCACAATTGATGCTGCAAACCAAACTGGATCGTAGCGAAGTAGAGGGCTCATTTGCATGGCAGCCATGCCTGAATAGTGCATGGTTCCTATACCTGACCCTAGCAACACAGAAGCAATTAGAAGTTTAATTGTTTTTGGAATTTGCTTTAAATCTTTGCGTCTCAAAAATGAAAAAGCGGTGTAGCAGGCTAAAAATGCAGGTATGAATGAAAAAAATGTCAGAGTTGGGTCGTACTCAACGTTGGTGCACAAAGAAAAAGCTAACATACCAATAAAGTGCATGCTCCAAATCCCGCCTGACATAACCAAAGCACCGGTTGCACTGCCTAATTTTCGGTATGAATTAAAGTGAGTTCTGTTCGCTAAATCAATGATATGGAGTGAAAAATAAGCAGCAAAGATAGCGGTAGCAATAGAAAGTACAACTAAGCTTGGATCATAAACACCGCTGACAATTAGGCTGGGGTCTTGATTGGTAATAAAAAATTTTGCGAGCATAATATTTTTTTGAAACGGCTTATAAAGCTAGTTTAATACAAATTATTGTTAAATTAGAGAAAAACCTATCACTTAAGTACGTAGTATTGAAAACCTTGACTATATTTAATTAAAAAGGAGTAGTCCGAGGTGAGTAGATGAGAAGAACTGAGCAGACTTTAGTTGAGCAAATGCAAATTAATGATGTCGAAATTCAGCATAGGATGAGCTTATTGGGGCTGAGTTCAAACAGTCTCTCATCTCTTTTGAACTACAAACCTATTATCGAATCAGCCATCGAAAATGTAGTGAATGAATTTTATAAAAAGCAAACCGAAGTTGATGAAATTTCTTTATTAATTGGTGATGCGGATACTTTAACGCGACTAAGAGATGCGCAACGCCAATATATTATTGATCTATTTTGTGGTCGTTACGAACATGAATATGTTAATAACCGCTTACGTATTGGCATGGTACATAAGCGTATTGGGGTTGAACCAAAACTCTATTTATCGGCAGTGTGTACTTTAAAAGAACTCATTTTTAATGTGCTTAGGGCGACAATAAGCGATCAAGCTGAATTGAATCAAACGCTAAACATCATAGATAAGCTAATTTACTTTGATACCACCTTGGTCTTTGACACTTATATTGATAGTTTGGTGGGCGAAATTGAAAATGCGAAACGTCGCACCGAAGTTTACGCAAAAGGCCTCGAAGAAAAAGTTGCGCAGCGTACTCAAGAGCTTGAGAAGCTAGCGAAGCTTGACCCACTCACCAACCTATATAATCGCCGTGTCATGCAAGAGTTATTACAACGGGATCTTGCCAGAGCAAGACGGCACAAATCACCATTAACCATTGTGTATTTTGATCTGGATGACTTTAAGTCAGTAAATGATACGCAAGGGCATTTAAAAGGCGATGAAGTGCTTAAATATATAGGCCAATATTTACTTGAAAATATACGCGAGATTGATATTCCTTGTCGCTACGGGGGAGATGAGTTTTGTGTCATTTTGCCTGATTGCGAGATAGACAGTGGTGTTAATATTTGTGAAAAACTAATAGCTGCATTCGAACAACAGTACCCTGAGCTTCATTTAAGTTTTGGCCTTATAGCAGCACCACTTGATAGCACAGTAGATGCTGAGGAGTTAATTAATCGTGCTGATAAGAAAATGTATCAAGCGAAGGAGCATATAGGCTCATATATTATGCGCTAGCGGGTCATTCGCTTTACAAAGACAACAACGAACAAAGCAAGCGAGAAGCTGCCACAGAATGCTTCTATTGCTGCAATCAACCTTGAAAAGCCAATCGGAGTAATATCCCCATAACCAAGGGTTGTAAAAGTTACCACACTGAAATAAAAACTATTTAATAATGCCGATAAATTGCTTGTAAATGAGTTTTCAACGCTTAGTTGCATCACTGAATCTTGATAACTTACCCCAAATAAGAAATAACAAAAGGCACAGCAAATAATTAGTGACAAGCTAAAGCGAATAACATTCTCGGGTTTTTCTCCATAACCGCACAGCATGTCAATAAAACTTGAAGTAATTTGCTTGGTTGAACCTCTAGGGTACTGCGCATGGCGCATCCGTAATTCTTTGTATGTAAAGTTACCGGCTAGCTCAAATAGCCCTTGATGTTCTGAGGCTTTCCTTAAGTTTCGGTATATTTCTTCTGATTGTTCAAATAAGTCTCGGGCTTCTGCGAATTGTTTATTTTTACGAGCTTTAAATGCAGCCGCTTCTTGTAATAATTGATCGCCCAGTTCGATATTATCAATACGGCTGTCATTGAGTTTAATACCCAGTAGGTTGGTATTTTTTAAATCACAGTAATGCAAACTAGCGCTATGTAAATTGGCTTTCATCAATGAGGCGTTGGAGATTTTGTTATTAAATAAGTGAGCGCCCGTTAAATTCGCGCGGTAAAAATTACAATAAGAGAGATCATAGCCTTCTTCGTCATCCTGTTTGATTAAGTTTAGTCCTGAAAGGTTCGCTCTTTTCAGTTGCAGGCCTTCTAATAATCCCCCTTTTTTTGCATAGCGCTCTAATTTTTGGGTGAGGTCTAGCCCTGATTTATCAAATTTACTATCATGCCAAAAGCAAAATCCAGAGCCCATATCTGTTTCTTGGCACTTGTTACCTGTTGGTGAGGTATAACTACAACATGGTTTATCAGGCATAAGGACGAAAACTTATTTGTTAGTCATCTTTATAGATTAGCAGCTATTTAGCAGGGTAAAATGGAATCTCTCATTTTTATTAATTGAATTGGCTTATATTTGTTAGATTACACCTTAAAGCGCAGTAAACGCAGAACAACAGTTGCAATTAAAGTTGCTGAGCAGAAACTCACTGTTTATGCGCCTTTTTATGTCTCACAAACTGAGATAGATGGTTGGCTAAAGACAAAACAGGATTGGGTCGCAGAACAAATCGCAAGACAATCCTCACAAGCTGAACGACGTCAACTTCCTCTTGTAAACGCGACTATTAAGTTATTCGGTCAGAGTGTGCCGATAATTTTTGCTAAAGGCCCTAAAAGCACTTGGCAACAAGATGCACAATCTCGGCTCACTTTATCTATTTCATCACGGGTCAAATATCAAGAAGCTAACTACTTAGCTCTGCTAGAACGGTTTTTACATGAAAAGCTTGAGAGCTATATTGAAATGCGTGTTCATGACTACTGTTTGCAAATGACTGAAGATTTACCTGCAAAGTTAAAGATTCAACATTATAAACGTCGTTGGGGCAGTTGTAATAAGCGCCGAGAGCTTGCATTTAATTTACATTTAGCAAGCGCGCCGACATGGGTGATTGATTATGTCATTATTCACGAACTTGCGCACCTCAGACATATGAATCATAGCGCTAAGTTCTGGCAGCGAGTGTGCCATTTTTATCCTGACTATAAAAAAGCAGAAAGTTGGCTAAAAGCAAATGGTAGTAGTTTGAGTTGGTAGCTTAAGTTAGAAAGAGTAAAGTTAGAAAGAGTAAAGTTAGAAAGAGTAAAGTTAGAAAGAGTAAAGTTAGAAAGAGTAAAGTTAGAAAGAGTAAAGTTAGAAAGAGTAAAGTTAGAAAGAGTAAAGTTAGAAAGAGTAAAGTTAGAAAGAGTAAAGTTAGAAAGAGTAAAGTTAGAAAGAGTAAAGTTAGAAAGAGTAAAGTTAGAAAGAGTAAAGTTAGAAAGAGTAAAGTTAGAAAGAGTAAAGTTAGAAAGAGTAAAGTTAGAAAGAGTAAAGTTAGAAAGAGTAAAGTTAGAAAGAGTAAAGTTAGAAAGAGTAAAGTTAGAAAGAGTAAAGAGTGGTGGAGGGAGCTGGATTCGAACCAGCGAAGGCTGAGCCGTCAGATTTACAGTCTGATCCCTTTGGCCGCTCGGGAACCCCTCCACACAGATTTTACTATTGCATTTGGCCCCACTTTTCAAATAAGAAAAGTGGTGGAGGGAGCTGGATTCGAACCAGCGAAGGCTGAGCCGTCAGATTTACAGTCTGATCCCTTTGGCCGCTCGGGAACCCCTCCAATGCAACGGCGCTGATAATAGCAAACTGGTTATTTAAGTAAAGAAAAAAACTAAAGAAAATTACATAAATGCCGATAACTGGTTAATCAAGAAACTATTTGGCTAAAGACTATGCAAATTGATGGTTTGTTGCTCACAGAGAGTCAACTCGATAATCGTCTAAATAAAAGTGTTCAAGAGAAACGCCCTGGGGAGTTTGCTTTATTACTAGCAATGCTTTCTCATGATGTGCTCGATTTTAGTCAGTTTCACCTACCAAAAACTGAATTAACCAACCCTGATGTGTCTGAATCTGTTCTGCGAACTGAATTAGGAGCAGGGCCAGCACAACCATTGGCACCTGAGCAGTTTGACATGCTGATTGGTCAAGAAAATGCTTACAGGCTATTGCAAGGTGGTTTATCAGATATCAGGTTGCGTCATTGCTTAAATCCTGAACCACTGAATATACGTGATGATAGGCAGCATGTGCCACTTGAAGTGATTGATAACTGTGAACCTGCAGTTAGAAAACGTTTTTACGAAAAGAATAAACCAGTTGAGCGGCCACAAATAGATGCAGCTGCCTTTTATGACAGCCTAAATGATGAAGCTATACATCAACCTCTACATTTAGCAACAGCCTAAGTATTAGCGGCTTAATCGAATTGTCATAGACTCTGAATAAACTATATTTAAGTAAAATGGCAAAAAGTACAGCTAAATTAAGATGTGCTTGTTATAATAGCAGCCTATGGCTTAATGCCATTGTCATTGAACCAAGTTACTAGGACTATAATGAAGAAAACATTCACGCTAAACCACGAGAAAATTAAATATCCTCGTATGGTTGATGCAGCCAAGCACGAAGTAAAAAAATACTTAAAACGTGAGCGTAATAAAACACTCCCAGCAGGTGCTGACTATTGGGCATTTGACTGTAAGTTTGGTGAGTCAGCGGATGAGGCCAATGTCGTTCACGTGGCAGAGATTAATAAGTGTATTAGCGATATCGAAGCTAAAGGGCTTACATCGTTTTACGTTGAGATCTTAGCGCGTCCTGCACAGCGTCAACATCAAGAGTTTGACGAAGAGTAATATCAATACTCTTATACTATAAAAGGGCCATCAGGCCCTTTTTTAGTTTTAAATTAACGTGCAAATGGATCGGCATTAATTTTTTCTATGTACCATTTTCCTTTCTTACGTATCATTTTCACACTGCGCATATCATCAACTTTCTTACCATTAAAATAACCAGTAAAAATTAAATTGATATTGGCTTTATCGCCATATTGCTCGCGTAAACTCATATTGGTCATATCGACTTCAATTACGACTTCATCGTATTGCATATTGACAAGGTTACGAGCGAACTGCCCAGCAGTACCATAAGATTTCATAATACGCGCCATTTTTGGAGTGGAGTATTCCATGGCAAGATTCAAATCGTTTTGGTTATATAAGGCATCAAAATAGAGAGTAGCCACATTACCTGGCGTATTTTGTTCGCCTTTTGGAGCGTCTTCGGAGCCGCAACCGAAAAGGACGCTGCTACTTAACAGAATAAAAATTAAGAGTATATTTTTCATTTTTGTTGTTTTACGAGTGAACTTAATATTAAGTGTGTGACTAAATTAGCATGATGTAAAGTTAACTCGGTAAATTTATTGGTTTTATCTATTTTAGGTAATAAAAAAGGATGCATCTTTGCATCCTTTTTAGACAACTTAGTCGTTCTTACTGAACAAGCTCTTTATCGCTGAACTCTTCAGCGAATAATGGACTAGATAAGTAACGCTCAGTTGCACTTGGTAAAATTACCACAATATTTTTATCTGCGTTTTCAGGCTTTTCAGCAAGGCGTTTTGCAGCAACAACTGCAGCACCAGAAGAAATACCTACTAAAATGCCTTCATTTTTCATCAGTTCATGCGCCATTGCAATTGCATCTTCATTTGATACTTGCTCAGCGGCATCAACAACTTCTAAATCAAGGTTACCAGGGATGAAACCTGCACCTATACCTTGAATTTTATGAGGACCCGGTTTTACTTCTTCACCAGCTAAGGTTTGGCTGATCACTGGTGAGTTAGTTGGTTCAACAGCAACTGACTGAACATTTAAACCTTTTTCAAGTTTAAGGTATCGGCTAACACCCGTAATAGTACCACCCGTACCAACACCTGCTACGAAGATATCAATTTTACCATCCATTGCTTCATAGATTTCAGGGCCCGTGGTTTCAAAGTGAATTTTCGGGTTTGCAGGGTTTTCGAATTGTTGTAGAAGAATATATTTTTCAGGGTCACTTGCTTGAATTTCTTTTGCTTTCTCAATTGCGCCATTCATACCTTTAGCGCCATCAGTTAGAACTAGGTTAGCACCTAACGCTTTTAACAATTTACGACGTTCTAGGCTCATAGTGTTAGGCATAGTCAGTGTTAACTTATAACCACGAGAAGCAGCAACAAACGCAAGTGCAATACCGGTATTTCCCGAAGTAGGCTCGATTAACTCTTTGTCTTTGGTTAATACACCTGACTTTTCTGCTTCCCAGATCATTGAAGCGCCTATACGGCATTTAACACTGAAACTTGGGTTACGTGATTCTACTTTAGCAAAAACATTACCTGAGGTTACGCGGTTAAGCTTTACGATTGGAGTATTACCAATCGTTAATGAATTATCTTCAAAAATGTTAGACATAGTGTTCCTTTGGAAGCAATTTATTCAATCGTGATCGAATAGCTTAGGCTAGCGATCTGTAATAGTCACACTTTACTGTGGTGAATAAAAAACGAAAGTAAAGTTTGGCTATAACATATAGCGAATAGGCTTATATACCCAAACCATCTCAAGGTGCGAGTTTCAGTTGAAATTAAAAGCGATTTAGGCAAGGCATTGATTGCAAGTAATAGTGGTTCTATTGCTAAAATCAATAACGCAGTATAAATCGCTTTTAAACCAACCCGTTGGGCGCTTCACAGGCACTTACTCTCATCGTTGTTACTTCTTAAAAGGGACTGCCATTCTTGCAAATAACGCCTTGATATTAAGCACCTGCGAAACGCTGAATTCTGCATCTTGAGGTGGCTTGGGTATAGTTTAGGAATAAGCAAACAAAGAAAGGGGAGGGCGCACCAAAAGATGCGCTAATAAGGTATTAAAGCAACCAAGCGTAGCTAAATTTAGCAAACAACGTACGCTGCTCTTTAGTAATTGATGAAAGCTCATCATCTTGATAGCCATTATCAGAATAACCTGCAAAGAATACCGTTTGCGGGTTCAGCTTGTAAGAATACAGCAGCTGAGTGGCTAACTTTTTATATTGGCTATCTACATCATCAATGTAATTAGCCTGATTGCGCTCTAAATCGGTATAAATGACTGCAAGGCGTAAAAAACTATTCACATTAAATTGATAAGTTAAACGCACATCACTTAGGTTGGCGGTAAATACTTCACTGCCGTCGGCTTCAAGCTGCTCATAAGTATGGCGTAAACGCACTTCAAAATGCTTACCAAGGTTCATATTCAGCACAGGGCGTATATGGAACTTATCACCAACACGATTATTAGCTAAGTCAACGGCATTACCTGTATACATATATAAAGAGGCAAATACCCCTGCGGTTGGTTTAAAGTCACTGTAAAAACCAACGCCATTTTCGCTAAACAAGTCAGTGTTACCATCAATATCTAAACGTGATTTATCGTGGCGAAGGCCGGTGCGGTTACGGTGCTCAACAGAGAGCTCAAAAAAGCTCTGCAACGGGCCGCTGACTGAAAAACTAGTTTGTGCTTCTTTTTCGAGAAGTTCATTATTTTCGTTGTGGGTAATATCCCAATCGGCGTAAAGGTTAGCGCGATTCCACCAATTGCCTTTATCGCCATACCAGCGGTATTCACCGCCAGTCGTAAACTTTTTAAAATCAACTTGTGAGATAAAGCCTAAGTCAGCTCTTAAATCAGCATCGCGATAATTATAGTCAGCAAAGGCACGCCAGTACTTCTCGTCGTGTTGATACTTTACGTAGTAGCCAGTACCTGATTGCTGTTCTTTACTTAAAACACGAAGTACGCCTTCGTTATAGTCGCAGTCACTATTTAATTCACAAATTACTTGCTCGGGCTGTAAGCAGTTATCACCATCACATAACTCGTCGATAAAATCTTGGCTGTATTGTGTTTGTGACTTTAATACTTGGACTAAGAAAACATCGTTCACTGTTGGCTTGTATTTACTATCAATACTGTAAACCGTGTTTTTATAATCATGACTTTGTCTGTGTGTTGCAGTTGAACCGAGCGATAACCCTGACTCAAAATCGTATCGATAACGCATAGCGCTATTTTCACTTTTCTCGTCAAGGGCAACAAGAGATGAGCCTAAATTGCCAGGGATCAACACATTGGTTTGTGTGTCATTGGCAATGAAGCCGGCAAATGTATGGCCATTTTTGCTGCCGGTGATCTTTGTTCCGTAATCTGGTTGGGCAATATTACGGGTATGAATAAGGTTGAGAGTTGAGGCAAAGTAGTCAGCGTTATCTAAAAAGAAGGCGCGCTTTTCAGGGAAGAACAAACTGAAATTATTGTTCACACTCAATTGTGCGACATCCGCTTCAACCTGAGAAAAGTCAGGGTTGATGGTCGCATTTAGGGTAATATCAGGAGTGATCCCCCATTTTACATCTAGGCTGGCTTCAGTATTGTTCTCTGACTCCCAATCATCAACTCGAGCGCCATCAATATCGCGGGTCTCATTTTTGCCAAGCACCACAGATGGGATAATCGCCACGTTATTGCCTTGTTTGGCTTGTTCAAAACCTTGGTAACTTGGCATTTGGCAAATCCAACAATTGTTACCGTGGTCAATCTGCATATTAGAGATACGCAACCGTTCACTGCGCGGTAAAAAGCGTAAAAACTCCATTGCCATGGTTTTGCTTGCGACGCTGTCGTCAAAATTTAGTACGCGTAAGGGAATAGCAACTTCAACTGTGTAGCCTTTATCATGGATAACACCGACGCTATCCCAAATACCGTCCCATGATGAGCTCTCATGTTTAGTTAGTTCGTTTTCTATTGAATCTTGCTGTACGCCAAGTGGGTTAATAAAAAATTGATACGCTAATTGAGAGTTATTGTATGAATCAATTTTTAGCCCGACTAAGTCATCATCCCAAGCTGCGTCACGGTCACGGTAAAAAGCACGAATAAGTTCTGGGTTAGGGTCGTTCGCTTCAAAACCTATAAATAACGTTTCGCCATCTTCATAGACATAAGCGTAGGTAGTAACAGGGCTCTTACTGTTCTCATAAGGCCAAGTGACGTTATCTATTGTAATTTTTTTTGCACGTTGCCAACTTGCTTCATCAAGCTTACCGTCAATTGTTGGCTGTTCTGCAATAAAAGGAAGGGTGATAGGTTGGCTGATGGCCAAGCTAGTAAAAGGCACACTCAACAGAGCGGCACTCAACATTGATTTATACATAAGCACTATATGGGTATTCAAAACTGCGAGCATGTTATTAATTTGCAACTTTGTTAACAAATGCAACGCGACAGGCCGCATATATTTACGTTCAAATTAGATTCTGCCAAGCTCTGGTGGTAAATTGCGCAGTTAAACGTTAATTTGGCTGTTTTATAACAAAAGTAAACTAAAACGTGGTAAAAGATTACCACCTAAAAATTGAAGTGATCGTTATGAATTTAATTTTAAAATTAATTGCTGGTATTGTTGCCGGTATTTTAGTGGGCTTGTATGTGCCACTAACAGGTGTTGAACTCCTTTACACAGTAAAAGAAATAATAGGTCAGTTGATCACCTTTACCATTCCGTTAATTATTTTATTTTTTATCGCATCAGGTATTGCTGGCTTACCAAAAGGGTCAGGCCACTTGTTAGGAAAAACGGTTGGCTTTGCATATGGTTCAACCGTTATTGCAGGTACCTTAGCGTTTTTACTTGTCAGCGCTATGATCCCATTGTTTGATGGGGGCTTAACGTTTGAAGCTGAAGTCGCCACAGAAGTGGGTAGCTTTATTGATTTAGAAATTCCACCTCTAATGAGTGTAATGACAGCTCTTGCTGCAGCATTCATTTTTGGTATTGGAATGAGCCAGTTACAGCTTGATACTTTAAAGAAAGTGTCTGATCAGGGCCGTGATGTTATTGATGGCTTACTAGCAAAAGTAATTATTCCTGCCTTACCTTTTTACATTGCTGGTGTATTTGCTGAAATGACAGTCGCTGGTACTGTGGTTGATACACTACAAACTTTTGGTATTGTTCTGCTGGCTGCATTAATTATGCATTGGTTATGGCTAACGGTTTTATATGTATCTACTGGACTGCTACTAAAGCGAAACCCATTAGAGCTTGTAAAAAACATGCTACCCGCGTATTTTACTGCTTTAGGTACAATGTCGAGTGCAGCAACTATTCCGGTTTCACTTCGCTCAAGTAAAGCAAATAACGTAAAAGAAGATGTTGCTAACTTTACGGTACCTTTATGTGCAACAATTCATTTGTCAGGTTCAACAATTACTATTGTGACGTGTGCGATGGCTGTGATGTTCTTATCTCCTAATATGGATGTACCATCATTGTTTGGTATGTTGCCATTTATTATGATGCTAGGCGTTGTAATGATTGCAGCTCCTGGTGCACCAGGTGGTGCTGTTATGTCGGCATTGGGCCTTTTAACAAGTATGCTTGGCTTTAATGAAGGCGCTGTTGCATTAATGATTGCACTTTATTTAGCACAAGATAGTTTTGGTACTGCCTGTAATGTAACAGGTGATGGTATCATTGCTTTATGGGTTGATCGTTTCAGCGAGAAAGCATCAGCTTAAAATTAATGAGTGGAACGATATTTTGATTTATCGTTTCACTTTTTCTGTGCTAATGTGGCACATTAAATTGTGCGAAAGCAGCTATTTGGGTTATTTGAGGGTGTTCCATTGATTAATGTACTTTTAGTTGATGACCATGAACTTGTACGGACAGGGATCAGACGTATACTTGATGATGTTCGTGGTTTTAAAGTGGTGGGTGAAGCTAAAACCGGTGAAGAAGCGGTGCAATTTTGCCGTCAACATTCGCCTGATATCGTGTTGATGGACATGAATATGCCAGGTATTGGCGGTTTAGAAGCGACAAAGAAAATCTGTCGCTACTGCCCAGATGTAAAAATTATTGTACTTACTGTGCATTGTGAAGATCCATTCCCAAGTAAAGTAATGCAAATTGGTGCTCACGGTTATCTAACCAAAGGTGCCGGTTCTGATGAAATGGTTAACGCCATTCGTGCTGTAAATGCAGGGCAACGCTATATTGCACCTGAAATAGCACAGCAAATTGCCCTTGCACAGGTCAGCGGCCGTACAGATGAAAACCCATTCCAGAGTTTGTCTGAGCGAGAATTACAAATTATGCTGATGATCACCAAAGGTGAGAAAGCGCAAGATATCGCAGAGCGTTTGAATCTTAGTTCAAAAACAGTGAATAGCTATCGCTATCGCATGTTTGAAAAGCTAAATGTAGGTGGTGATGTTGAGCTTACACATTTAGCAATTCGCCACAAAATGATCGACATTGATAGCTCGCATTAATTTGCTCAATGTCTGATTTCGAACCAGCCCGTTTTCTCAAAACACTATCAAGTGAACCCGGTGTGTACCGAATGCTTGATAGTGAAGGGCAAGTCATTTATGTAGGTAAGGCCAAAAACTTAAAAAAGCGCGTAAGTAGTTATTTTCGAAGTAATGTTACTGATAGTAAAACGCGTGTACTAGTAAGCAATATTTGCAGTATTGAAGTCACCCTGACCAACACTGAAACCGAAGCCTTATTACTTGAAAACAACCTAATTAAAAAATATCAGCCTCGTTACAATATTTTGTTGCGAGATGATAAGTCATATCCGTATATTCTGTTAACTGCTCACAAACACCCACGCCTAGCTTTTCATCGTGGTAGCCGTAAAATAAAAGGCGAGTATTTTGGTCCATTCCCAAGTGCGGGGGCAGTATCTGAAAGTTTGCGTTTAATGCAAAAAATCTTCCCTGTACGTCAATGTGAAGATGCTTATTATAGAGCCAGAAGCCGTCCATGTTTACAATATCAGTTAAAACGCTGTTCAGCGCCTTGTGTAAATAAAATCTCCGATGATGAGTATCAGCAAGAAGTGGATTTTGTTCGTAAGTTTTTATTAGGCAAGTCCCATGAAGTTATTGCCGATTTAATTGCAAAGATGGAACAAGCTAGCAAAGAACTTAAATTTGAGCTTGCTGCAAAAGTACGAGACCAAATTTTGTTGCTCAGGAAAATGCAGGAGCAACAATCTATTTCAGGTAACCATGCCGAAATGGACGTAGTGGGCTTTGCTCACTTAAATGGATTAAATGCGGTTCACTTATTAATGATCCGCGACCACAAAGTGCTAGGCAGTAAAACCTATTTTCCAAAAGTGCCAAAAGACTCTGGTGAAGAAGAAATCCTAACCTCTTTTTTAGGTCAGTATTATTTAGCACCCGGTGCAACAGGGCGCATTGCCAAAGAAATTATCTTACCCTTTAGTATTGAAGAGAGTGAGCCTTTAAGTGAAGCGCTTACGGCAATCTCTGAGCGTAAAGTCAGTTTAAAAGTTGCTAATCGTGGAGAGCGGGCGCAGTATTTAAAGCTCGCTAATAAAAATGCACTTAACAGCATCAGCGTAAAACAAAGTACGCAGGACTCAATCAATAAACGCTATGCACAACTAAAAGAAACATTACGTCTTGATGATATTAATCGCATGGAATGTTTTGATATCAGCCATACAATGGGTGAAAACACCATTGCAAGTTGTGTGGTGTTTGATTCACAAGGTCCAAATAATAAAGAATATCGCCGCTTTAATGTTACGGGTATAACTGGTGGCGATGATTACGCAGCTATGGAGTTTGCACTTAACAAGCGCTACAACAAAGTAGTTGATGAAGAAAAAATTCCAGATGTCATATTTATCGATGGTGGTAAAGGTCAATTATCTCGTGCTGAGCAATATTTTGAAAACTGGCCACATAATAAGATGCCATTGCTGGTGGGTGTTGCAAAAGGCACAAGTCGAAAACCAGGTTTAGAGACTTTATTAATTGATGGTGGGCGCAAAACAATTCCACTTGACTCAGATGCACCAGCGTTGCATTTAATCCAACACATTCGCGATGAGTCGCACCGTTTTGCTATTGCTGGACATCGCAATAAACGTCAAAAACAACGTACTCAATCATTATTAGAAGAAATTAACGGTGTTGGACAAAAGCGCCGACAAGCATTATTAAAATATTTAGGGGGCATGCAAGGGGTAAAAGCTGCTAATATAGACCAATTAAAACAAGTTCCTGGGATCAGCCCTGAAATGGCTGAAAAGATATTTAATCATTTGCATGACAAGGCGTAGCCTTCGTGCGAATATAGAAAAAAAGACATCTCCAAGTAGTTATGTGGAATATTCCAAACACACTCACAACCTTTAGACTTTTTCTTATCCCCATTTTTTTGGTGATATTTTATTTGCCTTTTTCATGGGCGTTTTTCGCAGCTGCGTTTGTTTTCTGGCTTGCGTCAATCACAGATATCCTTGACGGTTATTTAGCGCGTCGTTTAAATCAATCAACGCCTTTTGGTGCTTTCTTAGATCCAGTTGCTGATAAAGTAATGGTGTGTGCGGCATTAGTTGCCTTATCAAGTCATTACCAAACTTTATATATGACGATACCGGCATTAGTTATTATTAGCCGTGAAATTGTAATCTCTGCATTACGAGAATGGATGGCAGAGCAAGGTAAGCGTGATAACGTGGCTGTATCAAACATGGGTAAGTTTAAGACTGCGGCACAAATGCTAGCCATTATTGGTTTGATTTGGCAGTTTGATACATGGATGATCTACTTAAGCTATGGTCTTTTATACATTGCAACATTCTTGACGCTAAGCTCTATGTTGCAGTATTTAGTTGCCGCATGGTCTGAATTGACCAAAAATTGATCCTAAACGTATAATTACACACCATTTTAGATAAAAAATAAGCAAACAGTTCAAAACTAGCATTTTTTATATTGACGCGTTTAATAATCTCTGTAGAATGCGTCCGTGTTGAGAGGGCATAGCCCCCAAGATAAAGAAAGCGGCACTAGCTCAGTTGGTAGAGCGCAACCTTGCCAAGGTTGAGGTCACGAGTTCGAGCCTCGTGTGCCGCTCCAATTATCTAATGTGGCGGAATGGCAGAGTGGCCATGCAGCGGATTGCAAATCCGTCCACCTCGGTTCGACTCCGGGTTCCGCCTCCATCAACACTCCACGCAGCTCTATGAGCAACCCGATGCCCGGGTGGTGGAATTGGTAGACACAAGGGATTTAAAATCCCTCGTTCGTAAGGACGTGCCGGTTCAAGTCCGGCCCCGGGCACCATTTGTGGTTAACTACAACACCAAATGTAGTTTTAAAAATATTTTGTTTTAGAGTTAATATGATGCGGCACTAGCTCAGTTGGTAGAGCGCAACCTTGCCAAGGTTGAGGTCACGAGTTCGAGCCTCGTGTGCCGCTCCATATTAACTTTATCCACTTGCTTTAAATAGCAAACCCGATGCCCGGGTGGTGGAATTGGTAGACACAAGGGATTTAAAATCCCTCGTTCGTAAGGACGTGCCGGTTCAAGTCCGGCCCCGGGCACCATTTAAACTTAAATAGTTTATTGGATAAAGACTCAAGTTTTCGGCACTAGTTCAGTTGCCAGAACGTTAGCATCGCAACCTTCAAGGTTGTGAACCAACGGACAAATCACTGATAGAAATAAATTTGCGGCACTAGCTCAGTTGGTAGAGCGCAACCTTGCCAAGGTTGAGGTCACGAGTTCGAGCCTCGTGTGCCGCTCCAATTATTTGGAAGCGATAAGGCGGAATGGCAGAGTGGCCATGCAGCGGATTGCAAATCCGTCTACCTCGGTTCGACTCCGGGTTCCGCCTCCATATAATACTCCACATGCTCATACGAGCGACCCGATGCCCGGGTGGTGGAATTGGTAGACACAAGGGATTTAAAATCCCTCGTTCGTAAGGACGTGCCGGTTCAAGTCCGGCCCCGGGCACCATCTATATACAATACCTCCTATCTATTTCATTAACACTTCAGTTTATAAATTAATCTAATTGTTTTTTATTTCACTAAATAGCTTTATAGTTTCCTTATTCTTTTTCAAATTAGTTAAAAAGTTTGCAGTATAAAACTTTGAACTGGTACAACTGAATTAAATAAATGGGATCAAGGAAAGATAATGGAGCAATTTAAAGGTGGTTTAAATCAGTTTTGGGTTGGTGCAGTGTTTGGGCTATGTTTAGCAATCTCATTAGTACTTATTCCTGTTGCTATTATTATGTCGAACATTAACGATGTACTTAAAATTCATGAAGTCAGCGTGCTTGTTGCTCAAGTATCCACAGCCTTCGAAAAATCTGAACGGGCTATCAGTAATGCTAAAACAGCGTTAATTGACTTTGATAATGACGTGGTGATGGATACGCTCACTGCCGTGCAAGCTTATCATCAACAATCGCAGCCAGTATTAACTGCCAAGCAAAGACAAACATTAAAAGCGCAAATCAAAGAGCAGCTTGTCATGCAACTCGAGTCAAAGCTTAACGAACAGCAAATTACATTCATATTGTCTGTTTTTGAAAAGTTAGCAGATACAAAAAAGGGAGCACAAACGCTCCCCAATTAAACATTAATTAAACTTGATTATTTGCGCCACGCGCCTTTAGGAATGGTTTGATCGAGTTTTTTGTTTTGCGAAGGATCAAAAGTAGGTAATTTACCTTCTTTACGTTGTGTATTGTAATCCTTCGCTAACCAAATAACGACACCCGATAACATAAATAAAGCGATTACGTTAACGATAGCCATTAAACCCATTGAAACATCTGCAAGGGTCCACACTAGTGGCAATTCGCCTAGAGCACCAAACATCACCATACCAAGTACTAGTAATCGGAAGATCAACATACCCGATGCATGGTTATGCTCTAAAAACAATAAATTGGTTTCGGCATAAGAATAATTAGCAACAATAGATGTAAATGCAAAAAACAAAATGGCAATTGCAACAAACGTTGCTCCCCAACTACCAACATGTTCTTCAAGTGCAGCTTGTGTTAACGCAATACCTGTAACTCCTGAATCAGGAATTAGCTGTTGTGATAATAAAATAAGGGCTGCAGTTGCTGTACAGATAATTATTGTATCTACAAATACACCTAACATTTGCACATAACCTTGTGAGGCAGGATGCGGTGGGTTCGGTGTTGCCGTTGCAGCAGCGTTCGCAGCGCTACCCATACCGGCTTCATTAGAGAACAAACCACGTTTAATACCCTGGATCATGGCCTGCATTACACCATAACCAATAGCACCAGCGCCTGCTTGCTCTATACCAAAGGCACTATTAATAACATGCATAAATACATTTGGTAATAAATCGTAGTTCATGGCACATACATAAAGTGCAACTAACAAATACGCCAATGCCATAAAGGGCACAACCATTTCTGCAAAACGTGAAATGGTTTTTAAGCCGCCGAAAATGATAATGCCAGAACCTAATACTAAGGCGATACCAACAACATAGTTTGGAATACCAAAAGCGACATTAAATGCAGCTGCTATAGAGTTTGATTGAACAGCATTAAATACCAAACCAAAAGCAAGAATAAGACAAAGCGAGAAAATGACTCCCATCCAACGTTTACCCAAACCATATTCCATATAATAAGCAGGACCTCCACGAAAGTTGCCCTCTTCATCGACCGTTTTATATGCTTGGGCAAGGGTACTCTCTGCAAAACTTGTTGCCATACCTATTAATGCAATAAGCCACATCCAAAAAATTGCGCCTGCGCCACCTAAATAAAGTGCAACGGCAACACCTGCCATATTACCCGTACCCACTCGAGCTGCTAATGAAGTACAAAATGCTTGGAATGAAGAAATGCCGTCGCCAGAACCTTGTCGGCTCTGAAACATAACTTTGATCATATGCGGGAATTGCGTGAATTGAATAAAACCAAGTCGAAGTGTAAAAAATAGCCCCGCAGCTATTAAGAGGTAAACCAGAATGTGGCCCCAAAGGAGGCCACTTATACTATTTATAATGTCTGTCATTTTTCTTGCCTTGTGAGCGAGTGGAAAATCTGCGGCGCAAGTTACCATAACAAGTGAGGAGAGTTTAGTTATTCTGCTAAAAAACGTCAGTTATCCACAGTTGTTTGTGAGTAACTTGTTTGCATTTGGTGGGTATCTAGCTAATTTGAAAATAAGCAAAAAAACCTGCAAAAAGTGCTTGCGTAAAAAATCCATCTCCCTATAATGCGACCCCACTGACACGGCGGGCAGCAACGAAAGACGCTGAACAACGTGGCAGAGAGTTAAGTAAAACTTCGGTTTAAAACGGTCTAAAAAGAAAGTTTAAAATTAAGTGTTGACTCGAAAAATTAAGGATGTATTATACGCATCCCTAGCGACAACGTCGCAACGTTCTTTAACAATATAAAGCAATCATCTGTGTGGGCACTCGTACAGATTGAGTTCTAACAGCAGATTCTAGTTCGCTAGATGACGCAAACAAATTTAGAGTCTCAATTGAACTGAGTGACCAACGGAAACAAGTTTACTTGTTTCAGCACAGTCAATTCGATATCGAAAGATATCAAAATTCAGAATTCATTGAGCATGTCCTTCGGGACAGAAAAAACTTTTAATTGAAGAGTTTGATCATGGCTCAGATTGAACGCTGGCGGCAGGCCTAACACATGCAAGTCGAGCGGAAACGAAGAGGTGCTTGCACCTCTGGCGTCGAGCGGCGGACGGGTGAGTAATGCTTGGGAATATGCCTTATGGTGGGGGACAACAGTTGGAAACGACTGCTAATACCGCATGATGTCTACGGACCAAAGTGGGGGACCTTCGGGCCTCACGCCATAAGATTAGCCCAAGTGGGATTAGCTAGTTGGTGAGGTAATGGCTCACCAAGGCGACGATCCCTAGCTGGTTTGAGAGGATGATCAGCCACACTGGGACTGAGACACGGCCCAGACTCCTACGGGAGGCAGCAGTGGGGAATATTGCACAATGGGCGCAAGCCTGATGCAGCCATGCCGCGTGTGTGAAGAAGGCCTTCGGGTTGTAAAGCACTTTCAGTAAGGAGGAAAGGTTAAGTGTTAATAGCACTTAGCTGTGACGTTACTTACAGAAGAAGCACCGGCTAACTCCGTGCCAGCAGCCGCGGTAATACGGAGGGTGCGAGCGTTAATCGGAATTACTGGGCGTAAAGCGTACGCAGGCGGTTTGTTAAGCGAGATGTGAAAGCCCCGGGCTCAACCTGGGAACTGCATTTCGAACTGGCAAACTAGAGTGTGATAGAGGGTGGTAGAATTTCAGGTGTAGCGGTGAAATGCGTAGAGATCTGAAGGAATACCGATGGCGAAGGCAGCCACCTGGGTCAACACTGACGCTCATGTACGAAAGCGTGGGGAGCAAACAGGATTAGATACCCTGGTAGTCCACGCCGTAAACGATGTCTACTAGAAGCTCGGGTCTTCGGACTTGTTTTTCAAAGCTAACGCATTAAGTAGACCGCCTGGGGAGTACGGCCGCAAGGTTAAAACTCAAATGAATTGACGGGGGCCCGCACAAGCGGTGGAGCATGTGGTTTAATTCGATGCAACGCGAAGAACCTTACCTACACTTGACATACAGAGAACTTACCAGAGATGGTTTGGTGCCTTCGGGAACTCTGATACAGGTGCTGCATGGCTGTCGTCAGCTCGTGTTGTGAGATGTTGGGTTAAGTCCCGCAACGAGCGCAACCCCTATCCTTAGTTGCCAGCGATTCGGTCGGGAACTCTAAGGAGACTGCCGGTGATAAACCGGAGGAAGGTGGGGACGACGTCAAGTCATCATGGCCCTTACGTGTAGGGCTACACACGTGCTACAATGGCGCATACAGAGTGCTGCGAACCTGCGAGGGTAAGCGAATCACTTAAAGTGCGTCGTAGTCCGGATTGGAGTCTGCAACTCGACTCCATGAAGTCGGAATCGCTAGTAATCGCATATCAGAATGATGCGGTGAATACGTTCCCGGGCCTTGTACACACCGCCCGTCACACCATGGGAGTGGGTTGCTCCAGAAGTGGATAGTCTAACCTTCGGGAGGACGTTCACCACGGAGTGATTCATGACTGGGGTGAAGTCGTAACAAGGTAGCCCTAGGGGAACCTGGGGCTGGATCACCTCCTTATACGATTTAGAACTTATTTGTTCGTAGTGTCCACACAGATGATTGTTAGTTAGCTAAACCACTTGGTTTAACTAATTAATATGCTCTTTAAAAATTTGGAAAGCTGATATTAAAATTCTTATAGATATTCGTATCTATAAAGAGTTTTCAAAAGTAAAAATATGCCATTAATCGAAAGATTAATTGGTATCTACTTTAGTATTCTCATCATTATTTGATGAATTAACTTCTGGCGAAGTTAACAGCTGTCACTAACAAAGACCCGTTTGGGTTGTATGGTTAAGTGACTAAGCGTACACGGTGGATGCCTTGGCAGTTGGAGGCGATGAAGGACGTATTAACTTGCGATAAGCCTAGTCAAGCTAGTAAAAAGCGCTTGAGACTAGGATTTCCGAATGGGGAAACCCACCTGCTTGCAGGTATCGTTAACTGAATACATAGGTTAACGAGGCGAACGCGGAGAACTGAAACATCTAAGTACCCGTAGGAACAGAAATCAACCGAGATTCCGGAAGTAGCGGCGAGCGAAACCGGACCAGCCCTTAAGCTTATTATGTGTTAGTGAAACATTCTGGAAAGTTTGACGATACAGGGTGATAGTCCCGTACACGAAAATGCATCTTAAGTGAAATCGAGTAGGTCGGAGCACGTGAAACTTTGACTGAATATAGGTGGACCATCATCTAAGGCTAAATACTCCCAACTGACCGATAGTGAACCAGTACCGTGAGGGAAAGGCGAAAAGAACCCCTGTGAGGGGAGTGAAATAGAACCTGAAACCGTGTACGTACAAGCAGTAGGAGCCCCTCGAGGGTGACTGCGTACCTTTTGTATAATGGGTCAGCGACTTATATTTTGTAGCGAGGTTAACCGATTAGGGTAGCCGTAGTGAAAGCGAGCGTTAACTGCGCGTTTAGTTGCAAGGTATAGACCCGAAACCCGGTGATCTAGCCATGGGCAGGTTGAAGGTTGAGTAACATCAACTGGAGGACCGAACCCACTAACGTTGAAAAGTTAGGGGATGACCTGTGGCTAGGAGTGAAAGGCTAATCAAACCGGGAGATAGCTGGTTCTCCCCGAAATCTATTTAGGTAGAGCCTCGGACGAATACTTACGGGGGTAGAGCACTGTTAAGGCTAGGGGGTCATCCCGACTTACCAACCCTTTGCAAACTCCGAATACCGTAAAGTACTATCCGGGAGACACACGGCGGGTGCTAACGTCCGTCGTGAAGAGGGAAACAACCCAGACCGCCAGCTAAGGTCCCAAAGTCATAGTTAAGTGGGAAACGATGTGGAAAGGCCCAGACAGCCAGGAGGTTGGCTTAGAAGCAGCCATCCTTTAAAGAAAGCGTAATAGCTCACTGGTCGAGTCGGTCTGCGCGGAAGATGTAACGGGGCTAAACTATGCACCGAAGCTGCGGATTCAAACTTTGTTTGAGTGGTAGGGGAGCGTTCTGTAAGCCGTTGAAGGTGTACCGGGAGGTATGCTGGAGGTATCAGAAGTGCGAATGCTGACATGAGTAACGATAATGCGGGTGAAAAACCCGCACGCCGGAAGACCAAGGGTTCCTATCCCATGTTAATCAGGGTAGGGTAAGTCGACCCCTAAGGCGAGGCCGAAAGGCGTAGTCGATGGGAAACGGGTTAATATTCCCGTACTTGGTATAATTGCGATGGGGGGACGGAGCAGGCTAAACAAGCATGGCGTTGGTTGTCCATGTGAAAGTGAGTAGGTTGAGAGTTTAGGAAAATCCGGACTCTTAAGACTGAGACACGAGACGAGCACCCAAGGGTGTGAAGTTGTTGATGCCATACTTCCAGGAAAAGCCTCTAAGCTTCAGATTATACCGAATCGTACCCCAAACCGACACAGGTGGTCAGGTAGAGAATACTAAGGCGCTTGAGAGAACTCGGGTGAAGGAACTAGGCAAAATCGTACCGTAACTTCGGGAGAAGGTACGCTCCTATCTGTGATGAGACTTGCTCTTTAAGCGGACGGGAGCCGCAGTGACCAGGTGGCTGGGACTGTTTATTAAAAACACAGCACTGTGCAAAATCGCAAGATGACGTATACGGTGTGACACCTGCCCGGTGCCGGAAGGTTAATTGATGGGGTTAGTTTTCGGACGAAGCTCTTGATCGAAGCCCCGGTAAACGGCGGCCGTAACTATAACGGTCCTAAGGTAGCGAAATTCCTTGTCGGGTAAGTTCCGACCTGCACGAATGGTGTAACCATGGCCACGCTGTCTCCACCCGAGACTCAGTGAAATTGAAATCGCAGTGAAGATGCTGTGTACCCGCGGCTAGACGGAAAGACCCCGTGAACCTTTACTACAGCTTGGCACTGAACATTGAACCTACATGTGTAGGATAGGTGGGAGGCTTTGAAGCAGAGACGCTAGTCTTTGTGGAGCCGTCCTTGAAATACCACCCTTGTAGTTTTGATGTTCTAACGTTGGTCCCTAATCGGGATTACGGACAGTGCCTGGTGGGTAGTTTGACTGGGGCGGTCTCCTCCCAAAGAGTAACGGAGGAGCACGAAGGTTGGCTAAGTACGGTCGGACATCGTACGGTTAGTGTAATGGTAGAAGCCAGCTTAACTGCGAGACAGACACGTCGAGCAGGTACGAAAGTAGGTCATAGTGATCCGGTGGTTCTGAATGGAAGGGCCATCGCTCAACGGATAAAAGGTACTCCGGGGATAACAGGCTGATACCGCCCAAGAGTTCATATCGACGGCGGTGTTTGGCACCTCGATGTCGGCTCATCACATCCTGGGGCTGAAGTCGGTCCCAAGGGTATGGCTGTTCGCCATTTAAAGTGGTACGCGAGCTGGGTTTAGAACGTCGTGAGACAGTTCGGTCCCTATCTGCCGTGGGCGTTTGAGAATTGAGAGGGGTTGCTCCTAGTACGAGAGGACCGGAGTGAACGAACCGCTGGTGTTCGGGTTGTCATGCCAATGGCACTGCCCGGTAGCTACGTTCGGAACTGATAAGCGCTGAAAGCATCTAAGCGCGAAGCAGGCCTCGAGATGAGTTCTCACTAGACTTTTAAAGTCTCTGAAGGGCCGTTGAAGACTACAACGTTGATAGGCAGGATGTGGAAGTGGTGCGAGCCATTAAGCTAACCTGTACTAATTACCCGTGAGGCTTAACCATACAACGCCAAACGCGTTTTATGACAGCGTAACAGACAGAAGTTAAGAAACTAAAGTAGACATTTACTTGATATCAGAATTCCGAATTTTAGTTGATTGCCAAGGCGATTAACGACCCAAATTTGCTTGGTGACAATAGCGTTTTGGACCCACCTGACCCCATGCCGAACTCAGTAGTGAAACGAAACAGCGCCGATGATAGTGTGGCATTTGCCATGTGAAAGTAGGACATTGCCAGGCTCCAAATTAAAGAAAGCCCGATTCGAAAGAGTCGGGCTTTTTTGCGTCTGGAGCTGTCAGCTTTCAGCCGTCAGATAATAGATGTCAGCTGAGCGCTGGGGGTGTTTAGTGAAGAGTCTCCCTCAGCAACAAAACCTTGTAGGAGGCACTTCAGTGCTGAATTAAGCCCATAATAAAACATGCATGGCTACGATTAGACTTAAAGCTTTATTCTTGCAACTTCCAATTCGCTCATCTACCGTTCATTAAATTAACTTTGCTTTGTTTATGGCTTTGATTTAGGATCAAATCAGTTTAAAAGCAAGAACTAATGGCCTGTGTCTAGATTACTTATTTGTTTATTATTATTTTTTTCGAGTGCTTCAAGCTTTGCAGTTGAAGTGACTAATTTATATCAAGATACCCTCAAAGTTGCGGACAAATCACGTGATGCTCGTTTGGCAGCAAGTCGTGAAGCGCTGCTAAATGTATTGGTGAAAGTGAGTGGTGATACAAGCGCTGATCAAAACTCTGTAGCTAAACAGCGTATCCGCGACATTTCAGATTATATGCTCAAATTTGAATATGACGAAAAAGCAGATGGTAGTTTAAATCTGGTTGTTAAGTTTGAAGCTAACAAAATTAATGCATTGCTTAAAGATCTAGGCTTGCCATTGTGGGGCACGCGTCGTCCATTAGTGGCTATTTGGTTAGCGATTGAAGATAATTGGCGTCGTGAACTAGTTACACAAGAGTCGTATCCGCAGCTTGAGCAACTTATTTATGACAAAGCGGATCGTCGTGGTTTACCTGTAGTTGTACCATTACTAGATTTGCAAGACCGCGCTATCGTTGGCATTCCTGAAGTATGGGGTAACTTTTCTGAGCCCGTCGAGCAAGCTTCCAGCCGTTACAGCGCAGAGCGCAGCATTACCGCAAGAATGTATCAACAGGCTGATTCAGAAACGTGGATCCTTGATTGGCGTTTTACTAATGCAGAATTATTTGATACTAATCGTTTGATGGGTGATAAGCAGCAAATTGTTGCTGATATGATTGACAGTTTAGCGGGCGGTTTAGCACAAGAGTATGCAATCGATCCTACAATGATTGGCCAAATAGCTACAGCTACCTTTTATCTTAAAGGCATTAATAACTTCGTAGATATTGAATTCGCTAAACGCCGCTTAGAAAGCTTAAGTGTTGTTACACGAGCAGTGATATCTGTACGTACTCCAGATGCAGTGCAATTTACAGTAAATCATACTGGCAGCATGAATGATTTCAGAAAAGCGTTAGAGCTTGATACTGCCTTTAAAGCCCATCAGGATCCTCGTGACTTTTATCAGGTAGTCAACAAAGACGAACTTGAATATCAATGGAAGGGGCTTTAATCACAGTGCAAGAACCAATGCAAATGGCATTGCCAGTTACTTTGCCTGATGATGAAACATTTACCTCTTATTTTGGTGGCGAAAATTCTCTTGAAGTTAGTCACCTTAAAGATGCGTTTACAAAGCTTAGTAATAAATTTCAATATACCTACTTATGTGGATTAGGTGATTCTGGCAAGTCACACCTTTTGTATGCTACCTGTATTCACGCACAAGAGCGTGGCTTATCAACTATGCTGCTTTCGATGCGTGAAGTGATTGATTATGGTCCTGTTGTACTTGAAGGCCTCGAAAATCTTGATGTGCTATGTATTGATGATGTGCACCTGGTGGCCGGAAATGATGTATGGGAAAAGGGATTATTTAACTTTTTCAATCGGTTCAATGAGCCTGGTAAATACCTTGTTGTAACAGCTGATTTATTACCCGATATGTTGCATATTAATTTACCTGATTTAGTATCTCGTTTGAAATGGGGCACGACATTGCAAATTCGCTCAATGAGTGATGATGACAAAGCCGAAGCCTTAGTTCGACGTGCTCACATGCGTGGTCTTGAACTTACCGAAGAATGTGCACGCTTTTTATTAACGCGATTAAGCCGTGATATGCGCGCATTATTAGATGTTTTAGATAAACTTGACCATGCCTCAATGGCTGCACAAAGAAAATTAACAATTCCTTTTATAAAATCAACGTTAAAGCTTTAGTAGGGCTAGAATCTAGTCCTTGCTTTCAGTTATCATTAGCTATTACAAAAATCCTTCTGTGAAAGACCAGGTACTCAATGAACTTAGAAAATATTTTAGCGCAAGCACTAGAGGCTGTTGCCAGTGCGAATGAAATCGCGCAATTAGAAGATATCAGGGTTAATTACCTTGGTAAAAAAGGTGAAATCACCAACTTACTTAAAACGCTTGGCAAGATTGCCCCTGAAGAGCGTAAAGAAGCGGGTCAAGTGATTAACCAAGCAAAACAAGAAGTACAAACAGCGATAAACGAAAAGCGTGAGTTACTAGCAAGTAAGGCTCTTGAAGAGAAGCTAGCGGCAGAAACGATCGACGTAACTTTACCGGGTCGTGTTATGCCTACAGGTGGCTTACACCCAGTAACTCGTACAATTGAACGTATAGAAAGCTTTTTTGGTGAGTTAGGTTTTGCGGTTAAATCAGGTCCTGAAGTTGAAGATGATTTTCATAACTTCGATGCGCTAAATATTCCTGAGCACCATCCAGCGCGTGCTGATCATGATACTTTCTATTTCAACCCAAAACTTGTGTTACGTACGCAGACAAGTGGTGTACAAATTCGTACCATGGAAACTGAACAGCCACCACTGCGTATCATCTCTCCAGGCCGTGTTTACCGTAATGATTATGACCAAACACACACGCCAATGTTCCATCAAGTCGAAGGCTTAATGGTTGACACAGATGTAAGCTTCACTGAGTTAAAAGGTATTCTGCACGACTTCTTACGCAACTTTTTTGAAGAAGACATGGAAATTCGTTTCCGTCCTTCTTACTTCCCATTTACTGAGCCATCAGCTGAAGTTGATGTTATGGGTAAAAACGGCAAGTGGTTAGAGGTATTAGGCTGTGGCATGGTTCACCCTAACGTTCTTAAATCAGTGGGTATTGATCCAGAAAAATACACTGGCTTCGCATTCGGTATGGGTGTTGAGCGTTTAACCATGTTGCGCTACGGCGTAAACGACCTACGTGCATTTTTCGAAAACGATTTAAAATTCCTAAACCAGTTCCGTTAAGAGTGAAGATATAAAATGAAATTTAGTGAAAAGTGGTTAAGAGAGTGGGTTAACCCAGCAATCGACACGCAGGCTCTTTCGGAACAGTTATCAATGGCTGGTCTTGAAGTTGATGGTGTTGAGCCAGCGGCTGCGGAGTTTACAGGCGTTGTTGTAGGTGAAGTTGTTGAATGTGGTCAACACCCTGATGCTGATAAGTTACGTGTGACGAAAGTAAACGTAGGTGGTGATGAGCTACTTGATATCGTTTGTGGCGCACCTAATTGTCGTCAAGGTTTAAAAGTAGCGGTTGCTACTGTAGGCGCTGTATTGCCAGGCGATTTTAAAATCAAAAAAGCCAAACTTCGTGGTCAACCTTCACATGGTATGCTTTGCGCATTCGTTGAATTAGGTATCAGCGAAGAAGGCGATGGCATCATGGAATTACCAAGTGATGCACCAATCGGCACTGATTTACGTGAATACTTGAGCCTAGACGACAACATTATTGATGTTGACTTAACACCAAATCGTGGTGATTGTTTAGGTATCAAAGGTCTGGCGCGTGAAGTGGGCGTACTTAACAGTGTTGATGTAAATACACTTGAAATCACACCAGTTGCTGCAACGATTGACGACAAAGTATCGATTGAGCTTGTAAATGATGAAGCGTGTCCTCGTTATTTAGGTCGTGTAATCAAAGGTATCAACCTTGATGCAGAAACACCACTTTGGATGGTAGAAAAACTTCGTCGCAGTGGCATTCGCTCAATTGACCCGGTAGTTGATGTTACAAACTACGTGTTACTAGAGCTTGGTCACCCAATGCATGCATTTGATTTAAATGCGATTGAAGGTGGCATTAAAGTACGTAGCGCAAACGCGGGTGAAGAGTTAGTTTTACTAGATGGCAACACTGCAAAACTTAACGAGTCTACACTTGTGATTGCTGATCACAACAAAGCACTTGCCATTGCAGGTATTTTTGGTGGTGAAAAGTCAGGTGTGACTGAAGCAACATCAGACATCTTATTAGAAAGCGCATTCTTTAACCCTGTCGCTATTGCAGGTCAAGCACGTAGTTACGGCTTACACACTGATGCATCACATCGCTACGAGCGTGGTGTTGATTTTGCACTACAAAAAGATGCTATGGAACGTGCGACTGCATTACTACTTGAGATTGTCGGCGGTGAAGCTGGCCCTGTAGTTGAAGCAGTAGCCACTGATAAATTACCAAAAGTGACAGAAGTGCGTTTACGCCGTGAGCGTTTAGACCGTGTAATTGGCCACCACATTGATGATGCAAAAGTGACTGACATCCTAACGCGTTTAGGTTTAGATGTGAAAATTGTTGATGGTGTATGGAGCGCTGACGTACCGAGTTACCGTTTTGATATTCGTATTGAAGAAGATTTAATTGAAGAAGTTGCGCGTGTTTACGGCTATAACAGCATTCCTAACGTTGCACCAACTGCTAAATTAAAAATGACTAACCATGACGAGTCTCATGTTGCGGTAACTAAATTCCGCAATACACTTGTAACACGTGGTTTCCAAGAAGCAATTACTTACAGCTTCGTTGATCCAAAAGCACAAGCAATTTTACATCCGCAAAGTGATGCGCTTGTATTACCACACCCAATTTCGGTTGAAATGTCAGCAATGCGTGTGAGCTTAATGCCGGGTCTATTAGCGTCACTAGTTTACAACCAAAACCGTCAGCAACCACGCGTACGTTTATTTGAGCATGGCCTTAAATTCTTACGTGAGGAAAATGCTGAAAACGGTGTAAACCAAGTTGCTGTCATTGGTGGTGTAATCTCTGGTCTTGCACACGGTGAACATTGGGTTCAAGAAAAGCGTAGCGTTGATTTCTATGACTTAAAAGGTGATGTTGAAGCACTTTTAGCAATTAGTAACGATTCATCACGTTTTGAGATAAAAGCAGAGCAGTCTGATGGCTTACACCCAGGCCAATCAGCCGTTATTTATGTTGATGGTAAAAAAGTAGGTTTTTTTGGTGCAGTGCACCCACAAGTGCAAAAGTCACTAGATATCAATAACACAGCATTTGTGTTTGAAATCGAAATGTCTGCACTAGAAAAAAGAAAATTACCAGAAGCAGTGGCAGTGTCGAAATTCCCGTCAAACCGCCGTGATATCGCGATTTTAGTGGAAGATCACGTAAAATCTGGCGATATTTTAAATGTCATAGAAAAAGTTGGCGGAAATCAATTGGTTGACCTAAACTTATTCGATGTGTATAAGGGCAAAGGTATTGAGCCAAATTATAAGAGTTTGGCGATTGCTCTAACACTGCAAGCGGTTGATAGAACGCTCGAAGAGAAAGATATCAATCAAGTAGTTGATAATGTGGTGGCCGCACTGGCCGAACAATTTAACGCATCGTTGAGGGACTAGATATGGCGCTTACTAAAGCCGACATAGCTGAACACCTATTTGAAAAACTCGGGATCAATAAAAAAGATGCCAAAGATTTAGTTGAAGCGTTTTTTGAAGAAATCCGCTCAGCGCTAGAAAAAGGCGAGCAGGTTAAGCTCTCTGGATTTGGTAACTTTGATCTTCGAGATAAAAAAGAACGTCCAGGCCGCAATCCGAAAACAGGTGAAGATATTCCTATTTCGGCGCGCCGAGTTGTGACTTTTAGACCAGGTCAGAAGCTAAAAACTCGTGTAGAAGTTGGCACAAGCAAAGCAAAATAAGAAAAGGCAGCGTTAGCTGCCTTTTTTATTTGTTTAAGTATTTACTTGCGAGCTATCAAAAGCTAAAAACCGCGTGGTGATACGAAGTTTCCTCCTTGGATACTGTCGTAGGTTTTTTGTGCTAAATCATCTAAGCTGTCTAAGCTTTTACCTGCGGCAGCGAGTTGATGCTCAATAGGTAAAATATCGACATCTTCATACCCTGATAATTGTGCTACACGTGCAAAGGTGTAGGCATGCTTATACTTTTCATGTTTGTAGAATAAGCTCACGAGAGTAGGGTAGATCTCAGGGTTGGGTGTTGCACCTGCTTTATTTAGCTCTAGCGTTTTGTAAAGCAAATCAATGGTTTTTTCATCATCAAACTTCACGTAGTAGCTCGCTAAGAAAAACTGCATTTCGGCATCTTCAGTGACGCGTTTATCTTGTTTTTCTTCAAGGGCGAGTAACTTAGTTAATGCAGATTGGTCATTATTACGTGACCAATGGTAATACAACAAACCTGGGTGGTCAGTATTTTTGGTATCTTGAAAAATTCGCGTCATTTCTTTAATGCTCGTTAAATGGCCTTCAACGCGAGACGTGGTTTTTTCTTTTAGTTTTATATGCTCAATCTTGGCGGCAAGAGACACACATTGATCGTATTTCTCAAAATCCTTTAATAATTGGTATTTGTTCTCGTCTGTTGGTGACTTATATTCAACGTAACGTTGAATGATAACTTCGGCACGTTGCTCTTTACAGTGACTGTCTTTATTCAAATCACTACAGAAGCCAGGTGTTTCGTCGCACACTTTTGCCAGTGTAAGTGGATCTTCACAGCCTGCTAATGCCAATAAACCAAGCAACACACTTGCTCTTAATAACATTCCTTAACCTCAACTTAATTTGTACTACTTTATTCTAGCGCAATGATTTGTTCTGTAACAGTGGAGAATCGTTTGAGTTTAAATTAGAATACCCCTGCCTGAGATGTGTTGCTCTCAAATCACAGCACATTTTTTAAGGCTATCCGTTCAAAATTGTTTAATTAGGTAAAAAAAATGACCTCATCTCACGAGTTAGAATACACAAGCAGCTGGCAAGAACGTCAAGATTACGCAGAAAGTATGCAACCTATTATTGGTAGACTTTACCGTAATCGTGGTATCGAAATCGCTGTATATGGCCGTCCTCTCGTTAATGCCAGTACAATCGATATCATCAAAGCGCATAAAACAGTTGCTCAGTTTGAAGGTACAAAACTACGTTTACGTGAAAGCTTCCCTTTCTTAGAAGCAATTAGCAAAATGGACTTAAACTCTGCACGTATCGATATTGGTAAACTAGCGTATGGTTATTTGTTTACAGATGCTGCAAAAGGTCGTTCAGTTGAAGAGTACTTAACTGACGAACTCGCAGAAATCGCAAACTCTGAGCGCAAAGAGCCACGTGATGTTGTGTTATACGGTTTTGGGCGTATCGGTCGTTTATTAGCACGTCTATTAATCGAAAAATCTGGCCCTTATGCAGACCTGCGTTTACGTGCAATCGTTGTACGTGGTGGTAAAGACGGCGACCTAGAGAAGCGTGCAAGCTTACTTCGTCGTGACTCTATCCATGGCCCATTTAATGGCTCTATTACAATTGATAAAGAGCGCAACGCAATTAAAGCTAACGGTAGCTACATTCAAGTTATCTACGCTAACTCACCAAGCGAAGTTGATTACACTGCTTACGGTATCGAAAATGCACTAGTTGTTGACAACACGGGTATCTGGAAAGACGAAGCAGGCCTTGGTCAGCACTTAGAAGCAAAAGGCGCGGCAAAAGTATTACTAACTGCACCAGCTAAAGGTAACATCAAAAACATCGTATACGGTGTAAACAACCAAGATATCAAACCTGAAGATAAAATTGTATGTGCGGCTAGCTGTACGACCAATGCTATTACGCCAACGTTAAAAGCGCTTAACGATAAGTTTGGTATCAAAAACGGTCACGTTGAAACTGTTCACTCATACACCAATGACCAAAACTTAATTGATAACTACCACAAAGCTGAACGTCGTGGCCGTGCTGCTGCACTTAACATGGTTATCACTTCAACAGGTGCTGCTAAAGCAGTTTCTAAAGCTTTACCAGAGCTTGAAGGTAAACTAACGGGTAACGCTATCCGTGTTCCTACACCAAACGTATCAATGGCTATCTTGAACTTAAACCTTGAAAAAGGTACAAACGTTGAAGAACTAAATGCTTTCTTACGTGAAACTGCACTTTATTCAGATCTTCGTGACCAAATCGATTACACAGCGTCTACTGAAATCGTATCGACTGACTTAGTGGGTAGTCGTTACGCAGGTGTTGTTGATTCACAAGCGACAATCGTAGATGACAACCGTGTTGTGCTTTACGTTTGGTACGATAATGAGTTTGGTTATAGCTGTCAGGTAGTACGCTGTATGCGTGATATGGCTGAAGTAACTTTCCCAAGTTTACCTCGCTAATACCTAAACTATACAGATTCAAGAAGCCAGCATTATGCTGGCTTTTTTAGTCGTGAAAGTTTTTGCAAATTTTCTGCATGTGATAGGCTGTTTAGGGTCTACACCATATTACTAACAAAACGTTCTAACTACAGAGCGTTGGCTTAATTCTTAACTAATAAGCGAGTAGCTAAGAATTATATTTAACCAATAGGTTTATAAAATGAAAATCACCAGCAATTTTGATAGTGGTAATATCAAGGTTATTGAAGCCGTTGATCCACTGAACATTCAATTAGAAATTAATAAAGACAATCAGTCTGATTTTTTCCAGTGGTTTCACTTTCGTCTTGAAACAACTGCGTTTCAAAACCATAAATTACATATTAATAATCTAGAAAATTCAGCCTATCCTGATGGCTGGGAGGGTTATCACACGGTTGCATCATACGACCGTCAAACGTGGTTCCGTGTTCCGTCTGAGTACGCAAACGGCACACTATCATTTGAAGTTGAGCCTGAGTGTAGCAGTATGTATTTTGCTTACTTTGCACCTTACAGCTATGACCGTCACTTAGATTTACTTGCATGGGCACAAAGCCAGCATGCGTGTGAATTAGAAACATTAGGTGAAACACTTGATGGTCGTGACATGAGTGTATTACGTGTGGGTATTCCTAGTAGTGAGAAGAAGAAAATCTGGATCACGGCGCGTCAACACCCAGGCGAAACAATGGCTGAGTGGTATGTTGAAGGATTACTTCATAAATTACTTGATGATGAAGACCCACATGCAGCTGCGTTACTATCTAAAGCAGTATTCTACATCGTGCCAAATATGAACCCAGATGGCAGTGTGCGTGGTCACCTACGTACTAACGCTAAAGGTGTCAATTTGAACCGTGAATGGCAAACACCGAGCATGGAAAATAGCCCTGAAGTTTTCTTAGTGCTTAACAAAATGCGTGAAACGGGCCTTGATATGCACTTAGATATTCATGGTGACGAAGCAATTCCTTATAACTTTGTAGCGGGTAGTGAAGGTATCCCAGGCTACGATGATCGCTTAAAAGAGTTAGAAGATAGCTTTAAAGCTGCGCTTTTAACTGTGACGCCTGAGTTCCAAGACGAACATGGTTATCCAAAAGATGAGCCGGGCCAGGCTAACTTAACTGTCGGTTCTTCTGCTGTCGCGCATGAATTTAATGCATTAGCTTACACGGTAGAGATGCCATTTAAAGATAACGATGATTTACCAGATCCAGATTACGGCTGGTCAGATCGTCGCTCGTATCAGTTTGGTCAAGATACGTTAGCGGCTATCGTTAACGTGGTTGATAAATTAAGATAACGAACCTTTACGGGCATCAGCAAAACTGATGCCCGTAATTGTATCTGTAGACTGAAAAATGACGGTGTAGAGCAAGATGCATCGAATGTTAACTAGGTGGGTACATTTGTCATATTGAAAATTAACTGTTAACAAACTTGGTTGGTTTAAGTTAATATTCAATATGTTCAGCTGAGAAGTACCAAAATCTCATTTTTTTATTTCTCACAGTCATAGTGTCGCGCATTCTCACAAGCTCACGCTGAGTATCGTAACTAACAATAAAAAATATAATCATAGAGGATATCCATGGAAGCTTTAGTAAGCGCCGTTAATGACATAATTTGGAGTAGTGCACTCATTTATTTATGTCTAGGTGCAGGTCTGTTTTATTCCGTTTTAACCCGATTCGCACAAGTTAGACATTTCAAAGAAATGTGTAAATTATTGCTAAGCTCAAATAATTCAGATACGGGTATTTCTTCATTTCAAGCGCTAGCTGTATCGTTATCTGGCCGTGTAGGTGTAGGTAATATTGCTGGGGTTGCTGCAGCAATTGGCTTTGGTGGTCCAGGTGCGATTTTCTGGATGTGGATTGTTGCGTTTTTAGGCGCAAGTACTGCGTATGCAGAGTCAACACTTGGTCAGATTTATAAATCAGAAGAAGACGGCCAATATCGTGGTGGTCCTGCATATTACTTCGACCGTTGCTTACAACAAAAGTGGCTAGCCGTATTATTCGCGGTATCAGCGATTATCGCCTGTGGTGTATTCCTTCCAGGCGTTCAAGCTAATGCGGTAGGTAATGCATTCACTCAAGTTTTCGGTGAAGGTACACTGGTTAGCACCAGTTTTGGTGAAGTAGGTAGCTTCAAGTTAGTAGCCCTTGCAATCATCTTAATTGTGCTGGCATTTATTATCTTTGGCGGTATTAAACGTATCGCAAACTTCACCCAAATTGTAGTGCCGTTTATGGCGTTAGGTTACATCGTTTTAGCTTTAATAGTGGTGTTCTTAAACCTAGATAAAGTACCGGGTATTTTCTCAATGATTTTATCTGATGCCTTCACAGCTCAAGCTGGCTTTGGCGCAGCAATTGGTTGGGGTGTTAAACGTGGTATTTACTCAAATGAGGCAGGTCAAGGTACCGGCCCACATGCAGCATCAGCTGCTGAAGTAGATCACCCAGCACAACAAGGCTTAGTACAAGCATTCTCTGTTTATGTTGATACTATCTTTGTATGTACAGCAACAGCGCTAATGATTCTAATCACTAAACAATACAACATTGTTGGTGAGTTACCTGCAGGTCAATTCATTGTTCAAAACGTTGATGCTGCAACTGAAGTAGGCTCTGCTGCTTTCACGCAAATGGCATTATTTAGTGTATTCGGTGGCTTTGGCGAAGCATTTGTTGGTATTGCTTTATTCTTCTTCGCATTTACCACAATTCTTGCTTATTACTATATTGCTGAAACCAATGTTGCTTATTTAAACCGTTATTTCAAAGGCAATATTCCGTTAGTTATCGTAAAGCTAGTTATTATGTTTATGGTGGCTTATGGGATGGTGAATAGCTCAGGCTATATCTGGAATATTGGTGATATAGGTGTTGGTTTAATGGCGTGGATCAATATTGTTGGTATCTTAGCTATTTTCTTTGTCGCTAAACCTGCTCTTAGTTGTTTACGTGATTATGAAGACCAAAAGAAAGCCGGTGGTGAAATCACTTTTGACCCAGTTAAATTAGGCATTAAAAATGCTACTTTCTGGGAAAAGCGTCTAGCTGAAAAGGCGAAACAGAAACAATAAATCAGGATTTTGAGTTTTTGTGATGGATTTAATTGTGCAGGTTTTCGAATCTTCACAAATGAATGAAATTCAAATAAGACATCGACTCATAAAACAAGTACAATAAAGGGCGCCTTAAGGCGCCTTTTTTATGCGTAGTATGGAGAAAGATATGGCGATTATTAGTTGCCCGCAGTGTGCAAAACCAATATCTGACAAACATAAACAATGCCCGCATTGTGAATGCCAAGTCACCGATCTAAGCAATGAGCAATTGCAGCAAATGCAAAAAGAAACGCGTATTCGTAGACAACAAAAGTTTATGAATCAGTCTTTCCTCGCACTGATTTTATTTTTAGGGGGCTTTTTCTGTTATTACTTTATGCACCCCGAAGCAAAGTCTCTTGAGTGGTATGCTTATACATCGGCAATGGCAGTCGGTTTTGTATGGTATCTCGTAAGTCGCATCTATTTAGTTGTTTTAAAAAAGAAAAAGTAACATGAATATTGATCATATCGTTAAAAATATCACCCCAGAAGTATTTGAACGTCTTCAGTATGGTGCCTCAACTGGAAAGTGGCCTGATGGCACGCCTTTGTCTGAAGAGCAAAAACAACAAACCGTTCAACTCGTGATGCTTTATCAAGCTAAAGTTTCGCAAAGCAATGAGCAGTTTACCATTGGCGCAAATGGTGAAATGGTGCAAAAGAGCAAAGCTCAATTGCAAAAAGAATTCGCATCAGAAAATGAAATAGCTAGGTTTAGTGAAAATGATCTTTAAACACCTGTTTACTCCAAAATGGAAGCACCCTAAAAATCAAGTTCGTTTAGCTGCGGTTGAACGTCTTGATACAGAGCGTGACCTTAGTATTTTAAATAGCATTGCTCTTGAAGACAGTTCTGCTGAGATCCGTAAAAAAGCCCTGAACAAAGTCAATGATATTGTTCTATGGTGGCAAGCATACAAACAAGATCAAGCACTTAAAGACGTTGCAGAGCAACATATAAACCAAGCGGTGTTAAACACTGATAGCAAACTAGATGCAAACATCAAAAATGAGTTTATTGAGCGTTATGCACCAGTAAAAACGCTTGAAAAACTTGCGTTTGCAGAAAAAGAAATTCAAGTTCGGGTTAAATTATTAAAACGCTTAGCAAATCCAAGTTTAATTGATAAAGCCTTTAAAGAAGGCCGCGAAGAACTGCAATTGCAACTTGTTGAGCTTGTCATTAGTCACCAACTTGCTAAATCACTACTTAAACATGCAAAAGGTGAAGCGTATTCACAGCTAGCCGCTTACCTTGAAAATGAACGCCTAGCAACCGAAATGCCTGCAAAAGTTGAAGCAGATACACGTGTTGTATTAGCAAAGCTGAATGCACTTCGTGATAAAAATGATTTTCAGTTGGTATCAATGCAACAAGCTGAGTTATTACAGCAGTGGCAAGCTATTGAATTAAAATGGTTAAGCGATGAGCAAGTAAGCACGCTTGATAAAAAGTATTCAGCGATTACGCAAAAGCTTGAGTCTCATATTGCACAACTAAGCAAAGAGCATGAAGCGGCGCAGCAAGCTTTAGCTGAGCAACAGCGTCAGGTCTTAGCATTAGCAAGCCTTGAAGCAATTGGTGAAGAAATTGAAAATGCATTGCAACTGGGTTTAGAAACGCCAGAACAAATTCAGCAAGACTGGCTTGAAGCTAAAGTTGCACAAGCAAAAGATGCGTTAACAGAGGCGAATCTACCTAATAACCAAAATGTTCGTGATGTAAAACAGCACTTAACAAATTTATTCAACCAAGTTGAAGAGTTACCGCAACTAGTTACTGCTATCGCTGAGTTTAAAGATGCATTTGATAAATTAAACACGGTTGCGACAACAGAAGAAGAAAGCGAGTTTGACGGCCTGAAACAGCAGTTTGAACAACAGCAAAAATTTGCACGTAAAAAGCTGGCAAGTATTCCTAATCGCTTACAAGGTCGCTTTAAAGCAAATTTAGCTGAAGCAGTAAATAGCTGGCAGCAAGCGATGGCACCGCTTACTAATAAGTTTGAGAAGAACCAACAAACAGCAAAGCGTAAAGCACGTGATGTAAAACGCTTAATTGACCAAGGGCGCTTTAATGTTGCATTTGGTGTGTTTAAAGGTTTTGAAGAGTTATACGCTACGCTAACAGAGTATTACAAGCAGCCATTAAATAGCCTAAAAGCTGATTTAGAAGCGCAATTAGCAGAAGCAAAAGATTGGCAAAAATATGCTTCTGCACCAAAGCGTGAAGCATTACTTGCTGAAGTAAATGAATTAGCCGCAACAGAATGTACAGACCCTAAACAACGCGCTGAGCAAGTTAAACAGCTGCGTCGTCGTTGGAATGAATTAGGCCGTTTAGACACTGATGCAGAGAAACAACAAGGTGAGTTATTCGATCAGCAAATAGAGTTGCTGTTTGCACCATGTCGTGAATATTTTGCTGAGCAAGAGCAACAGCGAGAACAAGCTAAGGCACAGCGTCTTGATACAATCAAGCAAATGCAAGAGCTAACAGATCTTGATACGTCTTCTGACGAGTTCGATTGGAAGCAGTTTGAGAGTAAGTTCAATCGTACCGCTAAAGCTTGGCGCTCAGCAGGAAATGTTGACCCTAAAACGTATCGTGAACTACAAGCGCAATTCAAAGCTACGCAATCACTAGTGCAAGCACAGCTAGCTGCCTTCCATAAAGCAAATGCTGAGCAAAAAGCAGCGCTGGTAGAGCAGGCAACACAGTTATCTCAAAGCGATGATTTAGCGTCTGCGTGCCAAGAACTCAAGGTATTGCAACAAACTTGGCAAACTATTGGCTTTGCAGGAATGAAAGCAGAAAATACCTTATGGCAGCAATTTAGACGTGTTAATGACGACACCTTTGCAAAGCGCAGCGCCGAGTTTGAACAGCAAAAGCAAGTACAGCAGCAAAATGATGAAGTTGCAGCAGCGCAGTTGAGTGAGCTTGAGTCAGCACTTGAAACAGTGGTGCATCTTGCACAGCTTAAAGATTTGACAGTGAAGCTGGCTGAACTTGAGTACTCAAAAGCATTATCAGCACGAGTGAGTCAGTTAGAGACAGCGATTAGTGCAAAAACAGCGCACATTAGCAAGCAAGCAGAGCAGTCTAAGTTAACGGCTTTATTTGCTGCTCTTGAGAGCGGCAGCGAACTTCCTTCGCAATTCCAAGCTGCATTAACGACAAACTTAAATACTGCGCAGCTCTTAACTCGTATCGAAATTTTGGCAGGCGTTGAGTCAGCTGATAGTCAGTTACGTATGACAGAGCAAGTTGCGATGTTAGATGATAAACACCGTGGTGAACATGCAGATGTTTATTATTACTTAAAGCAATTACTTGCAGTCAGTAAGGGTTCAGTTTCAGCTGACACACTAGCAAGGCTTAAAACAATATTTGCAATTTAACGAATAAAACCGCTTTTTGAAGCGGTTTTTTTCCGTGTGTTTTTGAGGAAAACAATGAGAATTTTATTACTACTTACCTGTTTATTTTTAGGGGCATGTAAAAGTACAGATCAAGGAATGTCGGTGTACTCGTTTACTAATTCAGAAATTGAAGCAGCCCTTGCTAATCAATTACCAAAACTAAGTGAACAGATTAAGCTGATGGGCTTACCTGTTGATTTTGCTGTAAACGATCTGAGTGTCAATGTCGGCCCAGATAAGCGTGATGTGGTGGTTTTAGGGGCTGATTCTAGTGCTGTCATCAAAGCTTTCGCGCTTAAGTATCCAGTCCGCTTAAAGCTTCAAATCGAAGGTAGTCCATTTTATGACAGCGAGAAAAAAGCGGTCTTTTTACGAAATGTAAAACTGGTTGATACAACTTTAGATACAGCGGGTTTTAAGGGCAGCTTAAACTTATTAGATGATCAAGCAATGCAAGTGATTAACGGCTTTTTAGCGGTTAACCCTGTTTATAAATTAAATATGAACGATCCTAAAGTTGCACTACTGAGCAAATTGCCATTAGATATGAAAGTATCTCAGGGCGAAATTATCTTAGTACCTAGACTATAAAAAATATTAAAAATTTTTAAAGCGGCCTTGAGCCGCTTTTTTGTAATTACTTGTTAAGCAAGTTCAACCTTGCCATAATTGCTCGTGATATTTCGCGAAACAAGTAATTGCTATGATCAAGGAATTTTTAAACGACCCTACGTTACTGTTAAATGCAGTTGGTGAAGGGATCTATGGCTTCGATTTATCTGGTAATGCGGTTTTTGTAAACCCTGCCGCTGAGCGCATGACAGGCTGGAAAGCAGACGAGCTACTTGGTAAAAAAATACACCAATATCATCACCATACTCGTAAAGATGGGTCACCATATCCCGCAGATGAATGCCAAATATATTGCACTATGTTCGATGGTAAACATCGTCATGTAAACGATGAAGTCTTCTGGCGTAAAGATGGTAGCTATTTTGCCGTCGAGTATACTTCAACCCCAGTTTATAAAAATGGCGCCTTGATTGGTGCGGTCGCGATTTTTCGCGATGTGTCAAAACAGCAGCAAACAGAAGTGGCATTGCGCGACGCTCTAGCGCAAGTTCAGCACTTGTCTGAGCAACTACAAGCTGAGAATGCTTACCTTATTTCAGAGTTAAACGAAGATTGGCAAGATTCCGGTTTGGTTGGTCAAAGTCATTCATTCCAAAGTATGCTCGAGCAAATTACCTTGGTAAGCCAAACTAATAGTACAGTTTTGATTTTAGGTGAAAACGGCACGGGTAAAGAGCTGGTGGCACGAAACCTTCATCGCTTGAGTAGCCGTGCTGAGCAACCTTTTATAAAGGTCAATTGTGCTGCGTTTTCAGCTAATTTAATTGAGTCTGAACTATTTGGTCATGAAAAAGGGGCATTTACTGGTGCAAATGAACGTAGAAAAGGGCGTTTTGAATTAGCTGACAAGGGGACTTTATTTCTAGATGAAGTGGCAGAGCTGCCATTAGAAGCGCAAAGTAAATTACTGCGCGTGCTACAAGAACAAGAGTTTGAGAGAGTTGGTGGCAGTCAAACTTTAAAAGTTGATATTCGCGTGTTAGCTGCAACAAATCGAAACCTGTGGCAAATGGTTGAGCAGGGTAGCTTTCGAATGGACTTGTATTATCGTTTAAATGTGTTTCCTATTCGTGTGCCAGCTCTACGTGAACGCAAAGAAGATATTCCACTTTTAGCAGCAAACATAATAACTCAGCTTAATAAGCGCTTAGGTAAGCAGTTAAAGGGGCTTAGCAAAGCAACGCTCACTAAGCTGGGTAACTATGATTGGCCTGGCAATATTCGTGAATTACAAAATATCCTTGAGCGTGAAGCTATTTTATCTAAGCAGTCTGTACTACAACTCTCTGCTCCGTTGAATAATGAACAACCGGATGAGCAGGTTGTCTCGCTTGATGCTGTACAAAAACAGCATATTCTCCAGGTGCTAAAGCGTTGTAACGGACAAGTATCAGGTGATAATGGCGCTGCAACTTTACTGGGTCTTCCAGAAAGTACCCTCAGGTCAAAAATGAAAAAGTTGGCTATAACACGCTAATTCGTGAAATATCGCGAGTGTTCGTGATATTTCGCGATTTTAATATTCTTAAATTTAAATTTTCCCTTTTATATCAATGGTTTGATTTTATTTTTTGTTGGCCTGATAGTTGCTGTGTCAGGTTATTACCGACACAATAGTAAGTAGCAAAATGAAATTTGATATAAAAGAGCAAGACTTAATCATCAAGCCCTACAACCAAGATGGGCCAATTTATATTCGAGAGCAAAAAGGGCATTTCCAACGTATCCGCCGTTACTTAGGCTGGGTGCTGATGCTGACTTTTATAGCTATTCCGTGGATCCCATATGATGGTCGGCAAGCTGTATTACTTGATGTAGCAAGTCAAAAATTTACCCTGTTTGGATTAACGTTGTTACCGCAAGATTTTATGATCTTAGCCATGTTATTTATGACTGGTGCGTTTGCTTTGTTTTTCGTCACTAACTGGCTAGGTCGTGTTTGGTGTGGTTACACTTGCCCGCAAACAATCTGGATGCTTATGTTCACTTGGGTTGAACACAAAGTTGAAGGTAACCGAAACCAGCGTATTAAACTTGATAAAACAGCTTGGTCAGCAAGTAAATGGCAAAAGAAAATCACTAAACATGCCGCTTGGCTTGTGATCTCTTTACTCACATCAATGTCATTCATGGCTTATTTCATCCCGGCTAAGTCTTTATACATGAGCTTATTTACCCTAGAAATGTCTGGCATTGTAAGCTTTTGGGTATTCTTATTCGCATTTTGTACGTATGGGAATGCGGGATTCTTGCGTGAAAAAATGTGTACTGTTGCTTGCCCATATTCGCGTTTTCAATCAGTAATGTTTGATAAAGACACCTTGGTGGTCACGTACGATCAAGAGCGAGGAGAATCTCGCGGTGCTCGTAAGCGTAAAGCCGATCCAAAAGAGTTAGGCTTAGGTGACTGCGTAGACTGTAATTTGTGTGTAGAAGTATGTCCAGCTGGTATAGATATTCGTAATGGCTTGCAATATGAATGCATAAACTGTGGTTTATGTATTGATGCCTGTGATAGCACAATGGAAAAGTTCAACTATCAAAAAGGGCTGATCAAGTACGCCTCGGAAAAACAAATGGAAGGTAAAACGACCAACCCATTTAGACTAAAACTTCTTGGTTATGGTGGTTTGACGGCGCTATTTGTCGTTGGGATGGTTGTGTGGATGGCAATGCGCACACCAATCGAGGCCTCTGTAATTCGTGACCGTAATGCACTGTACCGAGTTAATTTTGAAGGCTTGGTAGAGAATCCATATACCTTATCAATCATCAATAAAACGCAGCATAGTTTGAGTTATTCAATTGGTATAAGTGGTATCGAAGAAGCAAGCTTACAATTGCCTGAAACTATCAAAGTTGAAGCAGGTCAGATGAAGCGAGTACCTGTTACTGTGGTTGCCGATGGCTATGACTTAAAGTCAAAAGTAACGCCTATCAGTTTTCACATTCAAGCATTAGAAGATGCCAATATCGCAATTACTAAAGAGACTAAGTTTTACCGAGATTAATCCAACCCCAAAATGAAAATGGCTTGTTTTTAACAAGCCATTTCTGCAAATTCGAGTTTCTTTAGCACATGGGCTTTAGCGCTATCTAAATCATCAAATAAACAGTCCATTATCTGAATTGGTGATTGTGCTTGTGCAATGATGCGTTTCATTTGATTGAGTACAATTGATGAGCTAAACATGTATGCGGTAGCGACACAGTTAGTGCTTTGTAGAGCACGTAACAATTGGATAAACCCGCGTTCGGCCTCAGGAGTAGTAGCAAGTAATTGGGTAGAATGACTAATATAAGCCCACGGCTTTCCAGCTAGATCAGAAATATGCTTTTTTATATCTACTGCAAAGTCATTGACTAAACGTGCGTTAATATTACCAGAAAATTGTCCAATTATAATTGGACCATCAGTGATGATACTGACACTGCCATAGTGATTCTTAAATTCCAATTTGCTTCCCTTTTGAATTAAAAGAGCGCGAATTTTATACAATTCTATGTATGTGTCTAGTTATTTAATATACAATTATTAAAAAACATAAATAATTCAATTTAGTTGTTTATTTGTGTGTTTTATTCATTTAAGTGGTTTGGAGTAAATTATTTATTTACTCCAAATTTAAAATATAACTAACTATTTATTAACAATATAGTTCAATGCACCGGTAATCGAGGCTACTTGTGCATCAATACAGACTTCATCATTTGCCTGTGGGCTATCAGGGTAAACTTCTGTTGTTGTCACAAATTCAGCATCAGTGAGACCCATACATAAGCCGAGTTTTTTCGCTTGGTAATGAATAACACCCAATTGGGTTTGCGGTACACCAATCAACTGGTTATTCTCATCGCTAGGTGCGATATGAGTTACTTTTTCAACAGACTTAATAATCGCTGCCTGAAACGCGTCATGTGGACGTTCACTATCAGCAACGAGATAAAAGCCATCTGGGATGTTCCAGTTATCGTGAGTGGTTGCATCACGTGCTGCAAGAGCAGGACGAAACTCACTATTATCAGTATCAGTTGTTTCATGTAGGTCGATATGCACGTAAGGTGCAATGGTATTGTCAGCTAAATACTGCATGATTGCTGCAGACTCTTCAGCTGGGCTGTCAGCGTAGAATGAGCGGTTTGGATCTGTCGCATTAGGGTTCCAGCGATTAATTGTTTCATAACCCCACGGGCTGATACACGGTGCTACTAAAATATTAAAATCGGCAAAGTAGTCTTTAGCTTTGTTCTTAGCAAACGCTAATGCGCCATGCACACCACTTGTTTCATAGCCATGAACGCCACCGGTAACCAATACTGTCGGTTTATCAGCTTGCCATTGCTTGCTCTTTAAAATGTAAAGAGGGTACTTGTCGCTGTCGTAACTTAATGCACCATACTGTTCAATATTGAAATCGATTGATAAAGACTCTAATTGCGATACAACATCATCTATATAGCTACGTTTTACTGTCTGTGATTTAAACCATGCTTTTTTATCTGCTTCGTTCCACGGTTTACCTGGGGTTCCTATAGGGTAACTCATAAAATACCTTATTCGACTTGCTACAAAACGCCAAGCTTATCTAAGCCGTTAAGTCACTGCAACTAGATAAGTTCAGTGGTAAAGGTACCTTGCTCATACAGCTTTGCGTGATGGTGCTTATGGGCCTCAAATAAGTATCTACGAAGTTCCTCTTCACCTTTGCAAACCTTTACGATCTTACCTGCAATCCCTTTACTAGTGGTTCGAATTGGCTTCACACTAAGAATAATGTGATCTCTGCTAGGTAAATCAAATGCGAGTAATATGTCTTTGTTTAGCTGTGGAGCTTGACGCTTAGGCTTGAGTAACACGCCAGTACTTGATAAAGACAATATTTGAAATTGCTCGGTATGTATTTCGAGATCAGGAGTTCGCCAGCTGCGTTCGATCCCTTTGGTATCTATCACTTCTGGTGCACTGAGTAAGGGTATCAGCTGGCCATTTTCGTCATTGATAAACTCAAGTGGAAACCAAAGCTGATAAATACCCACCTCGGCAAGTAAAGTTAGTTTGGAATTTGCTAGTAAGCCGTTTAATTTATTTGGCAAGTTGAGCCTAACAGACATTTTTGTATCGGTTGGATCGCCATCAAGGTTTTCAGCCTCGAATAAACGGTTGAAAAAAGTAAGTTCTTGTTCGGATAAATGTGCCATATAAAGCTCCTTCTTTAGCACGCTTACTTATATGTATCATAAATTGTTCAAATTATGCACGTATAATCAGCATTAATTATGCCAGAAGCTTTGTGATTTATTTTGCGGCGTATTTCACTTACACTGATAAAAAAGTTAACAAGGATTTTATTTTGTCGAGCCTGACTGGTGTAAATAAAAGTTTAGTAATATTTGCTGCTTTAGTCGTTGTTTTAGCGGGTATTAAAGCTGCAAGTGTGATTGTTATTCCATTTGTGTTGGCGGCCTTTATCGCTATTATTTGTAATCCCTTAATCCGTTTCTTTGCCAAATACGGTATCCCTAAAGGTATTGCTGTGGTTTTTGTGATGCTGATGATTGTCGGTATAGGGATAAGCCTTGCCGGTCTGGTTGGGCAATCTATGACCGATTTTTCAGAAAATTTACCTGAGTACAAGGCACAACTCAAAGAAGAGTTTGTCTGGGTGGTTAACGTTGCTGCAAGCTATAACATTTTGATTGATAAAGAGCAGATTATTTCTTTATTTGATCCAGGTAAAATGATTGATGTTGCAACTAATATGCTCACCGGGTTAGGTGGGGTGATGGCGAACCTGTTTTTAATCATATTAACTGTCGTGTTTATGCTATTTGAAGGGCCAATGCTCAGCAAAAAAGTGCATTTAGCACTCGATGACCCTGAAATGAAAATGCAGCAAGTTGACCGTTTCTTAGATTCAATTAATTCTTATCTAGCCATAAAAACAATGGTTAGTCTAGGCACAGGTGTTCTTGCAGGATTCATGCTGTGGGCACTTAATGTTGATTATTTTGTGCTCTGGGCTGTGGTGGCGTTTATGCTTAACTATATTCCTAATATTGGTTCTATTATTGCTGCAGTACCAGCGGTGTTACTTGCTTTAATCACGCAAGGCCCATTGGTAGCAGGGTTTATCGCTGGTGGATATTTAGTTATTAACACAGTGATGGGTAATATTGTAGAGCCGCGCTTTATGGGGAAAGGGCTGGGCTTATCGACGCTAGTGGTGTTTTTATCGTTGATTTTCTGGGGCTGGTTGATGGGAACAGTTGGTATGCTATTGTCAGTTCCATTAACTATGATAGTTAAAATTGCTTTAGAAACCAGCCAAGAAGGGCGATGGCTTGCTACTTTGCTAGGTAACGGTGAAGAGCTAAAACTTGAGGATTAAAAAGGCGCTTAAGCGCCTTTTTATTTTTCAAAATGATTAACGATTATAGCGACTTGGTATCACTTTAGAGGTTGTTGTAAAACCTTTACATGGTTTTTGAGAATTTCAATCTCACATTGTTTGTAGGCAATAGCGGCACTAGTGCCATTTGGCATTTTTTGTAAGTAGCGCCAACGACAACTGTCTTCTAAATAACGCTCTTGGTTTTTTATACTGCGATTAAAAATTGGTAGCAATTGGCTATTACCGGTATCTTCTTTTATTTTTTCAAGATCCATAGTGAGCTTATTAACCCACATTTTTTGGTCACGTTGCAGGTCTGCAATAACTTGATCAAGGCATTGAATATACCGCTTGGTGTCATCAGTATGGTTGCTCGCGAGCTCACAAGCTTGCTCTGCTTGAGCCTGTGATGCAGTCGTAATTAAACCTAAAAAGATGCTCTTAACGAATATGGATGTTTTATTTTTTATCATGGTAATTAAACTCTAATATAAACTCAGCGCCGGCTAGCTTCTCTGCATCTTTAATGGTTAATGTGCCATTATACGAGTTTACTAAATCAGATACGATAGCCATGCCAACACCATGGCCACTTTCGTAAGTATCGAGTCTGGTACCGCGAGTCAGTAATGATTCGCGTTTGTGCTCAGGAACACCTGGGCCATCATCACTTATGCTGAGTGTTAACTTTTTGTTCTGTTTAACCTTTATATCGACCTGTGAACGGCAAGCTTTACAGGCATTATCGATTAAATTACCGAGTAGTTCCATTAAATCGGTTTTATCACCTAAGAAATAGTCTTTTTCACTAACCTCAGAGGTAAAAATAATATCTTTATCGCGATAAACCTTGCTCATCGCGCTTAAAATTGAATCAATAACAGGTTTAATATGGGTTTGCTTTTTCCAAGTATCAGAAGCACCCGTTGCAGCTCGTTTTAATTGATGTTCGATCATCACATTAATACGATCTAACTGCTCTTGTGCATCGGCATCATTGGCTAAAGGGCTTGATTTAAGGACTGCCAAGGGGGTTTTTAATGCATGAGCAAGATCGCTTAACGAAGCCCTATAGCGCTCTTTTTGGCGCTGTTGCGATTCAAGTAATAAGTTTAAGTCGGCTTTTATGGTTTGCAGCTCTACTGGGTAGAGACCTTTTATTTGCTGATTATCGCCCGATTCAATGGCTTTAATTTCTTTATCAAGACGTTGCAATGGCCTTGCACTCCAAACAAAACCAATCGCCATAAGCGCTGCAATGGCCACACCCATTACATACATCCAATTTACTAACGTTTGTTTAAAGCCATCCATCAGCCTGAGAAGTGCATCATTACGTTTTAATAAGATAAAACGCGCATGCTCCGATTGGTCAATGTTTTCTAAAATAACGGTAAGGGTTAATTGCCAGTACACGGTCTTGTTGTATTCAACACGGCGAAAATCCGCAGAGCCTGCTGGGGCTTCAAAGTTATCTGGAATAAAATTGATGTTGGTGGCTGATTCAGAATACCAAACAGGAAGATCACCACGATAAATCATTGCATAGGTATCTGAATTTAAACGATTTAGCTCTGGAGTTAAGATGGTGCTCGGCATTACAATGCCGCGTTCAGTGAAGTCAACTTCAGAAATAAGAGAATATAAATGAGCTTCGAGGGTTTTTTCGGTCGCTTCGACCAAAGAAGCGTAGTAAGCCTTACCAATTGAGAAAAACAGAATTGGCAAGGCTACTAATAAAACAAAGACAAGGATAAATCCTTGCCTTACTTTAAGCGGTATTTGCGATGCTACCACTGACTTTTAAGCCTATAACCACGGCCACGTAATGTTTCAACTGGGTTAAGGGTACCGTCAGGGTCAAGCTTCTTACGTAAACGCAATACGAAAACTTCTATTACGTTTGAATCAAGGTCGAAGTCTTGATCATAAATGTGCTCTGTCAATTCAGATTTAGAAATTACCTTTTGTGGGTTAACCATTAGATATTCTAAAACTTTGTATTCGTATGCAGTTAAGCTAAGTTCTTTATCATTAACCCAAACTTGTTGTGAGCGAGTGTGTATTTTGATAGGACCTGCTGTCATTTCTGGGTTTGCTTTACCTGCGCTGCGGCGGATAAGTGCATTACAGCGTGCAATCAGCTCTTCAACATGGAAAGGTTTAGTTAGGTAGTCATCAGCACCTGCATCTAAGCCTTCTACTTTATCCTGCCAACGGTCACGTGCAGTTAAAATCAAAATAGGGATAGTAATCCCCTGAGCACGGGCTTTGGTAATTAATTCGATACCATCTACTTTTGGTAAGCCTAGATCTACTACCGCCATATCAAGCGGGTACTCGGTAATATGGAATAAACCAGCTTCACCATCGTGACAAAGGTCAACGCTATAACGCTCTTTTTCAAGTGCATTACGGAGGTTATCTGCTAAGTGTAAATCATCTTCAATAACTAAAATTCGCATTCTTAATCCTTTTTCACTTCGCCAGTCTTTTTGTTCACATGGACATCAACCACATGGCCGTTCGTTTTTAAAATTCTTACGGTAAATACTTTATCTTGCTCTGTGATTTTTAGGGTTCGGCCGTCCTCAGATTTTTTGGCAATTGTCACAGCCTGTTTTTTAGTCACTTCAGAGACTTGTTTCTTACTGGCATCAGCATGAAAGCTTGATAATGCAAATAAAAGACTAAAACTGAAGGCTAATAATATGCGCATGACGGGGAACTCCTAAACCAGACCCATTTAGTTTAATTAACCAATTAACTAAAATTCAAGTAATTACGTTCAATTCTGTAATTTCAATAGGCAAATCTTAGTTAATAAGCCGTGAACAAACACTGAATTAATGATTCAGTTAAGTTCAGACGTTAACCAAATACTTTTTTAAATGGTTTTACAACTGAGTTGTCGTAAACACCTGCAGCAATATAAGGATCATTTGCTGCCCATTCACGAGCTGCTTCTAATGACTCAAACTCAGCAACGACTAACGAACCTGTAAAACCAGCTTCAGCGGGATCTTCACTATCAATGGCAGGAAGCGGACCTGCTGTGAATAAACGGTTTTGTTCATCTAATTCTTGTAGACGTGCTAGGTGAGCAGGACGCGCAGATTTGCGTGCTTCTAAACTATTTTCAACATCAGTTGAATAAATCATATACAGCATGGTGTGTTCTCAATGTTATTTTTAAAAAATAGTAGCATATTCTTAGCAATAGACGAGAGAATATTCGCGTAATAATCTTTACACAAACCCATATAACTTTAACTTATAAAGCTTGAAATACGCGGTGTAACACTGGTAGAGTCGCTGGGTTGAGAAAATAATAATAAGGTTTTTAAATGAGCGAAAAACGCGAGCATTTTAGCTCCCGCCTCGGTTTTATTTTAGCGGCAGCCGGTTCTGCTGTAGGTATCGGAAACTTAGTGGGTTTTCCTGTTTCAGCTACAAAAAACGGCGGTGGTGCTTTCCTATTAGTTTATGCATTGTTTGTCATTTTCATCTGTTTACCAGTGATGATGGCTGAAATGGCAATGGGTCGTAAAGCGCAAAAAGATCCTCTTGGTTCTTACAAATTATTAGCGGGCAGCGATCCTAAATGGAACTTTGCAGGCTTTTTAGCAGTATTAACGCCATTTATGATTGCTGTTTTTTATATGGTTATCACTGTATGGATTTTTGGTTATTTATCGCAAACTGCATTTGGTAATTTAGATGCTTTGGCTCAGCCAGATAACTTTGGCACTTTTATTAACAGCTACACCGTGTTTGGCTATATGGCAGTGGTTGCTATCATCGTTAACTTGATTTTGGTTGGCGGCGTAAAAGAAGGTATTGAAAAAGCAGCTAAGTTTATGATGCCAGCTTTATTCGTTCTACTAACAGCGTTGGTTATTTATGTATTAACACTTGATAACGCGATGGCTGGTGTGAAGTACTATATAGTGCCTGACTTTTCAAAAATGGATGCAAGTGTATTAAATGGTGCATTAGCACAAGCGTTTTTCTCATTGTCGTTAGGTATGGGTATTTTAATGACCTATGCATCTTATATTTCAAAGAAAGACGACATTGTTGGTAGTGCTAAAATGGTTGCTGTAACCGATTCTCTTGTTGCATTTATTGCGGGTCTTATGGTTCTTCCTGCTATATTTAGCTTTAACCCAAACACTGACCCAAGCACTTTATCTGACTCATCGGTATCGATGATTTTTGTTTATTTACCAAAAATTCTATTAGCGTTACAAGCTGATATTGGTTATGTAGGTGCATCAATTGTTGCGTTTGTATTCTTTTTACTCGTCTTTTTTGCTGCAATTACGTCGCTTGTATCAATTGTAGAAGTTCCAACAGCAACATTAAGTGACCGCAAAGGTATTAGCCGTAAAAAAGCGTTGCTTATCTTAACTTTATCTACAGGTGTATTAACTGTGCTTTGTACGATGTCGTTTGGTATGGTTGAATCACTCACTAAGTTTGTTAGTTATGGCGGCGCAGATAAGAGTTTATTTGATATTGTTTATGATGTGTTTTACGACACAATTTTACCGCTTAACGGTTTAATGGTGTGTTTATTCGTTATGTACCGTTGGAAAAAAGCAAACTTATCAGCAGAGCTAAGCCAAGGCTGTGACGGCTATGTTGGTAGCTTCACAGAGAAGTATGTGAACTTCTCGCTATCAACGTTTATCCCTGCCATTTTATTACTAATCTTTGTAAATACGGTGGCGACTAAATTCTTTGCATTTAGTATTTTCGGATTTTAAAAACCAGTTCAATACTTAGCCGCGCACTTTGCGCGGCTTTTTTATGCCTGCTATTTGTTGTGCTTTAATAATCAAAATGCTCCTGCATCAAGCACATCACCCAAGCCAAGGGTAAACATCCAAAGTCCCCACAAACTGTGTTCAATTATACACACGAAGGTAGAGCGGCTTTGCGAATAAGTATATGAGAACAACAGTCCACCTAAAAATGCTAGAAGTACGGCCAATACATTCGCATAGACAATATGCGCCAATGCAAACACCGATGCGCTGACAATAATACGCACCGTTTTACTTGGCATAATGCGTTTATAACGATGGAAAAAATAGGTTCTAAAAATAAGTTCTTGCGGCATCACCGATAAGATAGGGTAGAGCAGTAGCAACATTAGCCAATCGTTGAATGAGTTTCGTGGTAGTGAAAACCAGTTTTCTTGATTCATGATGCCGTAAAACATCCCGGAGAATAGCGCTCCTAAAAAGAAAAAACTAAATAAACGACGTTTTACCGCACTAAATTGCCCGAGGCTTGTTAAGCGAAAACGCTTAAAGTGGGGATCAGACAGAAGCAGCATGCCACATACAATCATTAAGATAATAAGTGCGGGAATGAGCCAGTTAGCGAGGTAGGCACGCAAAAAGAAGCCTAAGAGCGGCAAAGAAACAAATATGAGGGTAAATTCAAACCAGCGGTATTGGTTAGCGTTCAATGTCGTCTCAGCGTTTTTTTTGTTTACGCTAACAAGCTAAGACGACAGTTTTATGACACTAAGATTGCTTTGAATCTTTCTCTTCGTCATCTTCTGGTAAGTATTTGAATAGGGTGATGATTGTTGCTAACACGCAGACAAAGGTAATACCCATTAAGCCAAACACTTTAAAGTTAACCCAAAAGTCGAGTGAGAAGTTATACGCAATGTAGATATTAAGCGCAGAAATACCCGCAGTAATTGCAACCCAAAACAGGTTAAGCTTGTTCCATAATGCTTCTGGTACCTTTATTTCTTGTTTACTCTCAGAGGCATTTTCTAAAATCGAGCTAAGTGCTTTTTTCACTAGGTTTTTGCCAAGTACATAGCGGCTTACTAACAAAGTGACACTGAAAATTGCATATACAATGGTGGCTTTCCATTTGACAAACTGTTCATCGTGAAAAACTAAAGTAAGTGTACCTAACACCACCGCAATGGCAAAAAACAGCCAATGTCTGGTCGGCACTTTGCCATCCTTAAAATAACAATAAGCAACCTGAATTAAGGTGGTTAGCATCAGCAATGCTGTTGCCCAATAAATATCAACTAACTTGAAAACCGCAAAGAACAAAATCAGCGGGATGTATTCAATAATCGCATGCATAGATTTATAAATGCTCTAATTTAAAAAGATACTGGGTTGTATCAAGTTATTGCGCAAGATACAAGGTTGACTTAGTAGAGCTGAAAGCTTAGCCTCCCGAGCCAATCTGGCCTAAACCTGCGTTTAGGTTGTTTTACCTTATCTTTTTCCGCTTAACCTCAGATGATTAAGTGGCGTATTTTGGAGCATTTTATGAATAAAGCCGCGTTAGTATCACAAATGGCTGCCCACAGTGAATTAACAAAAAAAGACACACAAGCTGCCTTAACTAGTATGTTAAATGCTATCGAAAAATCACTGTCTGAAGGCGATCAAGTGCAAATTAATGGCTTTGGTACGTTTGCATTGAGTTATTACCCAGCACGTAAAGGTCGTAATCCACAAACAGGTGAAGAAATTGAAATTGAAGGCGCTAACAAGCCTGTTTTTAAACCTGCTAAAGCATTAAAAGACGCTCTATAAGCAGGATTTGCAAATTCGTTGTAGCATTTACACACTGAAACAGAATATTTTTAAATTAAGTTAATACTTTCAATGTGTTAAATTTGGCATGTTGTCTGCTGCTATTACTTTAGGTTTACCTAAATAAGGAGATAACATGTCAAATTTAAACAGCCAACTTAATGGTAAAAAGATTGCCATTCTAGCAACCAATGGTTTTGAGCAAAGTGAGCTATTATCACCACGCAGCGCATTGTTAGAAGCAGGTGCACTTGTAGAAGTCGTGTCTCTTGAACGTGGAGATATTACTGGCTGGGATGAAAACCAATGGGGTGAAAGAGTCACAGTGGATCGTGTGGTTAGCGAGGCTGACTCAAGTGAATATGATGCCCTATTGCTACCTGGTGGTTTATTCAATCCAGACACACTGCGTCAAGATAGCGAAGCAAAAGCCTTTGTTGATGGTTTCTTCAGTGCAGGTAAAAATAAACCCATTGCAGCGATTTGTCATGGACCATGGCTACTAGCTGAAGTTAACAAATTACGCGACCGCAAGGTGACGTCATACCCAAGCATTAAAACCGACTTAATCAATGCTGGCGCAAATTGGGTTGATCAAGAGGTGTGTGTTGATGAAGGTATAGTCACAAGCCGAAGCCCTGCTGACTTAGAGGCTTTTAATCGAAAATTCATTGAAGAAATTAAAGAGGGTGTGCATCGCCATCATTAATAGTTAGATACAATAAAGGGCCTATAAGGCCCTTTTTTAAGTAAACTAAACAACTTATTTTGTAGCTGCTTTCATACTGGCTACAAACTCTTTCAACCCACTTAGCATCGCTGCTTGGTCATCAAGGTTTGCTTCTATGATTTTAACTACTGCAGAACCTGAAATCGCCCCAGCGGCCCCTGATTCGAGTGCTGATTTAACATCTTCCGGTGTTGATACTCCAAAGCCTAATAAAGCTGGTGCAGCATGATAATCTTTTAGCTTTTTAACTAACGAGTCTGCTGGCATTTGTGCTTTAGTTTCTGTTCCCGTAACGCCTGCGCGTGATAACAGATAAGTGTAACCACGGCCATATGAAGCACACTCGCGTAAAGTGTCGTCATCAGCATTAGGCGTGGCAATAAAAATTGGGTCTATGCCATTTTTCATTGCTGTTTGGCGAAATAGCTTTGATTCATGTAGCGGTACGTCAGCCACTAAAATTGAATCGACACCTGCTTCTTTAGCATCTTGATAAAACTTTTCGATGCCACGCTTAAACACCAGATTTGAATACAATAATAGGCCAATTGGAATATCTGCATTGTATTCACGCACTTGTTTGATGATATCAAAGCAATCTTGGGTATTAATGTTTTCATCAAGCGCACGAATATTGGCCGCTTGGATAACAGGGCCATCTGCAATCGGATCAGAAAATGGAATACCTAACTCAAGGGCATCAGCGCCGCCATCAATTAAGCTTTTGATGATTTCTACACTCAGTGCTTTATTAGGGTCGCCAATGGTCACAAACGGCACAAACGCACCTTGGTTTGTTTCATTTAATGTGGCGAACAGTTGTCCGTAACGGTTAGTCTGGCTCATAGTGCGCCTCCTTCTGATAAAACACTGTGTACGTGAGCCAAATCTTTATCGCCTCGGCCGCTTAGGTTAACCACTAAAATAGTGTCTTCGGTTTGTTGCTCGGCATATTTAAGGGCATATGCTAGGGCGTGGCTTGACTCAAGGGCTGGAATAATCCCTTCGTTTTTAGCTAATAATTGGAATGCCTCTAGAGCTTCAGTATCGCTAATACCAACGTATTGTGCACGGCCTGTTTCATGTAAATGAGCATGCTGTGGACCAACGGCTGGGTAATCAAGACCTGCTGAAACAGAGTAAGACTCTTCAATTTGACCATCATCATCTTGCATAATATAAGTATAAGTACCGTGTAAAATGCCCTTTGTGCCCTTACATAAGGTCGCACCATGTTGATGCGTATCTAAGCCTTTACCAGCAGGTTCTACACCAATCAGTTTTACGCTTGGCTCATCAATAAAGTCTGTGAACATACCAATTGCATTAGAGCCACCGCCAACACAAGCAAGCACGGCATCCGGTAATCGACCTTCTGCTTTTAACACTTGTTGTTTTGCTTCTTCTCCAATCATTTTTTGGAACTCACGTACCATGGTTGGGAATGGGTGAGGGCCTGCTGCAGTGCCCAGTAAATAGTGAGCATCTTTGTAATTAGCAGACCAATCGCGTAGTGCTTCGTTTACTGCGTCTTTTAAAGTACCAGAGCCTGCTGTGACAGGAATAACCTCTGCACCCATTAGTTTCATTCGAAATACGTTTGGTTGCTGACGTTCAACGTCTTTTGCGCCCATGTAAACACGGCACTTTAAGCCAAGTAGGGCACACGCGAGGGCAGTTGCAACACCGTGTTGGCCAGCACCTGTTTCTGCAATGACTTCTTTTTTCCCCATGCGCTTTGTAAGTAGTGCTTGACCAAGTACTTGGTTGGTTTTGTGCGCACCGCCGTGGAGTAAATCTTCACGCTTTAAATATAGTTTTACCTTTGGGTTTTTAACTAAATTACGTGTCAATGTTAGTGGCGTAGGGCGACCTGCGTATTCATTTAATAGTTTTTCAAATTCAGCCTGAAAAGCTGGATCTTTTTGTGATTTATTAAACTCTGCTTCTAGTTGCTTGAGTGCAGGCACAAGCAACTGTGGTACAAACATACCACCGAATTCACCAAAATAAGCTGGATTTTGCATTATAACCTCAATAATTTCTGATATGCGAAAACGCATTTTGTAATTTTGTTTGGCACTTTTTACCCGCTGACGCTTCAACGCCAGAATTTAGGTCAAGGCCATTGGCACCGCGATAAAGCGCTGCATGAATATTCTCTGGATTTAAACCACCGGCTAACATAAATGGCACCGTTGCCGTTTCTAGTACAGACCAATCAAATGTTTCGCCTGTGCCGCCTTTTTGGCTTTTGCTGTAAGTATCGTATAAATGGCGGTCAACCCCTTCGAGCGGTTTTGGTAATTCGCCTTTAACGGCTTGTGCTTTCCAAATTTCACAGCCAAGCGGTAATTGCTTTCTGAGAGTTTGAATATATTCGCTATTCTCGTCACCATGTAATTGCACTGCAGCTAGCTTTAAACTTTGTGCATAATCTACTACTTGTTCAACAGGCGCATTGACAAAAACACCAACATAAGCGAGCGGGGCACTTTGTGTTACTTGCTTGGCGCAGTCGATATCGACATAACGTGGTGACTTAGGGTAAAAAATTAAACCGCCATAAACAGCACCACTCGCGTAGGCTGCCATCGCGTCTTGTGAACGGGTTAAGCCACACACTTTATTTTCACCTAAAATCACTTTACGACACGCGGCTTCTAAGTCGCGCTCAGCCATGAGTGAGCTACCGATTAAAAAGCCGTCGCATAATGGCGCTAGGCGTTTTACATCTTTATGGGTATAAATGCCCGACTCTGAAATGACCACTTTGTCATTTGGGATAAGCTGGCGTAATCGCTCTGTTGTCGCAAGATCAGTACTTAAATCACGAAGGTCGCGGTTGTTAATGCCAATAAGGCTGGCATTAAGTGCAAGTGCGCGGCTTACTTCTTGCTCATTACTGACTTCAGTGAGTACCGACATATTCAAAGAATCAGCCACTTTATGAAGCGCTAAATATTGTTCGTCATCAAGGACAGAGAGCATTAATAAAATAGCATCACCACCAGACAAGCGTGCTAAATAGACTTGGTACTCATCAATAAAGAAGTCTTTACAAATTAGCGGCTGCTCAACTTGGCTGCGCACATATTCAAGGTACTGATAGCTGCCTTGGAAATATTTTTCGTCAGTAAGCACACTCATGCAGGTTGCGTACTTTTTATATACCGAAGTAATTTCGTCTAAATTAAACGGCTCGCGAATAAGCCCTTTTGACGGTGATGCTTTTTTACACTCTAAAATAAATTGTGTGCTAGTTGCTGCTAACGCTGCTTCAAAGTCTCGCTTGGTTGGTACAACATCCTCAATGAATGACTCAAGCGGGCGCTGTGCTTTTCTTTGTTCTAATTCAATGCGTTTGTCGGCAACAATTTTGTCTAACACGTTAGCCATGACTTACCTCAATAATTGCGTTCAATGTGTCCATCGCTTTGCCTGATGCTAATAATTCACTTACTTGATCTGCGGCTGCTTTTAAATCACTTGTTTTATCAGTTAAATAAAGAAGTGCCGCAACGTTGGCTATAATAGCTGCGTTATGCGCCATTTCACCTTGACCTTGTAAAATCGCTAAGCTTGCTTTTGCGTTATATTCTGGCCCTTGGCCTGCTAGTTGTTCAAGTGAATAGTTTGCAAGACCAAAATCGCTCGCTGTTAGCGTGTATTCGCTTAGTTCACCGTTATTTAGCTCAACCACTTTGGTTGTCCCGTGCAAGGCAATTTCGTCAGTGCCTGCACCATGAACCACCATGGCGCGTTTAGTGCCAAGGGTTTTTAAGGTTTCTGCCATTGGTAAACACAGTGAAGCGTCATAAACACCAAGCAATTGAACCTCGGGTGCAGCAGGGTTGGCAAGCGGCCCTAAAATATTAAAAATTGTGCGGCTTTTAAGGGCTGTTCGCACGCCCATCGCATGGCGTACACCACTGTGATAATGCGGCGCAAATAAAAATGTGAAGCCAGTATTTTCTAAACAAATGGCTGCTTGCTCAGGGCTCATATCGATATTGATACCCAAGGCTTTTAGTAAATCCGCAGAGCCAGAATTACTCGATACACTACGATTACCATGTTTGACCATGTTGATGCCCGCAGCGGCGGCTACAATAGCAGCAGTGGTACTAATATTAATTGTGTTTGAGCCATCGCCACCGGTACCACAGCTATCTGCAAGCAGGGTTTTGCTGGTTTTAAATGGCACTGCATTGGCGCGCATTGATGCTGCCGCACCGGCGATTTCATCACTCGTTTCGCCTTTTAGTTTTAGGGCGATAAGTGCAGCGGTTAATTCAATATCATTAAGCTGACCATTCATGATGGCGTCAAACAATGCAGTTGCTTGCAGAAATGATAAATCTTGCTTTGCTAATAATTGGTTTAACTGGGTTTGGGTTGTTGCTTCCATGTTATTCCTCTACTGCACGCGTGCGGTTAAAAATTCAATGCTTTGCTGTAATAGCAATGCGCCATTTGGCGTTAAAATTGACTCAGGATGAAACTGATAGCCAAGGGCATTATCTTGTTGGTGGTAAATTGCCATCGGAATAGTCTCATAAGAAGCAATTACTTCAACGTCATCAGGGACTTTGGTTGCCATTAATGAATGATAACGAGCAACCGGCATTTTATCGCCCATACCTGCAAATACTGGGTGCTCAGTCAACGCAATAATTGATGACTTGCCATGCACTGTTTCACCTGCATGACCAATAATCCCACCGTAGCTTTGTGTTAGTGCTTGCTGTCCTAAACAGATGCCCAGCATCGGAAAGCGGCCTTTACACAGTTCAATGAGTTCCATTAAACAACCCGCATCCGATGGTGCGCCTGGGCCGGGTGAAAGCACTAATAACACGGGCATTGTCTCTTGGCACATTTTGTCAAAGATGCTTTGTGCACTGATGTTATTACGGTATACCACTAACTCGCACCCTAACATAGAAAGTTCATCGACTAAGTTATAACTAAATGAATCAAAGTTATCTAAAAAGTAGATTTTATAGGCTGATGTTGTTGTCATTATTGTGCCTCGTAGGTCGATTGAATCGCAGTGATCACGGCTTGCGCTTTAGCACGAGTTTCATTGGCTTCTGATTGTGGTTCTGAATCAAACACCACACCTGCACCTGCTTGCACGAAGGCTGTGCCGTTTTTAACAAAGGCAGAGCGAATAACAATGCAGCTATCCATGGCACCATCACCCGTTAAATAACCTACTGCACCACCATAGCTGCCACGGCGTTTTTGTTCGGTTTGACGAACTAATTCAGCGGCACGTACTTTAGGTGCGCCCACTAACGTGCCCATGTTCATACAGGCTTGGTAGGCATGGAGCGCATCTAATTCTGGCTTTAAAGTACCAACAACACGTGAAACTAAGTGCATCACTTGTGAGTAGCGGTCTACTTTTAATAACTCTTTAGCGTGGCGTGTGCCAGGTACGCTAATACGAGCTACATCATTTCGCGCTAAATCTACTAACATCAAGTGCTCAGCACGTTCTTTTTGATCGTTGCGAAGCTCAAGCTCAATGCGGCTGTCTAGGTCTGGATTAATTTGTCCGTTAGCAAACTTGCCACGAGGGCGAGTGCCGGCAATAGGGTATACCTCAACTTGTTTACTCTCTGGACAATATTTGAGGGCTGACTCGGGCGATGCACCAAATAATACAAACTCTTCATCGCGCATGTAAAACATATATGGGCTTGGGTTTTGTTGTTTTAATTGGCTGTAAGCATGAAGTGAGTCAGGGCAGGCGAGAGAAAAAGTACGTGATGGAACAACTTGGAAAATATCACCATCAACAATGTTCTTTTTTAACCTGATAACATGTTCACAGTATTGCTCGTCGCTAACATCGATAGAAATAGGGTTTGAGCCTGTTTGTTTTTGCCCTTGGTAGCTTTGTGCATTGTCACATACGGTATTTAAACGTTCTAACTGTTGACCCACTTCAAAGCAGTTAGCGTGTACTTCAGGTCCGTTAAACACATTGCCGATTAGTTCTGTTGTTTTTGCCTGATGGTCGATGACAACTAACGTTTCAGCTAAGTAGAAAACATAATCTGGGCAGCTATTTTCGCCGTCAGGTACATCAGAAAGGGTTTCGAAATTAGCAACCATATCGTAGGCAAACACACCGCCTAAGAACACAGAAAACGGGTTGTCTGTGGTACTTTTAATACTGTTAATGCAGCTACGTAGCGCACTAAATGCGTTATCTGCTACTAATTTACTGGCTTCATCAATGTCGCTTGCGATCTCGTTGTAGGTTAACGTTAACGTGTCATCTACAAGCTTTGCAGAACAGTTTTGCACATGACTTTGTAAATAAGGCAGTAATTGTTTGCCATTATTTGACTGTGCTGTGAGTGTGACCTGTTTGCCTTGGCAAACAATACGTAGCGCTGAGTCAACCAAAATTAGACTTTTTACACTGTCTTTTGAATCAATTTCAGCAGACTCTAACAGCAGTGAATTAGGCTTATCGAGTAAACTGTATAACGCAAGTGGGCTACTAATGTAGTCACGCACTTGAGTGATACTGGTTACTTCACCCGGTGTCGTCGTTATATGACTAAAAATCAAACCTTATTCTCCCTCATTCCCAAAAACTCTTTAAAAAACAAAACCCCGCGAAGCGATGCTTGGCGGGGTTCGTATAAAGATGCCTATAAATTAGATAGACCCTTACCGTCCCGCTAAGCCAGGCGCCACCACCAATGATGTGTAAGAGTTGCTATGTAATTCATTATAAAACCTTAAAATTTAGATATAAAAAAACCCGCTACATGAGCGGGTTTTGAAATCGTTAGACACGACAATTCGTCACCCGCTAGTTACGAGTGCCACCACCAAATTGTGATTTGAATTGTTTTGTTCATTGTTATTTCTTATTTAACGTGTCTGAAAGTGCCTACAGTAAAGCGTACCTAAGCCGATACTGTCAAGCATTAATTTACATATTAATACGAGTTCGGCATTTACCCATCGTAATTGCCCATTTATGAGGGTAAAACACACAGTTATATATCTTACTTAAAAAGATAATCACGCCCTCGCACTAAATTTTTGTTATACTCACATCATTGATTCAAGAACTTACGTAAAGCAGTCTTTCCCTTTGATAAAATACGATTTACATAGCCACACCACATACTCAGATGGTCAGCTATCAGTCGAGCAATTGTTACACCGCGCGGTTGAGAAAAACATAGATGTGTTTGCAATTACCGATCACGATACGTTAAGTGCGATAAAACCAGCACGCAAAGTCATTGCAGATGATAATTTACCGCTTAAATTGATTGCTGGTGTTGAAGTATCAACAAAATGGGAAAGCTTTGAGATTCATATTGTTGGCTTAAATATTGATGATGAGAACAATTCACTGCTGTCATTATTACACGCGCAACAAGCCAAGCGTGAAGAGCGAGCCACCGAGATAGGTCGCCGCCTTGCTAAAAATGGTTTTGAAGGCATTTACGACCAAGCAAAAACATTCGCTGAAAACGCACAAATCACACGCGCGCATTTTGCTCGTGCACTGATAGAACGTGGCGTAGCTAAAAACTTCCCTGGCGTATTTAAAAAATACTTAGGGCGAGGAAAAACAGGCTATGTACCAAGTAGTTGGTGCGATATGCAAACGGCAATTGCTGCAATTCACCAAGCTGGTGGGGTTGCAGTACTCGCTCACCCTGGGCGATATCAAATGTCTAACAAATGGCTGCGTAAGTTAATTATTGAATTTAAAGACGCGGGTGGCGATGCAATGGAAGTAGCACAACCACAACAAGCACCGAGTGAGCGCCAGTTTTTAGGTGAACTTAGTCGTGAATATGGTTTACTTGCGTCGCAAGGGTCAGATTTTCATTTTCCGACCAGTTGGTTGGAGTTAGGTAAAAATTTATACTTGCCAAAAGATTGCCAAGGGGTTTGGCAAGCATGGGAAGGGCAATAGGAGCGTGTAATGAGTCAGTTTTTTCATATTCATCCAGATAATCCGCAACCACGCTTAATCAGCCAAGCGGTTGATATTATTAAGCAAGGTGGTGTTATTGTATACCCAACCGATTCGGGTTATGCACTTGGCTGCAGCATTGGTAATAAGCAAGCAAAAGAGCGCATCGAACGTATTCGTGGTATTGAAAAACACCATAATTTTACCTTGGTTTGCCGCGACTTATCGGAGCTATCTACTTATGCTCGCGTCGATAACCAGCTATTCAGACTAATTAAAAATAACACGCCGGGGCCTTATACTTTCATCTTTAAAGGCACAAAAGAAGTACCAAAGCGTTTATTAAACGAAAAGAAAAAAACCATTGGTATTCGTGTTATCGAACACCCAATCACCTGCGCTTTATTGGCTGAACTAGGGGAGCCGTTAATGTCGTGTTCTTTGATTTTACCGGGTGAGCAATATACCGAGGCTGATCCTGATGAAATTCGCGATCGCATTGAAAAGCAAGTTGATTTAATTATTCATGGTGGTTATCTTCCTGAACAAGCAACCACAGTGATTGATTTGTCGGATGATGATATTGAAATCTTACGTGTGGGTTGTGGTGATACTAAACCATTTGAAATGTAGAGACTTCGTTGACTAGCCCAGAGCTTGATGCCCCAGATAATATACAAGAGCCAGTTCAGCAAAAGCTGCCACTGGCTTTTTTGCATGGCAAAGCGGTAGTCGACAAACCTGAAGACTTATACATTCCACCTGATGCGTTAGAGATCATTTTAGAAACCTTTGAAGGGCCTCTCGATTTACTTCTGTATTTAATCAAAAAACATAAACTTGATGTACTAGAGCTCTCTATTTTTAGTATTACAGAGCAATACGTTAGTTATGTTGAAATGATGAGTGAATTTCAGCTTGAACTAGCTGGTGAGTACCTTGTGATGGCGGCGCTATTAGCACAAATTAAATCACGATTATTACTGCCAAAACATGAAGAGCTTGAAGAGGAAGAAGATCCAAGAGCTGAGCTTGTAAGACGTTTACAAGAATATGAGCAATTTAAAAAAGCAGCGGAGAATCTTGATGAAATCCCTCGCGAAGGCCGCGATATCTTTGTAGCCGAAGCGCTGGTGCCAGAATTCAGTGAACGTGAGGTACTGTTACCTGATGTTGACATGAAAGACTTACTCGTTGCGCTAAGCGACGTTATGGCCCGAGCTAAAACATTTGAACACCATCATATTACAGCAGAAGCTTTATCGACCCGTGAACGCATGAGCTTAATATTAGATAAGCTCTCAGAAGCGCAATCACAATTACCTTTTCATACTCTTTTTACCATTGAAGAGGGCAGAAGTGGTGTTGTAGTAAGCTTTATCGCTATGTTAGAGCTAGTGAAAGAAAACCTGATCAGCTGCTTTCAGGTAGATGCCAATAGCCAGATTTATATTGGTTTGGTGGAAGAAAGCGAATAGTAGCAAGCTAATCGTTTTAAGCGGTAAGTTCTAAGTTTCAAAAGCTGTACCTGCTTTCATAGCAAGTAGGTATTCACCACTCAAAAAATAGATATTTCCATACGAATGAAGCGCTTAACTAACTGAGTGTTAAATAATTGCGCCAAGGCTCAGTACCTGTTAAGTTGTTTTTCCCACGCTTCTAGGTATAAGCCTACTATTAAGGAAAATATAATGAAAAAGTTAGGAATGGTACTGTTATCTCTCGCGGCATTTGGAGCCTCTGCTGCAGAAAATTTGCAATTAGACCTTAACCTTTATTTGAATAACCAACTTGTAAAAACGCACGCAGTTAAAACTGAAGAAGACAAAATTCAAACAGTGACTACAGATGGCATTCTTAAATTTGATGTAACCCCTTCGTTGAACAACCAAATTGTGACACTGACATCAACACTATATAAATTTGAAAATGGCTCTTACAATAAATTTCAAGAACCTAAGTTAATGGTAAACCTTAACGAACCTGCAACGATTGAGGTTGGGACTGAGGGTGTTGAAGTTTATAGGATTGAAATAACAGCAAGTAAAATATAGCTGCTCTGAAATTTACTATACATTTTTATAGCGGCTAGATTTAGGAATGCGTTTAATAAATAGATGTATTTTGAGTGGCCTCATAATACAAATAGCAATTGAGTTAGAGGTATTTCAATTTTTTAAGGAAAGCAGATGCAAAGTAAACACTTTACAATCAAAACCATGACCAAGAAGGAAGTCGATCTCATGATAGATTGGGCAGCAGCAGAGGGGTGGAATCCAGGCCTTAATGATGCTGATTGTTACTTTGCTGCTGATCCTGAAGGGTTTTTTGTTGGTTTTCTTGACGATGAGCCTATAGCGACAATTTCTGCCATTAATTACCACGATGCATTTGGCTTTATTGGCTTTTACATTGTTAAACCCGACTACCGTGGCAAAGGTTACGGAATGCAAATCTGGAATGCCGCGTTAAAGCGCCTTGAAGGGTTGAATATTGGCCTTGATGGTGTGGTGGAGCAGCAAGAGAACTATAAAAAGTCTGGTTTTAATCTGGCCTATCGCAATATTCGCTTTGCAGGAGTAGGCGGTGGTAGGTCACCGCAAAATGCAGATATTGTAGATCTTAATGCTGTGCCATTCGAAATCATTGACGCATACGAACAGGCTTTTTTCCCGGTAAATAGGGCAAACTTTACTAAAGCGTGGTTAAGCCAACCCCAGTGCGATGCGTTTGGCATAATGAACAACGGGAAATTGGCAGGGTACGGCGTAATTCGCAAATGCCAAAACGGCTTTAAAATTGGCCCTTTATTTGCCGACTCACCAGAATTGGCCGAATCTTTGTTCCTTGCTTTAAAATCTAAAGCGAGTGCATCCGATGTTATTTTCCTTGATACGCCAGAAATCAATCAAGCTGCTGTCGCTTTAGCACAGAAATACAACATGCAGGTGTCATTTGAAACCGCCAGAATGTATACCAGCGAATGTCCGAGCTTGCCATTAAATCGTATTTTTGGTGTTACTTCTTTTGAAATCGGCTGAGTTAAATCTTATAGCTATTCAATTTCACTAGATATTCAAAGCTCGATTAAACATTAATATAAGTTCTTACATTTATCCAAGGACGTATTTTGGAAATTAGAAAACTTAACTCACTACGTGCTTTAGCTGCGCTCATTGTCTTTTTCACTCATTTTAGCGACATAACTAATTGGCTTGGTGGTGTGTTAGGAGGGGGCTCAGGGGCATATGGGGTGATGCTTTTCTTTCTTCTTAGTGGCTTTTTGATGTCTTATCTATATATAGAAAAAGGCTTTAATAAAGATAATATTGTCCGCTATTTTTCTGCTCGTTTTGCTAGAGTTATTCCTTTGTATTTAGTGGTTGTTCTTGCCTCTTACTTGTTATCGAATAATGGTAGTTCTGTTCTTTATAACATTCCTGATACCGAGACCTTAATAGCTCATTTACTGTTTATTTATGGCGAAAGTGTTCTGTGGTCAATACCGCCAGAAATACACTTTTATTTTATATTTACACTTTTTTGGGCAATGTCGAAAAATAGAACAGGGTATATTTATCTTTCAATTTTAGCTGTAATGCTATTGTTGTTCTTTACAAATTATCCACGTATTTATGGTGATATTAATGGTGTTCCATACAGTCTGTTTAGTGTATTAAGGACATTACCCTTCTTTTTTGTCGGGGTTATGTTGGGCATGAACTATCGTTCATTAACTATTCCATATTACCTGCGAAAACATTGGTTTGTATTAACGCTTGGTTTTATTCCTTTGCTGTACCCAGCATTTTCTCCCATAAATACTGATGATAAGGTAAGAATGTGGTTGAGTTATGAAGTTCTGCTCGTAATGAGCTCTGTTTTCTTTTGTGTTGTTTTCCTCGTGCCAGACAATAATGTATTGCTCGCTAATCGATTTGGTGATTTTATCGGAAAGATATCGTACTCGCTTTACTTGCTTCATATGCCAATAATCGCAAAAGTGAACCAATTAGACGTGTCAATTGAGCTAAAGCTCTTGCTATCTCTGCTGCTGAGTGTCATAGCAGCAGCTATTTCATATCAATTTTTTGAAAAGCCAGTAGCAAATTTAATTCGAAAAAAAGTATCTAATCGGTCAAATTCAGCCACCAGCTCAGCTTAGCGAAACTACATTCGTTTTTACTGAAGATACATTTTTACATTGCGGTAATAAGTTCTCCATAATCTGCTAGCACCTAGCACCTAGCACCTAGCACCTAGCACCTAGCACCTAGCACCTGTTTTCCTTTTTCCTTACAACTTTCACCTGGAGTGTGCATATACGCACAGAAGCTGTTCGTTTTACGCTATTTTCATTATTTAACCCATCGGTTAATCTGTATTTAGTTTCACGATTCTCATGGGAAATGAGTATGTTAAAGAATTCAAAGTCAAGTTATGGCTGGGTGGCCATCTTAGTGCACTGGTTAATGGCACTTGGGGTGTTTGGTTTATTTGGCTTAGGCGTTTATATGGTTGAGCTAACCTATTACGACGCTTGGTACAAAGGCTCTTTGGATTTGCATAAAAGCGTGGGTATTACCTTAGCGGCATTATTGTTGTTTCGTTTTGGTTGGCGCTTGTTAGGTACTCAACCTGAGCCTGTTGCAGGTAGCTCGAAAGCAATGAATCGGGTTGCACACTCAGTACATAAACTGATTTATTTAGCTTTAATTGTCATTGTGACATCGGGCTATTTAATCTCTACGGCCGATGGCCGTGCAATTGAAGTATTTAATTTATTTGCTGTACCGGCAATACCAGAGTCGGTCGCAAACCAAGAAGATATTGCAGGTAAAATTCACTTTTATGCCGCGTATGGGCTAATAGCTGTGGTTGTTTTACATGCTTTAGGGGCACTAAAACATCATTTTATCGATAAAGATAAAACCTTAATTAGAATGATCAAACCATTGAAGGATGATTAACATGAAAAAATTACTATTAGGCACAGCACTAAGTGCTGCACTTTTCTCAACTGCTAACGCAAATGCAGCTGACTACGTTATTGATACAGACGGTGCGCACGCATTTGTAACTTTTAAAATTAAGCACTTAGGTTACAGCTGGTTACATGGTCGTTTTAATACCTTTTCAGGTGATTTTAGCTATGACGATAAAGCGCCGAATGCGTCTAAAATCAATGTAACGATTGAAACTAAAAGCATCGACTCAAATCATGCTGAGCGTGACAAACATTTACGTAGCAAAGATTTCTTAAATGTTGATAAGTACCCAACCGCAACATTTAAAAGTACTTCAATCAAATTTGATGAAGACGGTGATGAAGCTGATGTAACGGGTGAATTCACCTTAAATGGTGTCACTAAAACCATTACCTTTGAAATTGATAAAATTGGTGAAGGTAAAGATCCATGGGGTGGTTATCGTGTTGGCTTTGAAGGCGAAACAAGCCTAAAACTAACTGACTATGGTATCGACTACAACCTTGGTCCTGCTTCGACACATGTTGATATAGGTTTATTTATTGAAGGCGTACGTAAGTAAGTTTATCAATGTTTAATTAATAAAAGTGCCGCTTAGTGAGCGGCACTTTCGTTTCTATCTTTTAATCTCTTTTCTAAAATTGGTTGCAAATTATCAGGTAGCCAGCGCACTAACACATCATGAAAAGCATCTGTATGAGCGATTTTCTCAAGTGTTTGATCTAATAATTTTACCGTTACCTCACCTTGCTTGTTTTTAGTGCAGCCTACATAGCCAATGCTTAACGCTGGTGCTTCAGTAAGTGTGATTTGGGTTAGTTCATCTTCAAAGCCCATGGAATGAGCAAGATAATAATGCTCGCTTGGGTAGCCAAGTAATATATCAATACGCTTTTTTTGTAGCATATAAGTCAAGCTTGCGAGGGTGTCTCTGCCGGGGCGTGAAATGATATTGGCATCATGACTTTCGTTAATCACCTTGTCGATATTAGTCCCGAAAGAGCGGCTCATTGATACCCCTAATGCAAGGTTTTCGGCTAATAATGATTTTAGTGACACAGGTTTTGTGACGTCTAACTCAAGTTTTGCGGCTAACTCTTTACGTATTGCAATAGACGGCGACAAACCTACAGTTGATGAATGTTCAGTAAACTGAATATGCTGCTTACGGTGCTCGTTTTGATATAACGACAGCATACAGTAATTATTGTGTGGGTTTGATAGTTCATGCACAGCACGACTGGCTGGCAATAAAGTGCGTTTAAATGAGACCTCAGGCAGTGCTTTTTCTAATAATTTGATCACACTTTCATCACGACCTGTGCCTTCATATTTATCATGCATGATGTAGTAGGGGGCAAAATCAACCATGATCCACTCAATGGCTTTAGGTTGCTTATTTGCATAAGCTGGCAAGCAAAAAAGTAATAGTAAAATAGACCACACACTACGCATAGTTACTACCTATATAGGAACTAAAATATAAGTGTAGCAGGAATATAGGCTTATGTGGCTGGTGGTGAAAACTAAAACGCCAGCTTGTTGGCTGGCGTTTATCGGTAGGGTTTAGTTGGCTTTTAACCACTTCACAAATTGGCGTGCATCACTAGCCTTTTGGAAGATGGCATTTTTTAAGCCCTGCGTGTCGCTAAAAATTACACGCTGTTTGTTTACCGAGATTGATTGCACTGGATGTGCGATCTGGATCAAAGATCCGTTGTATTTATATGACATAATAAAACTCACTTTTTCTTTTGTCTGTGTCTGTAGAGCTTTAATAGGCATTTAAAAAATACAGACCGACATTTGTTGTCTTGCTAACAGTGTTGACTAAGTTTGTGACAGTTTGGTGATGATTTGAAAATTCATCAAAATGTCATTTAGCGAACAAGCTGCAAGTATTTATACGAATATGCGGGAATTACTGGATCAAGGTAAGGGGTTAACCGCGTGGTTTCTAAAAACCAGACAATCAGAGTACTGTAAGAATCAATTAAGCGCAAGGTTTATTTTTTGAACATCAAAAATAATCTCTGGATGTTTAATAGAAACAGGCGTATTGTGATTAGGCACAAGATAACAATAAGAAGTATGCTTATGAATTACCTTTTGGTATCAGATATATTCGGTAAAACAGCGCATCTATCGCTGCTTGCTCAGCAGCTTCGTGGTAAGGTTAGTCTTTGTGACCCTTACATGGGGGAAATTCAGCTCCCCATAAATGAGCAGTTTCAATATCAACATTTTATGACTCAATGCGGCCATGACAGTTATTTTGAGCTAGTGCATTTAAAAATGGCGACTGTCCGTCAGCCAACCACGATTATTGCATTTAGTGCAGGCGCTGCCGCTGTGTGGCGTGCTCAAGCAGAATTAAAAGATTCTTTCATTAAAAAAATCATTGCCTTTTATCCATCACAAGTTAGACATCATCTTGAGCTTGAGGCTAACGTTCCTTGTCGATTTATTTTTCCTCACAGTGAAGAGCATTTTGATATTAAGCCTGTGATTGCTTCATTAAAAAGTAAAGCCAAGGTGAGCTGTGAAGTAGCCGACTATGCTCATGGGTTTATGAACCCGCTATCTGAGAATTTTAATCAGCTCGGCTATCAGCAATTTAACGAACAGCTATTAAAAGAGTGTTGTAACTCAGAACTTGTCCCCAACGATTAAAAAACTGGTCTATAGTCATTACTAAACAACAATATAAGTAATGACTATGACGGACCAAACAAATTACAGCCACTTCTTATCTAACCCGGTTGCTAAACCACCTTGTCGAATGATCAACGCGCAAATGTATGGTTTTTTTGTGTCTGGCTGCGAGCAAAAAATGCAGCAGTATGTTGATGCAACTTTAAATCTACTAGCAACTGAATCAACCTCGTTTAATGTGTTAGGGAGTGCTTGTTTACTTACCTTCACTGATATCGAAAAAATTTCTTCGTTAACGCCACCGTTTTCTGAGCATGGCTGGATGCAAGAAACCGATATTATTATTTGGCTCCCAGTAGCAAAAATGCAAGATGGTGATATTAGCCATTTATATTGGTATCCGGCTTTTATTAGTGTGAATAATATCTATGCCTTAATTAATGGCAGAGAGGCTTGGGGTTACAATAAATACTTATGTGAATACCAAATGCCTACAGCTGTGAGTGATGCGGGGCCCTTTAGTATAACTTTAGAATGTTTTGATGTATTTCACCCAGACTCTAAATTAGCGATGCATGAGCTATTAACCATTGAGCAAACACAAGCAAGTACCAAGGAAAACTTACTCGATAACTTATCGCAATTTTCTAAGCACGTAACAGACTTGTTTGATGCGCAAATTAAAGGCATTGACATATCACTTCTTAAACAATTGTTAGAGGGATTTATACACCCGCAGATGGATCAGATTTTATTTAAACAATTTCCTGATGGTGTAGGAGAAAAAGCGGTTTATCAGAGCGTTGTTCATTCGCCATCACTAATCAAAAAAATCCACCAATTAAAACTTTTACACAATGATTTTAGTCTTGATGTAAAAGCGCTTGCGAGTTTTCCTTTAAATGACATGTTTGGCATCGCACTTGGCAAGCAAGTTGTTCATTTACCTTTTTACGTCAATATGGATTTTGACCAGCTTGGCGCAACACAACTGTTACCAGCATAGAGGTGACCATGGAAAAAGAAAAAATCACTATTGTCGGGGGCGGTGTTGCAGCGATGACTGCGGCTGTGTACTTAACCGAGCAAGTTAATTGGCAAAGCCAGCGCGAAATTACTGTCTATCAACAAGGCTGGCGTCTTGGCGGGAAAGGGGCAAGTGGCCGTAACGCCCATTTCGGACAGCGAATTGAAGAGCATGGTTTACATGTTTGGTTTGGCGCATACGTGAATAGTTTTCGCACCTTAGAAGGTGTATATAATTCACTCAATAGACCCGCTAGTTGTTCATTGGCTACTTGGCAGCAGGCCTTTAAACCACACAGCTTTATTGCCTTACAAGAGTTTATTGATAACGAATGGCAAACTTGGCCGATTGATTTTCCAACCGTTGCAGGTAACCCCGCTGATGGCAGCCTAGATATAACAGTGTGGGACTTTGTCACCATGACATTAGCATGGCTAAAAAAATGGACCGAAGGCATTGAGCATGTTTGTCAGCAGCAACATGCTCAAACTACGTTAGTGACTAAAAAATCACGGGATCAATCGTTACTCAAGCACATGTATCAAGAAATCAAAGCAGATATTGATACCCATTTAAATGGCGCAAAGCAGTTTATTGATGATATTGAAGCAGGCGCAACTGAAATTGCCTCGAACCCACGAACATTGATAACCCATTTGCTACAGTTCACTGAAAAGCAGGCTACGCACACCGATAAGCAAGCTGATCGCTTGGTGATTTGGTATATCGTCAGAAAGTTAAAACGTTGGTTTAAAGATCAAGTGATTGATTTACTGGATGACAACCCAGAGCTGCGTAGACTTTATATTTGCGCCGATCTTGCTATTGCAATGCTCACAGGACTGATTAAAGACAAGGTCTATCGAGACGGTTTTGGCGCCATTAATTGCTACGATTTTCGTCAGTGGCTAGAAAAAAATGGTGCTAACAAAACTTACAGTGTCGATTCAGCGCCAGTACGTGGCTTTTATGATTTGGTGTTCGCTTATCCAAAAGGAGACTTTAATAAACCCAATGTTGAAGCCGGTGTTGCCGCCCTTGCCATGTTACGAATAGGCCTTTGCTACAAAGGTGGCGTGATGTGGAAAATGCAAGCAGGGATGGGCGATGTCATTTTCGGTCCAATTTATGAGCTTTTAAAGCAGCGCGGCGTTAAGTTTAAGTTTTTTCATCAGTTAACTAACTTATCGGCAGGACAAAATGACCAAGGTGAGCCGCTGGTAAGTGAAATTAAACTTTGCCAACAGGTGAGTTTAATTGGCCAAGATTATGAACCGCTTATTGATGTAAAAAAACTACCTTGCTGGCCTAGTGAGCCATTGTATGAGCAAATCAGTCCTGAACAAGCGCATTTATTACAAGAATATCAGATCAATTTAGAGTCATTTTGGAGTAATTGGCCTGAGGTCTATCAAGAGCACTTTAGCACCCCATTGCCAACAGTGTCCCTACGCCATGGTATTGATTTTGATACACTGATTTTAGGTGTCTCAGTTGCCTCACTTGAACATGTAGCCTCTGAACTTTTAGCTGTAGATTACGCGCTTTCTCAACAAGCAACAAAAGTGCAAAGTGTGGCGACTCAGGCTTGCCAAGTATGGTTGAATAAAACCGATCCACAACTTGGCTTTACGCAAACTAATGCCGCTGATGAAGGGCCTATTTTAAGCGGCTTTGTTGAGCCGTTTGATACTTGGGCCGCAATGGGCAATTTGCTAGATAAAGAAGATTGGCCAAGTGAAAATGCGCCAGTGAACATTGCCTATTTTTGCAGTGCGTTTAGCTGCGAAAACTACCCACCTGCCAGTGCACATCAATTCCCAGAGCAAATGAAAGCCGAAGTCAAATTGAATATGCATAATTTGTTTAGCGCAGATATGCGGCCACTTTGGCCCGAAGCCTATATTGATAACAAGTTTGATTGGCAGGTTTTTTATAGTGATCCACACAGCATTTTACCTGTACTTGAGCAGCAATATTGGCGCGTTAATGTAGACCCTAGTGAGCGCTATGTTTTATCTGTGGTTGATTCGAGTAAATACCGCCTTGCTACAGATGGCAGTCAGTTTGTCAATTTACGCATCACTGGCGACTGGATAAAAACAGGGGTTAATGCAGGTTGTGTTGAGGCTGCTGTGATGGCAGGTATGCAAACAGCGCGGGCAATATGTGGTTGGCCAACTAAGATCAGCGGAGAGCACGCATTCGAAAAAGGTTAGTGTGAGTAAAGTTGTAAATAAGTATGCGTATAAGTCATGAAATTCCATGATTTATATGCGACTTTAATTGATTGTTTGGTCTATACTTACCACTAAATTACAACAATTTAACAAGTTTCCCTCTTTTAAGGTCTAAAAGCTAATGAAGCGACCCTTTCTGAAAGATCCTAAGTTTATGATGTTGTCGAGCACCAGCTTGGCGGCATGTGTAATGGCAAGCGCTGTTGCACAAGGAGCTGAGATTGAAAAAGACATGGAAGTTATTAGCGTTTATGCACAAAAACGTCCGCAAGCAATTGAAGACGTGAGTGTAGCGGTAAGCCAAGTGGATGGCGAAATTTTAAAAGCTCAGCATTTTAAAGATTCAACTGAAATTGGTTTGTTTGCGCCAAATGTAAAAATAACCCAAAACGCCGCAGAAGGAACGCCACCTGCTGTTAGTATTCGAGGGGTAGGGTTACTTGATTACAATACGGCGAACACTTCACCTGTCGCTATGTATATTGATGGCGTTGCGGTGGGGTCTGCCAATAATCAAATTGTTAACTTATACGATATTGAACAGCTCGATATTTTACGCGGCCCACAAGGCACTCTGTTTGGGCGCAATTCTACCGGTGGTGCAATTCTGATTCGCTCAAACCGCCCTGAGTTTGATAGCTATGGTTCATTGACATTAGGCATTGCCAATAATAACGCTACTAGCATCGATGGTATGTGGAACCAACAACTATCAGATTCAAGTGCAATGCGTATTGCTGTTAACTATCAAGACTATGAGTACTCAACAAATAATATCTATACAGACTCACCAACAGCAGGTATGGAGCAAAAAAATGCCCGTGTGTCTTTTCTATCTGAGTGGGATGAGGTTGATCTTTACCTGCAAGCGCATATTGAAGACTGGGATGGTATTGCCCAGCCTGTTGGCAGTATTGGTATTGTCGCCAACCCTTTAACGGGTGAGCTGTGTTCACCAGCAGATGCAGGCTCAACACGCTGCTTTGATAACTTTGGTTTTAATGATGGCAGTGATGATTTCTTTGCGGTAAGCGTCAATAATGACTCGCCTCATAAATCTGATGGCTATGGCTTTATTGCTGAAGTAAATTGGCATTTAAACGAGCAAAGTACTTTTACAACGATTTCGAGCTTTAACGATCTCGAAAGAAGCCATGCTTTTAATTGCGATGGCTCGCCAGCTCGCTTGTGTGAAGGAGTATTAGGGTTAGATACACATCTAATTAGCCAAGAATTCAGATTACTTAACGAATTTGCTGATTACACGTTAACCAGTGGGGTGTATTTTGCAGATGAAACAATTGAGCAAGATAATTTAAATGATATTTTGCGCGATTTTCGTGGCATTTTACCCACAAACTTAACCGCGACCTTTATCTACGATAACGAAATCGAGATGCTAAATTTGGCAGTATTTAGCCAAATTGAAGTGCCTGTCGCAGATAAATGGATGATCACCGCGGGTCTTAGATATGACTATGAGTCACTTGAGTATGACTCAATCGCCACGTTAAATACGGTGCTTGATGTGAACGACTTAGACGGTGTGCTTGTACCATTTTATCGCGTCACGGATGAGCAATCAGATAATGGCTTTAGCGGGCAATTTGCAATTAATTATCGTTATTCAGATGCAAGCAATCTTTATTATCGTTTTGCAAATGGTAGTAAAAGTGGCGGCTACAATGGCGGCTTTTTGTCATCTGAAGAACAAGCAATGTTAGCAAACTACGGCAAAGAGCGCTTAAATGCCCATGAAGTTGGCTTGAAGTCGTTCTGGCCTAGCCAGCAATTAAGAATGAATTGGGCAGCGTTTTACTATGATTATAACGACCAACAGGTGTTTATGAACCAAGCGTCAGAAACACCACAAATGCCACCAGTGCAATTACTTGAAAATGTAGCTGATTCAACAATTTATGGTCTTGAAACTGAAATTAATTACCAAGCAACTAAGCAATTAGCCATGCTACTTTCAGTAGGTTATATCCCCCATGCTGAATTTGAAGAATACGTTGACCCTCTTGGCAATAGTATTACCGATAACCAACTACCATTTACTTCTAAATGGAATGTATCAGCGGGATTAAAATATGATACCAGCTTGGCGTCGTATCCGTTATCGGCAAACATTATTTACGATTATCAGTCTGAATTTTATTTTGATCAGAACATGAACCCATATGCTCGCCAAGACGGCTTTAGCATTGTGAATGCGCATCTAAAATACGATGTTGATAATTGGTCATTTACTTTGTGGGGCAAAAATTTATTTGATACTGAATATAGTCAGTTAAAGTTCGATTTAAGTTCGTTCCTAGGCATGCTTGAAGACTTTAAAGGGGAAGGGCGTCGCTATGGCTTTGATGTTTCACTACAATTCTAGTCGTTGCCATCACCACAATGGTACAGGGGTTTTGTGAATGCGGTTAAAGCTGTATTTAAGTACTCTGCTGTTATTGTTTATATTAAGTGTTTCGGCTAATGCACAAGATACGTTTGTCTACACTGATGCTGTAGCTGATCAAAACCTCCATGATGTCGGTGAAGTGTTTATGGCGAACGATAATATGTTCCCGCAATCTGTGGCTGCGATTGATGCTTGGCGAGCCAGCAAAAAACCGCAATCTCGAATAAGCTCTGTCGGCGGTAGCTATTGGTTAATTGTTGAAATTGAAAATCAAAGTGATATAGATGATTTAGTCCTCTATCCGTATAACACTTTGGTTTCGAAAATAGAAAGCCGCATTTATGATATATCTGATCCAAGTGCCCCGATACAGCACTTTGTAACCGGTGGGGTCGAGCCTAACCAATTTGCTTTTCACTATGGTAATCGTTTATCTCTTGAAAAAGGTAAGCACTACACGTTAATCACTTATTTTGAGAGTGACTACTTTTATACTCCCGCAAAGCTGGTATTAACGCCTTATCAAGATTATTTTCAGAACATAACCGTCGAAAATATGATCATGATGCTGTGCTTTGGGGTGGGCATTGCACTTGGTTTATATAATTTATTAATTTACTTGGTTTCCCGTGATGTTACACACCTGTATTACGCATTATTTACTGCATCCTGGGTGTTTGCTTGGAGCCATTTTTTCCATATTTCTGATCAGCTGTTTGGTTACTATAATCCTCATCTTCATTGGCTAGGCTTTGCCCTCACACCATTAACCAATATTCTGTTTTACAACAACTTACTTAAACTCAAAGAAACATTTCCGAAACTGGCGCAATTATCACTGACAGTGGGTGTAATTGCCACTTTGGGTATTCCGTTTTGTATTTTATGGCCAAGCTTTGGTTTTTATTGGTCAACGTTAGTAACGGGTGTTGCTTTATGTTTAGGCTTATACATAGGTATTCGCTGTATGCTCATTGGCTTTAAGCCAGCACGCTATTTTGTGCTGGCTTACATTGCCATGATGCTACCGAATATGGTGGGTAATTTAACTAATTTAGGCTTGCTGCCAGCTACTTCCATTAATTTATATTTATTGGGGTTGATAGGCACAGCCATGGACGCCATGTTGCTGGCGTTTGCTGTGGCCGATAAGTTTAGGCTGCTTCACGATGACAACGTAGAGCTCAATAAAAATCTAGAAGAAAAAGTACATTTAAGAACCTTGGAGCTTGAAGAGCTTGCCTCTGAGCTTCGCGATGCGAATGAAGCTAAAAGTCGCTTTTTAGCGAATATCAGTCATGAGATTCGCACCCCAATGACATCAATTATTGGCTATGCAGATGGCATTATGCTCGGGGACATTAAGCCTCATGAGCGCAACCATGGGATTGGCGTTATATTGCAAAATAGCCGCCATGTTCTTGGATTAATAAACGATATACTCGATATGTCGAAGATTGAAGCCAACAAGCTAGAAATAGATTTAGTCGAAACAGACTTGTTTGCCACGATTGCCAATATTGAGTCACTTATTGGCAAGCAAATCCGTGATAAGGGCTTAAAGTTCAGTGTTGATTATCAGTTCCCGTTGCCAGACTACCTAATTACTGATCCGAGTCGATTAAGGCAAATCTTATTAAACCTAACAACCAACGCCCTTAAGTTTACTCAAGTCGGGCGTATAACCTTAACGGTGAGCTGTCATAACGATAAGTTGTCGATAAGCGTAAAAGATACCGGTATCGGCATGACAGACAAAGAGCAACAAGCGTTATTTAGTGCCTTTTATCAGGCGGATTCAAGTATTTCTAGGCAATATGGCGGCACTGGTCTTGGCCTTAATATTTCTAAAAGCCTCGCCAAAAAATTGGATGGGGATATCAGTGTTAAAAGTAATGTCGGTTCTGGCAGTGAATTTATTTTTACCATGTCGGTTTATACCACAGATAATACACGTTGGCTCAATGATATGAGTGAAGTCAAACTTGTTGAAACCTCACCGTTTAGTAAGCTTGATGCACCTGAGAACTTAGAGGGTAGTGTACTACTTGCTGAAGACCACCCAGACAACCGGCGTTTAATTGCGCGAATATTAGAGCGTATGGGACTGACTGTAACAACCGTTGAAAATGGTAAAGACGCAGTGCAAGCAACCCTAGAAGAGAGTTTTGATCTTATTTTGCTTGATATTCAAATGCCAATCATGGACGGCCAAGAAGCATTAAAGATGATGCAAGCTACAGGAGTGAGCGTTCCTATCGTTGCACTTACAGCTAATACCATGAAGCATGAAATTGCCCGTTATATGAAGCAAGGCTTCAATGATTTAATCGCCAAACCAATTGATAGAAATGCGTTTAGTCATAAAATTGCCAGTTACTTAGATTGCGATGAATTAGCTGATATTAAACTACCTGAAAAAGAGTTTCAGGCGCTTAAAGATGATTATATAAAGGGCCTTGAAGAACAATATCGAGAAATGCGCGAGCAATATAAAAACATGGATATTGATGGCTTAAGCAGAAATGTTCATATGCTTAAAGGCGCTGCAAACATGTTCGAATGTGAAATGCTCTATGTTAAAGCCGTTGCAGTAGATACTGCGCTTAAAAAAGATACCGTCACGCTCGATACGCAGCTTATTGCATCCTTATTTTGTGCCATGCAAGACGAGATAACCAAGGTAACGCATTGATTGCTTGAATAGCGGCTATTTCTTTGTAAGCACAGACAAATTAATTATTTCCTGATATTAATATTGTTAAAACACCTTGCTGGGAAGACATGATGCAGTATCAACATATTTCAGTACCATCGAATGGCGTGCAAATTACTATCGATAGTAAGGGCCAGTGGCATATTCCTGACAATCCAGTTATTGCTTACATTGAAGGCGATGGTGTCGGTCATGATATAAGCCCGGTGATGCGTGAGATTGTCGATGCAGCAGTGGACCATGCTTATCAAGGCGATAAACAAATACATTGGATGGAAGTGTTCAATGGCGAAAAAGCAGCAGCGCTTTATGATGGTGACTGGTTCCCGCAAGAAACCCTGCATGCCGTTAGGCAGTTTAAAATTGCCATAAAGGGGCCGCTAACAACCCCCCTTGGCGGTGGCTTTCGCTCTTTAAATGTGGCCCTTCGTCATGAGATGGATTTATTCGTTAACATGCGGCCCATTCGCAGTTATCCGCACTTACCATCACCTTTAAAAGAACCTGAAAAAACCCAAATAACAGTAATCCGCGACAGCTCAGAAGACGTTTATTCAGGCATTGAGTGGCAGGCTGGCAGTATTGACAACGAGCGGATGCTTGATTTTCTGTGTCAAGAAATGGGTGTCACCCGACTACGTTTTGATAACCAATGCGGCATTGGTATTAAAAACAGCTCGAAAGAGGCGGCAGAACGCTTGATGCGCTATGCCCTTAACTTTGCCCTTAAAGAGCACAGTGAATCACTGACTGTGGTGCACAAAGGTAATGTACTTAAATTTACCGATGGCGCCTTTAAACGCTGGGCATTTGCCCTTGCTGAGCAAGAGTTTAACGCTATAGCGCATGACAATGGTCGTTGGTTAGTTATCAAACGTGAAGAGCAAGATGATTTAATCATCAAAGAAGTCATTGCCGATAACATGTTACAACAAGCGCTGCTCACTCCTGAGCAATTCGATGTGGTGGTAACAACCAATCAAAACGGCGATTACTTAGCTGATATGTTAACAGCACAAGTCGGTGGGGTAGGAATTATGCCTGCGGCAAACTTAAATAATGAAGTAGCCTTTTTTGAACCGACTCATGGCACATTTAATCGCATTGCCGGTGAAGACAGTGCAAATCCAACAAGCAGTATTTTAAGTGCGGTAATGATGCTACGTTTTATGGGCTGGCATCAAGCTGCGAATAGAATAGAAAAAGCTCTAGAACAGACGCTTAAAGCAAATGAAATGACGTTTGACTTGGCTAATTTAGTAGCCGATGCGACGATGCTTAGTTGCAGTGATTTTGCAAAAAGCATCATCGCGCGAATAAGTAACTCAAATAATTAACCATATTATGCGGCACTGGCGCTTTTAACTGCGTAGACACATGGTTTACCTGTTAATTGTGCTGCACGTTGGTAAATATGTTCTGCACCTGGTTCATTGCTTGTCATGCCTGTTAATGTGTCCATTAACGCAACCACTAAAATAGCGGGTACTTGGCAGCAGTATTCATCGAGTACTGCAGTTGTTGTTTGAGCATCAACATGACAATGCGGGTGAGTGCGTACTGTGCTGTATGCTTTTAACAGTGTGTCCGCTTGTAAAACATCATCATCTTGATGTTTGGTTTTACGGCATTGGCAACCAAACTCATCAACCATAGTGGCTAATGTTTGGTAAATTTCTTCACAAGGTAAATTACTTTTTTTACAAAGTTGTTGCTCGATGAATGAGTGTAATTGACCATTAATGTAAAGGCCGTCCTGTTGAGTGAATTGCGCTGAAGTTTCCATAATCATTTTCTCTTTGTTTATGTGCTTAACTTCACTCTAGCCCTTCACTCATTATTAATGAAATTGTTGTTTTCAATAACTGATATTGATTTTATCAATATTACGCTGTTTTTAGCGATCAGCCACGGTACTGGCAAAGGCAAGTAGCTCTCTGCGAAGCCACTGGTGCGGGTTTGCGTGATGTAACAAAGGGCTCCATAACATTTTCACTTCAATAGGAACAATTTGAAAAGGCACTGGACTTATTACCAAATCAGTGTGTTTTGCTAATAACATGGCTTGTCGACGAGGTAATGTGGCAATCAGTTTTGGTGATTGACACAGCAAGCTTGCCACCATGTAGTGGCGGGTGAATACGCGAATATTGCGGGTTTGTTCTAATTGCCATAATGCCTCATCGACCCAGCCGAGTTTTTGACTACCTGATTTATTCGTCAATGCCGCTTCTACGCCCCAACCTGCCCGATTCACCCAAATGTGCTCTTGTGCAAGGTAGCCTTCAAGATTTTGCTGTTGTAAGTAGGGATTGTCTGGGTGTGTTAAGCAGCAGTAATTATCGCGCCAAACACTGGCTTGGTGGAATGAGCGGGGCAGGCCGTTAAAGCGGTTTATGGCAAGGTCGATGGTGCCTTTTTCCATATCTTGAAGATTAACATCGCTTGGGCTCAAAATATCAAAGTTAAGTCCCGGATTTTTTTCCAGCTGCTGCGTGATAAACGGCGCAATTAGGGTTGATTCTAGGTAGTCGTTTGCCATAATCCGAAATGTAATTTTAGCTGTGCTAGGGTCGAATACTTCACTTGGCTGAGTAATTTCTTCGGCCATTTTTAACAGTGATTCTATTTCAGGTTTAAGGCTGAGCGCTTTTGCTGTCGGCGTCATCGTGCCCGCGGCTCTCACTAATAATGGATCATCAAATAAATCACGTAAACGCTTAAGGGCATTACTCATTGCTGGTTGAGTCAAAGCCAGTTTATTGGCGGCTTTTGACACACTTTGTTCATCAATGAGGACATTTAAATACACTAATAGGTTGAGGTCGACGTGCCTAATATTCATTTGATCAATCTTATTTATTATCTTTATTAATTACCTAAATTAAAGCGCGCTTGCTATTGTGTGTAAACAAGGCGACTAAAATAATCAGCATAAGCGATAAAAATAATGCCACAGCAGAGCTCACATTTGGCTGTTAAATCACACAGCGAACAGTTAAATCAGGTAGTAGCGACTAAGCTTGCCCGCGCGGTGTATGCTGGCTTTGAGGCTATGTTTGCAGAGTTTTTAAATATTACCCTCGGTGCACAAAGTCGTTTTGAACAGCGCCAGTGGCATCAAGTTCAAGGGGCTATGAAATCGCGATTACAGGTTTACGAAGGGCAAGTAAAAAAGGTAAGCCAAGCAGTAAAAATTATTGCTTATAGCGAGGTAGATGACCCTGCAATTTGGTTACTAGCCAAAAAAATATACGCAGAAATGGTGCAAAGCCATGAAAACCAGCCCATTGCTCATACTTTTTTTAACTCAACCTTCGGTGCTATTTGGGACTCACGAAAAATCCGCAATGTACATTTGTTTGTACTAAAAGCACGTTATCAACTTGGGCCGCGGCCTTTTGATTCATTGGTTAGCCGCATTTCTTTACAAAATGGTTTTGAAAGTGCCATCAGTAGCTTAATAAAACGCCATGTGTTTCGTTCACAATACGCTGATTTTACTGGTGATGTTGCCATGTTGCAGCGTACTTTAATTGCGGGTGCAAAACTGCAATGCCCGCAAGTCTATGAGCTACTTGCACTCAACGATGGTTATATTGAATACGCAAATTCTTTGTTTTTCAGAAATAAAGCGTGTTACATCATAGGTCGATGTATTGCTAAAAATGGCGATAACATGCCATTTGCGATTGCGTTATTAAACAGTGAAAAAGGTCTGCATATTGATGCTGTGATGATGGGAGCTGACCAACTTAGCTTGCTGTTTGGCTTTGCCCGTACTTATTTTATGGTCGATACCGACCAACCCGCACGATACGTTGATTATCTCAGTGTTTTAATGCCCCATAAGCAACGCTTTGAGTTGTTTAATGCCATAGGCTTTATCAAACATGCTAAAACCGAGTTCTATCGTTACAAAGTTGATACCACGCGCAATAGCCCTGTGGATGATAAATACATTATTGCGCCAGGAACGCCGGGCATGGTAATGCTAGTATTTACAACCCCAGGCTCAGATTATGTCTATAAGGTAATCAAAGATAAATTCAGTGCACCGAAAACAGCCACCAAACAGCAGGTCATGGCCAAATACGATTTTGTTAAACAAGCCGACAGAGTTGGCCGGTTAGTTGATACACATGAATTTCGTTATTTAGCGTTTGATTTAAGTCGATTTAGTGAAGAGCTAATAAAGACAATGCAGCAGCAAATTGGTGATAGTTTAGTAATTTCGGGGAATGCACTTATATTGCGCCATGTTTATGTAGAACGCAAAATGACGCCGCTTAATTTGTATATCAATGACTGTGATGAGCGAAAACTGCAGCAAGTCATGGTTGATTACGGTAAAGCGATAAAAGAGCTCGCGGGGGCTAATATCTTTCCCGGTGATATGCTGATGAAGAACTTTGGTGTCACTCGTTGGGGAAGAGTAGTGTTCTATGACTACGATGAAATTTGCCCAATGACAGAATGTCAATTTAGAGAGCTGCCAAAAACTGATGACTCATTAGATGAACTCAGCAGCGAAAGCTACTTTGACATCGCAGAAAACGATGTATTTCCTAGCCAGTTTAAAGTATTTTTTAGCGCCAATAAGCGGGCGTTTGATTATTTTAATGCAGCCCACCAAGATATTTTCACAGCCACTATGTGGCAGCAATTACAAGCGGCTATTAACGATGGGCAATTGCTTGATGTTTATCCTTATAAGCAGTCTTGGCGCTTTTCTTCGATGAAAGCTCAAATGAAAAAATCTCAACCTATAACTGTTTAATAGTAACATAGTGTTAGCGTATGCTATTGAAAAAATAGCTAAGGAACGCACTATGAAAAACACACTGTTATTATCGAGTTTATTTATTTCGTCTATGGTAAGCGCCAACCCGTTATTAGGTAGCTGGCAATTTGTTGAAGGCAAATATGCAGCCAATGACGGCTATGTGACGGCAAAAGCGCCAGAAATAACCTCTGTTAAACTGATTACACCCAGTCATTTTAGCTATATCACCCAAAAGCAAGGCAACTTTCATTATGCTGGTGGCGGCAAATATGTTTTGCAAGACCAGCAATTTATCGAAACTTTTTCCTATGGTAATGTACCTTCACTACTTGGTAAGACTATGGCATTTGATTACAAAATAGAAGGTGACTTGTGGCACCACACCTTGTATGAAAATGGCAAATTAGTCGAAGCTGAGATCTGGCAACGAATTAAATAGAAGGTGATATGCGTTATATTAAGCACGAAGACTCACAGTTACATTTTGCGCAAACAGATAAACCAGCCCTAAAAGATAACGAAGTTCTTATTGCTGTTGCAGCAATCGGCGTTAATCGGGCAGATTGTTTACAGCGACAAGGTAAATATCCTGCGCCCAAAGGTGACAGTGAAATTCTAGGGTTAGAATGCGCCGGTACCATTGTTGAGCAAGGTAGTGCAGTATCCGGTGACTGGCTTAATAAACGCGTTTTTGCCTTGTGTGCGGGCGGTGCTTACAGCGAGTATGTTGCCGTTGATGCTGCGCAAGTGATGCCTTTACCAGATGAAATGACAATGGCCCAAGGCGCTGCTATCAGCGAAGTTTACTTAACGGCATTTTCTGCTTTGTTTCAATTTGGTCAGCTTAAAGCAGGGCAAACGGCACTTATTCATGCAGGAGCCAGTGGCGTAGGCGGTGCCGCAATTCAAATGGCTAAACGCGCTGGCGCTCAAGTGGTGATCACCGCCGGAAGCGATGAAAAGTGCGAGCATGCCAAACAGCTGGGTGCTGACCATACCATCAATTATAAAACCACCGACTTTGTAGAATACTTCAAAGCAAATAATTTACAGGCCAATACCATTGTTGATCCAGTTTCAGGGAGCTATTTAAACAAAAATGCCGCCGTTGCAGCAATGGATTGCCAAATTGTGATGTTAGCGTTTTTAGATGCGCGCTTTGCTGAGGTTGACTTTGCAAGGCTGCTTAGTAAGCGTATTTCCTTTCATGCATCAACCTTACGAAACCGTTCAATTGAATTTAAGCGCGATTTAAAAGAGCAGTTTATAACCCGCTTTTATGATGATTTGGCACAAGGACTGTTGGATTGCAATATCTATAAAACGTTAAATTGGCAAGATGCAAATGAGGCTCATCGTATTTTAGATAACAACGAAAATTCGGGAAAAGTGGTAATGTTAGTTGAATAACATTAATTTGCCCATATTATTGGTTTTATTAGTAGTTAAAAGTAAAGGTTAGTATGAACCCAATTATTGCAATGCTCAAAGAGCACAATGTAAGTGACGAAAAAGTGCGTGAGCTGTTCCAAGCATTTATGGAAAACCCAATGATGGCAATGGGTTTGGTTCAACAATTAGGTATCCCACCAGAAAAGCTTCAACAACTTATGGCATTAGTGATGACGCAGCCACACCTTATTAAAGAAGCGGCTGAATCAGTTGGGATCAGTGATGACGAAGTTGAACAAGCCAAAGCGCAGTTCAAAAATCAGCAGCCGTAAGATTTTACGATGCTTACTGAACAAAAAAGGTTAGCTAAATAGCTAACCTTTTTTGTTGGCCTATTGATATGAAAAAACATCATCCAGCTTCTTATCAAACAATTGAGCAATCTTAAAAGCCACTTCGAGCGACGGAGAATACTTACCTTTTTCAATCGCTACTATGGTTTGCCTTGAAACGCCAACAGCCTCTGCCAATGCTTGCTGAGTCATTTCATTGTGATGAAATCGAAGTTCACGAATGGTATTACTGAGCTGTTTTGTCATTTAGCTATCTCTTCGATATAAATACGCTTTGCTAGCATTAGTGATAATTTCACTAATTAAAAAACCTATAATAAGAAAATGCATAATATTATATAGATCAGAGACCTCAGGTAACAACATACGGTCTGACACACGCTCAATTTGAGTCGTTAGAAATACACACATTAAGATAATTGCAGAGCAAAACCAGTGTCCAAGTTTGGTACTTTTTAATTCAATGAGCTTATCGCGTTCATCATCACCTAAGTCTGCTTCTTTGTGTTTAGTGCCTGCAAGTATCGATTGCATGATTATCTCTAAGATTACCGCTACAACAACGACCTTATATAAGTATGAAACCATGGTATCTTGGCTAAGATTTCCAGCAGCTTGTAGTGAATTAATACCTAGGAGGTAATAACTTAAAAGGCCAATTGTCACTACTAAAGTGCCCCAAATTGTCATTTCTTTGTAGCTCATCTTTCATAATCCCATGTAAAATATATTTGACTTGATGTTAAGTAAACTACTCATCGCTTGCTGTGTCAAATATTTTTAACATCATGTATGATATTTTTATCTTTGACGTATCTCGTTACATTTAGTTAAGAACTAATTCTCAGCTAAAGGCTCTTAGTAAAACAAACCACAAAATAAGGAATGACTATGAACTGGATTGTAAAAGTATGGAAAAATAACCGTTCATTGATTGTATTTATCTGCTTGATGAGTGTTTTTAGAAGTGCGGTAGCTGATTGGTATGAAGTGCCAACAGGTTCAATGAATCCGACCATTGTCGAAGGGGATCGTATTTTAACGGATAAAATGGCTTATGATCTGCGTGTGCCATTTACTCATATTTCGCTTATGCGTACCGATGAGCCAAAAGCCGGGGATATCATCGTATTTGATTCCAAGGCTGCAAATAATCGTTTAATAAAGCGTGTTATTGGTGTGCCGGGCGATACAGTGACTTTAGTAGATAATAAATTGATTATTAACGGTAAAGCGCTTAATTACGCATTAACTGATGACAAGCAACAACAGCAGACACTGATTGAAAACCTTGCAGGTGTTCAGCACGCCATCCAGGTATCAAAAGCCTCTTCGGTGATGCAGCATTTTGCACCTGTCGTAATTCCTAAGGATATGTATTTAGCGATGGGTGATAATCGCGATCATAGTGCAGACTCGAGAGTGATTGGTTTAGTGCCTCGCAGTGAGTTGTTAGGTAAAGCTAAAAGAGTCATAGTGTCACTTGATTATGATGACTATTATTTACCTCGAAAAGAGCGAGTTTTACATGATTTATATTTAGCACCTTAGATGAAAATCGTATAAAAATTGGCAATTTACAGTTTTATGTCTCAATATTAACGACATAAAAATAATAAGCCAAAAAGGTTAAATATGATCAATGATAAGCTTGCTAGGTTAATTCGATGCTATTTGTTACTAGTCATTTCATTTAGTCTCGTTGCATGTGGTTCAAGCTCAAAAAGCGAAACTACAAAAGTCGATGAGCCTGACAGCTCCACCCCAGATACAACTGTTGGGCTAGTCGATAACAGTGGTAGTGCTGACTATAAAGTTATTATTTACGGTAATAGCCATAGCGCTAAATTAGGGGATTTGCTTGAACAGCTCATTTCAAGTGAGTTAACCAACGCTCAAGTATCAACCCTTACCGTCAGTGGTCGCTTTTTAGATGAGATAGTTAACGAATCGGGCAATGTTGAAAAGCTACAGCAAGACAATTGGAGTCATGCTATTTTTCAAGGTCAGAAATATTCTCAGTCTGGCTCTGTTAACTATTCTACGAGTGAGGCAGAGCGATTGATTGCAAGTGCGAAAGAGCTGGATATCACACCCATCTTATTTCCTGAGCATCCACAGCGAGGTGACAGCAAAGAAGGGGAGCTTGTCTATCAATTACACTTGTCTATTAGCGAAAAAGAAACAAGCTGTGTTGCACCTGTCGGTTTAGTTTGGGACAAAGCAATAGCTGCATTACCAGATCTGAATTTTTACAGTGCCGATGGTAATCATGCTTCAGATGCAGGGCACTTACTTACCGCAATGACCTTTTATGAAGTAGTAACCGGTGAGCTTGCTGACACTCTCGCTTACAATGCTGCTTTTGCTATCACAGAGCAACAACACCAGCAGTTCGGGCAAATAATTACTCAAGTACTGACTGAGCACCCGGCATGCCCAAGTTCATAACCATACATTCAACATAAAAAAACCGTTGTGCCTAAAACACAACGGTTTTTTAGTAGCTAGTAATTGTGCAATTACATTACGCGCATGCCAGGCTCTGAGCCTTTATCTGGGTTAAGAATATAAATTTCTTTACCGCCAGGACCTGCCGCTAATACCATACCTTCAGACATACCGAAACGCATCTTACGAGGCTTAAGGTTCGCTACCATTACCGTTAGTTTGCCTTCAATGTCTTCTGGTGCATACGCAGATTTAATACCTGCGAATACTTGGCGCGTTTCGCCACCTAAATCTAAGGTTAGTTTTAATAGCTTATCTGCGCCTTCAACGTGTTCTGCTTTAGCAATTTTTGCTACGCGTAAATCAACTTTCGCAAAATCATCAAATTCGATTTCTGGGCTGATTGGCTCTTTTGCTAGTGGGCTGTTTGGATCAATCTTATCTTTTTCAGCAACTAGGCTTTCTTTAGATTCTTCAATCATTTTATTTACTTTATCCATTTCAACACGTTGCATTAACGGTTTGAATTTATTAATTGCGTGACCTACAAGCGCTGTTTGCGCACCCTGCCAGGTTAAACCGTCGTTTAAGAAGGCTTCTACGTTAGCAGCCATACCTGGAAGAACTGGTTTTAAGTAAGTGATAAGTACACGGAACATATTTAAACCAAGAGAGCATACATCGTGTGCTTCTTGTTGTTTTGTTTCGTCTTTAATTAACACCCACGGCGCTTTAGCATCGATAAATTGGTTTGCTTTATCAGCAAGGGCCATGATTTCACGAATTGCACGGCTGTAATCACGGTTTTCATAGTGATTTGCAATGCTTGCCGAAGCCGCTTGGAACTCACCTAACAGTGTTTCATCCATCACTATGTCGCTAAGCTTACCGTCAAATTTCTTGGTGATGAAACTTGCACAACGGCTTGCGATGTTAACAACTTTACCTACTAAGTCAGAGTTTACACGCAGTGCAAAGTCTTCAAGGTTTAAGTCAAGGTCAGTGATGCCGTTGTTTAGTTTTGCTGCGTAGTAATAACGAAGATACTCAGGGTCTAGGTTATCAAGGTAAGTACGTGCTTTAACAAAGGTGCCTTTTGATTTAGACATCTTTGCGCCATTTACTGTCACAAAACCGTGGGCAAATACGTTTGTTGGCTTTCTGAATTTTGCGCCATCTAACATTGCCGGCCAGAATAAGCTGTGGAAATAGATGATGTCTTTACCAATGAAGTGGTAAAGCTCTGCATCTGAGTCTTCACTCCAGAATGCATCAAAATCGATACCTTTTTTATCGCACAGGTTTTTAAAGCTCGCCATGTAACCAATTGGAGCATCTAACCATACGTAGAAGTATTTACCCGGTGCACCAGGGATTTCAAAGCCAAAATAAGGTGCGTCACGGCTGATATCCCACTGCTGTAAGCCATCTGCAAACCATTCATCTAACTTGTTCGCCATTTCTTGTTGAATCGTACCTGAGTGTAACCACTCTTTAAGCATGTCTTCAAAAGCTGGAAGATCGAAGAAGTAATGCTCAGAATCTTTTAAGATTGGCTCAGCACCCGACATTACAGAACGTGGGTTGATAAGCTCAGTTGGGCTGTAAGTAGCACCACAAGAATCACAGCTGTCACCGTTTTGATCTTCTGACTTACACGTAGGGCAAGTACCTGTTACAAAGCGGTCTGGTAAGAATATACCTTTCTCTGGGTCGAACAGTTGAGAAATAGTATGCTTTTTAATGTGACCCGCTTCATTTAAACGATTGTAGATTAATTCACTAAAGTGACGATTCTCTTCACTGTGCGTGCTGTGATAGTTATCAAATTCAATGTTGAAATCAGCAAAGTCGCGTTGACGCTCAACACTCACGTTTTTAACCATTTCCTCAGGCGTGATCCCTTGTTTTTGCGCATTAAGCATAATTGGTGTGCCGTGGGCATCATCCGCGCAAACGTAGTAGGTTTCATGACCTTGTTGTTTTTGGTAACGCGCCCAAATATCAGTTTGGATATATTCTAGTAAATGACCTAAGTGAGTCGGGCCATTGGCATAAGGTAATGCGCTAGTAATCAGGATCTTTCGCTGTGCCATAATCATTCCGAATTGAGATTAGTTCGATGCAAACATGCACGAATATCATTATTTAATTCATTGTGAGTTGCTTATATACAACCTAAAGCAATGATATTATCTAATTGTCTGGTTTTAATGCCTTGAATGTTACATAATTCCGCAGCACTTTTCATCAAAGAAACGCTAATTTATTGCTATGTTTGGACTGTCAAAACTATTCTCAAGTAAATCGACTGAAAAAGCACCGATCATTGATGCCTTCGCCGCCTATCGTAGTAGCGCATTTGCCATTGGTATTGAGCAAAGCTGGCTCGAAGAGCTTAATCAAAACAGCGATAAAAGCTGGCAAGTAAAACTAAGCCTACCTTTTGCTGGCTGTGGTGAAATCAACGAAATTGAAAAGTTTGTCGCCGATAAATTATCAGTGCCTGTGTCAATTAGCGCCAAAGTCAAATTACCTAATTCTTATAGTTTTAAGCAAATTAAACATATTGTTCTAGTTGCATCAGGTAAAGGTGGAGTTGGCAAATCAACCACGGCAGTGAATCTTGCCTCGGCTTTAGAGCAAGAGGGTGCACAAGTAGGTATTCTCGATGCCGACATTTATGGCCCGTCTATTCCATTACTTTTAGGTCTGCAAGGAGCTGAACCTAAAACAGCGGATAATAAAAACTTACTTCCTTTTGAGGCACATAATCTCAAAGCGCAATCGATCGGCTTTTTAGTTCCAAGTGATGATGCCACCGTTTGGCGTGGTCCTATGGCTTCAGGAGCACTTAATCAATTAATGAACGAAACCGTTTGGGGAGAGCTTGATTATCTAATCGTTGATATGCCCCCTGGTACGGGTGATATTCAATTGACGATGAGCCAAAAAGTGCCTGCTAGTGGTGCTGTGATCATTACCACCCCTCAAGATTTAGCCCTTGCCGATGCACAAAAAGGTATAGCTATGTTCAATAAAGTAAACGTCCCTGTGCTTGGGTTAATTGAAAATATGAGCTACTTCTTGTGTGGCCATTGTGGGCAACCAAACCATGTATTTGGTAAAGATGGCGCCGTAAAATTAGCTCATCGCCATGGTGTGCCTGTACTTGCTAATATTCCGTTGGCCATTGAAATTCGTGAAAGCTCAGAGCAGGGCAATTTAATAGCGAAAGATAACGCGGCTCAAATAAGTGAAACATACAAAACAGCTGCCCGTGTACTTGCTAGTAGCTTGTATTATCAGCAGTCACACACAAGCTCCGTTGAAATTGTTATTACTGAAGATTGATTGTTGCAAAGATTTTGTTAATGGGTTTTTCTTATTAACAAAGACTTGATTATTTTGTACTAAATTCACTCCCAACCACGCTTTTAGCAGCATATAGCCTAAATTTGCGTAAAACATGTCAAAAAATTTGCAGTAATTGTTAATAATTTATTGACGTTTTAATAACCATGCCATACTCTAATGTAAGCGCTTACATTAATGGTTCTTTTTATTTAATCTTTTTTGTAAGCGCTTACAATTAACTGATTAAAATAATACTATATGAATCAGTTGAGTACTAACAAACACATAATGTTAGGGTTCAATGCAATGAACAAATTCAAAACACACTTAACACAACTAGCAATGGCGCTTTCAGTAGTGACTGTAGCTGGCTGCGGTGGCTCTGCCACAGATACAAAAATAGATACTGTAAACCCGACTGAGCCAGTTTCAGATTGGGTTATGGTTTGGGAAGATAACTTTGACGGCGATGCCATAGATGACAACAAATGGAATTTCGAAATAGACTGTGCAGGTGGTGGTAATAACGAAAAACAATGTTATACCGATAGTGAAGAAAACGCCTTTGTTGCAGACGGTATTCTTAATATTGTTGCATTACCTGCAGAAGAAGGGGCAGCAAAACCTTATACGTCTGCACGTATCAATACTCGTTACAAAGCTGATTTTAAATATGGTCGCTTTGAAGTAAGAGCTAAATTACCAAGTGGCCAAGGCTCTTGGCCTGCGTTTTGGATGATGCCAACCGATGAAGTTTACGGTGGCTGGCCTCGTTCAGGCGAAATTGACATCGTTGAGTCGGTTAACTTGAAAGTTCCAACCGAGGATGGTGTCGAGTCAAACATCTACGGAACACTTCATTATGGTAAAGAGTGGCCAAATAACGATCAAAGCGGCAAAGCTTACACATTTGACCAAGGTGTAAACCCTGCTGATGACTTTCATACCTATGCTATTGAGTGGCAAGAGGGTGAAATCCGCTGGTACGTCGATGACTACTTGTATGCCACGCAGCGCAAATCAGAGTTACTTTACAATGCAAATGGTGAGGCGCTTGCTCTAAAACATAAGGGTTGGTATACCGAGTATTTTGATCAAACAACGGGTGAGTTAGAAACTCATTGGGACACAGCCCCATTTGATCAAGAGTTTTATTTAATTCTTAACTTTGCAGTGGGCGGTGACTGGCCAGAAAACGTTAATGCTTTAGGTATTGATGCTAGTGCATTCGAAAATGGTCAGACTTTTGAAGTTGACTATGTTCGTGTTTATGAATGTTCGCAAAACCCAGACACAGGCAAAGGCTGTGAAACAGTTCGTCCTGGTTACGACAATCCAGAAGATGCACTTGTGCAGGGTGCAGCTCCAGCTCCAACGCCACCGAGTGATGGCACCGTAACGCCACTCACCATTTTTGATAACAGCTTTAATCCTAACTGGCCTGCATGGGACTGCTGTGGCGGTTCAACACCTGCGCTAGTAGAAGATGCTGAGCGCGGTGATGTGGTTGAGTTTGTTGTTGGCGCAGAACCTACTGTAAATGGTTTCATTAGTCGTGATGCTTTTATCACAGATGAAAACGGAGAAGCCTCACCTTTCGATGCTAGTGCTATGTTAGAAGACGGTTATGTAACTTTTGACATGCAAGTAACTTCGCTTCCTTCAACTCCAGATGCACCTTGGTTATTTAAAATTGAGAGCGATGAAGGCTCGACAGCGGTTGAGTTAAATCTAAGTGCGAGTACTGAAGGTGTAAGTCCAGTTGCTGGTGAATGGCAAACCTATACATTCCCTCTGCAAACACTGGCAGATGCAGGGCTAAATGTTTCACTGATTGATGTGATTATGATTTTTCCTGCATGGGGTCAAGGTGAGGGCGCAGTTTACCGTGTTGATAACGTAGAGATCACCAATGGTGCAACGACGACATTACCTTCATTAACCTTATTTGCAGATGAAATGAACCTTGATTGGCCGTTATGGGATTGTTGTGGCGGTTCAACGCCTGTCGAAGTAGTCGACGATGAAGAGCATGGTGTGACAGCTGAGTTCTCTATTGGTGCTCAACCAACAGTAATGGGCTTTATCAACCGTACTTCATCAGGTGGTAGTGGTAGCCAGTTTGATGCATCAGCATTAGTTGATGATGGCATGTTGCAATTTGAAATGAAGATCACGTCTTTATCGTCAACGCCAGATGCACCTTGGCTTCTAAAAGTAGAGTCAAATGAAGGTGCTACAGCGGTTGAATTAAACCTTAACATGAGTGCTGAAGGTGTTGACCCTGTTGCTGGAGAGTGGCAAACCTATACATTCCCAATTAGCACCTTATTAAACGCTGGTTTAGATGTCAGTACAATTGATGTAATTATGATTTTCCCTGCATGGGGGCAAGGTGAAGGTGCGGTTTACCGTGTTGACAATGCCCGCATCTATGCACCTGAGCAAGATACGGCTGCGTCAGAGCTAACATTATTTGCTAATAATGTAGCTGACCAATGGAGTATTTGGGATTGTTGTGCAGGTAGTACGCCAACAGTTGAAACTGACGACGAAGCACATGGCTCAGTTGCTGAGTTTCAAATTGGCGCTCAACCAACAGTTATGGGCTTCTTAGCTGATGACGGCGTAAGCTTTGATGCTTCACACTTATTATCACAAGGTGTGGTTCGCTTTGAAATGAAAATAGTTTCAAACGCCAGCAACCAAGATGTTCAGTGGTTATTCAAAATTGAGTCAAACGATGCAGCTCAAGCTGTGGAGCTTGCGTTAAGTGCAAGCCAAGAAGGTGTTGAGCCTGTAGTTGGTGAGTGGCAAACGTATACCTATACACTTGCTGATCTACTAAGTGCAGGTCTTGATATTAGTGCAATCGACGTTGTTATGGTGTTCCCGTCATGGGGGATGGGTGAAGGTGCGGTTTACCGTATTGATAATGCAGTTATTGCAAACCCGTAATGAACATTGGCAACAAGTGATGGGTGCTGATTACAGCACCCAGTATCCATGACAACATATTGCAAAAGCAGGTAAATCATGAAAAGCACAAAATTTATTAAAACACCTCTTGCAGCGTCAGTTGCGATGATTTTAACCGCAGGGCTAGGCACTATGTCGGCTTATGCACAGGATGAGCAAGAGAAAGCTGATAACGATATTGAAGTTATCGAAATTAAAGGTATTCGTGGCAGTATGATCCGCGCCATGGATATGAAACGTGATGCAACAGGTGTTGTTGATGCGATTTCAGCAGAAGAGATGGGTAAATTCCCAGATACTAACTTAGCTGAATCATTACAGCGTATTACCGGTGTATCGGTGAGTCGTTCAAACGGCGAAGGTAGCGAAATTACGGTACGTGGTTTTGGCCCTGAGTTTAACCTCGTAATGCTTAATGGTCGCCAAATGCCAGGCACGGGTTATACGCGTTCATACGCCCTTGAGAATATTGCCGCTGATGGTGTAAGTGCACTTGAAGTAGCAAAATCAGGTCAAGCTGATGTACCAAGTGGTGGTCTAGGAGCTACTGTAAATATTATTACAACTCGCCCATTAAATAGCCCAGGCGAAAAGTTTAGCTCGTCTATTAAAGCTATTCATGACTCGTCAAATGAAAAAGGTGATGATGTAACGCCAGAATTTTCAGCGATGTACAGCAATACCTATGCTGATGATACATTTGGTTTTGCGGCATCTTTCTCACATCAAGAACGTGACTTTCAACAGCAAAGTGCCAATATTCAAGGTTGGCAAGCTAATGTTGATTTACCAACTCTTGATGAAGGAGAGTACATTGACCCGCGTCCATTAGATAGCGAAGGCAACCGTGTCGGTAATCATTTCTTCCCGAAAGACATGAACTACAGTATTGCTGATGTTGAACGTGAGCGTACTAATGGCCAAGTAACTTTACAGTACTCGCCAGTTGAAAGCTTTACAGCAACAGTTGATTACACAGCAAGCCGTGCTATTACTGGTGTGAATACCGTAGGTTGGGGTATCTGGAATGAGTTCGGTGGTAACATTAATGGCTATGAGCTTGATGAAAATGGTACTGCACTTTATGCCGATATCAGTGGAAACGACGGCTCATTTACTGCAAGCCGTGTAACTACAGAAGTTAAAGCGCGTTCAATCGGTTTAAACCTAGAATGGCAAATTAACGATCAGTGGGAAGTTGAGTTCGATTATCATGATTCTAAAAACGAAACAGATAATGGTGCAGATGACGGTTTAGGCTCAGACGGTCAAATTATCCTTGGTTCTGACCAGTTAAAGAGCAAAGTATATGACTACCGCACAGGTGAAATTCCGCACGCATACGTTAACTGGAACAACGGCACAACAGTACTTGACCCAAGTGAAATTGATTCAAACTTCAGCCAGTTTAGTTATTCGCCAGGTGAGTCTAAGGTTGAGCAAGCCCAGCTTCATACAACTTGGTTTAATGAAAGCTTCGAAATTCCATTAGTTAAAGTAAAATTCGGGGCGGCAAATACCAAGCAAACCATGGGTGGTTTCACGGCCTGGAGTGGCTTAAGAGGCGGTCCGGGTTTTAATCCATCATTTACCGAAATTCTCCCTGACGGCATGTTCACTTATAACGAAACTGGTGACATGCTTGACCAGTTCGCTGGTGGTGGTAGTGCCCTTGAGCCAAATTACTATTACACCTATAGCTTTGAAGAGGCGTTAGCTCGTCAGCTTGCTTTTTTAAATGAAGATTTATTGGGTGATAATCAATATTCAATTGACCCATTCTTTGATGGTATCGACAGCGAAAGCTATGTAGAAGAGAAAACGCAAAGTTTTTATGTGAACAGCTTGTGGGAATTTGATGTAGCTAATTACTTCGTTCAGATTAACGCAGGTCTTCGTTATGAAGAAACGGATGTAACCAGTACGGTTCGCCAACGCGTTGAAAGCCAAGTGAACTGGGTGAGTGCATCTGAATGGATTATGCAGTACGAAACTGGTGGCACAGATAATTTTTATCAAGAAGAAGGTAATTACGATATCTGGTTACCTAATATCGATGTAAAAGTTGAGATCACAGACGAGCTTGTGGGGCGTGTTTCATGGGGTAAAACCATGGCCCGTGCACCGCTTGGTAACCTTGCTGGTGGCCGAAGCTTATCAGGTAGTCCTAAACCGGGTTCACGCACTGGTGGCCAAGGTAACACTAGTCTTTTACCTTTTGAATCAACTAACTTAGACTTATCGCTTGAATATTACTACGGCGAAGGTAGCTATGCATCGCTTGGCTACTTCAAAAAAGACGTTGATAACTTTATTCAAACACAAATTACTGAAACAACGATTGATGGTTTACATGACATCTTAAATGGTCCTCGTTACCAAGAGGCTGTAGCGTCAGTTGAAGCGCGCGGAGAGCAGGCTACGAGTGATGCTATTTTCAATGAAATGTTAGCGCTTGGTTATGGCAATGCGGATGGCGCTATTGAACCGACGAGCTCAGACCCCCTCATGGTATGGAACATTTCTCAGCCACAAAATACCGACAGCAAATCAGTCGATGGCTTTGAACTTGCTGTTCAACACTTATTTGGTGAAAGTGGCTTCGGTTTAGGTGTGAATGCCACATTTGTAGATGGTGATGTTGAATTTGATGTTGATAGTTTGACCCAACAAGCTCCGTTATCAGGTTTGAGCGATTCAGCTAACTTCCAAGCCTTTTATGATAAAGATGTCTTGTCAGTTAAAGTAACTTACGCATGGCGTGATTCGTACTTGATTGGTGTGGGTCAGTCACAAGGTTCATCTGATGCGCCGCCACAGTTTGGCGACACTTACGGTCAATGGGACTTAAGCGTTAACTATGACATTAACGAAAACATGACCGTTTTCTTTGAAGGTATAAACCTTAACAACGAAACTGAGCGTGGCTATGGACGTTACCAAGAGCAGTTCTTATTTGCTCGTCAATACGGACCTCGTTACACAATTGGTGCCCGTTATAGCTTTTAATATATGATCCCTGATAGAACCAAAGCCGCTCAATGAGCGGCTTTTATTTTTATTAAACTAATGGAGATAAGCTAATCGATTTAAAATAGCAGGGCTTTAAAAGAGTTTATTACGATAAAAAAAGTAACCAGAAAAATAGCAAAAAATAGCAATGCCAGGATTAATTAAAAAATTTGGCATAAACACAATATCGGTTTCACCAAAACAGTAGAAGTAAAAGGCAATACTGAGCAATGAAGGTAGCGGAAAAAAGAAAGTTTCGTTAGCAACTAAGCCAGCCACCGACCAGCTAGTTAATAGTAGTGAACCTACAAAAACGAGAAAGCCATACCATAAATCGTGCTTTTTAGCGTAATGTTTGGCGATTAAAATTGCGACAACGCATGCTGGCAATGTTATTACGGATAAAATAACGTAATCCATAACAACTTATCCTCATTCTCCCTGTAATCGGGGAATTAAAACAAACCTCAGCAGTTCAGATAAATCGGAAATAGCTGATGTTATTAGCTGAGATGGCTTATCTTATTTTGTTGAGAATTATTCGCGCAACACGCTGTTGATTTGTGTAATATATGTCACACTATATCCACCCCATTTGGCTTTACTAATACACACGCGACTTTTGCTGTGTTTAGTTTAAAGCTTAGCGTGTTTTTTCAGCTTAAAATCAGATGTTTAAGTTGTTTTAGGTAGAATAATTAATGAGATTATCAGACACCCATATTCAGCAGTATATTGACGAAGGCCGCATTGTTATTGAGCCAACACCGAGTAAAGAAATGATTTCAGGTGTGACTGTGGACTTACGTTTGGGCAATAAATTTCGAGTCTTTCAAGATCATACCGCAGCTTATGTTGACTTAAGTGGTCCAAAAGATCAGCTAAACAAGGCGATGGAATCAATCATGAGTGATGAAATTGTGCTTGCAGAAGAAGAAGCTTTCTTCCTTCATCCTGGCGAGTTAGCTTTGGCTATCACTTATGAAAAAGTGACTTTGCCCGCTGATATTGTTGGTTGGTTAGATGGACGTTCATCATTAGCTCGCTTAGGCTTAATGGTACACGTAACCGCTCATCGTATTGATCCAGGTTGGTCTGGAAATATTGTCTTAGAGTTTTATAACTCAGGCAAATTGCCGTTAGCACTTCGTCCGATGATGAAAATTGGTGCTATGAGCTTTGAAACCATGACAAGCCCTGCAGAAAATCCATATAACACCCGTAAAGACGCGAAATATAAAGATCAAAATTCGGCCGTTGCAAGTCGTATCAGTGATGATAATAAATAATCGTATATTATGTGGCTTGAGTGCCACATAATATTTTGTTGCCAAACTTTTTACCTAATTTAGTTAACTATAATTGGCAATTTAAGCTTATCACCCCCATACTTTTAGCTGGTGTTTAAAGCACGGAGCTAAAATGCACTTTATTGGCAAGCAAGTCAGTCGGATAATTACAAAGCTGCTCATATTATGGTGTTGTGTATTGCTACACAGCGGCATTGTTTCTGCTGCTAATGAAGATTTGCCTGTATGGTTGCTTAATTCAGAGCAGCCACTTGCCAAACTGAGCCAATCCCTCGAAGCATCGTTACAAAACGCAAAAAAATTAAATGCGTTAGAAACAAGCTCGATTCGCCTTGCAGCAAAAACATCTCATTGGCTGATCATCGATTTATATCAATTACCCAAGAACAAAAACTATGTTGTTTTTCTCGGCGAGCCAAACTTAACATGGGCTAAATTTTATCTTTTAGATGAAAATTTTCAGGCTACTAATAATCAGCGGCTTGCTTCACTAGAAAGCTTATCGAATGTTCGCCCTCATTGGTTGATTGAGCATGGCCAAGGGCATCGCTGGGCATTGGTTAATTTTGTGCATGATAGGGCGTTGACCATTGAGGTGGGAGTTGTTGCTGCAAAAGTATTTGAAGCCAACTTACACCAAACAATTTTAGGTTACGGTGCTATTTTAGGTGTACTTATTTTATGTATCTTAGTAAGCGCAATGTACTTCTTTGTATCGAAGCAACCAAAATATATGGTGTTAAGTGCTTACTTTGTACTGGTTTGTATCGGTTTCTTGATTGATAACGGCCTGATTAGCTACCTGGTTGACGGCTTAGATTGGGAAGCTAAATGGCCTGTTAATGAGCTTGCATTGTGCTTTGTTAGCTATTTTTTATATCACTTTTTAGCGATTCATACTTACACAGCTAAGTTTAAAAAAGCTTGGCAAGCAATGATGGCTTGTTTGTTGATTGCGGCCTTGCTCTCATCAATATTGCCTCAATTTAATCGTCAGTGGCTATTTATAGTCAGCTGTTTGGGCTTTTTGGGCTTTGTTGCAGCAATCTTTTACAGTTTGATTAAGCGTATTAACAACCGTACTCATCTGCGTGTTTTTATGCTTTTAACCATCGTTATTCAAGTATTTAGTTTATTCATTTGGAATGGCTTTGGCATTGGTTATCATGACGTTCATAATACCATTTTGCTTATTACTTCATTGGCGATTTGTTCTGTGCTGTTGTTAAAAGATCGCCAACAAATTTCAGCATTTAGTTATTCGATGCTGCATGATGTAGATACTAAACTGCCAAATAAACAATTTTTGATCGCGCAAATTGTAAAAAAAGTATCGCAGAAACAACACTTTTCAGTTTTATTATTTAAGGCTCATGTACTTTCAAATGCACGTTCTACTTTTGGCTTTGAACAAGCCAATATTTGTATCAATGAAAGATTAAGTATTTTAAATAGTCAGCTGCAGAGTATGAATGCATTGAAACTCGAAATTCAAGCCAGCAGAAGTGCATGGCTCGCTCATGTTGATGACAGTACCTTTGGCTGTTTAGTAATGGGAGAACTTGAGCTAAGTCACATAGAGCAGTTTGCATGTTTGATCCATGGCGTGTTTGAAGAAGGACTAACTCATGAAGAGATTAATTTAGTCGACAGTGTTGATATTGGTGTTGCGTATTACCCTATGCATGGCAATACTGCGAAGCAAATTTTTCAATGTGCTATACAAGCGATGTCGGAAAAGCGTTTACAAGGTGAGCGTTGGCGTATGTTCGACTCTGAAAGTGCGCGTCTTTCTGAGCAAAGGTTATCTATTGCTGCGGCTCTTAAAATTGCAATTGATGAAAACCAACTTAGCTTGCATTTTCAGCCGCAGATATGTCTGAAAACAGGTAAAGTAGTGGGTTGTGAAGCATTACTGCGTTGGCAGCATCCAGTATTTGGCGCAGTAAGCCCTGATGTGTTTATTCCGATAGCAGAGTCAGCAGGGGTGATCAATCAGTTGACTGAATGGGTTGTTGAAAGAGGTATTGAGTGGCAAGCGAAGTTTTGCAAACTGATACCCGATCACGTTATTTCCATTAACATATCAGCAAAAGATCTATTAAATAAAGACTTACCGGTGCTTTTAATCACCATTTTAAATGAGCAAAAAGTATCGGCTGACTCAGTGATGTTAGAGCTTACAGAATCAGCAACTTTGGAAGAAAGTAAAAAGATTAAAGCAACACTGGATGACTACCGTTTAATCGGATTAAAGCTCGCGATTGATGATTTTGGTACAGGTTATTCTTCACTTGCTTATTTAAGTCAGCTTGGCTTTGATGAAGTAAAAATAGATAAGCAGTTTGTATTGAATTTGCCGTTTTCGGTTAATGATCAAAGTATCTGTAGGGCAACCTGTGATATAGCCACTACTTTAGGGGCGCATGTTGTAGCTGAGGGTATCGAAGATGAGCAAAGTCTGGCTATGTTGCAAAGTTATGGCTGCCAGTTTGGGCAGGGGTACTATTTTTCAAAGCCGCTCTGTGCAGATGATTATTTAGATTGGATAAACGAGGTGCAGAAAGTTGAAATTAGTCTTGATGCAACAGCGAACCTAATTGATTAAAGTAATTAAGTAGCGCTGCAAAACAGCGCATGGTATGTTGCTCATCTGGGTAAATTAAGCCACTTGTTGATAAACCACTTACCAAAAAGCTATTTTTTATATCAGGGTGCCTGTCAATACACTGTTCAAAACAGCGGGCCGCGAGTTCTTCAGGCATACTCATATAAAGTTGCTTAACCTGCTGATCAAAAGCGATAGATTGCTTCACAAACTCATTTGGGTTCGCACCTGAGTTGTCTAAAAATACCTGATGATAAAACTCATTTAAGCGCTGATTAAGTGGATGACTTAAATCTGGTGACCGTTCGAGCCATAGCGCTGAGCAAAATTGCATACTCTTTCTGTCGCTAAACAAATGCTGACAAATATGGTGGTCAAAAGCATGAAACCATTCATGGGCGAGTGCGCCACCACCGGCATTTTTAGCCAGAGCAAGAGTTTGACTATTGGCATTATAATGAGCCTGCACACCTTTTTGGCCGCCATGACCAAAGGCAAAATTAAGCTTCCCCCTAAGACCAATTGCCGTTGGTGGTAAAGTCAGTATTTGCGCAAGATCAGCTAAGGCATCGTAAATTAAATTTGCCGCTAATAAACGTTCTTGTTTGTTAACCCAATTGCCAACCACCATTGTACGAAAGCCAAATGTATCGCGAATATCGTCAAAATCGACCTGATCATCAAAGCGATAATCGGGTCCCTGACGATGAAAACCCGCACTAAGTCGTTTTGATACTCGCATTATAGATAGCGCGCCTTAACATTAGCTGGCATATGCTGAGTTTGCTTATCGACCAGCGCAGCTAATAATCTATATAGTGGCGTTACATCAAGGCCTTCAATTAATTTAAGGCTATGAGCCACAGCTTCTAAAGTTGATAAACTATCTGCTCGTGGCGCTTTGCGAATGACGTATTTGTTTTGTGGTACCTGTTTAAAACTCACAGCCTCAAATGCGTGGAGGCTTGGGGTTAATTGCAGCATTTTGTAGGCTTTTTTCCATGTGCCATCAATCACGATTAAATGGGTCAAAGACTGTTTGAAAGCATCTGTAGTGGCAGTGTGCTCGTCTAAATTTAATGCGTCATCCGCAGGGTAGAGTACCGCTGTTGTTGCCTTTGGTAATGTTGCAAGCTGCAAAAAGTCCCGTTCTGACTCGCCTGCGATGATTTGGCAATTCTCTAAGCCTAAATTCAGTAAATTAGCGGTGTTTTTAGTAATTTTTTCCTCATTAGGGTGGCGTAATATAATGATTTTTAGTTTATTATTGATTATGCTTATTGAATCACATAAACAGGTTTTAACTGAAAAGCCACAATGTGAGCACAATTCTCTAGCCATACGAACTCAGGTGTAAATCAAAACTATGCCTAGTATACATGAGCTTAACTCGCAAAGCAGGTTTGCTTTTTAGCTATGAACGGCTAAAGTTGCGATTTATATAATTACGTTTTTGATTAAGGGATAAAGATGACGACAATCACAATCGATGAGAGTGCACTTGAAGGGATGGAATCACTTTTAGGTGACCAATTTGCCGACACCTTGACCTTTTGTTGTAGTGAATTTCAGCGTTTAGGCTCTGAGGTACTTGCAAATCTTGGTTCAGATAAAGAAGCTGCAGCACGACATGCACACAGTTTAAAATCAAATGCAGCTCAATTTGGTGCTGCGAGCCTGTCTAAACTTGCGCAGTCAATCGAACAAGCACTTAATCAAAATGATCTAGCAACTGCAGAGCAAAACTCACAGAGTTTAGATGTTCAAGTATCAGGTTCTGTAGAAAAACTACAAGCTTGGTTTGCTAATCGCTAAAAACTTGAATTTATTTCAGTTATAACCGCAAAAATCCTCTGGCGTGGTGGCCCCGTACTAGGTTAGTCTTAAGGCTAATTAGTAGAGGTAACCATGTCACAAATCAAAAAGAGTCACAAACTAGACGGTGTCTGTTATGACATACGTGGGCCTGTGCTTGCACAAGCTCGAAAAATGGAAGATGAAGGGCAAAAAGTATTAAAGCTAAACATTGGCAACCCGGCTGCCTTTGGCTTTGATATGCCTGAAGATATGCACAAAGATATCATTCGTAACTTATATTCAGCCCAAGGCTACTGTGACTCTAAAGGCCTCTACTCAGCCCGTGTGGCTGTCTATCAACACTATCAGCAACGCGGTTTATTTAATCTTGATGTCGATAATATTTATATCGGCAATGGGGTCAGCGAATTAATTCAAATGACCACCCAAGCATTACTTGATAATGACGACGAAGTGCTTATTCCCGCACCGGATTATCCGCTGTGGACAGCATCGGTTAAATTAGCAGGGGGTAACCCTGTGCATTATCTATGTGATGAAGAACAAGATTGGTTCCCTGATATTGCTGATATAAAATCGAAGATCACTTCAAAGACCAAAGCACTGGTGCTTATTAACCCTAATAACCCCACCGGTGCGGTGTATAGTGATGATCTTTTGATGGAACTTATCAATATTGCTCGTGAACACAAGCTTTTGCTATTGAGCGATGAAATTTACGAGAAAATCTTGTACGACGGTGTCACACACAGCTCTATTGGTGCATTGTGTGATGATGTGCCAATCATCACTTTTAATGGCTTAGCCAAAACGTACCGCGCTGCGGGTTTGCGAATGGGTTGGATGGTGTTAAGCGGTCGTACTAGCATGATGGACGACTTAAGTCGTGGCCTAGATATGCTGGCGTCTATGCGATTATGTGCCAACGTACCTGCACAATACGCTATTCAGCAAGCGTTAGGTGGTGTGCAATCGATTGATAATCTTATTAACCCAGGTGGTCGGCTGTACGTTCAGCGAGATATTGCATGGCGTGGTTTAAATGCCATTGATGGTATTAGCTGTAAAAAGCCTAAAGGGGCGCTATATGCATTTGCGAAAGTGGATACAGCACACTTTAATATCAAAAATGATGAACGCATGATTTTAGATTTACTCAAAGCTGAGAAAATCTTATTAGTGCATGGTCGCGCATTTAATTGGCCTGATCCTGATCATTTCAGATTGGTGTTTTTACCAAACAAAGATGATTTAACAGAAGCCATGAGTAAGATGCAGCGATTCTTCGCTGATTATCGACAAAGCTAAAAAAAGCGAGCCGAGGCTCGCTTTTTTAATACGCTTTATCAACACGTACCGTGTTATCGGTGAGGTACACCAGGCGTACTTTATCACCTTGGTTAAACAGCATTTGGTTATCTTTGTCTTGCACAACCATGAACTGCTCGCCGCTTTCTACTTTGATCATCAATTCAACGAGCTGATATTGTATAACGCGACTGTTTTGTTGACTGTTGTGAGCAACAGAGCCACCAATCATCGAACCTAAAATGGTTGCTACAGTGCGGCCACTGCCGCCACCGAACTGGTTACCGATAACGCCGCCAATAAGCGCACCACCAAACGTTTCCCAGCCGTTTGTTTTATCTCTGACTAGCTCTTGTTCGGTAATGGTTCTTACGGATTGTACAGAGCCAAACAACACCTGTTGTACTGGTACTGCTTTGTTACGCTGATAATCAGCATAACTAGGCGAGCTCAGTAATAAACAGCTTGCTAGGATAGTAATTAGGTATTTCATATACCCTCCTGGCTACCAGCCAAAAGTTGATTTCTCACGAGTTTTACGGATTTCAGTTTCATCAGCCCATTCAACTAGACCGCTTTTTAAATCCATTAAACGCATTGTGAATTTGTAATAAACATCAGCCTTGTCAGCATTTGATTTAACAATGCTCGATAAGTTGCCGTATAACATATATTGCGCACCAACTTGCTGGCCAAAAGCAATCGCTGTATTTGGGTCAACAAGTGGATCGACGTTTTGGAAATTAAGTTGCTCACGCACAGCTTCAACACGGGTCATATCAACAAAGCGGAACTTACCACTGCGTAATAACTGTGTTGAGATTGAATCAGTAATTGATTCAGTATCAATATGCTCGCTCGTTTTGTTTTTAATACGCTCAACAAACACGATAGGGCGAGTATTTGCTGTCATGGTGCCAACCACAGGTGAAGCAAGTAATGAGTCTGTCATCTGGCTAGCTACTTTTTGTAGATCCGTTGAGCCAAAATTTATATCAGTAGTTTCAACAGCTTGTGCATCACCATAGCTAACAACGGCTTTATTTGCACAACCAGACAGCAATAAAGCGCTTGTCATTGCAACGGCCGCAGCCGACTTAACAGAAAGTAATTTCATTGTAGTATCCTTAATCTTCAAATTCTTGTGCTTCTGTTGACACTTCACGCACTGCAAGCGAGAAGGTGACAGCATTTGCTGTCGGGGCTAGGCCCGGTAACTGGGTTTTAGCAAATCCAAATAAAGTGATAGGTTGCCAAGGCGAATGGTTGCCGCGAATAACAAAGCCATCAGCGTCATACCAAGTAAATTGATACTGTAAGTATTGAGACTTTTTATACTGGCTTGCCAGTGTCACAACAACATCTGTTAAGCCATTTGTTTGGCGTGTTTTTACATCTGTAATGGCTAATTTCTTGCCAAGTTCAGGGTTATTAACAATCAGTTGTTGGTTATACTGTTGTGATGCCTGCTCAACACCAATGCCAGAAGTGGTAGGGCGTGAGGAGCAAGCCGCAACAAGTAAAATGGTTAATAGTGGCACTAAATATTTCATCATTGCTCCTAGAGTTGTACAACATGTGTGTCGTAGTAGTTATTTATAGAGGTTAGAAAAATCAAGGTTAACCTTTGCTTACTAACCGTAAAGTCTATTTCGCCATGCCCTGGCACGCTTAAAGCGTGCTGACCTGCTGGGACATTATGCTGAGCAATACTCAGTTGACTTGGTAAAGTCGACCAGCTTCGCGTATCAGCTTGCTCTGATGCAATGTTATAAATATTCGCTAAAATATTACCGACACCGCCGCCGCTTCTTGCCAATTCTGCACGCATCTTTTCTTTCGCAACCAAACGCATAACCTGGCGGGTTATTCTGCCAGCACTTTTATCTTTTAAAGTTTTTGCTGCCAGCGCTTCAAGCCTAACAATGGGTGTCAGCGGTAAGTTTTCGCCATCGAGACTCACTGTTTTATCACTGCCCGCATAAGGCGCATCGCGATAAACAGGCATGGCAATACTGTAAAAGCGTGCATCACCCCGGGAGGTATAAATGGGTAATCGTAAATGAAACTCTTGCCTTGCTGGTATTAACCCTTGCTCTGCAATTACAATTACTTGGCCTGTGTTTGCTTGAGTTTGCTTTAGCTTGCCAAAGCGTTTGCTAAATTCTTCAAAATCCTGATCAAACCCTTGCTTTTTGGCAAGGCGTAACACTGTTTGCTGTAAGTAGCTATTTTCGTTATTTATTTCGAGTGCTTTCTTATAGTCGATATAGGCATCATCAAACTGTTTATCTGCCTCATAAAGTAGACCAGACAAATAAAACGTAAAGGCATTTTGAAAGCCATTTTTGACATTACCAATTAGCTCAGCCATATCAGGGTAGCCTTCGGCTGCCTTTTCTGCTTGTTCATCAAGTACAGCTTGGTTGTCTTTTAATGCATCTTCTTGCACTTTATTAGCACGTCTAACTTCAACTAATGCAGATTCAAGTTGTTTATCAAATACATAGCTCAGTGCTTTGTAGCTATGCAGCATAGTCATTTCATAGGCTGCTGGCTCATAACCAATCACTGAATCATTGGTCAATAATGAGTTTGTTTGTTCAAGGCCTGCACTTAGCTGTACTTTGGCTGCTTGACGCTTTTTTTCCATATTTTGATAAACAGCTTCAAAGGTCTCATTGGCCTCGGAATTTTGTTTAGCCAAAAACTCAAGACGGGCCGTTTCAAGCTGATTCAATAAATAGTTACTATGGCCTCGGCTGTTACTCGGCAAAAGTTGCTGAGCACTTGCTATGTTATTTTGAGAAACAGCTTGGCGCACAGGTTTTAGCTGCGTCGCATAATCTTGGAATAGATCAGTAATACCTATGGTACTGCAACCAGATAACAGTAAAGCAGCTCCAATAAATAAACGTCGATGCACTGAACACTCCTTTTAAACAATGTACTCAGATTAGCATACGCGGCTTAACCTTCTATGATAAATTATGTAAAAAATCGTAAGTTAATAGACAACTTTCTGGTCTTCTGTTTTGTAACGTTAAAGGACACTGCATTTGTTGAGCACCATACTGTATACCTTGATTGCACTTAGTGCTTTTGCAGCTAATTCTTTGTTGTGTCGAATGGCATTACAAAGTGGTGATATTGATCCTTTGAGCTTTACTGCTATTCGCTTAGCAAGTGGGGCATTTATGTTGCTTGGCTTACTGTTATGGCAAGCAAAGTTAAGGCAATTAAAATCGCAAAGGGCTAAACCTTTATCCGATAAAGGTAACAATATCAGTGCCATTAGTTTATTTGTTTACGCGCTGTGCTTTTCAGTTGCTTATGTTGATTTAAATACAGGTACAGGCGCACTTATCTTATTTTCTGCAGTGCAGTTAACCATGATAGGCCATAGTGTTTTAAATAAAGAGCCGCTCAGTAAAGTGCAGTGGGGGGCTTTATTTGTCGCTTTTGCGGGTTTTATTTACCTAATGCTGCCCTCAGCGACGGTGCCTTCTTTCATGCCAGCATTGCTCATGGCGTTAAGTGGTGTAGCGTGGGGTGTTTACAGTATTCGTGGAAAATCATGCAGCTCACCTTTGCAAGCAACCAGCTTTAATTTTCTAAGAAGTTTAATACTTGTGCCAATTTTAGTCTTTCTAGCCATTGTCGATTGGCAGGGTATCACAGCAACAGGCGTTTATTTGGCGATAGCTTCAGGAGCTTTAGCATCAGGCCTTGGTTATAGCATTTGGTATATTGCACTACCAAGGCTTAAAAGTAGCCAAGCAGGTGTGGTACAGCTAACGGTTCCAGTGCTTGCTACGTTAGCAGGGGTGGTATTTTTAGATGAGCAATTAACAGCGCGTTTAATCACAGCCAGCGCCTTGATTCTTGGCGCTGTACTGGTGTTTTTAATGACTAAAAAGCGCAGCCTTTAGATTTTGGCGTATTAATATTTAACACGTAGCGTTCATACAGGGTGTTTAGTTCGGCTAGTATCGCTTGCTTGCCAATAAGTTCACTTTGTTCAATACATTGCTGTAATGTTTCAACTGACAAATATTGCATCATCTTATACGATGCATTGATATGACTGATATGCCAAGGCTCAGGGGCAACCCCCCCTTTATATTCTTGGTAAGGGCGATAAAAACCATACTTTTCGAGGTTATCATCAAGCCATGCAGCAAGCTTTGCAAACGGCCCAGTGGCCGAATACTCATCTGGCGTTAATTGCAGCTGATAATCATCGTCAATAGGGCGGTTATCGTAGATGTCGAGGTCGGTGCCAAAGTGATGTCTGCTTGCCCCAGGTAGTGCGGAGTAAAGCATTATAGCGTGGCACTTTTCAATATCACTCAAGCTTTCTAAGTCTACCGTTTTTTGTGCAAGGGTATAAACCGGTCGAAGGCCCTGAAATTTTGCATTCCAAATAGCGCTTTGACGTTGAAAGTCACGAAAGCTTGAGGCAATTGTCAGATCAATACCCGCTTCTTTCGCACCTTGCTGAAGAGCTAAAAAATCATCGACAATATCACGATGCAAGCGATGGTGTTGTAGCTCAACTAAATGTGAGCTACATGACCCGGTGGCGCATTGTTTAAGCTCAGCTTGGTTCATGTAAGCAGTTGCTCTAAAATGATTTCGTAGATATCAGCAAGTTGAATTAAATCCTCTGTGCTAACACATTCGTTTACTTTATGAATGGTTTCATTACGCGGGCCAAGTTCAATGACTTTAGCACCTGTTTGTGCGATAAAACGACCATCAGATGTCCCACCAGTGGTTTCAAGCGCTGTTTCGCGTCCAGTCACCTGCTTAATAGCATGCACAGTTGCATCAACTAACGGGCCGTGGTCGGTTAAAAACGGCAGTCCATTTACAATCCAATTTAACTCATAATTCAGATTGTGTTTTTCAACAATATCAACGACTCGTTGTTGTAGCTGCTGGTGTGTAACTTCTGTGCTAAAGCGGAAGTTAAATTGAATCTCAAGTTCACCTGGGATCACATTTCCGGCACCGGTGCCACCGTTAATATTCGAAACCTGAAAGCTCGTTGCAGGGAAAAATTCGTTACCTTGATCCCACTCGGTTTGACTTAGCTCAGTTAACGCAGGGGCGGCTAAGTGAATCGGATTTTGAGCAAGATGCGGATAAGCAACATGGCCTTGCACACCTTTAATGGTTAAAAAGCCAGTTAATGAGCCACGTCGACCATTTTTTACCACATCGCCAAGTTCATCCCGTGATGATGGCTCGCCGACTAAGCATAAATCAATCTTCTCACCACGCGCTTCAAGGGTATCGATAACACGGGTTGTGCCGTTGATGAACGGGCCTTCTTCATCAGAAGTAATTAAAAACGAAATAGATCCATTATGATCTGGGTGCTTAGCCACAAAACGCTCGGTGGCAACCACCATTGCAGCTAAAGAACCTTTCATATCGGCTGCACCGCGACCATGTAACATGCCGTCTTCTACTAGTGCCGAAAAGGGCGGGTGCTGCCAATTTTTCTCGGGACCAGTTGGTACAACATCGGTGTGACCCGCAAAACAAAAATGCGGTGACGCATCTCCCTTACGAGCCCAAGTATTTAAGGTATCAGTGAAAAACAGTGATTCTATATTAAACCCTAGCTTTTCCAAACGTTCGTTCATTAACGCTTGGCAACCGGCATCTTCAGGCGTTACTGATTCACGCTGGATAAGTGCTTGAGCAAGTTCAATAACAGGGTGAGTCATTAGGCAAAAATCTCATCGTATTGAGCTGCTTTAAAACCTAAGTAGTACTGGCCGTTATGCACGAGTACCGGACGCTTGATCATTGCAGGTTGCTCAACCAGTAATGCTAATGCTGATTCTTTATCTAGGTTTTGTTTCTGCTCATCAGATAATTGGCGGTAAGTTGTGCCGCGTTTATTAACTAAATCTTGCCAATCAATATGTGCTGCAAACTCATTAACTAGCTCAGCACTAATGCCGTCTTTACGGTAATCATGGAAAGTAAATTCTTGGTTGTTATCAGTTAAATATTTTTTGGCTTTTTTAATTGTATCGCAGTTGCTGATACCGTACATGATAGTCATAAATTCTACTTTTTAGTTACAGTGAGTAATGTGTCTACCCCAGCAATGACCTGAGATAGTGAATAATACAGAGGGCCAAGGTGTTGGCTATTGAGTACGCAAAGAGTACCGAGCATTGGGCTGCTCAGCTCGCGTAAATCAAAATAGGCTAACCGTTCACCCTGGCTAATTTTACTGCCATTTAATTTTGCAATATTGGTGTGATTAATATGTTCTTCAACCGATGAAAACGACAAGTTTAATAAAACTTTTAAACCGTTTTTTGCCTGTAAAATGTATTCTTTACCGGCATTTTTAACTTGTAATAGGGTGCCATCGAATGGTGCGATGATGTTGTGACTAGTTAATTCAACACTAATACTTGGTCCAAGTGTCGCAAAGCGGAAAAATGGCTCTGGGTGCTCGCTAATGCTTTTTACACGCCCAGTAAATGGGCTTTTAATAGCCATGCAGCGCGCTTTTCTGAGGCTGCGTTCGGGTAAGTATTGAACTTCGTTAGTCATGGCTTATTTAACATCACCTAGCACATGGTAACCGTCTTTTTTCAGGGCTGTAATTGCCTTGGCCATACTTTGTTTCTTCACCAGTACATAATCGGTATCGTAAGTTGATAAAGCAAAAATCGAAATCGACGCTTTTGCCAGTACTCCAGAAATATTTGCCATGATACCTGTTAGTGAAAAACCAAGAGGGCCAATCACCTCAAGTGCCAACCAATCCGTTTCTTGATCAAGACTGTCTAGCTCAAAACTACTTGGACACACTATAGACAACTCATCAGCGGTTTTAGCAATAAAGAAAATAGCTTGTTGAAGTAGGGTAGGATCAATCGTCGCATCGACATCTAAACTATGAATGGTAAGTTCTTCACTATGAAGTTGTAACGTTTGTTTTGACATCTGCGATCCTATCTTTGAAGCCTTTGAATTTATAGTATAGGTAAACAAAGTTAAGATAAAGCGCAATAATTTTGATTGCTGAGGAAATACTCAGCTCAGTCTTTAAATGTTGTCCACAGAATCTGTGGATAAATATGGGAATAGGTCAGTATAAAGAAGCTAATAGGCTAATTTATAAAGGTTTTATAAATTAGCCTAAATTTTGAAGGGTTAATTTTCTATGCTTTCGACTTGCTTAGCTTGAATCGCTGTAAGGGCAATGGTGTAAACAATATCGTCTACTAATGCACCACGACTTAAGTCATTTACCGGCTTGCGCATACCTTGAAGCATCGGGCCAATACTAATTAAATCAGCACTACGTTGTACTGCTTTGTAAGTTGTATTACCAGTATTCAAGTCTGGGAATACAAACACGGTTGCTTTACCTGCCACAGGGCTATCGGGTGCTTTCTTAATTGCTACATTTTCCATAATAGCTGCATCGTATTGAAGCGGGCCATCAATCACTAAGTCTGGGCGCTTTTGCTGGGCAAGCTTAGTGGCTTCACGGACTTTCTCTACATCAGCGCCTGAGCCTGACGTACCCGTGCTGTAGCTGATCATTGCAACGCGAGGTTCAATGCCAAATGCGGCAGCTGAATCAGCCGATTGAATAGCAATATCAGCTAATTGCTCAGCGGTAGGATCTGGATTGATAGCGCAGTCACCGTAAACAAGTACTTGATCAGGTAATAGCATAAAGAATACCGATGATACTAACGATGAACCCGGAGCCGTTTTAATCAATTGTAGCGGTGGGCGAATCGTGTTAGCTGTTGTGTTAACAGCACCTGACACCAAGCCGTCTACTTTCCCTTGTTCAAGCATCATGGTGCCAAGTACTACGTTATCTAGTAATTGCTCTTGTGCGACCACTTCTGTTAAGCCTTTGTTTTTACGAATCTCTACCATAGGCGCCACGTAATCGTTGATTACATCAGCTGGCTCAATAATGGTTACGTTATCGTTAAGCTCAACACCTTGTTGTTCAGCAATACGTAAAATCTCTTCTTTATCGCCAAGAAGGATTGTTTTAGCAATACCACGTTGACCACAAATAGCAGCAGCTTTAATAGTACGTGGCTCATTACCTTCTGGTAAAACAACCGTTTTATTCGCTTGACGGGCTTTATCCGTTAGTAAGAAGCGAAATGCTGGAGGAGACATTTTACGAGTACGACCAACACTTTGTGCAAGGCTGTCTAACCAGTCTGAGTCAATATGGCTGGCGTTGTGATCTTTTACTTTATCGATGCGTTGATCATCATCACAAGGCACTTCCATATTGAAGTTATGCAGTAACAGTGAGGTACGCCACGTATCTTCTTCTGTTGCGATAATTGGTAAACCTGTATCCATCGCTTGTTCACATAATTTCATAATGCGATCTTCAGGTTTAAAACCACCAGTTAATAAAATTGCCCCAAGCTTGGTGCCATTCATGGCTGATAAACAAGCTGCAACTAATACATCAGAGCGATCGCCAGGAGTTACCAGCAATGCTCCAGGGGTAAAGTGGCTTAAGATATTCGACACTGTACGGGCACAGAAAGTAACGCGACGTAAACGGCGGTGAGCCATGTCACCTTCGTTAATTACTTCAGCTTTTAAGTATTCACATAAATCTCGTACACGCGGTGCTACTAGGTCAAAATCCCAGGGAATTGAGCCTAATAACTTAAATGGGTGCTTTCTGAAAATAGGCAGCGATGCTAAACGGTTTAATTCGTTCTCGAGTTGTTCAGGTTCATGGGCCTCAACAAGATCTGCACGTGCACGACCTTCGTCATCCAATGGCGCATTTACTTTATTGAAAATACAGCCTAACACGCGAGGGTGATTAACACCGCCATAGTTGCCAGAGGCGATTTCTAAACGGTCTTCAATTTGGTCATTGCTATCGTTACTAGGCGTTAAAACAAAAACAATATCAGCACCTAGCGTTTGCGCAATTTCACGGTTTACGCGTCCAGCATAAGGCTGACGACGTGTTGGCACCATACCTTCGATAATGGCGATTTCGTCTTCTTTAATGGTGCTTTCAAAGCGCTCTACGATTTCTTCTAGTAAGTCGTCGCCTTTACCATCACCAATCATTTGCTCTGCATAGCTCAAATCGAATGGTGTCGGTGGATTAATTGGCGAGCCATGGGTAACAATTTGCGTCGACTTTTCTGGGCCTGTATCGCCAGAGCGTGGCTGTGCAATGGGTTTGAAAAAGTTAACTTTAAGCGCTTTTTGCTCTAGCGCACGTACCAAACCAACAGAAACAGATGTTAAACCAACCCCAGTTGAAATAGGGATCAACATAATTCTACGTGCCATTTACTTAAGCCTCCTTTGCAATTCGGGCTGCATCGTTAGCAATAACCCATTCTTCATTTGTTGGGATCACAAACGCTTTAACATGTGCTTGACCTTTTGAAATTAGGCCTTCTTTACCAAAGCGAGCAGCCAAGTTAGCAGCTTCATCACACTCAAGGCCTAAAAAGGCTAAGTGTGAAATCACTTTGTCACGAATGATGTCTGAGTTTTCACCAATGCCACCGGTAAAAATAAGCGCATCAAGGCGTTGCAGAGGCACCAAGAACGCAGCGATTTGTTTTGCTAAGCGGTAACAGAAAATATCGAGAGCAAGGTTTGCTTGTGGGTGGCCTTCAACAGCCGCTTCTTCAATAGTGCGACAGTCATTTGATAATTCACTAATGCCTAACAGACCACTTTGTTTATTCAACAAATCATCAATTTCTTGAACTGAATAATTAAGTTGTTGAGTCAAAAAGGTGAATAAACCAGGATCGATGCTACCACTGCGCGTACCCATGACTAAGCCTTCCAGTGGGGTAAGCCCCATACTGGTATCAACACTCTTACCATCTTTAATAGCGCACACAGAACAACCATTACCTAAATGCGCACTGATCACATTAGTTTGCTGGCGTTCTTTGCCGAGTAATTTCGCCGCTTCACCGGCAACATAATAATGGCTCGTGCCATGGAAACCATAACGTCTTACACCATGTTCTTTATAAAGCGAGTAAGGTAAGGCGTATAAGTAAGCAATTTTTGGCATAGTTTGATGAAACGCAGTATCAAACACCGCAATTTGTGGTAGTGTCGAGAACGCTTGCTGTGCGGTGCGAATACCTAATAAATTCGCTGGATTATGTAAAGGCGCTAATGCTGCCGTTTTCTCGATTTCTATTAATACGTCATTATCAATTAATACTGACTCGGTAAAATGTTCGCCACCATGTACGACCCTATGGCCCACGGCAACTAACTTATCCTCAAGACCTAAGTTTTTGACCAGGTAAACAAGTTTATTAATTGCTGCATCATGGGCTTGTCCTTTTGCAAGTTCAATAAGTTGTTTTTCACCATTATATTTATATTTTATTGAAGGCGTATCTGATCCAAGGCGTTCAGCTAATCCTGAAATAACTTCGTCAGAAGTGGTGGCATCTAAAATGGCAAATTTTAAACTCGAACTACCACAGTTTAGTACTAAAACGTGATGTGGTGAGCAAAGGTGCTTCGGCATAGCTAGGTCCTAAAAGTACGATATCAGTCAGTGTGTGTTAAGGCTTGATAATTAGAATTCTTTGCCAGTATAGTAAATAAGTATTTTGTTGCTACACTTAACAAAGCTAGGCTGTAATTACACTAAAGTCTAGTTGACTTAAGCCGATAACATTTTATCTCATTTAGACTTTAAACGTTAGTCTCATTGCCATTAATTTGGTATTAGAACTAGGACAGGTTTTGCAGGGATTGTATCCGGGAGTGTGTTACACTCGGTTGTGAAACGAGATGAAAACCCTAGGAGTGATGATGCAAAAAGGTGTCATGTCACAAGTGCAAACAGGTCGTCAGTACGCTAAAAAATGGCCGATGCGACAAGAGCTCGCTCCATTGTTTGCCGAATTTAGAGTGATCAAGGCCACTGATCTGGCAATTACTGTGATGCCAATTTTGGCAATGCTGACCGTATTCATGCAAGTTAATTACTTAGGCAGTGATTATTTTCCCCAAGCTATCACTATTGCGCTATTCTTTTTGTCACTTCCGCTGCAAGGTTTGTTGTGGTTAGGAAGACGTGCTCAAACCAGATTAGAACCAGCGATGCTAAGTTGGTATACAGAATTGCACAGTAAAATGAAGGCGCATGGTTATCAGTCACAATTAACGACTGAAAAACCACGCTATATAGATTTAGCTCAACTGTTAAAGGATATGTTCGAAAAAATGGATAAAGCCTTCACTAAAGAGCATTTTTAATCCCGAATAAACTGGCTCACATAAAACGATAACGTAATTTTTTGTGGGCCTTGCTGCTCTATCTGCTGCCAATGCTCTGGGCGAAACTTCCATGCAAACGGCGTCATCATAATTAAAAGTTTAATCTCATCGACAGATAACAACACCTGTTGCTCTAGTAAATTCGTCGACTCTTTGCTGAAACCCGCTGGTGGTTCTATCTCAGTATGTGGTTTAACATCGGAATAAATAAATGCTTTTAACTCTTTTAGGTGCCAAGGGCCAGGGCTTGCAACAATTAAGCTAGCTTGTGGTTTGGCAAGGCGGGCAAGTTCTTGTGCAAATAGTGGTGCAAACACACTAACAAGCACATCCGCTTTGGCATCTGCAAAAGGGGCTTGGCTAATTGAGGCAACGCTAAAATGCGCATTTTCATATCGCTTAGCAGCGTATTTTACCGCGGGTTTCGAAATATCGACACCATAGACATCGGCACTCGATTGCGTTGCTATTGCTTGAGTGTAAAAGCCTTCACCACAGCCTAAATCAATCACTGAAGTTGGTTCGAGTGATGTCACTAAATCTGCTAAAGCTTGCTGTAAAAACAAATAGTGCCCGGCACTTAAAAATGCGCGGCGAGCCTGCACCATTTCAAGGTTATCGCCCGGTTGTTTAGACTTTTTATTTTGCACGGGAAGTAAATTGACATAACCCTCTTTGGCGATATCAAAACTGTGATTGTTGTCACAACGGTAAGTTTTGTCGGTTAGAGTAAGTTCAAGTTTGCAAAGCGGGCAGTGATAGTGAAGACTCATGAGTCTAAATAGTCCTTATCATAAAAGGTTTTAACCCAGTGAGGGCGATACGTGATCATCAAGGTAATGGCCATGCCATTGAGCATTGCTTCAGGAAACCAAATTATGGCACAAAGAATCAGATAGTTTTCTGAAATTTCAATAAAACTGTAATCACCAAGCAAGTAATAAAACACACCACTGGTAAGTATTTTGATACAGGCAATAACAGCAGCGGTTAAAAACGCGCATAAAAAGATATAAATAAAAAAGTGCCTTGGCAGATAGCTATAGCAAAGCACAAAACACAAATAGCTTAACGTAACTGGTAAAAAAGCAGTAAACAATAAATGCACTGGCAGTATTGATACTGGCAGCTGAGCGACTAATACCAAGAGTAAACTTGCAAGAAGGCTTGCAAAAATGGCCAGTCGCCAACCTAAAATCAGGGTCACTGCAGTGACCCCTAAAATATGCAATTCGAGGCCTGGCAATATCCCCGCTTTAATACGCCACAGTACCGCAAGTACTAAAGCACAAGCGAGTACACCAACTTGTCTTATTGGTGTTGCCAATAATTGTGATGCGCTTTGTTTATCGAAACTCAGCCAAAGTATTAAAGCCACACAGCTCCACAAAGGGAGCTGCCATTGCATAGTGTCTATCATGCGTTAAAAGTTGACCAAATTGGGGCATGATCAGATGGCTTTTCGATACCACGTAATTCGTAATCGATGCCAGACTCAACACAACGTTTAGCAAGCGCTGGAGTTGCTAAGATCACATCAATACGTAAACCGCGGTTGTCATCAAAACCTTTTGAGCGGTAATCAAACCACGAATATTGCTCGGTTTTTTCTGGGTAAAGCTCTCGGAATGTATCTTTAAAGCCCCAGTTTAATAAAGTGCTTAGCCATTCACGCTCTTCTGGTTGGAACGAACACTTACCTGTTTTTAACCAGCGCTTACGGTTTGGTTCACCAATACCAATGTCGAGATCGGTCGGTGAAATATTAATGTCGCCCATCACGATAACATCTTGCTCAGGGGTGTGGTTATCTTCTAAATGGGTCATTAAATCTTTGTAGAACTGACGCTTATATGGGAACTTGGTTTCGTGGGCAATATTATCGCCTTGCGGGAAATAGCCATTCATCACTGTTAATTCACGGCCATTTTCTTGTGTCACAGTAACACTGATCATACGGCGCTGTGACTCGTCAGTATCGGTTGCAAAGCCTTTAACGACTGATTTTGGTTCTTGCTTACATAACATAGCCACGCCGTAGTGCGCTTTTTGACCGTGAAAATAAACGTGATAACCCATTTTTTGCACGTCTTCGAGAGGGAAGGCCTCATCATGCACTTTGATTTCTTGTAAGCCAATAATATCTGGTTGATGTTTATCAATTACGGCTTGCAACTGGTGTAAACGGGCGCGCAGGCCGTTAATGTTAAATGAGATTACCTTCATGGTGCACCTATTATTTTTGTTTCAGTGTTTAGCGCAATTCTATCATCAAACTAGGGCTTATTCATGAGCTAATTACGAAAATCAAATTGGGTAAATGTTGATCAATTGCTGCTTAATTTAAAAACATTGTTAACTCACTATTAATTATTAAATTAAATAAATAATTCAGTTGATCTACTTATTTTTGTTTATATAATGCGCGCAAACCATCCGTTCATATTATGTACTATTTAAAGGTAAACCATGAAAAAACAATTAGTGATGCTTTCTCTTGCATGTATCTCATTTGGCTCATTAGCAAGCAACCCGCACTACTTTTCAGCTGATAACCGTATTGAATCAAAGTTATGTAGCTTAAGTGCGAACGAAGGGTTTACCGCTGCACGTAAAGAAGCAGCAAAGCATGGCATTTCAATGTCGCGTTTTTCAAAAAGCATTTTATGCAACGGTAATGACATCCGTGACATTGCTAAAAAAGCACAATCACAAAATTCAGCATCAAAAGCAGCAGTTGAAGTGTTTGCTAAAAATGAGCAAAAAGAAACTCAACTTTGTATCACAGCACTTAAAAAAGGTTTAACACCTGTGCGTGAAAAAATTGGTAACTTAAACACCTTAAAATGTAATGGCGAAGCTGTAACAGACTTCGTTAAGCGTTACCAAAACGCAGCTATCTAATAGCGATATTATGGCTATATGGAAAGCGCTCTTATGAGCGCTTTTTTTATGAAAAAATTACAGCAAGCTATGAAAAGCTTGCTAAATCATAGGCTTAACCTTAGCTTAACTATTTTGTAAGTGCTTGATTTTAGTCAGTAAGACATTTTGGCATTCAACTTGTAATAGTCAAAGTGAATCTAATCGACTACAAGGAAATGTCTTATGAACAAGTTAACTCTAGCATCAACAATTTTGGCAGCATTAAGCCTATCAGCATGTTCTGCAAGTAACTCTTTATCAAAAATCGACAGTGATTTTGGTAGCCTAGATAATGACAATGACGGTTATATCTCTAAAGTAGAAGCTGATGACGATGCAATTTGGGATCATTTTTCAAATATCGATACCAACATGGATGAGCAAATTAGCCGCACTGAATTTAATACTTATATGCAGTTAAATACAGGTAAAGTGGCAACTGATAGCGAGGTGTCTGAATCAGCATTTAAAGCAGAAATCGCTAGATTTGACCGCATCGAAAATGACTTTAAATCGTTAGATAACGATAAAAATGGTTATGTATCAATCGAAGAAGCAGATGACGACGACATCGCAAATCATTTTGGCTATATGGATAGCAACAAAGATAAGCGTGTAAGTCGTACTGAATTTATCAACTACATTAGCAAATATGGCAGCGATGTTGCCGAAGATGATGCCCTTGAAATGGTTAAAAACAGCTAATTTCATTATTCATTTTTGAAATATCCCCCAAAGCCAGTGTTTTACACTGGCTTTTTTATAATAATTTTTCCAACCTTGGCTGACTTCTGTCATAATAGAGCGTTAGTGATTTAAAATGACCTTTAGTAACGATGGCCACAAAACGTATCAGTGATGAACAGTTAGTCGAAATCATAGAAGCTGCGATTTTTGTTGCTGGAAAACCCGTGTCTAAACGGCATTTAAAAGAAACAGTATTAGCTGATTTAAGCGTATCTATGCCACGCATTAATAATGCAATTGAACAGATTCAAACGCATTATCAAACCAGAGGTATCAAGCTTGTTGCAGTAGGTAGCGGTTATAGATTTCAGGCCTGTGCGAGTTTAGCACCTTGGCTGGCAAACTTATGGCAAGAGCGCGCACCTAAATACTCAAGAGCACTATTAGAAACTTTATCCTTGATTGCCTACAGGCAACCTATTACCCGTGGTGAAATTGAACAAGTACGGGGAGTAACCGTTGGCTCAGGGATTATTAAAACCTTATTAGAAAGAGAGTGGGTAAGGGTTGTGGGCCACAAAGAAGTGCCAGGTCGCCCTGCTTTGTATGCAACAACATCCGCTTTCTTAGACTATTTTTCATTAGCTGGTTTAGATGAATTACCACCATTACCTGAACTTCAGGAGAGTAAAATCAACCAGCTATTGAGCGATCCTTCTGTGAGAGAACTATCTGAATGAGTAATTTAGAAACTGAAAAGTTACAAAAAGTATTAGCCCGTGCAGGCGTGGGTTCACGTCGTGAAATGGAAAAATACATCGATGCCAACCGCGTGAGCGTGAATGGTAAAGTGGCGCGTTTAGGCGACCGTGTAGAAACAACCGATGTGATTCGTGTTGACGGTCACGTGGTAAAAATTGAAGACAAAGCTGACCGTATTTGTCGTGTGCTTATGTATAACAAACCAGAAGGTGAGTTATGTACACGTAAAGATCCGGAAGGCCGCCGTACGGTATTTGATCGCTTACCACGTGTTGATGGCGAGCGCTGGATAGCGGTAGGTCGTTTAGATATTAATACCGCAGGATTAATGCTGTTCACCAATGATGGTGAACTTGCAAATCGTTTAATGCACCCAAGTTACGAAGTAGAGCGTGAATACTCTGCTCGTGTATTCGGCGAAGTAACTAATGATACGCTGCGCACTTTAACAAAAGGTGTTGAACTTGATGATGGCCCTGCAAAATTCTTGAACATCAAACCTATGGGTGGTGAGGGGATCAATCGTTGGTTCAATGTCACATTAACTGAAGGTCGTAACCGCGAAGTACGTCGTTTATGGCAATCACAAGATGTTGAAGTATCGCGTCTTATCCGTATTCGTTACGGTAAGTTAGAGCTTGATAAGCGCTTACCTCAAGGTGGTTGGGCTGAGCTTGATTTAGATACGGTAAACTATTTACGTAAAACAGTACAACTAGGCCGCGAAACGCAAACTAAGCTGTCGGTTATTCCTGAAAAGCGTAAAGACAAGCGTGCTAAAATTAACCAAATTCGTAAGGCGGTTAAAAAGCACAATCAACGCGCTAAACAAACTAAACGTCGTTAATCAATAATATAGCGGTTTGCAGATAAAGCGATTTATTTGCAAACTGGCATAAAAAAAGCAGCGATATCGCTGCTTTTTTTGTTTCACAATGCTAATTAAGCATTTTCAACAGCTGTACGTGGGTCAACATATTCCATGTTGAAAGCTTCAGCTACTTCTTTATAAGTAACTTGGCCTTTGATCACGTTTAAGCCTTTTAAGAAGTTTGCATCGTCAAGAAGCGCTTTCTTGTAGCCTTTGTTAGCAAGGTTGATGATGAACGGTAATGTTGCGTTGTTAAGTGCAAACGTCGAAGTACGTGGTACAGCACCTGGCATGTTAGCAACACAGTAGTGAACAACTTCATCAACGATGAAAGTAGGATCAGCATGAGTTGTCGCTTTAGAAGTTGCGATACAACCACCTTGGTCGATTGCAACGTCAACGATTGCAGAACCAGGTTTCATTGCTTTGATGTGCTCAGCCGTAACTAGTTTAGGCGCTGCAGCACCAGGGATTAATACGCCACCGATCACAAGGTCAGCTTCTAGTACGTGTTTTTCTAACGCGTCAGCTGTAGAGTAGATAGCTTTAACTTTATTACCGAACTGCGCATCTAATGCACGTAATACATCGATGTTACGGTCAAGAACAACAACATCAGCACCTAGGCCAACAGCCATTTGCGCTGCGCTACGACCAACCATGCCGCCGCCGATAACAACTACTTTAGCTGGCTCAACACCTGGTACACCACCAAGTAACATACCACGGCCGTGGTTTGCTTTTTCAAGCGCTTGTGCACCAGCTTGAATAGACATACGACCTGCAACTTCACTCATAGGAGCTAGAAGTGGTAAACCGCCACGTGAATCAGTTACTGTTTCGTAAGCGATACATACTGCGCCACTTTTAACAAGGTCTTCAGTTTGTGGAAGATCCGGTGCTAAGTGAAGGTAAGTAAATAGAATTTGGTCTTCGCGTAACATAGCACGCTCAACAGCTTGTGGCTCTTTTACTTTAACGATCATTTCAGCTTTAGCAAAAACGTCTGCTGCTGTTGGTAAAATTTCAGCACCAGCCGCAATATAATCTTCGTTCGTAAAGCCAATGCCCATACCAGCATCAGTCTCAACAAACACTTGGTGGCCATGGTTTACTAGTTCACGAACACTCGCAGGAACCATACCTACACGGTATTCATGGTTTTTGATTTCTTTAGGTACACCAATAATCATAGTTTTTCGCCTTAATAGAACGGGATAAAATTTTTGACTATTATATTCATGACTAGCCAGTGTGTCTCACCTTTTTTTAATGTGCTTCTAGTGATATAATCTAAAAATAACTTAAAAACAGTGCAAAACTCTGGTTTGGCTTATGCATCAATTACTCGACAGAATAGACCGTAAAATATTAATGGAATTACAGCACGATGGTCGGATCTCTAACGTAGAGCTGGCAAGGCGTGTAGGGCTAAGTGCCACCCCGTGTTTAGAGCGTGTAAAAAAGCTTGAAAGGGAGGGGTATATACTCGGATATAAAGCGGTAGTAGATCCTGCTAAGCTTGGGCAGGGTTTATCCGTTTATGTAGAAGTGACCATCACCAAAACATCACCTGATGTGTTCGAAGAGTTTAACGCCGCTGTTAAAAAGCACGACGAAATTATTGAATGTCACTTGGTGTCGGGTAATTTCGACTTTTTATTAAAAACGCGGGTAAATGATATGTCGGAATATCGAAATGTACTAGGCGATATTCTACTAAAACTACCTAATGTCAGTGAAAGCCGAACGTATGTGGTAATGGAAGAAGTAAAAGGTGAAGAAGGGGTCATTATTCGCCCATATATTGCTTAAACTGTTAAAATACACATAGAGTAACAAAAACTTGTTCATTATCAGTCCATCAAGGCTAAGATAAAGTGCATCAAACGGCATTTCCTGCTAAGGTATTTCACTGCTAATCGATCAGTAAAGAATAATAAGGAATAGGGAGCTATGCGCCTAAATGGTGTTCAAAGACTGTTAGAAACGGGGCTAATCATCAGCACCTTTGCTGCAGTATTTATTTTATGTGCATTAATCAGTTTTGATCCTGCCGACCCTTCATGGTCGCAAACCGGTGAATTTGTTAATGTTAAGAATATTACCGGCACTGCGGGGGCCTGGGTTGCAGATATCCTATTACTCACTTTTGGCTGGCTTGCTTATTTAGTCCCTGTTGCTATTCAATTATTTGGTTATTTATTGTTTAAACAGCCACATCGTATTTTTCAGCTTGATTACACCACGCTTGCCTTACGTGTCATTGGCTTTGCGCTGTTTATTACTTCAGCGACTGCCATTAGCAGCATTAACTTCGACGATATTTATAACTTCTCATCTGGTGGGGTAGTAGGGGATGTCATTGCAACAGCAATGATGCCGACCTTTAATTTTACCGGCACCTCGATTCTATTACTGTGCTTTTTCTTTGCTGGATTAACCCTATTAACGGGAATTTCTTGGGTGCAATTTGTCGATTTTGTCGGCAAGTGGGTAATGAAATTATTCTACTTTTTACGTGAGCAATTTTCTGCTTGGATGCACCGTGAAAAAGAAGCAGTTAAAGATGTCGCCACCACAGAGCCTGACGCCAACTTTGTAGAACCAGAAAACGAGCCAGCTATTAGCTTCAATGATGCTGATGAAGATGAGCCAAAAGCGACCAAGCAACAGCAAAAGTCTGCTGAAAAAGCAGATGAAGACTTCAAAGGCTTTGATGAGCTTGATGATATTCTTGACCAAGAAATTGGATTCAGTGCTCTTGATGATGAATCATTCGATACCGTATCGGCACTTAATGCGCTTGATCAGAGCCCTGTAGTAGAGCAAGAAAAGCCTGTAACAACGGTTGTTTCGCCTGCTCGCCCAATGCCTAAACCAAAACCTGCGTATCAGCCACCACCAACAGCGAAAGAAAAATTCGAAGCCTTGCTCGAAGAGCAACCGCCTGTAAATCCGTTACCATCGCTGGATTTATTAGATCGTCCAGATAAAGCGAAAAACCCATTATCACAAGAAGAATTAGATGGTATTTCTCGTTTAGTTGAAACCAAATTACTTGATTTTAATATTCAAGCTGCGGTTGTGGGTGTATACCCAGGTCCGGTTGTAACGCGTTTTGAGCTTGATTTAGCGCCGGGTATTAAAGTAGCTAAAATCACTGGCTTAGCTAAAGATTTAGCGCGTTCACTCTCTGCAGTAAGCGTACGTGTTGTAGAAGTTATTCCGGGTAAAACTTATGTTGGTTTAGAGTTACCTAACAAACATCGTGAAATCGTGCGTTTAAGTGAAGTTATTAACGCACCTAAATTTGAATCAAACCCATCACCACTGACTATGGTGTTAGGTAAAGACATTGCTGGCGAGCCAGTGTGTGCTGACCTTGGCAAAATGCCACATTTACTTGTTGCGGGTACAACTGGTTCAGGTAAGTCAGTGGGCGTTAATGTAATGATATTAAGCTTACTATACAAATCGGGCCCTGATGATGTTCGTATGATCATGATCGACCCGAAAATGCTTGAACTTTCTGTGTACGAAGGCATCCCACATTTATTATGTGAAGTTGTTACTGACATGAAAGAAGCAGCCAATGCATTGCGTTGGTGTGTAGGCGAAATGGAACGTCGTTATAAGCTGATGTCGGCACTTGGGGTGCGTAACTTAAAAGGTTACAACCAAAAAGTGTTGGATGCCAAAGAAGCGGGTCAACCAATTCTAGATCCACTGTTTAAAGATACCGACGGTATGGCCGATGGCCCTGAAGAGCTAGATAAACTACCAAGTATTGTGGTGGTTATTGACGAATTTGCCGACATGATGATGATCGTGGGTAAAAAAGTGGAAGAGCTGATTGCACGTATCGCACAAAAAGCCCGTGCTGCAGGTATTCACTTAGTGTTAGCAACACAACGCCCATCGGTTGACGTTATTACAGGTTTGATTAAAGCGAATATTCCAACACGTATGGCGTTCCAAGTTTCAAGTAAAATTGATTCGCGTACCATTTTAGATCAGCAAGGTGCTGAAAACTTACTTGGTATGGGTGACATGCTTTACTTACCGCCAGGTACTAGTGTACCAGTGCGTGTGCATGGCGCGTTTGTTGACGACCACGAAGTTCATGCGGTCGTAGATGATTGGAAAAAACGTGGCAAACCAAATTATATAGATGAAATTTTGAGTGGCGATGCCACAGAAGAAATTCTACTACCAGGAGAAACCAGTGAAGACGGTGATGAAGAGTCAGATCCGCTTTACGATGAAGCAGTATCATTTGTAATTGAAACCGGCAAAGTGTCGGTATCGAGTGTACAGCGTAAGCTTCGTGTAGGTTATAACCGCGCAGCTCGTTTAGTTGAACAAATGGAAACATCAGGCATTGTTAGCGCACCAGGACACAACGGTGCCCGCGAGGTCTTAGTGCCAAATGGTGGAGCAAATTAATGAAAAAGATTAAATACCTAGCCCTAATTGTGGGCTGTTTATTAAGCGGTCAAAGTTTTGCAGACGACAGCGAAGCATTGCAACAACAACTGGCTGCGATTAAAAGTTTTAAAGCAGAGTTTTCGCAGCAAGTTACCGATTCGCAAGGCGAAGCTATCATGCAAGGTGAAGGGAATATTGCTCTTCAACAACCTATGATGATCCGCTGGCAACAGCAAAGCCCAGACGATACCTTGTTTGTATCGAATGGCGACAAAACTTATTACTTCGATAGTTTTGCTGAGCAAGTAACGATTATGAATACCCACAGCTTGATTGATTCAACACCGTTTGTATTGTTGACCTCTAAAGATCCTGAGCAGTGGGCTAAATACCAAGTTGTGGCAACCGATGCAGGCTTTAGCGTAACACCAAACAAAGGCGTTGAGAGCCAAGTTGAAAAGTTAGACATTAGCTTTAATGCTAAAGAACAAGGCCTAGCATCACTGACAGTATTAGATACCTCTGGTCAGCAGTCTTTATTTACCTTTAAAGATGCTAAAGTAAACGAAGCACTTGCAACTCAAACCTTTGAATTTACCATTCCTGAGGGCGTTGAAGTTGACGACCAAAGCCAAGGTGATTAAGGCTTGAGTAATCTCGGATTTAATTTTGGTCCTGATGTGCGCCCACTTGCGGCGCGCATGCGACCCGAAACACTCAATGACTACATAGGTCAGCAGCACCTTTTAAGCCCCGATAAACCTCTTTACCAAGCCATTCTTGCAGGTCGATGCCACAGCCTCATTTTGTGGGGGCCGCCAGGCGTTGGTAAAACTACGTTAGCGCAAATTATTGCGAACCATGCCGATGCAAGCCTTATTCAAATGTCGGCGGTCACAGCAGGTGTCAAAGACATTCGTGAAGCGGTAAGCGAAGCAAAAGCAAATCTTGCAGGGCGAGGACAACGCACCTTACTTTTTGTCGACGAAGTGCATCGCTTTAATAAATCTCAGCAAGATGCATTCTTACCACATATTGAAGATGGTACTTTTATTTTTGTTGGCGCGACCACCGAAAACCCATCATTTGCACTTAATAACGCAATACTTTCTCGTGCCCGTGTTTATGTATTAAAAGCACTTAAGCAAGCCGATTTATTTACTGTGATTGAGCGCGCTTTACGCGAAGACGTTGAGCTAAGCCAAAAACACATTGAAATTGCCGATAACGCCAAACAAGCACTTTGCCAAGCAAGTGATGGCGATGCTCGTAAAGTGCTTAACTTACTAGAACAAGCTGTTGATTTAACCACTGAGCAGCAGGGCAAATACCATGTTGATCAACATGTTTTAAGCCAAGTTCTACCAACTCACTTAGCCAAGTACGACAAAGGCGGCGATGAGTTCTACGACTTAATTTCAGCGTTTCATAAATCGGTGCGTGGTAGTTCTCCTGATGGCGCCTTATATTGGTACTGCCGAATTTTAGCAGGTGGCGGCGACCCGCTTTATGTGGCTAGGCGTTTATTAGCGATTGCCACAGAGGATATCGGCAATGCCGACCCACGTGCAATGGAAGTAGCACTAAATGCATGGGATATTTTTCAACGTGTTGGTCCAAGTGAAGGTGAGCGCGCTATAGCTCAGGCCACCATTTACTTAGCCAGCGCACCGAAAAGTAACGCGGTGTATATGGCGTTTAATCAAGCAATGCAAGATGCTAAAAATGAACCGAGTTATCCTGTGCCAGAGCATTTACGTAATGCGCCAACAAGTCTAATGAAAGATTTAGGCTATGGTGCAGAGTATCGTTATGCACACAATGAAGAAGGCGCATTTGCTGCTGGCGAGAAGTATTTCCCAGAAGCAATTCATGATCGTCAGTATTACTTCCCAACAGATCGCGGGCTTGAACAAAAAATAAAACAAAAGCTGGAATATTTAACCCAGCGCAACGAGCAAAGTGATATTAAACGTTATGAATAGTTTGAAACTTTACATGATGATTGCAATGGGTGGTGCTTCTGGGGCGTGTTTGCGCTATTTTCTTAGCGAAACCATGCTAAAACTGCTCGGTAGGGGATTCCCTTTTGGCACGTTGACAGTTAATATTCTTGGTTCATTGTTAATGGGCATATTATACGGCTTGATTGAAAAAGAAATAATCGCTGTTAGCCCCGCTAAAACCTTAATTGGTATTGGCTTTTTAGGTGCATTGACCACCTTTTCAACATTCTCAATGGATTCGTTGTTGCTAATGCAACAAGGTCACTTTTTTAAAATGGCCCTCAATATCACCTTAAACGTGGTGGTGTGTATATTTATGGCTTGGCTGGGCCTTCAGCTGGTAATGCAAAAAGGTTAAAAATCAAACATGTTAGATTCTAAATATTTACGTCAAGATATCGAACAAGCGGCTGCACGTTTAGCAACACGTGGTTTCGAACTTGATATTGCAGCGGTAACTGCACTTGAAGAAAAACGCAAAACATTACAAGTAAAAACGCAAGAACTTCAAAGCGAGCGTAATGCAAGTTCCAAAGCTATCGGCCAAGCAAAAGCGAAAGGCGAGCACGAGAAAGCACAACAGTTGCTTGATTCAGTAAGTACTCTTGGTGACCAACTAGACAGCGTTAAAGCAGAGCAAGACGCTGTATTAGAAGAGCTTAAGCAAATCGCGCTAGCTATTCCAAACTTACCTGATGAGTCTGTGCCAGTTGGTGAAGACGAAGAGCAAAACGTTGAAATTTTAACGTGGGGCACGCCTAAGTCATATGATTTTGAAGTAAAAGATCACGTAGATGTTGGTCAAGACGTAAACGGCCTAGACTTTGAAATGGGTGTTAAAATCAGTGGCGCACGTTTTACTGTTATGCGCGGCCAAGTGGCCCGTATGCACCGTGCTCTTACTCAGTTTATGCTTGATACGCACACAGAGCAAAATGGCTACACAGAAATGTATGTGCCTTACCTAGTAAATAGCGCAAGCTTATATGGTACAAGCCAATTACCTAAGTTTGCCGGTGACTTATTCCATACATTAGGTTTAGTGGATGACGACGGTCAGCAACAACCTGGTTTTAGCTTAATTCCAACTGCTGAAGTACCGCTTACAAACAGTGCCCGTGATGAAATCTACGACGAAAGCGATTTACCAATTCGCTTAACTGCTCACACACCATGTTTCCGTAGTGAAGCTGGTAGCTATGGTCGTGATACACGTGGTCTTATTCGTCAACACCAATTCGACAAAGTTGAATTAGTACAACTTGTAAAACCAGAAGATTCAATGCAAGCACTAGAAGAACTAACAGGTCACGCTGAGCAAATCTTACAAGCATTAGAGCTTCCTTACCGTAAAGTAATTTTATGTACGGGTGATATGGGCTTTGGCGCAGCAAAAACTTACGATTTAGAAGTTTGGTTACCTGCACAAAACACCTATCGTGAAATCTCATCATGTTCAAACATGGTTGATTTCCAAGCGCGTCGTATGCAAGCGCGTTTCCGTCGTCAAGGCGAGAAAAAGCCAGAGTTACTACACACACTAAACGGTTCAGGTTTAGCGGTTGGTCGTACACTTGTAGCAATCTTAGAGAACTACCAACAAGCTGACGGCTCGATTGTTGTTCCAGAAGTATTACGCCCATATATGGGTGGCTTAGAAGTTATTAAATAACTTTAATTATTCTGAGCTTTAAAGCCGCATCGGGAAACCATGCGGCTTTTTTGTTGGCTAAATTAAATAGAACAAAAGAGAGTAAAGCGATTAAGCTAAAGTCGATCTAAACCTCGACAATCAACGTATTCAAAGCATTAAGTTAATAGTGTGAAGCAATATGAGTAATAAACAAAAGTCTGTGCCAACATCACGGTTTTCACGCGCTGCTCGGCTTGGTTCTTTAGCTGGTAAAGTCGCGGGTAATATGTTGTTTGAAGGCACAAAAGCATGGGCTATGGGTAAGCAAACATCACGACAAGCGTTATTGTTACAGCCAAAAAATATTCAACGCTTTGCAGAGCAACTTGCAAACCTGCGTGGCGCAGCAATGAAATTGGGGCAGCTACTGTCTATGGACAGTGGCGAATTACTTACACCTGAGCTATCTGCAATCTTAGCAAGGCTGCGTGCAGAGGCGACAGCTATGCCGCAAAAGCAGCTAGTTAAAGTAATGCGTGAGCATTGGGGCGATGCATGGCTAGAGCACTTATCGCACTTTGAACTCAGACCATTTGCTGCAGCATCGATAGGGCAAGTGCATATTGCTTACCGAGAATCGGGCGAAAAACTAGCAGTTAAAGTTCAGTACCCAGGTATTGCAAAAGGTATCGCCAGTGATGTTGATAACTTAGCTTACCTTCTTAAGCTCAGTGGCTTATTACCCAAAGAGGTAGAAATACAGCCTCTTATCGATGAAGCAAAACAACAGCTTATAAACGAAGCTGACTACGAATTAGAAGCTAATTATTTAAAACGCTACAGCGAGTGTTTAAAGGGTGACGACAATTACCTTATTCCAAATGTGGTAGATTCGCTTAGTTCTTCTCAAGTGTTAGTCATGAGCTTTGTTGAAGGACAAGAGCTAGATGAACTGGCAACCACAGAGCAAGCGCTACGTAATAAAGCGGTTGAACAGTTACTAAGCCTATTTTTACGTGAATTATTTAGCTTTAAACTAGTTCAAACAGATCCAAACTTTGCCAACTATCAATATCAAATCGACAATCAACGCTTAGTGCTTTTAGACTTTGGCGCTACCCGTGAGCTACCTCAGCATATTAGTGATGGCTACTTACAGTTATTATCTGCTGCAATAAATAATGACAGAGCAGGGGTTGCAACAGCTGCACAGCATATTGGCTATTTTCAACAAGGGCTAGCTCAAGAATATATAGATAATGTTGTCGAGATATTTCTACTTGCCTGCGAGCCACTGCGCCATCAAGGTGAGTATGATTTTGCAAATAGCGACTTACCAAAACGCATTAAAGAACTCGGCATAAAAATGAGTACAGCCTCTGAGCACTGGCACGCGCCCCCTGTAGATGCCTTATTTGTTCACAGAAAACTCGCAGGCCTGTTTTTAATCGCTGCAAAGCTAGGCGCAAAAGTGAATGTAAACAGTATTTTTGAAGAGTTTAAGCGGCAGAAGAGTAGATAATATATCAAAGTAGGTTAATCAAAAGTCCCGCAAATGAAATGCGGGACTCTTAGAGTTAACCTTTATCTATTGCATCTTATCTATTGAACAATAGAAGTCGTTACCTGTTCTATTTTTTTGTTAAAAGTAAAAGGGGCTTCATAGTCAAGACTTACGGCACCACCCTCATCTTCACCAATACCCACACCATCATCAAGTGAGAATAAGCTGGCAATTGTATTTGGGATCAGCTTTTTAGCTGCAAGTTTGCCGTTAACGTATAAGTATACATTACCACCTTTTCCTAAACCTGCGGCGTTCCCTTTACCCCCTTTGCCATCTTCATCATAACGAAATTCAACTTTGATCTCATTTTCACCTTTTTTGAGTTCCGAACCAGAGACTTTAGTATACTCATACGTCAACCAATTATACTCGAATGTTGGTACTCCGTTTTTAACAAATAAAGTCCAACCAGCGAAGTTACCGCCTTGTGCAATAACAACACCATTGGTGTTTTTCACATCATCAGTAATGACTTTTGCAACTAAATCAAAAGATTTATTTTTGATATTTAAAAAAGAGTTTTCAGGAATACCTTTAGCCCCTTCATATAAAGTCAAACTCTGTTTACCAAACATCGCATCGGGTCGGCCAGCTATTTCTGCATTCATACGCTCAAGCGTGCGGTCATCAATTGGGTAAACATGATTCTCTTGTGCTTCTTTATCGAAAAGCTTTTTCATTTCTTTGAGTTTCTTGGGGTACTTATCAGCTAAATTGTTAGAAAGAGACCAATCCTGTGTGGTGTCAAACAACTCCCACTCATCTTTTTGCAAGGTAGTGAAGTTCGCTGATGATTCGGTTAATGCCCAATGTGTAACCCTTGCTAACCAGCCATCTTTGTAAATAGCTCGATTACCAGCAAGCTCAAAGTATTGAACTTTGTGATCTGTTTCTGCATCGGGGTTGTTAAATGATTGCGCAAAACTCACCCCAGCCATAGGGATTTGCTTAATACCTTCGACTTTCTTAGGAAAAGGAAGTTTAGCTGTTTCTAATACTGTCGGAGCGATATCAACGACATGTGACCACTGGCTACGGATGTTTTGACCATTCTTTTTAATGCCATGAGGCCAACTTACTACCATGGCGTTTCGTGTACCGCCATAATCTGATGCCATGCCCTTAGTCCATACAAAAGGCGAATCACCAGCGACAGCCCAACCTGAAGCGTAATGTGGAAAACTTTCTGGCCCACCGAGTTTTTCGATATTTTCCAGAGCATATGAAGACGGTTCGTCAATGCCATTATAGAAAGCTAGCGAGTTGAAGCTACCATTTCTATTCCCCTCTGCACTTGCTCCATTGTCCCCTACGATGTAGAAAATTAGGGTGTTGTCGAACTCGCCATTTTTCTTAAGTGTTTCAACAACTCGACCTATTTCATGATCCGTATGTGCTAAATAGCCAGCATATACTTCCATTTGTCGTTCAAATACACGCTTTTCGTCAGCAGTGAGCGAATCCCATCTAGGAACAAAATCTGGCATGGGCGGCAGTACCGTATTTTTCGGAATAATGTTATTTGCTTTTTGTCGCTCAAATGTTTCTTGTCTCAATTTATCCCAGCCCATTGAGAACTTACCTTTGTACTTATCAATCCATTCTTTGGGAGCATGATGCGGCGCATGTACGGCGCCAGGCGCATAGTAAATAAAGAAGGGTTTATCGGCATTATAACTTTGTTCTAAATTTAGCCATTCAATGGTTTTGTCTGTCATATCCTCAGTAAAATGATAATCTTTCTTACGTGGCGTTTTTATGCGAGTGATACCATCAATTAATACTGGTTGATACTGGTCCGTTTCCCCACCAAAAAAGCCATAAAACTTATCAAACCCGACTTCTTTCGGCCATAAGGTTTGAACCCCAGCTGGACCTGTTTCCCATGCTGGGATCTCATGGTTTTTACCAAACATAGCCGTGCTATAACCGTTGTATTTCAAAATTTTAGGTAATGCTGCGATGTAATTAGGTCTTACACCGGTATTTCCAGGAAAAGCTGTTGCTGTCTCGGCAATAGAGCCCATGTTATTTTGGTGATGATTACGTCCTGTTAATATTGCTGTGCGCGTAGCGGAGCTAACGCCAGTCGTATGGAATTGGTTATACATTAAGCCTTGTTTAGCCAGCGCACTTAGCGTTGGCATGTCAACAGCACCACCAAACAATGATGACTGACTAAAACCAACATCATCGAGTAATATTACAAGTACATTGGGGGCTCCATCTGGTGCTTTCACACGGGATGTTGGATCTGGTCGCTGTACATCTCTAACATCTAATTGAGAGTAAGTTTGAGGTCTTACATCCGGAATTGGAAGCTGAGTTCTATCAGGTGTGTCAGCACTGGCTATATATGGAGTGAGTGCGCTAGTTAAAACCACTGATTTTTTAATTATATCCATTTAGTTTTATCCCTTTTAATTGTTAGAAGATTTCAGAATTAACGGACCATTTAATGCTTGCATGACATAACTAGCAGGGTAACCGTTAGCCAGTAATTGAGTCATAGCATGTAAATACTTTTGGATTGAGTTGAAAAAATGAAAATACCCGTCGCACAGAACATTCTCATACTCGCCAGTATCTGCAAGGTAACGATGTTTAGGGCAACCCCCATTACATAACTGACGAACATTACATTTTTTACATCGTTCAGATAAACGAGATTCTTTATTGAAAATATCTTTATTATTTGAAGCAATATCTTGAAAAGAACTCGTCATCACATTACCTATTTTTGACTCGGGATAAGCAACATGATCACAAAAATAAACGTCGCCATTAGCCTCTACTGCATAAGATGAGCCGCAATTTTTTGCGTGAATACAGTTAGGTGAGGGGTTACCAATATATTGAGTTAACGCCTGCTCAAAGTTTAAAATAAAAACCTCACCTACATCTTCTTTGATCCAAAGGTTAAATATATCGACAAGAAACTTTCCGTATTCCTTTGCATCTACAGCCCAAGAAAGTGGGTTATATTTATTTTGTTGGTAGGATTTAGCAGTAGAAAAAATGAGATTACTGGCAAAGTGCTGACCTCGAGATTGTTCATCTTTTGAGGGTAGTGATTCTACAACTGGGGAAAACTGAATATGTTTAATCTTATGCTTACGAAAAAAGGTATAAATTTCTTCACCATGTTGGCAATACTCTTTAGTAACACAAGCTAATACGTTGTATTGCACATTCATTTTCTGTAAAAGCTTAATCGCACTGAGGATCTCGTTGAATACGCTCTTACCTTGTTTAGTACGGTATTTTGCTTGTAGCCATTCGGGGCCATCTAAGCTAATTCCTACAAGAAAGTTATTTTCTCTAAAAAAACGACACCAATCGCTATTCAATTTGGAGCCATTAGTTTGGATGGTGTTTTTAATAACTTTTTGGCCTGCATATTTTCTTTGAAATTCGACAGCTTTTTCAAAAAAATTAAGCCCAACTAATGTGGGTTCACCGCCGTGCCAAGCAAATTCAACCTCGGGTGTGTTTTGACTATTAATGTAATTACGTACGTATGCTTCGAGAGTATCCTGTTGCATCGACTTATTAGATTTCAGAAGGGTATCTTTCTCTAAGTAAAAACAATATTCACAATCGTAATTACATTTTGAACCTACAACCTTGACGGTGGTATGAAGTCCACTCATAAATATTCCATTATCATGTATGTACCTTTTAAGGTTAGTACGAATTTATTTTTATTCAACTGATATATATAAAAATTATAATTTTTATTCACAGCATTTATATAAATTGATGTATGGAAAGAAGAAAGTTCAGAAAAACTTTTCTAGCCCTCAGAAAGCCCAAATTGATTAGTTATTTTTGAGGGTTTGAAAAACCTTTTAAAGTAAAAGGCAGTGTGGGTTTCCAGAGTTTTACAAATTTGGATGTGCGCAATACACAGGGAAGCCCAATTAATAGAACTTAATCAAACTTGAAAGTCGCGAAATTTCATGAGCGGAACCTGATGCGTAACTCATTTTTGTCCATTGACGAGTTATAAACATAACTCGCCTTTGCCCCAAGATGAGTTAGATGATATTACTTAGCAGGCTTACAGCAATATTTACGTCTTGCTGTAAATCACGGGTGTAGATACATTGCCTAAAGGGTTTATGCGCATTCGACACTACGGCTATTTAGCTAATGCGTGTCGCAAGCGAAAGTTAGCCCAGATAAGGACTAATGTATCCACCGCATGTAAACTAATGAAGCCAAAAACAGAGCAAGAACCATTAATACCGCATTGGCCTTGCTAGTCATGCAAGGTGGGTATTTTACGATTTATTGGTGTGATGAATTAAGATACGCCGACAAATAAAATAGTGCGAACGAGTTAGCAGCCTTGCTTGCTACTTAAAATCAATGAGTTAACCTGCTTAATTGCTCAGGCTAACGACCTCTGTGTGCGTAAAAATATAATTGCTTCTTAAGGCAAATTTAGGTGTAATGGAAGCATAATAAACGCTGAGTAAAGCAGGGATAGCTTAGATGCGATAGGCTCGCCAGTAACGTTGGCTTGATATCGCTTAGGCCAGAAAAAGCAAATTCCCATAGCATAAACAACACCAACTCTGACACACCGAGCAGGTAGCGGCTCAGTCCAACAAGCGATTATGCAACACAAACTGCGTGTTGCATAAATACTAAAATGTTAGCTGTAATGGAAGTATCGTGAATAGTCGAAGCATCGGATTAATAAATGGAATAATTACATTGATGTTTTGGTCATCACTTGGAATGCTGTTGGCTTCTGAATGGTGGGGCGCATTACCTGTAATATTATTTGTGTTAGTTCCAATCTCGGCTTTAGTATCTTACCGTTCATCTGTTCTTGCTCAGTTGTTGATTGAGGGCAAAGCGACTATAAAGCTTTACGCTATTGATGGTTTTAAATGGGCATTTGTTGCGGCAGCGACATTTTGGCTTTGGAGTATATCTTCTCAAGTTATGGCTGCGGGTGGTCCATTACTGGGTGCCAATTGGTGGCAAGTGATTAAATATATATTTACTATTTCATTACCAATAAGCCTTATAGCCGGGCTAATAGGTAGTGTACATGGCGTTGCATTCTTTTATTTAAATAGTTGGCAAATTACAGCTAACAAGCAAATCAACGCGGACTAATAAAGCTTGGCTTGGTTCGCTGCGCTCACAATTATAGCCAAGCTTTATTAGCCCGTTATTTGGGCGTTATATGCCACGAGGATTACAATGAAATTACTGGTGAAATACACCCTAGTTATTTGTGTCTGTGTTGCAGCATCCTACTATTTAACTTTTTTCGTATTACCGAGTGTTACCTTAATTAACAACACTAACTCGGATATTGAGTCAGTAAAAATAACCTTACCCAACTCAGGACTGGATTTTGGTAAGGTTTACCGGCAACAACAAAACACTATTCACTATTCTTTGAAGCAAAATGACGGCGTTTACGAATACCATATTGTTAAGCTGGATGGTGTGACACTTTCGGGAACCTGCGGCTATGTCACTAGCAACGAATTCCACAAGCGTGTATTTGTACAAGTTACAGAAAAAGAGGTTGTTTGTAGCAGTGGCATATAACTAACGCATTAACACTCGCTCCGCTCGCTAGGGACAAAAATAAGGAGGCTCCCTTCGCTTCGCTCAGTATTATAGCCAGTTATAGGGTGTTACCGAATAAATACTCTAACTTATTTTTGTCCAAAGGCGTGTTATAAATATAACTCGCCTTTGCCCCAAAACAAGTTAGAGTAATAATTCTAAATAATTACTTTTGGTGTTCTAGAAACGGATGCGGTCACTTGGTGGCATAGACTAAATTCTATAAAGTGAACGTTCCGACAACTATTACCTACCCCGAAAATAAATTTACAAATTTAAAAGTTATTCGCTAATTCAATCACTCTATTTTTGCTGAAGAGCACCTTCTTCTTTGGCAATTTGTTTCCTGTAACGCCTCGCTCGAAAAATATCACCAAGCTGTTGTTTGACGAGTGCCGACAGTTGCAAGCATCACAATTCCTAATATTTATTTTTAAAGAAGAAATCGAAATTTAATTGTACCTTTTTTATTGGTTTTATAAATTTTGACCATATTAAGTTAAATCAATATAACATTTTAGGAAATCAAAACGTGGCAAAGTACAAAGTTTCATACGCGTATTACGAAATCAAAAAGGATGGTAAAGCGGGCGGTAAAACTGGCTGTGTAAAAACTGTAGAAGCAACATCAGATATGATGGCTTTGAAGATAATCGAAGGAAAACACCCTGGTAAGTTAATTGAATTGAGAAGTATTGAAGAAATAAAGCGCTAGTTTAATATTTGGATCCAAATTATATTTCTTTAGCATGCGATTATTAGGTATAGAGTATTCTAAATATCTTCTGTTAATTCATACTAAGACTTTTTATTAAAACCCGCTAATTAAGCGGGTTTTTATTTACTGACATTTTCCTCACACTTCGTTTTATCTTTTCTATATTCTCAGATAGCACCCATAGCATGCCTGCGAGAGTATCTTTATCCATTGCCTCAAAGTGGTCTTCAATACACAGTGCATTGATTGCTGCTTCTGCTTGGTAAATATTTTTATCTAGTTCGTTTTTTAGTTGTAGCGCTTTGTTGTTTTGCATTTGGTATTCCCTGCTGTTTTCGTTGAGGAAAAGATACAAGTGATTTTGTAAGGTAAAAAGTGAAAAGATTTACGTCCTATGGTACAAATTACGTCCTGAAATTCGTTTTTGGCTGTTCTCAGATTAAAAGGACGTAGTAAATGAACCAAATAACACCAGAAAACTTAAGGGGTTTGCGTAAAAAATTAGGGTTATCAAGTCAACAAGCAGCCGATAGTGTTTATAAGAACCTAAGGTTATGGCAAAGATATGAAGCTCCTTTATCAGCAAGTAGCAGTTTAAGAATACCCCCAGCGACTTTAGAACTATTCTGTTTGAAGCACGGTTTACCTTACCCACCAAATAAACAGGGCAAACTCGGTAAATTAGTTAGTTTTTATGGCGGCCAAGGAGGTGCAGGGCATACTCTGCTTACAATTGATATAAGTATTGCTCTTATGGCAGATGGATATGAAGTTTTAGTAATATCGGATCGAAATGGAAGTGCAATGTTTGGTGAAATGTCAGTTAAGCAGAACTACCCATTCCCAAGAACTATCCAAGTTGATGAATCAAATAATATGAGATTCACAAATCATTTAAACCTTCCTTACTCTTCGTCTCCAGAATCATTAAAACCTATCATAGAAAATTACGACTTCGTATTCTTAGATATTAACCGTACGCTTGCGATAGATTATTTTGACGAACTTGAACCTGACTTGATTATAGCTCCAGCTAAAATTAATGAAGACAATATTCGTAATAGAACGGCTTTCAATAATGTTACTAATTTATCCAGTAGGTTGGCAGAGCAAAAAAATGTTAAGACAAAACTCGCCTTGTTGATGGTTGCTGTGTCAACAGACTATGCGTTTAGCCCTAGTTATCATGGTTTACTAGATGAAAATGCAGATGATTATGAGGAAGTGAGAGATTATTTCTATCATCAGCAAGAAAAAGATCAACAGGACCAAGAAGCACTTTTAGAGTTATTTAATACTTTGGGGAAGCTGGCCAATGTTCAATTTATGAATAGCTATACATCAGATGCATATGATAATTACCGAGAAAGATATGCTAAGGGGTATAGTATATTTCATAAAGCGCCTAACTCACTTCCTGCGCATGAATTACTGAGTGTAAAAAATGAAATGTTGAGGATTTTAGGTATACCAGATAAATATTTATGATTTGATCAGTCTTACACTTTATATAGATTAGTTTTTTTATTAGTATGATTTTTGTACATAAAACTTAAGGAAGAAAGATGTCAAATTTTTCATGGACTTGCCCACATTGTAGTAAGCCAACAACGATTACTAAAAACGATGAAAAAGTAGAATTAACTGATTTATATATCGACAATAGTGATGGTGAGCTTCGGCTTTTAAAAAGGTTCATTGTTTGCCCGAATCCAGAGTGTAAGAAAGTAACTTTTGAAATATGGCTTCACAAAAGAACAACTGATGATTACGGAAGTTATAGGACAGGCGACCTAATTAAACATTGGCAATTAGTTCCAACTTCTTCAGCGAAATCCTTTCCGAATTATATTCCAAAAGCAATTCTTGCCGACTATGAAGAAGCATGCCTTATACGAGATTTAAGTCCCAAAGCATCAGCAACTTTAGCTCGGCGCTGTATACAGGGTATTATTAGAGATTTCTGGCAGGTCAAACCTGCACGGCTTATCGAAGAAATAGAATCTATTAAAGATAAAATCGATCCTTTAGTATGGGAAAGTATTGATACTATTCGTAAAGTTGGCAATATCGGTGCCCATATGGAAAAAGACATAAACTTAATGGTTGAAGTTGATCCTGAAGAGGCTGAACTATTGCTAGGTCTAATCGAGATGTTATTGAAAGAGTGGTATGTACTTAGAGAAGAACGAAAAAGAAGGCTTGAGAGAATTGTACAAGTAGGAGTAGAAAAACAACTTGAAAAACGTAGTAAGCATTAACAAATCATTGCAGCGGCCAAGCCGCTGAATGATCGTTACTGCAATAGAGGTTAATAGTGTAAGTCTGTTTGATGACGCTATGAATGTTGCTGGTATTTTGTTTTAAAGCTTTACGCAGCTCATTTTGATTGCACATTATATCTAACCAAAATAAACAACATCAGACCACGAAGTCACAGTAAACACTATCGCTATATAGTATGTTCTTACCTTATTAGGGGGGTCAAATCATCCCAGCAATATCTATTAATCTTGTACGATAATATTAAATTAAGTAATGTGAGATTTGGGAAAGAGTGTGGCTTATGTAAGAAGGATAATACAAATATAATACAAAAATAATACAAATTAGCAGTTGCTAATATATGAAATAAAATGATTTATATCATTGATATAAAAGGGGAAAAGATGGTCGGCATAGCAGGATTTGAACCTGCGACCCCTGACACCCCATGACAGTGCGCTACCAAGCTGCGCTATATGCCGACGTTGCAAGCCATAGTACGGCTTTTTTTATAAAAATCAATATCAGCGCAGTTCGATTGCCTGTTTATTGTTCAGGCAATCGGTATTAAATCAATGGGCTAGTGGTTAATCTAGCCAATCGTTGATCGTTTTGTACATAAAGTCGCGTATTAATGGTTGAGCATCGGCGTTAGGGTGGAGGTTATCGTTTTGCATAAGCTCAGGACGGCCTGCAATATTAAGCATGAAAAAAGGCATGAGCTCAGAATCTGTTTCATCAGCAATAGTTTTAAAGCTATCGGTGAAAAGTTTGGTATAACGCGGACCATAGTTTGGTGGAATTTGTACTTCCATTATGGCGGTTTTCGCCCCAATTTGTTGGCTTTTCGCTATTAAATCACGTAGGTTAGTTTGCAGGCGTTTAATAGGGAAACCACGTAAACCATCGTTTCCGCCAAGCTCAATAAGCACATGAGTGGGTTCAAATTCACTTAGTAACGCGTCGAGTCGTCTTAAGGCGCCGCCGGTAGTTTCACCACTAATACTAGCGTTTACTAAATATACAGATTGGTCTTTTTCATCGTACTTATCTTGTAACAATTTAACCCAGCCTTGTTCTTGTTTAAGGCCGTATGCGGCGCTTAAACTGTCACCTAAAATTAAAATTGTGTTGTCAGCTGCTGCCGTAAGTGGTTTGATTACTAACAGTAAAACGAATATAAAACGTAGGATTGGATGCATCATATGTCAGCGCTTTCTCAATTAAACATCATTCAAGTTAAAGGACTTTCTAAAACGGTCACCACGGTTGAGGGCAACCTGACCATCCTCAGTGACATCAGCTTTAATGTCAAGTCGGGTGACTCAGTTGCAGTAGTGGGCACCTCTGGTTCGGGTAAGTCTACTTTATTAAGTTTGTTAGCCGGACTTGACCAATCAACTAGCGGCAGTATTTATTTAGATGGTGCTGCTTTGCACGAATTAGGCGAAGAAGCACGCGCGGCACTTCGCGCCGAAAAAGTGGGGTTTGTGTTTCAGTCTTTCATGCTTGTACAAAGCTTAACAGCACTTGAAAACGTGATGCTACCGGCTGAACTTGCCGGTAGTAAAGACGCGAAACAGCAAGCGCTTGAGCTACTTGAAAAAGTAGGTTTAAGTCACCGTGTTGGCCATTACCCATCGCAATTATCTGGCGGTGAGCAGCAGCGTGTAGCTATTGCGCGTGCATTTATTGGTACACCGAAAATCTTATTTGCCGATGAACCATCAGCGAACCTTGATAGCAAAAACGGTAAATTAATTGAGTCATTATTATTTGAATTAAATAAAGAGCACGGCACGACACTTATTTTAGTAACGCATGATGAGCAGCTTGCACAAAAGTGTCAGCAAATTTTACACATTGAAGCAGGGCAGTTAGTAACTGTAAAAGAAAGCGAAGGAGTGCAAGCGAATGTGGGCTAAATTAGCACTAAAACTGTTTTCACGTGAGTTTAAACGCGGTGAGTTAACAGTGATCAGTGCAGCAATTGCCTTAGCTGTTCTCACTGTTTTAACACTGTCTATGGTTACCGACCGAATTGGTCAAAGTATTGAAGAAAAAAGCAGTGCCTTTATTGCTGCTGATCGCGTTTTAGCAAGTAACCATGCTTTACCTGCCGAGTTTTTAGAAAAAGCCAACCAAGAAAACTTACGTACCGCTAAAATAACCTATTTCGATACCATGTTATTTGCTGGTGACGAAATGCAGCTTGGCTCGGTGAAAGCGGTATCAAACACCTATCCGTTAAAAGGCGAGTTAAAAGTAAAAACTAGCCTGACTGATCAACCACAAGTAACTGCTGATATCCCAAGTCGTGGTGAAGTGTGGTTAAGTGAATCAGTGTTTTATGCGTTAAACATTAAAGTGGGCGATAAAGTAGAGCTTGGCGCTGCTACGTTTACTGCTAGTCATGTTGTAGCCGAAGAGCCTGATGCACCGTTTAATGTGTTTTCAAGCAGCCAGCGAATCTTAATTAATGAAGCAGACATAGCTGTTACAGAGGTAATTCAGCCGGGTAGTCGAGTGTTTTATCGTCAGCTTTATGCTGGCAGCAAAGACAATTTAGATACCTTCTATGCGTGGTTAAAACCACAAATGAAAGAAAACCAGCGTTGGTATGGTGTTAAAGACCGCCAGTCTCCTATTTCTAATAGTTTAAATCGTGCCGAGAGTTATCTATTGCTAGCTGGTTTACTTGGCATTATTTTAGCCGCTGTTGCTATTGCGGTATCGGCAAAACGGTATTGTGAGCGTCAATATGACCCGGTTGCCATGATGAAAACGCTGGGCGGAAGCCGCGCTATGATACGTAAAATCTATTTACTTCACTTGAGCCTTGTTTGTTCAATGTCGGTCATAGTTGGTTTACTGATTGGTTATGGCTTACAAGCAGTTGCAACAGATTATTTAGCACAAACCATGGGCACAGCACCACCAAGTGCATCTGCTAAACCTTGGATTATTGCTATTAGCACCGGCGTGATTTGTGCGGTAATGTTTTCTATTAAACCACTACTCGATTTATTTGATATTCCTCCGCTGCGCGTGCTGCGCCGTAATTTAGGCGACCGTTTATTGGTTAGTAAAGTACACTTGGCTATGTCGGCGCTTACTGTGTTTTTACTCATGTGGTTGTTTAGTAATAACATCAAAATAAGTGCCATTTTGTTTCTTTCAACTGCATTTTTAATTGCGGTGTTATTTGCTTTATCAAAGGTTATTTTTGGCGGTGGTCGCAAACTCGGTTTAAGCCCAGGTAATAGTTGGTCATTGGCGATAGCATCAATTCAAAAGCGTGCCAACGTTAATGCCGTACAATTAATTAGCTTTGCATTGGCTATAAAATTGTTACTGTTTTTAATTGTATTGAAGAACGACATGATCTCGGATTGGCAGTCACAGCTTCCAGAAAATGCACCTAATTCATTTTTAGTGAACATTACTGAGCAAGAACTAGAACCTATTACTAGTTTCTTAGCGCAAAATGATATGCCAACGTCTGATTTTTACCCTGTTGTTCGTGGCCGTGTAAACGCCGTTAATGGTGAGCTGGTTGCCCGCGAAGTATCGCAAGAAGATAACGAAAAGAAAGACGAAGAAGCTCGCTCTGGCATTGGCCGTGAGCTAAATCTAACTTGGCGCAAGGACTTGCCAAATCAAAACGAGCTTATCGACGGTGCATGGTTTAGTGAAAACTCAGTGGCTGAGGCATCGGTTGAAGAGTCTATGCTTAAACGCTTAGATGTAAAAATAGGTGATACGCTTACTTTCTTAATAGGTGCACAGTCTTTCGATGCAAAAATTACCAGTGTTCGAAAAGTTAACTGGACGACACTCAAACCTAACTTCTTTATTATTTTAAGTCCTGATGTGCTAGCCAGTTTTCCTGCTACTTATATTTCATCGGTGAATGTAAAAGCGGATAAAAAACGCGAATTTAATGAGTTAATGCGTCAATACCCAACAGTGAATGTGATTGATGTTGAGAGCTTTATTAAACAGATTCGATCAACAATAGAGCAAGTATCGTTAGCGATTGGTTTTGTACTAGCAATTGTCGTTGCCTGTGGAGCTTTAGTGCTTATTTCACAAGTACAAGCAAGTTTGGGTGAGCGTATGCAAGAGATTGTCATCTTAAGAACTTTAGGTGCTAAAGGGCGTTTAATTAAAAATGCCACCTTATATGAGTTTTTATTATTAGGGGTTACGGCAGGCTTAGTCGCTGCCATTGTCAGTGATATTGCTTTATTAATTGTACAAAAACAGATGTTCGAATTAGCAGGTAAATTCCATCCTCATATTTGGCTTATTGGCCCAGCAGTAGGAGGCCTATTTGTGGCGTGTTTGGGTTATTTGATGATAGCGCGCACAATGCGAAAAAATACCCAAGGCTTATTACGCTCACTGGCATAAGATTCTAACTAAAAACGCGTTTATAAAATGCTCGCAATTGCGGGCATTTTTTATGAATTGCAATTGGTTACTGGTAATTTATACAGTGCTCTGGCATTATTAACACAGATAATAATGATAATAGATGGGTCAGTTAGTTGGCGATTATTTTAGGGATTGATCCTGGTTCACGATTAACAGGGTACGGCGTGATTGCTCACCAAGGTGCTAAGTTCACTTATTTAGGAAGTGGTTGCATAAAATTGGCAGATCACGATTTTCCTGTTCGTTTAAAAATGATTTACCAAGGGATCAGTCAATTGGTAGAGCAATTCTCCCCAGACAGCTTTGCTATCGAAAAAGTGTTTATGGCACATAACCCTGATTCGGCACTAAAACTTGGTCAAGCTCGTGGCGCTGCCATTGTTGGCGCTTCAATGGCTGAGCTGCCAGTTTATGAATATTCAGCAAGGCAAATCAAGCAAGCTGTTGTGGGTAATGGCGGAGCCGATAAGTCTCAAGTACAACATATGGTAAAGAATATTTTAAAGCTGCCAGGCACTCCTCAAGCCGATGCCGCTGACGCTCTAGCAATTGCTATATGTCATGCACACTCAGAACAAAATTTAATTAAACTTGCGGGCAGTGCGAGCAAAACCGTAAGAGGACGATTAAGGAAGTAATATGATTGGTCGATTAAATGGCTTACTTGTTGAAAAACAGCCGCCAGAAATTCTTATTGAAGTAAGTGGTGTAGGCTACGAAGTACAAATGCCTATGACCTGCTTTTATGATTTACCCGCAGTAGGTGAGCAAGCGATTATTTATACCCATTTTGTGGTACGTGAAGATGCCCAGCTATTATTTGGTTTTAACAATAAAACAGAGCGCGCTTTATTTAGAGAGCTATTAAAGGCTAATGGCGTAGGACCAAAATTAGGACTTGCGATTTTATCGGGTATGTCAGCACAGCAATTTGTAAGTTGTGTAAACAATGAAGATGCAACCACACTGGTTAAACTTCCGGGGGTTGGTAAAAAAACTGCTGAGCGCTTAGTACTCGAAATGAAAGACAGACTGAAAGATTGGGGTAATGACTTATTTACACCATTTAGCGATAATGCCGTCATTGAGCCTGCAAGTGATGATACCCTAGTGGCAAATAATGCTGCCGATGATGCAGTTTCTGCACTTGTGGCGTTAGGTTATAAGCTACCGCAAGCACAAAAAGCGGTGAAAGCAGTGAACAAACCAGATATGACGACAGAGGTTCTAATTAAAGAAGCTCTAAAATCAATGTTGTGAGTAAACCATGATAGAAGCAGATCGCTTAATAGATGCGAGTGAACAAAGTAACGAAGACAGTGTTGATCGTGCCATACGGCCAAAACTGTTAACAGATTACACTGGCCAGCCGCATGTTAAGCAACAAATGGAAATATTTATCGAGGCGGCTCGCCATCGTGGCGAAGCCCTGGATCACCTATTAATATTTGGTCCACCGGGTCTTGGTAAAACCACACTTGCAAACATTGTTGCCAACGAGCTTAACGTTAATATTAAAACAACGTCAGGGCCAGTACTCGAAAAAGCTGGCGATTTAGCTGCTCTTTTAACTAACCTTGAAGAAGGTGACGTACTGTTTATTGACGAAATTCACCGCTTGAGCCCGCAGGTCGAAGAGATTTTGTATCCAGCAATGGAAGACTATCAGCTGGATATTATGATCGGTGAGGGCCCAGCCGCACGTTCAATTAAACTTGATTTACCGCCATTTACTTTAATAGGTGCGACAACCCGTGCAGGTTCACTCACCTCACCACTGAGAGACCGTTTTGGCATAGTGCAGCGTTTAGAATTTTATTCGGTTGAAGATTTATCAAAAATAGTTGCTCGTTCAGCAAGATTTTTAGATTTAACTATGTGCAATGAAGGAGCCACAGAAATAGCCAAGCGCTCACGTGGCACACCGCGAATAGCGAACCGTTTGTTACGCCGTGTTCGTGATTACACGCAAGTTAAATCTGACGGTAAAGTTAACGCATCGGTTGCAGAGCAAGCCCTCGATATGATTGATGTCGATAAAAGCGGTTTTGACTACATGGATAGAAAATACCTATTAGCTATTATCGAAAAATTTATGGGCGGCCCAGTTGGCCTTGATAACCTTGCAGCTGCAATAGGCGAAGAAAAAGAAACGATAGAAGATGTAATAGAACCGTTTTTAATTCAACAAGGCTTTATACAACGTACCCCGCGCGGACGACTTGTATCAGACATCGCTTACTTGCACTTTGGACTAACCCCAGATAAATAACAAAACTCAGGTTAGTTACAAAAGCTTTAAGTTATAAGTATTAAGCAGCTCGAGAGGGCTGCTTTTTAATAGAGATAAGTTGACTTTTTAAATGGCAATATAGATTTTACCGCATACCGCATACCGCATACCGCATACCGCATACCGCATACCGCATACCGCATACCGCATACCGCATACCGCATACCGCATACCGCATACCGCATACCGCATACCGCATACCGGCAAGAGTCATCTAACACCTGTAATTCACATGCTGTTAAGTTTTTGATAGGTATTCTCGTTGACGTTTGCGCAGGCAAAAAAAAGCCCGCATAAGGATGCGGGCAAACAACAAGTTGAAGGAAGTAATTCAGGGAACTACGGTCTACTAAAAGAAGGTTTTATCCTGATTTCAGTAAACCTAGAGCAATACGAAACTTCATATTGCTAAAAACGGAGCTTAATGAAAGAAACTTTCATGAGGTTGCTAGCTCGGTATAGGTAAATAATACGCAATGATGGATTTTTCTTCAAACTAGAAAAATTTAATTTTCAGATTAAAAAAACTAATGTGAGCAAAAAATTCTATTGTTTTCTTTTTGTTCGCTTTGTGGTTATTTTCTCTTTAACTGCATGAATAGAGTGGTTTTTATAAAATTCATATTCTGTATTCAGGATTAGTTTAAGTATTCTGTAGTAGATTTGCAAAAGTACTTTTGGGTGTTTATGCGTAATTTATGAATAAACGTCGTGTTTTCGATTGTTTTGGTTGCTTTTAAGCGTCACTCTAGTGACTTATTATTAAGGTAAAAATATGCATAAAAGTATTTGTAAAATTCAATCTGGCTAAAAAATAACTAAGCAAATTGCTTTTTACCGTTATTTGCCGCTAATTCACAGCAAGAGCGTTGTCAGTTCATAATTGACTAGATACACTAGTTGTAACTTTTGGCCATGTTTGTGGTCAATAAATACAAGTGTAAAAAATATAACAAATTACATAGAAATCTATTTTTAGGAGTTTAACGTGGGATCAGGGCTTAACTTTTTAGATCTTATTCTAGAAGCCAGTGTACTTGTCCAGCTAGTAATGTTGGCATTAGTCGGCATGTCGGTAATGTCATGGGCAATTATTTTTCAACGTAAAAAAGCGATTTCTGATGCACTTAATGGCGCTAAGCGCTTTGAGCAAAAGTTTTGGTCAGGAATAGACTTAAGTAAATTATATAATGAAGTTTCAGCTCGTCCTGGTGGCGCATCAGGTGTTGAAGCATTATTCGTTGCCGGTTTTAAGGAGTTTGCACGACATAAGAAAAATTCACCGCAAAGTGCAAGCATCGTAATGGAAGGCACACATCGTTCAATGCGTGTTGCGTTGTCACGCGAAGTTGAAAAACTAGAATCAAGTTTATCGTTTTTAGCGACAGTGGGTTCAATTAGTCCTTATATCGGCCTTTTTGGTACGGTGTGGGGTATCATGAACGCATTCATTGCATTAGGTGAAGTTAAGCAAGCAACTTTACAAATGGTTGCGCCGGGTATCGCCGAAGCACTTATCGCAACAGCGATGGGTTTATTCGCAGCAATCCCTGCAGTTATTGCGTACAACCGTTTTGCAAATAAAGTAGAAAAGCTTGAAGGTAATTACATTAACTTCATGGAAGAGTTCGCCAATATTTTACACCGCCAAGCAGCTGCGCAAATAGAGGCTAAAGCGAATGTATCAGCGTAAGAAACGTCGCCCAGTAGGTGAGATAAATGTAGTTCCTTACATTGATGTAATGTTGGTACTACTTATTATATTTATGGCAACTGCACCACTGATTACTCATGGTGTAAAAGTGGACTTGCCGAAAATGGAAGAATCGGATCTTGTAGATACCAAAGATACACCACCTATCATTGCATCAATTGATGCTGAAGGTAAGTACTATGTAAGTATCGGCACTGATCCAGAAGCTCCTATGGAAGCAATTGATGTAGCTGCTGTTATAAAATTACAACTTCAGAAAAACCCCGATACTCCGGTTATGATAAAAGGTTCTGGTCGTGTTTCTTATCAAGAAGTGTTGCTGTTAATGGACTTTTTGAAAAATGCCGGTGTGCCTTCTGTGGGTCTTATGACTGAGTCATTTGAGGGTTAGTATGCGTGAATCAGTAATAAAGTCGCTTCTATTGCACCTTGGTATTATTGTTTTCTTAGTCGTATCAGCGAACTTTCATATGCCAGCTCCTAAGGTAATGGAAGTGACATTGAATCCGGCTATGCCTGAACCAGAAAAAGCGGTTTCTGCAGTAACGGTTGATCAACAAAAGGTTGAGCAGAAAATTGCTGAACTTAAAAAGCAAGAAGAAGCAAAAAAACAAGCCGAAGCAAAGCGAATTCGAGATCTTGAACGTCGTGCAAATGACGCACGTAAGCAACGCGAAGCTGAAGACCGTCGTCTTAAAAAGTTAGAGCAACAACGCCGAGCGAAAGAGAAAGAAAAAGCAGAAGCTGAAGCACAAGCGAAGAAAGCACGTGAAATACAAGAGAAAGAACGTGCCAAAGCTAAGCAAGCTGAAAAGCAAAAGCAAGAAGCTGAAGCCGCAGCAAAAGCCGCAGCTGAAAAACGTAAAGCTGAAGAAGAGGCGTTAAAGAAAGCGGAAGCAGAGCGCAAGCGTAAAGCTGCTGAAGCTGAAGCTGAGCGTAAACGTAAAGAAGCTGAAGCAGAGCGTAAACGTCAGCAGGCATTGCAAGAACAAATGCTGCAAGAGCAGTTAGCTGCTGAGCAGGCTGCACGAAATAAAATACGTCAGCAACAAGTCTTGAGTGAAGTTGATAAATATAAAGCGTTAATTATGGCGCGTATTCAACAAACTTTACTTATTGATGAAAAAATGAAGAATAAGCAATGTCGCGTTAATATTCGCCTTGGTTTTAACGGGTTAGTAACTCAAGTAAAATCACTTGGTGGTGATAAATTAGTGTGTGAAGCTGCTCTTCGTGCTGTCCGTATGGCCGATACACTACCAGTTTCGCCTGATAAAGATGTTTTCGAGCAACTGAAAAATATTAACTTAACAATTAAGCCAGAATTCTAAAGGAATGATATGTTCAACCAGATAAAAACAGCATGTTTTATTGTATTACTGGGCTTTCATGGCATTGCCAGTGCTGCACTAGAAATTGTTATCACTGAAGGTATTGATGGAGCACGCCCAATAGCGGTTGTTCCATTTAAATACCAGGGCGTTGGTCCCATCCCTGAAAAATTGAGCACCGTTATTGCAGCTGATTTGATGCGTAGTGGTAAATTTAAACCTATTGATGTGACAAATATGCCTCAATTACCCGGCAAAGATGCTGATGTAGATTATGGTGCATGGGTCAATCAAGGTGTTGAAGCGGTACTTGTTGGTCAAGTTGAGCAACAACCGGGTGGACGTTACTTAGTAAAATATGAGCTTATCGATGTGATCCGTGGTCAAATTACAGGCGGCGAAACGCAAATGATGAGTAATGGTCAATTAGTGAAGAGCCAAGACCATGTATTAGATGCTCGTGAGAGTGTTATATCTGAAACAGGGTTTCGCCGTTATGCGCACCGTATTAGCGATGTAGTTTACGAAGCGCTTACGGGTGAAAAAGGTGCGTTTTTAACAAAAATTGCTTACGTTATTGTACGTGATAATGAACCGAAGCCTTATCAACTCGTTGTTGCTGACTATGATGGCTACAATGAGCAAGTATTGCTTCGTTCTAAAGAGCCACTTATGTCCCCAGCTTGGTCACCAGATGGTACTAAGCTTGCGTATGTAACCTTTGAAAATCGTCAAAGCCAAATTTACATTCAAGATTTGTATACGGGCAAACGTGAGTTAATCACAAGCCATCCAGGTATTAATGGTGCACCACAGTTTTCACCTGATGGAAAAAAACTATTATTAGTACTTTCAAAAGACCGTAACGGTGCAACAGAAGTCTATGTTTTAGACCTTGCAACTCGCAAAGAAAAGCGTTTAACAAATCATCGTAGTATCGATACAGAGCCTTCTTGGTACCCAAATGGGCAAGATATCGTGTTTACGTCTGAAAGGGGTGGTAATGCCCAGATTTATAAGTTAAATTTGCAAACTGGTAGAGCAAAACGTATGACGTTTGATGGTGATATGAATTTAGCAGGTTCGATTTCACCAGACGGAAAAGAATTAGTGATGGTGAATCGTACTAACGGTCAATACCATCTTGCTAAAAAAGAGCTAGCTACAGGTGCGTTTCAAGTATTAACAAGAACTCGCCTAGATGAATCGCCGAGTATCGCTCCAAACGGTTCGATGATTATCTACAGCACGCTTCATAATAATAAACAGGTGTTGGCGTTAGTGTCTATGGACGGTCGCTTTAAAGCTCGCTTACCTGTGCTAGATGGACAAGTTAAGGCGCCAGCTTGGTCGCCTTATTTACAGTAATTTTACTGGTTTACTCAATATAGGAATCAATTCAATGCAACTTAATAAAACTTTAAAAGGCCTGCTTATTGCTGTGCCAGTGATGACATTAGCGGCGTGTAGCTCTTCTTCAGGTGTTGATGAGGGTGCTGCAAACCAATCTAACCAAGGTATGGTTGAGCAATCAAACACTGATACTGTTGAAGTTGCAACGCTTACTCCAGAGCAACAAGCTGAAGAAGCACTTCGTGAAAAGTACGAAGCGTTACGTCAAGAGCAAATCATCTACTTTGGTTTTGATAACGCAAAAATCCAAAGCAAATACGCGGAGCTTTTACAAGCACACGCAGAATTCTTAGTACAAAACCCATCAGTTAAAGTACTAATCGAAGGTCACGCTGATGAGCGCGGTACGCCTGAGTACAACATCGCACTTGGTGAGCATCGTGGTCAAGCAGTAGAAAAATACCTACAAAGCTTAGGTGTTTCTGCTAGCCAAATGTCAGTAGTGAGCTATGGTGAAGAGAAGCCAATGGTTAAGTCTCGCACTGAAGAAGCGTTCGCGAAGAATCGTCGCGCAGTATTAGTTTACTAATAAAGAGTCATTATGAAGCCGAAAATTATTTTGGCAGCAATGATCTTAAGCGGGAGCACCCAGTTATGGGCTGCTCCCGCTCCTGTTTCAGAAGCTGCAAGCTCGCAATCGAGCATTGAAAAGCGTTTAATCGCATTAGAAAACATGATGAAGTCACGTAATTTATTGCAAGCTGAGCTTCAGCAACAGCTCAATATCTTACAAGACGAAGTGAGCCAAGTTCGTGGTATTACTGAAGAGCAAAGTTACAAGCTTGAAAAAGTACTTCAGCGTCAGCGTGAGCTTTATCAAGAGATTGAAAACCGAGTCAGCCAAGCTTATAGCCAGCCCGCTGCCGCACAAACTCAACCTACTAACTCTTATACGGATGTAGGTGCATCACAGGCAATTAGTTCAGATTTATCTGAAAATGAAGCCTATGAGCGTGCAGTGGCGTTAATAATGAAAGATAAACGTTATGAGCAAGCAATTCCGGAGTTCCAAACATTCTTAACTACTTACCCTAATTCAGTATATGCATCTAATGCACATTATTGGTTAGGTCAGCTATTAACAATTCAAAACGATCAAGCAGGTGCGACTGAGCATTTCAAAGTAGTTGTGAATGAATACCCTAATTCTAATAAACGCCCAGATGCGATGTTAAAGTTAGGAAACTTATTAGCGGAGCAAGGTTTAGGCGAACAAGCCCTTAAAACCTTTAATGATTTAATTAATCAGTACCCAAGTACCACCGCTGCAAAATTAGCCACAGAACGTCTGTCGCAAATGTAGTTTTGACCTGATTAGACTGCTTTTTGACATAAGCGGTCTAAAATTAGGCAACTAGACATAAAAACTTAAAAAAAGAGATATTTTCTGTTGCACTCAGCATTTAAATAAGTATTATAAGCGCCCGCAGCAGGCGATTGGTAACAACAGCCGAAATGCGGAAAAAAGAGCGGGTCATTAGCTCAGTTGGTAGAGCAGTGGACTTTTAATCCATTGGTCGATGGTTCAAGTCCATCATGACCCACCATTCTTTCAGAATGGTAATCTTTAATCGACGGATTTACGTATAGCTTTTAAAAGCATTAGAGCGGGTCATTAGCTCAGTTGGTAGAGCAGTGGACTTTTAATCCATTGGTCGATGGTTCAAGTCCATCATGACCCACCATTCTTTGAATGGTTTTCTATCGGCGGATTTACGTAGCTTTTATAAGCATCAGAGCGGGTCATTAGCTCAGTTGGTAGAGCAGTGGACTTTTAATCCATTGGTCGATGGTTCAAGTCCATCATGACCCACCATTCTTTGAATGGCTTTATATCGGCGGATTTACGTAGCTTTTTATAAGCGTCAGAGCGGGTCATTAGCTCAGTTGGTAGAGCAGTGGACTTTTAATCCATTGGTCGATGGTTCAAGTCCATCATGACCCACCATTCTTTTTGAATGGTCTCATATCGGCGGATTTACGCAGCTTTTATAAGCATCAGAGCGGGTCATTAGCTCAGTTGGTAGAGCAGTGGACTTTTAATCCATTGGTCGATGGTTCAAGTCCATCATGACCCACCATTCTTTTTGAATGGTCTTATATCGGCGGATTTACGCAGCTTTTTATAAGCAACAGAGCGGGTCATTAGCTCAGTTGGTAGAGCAGTGGACTTTTAATCCATTGGTCGATGGTTCAAGTCCATCATGACCCACCATTCTTCGAATGGTTCTATATCGGCGGATCTACGCACCTTAATATCCAGAGCGGGTCATTAGCTCAGTTGGTAGAGCAGTGGACTTTTAATCCATTGGTCGATGGTTCAAGTCCATCATGACCCACCATTCTTTTTGAATGGTCTCAAATCGGCGGATTTACGCATCTTAATATCCAGAGCGGGTCATTAGCTCAGTTGGTAGAGCAGTGGACTTTTAATCCATTGGTCGATGGTTCAAGTCCATCATGACCCACCATTCCTGATTTATCTTTTCTTTCTAAGTTATCCTTTATTTATCTTAACAGCACACAGCAAGACTGTTCTTTAGCTTAAGATTCTCGTATAATTCGCGCCATGAATGCACTGTGGACTAAGTGGTCGAGAAATGAGTCTAGCTGAACAAATTATGCCTGAAGATTATATCTTCCCTCCAAAGCCAGCTCCGTTATCAAAAGACGAGCAAGCTGAGTATAAGGCACGTATCAAACAATTATTAAAAGACAAGAACGCGGTTCTTGTTGCCCATTATTACACTGATCCTGAAATTCAAGCACTAGCTGAAGAAACAGGCGGTTGTGTTGCCGACTCGCTAGAAATGGCGCGTTTTGGCGCTAAGCACGACGCAGATGTAATTGTGGTAGCCGGTGTTCGCTTTATGGGCGAAACAGCAAAAATCCTAACGCCAAATAAAACAGTTGTTATGCCAACGCTTGCTGCAACTTGTTCATTAGACGTAGGTTGCCCAATTGAAGAATTCTCAGCGTTTTGTGATCAGCACCCTGATCGCAAGGTAGTAGTGTATGCAAATACATCAACAGCTGTGAAAGCCCGTGCAGATTGGATTGTTACTTCTTCATGTGCTCTAGAAATCGTTGAGTACCTTGATGAGCAAGGCGAAAAAATCATTTGGGGTCCAGATAAACACTTAGGTTCTTACATTCAAAAGAACACAGGTGCAGACATGATCATGTGGAATGGCGCCTGTATCGTTCATGACGAGTTTAAAACCAAAGCACTTAAGGATATGAAAGCCTTACACCCAGATGCGGCTGTATTGGTTCACCCAGAGTCTCCTGCGGAGATTGTAGCCTTAGCTGATGCGGTTGGCTCAACAAGCCAACTAATCAAAGCAGCGCAAACTATGGACAACAAAAAGTTCATCGTAGCGACTGACCGAGGCATTTTCTACAAAATGCAGCAGTTATGCCCAGAGAAAGAGTTCTTTGAAGCACCAACAGCCGGTGAAGGCGCAACCTGTAAAAGCTGTGCACATTGCCCGTGGATGGCAATGAACGGCTTAAAAGCGATTGAAGAAGCACTGACAGACCCTGAGGGTAAAGAAGTATTTGTAGATATGGATTTACGCGAAGGCGCATTAAAGTCGCTTAACCGTATGTTAGATTTCTCAGCAACGCTTCAACGTTAAGAGCGAATCGTCTATATATACAAAAGGCAAGGTCTATACCTTGCCTTTTTTGTTTGATTACTAATCACTTAACCACCGTATTTTAAAAAGCCCTTGCGTCTATAGGGTTGTTTTCATACTATAACGCCGCGCTAAACTATAAGCGCCTTAGGTGACGTGTCCGAGTGGCTGAAGGAGCACGCCTGGAAAGTGTGTATACGGCAACGTATCGAGAGTTCGAATCTCTCCGTCACCGCCATTTCTTAAATTTACCCCACCATAGCAAAGTGCTTTTCGAGATTACACTTGGCCCGCATGGCTATATTGCTGCTGACCTTTCTGGCAAGCTCTATCACTAATAATTCAAGTTGCGCACGGCTATAGCCTAGTAATACGCAGCGTTTAAGTTGCTCGCTAACTAAGCTGCTGGCATCCTCTAACGCAAATAATGCGCCTAAAGAGGCAAGCTCACATACCCTGTTGTTTTGCTGGTCTAAACCAAACGGAAGCTGGCCAAATGTGAGCGCTGTTTTTAGTTGTTGCTCTGTGCGTTTGATTACCAATGCATTTGAACCTTGAATATCATCAACTGATTTTAAAACCTCTAGTGCCATTAACGATTTTGGCACCCCAGAATACACACTAATATGCGGTAAAATATCACATAACACTTGCATTGATACGCCATCATTAAGTGCGTGCTGACATGCTCGTTTTAACAAAGGCTTGTCATGAACGGTGACCAAAGCAGCGATCGCGACAAACACAAATAAATCTGTGTTGTTTAAGTTCATAATTTCTCTTTTGATTTTAGGTATTGAATATATTGAGGTTTTGCAGTAGAAGCTGATTGCAAAGAGCATGCAATCGAAAATTTGAAAATACATTATGGTTGATCACGGCGGTTTCTGCTTGCCATAAATGATTTAATTTTTGCCTAAAACAACGAACTGTTACCTTAAATGGTCCTAACCTTAATTTACGGTGATACACTTAATTGAGTATATTTAAGAGGTAATCTAAATGCGTCAGGCATTAATTGAAACAGTGAAAGCGATAGCGATAGAAGATGGTAGTTTTGAAACATCTATTCCAGAGTTATTAGTGTTCAGACGAAGCGAAGTTTCATTACCGATGGCCTGCGTGTATGAATTAGGACTTGGTATTAGTTTGCAAGGTGCAAAACGAGTTGTGCTAGGTGAGCATAGTTATGATTACACTGACGGCCAATCATTGGTAACATCAGTCGATGTGCCTGTTGCGTCGCATATTACTCGTGCCAGTAAAGAGCAGCCGTTTTATGGCCTTTATTTACGCTTAGATGTTCATGAAATCAGCCACATCGTTGCTGAAATGGAATTTACAGGGCAAGACAAGTTCCCTAAACACCAAGCAATGTCTGTGGTTGACACAGATAATGGCTTGCTTGATGCACTTCATCGGCTTCTCAATCTAGACAATGAACCTCAATTAAAAGCTAATCTTGCGCCACTCATTAAAAAAGAAATTGTATTGCGATTGTTAAATAGTCCTCATAGTCCGTATTTAAGGCAGATTGTGATGTCTGGCTCTGCGCATCAGAAAATCGCGAAAACATTGTGCTGGTTAAAAGAAAACTTTACTCGTCAATTTTCAATAGATGATTTGGCTCGTGATGCACACATGAGTCCTTCGACATTTAGGTTGCACTTTCGTGATGTGGTAAAGATGAGCCCGTTGCAATACGTAAAAAACTTGCGGTTGCAAGCGGCAAGGCAATTAATGTTGAATGAACGAATTGATGTTGGTTCTGCAGCACTAAAAGTAGGCTATGAAAGTCCATCTCAATTTAGTCGTGAGTACACGCGCTTTTTTGGTAAACCCCCCATAAAAGATATTTCGGCTATACGACAGCACCAAACAGCATAAAAAAAGAGAGCACATGGCTCTCTTAGTTTAAAAACGTCTTTTTGGCATTCTTAGTTGTGAGTCAAATTCATCGGGGAATAAAATCGTGCCGTCATCTTGCTCGGTCGGAAACACAGCAATCAATAAATCATCTTGTTCGAGTCCCGAAGTCCAGCGACTTAACCAGTCTTTGACTGGAATGGCTTTTGGCGTACAGTCTTGCCACTCACCGGTTGCCCAGCTTTGCGCGAATTCGCGACTAGGCCATACAGGCACGCAGTCATCGTCTTCATTTGAGAGCATCACACAGCCATGCTCATCATTGAGGATCCACACTTGTTTAAACTCTTGAACCGTTTCAAACATATAAGCGAGTCGATTCTTAGCGCCTAAGGCGAGTACAGCATCAAATTCAGTTTCAACACGTTTGGCAGTTGCATTATTCATGACAGGCTCACTCTTTTAGTTATACACAGCTACACCTTAATCATAAGGTGATAAATTAATATGACAAGTAAAGTTATTAGCTAAATTAATTTACTAATGCAGCAAATAGATCGTCTGCAAGTAGTTGCAGAGATTTTGGGTCTTGATTTGTCAGTGCATAGGTACGAATACCGTATATGCCCATGACTAAAAAGCGTGCCAGTTGCTGAGCTGACTTGCTACTTGCAAATTCGTTATTATCAAGGGCTTTTTGAATTTGCTGTGCGAGGGCATGCTCGTATGCGTTTAAATTACCACGTAGCACATTGCAAATTTGCGGGTCGTTGCCTTCAACCTCAGAAATACTCTTTGTAAGTAAGCACACCTTGGCAACTTCACCTTCAATACATTCATCAACAATCACAGTCAGGTAATGTTTGAGGGTTGATAACACTGACTGTTGATCATTAAAAAGTGCCGTAAATTGTTGGTTTCTATCTTTTTGATACTGCTCGGTGGCAGCCAAGAACAAACCTTTTTTATTGCCATAAGCGGCATATATAGAGCCTGGATGAAGATGAGTCACTTCCTTTAATTTTTGCATACTGGTCTTTGCATAGCCAAATTGCATGAACGCATGCATAGCTTGGCGAAGTACAAATTCAGTATCAAATTCAGCAGTTCTCATTAATGCTCCTATTATTTACAATTGAAGTTTACGTAATCTTGAACGATTATTCAAAATAAACCTTGAAGTTAGTTTATATCGCCCTTATCTTGAATGTATGTTCAAGATAAGGATAGAACCATGAAAACCGATTTACTTTCTTCGTTTAAGTTAAATGACAGTATCGAATTACAAAACCGCGTACTAATGGCACCGCTTACTCGCTGTATGAGTGACGATAACCTAGTGCCAACCCAAGCGATGGCTGATTACTATGCGCGCCGTGCCGATGCCGGTTTAATTATTAGTGAAGCAACCATTATTCGCCCAGATGCCCAAGGTTACCCAAACACACCGGGCCTATTTACCAGTGAGCAAATTCAAGGTTGGAAAAAGGTCACGGATGCTGTGCACGCTAAAGGTGGCAAAATGTTTGCTCAACTTTGGCATGTAGGGCGAGTGGCTCACCCACATTTCTTTGGAGGTGATGTACTGGCACCATCTGCAATCGGCGTTGAAGGGTCGGTACCAAGAATGCGTGAGCTGACTTACGTTACACCAAAAGCTGCCACTATTGAAGACATCCAAGGTTTAATTGCTGATTACGCAAAAGCGGCCGAAAACGCCATTGAAGCGGGTTTTGACGGCGTTGAAATTCATGGTGCAAATGGTTACTTGATTGATCAATTCTTACATTATGCTGCAAACCAACGTGAAGACCAATATGGTCAAACACCAGAAAACATGTCACGTTTTGCCCTAGAGGTCGTCGATGCAGTGATTGCAGCAATTGGTGCAGATAAAACAGCATTACGCTTATCGCCTGGTGCGTATTTTAATATGACTGAAAGCGAAGGTGATAAAGCTGTATTTGATTATTTATTATCAGCGCTGGAAACACGTAAACTTGCTTACTTACATGCTGGAATTTTTGATGACAGCATGCGCTTTGAAAGCTTAGACAATAAAACAACGTCTGAATATATGCGCGGTGCATACAAAGGTACTTTAGTCGGTGTAGGGAGCTATACCTTTGAGTCAGCTAATCAAGCTATCGATAACAACCAATTTGACTTAATTGCGATTGGTCGTCCATTCATTGCGAATCCGGATTACATCAGCAAAGTTAAAAGTGGTGAGCAATTAACACCATACAGTGAAGAAATGCTGGCTGAATTGATTTAAAACACCTAATAACATTATCCAACCAAAAAGCGTCCTGTTAGTTTAATTGGGCGCTTTTCTAATACTTTCTTATTTATTAATCAGTTAAGTCTTAAATCTGCCATCTAAATGCATTAATTTTTTAATTATTGTGTCAAAAATTTTGACCCTAAATGTCATACGCGCTCTGCATACTGTGCCCGCTTACAAATACGTAACCTTGGAAAAACAATGAGCACAGTAACTAAAAAAACAAAGCTAAGCCTTTTAATAGCAACGCTTTTAGCAACATCAGCAAATGCAAACACGAATAACGAAATTGAAGAAATTACGGTGGTTGCAAAGCCAACCAGTTATGCCAATAACGTCATTGAACCTGCCATGCTTGAGCAACAAAGTTCAGTATCAAGTGTGTTAGCCGTAATTGATAACCTACCGGGTATTAGCATCAACGAAGGTGATGCATTTGGTGGTGACGATTGGTCAACCACTATTACTATGCGTGGTTTTAGTATTGATGGTAATCAACAGCAATTAGGTATGACCATTGATGGTATTCCTAATGGTGGTTCTAACTATGGTGGCGGTGCAAAAGCAAACCGTTATCTAGATAGTGAAAATTTAGCAACTGTTGAGGTAGGGCAAGGTACTTCTGATATTGCCTCTGCATCACTAGAAGCGCTAGGCGGTACTTTTAATTTTGTGAGTGCACAACCGAGTACAGAGCAAAGCACCACGTTTGCTTACACTACAGGCGATCACAATGCTAGCCGCTACTTTGTTAAACATGAAACCGGCACGGTGTTCGATAACACGCAAGCCTATATCAGCTACTCGCAAACAGATACTAGCCGTTGGATTGGTGATGGCAGCAATGGCGGTAAGGACAATCAGCACATTGAGGCTAAATTTGTATCGGACTTTAGCGACCTGACAATAACAGGTCGTGTTTCGTATGATGATGTTCACGAAATTAACTATAACAGCATCAGCATTAGCGAATTTGAACAAAACCCTGATTGGGATCGTTTAACGTGGAATTGGACCGGCGTGCCTCATTTTGATCAAATGTTTGCTGAGGGCTGGGGTACATTACGCGAAAATACCCTTGCTTATGTAAAGTTTGATTACGCGTTAAGTGCCACTTCAAACTTAAGCATATCGCCTTATTACCATAAAAACTCGGGTCGTGGTGACTGGATTCCGCCTTATTTAACGTCACCTGTTAATGGTGATGGTAACCCAACATCAATTGGTGGTGAAAATGCTGGCAGCTACGGCTTTACCGACAGCGATGGCAACCCACTTGCACCTGCTGCAGGTTGTACGGCAAGTTTAGAATGGCCATGGTCTTCAGGCCCAGGCTTAAACCCGGCCTGTTACCCTGATGATGCCATTCCGGTTATGTCTTATCGTCATACACACTACAAAAAAGACCGCTTAGGTATGACTGGCGAGTACCAAGTAACTCTTGGCAATCATGACATTGAAGCCGGCTTTTGGTTTGAACAAACAGATCGTGATGAATCACGAGATTGGCATAAAGTGATTGATGCCCGTATCTATCATCATTTTGATCATACGCCATATTGGACTCAGTACAAAAACACCTTCGAAACGGATACTTTTAAATGGTATGTGCAAGACTCAATCAGTTTAGGTGATTTCACACTTAATTTAGGTGCTAAACAGTACCTTGTTGAGCTTCAGCGTTATAACCATTTTGAAGATGAATACTCAGATAAAATCGACAGTGATTCAGACGTACTGTTTAGCGGTGGTGTGTTGTATCAGCTATCAGCAAGCACAGAGCTATTTAGCAGCTACAGCGAAAACTTTGCGGCAATTAAAGATGGTGTACTTGAACGTGATTCATCGACACTGACCGAGATTGAACCTGAAACAGCTGAAAACATCGACCTAGGTGTACGTTACAGTGATGACCGTTTACGCTTAACAGCAACAGCTTATAGCATTGAGTTTGATAACCGTATTACCTTTATTGCCCCGGGCAGTGATACAGATGGTATTGATTACACCATTGGCACGAACGGTTCTTACATCAATGTAGGTGGTATTGAGTCAACGGGTGTTGAGCTATCAGCAAGTTATATGCTGACTGACAAATGGAACCTTTACACATCTTATACGTACAATAACTCTGAGTATCAATCGAACGATCCAAGTGCTTACAACAGTGATAGTGAGTTACTTGAGGAAGCATCTGCAAGCTTCAAAGCGGGTGATGAAGTCATTGACTCGGCACAAGATTTATTTGTGGTATCGGCAGACTATTACAGTGGTGATTTCCGCTTTGGTTTATCGGCTAAATACACAGGTGAGCGTTTAGGTGCATGGACTGATGAGCAAACCCGTTCGCGAAACAAGGTTGATGGCTACACCTTGGTTGATTTAAACATTGGTTATAACACTAGCCTTGATTCAGGTGTGTTCAAATCACTCGACCTTGCATTTGTGGTGAATAACCTGTTTGATAAATCATACCTAGCAGGTGGCACAGGTAATGGTTCAACCTACTTTATTGGTGCACCACGTACTGCGGCTTTAACACTTACAGCGCAGTTTTAAATAATAAGCTAACGTTTTAAACAGCCCATCTTTGGTGGGCTTTTTTGCAGGTGAAATATGAAAAAATTAATTTTAGCCACAGCAGTGGTTGCAGCATCACTATTAAGCTTAAGCAGTAAAGCTGCTGACAATGTTGTGCTTGTAACTCTTGATGGGCTTCGCTGGCAAGAAGTGTTCTCTGGGGCAGATAAAAATTTAATTAATAACAGTGATTTTGTAGAAGATACAGATGAACTAAAGGCGCTTTTTTGGCGAAATGACCAAGCACAGCGAACTAAAGCGTTAATGCCATTTTTTAGTGACACATTGGCAAAGCAGGGCGTTTTGATTGGCGATAGAACTCAAGGTTCATTGATGTCGGTAAGTAACCCATGGTACTTCTCATACCCAGGTTACAGTGAAATTTTAACCGGCATTGTAGATGAAAATATCGATAGTAACGATAAAGTTTCTAACCCGAATAAAACCATTTTAGAGAGTTTAAATACTCAGCCTGAATTTAAAGGTAAAACCGCACTTTTTGGCAGCTGGGATGTGTTTCCTTACATTGTAAACCGCGAGCGAAGTGAGGTTTTTGTTAATGCTGGCTTTGAATCCTTTGATGCGGTGAAATCAGAGGAGGTTAGTTTACTAAACCAAATGCAAAGCGAAATTCCGAGTCCTTGGCACAATGTTCGCCTCGACAGCTTTACCTACCGATTTGCCAAACAATATTTATTAAATAAACAGCCGCGTTTGCTTGTTATTAGCTTGGGGGAAACCGATGACTTTGCCCATAACGGTAAATACGATGCCTATCTAAAATCAGCTAAGCAAAGTGATGCGTTTATTCGTGACCTTTGGCAAACAATACAACAAACGCCCGGCTATAAAGACAATACCACATTGATTATTACTACCGATCATGGCCGTGGCAGCCATGCTGATGATTGGCAACATCATAGTTCGAAGCGTGCTTTGGCACGTTCAGAGCAAGGTAAGCAACGTTTTCCAAACGGCATTGTTGGCTCTGAGCATATTTGGCTAGCGGCAATTGGCCCAGATATAAAAGTAACTGGCTTAATTAAGCCAAACAATGAGCTCAAACAAGCGCAAGTGGCTGCAACTGTACTGAGCATTTTAGGCGTCAACAGTCAGCAAGTTAACCCGAAAATGGCAGCGCCGATTAAGGAGATCTTAAAATGAGTTTTACACTTAGCTTTTTTAGAAGCGCCTTATCAGGGTTAATGCTGGTTAGTAGTGTGAGTGCGATTGCCGCGCCAAGTAAAATTTTGTTTGGCTCGTGTGGTCATCAAGACAAGCAAATTCCAATTTTTGATGCTATTAACAAAGAGCAAGCCGATCTATTTATGTTCCTTGGCGATAATATTTATGGTGATACCGAAGATATGTCGGTGCTTGCAGATAAATATCAACGCTTAGGGCAAAAGCCGGGCTTTAAAACATTACGTGCGAATACGCCAATAATTGCCATGTGGGATGACCATGATTATGGCGAAAATGACGCTGGCAGCGAATATCCAAAAAAACAGCAGTCACGTAAAATTATGCTCGACTTTTGGCAAGAGCCAGCGGATTCAGCTCGTAGAACTCGTGAAGATGGCATTTACACCTCGTACACTTACGGCGAAGGTGAGCAAACTGTAAAAGTCATCATGCCTGACTTACGTTTTAATCGCGCGCCTTTAAATCATGTATCGGCGAAGACCTATCAACTTGAACGAAAACCCGCAAAGCAAGGGCCTTATAGCCCAACAACCGATAAAAATGCCTCTATGCTAGGTGAAAGCCAATGGCAATGGCTCGAACAAGAGCTCAAGTCTGATGAAAAGATAAAAATCATTGCATCAAGCTTACAGCTATTGGCTGATTTTACAGGCTGGGAGTCATGGGCTAATTATCCTGCTGATCGTGAGCGCTTATTTGCGCTTATCAAAAAGCATAAAGTAAACGGTGTGATTATTGTCAGTGGTGATACCCACTGGGGTGAGCTGTCAAAGTACCAACAAAACCTTGACTACCCATTGTACGAGATGACCAGCTCAGGACTTACAGAAAAGTGGAAAGATGTTAGCCCTAATAAACACCGTGTAGGTGCTTATACTCATGAGGTTAACTACGGCGATTTAACAATTGATTGGCAAAAAGCAGACCCTACCATTCGCATTGCGCTTAAAGGTATCAAGGGTGATGAGATAATGCACACCGAGTTCGCGTTATCGACGATAAGCCCATACCAGTAAATATTGCCTCCAGCGCATACCCGCATCTAATACCCGCAAACATGGATTAAGCCCTGTTTGCGGGTATTTCTCTCTATCCCATCTAATTAAAATATCTTACACTGTGTCAATTAGTTAGTTTCAAGCAAGGACAGTGTAAAGTGCTGAATATAATTCAATCAAATCGCATGGAAGCACTGCAAGCGCGGTTTCACGCTCTTCTTAAAGTTAATCCATTAACGAGCCCCTTTAAAAAAGAAATTGTGCTTGTGCAGTCACCGGGTATGTCGCAGTGGCTAAAAATAGGCTTAAGTGAACACTTAGGGATTGCTGCTCAGGTTGATTTTCCGCTACCTTCAAGTTTTATTTGGCAGCTTTATCAGCAATTGTTGCCCGATGTACCAAGTGAATCACCGTATAACAAAGCTAATCTTGCTTGGAAGCTGTTTGCGATTTTACCAAACTGCATTGATGAGCCGCTGTATTTACCGCTGAAAACCTATTTAGATGGTGATAGCGAAGGGCAAAAAACCTTTGCCTTGTGCGAGAAAATTGCCGACGTTTATGACCAATATTTAATGTATCGCCCCAATTGGATTGCCACTTGGGAGCAGGGCATCGATGAGCTTGGTGATGTTGATGTGGGCATTGCGCCATGGCAGCCAGATCTCTGGCGTAAGCTGGTGGCGCACAGTAAAGAACTTGGGCAAAGCCAATATCACCGCGCCAACATGCAAGACAAACTCCTTGCAGCCCTTGAAAAAATGGACGCAAGCCTATTACCTGAGCGCATTAGTTTATTTGGTATTTCTGCAATTGCGAGTAGCCAGCTTGAAGTGTTTCAGGCCATTGCGAAAAAAACGCAGGTATTTTTGTTTTTCTTTAACCCTAGTGAACATTACTGGGGCGATACACTCGATGAAAAAACAGCAGCCAAAATTACCGCTAAATATGCTAAACGCCCGCAGTTACAAGCACTTGAAGACAGTGCGAAAAACCCTGATCACGAGTACTTTTTTATCGGTAACCCGTTACTCTCATCGTGGGGTAAATTAGGCCGAGACTATTTTGAGCAGTTACTGCAATTAGATGCGCAGTGGCTTGACGGATTCGATAACGATTTTGATGACAGTTTGTTATCACAAATTCAGTCTGAGATTTACCAATTAGCCTTTAAGGGTGAGTCACTAACGCCAGATAAAGAATGGTTCATCAATGACGAAGGCAAACTGCCAATTCAGTCAGATGATACCAGCATTGTGCTTAGCGATTGTCACACGCCACTTCGTGAAGTAGAACGACTACACGATTACTTGCTTAATTTATTTAATGAAAATAAAGAGTTAACACCGAAAGATATTATTGTAATGATGCCAGATGTTGGCACATACAGCCCGTACATTGAAGCGGTGTTTGGTGGTGCAGAGGGGCGACGCTTTATTCCTTATGCGTTAGCTGATTTAGCTATAGAACAAGAAAAGCCCGTGTTGAGCTCGTTTGCAAGTTTAGCCGATTTACCTTACTCACGCTTTGGTGTGTCTGACATTCTTGATTTACTGCAAGTCACGCAAATTGCCGAGAAATTTAATCTCGAACCGCATGAATATGAGCAAATTGGTTTTTGGCTTGAACGTGTTGGCGTAAAATGGGGCTTAGATGCAGCTCACAAAGACAGTTTTGGCTTACCTGCGATTGATTTAAATACCTGGCAACACGGTTTAAACCGCTTGCTATTGGGTGTTGCACAACGTGATGAACAGTTGCCTTTCTCGGGCATTTACAGTGCCGATGAAGTGGAAGGCATGGCACTAAACACGCTGAATAAACTGATTGAATTTATTGACGTACTGGCACGTTATAAAACCAAGCTACAAGCTGATGCACCACTCAATGAAAAAGCAGACATTCTAAAAGAGTTATTAGGTGAAGTATACAGTGATGAAGGAGAGCAAAGCTGGGATTTATTAGTCCTACAAAAAGTACTTGATACGCTGATCAAGCATTATGAAAATGGCGATTATCAACAAAACGTTTCGCAGCGCATTGTTAGTTACCTTGTTAAACAAGGTATTCAAGAAAAAGGCGTAGGGCAGCGCTTTTTAGTGGGACAAGTTAACTTTTGTACCTTGATGCCAATGCGGGCTGTGCCATTTAAAGTAGTGTGTATGCTGGGTTTAAATGATGCCGATTATCCGCGAACAGTTCAGCCAATTGGTTTTGACTTAGTACCTTACTCAAAACGCCAAAAAGGGGACCGTTCTCGTAAACTCGACGACCGTTACCTGTTTTTAGAAGCGATTTTAAGTGCTCGTGAGAATCTATACATCAGTTATATTGGTCGCTCATGCTTTGATAACCAACCAAGAATGCCGTCAACCTTAGTGAGCGAATTGCTAGAATACATAGCACGTAGTTTTGAATTTGCAGATCAAGAAACAGACTTAAAGCTTCCTGAGGCGCTGATTAATTATCAGCACTTACAGCCATTCAACCCAGCCTATTATCTGACAGAGAAAAGTGATGATAAGCAAAAAGCAGACAAACCATTAGCAACACAATTACATAGCTATAATCCTGTTTGGATGCCAACTCAAAGTGTCAATCCTGAGCCTCAGCAAGCGCTTAATGTTCAGCCAGAAAGTAGCGTCGAGTTAAGTCAGTTTATTCGCAGTATTTGCCAGCCTCACGAGAGCTTTTATCAGCAAAGCTTGGGCTTACGCTTGCCGCAATTTAACGATATTGCTAAAGATGAAGAGCCGTTTAGCTTAGACGCGTTACGTCGCTACTTTTATCTAGACGAAATTCTCGAAGCCAGTATTCAAGAAATGCCTCTAAACCAAGCGCAAATTATGCAGCGTGGTGAATTACCGCAAGCACACGTTGGTGACTTAGTGTTCGAAAGTATGCAGCACCGAGTCGATGCTCTTGCAGGGCAAGTAAAAGCGCATATTCAAGGTGATGAAGCATTACCCGTTGAAGTAAATATTAAAATTGCCAACACCAGATTAGAAGGTTGGTTAAATCATATATATGGTCAAAAACAGGTGTTTTATCGCACCGCCAGTATTAAAGCAAAAGATGTTATTAGGGGCTTTGTGCATCATTTAGCGGCGCAAATAATGGGCCAGTCAGTTGAAACCCTCATTCTTGGTTTAGACAAGCAAATTAGTTTTTCACCTTTGTCAGAAGACGATGCCCGCAAGTATTTAAACGATTGGTTCTCGCTCTATGAAACGCTTTTAACTCGCCCAGTGGCGTTTTTCCCAGTCAGTGGCTACGAGTATATAAAATCAGATAAAGATATGGTCAAAGCAAACAATAAATTCGCGCCGCAATACATAGGCATGGGTGAAGGCGAAAACCCGTATATTCGTTTAACCATAAAGAGCCTAAAAGACTGTGAAGAAGAGTTTATTAAATGGAGCGAGCTGCTGTTATCGCCACTAGTTGAATTAGCACAGGAGGCAGATCATGCAAACGCTTAATCCAATGAGTATGGCGCTGTGTGGGCAAAGCCTTATTGAAGCCAGTGCTGGTACGGGTAAAACTTACACCATCACTGGTTTGTATTTACGGTATTTGTTGGGCTTACAAAAAGCGACCGGTGAAGATGAACAATTAAATACGCCGCTGAGTGTTGAGCAAATACTGGTGGTGACCTTCACAGAGGCTGCAACGCAAGAAATTAAAGACCGTGTGCGGGCGCGTATAATCAATGCCAGAGATGCTCTGCTTGGCAAAAAGCCCGATGATGAGTTGATTGAGCAAGTGATTAACGAGGTGACTGATAAACACGCGGCATTTGATTTGTTAGACGCCGCGGCAAAGTCGATGGATGAAGCCGCTATATTCACTATTCATGGATTTTGTCAGCGAATGCTGAAACAACATGCTTTTGAATCAGGTGTGGCGTTTAACTTAGAGTTTATTTTAGATGAGCGTGAGCTTATTCAAGAAACCCTCAATGACTTTTGGCGTGCCTTTGTCTACCCACAATCAAAAGAGCGCACGCAAGCAATTACCGATATTTTCCCAGTGCCTGCATCACTGTATTCACAGGTAGTGAGTTTACTCAACAAGCAAGGGGCAACAATCACCCCTGAGTACGACCTTGACGATATATGGCAAGCGCGCGACAACTTTGTGGCAAAAGTACCGGCATTTAAAAAGGCGTGCCTTGAGAGTGAGTTTATTAATGCAGTAAAAGCATCTGATTTAAGTGGCTCAAAAACCCCAGGTCGAAAAAACAGCCTTGCAGCGCTTGAAGAATACCTAAACAATGATGAGTTGTTTTTTGTATTTGGTACCAGTAAATACTCGTTTGAAGTATGGGGCTCAGAGAGTTTAAACGATCCTGCAAATTACAAGAAAAACGGTAGTTTGCTTAGTCATGCAATGGTGGCTCAGTTTGATGAAATGGCCAAACTGAGTAGCCTTATCAACAACGGATTGAATATTGCGATAGTGCAATATGCTGCTAAATGGGTGGCAAATGCATTAGTTAAACGTAAGCAAGAGCAAGGCGTGATCACCCCTGATGACTTATTAAGTAACTTGCATCAGGCGCTTTTAAGTGAGCAAGGCAAAGCGTTAAGTGAAAAAATTGCCGCCTTGTTTCCGGTTGCCATGATAGACGAATTCCAAGATACCGACCCCGTTCAATATGGCATTTTTAGCCGCATTTATGGCATTAAAAACACCACCCTTGCCATGATAGGCGACCCTAAACAGGCTATTTACGGTTTCCGTGGTGCAGATATTTTTACTTATATAGGCGCAAAACAAGCTGTTTCAGAGGACAAACAATACACCCTCGATACCAACTACCGCTCAAGTGAAGGGGTTGTTGATAGCGTAAACCGCTTATTTGATAAAAATGACAATAGCTTTATTTACAACGACGCAATCCCATTTCAAAAGGTTAATGCAAAAGGAAAACAGCAAGACAAAGCGTTTTTAATAAACGGTGAAATGCCCAGTGCGTTTGAATTTTCGGTTTTTGTTGATGAATACGCAGAAGCGAACAACAAGCCAACTAGCAAAGGGGTGGCTCAACAGGCATTAGCTTTGCAGTATACGAAAAAAATCACTGAGCTACTCAAGCAAGCTGATGCAGGCGATGCGACTATTGCAGGAAAACCACTTACTGCTGCCGATATCTGTGTGTTAGTGCGAGATCGAAACGAAGCACAGCTGATGAAAGCCGCACTTGCAGAAGCTACCATTGCCAGCGTGTATTTGTCGCGTGATAGTGTGTTTAACCAAGAGCTTAGTCACCATTTACTTAACTTTTTAACAGCATTACATGGTCAGTATGATGAGTCGTTACTGCGTGGTGTACTTGCCGGGCCATTGTTTTGCTTAAGCTACAACCGCATTTATGAACTTCACGAAAATGAAAGTGCATGGCAAGAGCATCTAAACTTTTTTGCCCAGCTTGCCCATATTTGGCATAAACAAGGCGCCATGGCGATGCTCGAGCGTTTATTAAGCCATAATCAACTCGCAGCGCGTTGGCAAGGCTTAGGTTACAATGTTGAACGCTGGCTTACCGATTTCCGCCATTTAGGGGAAATTTTACAGCAAAAGCAAATTGAGCTTGAGGGAACCCATAGATTGCTGCGTTGGTTTGCGCAAAAAGTCAGTCAACAAGATGGTGAAGCGGTGCAAGTACGCCTAGAAAGCGATGCTAATTTGGTGAAAATTGTCACCATGCACGCCTCAAAAGGCTTAGAGTACCCGATTGTATTCATGCCGTTTGCCTGTGGTTATCGCGAAAGCAAAGAAGCCCTTTATCATAAAGACGGTAAGTTGATTTATGATCTTGCTAAAAGTGATGATGCAATGCAAAAAGCAGAGCAAGAGCGCTTGGCCGAAGATTTACGATTGCTCTATGTGGCGCTGACTCGTGCCGTGCATTTTTGCTCAGTGGGGATGTATAACATTGCGCAAGGTCGCAGTGCTCGTCCGGGCATTCAAAGTACTAGCATTGGCCACGTATTATTTGCAGGGTTAGATGTTAAATCGGGCGATGAATGGCGAGCATTGTTACAAGAATTTTGTAATGGCTCAGCGCACATGCACTATGAGGTATTTACCCAAGCAGATGAGCTTGAAAAGCTAAGATTAGGCAGTTCTGACAGAGAACAAGTCTATAAAGTAAATACTGTAAAAGCAGAGATCCAGCGTGATTGGCGCTCAACCAGCTTTAGTAGCTTAACGCTGAAAAAGCATACTGACCACATTGAACTTGGGCGCAGTGATGAAGACCACGCAAAAGATGAGTTTTTAGCCCAAAATGCAAATGCTATAACACCTTACAGCTTTCCTAAAGGCGCAAAGCCGGGTAGTTGTTTACATGAAATATTTGAGCAATTGGACTTTACCGACCCTTATGCGTTAAAGCGTCCAGCCACTGAGCAAGACGACCATGCACTTGATAAAGTGATCAAAAAATTATTTGAAAAATACCATATTGATGATAGCTGGCAGGAAATGACAGAGCAGTGGATCCTAGCAGCATTAAACTGCCCATTAAACGATAAAGGGCTTAGTTTATCAGTACTTGAACCTGATACGTGTTTGGTCGAAATGGAATTTAATTTACCGTTGTTATCGCTTTCAAGTGATAAGCTTAATCAAGTGTTGGTGCAACATTTTAAATTACCAGGACAGCTTAATTTTAGTGAGGTGCAAGGCTTACTAAAAGGCTTCATAGATTTAATATTTTGCTGGCAGGGTAAGTATTATATTCTTGATTATAAATCGAACTTTTTAGGTAATAGTGCGGCTGACTACCAACATGAGCAACTAGAGCAAGCTATGACCAGTCATCAGTATCATTTGCAGTATTTAATTTATACCGTGGCACTACACCGTTTATTAAAGCAACGTATTCAAGATTACGATAGCGACACGCATTTAGGCGGTGTTTACTACACCTTCTTACGTGGTATGAGCGAAGGGCAAGGGGTGTACTTTAATCAGCTAACGAAACAGCAAATAACTGAGCTTGATAGCTTATTCGCACAAGGAGCCATGCTATGAGTCAAATGACATTCGGCTTTGATGATCATGAACCCCACGAGCCTATGAATAAGCAATCAAACAGTAATGAACAGGCTAGTAAAAATCAACAAGTAGAACAATCAACGAAACATGTTGAAAACGATTCAGCGTTGCCTGCTATAGAAGTTAAAACTCAGCCTCTATTGAGTTATTTGCTTGAGGCAAAACGTATTCGCTTGGTTGATGTTAAGCTCGCAGAGCTTTTAACCGGTTCACAAACACTGATAGAGAATAACGATACAGCGCACAGTGAGGTTTTTTACCTGATTTTATTGCTTGCGGCAGCGCAGCAAAGTCAGCACAGCTGTTTAGAACTGGCTAATATAAACTGGCAAAATCCGTTTGAAATTAAACAGCAAAGCTTAGCTGATGCCAGTATCGCAGCCCCTGAGGTTTTAACGCCGTTTGATATGGAATTTGGTCTTACTGAGGCCGTTAATGGACTAATGAATGCTGAGTGCGTAGGGGACGACAAGCCACTGCTATTGTTTGCTAATAAACTTTACTTTGCCCGTTTGGCAGAGTACGAAACCACACTGGCATCGCGTTTACATCATTTAGCAACGAAAGAGCTCACCCTTGATGAAGCTGCATTAAAGGCATTACTTGAGGTGTATTTTCCAAACAGTGAACATACAACCAACCCAAGCGATCCTGTTAAAACATTAAACTGGCAAAAAGTAGCCTGTGCGATAGCTGCAACAAAAGGCTTTAGTGTGATCACTGGCGGCCCGGGTACCGGTAAAACCACCACGGTAACTAAGCTACTAGCCATATTACAATCTTTGTATGCCAGTGCACCGCTAACAATAAAGCTGGTTGCACCGACAGGTAAAGCGGCAGCTCGTTTAACCGAGTCGATTTTAGGGGCGAAGCAAAAGCTCAGTATGATCCCTGAGAATATCGCGCCACTTATTCCAGACAGTGCGCAAACGATTCACCGCTTACTTGGCGTTATTCCGCATACTAATAAGTTTCGCCATAACAAGCGTAACCCGCTGCATTTAGATGTTCTGATTATTGATGAAGCATCGATGGTTGATTTGTCGCTTATGGCAAAACTAATCGAAGCACTACCTAGTCATGCAAGGCTTATTTTACTTGGCGATAAAGACCAATTAGCCTCGGTTGATACGGGCAGTATTCTTAGTGACCTATGCCAAGGGTTAGAGCTTGGCAAAATGCCTGATTACAGCAGTGAAAGAGCTGCGCAGCTTAATCGCGTTTGTTTTAATAATCAGAGCGCTATACCCGCGGCGAGCAGCCATTTTGTACTTAACGATTGTATTGCGTTTTTACAGCAAAGTTATCGTTTTGATGGCAGCAGCGGTATTGGTCAATTAGCACAAGCTGTAAATACCAATAACAGTGGCTTACTGGGCTACGTTGAGCAAACGATTAATCAAGGCGGTTTTAAAGACCTTAAACTTAATTACAGTGTAATCAGTAAACCGATTGAGTATTTTGTGCAGCAAGCGGCTTTGCAATACCACGATTATTTGCATCTTATCCAGCAAGGGGCAAGTGTAGCCAGTGTGCATAAAGCATTTGCGCATTATCAGTTACTAGCTGCCGTCAGAGAGGGAGATTATGGAGTAAATAGCCTTAATCAGCGTATTGAAAAAGCACTTACTCAACAAGGCTTAATTGCGCCATATCAAAGGCACTATGTGGGTATGCCAATAATGATCAGCCAAAACGACTATCAGTTAAAACTGTTTAATGGCGACATAGGTATTTTAATGCATGATGAGCAAGGTCAGTTAAAAGCCATGTTTATTGATGAACAAGAAAACATTCGTGCCTTTTCACCAGCACGTTTACCCGCTCACGATAAAGTATATGCAATGACTATTCATAAGTCGCAAGGCTCAGAGTTTGCTTACACCGCGATGATTTTACCGCCAATTAAACAGGCTAATCAGGGGATTAACAGACAGTTGGTTTACACGGGGATCACCCGCGCGAAAACCACATTTGAGCTGGTGGCCGATAAAAATGTATTGCTAATGGCCATGAATAAATCTGTTACTCGTGCATCAGGTTTATACGATAGGTTAAAACATGAAGCTCGTTAAAGTAACCGACATCCAACTTAACCAGTTAATGGGTTGGTTTAACACAGAGGCAGAACTGCGTATTTGGTCAGGGCCATTTTTTAACTATCCATTTGATACACAAAGCTTTAAAAAAGATTTAAACCTAGATGCGCTGAATTCCTACGCGTTGGTTAATGGCGATGGCCAGATGCTTGGGTTTGGTCAATACTATTTACGTGAAGGGCGTTGTCATTTAGGGCGGTTAGTTATCGCGCCAAGCGAGCGTGGCAAAGGTCTTGCAAAAGTGCTGATAAATTTACTGGGAGAGCAGGGTAAACAGCAGTTGCAGTGTGATAGCTTGTCTTTGTTTGTGTATACCCACAATACCCTTGCTAAAACGGCCTATGAGAAACTGGGTTTTATACAAACCCAGTACCCAGCTGACATGCCACTCGACGGGTGTATTTATATGACCTGCTAAGAGCGTTTAAAGCTGCTTTTACGAAACAGGTTAGGTTGCCAACCAAAATGGATGGCGCCTAATCTTAAAAATACCGTCACAGCAAATGCGCCAATAATGCACCAAATATAACTTACCTCAAGGGTGAATAAGGCAGCATAGGTTAACCCTCCCGATAAGCAAGCGGTTGAATAAAGCTCTTCACCCATAACTAGAGGCACTTCTCGGCAAATTACATCGCGCATCAAGCCACCAAAAATACCAGTGGTCATGCCCATAGTAATTGCAACAACCATATCAGCTCCTTCTATTAGTGCCTTTTCTATACCGATAATATTGAAAATTGCCATACCTACGGCATCCATTAACAACATGGTGGTGTTACTTAAATCGGGTAAATGACGAATCGATAAAATGGAGGCAAAAATGGCAATGTAAGTAGCATATAAATAATCTGGTTGGGCTATCCAAAAGACCGGCTTATTGAGCAAAATATCGCGTAATGTTCCACCTCCTATTGCTGTTACCGTGGCAACCACCACTACACCAAAACCACCGACACTTTTTTCATGACCTAGTAAGGTGCCAGAGATTGCAAAAAATGCTACACCGATAATGCTTAAAAAGTGAAAGTATTCTGATGTCATGAGGCTTCCTTACCTATTTGATAGTAAGTTAACCTTAGCAAAATGAACTTTATTGATGCTGAACAGATAAGAAAATAGGGCGGGTAATGATGTTACCCGCCGGTATGAGAGTATTGATTATTTAAGGTAATCAATCACTAATTGCGTCATTGCATTTACTCCAAGCTGTAAAGCTTTCTCGTCTGCAAAAAAGTGTGGTGAATGATTACTTGGCGCTGTAACAGCATCTTGACCTTTTGGTGTTACACCTAAGAAAAAGAACATTCCTGGTGTTTCTAAGGCGTAGTAACTAAAGTCTTCTGCACCTGTGATAAGTGGGGTTGTGATCAGGTTTTCTTTGCCAACCACACCTGCAAGTGTTGGGGCCATTTTCTTGGTAAGTTCAACATCGTTCACTGTTACTGGGTAACCATGGTCAATGTGAACATGCGCTTCTGCGCCACCAGATTCAGCCACCATCTCAGCGGTTTTAGCTAAACGTTTTTTAATGTCAGCGCGCATTTCTTGGTCAAAGGTACGAATTGTGCCAACCATTTCAACTTGATCTGGGATGATGTTGTTACGTATACCACCATTAATGGCACCAAATGAAACCACTGAAGGCGCTTTGGTTACATCAACTTGGCGTGAAGCAATGGTTTGAGTTGCCATAATAATTTGTGATGAAGCTACAATTGGGTCAACACCATTCCAAGGACGAGAACCGTGAGTTTGGCGGCCTTTTACTGTGATTGTAAATTTATCGGCGCTGGCCATTAACGGTCCTTCACGAAAACCAATTTGTCCGGTATTAAGTGAGCTGGTTACGTGTAAACCAAATACGGCTTCTGGCTTTTCTTTAAATAAGCCTTCTTTAAGCATAAGCTCAGCACCGCCTTCTTCGCCCTCTGGAGCACCTTCTTCAGCAGGTTGGAAGACAAATAGAATATCACCTGCTAGTTGGTCTTTAATTTTAACTAAAGACTCCGCTGCCGCCATTAAAATAGCCACATGGTTATCATGACCGCAGGCATGCATTACGCCAACTGTATTACCTTTGTATTCAGCCGTTTGAGTTGACGCGAATGGTAAATCTACTTGCTCTTTAACAGGTAATGCATCCATATCAGCACGCAGCGCAATAAGCGGACCTTTTTTACCACCTTTCAGTTTGGCAACGACACCTGTATGAGCAACACCTGTTTGTACTTCAAGGCCTAAAGAGCGTAAATGCTTAGCTACGTATTTGGCAGTTTCAAACTCACGGTTACTAAGTTCTGGGTTTTGGTGTAAATGTCGGCGCCATTTAATGACTTTTTCGCTGACGCTTTTATTTGCAGATTTAAGTTCAGTATTAATATCACTAGCAAATGCAGGGGTAGAAATAGCACTGAGAAGTAGGCTGGTCGAAAGTAGTTTGTTTAACATCCCGTATCCTTTTATTATTTAGATATCCAAACAACCTCAAAATACGAGTTTCAGTTGGAAATAAAAGCGGTTTAGGCAAGGCATTGATTGCAAGTAATAGATGTTCTATTGTTAAAATCAATAACGCAGTATAAATCGCTTTTAAACCAACCCTTTGGGCGCTTCGCAGGCACTTACTCTCATCGTTGTTACTTCTTAAAAGGGAATGCCATTCTTGCAAAGTAACGCCTTGATATTAAGCACCTGTGAAACGCTGAATTCTGCATTTTGAGGTGGCTTGGATATATGCACACTACACCAATGTAAAGGATAAACACTTGAATGAACAAGACCTTTCGGTTATTAACCAAGATAAATGGTTTAAAAATCGAGCACAATTATTTAGGGACAAGCTAGTAAAAAATGCTAAATTAATCACCTTAAATGCCGGTGATGCATTGTTTTTGCGTGGTGATGAAAATAATGGTCTGTATTGTGTTATTAATGGCGTGCTTAGAGTTTCTGGCGTTAATAACCAAGGCAAAGAAGCTGTACTCAGTTTTGTAACCAGTGCAATGTGGTTTGGTGAAGTTGCTTTGTTTGATGGTGGTCAACGGACCCACGATGTGTATGCACAAACTACGGTAAGGCTTTTACACGTATCAGAACGGGCATTAACTCAGTTATTACAAGATCATCCCGCTTATTGGCATGATTTTGGGCTGTTGCTTACTAACAAAGTGCGAAATCTGTTTGATTCATTAGAAGATCACGCATTACTAACGGCAAAGCAAAAGGTGATTAAGCGCTTATACATGCTTTATCAGTCATCACTGCAAAACTGTTTGCCGCTTACTCAGCAACAACTTGCCGATATGACCTATCTAACACGGCAAACTGTTAATCAAATTTTGCAATCCCTGCAAGCTGATTCAATTATTAATCTTAAATATCAAACGATTGAAATAATTGATATCGATAAATTGCAATCTCAATGCTAGTTTGGAACTAAAATTGCTACAAAGCTGTAATCAAGCTTAAACGGAAGACAACTTGTGGCAATTACGTTTCATAATCAATATAACCCTCATCACACTTCGGCTGCTACTAAGCTTTCGCAAACGGCCCGCCCTGAGGGTGTGAAGGCCATGCATACGCCTGCATCTTCAGCACACCAACTTTTACAAAAGCAGTCTGAGCCCAGCTCTTTTCTAGCACAGGCGCAAGAAGCCTTGGTTTATCAGCGACTCGGTGTTGATAAAGAGAAAATTGACGAAATAAAAGCGCAAATAGAAAAACTAGCGGAACAAATGCAGCAACAAGGTGCCGACACCAAAGCACTGCAAGAAAAAATGAATGAGCTGCAAGCGATGCTTGATGAAGAGTATCAAAAAGGACGCGAACGCATGGATATGCAGCCAGAGGCCGATAAAGGCAAGATAATTGATGCGCTGATTTGATATGCGAGTTTAATAGAGCTAGTTAAAATGTCGGATAGTTGACATTCTTGCTAGTAAATTATCTGCTAATCTGAGTTTTGAACACAGTTTTGGCAGGAAAATATAATGAAAACATTAAAACAACAACTGACAAATTACGCCCTTTATCACCGTTCTAAACGCAATATTTACACCCACTTTATTGGCATTCCATTAATTGTGTTTGCAATTATTTGTTTATTGCAACGCGTCACGCTTATCTCTGAGCCTGTTGTCATCTCTTTAGCAACCGTGGTGATTGGGCTCACCTGTCTCTATTACTTAATGCTTAGTTTATCGATGGGGTTAATTATGGCTGTATGCTTAAGTGTGTTAAGCATTGCTGCTGAGCCTGTGGTGTCGCTTTCAACACAATTATGGCTAGCCGTAAGTATTGGCAGTTTCGTTGTTGGTTGGGTTTTTCAGTTTATTGGTCATTATTTTGAAGGTAAAAAGCCAGCCTTTGTTGACGATTTAATTGGTTTGGTAATAGGGCCTTTATTTGTATTAGCCGAGTTCTTGATTATGCTTGGTTTTTATAAAGATATTGCTGATTATATCGAACAACATGCTGGGCCTAACAAAGCATAACAACAATAATAAGGAACACACATGCAATTAAATGGTAAAACAGTTTGGGTAACTGGGGCATCTTCTGGAATTGGTGAAGCACTTTGTGAGCAACTGGCGGCAAAAGGGGCAACGCTAATATTGTCTGCCCGCAATGAAGATAAACTCAATAAGCTGAATAAACGACTCGGTGGTAATCATCACGTAGTCCCCCTTGATTTGGCAAAACCCGAAGCCTTACTTGAAGATATGCCTACGGTGATAGAGCGACTTGGCCAAGTTGATGTGCTTATCAATAACGGTGGGGTGTCGCAGCGTAGCTTATTTTTAGAAAATGAATTTACGGTTTATCGCCAACTGATGGAAGTGAATTACTTTGGTTTAATTGCCTTAACTAAGGCGGTCGTACCGCAAATGGTGAAGCAAGGTATGGGGATGGTGGTTTCAATTAGCAGTGTCGCAGGTAAAGTTGGTTCGAAGTTTAGAACTGGTTATTCGGGCTCTAAGTATGCGGTAGTCGGCTTCATGGATTGCTTAAGAGCAGAATTAGCTGATAAAAACATTAATTGCCTGACCATTTGCCCAGGTTCAATTAAAACAGCCATTGCACATAACTCATTAGATGGCCAAGGTAAGCCACAAAATAAGCCAGAGCATTCAATTGAGAACGGCATGGATGTCGCTAAAGCCGCTGCAAAAATGATTAAAGCCATTGAAGCTGAAAAAGATGAGGTTGTAATTGGTGAAGGCATAAGTGGTTTAGCACCGACCATTAAGCGCTTCTTTCCGAGCTTCTTTAATCGGCTAACGGCAAAAATGAATTACCGATAATTCGCTATTATTTATTAGTAAATGATTCTCAGTAAACAATGTGCAACTTGGCTTGCACATTTTTTGTACCAAACGGTCGAATTATTATCACTATAATCTATAAAAGGCACTAGTTTGCTATGGTTAAACGGGGATAGATTAGCTTACAATGGGGTAAAAGTAGTCCAAACAAGAGAGAATAACAATGGCCGCATTTGGTACTGTATTTATGCCACAAATGATCCAAGCACGTTTTGCTGATAACTCATGGAGTGAAAGCGCGCTGGTCCCATCTGATAAAATCGAATTACATGCGGGTGCTCACGTATTACATTACTCAAGCACCTGTTTTGAAGGATTAAAAGCATTTCGTCACGAAGATGGCTCGGTCTATATCTTTCGTATGGATGCTAACATTGCTCGTATGAAACAAAGCTCTAAGTTACTAAACTTACCTGACTTTGAAGAAAGCATGCTCGAGCAAATGATCAAAGACATTGTAAAAGAGTACGCAGACGAAACACCAACACCTCCGGGTTCTATGTATATTCGCCCAACTCACATTGGTACAGAAGCAGCAATTGGTAAAGCCGCTGCACCGTCAATGAGCTCACTTCTTTATGTATTACTTTCGCCAGTGGGTGATTATTTTTCAGGTGGTGCAACGGCATTACGCGTATTACTTGAAGAAGACGGCATGCGCTGTGCTCCACACATGGGTATGGTTAAAAGTGGTGGTAACTACGCAAGTGCATTAGGCCCAATCTTAGAGGCTCGTTCAGAACATCAAGCAGACCAAATTTTGTTCTGCCCAGGTGGCGATGTTCAAGAGACTGGTGCTGCAAACTTTATTCTAATTGATGGTGATGAAATCATCACAAAAGCGCTTGATAGCACATTCTTACACGGCGTGACGCGTAATAGTATTTTAACGATTGCGAAAGATTTAGGTATGACGGTATCTGAGCGTAATTTTACCGTTTCTGAGTTGCTTGAAAGAGCTGCTAAGCCAGGAACTGAAGCAGCGTTATCGGGTACTGCTGCGGTACTTACTTCGGTTGGTACGCTTATTCATAACGACCAAGAGTTCAAAGTAGGTTCGGGTGAGCCGGGTGAGAAAGTCGCTAAATTACGTCAAGCATTGAATGATATTCAATGGGGTAAATCAGCAGATACACATGGTTGGTTAACAAAAGTATAATCTCAAGAGTGTTTACTTGTGTAAGTTTATAAGAGCCACGCCAATGCGTGGCTTTTTGTTTTTACATTGGTTTACAGCGCATTTCGTGATTAACCGCAAATAACTAGACATTCTAATGTATTAATTTTACTTTCATTTCATTAACAATAACTAAAAGTAAAGTGATTATGATCAAGAAAACATTAGCATGTGCAATTGTTGTTGCATTGGCGGGTTGCGGTGAATCTACCCCTACAAAAACAGAACAAACAGTAAAAACTGCAGAGGTTAAAGCTGCTGTGAATTATCCAGAAACTAAAAAAGGCAATGTTGTCGACGAATACTTCGGTGAGAAAGTAGCCGATCCATATCGTTGGTTAGAAGACGATATGAGCGACGAAACTGCACAGTGGGTAAAAGCCGAAAATGACGTTACTTTTTCTTATCTAAAAAATATTCCTTATCGCGATGAACTTAAAACTACGCTCGAAAAGTTAATGAATTATGAAAAAGTGACAGCCCCATTTAAAGAAGGTGAGTACACTTATTTTTATAAAAACGATGGCCTGCAAAATCAGTACGTGGTGTATCGTAAAAAAGGTGACTCAGAAGCTGAAGTTTTCTTAGATCCTAATACCTTCAGTGCTGATGGAACAACATCAATGTCGGGCTTAACTTTTACAGAAGACGGCACCTTAGCTGCCTATCAAATTTCTGAAGGTGGTAGTGACTGGCGTAAAATCATTATTATTGATACGGCAACAAAACAGCCTATTGAAGAGGCATTAGTCGATGTTAAATTCAGCGGTATCTCTTGGTTTGGTAATGAAGGCTTCTATTACTCAAGCTACGATAAGCCAAAAGGAAGTGAGCTTTCTGCAAAAACGGATCAACATAAAGTTTATTATCACAAATTAGGCACAGCGCAAGCTGATGACCAATTAATTTATGGTGGCACAAAAGCACAGAAACATCGCTATATTGGTGCTGAGGTTACTCGTGACAATCGCTATTTAATTATTGCTGCAAGCACTTCGACATCAGGTAATAAGTTATTTATCAAAGATTTAACTAAGCCTGATAGCAAGTTAGTGACAATTTTAGATAATACAGACTCAGATACATCAATTATAGATAATGACGGTACAAAGCTTTATTTAGTGACTAACTTAAACGCACCAAATAAGCGTGTTGTTACTGTGGATGCTGCTGATCCAAGTCCTGACAACTGGCAAGATTTAATCCCTGAAACTGAGAATGTATTGAGCATTTCAAAGGGCGGTAATTACTTCTTTGCTAAGTATATGGTTGATGCTATATCGCAAGTAAAGCAATACGATAAATCAGGTAAACTTGTGCGTGATATCAGCTTACCTGGTGTGGGTACCGCGTATGGCTTTAGCGGTAAACATGATGCACCAACACTGTATTATTCATTCACTAATTACACCACTCCAGGCAACATTTACTCGTTTAATGTTGAGTCTGGCGAGTCTGATGTGTATCGCAAGTCAGGCGCTAAATTTAACAGCGAAGAATATACTTCAGAACAAGTGTTCTACACATCGAAAGATGGCACTAAAGTTCCGATGATTATTTCGTACAAGAAAGGCACTGAGCTTAATGGTAAAAATCCAACTATCTTATATGGCTACGGTGGCTTTAATGTAAGTTTAACGCCAAGTTACAGCCCGACAGTTGCTGCATGGCTTGAGCATGGTGGTGTTTATGCTGTTGCTAATATTCGTGGTGGTGGCGAATACGGTAAAGAATGGCATGTAAATGGCACACAGCTTAAGAAACAAAATGTATTTGATGACTTTATTGCTGCGGCTGAGTACTTAAACGAAAAACAATACAGCTCACCTGATTATCTGGCGGTACGTGGTGGCTCTAATGGTGGCTTGTTAGTTGGTGCGGTTATGACACAGCGCCCTGAGTTATTTAAAGTCGCGTTACCTGCTGTAGGTGTTTTAGATATGCTGCGTTACCACACCTTTACAGCGGGTGCTGGTTGGGCGTATGACTACGGCACCAGTGAACAAAGTAAAGAAATGTTCGATTACTTAAAAGGCTACTCACCTGTGCACAATGTTAAAGCGGGTGTTAGCTACCCGGCAACCTTAGTGACAACAGGGGACCATGATGACCGTGTAGTGCCTGCGCATTCATTTAAGTTTGCTGCTGAACTGCAAGAAAAAGGTGCGAAACAAAACCCATATCTTATTCGCATTGAAACAAATGCTGGGCATGGTGCAGGTACGCCAACAAGTAAGATCATCGACCAATATGCTGATATTTATGGCTTTACCCTCTATAACATGGGTATTAAATCGCTATAAGGAAGTGTTTGCTTAACAAACATTGAAAACGCCGAGCTTAAGCTCGGCGTTTATATATCCATCAAATTAACTTTTATAAATCTATTCCCAGTGCGAAAATCATTTTGTAATCTTCTTTTTCTGGTACCACACCGTTTTCATCGGCAATAGGGTCGGCTAAGTAATCCCATACTAATGACATGTCAAAATCGATATCATCTGTGATCTCAAATTCAAACGCAGCCATTGCATATTGTGAATCACCCCCGGCGTCACTATTAGCCGTTAAATAACGATAATTAAGTGAAAAATCAATTTTCTTGGTTACTTCTAATTCATAATTTGTAGATATGAACCAAGACATTGATGAGTTGCTTTCATCTTCGCCTTCAGCAACAGTGTCAAATTGCGTTTTTTGGTATGCTGGCCCTGCTGTAAAATCCCATTCTGTTTTATCTGTATCCATTACATAGTAACCAACACCTGCGCCCACAGTGTATTTATTAGCGATATTTTGGAACGGATCACGATAGTACTCAAAGAAAATAGGGCGGTAATACATTTTTTGTGTATAAAACCAGTCATAAGTGCCGTTAGCACGAATGTTGTTTTTAGTAACTTGATTATCGCTGGTAGTCCGGTAGCCCAAAATTTCAGATAAAAAACGACTAGATGCAGTACGGCGTTTGATATCAGCTTTAACAGAATACTCAGTTTGGTCAGTATTACCGCGAGCTAAATCTGCACCCATCGACAATTTTATAGTCCATGCACTAAGTTCACTTTCTACTGAAGGAGCAATAGAGACTAAATCGCGATAACGGTACTTAGCAGGTTGTTCACCCACTTTGATAAAACCACCGGATATATTAAGTGCACCGCTGAGCTCCTTCCCATCGTTAAAACGAACTGTATGGTGGCGGTCAGAGATAATCATGTAGACATCTTCACGATCGATTATTAATGTGTCGAGCACATCACTATCGAACTCGATCTCTTTATCATACATTGAGACAAGTTCACCTTTAAGCCACTCACCAGAGTTTAGTCGTATCCAATCAAATCGAGAAGCATCTTTAATTATTAAATTTCGCTCTTCAAGTAACGGATCAGGAAGTTGTTCTGCGCTATAGCAGGTAAATGTACTTACCATTATAGCGCTTAAAAGTAGGTGTTTTTTGAGCATCATTTCAATCCCTGTTAAATAGAATGCATCCAAAGAGGAGTGGTTATTTTCTAATAACCTGTTTAATTTTAGAACAGTTTTCAGCTGTATTCAAAAACTAGTCAAGAAGTAGGTAAAAACAACCTCTGATATGTTTTATAGGCATATTCATCACTCATCCCAGCTAAGTAATCACAAATTATACGCATAGCATTATCTTCTTGCTGATGAGCGTTAAGCCACATGTCTTGGGTTGTTTCAGGTAATAAACGCATGGGGTCACTAGCAAAGGCACTAAATAATTCAATTAGCAGATTTTGCCCTTTAAACTCAACTTGCTGCATTTTTGGCTCGCGAATTAACCGTTTAAAAACAAAATGCTTTAGCACGTTGAGAATTTCAGCAAATTCATCAGGTAGACTTACAGTGTACTGTAATATTTCAGATTCAAAATCAGCATTTTGTACTATTAATTTGGCATTAATTATAAAGGTGTTAACCAACTCACCAATGGCGTCCTTTCTTTCATATTCATGATGGGAAAACAGTCTAGCTGTAATCGAACTTAAGTGTGTTGTTAGCCAAGCAGAGTCTAACTCTTGTAATTGTACTAAGGCATGGTTTTGCCAATCTGCAAGGGTTAAAACTTCAGTGGCTATGGCGTCTTCTAAATCGTGTACGGCATAAGCAATATCGTCAGCCAATTCCATAATTGCTGAATCTATTGATTTATAGTGAGTTTTAGCTCTAAATTCATCAACCTTATAGTGACTGCTCAGTAGTTGTTTATCATTATTCGACAGTGGGTCAATAATCCAATCGAAAATATCTTTATCATCTTGATACAGACCTTTAGCTGGTCGCCAATGGTCGGCTTTGATAAAGCTACGCTGTTCACTTTTTGGTGGAATGGTGTGCCACAAGTCATTAATAAAGGCTGGGTATTTAATAAAGCCAAGCAAGGTGCGTCTGGTTAGATTCATGCCATATCCATTAGAATAAGGCTCAAGTTTAGAAACAATTCTCAGGGTTTGGGCATTACCTTCAAAACCACCATGATCGCGCATCATGTAGTTTAATGCTATTTCACCACCATGACCGAAAGGTGGATGACCGATATCATGAGCAAGACATAAGGTTTCAAGTAAACTACCACTCGGAAAATTCGTAAATTCAGGGTGTTGCTTTTTTAAGTGGCGTAATAATCCACTACCAATTTGTGCAACTTCTAAAGAATGAGTAAGGCGAGTTCGGTAAAAATCATTTAAGCCAATACCCATAATTTGGGTTTTAGCCTGCAGACGCCTAAATGCTGCAGCATGTATGATACGAGAGCGGTCAACTTGCCAAGCTGAGCGGTTATCGTTGGGACGATATTTTTGCTGATCAATAATGCGAGCTTGCCAAGATTGGCACATAAAAATAACCTTCCTATTTCTCGTTTGGTTGCATTTAAGTATACGCAAGCGCTTGAAAATTGCGAGTAAATTGGCGGTTCATAACGCTTCTTTAGTTATACTTTAAGAAACTATCTCAGGGCTAATTCGCCAAAAAATGTCTGCTTTGGTATACTTCGCCATTGTGTGTGCGTGAAGTTACCGCATATTAGTAAAAGTTTATTTGAGAGAATACATGCTGAATTACGTTTTTAGAGCTTTACTGGCCGCTTTTTTTGCATGGGCGTTGTTGTCGCCATTTATGGATAAAGATACTCTGGATGAGGGGGATGAACAGTCACAGACAACACCTATTGGCACTCAGCGCGTAATCAAAAAAGAAAAGCCATTACATAATGTAAAACTGCCTGATTTTGCAGCGTTTACTGATGTGAAAGAAAAGAAACATGCATTTTTTGACTTTATCCGTCCTCATGTTGAGGCTGAGAATAAAAAGATCCTACAGCAACGTGCGCTCATAGAAATTGCACGCATGATGCTTGAGTATAATGAGCCGCTAAGTAGTAAACAGCAATCAGATATTAAGAAAATACTGACCAGCTACAAGTTACCAACCACTATTGATACCTTATCACTGACCCAAGCTCTGCGCCGTGTAGATATCATTCCAAAAGAACTTGCGCTTATGCAGGCGGCTAACGAATCAGCATGGGGTACGTCACGTTTTGCTCGAATTGGCTTAAACTTTTTCGGCCAGTGGTGTTATAAAAAAGGCTGTGGCATGGTACCACGTCGTCGAGCCAACGAAGCCGCTCATGAAGTGACTGCTTTTAAATCGGTACGTGCTGCTGTAAGCTCATATTTTAAAAATATTAATACTCACGCAGCGTATAAAGATTTACGATCAATTCGAGCCGATTTACGTCGCCAGCAAAAGCCAATTGATGCTACTAAGCTAACACAGGGCTTGTTGTCGTATTCTGAGCGCGGTGAAGCGTACATTGAAGAATTAAATAAAATGATAAATCAAAACAGAGCTTACTTTGATGAATAAATTCCTTCCGTGGTTAAAATTTACAACCATTGCGGTTGCACTAGGTGCAGTTGCCTCTAAGGCCGCTGCTACTGAATTTGTTGTTGCATACGATGGTTTTTATGATCGTTTGAAAGTCGTTAATAAAGGCGAATTTCAATACGCTCAAGTTAATTTTTATTTGTCTGATATTGCTACTAACGAAGTATGTACAATCAAATCAGGTAAAATAATTACAGAGAAACAAGAATTTGACTTAACTTATACAGATAAAGCTCAATTGCTTTTACCTTTTGATAAGCAGCTAGATACAGATAAAGCCGTTATTGTTGTTCAACCAGAAAATCCAAAACATGATTGTCAATTAAGGTTGCAAATTGAAGCAACTGATCTGGCTGATTTTGAGCTTAGTAAAGCAAACTTGTATACGTTAAATGAAGAATTTGACGAGCTACTATCTGATTTGTCGGGCTTTTTCGTTAGCAAATTAATGTGGTTTTTGCTGCCTGAACAACAAGGTGTTGTACTAAAATTTAACGGCCAAGATGCTATCTCGGCAAACGGTGTTAGCTGTAAGGAGCAACGTTGCTCAATTAAGGTTTCTGATGACTGGCAAGATGATGAAACGGTATTAAGCAGTCATGCTAAGCTTATTAGCGCCACGCCTTGGATCGTTAAATAACCACTATACATCGGCTAAAATCGTTTAAATATCGACAAAAGGGATCTTATTAAGGTCCCTTTTTCAATGTTGAGAAGATAGTTCTTGTGTCTCTTTTTTTAAAAGTTTATCTCGTTACTTTGGTTTAGTATCAAAATTGAAAATTCAATATAAATAAAGCAATTTATATAACAGCTTCTCTTGTCTAGTTTATTCCCTCATTTAATTTTTTTTCTAATTACTTGTTTTGCAGCGCAGTTTAAGTAACAGCTTGTGTTTAGATATGAAAACGGTATGAAGACATAGGTTTTATCTGCTTGTTTTTTACTATAGAAAAAGGGCTTGATTTTACTTTTATAGGCTTATTTTTAATTAGCTATAAAGTGCTAACTTTATATTTTTTAATGATTTTTCAAGAAATAAAAATATAGATTTAGATCAAGTTACATAGCAATAACTGGCTTAAAGTAAAACTATAAAGATCTCAATATAGGTACTTATAGTTTAAAAGGAGTCGTTATGCAGACAGTCAATGTCGAACCTGTATCAGTTAAAAAACAGAAATTAGCCGAAGCCAATGCGAAACAGGATGTAGTTTTTGATTTAAATGTTAAAAACCCAAGCCTAAAGTGGAATGCAGACGGTAAATATCCATATAAACGCAAAATGGACCTGGTTGAATACGAGCGCCATAAACACGAACTGCAAATTGAACTTTTGAAAATGCAAGGTTGGGTAAAAGAGACCAATCAACAAATAGTGGTTTTATTTGAAGGTCGAGATGCGGCGGGTAAGGGAGGCACTATTAAGCGCTTTATGGAGCATTTAAATCCGCGTGGTGCGCACGTAGTGGCTTTAGAAAAACCAACTTCAAGAGAGCGAGAACAATGGTACTTTCAGCGTTACATTAATCACCTGCCAAGCAAAGGTGAAATTATACTATTTGATCGCTCTTGGTATAACCGAGCCGGTGTAGAGAAGGTAATGGGCTTTTGTGATGATCACGAATATTTAGAGTTTATGCGTCAAACACCACAACTTGAACGTATGTTGGTGAATAGCGGTATTAAGCTATTTAAATATTGGTTTTCGGTCAGTAGAGAAGAGCAATTCAGACGCTTTAAATCGCGTCAAAACGACCCGCTTAAGCAATGGAAGCTGAGTCCGGTTGATATGGCATCATTGGCTAAATGGCATGATTATAGTGACGCGAAAGATGCGATGATGTTTCATACCCATACAAAAGATGCGCCTTGGACACAAATTCGCTCTGATGATAAAAAACGGGGTCGTATCAACTGTATGCGTCATTTCTTAAGTTGTTTGGATTACCCAGAAAAAGATCAGGATATAGTCAATCGGGTTGACCCGCTTATTGTCACTGAACCTACCCGCATGTCTACGCGTCAGTAAAGGAGAATACAATGAAAAATTCAGAGTCAATATTTGAAAAGCGCCTTGCAAAGCTCGAAAAAGTTCTCGAAAAAAGTAAAAAAGAGGTGGCCAGAACCTCAGAAATTGCAAAAGATGCAGCACTTAAAGCACAAGCCGCTGTAGAGTGTGCCAGCGAAGCAGAGAGCCTGGCTAAAAATGCTAAAAAGCGGTTGAAAGAAGCCAAAAAGCAGTTAAAAGAAGCTAAAGTGTTAAAAATAGCGCAGAAAAATGCTTCTAAAAAATCGGCAATAAAACGTGCCAAACGAATGGCAAAAAATAAGACAAAAACTAAAAACACTTAAGGTTAACAGGGGGCGCATGGCTCATGTGCCCTTTGTTTTTGTATTAAGCTTATTGCTGGACATTTTTACGATTCTCGTTATGCTAAACGTCAACTTTTCAGGGACTTAAAAGCATACTTATGAAAATTATTCCGGCATTTTTTGTTATTTTACTGCTATGTTCAGCTTGTAGCAGTTATTCACCTATCAACCAAGAAATGCAAACTAAGTTACAAGGCTCATGGCAGTCTACAAATAGCCCAGTTTGTGAAGCTAATTTTCATACTATAGCGTTTAAAAACAAAACATTAGAAATCTCTTATGACGAGCAGGGCTATATTTCTGAGACTGAAGCAAGAAAAACCTTTGTTTATACTATTTTATCGACAGAGAAAAATTTAATTCGAGTGCAGCTTGAAAATGAAACTCGCTTAGATAAAAAAGGTAAACCTGTAGTTTGGCACCTAAAACCACTTAGAAATGATAAATACTGCTGGGGCAGAGATGATTGGCCTGATCTTGCTTGTACAGCTTCGCGTTATAAATGCACAGTGAGCAATTAAGGTGATCCCGAAAGAAGTCGCAAGAATTGTACGTGTTGATCATGCTGGTGAATTCGGAGCGATAAGCATTTATATCGCGCAGTTACTTGTCGCTAAGTTTTTATATCGAGATATCACTGTACAGCTGAAAGAAATGCTAAGTCATGAAATCGAGCATTTTGAAACTTTTGATTGTTGGCTAAAAGAACATAAAGTAAGACATTGCTACGCAATCTGGTTTTGGTCTTTGGGTGGTTATTGTTTAGGTTTGATTACCGCTCTATTTGGTCGCAAAGCAATTTGGGTATGTACAGAAGCCGTTGAATCAACTGTTCTTCATCATCTAGAATGGCAATTAAGCTATTTAGAGAAAAATAATAAAAGTGCATATCAAGCGGTATTAAGTATTCAAAAGGATGAAAGAGAACACCAGAACTTAGGTAAAGTAAACGGTTCAAGTTCACCTTACTATTCACCAATCAGATTAGTCGTTAAGCACTCTACCAAATTTACTATTTGGCTCTCTACTAAGTTGTAAAACTAAAAAAAGGATAAATAAATGAGATTTTGTTTGCTGATTTTGTTTTCTTTGCCATTTATGGTGTGTTCGGCTCAGTCTGAGCCAAATGCGGAATTAGAATTTGAGCGATTCTATAATGCACTGAAAATGGATGAAATTTTCAATGGCCTTGGTGGTAATGTACAGGTCGATACAAAGCAAATATTAGCAGATACACTAAAAGATTTACCGGAAAGTCAAAAGCAATTTTTGATAAATGCGATGGGGACTGCTGTATTGGCAGAGCCATCAGACATGAGTGCCGCCAAGATGGCTTTTAAGCTTAAAATTCTTAGTTTATTATCACCACAAGAGCTCAAAATAGCAGCAGATTTTTATTCAACAAATATTGGTTTAAAAGCGCATAGAGCCATAATCGAGGCGAAAGTAGCAGCTTCAAACGTTTTAGATTAATTTGGACTAAATGTTGTTTTCTACAAATTATGAAGTATATCCAGAAAATATCGTTTAGCCTGTTATGAATATATATCCTGAATCGATACCTTTATTCCCAAAGCGCTTTGCTTTACGTGCTACCTTCTTCAGTGAAGCGCTTTAATTATCCCACGCTAATCATTTCAACTCGCTCAAAAAGTCCGTATAATCCACGCCGAACTTTTTACTATGAAACATGGCTTAGTAAAGCCTGTATGAGCAGAGCAAATGAATCAAACTGATACTAGAAAAGAAACTCTTGAATTTAATAAACTTCAAAAGCGTCTAAGAAGGCATGTTGGTAATGCGATTACTGATTACAACATGATTGAAGACGGCGATGTTGTTATGGCATGTATCAGTGGTGGTAAAGATTCATTCGCAATGCTTGATATTTTGCTTAATTTACAAAAAGCTGCGCCAATTAAATTTGAAGTGATTGCCGTAAACCTTGATCAAAAGCAGCCTGGTTTTCCTGAGCATATTTTGCCTGATTACTTTGAAACGCTAAATATCCCGTATTACATCGTTGATAAAGATACTTACTCAGTAGTAAAAGAAAAAGTACCAGAGGGCAAAACAACCTGCGGTCTGTGTTCACGACTTCGTCGCGGTACACTTTACTCATTTGCAGAAAAAATTGGTGCGACCAAACTAGCACTAGGTCATCACTTGGATGACATCGTCGAAACTATGTTTTTAAATATGTTCCATGGTTCACGATTAAAAGCGATGCCACCAAAATTACGTTCAGATGATGAACGTAACGTAGTTATTCGTCCGTTATCATATTGTCGTGAAAAAGATTTAATTAAATACGCTGAGCACAAAGATTTCCCGATCATTCCATGTAACCTATGCGGTTCTCAAGAAAATCTACAGCGTCAATCAATTAAAGCGATGCTGACAGAGTGGGATAAGAAAACTCCAGGTCGCGTTGAGAGTATCTTTAAGTCTTTACAGAATGTCAGCCCAAGCCAGCTTGCTGATAGAAACTTGTTTGATTTTGAAAACTTACCACTTGATAGAGAAGGCAATCGTGAAAGCTATGACTTTAGCGAGGCGGTGGTCTCATCAACAAACATTGATGAATCATTGTTCATTGATGTAACAAATATATAAAACCCTCAAACTGTATATATAAAAAAGCCCCAAACTGGGGCTTTTTTAATACATATTCTGGTTGTTACTTAGCGAGTGGGCTCACATAGCCATCTGGTTTTAGGGCTAAGACATCGCAATCAAGACTATCAATAACGTGCTCTGCAGTATTACCAACAAGCGCAGCACTCAAGCCAGTGCGACCAACAGTACCAATCACTACTAACTCGCTGTTAAGGCGTGCAGCAACATCTGGAATGACATCTTCTGGTAAACCTTCCTCTATGTAGCATTGAGCTTGGTCAATATCAAACCCTTTAGCTAAAGAGAGGGTTGATTCAAAGTGATGTTTTTTAACTGATTCGTTATAAACGCCAGGATTAAACTCTGGGATTTCTATTGCAATATTAACCGGTGTTGCTGGGTACGCATTTACAATATTAAGCGTGGCATTGGCTAAGTCACAAATGAAGCGGGCATCATTAATAATACGCTTGTTAAGTTCAAGGTGTTGCTCATTTTCACTCACTGCGTTCACAGCTGCTAGAATATTCCCCTGAGCTGGCCATTCTTTTTCTTTAACAAGTAACACTGGAGCAGGGCACTTACGAATAAGGTGCCAGTCGGTAGGTGTGAAAATAACCGATTTTAGTGTGTCGTGTTGATGAGTGCCTTTAACAACAAGATCAAAACCATCGTTGATCACGGTGTTAATAATAGCTTCGTAAGGACGGTTATGCCAAACCACACAACTATCAATAGTGAGTTCTGGATAAAGTGCAATTTGTTCATTTAACCATTCTTGGCGGTCTTTTATCACGGCTTCTCGCATTGCTTCACGCTCATCAGCTGAAAGCATAGTTGTCATTTCATAAGAGAAGTCGTAGATACTGAGGAAAGCGGTGATGGTCGCGCCAGATTTTTTGGCTAGATCGATTGAGCGGCTTAAACTGTGTTGCTGCTCTTTAGTTGGGTCTATAACTGCTAAAATTCGTTTAATTGCGTCCATGTGCTGCTCCTTAACTGTTCCGCAAAAAGTAGTACTTTGAGTGTAACCTAAATTTAGAACAGTTAAAGGGATAAACAGTATAAAGTTGCGTTAAATCAAACTCTATTTACATTTAATTGCCGCTGTTGTAGCAAGTGCCTGCTGGTCCAAAATGGTGATAAACTTGCCCTCAACCTTAATAAAACCAGCCTTTTGAAAACGACTTAAAAGGCGGCTAATTGTTTCAACAGTTAGGCCCAAGTAGTTACCAATTTCACCGCGCGTCATAGTTAAACGGAATTCTTTACGTGAAAAACCACGCTCACCAAAGCGTTCAGCCAAGTTGTAAATAAAACTTGCAAGGCGCTCTTCAGCTGATTTTTTGTTGAGTAACAACAGCATTTCTTGGTCGTAGTTAATTTCATTACTCATTAAACGCATAATTTGTTGGCGCAATTTTGGTAATTTACCGGCTAATTCATCAAGCGTATCGAATGGAATTTCACACACCATAGATGTTTCAAGGGCTTGAGAAAAACTTTGATGTGCCATTTTGTTGATTGCATCGAAACCGACTAAATCGCCAGCTAAATGGAAACCGGTAATTTGCTCGTCACCTTGTTCAGATAGAGTGTAAGATTTAAACGAACCTGAGCGCACAGCATAAATGGCATTTAAGCTTTCACCAGATTCAAATAAATAATCACCTTTATGCAGTGGTTTTTTACGTTCGATGATTTCATCTAGACGATCCATTTCTTGACCGTTTAATGAAAATGGTAAACATAGCTGGCTGATACTGCAATTATTACAGCTAATTGTGCATAAGCCTTTTGACTTGTTTTGTGAGAAGTCCATACATCAAATCCATTCAAATAAGTTAACAACCGCTAAGATTAATGAATTAGCTTATCGGTTGCTATAATTAATAAGTATATACCGTACCATATTATTACGCTGCCTAGAATAACCCTAATCCAAACATGGTTGAAAATAGTGTTTATTTTTTGACTGACTAGACCAATACTAATCATTGCAGGAAATGTCCCTAAGGCAAAAAATAACATTACCCCAGCACCGTGAAGGGCAGAAGGGCTGGTAAGTGCCCAAGTTAGTGCCGAATAAACTAATCCACACGGCAGCCATCCCCATAAAGCGCCATACAACAGGGCCTTTGGCGTTGTATCGACAGGTAGTAAATAACGATTCAGTTTAGATAAATGCTGCCATACTAGCGTTTTTCCTAATTTTTCTAGCCACTGTAGGGTGGGCGCTAGGCGCATGATATAAATCCCAACAAGTAGCATAAAAATACCACTTAGAAACGATAAACCAACTGAGATTGAGGTATTTTGTGCAGCGAAGCGACTACTAATACCGGCTACTAGAGCACCGGCAAGCATGTAACTGAGCGCTCTGCCAAGGTTATAAGCAACAGAAAAGCGAACTGCACGATTTTTGCTAGCGGCAAGTTGTAAACTACTGGAAATACCACCACACATAGCCAGACAGTGACCACTGCCTAACAAGCCCATTACAAATGCACTAATAAACAGCGGATCAATCATTACTTTTGTTGTGCTGCTCTTTATCGTCTTCAAACAGGATACTGTGGCCCTGTTTGTTTAAATCAGAAAATTGTTCGCTTTTTACAGCCCAAAAGAACACACCAATAGCAATTAGCACAAATAAAATGGCAATTGGGATGAGGATGTAGATGATACTCATAGTTTTAATAACCTTAATGAGTTGGTAATAACCAAAATGGAGCTTGCAGACATACCAATAACGGCCATCCAAGGAGCTACAAGTCCTAGTGCTGCAAGTGGTAAAATCGAACCATTGTAAATAAGTGATAATGCCAAGTTTTGCTTAACAATACGGCGAGTCTTCTTCGAGACAGTAAGCAAATGTTCAATGGCGGTTAGATCACTATTGAGTAATACCACATCGGCACTATTTTTGGAAATATCGGCGCCAGTTTCCATCGCAATAGATAAATGGGCACTTGCAAATACCGGGCTATCATTCACACCATCACCAACCATAGCAACAATGGCACCTTTGCTAGCCAATGCTTCAACATGGGTTTGTTTGTCACGAGGGCTACATGCTGCATGTACAGTATCTAAATTTAACTGCTTTGCAATTTGCTCACCACTGTTTGAAGCATCACCAGTTAACATATGACACTTGAGCTGCTGTGAATGCAGTTTAGTAATCAATTTTTCTGCGTTGTTACGTAAGCTATCGGCTAGGTAAAAGCGCGCAACTACTTGTTTATTGATATACAAGGTTGCTTGAGCATCTGCTTTATCAGTATCGAACCAGCCACTTTTACCTATCGCATAGTGCTGATTATTAAGTTCCGCTGTAATGCCTTTACCCGGTTCGATTGTAACATTCTCAATTGGGTTCACTGTATCGTTGAAACCAGCGAACGCATTAGCAATCGGGTGCTCAGAGAAACTTTCAAGTTGCGCTGCTAGTCGCAATGCGTCAGCTTCACTATACTGGCTGTTTACTAGTTCAACTCGCTCTATAGTGAAACGACCTTGGGTAAGGGTGCCTGTTTTATCAAAGGCAATATCGGTTAGTTGCGGTAGCGTTTCTAATACATGAGCTTGTTTAATTAAAATACCACGCTTTGTCAGGCTTGCTACTGCACACGTAAGGGCGGTAGGAATCGCTAAGCTCAGTGCGCAAGGGCAGGTTGCAACAAGCACCGAAATAGTAATCCAAAAAGCATGCTCAGGGTCTATTTGATACCAGCCAATCGCTGTAATTGACGCAAACACTAATAAACACGCTACAAACCACTGAGCCACCTTATCAGTTATTTCAACTAATCTTGGGCGTTTAGTTAAAGCTGTGTGTTGTAACTTTATAATTTGATTAAGTAAGGTATTTTGACCGATTTTGTTGATCTCAATACGGATCACACCATCGTGGTTAATAGTCCCTGCGTATACTTGATGGTTAATAAACTTATTAACTGGCTGATGCTCACCTGTCATCATGGCTTCATCAACAGTTGTTTGACCTTGTATAACGATACCGTCAGCAGGAATCGTTTCGCCTGCTTTAATTAATACAACATCACCAAGTCTTAGCTTTTTAGCCGCAATAATTGATTCTTGATTGTTTTCATCGATGATACGGGCTGTAAGGGGCAGTAACTTTTGCAAGTTAGCAGTAAACTCACTGGCTTTTAAGCGAGCTCTAAATTCTAAATATTTACCTAGTAATAATAAAAAGGTAAACATACAGATAGATTCAAAATAAACTTCGCCAACAGACATTAAAGTGGCATAACAACTTGCCCCATAAGCACCAAAAATTGCTAAAGATACGGGTAGGTCCATATTTAGCTGTTTTGCTTTTAAACCATTAATCGCATTAGTTAAGAATGGTAGGGCACTATAGAGAATTACCGGTGAAGCAAGCACAAGGCTTATCCAGCGGAAATACTGTTCGAAGTTTTCTTCCATGCCCGAGAACATGCCAAAATACATGGCAAAAGCGAACATCATTACTTGCATGGTCATTAGACCCGCAACACCTAAACGGCGGATATAGGCTTTAGCAGCTTGCTGTTTTTGACTGGCCTCAAGGTCTGCCTGAAACGGATAAGCTTTATAGCCGATTTCGTGTAATGAGGTAATAATTTGGCTAAGCGGAGTAACCGATTTATCCCATTGGATCATGGCACGGTTGGTCGATGTATTTACATCAACGCGTTTTATCGCTTTTAGATTGAGTAATTGTTTTTCGATTAACCACGCACAAGCAGCACAAGTTATGCCTTCAACCGTTAGTAGCACCTCGGATAAATTATTAGAGGCAGAAATAAACTCGTCTTGAATATCTTCGTTATCGTAACTTTTGATCAACTCGAGTTGCTCTGGAACAAGTTGTTCAACTTTACCAGAGCGTACGGTTCTAAATTTATAGTAATCGGTCATGCCTTGGGCGACGATATTTTCTGCAACCGTTTGGCAACCAATACAACACATAGGTTGTGCCTTACCGTCTATTTCGACAGTCGCATTAAAGCCTTTTGGCACACTTTCAAGACAATGAAAGCAATTATCGGACATTAGAGTTTACTACTTATATTCAGGGCTAATCGAAATTGTTTTATCAGTTGGTAAAATGATGTCTTCTTTGAGTTTCCAACTGTTATCTATTGGTTCAATAAACACTGTATATGCGCCGTCAACATGAGCGTCGAGTAGGGCTGTAAAATCGCCATGGGCGTTTTTCATTAAGCTCACATCAAAGTCATTTGCCTTAATGGTGCGGTGATAAAATGACATTTTTAAAGAGTGGACATTGCTTGCATCACCTTTAGTGAAGGTGAATGCAACTTTGTCGTTAGTAACATTTAAATCGCCATGTAAATAAAGCGCTTTTGCTTTATTAAATTTGCTGAGTTCAAGGTTAATTGCTTTACCTTTTTTATAGTAATCATCAACAACCATATCTGGGCCGTTACCAATTGCCATATAAATAAGACCAGCGCAGCCAATGATCGCTGCAAGAGGAAAAGAGATTAAAAACCATGGCCAAAAGTTTTTATACCAAGGAGTGGGTTTCATAGTACTTATACCTTTAAAAACGTTGTAAGCATTTTATCGGATTTAAAAGCAAAAGACTAAAAAAAAGCCTCTAGATAGAGGCTTTTTTGATCTTAATTAATCTATTGAATTAAATGATTAATTGTTTATACATTTTTTTAACCGCGTGGTTATTTATCTTGCGATAAGCTGTAAACGTAAGCAGTTAGTAGGTGTACTTTATCTTCACCTAAAATGTCTTTCCATGCTGGCATTACACCTGCGCGGCCATTGGTTAGTGTTTCTTCAACAGCACGTTTTGAACCACCATATAACCAGATGTTATCTGTTAGATTAGGTGCACCAAATGGTAAGTTGTGCGCAACCGAACCTTTACCGTCAGCACCGTGACACGCAGCACACATTGCAAACTTAGCAGCACCTGCAGCAGCGTCTTTTTGGTTAACTGTACGGCCTGAAAGGCTAAGTACGTGAGCAGTCATTTCTTTAATGCCTTGCTCGCCAAGCGCATCACCCCATGGTGGCATCGCAGCTACACGACCATAAAGAAGTGTTTCTTTGATTTTGTCTGGTGTGCCACCATATAACCAATCGTTATCCGTTAGGTTAGGGAAGCCTTGACCACCACGTGCATCTGAACCATGACATTGTGCACAGTTTTGTGAGAACAAACGTTGACCAATCTCAAGCGCTTTTTCATCTTTAACTAGTGTTTCAATATCTTGTTTTGCAAATGACTCAAAGATTGGGCCAAAACGCTCATCAGCGGCAATAAATTCTTGGTCTAATTGAACGTTCTCACCATTAGCTAATGCTTGTTCAGTCGCTTCTTTAGACTCAGCTAGAGAAGTAATACCTTGGTTAGAACTTGTCCATTTACCTAAACCTTCCCAGTTACCTAAACCAGGGTAGGCTGCAAGATAGTATACAGACCAAATAAATGTTGCGAAGAACATGTAAGTCCACCATTTTGGAAGTGGGTTATTTAGTTCTTCAATGCCGTCAAACTCGTGACCACAGCTTTCGCCTTCTTTAACACCTGTGTAGTTTTTCAAGTTCCACAGAAGTAGGCCGAAGATGATAGCAAGACACGCTAGGGTTAATACAATAACCCATATACTCCAAAAGCTAGTCATTTCTCAGACTCCTTTTCCTCGTTAGAGATTGTGTTGTTGTGTTTTTTTTCATCTTCAAATATGGCATTAGCAGCGTCATCAAATCGGCTTTTGCTACGCTTGCTGTATGCCCATACAACAATCACAATAAACAGTACTAAAATTACCAGAGTCAAAATGCCTCTGTATGTTCCGTAATCCATAATAATTACTTCAAGTGTGTGCCAAGCTGTTGTAAGTAAGCGATTAGAGCTTGCATTTCAGTTGCACCTTTACCATCGTTCATGGCTTCGATTTTCGCAATGTCAGCTTGTAGCTCTTCGTCACTACCATAACCTTTACCGTCGTAACGGTCGCTAGCTTTGTCAATTCCGAAGCTATCACGGAATATTTGAAGCTTTTTAAGTGTATGGGTCGTATCGACTCTGTTTTCGTCTAACCAAGGAAACGCTGGCATGTTTGACTCAGGAACCACTGCACGTGGATCCATTAAGTGAGCATGGTGCCAATCGTCTGAGTAACGCTCACCAACACGAGCTAGGTCAGGACCAGTACGTTTAGAACCCCATTGGAATGGGTGATCCCATACTGACTCACCAGCTACAGAGTAGTGACCATAACGCTCAACCTCGTCACGGAAAGGGCGAATCATTTGTGAGTGACAGTTGTAACAACCTTCACGCACGTAGATGTCACGGCCTTCCATTTCTAATGCTGTAAGAGGGCGTAGGCCATCAACAGGTTTAGTCGTATCATCTTGGAACATTAGTGGAGTAATCTCAACTAGTGCACCAAAGCTGATTGCAAAGACAGTCAAGATAGCCATAAGGCCAACGTTCTTTTCGACTATTTCGTGTTTGTTTTGTGAATTATTATTGCTCATCGTGCTACTCCATTATGCCAATTGTGCGTCAGCGTCTAGTTGAAGCGAATCTTTCTTCGCAGCAATAGTACGATAAACGTTGTAAGCCATAATTAGCATACCTGTTACGATGAATACACCGCCTAGGAAACGCATTACATAGAACGGATACGAAGCTTCTAATGACTGTACAAAGCTGTACATTAACGTACCGTCTGAGTTTACTGCACGCCACATTAGACCTTGCATAACACCTGAGATCCACATTGCTACGATGTATAAAACAACACCAACAGTGTGTAACCAGAAGTGCGTGTTAACTAGTTTAACACTGTACATACGGCCTTGTGAGAATAGTGCAGGGATTAGGTGATAGATAGCACCGATAGAAATCATTGCAACCCAACCTAGTGCACCTGAGTGTACGTGACCTACAGTCCAGTCAGTGTAGTGAGAAAGCGCGTTTACTGACTTGATAGCCATCATTGGGCCTTCGAACGTAGACATACCGTAGAAAGATAGAGAAACAACTAAGAAACGTAGTACTGGGTCAGTACGTAGTTTATGCCATGCACCTGATAACGTCATGATACCGTTGATCATACCACCCCAAGATGGAACGAATAGGATAACTGACATAACCATACCTAAGCTTTGCGTCCAATCTGGAAGCGCAGTGTAATGTAGGTGGTGAGGACCTGCCCAGATGTACAAAGAAACAAGAGCCCAGAAGTGAACTACCGATAGACGGTATGAATAAACAGGGCGGCCTGCTTGTTTTGGTACGAAGTAGTACATCATACCTAAGAAACCAGCAGTTAATAAGAAACCAACAGCGTTGTGACCGTACCACCACTGAACCATTGCATCTACAGCACCTGCGTAGATAGAGTATGATTTAGTTAGTGAAACTGGAATTGCCATGCTGTTTACAATGTGTAAAACGGCAACAGTAATGATGAAACCAGCGTAGAACCAGTTCGCAACATAGATGTGCGATACTTTACGCTTGATTAACGTACCAAAGAATACAACTGCGTAAGTCACCCAAACAACGGCGATAAGAATATCGATTGGCCATTCAAGTTCTGCGTATTCTTTAGAGCTTGTGATACCTAATGGTAAGGTAATCGCTGCTAGTACGATAACAAGTTGCCAACCCCAGAAGGTGAAGGCTGCTAGTTTATCTGAGAAAAGGCGCGTTTGACATGTACGTTGTACGACGTAATAAGACGTCGCAAAAAGTGCACTTGTACCAAATGCGAAAATTACTGCGTTCGTGTGTAACGGACGTAGTCGAGAGTAAGTTAACCATGGTGTATCAAAGTTAAGTGCTGGCCAAGCTAATTGGGCAGCAATCAGAACCCCAACACTCATGCCAACGATGCCCCAAATCACTGTCATAATAGCGAATTGGCGTACAACTTTATAATTGTACTCAGTTTGTGATGCTACTGTTTGGCTCATTTTCTGGCTTCCGCTGCAATTAATGCGTTTTAGAAATGAATTACCCACTTTATTAAAAGTGGGGCCTACTATTACTTCACAAGCGTGTTACCTAAAGCCAACTTAGAGGTGCTAGCTTCAGAAAACAAACTCGAGAAACCCTTATTTTTGCGATGGAAATGATAAAATTTTTGACCTTAAAAAGATAGGTCAATTGCATAAAATTATGACATCAATCAAATTTTAGCGCTTTGTTGGTTATTTTTTGTCAGAGTTTGTATTTTTATTAGCTTATTCCATCTAGCATGGTTGTCTTTTCGCGGGTAGCTAATTAGTATCCGCTTTTATTTTATACAGGCAAATAGAGTGCGAACTAGTTTATTCACCGTGTTCCTTTTTAGTGTATTTTTAGCTGCATGTGATAGCCAAAGTATAGAAGAGGACAGCACAAGTACAAGTTGTGAGAACAATCGTCATTGTTATTACCCAAATAATGCAGAAGCTTGGCTGAGTAACCCAGACATCAGCCCGGAAACGCCTTTCGCAATTAACCTAAAGCTGCCAAACGGGGCCAAAAATCTAGCTGCAAAACTTGAAGGTGTCACTATGTATATGGGATTCATCCCACTACAGTTTAAACGCAAAGGGCAGGTTTGGGTTGCTGACACTATGGTCGGAGCGTGTTCTGAACCTGTTATGACTTGGAAAATGACGCTTACTTATAACACTGTTGATAATCAGCCTCGTACTTTGTTTTATTATTTCGATTCAATTCAAACTCGCTAACACCAACCGCTATTTTTATTACTCACAGCTTCGAATTTCGCTGAAGCTGTGAGTAACGTCATTACCTTGTCATTTATTTATACTTTAATGCTCTTCATTAAACGTATTTTTATACGTTAGTTTCAAACTGATGGAACAAAAGTAAAAAATCATCCTCTAATTCACTGTTTAACAGGCTAACTTTGTCTATTTAGTTAATTTTAGTGAATAAGTATGGTTAGCAGTCTTACCAAGCTTTTACGGTTTTTATAACGTGGTGTGATCAACTTGTAAAAATTTCATTTGTAGCACTAATTGGGCTTTAGTTACACTTGATTACAAAGTGCGTGCAATTGATTTCAATCATGTTTTTTTTGCTACTAAAGAATCTTACCTTTCTGATATAGAAGTGTTTTTTTCTGTTAACATTGATACATCATGAAACCTTATTACCTGAAATGGGTCCGTCATTTTTGTGGTGTTTTTTATTTAATCTTCCATTCAGTTTTCGTTCAGTTAACTGGGCCTAAGTTGCCCTCCGCTGACTCGTGATTCTAATAATAACGAGCGCTACCTGATTAAAGGTAAATTTCCAACAAGTAGGGTTTTCACATGAAAAAATCAATTCTTGGTTTAGCTGTTGTTTCAGCAATCCCAATGTTTTCAAGCATGCAAGTTTTAGCTGCTGATGATGCAGCAGAGTCTATTGAAAAAATTCAAGTTACAGGTTCTCGCATTAAGCGTACCGATATGGAGACGTCTAGTCCTGTAACTTTAATCGGCGCAGATGACATCAAAGCAATGGGTGCATCAAGCATCGATGGCGTTCTACAAAAAATGACTGCAGCAAGCGGTGCGATGACTAACCCTGCTGTTAACAACGGTTCAGGCGGTAACGCACGTGTTGACCTACGTGGTTTAGGCGCACAACGTACTCTAGTACTAGTTAATGGTCGTCGTATGATCAACTCTGGTACTGGTGCAGCATCTACTGTTGACTTAAACACAATCCCAGTATCAATGATTAAGCAAGTTGAAGTACTAAAAGACGGCGCATCTGCTGTATACGGTACTGACGCGGTAGCTGGTGTTGTTAACATCATCTTAAAAGACGACTTCGAAGGTCTAGACATGAACCTTAACGGTGCTATCACTGGTGAAGGCGATGCAGACGAAACGTCTTTCGATATCACAATGGGTTCAAGCTTTGACCGTGGTAACGTTGTAATTGGTTTACAATACACTGACCGTGGCGATGCTTCTCAAGCAGACCGTGATTTCTCTGATTGTCCAATCGAAGAAGATTACGATAACGGTAGCTTCTACTGTGGTGGTTCTTCTTACACGCCTTTCGGTCACGTTTGGGCTGAAAATGCAAGCTTACAAGGTCAAGCAGACGGCGAGTGGCACGACTTCACTTCAGCAGGTGATGCTTACAACTACTCAGCAACAAGCTACCTTTACACGCCAATGCGTCGTTTAAACCTAACAGGTATCGGCCACTTTGACGTAACTGATGAAACGCGTTTAGTTTCTGAGTTCACTTACTCTAAGCGTTGGTCAACTCAACAAATGGCTCCACAGCCAGTATGGTTTGACTTCACTTATGATGCAGAAACAATGGGTGATTCACTTCTTTCTCACGGTGTAGCTGACGGTGAAGACATCTCTTACGGTCGTCGTATGACTGATGTTGGTCCTCGTGGTTATGAGCAAGTTGTTGACACAGTTCGCGCAGTAATCGGTCTTGACGGTGCATTCGACAATGGTTGGGGCTGGGATACTTCAGTAGTATTCGGTCGTAACGACTCAGTTGACCGCGCAACTAACCTACTAAACATGGGTTCAATCCAAGACGCAATCGAAGAGGGTGACTTTAACCCACTTGATCAAGCTGATTGGTCAGGTAGCAACCTTGCACAGTACAACTACACTGAAAACAATTCAGGTGGTAGCCAATTATTAGTTCTTTCTGCTGGCCTTAACGGTGAAGTAATGGAACTTCCTGCTGGTTACGTTGGTTTCGCTGCTGGTATCGAGCGTCGTGAAGAAAAAGCATGGTACGTTCCAGATTCACTAACTTCACAAGGTCTTGCAAATGACCCACGTGTTGAGCCAACTGGTGGTCGTTTTGACGTAAACGAAGCTTACGTAGAATTCGCTGTTCCACTTCTAGCTGATGCACCATTTGCACAAATGGTTGACTTAAGCGCTGCTGTTCGTGCATTCGATTACAGCACATTTGGTTCAGATGAGACTTGGAAACTTGGTCTAACTTGGCGTGTAAATGACGAACTAATGCTACGTGCTGTTCGTTCAACTGCATTCCGTGCTCCTACAGTATCTGAGCTTTACCAAGGTAAATCACCTTCATTCGAACAAGTAAACTTCCCTGGTGCACAAGACCAAGCTGAAGTAACTGTTGGTGGTAACGACCAATTAACTCCAGAGCTTGCTGATACAGTAACAGCTGGTTTCGTATACGCTCCAGAGTGGTTAGATGGTTTCTCAATGACTGTTGACTACTACGAAATTGAAATCGAAAACTCAATTTCAAGCGTAAACAACCAATACATCGTTGAAAACTGTCTTGATGCTTCTACGGGCGCATACAAGAACCAAGATACTGCACTATGTCAGTCTTCTGCAATCAACTTCAACCAAAGCACTGGTCGCATTAGCTTCAATAACCAATTACAAAACATTGGTAACGAATCTACTAAAGGTTACGACGTAAACTTCAAGTATGCATTTGAAGCTGCAGGTCTTAACTGGCGCACAGGTCTTGATGTAACTATCCTTGATGAGTACATCGTTGATTCAGGCACAAGCACAATCGATTACACAGGTCTTGTAACTTCAGGTATCGGTAGCTACGCGAAAGTTAAGTCTAACTTCACTCTTAACGCGTCTGGCGACAACTGGGATGCACAATACCAAGCACGTATGATCGACGGCTTAGACAGCTATGCATGTCTTGCTGACGATAGCGAATGTCTAGTACCAAGTGTTGGTACTGTTGTATACCACGACATCAGTGGTTCATACATCCTGAACGACACAGTGTCATTCTCTGCAGGTGTTAACAACTTATTCGATAAGCAAGCACCTTACTACTCAGGTAACAATGACTCAAACACTGACCCGTACACATACGATGTACTAGGTCGTCGTTTCTTCGCTGGTATGAACGTTAAGTTCTAATCTAGTTTGAAATGATTACTAAGGCCCAGTTTTTACTGGGCCTTTTTTATTGTCTGAAAGTATATCAACGCGTAAACTATAAGGGTACTTTTAACAAACGAGGCGATATTGCTTAAACAAGACGAAAACTTATCTTTTATTATCGAGCCTGAGCTTAAACCACGCACAGAGCAACGACTCGACCTATATTTCTCCATTCCGAATGAAATGAGTGTTAATCCACAAACACTGAGTGAAGAATCATTCTTTAATAACAATTTTAAATCGCATCTTGCGTATAACGCTAACAACATTCACTTACCCTTAGTGAGAAGTCGCTTTGTTAGTAAAAACAAAGGTGAACAGCAAGATTATCGGCAAAACTTAAACTTGTATTGTTATCAAGTTCGACTAGCACTGAATGCCGATATTAAAGACACCCTAAAACACCAAGAAGCCGAAGAGTTTTATCCTGCCGCTATCGAATTGTGCGAGCAAACCAAAGGCTTGTTGAAAAAGCTAAGGCGCTATACCCCAGATGATGAAAAGCTACTGCCGTTTTATAAAAACGCCGATAACTACTTAAGTTGGCATGTAGAGCAGTCATTTTTGAAACTACTAGATGAAGGGCCGCGCAGTAGTGATTTTGCAAAAGAGCGCAGCGAGCTTTTAGAGTTTTGTAAAGCAGAAAACAGTTACCGAGAAGAACAAGAGTATAACTCGCAATCAACACTTGAAGATGCAAATCGTATCACTAATAAAATGCGTTTATTACAACGTTTAATTGAGCATGGGGTAGTGCTTACTCGTAGCACCCGTCATTTAAACAGTTATTTAAAACGTATGGTAAAGGGTACTGTAACTGCTGTGATCATGGCATTTGTGATGTTAGTTGTATTAAATGCACGTTCAAATTTTACCGAAGTAACAGCGACGTTGATTTTGATCTTAGGTGTGATTTATGGTCTTCGTGAAATATTCAAAGAAGATATTACACGGGTGATCTGGCGAGCGATTGTTAGAGGCCGACCAAAGTGGCGCTTTCAGTTTAAAAACAGTATTACTAAAGAGAAGATCGCAAGCCAATACATTTGGCTTGAATACACAAGCTTTAAACGTATTCCGAAAGCTGTGAGAAAAATCTTTTCTAAGCGCCGGCATCAAAATAAACAGGCTGCACAGTGGCTACATTTTGCAAGTGAAACACATGTCAGTGCCAAGGCGTTTTTACCCGGATATGATACGCTTCAACAAACCATGCAATTTAGCTTGGCACCGTTTGCTCGCTACTTAAAGCGAGGCGAAGGTAAGCTCTATCATCTTGATAGCAATAAAATCTCTAAGAAAGCGGTAGAGAGGCGTTATCAATTAAATGTTGTATTAGTGTTTACCCATAGCGAAGACGAGACTTTGTATCAGCGTTACAAGATTACGTTAAATCGCAGCAAGATTGTCAATATTGAGCGGATTTACTCGCAAACTGACATTTTGAAAGAAAAGATAAATGATGAATGATGAAAAAGGGTGGCCTTGGCCACCCACTAGGGTTTATTTAGCGTCTAAACCTGTTTTGCTGTAAAGCGATACTTTGTCTGATACTAGGGTAATTTCAATGTTTTTGTCTTTGTTACCCCAAATACAGTTAGTGTGTAGTGTTTTTTCTTCACACTTATCAGCAGAGCCTAAAATAGCTTCAACTTCAGTTTTATCCATGCCAATTTCAATTTTTTCGTAGTTTTCTAGACTTACTTTTGAACAGCCAGCTAAAGTAAGTGCCGCAGCAGCTGCTGCAATTGCCATATATTTTTTCATAATTGTATCCATTAATGGTTGTAGCGTCTTATTTGCAAGATCATACCCATACGAGGGTGATCAAAATAATGTATCTCGTTACTGATCACACGTTTAAATTGTGAAAAACGTGCTTTTTCATAATCACCGTTTTCTAGACGCTGACTAATATCAAAATCTGCATTTATAAATAGGTAGTGACGAACATAAATTTTCATTAAACCGTCTAATTCCCACTCTGGCACGTTTTGTAGCTGGTCGGGAATAAAACGTTCAGTAGGATCGATCAAACTGATAAAATCGTTATTTTCATTTTCAAGTGATCTTGTGTTTTTTGCTAAGTGTTCTCCAGCAAATAAGCGGATGCTTGGTGCACTTCTTTCACTCATTTCAGGAAAACGCCATCCTGTATGCAAAATAGGAGATAAGCCCTTTTTATCAAGCTGGTCTTTTTGATCAACAAACTGTAATTGCTCTGGTGCAATTAGATATATTTCGTCAGTATCTTCACGCGGTTCAACAACGGGTGTAACAGGCAGTTGATTATAACTAGCTAAAAAATCAACACTGTCATCACACACATTAGAATGAGGGTTGGTATTGACTAAAGAGTCGGTAAACGAATCAGAGCGAAAGCGGTTATCACCTTCAATACAAGCCTGTTTCGCTTGTGCTGTGTACGCAGGAGATAATATATCTTTGCTACGCTTAGCCTTGATTTCATCGTGTTTTAGACTGAAATCTTCTTGTAAGTAGGGAGCTGGGCGCTGTTTATAAATAAGAACTTCAATTTCAAACCAACGTGTTGCATATGATGAGCTTGTAAATAAGCAACAAAGCAATATTAAACTATTTCTAAACAACATTAATGGCTAACCTTTTTCTCAAAATCTGCAATCATTGCAGTGACCATTTTTAAGCGTTCACGAGCGTTGGCTTCGCTAATTGCAAAGCGCAGTTTGTTTGCGCCATCCATTTTATACACCTGCGGTGCACTTTGTATCAAACCAATGATGAAGCTAGGGTTAACCTTTGTATGCTGGCTAAACTCAAAATAGCCACCTTTCGGGTTTGCTTCAATCTTCTTAATGCCAAGATTACTTGCTTGTAGTTTTAATTGCTGCAAACTGAATAAGTTTTTCGTAGCATCAGGCAGTAGGCCAAAACGGTCAATCAACTCTACTTGTAATTCGTCCATGTCATTGAGATTAGCACAGCTTGCAATGCGTTTATAGATACCTAATCGCGCATTTACATCATGAATATAATCATCGGGTAATAATGCAGGTAGCTTTAAGTCAACTTCAGTTTGCTGGCCAAGTAAGTTCTCTAGGGTTGGCTCTTTGCCTTCTTTTAGCGAGTTTACAGCTTGCTCAAGCATCTCCATATACAAGCTAAAGCCAATGGTTTGCATTTGACCTGATTGATCGTCACCTAGCAGCTCACCGGCACCCCTAATTTCTAAGTCGTGAGTTGCGAGCGCAAAACCTGCACCCAGGTCTTCCAGAGACTCAATCGCTTCTAATCGTTTAACGGCATCTTTACTCAGTGATTTAGGGTTACCAGTCAGGAGGTATGCATAGGCTTGATGGTGGCTGCGGCCAACACGACCACGTAATTGATGCAGCTGCGCAAGGCCAAGCTTATCTGCTCTATCCATAATAATGGTGTTTGCAGTGGGTACATCGATACCGGTTTCGATAATAGTGGTACACACAATCACGTTATATTTTTGGTGATAAAAATCACTCATAATTTGCTCAAGCTCACGCTCGCGCATTTGGCCATGTGCTGTTGTTACGCTAGCTTCAGGAACCCATTCACTTATTTCTTCAGCAACTCGGTCGATAGTTTCAACATTATTATGTAAGAAATACACCTGACCACCGCGTTTAATTTCACGCAGAATTGCTTCGCGAATAAGTTCTGCATCTCTTTGTCTAACAAAGGTTTTAACCGCTAAACGTTTCGCAGGCGGTGTGGCTATGATTGACAGGTCACGCATACCACTCATTGCCATGTTTAATGTACGTGGAATAGGGGTCGCAGTGAGTGTTAAAATATCGACATCTGCACGTAATGCTTTGATTTTCTCTTTTTGACGCACACCAAAACGGTGCTCTTCATCAACAATCAATAAACCAAGATCTTTAAATTGAATATCTTGTTGGATCAGTTTATGAGTACCAATAACAATATCTAATTTACCCTCAGCCATTTTTTCAAGCGTGTCTTTTTGCTCTTTTGTTGAGTTGAAGCGTGATAAAACGCCAACTTCAATAGGTAAATCGGCAAAACGGTCTTTAAAGTTTTCATAATGTTGCTGAGCAAGCAGTGTCGTTGGCACAAGTACAGCAACTTGCTTGTTATCATTTACGGCAACAAAAGCAGCCCGCATGGCCACTTCTGTTTTACCAAAGCCTACGTCACCACATACTAAACGATCCATTGCCTGTTTACTTTGCATATCTCCAAGCACAGATTCAATGGCATTACGTTGATCATCGGTTTCTTCAAATGGGAAGCTGTCGCTAAACTGACGGTAAGCACTGCCATCAAGCTTAAACTTATTACCTGGTTTAGCTTGGCGTTTAGCGTAAATGTCTAATAATTCTGCGGCGACATCACGAACTTTTTCAGCGGCACGTTTCTTGGCTTTTTCCCATGCATCGGAGCCCAATTTATGGAGCGGGGCAGAGGCCTCTTCGCCACCAGAATAACGGCTAAGCATATGTAACGCAGAAACAGGTACGTATAGTTTTGCCTCGTTGGCGTAGATGATCGTAACAAACTCAGTAATTACACCGGCAGCATCAATTGTTTCAAGCCCTTGGTAGCGGCCTACACCATGATCAAGGTGAACAATTGGCTGGCCTTCACGCAGTTCAGCAAGATTACGAATAAGTGCATCTTGGCTGGCTTCGTATTTATGTTTACGACGTCTACGTTGCGATACTTTAATGCCTAATAATTCTTGTTCAGTGATAATGGTTAAGCGCGGTTTACCGTCTAACACCACACTTTGTTCAAGTGGCGATACTATTAAGCCAACATCACTAGCACTATTTGTAAAATCGCTGAAAGACTCGAATTCTTTGAGCTTTAAACCACTTGGTTTTAATAGTGTCAGTAAAGATTCGCGACGTCCGTCAGATTCAACCGACAGCAGTACGCGGCCTTTTTGTTTTTTCTCACTAGCAACATAGTTAATTAAACCTTGGTAAGGCTCATGTAGCTTATGATCTATACGTACGTTTGGTAGCTCTTTACTGGCAAGGTTTGTATGGCCTGCTTTAGTGCCTAGTTTAGCTTGAGATAAACGAATACGTGCGTATTTACCAAACTCACCAAAGAGTTCATTAACGCTTTGATATAGCTTTACAGGTTCAAGTAAAGGCCTAAGTGGATCAACACGGCGGTTTTCATAGCGAACATTTACATCATGCCAAAATTGATCAGCAGCATGTTCAATATCGCCAAAATGCATAAACGTCGTATTGCTAGGTAAGTAATCGAATATAGTTGCCAATTCATCAAAGAACAGAGGCATATAATATTCTATACCGGCAGGCCATGTACCTTTGGTGACCTGCATATAAATTGAGTCTTGCTCAGAGCTTGCGCCAAATTGCTCACGATAATTGATACGAAAACGCTCAATGTCAGAGTCGTTAGTTGGAAACTCATGAGCTGGCAACAGCTCAATTTTGTCTACTTTTTCATCTGAACGCTGGCTTTCAACATCAAATAAACGAATGCTGTCTAGCTCATCATCAAAAAAGTCTAAACGGAATGGGTGAGGGCTACCCATAGGATACAAGTCAACGATAGAGCCACGGATAGCATATTCACCATGCTCCATCACTTGTTGTACATGCAAATAGCCTGCTTGTTCAAGATTTTCACGTAGAGTGTGCGTATCTAAGGTATCACCCACTTTAAAGTTAAGGGTTGATCCATAAATAAATGATGCTGGCGCTGTACGAAGCATCAAAGTTGATACAGGTACGATTAAAACACTTTGTTGTTCTTTTTTTAATGTGTTTAACGTGGCTAAGCGTGCAGAAATAATATCTTGGTGTGGTGAAAAATGATCATAAGGCAGCGTTTCCCAGTCAGGAAAGACCATGACTGGGTTTTCAGGCAATAGAAATTCTAACTCAGTTTCAAGGCGTAGGGCGCTTGGCGTATCTGGGGTGACTATCACAACCAGCTCGTTGTGTTGTTTTACACCTTCTGCGATGGCGATGCTAAGTCCGCTACCAGTAAGTTGTCCCCATTGAATTTTATCTTTCTCAGATTTTACCCAAGGCAATGCTGCCCATTGCGCAAACGCCATTTACTACTCCTTTAAACTGTTTTTACTGCTTAGTCTCGATAAATCTTAGTTAGGTCTTGATAGTGGTCGATACGACGATCACGAAGGTAAGGCCAAATTCGACGTATGTTTTCACTACGTGCTTGGTCTAATTCAACAACTAACAATTGCTCATCGCTGTTGTTAGCCTCGGCTAGAATCTCACCCTGTGGGCCCGCGATAAAAGAGTTACCCCAAAACTGAATACCTTCGCTTTGGCCGCTTGGATCACTTTCGTGGCCAACACGGTTACAGCTGATCACAGGCACGCCATTGGCAACGGCATGAGCGCGTTGTGAAATAACCCACGCGTCTTTTTGACGTGTTTGTTCGTCTTTCTCATCGCGAGGGTCCCAGCCAATCGCAGTTGGGTAAATTAAAATCTCAGCCCCCGACATTGCCATTAATCGTGCGGCTTCTGGAAACCATTGATCCCAGCACACTAATACGCCTAATTTACCAACAGACGTTTGAATGGGCTGAAAACCTAAATCACCGGGTGTGAAGTAAAATTTCTCGTAAAAGCCAGGATCATCAGGAATATGCATTTTGCGGTATTTACCGGCAATGCTGCCGTCAGTTTCAAGTACCACAGCGGTATTGTGGTAAAGACCTGTCGCACGTTTTTCGAATAATGATGACACAATCACCACATTCAACTCTTTGGCAAGTGCGCCTAAGGTATCTGTACTTGGGCCCGGAATTGTTTCTGCTAAATCAAAAACGTCTACATCTTCGGTTTGGCAAAAATATAAACTACGGTGTAGCTCTTGAAGAACAATAAGCTTAGCGCCTTGGCTTGCTGCATCGCGTATACCTGCAATCGATTTTGCCATATTGTCTTGAGCATTATCGGTGTTTGATTGCTGAACAAGAGCAACCTTTAAATGCGTTGGTTTAGTCATTGTTTGTTCCTGCTAAAAAGCCGCGCGGTAATTGCATTGTAATACAGTGTAAGCTGCCAAATTGGTGAATAATTGGCAGGCAATTAATACCAACAACAGTGTGGTCTGGGTATGCTTTGGCAACCTGACCAAGTGCAAGTTGGTCGTTTTCGTCACCATAAATTGGCACTAAAACGGTTTTATTGATGATTAAATAATTAGCGTATGTGGCAGGTAGTCGGTCACCGTCTTCATTGAATACCGCTTTTGGCCAAGGTAAGGCAATAAGCTCATAGCTTTCACCGTTAGCGGTTTTAAATGATTGCAGTTGCTTTTCCATGGCATCAAGGGCAGCAAAATGTTCATCATTTTTATCATCACACTGCACATAAACTAGGGTGTTGTTTGGTGCAAAACGTACCAGCGTATCAATATGGCTATCGGTATCATCACCAGCAAGATAACCGTGATCAACCCAAAGGAAAGAAGTAGCCCCTAGTTGCTCAACAAGCGTTTGTTCTATATCCGCTTTTGTAAGTTCTGGGTTACGATTTGGGTTTAATAAGCATTCGCTGGTTGTGAGTATCACGCCGTGTTCATTAATTTCAACGCCGCCGCCTTCAAGAACCAGCTCACTTTGCTGATAAGCATTTTTAGGATTAGCGACTTGCTTTACAAGCACTTGATTAATTTGGTTATCGAGATCACTTGCAAATTTATTGCCCCAGCCATTAAAAATAAAATCCATCACTTTTAATTGGGTTGCGTCATCAATATTCGCGCAGGTCAATGGGCCATGGTCACGTGCCCAGGTATCGTTACAAGGTGTCACCACAAAGTGAATGCGACTTGCATCGACATCAGCTTTTGCAAGTAAAGCTGCAATATGTGTTTTTAGGGCATTATCATGGGCCACGATAACAACATCTTGTTGTTGGCTAATTGCTTGGCAAAGCGCTACATACACAGGCTCAACAGCGGTTAAATTTGCTGCCCAATCAGTGTCTAGATGAGGCCAAGTGAGCATAACGGCATCTTGCTCAGCCCATTCAGGTAAAAGTCTAAATTTCATGAAGGTAATAAACAAACTAAGGTGGAGCTAGTTTAGCATTTTAGCCATAGATGTCAGCTTTTTGTGCGCGATAAAGCGCGATTTTTAACTATCTTGCGGATTGTTTTCTTGTTGACGTTTTTTTAGTTGGCGTGTTTGTGCGTGTAAGGCCGCTCGAACGACTAAATCTTGGTCAGCATCACGAATAGCAGTAAACAATAACGTGTATTGATATTTATCATCATCGCATTTTTCAATCGCCACTAATTCGGTGTAGCAATAAATAGCAGACGCCTCATGTTGTAAAAACAACTTAGTGCGAAATGTTTGACCTAATTCATAGACTTCAGATGAGGTAAGCTTAACACCACCACCGCCGTAACTGTCGCAATAGTTTGCGTTATCGTCTGGTTGCTCAGAGGCTAGGATATGACTCATGATTAAATCGATTTTACGAGACTGCGCCTGTAAAAACGCTGCTAATTCTTGTGCAACATCACCTAGATTACGTAGTGGTCGTAAGCTCGTTTGCTCAAGCTCATTTACTTCGTTGGCAAGTTTGAATAAAGCAGGAATATCGGCCTCGAGCTCAGCATTGGTTTTTGGCACAGCACTTGGTTCAACCGGGTACAAATTGACACGGTTGCTCTCGTTAATTTGAAAAAACTGCTCAAATTCGGCTAATTTTTGATTATTCATGCTGCACTCCACACATCTTTCCTTAATACTAGCGTTCGAAGCTGCAAATTGCTAGTAATCAAATAAGCAAAAAAAGGGCAAACTCATTGTTTGCCCTTCATTTTTTACAGATTACCCTCTTGGGTTTTGACATGTTCTTGTTGGTGATGGTGTGCTATTTCATCAGCAAGCTCTTGTCTTGAGCGTTTTTCAGTTAACTTACGTGCCGTTAACCAATAAAAGAACAGAGGTACAAAGAATACAGCTAAGAATGTGGCTGCCATCATACCGCCCATAACACCTGTACCAACACTATGACGGGCACCAGCGCCTGCACCAGAGCTAAGTACTAAAGGTACAACGCCTAAAATGAAAGCAAGTGAAGTCATGATGATTGGTCTAAAACGTAAACGTGCAGCCTCAAGTGCAGCAGTACTAGCGCTCCAGCCTTGTTGATGTTTCATTAAGGCGTATTCAACGATAAGAATCGCGTTTTTACTGGCAAGACCGAGTAGGGTGACAAGGCCAATTTGGAAATACACATCGTTTGTCATGCCAACCACCCAAACGGCTATTAGTGCACCAAAGGTACCAAATGGCAGGGCAAGCATTACAGACAGTGGTAATGACCAACGCTCGTAGAGGGCTGCTAAAATCAAAAACACCATGATCACTGCAAGTCCTAAGGCAATCCCTGTGGTACCCGAACTGCGTTTTTCTTGGAATGCAGAGCCCGTCCATTCGTAGGTCATATTTGGCGGTAAGACAGCTTCTGCAATACGTTCAACTTCAGCGATAGCTTGACCGGAACTGAAACCAGGTGCTGCATTACCCATTAGTTTAACTGCTGGTAAGTTGTTATAACGATTTAAGTTTTCAGGGCCACGGCTATACTCGATAGTGGTAAAGGCTGAAAGCGGCACCATAGTACCTTGGTTGTTTTTAACATAGATACGGCCAATGTCATCAGGTTTCATTCTAAATTCAGCATCTGCAGACATTAGGACTTGCCATGCGCGGCCAAATTTATTGAAGTCGTTGACGTAATAAGTACCTAAGTTACCTGCAAGGGCGGTGAACGCATCATCAATTTCTACACCCATGGCACGCGCTTGTTCTCGGTCAACATCAACACGAAGTTGCGGTGCATCAGGGCGCCAAAGAGTTTGCAGGCCGCTGATGATTGGGCTCTTTTGCGCTTCTGCTGTCATTAACTGCATCGCTTGTTGAAGTTTGTCTGGGTCACTATCACCTTTGTTTTGAATGTAAAATTCAAAACCACCAGTGTTACCTAAACCAAAGATAGCAGGTGGATTAAAGGCAAGTACGAGTGCTTCTTTAATACCCGCCGTTTTCATGAATAGCTCTTGCACAAGTGCTTTGGTATCAACTTCGCGTTCATCCCAATGCTTTTGTGTCACGAATAAAGTCGCAGCACTATTTTTGTAACCACCGCCGATAAAATCAAAGCCTGTAAACGCAACGACGTTTTCGTTAGCTGGGTTTGATTGTACTGCTTTTACAACTTGTTGCGTTACTTCCTCGGTACGCTCAAGTGATGAACCGTCAGGTAAAAAGATTGCAGAGATGTAATAACCTTGGTCTTCATCGGGTACAAGCGAGCCTGGGGTGTTTTGCCAAAGGCCAATCGTTGCAGCAATCATACCCGTCATTAAGATTACACCTAAAAGACCGCGGCGCACCATAAAACCAACAGCCCCCACATAACGGCCAGTTACCTTGGTAAACATAGCGTTAAACCATAAGAAGAAGCGGGCTGTTTGCTTGTGTTCTTGTTTTAAAATAAGTACACAAAGAGCAGGCGTCATCGTTAGGGCGACCACACCCGATAAACTCACAGCAATCGAAATAGTAATAGCGAACTGACGGAATAACTCACCTGTTAAGCCACCTAAAAACGCAATTGGCACAAACACAGAACACAGAACCAGAACGATAGCTACAACAGGGCCACTTACTTCACTCATAGCTTTGACAGCTGCGTCTCTGGCACCGAGTCCTTCTTCATGCATAATACGTTCAACGTTTTCAAGTACCACGATGGCATCATCAACAACAATACCAATCGACAACACCATGCCGAATAAGGTGAGTGAGTTAATTGAATATCCCAGCATATACATGCCGGCAAACGTGCCAAGTAGCGATACTGGCACTGCAAGAGTAGGTATTAGGGTAGCGCGCCAGTTTTGTAAGAATAAATACACCACTAAGAATACCAATACCATGGCTTCAAGCAGTGTTTTTACTACTTCACGAATTGATACTTCAACAAAACGGGTTGTGTCGTACGAAGTTAAATGTGCAAGTCCAGTAGGGAATTGGCTTTTCATTTCTTCGATAACACTATTTACTTCTTCAGCTACATCAAGAGCATTGGCACCCGGTTGCAAGAAGATACCTAATAGTACTGCTTCTTTACCGTTAATTGTCCCTTTGAAGTTATAATCTTTCGAACCTAGCTCAACGCGTGCTACGTCTTTTAAACGTAAGCTACTGCCATCGGTATTTGAACGAATAATGATATTTTCAAACTGTTCAGGCTCAGACAAACGACCTTGTGCAGTCACACTGTAAACGAGCTCTTGTGGAGATTGAGTAGTTGGTGTCGCACCAATTTTACCTGCAGCGTATTGCGAGTTTTGTACTCGGATTGCCCCTGCTATTTCTTCAACAGTAACCCCTAGCTGGCTCATTACATCTGGGCGTAGCCAAATACGCATCGCGTAATCTTTAGCACCAAAAATTTGCACACTGGTGGTGCCCGGAATACGTTTAACACGGTCAAGCACGTTCATGGTGACATAGTTTGAAGTCCATAAACTCGAGCGTGTACCGTCAGGAGAGTAAAAGGCATGCACTTGTAAAAAGCTAGAAGAGCCTTTTTGGACAACTACACCTTGGCGACGAGTTTCTTCAGGTAAACGCGCTTCAACCTGCTTTACACGGTTATTCACGTTTACAGCTGCTTGGTCCACATCAGTACCAATTTCGAAGGTTACTTCGATGGTGGTCGAGCCTGCACTCGTTGAAGTCGATGACATGTACATCATACCTTCAACACCAGTAATGGCATTTTCTATCGGTGTGGCAACCGTTTGCTCAAGTACACTGGCGGATGCACCCGGATAGGCTGCGGTCACTTGTACAACCGGAGGCGCAATTTCAGGATATTGCGCTACAGGTAAACTGCGCATCGCAGCAAGGCCCGCAAGCACAATAACAATAGATATAACAAACGCAAAAATGGGTCTGTCTATAAAGTAACGAGAAAACATAAGACTCCCTGTGCTTATTCTGCGTGGCTTGAGTTAGCGGCTGGCTTGCCAACATTTACTGGCATACCCGGGAAGAAAATACGCGCCATGCCATCAACAATAACTTGGTCGCCTTCTTTTAACCCACTTCGAATTAACCAAAAGTTTTGGTATTGCTCGTTTTCTGGTTTTTTGATCCATTCACCCACAGTGACAGGGGCAGGTAACGCGACATCCATACCTTGCTCGTTTTTACTTACAACATAAACGAACTTACCCGTGCCGTTATCGAGCACTGCACGTTGCGGAACGATGAATGCGTTTTTACGTACTGCACCACTTAACTCAACGCGAACGAATTGGCCCGGGCGAAGTTGAAAATCTGGGTTAGGAATAATTGCCTGAAACTCACTGGTACCTGTGTTTGGATTAATACGCACATCAGAGAAGTTAACTTCACCGGTTTGTCCGTATAAAGAGCCGTCTTGGAGTTTAATTTGTGTTTTCCAGTGGCCTTGCTCAGGTAACGTCAGTGAGCCATTTTTAACATCTTGACGCATTTGCAGTTGTTCACGCTCAGATAAGCCAAAACGAATACGAATAGGGTCAAACTGAGTCATTTGAGTCAGTAGTAAATCTGGGCCAGAAACATAGGTTCCTTCCGAGACAAACTCACGTCCCATTACACCTGCGACAGGGGCTTTCACTTGCGCATATTCAAGATTAAGCTGGGCTTCTTTTAACGCAACCTTTGCAGCGGCTAAATCAGTTTTTGCAATATCATTAGCTGAACTAGCGTTATCGTAATCGCGTTGTGAAACAGATTTTTCGGCACGTAGTTTAGCTAATCGTTTAACGTCACGATCAGCTTGAACAAGCGCTGCTTTTGCACCATCAAGTGCAGCTTGCGCACGATCAACCGCAAGTTGGTAAGGTTCAAGATCAATAGTAAACAGAGATTGGCCTTGTTCGACACGCTGACCTTCTTCAAAGTTACGTGATTCAAGGATTCCGGTAACACGGGCTCGAACTTCAACTTCTTTTGAACCAGACAGCGTTGCTGGCAGCTCAATAGTAAAAGGTGCATCGTGTGTTTCCATAGTCATAGTAGCGACAGCTGCTGGGTGCATTTGACCCTGTTGCTGCTCTGGCGCTTCAGAACAACCTTGCAGTAGCAAGGGTGCAGACACAAGTAACAACGCAGATAATGATAATTTGGCAGGTGCGAAAGGCAGACGCATGTTTACTCCACAGTCCAATTGTTAAGTAGGTATGCATAGAAATAGTCAAACAAACACGAAAGACGAAATTATGCATATTCATTTGTCGTTTAGTTTATACCCAAAAAAGAAAAAGGTACACCCTGTAGTTTACTTTTTATTTAAAACCAAAAGATGACTTAATTTAGCCCGTCACTAAGTCGCTTAATGTATTCAAACTAAAAACCGATTTAGTAGGTGGAAGTTAATAAAAAATATAGCCAAATAGTGAGTCGAGGTGGATGAAGTAGCGTGATTTTTGAAACAGTAGAGCAAGCTTATGACGCTTAAAACAGAAGATTTTAATGAGTTTATAAAATCTTTGTTTACCAAGGGTACAAAAAATTAACAAATGGCTTGTAATTAAAATGAAATCTCGTACCCTAAAGCAATAAAAATATAATAAAGGTGAGTTAAGGATGACAGATCAAACTGGGGTTATCACCGCTTTTACTGAGATATCGAGCAAACTTAGGCGCTTTGTATCACGTATTGTCAGCCCTGATGATGTAGAAGATATTGTGCAAGAGACGTTTATAAAAAGTTATGAAGCTGATCTTAAACAAAATATCGAATATACTCACAGTTACATGCTGAAAACGGCTAAACATTTGGCACTAAATCACATTGCTAAATGGGACAATAAATACAAAGAATCGTTAGATGAACAACAACAGGTTGAACATCATATGCGTTCAATGGCACTTGAAGATGAAGTGACCTCAAAAGAACGTTTTTTGTTTTTTTGCCGAGTGACTAACGAATTAAGCCCTCAAATTAAAAAATGTTTTATCTTAAAAAAAGTCTATGGCTTAAGCCAAAAGGAAATTGCAGCTAAAATGGAACTCAGCGAAAGTACTGTTGAAAAACATATAGCCAAAGGCTTATTACATGTTCACCGAGCAATGAAATCACACGACGTACAACCCCAGACATTTAACCCAACCACTGAGTTCACTGCAAAAGAGGTGAACAAATGAGTAATGTCCATCCATTTTCATCAAAAGAAATGATTCAAGAGCAGGCGAGTCAATGGATAAGTGCAATTGATCGCGGTTTATCTAAAGACGAAGTGAGACAATTGCACATGTGGGCTCATCAAAGCACAGCTCATCAAGAAGCATTGTTTGAACTTGCGACTTTATGGGATGAAATGAGCGTGCTCAATGAGTTAAGTAGTATGTTCCCTTATAAAGCACCGCAAAAACAACCTGCAGTGTTTGGTATGGCAACTGCTGCGAGCTTTTTAGTAGTGATGCTGCTTGGTTGTATTATGCTTATCTATTCAAGCTACTGGCAAAGTGAAGAAAACGACTATGCCAAATTTACCAAAATTTATCGCACTAAAGTAGGCGAGCAAGCTGAATTTGTTCTGCCAGACAGCACTATTGTGCAGCTCAATACCAATACTAAACTTGAAGTCGCTTACTCAGGCGATCGTCGTCAGTTGATCCTGAGCCGTGGTGAAGGGCGTTTTAATGTTGCTAAAGATCCTAGTCGTCCGTTTACCGTAATTGCTGGTGATAAATCTTTTACTGCACTTGGCACAGTATTTAATGTTCAGCGAAACTCTGCCTCAGACTTAGAGTTAGTTGTGACTGAGGGCAAAGTGATGATTACTGATCCGAGTACTCAGGTTGATGCCAGTGATTTTAATCGTTTAAAAGATGCTTCAGATAACAGCGCAGATATAAAAGCACTTAAAGCGAATGTGGTTGTATCAGGCGAGAAGGCACTAATAAAACAAAGTAAAACAGCGCCAATTAAGCAGTTATCTGTTGATGACGTCCAACGCGACTTGGCATGGCAACAAGAAATGTTAATTTTTAATGGTGAGTCTTTAGACGAAGCTCTGCAAGAGGTGAGTCGTTATACAGCCACGCGTTTTGAGCTAAATGACCCAGAACTTGCCTCTTTGAAAGTAGCTGGGGTGTTTAAAACAGGCGACATTAAAGGTTTGCTTGACTCATTACAGGCCAACTTAGGTGTAGAACATCAACGTTTAGGTGAACATCGTGTTAGCTTAACGATCGCTGCAAAAGGTTAGTTCTGCCTATGAGAATACGCAATTATAATGATGTTAATTATGCGCCACCTTCTCGTCACAAAAAATTAATTAAAAAAAAGTTAAATTTACATAGCGGATTTTTCTTCCTCACTTGTTTGTTTAAATTGCGCAGTAAGCAATTGCGGTTGTTACCTGCCTCTTTTGTTATTTATGGCCTCACTACAGGCCAAGTAGCAATAGCGGCTGAAAAACAAATGCTGCAATTTGACATCAAAGCGCAACGAGCTGATTTGGCGTTAATCGAATTTGCAAAGCAAACAGATCAAACAGTCATTTTTTCTTTCGAACTAGCGAAGCAATATCAAGCGCAATCTGTGTTTGGTTTTTACACCAAACTTGATGCACTCAATGCGATGCTCGAAGGCACTGAGCTCGATGCGGTTGTTGATCATCAAGGCTTGCTGAGTATAAAACTCAAACAAGTAGATAGGATAGATAATAACATGATCAAAGTATCAGGGGTCAGCGCTGCAGTCGTGCCATTACTGCTTGCCGCCAATACGCAAGCGTTAGCAGAAGATCAATCAGCAGAAAAAAACATCGAAAAAATTGCCGTTGTCGGTAGCCGTGTCGCAGGACGCTCGGTTGAAGATTTACCGGTTCCGGTTGATATTTTAAGTGCTGAAGCACTAGAGAATACAGGCCAAACAGAAGTAGGCCGTATGCTTCAGGCTATTGCACCGTCTTTTAACTTTTCAAGCTCGTCTATCAGTGATGGTACTGATGCACTTCGCCCTGCAACACTACGCGGTTTAGGGCCCGATCAAACCTTAGTTCTTATCAATGGCAAGCGCCGCCACCAAGCAAGCCTTATTCACATTAATACCTCTGTGGGTCGTGGTACGGCAGGGACTGACATGAATGCTATCCCTGCGGCTTCTATTAAACGCATTGAAGTATTACGTGATGGTGCTGCTGCGCAATATGGTTCAGATGCCATTGCAGGTGTTATTAATATCGTATTAAAAGACGCTGAAGAGGGCGGTAAAGCGGCCATCAACTACGGTGAGTATTCAGAAGGTGATGGTGAAACAGTAAATGTTGATTTCAATAAAGGTTTTGCACTAGGTGATGATGGGTATTTAAATACCACAATTAACTACCGTGATCGTGCGCCAACAAACCGTGCAGGTCTTCATGGCTCATGTCAATTTTACGGCTGTACTGAACTTGATGACGGGACGCTATTAGCAGGCGACCCGCGTGAGTTAACCGCACCTCGTGATACGTTTAGAATTGGTGATGCAGATTCACAGCAATTTGCTTTAACTATCAACACTGGCTATGAACTTGCTGGTGGTGAGTTATATGGTTTTATTACCTATTCAAATCGTGAAAATGAATCAGCTGCGTTTTTCCGTCACAACGCAAATGCCAATGGTAACCCTGTATTACAAGATGGTGATGCAACCATTCCTATGGGATTCTTACCGAAAATTAATACCGTTATTGATGACGTGTCTTACAATGTTGGCTTTAAAAAGTCGTTCGATAATGATTCTAGCATTGATTTATCGTACACCTATGGCGAAAACAGCATTGATTACACAACAAGTGACACTATCAATGGCTCATACGCTAACTACCTTCGTTATAACCAAGGTTTAAGCGCGGCAGAAATTCGTGCCACTATCCCCCGTTCAGCATATGCATATGGCCTTGAATTATCACTTCAAACACTTAACCTTGATTACACCAAAGACTACGATAATTTCTCATTAGCACTGGGTGCAGAGCTTCGTACTGATGAGTTCCGTATTCTTGAAGGTAGCGAATACGCATACCGTGATTACGACACTGTTGATGGTATGAGCATCTACTCAGGTTTAAATGGTGGGGTAGGTAGTGTTGATGCTGCAAGTGGTACGCAAGGTTTTGGTGGTTCAGATCCGGCATCATCTGTTGATGAGTCACGCGATGTGATCTCATTCTATATGGATGCAGAAACCTATGTTATTGATGATGTGATTATCTCAGGTGCGGTACGTTACGATAACTACAAAGGCTTTGGTGATACCGTAAACTTTAAGTTAGCGGGTAACTGGTCTGTGACTGAAGATGTGTCGTTACGTGGTGCACTAAGCACAGGTTTTAGAGCGCCTTCTATGCAACAGCTTTACTTTAATAACGTAAGTACACAGTTTGTTGTAGGTGATGATGGCAGCTTAGTGGCTGAGCAAGTAGGTACATTCAGAAACGACAGTACCTTAGCGCAATCAATTGGTATTCCTAAGTTAAAAGAAGAGAAATCACAAAACCGTAGTTTAGGTATTGTGTATAACGTAACCGACAATATCAATTTAACCATTGATTACTACTCGATTGATATCGACGACCGTATCGTTATTTCTAACCGTTTAGGTAAAGGTTTATCAGATACGCTAGATGCTGCACTTGTAAGTTCAGGCGCAGGTGCGGGTCAGTTCTTCTTAAATGGTGCCGATACTGAAACCGAAGGTGTTGATTTAGTTGCCACATGGAACACAGAAGGCCTTGGCGGTACGCTAGATTTCACCTTTGCTGCTAACTTCACTAAAACAGATGTAGTTGATTTATTCACGCCATCAGGCAGTGGTCTTGAGACTATTCCGGTAGAAGATGTGTTTTCTGCACAAGAAACGTCAATTATCGAAGAATGGCAACCAGAAGACCGCATTAACTTAAGTGCGCTTTACCGTTTAGAAGATTGGACTGTAAACCTATCTCTAAATCGTTACGGCGAATACACAGTTGAAGATGGTGGTCGTCAAACATACGGTGCTGAAATCTTAACTGATGTAAAAGTTAACTACTTCTTTAACGAAAACCTGTCATTTAACATTGGTGCAAATAACTTATTTGATGTTTACCCAGATAAGAACACTATTGGTAATTCACGCTCGGGTACGATTGTTGATGCAAGTGGCAACACCATTGTTTCAAGTCCGGGTGTCTTCACTTACTCACGTCGTTCAGCACCATTTGGTTTTAACGGTGCGTACTACTACGTAGGTGCAGAGTACAAGTTCTAAACTCCCTTTAGATTCCTTTATTATTTAACTTTGCAAAGGGCCGTTAGGCCCTTTTTTAGTTATAAAGATGTGCTTATAGATATAGGAACATCTTGATATTGTTTTATTTTATCAAGCAAAGTAATCAAGGTTTTGTGGCTACTTTGCTCACTTGCGGTTACTTGTACATTTGTCATTTCAAACTGAGCGGCAAATAGCGCAAGGTTAGCGATTATTTGCTCTGGTGTTATAAGTCTATTTGCAAAATAAATACTGTCGTTTTCAGTGATAGTAAATTGCGCTTGTTTTTTGGGATTATCAAGACTTGGTTTTGCTAAAGGGCGATTGACTTCGATAGCGCGCTCTTTAACAAACGAGGTTGTTACGATAAAAAATATTAGCAAGATAAACACAATATCAAGCATAGGGGTCATATCTACATCAGCGTTTGCAAAGGTTTTTTTATGTTGTTTCACCATAATTAGGTCCTTGTTGTTTTTGACCAAGCCACAAAATTTACAATTAAGTGGATTAGCCATAGTCGTGCTAAGAACACGGATTATTTTTAAAATGCTGGGCGCCACAGCAGTTTTTAGGATCCTAAATTTAAAGTTAGCAGCTTTTAAAAATACTGTAGTTAAATAAATATTCTAAGTTTATTAAATGTTTGTAACGTTTATGTAGGTAAAAATCTTTATTAACTTTGATGAAATCATTATGAAGTTAGTCAGGTCATCTGTGTTGGAACTAAGTTTAAAGGATGGATAAATGCTAAAAATTAAGTCTTTAGTTTGTGCTATGTGCCTTGTTTTACCAACAGCAAGTTTTGCTGAGCAACCAGTAAACGGGCAAGATTTTATTAATTTATTTGAGAAGCTTTCAGGTAAGCAGCCTGGTATTAGGAAAGGTCACGCCAAAGGTGTGTGCGCTGTCGGCACATTTACACCTAATCAAGCAGCAAAACAGTATTCAATCAGCCCTTTATTTAACGCACCGTCAAAAGCAAATATTCGCTTTTCTATGGGAGGTGGTAACCCTCATGCTGATGAAACATCACGCTCGCCGCGAGGAATGGGGGTGCAGTTTGTACTAGAAAATGGTGATGTGCACAATATTGCAGGGCTAACTACGCCTGTATTTGCAGGTAATAGCCCAGAAGCATTTTTTGGTTTGCTAAGTACCTTATTACCTGACGAGAAAACAGGGAAAATCGATTTTGCGAAAGTGAAAGCATACAGAGAGCAAAACCCGAGTACGTTAGGGCAGTTTAATTGGCTACAAAGCCATAACCCGCCAGCGTCGTATGTGTCTTCGCGGTATTTTGGTGTGCATACCTTTTACATGGTTGATGAAAAGGGCGCTAAGCATGCCTTTAGATGGACTATGGTGCCAGAAGAGCCAGAACAGGTGCTAACAGAAGAGCAAATGAAAACCTTACCAAAATCATTTCTGGCTAAGCGACTTGAAGAGGATTTAGCGAAAGGCAAGGTTCATTATCGTTTTCAAGCTGAACTAGCCGAGCCCGGTGATGCGTTAACGGATCCTTCGGTTCGTTGGCCCGCTGATCGCAAAACAATTAATTTAGGAAAGCTCACCATAGAATCCACAGGTGAATCAGGTTGTGACCTCACTAATTATGACCCAAATCTTTTGTCTAAAGGCTTTATGCCAAGTGATGACAAAGTACTTAAATTACGCTCAACAGCTTATGCGATTTCATTTGCAAAGCGTTTGACGGGTCAATAAGTCTTAAGTGTATGTGTCAGGTTTGATTAAAAGGAATTAATAAACCTGGCAGGTGTGTATGAGTCAATAGCAGACTGTCGGGTAAACTCGTTTTTGGACAGTTATGAGTTAGAGTCGTGGGCGGTTCTATACCAGCAAGAGTCGTTCGGTTACCTAAGCATCAACAGTTCTTACCTTATAAGAGCTGACGCCCTGTAACGCACACTTAAGCGAAACCTAACCAACTGTTCTTGTTCCGTGATGCCTATAGTTTTTTTATTTTAAAGACAAATAATGAATTACCTTTACCAGTAGCCACCAACAGATGTTGATTATCACTAGTAAGAGTAATCGATGATATTTTCATTAATTCGTTATCATGAACACTTAACAGTTTACTCTTAAAGCTAAGTCGCCCATCAACGCCCGCACTAAACAAATACAAGCCGTGTCCCGCCTCTCCAGCAGCATAAATTTTCGAGCCGTCAGCCAATATTGCTAAACTACTGGCGCCTTCTAGGCCTGAACCACCAACGTCAGAATTATTGACTGCCTGCACAAAAGCATATTGTCCAGTTTCTTTCTTTTGAAAAACAACAATCGCGTTGCTACCTGAACAGGCGACATATAAATACTTCCCTTCAGGTGAAACGACGATCTTTTGAGGATTAACAAATTGTTCCACGCCAGCGACGCCATTTTTTATTACTTGTTTTACCAATAACTCCCCCCCGTCTTTTCGATCAAAGATAGTTAATTGATGGTTATCAAAACCCAGCACATATAATTCATCATTCAATGAAGACAAGGCTAAACTAACTGGTTTACCTAAGCTATTTTCAAGTGGTCTCGCGTCTTTTATTGCTCTATTAAAAAGAATCCGACCATCGGATGTAATATCAAAAATCGCTACAGCATTGCTCATATAGCTTGCAACTAAGAGTTGCTTTTCGTTGTGTGTCTTAATTACATCCCAAGCGCCAAGCAGTCCCAGAGTATCTAATTTACCAACGGACACATCACTCTTAAATATTCGCTCATAATGAAGACCGTCACTAATAGTTTTATTAAATCGATAACTGTTTTTATTTTTAGAAAATTGGGTTAAAGCTCCATCATAAAAGCCTGTTACAACTACCTGATCACCTTGCTCCAAATAGGCAACACCTGAAGCCCCCTCTAGTCCATTTATGTTGGTTGAGGAATTTTTAAATATTTGACTTAAAGCTAGGTTAAAATTATTGTCGACATTGAAAATGGCAAAAGCATTATCATCTCCGCTAGACACAAAAACCTTAGAATTATCCATAAGAATTTTTACGCTTCTAGGATTACCTAAGCCATCAACACCGTCATAATCATCCTTTAGTATTTGGGTGAGCTGAAGACTTTCTAACGTGCTATTAGCAGCAACATTGAAGTCAATTAGCAGAATAAATATGAAAAATAAAATCAGCTTTTTATTGTTAAACATTAACTCGACACTCTCATAGAAACATAAGTTAGATTGCATGATGCCTTATAATGTCAGAAAATGCTGCTACCCAAATTACTTCGGATGACTTTTGATTGGGAGAATTAGGAGGATCGAAGTAAACAAGATCTATTGCTCTGAATTATTTTGAGGCATTAACGAGTCAAGCTTGATGGTCAGAAATTGGAACTTAGCGGAACTTAGGGAAAGCTCGCACTTCGGATGGTGAATTAAGCTGTTGCTGTCTCTCAATAGATGTTTAAACCTAAGAGTTAAACTCTCAGGTGAGATACACACCGCTTATCTATATCTAAACAGATAAAAGCCCAGCGTAACTGGGCTTTGCACTCTCACAATTTAATGCTTTTTCATTTTACTCATTTCAGCATGACAACTTTGAATTGTCAGCAGGGTTTTTGATAATGCGGCTTCACAGTCATGTGGTTGTGGTTTTTTAAGCGCGTGTTTGATTTCAGCTAGTGTTTTATCTTCAACTTCTTCAAGTTCGCTAACGTACGTGGCGTTTTTGTCTGCACCAAGTTTAGTTATTAAAGATGTATAGGCTTTACGTGCTTCTACAGCAAAGTCAGAGCCATTTTCACGCTCGCCATTTTCGTTAATGGCATAAGGTTGTAAGCGCTCAACACTTACTTTACGCGCATCTATCATGCGTTGAAATAAGGCAATAATGCTTGGGTCGGTTACTTTTTCCTGTGCTTTTTCATAAAAATCGATACCGCTATTCATAACTTGAATGATATCTGCAATATGATGAACGTCTTGTCCTTGATGAGTATTCATAATGACCTCTTTTTGAATATTAAAAACAATGTAATTAGATACTTGCAAAGCATATTCCAGTTCATCACTTAAATATAAAGTTATTGTATTTCAAGTGGTTGTAGGTTTTTTATAGGAGGGGGATTGCTGATAAGCTAAGCTAACACCTTGCTTATCAGCAATAATTACAAATTCAGTGGTAAAATCTTACTTAAGCTCGTCGGCTACTTCTGCAACTTTTTGGCGTAACCAAATATGGCTTGCATCGCGGTGTAGCAGCGGGCTCCAAATCATATCTAGCTCAAATGGTGGAATAGGGAATGGCGGCTCTAGAATTGTAAGGCCCGGATCGTCTAAATAAATATTTGCCGCTTTAGATGGTAAAGTTGCTACTAAGTTTTGTTCTTTCGCTAAGTGAATGGCAACGTGGTAGTTACGAGTAAAGGTGGCAATATTTCGGTGTTTACCAAAGTGAGCGAGCGCTTCATCTACCCAACCTAGCTTTTGCACATCTTTAGGGTCCATCCCAACACCTACACCAAAGCCTGTTTTACTTACCCAGATATGACGGGCTTTTAAATAGCTGTCGAGGCTGAAGTCTTTGATAATTGGGTTATCTGCTTTTACTAAGCAACAAAAGCTGTCTTTCCAAATTTGTTTATAGTGAAACGATTGCGGTAAGTTTTCGAAACGGTTGATAGCCATATCCACTTTACCGTTTTCAACGTCGTGGAAGGTTACATCACTTGGAGTCAAAATATCGAGTGTGGTATCGGGCGCTTCTTCGTGTAATTTGCTCAATAAGCGTGGTGCAAGGGTACTTGCTGCATAGTCACTGGCCATGATACGAAAAACACGTTTACTTTGTGATGCTTCAAATTCGCGGTTTGGTGCAAGTGTTTCTTCAAGAGTCATTAAAATGCCGCGGATCACCGGCTGTAATTCTTTTGCACGCTCAGTTGGTACCATCCCTTCACTGGTACGCACTAAAATAGGGTCGTTAAATAAATTACGGAGTCTTTTTAGGCCATTACTCATGGCAGGTTGGGTAATGCTCAGCTGGTTAGCAGCTTTAGTTACATTACACTCTCTTAGTAAGGTATCTAGGTAAACAAGTAAGTTTAAATCTATTTTACTTATATTCATTGTGTGTCCTTGGTGTTTACCAATAATGGATAAATCGTTGTGCAGCAGGGTATGGATAAATGTGGCTAACTACACCTTGCTTATAATTGTATTGTGCTTGTCGCCAATAGGCTGGATCTTCAAGCTCAGGGTGTGTACTTAATAAATATTGCTTATACACTGGGTTTGCTGTCACAAAGGTACATAATTGCTCTGGAAACACATCTTGTGGTGCCACAGAGTAACTCTGCTCATTGGTTAAGTAATCATCGTACGACTTTGCTTTTGGTAAGGCGCGAAAGTTCATGTCTGTTAGGTACTGAACTTCATCATAGTCGTAAAAAATAATGCGATTATGTTTACTCACCCCAAAGTTTTTCAACAGCATGTCGCCTGGGAAAATATTTACGGCGATCATTTCTTTTAAAGCTTGACCATATTCTTCTATTGCTTCAAACGCTTGTTGTTCACTGGCATTTTCAAGATACAGGTTTAACGGTGTCATCCGTCTTTCAATATACAAATGCTTGATGATTAACCATTCGCCTTCAATTATCATCGAAGAACCAATGGTTTTATGTAACTCTTCAAGTAATTTACTATCAAATCGAGCCAGTGGAAATACGACGTTCGAATACTCTATGGTGTCGGCCATGCGGCCAACACGGTCATGGCTTTTTACTAATTGGTAGCGTTTTAATACGGTATCGCGGCCAAAGGGTTTGCTTTCACCAAAGGTGTCTTTAATGACTTTAAATACATAACCAAACGAAGGCAGGGTAAATACCATCATCACCATCCCGGGTGTACCAGGGGCAATAACGAGCTGATCGTTTGAATGCTCTAAATGACTTAAAAACTCTCGGTAAAACTCGGTCTTACCTTGTTTATGAAAACCTATTGCATTGTAAAGCTCTGCCAGAGTTTTGTTCGGCATAAGCTGATTTAAAAAGCGTACTAACGCAGATGGCGCATGGGTTTCAACCATAAAATAAGCACGCGCAAAACCAAAAATAACCCGCATTTGCGATGATTTGGTAAGTAGGGCATCGAGGTATAGACCTTTGTCTTCATGATGCAACACCGCAATAATAAATGGCTGTACGCCACTTTCTGATACCACACGGCCAACAATATAAGCAGCTTTGTTTCGGTAAAACGGGGCTTGCAGTATATCAAAGCGCATTTGCCATGCTTGGTGATGTGTGTCGGGTGCTTGCTTATAAAAGGCCTTTACCAGCAAGCGGATATCGCGTTCTAAATCGACAAAGGGCGCTTTAAAATCAAACTGGTTAATAATTTTGCGTATCGTGGGTCTTAGGCCATCAACAACAGGGTGGTAACTTCGGTACTCTACTTCCATCGGTAATGCTGGAGCATCCGCTAAAGTTGCTTTAACAAAGATAAAGTCATTATTAAAATAACGGCGATGAAATAAGCGGCAAAACACCGAGTTGTAAAAGGTTTCGGCGAGTTCTGCTTGAGGGTGAAAGCGCAAAAATTGTTGATAGAGTTGTTTAGTTTCAAGCCAGCAGGTTTGGTTTAAGGTAATAATTTGCTGTTCATTAAGCGATTTGAGCTTAGCAATGGTTTCGTTAACCCGATCATCGTAATGGCTAATTCTGAGTTTGCTTATCTCATTTATTTTTTGCCAATCGCGGTTTGCAAACGCGAGTGGCGCTTTGGCAGTGATCGCTTGAAAGAGTTTATAGTGATTGCGAAACCCAGATAAAATTAACTCTGCAATGTGTTGTGGCTGCATATAAACTCCTTCTAACAATCATACTAACCCGCAATAATACTTAATCATTTTGAAGGATTAAAGTTGTCGCTAACTGCGTTAAAAATCTCTAATTTAGAACAACTAAATAACGACATTTTTGCCTTGTTATCAACAAGGTTTTATTGCATCAAAATAGTTCACTTAATTAAGCGTGTTGGTCTTATACCAACATAGAGCAATAACTCTATAGGTGTTAAGAATATGTTATTTATTCTTTAAACCCAATAGTAAAGTGTATTTAATTATAGCGAGCTAGTTTTTTCTCAAGTTTTGCGAGTTTTTTATTAACACTTTTCACGTCACGCCCATATTGCTTGTTAATTGCTTTCAGTTGTTTTTTGATGTCTTTACTAATCTGCTTAGCTTCTTTATCAGACAAAATACGATTTAGGCGTTGTTCTTGTTGATACTGAGCTCTATCTCGGTTGCGGCTTAAAATATCTAAACGGTACTTATAACTGCGAATTTCAGCCTCAATATTCCTGATAATTTGCTGGCGTTCGAGCTCATTAAGCTCTTTAACAAAGTTTTTCGGAGCTTGTAAGTCTGGGTCGGTTACTTGGATCTTATGTTTTATTGCGCGGCTACCGCAGGGAAATTCACTAAATATTGTGCCTCTGTCTGTAACACATTTATAGTATTCAGTGGTGGCAGCCATTGAGTTGTATGAAAAACACAGTAGGGCTATTGATATAAGGTAAATGATTATGGCTTTCATGACATCCGTGTCTCCTAATCAAATAAGGTGTCTAATATCTAAAGCTAGTTCATATTATTGATTTATCAATAAGTTCTAAGGCGTATATCGCTTCAGTTTTTTAATACTTTGCACTAAGAATGGAATATCTAATCCTTGTTCAATTGCAAAGCCTTGTGCTGCTGAAATATTTTTAAAATTACCATCAGAATCAATCAGGGTGATTCGGTCTTTTTTAAATGCGATAAATACATTTTGCGAGTAGTTTACGCCAGTGTCATCATGACGTTTATATAGGTTACTACCTAACATGGTTTGTTTAGCTAATGTTTTGCAGCCAAGGTAGTGACCAACGCTGGTGGCGATAATATCGCTTGGTTGAATAAGCCCATCGGTTTGTACAACTTTTTTATCTGAGCTGTATAGACGTGAGGCTGTGACAATGCCATTGCTTTCTTTAGCAAGGCTAAAAGCAAATACGGCATTGGCAGATTCGCGAGTTTGTGTTGCAGCATCTGCACGTACTAAACGTACCGCAGGGTTTTGATCGTCGTTATTAATAAATTCGAATTGTTCAAAACCATTAATTTGAATTGAGCGATTATCAGTAAGCCACACAGGTAGTTGCTGCTTGTCTAGAATAGGTGCTTTGTAAAATGCTGGTAGGCCATACACTAAACTAAATAAAGTATCTTCGGCTTCAACAGGCTGTAAGAACAAATCGGTTTTACGCAGTGCCGGCTCAGTGGCAACATATTTCTCAAGTTCAGTATTGTTTTCAAATACTAAAATATCGATAGTAGCACTCGACTCAGCCTTACACTCGGCAAGTGGGGCCGGTGCTAAGTAATTAATATTATGTGGGTCTAGCCTAACATCGTGAGCTTCTTTATAGCTTTCGATATCAAGTAAATCATTTTTTGCTAATAAGCTTTTTGCTGTTGTTGGGTATGACAATGGCAATACATTATCTTGCTTAGTAATATCAAATTTTAAGTTAGCGTCAGCCCAAATATGAATACTGTGGCTTAATGCAAAGCACACTAAGATAGTGCTGGTTGCATAGCGCGGGAATTTATATTGCTTTAAACGCGCCAAATGGTGCCAAGTATAGTTACTGACTAATAATTGAAACGCTAAAATTAGCAGAACAATACCGCCTGCAAGAATCGTTGTTAAAGCGGGTGAGCTTGTTAAACGGTGCCACAATAAAGAAACTATCTCTGGTAGGGCAGAAGTATTGAGGTGATAACCCAAGTTGAAATACACATAGGCATCAAGCGTTAAGAATGATGCCCCAAGTGTTGCGATAATTGCTGCCATCCCTCTAATATGCCGAGGGTATGGAAACACTAAGCTTAATGGAAATATCGTTAAAACAAAGGCAATAAAAGTAATAAAGCTCGTGTGACTTAACCAAGTCACGAGCATGTAAACATAGCCTATAAAAGTGGTTGGTGCACTGTCTGCGACTAAGTAGCTTAAGCTAATAAATAGCACTAAACCTATGTTAGCAAAAGTGAACCAATGGCCCCAACTTAAAAGCTGACTTACTTTTGAAGAAAACTGACTTTGTTGCGATAAATTCATAAATCTTATTTAACCGACTGTGCTAATGCTTTGGCAAAGTTGTCGGCAACAGCTTGTCTTTTCTCTGATGGTACATGCTCTTTTAAAATATGCGTGATAGAATTTCCTAAACACATAAGGCTTAAATCAACAGGCGCTTTGTGCTCTGTTAGTACATCAATCAGCTGATCAACGATTTGTTCTACTTGCTCATTAGAATATTTTGATATGATAGGCATCAGTTGGTTCGATAAAAAGAGTTATATTCCCGTATTTTAACACCAGAGGCGTGAAAAACAAAGATGACAATAGATGTTAAAAAATTAGTCGTTCATTATGTAGACAAAAAAGATGACGATACAGATATTCATTTACGCAATGATGAGATGGTTGTTAACGATAAAGTAGCCGTTTTTATTGAGCAGCTACACCATGCATATAATGGTAAGCCAGGTAAAGGCTACTGTGCATTCAGCGGCGAGAAAAACAGCATTGTTGCTTCAGCAATGCAAAGTTACCGTAACAATGAACTAGGCTTTTGGCACATGACAGAGCAAGCAACGAATGTGCTTAAAGAAGAGTTAAATAAGTATGCTTTTAACGAAACGGGTTATTTAGTTTTTTGCCATTATCAATATGTGGCAAGTGACTTCTTGTTAATTGCTATGATCAATATTAAAGAGCATTATTCAATTACTTCTGAGCTTGATCTAGCATCATCACGCCACTTAGATATTTCGCGTATGCAACTAGCTGCACGTGTAGATTTAACTGCGTGGGATACACAACCAGAAGATAACCGCTATGTGTCGTTTATTAAAGGTCGTGCGGGTCGTAAAGTTGCTGACTTCTTTTTAGACTTTTTAGGCTGCGAAGAGGGCATTGATCCTAAACAGCAAAGCCAAGTCATGTTAAATGCTGTAGAAGATTACTTATCTGAGCAACAATACGATAAGTCAGAGAAAGACGAGCTACGCAAGCAAGTATTTGATTACTGTAATGATTGCGTGACAACAGGTGAAGATGCCAACGTTAAAGAACTTTCTGCAACCTTATCGAAAAATGAAGACAGTCCATTTGACAGCTTTTGCCAAGAGCAAAGTTACGACTTAGAAGAGTCTTTCCCTGTTGATAAGAAAACAGTCACTAGTATGGTGAAGTTCTCAGGCATGGGCGGTGGTGTCAGCGTGAGCTTTGAACGTAAACACTTAGGTGAGCGTGTAATGTACAACGAGGCTACGGATACACTTGTGATCAAAGGTATTCCACCTAACCTTAAAGACCAGCTACAGCGTTTTATGGAGCAGGAAGAGAGTTAATTTGACTCAACTTTAATATGAAGATAGATAACACTTTTTAGCCCAGCACTAGCTGGGCTTTTTATTAATGAACAAAAACATTAGATAAGTTAGGTTTGATTTTCAATAACTTTGTTATTGATATATAGCTTAATTTTAATACACTAAAGGTACAAACTTCCCTATGGCTATGGAGAGTCATAAGATGAAACTTGCTCAGCTAAATATAGCTCTTGCCAAATACCCATTGGATGCGCCAGAAATAAAAGATTTTGTAGACAATCTCGATTTAATAAATGGCGTTGCTGAAAACAGTGCTGGATTTGTATGGCGATTAAAAGACGAATCAGGTGATGCTACCAATATTAAGTTATTTGATGATCCGAATATGATTATCAATATGTCTGTGTGGGAAAGCGTTGAAGATCTTAAAAATTTTATGTTTCGCACTCATCACAGAGATTTCATGCGTAGAAAAGCTGAATGGTTTCATCGCTTAGCTGAAGATAGTTATGTTTTATGGTGGATTGAAGATAAGCATATTCCAACCCCTCAAGAAGCATTAGAAAAGTTGCAATATCTTCGTACAAACGGTGACACACCTTATGCTTTTACATTTAAAAGTAATTTTACAGCTGAAGATTTAAGAGATTAAATGAATCTTTCATTTAATACACAGAGACTAAACGTTATTGAATTAAACTCGAATGACACTAAGTCAGAGCGAACTACTTTAGTTAACGCTTTACCTGCGATATTAACACCTGCTGTAGTTGCAAACTTACCTAGTTATTTTCAGGGGGTAGATTCTATAGCTGCAGCTGAAAAGTGGCTGGCTAACATGCTTAACGAGTGCCGTCTATTAATGCTGCAATCTCAACATCAAGAAGTTATTGGGCTTTTATTTGTATATACCGAAAAGCATGATGCTCATATCGGTTATTTGTTAGCTGAGCAGTATTGGGGGCAGGGTCTTGCACTTGAGTTATTGCAGGGCTTTATAAACCTCGCTTGTACTCATTCATACTGGCGTAAGCTTATTGCTGGTGTTGATGAGTTAAATACACCATCGATTAAGCTTTTAAAAAAATTGGCTTTTGAAGAACAAGCTTCAAAGGAAAATGGAATGTTATTTTATGAATTTGACTTACACAAAGATCGTTTCGGAGATGAATAAATATGACTTACAAACCAGTTAACTTTAAAGACAAGTTTTCTAAATTCACAGAGCATTGGTCTCCAAGGGTCATTGCTGAAATGAATGACTATCAATTTAAACTCGCTAAAGTTGAAGGTGAATTTGTTTGGCATGATCACCCTGATACTGATGAAGTATTCATTGTTATTGAAGGCATGCTTGAAATTGAGTTTAGGGATGGCGTAGTGACTTTAGAAGCTGGTGAATTATTTGTAATTCCTAAGGGCGTTGAACATAAACCAAAGGCAGACACAGAATGTAAAATAATGCTTGTTGAACCTAAAGGGGTTGTAAATACAGGTAATGCAGGTGGGCAGTTGACCGCGGTTAATGATGTATGGGTGTAACGTCAGCTTAGGTGTTAGATTTAGAATCGTAAGAATTATATTCCTTGTATAAAACAGCCAATTTAGATCTCAACTTTTATAGCACTACAAACATATCGATATATTATGGCGCAAGTGTAATACCTAGTTTTTAACTTAAGTATGGAAAAAATAATGACAATAACTGCATTTTTAGTTAACTCATTTACAGCAGAGGGAGCAGGTGGTAACCCTGCAGGCGTGGTATTAAATGCTGACAATCTTTCAGATACAGAAAAATTGAAGATTGCAAAAGAAGTTGGCTTTTCAGAAACGGCTTTTGTAGAGCAAGATCATGAAGTTGACTTTGCTGTATCATTTTTTACTACAACCGAAGAAGTTGATTTTTGTGGACACGCAACACTTGCGGTGTTTGCTACCTTATATGACCAAGGTATTTTAAACGCAGGTAATTACACTCAGCGAACAAAAGCGGGTTTGTTAGGTGTAACAATTGCCGAAGACGGGCAAATTACCATGGAGCAAGCCTTGCCAAATTATCTTGGCAACTTAGCTTATGGTGACTTTGTAAACTTACTAGGGCTTTGTGAAACAACATTCGCAGAAACAGGCTTGCCAATAGATGTAATAACTACAGGTTTACCGGATATTATTATCGCTGTGCCCAATGGCTACTTAGATAAAATCAATATCGATGAAGTTGCGCTTAGCGAGTTCTGCCAACAGCATAATGTAATTGGTGTTCATGCCTTTGAATTATGTGAAGAGCAAAGTGAGCTGACCGCAAGTTGCCGTAACTTTGCGCCTTTGGTTGGTATACCCGAAGAGTCAGCAACCGGTAGCGCCAGTGGTGCGCTTGCATGCTACTTATCAAAGCATGTATTTGTACAGCAAGAAAATCATTTTAAGTTTGAACAAGGCCGAGCAATGGGGTGCAGTTCACACATTTCAGCCAGTGTTTATTCGAACGAGCAGGGTGTTTATAAGGTTCTTGTGGGCGGCTATGCAACTCACCTAGGTACACAAGATATTGTTATACCAATCAGCAATAATACTTAATCATTTTGAGGGATTAAACCTGTCGCTACCTGCGTTAAAAATTTCTGATTTAGAACAACTAAATAACGAAATTTTTGCCTTGCTATCAACGAGGTTTCCTTGCCTCAAAATAGATCACTTAACTAAGCGAATTGGTATTATTTAAAAACATTACACACAAAAAAGCCGCGTTAAAAAACGCGGCTTTTTTAGTTAAGCGACTAAATTAATCAGCCGCTAAGGTTTTTGCCATATCAGCACTGGCTCTGCCAGCAGGTTTAATTGAACCTGCACGAAGGCCGCTATCTGGAATAGTTACACGTTTGTCATGTGCCATAGCCGCTGGCGTTGGCTCTGGCTCACTGTCAGTTACAGGCGTAGGTTTTGCCATTGCAGCGCTTGCTGAACCTTTTACTAAAACTGTTTTCTCATTTTTAGCAGGTGCTTCAGCTTTTACTGGTTCTTCAGCTTGTACTGGTTCTTCAGCTTGTACTGGCTCTTCAGTTTGTACTGGCTCTTCAGCTTGTACTGGCTTTTGAGCTTTTACTGGCTCTTCAGCTTGTACTGGCTCTTCAGCTTGTACTGGCTCTTCAGCTTGTACTGGCTCTTCAGCTTGTACTGGCTCTTCAGCTTGTACTGGCTCTTCAGCTTTTACTGGTTCTTCAGCTTGTACTGGTTCTTCAGCTTGTACTGGCTCTTCAGCTTTTACTGGTTCTTCAGCTTGTACTGGTTCTTCAGCTTGTACTGGTTCTTCAGCTTTTACTGGTTCTTCAGCTTTTACTGGTTCTTCAGCTTTTACTGGTTCTTCAGCTTTTACTGGTTCTTCAGCTTTTGCTGGTTCTTCAGCTTTTACTGGTTCTTCAGCTTTTAATGGCTCTTCAGCTTTTACTGGTTCTTCAGCTTTTACTGGCTCTCCAGCTTGAGCTTGTTTAGCTTTTAGCTCAGCTTCATATTCAGCAGCAGCTTGATCAGCAACCGGAATGAATGCAGGAGCATCAGTTTTGTCATCACTCGACTTCTCGTCTTGCTCAGGGCGACGACGACGTTGACCAGCAGCACGTAAGTGACGTGGTGAACGACGAGAACGAGTGCGAGGTTGCGCTTGCTCTTCGTCTGTTGATGCTTCAACAGATTCAATTTGCTCTGTTTGTTTAGGTTCAGCTTCTGTTTTAACTGGTTTAGCTTGAACTTTCTTTTCAGAATCTGATTGTTCTGCTTGTTCAGTCTCAACAGCTACTGTTTCTTTTGCAGGCTTAGCTGGTTTCTCAGCTTTTGCAGCTTGCTCAACTGTTTCAGTTGTTTTTACTGTATTCGCATCATCTGCATGTTCATCCTGTACGCGAACTTTCTTGCGTAAGTTACGACGTTGGCGACGAACCTTAGGTTTAGTTTCCTTCGGTTGCTCTGCTTGCGTTTCTTGTGCAGTATCTTTTGTCGTTTGCTCTACATCATCATTACGTTTTTCATTACGTTTTCTGTTGTTAGAATTACGACGACGTTTGTTGCGATTCTCGTTACCTTCTTTTTGCTCAGGCTTATTAGAAGTGTTTGTGTTTTCTTCTTTAGCTTGTGCATCATCTGGACGCTTATTGCGCGAATTACGACGACGTTGATTGTTGCTACGGCGACGGTTGTCGTTGTTGCGACGATTATTGCTACGTCTTTGTGCTGCCTTTTTCTCTTCTTGCTCTTTTTCAGCTTCCTCTTCGGCATTACTGAATAATGATTTGAAGAATTTACCAATTGCAGCAAATAAACCACCTTCAGACTTTTTAGCCGCAGGAGTGGCTTGTTCAACTTTAGGCGCAGCTTGAGGAGCAGGTGTTGTAGGCATTACTACACCTTTTAGAACCGGCTCTTCACGAACTGGTGCTGAAGGCGCTTTAGCCATTTCAAATGCTTCTGGCTCAGGAGCAACAACTTGCTCGTAGCTTACTGTTTCGATTGTTTCGTCTTTACGTAAGCGAACTACTTCGTAATGAGGTGTTTCCATGTGTTGATTAGGAATGATCACAACATCAACGTTATGGCGCTTTTCGATGCGCTGAACACTACGACGTTTTTCGTTTAATAGGTAAGCGGCAACAGCAACAGGCACTTGTGCATTTACTTGAGATGTGTTGTCTTTGATTGCTTCTTCTTCGATTAAACGAAGGATAGACAATGCAATTGACTCGTTAGAACGAATCGTACCTTGACCATTACAACGAGGACATGGGCCTTGGCTTGCTTCACCTAATGAAGGGCGCAGACGTTGACGCGACATTTCAAGCAGGCCAAAGCGTGAGATCTTACCAATCTGTACACGGGCACGGTCAGGGCGAGCAGCGTCTTTTAAACGGTTTTCAACTTCACGTTGATGGCGTGGTGGTGTCATATCGATAAAGTCGATAACAATAAGGCCACCTAAGTCACGTAAACGTAATTGACGGGCAATTTCGTCTGCGGCTTCTAAGTTGGTATTAAGTGCTGTTTCTTCAATATCACCGCCTTTAGTGGCTTTTGATGAGTTGATATCGATAGACGTTAGCGCTTCAGTTGGGTCGATTACAATTGAACCACCTGATGGTAAGCGAACTTCACGTTGGAAAGCAGACTCAATTTGGCTTTCAATTTGGTAGTGAGTAAATAGTGGTACATCGCCCTGATAAAGCTTAACACGGCTCATGAAATCTGGACGGAAACGCTCAATATGCGCTTTCGCTTCTTCAAATACACGTGCTTTATCAATTAAAATTTCACCAATATCACGACGTAAATAGTCACGGATTGCGCGGAAAATTACGTTACTTTCTTGGTGAATTAGGAATGGAGCAGGGCCGCTATCAGCTGCTTGCTGAATTGCTTGCCAATGCACTAATAGTGCTTTTAAGTCGTAATCAAGTTCTTCAAATGATTTACCAACACCTGCGGTACGAACAATTAAGCCCATGCCTTTAGGTAACTCTAAACGGCTTAGTGCTTCTTTAAGTTCAGTACGCTCATCACCTTCAATACGGCGGGAAATACCACCCGCACGAGGGTTGTTAGGCATAAGTACTAAATAACTACCTGCAACACTGATAAAAGTAGTTAACGCTGCGCCTTTTTGGCCACGTTCTTCTTTATCAACTTGCACGATTACTTCTTGGCCTTCTTTGATCACGTCACGGATATTTGGACGACCTTGGAATGTATAGCCTTGTGGGAAGTAGGTGCGAGCTATTTCTTTAAGAGGAAGGAAACCGTGTCTTTCAGCACCATAATCAACAAAGGCTGCTTCTAGTGACGGTTCGATACGGGTAATTTTACCCTTGTAAATATTTGCTTTTTTTTGTTCGTGACCTGGGCTCTCTATGTCTAAATCATACAGGCGCTGGCCATCAACCAGTGCAACGCGCATTTCTTCTTGCTGCGTCGCATTGATTAGCATACGTTTCATATTGTTACTCTACTAATTCTGTCGCTGACATGACGATATAAACTCGTCTGTTCAGTGGTTTCTGACGGTTGTTTTTGTGCAGTCTCACGACTGGTTAAAGTCAAAACCTGAGGTTGTTTGCTTACATTGAGCATCACTAAGTGTGGCTGACAATAACATGTTGTCACGTTATTAAATTCTTTTTGGTGTCAAAACTGCCGCCAATTCTGCGGTTTTAATTTACGAGTTCTGTCCCGAAGTCGACCATGTTCAAATTTTTATTCAATGTCTTGCTACAACAGCTGTATCTGAATGACGTTGCTACGTCGTCACTATCAGTCAATTTATCTTGTTCAATTGCTTTTTATGTTCATTAATCAACATTCGTGCTCAAATTATTCAGGCAATATATTACGCGCATCGCCGATAATTGAACGCTCGTGTTGGCTGGGTAATTATAAAAGCTTTGGAAAACTTAGCGCGGATCTGTATGATCGGCAACCCAGAATATGCTTCACGAATGTATTAATGTGATAAAAGCACCGTTGTTACTTGCAAACTTTATGTTCGCGACGGTGATTATCCCACTATTACCGTCGCGTTAGCAACTAAATTATTTACTTAAATCAGTGATTAGGCAATGTCAGAAAAAACCGGCTTACAAGTTTCGTTTGTTACCATAGGTGAAGACCATCTCGGTCAACGTATTGATAACTTTCTTATTACTCACCTAAAAGGTGTGCCTAAAAGTGCAGTTTATAAAATCCTTCGTAAGGGCGAAGTGCGAGTAAATAAAAAACGCATAAAACCTGTCTACAAACTACAACTAAATGATGTAGTTCGTATTCCACCTATTAAAGTGGCTGAAAAAGAAGAGTTTGTGCCAAAAAAACTCGATAAGGTAAAACAGCTTGAAGACGCCATTTTGTTTGAAGACAAGTATTTAATGGTGATCAACAAGCCTTCGGGCATGGCTGTGCATGGCGGCAGTGGCTTGAGTTATGGATTAATTGAAGCACTTCGTGTACTTCGTCCAGAGGAGCGTAGCTTAGAGCTTGTTCACCGTTTAGACCGTGACACATCAGGTTGCTTGCTAATATCAAAGCGTCGTTCTGTGTTGACTGATTTGCATAAGCAGTTACGTGAAAAAACCATGGAAAAGAACTATTGGGCGTTAGTCGATGGCCAATGGGACTCTAAAACAAAAAATGTTACCGAAGGACTTCGTAAAAACACGTTGAAGTCAGGTGAGCGTGTTGTACGCGTTGATAATAATGAAGGTAAACCATCACATACACGTTTTCGTGTGCTTGAGCGATATGCTGAGTGCTCACTAGTGCAAGCGTCGCCGGTAACAGGGCGTACTCACCAAATTCGTGTGCATACACAATGTAAAGGTCACCCGATTGCTTGTGATGATAAATACGGCGTTGCAGAGTTTGATCAATACGTGAACAAGCTAACTGGTTTAAATCGTTTGTTTTTACATGCTCATGATTTACGTTTTATGCATCCTAAAAACGAAACAACCATGCATGTTGAGGCACCACTAGATAATGCACTTAAAAACTGCATTAAAAAGCTACGTGCAGATAATGAACAAGTTTAAGCTGGTTATTTTCGATTGGGACGGCACAGTGATGGACTCTGTGCCAAAAATCGTTACTTGTTTGCAAAATACAGCAAGACAGCTCGGTATTGCTGTACCAACAGTTCAGCAAGCAAAAGATGTGATTGGTTTGTCGCTAGCAAAGGCTACAGAGGCGCTTTTTCCTGCTCATTTACATTTAAACGATGAACTGGTTGCAGCTTACAAAGCGCAGTATCGTGAGTTAGATGTCACACCCACGCCTTTATTTGCTGATGTAGAAACTGTACTAAAGCAGCTAAGCGACGCAGGTATGCAATTGGCAGTGGCTACCGGTAAAGGTCGTGAAGGCATCGATAGACTACTTAACGAGTCAGGCCTTGGTAAGTACTTTGCCACTGTAAAATGCTCAGATGATGCTAAGTCTAAGCCATCACCGGATATGCTTGAGCAAATTTTACAAGAGCAGGGCATAGCTAAACGTGATGCTGTGATGGTTGGCGATAGCCAACTCGATATGGCAATGGCTAATGCCGCAGGTATTGCTTGTATTGGTGTGAGTTTTGGTGCTCATAGCCCGGCGCAGTTACTACAACACACGCCGTTATGTGTTGTCGATTCATATCAACAGCTATTGCAAGTTTTAACTACTTCCCTTGAAGCATCAATATATCAACATCAAACTCAGCCAGCACTTTAGTTAATGTGATCAGTGGCAGACCTATCAATGTATTAGGGTCATCGCCACTGAGCTTTTTAAATAAACAGATGCCTAACCCTTCACTTTTAAAGCTGCCTGCGCAGTTGTATGGCTGCTCTGCATCGCAATAAGCATTGATCTGCTCAAGTGTGAGTGTTTTAAATGTCACATCAAACGGCACCACAGTGGTAATTGCTTTATCGCTCTGTATGTCATATACACTTAAACCCGTTAAAAAGGTCACTGTGTGGCCACTGAACGATGATAGCTGCTTAACGGCATTCTCTTTAGTATGAGGTTTACCTAAAATTGTATCGTTGAATACCGCAACTTGATCAGAGCCGATCACCAAACCTTCACTAAAATGTTGTTTGGCAACTCGGGCTTTTTGCTCGCTTAAACGTGCAACTAATTGTTCTGGCGTTTCAGCTGCAATAGGGGATTCATCTATATCTGGTGAAAAACTTTGAAAAGGTAAGTTAAACTTAGTTAATAATTGCTGTCTAAAAGGTGAGCTGGACGCTAATATAAGTGTTGGTTTCATAATAAATTCTGGATAAAAATTGTATTTTGCCAAGGATAAGCCACAATGAATCCGAAAACAAAGCAGAAGATCGTTAAAAACCTATCAAAATTGGTTTTTTACTTTGACTAACTTACTAACTATCTATATGATGCAGCCCCTATGCAAAAGGTGAAAATTCCCATCACTCTTCATCCCAGCAAAGCAGCTCAACATCGTTTAACGTATGACGGTATTGTTCCGCTTGAAAAACTTTCTCGTTTAGAGCAAGTTGTGCAGGAAGAAGTAGGTGAAATAGCGGTAAAGATTCATTGCAAAATTGATGAGCAAGGTTTAGTGGTAATAAGTGGAAACTTATCAACACATGTAACTGTAACTTGTCAACGCTGTAATGGTGAATTAGGGTTGGATTTGGATCAAGACTTTGTGTATTCGCCAGTTGGTTTGGATGCAGAGTCAGATCATCTTCCTGAAGGCTACGATGAAGTAGAACTGGACGAAAACGGTGAAATCAACGTATTTGAGTTAATCGAAGACGAATTGATTTTAGCGATTCCAATAGTGCCTACACACAACGAAGCTTCGTGCAGTTATTCATCAGAGCCTACTAGCTTTGGTAAATTAGCAGCAAAAGATGACAAACCAAATCCATTTGATATTTTGAAACAACTTAAGAAAGATTCTTAGGAGAAGACTAATGGCTGTACAAAAAAGCAAAAAGTCTCGTGCAAGACGCGGCATGCGCCGTTCACACGATGCGATCAGTGGTCCAACTTTAACTGTAGATCAAGTTTCTGGTGAGACTCACCGTCGTCACCACGTAACTGCTGACGGTTACTACAAAGGCGTTAAAGTAATTTCTAACTAAGAGATTGCTATATGCTGACCAATCTAACCATAGCGTTAGATATGATGGGGGGCGATTACGGCCCCCGTTCATCTATCCCCGCTGCCGTGCAAGCGGTAAATGCTAATACCAACTTAAGACTCATCTTATGTGGTAATCAGCAAGTTATTCTAAAAGAACTCGAAGCACTCGATTCTGTTTCGCACCCTCGTTTAATTATTCGTCATTGTAGCGAAGTCGTGACAAATGCGTGTGAACCTGCTTCAGCGGTTCGTTCTAAAAAAGATTCATCAATGCGAGTTGCCCTCGATTTAGTCAAGTCGGGTGAAGCGCAAGCGTGTGTAAGTTCTGGAAATACAGGCGCGTTATTTTTTATGGCGCATTACGTATTAAAGATGCTTCCAGGCGTAAAACGTCCTGCATTAATCTCTGCCGTTCCAACCGAACGTAAAAACCCAGTCTATTTACTTGATTTAGGTGCTAATGTGCATTGTGATGCACAAACTCTTTATCAATTTGGCATTATGGGTTCTGTGGTAGCAGGGCAGGCTCTTGGCTGTGATAACCCAAGAGTTAGTTTATTGAATATTGGCTCTGAAGACATCAAAGGGCATGAAGGAATAAAACAAGCTGCACAGTTAATGCAGCAGTGTGAATATCTCAACTACACTGGTTACAGTGAAGGTAGTGATATTTTCAGCGGAAAAGCCGATGTTATTGTGTGCGAAGGATTTGTAGGTAATGTGGCATTAAAAACCTGTGAAGGTATTGCCAAACTGATCATGCACAAACTCACCAAAGCCTTACACAAACATTTCTTATACAAAAGTTTAGCGTTTTTATTACGTCCGGTGATAAAAAAACTCTACAAGCGGGTGAACCCCGACCAGTATAACGGCGCAAGTCTGTTAGGATTGCGCGGTATTGTTGTTAAAAGCCATGGCAATGCCTCACCGAAGGCGTTTCATGCAGCTATTGATGAAGCCGCGCGGGAAGTCGAACGCCAACTCCCTGAAAAAATCGCTGCGATTTTTGAGCAAACACATCCAACAACAAAGTAGTGCAGCATATCTAAAACTTGTTATGCTGCCTGCTACAGAATATTTTTTTGTTTAATTATAAGAGCAAAGTATGGCACATAAAATTGCACTCGTATTTCCAGGTCAAGGCTCACAAACTGTGGGCATGTTATCTGAACTATTAGCTGATTCACAGATTGCTAAAGCAACATTCGCTGAAGCATCCGAAGCTCTTGGCTATGATCTAGCTGCACTTGTACTAAATGGTCCAGAAGAAGAATTAAATCAAACCCATCGTACACAACCAGCACTTTTAACTGCTAGTGTAGCTATTTACCGTCAATGGTTAGACGCAAACCCTGATGCCGATGTTGTGATGGCCGGTCACAGTTTAGGTGAGTATTCAGCATTAGTTTGTGCTGGCGTTGTAAGCTTAAGCGAAGCCGTTAAACTAGTTGAAAATCGTGGTTTATACATGCAAGAAGCAGTACCTGCGGGTGTTGGTTCTATGGCTGCAATCATCGGCTTAGGTGACGACGAAATTAAAGCAGCGTGTGAAGCATCAGCAAATGGCGAAGTTGTTTCACCAGTAAACTACAACTCACCAGGCCAGGTTGTTATTGCCGGCCATAAAGCGGCAGTTGAGCGTGCATCAGAAGCATGTAAAGAAGCAGGTGCTAAACGTGCTTTACCACTTGCAGTAAGCGTACCTTCTCACTGTGAACTAATGAAACCAGCTGCTGAGAAATTAGCTGCTGATTTAGCTGCTTTAACATTTAATACACCTAAGTGTGATGTAATCAACAACGTTGATGTAAAAGCAGAGCAATCAAGTGAAGCAATTAAAGATGCATTAGTACGTCAACTATACAGCCCAGTTCGCTGGACTGAAACAGTACAAGCATTAGTTGCGCAAGGTATCACACAAAGCTATGAGTTTGGCCCTGGTAAAGTACTAACGGGTCTTGCAAAACGAATTGATAAAGCAATGGTATGTGCTGCGGTTAATACGCAAGCTGCTATTGATGAAGCGAAATAAGTAGGAATAGAATGACAAATTTATTTTCTCTTGAGGGCAAGGTTGTCCTAATCACTGGTGCAAGCCGTGGTATTGGTAAAGCGATTGCAAACACGCTAGTTGCACAAGGTGCAAAAGTAGCGGGTACAGCAACAAGTGAATCAGGTGCTGCTAAAATCAGTGAATACCTAGGTGACAACGGTAAAGGTTATGCTCTTAACGTTACAGATCCTGAATCGATTGAGGCGACACTTGCTGCGATCAAGGCTGATTTAGGTGATATCGATGTATTAGTTAACAATGCAGGTATCACTCGCGATAACTTATTAATGCGTATGAAAGACGGTGAGTGGGATGACATCATCGACACTAACCTAAGCTCAATTTTCCGTTTATCTAAGGCTGTTTTACGCCCTATGATGAAAAAGAAAAATGGCCGTATCATTAATATCGGTTCTGTAGTAGGCACTATGGGTAATGCGGGGCAAGCTAACTATGCTGCAGCGAAAGCGGGTGTAATTGGTTTTACTAAGTCATTAGCACGCGAAGTTGCATCACGTGGCATCACTGTAAACGTTGTTGCACCTGGTTTTATCCAAACAGATATGACAGATGAGCTGACTGAAGACCAAAAAGCGGCTACGCTTGCAAATGTACCTGCAGGACGTTTAGGTCAACCTGATGAAATTGCTGCTGCGGTATGTTATTTAGCATCTGACGCTGCTGCGTATGTTTCAGGCGAAACATTGCACGTAAATGGCGCGATGTACATGGTCTAATGAAAGTTGGCAGAAATTTGCTAACGAAAGATTATCGAAAATTGTTGAATTTTTTGTGATCTTGCTTTAAACATACTTGAATTCGCTATGAAAATAAGCGATAAATGAACAAATACTATTCGAGAGGTTTGACCAGATAAGTAATTATCAGCAAATCCTTGAATCACAGAATTATGCGGCGTAAACTACGCCGCAATCTGAAAATAACGCATTGGCGTTTTTAATAAAGGAAAGAAGAATGAGCGACATCCAAGAACGCGTAAAGAAAATTATCATTGAGCAACTAGGTGTTAAAGAAGAAGAAGTAAAACATGAAGCTTCTTTCGTTGATGACCTAGGTGCTGATTCACTTGACACAGTAGAACTAGTAATGGCTCTTGAAGAAGAATTCGACACTGAGATCCCAGACGAAGAAGCTGAAAAGATCACTACAGTTCAAGCTGCAATCGATTACGTTACAGCTCACGCTGAGTAATTTTACGCATTTTGATTTTAAGGGCAGCATTAAGCTGCCCTTAGTCTATCTGAAGAATGATACTAATAAATTTGGTATACACCCCACCTAAAATAATTTCCTTATTGGAGGCAACCCGTGGCTAAACGTCGAGTCGTCGTAACTGGCTTAGGAATGTTGACACCGCTAGGTAATGATGTTGAATCTACTTGGCAAGGTTTGTTAAACGGTAAAAGTGGTATTCAAACTATCACGCATTTCGATACCTCAAGTTTCGGCACCAAATTCGCAGGTTTGCTGAATGACTTTGATGCATCAGCATACATGTCACCGAAAGATGCAAAGAAAATGGATTTGTTTATCCAATATGGCATTGCAGCGGGTGTACAAGCACTACAAGATTCTGGTCTAGAGATCACTGAAGAAAACGCCACCCGTGTTGGTGTAGCAGTGGGTTCTGGCATCGGTGGTTTAACTTTAATTGAAGAAAACCACATTAAACTATTAAATAGCGGCCCGCGAAAGCTTTCTCCGTTCTACGTGCCTTCGACCATTATCAATATGATCTCTGGTCATTTATCGATTATGCACGGCTTACGTGGTCCAAATATTTCAATCGTTACAGCCTGTACTACAGGTCTACATAACATTGGTCATGCTGCGCGTATGATTGCATACGGCGATGCAGATGCAATGGTAGCCGGTGGTGCTGAAAAAGCATCGACACCAATTGGTATGGGTGGCTTTAATGCAGCACGTGCATTATCAACCCGTAACGATGATCCACAAGCAGCATCACGCCCTTGGGATAAAGACCGTGACGGTTTTGTTCTTGCTGATGGTGCAGGTGTTATCGTACTGGAAGAATATGAGCATGCTAAAGCACGTGGCGCGAAAATCTACGCTGAGCTCGTTGGTTTTGGTATGAGTGGTGATGCATATCACATGACATCTCCACCTGAAGACGGTGCAGGCGCAGCACTGGCGATGGAAAATGCCCTAAACGATGCACAAGTTAATGCAGACCAAGTTGGCTACATTAATGCTCACGGAACATCGACTAATGCAGGCGATAAGGCAGAAACATCAGCCGTTAAAACTATTTTTGGTGATGCGGCGAAAGATGTGATGGTAAGTTCATCGAAATCAATGATGGGTCACTTGTTAGGTGCTGCTGGCTCGGTAGAGTCGATCATTACTATCTTGTCACTTGTTGATCAGAAAGTAAGCCCTACAATCAACCTTGATAACCCAGATGAAGGCTGTGATTTAGACTATGTACCGCACACTGCACGTGATGCTAAATTGGATTACGCTCTATGTAATTCATTTGGTTTTGGTGGTACTAATGGCTCGTTGCTGTTTAAAAAGGTATAATTCTTTTTAACAACGGACTAAAAAGAAGAGCCCAGTTGTTTAACTGGGCTTTTTTGTATGAATAAATTAAAACAAACAATAAAAATAACCACACCAGATACCAGTATAAGCACGCAAGATCGTGGCTTAAATTATGGTGACGGCTTTTTTACCACAGCCTCTGTGGTGAATTCTGTCGTTGAGCACTGGGACTTACACAAAGCGCGATTAGAAGAATGCGCGCAAAGGCTATTTTTCCCCGAGTTAGATTTACCTGCAATCGAGCGTAGGGTTAACCACGCAATCAGTGAAACGCAAGCGGGTATTTTAAAAGTAGTTATCACCCGAGGTGCAGGTGGGCGTGGTTATGGCTTACCAGATACACCAAGTATCCAAGTGCTGATCAGTGTAATGCCTGCAGTTTCACACTATAAAAGTTGGCAGCAGCAGGGCGTAAGCCTAGCAGTTAGCGACGTTAAACTTGCACATCAACCTTTACTTGCAGGCTTAAAAACATTGAACCGTTTAGAGCAAGTACTTATCAAAAGACAAATGAACACCCTTGAGTGTGATGACGTTGTTGTACTTGATTATGATAACAATGTGATTGAGTGCTCGGCTGCAAATATTTTTGCCATTAAAGACGGTCAAGTTATGTCACCTAAGTTAAACCGCTGCGGTATCACTGGGGTTTATCTCAGCGCTTTATGTGATAAGTTAGCCATTGAATTTAAAGCAATCCAACTAGATGAGCTTTTAGCTATGGATGCCGTATTTATGTGTAATAGTTTAATGGGCGTGGTTCCCGTTGCACGGATTACTGATACAGAATTTGATATTGAACGCAGTAAAGCGCTATTAACGGCGCAGTTTGCCAAGGAGAATGTGTGATAAAAGTCATTGTTAGCGTGCTGTTATTAGCATTGCTATGCTGTGGTATTGGCTATCAACAGCTTCAATCAGCAATGAAAATGCCGTTAAAGGTTGAAAACAGTACTTTATTTAAAGTAGAACGTGGTACTGGGTTCAATCAACTTTGCCAAGCATGGCAAGCAAAACAGTGGGTTGATAGCTGCTTTAAATTTCAGGTGCTCGCTAAATTAGATCCTACGCTTACTGATCTAAAAGCGGGTCTTTATGAACTTGATACAAGCGCTGTGATTGATAATATCCGCCGCATTAATCAAGGTGCACAAGTAAGCTTTAGCTTCACAATTATTGAAGGACAGCCACTTCGTGACGTCGTTGCCAATATCCAAAAGCAAGTGCATTTAACACATGACTTAGATACAAAAAATTTAGCGACGCAGATAAGTAACACGCAAAAAAATTTAGAAGGCTGGTTGTTCCCTGATACCTATCACTACCACAGTGGAGATAGTGCCAGCGGCTTATTAAAACGTGCTTATAGTAAAATGCAGCAGGAACTAGAATCTGCGTGGCAAAATAGAGCATCAGATTTAGTGTTAAGCTCACCTTATGAAGCTCTAATACTTGCTTCTATAATTGAAAAAGAAACCGGTTTAGCCAGTGAACGGCCATTAATTTCTGCAGTTTTTACCAATCGTTTAAAAACAAATATGCGCTTACAAACAGATCCCACTGTTATCTATGGCATTGGTGCTGATTTTGATGGCGATATCAAACGCAAAGATTTAACGACGTATACACCGTATAACACTTATAAAATAAAAGGCTTGCCGCCAACACCGATTGCTATGCCTTCGAAAGCGGCGTTGCTTGCAGCGGTTAATCCACCACAGTCTGAATTTATATATTTTGTTGCGAAAGGGGATGGTAGTCATCAATTTTCGAAAACATTACAAGAACATAATCGTGCGGTAAAGCAGTACCAATTAAACTAACAACCAGAATTGAGTCATATGACAGCAAAATTTATTGTGATTGAGGGCCTTGAAGGGGCTGGGAAATCAACGGCTATTGCCGTATGCCAAGCTTATTTAGAAAACAAGCAAGTCGATTTTATAAATGTACGTGAGCCTGGCGGCACAGCAATGGCTGAAGAGCTACGTAGTATCGTCAAACAAGCTCATCAAGAAACGGTTACAGGCGAAACTGAGTTATTAATCATGTATGCAGCACGCTCGCAATTGATTGCTAATGTTATAAATCCAGCACTTGATAAGGGAACTTGGGTGTTAGGTGATCGCCATGATCTCTCATCACAAGCATATCAAGGTGGTGGTCGCGGTATTGAACAGACTAAATTATCTTTTCTAGCGGATATGGTACTAAAAGGTTTAAAACCAGATTTAACTATTTATTTGGATATTGATCCTGCTGTAGGTCTTGCCCGTGCAAAAGGGCGTGGTGAGCTTGATCGTATTGAACAAGAAGCATTAGGCTTTTTTGAGCGCACTCGCGCACGCTACCTTGAAATAGCTAAAACTGATAGCAGTATCAAAACAGTGGATGCAAACCAAACAATGCCTGAAGTGCATGCGGCAATCACAACCGTGCTTGATAACTTTTTTGCAGGTTTAAATTAATATGCATTTGCCATGGCTTGAAGGTCTTTATAAGCAGCTAGCGCAAAGCTTTACACAGCAACGCTTTCATCATGCACAATTATTTAATGGTGATAAAGGTGTAGGCAAACAACGTTTAGTCGATTCGCTTGCCGATGGCTTACTATGTGCGTCACCTGTAAACTTAAAAGCCTGTGGTAATTGCAAAAGTTGTCAACTGAATCAAGCGGGTACCCATCCAGATAAACGTGTTGTTAAAGTAGAGGGGCAGACGATAGGGGTTGATGAAATTCGTTTAATAAGTGACTTTATCAATCATTCAGCCGCTCAAAACGGTAATAAAGTTGTGGTACTTGAACAATGTCACAAAATGACCACTGCAGCGGCTAACGCCTTATTAAAAACTCTTGAAGAGCCTAGTCTACGCCGCTATTTATTATTAACGTGTGAGCAAACGGCATTATTACCAGCAACTATTTTAAGTCGCTGTGCAGTTCATGAAATAAAAGTTAACCCAGAATATACAACACAATGGTTAGCTCTTTTAAATATCCCTAATTATTCATGGTTAGAATTATTCGCTAGGCAACCACTGCTTGTTGAGCAGTGGCAAAATGATAATCAACTTGAGGCAATCGATTCACTTTTTAAATTTGCAACTGAGATAAAAGACAGCCATAATTTCAGTGCGTTAGTCGACATCCTTAATAAAGACCATAGCTTGGTTAATGTATTTGCGTTGTTTTTAACAGAGCATCTCAAGACGCAATTGGTGTTAGGAATGGACTTTTTCAATTATCAGAAAGCACAATCTGCAATCTCAGAGTTTCTTTATAATAGCTCACATGTGCTTGGCTTGAATATGGAACTAGCCATTTCGCAACTAGCGTTTACTTTACGGGAAAGCCAAAATTAGGAAGTATCGTGCAAGAATTATTAGTAGATATTGAAGACTTAGAAGAATTATATCGCTGTTACATGCCTTATTTAAAAAATGGTGGTTTATTTGTTCGCACTAATATGCGTTTTGAAATGGGCCATTCATTAGCTCTAAAAGTCACCTTACCAGATGCACTAGAAGATGATGTAGTAACGGGGAAAGTTGCTTGGATAACACCACAAGGTGCACAAAGCTCAAACCCACCAGGTATCGGTGTTAACTTTATCGATGATAAAACCAATTTGAATGCTAAAATCGAAAAACTACTCGGTACTATGTTAAACTCAGGCAATCCGACCTATACCATGTAATAAAAGTAGTACCATGATTGTAGATTCTCATTGCCATTTAGATCGCCTAGATTTCGATAAACTCGACCTAAACTTAGACCAAGTACTTGATAACGCCCGCGCAAAGAAAGTTGAACACTTCTTGTGTGTCAGTGTGACCTTAGATCAATTCCCAAGTATGCTGGATAAAATACAAAACTATCCAGATGTTTCTGCATCATGTGGTGTTCATCCACTTGATCAAAAAGACGCACTGGATAAACAAAAGCTCATCGACCTAGCTAGTCACGACAAAGTAGTAGCAATTGGTGAAACTGGGCTTGATTACTATTACTCAAAAGACACACATATTGTTCAGCAAGAAAGTTTTGTTGGTCATATTGACGTTGCTAATGAGCTTAATAAGCCACTAATTATCCATACTCGTGATGCCAGAGAAGACACCATCAATTTAATGCGCGCTCACAATGCGGAAAACTGTGGTGGTGTATTGCATTGCTTTACAGAAAACTGGGAAATGGCCAAAAAAGCCATTGATATGGGCTTTTATATTTCGATTTCGGGCATTGTTACATTTAAAAATGCCGTAGAGTTAAAAGACGTTGTAAAGCAAATTCCGCTAGATCGCTTACTAATCGAAACAGACTCACCGTATTTAGCACCTGTGCCATATCGTGGTAAAACAAATCAACCAGCCTATGTTGAAGATGTCGCTTACTACATTGCCGAGTTAAAAGGGCTTACTTTTAACGAATTAGCTGAAGCAACAACCAACAACTTTTACTCGTTGTTCAATCAAGCTAAAAGGGCGTAATAGTGTACGGCGTATCGAATTTACCTCAGTTAGTAATGGGGCCAATGGTACGCCGAGCAGATGCAGGGCGAGTGTGCTTTCAATTTGTTACATCTAGGCCTTGCCAATACCGAATAGAGTTTAGCGGTGTTGAGACATTCTCGAATTTAGAGTCAATCCAATTAGGGCTCCATCTTCACTTAAATTTTATCAATGTAATGCCCGCCAGCGGCCAGTTTGCAGTTGATTCACTGATCTACTATTCGTTACATGATGAAGATAAAAGCCTTGATTTGTCGTCTTTCTGCTATGAACGAGCAGAATCTCCTGCATTTGTGATCCCAAATAGACTCGATAGAATTCTGCATGGCTCGTGTCGTAACCCTCATCACCCTGCAAAAGACAGCCTTGTTGCTGCAGATAATTGGCAAAATGATCAGCGCCAGTCACTTAATGCAGGTGCTGACCTATTATTGTTATCTGGCGACCAAATATATGCGGATGATGTAGCCGGGCCAATGCTGCTCGCGATCGAAAAAGTGATTAGCCTATTTGGTGTGTTTCAAGAGCCAGCGCTTGATTTAGATTTACCAGCAGGATTTGAGCAGCAACTTTACCAGCGCCATTTACACTTACCCAAAGTGCCTTGGCAGAAACGGAGCAAATTTGGTGTTGGTTATTGGCTTAAAAAAGATGAGCCACACTTCTCAAGCTTAAAAGCAGAAAACCACTTAATTCATTTTCAAGAATTTATAGCGCTTTATTTATTAAACTTCAGCGCTGTTACTTGGCAGCTAATTGAGTTTGAATCAATTGAATGCCCAGCATTAGCCCCTAAATACGCAAATCTTTTTAAACTCGAAAAGGACGCACTGGTTGGTTTTGCAAAGGGTCTTCAAAGCGTTGAAAGGTTATTCGCCAATGTGTCGACATTAATGATGTTTGACGATCATGATGTCACCGATGATTGGAACTTAACCGCGGGTTGGGAGCAAGCTATTTATCAGCACCCATCTAGCCGTCGCATTGTAAATAATGGCCTAATTAGTTATTGGTTAATGCAGGGGATTGGTAATGACGCAGGTGATAACTCGCTGTCATTATTACCCAGTTTTAAACAAAGCCTGCAGCAACAGAGCTGGAATTTTAAAGACTTTGATAAGCTAATACTCAATTTTAACCATTGGCATTACGAGCTTAATACCATTCCTAAAGTTGTAGTACTCGATACCCGAACGCACCGATGGCGTAATGAACAAAATTTCAATGAGCCATCAGGTTTACTTGATTGGGAAAGGCTCACTGAATTAGAAGAAAGCTTATTGTCTCACGATAAAGTGATTATCGTATCTCCAGCTCCGGTATTTGGTGTTAAATCGATTGAAGCAATCCAAGCGATTTTTAATTTTTGCGGACAGCCATTGTTGGTTGATGTTGAAAACTGGATGGCTCACGAAGGATCGGCAAAAAAATTGCTCGATACATTTCGCCGTGAAGATACACCAAAGGAAACCTTGATCCTCTCTGGTGATGTACATTACTCATTTTGCTTTTCAGTGCAAAAGCGCTTTGGTAAACATAAAAACCGTATTTGGCAGTTGACTGCCAGTGGCATTAAAAATGAATTTCCTCGTAAGCTTATTAATATCCTCGATAAGCTAGACTCAATTTTGTATGCCCCGAAAAGCCCACTTAACTTTTTTACTAAACGTTGGCAGATGGAAGTTGATAAACATCAAACCATGGGAGAAGGGCAAAAGTATTTGGTCAGTAATGCGGCTATCAGCTTAATTGAGCTCAACGATGGTTTACTCGCTAAATATGAACTGATCCACGCTGACAACCAAATTACTGAATTCGATTTAAACGATAATTAATCGAATGCTTTGCGGTTCGTCTCAACATAGTCGGCAACATTACTTACCGTATCTAACCAAAAACCATTTTTAGGGTCTTGTAGATAAACAATAAGCTGCTCTAGTACTTTACTGTCGGTGGTGTACTGATCTCGCTTACCTATATTATGGCCTGCAAGAATGATCCAGCTATTGTTGCTTCGGTGTTGTTCTATGGTTTTTTTGATCTCAGCGAATGTTTGCCCATCAATGGGTAAACTAGTTAACTGCGAAAAGTCAGTAAAGTTTGGATTATTCGCTGTTTCATCAAGCCAAGTTCTACCGGTTTTAAAATGCTTGGCTATTAATGGGACATAGCTTCTTGTATTGGCACCACGCCCAACAAAAGTATTTCCACAAGGGTACGCAAAAGCGGTTGGTGTCACGTTAAGTGTGGCTTTTATGTAATCCTGTCCTTTAAGGATATCTTGCTCCATTTCTTTTAATGTAACTTGTTCAAGTGATACGCCGAGTTCACGAAGCCATTCAAAGTTACCCGTACACAAATGGCTTGCCGTATGATTAGCAATTTCGTGACCTGTTTTAACTGCCATATGCCACTTTTCAACACGTTCTTTTACGTTAAAAGGAGATACATAAAATGTCGCTTTTACTTGGTACTTGTTTAAAAGCGCTAAACCGGTATCGACTTGGCTATGTCTTGCATCATCAAAAGTGATACTGACGGCATTTTTAGCCTTATTAGGGTAGTCAAAGCCTAGGTAGTCACTGCTTTTTGCCAGACTTTGGCTGCTTATTAAAAGTGGTAGTACGACGCACAGGGGTTTAAGCATAATCAATCCTTTATCATTGTTTTTACAATGAAATCAAAAAGGGTGATGCTTTACTATGCGACTTTTGAATAAAAAACGCCCAGAACGAATCCGCATTGTTCTGGGCTTAGGGGGTGGCTCGTGCGAGCCTGCGCTAACTATAAAAAAACACCTTCTAAATTCAGTAGGGAGAAGTAGAAAGTACTTTTAAGTGTAGTTAATCAGCAGGAAATTGCACGGTAAATGTACAAATTTTATACTGGTTTAAAATCAGTCTGTTACGGCTTTTTACCTAAATTAGTACCTTATTTATACAGTCATTATGCGCAACTTATACCCAAGTTATCAACTGAGCATTTTGGACTAAATCACGAGGTAGTGAGTTTTTAATTTTATTCTTTTGCCACTTGCCAAGGCCTACAGGGCATCCACATAACATTAAGATCACTTCACCATTATCTTGGGTTGGTTTTTCGAGTCGAATATCTTTACCGTTAAAGTAATCGTTTGCTTGTGCTTGTGTCATCTCAAAGGTGTTTTTATCGCATTTTTGTCCAAATACAGTGGCAAATTCATGAGCTAAGCGAACTCCGCCTTTGTGAATAACACCAAGCTGGATCCCTAATCGGGAGTATTTAATTTTATCTTGCAGTTCATTAAAGCGATCAGGGAATAACCAAAGCTCTTTATCACGTTGCATTAAATTCCCTGGTAGTGATTTTAGACCGAACTGTTTTTTAATTGTTTGCATAAACGCTTGGCTTTGCTTTTTATCAAACTCAGCAAACGGAAATGCGCCTTTTTTAACTTTTTGATTTGGGTTATCGCTTGACGCTATTTTCTTAAATTTAGCGATGAAGAAACCTTCACTGTCGTAAGTTTGCGGCCAAACATGCAAATAACCTTCGCTGGTTGTTGCTTTCTCTGCACCATCAAAAAGGCTATCAAGCGATTGTACTTCGATGCAATCAGGAAATTCTGCTAATAGATACTCGCACACTTGTTGGTTTTCAAGTGGTGTTAAAGTGCAGGTCGAATAAACTAATGTGCCGCCAGGTTTTAAGGCATAAAAGGCACTTTTGATAAGGGCTTTTTGTACAGCAGCAATATCAATATTAGACTCGATTGACCAATTCTTTAGGGCGTCTGCATCTTTACGAACCGTGCCTTCACCTGAACACGGGGCGTCTAGCAAAATACTGTCGAAGCACTCATACATGTAATCTCCGAATATCACACCGTCAAAATGTGATAAAGCACAATTACCTACGCCCATACGTTTGAGGGTTGCTGCTAATACTTTTAAGCGTGACGATGACAACTCATTGGCCACTAACACGCCATTATTATCCATCATGGCTGCGATTTGTGATGTTTTCGAGCCCGGAGCTGAAGCCATATCAAGTACAGCATCGCTTTGTTTAACTTCGGCTCTCAGTGCAACCGGCGGCAGCATTGAGCTGGCTTCTTGCACATACATAGCGCCACTTAAGTGTAAATCGGTATTACCGATTGCAAGGGCCTCTTCTTCGTCACTTGGACGTGTTAGCCAGAAGCCTTCTTCGCACCATGGGATCGCTGTTAACTCCCATCCTTTATTGGCACATTGATGCTGAAATTCTGCGACTGACATTTTTAATGTATTTACGCGAACAGATCGTCTAAGTGGGCGTCGACAGGCTGCAATAAAGTCGTCTAATGATAAATGTTCAGGAAGGTAGCTTTTAACATCATCAATAAATGAGTCAGGGATATAAGTATTAGCGTCCACTAAATGGCTCTCACGTCACGTAATAATTGGTAGATCATACCATTTATAGCGCTTTCATGGGATATTTTTAGCTTGTTCAGGTTAATATTGAAGTGTCGACAAATTGGCAATATAAATGTTGTTTATAGCCATTATTTTTGACAAATATCATTTTATGTCGACATTTTGGTGGTTTTTTAGTCTGTTTTGCTGATCTCGAGGTTGACACTTTTCATGTTAGAGCGCATAGTGAACTTACAAATTGTCGACAATCCTAATTTAGTACTTTGATAGACTTATTTATGACAGAGCAAAAAGCCAACGATAACTACAACGATATCACGATCACAACTGCATCAGACCAAGTGTTTGTCGACATGCGTCGTGAAATTGTACAAGGCACCATTGAGCAGGGTAGCAAAATTTCTGAGCCAGAATTAGCGAAACGCTATGGTGTAAGTCGTGCCACCTTAAGAGAAGCATTAAATCGTTTAGAAAGCTGTTATTTGGTAGAGCGTAAAGCGAATGTCGGTTGTCGTGTTGTAGCACTGACTGCTGAGCGTTTAATCGAAGTATATCAGGTACGTAGTGCTCTAGAAGGGCTGGCTTGTCGGTTAGCTGCCGACAACATGGAGCCTGAAGAAGTGCAGGGTTTAAAGCAGTTATTGAACCAGCATTTACAAACACAGCGTGTAAAAGAAGGTGAATCATACTACCAAGAAGCGGGCGACCTTGATTTTCATTATCGCATTATTAAAGGCTCTAAAAACGCGCACCTAATTCATCTTTTATGTAATGAGTTGTACCAGTTAATTCGTATGTACCGTGTACAAATGGGTATGGTTGGGCCACGTGTATCAAAAGCATTTGATGAACACTTGGCAATTATCAATGCTATTGAAAACCATGACGGGGAATTAGCAGAAATGCTTATGAAGCGCCACATAAGTGCGTCTCAGGCAAATATTCAGACTAAGTTTGACTTACTAGCAGCAAAAAAACAGTAGTGCAGTCGTTAAACAGTCATAATTTAGATTTAAAAATTAGATTCAGCCAAAGAGCTGAAACCGTTCAAAGATAGGAGTTATCCAATGTCAGCAGGATTAAAGTTCAAACAGGCAATCGCAAACAATAAGCCACTACAAGTGGTTGGCACCGTCAATGCGTACTGCGCAATGATGGCAGAAAAAACAGGTCACCAAGCACTTTACCTCTCAGGTGCAGGTGTTGCTAACGCATCATACGGCATGCCAGATTTAGGTATGACAAGCTTAGATAACGTACTTGAAGATATTCGTCGAATTACCAGCGCTACCGACTTACCACTTCTAGTTGATGCTGATACAGGCTGGGGTGGTGCATTTAATATTGCACGCACAGTGAAAGAAATGACTAAGGCAGGTGCTGCAGGTTTCCATATTGAAGACCAAGTTGCACAAAAACGTTGTGGTCATCGCCCTAATAAAGAAATCGTGTCAAAAGATGAAATGGTTGACCGTATTAAAGCTGCGGTAGATGCGAAAACTGATAGCGATTTTTACATCATGGCACGTACTGATGCATTCCAAAAAGAAGGTTTAAATGCGGCCATTGACCGCGCTGCTGCATGTGTTGAAGCAGGTGCCGACGCAATCTTTGCAGAAGCTGTGCATGATTTAGCCGACTACCAAGCATTTGCTAAAGCGTTAAATGTTCCAATTCTTGCGAACATCACTGAGTTTGGCCAGACACCGCTATATACAGCTGAGCAATTAAGCGAAGTGGGTGTTGAAATTGTACTTTATCCACTAAGTGCATTTAGAGCTATGAACAAAGCTGCACTTAATGTGTATTCGTCTATTCTTAGCGAAGGCTCGCAACAAAGCCAAGTAGACAACATGCAAACACGTGCGGAATTATATGAGTTTTTAGATTATCACTCATATGAAAACACACTAGATAATCTTTTCTCAGCTAAAAAATCATAACGACAACATATAAGGAGAACACTCATGGTAGATAAAGCATTAGGCGGCGCAGGTTTACGTGGTCAAGTAGCAGGTGAAACAGCACTGTGTACAGTAGGTAAATCAGGTTCAGGTTTAACATATTGTGGTTATGATATTAGCGAATTAGCAGAGAAAGCACAGTTTGAAGAAGTATCTTTTTTATTGTCGCGTGGTGAATTACCAACAGAGTCTGAGCTTACAGAATATAAAGCAAAGCTAAAATCACTACGTGGTTTACCAGATGAACTAAAAACAGTGCTTGAGAACATTCCTAAAGACGCGCACCCAATGGATGTAATGCGTACTGGTTGTTCAATGCTAGGTAACCTAGAAATGGAGCATGATTTCTCTGAGGCGAATGATGCGATTGACCGCCTAGTTGCCGTATTCCCAAGTATTATTTGTTATTGGTATCGCTTTAGCCATGACGGCGTTCGGATTGAAACTGAGACTGATGATGATTCGGTAGGCGCACATTTCTTAAATTTATTGCACGATAAAGCGCCATCGGCATTATTTGAGCAAGTAATGAATGTCTCATTAATTCTATACGCAGAGCATGAGTTCAATGCATCGACATTTACTGCGCGTGTATGTGCATCAACATTGTCAGATATTCACTCTTGTGTAACGGGGGCTATTGGTAGCTTACGTGGTCCATTACATGGTGGTGCTAACGAAGCGGCTATGGATATGATTGAAGGCTTTACAAGTGCAGATCAAGCTGAAGAGGCGCTAATGGGTATGCTTGAACGTAAAGACAAGATTATGGGCTTTGGTCACGCTATTTACCGTGAATCAGATCCACGTAACGTGATCATCAAAAAATGGTCTGAAAAACTGGCTGCCGAAGTGGGTGATGATGTTCTCTATCCTGTCTCTGTTCGCTGTGAAGAAGTTATGTGGCGTGAAAAGAAATTATTCTGTAATGCTGATTTCTTCCATGCATCTGCGTATCACTTCATGGGTATTCCAACTAAGTTATTTACGCCAATTTTCGTGATGAGTCGTGTAACTGGTTGGACTGCACACGTGAAAGAGCAACGTGCTAATAACCGTATTATTCGCCCAAGTGCTGATTATACGGGACCAGAAGCGCGAAGCTATACGCCAATTTCAGAGCGCTAATCATTAATTAAATCAGTGATAGGGGTAGCTTAGCTGCCCCTTTATGAAGGGGCGTAAGAATAATAAAAATAATCAGCCCACCTTTATTCACCGTCACCAAGTACAAGTAGAATCATCATGAATACAAATTTTAGAAAACCATTAGCAGGCACTGGGGTCGATTATTTTGATACTCGCGCTGCTGTTGATGCAATTAAACCGGGCAGCTATGCCACACTTCCTTATACATCACGTGTCCTTGCCGAAAACTTAGTGCGTCGTTGTGAACCTGAAATGCTTAATGATGCACTTTCGCAATTGATTGAAAGAAAACGTGATTTAGACTTTCCATGGTTTCCTGCACGCGTAGTATGTCACGATATCTTAGGTCAAACAGCGTTAGTTGATTTAGCCGGCCTTCGTGATGCGATTGCTGCAAAAGGGGGAGATCCTGCAAAAGTAAATCCTGTGGTACCAACTCAGTTAATTGTTGATCATTCATTAGCTGTTGAACACGCAGGTTTTGAGCCAGATGCCTTCGAAAAAAACCGTGCTATTGAAGACCGTCGGAACGATGACCGATTCCACTTTATTAATTGGACGAAAACAGCATTTAAAAATATTGATGTGATACCGCCGGGTAACGGCATTATGCATCAAATTAATTTAGAGAAAATGTCGCCTGTGATCCAAAAACGTGACGGTGTGGCTTTCCCAGATACACTGGTTGGTACAGATAGCCATACACCAATGGTGGATGCACTAGGTGTTATTGCAGTTGGTGTAGGTGGTCTTGAAGCTGAAAGCGTGATGCTTGGCCGCGCATCTTACATGCGTTTACCTGATATTGTGGGGGTTGAGCTGACAGGTAAACCACAACCGGGTATTACTGCAACCGATATTGTATTAGCGATCACCGAATTTTTACGCAATGAAAAAGTCGTTTCGACCTATCTTGAATTTTATGGTGAAGGTGCCGAGGCACTGACACTGGGTGATAGAGCAACTATCTCAAATATGACACCAGAGTTTGGTGCAACTGCTGCGATGTTCTACATCGATGACAATACGCTTGATTACCTACGTTTGACTGGCCGTGAAGAAGAGCAAGTTAAGCTAGTCGAAATCTATGCAAAAGAAACTGGTCTTTGGAGTGATAGTCTAAAAACGGCAGAATATGAGCGTGTATTAACCTTTGATTTGTCATCTGTAGGTCGAAATATTGCGGGTCCATCTAATCCACATCGCCGTGTTGCAACCAGCGAACTTGATAAAGCGGGTATTACTGGTGTTGTTGAAAATGAAGAAGGCTTAATGCCTGATGGCGCGTGTATTATCGCAGCAATCACAAGTTGTACGAATACAAGTAACCCACGCAACGTTATTGCTGCAGGTTTACTTGCACGTAATGCCAACGCCAAAGGTTTAACCCGTAAGCCATGGGTTAAAACATCACTGGCACCGGGCTCTAAAGCGGTGAAATCTTACCTAGAAGAAGCTAATTTGTTACCTGAGCTTGAGCAACTTGGCTTTGGTATTGTTGCCTTTGCATGTACGACGTGTAACGGCATGAGCGGTGCGCTAGATCCAAAAATTCAGCAAGAAGTAATTGACCGTGATTTATACGCAACAGCTGTACTTTCGGGTAACCGTAATTTTGATGGTCGTATTCATCCATATGCAAAACAAGCATTCTTAGCTTCACCGCCACTGGTTGTTGCTTATGCCATTGCTGGTACTATTCGTTTTGATATCGAAAAAGATGTATTAGGGCATGATCAGGAAGGTAACGAAATTCGCCTAATGGATTTATGGCCAAGCGATGAAGAAATTGATGCAGTGATCAAACAAAGTGTTAAACCTGAGCAGTTTAAAAAGGTTTATGAGCCAATGTTCGACTTAAGTGTTGATTATGGCGAAGACAACGATCCGCTTTATCAATGGCGTCCACAAAGTACTTATATTCGTCGACCACCATATTGGGAGGGGGCGTTAGCAGGTGAGCGTTCTCTTACTGATATGCGTGCATTAGCCGTACTAGGCGACAACATCACCACTGACCACTTATCGCCTTCAAATGCGATTTTAGCGTCAAGTGCTGCTGGTGAGTACCTAGCTAAAATGGGCCTTCCTGAAGAAGATTTTAACTCGTATGCTACTCACCGAGGCGACCATTTAACAGCGCAACGCGCTACATTCGCCAACCCTAAGTTACTGAATGAAATGGTTAAAGAGAATGGTGAAGTAAAGCAAGGTTCATACGCTCGCATTGAACCAGAAGGTAAAGTGACTCGTATGTGGGAAGCAATCGAAACCTACATGCAGCGTAAACAACCGCTTATCATTGTGGCAGGTGCCGATTATGGCCAAGGCTCATCACGTGACTGGGCAGCTAAAGGTGTACGCCTTGCAGGTGTTCAAGTTATTGCAGCCGAAGGTTTTGAACGTATTCACCGCACTAACCTGATTGGTATGGGCGTATTACCGCTAGAATTTAAAGCCGGCACGACACGAACTACATTAGGTATTGATGGTAGTGAGACCTTTAGCGTGAAAGGTGAGCCAACACCTGGAGCTACGCTTACACTTGTTATTACACGTGCTAACGGTGAAACCGTAGAAGTACCTATGACTTGTCGTTTAGATACCGCTGAAGAAGTATCAATCTATTCAGCAGGGGGCGTGCTGCAACGTTTCGCGCAGGATTTCTTAGAATCTGAGGAGCACTAAACTATGACGTTTAAACCACAAATAAAGGTGCCAGCAACCTATATGCGTGGCGGTACCAGTAAAGGGGTGTTCTTTAACTTAACTGATTTACCTGAGCCTGCCCAAGTGGCAGGTGAAGCACGCGACAACTTGTTATTACGTGTGATTGGTAGCCCTGATCCTTACCAAAAACAAACTGACGGTATGGGTGGTGCAACCTCAAGTACGAGCAAAACTGTAATTTTATCGAAAAGTGATAAACCTAACCACGATGTTGATTATTTATTTGGTCAAGTTGCTATCGATAAAGCGTTCGTTGATTGGAGCGGTAACTGCGGTAATTTAACCTCAGCAGTAGGGGCTTTTGCAGTATCTAATGGTCTTGTAGATGCCAGTAAAATTCCTGAAAATGGCATTGTTGAAGTTAAAGTATGGCAAGTCAATATAAGTAAAACCATAATAGTACATGTGCCAATTACCAATGGCGAAGTGCAAGAAACCGGTGATTTTGAGCTTGATGGCGTGACATTTCCTGCTGCAGAAGTAAAACTTGAATTTATGGACCCAGCAGATGGTGAAGGCGCATTATTTCCAACAGGTAATTTAGTTGATGAACTTGAAGTTCCGGGTATTGGTATGTTGTCTGCGACGATGATCAATGCGGGTATCCCAACTGTGTTCATAAACGCCAGCGAAATTGGTTATGATGGAACTGAGCTTCAAGAGGCAATAAACGCTGATGCATCAGCACTTGATAAATTAGAAACTATTCGCGCCTACGGGGCGTTGAAAATGGGGCTAATTTCTCATCTTGATGAAGCTAAAGCTCGCCAACATACACCAAAAGTAGCATGGGTTGCACCGGCAAAAACCTATCATGCATCAAGCGGTAAAGTTGTCAGTGATACTGATATTGATTTAGTGGTACGCGCTATGTCGATGGGTAAATTGCACCATGCCATGATGGGCACGGCTGCTGTTGCAATAGGTACCGCTGCTGCCATTCCTGGTACCTTGGTGAACCTTGCTGCAGGTGGTGGTGAGCGTCAGGAGGTAAACTTTGGTCACCCTTCTGGCACATTAAAAGTGGGTGCTGCTGCAACACTTGTTGATGGTAATTGGCAAGTCACAAAAGCAAGTATGAGTCGAAGTGCTCGAGTGCTTATGGAAGGGTGGGTTAGAGTGCCGCAATAGAGCACAATACTTTCAAAATAAAGCGGCGTTTACGCCGCTTTATCGTTTGCGTAGCATTGTTGTTTCATACCTTGTATAAACTCGTCAAACTTGCCGCTGGCTTGCATCAACTCAATTTCATCATTTAAGTCTTTTAAAACCTTTTGCCAGTGTGGTGTTGATTTACTGACAGAATAATACAGTGGTTTGTATTCAAGTTTAGGTTCTAGCGCTACGAGTGATTCTAGCATTTGCTGTTTACCATTCATTGATAATTCAGACTTATATATGCTTGCTTTTAGTACCTCAAGGTCTGCCACAATCAAGCTGACTCGATTACTTAGTAAGAGGTGGATTAACTGGTATTCATTATTTGCGACGATTGTATCGATCTCTTTATTATCAATCATGGCATCTAATTCTTTGGTGTTTTTATATGAACGGACCACACCAATAGGTAGGTCTTTTACTGAGTTTAAGTCACCATTAAATGGAATTTGATTTCCTTTTAATGCAACGAATGATAAATCACCTCCAGGAATAGCATGACTCAAAGCGAGTAAATCGTTGCGGGTTTTGTTGAGAAAATTATCAGATACCACATTGTCTTCGATGAAGTATTCCGGAAAGAGAATGTCAGCTCGGCCTAATTCAGCCTCTCTAACAGCACGTGCCCAAGGGTAAAAACTAATATGTACGCCATAGCCTTTCTCTAATAGGGAGCCCACTGTGAATTGGAATAACCAACCTTTGTTACATAGGTTTTCATCAATATAGGGAGGCCAATCTAAGGTTACTAGTTTTAAAACATGATTTGCATCTAGGTTATAACCATAACCACCGTTAAAACGAACAGCTTCTTCAGTCGCTATTTCGCCATTTTTTTGAAAGCTGACAGCCGTTAGGCCTGCAAAGGCTTGAAATGAAGCAAATAATAAAAACACGGTCAGTAGTTTCATAAATTGTCTAAGTTTTTGTTATTTAAATAAAGCTTAGTCTTTTGTAGTAAATATACAACCAATTAACTGTAACATTATTTACTAGGCTAGTGCGTTTTTCGATCACTGCACACATAAATGGGCTAGAATAACAAAACAATCAATTTGTATTATGATATTATTTAGCGGGTTTTTTGCAGCTTAAGGACAACAATAATGATAAAATCAAGTATCTATATTTCACTGCTAGTAAGCTCTTTGCTTGCTCACGCACAACTACCGCTTAGTCTTACAAGTCCTGATGGACAATTAACAGTCAAGCTTGAAGAACAGCAAAACCAAATTGTTTATAGTGTAACTTATGGCAAGCAAGTATTTTTGGAACCATCTCAGCTTGGTTTAAATACTAACCTTGGCGACCTTTCACAAAGTTTAAAATATAAGAGCCATAAAACGGCTTCTATAAAAGAGAGTTATAAGCTGCATAATGCAAAGGCGAGTGAAATAAACTACACCGCGAACACCTTAAAAGTACAGTTTGAAAACAAAGATGGTAGAGTGCTTGGTGTGCAGTTTAATGTTTCTGATCACGATGTTGCATTTCGTTACCAAGTCACGGGTGTTGAAACAGATACCCGAATCAAGGTGCTATCTGAATATAGTGCTTTTAATTTACCCGACGATGCAACTACATTTATTAGCCCGCAAGCCTTACCTGAAACAGGCTGGATGCAAACAAAACCAAGTTACGAAGAGCCTTACACCTTTAATGAAGCTCTTGGCACACCGTCAGCGAATGGCGTGGGGTATACCTTTCCTGCTTTATTTAAAAATAGCGATAAAGGTTGGCTTTTAATTTCTGAAACTGGTGTAGATAGCCATTATGTAGGCTCAAAATTGAGCGAAGGCACGAAAGACGGTATTTATCGAGTTTCATTTCCTCAAGCCGGTGAGAATAATGGTATTGGAGCAACCTACGCAGCTATGTCTATGCCTGCAATGACTCCTTGGCGTACTATTACTTTAGGGACCAGTTTAAAGCCTATTGTTGAGTCAACAGTCGCATTTGATCTGGTTAAACCGCTTTATCAAGCAAATCAAGAATATACTATGGGGCGCTCAACATGGAGCTGGATCGTATGGCAAGATCCAAGTATTAACTATGACGACCAAGTAAAATTTATAGATCTCGCTGCATCTCTAAATTTTGAATATGTATTAATCGATAGTGGTTGGGATCAAAACATTGGTCGTGACAGAATGGCTAAATTAGTCGAATACGCCAATAGTAAAGGCGTTGATGTTATATTGTGGTACAACTCAAATGGCTGGTGGAATGATGCACCACAAACACCAAAGAATAGAATGAATACCGCGCCTATAAGAAGAAATGAAATGGCTTGGCTACAAAGCATTGGCGTTAAAGGCCTGAAAGTTGACTTTTTTGGTGGCGACAAACAAGAAACTATCAAACTTTATGAAAATATTTTAACGGATGCTAATCAGTACGGTTTAGTGATCACTTTTCACGGCAGTACCATTCCGCGTGGTTGGGAAAGAATGTATCCTAACTTCGTCACATCTGAAGCGGTTCTAGCATCGGAGAACCTTGTTTTTCATCAAAATTCGTTAGATTTACATGCCTATAACGCGACAATTTTACCGTTCACCCGTAATGCTATTGGCGCTATGGATTTTGCCCCAGTGTTTTTAAACAAACGCTTATCTCAAGATCAAACAGTCGGCACTATTCGTAAAACCACAGATACATTTGAACTGGCAACAGGTGTGCTTTATCAATCACCTGTGCAACATTTTGGCCTGACGCCAAATAACCTTGCAGAACAACCTCAATTTGTTATTGATACTTTAAAGGCGATGCCAACGGTATGGGATGAAACACGTTATATCGCTGGCCAGCCAGGTCAAGATGCAACTATCGCAAGGCGTCATCAGCAAACATGGTGGGTAGCAGCTATTAATGGTGAAAATAAAGCCAAAACATTAGATATCGATTTGCCTATGTTAGCGGGCAAAAAAATCACCCTGTTGTTTGATAAAAAAGATGGCAGTGCTGGTATCAAGAAAGTAAAAGTGAGTAACAGTGGTAAGTTGAGCTTAAACTTATTAGCCCAAGGTGGCGCACTGATAATTGGTCGCTAAATGTAAGTTTATAGGTGATGAAAAAAGCCAAGTATAGAAAAGCGAGCAGGTTGCTCGCTTTTTTATACCTCTATTTGCCTTGTTAAATTAGATGTGGGTCAGAGAGAGCTGGGATGCGCTAATAAACTGAGCTACAGGATATTTTAAATAAGAAAAAATAGAATTGGTACTACCGAGTAGATTTGAACTACTGACCTTTGGACCGGGTCATAGAGAGTGGTAGTGCTCTAATCAACTGAGCTACGGGATATTTTAAATAAGGAAAAATAGAATTGGTACGACCGAGTGGATTCGAACCACCGAATTTGGAGCGGGTCGTAGAGAGCGGTAGTGCGCTAACCAACTGAGCTACAGGATATTTTAAATAAGAAAAAAAAGAATTGGTACGACCGAGTAGATTTGAACTACTGACCTTTGGACCGGGTCATAGAGAGTGGTAGTGCGCTAACCAACTGAGCTACGGGATATTTTAAATAAGGAAAAATAGAATTGGTACGACCGAGTGGATTCGAACCACCGACCTCTACCATGTCAAGGTAGCGCTCTAACCAACTGAGCTACGGTCGTACTGAAATAAAAATCAAGATTGGTACAACCGAGTGTATTTGAACTACCGACCTTTGGACCGGGCCATTAAGTGTAGTAGTGCTCTTTCCTTTAGTTATACCTAAATCATGGTACAACCGAGTGGATTCGAACCACCGACCCCTACCATGTCAAGGTAGTGCTCTAACCAACTGAGCTACGGTTGTATTTTGATTTGAATAGTTGTTAGCGTGGCTAAACAACGGAGGCTAATATATAGCGACTAGTTGTGTGAATCAAGCAGCTTTAGCTATTTTTGTGCTAAGTGCTGGTTTTTTATTCATAACGGACTAATTTCGCACGCTCGATAGAAATCTTGCCACCAAGAAACATGGCTTTTAGCAGACTGTTTAAGGCGGTGTAAAATTGCGTCATTACTTTCGCTATCCACAAAATGGTCCATTTCAGTGTCACGCCATATTTGATGATAAAGCGGTTGTAGGGTTTCTAATCTACCCACCAAGAATGATTGATAAGGTTGTAATTGCTCTAAATAGAATTTTTTAAATACATTACTTAGCGTTTGTGCCTTTTGTTTATTCTTATTGGCAGGGCAGAGATCATCTTTTGAGTACTGCATAAGTTGTTGTGTTAATTGCTGATTGTAATGTGTTTGCGCGCGTGCCGCCGATATTAACAACTTGTTATATTTAAAACGGTTTAACACTTCTAATTGGCTAATGATTTGCTCTGGGTCTATATCGTTTATTCTACCGGTATTAATTTTATTGTTTAATTTAGCAATCTGCTCCATCGCGCTCACGGTTTCACTAAAACCTGCTGAGTTTTCATCGATGTATGTCGAACTTAGCTGCCAGCTTTGTTTAAATTCGCTTTCGTTTAGCAGCATAGCTTTAAAGTAGTTAGGAAGGTTTGCTTGTTTTTGTGCGGCAGTAAGTTTTATTTTTTCAAACAATTCATCTTGTTTTTCAAAGCTTTCTAAACACTCATTTGCGCTTTGTAAAAATTTAATCTGATAACTTAGAATATTAGCGGGTGTTGCCGTTTTACCAAGCTGGTTATTATGCTCAGCGATGAGTGTAGATAGCTTACACTGTCGTAACTGTGCAAGCTCGAGCATGCCAATAGTTGCTTTTTCATCGTTATCATAAGCGAAATGCTTAACGTTCAGTGTACTCGGTTTAGATAGCTTAAAACTATCAGTTTTGAGCACGTTTTCTAATCTTTGTGCGTAGGTGTGATTTACATCGCCCGAAGAGGGCGTGCAGGCAATAAGTGCCGTGCACGCTATTGCGATAATAGAATTTACAAGGCTATTGGTTTTGCAAAAAAGGTGCATGTTTAAATCGCCTATGAACAGTGAACATCAACATAATTGCAGCGGCACTTAAACCCACAATAATACCTATCCAAAAGCCATGAGGGCCCATCGCTGGAACAATTAAATCTGTACGAGCAAGTACGAAGCCAAGCGCAAAGCCGATCAACCAATACGATACAAAGGTGATATAACCAATTGGTGCCGTGTATTTTAACCCTCGTAAAATACCATTGGCAGAAACTTGCAATGCATCAGGTAATTGATAGATGCAAGCTAACACCATTATTGAAGAAGCAAGAGCCAATACTTCAGGGTTGTCAGAATACAATTGGCTAATAATATCTCGCGCAAAGAAGGTCACACTTGCCAGCATAAAAGCGATTATCGCCGCTAAAATATAACTGGTATTAACAGCATTTCTTAACTGTTGATAATGTTGTTGGCCAAATAGGTTACCTATTCGTATGCTAATTGCAATTGATAGGCTCAACGGCATCATAAACAGTAATGTAGTAACACTTGCTGCAATTTGATGACCCGCAACGGCAACTGCTCCCAGATGCGCTATAAACAGCGGAATACAAGCGAATAAGGTTACTTCAAAAAACGTGGCCAAAGAAATTGGGATACCTACTTTGGTGATGGTCCATAATGTCGCAGGTTTAGGTCCGGTAAAATTTGCTAACAATGCTTTGGCATCAACCTTTTTACTAAAGTGACAATAAACAACCTGAGTTAGCGCCATTGCTGTAAATACTAGTGCGGTGGCAATACCACAGCCAGCGCCACCATAGGCTTGAAAACCTAACTTACCATGTATAAACACGTAATTTGCTGGAATATTTACCGCTAAACCAATTAAGCTAATGTAAAAAGCAGGTTTGGTCATACCCATACCTTCAGTAATATTGCGATATACACTGAAAAGTAAAAAACCGAAAATCCCCCATTTAACAAAATGAATATATTGCTCGGCTAAATGGGTAATAGACTGTGAGGTATCAAGTTGAACAAGCACGGTATCAGCAAGGCTTGCTAGCCCTAAACCAATAATAGCGAGTATTAGGGCAAGATATAATCCTTGTTGAAAGTAGTGGCTAATACCTTGTTTATCATTTGAGCCAGCAAACTGCGCAATAATGCCAGTTAAAGCCAATAAAATGCCCTGCAGTGCGAGCATTAACGGATTCCAAATACCCGTTGCAATAGAGAGCGCCGCCAAGTCCGTTGCACTTACTTGGCCAGCCATCACGGTATCAACAACCGTCATTAAAATAAGCGTTACTTGTGCCAAAAATACTGGAATGGCTAACGAAATTAACCTTTTGGCTTCCCAACTACAAAAAGACATAATTTACACGACTAAATAAACAGGCAGCCATTGTAATCTATTCATAGATCAATAAAAATCGCAGTTATCTATTTAATGAAGAAAAGAGAAAGCGATGTTCACTGGAATTGTGCAAACGCAAGCTGTTGTGGTTAAGGCTAATAATCAAGGTGGTGTGCTAAGGCTATCATTAAAAGTAGGGCAGCAATTTGCTGAAAATCTGAATATTGGTGCAAGCATTGCCGTTAATGGCTGCTGTTTAACCGTCGTTAAGTTTGACTCTGACTCCCTTGGTAGCTGTGTTATTGATTTTGATGTGATTGATGAAACATTAAAGTTGACCAACCTAGGTATGTTAACTTTAAATGATACGGTGAATTTTGAGCGCTCAGTGACCTTTGGTACTGAACTGGGAGGCCATATCGTGTCGGGCCACATTCATTGTATGGCCGAAATACTGTCAATTAACCACCTTCAAGATAACTGTAAAATGCAATTATCATTAGCAAAAGAGTTGCAAAAATACGTGTTGTATAAGGGATTTGTGAGTGTTAACGGTGCAAGCCTCACCGTAGGTGAAGTAGATGAGCTGGGCTTTTGGCTGCACTTGATCCCAGAAACACTGGCTATTACCAATCTAGATAACTATTGCGAAGGCGATAAGTTAAATATTGAAGTCGATCAGCAAACTTATACCATTATTAATACGGTCGAAAATTATCTAGAGCAACAAGCAAAATAAGTATAGATATATAAAACGAGCAAATTAAAAAATTTGCTCGTCATCGCTATCGACATGTAACTCAAGTTTATTGTGTGCGTAATCTATATGCATATTCAAATGGATAGGGTTGCAGCATGCACTGCAATCTTCATAATAGTCTTGGTCGCCGTCGCTAGCATCAAGTGCCACATGAATGTGGTGACCACAATGAGGGCATGAAATCCGTTGTGTGTAATGGTCTTTCATCAGCTTTTACCTTAATCAGGCATGCCTGAGTTCGTTAAATTGCAATCTGAATTAAACTCTAAAACATAAAAAATGAATGTAGATTTAATCAGATTGGTATAACTCACTAACCGAATTGTTTATAAGCGTAGTGCTACAACAAACGGCTAGCATCTTTGTTTATACGCCTTATAAGATAAATATAGTCACGTTTAGTAGTTTATGACATCCATTTTACAGTGATTTCGCGGTTATTTTAGTAGCTGCTGAATATGTTGTTTTGCTTCAGTAAGATAGTGCCCGGCAAATATGTTGGCATTATTGAGCATTGGGTATAGTTGGTAAATAGCTCTACGATGCTCGTAACCTACCTGCAGTGGGTAGATATCGTTATAGGCATCATAAAAGCTATCGGGGAGTGGGGCATAAAGCTCGCTCGTTGCAATATCGCATTCCCGATCACCATAATAACAAGCAGGGTCAAACACACTAGGTACATTATTATAAAAGCCCATATTCCGGCGCCAAAAATCACCGTGTAATAATGAAGGCTCAACAACATGGCTATGCAGAGCATCTTTAACAAAGGCAATAAAGGTATCTTGATCGACAAGCTCTATGCCTTTTTCTTGTAATAGCTGTAATTGCCAACCTATTCGTTCTTCAGCAAAAAATACATCCCATTTTTTGTGCCAGCGATTAGGTTGTAGAGTTGAGCCAAGAAAGTTGTCGTTATCGAAGCCGAACATGGCTTGAGTATGTTTTTGGTGCAAATTGGCAAGATACTCACCCATTTCATGCCAATTAGTATTATTATGAGGCTGTTTATCAAGCTCTAACCATTCAAGCACCATAAATGAAAACTCTATGTTGCAACCTGTTGTTATGCAATCTGGGATCATAAATAGGCTTTCTTGAGTTAAAAGCTTAAGGTTCAAGGCTTCGCATTCTAAGCGCTCAAGATCACTCAAATGAGATACTTTCACAAAGAAGTGATGTAAATCATCACCAATTTGGAAGTATCTGTCGTTATTTGGCGATTTTAATTGGCGTTTAAAGGTATGCTTAAAATCAAAATGCATCGCTTGGCTAATCTGTTCATTCACTGAATTCCACATAATTTTGTTCGCCTTTTAACCATATAGTTAAACTATGGCAAAAAGACGATGAATTAACAAACCCATAGCGTTAATATTATTAAAGTTTATCGAAGTATTTATGAGGGGTCAGATGAATAAAAGTCTCATTACTAATTTAGTGGCGTTTGCATTAGTATTAGTCGGGTTTTTATTTGAACAAGCAATAGTACTTTCTGTTGGTTTATTTGCGTTATCGGGCGCAGTAACAAACTGGCTTGCTATACACATGCTATTCGAAAAAGTACCATTTTTATATGGCTCAGGGGTCATAACATTAAAGTTTGCCTCTTTTAAAGTCGCTATCCGCAACTTGGTGATGACAGAATTCTTCGCTGAAGAGAAAATCGATCAGGTGATGGCTTTAGCAAAACCAAACATTGATTTAGAGCCTGTGATTAGTGAAGTTAACCTCAGTCCGGCTTATGATTCTTTAATTGAGGTCATCGAAAACTCACAATTTGGCGGCATGCTTTCAATGTTCGGTGGGCGTGATGCGCTAGAGCCAATGCGTGAACCTTTCATTGATAAAATGAAAGCAGCGGTGATTGATATTTCAAAAAGCGACGAATTTAAAATGATTCTTGATGAAAAGCTATTTGCCAACTCTCATCTTGGTGGCTCTTTACATAGTACAGTTGAGCGTTTAGTTGATGAGCGTTTGAATGAGCTTACGCCAACAATGGTAAAAGATATCATTCAAACCATGATCAAAGAACATTTAGGTTGGTTAGTGATTTGGGGTGGGGTGTTTGGTGGCTTATTTGGCCTAATCGCTGCGCTAGTATAATGAAGAAGCTTGTAGCAGGCCTTTAAAGACCTGCTACAGTGAATTAATCATTATTTTGAACCAGCAACAACAATCACTGTGTCATCAGATACTTTAGCGATATCCTGGATAGTTGTTTTTGTAGCTGTTTCAAAATTTAAGTATTTTGCTGAGTTATGAAAACCATAAGTGCTTGCAAACTTATCTGTCGACATATCATTGCAAAGTAGCTTTTCTGTCATTACGCGTTTGCTCAAGCGTAGATCGCGCATTGTGCTTGATACGTTTAATGTTTTGTTAGAGGCAATGGCCATACAGGCTTGCGTGCCAACTGAGTCATCTGCGGCGACAAATTGTGCTGCACTTGCATCAGTTGCTGCTAGTGAAGAACCTAAAATTAATGCTGTACCTAGTGCTGTAGTTAACGTATTCATCTTTCTCTCCAGTTGTTGTCCGTATTACGTTTAGTATGTGCAACCTCGCTTTTATGGATACTTCACACTTCCTGTTTGCTGGGCACGTTTAAAGTATTACGCTAAACAAGAACAATTGCTGTTAATGAAAATCGACAAGATGTAAGTAAGTATGTAGATGTGAACAAGCAAAACTAACCGCTTGATAAGTGCTATTTTAAAGTGTGAATTTTGACACAAATAGGCTGAAATCTTTTTCATTTATTTTATTAAAACGTGTTTTAGCTCGTATTAAAGGCTTAATTTTTACGTGGCTGTTACATTTAAGTATTAACTCTACCTTTTCTTAAAAAGGCAAATCAGAGTATAAGGAGCATGAGTGACCACAAAATTAGCAGGCTATTATCAACAAGCCTATGCATCTGAATCAAAACACTTTAATCAATGTTTTTATTGTGGTTGTGAAGCAACTGAGCGAGATTTTTGTCCGCCACTACATATGCTGCAAAGCATTATAGATTTGGGCGAAGAGGCTGAATTTATATCAATTCCAACTTGTTATGAATGCTTTGCATTACTGCATAACGAGCGTGTATTGACCATTGATGGGCGAGTTACAAAACTAAAAAAGAAACTTTCAGCAAAATACGCTAAAGCATTAAGAATTTATCACATGTGGCATGAAAGCGAACTTCACGATATGAGTGATGAATTTGTGCACAGCATAAAAGCTGGTATGAAGTTAGGCGCTGAGGCTGCAGAGCGAATTGCATTCCAAGGTTATAGTTATGCAACCGAAGATGCCAACGTAACAATTCGCGAAAAGCGTGCTGAATTTGATGTGCAAGGCAAAGTCTTTTATGACTTTAAAGACGCGCTCAATTATTGCATTAATGATTTGAATGTAGATCGTACTGAATTTTATAAGCTAGTGGTTGAGGATTATAATGGTGATTTTAATCGTGCTTTAAGCCAATACCGGCATAGGCACGAAAAGGTTACAGCAGCTAATGACGCTGATTCTCTAATCAAAAGCTTTGCGAAGCAGCATAAACAAAACTCTGACTTCGTAACTCGGACTGTGAAACATTTTATCAACAAAGATCCTAGTTTAACTACTGAAGGTGCGTTAGAGCAGCTATATAACAACTACATAAAGAAATAGTGTCCTGTGAGGCTGGTTATTCGTCTTGAATATTGGTGACTGGCCTCGTTTAGTCGCATTAAAGTTAACAATTAGTTAAAGTAATCTAATAATAAAAAAGAGGAACGTAAGAATGCAAAAATTTGCACCATCCTTGTTGGTTATGGCGCTTGGTGTCGCTTTAGCGGGCTGCCAAGACAATGGCCCACAAGATCCAAAAGTCTCAATTAATAAAAATCCATACCCTAGCACCTATCAGCCACTTGCATCACAAAGTACTTTAATCACTAATGCAACTGTTTTAACAGGCACTGGTGAACGTTTAGATAACGCAGATGTTTTCTTTGTTGATGGCAAAGTACAGCAAGTAGGCAAAGACCTTTCTGTACAAGCTGACAAAACGATTGATGCAGAAGGCAAATGGGTAACACCTGGAATCATTGATGTGCACTCACATTTAGGTGCATACCCAACCCCATCAGTGGCATCTCACCAAGACGGCAACGAAATGACCAGCCCAGTTACTGCAGAAGTATGGGTTGAGCATTCAGTATGGCCACAAGATCCTGGTTTCAACCGTGCTCGTGAAGGTGGTATTACGTCATTACAAATTCTACCTGGCTCAGCTAACCTAATTGGTGGTCGTGGTGTAACACTTAAAAATATTCCTTCGCACACAATGCAAGGTATGAAATTCCCTGATGCACCATATGGTTTAAAAATGGCGTGTGGTGAAAACCCGAAACGTGTTTATGGTCGTAAAGGCGTTTTACCATCAACCCGTATGGGTAACATGGCGGGTTATCGCACAGCGTGGATTGAAGCAACAGAGTACAAACGCGAGTGGGATAAGTACGAAAGTGATTATGCCGCAGGTAAAAACCCTGCAGCACCTCATCGCGACATTAAGCTAGATACTTTAGCTGGTGTGTTAGAAGGTGACATTTTAATTCATAACCACTGTTATAAAGCAGAAGAAATGGCCATGATGATCGACCTTGGTAAAGAGTTCGGTTATCACTCAGGCACTTTCCATCACGGTGTTGAAGCATACAAAATTGCTGATTTACTTGCTGAAAATGGTAACTGTGCGGCACTTTGGCCAGATTGGTGGGGCTTTAAAATGGAAGCCTACGACATGGTTCAAGAGAACGTAGCAATTGTTGATGCAGTTAAAAATTCATGTGCAGTGGTTCACTCAGACTCAGATACAACAATCCAACGTTTAAACCAAGAAGCTGGTAAAGTTATGTACCGTGCGAATGATGTTGGTTATGACATCTCTGAGCAACATGCAATCAAATGGATCACCTCAAACGCGGCTAAATCGCTGGGTATTGATGATAAGACTGGTTCACTTGAGGCAGGTAAGCAAGCTGATGTGGTTATTTGGAACCAAAATCCTTTCAGTGTTTATGCTAAAGCAGAGCAAGTATTTATCGATGGTGCCAAAGTTTATGATCGTAATGATGATAAATACCAAGCACAAAGTGATTTCATGCTAGGTCAAAAATAGGAGTAACATTGATGACAAAATTAACTAAATCATTAAAGCTGTCACTTGTTGCTGCTGGCTTATTTTCTGCGACAGCAAGTGCTGCATCGGTAGCGATTGTAAATGCAACACTACACACTTCAACAGAGCAAGGTGTGTTAGAAGGCGCAAGTGTTGTTATTGAAGATGGCAAAATTGTTGCTATTAACCCGGCATCTATCAACGCTGATACAACCATTGATGCAAAAGGCCAAATCGTGACTGCTGGCTTTATCGGCACTATGAACCAATTAGGTCTAGTAGAAGTGGGTGCTGTTGCAGGTTCACGTGATGGTGGTGACGACAAAGCAGGTATCGATTTTGATCCAAGCCTTGCATTCAACCCACGTAGTAGCTTGATCCCTTATGCACGCAAAGGCGGCATTACTCAAGATGTGATTGTACCAAACGGCGGTGACAGTATCTTTGCGGGTCTTGCATCTGTAGTTGATTTATCTGGTAGCTTTGAAAGTGTAAATAAAAAACAAGTTGCACTTGTTGTTCACCTAGGCGAAAAGAGCAAAGGCTCACGTGCTATGTCGATGAAAACACTTATCGACAAGCTTGAAGGCGAAAAGTCAGCTAAAAAAGATGACAAAAAAGAGCCATCAACAGAGCAAAAAGTCCTAGCATCTGTACTTGCTGGTGATATGCCTCTGATTGCGAGTGTTCAGCGTGCATCCGACATTTATGAGCTTGTTAAATTAAAAGAAAACTATGGCATTAACTTAGTGATTCATGGTGGTGACGATGCTGTCGTGGTTGCTGATACGCTAGCAAAAGCTGATGTACCTGTGATTATTAGCTCAATGGCAAACTTACCGGGTAGCTTTGATTCATTACATGCAAACCTTGCTAACGCAGGTAAGCTTGAAAAAGCGGGTGTAAAAGTCATTATTGGTGTTGCCGGTGACTCAAGCCATAATGTTTACCAATTACGTTTTGATGCGGGTAATGCAGTGTCTTATGGTATGAGCCAACAAGGAGCACTTAGTGCAGTAACCAGCAACATTGCTGATGTTTTTGGTTTAAACTCAGGCGCAATTGCTAAAGGTAAACGTGCAAATCTAGTTATGTGGTCGGCAGATCCATTTGAGCTTAACTCACACGTAAGCAAAATGTGGATCAACGGTGAAGAGGTTTCAACAGAAGCGCGTCAAGATAAACTACGCGATCGTTATACAACTGACTCAGCGATGCCACGCGCTTACACAAAATAAGCGCTTTAGATATCAAAAAGGCCGCACATTTGCGGCCTTTTTAATGCATATGTCTTAATAGTAAAATTTAAAAAATTAGATTGCTGAGTTTATAAAGGCTAAGGCCAAATATAAGTAGTAGTACCGGGGCGACTACAAGGTTAACAAGCAAGGAGTTGGTGTGTTCTTTCATGATAGATTTTTGATTAACTAACCAAACAAGGTAACAGGTAACGATTGGGAGTAATAAACCATTAGCCGCTTGCGCAAAGATGATGACCGCAACAGGATCAAGTCCAAGTGATGCGACAAGTGAGCCAAAAACGAGGATAATAATGGCGACAAGTTTAAACCGCATATCACTCATTTGTGTTGACCAGCCAAGCATACCGCAAACAGCATAAGCACCAGCAAGTGGGGCAGTAATTGCGCTAGTTAGGCCAGCTGCACATAAACCGATAGCAAAGAAATAATGTGCCATACCACCTAGGAGAGGCTCTAGTTGCACGGCCATATTAGCCGCTGATATTTTTCCTGCATCGCTACCATAAAACGCCACTGATGCCGTTGATAGAATGGCTAAGGTTATTATACCTCCTAAAGTAATCGAGATACTGGTATCAAGATTCGTTTCTTTAATTACTTTGTTAATGTTTTTAGAACTATCGTGTTTTTCAGCAAGTACTCCTGAATGTAAAAACAGGTTATAGGGCACAATTGTTGTGCCTATCAAGGCCAGTACCGTGGTAATTGAATCATTTGGTAAGCTCGGTATAAAGCCCTTTAATATCTGATTAAGAGGTGGAGCGGCCATAACGAGCGTTGATATAAACACTAAGCTCATCAACACCACTAAAACAATTAACGCACCTTCAATTACTTTGTGTTTGCCAGTGTACAAAAGCACTGCACTTAATACTGCAATAAGTGGTGTCCATAACATTGGGCTGACAGATGGCATAATTTCTTGCAGCCCTAAACTTGCACCAGTCAGATTGCCCGCTTCATAGGCAGCACTACCAATACCAATGGCACTGATCACTAATATCGCTGCGAGTGCTTTAAAAATAGGTGTTTGAATGGTTGTCCTAAGTGCAGACGCTAAATCTTGCCCAGTAGCTACGCCGAGACGGGCAGCCATTGATTGCAACAAAATAGTTGCTATGACAGAAAACAATAACGTCCAAATAAGTGCAAATCCAAAATTGGCACCTGCAACACTTGCAGTAGTGATGGTTCCTGGGCCAATAAAAGCGGCGGTGACTAGAAGTCCGGGACCTAAACGCATGATAAAACCTTTTATTATTATTTGTTTAGTGTTTTAACAATAAGATGAAAAACAGCTAACGTTTTAGAAAAAGATCTTAAGGGTATAGAGACTCAAGGTTAGGGTAAAGTAAAAGAGATGATTATCTTTGTAGATATCATCAGAACATAAGAGCATGTTGAAATTGTAAAATTTATACAGTTTACGAAGTAATGGTGTAATACATTTGAAGTTGATAAAAATTGTATCTATAAATCAATAGGTTATTTTGGTCGGGTTTTTGCAAGATATAGGCTTACTTGTTGTTGAATAAAGGATATAAGAAATGCCTGTACTTACTTTTTCAGCCTATTTTGCTGTGTACGTTTATCTAATAATGCTGACTATTCAGTGGATAATCGCGGCTGTCAGTAAAGCAAAGCAGCCAAACGCAGTGCCCGGTAAGATAGATAATTCTTTGAGTCATGATAGCTTTGTGTTTCGCTCGCATCGAACATTTATGAATACTTTAGAAAATAGTCCGTTGTTCTTAGCGACAGTATTTCTGGGTTTTTTTCTAAACTTGAATAGTAGTGCATTTGCGCTTTGTATATGGGTGTATGTGATCGCCAGAATTATCCATATGCTTTTGTATTATATGATAGCAACCGAAAAGAACCCGAGCCCACGAAGCTACTTCTTTTTAATTGCTGCAATGGCTAACATGGTGATGTTGGGGTTAATAGGCTTACGTTTACTCTAAAAGGTCGGTGAGGTATTGAGATTAAATGCCTCACCTGATGTTGTTTAAATTGAAAAAGTAACTATTCGATATTCATTAAAACACTGCTAATTTCTGTGTCATATTGAACTGTGATCAATACTGTTCCCAATGTATTTGAGGTACTTGTAACCTTGTAGGCGGCTTGAGCTGTTCCCGCATTTACTATTTTAGTCGTTACTAGGTTACTGTTATTAATACTCCAATTAGCAAACTCAGTTACATTTAAAGATGTTGGATTTGAGCTATAGTTCGCGAACAATTTGAGTTCAATAGTGCCTAAAGGAGATATTGAATACTCGCTAGCGCCATCGTTAATTTCTAAAGAATCAAGTTCAGCGTCACCTTCAATCTGTACTGTTGTAATCTTTTGCTTATTACCACATTCAGCTAATAGTTGTGTGGTCCCGGGCTTAAGGGCAAGAAAACTAGCTGTCGAATCACTATCGTCAATACTTTTTGGTGTTAAACCAATAAAGTTACTGTTGATTGCAGACCACTTGATACTTGAGCTAATGTCTTCTGTTTGCTCTGAATTGCCATTTTGATATACCGCTTTGGCAGCAAGTTGGATTCGATCTCCAACGCTGATGTTTAACTCACTGTCTTGTTCCGAATTAAACGAAACATTAATTTCTTTTAAATTGCTAGGATCTGCAACAACAGATAATTGATCGGTAACATTGCCAATTGCAGCTGTAATTACAGTGCTTTCAACAGCTGCAGCAGATGTATATACAAAGCCTTGCTGATTGATTTTGGCAGTAGTATTTTCATCGACACTTAGGTTTATATCTCTCAAGCTATTTAATGCAGTATATCCATCAACGTAGGTTATATCGGCCGATACTCTCGCAGGCGTGCATGTATTGATAGAGTCTGTTGCAGGAATGACTTGTTTTAATTTAATTGATTCTGCCGCCACATCTGCAATAGATATTTGTTTTTCATCACTAATATCATTTATAGTCGTCGCGGATATAGTAATTAACCCTTGGCTAGATGGCGAATTTTTTAGAGCTGTTAACAAGCCATTACTATTGATTTTAGCAATACTCTCGTCACTTGTTTGCCAGGTTATTTCATTGGTTACGTCTCTAGACTCACCATTTGAATCTATACCCGTTACTTTCAATTGATGGGTGTCACCTTCTTTTAAACGAACTTGGTAGTTTTCAATACTAAGTGACTCAATGATAGTGCCTTCTTGGCGTAACTTTTCAAGTTCAACTTCTTTTGCTAACTGAGTTGAGTCAGTTTCAGATCCGCAACCCAAAATAGCGCTAACAATTAATGAGATACTGAAAAGTTTTGATACGTTCAACTGCGTGTTCATGAAAATCCTTTCGATTAGCTATTTAAAAATGGTAAGTAAGGCCAAGTGTTACACCACTGATTTCTACGTCGTCTCCTTTGAATAAAGATTGGTAGGCTAATCTCACTTGTGTATTTTTGATATAAGGTATCTGCTGGTGAACTGCCACTCCCCATGCAAAGCCATCATAATTATAATTTGTGGGGAGCTTTTCAGATGCTGAATTAACGATCATTTCGTTTTTTGCATAGCCTAATGAAATATCAAGCCCAAAGCCGTTAACCACATCAGATTGCATAACAAAAAAGAGGGCGGCGCTTTTTTCAAGTTCAAACTCTAAATTGTAAATGTTGTCGTCATCACTTGATATTAAGTACTGTGCCTCAAATGCCATATTATTGTTGCTGGCACCTGCTCTTAAGAAGGTAGCAGTTGGTTTGGCACTTTCACTACTAATTTCAATATCGCTGAGCATATAGTCAGCACCTAGATAGTACGTATCTGCCTTAGTCTGAAAACTAGCTGCAAATATAAAAAGCAAAATATACTTTTTCATAATTTAATTTCTTGTGTTTATATTAGGGTCGATACTAGCGTTTAGTATTAGTGGAATCAAGCAGCGTAATTGTTAATTTACATACAACTGGTTGAATTATATTTGAAACTGTAAATAACTAGCTTGAAGATACAAGTACCAGTTAGCTAGTTAAATACAACAAAAACTTAATTACTCAACACCAATAAAACCACCGGTTTGATGTGACCACAGGGCAGCGTAGATGCCACCTTGTGAAATTAATTGTTGGTGAGAACCTTGTTCAACCACGCCACCTTCATCAAGCACAATGAGTCTATCCATTTGTGCAATAGTTGATAAGCGATGCGCAATTGCTATAACCGTTTTACCCGTCATTAAATCGTCTAAGCTGGATTGAATTGCCGCTTCTACCTCTGAATCAAGGGCACTAGTTGCTTCATCTAATATCAAAATTGGAGCATCTTTTAACAGTACACGGGCAATAGCAATACGCTGTCGCTGACCACCTGAAAGCTTCACACCTCGCTCACCGACTTGTGCAGCAAAGCCTTTATTACCTTTGCTATCTTCTAAGTCTTCGATGAACTCGAGTGCCTTAGCTTGCTTTGCAGCAGCGAGCATTTCTTCTTCCGTTGCATCTGGCCTGCCATAAAGAATGTTGTCTTTTACAGAGCGATGTAACAGCGAGGTATCTTGCGTCACCATCGCAATATGTTTACGTAAACTTTCTTGGCTTACATCAGCGATGTTTTGACCATCAATACGGATAGTGCCCGAGTCAACATCATAAAAGCGCAGTAATAAGTTCACTAGGGTCGACTTACCAGCGCCAGAACGACCAACTAAACCAATTTTTTCACCTGGTTTTATATCAAGGTTTAAGCCATTGATAACAGGGCCGCGATGGGTTTCGTTAGCCGCTTTACCATAGTTAAATTGCACATTCTCAAAGCTTATCGACCCTTTATCAACGTTAAGGGTGCTCGCATTTGTTTTATCATCTACTTCAATCGGCGTTGATAGGGTTTTCATACCATCAGCAACAGTACCAATGTTTTCAAACAGGCTACTGATCTCCCACATGATCCATTGTGCCATACCGTTTAATCTAAGAGATAAACTCACTGCAATAGCGATAGCCCCAACACTGATGGCACTAATAGACCACAGATACAATGACAAAGCGGCAATGCTAAATACCAGCAAATAATTAAGAGTATTGATAGAAAAGTTCAAGCTGGTAACTAAACGCATCTGCTTATATACCGGCTGTAAAAACACATCCATGCTGTCTTTTGCGTATTGCTCTTCACGCTGCGTATACGAGAATAATTTGATTGTTGAAATGTTAGTATAACTATCAACCACACGTCCGGTCATTTCCGAACGCGCATCTGCCTGCGAGCTGGCTACTTTTTTGAGTTTGGGCACAAAATACATCTGAATTGCAGCATAAAGGACTAACCAAACTAACAATGGCAGCATCAAACGCCAGTCAGATTCAGCGACTAAAAATACCATGGCACCAAAGTAGACTACGATATACATTAGTACATCGAGCAGTTTCATCACTGACTCACGAACAGCTAATGAGGTCTGCATGACTTTTGTCGCAATACGACCAGCAAATTCGTTTTGATAAAAGCTAACACTTTGACGAAGCAAATAACGGTGCGCTAGCCAACGGATAGACATAGGGTAGTTACCCAGTAGCGCTTGATGTAACACTGCTGAGTGAAAAAATACAACTATGGGCAATACTACCAGCAGCACAATTGCCATTTTTGTAAGCTCAGCCTGCTGCTCAATAAATAAGGTATCTGGGGTGTATTGACCGAGCCAATCAACTAATTGCCCCATATAGCTAAAAAGCGAGACTTCTAGAATCGCGAGTGCAGCTGCGCTTAAAGACATTAATAGCAATGAGAGTTCCATGCCTCGTGTATAATGACGACAAAAGGCGAATAAGCTATTAGGTGGTTGAGAAGGTTGCTCTTTCGGAAACGGATTGGTCATCCGCTCAAATAAACGATACATAGACGACGCTTTTTAATAATCAAAGTAACCTTACTATACCATTTGAGTGTATTTTTAGCAGTTCATTTAATTTAAAAACTAATATTAAAATCTATCACTATTCAATTATTTACATCTAGTCGTATAAATGAAAATATAATAAGAAAAAGGAATTATGATGAAAAAGTTTCTCTGTACGTTATCGATCATTTTCAGCTTACCGCTTTATGCTTATCAAACCGACACCTATACGTTTAAAGGTAAAAAAACAGCCATAGAAAAACCTGTGACGGTGACGATACCGGATGGCTATCAAGAATCAAAAAAATACAATGTTATATATGTCTTACATGGCTACAGTGGCAATCATAGTGATTGGACAAAGCTTACAGATATAGAAAAACTAGCAGATCAATATGATGTTATCATTGTTAATCCTGATGGTAACTATGGCTCTTGGTATCTAGATTCAGATATCGACAAAAGTTCGCAATACGAGACTTACATCGCTGAAGATTTAGTCAATTATATAGACTCAACCTATTCGACCAATCGGTCTAAAAGTGGGCGTGCAATCACAGGCTTATCGATGGGAGGGTTTGGCGCGTTGCATATTGCTATCAATAACCAAGCACGGTTTGCTGCAGTATCAGGGATGTCTGCGGGGGTCGATGTTAGGCCGTTTAGTGCAGAGTTTGACCTTGCAAAAGTACTCGGCAGTTACGCTGAAAACAAAGAAAAATGGGATAGCATAGCCATTATTAATAACCTTCATAAAATTGCTGCAGGCAATACGGCATGGAAAAAGGGGGCTGATACCTTACCGATTATGCTTGATATTGGTGTAGGTGATTTTTTTATAGAGCAAAACAGAGCACTACATCAAGCTATGTTAGACCTGCGTATTCGCCATGATTATATTGAACGCCCAGGCATTCATGACTGGCACTATTGGAATAAAGTAATTGCCTATCAATTTTTATTTTTAACCTCTCATATGGCGCCATAAAGGATGTTTCAACGTATTCTTGTGATAATTGCCATAGGCTTTTTTGGTTTTATAGGTTGGGTTATTTACCTTGCTAATACCGGACAAAAGTCGGTATTTTTTGATCTCGTTGCAGTCATTCCTTACGGTGATAAGTTGGGGCATTTTTGCTTATTTGGTCTACTCACGTTATTTATCAACCTTGCCTTTAAATTTAAGACAATGGCTGTAGGGGGACGACCTATCTATTTAGCTGTGTTGATTGTTAGTACGTTTGTGATTTTAGAAGAGCTAAGCCAGTATTTTGTCGAATCGAGAACATTAGATTTTATCGATTTAATTGCTGACTTTGCGGGTATCGCAGTATTCAGTGCTATTTCAGCTTGGCTTTGCAAAAAGTTATATCCAACTAAGAGCTAAACTTTCAGTAACTTGCTTGGTTTCGTCTATAATCAGTGTAGACCAAGCCTAAAAGTTGCGTATGAACAGAGATACCTCAGATTATTTGTCAGATATTATTGATTTATTACTCGATGCTGTATGCGTAGTTGATGCCAAAGGTACGTTATTGTTTACTAATCCTGCCTTTGAAACAATCTTCGGATACACACCAGAAGAAGCTATAGATAGGAATATGCTGGACTTTGTTTACCCAGAGGACAGGGCCAAAACTATTAATGCCATAAACCAAATTGTGGTCAATGATCAGCATCCACGATTTGAAAATCGTTGGGTAAGGAAAGATGGCAGAGTGGTTCATGTATTGTGGTCTGTCTATTGGTCAAAAGAAAAACAAGTCAGAGTGGCTATCGCTTATGACATAACAGAGCAAAAAAATCTCGAACAAAAACTGATATATATGGCGGGACACGACCCCCTCACCGATCTTCCTAATCGTAGTTATTTAACTACCCAACTTGAAGAGTCATTATCAATTGCAAATACTATTTCAACAGTGATTGCAGTACTTTTTATCGATATAGATGGTTTTAAGCAAGTTAATGATGTTCATGGCCATGGCGCTGGCGACAAACTATTAAAAACGATTGCAATGCGCATTCGTCATGTTTTGAGAAAGGAAGACAGTGTAGGGCGCTTAGGCGGCGATGAGTTTGTGGTTATTCTCAATAGCATTAAACACAAAAGTGATGTTATTAAAATCGTTGATGAGCTAATAGCGGAGATATGTCAGCCTTTAGTTTACAATGATGCGGAGCTTACCTACTCACCCAGTATTGGTGCCGTGCTGTTTCCTGAACATTATGGTGATGCTGAATATTTAATTCAGTGTGCCGATAAAGCCATGTACAAAGCAAAGAATGAAGGGGGGAATCGTATGGTTTTTTATAATGATGGAATAAAGTTACCCGGCGCTAAAAACACAGGTTAGCGTATCATAAACTACAGTAGGTATATGGTTTCAACCTAATAATTTGTTTTCTAACTCATAACTATTGCACGAAATGAAATATTAGTTAGCCTTGAATGATTCATTGAAGGAGTGAAACTATGTTTAAGCGTAAAATAATAACAAATAGTGCTTTTTTTAGCTCATCACTGTTATTGGTAGCGGCGGCTCATGCCACAACACCTCAATATAAAGAACAACAAGCTTTGCATGAAATTGCAAGTGCCGTTTCTAAAACACGTATAGAGCAAGATATTCAAACGCTGGTTGACTTTGGCACTCGCCATACTCTCTCTGAGACGAAATCAGATACGCGTGGTATTGGTGCTGCAAGACGTTGGATCAAGTCTGAGTTTGAGGCGATTTCTAAAGCTTGTGGTAACTGCCTAGAAATCATTGAAGTAAAAGACACTATTTCCGGTGAAAAGCGTATTCCAAACCCGGTTGAAGTTGTCAATATTGTGGCTATTCAGCGCGGTCAAGTTGATGCTAATCGCATGGTTATGATGTCGGGTGATATTGATTCGAGAGCCTCTGATGTAATGGACTATACCTCAGATGCGCCAGGGGCTAACGATAATGCATCTGGTGTGGCTGGCGTGCTGGAATCGGCGCGAGTTTTATCAAAGTATAAATTTAATGGCTCAATTGTTTATGCAGCTTTATCTGGTGAAGAGCAAGGCTTGTTTGGCGGCAAAATTTTAGCTAAATACGCTCAAGATCATAATTGGCGTGTTCATGGTGTTTTAAACAACGACATGATTGGTAACTCAACGGGCATTAATGGGGTAACAGATAACACAACTGCACGTATCTTCTCTGAAGGTACTCGCGTTATAGAAACAAAAGAGCAAGCCCATAAACGCCGTTTTACGGGGGGGGAAGTTGACTCTGCAAGTCGTAACCTTGCGCGTTACATAGATACAATCGCAGACCGCTACATTGAGAACCTAGATACCATGTTGATATATCGACTCGATCGTTTTGGTCGAGGAGGGCATCATCGTCCATTTAACGATGTTGGCTTTGCGGCTGTGCGTATTATGGAAACCAACGAAAACTACAACCAACAGCATCAAGACTTACGTACTGAAAATGGTATTACCTATGGTGACACCATTGACCATGTTGATTTTGCCTATGCAGCGAAATTAACTTCACTAAATGCGGTGACTATGGCTTCAATAGCGTGGGCTCCAGCACCGCCAACGGGCGTTAGTATTTCAGGTGCTGTAAAGCCAAGTACAACCTTAGCGTGGGATGAAAGTGATGATCCAACGGTGGTTAGTTATAAAATCTATTGGCGTTATACCAGCGAACCACAATGGCAATTTAGCCGTGATGTTGGCAAAGTAACAGAAGCAACACTGAAAAATGTCGTGATAGATAACTACTATTTTGGTGTTGCTGCTGTGAACAAAGATGGTATTGAATCACCGGTTGTATTTCCTGGTGATGTTGGCGCATTCGAATGGCCAAACAAATAACTAAATAGGAATAGTTAAGTCATAGCGAACACCACCCAGTTCGCTATGAGCTGCCATAATACGCCAGTTATGGGCTTCGACAATTTGTTTTACAATCGCAAGCCCAATTCCTGAACCTGATTGTTTCACTGTTTTTAAGTCTGGCACTCTATAAAGATGGTCAAAAATCTTTGCTAAACTCTCGTCGCTGACGCCAGGGGCTGAATCTTCATAGCAGATTAATAACCGTGTTTGGTTTTGGCTAATCGTAAAATTAATTTTCCCAGGCTGCTGCGTGTACTTAATCGAATTACTGATTAAGTTTGCAAATAATTGTGAAAGCCTTGTTGCATCACATTCTAGTGTTAATTCTTCCGTTATATTTTGTGTGAACCCAACTTCAAACTTATCAAGTTGAATAATCATATCTGCGTGTAAGCTTTGGAAATACTCTGTAGCATTAATTTTTGTTAGGTTGAGCTGAAAGCTATTTTGTTCAAGTAGTGATATTTTATTTAAATCACTGACTAAAGTAGCCATGTCGGTGATTTTTTGGTTGAGCTTTTCGTAAGTGAGCTCATTAAATTGAGTTAGGCCTGCTTGAAGGGTTTCAAGGTGTAAGCGTAAACCCGTTAGTGGACCACTTAGCTCGTGAGCAACTTGTGATAATAACTTACTACGTTGACTAATTTGTTTATCTAGATAATTTCGACGCTGTTCAATGAGTTGTTTTCTCTGTCTCACTCTTAATAATGCGATGCCCATTACAGCTAAAAGCAAGCTAAATATTAAAATACTATATAGGATAGTTTGGCGCTGAGAGGCAATAGCTTGGCTTTTTTCATTATCTTGGAGCTTTAAATCTTGAATAGCCAAGTCGCGGTCGCGCATAGCAATGGAGTTTTGCAGCTCAGCTAAACGTTGATTGTAGTTGTTACGGGCAAAACCTTTTTCAAGCTCAGTAATCGTTTTTTGATATAAAAATGCCTGTTGATAATCTGTTTGTTTTTCTGCCACTGTTGTCAGATGCTCAAGGGCAATGATTTGTTTTTGTTGTTTATTCTTGGTTTTACTTAATTGGTAGGCTTGCTCTGCATAATGTTTAGCTTGATTAAGTTCAGTAGAGCCAATATATAGTTTTGCTAATGTGAGTAACACATCTATATATAAGTGATCGTCATGTTTTAGCTCAGTGATCACTTGTTCTTCAATTGCTAATGCTTGTTCTAGGTTATCCATTTTTAGCAAATTTATAGCAATATTATGGTTTGCCCAGGCAGAATTTCGAGTGCTGTTATAACTCGCAAACACTTGTTGTGCTTGTTTAGCGTAATCCAGTGCTGAAGTGTAGTTTTTTAGCCCATATTCACATTGTGATAGCTTAACAAGACTATGTCCGATATCAGAAAGAGCTCCAGTTTGCTTATCAAAATATAAGGCTGTGTTAAATTCGCCTTTTGCTTTTTCGAATTGTTCTAAATCTAAATAACTTTGCGCAATTGAATAACTTATACCAGCTTGCAGTGAAATAGACGGCGACATTTTCTGAATTACTTCTCGACGTTTTAATTTATATTCGAGAGCAAGGGTCAAACGATCTAACTGTTCAAGGTTACGAGAGTAACCTTGGTATAGCATCTCTTTTTGTTTTAATGTTAATTCGCGTTTATCGTTGTGAATGTACGTCTCTAAAAGGGTCAAGGCTGCTTGGTACTTTCCAGAATTATGATAAGCACTAACAAGGCTCGCCACGGCATCAATCTCATAATCAGTAAATTGCAAACGCTGAAAAAGGGCAACATTTTGTTGAGACAGTTGAATAGCGGTCTCTAAGTCATTTTGTCTGTATGCCAATCGCGCTTTAGCTAGATACAACTCGCTATAAATAGGGGAGTCGTTTTTGTATTGGGGCATGGATTCAAGTTCATCAAAAATAGTTTGCGCTTGTTGAAACTTTCCTAAGTGTATATAAACGTGTATCAATCTAACATTAAAGCTTATTTGATCTGCAAGGCTGGCAGTTTCGATAAGGTGCTTATCAATACTTATTAAATACTCATAACGTTTTTGATAGTCGCTGATTGTACTGGCTTCATCAATGTTGCTTTGCAGCGTTGATGCAAAAGCACTGCTGAGGTATAAGATACAAAACAGAAGGTAAGAGGTTTTAAGTTTCATAGTGCGGTTTATTATAAATTTATTCCGCATTAGTTTAGCATGCCATTCTTTTAAGTGGGGATGATTCGCTTATGTGACAAAAAGAGTTGCATTTTGCAATTATCCTTCTCGCATCTTGCAAGTAATTTGGATTGCTCGTTCATAAGATATTGTTATAAAAGTATTTATTTTTTGGAATAGTTGCTGCTTTAAATGATTACACATCCACAGGAGAGTGTCATTATGAAAAGTAACATAACCGTTTATCTACTATTCGCACTTGCAACGGGCTTCGTAAGTGCAGCACCATTTCAGCAGTGCCCAAGTAAAGCATTTTTGATTCAGGGAAAACCCGCGCAAATGTTTGGCGTTGACCTAGTATCTGCTAAATCTACAGTGCTAGCTGCAACACTCAATTTTACTTCAGAAGCTAACAACGAAAGTGTCAATGCGGTTGGCTTTAATTATAAAGACCAATATATGTATGGCTTTAGTAAACAATCCCCGAAAAGTGTTGTGCGAATTGGTGACGAATACATATTAGAGCGGTTAAATGTAAATGGACTACCAGACACCAACTTTTATGTTGGTGATATTCAGGTAAATAGTGAAACTAATCAGGCTATTTATTATCTATATCACCCAAAATTTGGCTTGTTTGGTATAGATTTAACAGAACCATCTGATGCGTATCAAGCAGAATTAGTAGCGGACTCAGCTAATTGGGGTTTAGCTATTTATGATTTTGCGTTTCATCCTCATAGCAATCTTTTATATGCGGTTGAGTCAAATGGCGACTTATATGAGATAGATTTAGATAATAAGACACCCACTTTTGTCGCAAACCTCGACATAGCCGGCGATACCGGTGCAAATGGTGCCAGTTATTTTGATGTACAAGGCCAGTTTTATTTTAGTAATAACCGCAGTGGTAAAATCCATAAAGTAGATTTAGGTAAAAGCCCTGTAGATGGTTATACACCGACCGCTTCAGTATTTACTTTGGGGCCTACTTCAAACCAAAATGATGGTGCACGCTGCGCTATCGCAGAAGTAAAAGTAACTGATAATTCAATAGACTTTGGCGATGCACCCATGCCATATAAAACAGTACTTGCTGATAGTGGTGCCCGTCATTTGTTTGACCCTAATGAAGACCAATCAAATTTGATTTATCTAGGCGCATATGTTGATGGTGAAAATATCAACATAGAAGCAGATTTACAGGCATCTCCGGTCGATAGCTCTGATGATGGCGTTAAGTTTGTAACTGATTTCGTTGCTGGCTCTACTAGTCAGGTAATAGTAACAGCCCCTAATGATAATGGTTATTTATATGCTTGGTTTGATTGGGATCAAAACTTCCAGTTTGACTCTGATGAAATTACAGTGAGTAAATATCGCTTAAATCAAGGTGATAATAGTGTACTAGTCGATGTACCTAGTGATGCTGTAATGGGGGCTACATGGGCTCGTTTTCGTGTGACCGATGGCAGTGAGTTAAGCCCAATTACAGCCAGTGGTGGGGTAACAGGTGGCGAGGTAGAAGATTATCCAGTAACAACATATGGTAGCTTAGTATACCCAAGTGAAAATGGCTGGGTAACCCTTGCTTATGAAGATCAATGGCCATTTGCCGGTGATTATGATTTTAATGATTTAGTTGTTAATTATCGTACAAAGTTAATAGAGAAAGATGGCCAAGCGCTTGGTTATAAGATTGAAGGAGAATTAGTAGGAATAGGCGCAAGTTACCATAACGGTTTTGCTGTTAGATTAGCTCAGTCCTCAGGTGGAAGTTTAAAGCGAATATTACGAAACCAAGTAAATGAGAGCGAGATTAGTTTAATTATTAATAATGAAGTGCAGACACACACCGTGTTAGAAGAAGGTGTTGATGATGCCATTCTCATTATAATGCCAGATACTTGGTCGTATGTAAGCAGTCAAAGCGGGTGCAGTTTCTTTCGTACTGAGAATGGTTGCTATACCAGTAGTAAAGTTGGTTTTACCTTGAGCGTTTCTTTAAATACCGGTGTTTCTTCAGTAAATGCACCGAAATACACTTTAGATCCTTTTATATTTGGAGCAGCTGGTTTCAGCCATGGGCAATTTTTAAGTGGAAAAGACCCAAGAAGTTGGGAAGTTCATTTAAAAAATCAAGCACCGACAGAAAAGTTTGACCAAAGCTTTTTTAATTACCCTGAAAGTGATGATGCATCAAATAACCTATTTGGATATTACTTTCAATCACCTACCGGTTTACCTTGGGCTATTGAGGTTGGAGCTGAGTGGGCACATCCAAAAGAGAAAGTTGATATAACATTAGCTTACAGCGAATTCAAAATATTTGCAGAGTCATCTGGGCGTGAAAGCACACTTTGGTTTAATAGTGCAAAGCTGGCAAATGTTATTTTACGAGGAGAATAATCATGAAATATTATACTTTAATAACTTTTAGCCTAATGTTGTCTGCATGTGGTGGTGGCGAAAGCAACTCATCAATTAAGACTGAAAGTGCTATACAGACACCCACCACAAGTACAGCTACTGAAACAACTGGAACAGATATAAGTGTAGAAACAGAGACAATGGCGGACTTAATGATTGAACCGGAATTTGATTTAAGTAGCAAAATGGAACTAAGCGTAGATGTTGATTTAAACATGGGTGATAGCAGAGCGTATGTAAATATTTGTCTAAAAGGTGATGATAACAGAGCAGATTACAGCCAGTGCTTACTGCGTGCTCCATTAAAACAAAGCAAATTGTTATCTAGTGTGATGCTTGCAAACAATGCGATACAGCTGGTGGCTGAAGTGTGGTTTTATGACTCTCAAAATGAGCCTCTACGTTTTTATTGGCAGTATGATGATAGGCAACCATCCGTGTTTAGTATTCGCTAAAATAAGTGAACGATATTATGTTTTTTTAAGTTTAATTTTAAGAGACCGATTATTTTCAACAGCTTAAAATAGGATTTTGATATGGAATATATAGAAGAGGTACTGCAAACGGTAAAAGAGTCTAACCCAAACGAACAAGAGTTTTATCAAGCTGTTGAAGAAGTGTTGACATCAATTAGTCAGGTAGTTGAAGCTAATAGTGAATATCGAGAACATGCTATATTAGAGCGATTAGTTGAGCCTGAAAGACAGGTAGTTTTTAGGGTACCTTGGCTTGATGACAATGGCCAAGTCCACGTTAACCGTGGTTTTAGAATTGAATTTAGCTCGACCCTAGGTCCATATAAAGGTGGCTTGCGTTTCCATCCGAGTGTTAATCAAAGTGTGGTTAAATTTTTAGGCTTTGAGCAAGTTTTAAAGAATTCACTGACAGATTTACCTTTAGGAGGAGCCAAAGGTGGTGCTGACTTTGATCCAAAAGGTAAAAGTGATAATGAAATTATGCGTTTTTGCCAGTCATACATGACAGAGCTTTATCGTCACATTGGTGCAAATACAGATGTTCCTGCCGGCGATATTGGTGTTGGCACTAAAGAAATAGGTTACTTATTTGGTCAATACAAACGCATCACTAATCAATTTCAAGGTGTACTTACCGGAAAATCAGAAATTATGGGTGGTTCAGCTTTAAGAACAGAAGCAACTGGCTATGGTATCGTTTATTTCTTGAGTGCAATGCTAGATGCTAAAGGTGAGTCCTTAAGGGGGAAGAGGTGTTTAATGTCTGGAGCTGGTAATGTTGCGCTATATCTGATGGAAAAACTCGATGAATATGATGCAATAATACTAAGTTGTAGCGATTCAAAAGGTACACTGTATTGCAAGGATGGGCTTGACGTGAAATTAGTTAAGCATTTAAAGAAAGAAAAAGGAGCTGAGCTTAGGGATTATTTGAACAAGCATAAAGATGCTGAATTTACGCCTGTTAATCAATACCCTAGTGAAGGTCATCAAGTATGGCAATATGAAGCCGACATTGCACTTCCGTGTGCAACACAAAATGAAATTACCGAAAAAGATGCTTTAACACTTGTAGAAAATAACTGTTTGATCGTGTGTGAGGGCGCAAACATGCCAACCACAGTCGATGCGCTTAAAGTATTTAAAAAGCACAATGTCTTTTTAGGACCAAGCAAAGCAGCAAATGCGGGCGGTGTTGCCACGAGCCAATTTGAGATGGCTCAAAATGCAAGTATGCAAAAATGGCGGCCGAAACAAGTTGATGAAAAGCTTCAGCAAGTTATGAAGTCAATTTTTGATACTATTTCATCGACAGCTAAACAGTATTCTAATGAATACGACCTTGTACTTGGTGCGAATATAGCGGGGTTTGAAAGAGTTGCAGATGCAATGTTAAAACAAGGTGTTGTGTAATGCTTCATAATTAAAAAATATTCTTTTTAGTAATATAAAATGAAATATAAAAAGACACCCACTTTTACTTATGTAAAAAGTAGGTTGTCACAGCCTTTGGTTGAGCACATTATATATACAAATGATATTTAGTTCTTTTTCACTATTTGAATTTAAGTATTAGTTATTAATTCTAGCTAAAATAAAATTCAAAACGTAGACATTTACGATTTATAAAAATAGAGAAATAAAAGAAGTGATTGTATAGTTTTAGAATTTAGCAAAACAAAGCTTGGCTATTAGCTATTGAGCTTCTTCGTTTTCTTTGCATGTGTATTGCATGAGCTGTAATTGCTTGCTCTTTACCAGCTGCATTTTTAAATGAACGTGTAAATGAGGTCGTGAGTGAAAGCCAGTTGCTAGCACTTATATTTAACCTTTCTATAATTGGGGCCGCTTCATCAGGTATTTTACCTGGTTTATTATTTCGTATAGAGCGGCCAGTCCAATCAACGAGTTGCAGGTATGTTTTTAGGTCAAATGGCAGACCTTTAGGTGTACGTTTATGTTGCTCACCAGCAAAGCGCATGAGTGCTTTCGGTTGCTTACCTGTTTCAGATGATTGAATTCGCATTTTAATACTTGTGTAGTCGGACTTTTCTGGTAAATCAGCTGCTTTGGCTCTAATCGGGTTTAAGTCAACATAAGCAAGACAAGCAGCAAGCGCAGCTTCATCTAGCAAAGCTTGTGATTTGAAACGGCCTTCCCAAAATCGCCCTTTGCAACCATCTTCTTTATTGGCCTTTCGAGCAATACCTTCATTAAGAACTCGCATAAACCAACTATTACTGCTTAGCCTTTCTCGATAAATATTAATTCGAGCATTTAGAGCTGCGAGCTCCGCCTGTGTAAGTAATTCACCACTTAAATACCGCTGACATAAAAAAGAGCTTTTAAACAACTTGTGCCATCTTATAAGAATAGCTTTATTATTTAATCGCTTAGATTTTTCTAAATTAACATGGAGTACCAAATGAGTGTGATTGCTCATAACAGCATAAGCACAAATATCAATACAAAATATATTGCCAAGCTGAAGTAATTTCGTTTCAACCCAATCGCGCCGGTGCTCATAAGAGCGACCAGTAAGTGGGTCTTTTCCACATAAATAAGCGCGGCGAACGCAACGTGAAATACAGTGGTAATAAGGTGTGTTTGAAAGGCTAATTAAGTTCTTCCGTGGTGTTGCCATGCTCTTCTCCTCCATGAGTTGAACATTTTAAGTTTAGTCATAATTTTGAGAAGTGAGAAATATTAAGTTGGGTGTCTTTTTTAAATTCGCATTAAGTTGGGTGTCTTTTTTAAATTTATCTTTTTAAATTTATTCTTTAGAAATAGAGTTGAGTTTCCTCTTTAGAATTAAAATGGGTGTCTAAATATCTTTTTCTAAATATCTTTTCATAATTTAGGAGTCATAATAAATTTAAAAAGCTCAGGCGTTGCTGAGCTTGGCTGAAATTAGGTTGTATTTTGCAAGCAAATGATTACGAAAAAGCTTTTTCGCTGAGGAGTTCTTGCATTTGTTCGCGCATTTTGAATTTTTGTAGTTTACCAGTCACTGTCATTGGGTATTCTTCAACAAAGCGAATGTATTTTGGTACTTTGAAATAGGCAAGTTTGTCTTTTAAAAATTCGCGAATGGCATTTTCATCTAGCACTGCATCATCTTTGGGTTGTATCCAAGCGCAGACTTCTTCACCATATTTTTCATCGCTAATACCAAAAATTGCTGCATCTTGAATGCCGGGGTAGGTATACAGAACCTCTTCAATTTCTCTTGGGTATATGTTTTCGCCACCGCGGATAATCATGTCTTTGATACGACCAACTATTGCAACAAATCCATCTTTATCCATTACACCTAGATCACCAGAATGTAACCAGCCTTCTTTATCGATAGTTGCGTTAGTTTTTTCTTCGTCGTTCCAATAACAACGCATAATGCCTGCGCCACGGCTACATACTTCACCGGGTATACCTACTTTTTGTACGTCGCCTAATTCGTCGATGATTTTAACTTCAGTATGTGCTAATGCACGGCCTACCGTGGTCACTTGTTTTTCTAGTGGTGAATCGGTTTCTGTAACATTATTGATAGGGCTACATTCAGTTTGACCATAGCCAATTACCACTTCTGTCATATGCATCAAAGTATGAACTTTACGCATTACTTGTTCAGGACACGTAGAACCGGCCATAACACCTGTGCGTAGGCTAGATAAATCGTAGTTTGCGAATTCTTTGAGTTCTAACTCGGCAATAAACATGGTCGGTACACCATGTAAACCAGTGCAACGTTCTTTTTCAACCACTTCAAGGGTTGTTTTAGGATCAAATGAATCACCAGGGAAAACCGCGGTGGCACCTTTACTTATACATACTAAATTACCAAGCACCATACCAAAGCAATGATAAAGGGGCACAGGTATACAAAGTTTATCCATATGAGTAAGTTTCATCGCTTGTGCCATTAAAAAACCATTATTCAAGATGTTTTTATGCGATAAAGTAGCTCCTTTTGGATTACCTGTGGTACCAGAAGTAAATTGAATATTGATATCTTGGTCACAATGCAAAGTGGCAGCAATTGCATCAAGCTCTAGCTTATGGGCATCTGTAGCGCGTTGCATAATATCGTTAAAACTAAACATCCCAGGTGCTGGCTCGTTACCAATTCGAATTATGTTTTTTAAATGTGGTAGAGCGCTTAAATTTAATTCACCAGGTTCTGAATTACTAAGCTCAGGCGCTAGTTCATTGAGCATGCTAATATAATTACTCGCTTTAAACTCACTTGCTGTGATAAGTGTTGAACATTCAACACTGTTCAGAGCGTATTTTAACTCGTTTGGTCGGTACGCAGGGTTAATACATACCATTATTGCCCCAATCTTGGCTGTGGCAAATTGGGTTAAGCACCATTCAATATTATTAGGTGACCAAATGCCTACACGGTCACCAGGTTTAACACCGATAGCTAACAACCCCATGGCAAGCTGATTAATCTGATGTTGATATTGTTTATAAGTTAAACGGATCTGTTGATGATGAACCACTATAGCGGGGTGTTCTGGGTAATTGTCGACAATATCATCAAGATACTGCCCGATTGTTTTATCTATCAAAGGACTGTCTGTGCAACCTTTATAATAACTATGAGAAAGTGGAAGCGCATTACTTTGTGTGTTCTTTGTCTGCATTGTTATCTCCGTGTCCGGTTAATTTGTTGTCGTGGACTTGATGCAAAAGAATTGAAAAACATTGTGGTGATTTTCAAAACATGCGTACCTAATTAACTAAACATAGATTGTCGACAAATAAAAGCTATATAAGACTAATGTACAGAGGGATTTTGAGATTACAGAAAAGTAAATGGAATCGTGGGTATAAAAAACGTGCCGAAGCACGTTTTATTGTTAGGTTATTGTTCGTCTTGCTTATATGTCTTACGCATTAGGTATACATAGGCACTGATAAAGGCATTTTCCTGGAACTTCTTAAGGCCTGTATCTTCGAAATCGATAGGTAAGGGGTTACGTTTTAGTTGCTCTTTAATTGTCGTTGCAGAAAAAATCTGTACATCCAATTCGTCAATCAGCTGAATAGCTGTTTCCATTTTAAAGCCTTTCGCGCTTCCGGCGAACTTACCTTTTGGCTGACGCTCTTTAATCGCAACAGAGTCAATTTGATAATCTTGCATTAGCTTTCTAAAATCAAACTGAAACTTACGCATAACCTCAGTGTCATTACCGTTTGCTAAAGTAAAGCGTGTTTGTCTGATGTCACGGATATCAAATACATCATTGTCTTTGGTTAAAATACAAAGTAGTACGTCACTACCTGTGATTTCTACACCGCATGTTCTCATGGTCATTCTCTAAATAACTTAATTTGCGCAATTATAGCAAGTAACGTTATGAAAAACAGTTGCTTTAAAAATGAATTTTTATAGCAATAATACTGTGGTCACTGACACTGATATCTTCGATTAATTGTGTCGGTGAAATATGTTTGTCATAACTTTCATAGTCGAGCGTTTTAACCTTAGAAACTTGGCACTCAGGGTTAAAATGCGCTGAGGCGAGAATGTAATCAAGCACATTACCTTTCCCTTGGTAATAATGGCTGAAGGGTTTTGATTTATTCTCATTAAAACAGCGGCTAAACTCAAAGCTGTCTGTTAAACCAACAACGGGTTCGTTATGTTCTATGCAGGGTTCACAACGAGTTGGGTGAAAACCTTGAGTCATAAATGACAATGTCGGACTGGTAAGTACATCATTAAAATCACCCATAACTAATGTTGCACACTGTTTTTCTCGCTGGGTTTTAAGGGCGTCATAATAAACAATCGATGCTTCTAGTGATCGTGAAATTTGTGATTGCATGGTGCCAACTGTCTGGTGTAGCAACTGCAAAAGTGGATCTTCAAGGTTATGTATATTAAGTATGTGCGCCATTGACTGCACTCGTTGTGATTTAAAATGAACCACATAAAAGCAAACTTCACCAAATTCAGGAAGGTCAATTAAACACTTAATAGGTGTGCGATTAAATTTGAACTCGTTTTGATTATTTAAATACTCAAGTAATTCGGGGCAAGGTGCTAGTGCCTCAACTGATTTAAATGGGTATTTACTTGCAATTGCAACCACAGGGTTGAACAATACTTGCGGGTACAACGCATCATGAGATGGGTTATCGACTGTTTTAAAGTAGTCATAGCCAGCTTCTTTACATTGAACTTCTAAGGCATGTTGACTAAACACTTCTTGAAATGCCACCACATCCGGGCTTGATTCACTCAAAAAATTAGCAACAAACAATTGTTTTTGTTGCCACTGAGTTTTGTTATACCGCTCATGCAATTGATAAAACGAGTAGGGGGGCGCGGTATAATTTAATAAGTTAAACGTTGCAAACTTGAAAGAACGCGAGTTTGACATCTTGATTACCTTAAAAGTATTAACTCATTAAGTATGAAATGAGTTAACTAATTGTCAATTTAGTCTTCTAATTACTTGTATTTGAGTACGTGAGCGGCGACAATGGTCGCTTGTATTTGCGAAGACTCAGTAAATACGAGCTTAATTAGCAATGCTTATTCGTAAAAGCGTTGCAGAGTTACTTAAAATTAATTTTAAAATATTACATGTGATGCATTGTAGGCATCACCACTGTATTAAGGATGTATAATGCCAGTTATTACCCTCCCTGACGGCAGTCAGCGTAGTTTTGAAAACCCAGTAAGCACATATGACGTAGCAAGCGATATCGGTCCCGGACTTGCCAAAGCAACCATTGCCGGTCGAGTTAATGGTAGCCGTGTTGATGCATGTGACTTAATCACCGACGATGCGCGATTAGAAATTATCACAGCAAAAGATGATGATGGTTTAGAGATCATCCGTCACTCGTGTGCGCACCTTATTGGTCATGCGGTTAAGCAGCTTTTCCCTGAAGCAAAAATGGCAATCGGTCCGACCATCGATAATGGTTTTTATTACGATATCGATATGGAACATTCTTTAAGCCAAGATGATTTAGATGCTATCGAAAAGCGTATGCTTGAGCTTGCAAAAACAAACTACGACGTTGTTAAAAAGACCGTAAGCTGGCAAGAAGCACGCGATACTTTTGAAGCGCGTGGTGAAACATATAAGATGGAAATCTTAGACGAGAACATTGCAAAAGATGACCGTCCGGGTTTATACCATCACGAAGAATACATCGACATGTGTCGTGGTCCACACGTACCAAATATGAAATTCTGCCAACACTTTAAAATTATGAAAGTGGCAGGTGCTTATTGGCGTGGTGACTCAGAAAACAAAATGCTGCAACGTATCTACGGCACAGCATGGGCAGATAAAAAGCAACTTAAAGCATATTTAAAACGCTTAGAAGAAGCTGAAAAGCGTGACCACCGTCGTATTGGTAAAGCACTTGATTTATGGCACTGGCAAGAAGAAGCTCCAGGTATGGTGTTTTGGCACAATGATGGCTGGAGTATTTACCGTGAACTAGAAGACTTCGTTCGTGAAAAGCTACGTGAGTACGATTACGAAGAAGTAAAAGGCCCGTTAATGATGGACCGTGGTTTATGGGAAAAATCAGGTCATTGGGACAAATACGCAGATGCGATGTTCACAACTGAATCTGAAAAGCGTGAGTATGCAATCAAACCTATGAACTGCCCAGGTCACGTACAAATCTTTAATCAAGGTTTAAAATCATACCGTGATTTACCATTACGTATGGCTGAGTTTGGTTGTTGTCATCGTAACGAACCATCAGGAGCACTTCACGGCTTAATGCGTGTGCGAGGGTTTACACAAGATGATGCGCATATCTTCTGTACAGAAGAGCAAATCATGGATGAAGTTTCTGCATGTATTAAAATGGTTTATGACACATACGAAACGTTTGGCTTTGAGAAGATTGTTGTAAAACTTTCTACTCGTCCAGAAAAGCGTATCGGTGAAGACGAAATGTGGGATAAAGCAGAGCTTGCGCTTGCTGAAGCACTTAAAGCAAACGACATTGAGTTTGATTACCTACCAGGTGAAGGTGCATTCTACGGTCCTAAGATTGAGTTTACACTTTATGACTGTTTAGATCGTGCTTGGCAATGTGGTACAGTGCAGCTAGACTTTGCATTACCGGGTCGTTTAGGTGCAACTTATGTTGCAGAAAACAATGAACGTCGTACACCTGTAATGATCCACCGTGCTATTTTAGGTTCAATTGAGCGTTTCATCGGTATTTTAACTGAAGAATATGCTGGATTGTTCCCAACATGGCTTGCTCCTAAGCAAGTAGTGATCATGAATATCACGGATAAACAAGCTGATTATGTGCAAGAAATTGTACAAAAATTAAATAAACTTGGAATTAGAGCCGCTGCTGACTTGAGAAATGAGAAGATTGGCTTTAAAATCCGTGAACATACGTTAAAGCGTATTCCTTACTTACTTGTTGTTGGCGATAAAGAAGTTGAACAGCAAGAGGTGGCAGTACGTACTCGCACAGGTGAAGACCTAGGCAAATTTAGTGTTGATGATTTTATCGCTAAAGTAAGCGAAGAAATTAAAAATCGACAATAAATCATGAGCGTGTAGGGCATAACAAACAGCCAACTACACGCTTTTTATTTTATATTCTTGGAGGATCGTACCATTAGAGGCGGCAAGAAAGGGCAACAAACAGCTCAAAAAAATCGTATCAACGAAGATATTACAGCTAAAGAAGTTCGTTTAATTGGCATTGACGGTGAACAAGCTGGCATCGTGTCATTAAAAGAAGCACAAGCTATGGCTGATGATGCGGGTGTAGATCTTGTAGAAATCAGTCCTAATGCTGAGCCACCTGTTTGTAAGGTTATGGACTACGGTAAGTTCATCTTTGAAAAAAGCAAAGAACTAAAAGAACAAAAGAAAAAGCAAAAGCAGATCCAGGTTAAAGAAATCAAATTCCGTCCGGGTACGGATGAAGGTGATTACCAGGTTAAGCTTCGCAACTTACGCAAGTTCTTAGAAGCGGGTGACAAAGCTAAAATTACTATCCGTTTCCGTGGTCGTGAAATGGCTCACCAAGAAATTGGTATTGAATTATTAAACCGTGTTAAAGCTGATTTGGAAGATGTTGCACAAGTAGAGTCTTTCCCAAATCGTGTTGAAGGTCGCCAGATGGTTATGATGATGGCGCCTGTTGCTAAAAAGCAATAAACGCGGTATATTACGCACCGATTTTATTTCAGGTCTGCAAGTAACAGTTTTCTGTTCACCTGAAATAACCGGTTTAAGTAAGGTTGCACTGCTTTTGTAGTGAACCTTCACCGGACTATGGCAGTAAGTTAGGCCTTTAAAGAAGAGCTATTTTATATCTCTCGCCTGCTTGCTAATGTTTTAGCAATACATTTGGAGTTATTGCAATGGCTTATAAGCTAAAAACTCACAGAGGCGCTGCTAAGCGTTTCAAGAAAACTGCTTCTGGCGGTTTCAAGCGTAAACAAGCGCATCTTCGTCACATTCTGACTAAGAAAACTTCTAAGCGTAAATTACACTTACGTCCTAAGATGATGGTTCATAAGAATGACCATGGTCTAGTTTCACGTATGTTACCATTCGCTTAATAGGAGTCTTCAGAAATGGCAAGAGTTAAACGCGGTGTTATCGCACGTGCACGTCACAAAAAAGTTTTAAAGCAAGCTAAAGGTTACTACGGAGCACGTTCACGTGTTTACCGCGTAGCTTTCCAGGCAGTTACTAAAGCGGGTCAATACGCTTACCGTGACCGTCGTGCTAAGAAACGTACTTTCCGTCAACTTTGGATTGCACGTATCAATGCAGCTGCTCGTCAAAACGGTCTTTCATACAGCCGTTTTATCAATGGTCTTAAAAAGACTTCTGTAGAAATCGATCGTAAGATTCTTGCAGATATCGCTGTTTATGACCAAGTTGCATTCGCAGCGCTTGTTGCAAAAGCAAAAGAAGGCCTAGCGGCTTAATTTCGCTTTTCATAAAGTTTAAAAAGGAGCCTAGTGCTCCTTTTTTTGATCTTATTCCAATCCGCTTAATTAAGTAGTCTATTTTGAGGCAATAAAACCTCGTTGATAACAAGGCGAAAATTTCGTTATTTAGTTGTTCTAAATGAGAAATTTTTAACGCAGTTATCGACAGGTTTAATCCCTCAAAATGATTAAGTATTATTGCGGGTTGGTATTAAATAATATTCATAAGTAACATCGATTCTGCATAGCGTATGTCGTTTGCTCCATTTTTTTGTTGAATCACCGCAGTTTACGCAATCCCTTCAGATTAGTTGTTATAATTTCCACAAAGAATAAGTACCGCACTTGAGAGTGATATGTTTGCGAGTTTAGTGTTTTTATCTGCTGCAGTAACTTTAGACAGCCACTTACCCCCATTGTTACCATGGCAAGGTGACAGTGTGTCTTTGATGCAAGAAAAAGGGCCATTGACCACAGATTTTGAATTAAGTGAAGGCACTTTATCACCAAATTATGCTGACACTATGGCATTTGTTGATCGCCTTGTTGCGGCAAATCCAACACAGTTCAAAGTCACGACTATTGCAAAGAGTAGCTCTGACCGTGCGGTCAAGATGTTAGTGGCGAATGAGCAAGGCTTATTTGATGCGAAACAACTCGTAGCAGATACAAAACCAACCATTTTGATTCAAGCAGGTATTCACAGCGGTGAAATTGATGGCAAAGATGCCATGTTTATGCTTTTACGCGATATTGCGACAGGTAAACGCCGCGATATTTTGAGCAAAGTAAATATTCTGTTTATCCCTATTTTAAACGTTGACGGTCATGAACGTAGAAGCAAATATAACCGTATAAATCAGCGTGGTCCTATAGAAATGGGTTTTCGGACAAATGCTCTAAATTTAAACTTGAATCGAGATTACACAAAGCTTGATACGCCAGAAGTACGTGGCGTGATGAAAGCTATTAATCAATTTAAACCCGATTTATATGTGGATATCCATGTAACCGACGGCGCTGATTATCAATATGATGTGACCTACGGTTACAACCCCGTTTTTTCCAGTGAGTCACCAAGCGTTTCTGAAGCGTTAGATAACCTTTTTAAACCAGTAATAGACGCAAAGCTTGAAAAAGCAGGCCATATTCCAGGTCCGCTAGTTTTCGTTATGGATAAGCGTGAGTTTAAAAAAGGCTTAGCTGGTTGGGTCGCTACTCCTCGTTTTTCAAATGGCTGGGGGGATTTACGTTCACTGCCAACCATCTTAGTTGAAAATCATTCATTAAAACCCTACAAGCAACGTGTTTTAGGTACCTATGTTTTTATTGACGGTACGATTGATGCTTTAGCAGCAAACGATAAAGCGCTTAATGAAGCTGTTAAAAAAGAGCTTGATTTTAAGCCAACGCAATTAGTCGTTGAGCGTGGTTATGCGAAAGAGCCAGATACTATCGAATTTAAAGGTATCGCTTATTCAAGAACAGAAAGTGCATTGTCAGGGCAGCCTGAAGTTAAATATTTAGGTGAAGCTAAAAACTATGACGCATTACCAATTTTTTGGCAAAAAGACGTTAAAAAGACCGTTAATGTTCCTACAGCGTTTTATATTCCGCCTGCATACAGTCAATTGGTTGCAAAGCTTAAACTTCATGGTATCGACGTAACGACACTGAATGAAGCTATTTCTGAACCATTAACGCAAGCAAGCGTTGCTGATTATTCATTTGCAAAAACGCCTTTTGAAGGACGTTTTCGCGTAGAGGCAACATTTGATTACAATACAGTTGAAAATATCGATATAACAGGCTGGTATAAAGTCTCAACGGATCAGTCCTATTCTGAACTGGCAACGCACTTGTTACATCCTGAAGCGCCTGATTCATTTTTTGCGTGGGGTGAGTTCAATACTATTTTTCAGCGTACCGAGTATGTGGAAAATTACGCTTTAATGCCGTATGCACGACAAATGTTAAAAGATAAGCCAGCACTAGCTTTAGAGTTTGACAAAAAAATTCGTGAAGATAAAAACTTTGCAAAAGATGCAGATGCTCGTTTGCATTGGCTTTATGAGCGTACACCATTTTATGATCAAGGCTATTTAAAATATCCAATTTTAATGACGTTTGAGCAGTTACAAAAAGGACAATAACATGAAAGTCATAACTGTTCCTGTCACTGGTTTTGCCCAAAACTGTCGAATTATTATTTGTAAGCAGACAAATAAAGCAGCTTTAGTTGACCCAGGTGGTGATGCAGAAAAGCTACAAGCTGAACTTGCAGCTTTAAATTGTCAATTAGAGGCAATTTATTTAACACATGGTCACTTAGACCATGTGGGTGCTGCAAAGCAACTCGCAGAGCACTTCAGTGTTGATATCATTGGCCCACATTTAGATGATAAATTTTGGTTTGATGCCTTACCCATGCAAGCACAAATGTTTGGTTTTACGGCGATTTCGCCATTTTATCCAACGAAGTGGCTAAATCATGGTGATACAATCACAGTGGGTGAACTTGAATTATCAGTACGCCATTGCCCAGGGCATACGCCTGGTCATGTTGTTTTTTATCACCAAGGTTCAGAACAAGTGATAGTGGGTGATGTGATTTTCCAAGGCTCTGTTGGTCGTACTGATTTTCCGAAAGGGGATAGTGCGCAATTAATCGAATCAATTAATTCTGAGATCTTATCATTCTCAGATGAGGTTGCTATTTTGCCAGGCCACGGTCCGAATACCACCGTAGGGCATGAGCGAAAAACAAATCCATTTATTAGTGGACGTTTTGGTTAATGCCAACTCGTAATATTTGCTAAGTACTTTATTAAATGGATTGGTATAAAATTGCAATTTTTTTGCATAAATAGTAGAAAATAGGCAGACTGATTTTTAAATCAGTTATATAATTTAACCAGTATTTTTACAGAAAAAGAAATAAAATGTCTCTGAACCAAGTAGATCGCCAAATTTTGGCATTATTACAGCAGGATGCTAGCTTATCTACGGCAGAAATTGCCGATAAAGTTGGTTTATCTCAATCTCCATGTTGGCGTCGTATTGCTAAGCTTGAGCAAGATGGCTATATCAAAGGTAAAGTTGCTTTGCTTGACGAGAAAAAGCTTGGCTTTGATATGTTGGTTTACGCCCATGTTCGTTTATCTAACCACGGTAGAACAAATCTAGCTGAATTTGAGCGTTTAATTATGAGCTATGATGAAGTAACTGAGTGCTACAGCATGGCAGGTACTATGGACTTTATGCTTCGAATTATTTCTAAAGGCATAGAGGGTTACGAGCAGTTCGTACGTGATAACTTATTAAACCTTGAATTTGTACAAGAGGTTCACTCGAACGTAACAATGACTTGTGTTAAGCGTAGTACGTCTCTACCTCTTTAGTCTTTTTCTACTACGTTTTATTTTTTCGAAAACGGTTAGTGCTTTTAGGCACTAGCCGTTTTGTTGTTAATAATTGTTAACTTTTGCAGATTTTGCTAGAATTCTGCGCCTTGCCGAAATGCATTCACTATAAAGAGGATCTTAATGTTTAACTTACTCAGCAAAGCGCCAAGCTCTGCTAAAAACGATATTCTATCAGGCCTGACAGTTGCGTTGGCGTTAGTACCAGAAGCGGTTGCGTTTGCTTTTGTTGCTAATGTAGAACCATTAGTTGGTTTATATGCCGCATTTATTGTTGGCTTAATTACGGCTATTTTTGGTGGTCGTCCAGGTATGATTTCTGGTGCTACCGGTGCACTAGCCGTTGTAATGGTAAGTTTAGTATTAGATCATGGCGTAGAGTATTTATTTGCAACCGTCTTATTGATGGGAATACTGCAAATGCTCGCGGGTATTTTTAAGCTTGGAAAGTTTATTCGAATGGTCCCGCATCCAGTAATGCTGGGCTTTGTAAACGGTCTTGCTATTGTGATTTTCTTAGCCCAACTAGGTCAATTTAAAGTACCCGATGGTATGGGTGGTCAACAGTGGATGGAAGGGCAAGCACTATATATTATGCTTGGTTTAGTAGCGTTAACTATGGCTATCATTCACTTCTTGCCTAAGTTAACCACTGCAGTTCCTTCATCGTTAGCTGCGATTGTAACCGTGACCGCGATTGTGATTGGCTTTGATTTAGAAGCACGTACAGTTCTTGATTTCTTAAAAGGGATGACTGGCAACGAGCAAGCTACTATTGCCGGAGGTTTACCTGAGTTCCATATTCCTATGGTGCCATTTAACCTTGAAACATTAAAAATTATCTTCCCTTATGCGTTAGTTTTAGCGGCAATTGGTTTAATTGAGTCATTATTAACATTAACTTTGATTGATGAAATTACTGAAACTCGTGGCCACAGTAATAAAGAGTGTATTGGTCAAGGTGCAGCAAATATTACCTGTGGTTTCTTCGGAGCGATGGGTGGCTGTGCGATGATTGGTCAATCTATGATCAATATTAATTCGGGTGGTCGCTCACGTTTATCTGGCATTAGTGCAGCATTAATACTGCTAGCATTCATCATTTTTGCAGCCAGTTTAATTGAAATGATCCCACTTGCTGCGCTTGTTGGTGTTATGTTTATGGTTGTTTTAGGTACTTTCGAGTGGGCAAGCTTCAAAATGATGAAGCGTGTTCCTAAGTCTGATGCCTTTGTGATTGTACTTGTATCAGGTGTAACCGTAGTAACAGACCTTGCAATTGCAGTATGTGTGGGTGTCATTGTATCGGCTTTAGTATTTGCCTGGCAGCATGCGAAACACATTTACACGAGTAACTACATCGATGAACAAGGCTCTAAAGTGTATGAGCTTCATGGTCCATTATTCTTTGGCTCGGTTAAGAACTTTGCTGAGTTATTTGATGTTAAAAATGACCCTGATGATGTGATCATTGAATTCAAACACAGCCGTGTAGCTGATCACAGTGCAATTGAAGCAATTGATAGTCTTGCTGATAAATACGCTAAAGCAGGCAAACAATTACACTTGCGTCACTTAAGCCCAGACTGTATTCAGTTATTACATAAAGCACGTGACTTAGTTGAAGTTAATGTAATTGAAGATCCAAACTATAAAGTTGCTTCAGATAAATTAGCTTAAAAATAAAGCGTTTAAAAAGCGAAGGCTCACAAGGTCTTCGCTTTTTTAATGTCTGAATAATGCGGTAAGGCTATAAAAAATTAAGATAGGCGGCAGTGCTTTGTTCTCGTGACTATCGGTATAATAAAAATAATTATGAAAGGTAATCTTATATTTTGAATTGGCAATCATTAGTTGATAATCGACAACGCTTTTTCTGGGTTTTGCAAATTGCAGGCTGGATAGGGTATGCGTTAGTTAATTATATCGGCTCAAAAGTCTTTGAAATGCGTGATATTTACGTATTTGTTATTGTGTTAAACGCCTATGCAGGCTGTTTAATGACAGTACCTTTGCGTTATATGTACCGTAAAGTGTGGAATGCTTCACCTTGGGTATTGATGCTCGTGGTTTTTGGTGCTTCATATGTTACTGGGACACTTTGGGCTGTAGTACAAAAATTCAATTTATGGGAAATCTACCGTCACGGTTACCGCCCAAATGAGTGGTTTTATTACTTTCAGCAAGGTTTAGATTCGGTTTATATCATTCTTTGTTGGAGTGGTTTGTATTTTGGGATTAAGTATTATCAGCTATTGCAAAGTGAGCGTCAAAAAGCTTTAAAAGCAACCACTATGGCTCATGAAGCACAGCTTAAAATGCTGCGTTATCAACTTAACCCACATTTTTTATTTAATACCTTAAATGCAATCTCCACGTTGATTTTGGTAAAAGAGAATAAAGATGCGAATTTAATGGTGTCTAAATTGAGTGATTTCTTGCGTTATACACTTAATACCGACCCCATTAAAAAGGTGCCGTTAGAACAAGAAATTCATGCATTGATGCTGTACCTTGAAATCGAAAAAGTTCGCTTCGATGAGCGCTTGCAAGTAAATGTTGATGTAAGCGAGCAAGCAAAAGAAGCCTTGGTACCAAGCTTAATCCTTCAGCCTATAATCGAAAACTCGATTAAGTATGCGATAGCGCAATTAAATGAAGGCGGTGTGATTGATATTAAAGCACAAGTTTTTGCAAATGAACTATTATTGGAAGTAGGCGATAATGGTCCTGGCACTGAGCTAAAAAATGGTCAACTAGTTAATTCACATGGCGTTGGCATAGCAAATACACAGGACCGCTTAAAAACACTTTATGAGAACAACTACTCGTTTGTTCTCTCTGACAATACGCCAAGTGGGTTAAAAGTTAATCTGCGCGTTCCGTTTGAAAAGGCTGTTAAGAAATGAGCAAAATTAGAACTTTGATCGTTGATGATGAACCGTTAGCAAGAAAAGGCCTAGCTGTTCGACTTTCTGAGTTTGACGATTTAGAAGTCATTCGTTTATGTAGCAATGGTCAAGAAGCAATTGAAGAATGCTTATCAGGCAACATTCAATTGGTTTTCTTAGATATTCAAATGCCAAATATGAACGGTTTTGAAGTTGCAAGAGCACTTAGCGAGAGCGTAAATCCATTACCAGCTATTGTGTTTGTAACAGCTTTTGACCAGTTTGCAGTAAAAGCATTCGAGATTCATGCGTTGGATTATATTCTTAAACCAGTCGATGACAACAGACTAAAACAGGCGGTAGAAAAAGTGCATACCTATTTAAAAACGCAACAAGATAACGCCCATAAGAAAAAACTAGCGAGCTTTGTTGCAGGTATTACAGGCAATAATTGCGAAGAAATTCTAAAGAAGTTAGCAACGGGCGATAGCCTTGCTGATCGTCGTTATCCAGAATCATTAGCTGTAAAAGAGCAGGGCGAAATTGTCCGTGTGCCAGTAATTACAATTCAATGGGTTGATGCAGCAGGCGATTATATGTGCTTACATTGCCAAGATGGACAAACTCACATACTGCGTAAAACAATGAAAGAGCTTGAACAAGAGCTTGATCCGCAATTATTTGTCCGTGTTCATCGCAGTGCAATAGTGAATACAAAGCAAATTAGCAAGCTTGTTACTCAAGTAAGTGGAGAATACCTTTTAGTGTTAGATAACGGTCAAGAATTAAAAGTAAGCCGCAGCTACCGCGACAAAGTTAAAGCAGCACTTGCTAGTTAACTAATTAAATACAAACAAAAAAGGCGCAATCTATTGCGCCTTTTTTAATGAACATTAAAAAGTTTAAACTGTTACAATCTTCATTGTGTTGGTAGCACCAATTGTTTCCATCGCATCACCGTGAGTTAAAATCACAGTATCACCTGCTACAAGAGCACCTTGCTCAACAAGCGTATTTAGTGCGTCACGAACCATACTGTCATCTTCACATTTTGTTGAATCGAAGAATACAGGGTAAACACCACGGTAAAGCGCTGTCTGACCAAGTGTGTTAGCATGACGTGATAGTGAATAAATTGGTAAACCAGAGCTAATACGCGACATTAGTTTAGCTGTGCTACCTGATTCAGTTAGTGTCACAATCGCTTTTACAGAATCTAGGTGGTTAGCTGCATACATAGCAGATAACGCAATTGATTCAGCATTTGATGAAAAACGGCTGTCTAAACGGTGCTTAGAAACGTGAGTTTCTTTTTGTGATTCTGCGCCTAAACAAACACGAGCCATTGTAGCTACTGTTTCTTCAGGGTAGTCACCAGCCGCTGTTTCTGCAGATAACATAACTGCATCAGTGCCATCTAAAACTGCGTTTGCAACATCCATAACCTCAGCACGTGTTGGCATTGGGTTATCGATCATTGATTCCATCATTTGAGTTGCTGTAACCACAGTACGGTTTAGTGAACGCGCACGGCTAATAATTAGCTTTTGTTTACCAACAAGGGCTGCATCACCAATTTCTACACCTAAATCACCACGAGCAACCATAACTGCGTCTGAAGCAAGTACGATATCGTCGATTGCTTCAACGGTTTCAACCGCTTCTGCACGCTCGATTTTTGCAAGTAGTTGTGCGTTTGAGCCTGCAGCTTCTGCCAAAGATCGAACATAACGCATATCATCGCCACTACGCGGAAATGAAACAGCAATATAATCAACACCAATTTCAGTCGCTGTGATTAAATCTTCTTTGTCTTTCTCGGTAAAAGCTGGGGCTGTTAAACCACCACCTAGACGGTTGATACCTTTATTGTTTGAAAGTACGCCACCTACAGTAACAGTCGTGTGAACTAGGTCACCATCAACGCTATCAACAGTTAATTGAATTAAACCGTCGTTTAATAACAATAAATCGCCTGTTTTAACATCGTTAGGTAACTCTTTATAGTCGATACCTACTGCATTAACGTCGCCTTGGCCCTTTTCCATTTTTGCATCAAGGGTAAACTTTGCGCCAACTTCTAGGTTTACTTTGCCGTCTTTAAACGTAGATACACGAATCTTAGGGCCTTGTAAGTCAGCAAGGATAGCAACGTGTTTGCCTAAACGCTTAGCAATGCTGCGTACCGCTTCTGCGCGGTCTTTATGATCTTGTGCAACGCCATGTGAGAAGTTCAAACGAACCACATTTGCACCTGCACGAATAATTTTTTCTAGGTTGTTATCGCGATCAGTTGCCGGTCCAAGGGTCGCAACAATTTTTGTGCGTCTTAGCATCAAATTCTCCTGTGCGCTCAAATATATTAAGCGAATTGATGGTTATCTATTAAAATGTCGTGCTATAAACCTTAATTATAGGCTTATACATAAGCACAATGTAGAACTCATAAGTAAAAAATGATTGTTTTTACTTATGAGAATCTGGCTCTTTGTATGAATTTTAAAGTTTACAAAGTATGAATGACGTTATTATGACACCGGTGTCAGGTAGCGTCAATACACATACCTTTTTAAAGGGTATTATAAAAATCTGGTCCGATGCCTTAGTAATTTTGATATACTGAGCGAAACGTCGCTTCATGATTTCTTAGATTTCTCTCAAGTTGGCTCTCAAGCTCGCATTTTTGGGCTGCTTGGGTATAATGCGCGCGTAATTATTTTGATTAACTAACCAATAGTTGTTACCGAGGAGGACACTAAATGCAAGTTGCATTAGTAGGGTTAGGCGTTATGGGTAAAAATCTTGCCCTCAACCTGATTGAAAAAGGGCTGACTTTAGTAGCTTATGATAAAAACCCAGATGCGGGTGCCGAGTTACTAAGCTGTGCAAAAACACTCGGTTTAGCAGACCGTTTACACATTGTGTCAGATTTAAATGATATGGTAAGACGCTTAGAGCCACCTCGTTCAATTCTACTTTTAGTTCCTGCTGGTGAATTGGTTGATAAAGTATGTACAGAGCTTGCAGAGGCAGGCGTTGACTGTGATGACATTATCGTAGATTGCGGCAACAGTAACTATAAAGATGGTATTAGCCGTAAGCTTAAATATCAAAACAAATTTGAATTTGCCACTATGGGGATTTCTGGTGGTGCTGAGGGCGCACGTCATGGTCCAGCTATGATGGCAAGTGGTTCAGAAGGCGGCTGGGAGCGTGTTGAGCCGTGGTTTGAAAAAGTAGCTGCAAGCTACAAAGGTGAGTCATGCTTTGCGCGAGTAGGCCAATCTGCAAGTGGCCACTTTGTGAAAATGGTACATAACGGTATCGAATATGCGTTAATGCAATTAATCGCTGAAATGTATCAACTACTTCGCTTAGGTACTAATCGTTCACCAAAAGAAGTTGCTGATATTTTCAATGAATGGTCAGAGGGAACTTTAAATAGCTACTTGCTGTCAATCTCTAGCCATATCTTAAGCCTTGAAACAACTGAAGGTGAACCTCTAGTTGATTTAATCGACAATAAGGTTGGCGCTAAAGGCACAGGCCTATGGACTGCACAAAATGCTTTAGAACTGGGTATTGCAGTACCATCATTAGTCGCAGCTGTGCAAGCTCGTCACTTAACAAATACTTGTGATACACATGCAGCTAAAGAAATGACTTACGCTGCTAAATCAACTGACTCAGTTGACTTAGATTTGGATGAGTTAAAAGATGCATTCACACTGGCAAGTTTACTTGCTTATCGTCAAGGCTTGGCACTTATCAAAGGTGCATCACGTGCTCATCAATGGAAAGTTGACCTTTCGAAAACGCTACAAACATGGCGTGCAGGTTGTATCATCCGTGCTGATTACTTAGATAATGTAGCTGATGGTGTAGAGTTTATTGATTCTATGCAGCGTGAATCAGCAGCATTACGAAAAGTAACAGGTGCTGCAGTTGCTTCGGGTCTTGCTTTCCCTGTGTTAACAGCAACGCAAACTTACATCGCGACGTTAACTACACCAAGTAATGGTCACCTTGTACAAGCACAACGTGACTATTTTGGCGAACATGGTATTAAAACGCATAGTGGCGAGATATGCCATTTAACAGACTTAGTTGAGATTGACGAAAAAGTTCGTTAATTATCAAAAAGCGTAAAAAAGGCACCAATTGGTGCCTTTTTTGTATTTGATGATTTTATTTTAACGGCTTAACTCACCACGTAAATTGTCTTGCATCAAGTGACGAATAGTTTCAACCTCAAGCTTTTGGCTGAATAAGTAATGTAATTTAGTCAAACAGGCTTCTAATGTCATATCGTAGCCACTGATGACACCACAATTTAATAATGCATTACCTGTTGCATAACCGCCCATATTTACTTGGCCTTTTAAACACTGTGTTAAATTAACTATTACCATACCGCGTTTACTTGCGTCATTAAGTATATCTAAAAACGCTGGATCTTGTGGGGCATTGCCCACACCAAAACTTAATAAAACAAGTGCTTTAATGTCGTCATTAACTAAACTTTTCACGACTTTTGGACTGATCCCGGGATATAGATAAAGCACACCAATTGGCTGAGGTGTGATATTTGATACCTGTAGTTCATTATCTACGTATGGGCTAAGTTGACCTTTGATCAGTTGAATATTGATTCCTGAAAGTGCTAGTGGTTCAAGATTAGGTGAAGCAAATGCATCAAAGCCATCGGCATGCGCTTTTGTAGCACGGTTACCACGAAACAATTGGTTATTGAAAAATAGGCTTACTTCTGCAATAGGATAATTAGCTGCTAAGTACATCGCATTTAGTAAGTTCACTTGGCCATCAGAACGCAGTTGAGATAGCGGTATTTGCGAGCCAGTCACAATTACAGGTTTCGTTAAGTTTTCGAACATAAAAGACAGGGCCGAAGCAGTATATGCCATGGTATCGGTACCATGTAGCACTACAAAACCATCATAGTCTTGGTATTTACTTTTGATATCGTCAGCGATTAATTGCCAGTGGGCAGGGGACATATCAGAAGAATCAATAAGCGGGCAATATTCGTGAATATCAAACAAAGGCATTTCATCACGATTAAACTCTGCATTATTGACCACTGTTTCTGTTAAAAAACCTTCTGCCGGAACATAGCCTCGGCTCGATTTTTTCATACCAATAGTACCACCTGTATAGGCGATATATATACGTTTACGTTTCATAAAAAAAGCCCAGTTAAACAACTGGGCTTAGTATACCTAAAATTGCTTTGCTAAGTAACTTATTGAATTACGTTACATACTAAACAACGAGCGTAAACGCCTTGAGGATCGTTATAATCTTTTAGGTTATCAATTTCACTACTTAACTGATTTATTAGGCTTTGTAAGTTAGCTTGCGTAGCCAATACTGATGTAGATGAATCAGATTTAGCAAAGAAACTCTGAATAGCCGCTGTGCCTAAGATATCTTGTAGCATCTGCTCTTGTGGTGTTAATGACTGTTTGATGGTTTTAACATCATAATGCTTAAGCTTAGCAAGCTCAGCTGCTGCTTTAATTGCATCTTGTTTATCACCTAACTTATCAACTAAACCAAGGTCTTTTGCTTGAGTTGCAATCCATACACGGCCTTGGGCAATTTTATCAACTTGTTCAGGGGTCATGTTACGTGCTTCAGCCACCACATTTAGAAAGCGTTTGTATGCATTTTCAACGCTCATTTGAATGATATCTGACATTTTCTCATCAAGAGGGCGAGCTATAGAAAAACCAGCAAGGTCCGTTGTTGCAACGCCGTCTGAATAAATACCCAATTCAGCCATGGTGTTTTCAAAAGTCATGAAAGTACCGAATACACCGATTGAACCTGTGATTGTGCTAGGAGCAGCCCAAATTTCATTGGCTGCTGATGCAATCCAGTACCCACCTGATGCTGCCACTGAGCTCATTGATGCAATTACTGGTTTACCTGCTGCTTTTAGAGCTAATACTTCAGCGCGGATCACTTCAGAGGCGAACATGCTACCACCACCTGAGTCAATACGAAGTACAACAGCTTTTACTTTGTCATCTAGGCGTGCTTTACGAAGTAGGGCAGCTGTCGAATCACCGCCAATTTCACCGGCTTTGCGCTCGCCATCTACAATCGTTCCTTTAGCAACAACAACGGCAACTTTTTCAGTGATTGGGTTATCGAACTCAACGGGTGGTTTTACAAGTGATAAATACTCACGAAAGCTAACCTGTTTAAAAGTTTTACCCGTTTCTTCTGCACCCACTAACTCAATAAGTTGTTGGCGAATTTGTTGTGATGTTTTTAAAGAATCAACCCATTGATTATTTAACGCATACTGACCTGAGTTACCGTCAACTGCTTGCATTTTTGTTAGATATACTTCCATATCCTCATCAAAATTGCTTTCATCGAATGGACGACTCGCTGAAACATCAGTTTTATACTCGTTCCAAAGAGCTGTTAACCAGACACGGTTAGCTTCTTTTGCTGCATCTGACATGTCATTACGAATAAACGGTTCTACAGCTGATTTATAAGTACCAACACGGAAGATATGTTGAGTTACTTTTAATTTCTCAAGGGCATCTTTGAAGTAAAGCGGGAACATGCCGTAACCTTCAATGCTAACACCGCCATATGGGTGCATTGATACTTCATTAGCATGGGCAGCAATATAATATTGTGCTTGTGTGTAGTAGTAACCTGTAGCAATAACTTGTTTTCCAGCAGCTTTAAATGCATCAATTGCTTTGGTTATCTGTTTTAGCTTATTGATGTGCGCGCTAGGCATTTTTTGCAGGTCAAGTAGCATTACAGTGATGCGATCATCTTTGGTCGCTTCGTTGATCACTTCAACAACATCATCAAGAAGGATCTCTGATGGTGCTTCTTTGCCCATTGTTGCATCGTTGATAGCTGCTTCTACAGGATCAACATAGGTTTTTTCTTCAACAATTGGGCCGTTTAAGTTTAGGCGTAGCACGGTTCCATCTGCTACCTTTACTTGGTCTTCTTCACCAGTGATGGCAACAAAGAAGAAAATTACTAGTAATAAAAATAATATGTTTAGGACCAAACGGCGGGAAAAATTAATCCCGGTCCAAATGCCTTTAAATATCTTTGCTAGCAAAATAAATCCTTAATTCAGTACAGCTTAGTAGTGAACTTATCTTAGCTTAGAATAACTTTAAAATTAACTGTTAAATAGTAACAGAGTGTTTAAAACCACAATTTGCTACAGATTAATTAATAGCGAAAAGTTGATTATTCTAAGTTATTGCCGCAGAATCTATTTATAATAGAGGTTCGACCAGTTAACGGGGCACACAATGTTAGAACAAAAATTACAATTACCGCATACCGAACTTCGTAATCGTTTGGTTATGGGCTCAATGCACACTGGCTTAGAAGAAGGCTGGCATAACCGTAAACGCTTACGTGCATTTTACGAAGCACGTGCCAAAGGTGGCACGGGTTTGATAATTACAGGGGGCTATAGCCCTAATTTACGCGGTAAGCTCTCACCATTCGCATCAACATTTAATTCATTTTATGATGTGATTAAACACAAAGCTTATACAGAAGCCGTACATCAACATGGCGGTAAAATTTGCTTACAATTATTGCATGCAGGTCGCTACGCATATCATCCATTTAATCAAGCGCCAAGTGCAATTCAAGCTCCTATTAATCCTTATAAACCTAATGAGATGTCGTTAGGGTCAATTAAAAAGACCATAAAAGACTTTGCACACTCAGCAAAACTAGCTGAAAAAGCAGGCTATGATGGTGTTGAAATCATGGGTTCTGAAGGTTATTTAATTAATGAGTTTATGGCTAACCACACCAATAAAAGAACAGACAAGTATGGTGGTAGTTTAGAAAATCGAATGCGCTTAGCTTTGGATATAGTTAAAGCGGTGCGCGCTAAAGTGAGTCAAAAATTTATTATAGTATTTCGCTTGTCAGTGATGGATTTAATTCCTAATGGATCAACGCCCGATGAAGTAAAACAACAGGCTTTAGCTCTTGAACAAGCAGGTGTCGATATTTTTAATACCGGTATAGGTTGGCATGAAGCCCGTGTACCAACCATCGCAAGTATGGTACCACCGGGGGCATTTAAAGAAGCATCAAAACGCTTAAAAGATACGGTATCAGTGCCTGTTATCGCGGTTAACCGCATTAATACACCAGAAATTGCTAATGGTATTTTAGCGGCGGGTGAGTCAGATTTAATTTCGATGGCACGTCCTTTATTAGCGGACCCTGATTTTTTCAATAAGTACGTTAATAATAAAGCTGAGCAAATCAATATTTGTATCGGTTGTAATCAGGGCTGTTTAGACCATGTGTTTAAAAACAAACGTGCAACTTGTTTGGTTAATCCACAAGCGGCTTTTGAATTAGATTACAGTTTAGAAAAAGCAAAATTTTCACGATTAGTCCTGGTTGTTGGTGCAGGCCCCGCTGGCCTTGCTGCAAGTTGTTACCTAGCAGAGAAAGGTCACAAGGTGACCTTAATTGAACGTAAAGAGCAAATGGGTGGTCAGTTTAACTTAGCAATGCAAGTGCCAGGTAAAGAAGACTTTAACCATACACTTAATTATTTCACTAATGAACTAAAGCGGTTGAATGTAGATTTACAGCTTGGTACTGACTTTACTGATGATATGCTTAATCAATACGATGATGTGGTGTTTGCAACGGGCGTACGTCCGCGTGAAGCCAAAATCGAATGTGGAGATGGGAAACGCGTATTTGCTTATGATGAAGTTATTCGTGGTGAAGTCGAACTTGGTGAGAAAATTGCTATTCTTGGTGCCGGAGGTATAGGCTTTGATATGGTTGCCTTTTTAAGTGAGCATAAAGGGCAAACCATAGAGCAGTTCAAAACTCAATGGGGCATTGAATGTGAAGCTGCACCTGATAAAGACAACCGCCAAATATACATGCTTAAGCGCAGTGCAGGGCGTTTTGGTAGTGAGCTTGGTAAAACGACAGGTTGGATCCATCGTCAAGTTGCTAAACAGCACGATGTAAAACAAATTGCTGAGTGTCAGTACATAAGCTTTGATGAAAAAGGTTTAAAAATTACTGTTAAAGGTGAAGAACAAATCTTAGATGTAGATACCGTGATTGCTTGTATTGGTCAGGTTTCAAATACTGAAACTTTTGAAAAAGAAACTGAAAACGCCAAAGTACACGTAATTGGAGGAGCCAAGCTTGCTGCAGCCATTGATGCAAAACGTGCAATTTTTGAAGCATTACAAGTTGCTCGTAAAATATAATTGAAAGTAAACTAGAAAACTCGCGGTCTGTGTGATTAATAAAATTAGTCACGAGACCGCTATGTTGAACACACACCTTCGACCTTTATACAACCGCATCTTAAACAACTTTCAGTTTTTAGATGGACTACCCAGCCTTTTAATTCGCTTAATTTTAGCTCCAGTGATGATAATTGCAGGTTTTAATAAACTTGCCTTAAGTGGTGATGTCACTCACTTCCACCAATACTTTTTAGCATCCAATGATATTGTTGCATGGTTTGGCAATAACGAATGGGGCTTAGGCCTGCCAATGCCCTCCGTACTAGCATTTTTAGCGGCATGGACAGAATTTTTAGGGGGGATATTTCTTTTATTAGGTTTATTTACCCGCTTAACCGCAATTCCTTTGATGATCACTATGGTTGTTGCAGCGACTACAGTACACGCTAGTAATGGCTGGTTTGCTGTAACCCCCACAGATGCAAGCACTAGCCCAGCAAGAGTTCTCAATTGGCTTTCAATACCAGGTAGTGAAGCCAGTTTGGTTAATTCAGATGAAGCAAGTGAGAGATTGACTAAAATGCGCGAGTTGCTAGAGACTCATGGTTATACAGAATACCTTTATGAAAAAGGGAAACCTGTGATCTTAAATAATGGGATTGAATTTTCCGCAATTTACTTTGTTATGCTGTTAAGTTTATTTTTTGTAGGTGGCGGTCGTTACGTTAGTTTAGATTATTGGTTAACTAGAAAAGTACCGAATAGCTTTATTGCTAATAAAGATAAATGATAAGCTAGAGTTATATTGCCTCTACTTGATAGGGGCCTTGTCTTAAGCTTTTACGGAACATTCATGGACGCTTTAACGCTATTACAAACTCGACAATCAGACCCTCGCCTTGTAGCACCAGGGCCTACGGCAGAACAACTTGAAATTATTAAGCGCGCAGCTATCAAAGTCCCAGATCATGGCTGTATTGCTCCTTGGCGGTTTATTGTTGTAGAGGGGGATGCTCGGAATAAATTGGGTGAAATCTATCACCAAGCTGCTGTTGCTGAAAAACAGGATCAAAGAACGATTGATCGAGCAAAAGAATTACCGCTGCGTTCACCTATGATGATAATTGCTATTGCAGATGTAGCAGAAAGCCCAAAAGTGCCTCGGATTGAGCAAGTGCAAAGTGCAGGATGTAGTGTTCTTGCAATGCAACAAGCTGCGTTTGCACAAGGTTTAGGAGGTATTTGGCGCACAGGCTATTTTGCACAGAGTCCAGCAGTGAAAGCAGCACTTGGCTGTAAAGAAGAAGATGAAATTGTTGGTTACCTATATTTGGGCACGCCAGAAGTAGATATCAAAAAGCCAATTAGACACAAGCCAGAGACGTTTTTTGAGAATTTATAAATAGTAGGAACTTTTATACAGTTAAGCAGTCAGACACTATTAAGCTTACTTATGTTAGTTTTTTCAGATTTAGCTTAGCTGTAAGAAGCGCACGGATGCAAAAAACGAAATAATTCTTCTTCAGTGTGTTTTTTAATCGGTTATTTTTTGTTAACGTATGGATGGTCTTAAAAAAATAACGATAAAGAAGACGAGAACAATGGGAAACTTATTTTTACGTGAAAAAGAAAATTGGTTCGCTTGGTCAATTTGGGGCATAATTGGTGCTGTAGTCACTTTCTTTGTTGCTATGGCGACTAATCAACCTCATTATCTAGGCTTGTCTGCAGTAGTTATATTACTCTTCCTTACATGGTGGATGCAAAGCACTAAACGTTTCGATTTTGGTCGCGCCTTTAAAATATGTTGTTATGTTTTAACGCTCACTTGTTTACCGGCATTCGTGTTAGTCATCATACCTAGTTATAACCTAAATAAAATTGATGTGATTGTCCAAGGCTCTGGATTTGCACTTGTCAGCCTAATTGTTTGCCTGGTGTGCTCTTTAATTGCAAAACGCCCGAAGCAGTATTATTGATAGTTATAGATTTTAGTTTTTTAAAGTTTTTTACAATTAAGGCTTTACAACGTACGCAGTAAACACTATTATGCGCGCCGTACGGAGAGATGGCAGAGTGGTCGAATGCACCGGTCTTGAAAACCGGCAGGGGTTTGTAGCCCCTCTAGGGTTCAAATCCCTATCTCTCCACCATTATTTAGAAAAACCGCCTACAGGGCGGTTTTTTGCTATCTGGAGATAAGTAATGTCAACAAGCGAGTCTTCTTTTACACCAATACGTTTTGTAAAACATGTTTTACTTTGGTGTATCTTTTCTTATTTTTATCACAGCGGAATCAACGTACTCGTTGCCATGGCCCATGATGCACAACCTGATTACGGATTATTATCTTCAATAGCTTATGGAATAGGCTTTAATGTATTAGTTGGTCATCTCATTGGTAAATACGACAAACACTGGCCTACTATCGCAGCCTTTGTAATTTCTTCGATAGGGCTTATTGTTGTGCCTTTAATCATGTTAGGCAAAGAGGGCTTAATGAGTGGCTTTTTTATTGCATCGATGATCGCCACTTTACCAGTTGCGACTTTCGTTATTGATAAAATAAAGCTGCGAATTAGTGCAAACACTGAGCAAACGCAGTAAAACTAGGCGATATTCGTTGTTTTTTTATGTTAGTATGACCACGTCTTTTAACTAAATAAACGTGAATTAAAACATGTCAGATAATTTTACAACAGACGCTGAAAAAGCAAGTTACGGTATTGGTTTACAAATGGGTGAGCAATTAAAGGCGAATCCATTTGAAGGTTTAAACTTAAACTCTGTATTTGAAGGTATGAAAGACGCATACACTGGTAACGATTTCCAAGTTGAAATCCCAGCAATTCAAGCAGCATTTGAGAAAATCAACGCTGAGATCCAAGCTCGTCGTGAAGAAGAAGCTAAAGTTCTTGCAGCTGAAGGTATTGCATTCTTAGAAGAAAATGCAAAACGTCCTGAAGTAACAGTAACTGAGTCAGGTCTTCAATATGAAGTACTTACTGCAGGCGACGGTGAAAAGCCAACTGCAGATTCAACTATCCGTGCACATTACCACGGTACACTAATCAATGGTACAGTATTTGATAGCTCATATGAGCGTGGTCAACCAGCTGAGTTCCCTGTGGGCGGTGTAATCAAAGGTTGGACTGAAGCGGTACAAATGATGGGTACTGGTTCTAAGTGGCGTTTATACGTACCACACGAACTTGCTTACGGTGAGCGCGGTGCTGGTGCGGCAATCGCTCCTTTCTCAACGCTAATCTTTGACGTTGAGCTATTAGATATCATCTAATTGATTTCTAATACTACTCGTAATAATACTTGGTCATTTTAAGGGTTAAATCTATCGCTAACTGCGTTAAATTTCTCATTTAGAACAACTAAATAATGATTTTTTGCCTGTTATCAACGATGTTTTTATTGCCTCAAAATAGATTACTTAATTAAACGAGTTGCTATTCAGACATAAAAAAACCTGCTTCTAAGCAGGTTTTTTTATGTCTGAATTTAATACTCAATTAGCTATTTGATTCAGCGAATTCTTTACACGCAGCAGTGTCTTCACATTCACCGTATAGGTAAAGAGAGTGGTTTGTTAGTTTGATGCCATTCTCTTTGGCGATCTCTTCTTGACGACGTTCGATAGTGTCGTCTTCAAACTCAACAACCTTACCACATTTAAGGCAAACTAAATGATCATGGTGAGTGCTACCCGATAATTCAAATACTGATTTTCCGCCTTCGAAGTGGTGGCGAGATACAATACCTGCATCATCAAATTGATTTAGAACACGGTAGACAGTTGCAAGACCAATCTCTTCGCCTTTGTCTAAAAGAATTTTATAGACATCTTCAGCGCTGATGTGTTGGTTGTCTGGAGATTGTAAAATCTCTAAAATTTTAATACGAGGCAGTGTTACTTTTAACCCTGCTTTTTTTAATTCCAAGTTGTGATCAGTCATTCAATCTGTCTCAATTTTATTTAGTTTTACTAGGCATCATTAAGATGCACACGACACATTAGCAACTGTTAGAATAACGTGCCTAGTTACTAAGTGCAAAGAACAATTCGTCTTGTTGCAGTTTTTTTGAACAAAAATGAACTGGTTGTGCATCTTTACATCAGCTAGTAAATGCGAGTAGTACTTGTTATTAATCAGCAAGTTCTGCTAAACACATTTCTTCATAAACCTGAGCACACCAGTCTTTAACACGCTTTTCTGTAAGTTCTGGTTGACGGTCTTCATCAATACCTAAGCCAACAAAATTGCTGTCATCTATAAGAGCTTTTGATGCTTCAAAGTCATAACCTTCTGTAGACCAATGACCAACAACGATTGCACCACGCTCAGTTACGATATCGTTGATCATACCCATTGCATCTAAGAAGTATTCAGCATAGTCTTCTTGGTCACCGCAGCCGAAGATAGCTACTAGTTTACCTTCAAAGTCAACTTCTTCTAATTCAGGGAAGAAGTCATCCCAGTCACATTGAGCTTCACCGTAGTACCAAGTTGGAATACCGAATAACAATAAATCGAATTCAGCAATCTCTTCTTTTGAACTTTTTGCAATGTCATGAACTGCAACTAGCTTTTTACCTAATTCCTTTTGAATCATTTTAGCTACGTGTTCAGTATTGCCTGTGTCACTTCCGAAAAAAATACCTACGCTTGACATGGATTTAAAACCTTCTATCTATCAATAGCCAATCTTTCTTGTAAAATTGTTTCAATCAACGCGCTACGGCTAATATTCTGCGCATCTGCCATATCGCTTAATGCTTGATATAACTGTGATGAAACCTTAAATTCTACACGCTTTAAACCACGTGCTTTATCTCGCTTTATTTGATTACGTTTATTTACTTTTAATTGCATGTCACGAGGTAGGGGATTCGTTTTAGGTCTACCTGGACGTTTTTCGTATTCAAATAAATCGGGTGTTGTTCTATCTGTTTCTGACTTTGCCATGTCTAGCCCACACCTGCGCCTTGCCAGAAGACTTGAATAAGCCCTTTCGCTATAAACCCAGAACAGCCTAAAAATAGCACTAACCAAACGATGTATCGGCCAAATCGTGGTACATCACCTTTTTTAAGGACATCTTGAATTGCCATTCCAATAAAAAAGAAAATACCAGCTAAGCCAAAATACAACCCTAAGGTATCAAATTCGTTAATTAACTGACTGACCATCAACGTATAAACCTTTAAATTAAACGGCGCGTACTATAGCACAAAAATTTGTAATAATTTAGTGCGCACGATCAAAAACAGCGAATTTTATCAGCGCAATTATTGTGCTAAAAAATCACTGATTGCTTTATTAACGGCAAGTGGTTTTTGCGCATGTAGCCAATGACCTGCACCATGAATAATTTTTGCTTTAGCATTAGGAAATAAAGCCATAATTGCGGGTCGATGCTCAGCTAAAATGTAATCTGAATCATTACCTTTGATGAACAAAGTATCACATAAACAAGAATCATTTTCACCAACTCGCGCTAAAATATTTTCATACTGCTGATATAAAACCGCTAAATTAAAGCGCCATTGGTATTTGCCTTCGTCATTCTTAGCAAAACTTTTCAATAAAAACTGACGGACACCCATCTCATCAATGTGTTTTGCAAGAATCTCATCAGCGGCTTTTCTATCAGCTACATTTGACTCTGCCACCTCATTGAGGCCTGAAAAAATAGCGCTATGACGGGGGGCATTGGCAACAGGAGAAATGTCTAACACCACAAGTTTATCGATGAGCGACGGATGATTAAGTGCTAATTGCATGGCAACTTTACCACCCATTGAATGCCCAATGATGTGAGCCTTACTTATATTTAAATGTTTTAGTAATTCACTAACATCATTAGCCATTGCGTGATAATTCATTGTATCACTGTGAAAAGATCTACCGTGGTTACGTAAATCAATATTGGTAACCCGGTAATTTTCAGCTAAGGCTTTTGCAATTACATTGAGGTTTTCAAGCGAGCCAAACAAACCATGGATCAATACAACGTCTGAACCTTGACCCAATTGTTGGTAGTTTAATAGCATTTTCAACTCCTAATTTTAATGGCAGTATTTTGCCTAGTGAAATTACAAAATGCAAAACATAGAGAATTGCTGCGAGCTTAGGTATAATCATTGAGAACTTTTAAAATGTGACCCGTAAAGACAGGAATAACATGAAAAAAATCGACATAGACGACGAGTTATATCAATACATTGCAAGCAACACGCAAAGTATTGGTGAAAGTGCATCAACCATTTTACGTCGTTTATTAAACCTCTCTGATGGCGCCAATGCCCCAGTTGAAACAACTACTAAAACTGAACAAGAACCTCCAGTTGTTGAAGTAAAAGAAGAAGCAAAACAAGAATCAAGTCTCGAACCAAGCGACGAAAATGTTGACGATGCTGCTGGAACTGTCACAGCATCGACACAAGTGAAAGGTAATGTGTTTAATGTATTAAACAAAGAAGAGCTAGCAATGCAAAAAGGTGTTGTTGGTCGATTCTTATTTATACTTGCTGCTTTATACAGAACGCATAAGAAAGATTTTGCTAACGTACTTGAAATTAAAGGCCGTGACCGTGTTTATTTTGCTACAAGCAAAGAAGCACTTCTTGAAAGCGGTAGCAGCATGAATCCAAAAAATATCACTGATACTGAGTATTGGGTGATGACAAATTCAAATACAACCAGAAAAAAAATGATGCTTCACGAAGTGGCACTGTGCTTAGGCTATAGCGCGGATGAAGCAGAAAAAATTCGTGATTACTTATAATCCATAAGGAAATAATATGGCGATTCATCCTGATGCAGGTAAGCCTGCACCGCAATCAAGCTTAGTGAATGTACCAAAACTGATCTCGGCTTATTACTTAAATGAACCTGATCTGGAACAAAACCCAGAGCACTGTGTTGCTTTTGGTACTTCTGGCCATCGTGGTTGTTCGTTCGATGTAAAATTTAATGAATCGCATATTTTAGCGATCACACAAGCAATTTGTGATTACCGTAAAGAAAATAACATTTTTGGCCCACTATTCCTTGGTAAAGATACCCATGCATTGAGTGAAGCCGCTTTTAACTCTGCAATTGAAGTACTTGTTGCAAACGAAGTACAAGTCATCGCACAAGAAAATGATGATTACACACCAACTCCTGTAATCAGTCATGCTGTTGTTTGTCATAATAAAGAAAACCCAAATGAATTAGCAGATGGGATTGTTGTAACCCCTTCACATAACCCGCCAGAAGACGGTGGCTTTAAATACAACCCACCAAACGGTGGCCCTGCTGACACTGATGTGACTAAATGGATTGAAGACAGAGCGAATCAATTACTTTTAGAAGATTTAGTTGAAGTAGAGCTATTCCCTTATGCTAAAGCATCACGCTCGGGCTTTATTAAGTACCAAGATTTAATTACACCATACGTAGATGATTTAGTTAACATCGTTAATTTAAAAGCAATCAGCGATGCAAAAATCAAAATTGGTGTGGATCCTTTAGGTGGTTCAGGTATCAATTTTTGGCCTGTAATTGCAGAAAAATATAATTTAGACATAACGGTCGTTAATAAGTCTGTTGATCCAACGTTCTCGTTCATGCCTTTAGATAAAGATGGCAAAATTCGTATGGATTGTTCATCTCCTTATGCAATGACTAACCTTATTGCGCTAAAAGATGACTATGATATCGGTATTGGAAATGATCCAGATTATGACCGTCACGGTATAGTGACACCTGATGGTTTAATGAATCCAAATCACTTTTTAGCAGTTGCAATTGACTATTTATTAAATAACCGTAACTGGTCAAAAGATGTTGCTATTGGCAAAACCCTAGTATCTAGCGGCATGATTGATAAAGTGGTTACTCGAAATAACCGTGAAGTAAAAGAAGTACCTGTAGGCTTTAAATGGTTTGTTGAAGGTCTAAGCAAAGGTACTCTCGCTTTTGGTGGTGAAGAAAGTGCAGGGGCGTCTTTTTTACGCTTCGATGGTACCGTGTGGAACACTGATAAAGATGGCTTTATTTTAGGCTTACTAGCTGCTGAGATTTTAGCGGTAACGGGTAAAACACCGTCACAGCTTTATAAAGAGCTTGAACAAGAGTTCGGTGCACCTATTTACAAGCGTATTGATGCCCCCGCTGATGCGCAGCAAAAATCACGTTTAAAAGCGTTATCAGCAGACGATGTAAAAGCAAACACGTTAGCAGGCGATGCAATTACACAGAAGCTAACCCATGCACCGGGTAATAATGCGGCTATTGGTGGTTTGAAGGTTGTTACCGAAAACGGTTGGTTCGCTGCTCGTCCATCGGGCACTGAAGACATTTATAAAATTTACCTTGAATCATTCAAAGGTGAAGAGCATCTAGCATTATTAGAAAAAGAAGCGAAAAAGCTGGTTGATTCAGTAATTAGCTAAATTCTTTTTTACCCTTTAAAACGGCTGAGATTCTCAGCCGTTTTTGTATTCTACTCTCACGTATTTTTAGGATAGAACTATGAGCTATTCAACTCCTTCATATCTCCAAAAATTAAAAAGTACTGGCGACTTTTTAACACTAACCCGAAACAATGAATTTTCACTAGATTCTTGTGCTTTTAACCTTGAAAACGGCACTGATGTCACAGTTCACGATACTGGCATCATAGAGTTTCAACCAAAAGAGCAAACAAACAAAGATATTGTACTTTCGAGTGCGGTGCACGGTAACGAAACAGCACCAATTGAAATCTGTGACCAATTAATCAAGGCAATCATTACACAAGAACTTGTACTTAAACAGCGTGTATTGTTTATTTTTGGTAATCCAAAATCGATAAATATCGGTAAACGCTTTGTTGATGAAAACTTAAATCGTTTATTTAATGGACATCACACTGTTGAGGGGGTTGATTCAAATCCTGAGCGAGTTCGTGCAAAGCTACTTGAAGATGTAGTTTCTGATTTCTTTGCAAGAGGCAACCAAGGTAGTGAACGCTTTCATTATGACCTACATACTGCAATTCGAGGCTCTAAAAATGAAAAGTTCGCTGTGTATCCATTCTTACATGGTAAACCGTGGAAAAAATCACAGCTGCAATTCTTACTTAGCTGTGGTGTAAACACTGTATTAATGATGAAATCAGCGGCAACAACTTTTAGCTACTACTCATCGTTTGTACATGGTGCTGATTCATTTACCGTAGAGCTTGGTCAAGTAAAGCCATTTGGCGAAAATGATATGTCACGATTTGAGAAAACCAAACAAACATTAATTGCATTAATTAGTCAGGAAACTGTTAATTACAAAGAATTTAATGCAGGGGATTTTGAGTTGTTTTCAGTTTATAGAACAATAAACCGTACTTGCGAAGATTTTAGTTTCCCATTTGCTGATGATGTCGAAAATTTCACCGGTTTTGCAAAGGGGGATTTATTAGCAACTGATGGTCAGACCAGATATGAAGCGGAAGTGGACGGCGAAGCTATTATCTTCCCAAATGCTGATGTAGCCTTAGGTCAACGTGCTTTACTTACAGTTGTACCAATGCAAGTTGATAGCAACTTTATTTAAAATCTCTGCATTATCACCCACCGATTTTTGGTTAACTATATGACAATAAAGAATTTATTTCGTTGTATAGTTAACTTTCCATGCGTTTTTAGCCATTTATCACCTATTCGTCTATGATTAGTTGAATAACAACTTACGTTAACGTAAAGTGACGGCAGTTTAATTTAATTAGATTGAATATTACGCAAACTTTATCCTTACAGCTCATGCTGATAAAAATAGAAATAAGGGCAGTGGCGTAGGTTTCTGACAACGAAAGAAGGTAGGTTATGAGTAATCCAAATAACGTATCGCTAAACATTAATCATGAACTGTCATTTATTGATGGTCACGCATTAACGATCCCTACATTAAGCATTCTTAATGAGGAAGGCGACATCCACGAAGGTGCAACCGCACCCGATATCGACAAAGCAACAGCAATCCGTTTATACGAGACAATGCGTTTTATTAGAGCGCTTGATGAGCGTATGCAAGCAGCACAGCGTCAAGGTCGAGTTAGCTTTTACATGCAATGCTTAGGTGAAGAAGCTGCTGTAACGGCATCGGCTGCAGCGCTTGACCAAAATGACATGATCATGGCCCAGTACCGTGAACAAGCCGCTTTACGCTATCGTGGTTTTAGCCTAGACCAATTCATGAACCAAATGTTTTCAAACGAAAAAGATTTGGGTAAAGGTCGCCAAATGCCAATTCACTACGGCTCACGCGAACTCAACTATATGACCATTTCATCTCCGCTTGGTACGCAAATTCCGCAAGCAACAGGTTATGCGTATGGTCAAAAAGTTCGTCACATTGATGCCCAAACAGGTGAGTTGAACAGTACGATTGATAACATCACCATTTGTTATTTTGGCGAAGGTGCGGCATCTGAAGGTGATTTTCATGCTGGTTTAAATATGGCTGCAGTTCATGAAGCACCGGTTATCTTCTTTGCACGTAATAATGGCTATGCGATATCAACACCTGCAGATGAACAATTTAAAGGTGATGGTATTGCATCACGCGGTGTTGGCTATGGCATTAAAACAATTCGTGTTGACGGTGCTGATGCGCTTGCAGTTTATGCTGCAACGAAAAAAGCCCGTGAAATTGCTACTACCAAAGGTGAACCAGTTTTAATTGAATCGATTGCCTATCGTTTAGGTGCTCACTCAACCAGTGACGATCCTAGCGGCTACCGTACAAAAGACGAAGAAGCAAAACATAAAGGCTGTCCAATTGAGCGTTTCCGTAAGTGGTTATTAAAACAAGGTTGGTTAGACGAAGCGCAAGACGCAAAAGATAAAGAAACAATTCGTGAAGAAATCTTAGCGGCTCTTAAACGCGCTGAAAAAGTTGCAAAACCAGCATTAGAAGATCTTATTTCTGATGTTTATGATAAGCCAATTCCATCACTGCAAAAACAATACGAAGAATTAAAAGAGCATATTTTGCAGCATCCTGATGCTTATCCAACAACTGCAGGGAGATTAAAGTAATGGCTAAAATGAACATGCTTCATGCAATTAACTCTGCCCTTGATATCACCATGGCAGAGCATCCAAATGCATGTATTTTTGGTGAAGACGTTGGCTATTTTGGTGGTGTATTCCGTGCAACATCTGGCTTACAAGAAAAATATGGTAAGCACCGTGTGTTTAATACACCATTAACTGAGCAAGGTATTTTAGGTTTTGCTAATGGTCTAGCTGCTTTTGGTGCGCCTGCTTTAGCTGAAATTCAATTTGCAGATTATATTTTTCCTGCATTTGACCAAATCGTAAATGAATCTGCTAAATTCCGTTACCGTAGTGGTAATGAATTTAATGTAGGCAACCTAACAATTCGTACTCCTTATGGCGGTGGTATCGCGGGTGGTTTATATCATTCACAATCACCAGAAGCTTATTTTGCTCATACACCGGGTTTGAAACTTGTTGTGCCACGTAACCCTTATCAAGCAAAAGGTTTGCTTCGTGCATCAATTAAAGATGATAACCCAGTTATTTTCTTTGAGCCAAAACGCTTATACCGTGCATCAACAGGTGAGGTACCAGAAGAGGATTACAGCATCGAGCTTGGTAAAGCAGAAGTCATTCAAGAGGGTACTGATGTTACTTTGCTTGCTTGGGGTGCACAAATGGAAATCGTTGAAGATGCCGCTAAAAAAGCAGCAGAGCAAGGAATTAGTTGTGAAGTCATCGACTTACGAACTATTTTACCGTGGGATGTTGAGACAATCGCTAAATCAGTAACCAAAACCGGTCGTTTAGTGGTTAGCCACGAAGCGCCAATCACAAATGGTTTTGGTGCAGAAATCGTTGCAACAATTCAACAAGAGTGTTTCTTACACCTTGAATCGCCAATTGCTCGAGTGTGTGGTTTAGATACGCCATACCCATTAGCACTTGAAAAAGAATATGTGCCAGATGCACTTAAAGTGCTTGCTGCGATTAAGCAATCTGTAGAGTTTTAGGAGTCAGTATGTCTAAAGATTTTATCTTGCCAGATATCGGCGAAGGCATCGTAGAATGTGAAATTGTTGAATGGTTAGTTGCAGAGGGCGATTCTGTAAAAGAAGATCAGCCAATTTGTGACGTCATGACCGACAAAGCGCTTGTGCAAATTCCAGCTGTCCATGATGGTGTGATCAGTAAGCTTTATTATGCAAAAGGTGATATTGCTAAAGTACATGCACCATTATTTGCGATGGATGTTGATGGTGAAGCACCTACGCAAAACGAAGAAGCTCAAGCTCCAGTTGAAGCAGCCGCACTACCTGAATCTGGTGAACATTTAGAAGATTTCATTTTACCTGACATCGGTGAAGGTATTGTTGAGTGTGAAATCGTTGAGTGGTTAGTCAGCGAAGGTGATGAAATCGTTGAAGACCAAGCTGTGTGTGATGTAATGACAGACAAAGCATTGGTTCAAATTCCGGCTAAATATACAGGTAAAGTTGAAAAACTTTATTATAAGAAAGGCGATATTGCCGCTGTTCACAGTCCATTATTCCAAATGAGCATTGTAGGCCAAAACTCAGAGCCTGATGTAAGCTCTGCGGTAGTTAAAGCGCAAACAAATGCAGCGACTAAACCAGCACAAAAGCCTGTGTCTGCATCAAATGAGACTAAACAACTTAATAAGAAAGCAGTTGCTTCACCAGCCGTTCGTCGTAAAGCACGTGAACTTGATGTAGATTTAACGCAAGTACCAGGCTCTGGTAAAAATGGCCGAATTTACAAGCAAGACATCGAAGATTTCTTGAACGAATCACCAAGCCAAGCAGTAACACAACAAGCTGCTCCTAAAGCGGCAGAGCCTGTAAAAACTGCAGCATCCACAGCTGGTGGTAGTCATGTTGAGCCTATTAAAGGCATTAAAGCGGCAATGGCTAAGCAAATGGTTGCGTCAGTATCGACAATTCCTCATTTTACTTTTTGTGATGAAATTGACCTGACAAAATTGATTGCTATGCGAAGCGAACTTAAAGAGCAGTATAAGCAACAGGGCGTTAAGTTAACTATGATGCCATTCTTTATCAAAGCTCTATCGCTTGCAATGAAGCAGTTCCCAGTACTTAACTCACAAGTGAATGATGATTGTAGTGAGCTGACTTATTTTGACGACCATAACATTGGTATGGCGGTTGATTCTAAGATTGGCTTATTAGTACCAAATGTTAAAGCATGTCAGTCAAAGAGTATTGTTGATGTTGCAAATGAAGTTACGCGCTTAACTGAAGCAGCACGGGATGGACGTGTATCACCAGATGATTTAAAAGGCGGTACAATTAGTATCTCTAACATTGGTGCTATTGGCGGCACAATTGCAACCCCGATCATCAATAAACCAGAAGTGGCCATTGTTGCATTAGGTAAGTTACAACATTTACCTCGTTTTGACGAACAGGGTAATGTGGTTTCAGCAGCCATTATGCAAGTAAGCTGGTCTGGCGACCATCGAGTGATTGATGGCGGAACAATTGCCCGCTTCAATAACTTGTGGAAGTCTTATTTAGAAGATCCTGCAAAAATGATGATGGCTATGAGCTAACATTATTAATAAATAAAAAACCAGCCTCGGCTGGTTTTTTTTATAGTATTTAATTTATATTTTAAAGACCGTAATAGTACAATCCATAACCGAGTAACAGCGCAGGTATTGTTGAATAGACTGTCGCCATTAAAGCTGCTTTTGGTGCTAATGCGATGGCTGGGAAGAGAGCATCGCCATCATTTGATATTGCATTTGCTGCCATCGCACTAAATGGGATAATGCCTTGAATATAAAGTGTCATTACGACAATTTGCGGCCCACAGCCTGGTAACAAACCTATTGCTACAGCTACCAAGGGAGCAAGATAAGCATATTCAGAAAACCATGCTTTTAAATCAACACCTAGCAAATTAACTAAAACTTCAAATAGCATGAAACTGGCGACAACCCATGCTGTAACAAAGTGCGTGTCCATTAACACTTTCGTGAGCTTTGAAGGTGGATTGCATGGAGCTTCTTCGCTGGTCACTTGTTTATAACTGCTGCCTTTAGATGAAAGAGCCCATACAACTACAGTAAATAGCGCCATGATTGAACCAAATAGGGTAATGCCATGATTAATACCATTACCAAATACGCTAAGGTCGGTATTGGTGGCAATAACAATAGCAACAATCAAGCTTGGCATTAAGGCAAATTTCCAAACCGGGCGGCTAAATATTAAAGCTTTTGGTTGGCATTGAGGTTGTTCGCTGAAGTCACTGGCCTGCGTAGGTTGAAACTTATCTGATTTATGAAATGTATTAACCACCTGCCCGCTAATTACGCCTACACTAACACCGATTACCATCATTAATAACCCATCAAGAGGGCGGGTTGCTAATAACAAAAATGCAGCATCACCCATGGTTGCTGTTAATACTGCGACCACAGAGCCAAAGCTAGCTTGTTTTTTGGTAAATTGGGTAACTACAATAATGGCACCTCCACAGCCAGGTAAAGCACCTAAGATTGACGCAAAACCGATTTCTAGGATGCCTGATTTAGCTCGTAAATAGCTGAGCTGTAATTGAGGTAGCCGATCAATCAAGTAGTAATAGATTAATAAAGTGGCTGCAACAAACACAGATACTTGAAAAAAAGCATCACTTAACGCTTGGAGGGTAAACTCACGGCTTGCTGGTATTGCCAAAGAAATTAGCAATAATAGGGGTAAAAATAAGCGTTTATTGTCCGTAATATAACACCTCGCTTTATGGGTGGAATACCTCGTTTGTGTTAATGAGAGCATACAGTGCAACCTAAAAATTAATCAGGTTACACTGTATTACCGATTTAAATGAAAATCAATCTCATTTGCATCTATTTGCGTTGAAACTCAGAGCTCGCATTCCAGGTCGGCCATTCTTTACGCTCTGAAATATCAAAACCTACTTGATAGAATAACTGAAGATCCTGAACGGCACCTGATAAATCCCATTCATCACGGTAACGATCGCAAGGCTGATGGTAACAACCGCGAAGAACTAAGCTCATACGCTTACGGTAATTTGCAGTTTCTTCATCAAGGGCTTCACTGCCGCCGCCAGCATACATTGCTGGTACACCCATGTTTGCAAATGCAAAGTGATCAGAACGATAGTAACCACCCGAAGACGGTTTAGGATCGCCAGATACAGTTCGGCCTTGTGCTTTAGCAGCTGTTTCTAACAAGCTATCCATTTCTGATTTGCCGATACCAACAACACTGATATCTTTCACTTTACCTAATAGATTTAAGCTATCCATGTTGATGTTTGCAACAGTTTGAGAAGCTGGGATCACTGGGTTTGCAGCGTAATATTTTGATCCAAGTAGACCTTGTTCTTCAGCGGTTACTGCTAAGAAAGTCATTGAGCGGCTAGGGTGCTCAGGAAGGCTAGCAAATGCTTCTGCAACTTCAATTAAGCCTGCAGTACCTGTCGCGTTATCGTGGGCACCATTATAAATTTGGTCACCTTTACGTGTTTTATCTGTACCAAGGTGATCCCAATGAGCTGAGTAAATGATGTGCTCGTCTGGCTTTTCGCTGCCAGGTAATGTTGCAATGAAGTTATATGAAATTGACTTTTTAATCGTGTTATTTACTTCAACGCTAGCTGTTAGGTCGCCCATATCAATATGGTAAGCACCTTTTGCAGCATTTGCTTTCATAGTATCGAAATCTAAACCTGCTTTTTTGAATAGCTCTTTGGCAACATCAGTTGTTACCCAGCCTTCAACAGCAACACGATCCATGTTGTTATTTTCTTTTTGGAAACCAAATTGCTCACCGCTCCAAGAGTTTTCAACAACTGACCATGGGTAAGAAGCTGGTGCTGTTTCGTGGATAATAATTGCACCAGCTGCACCTTGACGACTTGCTTCTTCATATTTGTATGTCCAGCGACCATAATAAGTCATGGCATCGCCAGTAAATAAATCTGGGTTTTTAGTCGCATAACCTGGATCATTAACTAGCATTACAACTGTTTTGCCTTTTACGTCTATGCCTTCGTAGTCATTCCAGTTGTACTCTGGCGCATTTACACCATAACCAACGAATACTAATTCAGAATCTTTAATGCTTTGTTTAGCACTAATACGGCTACTACCCATTACCATATCTTTTTTATACTGATAATCTTTGCCGCCAATGGTAAGTACCATGTTTGAGTCTGCTTCAAGTGAAACAAGCGGTACTTCTTGTAAGAAGCTATCACCGTTACCAGGCTCAAAACCCAATGCTTTAAATTGGTCAGTTAAATAGGCAAGCGTTAGCTCTTCACCTTTCGATGATGGTGCACGGCCGCCGAATTCATCAGAAGCTAACACTTTAATGTGCTCTGCTAGTTGCTCTGAGTTGATGCTTTGATAGGCTTTTTCTACATCACCTGATGTGATACTTGTTGAAGCACAGCCTGCAAGAATGGTACTTGCAAGTACTGTCATTGGAAAATAGCGTTTCATAATAGCTCTTTTTTTGTTTTATGGTGGCATTAGTATATGAGGTTCTATTAATGAGAACCAGTTTTTACGGTAAACTACCCACAATACATCAAGAAGTTAAAAAATAAGCAATGAAACGATTTAGCGCACCAGAGCAATGGTCAACACAATACCTTACAACCGGTGCTTTTAGTGACCTAGCAACGCTGTTTAATATTGACAAATTATCGAATTGGCCGTCTTGTGACTGGTTTAATAAATATTTAAATGCCAAAACAACACAAGGCACAGTAATAAGCTTTGTAGAGGATGAAAAATTTGCCGACGAAACTCGTTATTATGAGCAAATTATTTATGAAACAGGGCAAGTACCAACAAGACAACAAAATTGGCACGACCTTTTTGGTGGATTTATTTGGTGTTTATTTCCAAAAACAAAAGCACTGATAAATCATCAACATATCGAAGAAATTAAACTGCATGGTCTAAAAGAGCGCAGTAAACACCGTAATGCTCTCACCTTATTCGACGAATGTGGTGTAGTACTGGCAATTACCGAACAAAGTTGGCAACAACAATTACGCGATCATCAATGGCATCAAGCATTTGTTACACAACGTGAGCAGTGGGGTAAAAATATTCGCCCGTTCATGTTTGGCCATGCTAACTACGAGATGCTCACTCAGCCTTATATAGGTTTAACAGGGAAAGCATTATTTGTAATTGTACCCAATGACATATTTTGTAAAGATTTAAGCGAGCAATATGCGTATCTAGATCAACGTCTTTATGAGATGATTAAAGTAGATGATTGTTTACGTGATAATAAGAATTTATCTCCATTACCCTTGTTAGGTGTACCAGGGTGGTGGACTGAAAATGAAAATCCAGAATTTTACAGTAACACTGATTACTTTAGACCTAAACGAAGGAAACGCACATGATTGAAGTTGCAGGGCTTAAAAAGAAATTTAAGCTAACAAAAGATCATAAAAAAAATAAAACGGACAATGTAGACCCCCGCGAAGATAAAGAGTTTTTCCATTCTGTAAGAGACGTCAGCTTTAAATGTAATAAAGGTGAAGTGCTCGGCTTACTCGGCCCAAATGGTGCAGGTAAAACAACGACCCTTAGAATGATTTCAACAGCATTAAAACCAGATGAAGGCAGTATCACCATCTCTGGTCACGATATTGTTAAAAAGCCATTAGTTGGCCGCAAATCAATTGGTTTTCTATCTGGTAGCACTGGCTTATATGGGCGTTTAACGGTTAAAGAAAACGTAGAATATTTTGCCCGTTTACATGGCATGAGTAAAAAGGCGGTAGCGGCACGTTGTGATGAACTATTCAGCTTACTTGATATGCACAACTTCATTGATAAGCGTGCCGAAAACCTTTCCACAGGTATGAAGCAAAAAGCCAATATTGCTCGCGCTGTTGTTCATCATCCTGACGTGGTAATTCTCGATGAACCAACGACAGGTTTAGACATTATGACCACGCAAACTGTAATTAGCTTTATTCGTGGCCTTAAAGAGCAAGGTACTCCAGTCATTTTTTCAACTCACCATCTAGATGAAGTTGCATTACTTTGTGATCGCGTTGCAGTTATAAATCAAGGCATTAGTTGCTTTGATGGCACATTAGAACAGTTTAAACAAACTGGTCAAAGTGAGGAATTAAATCAAGCGTTTATGAATATTTTAACGGAGAGTCGTGATGTTTGAAGTATTTAAAAAGGAATTAAAAGAGCTGTTACGTGACCGTAAAACATTGATATTCGTTGTCGCACTTCCAGTTGCTATTTTCCCTCTTTTATTTGCTGTGATGGCATTTATTAGTTCACAAGCAGCACTCGAAGCTGAGCAAGAAGTGCATACTTACGCCATTATTAATGGTAATTACGCGCAAGAATTTACAGATAAGGTGTTTTATCATAAGAGCTTTGCATTATATAAAGGCGACGAAACCTTTAATACGGTAGAAGATCTCACTAAAGCGGTTAAAGCGGGTACCATCGATATGGGTATCTATTTACCTTCAGACGCTGAGCAAACACTCGATAACGCTAAACAAAGTGAGTGGCAAGTTGTGTATAACGACGCTAAGGCGATTAACTTCTTATTTGACCGCGTTAAAGAACTTGCAAAAGAGTATGGTGATAAACTGCGTACTACTAAACTGTTAAGCTTTGGCGTATCAGAGCAGCAACAAGCCGCGATTATCGAGCCAATTAAAGTTGTTAAGGTCGATACTGCAGATAAACGTGAAAATCTGGGTGAAAAAATTGGCGGGTTTATTCCTTATCTACTTATTCCTCTCGTATTGATGGGCGCAACGTACCCTGCTATTGATTTAGGGGCTGGTGAAAAAGAGCGCGGTACACTCGAAACCCTTCTACTTACACCAATCACGCGCACACAGCTAGTGTTAGGTAAGTTTGTAACCTTGCTGGCTTCTTCAATTGCGACAACCACTATTACAGTTCTTAGTATGGGTGTGTGGATATCGGTGGCCATTGCTTTTGTAGATTTAGCGGTTGTTAAAAACGCATTTAGCTCTTTAACTGTATTAGATTTAGGGCTGATTTTTGTGTTGTTATTGCCTATTGCTGCAATCTTCTCATCATTAGCATTGGCTATTTCAATTTATGCGCGAACTTTTAAAGAAGCACAAAACTATATGGCTCCGCTAAGCATAGGTGTAATTTTTCCAATTATGATTGCGTTGATGCCGAATGTTGAGCTTACGAGCAAAACAGCCTTTATTCCTGTAACAAATGTAGCTTTGGCAATCAAAGAAATCATTAAAGGCACAGTCGATTACACACTAGTGGGTTTAATTTTCCTAGCAACAGTCATTGTGGCAGGGGCACTATTAGCATTTTGTGTTAAATGGTTTAATAAAGAAGATGTCTTATTTAGATAAGAATTTATTGATTTTACCTAATAATAAAGCACCAATTTGGTGCTTTATTTGTATATAGAACAGGCTAACTCCTTACTAATCCTTATTAACTAAATTTTTTTCTGTATACTCCACTTTAGTTATCATTCTCTCCTATACTCTAAAGCAGAGTAGCAATGAAGGCTTTCGATTCAATGGATTCTGGACATTCAGCGCATTTCTTCCAACGTAATAAACTACCAATACTAGCAATTTGTATACTCTTGATATTGGGCAGTATTGTTACAGTAAAATATGAATATGATCTTCGAGAAGAGGTATTTAGCCGCGCACTTGAACAGATGCAGCGAGAACTAGATAGAAAACAAAGTGTGTTTAAAACAAGTCTAAGAGAGAATGTTTCAGCCCTTAATTTCTTAGATTCCACCCCACCAGTACTCGCTATAATGCGTTCCACTAATGATAAACAGGTAGATCCGGTTTTAGGCACGCCTATTTCTGCTTGGAAATACCGCCTCGCAAAAATCTTTAGTGGTTTTATGACTACAGATAAAGAATTAGCGCAGGCGCGATATATTTATATTGCAGACAATGGCAAAGAAGTTGTTCGTGTTGATAATGTCAACGATCAGGTTATTAGAATTAGTGAAGAGAACTTACAGCATAAAGGCCATCGTGATTATATGCGAGTTGCAGCAGAGCTAAAAGATGGTCAAGTTTATATATCACCAATTAACTACAACCGTGAAAATGGACGATTACAACAGCCTTACGTTAGCACATATAGGATTGCTAAACTTGTAAAAGACACTGAAGGTAAGCCGTTTGCTGTTTTGATCCTAAACTATAATGCCGAAGACCTTATCAATAAGTTAACAAGTAATACTGCTAAAAAGCTATCTGTGTATCTTTTAAATGCTCAGCAGCAATTTATTTATCACCCAAAGGAGTCGTATCGCTTTAGTTTTGAGTTGGACGACCCTCATTATTGGTCTGAAGAATTTAGTATCGATCAACAAATGAATGCCAATGATTTTTTTGATGTAATGAATCTTCCTGAAAAATTATATGCTCAGAAAACTATTGAGTTTGAAAATGACATTCACATGCAGCCATTGACTCTGGCTGTTTCTATAAAAACCGAGATACTCCTGCAAGAAATCAATCAAAAACGTATGAGGTTTATAAGCACTTTATGTTTAATGATTATTTCTGTATTAATACTATTTACTATCTATCAACGCGATATTAATAGAAAAATTGAGCTGAGTTTTCTAAAAGAAAAGAATAGTAAAATCATAGAAAACTCGACAGATGCTATCATTATGGTTCAGCCAAATGGAGTTATTTGCAATGCCAATGAAACAGCAAAAACGTATTTTGGTATTACCGAGCATTCAACCCACTTTGATACATTGTTTGATTATAATGAAGAAGATTTTCAAGGGGTTGGCGAAGCCATAAAAAAAGGGCAACGATCTACGTTTGAAGCTGTGCACATTAATGAACAAAACACGCATTATTTTTCGATCACAATGACACCTGTCTATGATGCAGCAAAACAACAATATCAAATAGCGGCCATACTTCGTAATATTGATTCACTTAAGTGTGCTCAACATCAACTTGAAAAGCTTAATACTACATTAGAAGAAAAAGTGAAAAGTCGCACAGCAGAGCTTGAAAAAGCCACCGAAGAAGCTCTTGCAGCAAGTAAAGCTAAAAGTGAATTTGTAGCTAATATCTCACATGAAATCCGCACCCCGATGAATGGGGTACTTGGTATGCTGGAAATGCTCGAAGAAGAGCCTTTATCTACTCAGCAAATGCAATACTTACATTATGCAAATACCAGTGCCAACTCATTGATGACACTGATCAATGACATTCTCGATTTTTCTAAAATTGAAGCTGGTAAACTTGATTTAGATAGTCATGAGTTTGATGTTGTTTCAGTGTGCAGTGATTTAATAACATCGATGGCCGTTCAAGGTCAGAAAAAAGGCATTGAAATACTGTTCGATGCTCATGCTATTACTAAGCGTACTGTAATGGGTGATAGCCACCGCTTAAAACAAATTCTCAATAATTTACTCAGTAACGCATTTAAGTTTACACATAAAGGTCATGTAAGCTTAACGGTTAAGAAACAGCTGCATTCAGACAATACTCTTTGCCTAAGCTTCGTTGTTGAAGATACAGGTATTGGTATTTCGAAAGCAAACCAAAGTAAATTGTTTGAAGTGTTTACCCAAGAGGACTCAAGTACAACACGGCATTATGGTGGCAGTGGTTTAGGGCTTTCAATAAGCCGAAAACTCGCTCAGTTGATGGGTGGTGATATTATCGTTGAAAGTGAAAAAGGAAAGGGCAGCCGCTTTTGGGCAAGTATTTGTGTATCGATAAGTGAGTCGTCAAAAGTGCCGCATCAAAGCAATGTACTGAATGATAAACAAGTAGGCTGTGCAATTCATTATGAATTACTGGCTAACAATGTTGAGCTGCAACTAGCGACACTAGGCCAGAGTCATAAAATAACGCATTTAACTGATGTTTCTGAAACTGATTTTAATGATTTAGATTTACTTATCATTGATCATAAACATCCAGAACTAAACAATGTGTTGAGTTTTGCAAATCGCTATCCCGACACCTGTGTATTAATTTTAGGTGTTATGACATCACTTAAACAAAAAGAAACATTACCGAGCAATTGTACTGTTATTGCAAAACCTGTCACTCCTGATGAATTAGCCTATAAACTCGCGGTTTTATTTAATGACAATGATTCTGTTATTGAGCGTAAAAATACAGATACTAAAGAAATTATTGAGCTTGATTTAACATCTCGTTCAGTGCTTATCGTCGACGATAACATGATTAATATAGAGGTGAGCAAAGCCATTTTAAGAGATAGCCATGTTCATATTGAATCAGCCAGCGATGGTCTTGAAGCAATTGAGGTATTGAATAACAGCGAAACTCAATTTGACCTGATCTTAATGGATTGCCAAATGCCAAACTTAAATGGTTATGACTGTACTAAAGCTATCAGACAGGGCAAAACAGGTGATAAATACCAAGATGTCGTGATCATTGCCATGACAGCAAGTGCAATGGCGGGTGATAGAGAAAAATGCCTGAGTGTTGGCATGAATGACTATATCACCAAGCCAATTAAACAAGCCACATTGCGCAAAAAGCTATCAATGTGGCTGAAGTCTTAAGCTGCATCTTGGTTTTTATTAAACGCAGCTTTTGGTGTTAGTTTACTAATATCAGCAGAGTGAATCACTTTTTGTGTTTCACTCCAGTGCAGTAATTCAATACGCCCAGAGCTGTTTTCTACTAATGCAGTGCAGTTTTCAATCCAGTCGCCATCATTGCAATACAAAATTCCATCAACCACTTTAACGGCTGGGTGATGAATGTGCCCGCAAATGATGCCATCGACGACTTGTTTTTTTGCTTCGTGGATGGCCGCTTTTTCAAATGCATCAATTGCTTCACGTGCTTTATGCACTCGTGCTTTGATCCAAGAGGCTAATGACCAATAATTACCGCCAAATAAACGGCGAATGCGATTAGTCCAGCGATTTAAAAATAGTAAAAAGTCGTATCCTGCATCGCCTGCAATGCTGATTAATTTGTTGTAGCGAGTTGCTGAGTCAAAATCGTCGCCATGTAAAAGTAAAAACCGTTTGTTGGCTTTAGTGGTATGAATATATTGTTTATGTACTTCTATACCGAATAATGAATCATTAGCATAATGGCGAAATGTTTCGTCGTGGTTACCCGGTATATAGATCACTCGTGTTCCATCTTTCGCTTTTTGTTGAATAAGCGCTAACACATCATAATGACTAGAATGCCAAAAAAACTGTCGTTTCATTGACCATAAATCGACAATATCACCGACCAAATACAACACATCGCATTCAATCGCATTTAAAAAGTCTAGTAAATACTGCGCTTGGCAGTCTTTATAACCTAAGTGAACGTCGGAAATCCAAACGGCAGGATAGTGGGTTTTACTACTGCAAGTGGTGTTATTCATGGCATTTACTCATGGTGTAATAAAGTAAATGCTAGGTAGAATCAATGACAGTTAAAAGACGCTTTAGCGAAACATCTATGACAATTAATACCAACCCGCAATAATACTTAATTAAGCGAATTGGTAAAATAAAACAAAAAAACCGCCGAAGCGGTTTTTTATATTTTGTAGAGCTGACTTAATTAGCCTTTAACAAGTGCTGCAATTTCGGAAGCGGCACTATCTAAATCAAGCATTAGCTTTTCGCCAGTATGGCGGTTTTTAAGCTCAACCTTGTTTTCATCAAGGTTACGCTCACCAATAACTAATGTGAAAGGCACACCTAGTAACTCCATGTCGTTGAACATTACACCAGGGCGCTCTTTACGGTCATCAAATAACACATCTAAACCGGCATCTTTCAAACCTTTGTAAAGGTTATCTGCAATATCAGGAATACGATGAGACTTATGCATGTTCATAGGTACGATAGCTAAATCAAATGGCGCGATAGGTTGCGGCCATTTAATACCGTATTGGTCGTTGTTTTGCTCAATAGCGGCAGCCACGATACGTGATACACCAATACCGTAACAACCCATTGTCATTACTTGGTTTTTACCTGTTTCACTCAAAACGCCTGCTTTCATTGCTTCTGAGTACTTAGTACCAAGTTGGAAAATATGACCTACTTCAATACCACGTTTGATTTGCAGTGAACCTTGACCACATGGGCTTGGGTCGCCTTCAACGATATTACGGATATCAGCCACTTCGTAGTTTTCTACATCGCGATCCCAATTGATACCACTGAAATGTTCACCATCTTTATTAGCACCTGCTACAAAGTCAGCCATTACGTTAGCTGTGCGATCAACAATAATTGGCATTGATAGACCGACAGGGCCTAAAGAGCCAGGTTTTGCACCAATCGCTGCAACGATGTCTTCTTCTTTTGCCATTTCAAGCGGTGAGTCTACAAGCGGATGTTTCTCAGCTTTTAACTCGTTTAATTCATGGTCGCCACGTAATACAAGGGCAACTAAACCACGTTGTTCGTTTTCATCTGGTGCGCCATACACGATTAATGTTTTAACGCCCCGATGAGGTTTAACACCATAGTGCTCTTTAAGCTCAGCAATTGATTTTGCATCAGGCGTTGGGAACGCTTTTAACTCTTTACTTGCAGCTGGGCGCTCTTCAGTCGGTGCTAATGCTTCTGCTTTTTCGATATTTGCAGCGTAATCACTTGCATCACTAAATGCGATTGCATCTTCGCCTGACTCTGCAAGGACATGGAACTCGTGTGATACGCTACCACCAATAGAACCTGTATCTGCAATAACAGGGCGATAATCAAGACCAAGACGCTCAAAAATGTTACAGTATGCTTTGTGCATTACTTGGTAGGTTTTCTCTAAACACTCATCACTTAAGTGGAAAGAGTAAGCATCTTTCATTGTAAATTCACGAGCACGCATTACACCAAAACGAGGGCGAACTTCGTCACGTACTTTTGTTTGTACTTGGTAAAGAGTAAGCGGTAATTGCTTATAAGAGCTGACTTCTTTACGAACAAAATCCGTGATCACTTCTTCATGAGTTGGACCTAGCGCAAATGGACGATTGTGGCGATCAGTAATGCGTAGCAATTCAGGTCCAAACTGTTCCCAACGGCCAGACTCTTCCCAAAGATCAGCAGGTTGGATAATAGGCATTAACATTTCGATAGCGCCGGCTTTATCCATTTCTTCACGTACAATGTTTTCTACTTTTTTAAGTACGCGTAGTCCAGAGGGCAACCATGTATACAAACCCGACGCAACGCGGCGGATCATGCCTGCTCGTAGCATTAATTGATGAGAAACAATTTCTGCATCAGACGGAGTTTCTTTAAGTGTTGCGAGTATATATTGACTGGTACGCATCTCTATTCCAAGTAGTGTTAAAATTATTATCGTTTACTCAAGACGTTTGAGTAATAACAAGCTGCTAAGTTTACCAGTGGAAGCACTGACACTGAAGCGCTATGTGTTAAAAAAAGTGTTAAAAAACTAGCATTTTTCAATGCTGGTCACTGTATTATGATTATCCTGAACATGCCACCTAATATTAAAATCATATAAGGTCATACCGTAGCTTTGCTCTGAGTCACGTTGCTTTTTGTATGCAGGGCGAGGATCTTGCTTTAATACATTGCCTATAAAGGCTTTTAATTCAGGTTGTTCGGTTTGTTTTTCGATAAACGCAAGAGCTTCATCACTAAACTCGACACTCATATCTGTTTCTGGTCGGGTATCGGCAAAACCAGCGGTGGCGTCGGTCATTGCATCTGAATACGGCAGGTAAGGCTTAATGTCCAAAATTGGTGTGCCATCGAGTAAATCAATACCTGATAGTAATAAGCTTAACTGACCATTTTTATACTCGATACCTTCAAGTTTTACAGCACTCATACCAATTGCATTTGGGCGGAAGGTGGCACGTGTTGCAAATACGCCTTTTCGTTCGTTACCGCCAAGGCGAGGGGGTCTAACCATTGCTGAGTAGCCTTTATCAGCGGTTTCATGAAATCTGAATAATAACCAAATATGGCTGAATTCATCGAGACCACGTACAAACTCTTCACGATTAAAATCACTACTAAATACTAGCTTTGCTTTAGCTTCAGGAACCAAGCGAGGTTGGCGAGGTATAGCAAACTTTTGTTTGTATGGAGATTGAATGTGGCCGACGGCGGTTAATTGGTATTCGCTCATTGTGCATTGTCGTTAAGAAAATCTAACGACATTTTACATGCAAACACAAAAAAAGGCAGTCGAGACTGCCTTTTAAATATTTAGACTGCATAGTCTAAATTAAAACATGTATTGGAATGATACAGACGCTACATCCATATCTGGGTCAATATCATCTTCTAACTTATAGCGCTCATATTCTAAACGTACTTGCACGTTTGTTGTAAAAGCATACTCAATACCTGCACCATAAAATACATCGCCGCCATCTGTGTCAGCACTAATGCTGCCAAGCTCGCCTAGATCTTGCTCAATTTCAGCGTCCCACTCTAGCCAACCACCTTTAGCATAAACAGAAAAGTTATCAGTAATTGGTGCTGCTAAGCGTGCCGCAAGAGAAACACCGTCAATTTCAGCTTTAGAATCAATATCACTTACTTCATCAAAATTTTGGTATGCAAGTTCAAGGCTAAGATACTTATTAAACTGAGTACCAATATAACCTTTTAGCATTTGCGAGTCGTCATCGAAGTCAGTGTCATTTTCACTATCTTCAAACTCGAAAGAATATTGGCCATAGCCGATACCGGTATAAATACGCGGAGAATCCATTTCGGTAATATCTGCATGTGCTGCATTGTTAAAACCCATTAGTGCTAAAGAAAGTGCAGAAATTGAAATTGCTTTAATCATTTAATAGCTCCTTTATAAAATAAATAAACGAATGTTTCGCGTCATTCACAAGGAGTGTTGCAATGACAATGCCAACGCAAAAATAAAGCCTAAAGTATTGTTTTTAGGCTTTATTAAGCGTTTTTTTGAACAGGTTGTTGAAACTGTAATCAGGCATTCAGTTTGGCAGTCGTAACAATTTCAGGGTGCTCTGTAGAAGTTACTAAGTGCAGATTTTAAATTCGCGTTGTTTTGTATTTTTACGCTTTTTGCAAAAGGGTTTCTGTTTCAATCGCGATCTCTTTCATTTTAATCGCATAGTTTTCGATTTTCTTCTCTTCATCTGTTACTGCTGTATATGAAGGCACTTCAATTGGGTAACCCGCTTCATCCATGGCAATAAAACTAATAACGCAATGATTGGTTTCAACCAGGTTTTGTGTTTTTGGATCGCCACAGCGTACTTGAATAAAGATTTGCATGCTGGTTTTACCAGTGTGGGCGATACTTGCTTTCACTTCGACTATTTGGCCAACCAAAATAGGGCGCTGAAACTTCACGCCTGCGACAGAGACTGTAACGCAGTAATGTCCACTCCAACCAGCAGCACAGGCATAACCAGCTTGGTCAATCCACTTCATTACCACACCACCATGAACCTTACCGCCAAAATTTACATCGGTAGGTTCAGCTAAAAAACGAAAGGTTACACTTGAAGACGGCATACTTTACTCACTTTTATAATAAATCACGACATTTTCAGCATAGCCTAAAAAAGGGGCCGAAGCCCCTGCAATTTAGGATAAATTTTAATTAAATGAGTAACGTGCGTTACTACATGTTAGGGTAGTTTGGTCCACCAGCTCCCTCAGGGGTTACCCAAGTAATGTTTTGACTAGGGTCTTTTATGTCACAGGTTTTACAGTGAACACAGTTTTGCGAATTGATAACAAACTCTTTCTCACCTTCGACTTCCTGAACTTCGTAAACACCAGCAGGGCAGTAGCGTTGTGCAGGCTCATCAAATTGTACCAAATTCACTTTGATGGGAATCGAGTTATCTTTTAGCTTTAAATGACATGGCTGCGATTCTTCATGATTGGTATTTGATAAAAACACAGATGAAAGTTTATCGAAGCTAAGTTTGCCATCTGCTTTCGGGTAGTCGATTTTTTCAGCCTGATCAGCAGTGACTAAGGTGGCATGGTCTGGCATGTTATCTTCAAAATTAAACGGTAAGCTGCCACCGAATAGGTTTTGATCAAGCGTATTGTAAGCACCGCCTAAGAACTTACCTAGTTTATGCATAACAGGGCCAAAGTTCCGCGATTGATATAGCTCTTTATAAGCCCAGCTTTGTTCAAAGGCTGTTTTATATTCAGCTAAATCAGCATTTTCTTTACCATCACCTAGGGCTTCTAAAATGACATCAGCTGCGACCATGCCAGACTTCATTGCCGTATGATTACCTTTAATTTTGGCAAAATTTAATGTGCCAGCATCACAGCCCACGAGTAAACCACCCGGAAAGTGCATTTTTGGTAATGAGCGCAGCCCACCTTTTGCAATAGCCCTAGCACCATAAGCTATACGTTCGCCCCCTTCTAAAACATCTTTAAAAATAGGGTGATGTTTCATACGTTGGAATTCATCAAACGGACTCAAATGCGGGTTCGAATAGTTCAGATCAACAATTAAACCAACAACAACTTGGTTGTTGTCGCTGTGGTACATAAACGCACCACCGCTGGTATCACCTGTTAACGGCCAACCTGTACCATGTACTACGGTGCCTTCTTTGTGTTTACTTGGATCGATTTGCCAAATTTCTTTGAAGCCTAAACCGTAATGCTGTGGTGACGCATCTTTATCAAGGGCAAAGTGTTTGATTAGCTCTTTACCTAAATGACCGCGGCAGCCTTCAGCAAATACGGTGTATTTAGCTCTAAGCTCCATACCTGGCATATAACCATCTTTTTCGTTGCCGTCTTTATCAAGACCCATATCGCCGGTAATAATGCCTTTAACTGTATCTTCTTCAATGATTAGAGAGTGCGCGCTAAACCCTGGGAAAATTTCTACACCTAAATTTTCAGCTTGCTCGGCTAAAAAGCGACACACATTACCCATAGAAACTATGTAATTACCGTCGTTATGAAAAGTTTTAGGACTAGCAAAGTGGGGGATGCTAGTGGCTTTCTCACTGTTATTGAACCAGTAAATGTCATCTTGAGTTACTTTAGTAGTAACGGGAGCGCCCAATGACTGCCAATCAGGTAGTAATTCATCGAGTGCTTTAGTCTCAAAAACGGCACCCGATAAAATGTGTGCGCCCACTTCAGAGCCTTTTTCTACCACACAGATCATTAATTCTTGTTGTTTTTCTTGTGCTTGTTGAGCCAATCTAATTGCAGTTGATAAACCTGCTGGGCCTGCGCCTACGATGACTACATCAAATTCCATGGTTTCGCGTTCGACCATATTAACCTCTTCTCGGTGACGGACCTGCTGTAAAGAACCTTATTTCATACTTGCAAATGAAACGTTACAGGCTGTGAATACTTTAAGGTTATTTTAGGTTGACGTTTACGTCAACAGGAAGTAGTCTGAATTCATAAAATAAATAAGTTGACGCGAAGGTTAACTTTGAGAACACACAATTGATGGAGTCACGATGAAAGTCCTCGTTCCAATTAAAAGAGTAATTGACTACAACGTCAAAGCACGCGTTAAAGCCGATAAAACGGATGTTGATTTAGCTAATGTGAAAATGGCGATGAACCCGTTTTGTGAAATCGCAATTGAAGAAGCTATTCGTTTAAAAGAAGCAGGAACTGCCACTGAGGTTGTTGCTGTGACTATTGGTAATAAATCATCTCAAGAGCAATTACGTACAGCGTTAGCACTTGGTGCTGATAAAGCAATTCATATTGAAACAGAAGAAAAGCTTGAGTCTTTGCATGTTGCTAAATTACTTAGCAAGATTGTAGAGCAAGAATCACCTGAGCTAGTTATTTTAGGTAAGCAATCGATTGACTCTGACAACAATCAAACTGGGCAAATGCTTGCTGCATTAACTGGTCGTGGCCAAGGTACCTTTGCGTCTAAAGTGGACGTACAAGCAGGTACGGTTAATGTAACACGTGAAGTAGACGGCGGTTTACAAACTGTTGCGCTGAAACTCCCAGCTATCGTTACCACAGACTTACGTTTAAATGAGCCCCGCTATGCTTCATTACCAAACATTATGAAGGCTAAGCGTAAACCGCTTGATGTTATTGCCGCTGATAGTCTCGGTGTAGACCTTACTCATCGCGTGCAATTGGTTGAAGTTAACGAGCCAGAAAAGCGCAGCGGCGGTATTGTTGTAGAAGATGTAGCGACATTAGTAGAAAAGTTAAAAACAGAAGCGAAGGTGATCTAAATGAAAACATTAGTGATAGCCGAACACGACAAAGGTGTTCTAAAGCCTGAAACCAATAAAACGGTTACAGCTGCTGTTAAACTAGGCTTTGATGTAGATTTATTACTTGCAGGTGAAAACTTATCTGCAATGAGTGAGCAAGCAGCGACAATTGCAGGTGTAAGCAACGTTTTAATTGCAGATGATGCAGCTTATGCACACCAACTAGCTGAAAACGTCGCGGATCTGGTTTTATCTTTAGCAGATAACTATTCACACATTGTCGCGAGCGCAACAACAACGGGTAAGAACTTTATGCCGCGTGTTGCAGCACTTCTTGATGTCGCTCAAATCTCTGAAATCATTGATGTGATTGATGCTGATACCTTCAAGCGTCCTATCTATGCTGGTAATGCAATTGCGACAGTAAAATCACTTGATAGCAAAAAGGTTATTACCGTTCGTGCAAGTAGCTTTGATGTTGCACCAGAGCAAGCACCTGTAGCTGCAACTAGTGTTACAGGTAAAGGTTCAGTTGGTCTGAGCGAGTTTGTATCAGAAGAACAAACTGAATCAGAACGTCCAGAGCTGACTGCTGCACCTGTGGTTATTTCAGGTGGTCGCGGTATGCAAAATGGTGAAAACTTTGCGTTGTTAAATGGTATTGCCGATAAATTAGGCGCAGCCATTGGTGCTTCACGTGCCGCTGTAGATGCGGGCTTTGTACCAAATGATATGCAAGTGGGTCAAACAGGTAAAATTGTTGCCCCAGATCTATATATTGCTGTGGGTATCAGTGGTGCAATTCAACACCTAGCGGGTATGAAAGACTCTAAAGTGATTGTTGCCATCAATAAAGACCCTGACGCACCAATATTCCAAGTCGCTGACTACGGTTTAGTTGCGGATTTATTTGATGTGTTACCAGAGCTAGAAAGTGCTCTGTAACCCATAACGATTCTGGTTGTTAAAAGCTGTTCACCTTTTCGGTGCGCAGCTTTTTTTCGTTTTAATTTTCAGATTACTGTTTTACCGGAAGGTAACCAAATTCAAGCAGCCTCTGTTGTATCTTGTGTGATTTAACAATTACATCGAGCCTATTACCAATCTTTTTTGAGCGTGGTGATTGTGTATTAACAATAAGCACAAGAGGCCTAACAAAGGCATAATCGCCATTTTGAATTGATTCGACTGAAGGGCTAACACCATCAATCTGTAGTAAAGCAACCTTATTAATGCGTCTGTCATTTTCTAATTTACTGATAGCACCATATGAATCATAGGCAATGGCATTTGGTATACGTTGCACTATCCCCAGTGCTTGATTGAACTGATCGTAAAGCTCAACTTTCTTATCTGAAAATAAACCTCTGTTACCCGCTATTTTTAGGCGTATAAAGTTACTGCCAGGTTCTTGGATATAATCTAAATTTAGATATTCTAAAAATACATCAAAGCTGCCATGGTTAGTGCCTTTACTAAAAAGCAGGATCTCATCATTTTTTGCACTAAGCTCAGGTGTATAAGGTGAAACCTCAGACCACGCCTTTAGTTTACCTTGGTAGATATCGCTTAGCTTTTTAGTGGTAAGTTCAGTGATGTTTAAGTTTTTATTTACAAAAAATGCGATTGCATCTTGGGCTATGATTATTTGCCGCAAAAAAGGCCAGCGTTGTTGCTCTTCTTTTGATAAATAACGGGAGCTGGTGCCGATATCGATAACATTTTCGGCAATGGCTTTAATGCCTTTATCACTGCCCATCGGTCTAATTTGTATGCTATTGCCAAACTCTTGGCTTAAGTCATCTTTTATATCGACTAATAATTCTGCCACTGTGGTTGAGCCTGCAATAAAAATTGGTTTCGAATTAATATTTTCTTCAATTGCATACGCACTATGTGCAGAGATAAGGGTTGTAGATAGCAAAAGGGCTTTCATAGAGCGAAATAGCATAGTAGACACAAACTCCTTAATAGTTAGCTTCTTATCAATATAGGCAATATGTCTGGCTTTGCTAATTCTTTAGACTGTAATTTTTTAAAATATTTAATGATTTACACACAAAAAAGCCGCTCGAAAGCGGCTTTTAAATAATCTAGCGTTACTTATTAGTAAGTCGCGCTGCCTTTTGTACGAGGGAAGGCGATAACGTCACGAACGTTGCCCATACCTGTTACATAAGCAACTAAGCGCTCAAAACCTAAACCAAAACCAGAGTGTGGAACAGTACCGTATTTACGCAGATCACGGTACCAGCTATAGTCTTCTTTATCTAAGCCCATTTCTTCTAAACGTTTGTCTAGTACATCTAGGCGCTCCTCGCGTTGAGAGCCGCCGATGATTTCACCGATACCCGGCGCAACGACATCCATCGCTGCCACTGTTTTGCCGTCTTCGTTTTGACGCATGTAGAACGCTTTTATATCACGCGGGTAATTTTTGATAACTACTGGTGCGTTAAAGTGTTCTTCAGCAAGGTAACGCTCGTGCTCAGATTGTAAATCTACACCCCATTCAACAGCGAACTCGAACTTCTTGCCGCATGCTTTTAAGATTTCGATAGCATCAGTGTAATCGACTTGAGCGAAATCTTTTGTAACGAACTCTTCTAAACGAGAGATAGCTGTTTTCTCTACACGTTGTGCAAAGAATTCCATGTCATCACGACGTTCAGTTAATACTGCATTGAAAACATATTTCAGCATATCTTCAGCAAGTTTTGCGATATCTTCTAAATCTGCGAACGCAACTTCAGGTTCAACCATCCAAAACTCTGCTAAGTGACGCGATGTGTTTGAGTTCTCAGCACGGAAAGTAGGGCCAAAGGTATAGATTTTTGACATTGCAGATGCGTATGTCTCACCATTTAACTGACCAGATACAGTTAAGAACGCTTCTTTACCGAAGAAATCTTCGCTGTAATCGATGTCACCTTTATCTGTGCGTGGCAAGTTTTGCATATCTAAAGTAGATACACGGAACATTTCACCTGCACCTTCACAGTCACTTGCAGTGATAATAGGCGTGCTGATCCAGTAGAAACCTTGTTCGTGATAAAAACGGTGAATCGCTTGTGCTAAACAGTTACGTACACGAGTTACTGCGCCCATAATGTTAGTACGAGGGCGAAGGTGCGCATGTTCACGTAAATACTCAATGCTGTGACGTTTAGCTGACATAGGGTAAGTATCTGGGTTCTCAACCCAACCTAATACTTCAACAGAGTTAGCCTGAATCTCGAAAGACTGCCCTTGGCCTGCTGAAGGAACAAGGATACCGGTTACAGAGACTGAACAACCAGCAGTTAAACGTGTGACTTCATCATAATTATTGAGTGAATTAGGTACTACCGCTTGAATAGGATCAAAACACGAACCGTCATGAACGGCTAAAAATGAAATTCCTGCTTTTGAATCGCGGCGTGTACGGATCCAGCCTTTTACTGTTACTTGGCTGTCTACCGCAACCTTGCCTTTTAATAGCTCTGAAATCGCTAAATGGCTCATCTTCACTCCAATGATATAAGTTGCCTAATATTATAATGCTGTGCATTGCACTTGAATCGACTATCTTACCTTCGTAAATCAAATAAAAAAACTATTCAAGCGTACTCTTTAGTAGTTTTTCTTCAATTGGATAAAATAGCAGCAATATTTTGCGTAAAATTTGCGTTTATTTAAATTCTCGCTGCGCTAATTGGTTATTTTGTGGCATTATTAACAATTCTCAACAGGATAACTGTCCTTTAGTCTTTAATTAATTTGTATAACAGGTGCTATGAAACAAGTTTTTATTCTTCGCGGCTTACCAGGTTCAGGTAAATCATATTATGCACAAAGCCTTGCTGATGAGTTGGTAGCAGGTAATGAAAGTGACTATGTAGTGTGCGCAACAGATGATTATTTTTACAATAGCGAAGGTGTATATCAATTTGATAAGTACAAGCTACCTGAATATCATAATCTAAACCTTGCGCGCTTTATTAATGCTTTAGCAGAAGAAATTCCGCTAGTGATTGTTGATAACACCAATATCAAAAAGTGGGAATTTATCGCTTACGCACAAGCTGCCACTGCATTGGGTTATCAAGTAAAAGAAGTCATCGTTGGTGAAATTAAAGATAAATCATTGCAGCATCTTTACGCCAAGCGCTGTGAACATAAAGTACCGCTTCGAATGATCAGTAAAATGGCATATATGTTTGAATGGTAAAGTTTAAAGGAAAAGGAAGCAGCAGCTTCCTTTTTTAATGTCTTCAATACGCTTGTTGTTCAATGGCTGCAAAAATAGCATCACATAATTTCGTTAGGCTTTGTTCATTGCTTATATATGGCGGCATTAAATAAATTAACTTGCCAAATGGGCGGATCCAAACACCTTGCTCTATAAAAAAGCGTTGAATTTTAGCTACATCAACATTTTGATTAAGCTCTACAACACCAATAGCGCCTAATGTGCGCACATCAACGACTGCATCGAGTTGCTTACATTTAGTAAGTTGGGATGTTAGCACGTCATTTATGTGTTCAATTTGTTCTTGCCAAGGTTGCTCTAGTAGTAAATCAATACTCGCGCAGGCTGTGGCACAGGCAAGCGGGTTACCCATAAACGTTGGGCCATGCATTAATACGCCGGCTTCACCTTCACTGATCCCAACAGCGACTTTACTGGTGGTTAATGTTGCTGATAGCGTCATCATGCCACCTGTTAATGCTTTGCCAATACATAAAATATCTGGCTCGATATTGGCATGTTCAACAGCAAACAAGGTACCGGTGCGGCCAAACCCTGTGGCGATTTCATCACAAATAAGTAAAACATCATACTTATCGCAAAGAATGCGCAGGTGTTTTAAGTAATCAGGATGGTAAAAATTCATGCCTCCGGCATTTTGAACAATGGGTTCAATGATAAAAGCAGCCACATCTTGATGATGAGCTGCAAAATAGCTTTCAAGCGTATCCGCTTCAGCAGGGCTAAACTCTTCATTAAATTTAGAAATAGGAGCCGGCACAAAAACATGTTCAGGTAAAAACCCTGAATACATGCTGTGCATTGAATTTATTGGATCGCAAACGCTCATGGCTGCGAAGGTGTCGCCATGATAACCCTTTAGCGGCGTCATTAACTTTTGCTTGCTGGTGTATCCTTGGCTTAACCAGTATTGCAAAGCCATTTTGATTGCGACTTCAACACTCACAGAGCCACTATCGGCTAAGAACACTTTATCAAGTGAAGCAGGTGTCATACTTACCAACTTTTTACACAGCTCAACAGCGGGCTCATGAGTTAAGCCACCAAACATGACATGGCTCATTTTGCTAACTTGCTTGGTGATTGCCTCATTTAAAACAGGGTGGCAGTAACCATGAATTGCACTCCACCAAGAGGCCATACCATCTATTAGGCTTTCACCTGTTTCTAAGAAAATACGATTTGCATTTGCATGACTTACTGGATACACGGGAAGGGGTTGAGTCATAGAAGTATAAGGGTGCCAAATATGGTCACGATCAAAATCTAAATCTACTGGTTGTTTATTAATCATATGTAAACTTTATATCACTTCAATTCGTTGACAATGTTACGTCAAGTCGTAGACTAAGCCAATCAAACCGTCCTAATAATTTAAAAAAGAGACTATTATGGAGCACGCAGTTGTCCGTCACGATTGGACTCACCAAGAAGTAAAAGCATTATTCGAAATGCCATTCAATGATTTGTTATTTAAAGCGGCCAGTGTTCACCGTGAAAACTTCAACCCAAATGAAGTACAAATTTCTACTTTGTTATCGATTAAAACCGGTGCTTGCCCAGAAGATTGCAAATATTGTCCTCAGTCAGGTCATTATAAAACAGACCTAGACCGTGAGCGCCTTATGGAAGTAGAAAAAGTGGTTGAACAAGCGCGTGTTGCTAAAGAAAAAGGGGCAACACGTTTTTGTATGGGGGCTGCTTGGTCTGACCCTAAAGAGCGAGATATGCCATATATTTCTAAAATGGTAAAAGAAGTTAAAGAACTTGGGCTTGAGACTTGTATGACACTTGGCATGCTAGATAACGAAAAAGCTCATGCATTAAAAGACGCCGGTCTTGATTACTACAACCATAACCTTGATACATCGCCAGAGTATTATCAACAGATCATTACAACACGTACTTATCAAGACCGTTTAAATACCATTGATAATGTACGTGATGCCGGAATGAAAGTGTGTTCAGGTGGTATAGTCGGTATGGGAGAACAGGCTGCTGATCGTTTTGGTTTATTAATGCAATTAGCAAACTTGCCGCAACAGCCAGAGAGTGTGCCAATTAACATGTTAGTTAAGGTGAAAGGTACACCTCTTGAAGATGTAGAAGACTTAGATCATTTTGAGTTCATTCGTACTATCGCAGTTGCACGTATTATGATGCCTAAAAGTTATGTTCGTTTATCAGCTGGCCGTACTGCGATGAATGAACAAATGCAATCTATGTGTTTCTTTGCTGGTGCTAATTCAATTTTCTACGGGGATAAGTTACTGACTACAGAAAACCCTGAAGCAGACGCTGATATGATGCTGATTAAAAAATTAGGCATGAACCCAGAAACCCGTGAAGATTATTCTGATGAAGCGGTTGCAGCATCGCTTTCTTCAAAAGTTGCCGATAAAGCAACATCAGAACTATTTTACGAAGCGTAACATTTAAATGGCTTTCGATTTTATTGCCGAGCATCTTGAAGAGCGTCAAGCAGATGCATTACTGAGACAGCGTCAACTTGTTGAGCAATCAAGCGGGCGTTTTATAAAAGTTTCTGGTAAACAATATTTAAATTTTGCCAGTAATGACTACCTTGGCTTTGCTGATGATTTTATCGAAATACAAGCGCAGCAACTAGGTAGCCACAGTTCTGCTCTAGTGAATGGCTATAATAAAGCGCAGCAACAGCTTGAACAGCGTTTATGCAAGCTATTAGGCTTTGAAAGCGCGATGTTATTTAATAGCGGATTTAGTGCTAATAGCAGCGTATTAAAAGCATTGTTTCAAGATAAAAGCGTGGCGCAATCATCGGCAATTTTTCAAGATAAGCTCAATCATGCCAGCTTAATTGATGGCGGCCTTCATTCTGCCGCTGCTATGGTGCGTTTTAATCATAACGACCTAAAGCATTTAGAATCTCGGCTACAAAAGTCAAAAGCAAAGCATAAACTCATTGTGAGTGAAGGTGTGTTTTCAATGGATGGTGATAAAGCCCCCATTGAAGAACTGTTTAAACTTGCTAAACAATACGATGCGTGGCTCATGATTGACGACGCCCATGGCTTTGGCGTATTAGGTGAGCAAGGCTTAGGAAGTTGTGAGGTAATCAAGCCAGATTTATTAATTATCACCTTTGGAAAGGCACTTGCAAGTAGTGGTGCTTGCCTGCTTGCGTCAAAACAAATGGTTGATTACATGCTGCAGTATAATCGTGAATACATCTATTCAACAGCGATGTCACCATTGATGGCAAGTTGTACGCTTGAGCGACTTGAAAAGTTAATTAAGGCTGATGAGAAACGCTCTCAGCTTATAGAGAATATTGCTTACTTTAGAGTGCTTGCTAAAGAGCATAACTTAGCATTAATGGAATCAACAACGGCTATACAACCTTTGGTTCTAGGTGATGCAGAACATACACTTGCCGTTGCGAATAAGCTCAAAGAAAAAGGCGTATGGTTAACTGCTATTCGACCACCCACGGTACCTTATAATACGGCACGACTTAGGATCACCTTAAGTAGCGCGCATCAACCTGACGATATAAAACAGCTGGTTGATTCGCTAGTGGAGTGTTTATGATTGTTCAACTGCAAGCCGCTACAAATTGTCAAAGTAATAAGCTAACAACACAAACTAAGTTTTCTAGAGCCGCTGCAAATTATGCAAGTCATGCCAATGTTCAAAAACAAGCTGCTACACACTTATTTAAAATGATGGCAAATAAGCATCAGCAGGGTACTTGCCTTGACTTAGGGGCAGGGCCTTTAGTTAACACGGCAATGCTTAAAACACATTTTGATACTGTACTGGCAATGGACTTAAGTCATTCCATGCTAAGCACAGAGCAAAGCCCGCGTTGTTTAAAAGTGTGTGCTGATATGGATAACTTACCTTTACAACAAAATACACTTGATTGTGTATTTAGTAATTTTGCAATGCAATGGTCTGCTGATTTTAAAGAACTGCTTAAAAACCTTTTTTGTTCTTTAAAAATAGGCGGAAAAGTCTATTTAAGTTGCGTTGTAGATGGATCGCTTAAAGAGATTAAACAAGCATTTAGTTGTATAGATCAGCAAAGTCATATTAATCAATTCCATTGTGCTAATAAGGTTATTGAGTATGCAAAATCTGCGGGGTTTAAACTGAATTTTGCTGCCGATAGATGTTATATAGATACCTATAATTCACCCTTAGAAGCCCTGCGTTCGATTAAAGCTATTGGCGCTACATCACTACAAACTAAGCAAAAACGCCAAGGGTTATTAACGAGGCATGCCCTCAATAGTGTTTGTAAGACATACCCTCTGGTTGATGGGCATGCTAGAGTGAGCTATCAAGTTGTCCTTTTAGAACTAGAAAAATAGAATTAATTAAATAATGAAAGAATTTTTTATCACTGGTACAGACACCGATGCTGGAAAAACCCATGTAACCAGTTTGTTGTTAAACTTACTGGCGCAACATAAACAGCGTGCCGTTGGTTTTAAACCTATTGCTGCAGGTGCAGAAGAAGCATTTGGTCAGCTAGTTAATGATGATGCTTTAACTTTAATGGAAAGCTCATCGATTGGGGTTAAATATAACATTGTTAACCCTTTTACTTATGAGCCACCTATTGCACCGCATATTGCCGCTGCTCAAGTAGGCGATAGACTCACATTTGACAAGCTCGATACTGCTTATGCGAATGTAAAAGCACTCAATACTGATTATATTCTTACAGAAGGTGCTGGTGGCTGGTGTTTGCCTATCAACGAAACTGATTTGCTCTGTGATTGGGTTAAATCACAAGACCTTCATGTTATTTTAGTGGTTGGCTTGAAGCTAGGCTGCCTTAATCATGCTTTATTAACTGCTGCTCACTTTAATGCACTTGGTGTCAATTGTGTAGGTTGGATTGCAAATCATGTAGATCCTAACATGCGTGAGCAAGACGCAAATTTAGAAACCTTAAAATCAACATTACCTTTCCCGCTTTTAGCGATTAGTCCTTATACAGAAGGCACTCCTAAGTTAAAAATTTACAAAACCTTACTTGAAATTTTATCTATCAACCCATAATAATTGAGTTGTTACTTTTGACATACTCTGTCACAATTGGTTGCAATTAGTTCCTTGCGACCAATTGCATACGTCTTAAACTAAGTTGGAAGTAAGCCCAGATAATTTTATTAACTAACGATTTTTAACCATGTCGTTAGTTAATACAATTGGTATGTTTATTCTGAGGTTTTTATGAAGCGTGTATTTTTGTTTCTACTGACTAACCTAGCGGTAATGCTAGTGTTAGGTATTGTGTTGTCTATTGTGATGAGCGTGCTGGGTATTAGCCATCGCAGTCTAGGCGGCATTTTAGTTATTTCAACCGTATTTGGTTTTGGTGGCTCGTTTATTTCGTTATTTATGTCGAAATGGATGGCAAAAAAATCAACCGGTGCACATGTTATTGAACAGCCACGTTCTGAAACAGAACAATGGTTAGTTTCGACGGTAGCGGCGCAAGCAAAAAAAGCAGGTATCGCGATGCCAGAAGTGGCTATTTACGATAGCCCTGAAATGAACGCATTTGCGACTGGCCCAAGCAAGAACAACTCACTGGTGGCTGTGAGCACCGGTTTATTACACAACATGAACCAAGATCAAGCTGAGGCTGTATTGGCTCATGAGGTATCACACATTGCAAATGGCGACATGGTAACGCTTACTCTTATTCAAGGTGTAGTGAATACCTTTGTTATCTTTATGGCGAAAGTATTAGCAGGTATTGTTGATAACTTCTTAAATAGTGATGAAGAAGAGGGCGGTAGTAGCTGGACTTACTTCTTGTTCGATATGATTTTCCAAATGCTATTTGGTGTTCTAGCAAGTGTGATTGTTGCTTACTATAGCCGTAAACGCGAGTTCTCTGCGGATGCCGGTGCAGCAAGACTTGTAGGTGCAGACAAAATGCGTAGTGCCCTTGAGCGCTTAAAACAAAACCACCCATCACAACTAGAAGGTTCAATGATGGCGTTTGGTATTGCAAGCGGTAAAGGTGTTGCCGAGTTATTCTCATCGCACCCACCACTTGATGAGCGTATTAACGCATTACGTTAATTGTAAAGACGAAAAAGCCAGCTTGATGCTGGCTTTTTTTATTGTTGGTTTTTCTCGCGCTCGAGTTGTTGTGGTAATAAAACCTCAACAATTTCACGGGCCGGTAAGGTATACCTTACACCATCGAACATCACTGAAGTGTGTTCATCAATACTAGTGATCCCTGTTAAAGTCCAGCCTTCGCCGCGTTCTTTACAGTAGACTGTGGTGGTAGGTTGAATTACTTTAAATTCTTCACTCATCGAACTTAATCTAATTGCTTGAAATTGCATTTATAGTAAGACAATAATGCCAGCTCATAAAGTAAAAAGAAGAAATTAACGTGTCAAACCACGATGACTTAGCCTTTGACTTACGTCCCATTCGTCATAAAGATTGTCAAGCGATTTGGGGTATTTTAAAAGATCCCCATGTTCAATCGTTTAATGATTACAGTAGTGACATAACGAAAGGTGACGTATATGACTTTATTCAAGGCGACATAGAACGTTTTTATAATCAACAAGGCATTCGTTTAGTTATTGTTTTAAGAAGTAGTGGGCAAGTTATTGGCAGTGTTGGCCTATTTAACATAATTAACGGGCAAGGTATGTTGGGATTTGAATTGTCATCGCAATTCTTTGGCAAGGGGATAATGCAAAAGGTATTAGAAATGCTATTTGACAAACTGACTACCTTTGTAGCGACTCCGCTTAACAGTGTGGTGGCTTTAGTTAATCCAAATAATAGTGCAAGTATTAAGCTGTTAAAAAAATGCGGCTTTCAAAATCATGAAGCTCACTGGATAAAGTATATTAACTAATTACTATAATAATACAATCTTGTTCTGCTAGTGTTGCTACTATAAAATGGCGTCTCATTTTAAAAAGGAGCGCTTGCAACGATGGCAAAAGCCAAACCAATTATCAGTATTGAAAGTTACGGCATTTACAGCCATTGGGATGCAAAAGAGAAAGACCTGCCTCAAATCACCGAGTTTACAACAGACGTTCCGGCACAGTTAGATATTGAATTTGGTTTTATTGTTAACATTAAAAAGGCCAAAGGACAAAAAATAAAGTTTTGCGTTTACCATCCAGATATCCCAGATGAAGAAGGCGAGATCATGCCACCATTTGAGGGCGAACAGTACGTTAAAACAAACGATTGGCAGTTTTACTTAGGTGATACTATATGGGCACCTGTTGATAATAAAGTTGGCATTTGGCGCATGACTATTGAGTTAAATGGTCATATAATTGCCGATAAATCCTTTAACTTATTAAAGGAAGCCGAAGGTACAGCCACTGATTTTTGGAAGCATCGCGGCTATTAATCTTTAATCTGAGAGGGACTATGTATCAAGGAAGTTGTTTGTGCAGCAAAGTAAAAGTAACAATTGCTGGTGGTATAGACTCAATTATTCATTGTCATTGCTCTTTATGTCGGAAAAATTCAGGCACAGCCTACGCAACCAATGGCTTTATTCAACGAGATGGTTTTAACCTCACAGAGGGCAAGCAGCATCTGAGTGCCTTTGAATTTAAACCCGGTAGAATTCGTTATTTTTGTAGCTGCTGTGGATCACCAGTTTATAGTGAGAATAAAGATGACCCAAGCCGTTTACGTATTCGCTTAGGTTTGTTAGATAGCGATATAAACGAGCGTCCGATCAGCCATAACTTTGTGAGTTCTAAAGCAAACTGGGATACGTTTGACACAGAAATACCATGCTATGATGGTTTTGAACCAAGTAGAGCGAAGTAATAGCCATGATAGCGAATACACCTAAACCGCCTTATTACGCCGTAATTTTTACGAATATCTTATCTGAGGATACCGCTGGGTATGAAGAAGCGGCCAATAGAATGGTTGAGCTTGCAGAGCAACAACCAGGGTATTTAGGCATGGAGTCTGTTCGTGATGGTTTGGGTATTACGGTATCGTATTGGCAAAGCTTAGATGCGATAAAAGCCTGGAAACAAAACCTGGAGCACTTAAATGCGCAGCAGCTTGGTAAAGATAAATGGTACAGCGCGTTTACAACGCGTATTGCTAAAGTCGAACGTGATTATTCATTGTGATACATAGTAGTCTTGTTAAGAACACATCATACTTTTATGAAGTTTATTTCAATCTCGGCATATCTTTGAATTTAAGATTTTTAATCAACAGATATGATGTGTAAGAGGGGGTAATAATATACACGTGCAAAAAATGAGAATAATCGCATTATTGCTTATTCAAAAAATGCAAAATCTCTTTTCCTTTCTATAATTTAAATATCAATAGCTTGCAGACTTTCTTGTCATCTTTTGTGGTGCCTTATTAGCTACTAAAATATTTATCGATAATACAGGACTCGGTGTGGAATCTTCTTTGTTTATCAAATACGGTGGTTTTTCTAGAATTTATAACGTCATAGAAAAGTTTTATGACAATATTTTGAAGTCAGAAACCCTTAATGCACATTTTAAAAATACCAATATGGAAAGGCTGATTCATCATCAAACAAGTTTTATCTCATCTTTAATGGGGGGGCCTGATTACATCAGTGATGAACAGCTAGCACAAGCCCATAAAAATTTAGGTATTAATCTTAAAGATTGGCAAGAAATGATAAATATCTTGTCGCTTACATTTTCTGAACAAGGAATATCAGAAGATGACGCGAAGCAAGTCATAGCTAAGCTTGAAACAAAACGAGACTTTATTGTATGTCATTAGAACAAAACAACTCGGATTATTCTGTTTTAAATTATTTGCAGTTACCTGTCGTTGTTTTTTCGGCTAATGAACACAAGGAAGTATTTCAAAACAACTCATTTCAACTAGTTGCACAGCATTATCTTGATGCATCGAACAATCCAACTAACAGAGGCTTAGTACAATTAATTATTTCAAAATTATTAGAAAATGATACTGATAAGCTTGAAGTAGAAATTAATGATGCTTCATATCGTCATATTTTTAGGTTTACTGCAAATGCAGTCGGTGAGCACGTCATTGTTGAAGGTGAGGATATAACCGAACTTAAGAGAAACCAGTTTTTGTTTAACCGCACAAACACTCTCTTAGAAGACTACAGTAAGCAAATGTTTGAACTTGCTCATACTGACCAATTAACAAATGTGCCAAATAGGCGAGCCTTGTTTGCAAAATTCAGTCAGTTACAATCAAAACATGAAGAATTTAGTTGTACTGTTTCACTTATCGATCTTGATCACTTTAAGCGTTTTAATGATTCATTTGGCCATGATTTTGGCGACCAAGTATTAGTCACCTTTACGAAGCATGTAAAAGATAGCATTGATGATACGTGTTATTTTGCAAGACTTGGCGGTGAAGAGTTTTGCCTTATTCAAACAAATAATAAAGACACGGTTTGTTTTGCCAATACCGAAAAACTATTGCAAACAACGAAGACCATAAAGCTAATGACGCCTGATAACTCAAATATAGGCATGTCGTTTAGCGCAGGTGTTGCTGTGTATGGTAATGACGGCATTTCACTTGATGAGCTTTTGAATAATGCCGATAAAGCACTTTATTTTGCAAAAGAGAATGGCCGTTCGCGTGTAGTAAAGTTTGAAGGTGCTTAAAGCGCTAAATTTTTATTATTTATCTACTATATTGTGTTGGTTATTTGATGCTTGAGTGCAAAGATTATGAATAAATGGAAATTCCTTCGTATTGCTTTAATATCCTTCATAGCAGTCTCATCTCTATTTACTCCGCTTGAGCCGAAGGCTAACCCGGCTATCAATTTGAGTGCATTAGGTGTTATTTTTGTATTTACCTTTTTGGCTCTTTTATTTGTTGTTGGCATGCAAGTTGTTAATCCTCTATCAGCGAAGGTATGGCACAAGCCTGATTGGAATCACAATCCATTCAGCTTGAAAGACCCAATTCAGTTCTTTCATCTTGCTGCGTATATAATGCTTGTTCAAGGCGCTGTTGTTTTATCTCGATTGCTTATCTCAAGTATTCCATTTTACTTAGAAAGCCTAGTCCCGCTCGTTATAGGCGCTGGGGTACTAATTGGAATCAAGCTTGCTATGCTTCTTTTTAGGATGAAGTATGCTGAGAACACCTAACAACAGAATTAGAACGTTCATTATAAAGCGATTATTTAGCTACCCTATATGTATTACGAAGAGCTGAATAATGAATGAAATAATGGAACAACTGAGAGACAAGAAATCCCAAAAACGTCGTTCAGCAGCGAAGAAGTTGCGGAAGCTAAAAGATATTAACGCTGGTCCGTATTTATTGGCTGCGCTTGAGAATGAACTCAATGATGAAAGGACTTGGGAAACACAGTATCAGATGATCATGGCTATAGGTGAATGTGATTATAAGCCAGCATTGCCATTTTTAAATGGACTCGTAAAGCAAGATAATAAAGCAACTATGCTTTACGTCGCTATTGGAGATGCAATAGTAAGACTTTCTACAGAGAATGAAAGAGACACTGCTACAATATTTAAGCTTATTGATATTGGCAATGAGGCACTCATTGAAGGGGCTTTTCGAGCAATGGCTATGCTAAAAATGATACCGGGTGATAGTGAGATAGAAAAAATTATCAATTACGTTGCTGCAAAAGATTTGAACCAAGGTATTCATTTTTGGGTCGTAGCAGCAGCTCCTGGGTGGTCAGGATTAATAGTAGAAGAATACTTAAATTATTGTGAAAGGTCACCGCGTGAAGAAATCACCAACGCTGTTGCTCTTGGACGTAAGGGAAAGTACAAGAAATGGAGTCCACTGTAAGATGAAAAGCAGTAAATACGCCTTAACGCGTAGCTACCTAGCATCATTTTTAATTTTATTTAGTGGCGGAGTCAATGCAGTTGTTGAGCTATAAATGCTTAAAATGAATGGCTAATAGGGTAGTTATAATCTTTATAACAAGTTTAAGCCAAACGTTTTATGACTTGGCATCATACAGTTCCAAAAAACACTCAATACTTGTTTAACTTAAATGTACTTAATGTAACTAGCATCACACCAATAGCAAAGCCCATAACTAAACCACCAGATAAATCGGAGCTAACACCTAAAACAGTATCCGATTCTCTGACATGTGTTAGCCAGTAAAAGAGCAGAAATGAAACGCTAGAGATTGCACAGAGAAGAATAAGTTTGGTCCTGTTAGACATATTAACCTCAATTATTTTCATTTTTTTAGTTTTATGACTGTTAAGTAATAGCATTTGTTGGTTGATATTGCGACAAAAAAGAAAAATGTATTGCAGTATTTTTATCGTGAGTTAAAGCCCACAAAAGTGGGCTTTAGTGTTAATCGTGATTACAAAGTGTAATTAAAACCAATGGCAATACCGTCATCTTCGGTTTGTGACATCTGTGCTTCTTGCTCAGCGTCATTACTCGAAAAGTCGCTAAAGTCTTTACGGGCTTCAATATATAAAATGGTATCTTCTGCCATGAAGTAGTGCGCACCAATTACTGCAAATTGACGCTTAAATACATCTTCAGGATCGGCATTAAAGTTTGGCTGAATAACATAGTCATCGCCGGCATCAAATACGTTATAAGCTACAAAGGTACGAATGTCATTATCAAAGCGATAGCTGAAGATAGACTCCAAACCAACGGCATCTTTAATTAAGCGACCTAAGTTGTCAGTATCGTGGTTTTCGTTTTTATTTATATTCGCTGATGCATACCAACCAGGCTTATAAAAATCACCATAGGTAATGCCCATACCATAAATTAAATCATTTACAGATTGGTTTCTCCCACCTGCATACACGATATCAAACTGACCGCGGTTAACACCCGCAGTTACTTTTAAATTAGGGCTAACCGAGTAGGTGAGTGCGGCGCCATAAGTAGAATTAAATTCTACTTTTTGTGCGGCGTTATTTCCTTGGTTCCAAAGTACCTCACACGATCTCATTGATATATCAACGATATCACAGGTATAAAAGTCATCAGATTTCAGTTGTGCTTGAAGCGCTAAATGAAAATTACCCCAGGTATTGCGATACTGCAGTACTTTATCGCCGCGACCTGTGCCATTTACAGCACCGTCATCTTTATTGTAGGTATAAACACCTGCAGCATTACCATCCCATACTAAGCTGTAGTTGGTGTTGTAAACAACATCGTACCATACACCCCATTGTTTACCTAAAGTGACTTGGCCGTAATCGTCATGTTTAAGACCAACATAGCCTAAACGGTTATATAAAAACTCATCTTGAATTGATTCAAAGCGATTGCTGTATACGATATCGCTGCTACCAACAGGGTTAACACCCCATTCAAGTAAAGCAAAAGCTTGCCAGCCGTTTTTTAATTGGCGCTTAAAATCAAAATTAATGCGTGATGCACCGTTTACTACCTCAGTTTCGCCTTGCGTATTAATAATTCTTGCATCGATAAAGCCACCAACAGTAACGCTATTGGTTTGGTCGTTATAGATTTCGATGGCATTGGCTGTCGGTATGGCAATCATGCCTGCAACAAATAAGGCAGTGTCTGTTCTTTTCATAAAGTACCTTGATTAATAATTGTCCCTAATAGGTATAATTTAGTTAAAGGTAGGAGATTATCAAAGCTAAAATAGGGTAAAAAGTGAAAAATTATCATGCAACAAAGCGTCTTTGAGGAAAAATTATTCATTTTAGGTTCACTATATTGAATTATCAATGAGTTACCAAGGCTAAAAAATAGACACTTTCTGGCTTAGCGTTCTAAGCATTAATTTAGTATTTGGTGTTTCGGCACCTAGACCATATAACAAGGTCATAAAATAGCAGTCGAGTAATATAGCTGCTTTTACTTTATTAAATTGCGGCTGGTCGGCAAAAACTAATGATTGTATTAGCTCCATGTGCTGTTGCTGGAATGGCTGTGAAAACAATCGCTGGCTAAAAAGCACTTTATAAAAGCGATGATGTAAACAATAAAACTGATAAAAATATTGCGCGTAATGATTAATCTTTAAGCGAGCAGGGCGGTGTATATCCGTTTCTTTGGCGCGTTCCAGCACATCATTAAATTTATCATCAAGGCATGCTTCTAAAATAGCCACTTTATCAGAGAAATGATTAAACAAGGTGCCCACTGCTATGTTGCTTGCTGCAGAAATTTGCCTCGTTGAAGTATCATTAAACCCTTGCTCAGTAAAAAAATGCCAAGCCGCCTCTAAAATACGTTGGTGAGTATCTGCATGTTTGCTCATTCTTAACCTACTGTTTATAAATGGTTATTTTAAAAGTGAGCGTGCTCATATGGTTAAGTGAGCGCGCTCATTAAAGGTAGTCGCTAGGTGTGAGCTTGTAAAATTAGCGGGAGTATTTAATTAAACTTTCATGGCGTGCTAAGCGGCTTTAGTTTAAAATTGCCCGCAGTTTCGTTTTTACTTTTTTACCCGCTGGAGGGTACCGCTATCATTAGTACAGCTAATATCACCATGCAATTTGGTGCTAAACCTTTATTCGAAAATATTTCAGCAAAATTTGGCGATGGTAACCGTTACGGTTTAATCGGTGCGAATGGCTGTGGTAAATCAACCTTCATGAAAATCCTAAGTGGTGAACTTGAGCCATCTTCAGGTAATGTCAGCACAGATCCAAACGAACGTATTGCAAAACTTAATCAAGACCAGTTTGCTTACGAAGAGTTTTCTGTAATCGACACAGTAATCATGGGTCATAAAGAGCTGTGGGAAGTAAAAAAAGAGCGTGACCGTATTTACAGCCTACCTGAGATGAGCGAAGAAGACGGCATGAAAGTGGCTGATCTTGAAACTGAGTTTGCCGAAATGGATGGTTACTCAGCAGAAGCTAAAGCAGGTGAGTTACTAATTGGTGTAGGTATTGGTACAGAGCAACATTACGGCCCTATGTCTGAAATAGCACCGGGTTTTAAACTGCGTGTGTTACTTGCACAAGTGCTGTTTTCTGATCCAGATATCATGCTACTCGATGAGCCTACCAATAACTTGGACATATACACCATCAAGTGGTTAGAAGACGTGTTAAACCAGCGCGACTGTACCATGATCATCATTTCGCACGACCGTCACTTCTTAAACTCTGTATGTACACACATGGCTGACATCGATTATGGCGAGCTTCGTATTTACCCTGGTAACTACGATGAGTACATGTTCGCTGCAACGCAAGCTCGTGAGCGTCTACTTAGCGAAAACGCGAAGAAGAAAAGCCAGATTGCCGAACTTCAACAGTTCGTATCGCGCTTCTCTGCGAACGCTTCAAAAGCAAAGCAAGCAACATCACGTGCGAAACAAATCGATAAAATTCAGCTTGAAGAAGTTAAAGCATCTTCTCGTCAAAGTCCGTTTATTCGCTTTGAGCAAGATAAGCAGTTATTCCGTAATGCGTTAGAGCTAACAAACTTAGCGCAAGGCTTCGAAGAGACCTTATTCAGCGGCCTTGAAGGCTTAGTTGAAGTAGGTGAGCGTATTGCGATTATCGGTGAGAACGGTGTTGGTAAAACAACATTATTAAATACTTTAGCTGGTCGTTTAGCACCAAAACAAGGTGAATTTAAATGGTCAGATAACGCTAATATTGGGTATTACGCACAAGACCATGCTGACGAGTTCGAACAAGACATGAACTTATTTGAGTGGATGGAACAATGGCAACAAGAAGGTGACGACGAGCAAGTTGTTCGTAGTTTCTTAGGTCGTATGCTGTTTTCACAAAACGACATCAAAAAGTCAGTTAAAGTGATTTCAGGTGGTGAGCAAGGCCGTATGCTGTTTGGCAAAATTATGATGCATAAACCAAACATCTTATTAATGGATGAGCCAACCAACCACATGGACATGGAATCTATCGAAGCGCTTAACTTAGCACTTGAAGCATACGAAGGGACATTATTGTTCGTATCTCACGATAGACAATTTGTATCATCGCTTGCAAACCGTATTTGGGAAATCAAAGACGGCAAAGTTATAGACTTTAAAGGTACATACACTGAGTACCTAGCAAGCAAAGAAGCTTAATTAGCTGATGAGTGATTAAAAGCCATGCATGTCATGGCTTTTTTGTGCTTCTAGAGTCGCATCTTGATGTGAGTTAGGTATATAATACCCGCCACAAAATAAGGACAAAAGTCCGCTTTTTAGAAAACAATTTAACTGAGGTGTATTTATGACTGTTGGCATTATTATGGGTTCCAAATCAGACTGGCCAACGATGGAACATGCGGCGTTAATGCTAGAAAAATTCGGCATTGAATACGAAACTAAAGTTGTTTCTGCTCACCGTACCCCTCAATTACTTGCTGACTATGCAAGCTCAGCTGCAGATCGCGGTATTAAAATTATTATTGCTGGTGCAGGTGGTGCAGCGCACTTACCTGGTATGGCTGCGGCGTTTACATCACTGCCAGTTTTAGGTGTACCAGTTAAATCTAAAACACTTAATGGTGTAGATTCTTTATTATCTATTTGCCAAATGCCTAAAGGTGTTGCGGTAGGTACTCTTGCTATTGGTGAAGCTGGCGCTGCTAATGCTGGCCTTTTAGCGGCACAAATTTTAGGTTGCCAACAGCCTGAAATCTTCGCAAAAGTTGAAGCATTCCGTAAAGAACAAACAGACACAATCTTAGCTAATCCTAATCCTGCAGAGTAATATGAATATTCTAATTTTAGGTGCAGGCCAGTTAGCTCGTATGATGAGCTTAGCGGGTGCACCGCTTGATTTAAATGTTGTTGCCTACGATGTGGGAAGTGAAAAAATCATTCACCCATTAACTGGTGAAGTTCGTAACAGCACATTACAACAAGCTATTGATAACGCAGACGCTATCACCGCAGAGTTTGAACACATTCCTGATGATGTACTAACACTGTGCTGTCAAAGCAATAAGTTTTATCCGGGTAAAGCGGCAATTAAAACAGGTGGCGACCGCGCACTTGAAAAAGCATTACTTGATAAAACAAATGTTGAGTGTGCGCCTTACCAATTAATTACAGAAAAAGCGCACCTTATCGCTGCTGTAGAGCGCTTAGGCAAGCCGCTTGTGATCAAAACCTGCCAAGCGGGTTACGATGGTAAAGGCCAATGGCGCTTAAAGTCAGATGACCAAATTGACCAAATCTGGTCAGAAATGGCAGATTTCATTGCATCTGGCACCGAGAGTGCTCCGCACTCTATTATCGCAGAGAAGATGATCCCATTTGACCGTGAAGTATCTATCATTGGTGCACGCGACAAAGCAGGTAACACAGTTATTTACCCATTAACTGAAAATCAACACACCAATGGTGTGCTTACGCTTTCAGTTGCTGGTAAAGAAAAAGCAGCGATTCAAGAACAAGCTGAGCTGGCATTTAACAAGTTAGCGCAAGAGCTTGACTATGTAGGTGTATTAGCAATCGAGTTTTTTGATGTACAAGGTACGTTATTAGTTAACGAAATTGCGCCACGCGTTCATAACTCTGGTCACTGGACACAGCAGGGCACACATTGCTCACAGTTCGAAAACCACATGCGCGCTGTTGCAGGTTTACCACTAGGTAGTACAGAGTGTCTTCGTCCTACTGCTATGATCAACGTATTAGGTCAGCCTTCAATCCCACACTCAGTACTAGCAACGCAAGACGTTACTAGTCACTGGTATGGTAAAACGGCTAAACCGGGTCGTAAGATGGGTCATATCAATGTATCGGCTGATAACCTTCACCAATTAGGTGAGCGTTTAGCAGCACTTGCCGAAATCTTGCCTGAGCAAGACTACCCAGGTGTTGCTGATACCAGCACCCAACTTATTTTAAACTAATCAGTTTAAATTCTTAAAGCCGAGATAAACTCGGCTTTTTAATCGCTATAACTTATACCAATCCGCAATAATACTTAATCATTTTGAGGGATTAAACCTGTCGCTACCTGCGTTAAAAATTTCTCATTTAGAACAACTAAATAACGAAATTTTTGCTTTGTTATCAACAAGGTTTTCTTGCCTCAAAATAGACTACTTAATTAAGCGAATTGGTATTACCCGCAAACTTCGCTAATTTTGTACCTCTTGTCTCAAAGCACTTGCGTCAGGGGTATCTTGCTATAGACTAATATTTTTATATTAATATTAGTTCGTTATGTTACATCCTCGATTAAGAACAGTCGTATTTGCGTTTTTTATGGCGCTGTTTATGTCTGGATTTATGTCTTTAGTGATCAGTATTTTTAACCTTGGTTTAATCGATAACATTGCAGCCATTTGGCTTAAAGCATGGGCTTTTGCTTTTTGTGTCGCATTTCCTACCGTTATTATAGTCGCACCTGTGGTTCATAAGTTAACCAATAAATTTATCAGAGCACCGTTGTGATAGCCGAACGCCCAAAACAATTTCTTTTTATTGCACTATTTTTAGCATCGGCCTTACCTTTTGTTGGCTCTGCTACGGCACTTGTTGTTGGCGCTTTGTTTGCTATGGTTTTAGGTAATCCATTTGCAGTTCAGTCACAAAAAATTAGTAAATGGATGCTAAAGTTAGCGGTTATTGGCTTAGGCTTTGCTGTTGATTTTAGTCAAGTAATAGAAGTAGGGCGCAGCTCAATTGTACTTACTATTGTCAGTATTACCGCGATTATTGGCCTTGGCGAAATTTTATCTCAGTTGTTTAAGTTAAATAAAAATACCGGTGTACTCATATCATTTGGTACTGCAATTTGTGGTGGTAGCGCAATTGCAGCAATGGCGCCAGTTATCAAGGCAAAAGATCACGAAGTCGCGATATCTTTAGCTGTAGTTTTTTTACTTAACGCACTTGGCTTGGTGTTATTTCCAATGATTGGTCATTATTTGGGCCTGACTGAGCATCAATTTGGGGTATGGGCGGCACTGGCTATTCACGATACTAGTAGTGTAGTTGGGGCCTCAGCTGCTTATGGCGCATCAGCTCTTGCAATTGCCACCACTATCAAGCTCACTAGAGCGATGTGGATCATACCGTATACTAGTATCGCAGGTGTTTTTTGGAAATCAGATGAAAAAGCCAGTATCCCATTGTTTATATTTGGGTTTTTAGCGGCTGCATTGATCAACTCAAGCTTCCCTGAGTACCAAACACTCTGGCATGCACTTAATGTTGGCGCTAAACAAGTTTTGGTAATGACCTTATTTTTGATTGGGAGTGGCTTATCAATTTCGGTCTTAAAACAAGCGGGCATTAAACCTTTTATCATGGCGATGATCTTATGGATCATTGTCAGCAGTATTATTTTACTACTTATTGTAGACGGATTTATTTCATGAAAAACGCTTTATTAACTTCTTCAATAGCACTGACTGTAGGCTTATTTGCTAACAATGTATCGGCTGCTGATTTACGAGTTGCGACCTTTAACGTAAGTATGGACGCAACCAACTATGCAAAAAAAGGTGAAGCGATTGATAAAGATGCTTTAAGCAAAGCTTTAGCGAGCAACCACCAGCAAATACGCAACATTGCCGAAATAATTCAGCGTGTAAGACCGGATGTTATTTTACTTAATGAGTTTGATTATATTGATGCAGACAAAGGCATCAACGTATTTCGTAAAAACTACCTGCAAGTATCACAAAATAAGCAGGTTGCTATCGATTACCCGTATTACTTTATTGCACCCGTTAACACCGGTTTAGCTACCGAGTTTGACCTAGATAACGATGGTGTAAAGGGGCATTACAAAGGTGATGCTCAAGGTTTTGGCTTCTTTGAAGGGCATTATGCAATGGCTGTATTGTCGCGCTATCCAATCGATTTAGATAAAGCGCGCACACTACAAACATTCAAATACAAAGACATGCCAAATGCACAAATGCCTATAGACCCTAAAACAGGTAAAGACTGGTACTCTACGGAGGAATGGCAAGCAATTCACCTAAGCTCTAAATCATTTTGGGATTTACCAATTGATGTAAAAGGAAAAACGCTTCATTTGCTTGCTTCGCATCCAACCCCACCGGTTTTTGATGGTGATGAGGACCGTAACGGTAAGCGTAATCATGATGAAGTACGCCTGATTGCAGACTACATCAATAATGCTAACTATATTTATGATGATAAAGGCCAAAAAGGGGGCTTAAAAGCGAAAAGCCGCTTTGTGATTGTGGGTGATTTAAATGCTGCGCCAGAAGGGGGTAAGGCACGCCCGAATACCACAGACCAAATTTTAAAAAATCCATTAGTGAATACCTCTTTTACGCCAACAAGCAAAGGCGCTAAAGAATCGTATAAAGAAGATTACGCTAAAAACTATACCGCTTATTGGCAGGCTCGTGCTGATTACGTTTTACCATCAAATTATGGTATTGAGATAAACGATGGTGGAGTTTTTTGGCCACAGAAAAACTCTGAACTGTTCCGTTTAATTAAAGATCGTAACGCATCGTCTGATCACCGTATGGTATGGCTTGATATCAGTTTAAAATAAGCTGTTATTAAACGGAAAAGTTTGGCTGTTTATCCTATAAAAATTGCTATTTCATCAGTGCTTCTGCTTAAATAGGGCGAATTATAATAACCCGTAAGAAGCACTATGAAATTCAAAACCACTGCTAATAAAACGTTAGTGGCTCTCGCAGTCGCATCTAGCTTCATGCTAGCAGGTTGTCAATCAACCGCCTCAACGCCTTCTGAAGAACAAGTTACCAATGTAGCCCCAGTTGTTGCTACTCCTGCTGATACAGGTTCAGCTGAAATCACGTTAGAGCAAGCAATGGCTCATCCTGATTGGTTAGGTCGTCAGCCTGAGCGTGCTTTCTGGAACGGTGATTCTAACAGTATCGTTTATGCACAAAAGCAACAAGGCAATGAGTTACGCGATTTATACGTTCAAGCGGTAAATAGCCAATCTGCATCACAATTAGCGTTAAATAAACTACACACTGTAGGCGCTAAAAACGCAGTTTACTCAGCAGATAAAAAGCAACAGGCTTATGCATTTGAAGGTAATATCTTCATTAAAAACTTAAGCACTGGACAAATTACGCAAATTACACACGACAGCGCAAAGCAATCAAAACCACAGTTTTTAACTGATGGTAGCCTTGCTTATCGCCAAGGTAATGCATTTTATAAAGTTGATTTAGCAACCGGTCGCCAAGTTGAATTAGTTAACTTACACCTAGATGATGCACCTAAAGGTGTACAAGAGCCAGACACTTATATTGCAAAAGAGCAACACAAACTAATTGATTACATTGCGCTTACTCATAAAAACAAAAAAGATCGTGAAGAGCGTAAAGCACAAATCAACGAACAAAACGACAGCATTGCTAACGCACAGTTTTACTTAGGTAAAGGTAAACGTTTAGCAGATGTACAGCTTTCACCAAATGGCCAAGCACTTGTTGCAGTAACCACAGAAAACCGCTCATGGCGCGATGAAGGCGATATCATGCCTAATTACATTGCCGATGATGCGCGCGTAAAAGCAGAAAAAGTACGCCGTCGTGTTGCTGATGAAAAACCAATCAGCTCAGACGTTGTTTACATTGACCTTAAATCAGGCGAGCAAACAACCCTAGCATTCGATACTTTACCTGGTTTTGATGAAGACGTTCTTGCTGCTGTTAAGAAAGAAAACTACGCTCGTGATGGCAAAACTTATAAGTCTGAAAAAGCACCACGTGCCATCAACCTAATGATGGATTGGGGTTGGGACCAGAGTGCTATTCAATGGAACACAGACGGCTCACAAGTGGCTCTTATGCTTGAAGCATGGGACAACAAAGACCGTTGGTTAGCCACTGTTGATACACAAAACAACAAGCTTGTTTCACAACACCGTCTACATGACGATGCGTGGGTAAACTATGCATACAATGATTTTGGTTGGTTGAACAACTCAGATACCCTTTACTATTTATCTGAAGAGTCTGGTTACAGCCACATTTACAAAAAGCCACTAAACGGTAAAGCAACGCAGATAACTAAAGGCCAATTTGTTGTTTCTAACTTAACGTTAACGGATGATAACTCAGCAATTTACTACAAAGCTAACGTTGAGCACCCAGGTCTTTACGAAATCTATCGTGTAAACCCTGCAAACGGTGAATCTGAGCAAGTAACCAACCTCGATGGTATGACTGACTACCAGTTAAGCCCAGATGAAAGCAAACTATTGCTAACTCACTCAAAAATTATGTCGCCACCTGAGCTTTATGTTGCTGATGCAAAAGCAAATACCCAAGCAACTCAGTTAACGCACACGGTCTCTGATGAGTTCTTAGCGAAGAAACTAATCGCACCTAAGATTGTTGCTGTGCCTTCAAGCCACACTGATCAGCCAATTTACGCAAAAGTATATTACCCAGCTGATTATAAAGAAGGCGAAACGGGTAAAAACCGTAAAGCGGTTATCTTTAACCACGGTGCTGGTTACCTACAAAACTCACACATGGGTTGGTCTGGTTACTTCCGTGAGTTTATGTTCCACTCACTACTTGCTTCAGAAGGCTACGTAGTAATGGACATGGACTATCGTGCATCGAAAGGTTACGGCCGTGATTGGCGTACAGCTATTTATCGTCAAATGGGTACACCTGAGATCCAAGATTTAGCAGATGGCGTAAGCTGGATGGCAGACAACGCAAATGTAGATACACAAGCTGTAGGTACTTATGGTGGTTCTTACGGTGGTTTCATGACGTTTATGGCGCTATTCACACAGCCTGATTTATTCAAAGCAGGTGCTGCACTTCGTCCAGTAACTGATTGGGCTCACTACAATGGTCCTTATACGTCTAACATCTTAAACCACCCAGATGTTGATCCAATTGCCTATGAAAAGAGCTCACCAATTTATTTTGCTGAAGGTCTTAAGAGCCATTTATTGATTAATGCGCCTATGGTTGATGACAATGTATTCTTCCAAGACTCAGTACGTTTAGTACAGCGCTTAATTGAGCTTGAAAAAGAAAACTTTGAAACAGCTATCTTCCCAGTTGAACCACATGGTTTTGTACAACCATCAAGCTGGTTAGATGAATACCGCCGTATTCATAAGCTATTTAAAGAAACCCTGTAATCCAATAGCGTAAATGAAAAACAGCCACTTTAAGTGGCTGTTTTTGTTTGTAATAGAATTTATCTAAAAGGGGTTATTTGCAGTAAAATTCACTCACATCGAGCACAGTTTTACCTTCCTCTGAGTCGTTTTGAAAAATTAGATCATCCCCCTCTAGGCTCATTTCATAGTCTCTCATCCATGATAGATTGGCTATTAACTCCAATTCATAGCGATTAAAGGAAGCAGGGCACTTTAAATACACATAATGGTGCGCTTTTCCAAAAGCACCTGGGTCTGCTGTATAAACATAAAAAGTACGGTTATTAAATGTTTGCTCTTGATAAATGTAATCTTTATTTGAGCTGAAAGTTGCATCCAAAAATACAACTAAGGACACTGCCATGAACATCAAACAAGCATACAAAAAGCTTATTATAATTAAGGTGTTGGCGAATATTCTATTGTTAAAAAGCGTTCTAACTTCTTGGTATTTCATGAGCAATAAAGTAAAGCCTAAAATAGATGAGCTAAGTATTATTACATTGGTTACCTGAGAAACATCACTCATATACCTAGGTGATACAAAATTTAAATTAATATATGAGCTTAAAAAGCCAAGCAGCAATGGGCCATAAAGACAAAGCAAGATGAGGCTTAGATAAAAGCGGCCTTTATTTTCTTTCATTTAAAGTTCCTTTTTCTAGCTAATAAAGAGCTGTAATAAGAAAGCGAGTAAGGTTACTCGCGATTTCTTATTATTTTTATAAAGACAGGCAAAGCGAGTAGTGTGCCACCAACTGCGCCGATAAAGTGGGCATCAATGGCAACATTAGACGCGATTAACTGACTTACCGATTCACTCGGGCCTGCAATTTGCTCCCAAATCACTTTAGCCCAGGTACCCGCAAACAATAACCAGCCTGAAAACATGCCTGCTTGTACATCTTTAACTGCACCCCAAATAATCACACCATGCAGAAGGGCACTTAATCCGGTGTAAATTTCGATATCTGGGCAAAATAGCCAGACACCTAATCCACACCATAATGCAAGAATAGTAATATTAAACGCATAGCGAGCAGGGCTTGTATACTCAGCATGCAAGGCCCAAATTAATAAAATCCCGGCACAATTCAGGCCTAAATGGGGCCAATTTGCGTGTACAAATTGGCTGGTGAAAATACGCCAAAATTCACCATTTGCAACTAAATCACGGTTAAATTCAAGATATTCATTTAAGTTGAAAGTTGCAAACAACGAACTAAGTAGTACTAAACACAAAGGAGGCAGAATATATTCTAGTTTCAGGGGCAGGTTTATCATGTTATTTTTATTGTATCTGAGATTGTCGCCTATTGTGCACGTTTAATTTTAAGATGCCAAATACACTACGGGATTAAGTTTATTTATGTTATTCAAAACCAAAGCGCTGTTAGCTCTGTCCACTTCATTAATTTATTCAACTGCTATTTTTGCTACCCCTGCAAAAGTTGAGACTCGCGAACCTGAAGCCGCAACAGGCTTTGCTCATAAACAGGTTGTTGAAGGCGATAAGTACATGGTCGCTGCCGCAAACCCTTATGCAGTTAAAGCCGGGCAAAAAATGCTTGAACTAGGTGGCTCTGCAGTTGATGCTGCAATTGCAACTCAACTTGTTTTAACACTGGTAGAACCGCAATCGTCGGGGATCGGTGGTGGTACATTTATGATGTACTTTGATAATAAAACAAAAAGCCTTACTAGTTTTGACGGTCGAGAAACTGCACCAAGTAACGCTGACGAAACACTCTTTTTAGATAAACACGGTAAAGCTGTGAAATGGATTGAAGCGGTGGTAGGCGGTCGCTCTGTAGGTGTACCTGGTATTTTAGATGCCTTTGCCACTGCTCATAAGCGTTACGGAAAGTTAGACTGGCAAACCTTGTTTGGCCCTGCTATTGAATTGGCTGATAAAGGCTTTATTGTATCACCGCGTTTACATCAGTTACTCGCTAAAGAGTTAAACCCAGGGGTTACAAAGCTACCTGTTATTCGTGATTATTTCTTCCCAGATGGTAAACCGCTTGCTGTTGGCACTGTTAAGAAGAACCCAGAACTTGCCGCACTTTATAAAGATATTGCTAAACAAGGTATTGATGCTTTTTATAAAGGTGAAAACGCAAAAGAACTTGTCAATGCAGTGCAAAACTCAGCGGTAGCACCGGGTACTTTGAGTGTTGAAGACTTAGCTAATTACAAAAGCAAAGAACGAGCACCTGTATGTGTTGATTATCGCCAGTATGAGGTTTGTTCAATGGCTCCACCAAGTAGTGGTGGTGTAGCTGTATTACAGATTCTGGCCTTACTTGAACACAAAGATATGTCTAAGCTTCAACCAAATTCAGTTCAAGCTCTGCATTACTTTACACAAGCATCGCGTTTAGCGTTTGCAGATCGTAACGTGTATATGGGCGACCCTGATTTTATGCCAATCCCTACACAAGGTTTACTTGATAAAGATTACCTTGCAGGTCGAGCAAAGCTAATCTCTGAAAAAGATGCCCACGCTGAAGCAGGCACACCACCAAACTCACTTGCTTATGCACAGGATGATGCTTACGAATTACCATCAACCACCCATGTATCGATTGTGGATAGCCAAGGTAATGCAGTGTCAATGACAAGTTCTATCGAAATGGCATTTGGTTCAACAGTAATGGTGAACGGGTATATTTTGAACAATCAGCTAACTGACTTTGCTTTATCACCAACAAAAAATGGTAAGCCGTTAGCAAATCGTGTTGAAGCAGGTAAACGTCCGCGTAGTTCAATGTCGCCAGTAATGGTGTTTAACAAAGATGGCAGCTTACGCTTGGTAGTCGGTTCACCGGGTGGTAGCCGCATTATTGATTACGTTGCTCAAGTGGTTGTGGGTGTGCTTGATTGGAACTTAGATGCGCAAACTGCAATTAACTTACCGCGCATTACTAATCGTAATAATTACACAAGCCTAGAAAAGGGCACTGAACTTGCCAACGCTGAAGCCGAATTTGTTAATCGTGGACATACAGTTCGTATCTTAGATTTAAACTCTGGTTTACATGCTGTTGAAGTAAAAGACGGTAAGCTTTATGGCGCAGCCGATCCTCGCCGTGAAGGCATCGCTTTAAGTGATAAAAGCCACTAAAAACAAGCTCAGCAGCCTTAAAGCTGCTGAGTTTTCATGTATACTATCTAGTAAGCTCTTTAGAGCATAAAATTCATTTTCTTCAATGGTCTGACAAGGTGAATTGTCATTGCAATTTCGCCTTCAAGAGTAATAATGTCAGGTCATAATTATGACGCATCAAAGCTTGGAAATATGACTACAAATACCGATCCAAATTATCTTTATATTCCTTATTCAGGCCCAGGTCTGATCGAAACGCCACTATTAAATAAAGGCAGTGCTTTTTCACAAAAAGAAAGGGAAAATTTCAACTTAGCCGGTTTACTGCCACCGCGTTATGAAACGATCGAAGAACAAGTTGAGCGTTGTTACCAGCAGTATTCAAGCTTTAGCGATAATTTAAACAAGCACATTTACCTTCGTGCTATTCAAGATAACAACGAAACACTTTACTACCGTTTAGTGCGTGATCATCTTGAAGAAATGATGCCAATTATCTATACACCAACAGTAGGTGATGCCTGTGAAAAGTTCTCAGACATTTACCGCAGTGCCCGTGGTCTATTTATCTCTTACGAAGATCGTTTCCAAATTGATGATATTTTACGTAACGCCACTAAAGGCAAAGTAAAAGTTATCGTTGTAACTGACGGTGAGCGTATTCTTGGTCTAGGTGACCAAGGTATTGGTGGTATGGGTATTCCAATTGGTAAATTATCACTATACACAGCGTGTGGTGGTATTAGCCCAGCTTACACGTTACCAGTAATGATTGATGTTGGTACGAATAACGAAAAACTGCTTAACGACCCTATGTACATGGGTGCTCGTCATAAACGTATTTCGCAAGAAGAGTATGACGAATTCTTAGATCTATTCATCAAAGCTGTTAAACGTCGTTGGCCAAGCGTGTTACTTCAGTTCGAAGACTTTGCACAACCAAATGCAATGCCATTATTAAAACGCTACCGTGATGAAATCTGTAGCTTTAACGATGACATTCAAGGTACTGCTGCAGTAACAGTAGGTTCTTTACTGGCTGCATGTCGTGTTAAAGGCTCGAAACTTTCAGAGCAAAAAGTCGTGTTTGTCGGAGCAGGTTCTGCTGGCTGTGGTATTGCTGAGCAAATTATCAGTACTATGGTTGCTGAAGGTATCAGTGATGAGCAAGCTCGTTCTCAAATCTTCATGGTTGACCGTTTTGGTTTACTTACTGAAGGCATGGAAGGCTTACGTGACTTCCAACAAGCCCTTTGCCAATCTAAAGACGGTTTGAGCGAGTGGACATACAGCGGTGAGTACGCATCTTTATTAGATGTAATGCACTGTGCGCAACCAGACATCCTAATTGGTGTATCTGGCCAACCTGGTTTATTCACAGAACAAGTTATTCGTGCAATGCACGCATCTTGCCCACAACCGATTATCTTCCCGTTAAGTAATCCGTCTAAGCAAGTTGAAGCACTTCCTTCAGACGTAATTGAGTGGACAGACGGTCAAGCGATTGTTGCCTCTGGTAGCCCATTTGATCCGGTTGAGTATAACGGCCAAACTTTCCCAATCCCGCAATGTAACAACAGCTACATTTTCCCGGGTATTGGTTTAGGTGTTATTGCTGCTAAAGCAACACGAATCACAGATGCGATGCTGATTGTATCAAGTGAAACTCTGGCAGAGTCTTCGCCACGTGCTAACACAGGTAAAGGTAGCTTATTACCAGCACTTACTGAAATCCAATCGTTAAGTAAACGTATTGCGTTTGCGGTAGCGAAAAAAGCGATGGAAGAAGGTGTGGCACTTGAGCTGAGCGATGAAGCGCTATGGGCTGCAATTGAGAAAAACTATTGGCTTCCAGAGTACCGTAACTATAAGCGTCGTAGTATCTAAGCTATAACACGTTGAGTTATTGAAAAAACAGGCTTTAATGCCTGTTTTTTTATATTGTTTTAAAAGGCCTTGTTCATATTCAATTAACTCTTTAAGGTGATAATGAACGGAGTTAATAATTAAGGAACAGTATTATGCGTAAGTTAATTTTCACCGCGATGGCCACCGCGCTAAGCTTTAATGCGTTAGCACAAGCTACACCTGATGCACCGCATATTTACATTCAAGGCAACGCAACTATCAAAGCTATCCCTGATAACGTTAAACTAACAGTGGGTATTGTTGAAGTAGATAAAGATTTAATTGCCGCTAAAAACAAAGCCGATGCTACCATGGCAAAAGCTATTAAGCTTGCTAAAAGCCAAGGTGTGAATGAAAAGGGCATTTATGCGTCTAATATCTCTATACACCGCCAAACAGAATACAACCGTGAAACAGGCAAGCAAAACTTTGTCGGCTATAGAGTAACGCGCAGTCTATCTGTGACTTTAACTGATATTAAAAAGTACCCAATTATGCTTCAGCAATTGGTGAACGCGGGCATAAATGAAATTAATCAAACGCAGTTTATATCTAGCCGTTATGAAGAGTTACAAAAGCAAGCTCAAAAACTGGCAATTAAAGATGCGCGTGATGCCGCAAAAGAGTTTGCCAGTGATTACGGGGTAGAGCTTAAAGGTCTTTATACCGCTTCTAATAGCCCACTAGAAACAGGAAACCAGCCTTATATGCGTGCAAGTAAAATGGTTATGGCTGAAGCTGCACCAGATAACTATGTACCTGATGCATACAACGGTGGCGAGCTTACGATCACAGCTAGTAGCTATGCCGTTTACTTAATAGAAAATTAGTCTATTGATTGCTGGTGAAGCTTGCCAGCAATTTTTCACCTTGTTGCTCTGAAATACGGGCTATGGCTTTAAGCATATTAGTAATTTGTTCTCGGTCATACTCATTACTAATATGCGTATCGATATCTTCAATAATCGCCCCTAAATAAACAAACAAACTATCTGTTGCTTTTTCGTTATCAGATGCTCTAAACAATATATTTTTAAAAGCTTCAAGTACGTTAACCATGACATAGGCGTCATTTTTTGCGTAGTTACGAATAGGCGTAAAGTTATCGTGCAGTAGCTCATCGAATGATGTTTCGTGTATATAAAGGTGTGGTTGATTGTTCTCGCATCGTTTAAGCGAGTAATTAACATCATAAATATCTAAACGTAAAATCAATAAGATACTCAGCATATCAATGGCTTTTACCGCAGTGCCAGGATCATTAATCCCCGGACTCATGGCTTTTACTGCAATTTCTGAGATTTGTGTCATACCGTAGCGGTAATGGTCGCTGATATACTCTTCGATATAAAAGATAAAACAGTTTAGTAGTTGCTCTACAAGCTCTGGGTTGTCAGATAAGTCAGTATCACATTTTAAAAACGGATAACCTTTAACCGTAAAGAAGCCTTGCTTAACCGAGATATAAATTTTTATACCGTGCTGTTGGCACAATGCGCACAATTTATCGCTATGTGCGCCTTTAAAGTAGCCTTCTGTTTTACTTTTTATGCTATGCCAGTCATCAAAGTCAGGAAAATGCTCAACTGGGTTTTCTTGTTGCATATTAATAATGCATTTAAGCTCGCCTTTGGTATTTTTAAATAGATCGTTTAACACATTATCGACCTGAATCGCTTTAGAAATTGAGTGAATAAAAAACACAAAAAATCCCAGCGAAATCAAACCAAAAACCAAAGAAAAGAAGATACCCAAAGATGGAATTCCCATATCTCCATCGCCAATGGTACGTATGTTTATCAACATTAATATAGTGTAGATAATACTACCAAGATAAAAGCCAAGCACTAATTGGTGCGATTTACGGGTAATTAGTCCAGGTAATACTCGAGGAGAAAGGCTAGCACTGGCGCTGTTTAGCACTACCATAACCATAGAAAAGCTAAAAACCGTTAACGAGATAATGCTTCCTGCAAGCGTACTGAGGATAGTTCGGGCGTTTTCTTCGCTGTCGACCAACAACACGCCAATCAGCTTTTTAAACTCCATTGATAGTGAAGAGTACTCTACTGCAATGCTAATTAATCCGAAAATCAAAAACATGACAGAGAGCATTGAAGGGTAAAAACCGATACTACTTACCATTTCACGGTAATTATCGGCAATTTTTCTTGGCGTAAACATGCACTTCCTTAAGAACTGTTAGACATTAAATATCATACTGAGCTAACCTAACTACTTACTTAACAGCCTAGCAATAAACAGTGCTAAGCGTCTAACTTTAAATAAAAATTGGAAAAACTGTGATTGTTTCAACTTTTGCTGCCATTTTGGCCATTTTATACATCCAACTTAGCTTTCGTGTAATTAAACTTCGTAAAGCAAAACGTATTTCACTAGGCGATGGTGGTGATGCAAGCCTACAAGCAGCTATACGTACCCATGCTAATTTTATTGAATATGTGCCATTTTCATTGATTCTGCTATTTTTATTAGAGTATCAGGGTCTTCCTAGCCATTTCTGCTATATTTTAGGTTCAATGCTTGTTGCAGGCCGTTTTTGTCATAGTTATGCACTCGTTGATAATATAATGAAATTACGAGCGTTAGGAATGATACTCACCTTCTTAACTATTTTGATCAGTGCAGTGATGTTATTAGTTACACAGGTATTCTAATATGCAGAAAGTTGTTTTTACTCTTACCTTACTGTTTTTAACAAATATTTGTTCGGCAAATGTAAAAACAATCAATGCAAAAAAAGCGGTTGCTATTCCACCTGAAACTCTTAGGGTAATTTACCCTAAGACTTTGCCAAACCTTGATGAAAAATTACTTTATCCTCTTATATTGCTTCGTACAGCACTTGAGAGAAGTGGTTATAATTTTACTTTAACACCGTCACCAAGACTATTAGGACAAAACAGAGTTCTTAGAGAAATAGCAACTGGAACTGGTATTAATGTGTATTGGAGTATGACCAATACTGAACGTGAAAAAATGTTATTGCCATTGAGAATTCCTATTTTTAAAGGACTGTTCGGGTGGCGTTTAATGTTTACAACTAAAAGGCAATTACCTTATCTAAGCCAAATCAAGACATACGACGATCTCAAAAATATTATATTTATACAAGGCCAGCACTGGCCTGACACAGATATTTTAAAAGGCAACAATTTAACTGTGGCTACTTCTCAAGATTTTGAGTCATTGTTCGTTATGCTTGATAAAGGAAGAGGGCAGTTATTTCCTCGCTCTATACTCGAAATAGAGGAGGAAAAGGCTAATTTCGAGAAAAAAATCGACTTGGTTGTTCTTCCGCAACTAATGCTTAAATATAAAAGCCCTATTTATTTCTTTTTTAACAAAGATAAGCCTGAAATTGCAAAAGCGGTGAATGAGGGTTTAAAAGTTATGCGTAAAAACGGTGAATTTGACGAGCTATTCTTTAAATATAATGGTGATTTCATTAAAAATGCCCACGTTCATGACAAGATTATTATAGAATTGAACAATAACGAATTACCAAGGTTAACCCCAGTAGAAGATAAGTCGCTGTGGTTATCTATTGATAAGGTGCCATGAGCTCAAAAATTTTTATAATCGGTTTACCACGAACCGGCACAACCAGTATATGTAACAGCTTTTTAGAACTCGGCTATAAAACCTCGCACACAGCCTATACCCAACAAGCAATTACCAACGCAGACGTTATTGCCGACACCCCTGTATTTAGTGAATATGTTTTACTTGATAAACACTTTGCAAACAGCCGCTTTATAAATCTTGAGCGCGACTTAGCTAAATGGCTACCATCAATCAGGCAGCTATTAACACGTATGCACACTAATTTAATGCGCCCAGACGGTGGCTTTAATATTCACTTAAAACGCTGTTATCTTGATGTGTTTGGCCACTATAGTTTGGCAGATTTAGAATCTGATGAGTATTTAACAGCCTGTTATCAGCGCCATCAACAGCAAATAGCAGATTACTTTAAAGGCTGTGAACATCAATTACTAACACTTAATGTTGCTGACCCTAATAGCCCGCAACTATTGCAGCAGTTTTTAAGCACGGAACAACCAATCAGCTTTAAACAGCTTAATATTGGGGGCAAGGTCACAGCTTGGAATGACATAAAACACCCAGATAAAGTGTCATCAACCCGAAGTGGTAAAATTGATAAATCTCTTGGTTATAATCATAAGTAAAATACGCTAAAATCGCCGCCATTATAAGTTAAGTTGTTCCTTATTATGTTTGAATTAAAATACCACACGCCATTTGAATGGACAGAAGGAGTCTTGGCTGACTTCAATACCTTTTTACAAGATCATGCTGCAGCAGAAAAAAAAGCCTCTGGTATGGCTATGTCTATGCTTTCACACTACCCAGATCGTCGTAAGCTCGTTAAAGCTATGACTGATTTAGCGTTAGAAGAAATGATTCATTTTAAGCAAGTTTTAAAATTACTAATGGAACGTGATGTTTCACTTGGTAATGATCAAAAAGATCCTTACATCAAACAAATTCGCGCGGTTTTCAGAAATGGTCGTGATGAATTTTTAATGGACCGCTTATTAGTCGCTGGAGTAATAGAAGCTCGCGGACATGAGCGTTTTTCGCTTGTCGCTGAAGCCTTACCAGCAGGTAAAGAAAAAGAGTTTTATGTCGCGATTGCTAAATCAGAAGAAAAACATAAAAACTTATTCGTTGAACTTGCCTACGAGTATTTCGATAAGCAAGAAGTTGATGCTCGCCTTGAAGAAATCCTTATCGCAGAAGCTGAAATCTGTAAAAATATACCGTTTACAGCGGCACTTCACTAGTAGTGATGTTAATGTATTAGGCTAGTTTGCCTAATACATTAAACAACATTTAAAACAAGAATTAAGTATCTTGAAAATATTTTTACCAATCCTAATTAATTAAATAAACAGCATACATTCATCTTCATCACCTATAGTTAGGTTAGTACCTAATTTTGAGGAATAGAGCATGAAATGGATGATGACTCTTACGACGTTGTCGTTAATAGGGATTGTAATCACCGGTAATTCAATTTATACAGAAGTGAAACTCTTTCGTTCGAATGACAAGCCATCCGAAATAACAGCAAGTATGTATCGTTCGTTAATTTGGCATAGCGATATCTATAAAGAAGAGCAATTTTTAAATACGGCACGAAGCTACTTCAGCGATGGCATAATTGATACCCGTGAATACAGTAAATTAACTAGCTTAGCGAATAAAGTTGCTGGCCCAATTATTTACATTCAAGAAAACGATGAGCAGCTATGGCATGCACGGCTCACCTATAAAAAATACCTTGATGATCAAACTGTCGAACGACTGGCAAGCTTACATTGATGAAAACTGGTTTATCAGTGTTTTAAGCTCAACTATAGTAGGCTTACCACTGAGGTAATTTGTGTCAAGATGATAGCTATTACCTAGCCAATAAGGCTCTTTAGTGGTGTTATGACCGTGCACTGAAAAATCGATACTTGGGTTTATTACTGGCTTCTTTGCTTTGGTTAAAGCTCTATCCCAAAGTAGTAAACTAATAGCTTTTTCTTTATCTTTTGTTGGATTATTCCAATCCCAATCAGCGCACGTGGTATGCGAGAGGCCGATTTTTATACCAGCGTATTCAACAAAATAAGAAAGAGGGCACTTTAGAAGTTGCTGAAAGACAAATTTAAGCTCTTCATCGGTTGCTTGGGTGTGCCAATGGCCGCCATTTTCAACCCATAAGCGATAATAATCTTCATTATTTGCTAATAATGATTCAAGTAGCATGTGCTCGTGGTTACCTAAACACATGTTTACACCCAACTCTTTAAAACGTCTTAATAAAGCAATGCTGTTATCACCCCGGTCTATTACATCGCCGAGTGAAAAGAGAATATCCGTGCTTGGATTAAAATTGACAGAGCAGAGCGCCTGTTCAAATTTAGTTAAATCTGCATCTAAATCGCCAATGACAAAAACACGCTTATGTTCAGCAATTTGCAGCTTAACTTGAATAGGGTTTTGTGAGGCATGCTGGCTTTCAACTAAATTCAAAATAGATTCCTTTAAATGTTCAGTGGCTTAAGAGTAACATAACTCGTTGCCATTTAGGCAGTGGATGGTTATTATAAGAGCTCATTTTTAGGAGTAGCCGCCAACATGAACATCTAAACCTGTTATCCAATTTCAATTTATCTTTTTGGACCAACAGGGTTAGTAGGCGTTGCTCACTATCACTTACATTATTATATTCCTTCTCGTGTGATCAAACGCCTAATACCAATTCTCTTAATTAAGTGGTCTATTTTGAGGCAATAAAACATCGTCGATAACAAGGCAAAAATTTCGTTATTAAGTTGTTCTTAATGAGATATTTTTAACGAAGGTGGCGGCAGGTTTTATCCCTCAAAATGATTAAGTATTATTGTGGATTGGTATCACTGCCCCTGTACTACAGGAGGCACTATGCCACAACTTCAAGCTTTCAATTTATGTTATCAACATGGCAATGGCGATGTTGTATTTAACGACCTTTCATTTTCTCTCACTGCAAAAGTTACTGCGTTAGTTGGCAGGAACGGCTGCGGTAAATCTATATTAGCGTCAATACTTGCTAAGCAAAAAAAGCCAAGCTCTGGCACGGTTGTTTGTAATTCAACCCTTGGCTTTTATGAGCAAATAGACGATGTAAATCAGGCTGATAATCTAACAATTGCAGAGGCTATTGGCTTAGAGTCTATGTTTAATGCCCTTGAAGCGATAAACCAAGGGCAAGTTACAGAACAAAATTTAACTTTGCTAGAAGACAATTGGGACTTACCAGAGCGCTTTAAGGCAGAGCTTTTGAGGCTAGGTGTTAAAAGCACTGATACTGAAATTTTGAGTGACAGTAAAGCAAGCAAATATTTAAGTGGCGGCCAGTTTAGTCAATTAAAGCTCTGGGCGCTATTTAACTTCTTTAATCACGATATTTTAATACTCGATGAACCTTCAAACCACCTAGATGCACACGGTAAGCGCTGGCTTATAGAGCAAATTAACAAATTTAAAGGACAAATATTACTGATTAGTCACGACCAAGAATTATTAGAACAAGCCCATGAAATATGGGAACTAACAACCCTTGGTTTAACACAATATGGTACGTGTTTTTCACAATACCAAAGTCAAAAGAAGAAGCAAGTTGCTGCGCTTGCAAACAAATTAAACCACGTTGTTAAACAGCAAACAATACTCAAAACAGCAGAGCAATTACAACAGCAAAAAACACTTAAGCGAGCAGCTCAGGGCGCAGCACTTAGAAAGTCTGGTAGTCAACCTAAAGTGTTAATGGATGCGAAAAAAGATAAAGCTAGCGCTAATTTATCATCACAAAGTAAAAACGCCGCTAAGCGAGAGGGTATGCTGACTAGGAATAAACATGAGCTTTCTAGCCAGCTTGAACATGTTCAAGCGCAGCAATTTTACTTAGCGCAATCAAATGAAGCTAAGCATCATAAGGTACTCAGCCTTCAGGATGTTGTATTAGCACACGGAGTACAAAAGCCACTTAATTTTCAGGTATTCAGTGATGATAAAATTTATTTAGCGGGTGCTAATGGCACTGGTAAATCAACCTTACTTAAAACTCTGAACCACGATATACCAGTAAAAGCAGGGCAGTTACATTGCAATCAAGCACTCTATTACTTAGACCAACATTTTACATTAATACACAATGAGCTAACCCTGCTTGAAAACGTGATGACTTACTGCAAAAACCTAGATGAAAGCACAGCACGAACTCTACTTGCCAGTATTGGCTTTAGAAAAGACGCGGTTTTTAAACACGCCGCATTTTTAAGTGGTGGTGAAAAAATTAAGCTCGCCATGTGTATCGTCAGTAATATTGAAAACACCGCATTTTTGTTACTCGATGAGCCCGATAACCATCTCGACCTAGAATCAAAACAGCTCTTAGCTAAGTCATTACAGGGCTTTAAAGGCGGGTTTATACTCGTAAGCCATGATAAATACTTTGTAGAAAGCATCGGCTGCACTAGGCAAATTGGTTTATAAAATAGTCATTTATAAATAAGCGTGCTAGGGTGGTTGTAGGTACATGACAAGGAATGACTATGAATTTTACAGCCACTTACCGCATTTTTACTGCTTTATTCATGCTGATGGTAACCATAGGTTTAGGCATGACGCTCAATGATTTTACTTTGGTGATTTACGTGTTCGTGCCGTTATTGCTTATGCAAGGTATGTCATTTATGCCATTTTTTAAACAGCGAAAACTGCGATTAATACTCTTTGCAGCCCCAATTGTTATTCTTTACTGCTTTGGCTTTTACCCTTGGATTACAAATTACCAAGAAGTCGCCGTTTCATCATCCACTTCAACCCTTGATTTCATCATTATCCCAGTTTGGGCCACTTTCTACGGCGCGGGTTTTGTGGTACTACATGAAATTGGGCTAGGTGTTGCTAGGGCGTTTAATTGAGGAAGGTGAAAGAGTTTTAGCACTAGTTTCTTATGGTTGTACTACTAAGGCTTTGCTTATAATTTATATTACAGAGTTAATCAGTAACGGTAAAAGCTCTTTTATATAAAGAGCTTAACTAAAAAGTGCATGACAATTTGACTTAATGATTAAAGGGAATAAAAACTTGCTTTTGAAGTTAAATTTTCAAGGTTTTATGAAAAAAGTACTTTATTTACCTTGAACTCCTCCAAACTTCAAAATTAATGCATCAAACTCATTTCTATCAGCTGAAAATGCATAACCTACATCAACTAAAAAGGTTAACTCTATAAGATTATCTTTCGATTTATTGATGTTGTAACCTTTAATAAAGTCATACTTCATTGTTGCAGTCGTAAGATTTTTGGCTGAATCCTCATTCGGAAATAAATAGTTCAATACTAAAGAATTTCTATCATTTTTAAGAAATTGATCTTTATTAAAATCTGCTCTCTTATTGGTTTGCTTCAAAAACTCTTGTCTAAGAAGCTTCAATTCCTCAAGAATGTATGTATCGCTTGAAACTTCTTTTGACTCAATTTTAGCTACCTTGAATTCACCGAAATGCTTCAAAAAGGTTGTATAGTTTTTATCATCCTGTGATTTTTCATAAGTTGATTTAACTTTTTCTTTAAGTTTTTTCTTAAAATCAACAATCTTAGAGAATCTTAGATCTCTTGGATATTCTAAATGTTCTATTGCAGAAGTATCAAAAGAATAAGGAGTAATATCATCTTTTATAATAATTGTCGGTTTATCAAAGGCTAACCTCATACCCAACTCAAACATTACATTGGGGTTTTTAGCACTCACATCACAAACAACAATTGGGTTATCATATAAATTTTGGACAATTCTTTTCTGAATCACGCCTGAATCATCAGATTCACTAACTAAAGCTGAATCAAACCCAGCATCGGATATGGAATCTTTGATTATTAATAAAACCTCTTCCCAATGCTTCTCACTGCAACCATCGGTTGGAGAAATTGGCATTACAATTCCACAGAATAATTTTTTTTCTAAGTCATTAGCCATATATATCCGCCTAAATATTGTCATTAGATAAAATATTACATAGAAGATATACATATCAAAAGGATATTTTGAACATTTATTGCTTAAATAACATATGAGTGGACTTAGCTTTTTACTTTTCTACATATGAAAAGGGCATAAGCCCTTTGTTTAAAATGATATCTCACAAAGTGTTAAGACATTTTCGTATAATAAAGGTTTAATTATAATTATTTTCTTCAAATAACTTTTCAAACTCTGTGTTAAGTGAACTCAAAAACTCATTTTTTAATTCAACAAAGCCTGAGCCATATTCGTCTAACAAGGTTCTATCAGGTAATTTTCTTTGAAATATTACGGAGTCTCTAATTTCGTTTTCCATCTTAAGAAACAACTTCAATTTTTCAGTTGTATTATAAAACCCAATAAGATTGAGCTTTGATAGACAAAGGTCATAATTACTCCTTGAGGCAATTAGAGCTTCATCTAAATCATCAATAGCTTTAACTACAGAAGTTATTTTTTCATAGTTTTGAGGTTTGCCTGACCTTAACAATCCATCCACTAATGATATATAGTCACTTAAATTAGTAAGGAAAGGGTCAATACTTTCAAGCGATTGTTCTGCAATACGAGCTTTAAAATCCCTACGCTCTTTTGAAAGTAATCGACTATGATCTCTTTGTTCTTTTGAAAGAGAGTTTTTATAATTAATCCTTGTAATAAAATATGTTGTGATCCCTGAGATTACAGCACCTAAACCTATTTTTATTGACGTATCGACTAAATCTAATATTTCTTTTGACATAATGAACCTTTTTTAACTTCCTGTTTCTCTTGATAAGTCACCAATAATATCTAGCAATTTATCCTGTAATTCAAATAAATATTTATCATGGCTGGATGTTTGCTTTTTAAGGCTTTGATACATCTGTTCAGATTTCTTAGCAGACCATTTGTAACGATGAACTAGTTGTACATCTGATGGTTTTACATTTCCCCAAGGTGTAAGTAATAGATTATCCTCCCTAGAAATTCTACATTCCGACCACGGGCCAGTAGGTGGCATATAGCCGCGATACATAATTTCAACCAGGTTTTCTGCTCTGTTAGCAAGGGGTACAAGGAGTAGGGCATTACCGTCGAGGTAAACTCAATAAACTAACTTTTCATTGTTGTGTAAATTAGTTGCACGATCACCACCGTTGCCAAAGTGAAAACAGATATTACTTAGATAAAGCGCGTAATTGAAAACATGGTGAAGATATAACTAAACTACAGGATAAATATTGCTATCTAAGACACATTTAAAGTTCGTAAGACTGAGTAACGCTTATGAAGCTAAACCCAATTTCTAGCTTAAATTAAGTGCACAAACAGATACTTTGAGTAGACTTTGATTTGGAAATAACATTAAGTTAAATTGACAGTTAAGTATAAGGAAAAACAGTACGCTAAGGATAGTTTTGAATAAATTCATAATTTTTCTTTTTTTATTACCCCTCGTTATTATCTCTTTTGGTGCTTCAGCAAACGCAGGACTCCCTATGATTATGCTGGCAGTGCCTGTGTATTCGATTTCTTTGTTACCAATAATTGCTATTGAAGCAATATACCTTCGAAATAGCTTAAGTTTAACTAAAGCACTATCGGTAAAAACGGCATTTGTTTCAAACTTAGTATCTACAATTGTTGGGGTTCCTTTAACTTGGGGGATTCTTGTTTTAATACAAATGCTGACGGGCGGTGGCGCAGCGTATGGCGTGGATACATTTGTCGGTAAAATGTTAGCAGTAACGTGGCAAGCACCTTGGTTAATCCCTTATGAATCTGACTTACATTGGATGATTTTATTTGCGGGGTTATTCCTACTTATTCCTTTTTATTTTGTATCATGGTGGTCTGAATTTTTAGTTTCAAAGAAAATGCTTGCAGATACCGGACTCAATAAAAATGACATTAAGACTAAAGTTAGGAATGCAAATCTAATCACATATAGTTTGTTAGCGTTTTGGCCAATTGGCTGGTACGTAGTTGGCTACGTATTAATGTAACTGGGAATTTTTGAAAGTCTAAAATTAATAAATCATTTTTATATTCAGAAGTAGCAAATTCTTACAGAGCAGTTGAACACTCATTTTGATTTAGTCATTACCAATGATATTCAGCGTCTAACTTACTTAAACCAAATCGTACAGCTATCCAATTTGAACTTGCAGGGCATCTACATGACTTTCGTTATACGAACAGTTTAAAGCCATAACGGTTACAGACAGTGAAAAATTGTTTTTATATTTTTGGGGAGCCGTAAAAGTAACACATATCAAATCTAGGTTAGGACAAAACCAAGTTGTAGTTTTATTGGAATGAAGTAAGTCAGTTTGAAAATTTACAAAGTAATAATGAGAAGTGCATAGAAAGCTATAAATTAGAGAAAACCTACGATAACCAAAAAGGGGCTGAAAAACCTTAAAATCTAACGACTAATGAACCTGCTTATAAAGGCAAATACGCTATTTAACATAATATAAATTATAGGAAGTAACTCAATGGTATATCGTGGTACCTATTCTCTATATGCGCTAAGTCCAATACTAGACGGTATCGGACATAATGATGATGTTTTGTCATATTATCTATTTTATTAGTCTGAGTTTCTTGAGCTTACTTATCGCATGACATATATTAAAACTATCAACTTAAGATGTAACGATAAGATGTAAACGATATGGAATTTGTGAAACCGTTAGAACCTATTCTGATAATCGACGATATGCAAGATATTCGCGACTATCTAAATCAAATTTTAACTGGTCTTGGTTTTGACGATATTTTAGAAAGTCGAGATTTTGAATCAGCCAAAACTCTAATTGAAGAAAAGTCACCAAACGTTATCTTTCTTGATATTGAGCTACCTAACACTGACGGTGAGGAAATTCTTGAATATTTGAATGACCGACATCCCCATACTCACGTTGTTATGTGTTCAGGTCATAACAGTCTTGAGAATGTTCAAAACACTTGGGAATTAGGCGCCCGAGGTTTTATTGCTAAACCTTTTAACTCAAAAAAAGTCGACTCTGTTATGAAACGTCTAGAATTGATGGAAACCATAACAAATTAAGCAGTTTATGAATTCGACAATCCAACTCATAATTGATGATCTGTCTACGGTCATTTTTGGTAAACAACAACAAATTAAACTTGCTTTAGCATGCTTGTTCAGTGAAGGTCATTTGCTCATTGAGGATTTGCCTGGTATGGGAAAAACCACTTTATCTCATGCACTTGCAGCAGTTCTTGGATTGTCGTATCAACGTATTCAATTCACAAGTGATTTATTACCTTCTGATATTCTTGGTACAAACATTTTTGATGCTAAAGAACATAGTTTTTCTTTTCATCAAGGTCCTGTATTTAGCCAAGTTGTTTTAGGTGATGAAATTAATCGTGCTGGTCCTAAAACACAAAGTGCGCTTTTAGAGGCAATGGAAGAAAAACAAGTGACGGTGGATTCGGTTAAACACGCCCTACCATCACCATTTTTTGTTATTGCAACTCAAAACCCAGTGCACCAATCTGGAACTTATCCGTTACCAGAGTCACAATTAGACCGATTTTTCATGCGTATCAGTTTAGGTTTTCCTGATAAACAAGCCGAGAAAAACCTTATTTTAGGTCTAAACAACCGTAACTATGATGATTTACCTGTTCGCATTAACTCAGAACAACTCGCTGTTATTCAAAAAGAAATTAATACTGTAACAATAAGTCATACGGTTGTTGACTACATACTCGAACTAGTCGCTTTTACTCGCCAAGATAGTCATTTTGTAAACCCATTATCACCAAGAGCAAGTATTGCACTTGCTCGTGCTGCAAAGTCATGGGCGTATATCGAAGGTCGTGATTTTGTTTTGCCTGAAGATGTACAAGCGGTTTTTCCTAGCGTGACTGATCACCGATTGGGGTTAAATTCTGGCGACAGTGGTTATGCACTTAAACATGTGCCTGTAAGCTTGTAAACATGTTAAAGCGCCCTGCTTTTGTTAAACAATTTCGTCAATTAGTTTTTAATAAGTTATTAAAAAACAAACATAAAAAAAACGAAATTGAACTCCAACATAAAACTATTTATGTGCTTCCTTCTAAACTTGGTGGGCAGTTTCTAATAATTGCCCTACTTAACTTTGTGATGGGTATTAACTATCAAAATAACCTTATATTAGCGATGGCTTATTTAATGGTTGTTGTTATGGTATTTGCGATACTAACTGGCTATAAAAATGTCAGAGGTTTATTGGTTAAATATCTCTCAGTGAAAGAAGATTATGCACCCAAAGCGCCCTTAGCACGCTTTGAACTACAAGCAAAATCACGCTGCGAATTAGTAAAACTAATCAATAATAACATCGAATCTGAAGCCGTTTCACTACAAAGCAACGAGAAAAACTCGGTTGAAATAGCACTTAAATGTAGCGAACGTGGTGCTTATGGCTTTGATAGAATAAAAATCATTAGTCATTTCCCTTTTGGCTTAGTGTCGGTTTGGAGCTACATAGAGCCCATAGATACAGTTTATGTTTATCCAAAGCCAATACCCACAGAAAAGCTTGATACACAACTTCATGACAATGACGAACATGATGGCGATAATGCACAAATCAAAGCCGGTAATGATGACTTTTATCAACTCACTTCTTTTGTGCAAGGCACTGCACTTAATAAGGTGTCGTGGAAACACTACGCTAAAACTCAGCAGCTATTAACGAAAGAGTTTACCAGTGATGCATCACAGGAATTAGCTCTTAATTACAATAATTTAACAGGAAATAACGAGCATCGATTAAGCCAATTATGTTTTTTAGTAAACCAGTTAACCGATCAACAAATCGCTTTTTCGTTAACTTTACCCAATAAACATATCACAAAAGGTTTAGGGCGAAGTCATCAAGAAACTTGCCTGAAAGCTTTAGCGGAGTTTTAAGCATGAATACGCCGCTTATTAATACCGTTTTATCACTTCTGTTTATTGTTATTAGTGGTTTTTTGTTTACTGAAGTAACTACTCCATTTCTAGCCATATTGGCTGGCCTCAGTTTTTTAAACCTGTTTTTAGGTAAATTTTATAAAAAACTAAATGGATTGGTCGCGAATATGTTGGCAGCAATTTGCTTAGTTGCCTTATTTGTTCTGGTTGGCGTGGGCGATACAGTAAAGCTATTTGTATCGATGATGCTACTTGCTAGTAGCTTTAAATTGCTCCAAGCGAAAACCGTCAAACAGTATCAAACCGTTTGTTTACTGGTGTTTTTTAACCTTTCAACGGTGTATTTATTCCATCAAGGATTGTTTGAAACCTTGGTGGTCAGTGTGCTTTATATTGTGAACTTTGCGGTGCTTGGCTATTTAACTAGCCCACAAAGCTTTAAGGCCGCTAATAAACAAAGTTTTAAAACCATACTACTAGCTTTACCCATAGCGGCATTTTTGATTTTGTTTTTACCGAAAATACCGGCGTTTTGGCAATTACCGGGGCCAAAGCTTGCGAAAACGGGTTTATCAGAGCAAGTTAACCCCTTTTCTATTGCGAAATTAGCTGAGTCAGATGACTTGGTTTTTCGGGTAGAACAACAGCCTGGGCAAGCCTTACAGGCCCCCTATTACTGGCGCAGCCTTATTCATGATGAGTTTAATGGCAGTGAATGGTTAATATCGGACATTTTGAAATCTCAACAATTTAACCAAATTCGCCGTACAGTTACTCAAAGTAATAGCGTAAATTATCAGATTATTGCAGAGCCTTCATCTTCAAATTGGCTATTTGCACTTGGCTTTGCACAAAGTGCTAATTCAGATGTGCACTCAACCTACAATGGTTTGTTAAAACGCAAAGGTAACTTAAACAAAAACATTAAATACGCGGTAACCAGTAGTGAGGCTATGCTGAGCCTAAATAACTTTGAAAAACGCTTATACACTCGCTTACCTAAAACAACCAATCCACAAACGATGTCACTCGCAAAAAAGCTTGCAGCTACGCATAATAATGCTCAAAGTTACTTTAACGCGCTACTTGATTACTTTAATCAGCAGCAGTTTGCTTACACATTAACGCCTACACCAATGTATGGTGATAATACGCTAGACCAGTTTGTATTTGATACCAAACGTGGCTTTTGTGGGCACTATGCGAGCACCGCTGCATTTATGTTTCGTGTTGCCGGTTACCCTGCCCGTGTTGTGTCAGGTTATTTAGGTGGAGAACAAACTAAAGCCGCTACACTTAACATTTACCAATATGATGCCCATGCATGGGTTGAAGTGTTCTTTGATGAAAAATGGCATATTTTTGATGCTACCGCTGTTGTTGCTCCTGAACGTTTAAACGGTTCGTTATCACAACTGGGAGATTTAAACGAAAGCTTTAACGACAATCTTAACTTTGGTCTAAAACGTTGGAGTCATTTTAAAGCAATAAACTGGCTGCGAATTCACCTTGAAGAGCTCGACTATAAATGGACTAACTGGGTGCTTACGTTTGACCAAGAATCTCAGCAAAGTTTGTTTGATTCACTGTTTGGTAATAAGTCTGCATGGCTAACACCATTAATTGTATTAGGTACGTTATTACTGAGCTTTACTGGTTATTTCTTATATAACAAACGCCCTATTCGAAGTAGTGAACCGTTGGTTGATGACATCACTAAGCTTTATCAGTGGGCAAAAAAGCAAGGTATAGAGCCTCTAGACACTAACACGCCACTACAAAATATTGCTTTAATTAAACAGCAAAAGCCTAGCTCAGAGGCATACCTAAGCGAGTTTGAGCAAATAATCATCGAAGTACGTTATCAACAGCATTCATATAACCAAAACCGCAAAAACCGCGTGCGAGTTCTGTTAAACTCTCTCAAAACAGCCAAATAGAGAACAATATGAATGCAGTAATTGTCGGCGTTATGTTGATGCTGATCCTGACACTTTGTCGAATTAATGTCATTGTAGCGATGACAGTAAGCGCTATTGTTGCGGGTTTGACCGCAGGCCTAGGTTTATCTGAAACCGTTAATGCATTTAATGATGGTTTATCGGGTGGCGCTGAAATAGCGCTTAGCTATGCGATGTTAGGTGCGTTTGCTGTCGCAATCTCGAAGTCGGGTTTAACACGCATTTTAGCGTCTAAGTTACTAAAGCAAGTAAACGAAAACAGCCATAAAGGCGAAACTACACTTAGTTATCTTATATTAAGTATCATTTTACTATGCGCAATTTCATCACAAAATTTGATACCCGTTCATATTGCATTTATCCCCATTCTAATACCACCCCTGCTGGTTGTTTTTAACAAGTTGCGCCTTGATAGACGTGCCATTGCGTGTATTTTAACCTTCGGCTTAGCTACCTCTTATATGGTGCTACCTTATGGTTTTGGTGGCATTTACTTATACTCGATACTCCACAAAAACCTCACTGAAAATGGCTTAGCGATTGTTAATACTCAAGTTCCGATGGCAATGATAATTCCAGCAATTGGAATGTTGTTTGGCTTATTCGTTGCGGTGTTTATTAGCTATCGAAAACGCCGTAGTTACGACTCGCATACTTTAACAGAACAACAAAATGAAGTTGTGATAGAACAACCTAAAAAGGTATTAGTTGTGGGCATAACAGCCGTACTTTGCTCTTTAGTCGCACAAAATATCAGTGATTCAATGATCCTTGGTGGTCTTGTTGGTGTGGCCATATTTACCTTGTTTGGTGTTGTAAAACTTGAACAAAATGGTGATGTTTTTAGTAAAGGCATCGCTATGATGGCGATGATTGGCTTTATTATGATTTCTGCACAGGGCTTTGCTTCAGTTATGAAAGCAACGGGTGATGTAGCCTCATTAGTTAGCTCTGCAGCAGGTATCATTGAAGGTAACAAACCTCTTGCGGCTGCATTGATTTTACTCGTTGGATTACTAATAACCATGGGCATAGGTAGCTCGTTTTCGACGGTGCCAATTATCGCGACTCTATTTGTACCATTATGCATGGAACTAAATTTTTCGGTAATGGCTACAGCTGCACTGGTTGGTACTGCTGGAGCACTAGGTGATGCAGGCTCCCCTGCTTCTGACTCAACACTTGGCCCAACATCCGGTCTAAATGCAGATGGTCAACACGACCATATTTGGGATTCAGTGGTGCCCACTTTCATCCATTTTAATATTCCGCTACTTGTTGCTGGCTGGGTTGCGGCAATGGTGTTGTAAAATAATGAAGCCCCATGATGTTGGGGCTTCTTTATTGGCTAAACAAAATGCGCAGTGCGCGGTTTAGATCATGAAATCGAATTGGTTTGGTCAGCACTTTGTTCATACCAGCCTCAAGGCAAGTGGCTTTATCTTGATGTGATGCATTAGCAGTTAAGGCAACAATGGGTAAAGTCATTTTTAATTCTTCACGCATGTATTTAGTTGCGGTAATACCATCCATCACTGGCATCATCATATCCATAAGAACTAAATCAAAGTGTTGCTGTTGTACCTTATCGATCGCTTGTTGGCCATTATCTGCAAGGGTAACGTGGTGATTGAGCTTTTCTAAAAAGGTTTTGATTAGCACTTGGTTGGTTTTGTTATCTTCTGTAACAAGAATAGCCATTGGTTCAAGAGTTTGCTCATGCTCTATTGATTGCTGATCATCGGCAACAACAGAATATGGAATATAAATAGTAAACTTAGTGCCTATATTGATTGCACTAGCTACTCTAATCTCGCCTTTCATTAAATCAACAAGGCTTTTGGTAATGCTAAGCCCAAGGCCAATCCCTTCTACTTGTCGATTAACACCATAGTCATGCTGTTTAAAGGCATCATAAATGGTGGCTATTTGAGATTGAGAGATCCCCTGCCCAGTATCTGCTATCTCAAATAACAAATGGGTATCATTGAAGTCAGCGTTAAAATTAACTGTGCCTACTTTGGTAAACTTGAAGGCATTATCTAAAATATTAAACAGAATTTGCCCGACCCGGACCCCATCAATATTAATTTTGTTGGGTAAGCCATCGCTTATCTCTGTGGTAAACAAGACATTAGAGCCTTGAGTGGTTTCTTGAAACTGTGCAGTAATATTTTTAACCAGCGCATTTATATCTGTCGCTTTGACATCAAGCTCCATCGAGCCACTTTCAATTTTTGAAAAATCCAGTACATCACTGATCAAATCAAGCAATAAGTCAGCGCTTGAGTTTGCGTAATCAAGCCAACGAGTTTGTTTGTCATTAAGTTCTGAATCGGCTAACAACTCCAACATGCCGACAATGGCGTTCATAGGAGTTCTGATCTCATGGGACATCACAGTTAAAAACTGTGACTTTGCTTGGTTTGCTTCTTCTGCTTTTTCTTTTGCTAATTGTAGTGCTTGCTCACGCTCTTTGTTAACCGTGATATCTTTTGCGATGCCTAAATAGCCGCGAAATTTCCCGCTTGAATCAAATTGTGGCTTACCACTCAAAGAGACCCAGGCCGGAGGCGACGAATTAACTTCAAATTCAAAATCTAAAAACTCAGCATGATCTGCCAGCAAGTGTTTAAAGTGTGACCATTTTTTTAACTGATTTTGTTCTTGCTCAGTGATAATGGCATCAAAATTTTTATGTAAAAAATGGCGTTTGTATAAGTTACTATGGCTGGCGGTAGTTAAAACATTAATAAAGTGCTCATCTTTATTAGTACGCCAAAACCATTCGCTGGCGAAGTCTCTGAATAGTTCTGATAACTCTCCAAGTCTTGTTAGTAAAGAGGTTGAGTGAAACTTTTGCCGGTTAAGCCTTGTTTGCGCAGCTAATTGAACCGCTACTTGCTGTAATAAGATTTTGATTGCGGTTTGTGATTTATCATTAAAACTAGCCTGCTCTTTTATATCGAAAAAGACCAAGCACTGCGTTGTGTGTTCAGAGATATCAACATGAAAAATTAGGTTATTTACGAACTCATTACTATAAAACAGTGAGTTATCTTCATTAAATAACCACTGTGACTGCGCTTGTTGTAACTTTGACTTTAATATTGTTTCGTCAAATTCAATGTACTTAATAGTACGCATTTCAAGAGATGCTTTTGAATCTTCGAAATTTATTAAGCAAAACTCTTTAAACGAAAAATATGGCAGAAGCACTTTTTCAAGTTGAGCTTTTAATGCACGGCTATCATTTATGCCATGAAATGCCGTTAGCTCAAGTTGTAATTGCTCTAAGTTTAACTCTGCCATTGCCATTCCTAGTTAATATTGCATCGCATATTGCAAATATAGAAAACAGTTCTCAGTTTAGCCATAAAAACACAAAAATAATTTATTAAATTTCATTGTGTTATATAAATCCGAACACTTGGTACGGGCCATGCTAACTAAATATTAATCAAGTTTAACCAAGGTGACTGTTATGAAAATAGTATGCATAGGCGGCGGACACGGTTTATCCCATATGTTAAGTGCAATTAGACCTCACTGCGCCGAACTGACAGCTATCGTTGCAACCACAGACAACGGCGGAAGCACAGGTAAATTACGTAAAAGCCAAGATGTAGTTGCCCTTGGTGATATTAGACGTTGTTGTTTGCAATTAGCTGATAGTGACTCATTAATCCATCAAGTTTTTCACCACCGTTTTGATGGTGGTGAACTCAATGGCCACAGCCTAGGTAATTTAGCCTTATTAAGCTTAACCCAACAAACTAACTCAGCAACTCAAGCGGTTGCATGGTTCAATGCTATGTTGGGTAATTCAGAAACGATTCTACCCATGTCAGACGAACCGACTGATTTACTAGCGGTTATGTCATCAGGCATCAAAGTATTTGGTGAATGCGATATTGATTCACAAGAAGAGCTCCCAGACTATTTAACGCTATCACAAGATGTGAATGCTGCTCCTGGTGTGGTTAAAGCTATTGAAAACGCCGATATGCTAATAATTGGCCCTGGAAGTTTAATTACCAGTGTAATGCCTGCCATGTTAGTTGAAGACATAGCTAAAGCGGTGCAACAAACATCAGCATGCCGATTGTTTATCGAAAATATTGCCAAAGAAGCCAGCGTAATTAAATCGCTCGATATGCAACCGGTTGATTGGCTCGAAGGCATGCTTGGTTACCGGTTTTGTGACATGAGTATCTCTTTAGATGCGCTTAGTGAAATTGTGTCTCACTTTGACGATGTTGTTAAATCGCCAAACCAGCAGCACGACATTGAGCAGCTAAGTAATGTATTTGGCGAAATATTAAAAATGCCGTTAAGCCTAGAAGCTGAGGAACTAGTCAGTAGCAATCAAACTTTGCGCGTGAGTTAGCGTTTGTGCAAATTGGTCTTGCAGTAAGGCTATTAAGCTTTGTAGTTCATCGTCAAATTGTGATGCCTTCGCTTTTTGCTCAATTTGTTCTGCAAGGCCGCCTACGGCTAATGCCCCGTAACTACGGCTACTGCTTTTTAAACTGTGGGCATTTATTTCGATTTCAGACTGTTTCGTTGCGTCAGCAAGATCAGCAACGATTTGGCGGGACTCAGTGATATATACCTGCAAAAGTTGTTTTGCTAGGTCGTCACCAACATCCTGTTGTAATTGCGTATAGGTCGCAGTATCTATCATGGTCTCACCTTGGAGTGAATATGAAATACAGTGTTATTTTATTCGTAGATTCAAGCTTAATTGGTGGCATCGAAAGCCATTTGATTGCCATGAGTAAGCTGTTAGAACGATATAATATTATGAGCTCGGTACTATTTTATCAAGATCATAATAACCGTGAATTATATAAGCGCTTAGAAAATGCAAATATCACTTTCGGTTTTGCTGGCGGAAATTTAAAAAGCTTGAACGAAATACTAAAAATGTTTCCTCGCTCAGCGTTAATCCACACCCATGGGTACAAGGCAAGTATCATGGGCAAGTTAGTGTGTCGCTGGCAAAACCGCCCTTGTATTTCAACCTATCATGCCGGTGAAGCAGGCACGGGGAAGGTTTATTTTTACAATAAGCTCGACAAACTGCTAAGTTACTTTTCACTTAACTTTGCTGTTTCTAGCAAACTCACCGAAGAGCTTTACAATGCTGAATTACTTGAAAATTTTATTCCAGTAAATGAGCATACTAAAGTTTTAGGTCTAAAAAATAATGATCAATTAAACGTTGGATTTGTTGGTCGTTTATCCCATGAAAAAGGCCCTGACATTTTTATTGAAACAGCCAAACGATTCAACACACCTAACTTAAAATTTCATATGTTTGGTGATGGCCCTATGGTCAATGAGCTTGATATGTCAGCGGTGAGTTATCATGGCCAGTGTGACCAACGAAAAATATGGCAACAACTTGATGTATTGGTGATCTGCTCTCGGGCTGAAGGTCTACCTATGGTGGCATTAGAAGCTATGGCACACGGGGTACTCGTTATTGCATCGCCTGTTGGTCAGTTACCACAGATAATAAAGCACCTATCAAATGGGTTAATGATGACTGAAAGTACAAGCGACGCTTTGCATAAACAGCTGAACAACGTACTTATGTTGAGCGTTGATCAAAGAAGTTACATGCAAGGCAATGCACAAAAACTTGTTCAACAACGTTTTTCTGGAGAGCAGCAATTTAAGCAGCTAGATAGAGTCTATAGCTCTAGCTTACTTGCATCTCTTCCCAGCTTTTAATTTTACGATAAATCGTAGATGGACTCACATCCAAAAGAGCTGCAGCTTTAGGAATATTGTTATCACAAGCATCAATGGCTTGCTCAATATAACGTTTTTCTACTAACCAAAGCGGTTCAATATCAGCTTGAGAAAATGCTGTTACTACTTCGCTCATTACAGGAGCAGATTCTGTTGTCGGTGTTACAAGGCTCTTTGTTTCCATGCTTTCTGAATTAACAGTGGAAATAGCAGCTGTGGCTGTATGTGTTTGGCCTTGTGCATTTGGTAAGGCTGGGATCATACTCGCTTCTATATAGTCTTCATCATGCAAAACGAGAATGTTACGAATAGTATTTTCTAATTGGCGAACATTACCAGGCCAGGCATAGCTTAAAAACAAGTTTTTAACCCCTTCTGACATGCCTTTGTATGCTCGTCCTTCTTCTTTACTGATCTTTTTAAATAACGCATCAGCAATTTCTATTACATCTTTACCACGCTGATTTAATGGGGGTAATGCAATAGGGATAACATGTAAGCGGTAATATAGGTCTTCACGAAAACGGCCTTCTTGCACTTCTAATAATGGGTCTCGATTGGTGGCACAAACAAAGCGGACATCAACTTTAACTTCTTTTTCGCTACCTACTTGCTGATAACAACCGGTTTGAATAAAGCGCAGTAGCTTACTTTGTAAATTTATGTCCATTTCACATAGTTCATCTAAAAACAAAGTACCGCCATCGGCTTGTCCTGCGGCCCCTTCCCGGTTGGCTATCGCACCGGTAAATGCTCCCTTTAAGTGACCGAATATTTCACTCTCAATTAAATCCTTAGGGATAGCTGCACAGTTAAGCGCTACAAAAGGTTTATTAGCACGAGGTGAGGCTAAATGTACCGCACGGGCGCACAGCTCTTTACCTGTACCACTTTCACCGGTAATAAACACGGTTGCTTTACTTGCTGACGCTGATTTTATGATTTGGTAAACAGATTGCATTTCTGATGAGCTACCAATCAAATCATAGTATTTACCGTTCTCGTAAGTTGTTTGATAACTTTTGACTGTTTGTTTTAAATCTTTAAGTTTTAATGCGTTGTTTACTGTAATGCGAAAACGATCGGCTTCGATTGGTTTTTCTAGAAAGTCACTGGCACCGAGTTTAATGGCTTTGATTGCCATTTCTTTTGTAGCATGCCCTGTTAAAACAATCACTTGTGGTGCTGTATCCGAGTCTAAAGATGATAAAATATCTAGCCCGTTCATATCTGGCAGCATAACATCTAAAATCACTAAATCAGGCTCAAACTCCTGCAGAGCAACTACGGCTTGTTCACCATTGTAGGCAATGCGTGTTTCGACCCCGGTTGGGATCAAATATGATTGGTACATCAGCGCTAGCGATTCTGTATCTTCAACAATGAGTATTTTAGGTGGCATTACTGACTTCCTTTATTATCGTTTTATGCTGAGATAAAGTGATTATTTAACAGTTCCTTATTAGTAGCTTAGTGCGTATTTGACCGGTTTGTAAACTCAAACTTTAGTGTTTATTGATCACAATTAACGAGGCATCGTCTATTTCAGCAGTTAACTCAACCTGGCTTGCCTGCCAAAGTGCATAAGCAAACTCTTCACTTTGCACATTTTCGTCAGTTAATTTAGTAATAATTTGGTCTACATCGCTTAATTGCTGATTATCAAGCCAACCATCGGTGAATAATAAAATGTGTTCAACGTCATTTAAGTCATAACTATAATGTTGATAAACATGATCATCACTAAGGCCTAGTAAGGGATCAGTGCCGCTTAGCTGGATGAATTTGCCATTTTTGGTTATCACACAGGGGGCTGGGTGGCCTGCATTAAACCAGTGAAGTGTGTTATTTTCAATAAAACTTATTAGTAAAGTGACTAGACTATTTTTACATAACCGCTGTTCATACAGGGCTTGGTTTAAGGTTGTTAAAACGTTTTGTATTGGGATTTCTGTCGCTAAACAGCCACTTAAAAAGCCCTTTATGGCAAAACTTTCTTTTAGTGCTGTTATACCGTGCCCCATCATATCGCCAATGATCACGGGCGCTTGCTGCTGGTGGGGGTACATACAAAAATCTCCTCCATTTTGGCTGATAATTGAGCCAAAATTATAGGCATTAAACTCCCCTATTTTTTGCCTTGTTTGCATACGCTCTTCGTTAATTAAATACTTTAATGCAGAAAAACGATGCACAATGCGCTCGATACTTTGTAATAACCGAGTTTTGCTAACGGGTTTTACTAAATAATCATCAACACCTAACAGGTTTATACGTTTTATAAGTTCTTCACTGTCATCACCTGTCAGCATAACCACAGATAAATTAGTTTTTAGGTTAGATTGATTAAGCTTTTTAAGTAAAGGCTCACTTGTGCCATTTTTAAGTTTATGATCAAGCAATAAAATTGTTGCCCCAGAGGTGAGAATTTCTTGCCAACCCGATTCACTGTCTTCACAGCAAATAACCTGAAAATGCTCAGATAAATAAGCATTCAGTAAAGCAAGTTGTGCTTTATCATCGTCTATGTAGATAAGCGTGGGTCGTTTATCGATATTGGTTAAACAAAAAGAGAATGTATTCTGTTGGCCAACAGTTTTATAACAAGCGTTTGGAAAGTAATGCTTGATGAGCGCAACCCCCATACCCCCTTCAACTAATTCACCACTGTCTAATTGCCACCCTGATGCTTGTTGATTAAATAAATCATAGCTTGGCATGCTGTCTTTAAATTCTATTAGCAGCTGTTTATCGGGCAGTTTATGCATAGCAAACTGCACATGCATTGACGTTTCTTGGCTATGGCGTAACAGATTAGTTAGGTATTCGGTTGCTACTAACCCTGCTGCATCTATATCTTGATTTTTAACACTGATCGCCGTCAAAACATGTTTTAAAATATGGCGAATCTCACTGACTGTAGGCCAGTCTAAACTAAATGATCTTTGATATAAGCAGTCCATACAGGTTCTCAATAAGGTAAAAACAACCAGCGCTGTTTAATAACTTTGTTTAACAAGTACTCTGTGAGTTTAGGCCATTTTGGTTGAAACGCTTTGAGCGTTTTCACGATGCGGCTACCCAATGGAGCAAACTGATGCTGAGCGACAACAACTTTTACGTTATTAACGCCTGCGTGTTCTAGATTTGCCATACCGTGACATAAAGCTTCTTCGTCGTTATAACCAAGAGATACCGTTAAAAATGTGAGATCAGTACACAAACTCAGAGCATGCAGTGGTACATTGCCACGATTGCATTTAAGAGCAGGGCTCATATCTAAAAAAATATAGTCGTACTCTTGCTTTATGCGCTCAATAGCATCATTTAGTACACTTTTATTTTTGACCGATTCGAGCTCTTTAAGGTGCTGCATGGTGAGCAAATCTACTTGCTCAGTATTGATAATATTCAACTGACATGAAATATCACTGAAGCACCAAGACTCCGGTGTTTCTGGCTTTTCGAACTTAAATGGATTTAACGGATTTAAATCGATAATCAGCACTTTGGCGGCTTGCAAACTTAAGCGTTTTGCAACACTAGCACAAAGTGATGTAGAGCCTTCGTTGCCGGTTAACGAAATAAAGCAGATACAACGAGCTTTACTGTTATCTATTTCGTTACACACGGCTTCAAGTTCTTGATATTGTGCTGGTATTAGTTTCATAAGCCCACCACTAAAGCAACAACAGTAATAAAGTCTAAGAAGTTTGATTTAAACTGGCTCATTAAATCCTGACCTTTGTCTGGCACATATAAGGTATCGCCAGCACGTAACACAGGGATATACGCTGAGTTAGGGTTTTTAACGAACTCTTCTAAATCAAATACACGAGACTGCTCTTTACAGCATGAATGATTTACCACCACGATTTTGTCGATAAGCGCTGAGCTTGATGGGCCGCCCGCTTCTGCAAGTACATCAAGTACGGTCATAGTGTCATCAAAGCTATAACGACCAGGCTTTTCAACTGCGCCCATGATGCGAACTACTTGCTCTTTTGGCGTACGTAACCAGTCTTTATCTTTTTCTGGGATATAGATGGTATCGCCCGGTAAAACGTGTGGAAATAAGGTTTCATCACCGGTTTCAAAATACAATGCAAGGTTTAATTTACTGACTCTTGCAGCATTGCCGTTACGATGAGTAATACGAATATTGCGTAAGTCAGCGTTATCTGTAGGGCCATCAGCAGCGGCTAAAATGTCGATAAAGTGCATATTAGTATTAAATGCATAGCGACCTGGTGAGCCCACCTGCCCCATAATGTAAATAGACTTGCTTGATTCTTGACGGATCCATTGAGACTTATTGTCTGCAGGGTCAACTGGTAACTCTTCAACAATAATGGTATCGCCGGCAATTAAACTTGGTAGTGCATACTTACCCGAATCATTTATGGTGTATTGCTCTAAATCGAAACGTTTAGTCACCTCACCGTTTCTAACAATTTTAATATCATTAATATTGGCACCTTTAGTTGGACCGCCAGCATGGGCAAGTAAATCAGTAAAATCCATTTCAGGGCTCCACTCATAACGACCGGGAGATAAAATTGCACCGATAATTTTGATGGCACGTTTTGGTGGTACTTTTAACCAGCTTTTTTCGTTTTGATCTGTTTTCTCTGGGACAAAAATGACATCCCCTGGGTTTAGGCTTGGCACTTTTACTGTTACTAAACCTTCGCTGTAACCTTGTAGGTCAAATAAAATACTTTCACCCGCAGGGGTTAAGATTTTAATCTGGCGAGTTTCAGCAAAACGGGTCGGGCCACCTGCATTAGCCAAAATATCCAAAAAGCTGGTGCTTTCGCCTGCCTCATAAGCGCCCGGCTTTTGTACTTCGCCCATGATATAAACTGTTCTTGAAGTGGTATTTACATCATCAACCATGATTGGCACATAAATAGTAGAACCCGCTTTTAGCTCTGGCATAGTGTCGTTATTAGGTTTATCTAAATACGCTTTTAAATCGAACACGACTGGGGTTTTATCTACGATAACGCGAATTTTGGTTACATCTGCATAGCGGGTTACACCCTCAGCACGCATTAGCGCATCGAGTACACTCATGTTTTCTTTAAATGAAAAGCTACCAGGATTGTGCACCTCGCCAAGTAAAGTAATGGCACTGTTATCACTCGCATCACCTGATGCACTTAAGGTTTGTGCATCAAAATCAATTTGTACGTTACCTAGTAGCGGAGACACTGGTACAAATACCGTGTCAGCACTTTGTAATACAGGTAATAAATCAATGTTGCCAGAGTCTAAGTAGGCTTTATAGTTAAACTCAATCATCTCGGTGCCACGGCGAATTTGTAAACGGTCTAATTGAGCGCCTGGTTTTAAGCCGCCAGCACGGGCGATTACCATTTGAATGTTGCCATCTTTAGGGATACTCACTTGTGATGGGTCGTTCACATAGCCCATTACATTGATAAAAATATCTCGTGAATGAATTTCGACATAAAAGTCATCCATCGCCACATACATTTCACTTAATGCTATGCGTAGTTGGTTTTGCACATCATCTAGCTGTAAGCCTGCTACTTTAAAACGACCTAGCTCTGGTAAGGTAATAGCCCCTTCTTTATCAACTTCAAACGGTTCGCTAAATTCAGCTTCGCCTGGTAGGTATAAGTAAAGTTTATTACCGACTTCAATCTCTTCTGCGAAAGTAGGTAACGCGAATATAAGTAAGCAAAGTAAGATTAACTGTTTCATGTTATTGCTCCTTAGGACCATTTAAGATTTTAGTCCAGCGGGATAATGCATGTTTTTGTTTAGTGGCTTTATCGTCACTCATGTCAATAATAATTGCCTCTACTCGTCTATCTGAATGACGTTTAGAACGTGAGTCAGGTTCGTCGCTGTAAGGCGTTAAACTACCTTGCGTTAAGGTTGTTATTGTCGCTGGGTTTACACCATAAATACCTAGCCAGTGTTTTACTGTTTCTGCACGCTTAAGTGCTAACTCATAGTTGTTTTGTTGCTGACCACTAATGTCAGCATGACCAACAAGCAGTAATTTAACTTCATCAACTTGTTTAATTAAGTCAGCCGCTTGTGCTAAACGTGTGATGTATTTAGGAGTAACCTGAAAATCATTAAACGAGAACTGGTTATCACTATTTAAAAGCTCATTGATCTGGTCTTTAAGTGATGCTGTCATCTTTTTTTCAGTATCAGTAACGCCTGCACATTGGCTCATCGCATTAACAGTTTCAAAGTGCTTCGCAAGCTGATTTAAACCGTGATAGTGAATAAGTAAATCATGCTCAGCATCAGACCACATTTGCGCTGCTATTAGGCGTCTTATACGGTTTTCGTATATTTGTGCTTTTAGCAGTTGTGCTGGCATACATTGCTGTATCCCTTGTGCTTTTAATAAATCTAACTTTAAAACATGATGTTGAAATTCGCTTAGCACCACGGTTTCTTGTGTGTCATAGATCATCTCGTGTTGTTCATCAGTAAGCGGATAATTTTGATATTTTTCTGCCCAGCCTCCTTGCCCCTCATCAGGCCAAGAAGCACATCCACCAAGCGTTAGCAAAATGATTGTAAATAGTATGTGCTTCATAAATCACCTCACGCGATATCAGCTTGTTCGATAAATGGAATCGTCTTATCAACTCTTAATAGACTCATTAGTTTGTGTGGTTGCCCAGACACATTAAGCAGTGATAATTTTTGCCCTTTTTTCTCAATCCGTTTATATAAGAACACCATGGCACCAATGCCAGATGAATCAATAAATGTAGTAGAGCTAAAATCGAGTACCACACTTTGCTGTTTGCCATGTGCAACCTCTTCAAACTGATCTTTAAAGCCATCGACGGCTAGACCAGAAAAGTCACTAGGTAGTGAAATTAGTTTGGTATCGTTAGAAAATGATGTGTTGTTAGCCATGATCTTCACCTTAGTTAAATTGGTTAGTCATAGTAACTAGTTCAACTAAAATGCCAGTTTATAAGGTGTTGAAATTTAAAGGCTAAATGATGGGGTGATGCATAATGCAATTAACTTTTTGCTGTTAATTTGCATTATGCAACGTGATTTGCTTAATTTATTTGATAAAAAAGACGTGGATTGGTATCACTGCCCTTTGCCTGTAAAGACAACTTGTAATGTTTTAACCACAATTGAAAACTCAAGCTTCGCCCAAGCACGCGGTGATGACATACTCAGTGAATAGGCGTAATCCCAGCCAATTTTACTGCGTGCATCGTCTATGGTTTCGTCATAACCGTTCATCACTTGAGCAAGACCAGAAATACCTGGTTTAACCCCGTAAGTACGCTGGCAAAAATATGGGATGTCTTTTTCTAATTTACCATAAAAAACAGGACGCTCTGGCCTTGGGCCAATTAATGACATCTCGCCTTTGAGCACATTAATTAATTGCGGAAGTTCGTCAATTCGTGTTTTACGCATAAAGCGCCCTACTGCCGTTATTCTTGGATCATCTTTACTGGCCCACACAGCACCAGAACGCGACTCAGCATCAACAACCATAGAGCGAAACTTATAAACATAAAATAACTCAACGAAGTCATCTGAGCTTTCACCCACTCTAAGTTGCTTAAAGATGATAGGACCTTTAGATGTAAGCTTTATAGCCAGCGCTGCAATTAAACAAACAGGCCAAACTAGACTTAACGCAAATAAGGCACCTGCAATATCTAGGCTTCGTTTGATGACTCTAATAACAGACTTGGTTTGTGCTTTACTCGCAGATTTTACACGTTGCCAAGGGGTGTCGAAGTAACCTTGTTCATAACGAATGATCCCCCAAAGTGCTAAAAAGTAGCTATTTAAGATGTAATTAACTTTATCGACGATAGGAATGCGTTTTTTAAAGGCGAATAGTGTTTTAACAGCTTGTACTGCGTGAAGTGACAAAATGCCTGTAGCAATCAATTGTGACCATACAGATTGCGTGACGATAGCCTCTATAAATACACAAGCATAAATACAGGCTAAAATAATTGGCATAACCCCACGTAATACTTTGTGCGAGAAAAAGTTCATACAAGTCCACCCTAAACGCGGGTTAAGTAATAAAAAAAGCGCTTTTATTTGTTGCCAATTACCGGCACCTAATCTTACTCGGCGTTTATAATCCTCACTTTGCTCATCGCATTCTCGCTCGTAAATGACTACTTCTTCATCAACAACGGCTTTACCACCTTTGCTTAAAGCTTTCATTGATAGCACGAAGTCGTCGTTAATGGTGTTTTTCTCTAATTCATTTGCATACTCAGCTCGCATGGCAAACATTGCCCCTGGTACGCCAATCACAGCGCCAAGGTTTGACTCTGATTTTTTCACTTGGTTTTGGTACTGCCAGTAGGCTTTTTGCGCATCTGGTGCATTTTCATCTAATGTATAAATACCTGTCGAAATTGCAACTTGAGGATCACTAAATTGCTTAGAAACTTTGTCTAAAGCATCAATGCTCAGTAAGGCACTGACATCGGTGAACAGTAAAATATCATTATGGTACTTGGCCAAGCCCATCAAAGTATTTAAGCCATGTACTTTACCTTGGTTTTCATCGCGAAAATGAAAGTAACACTGTATGCCTTGTTTACGTATTACCTGCTGTGCTTTTAGAGCTTGTTGATAACTTTTATCGGTGCAGCCATCAAAATAAACATGAATGGAGTAATGATGAGTGTCATATACTAGTGATGCTAGGTTATAAAGCTTTTCTGCAATATGCTGTTGTTCATTGTAAGCACACATCAAAATAGCAATATTAGGCTTGTTATTTTCATCAAAAGCTTTTTTTTGATTTGGCTTTTGCTTTTTGCCTGCAACACACTTTAGCAAAAATGGGTAGCCCAAATGATGATATGCGGCAATACACATTAATAGGATGAATAATGTAGTAAAAATTGTCATGTTCGGCTCCTATACTGCTAAAGCAGAATATAAGTTGTCGTATTTACTACTCATGGTTCTGGCATCCGCAATAGCAATAGCGTGATGACGAATACATAAACCATGCGGAAGTCTACTTGCTCTTAAAATAGCCGGTGCAAGTTTGTTAAATTCGTGAGGAGACACAAGTTCACCTTCATTCTTAGTAAGAACTTCATGAATGCCTCCAACATCGGAAGCTACAACCGGAATACCACACGCCATAGCTTCAATAATCGATAATGGCAAACCTTCACGCTGTGAATATAAACACATCACGTCGATACTCGAATAAAAGGCTCGCATATCGTGAACGTTGCCTAAAAAGTGCACACGCTCGTTAAGCCCTAAATTACGTACTAAATTCATTAAAATGACTTTTTGATCGCCATCTCCAGCAAACACCATATGGTAATCTTCAGGTAAATAATGCAATGCATGAATAAGATCTTTGTGTCCTTTTCCTTCAATTAACCTGGCCGCACAGCCAACCAACTTAGCTGTGTGGGGTAAGTTAAGCTGACTTCGAGCCGTTGTTTTATTTATAGCCACAAAGGTATCGCAATCTATACCATTTAAAATTGTGCGCTCAGGAATGATTGATGTTTTAGCTCTAAATTCGTCAGCAACAATACGTGCATCAGCAACCCAATAAATATTTGTAAATAAATCCAGTAATTTAGTGAAAGTACATTGCTTAACATTATTTAAATACCACGCGTCGTGAATAGTTGATATATGACGCACTGAATCACCGGTCAACGCACAAGCAATACCAGCATAGATAACAGGACCAACATGATGGCTGTGAATAATATCGATATTATGCTCTTTGATTAATGCCTTTATTTTGGCGATTACAGAAATACTGACGCCTGGTTTTTTATTTAAACAAATCACACGATGACTAAACTGTTCTAGCTCAGGCCATTGCTGTAAAGCTGATTGTCTGTCTCCTTCAAGAGAAACAATAATACTCGAGCTACTAAATTGACTGTTTTTGAGTAAAGTAATTGCCATTTTTTCTAGGCCACCTACTTGTAGGTGTTGAACTAAGTGCATGACATTCATGATTTATCTCCTTCAATATTACCGAAGTTAGATTCGGCATTGACGATAGGAAGTACTGTTACCACCTCTGTGCTGGTAAGTTTTTCGATGGTTTTAATATCTTTTAAGTGACTGTCACAAAGTGCAGCAACAAATACGCTTGCACTACCTGTGAAAATTCCAAGCACAATGCCAACGATAACGGTCATCAGCATTGATGTATTGATAGGTTGTGTTGGGCTATAAGCTCGCTCAATTGTTTTAACTTTGTCAGGTCCTTCGTATTTAACTAATTTGCCCGTAACTTTGGCCATTTCGTAACGGCTCAGCATGTCTTTATAAAGTGATTGTTTAACATCGTAATCACGCTCTAGTTTACGTAATTGTTTTTCTACATCACTGGTTACTAACAGACGTTCACTGACAAGCTGCACTTGCTCTTCGAGCATTGCAAATTCTTGTTCTTGCTGAAGTAAGTTGTTGCGGGCCTCTTCAAGCGCAAGAAGTTGTGAAACTAAAACGCTGCTCTCTTTACCATCACCAGACGGCAGCGTATTAACCATTTGCCATAACTGATCAAGATTCGTTGTGTCTAGCTCTTCACTTGATGCTAACAACGCTTGTTGGCGGCTTTTTAAATTTGCAAGGGTGCGTTTTTTCTCAATAATTTTGCTGTGTTTTTCGGTATAACGTGTTCTCAAAAGACTTAATTCTGATTCAGTACGAATTATCTTTTCTTCTAAGTTGCCTAAAATTGGATTGGCTTGCCCTACTTTACTCACTAAGGCATTCAGTTTTGCTTTAGCGCCTGAAAGAGCAATCAGCTTTTGTTGTTTTTCGCTTAGTAAGCTGTCGAAGGTTTGGCGATTGCTATGTAATACATCGGGTAAGGTATTACTGTTTTTGGTTTTAAAATCAGCCAGTGCTTCTTCAGATAATTCAAGTTCTTCGCGTAAACTATCCAGCTGCTTAAAGAAAAACTGCTCAGAAGTATCAAGTGACGCCTTTGTAGGTGCTAATAAACGTTCAATAAATTTTTCGACAACCTTTTCAAGCACTGGCTTCATTTGTGATTGGTCATGCCAAATAAAGTTTATGCGGACCAGCTCATCACCAATTAACGAAAGTGATAAGGCTTTAGATAGTTTTTGATGGATTTCTTCAACTTGTTTGGGTGTTGCATCTTCAGCTATTAATTGGGTTTCTTTTGCTACTGCAATAAGTACCTTACGGCTGATAACTAAGGTACGCAGCGCTGCCATACGATCAGAAAGCTGAAACGAAAAAGACAGATCATCTAAGTAAGGGTTAAGTAGTGCAGACTCTTCAATTAAAATGGTTGCGTGATTGGTATATTGTTTTTGTGCAGATAAGCCAAGCGCAATGACGACGATTGGCACAATGCAAAACGGAATAATAAAGAGCTTGATACGCGTGTAAAGCGCATAAAGCCCTAAATAAATTAACCGTTTGATCTGCTCTTTAACTAACATACTTTACCTTTTGCTTTGCATTTTGCGAAATTGCTCGGTTTTAATTTGCAAATTGATAAAAACAACCGAGATTTCTATAGATAGTTGGTTAATTGCAGTTAGTGAGCCAAAATGTAAAAAGCCGCATCTTGTATCGATACAAGATGCGGCTTTGGGTTGAAAGGTTTGTTTAGCAAAACCTAAGTTGTTTACAGACTAGCTTGGCTTTTGCTTGCCAGCTATGATCACTTGCCTGCCGAGATTGGTTTGCTCGCCAATTCAAGTTGTTTGATTTACTTAGGCTTACAGCATAGTCGACACGCTCAATAAAGCCCCGGTGGTTGTCTGCTATTAATATGGTCTCTTGGTACGGATTAACCGCAGCAAAGCGTGTCGTGACAATCGGTGTGCCTGTGGCTATGTATTCTTTTAATTTAAGTGGATCACAGGCCCTGATCTGTTCATTATCAACAAATGGCAAGATAGATACCTGCCAATGCTGAGAAAATGAAGCTAAACGATCATGCTCTACAGCCGGTATATGGGTTACATTGTCTAACTTTAGTAGCTCAGAGAAGTTTTCTACTATGTGGCCTATCAATACTAATTGATACATAGGTCTCTCTTTGGCTAGTTTTAATAATAAGGCTTTATCAAGCCACGCATTTAAGGAGCCATAAAAGCCAATAATGGGTCTGCTTATTTGTTCAAGTTCTGAGGCTTTCGGTGTTTGCGTGGTGAATAGTTCTAAATCGACCCCATGAGAAAGCATTTTTACTTTAGATTTTGGCATTTTGTAGGCAAGATATTCACTAACAACATAAATAATATCTGCTTTTTCAATAAGTTCGCTCTCAAAAGGCGCAACCATCTTATGATCGACACCTGCAAGAGCCGAGAAGTCATCTCCACAGTAATAAATGACTTTATCCTGCGCTCGCGGTGAGATTAGACTAATTGCAGTAGGCACACTAAGCCAATAAACAATTGGTTCATCATCTATGAAGCCTTTTCGTTTATAAATCCATTGATTAAATAGCCTTACAACAAAGTTATCGTGCCATGGTAAAACCGCTAATGTGTGTGCTCTTAAATTAATATTCTGGCCAGTTTTGGTTGTCGTCGTTTTCGGTCTTGAGGACTTTGATAAGAAGAGGCTTTTTAATTTGTTTAATACCCGTTTTACATCAATTAAGCGAAGAGTTGGTTTGCGCATACCAATAGAGTTAATCCAAATAACTTGATGTTTTTTCGCTAATTGTCTGAAAAGATGCTGTGTACTACTTGGATGGCTTTGCCAGTCTTCGCCGAATACAATAAATTTCATAGCGAATCCTCCAGCTCTTTAACAATTTTTGCTGGATTGCCAGCAACAATTGTATTTGCTGGCACATCTTTAGTAACTACAGCGCTTGCAGCAACTATAGCACCCTCGCCTATTGTTACACCTGCAAGCACAGTTGCGCCGGTGCCTATCCAAGCGCCTTGTTTGATAATGATATCGCCGACTTGGCATTCATCATCAGGGTCACCTAGAGCACGTTTTTCAGAGTTTAGAGGGTGACCAGGAAAACCAGCTAAAAATACCCGACCTGCAAGGCGAACATCATCTTCTAAAACAATTTTTCGACCAACAGAAAACGCATTTTGCCAGCCAATATCAACATTACTGCCAATTATAAGTTTGGGTGTGTAACTACCATGACTACGCCCACAAAAAGTACTGATGCCACTAATTCGTGTGTTGTCATTACAGCTAATTTCAAGTTTTCCTAAAATTTGCGGCATACCAGAATACAGGTATAAATTTGCTTTTGAGCCCTTAATTTGGCTTTTAAATAGTGGTGTGTAATAAAAAATGCGCCCAAGCTCACTCACTACAGTTTTAACCAATAAATGCAGTTTATATATAAATGAATGAATACCTGGGATCACCCACATTTGCGGATTGCGAATCGATTTAGCAAATTGAAAAAGCGATTTTGCAAATGGGCTGTCACTTGATTTCAGCCATTGTTTAATATTTTCACTCATGTGAGCTCTCCCTTTGTTTATCGATTACAAGCTTTTCTAAGGCAATAGTTAAAGCAAGAATGATATAAATAGGCCATGTAAATGCCTGAGTTAAAAAGGTTCCTGACACCATAAAGCCAATTAGGCCGCCCTTTAGCGCTTTCGCATTTACATCAATTTGTTTGTCATTAATCTGTTTATTCATTAAGAACACACGGTTCAAGGTGCGATAAATACAGGCAATCACAAGCACAAAAATGCATATTCCGACGATACCTGTTTCACCTAATACCTGAAACCATGTACTGTGTACTGCATGATTCTTGCCATCCCAATGTGGGCTATAAAAATAGTAATTAACGACAAAGTTATTAACCCCAACCCCAGTTAATGGATTATGTATTGCCATATTGATTGCAGCTTGCCATGCATAAATACGGCCCATAGCAGATTCATCAACACCGCCTTCATGGGAGCCACCGCTCTGCCTATCTGCAATCCCTGCAAAAGCAATCATGGCTAACATGCCCACGGCACCAATGCAGCAGACCACGACAGGATTTTTAACTTTCTGGTAAATAAAGAAACTAAGTACAGCAGCAATGCCAAGCAACCCACCTCGGCTTTGCGTGGCAATAACACCGCTAATTGCAACAACTAAGCAAATAAACGCAATGATGCGTCTAAATTTATGGGCATTAGAATCAAACACTTCAGCTGCTAAAAAAGACACAGGAAACATCATTACAAGTGATAAATCGTTAGGGTCACCGAGCTGTGAGCGAAGTTCTCGCGAAATAGTGACGCGAGTTCCTTCGACTAGGCCAATACCATTCATTTTGTTACTCAGGGCAACTGAGGCAATGGCGGCACCTGAGATCATGATGCCAATTCTAACCACATTAAAATGCTTTAATGTGCTCATCCACCACGAGATTGCAAAGACCATAATGAGTACTTTTGTTAGTACACCTGACCAGTACTCCATCGCTAAACCGCGATTCGAGGCACTAAAAACGCATACAGTCAGCCAAATAAACCAAGCAAAAAATATCAGATGGTTAGTATGCCAATGTGGCTTTAACTTTTGTGAGATAAACAGATGCCAGGCTATTCCTAAAAGCGACGCAAGCGCGAGTAACTTAGGAATTTTAAAAGGCATTAAAAAAGGAAAAGCTTCATGTAATCTAAAATAGCTGAATAAAATAAACAAAATTATAAAAGCCACACTTACCTTTACTGCAGTGAAAGCGGCAAAAGGTAATAGCAGCAATGCAAATACTGCTATTGGGCCCAAAATGGCATAGGTAACAACTACAAGTAAGGTTACTAAAATGCCATTAATGAATAACTGATTTTGTTTATAGTAATTGAGCATGGTGATGCTCCTTCATTAAGCTTTTTATCACTTGCTTAATTAGTGCTCTATATTGATAAGCCAAACCAACAATATAGATAAAACATACAATCCATTTAGCCAAACTTAGTTCGCTAAACTGTAAAGTGATCAGTGTTATAGAGCCTAATGCTAACCAGCTTGGAATTAATGCAGCAAAATTTAGATTTAGAGGTTCGAAATATTGACTAACTGAGTAAAGGCAAACTAATTTAAAGCTTTGCATAATAATTAACGACAAAATTGCGCCTTCAACTCCAAAGTTGGGCACTAAAAAATACAGTAGACTTAGGCCTAAAAGTGCTGTGATAAAGTTAATTAAGGATACAAACACACCATTCTTGTGCATGTAGCAACCTATATTAAAAATATCGCTGTGATGACGAATAGCTACAACAATAATTAATAAAATCAGCCAGCTATCTTTGCCATGGTATTCAGCAGGAAGTACAGAGTTTAGAGCGATGGGTGCAAATAAACTCATTAAAACACACATAGCTAAGCCTGCATTTAATGAGGTTATTGCATAATTTTGGTATTGTATTTTATCTTGCTTAATTAAGCTGAAGCGCTTAGCAAACCACCAAAGTCGGATTGGCTCAAAGGTAAATGAAGTTATAATGGCGAATTGTGCTGCGACGTAATAACTTGCTAAAACACTCTCGTTGAACTGTGCAACAATGAACCAGTTCTCGGCACCATTACCGGCATAAACAAACAAACCTGATGCGATAATTGAAGTTAAGAATACAGTCTGTGATTTTTTTATTCTCCAGCTAAAGCGAGAATAGCTCACTTTAAGTGCACTTCGCATATCACTTAAGGTTAAACACATAATAATGAACGTGCAGACAACACCTGAAACCATTACACCGGTTACATTAAAACCAAGAACTAACAAAGTGATTGTTAAACAAGTTTGTATGACAGCATGCGCAATACTATAAAAACAATACTTTTGCGCGTAACCAAATAACCGGTAGTAGGTATACGGGATAGCAAGTACCGAGGCAAAAGTTAAATTTAAAATAAGTAACCTAAAATCAATCACCTTTATTTGCGCAGGTAAGGTTGCAATAATTTGCTCGCTAAATATAAAGCTACAGCCTAAAAAAAGCGCACTAAAACAGATTGTTAATACCAGAGAGTCTCTAAATAACGCCATTTTTTCACGAAAAGATGGATACTGTTGTTTTAGCAGTAGCTCAGGTAAACCAAGCGAAACCACTAAAGAGCATAGCGCCGACATGGTCACCAAAAAGTTCAGCTCACCAAACTCGCTCTTTTCTAAAAAGCGAGTTGTAATTGGTAAAAGCAAAAAGCCAAACCCTTTTACTGCAAAAATAGCTAAAGCAAAGTAACCGATTTGTTTTAAGCTACTCATAAAACCTCCCTATAAAGATTCAACCCATTTGGAAAGCTGCTGCGCTTGTTTAACTGCGTTATAATGCTCATTCACATGCTGCTTGGCATTTTGACCAAGTAAATAACGTTTATAAGGTGACAGCTGGTGAAATTTATAAAGCATTTTGCTGAGCCCAGAGATACTACCTGGCATACATTTCATACCAACACTTGGGGTTACAATTTCGTTTGCTCCCATTAAAGTGGTAGTCAGTACAGGAAGGCCACAAGCCATGGCTTCTTTTAAAACTAACGGGCCTGTATCACGGTCGCCATTTTCTGCGACGCAAAAAGGAGCGATAAGCGCAGAATAATAAATTAGGTTTGAGCTAACCCAATCATGAGGTTTTTCACCTAGAAAGCGTATAGATTTACGAATACCAAGCTCTTCAGCCATATACATTAAATCATTCAGCATTGGCCCGTCCCCTACTATATCTAGGGTTATCCCAAACTCTTTTGGAATATGCTTAAGTGCAGGTAGTAGAAATTGCAGACCTTTCTTCTCGACAAGACGGCCGATGAAAATCAAACGCACAGATTCATTAAGAGACGATGGTACAAATTTAAATTGTCTAGTATCGATACCGCAATGCAACAATTTAACATTGCTCTTTGAAAAGCGCTTAAATTGCATAGCCATTTCTTCACAAACCGCTATCGAAAAATCACAAAGTGCTAATTTGGGTTTTAAGTCTGCGTTGTTTACATAAACATCATGGCCGTGGCCAATAGAAGACACGGTAATGTCTGCAAGTTTTGCCGCAACGATGCCGTATGCAAGTGGCCCATGCATAAAATGGCAATGTAAATGATCTATGTTTGCAGCTTTTATATAGCGTGCAATTTGATAACCATAAGCAAGCAATGATTGTGTTGAAATTGATTTAAATTGAATTGCTGTATACGTTGCCCTCGCTAACTTATAAATGTTAAACATAGAAGGTAAGATTGATTTAAACGCAGGCTTAGTGATTTTTTTAACTTCAATGGCACTGGTTAAGTTAATCAACACACTGGTTTTTTCAAATGTAAGAACTGTCACCTTATGCCCTGCATTTAAAAGAGCTTTAATTTCCGTAACAACAAATGTTTCTGATGCAATCGGAAAGCTTGGGACCAAAATAGCAATGTGCTTCATAAAAACGCTCCTATAAAAACTGTTATAAGAGCTATGGCAAGTTCCATACCCAGCAAAAAAACCGGAATATTCCCGAATTGAGATAAAAAATTACCGAAGATTTGCAAAATGCAACGCACAAAGAGAAAAGGCTGAGTAATTTAACAGAAAATACAGATTTAAAGCTGGCTTTTAAATTGCGTATCCTTCAATACGTAAATTAATGCTTTTGGAGCATATTATGAACAGCCAAGTCAGTATTATCATTCCTAACTACAACTGTTTGCAGTATCTAGATACCTGTATTAACAGCATTTACCAGCAAAAAAATGTAAATTTTGAAATCATTATTGTTGATGATGGCTCTACAGATGGCAGCAAAGAATACCTTGAGCAACTAGCTGCTGACAAAAGTGAAGTACGCATCTTTAGCCAACAAAGAAAAGGGGTTGTCGCTGCTCGTAACCTGGCAATTACGCAAGCAAAGTCAGAGTACTTAGCTTTTTTAGATGCCGATGATTATTGGTCAGCAGATAAACTTGCAGCTCAGTTATCATTTCATAAAAAACACCCAGATTGCGTGTTAAGTTTTACTGACTACATGCATTTTAATGAAAAGAACGAAGATATAATTGGCTGTTTTGATTACTGGCCTGAGTTTAAATGCAATGAAGAAAACACAGACTTCCAATTTCTTGATAATCCAATAAGCCAAATGATCACCACCAACATTGTTGGCACTTCGTCGGTCATGGTTAAGCGCTCTGCCATTGTTGAGGTGGGTGGTTTTGATAATAAGTTAAGTAGCGCTACCGATTTAGATTGCTGGTTAAAAATAGCTAAAAAAGGTTATGTAGGTTATTCAACCCTGTGTGCAATGCACTATCTAATGCGTGCTAACTCTATAACATCAAATAGAGAAAATAGATTAGCAGCGATGGTCGAAATTATTAATCGTAACCAATCTGTTGTATCAAACAATGAACGAAAAAAAATTAAAGCACGATTAAGTGAATGCTATGGCGAGTTCTACCGTGAACTTGGTCAGTATTCAAAAGCACTTATGTATTCAAACAGAGCCTTTTGGCTATTCCCTCATAAACGAAACTTTAAACATATGCTGTATGACTTGAAGCACTTATTTGGAGCGCATTCATGAAAAAAAACATTGTAATCATCGATGATGATGAAGCAATTTTACGTTCGCTAAAACGGTTATTAGGTACTAACAACCATGTAATTTGTTTCAGCGACCCTCTATCGGCAATTGAGTATGCGAAAAAGAACCCAATTAGTTTAGTCATTTGTGATTTGCTTATGCCTGCAATCAGTGGTTTTGCTGTTTTAGAGGATATTAAATTGCTACAGCCGAACTGCTCTCGCCTTTTGATTACTGGCTATGCAGAGCTAGAAGCTTCTAAAAGTGCACTTAACAATAATATAGCTAATATGATTACCGCAAAACCTTGGGATAACTTTGAGCTAACTATGCTAGTTGATATATTAATTGAAAATAGTCACCTTAAATTTAATCAATGCGTAGAAAATGTGAGTTCATAGTGCAGCAGTTTGTGGTCGCTGCCGTTTACTGAGTTAACACCAACATTAGATAAAGAAACATCTTCACTCACTAAACAATGATCTATTGGTAAACCCAAAACTTTTAAATCACTTCGCTGATTATTGAAAGACCAACTTGTATAAAAACCTGCGCGATTAAAGCAACTGCTTTTAGTCTTTATAAAGTACCGTGACCAAGGTACTGTATTAAAATCACCGGCAACTAACCAACTCCCTTTCAAGTTTTTAATTTCATTACTAACTTCACTTAATACCCTATTTCTCTGACTCCATAAAGTATGAGTTCTAGGTGATGGAGGATGAAAAAAAACACTATTTAACATAATGTTATTGTACAAGAAACTAAGTTTTACATAGCCAAGTTTAGGATTATCAAAGCGTTTAATTTGCTTTTGCACAATAGGTAGCTTGGAGATAACAAGAATGCCAAATGGTGCCCCTTCAACTTCAGCATAACCAAACAAATGATATTGCGTGTTGAGTTCATAAAGCACATGTCGCTGCGTATCATTAAACTCAAACAGTACCAAGATATCATTTTGCGTACCTAAAAATTGACTGTCGATGATCTGTGCTAAGTTAGGATTGCTATATTGCAAATTTACTTGTGCGATTTTGATATCGGAATTTTTAACAGCTTCAGATGATGAGTAAGGTTTAAAGTGAAATAGAACTAAGCCAATACTTAATAAAACTAAACAAAAAGAAAGCTTTTTACTCCATAACAATAAAAGTATTGCAGGTAATAAGCTACATATAATCAGCACGCCCCGCAAAGCGCCTGCTAAATCAAACAGGTAACCTTCGAGTTGATTAAAAGCCAACAATATAATTAATATATAAATAACCAGTAATATTAAACGCATCGCACTCCCCCCTTTGATTACTTATAGCTGCATATTTTGTTCCTTGCTGATAGATTCATATAACATAACTAGTATGATGTGTTCTTTAACGGTAAAAAATTAAGCACCCGAAGGTGCTTAATTCACTTTAAACTGCAGTAAGTCTTATTCGAAACCGTTAATCATTTTATCGCAAACTACCGGAGTTGGTCTGTGGTTATCATCAACAGCAACAAACGTAAAGCTACCTGAAATAGCTAAGTGCTTGTCATCTTTGTGCATTCTTTCTAAAAAGATTTCAACGTCTACTTTAAGGCTGGTATTACCTACATGTACAACTTTAGAGATAAGCTCTGCGAATGTACCAGCCGGAATGGCTTCTTTAAAATCTACACGGTCAGACGAAATCGTTACAAGTGGCTTACGACAAAAACGTGTAGCAGCAATAAACGCTACTTCATCCATCCACGCCAACGCGTCACCGCCAAATAAAGTATTGTGGTGGTTGGTACGGCCAGGAAAAACAGTTTTTGTTACTGATGTTGTTGAGTCAGCAATACGCTTTGCAATAATAGCGTCACGATCGATTTGTTGTGTCATAGTCTCTACTTTTTATTAGCTAATGTATCTTGCATCATTAGCGCAGGGTCAAGGCGTTCATTCTTCCAATTAAAACGCCAGTCTAAATGAGGGCCGGTTACTCGACCAGTCGCGCCGATCTCAGCAATTTTATCGCCACGCTTAATTTCATCCCCTACTTTTACATCTAATTTGCTTAAATGGATGTAAGTAGAGGTAACGCCATGGCCATGGTCAAGAATTAAAGTACCACCAGAGTAATATAAGTCAGCATCAGCAAAAACCACTGTGCCGCTGACTGGGGCATACACTGGACTACCCGTTTTATTGGCAATGTCTAATCCAAAGTGTGGTCGACGTGGTTCACCATTAAAGTAGCGCTGGCTACCATAAACACCAGAAATTCGGCCAACTGCAGGCTTATAAACGGGATCTAAAAAATAACGTAAATCAGAATTAACTTGTCTAGCTTTACGTACAGCTACAGCTTCACGGCTAATACGTTCAGACACTTCTTTAGGGGGCGAAACATATTTTTTTGCTACACCGGTGATTTTATCAATTTTGTAATCACGCTTAGTGATTACAATAGCTTGTTCGTGGCTTACACCTGCCCTATCAACCCAAGAAAGGCTATGATTTGTCTTAGCATCACGACCAAAGCCGAAAACAAACTCACCATTTGTTGAAAGCTTAAGATGCTCACCATTTAAGCTAACACTTTTAGCACCTTCAATCTGGCCAGTCACTAAACCGCCTTGAGTTAAATGTCCTTTTAATTCAACAGCACTTGCAGTTAAAGAAAACAATCCTGCAAATGCTGCTATTAGTAATCCTTTACGCATAACTTATAGACCCCTTGCCAACCCCTTCATAAGCTGTAATTTTTACTTCTGATTCAGGGTATTGGTTTTTAACTTGTGAACTTAAGTAGTCTGCAATGCACTCAACCGTAGTATCGCAAGGTAAAATGTCGCAGCGTGACTTATCAATCGCCATTTCAAAATAGCCTTGCTGTGATGTATAAGCAAAACATACATCGTTATCTTGTGCTGTTACATGCTTAAGGTCTGATTTATTAATTTCATCTTCAGCTGTTGCTAAATAAATGTCTTCCCATTTATCTGCCCACTCTTTTTGTAAGCGAGGCATAGCCATACCATCAAGGCTAATACCAATTTGTGAGCGATGACCATGAATAATACGCTGACAATTACCATCGTGCTTTTTAAGACCGTGACTATAGTGATAGTAAAAGCTTTGGCTGTGCTCTGGGTATAAATTAATTTCAATCTTTTCAATGTTGCTAGGTAACTCAGGCATAATAGTTTTAATTAAAAACTCAGTTACCGATTTTTCATCTACAATATCAGCATCAATTAAACAAAATGCTTGATTTGGAGCACTCATAGCTAAGTGGTAATTATCACCAAAGTGACAATCTAACACGCTGTGATCAGCATGCTTTATAATTGAACCGTTTAGACTGTTAGGCACAGCAAGTTTATGGTCGATACAGTTATCAATAATGCCCTTAATCTGTTTTTTGACTAAACCAAAATCAAGGACCATCGACTCATCATTTAATTGACCGTGCAGAGTTAAATCCACAATCCAGCTCTCGCCAACTGCGCCGCGTTTATTACACAAGTAAGAAAAATCAATCACTGTTAGTGAGTTTACAAAAAGGATCATAAATTTCCTTTAGACTGGTTAAAGAATCACAGCAATTATAATGATTTTTACTTCACAATGCGCGGTTTTATCTACCTTTATCAGCGACACTTTAATTAAATGGTCATAAAACAAGCGAAAAATAGCAAAAAATTAACTGCTCCGAGTTGTTTAGCGTACAAGTGTACGCTAAAGTACGGGGCAATTTCTAAGCGATGAATAAGAGTTATGGAACCTAAAAACAGCTATACAAAAGAAGAATTGGTCCTTTGTGGTCAAGGTGAAATGTTCGGTGAAGGCAACTGTCGTTTACCAAGTGACAACATGCTAATGATGGACCGCATTATCTCTATCACTGCTGACGGTGGTGAGCACGGTAAAGGTCAGATCGTTGCAGAACTAGATATCAACCCTGATCTTTGGTTCTTCGACTGTCACTTTAAAGGTGACCCGGTAATGCCAGGTTGTCTAGGCCTAGATGCAATGTGGCAATTAGTTGGTTTCTTCCTTGGTTGGTCAGGTGGCCCGGGTCTTGGTCGTGCACTTGGTGTAGGTGAAGTTAAGTTCACAGGTCAAATCTTACCAACTGCTACAAAAGTAACCTATCGATTAGACATGAAACGTGTAATTAAACGTAAATTATTCATGGGTATGGCTGATGGTACTGTTGAAGTCGATGGCCGCGTTATTTATGAAGCAAAAGATCTAAAAGTAGGTCTTTTCCAAGATACATCTGCGTTTTAATCTTTAATTTAAGATACAAAATAGCAGGTACAAAAAAGCCCCTTGATGGGGCTTTTTTGCGTGAATAAGGTGCCTATATTAAGTTTTGAACATATTACGGTTTTCAATGGCCTCTCGCCAGCCACCCAACCATTCAGATTTAGGGTCGATTTGTTGATAAGGGCATTGTTCTTTTGAACGGCCTGCCAAGCCTGCTTTATAACCTTGAGAATGAGCTCTTTCTAAACGATCTCTTTTCTGTCTCTTCATAGGTAATATCCTCACCTTTTATATTTATAGATATGTAGCGAAATTGACATCTACATTTAATGAATAGTTAATAAAACTGTTAAATTCAAATGGCAAAAAACAATTAAATAGTTTGACAATAACTAACATGCTGATGCTCAAATGAATTAACATTTAAAATGACTAAGTGGTCGTACCTCTTCATCTAAAACGACCTATAAATACACTTAAATTCAGCTAAACACGATACAGCTCTTTTTAGCCTCCTAAATTATGACCAACACTTTTTTAGCAAAGTTCCCATTTAAATTGTAATCATGACAAATTTATGATGATTACAATTTAGTCAAATTAATTCTTGCATATTAAAAACCGATCGGTCTAATATAGTCGTCATGGAAAAACATAGCAAAGTGCCAAGCCGTCGCGGCAGGCCACCCAAAATAGCGCGTTCAAATGCAGATACTCGTGCCCTATTAATTAATACGGGCTTAGCTGTATTGACCGAAAAAGGCTTTAGCGCAACAGGCATTGATTTAATTTTAAAATCGGCTCAAGTGCCTAAAGGGTCTTTTTATCATTATTTCAAAAGTAAAAATGATTTTGGCTTAGCACTCATCGATGCTTATGACAATTATTTTCAAGCAAAGTTAAAACGCCATTTAATAAACGAAGCTACAACACCTCTTGAGAGAATTGTGCTGTTTGCAAATGATGCTAAACAAGGGATGGCAAAATTTGAATTTACACGTGGGTGCTTAATTGGCAATTTAAACCAAGAACTCAGTTACCTTGATGATTTCATGATTGAACGCATCAAAAAGGCTTACAATAGCTGGCAAGCATTAATTGAACAGTGCTTACTTGACGCAAAAAAGCTAAAACAAATACCCCAAGCATCAGATTGTAAGATGCTTGCTGAATTTTTTTGGATTGGCTGGGAGGGTGCAGTAATGCGCTCTAAACTTGATAAATCAAGTGAACCGCTTACCCTTTATACAGCACAATTTTTACGCTTAATTTTATAAAGCCGTTTTAAACGGTTTTATTTTAACCATTAAAAGACGATCGGTCTAAAAGGAGTCAACATGACAACATCAGTAAAATCGGTAGTTATAAACAAAGATGATCAAGGCTATCATGCCGAGTACACAGACTTTCCCGTAGAAAATATCCACCAGCACGATGTAAATATTGATGTTGACTACAGTACGTTAAATTACAAAGACGCTTTAGCTATCACTGGTAAAGGCCCAGTAGTAAGAACATTTCCAATGATCCCAGGCATCGACCTTGCTGGCACTGTTAGCGAATCTAACAGTGATGAATTTAAAGTAGGGGATAAAGTATTATTAAATGGATTTGGGGTTGGTGAAAAATACCTAGGCGGTCTTAGCGAAAAAGCATCAATGAGTAGTGATTGGCTGATCCCCCTACCCGCTAACTTAACACCAAAGCAAGCAATGCAAATAGGAACGGCTGGTTATACAGCTATGCTAAGTATTATTGCTTTAGAAAAACAAGGTATCACGCCACAAAGTGGCGAAGTCCTTGTAACTGGTGGTAATGGTGGCGTGGGTAGTTTTGCTATCTATTTATTAAACAAGCTTGGCTTTGATGTTGTTGCTACAACAGGCCGCATGAATGAAGCACAGCACCTTGAAAAATTAGGTGCAAAACGTGTTTTATCGCGTGATGAATTTTCGTCACCGGGCAAACCACTAGCTAAAGAACAATTCGCTGGTGCAATTGATTCAGTAGGTAGCCACACACTTGCAAATGTTTGTGCATCAATAAAATATGGTGGTGTTGTAACAGCGTGTGGTTTAGCACAAGGCATGGACTTCCCAGCAACAGTCGCGCCGTTTATCCTTCGCGGTATAAGCCTTATGGGTATAGATAGTGTAATGCGTCCTAAAGAAGACCGCATTGAAGCATGGCAGCGTTTAAGCGAGCTTGTTGAAACACAATACCTAGATACCATATCGCAAGAAATTCCTCTTTCACAAGCGATAGCAAATGCAGAAGCGTTACTAAAAGGTGAAATTCGCGGCCGCGTTGTGGTTAATTGCAAAGAATAAGCTCGAAAACAAACATTCTTAGCAAGTTAGCTATAAAACTAGGGTAAAGGCAATTATACTTACCCTAGTTTTGTAATACCGGACAGTCTAATGAGTAATAAAGAAATTTTCAGCAACAACCCACTGCAAGGTGTTGGTATCGAGCAAGTCGTAACAGAGCTTGTCGAACAATATGGCTGGGAATTACTCCACGCCTATATGCGTCTAAACTGCTTTAAAAATAATCCTGATGTTAAATCTGCGGTTAAGTTTTTACGTAAAACCCAATGGGCACAAGAAAAAGTAGAAAACTTTTATTTGTATCGTCTTAAAAACTTACCACGCCCTGATGATGTAAACTATGAATTGCCACCTCGCGATCGTGTGATCCCTGCTGATCAAAAACCAGGTGATCCTTGTGAGTTAAGTTTTACCGACGCCAAACGCATTCATGCTAAAAAAGAAGCCAAGCAGCAAGCACGAGCACGTAAGCAGCGTTCAAATGCGAGTAACCCTTGGGGTAATTGATCGACAAAAGCTGTAAGTTTTATGCTATAAGTTGAAATGAGCCGCCTGTTGGGCGGTTTTTTTATATGAGTGAGTTAGTAAGTTAAGAATTGAAGTGCTACCTAAACACGTCAATAATATTTGTTATTAATTTAAGGGTAACCTGATTATGTTAGACTGATTGCATCATCAGTAATTTGAGTTAAAAAGGATGTGTATGTCTAACTACAACGAGTCACCTGAACAAATCGCAAACGCAACGCAAGATTACGTAATGCAACAAACAATGTTGCGAATTAAAGATCCAAAGCCATCTTTAGATTTCTACCAAAACGTTTTAGGTATGAAGTTACTGGGTAAATATGACTTCCCTAAAATGGAGTTTACGCTGTACTTTTTAGGTTATGAGCAAGACATGCCAACAGGCAGCGATAAAGAAAAAGCGCAGTGGGTATTTCGCCGCCCTGCTCTTATCGAGCTTACACATAATTGGGGCACAGAAAACGACGACAGCTTTGCTGGTTACCACAGTGGTAATGATGAACCAAAAGGCTTTGGTCATATCGGTATTAGCGTGCCAGACGTGTACGCAGCATGCGAGCGCTTTGCAAAATACGATGTTGAGTTTGTTAAAAAACCTGACGATGGCTCAATGAAAGGCTTAGCCTTTATTAAAGACCCAGATGGCTATTGGATAGAGATACTCTCAGCTGAAGGGATCACTGAGATAATTGAAGAGCATAAGTAAAAGTCACTCACTCATAAACCTGCTATTTAGCAGGTTTTATATTTCATAACTTAGAATTCTTACAATCTAATTTCTAAAAATTAGAAAAACCACTACTTTCATCATCACTTGATACTGTAACTGAAAGCTCTTGATCTATGCTTTCAAAAACTAAAAAGTTTATTGGCTTACAACAAACCTGACAATCTTCGATGTACTGCTGATCCAAGTCTGCTGGATCTAGCAAGATTTCTATTTGCTCACCACAATAAGGACAAGTAATCCTTTTCTCTGTTAATTGATTCATCAGTTATGTTCCTTATTATTGAGATTACTGTTAGTAATTTTTATTTAAATAAATTCAAACATGTAATTATTAGGTTGTATCAAAAAGCTCATGGCACTTAGGAAGATATCCCCAAACCCTTATAGTTGTTTTGCCTTTTTCGTAAGATAAACCTATCTTATCTTAAAGCTCAGTTAACCTCTGAGAATTATCATGCTCTTTTATAGATTGATTCCCTCTGACGTCTACCACTTCATCTATAAAGCACAAATCTAGCCACCGAACACCTATAAAAGGAAATGGTAAATGATAGTACTACTTACAATCCCATTCTGATATGTGCCCAGTTACCCATTTTGAACGAAAAGGTGGTTGCCAATTTTGTCTTTCTCACTAGCCGATGTATAAGCCAAAGGCAGAAGGCTCAGATGTCTAACACTCTTTTTGGATCTCGCGGATAAAACTCATCAGGCTGTTTAGTGCACAAATCAAATTCACGGGTATTTTTGTAAGGTAGCTTCATAAAGCCTGCCACACCGACATCAGTGATATTGACAGCATATTGCATAAGCTTGCTTAATAAGCGTTTAAATTCAGGCTCTTTACTGGCATCAAGCAAACGATAGTAATGATGTATTTTCATCCTATCAGGTAAGGCTTCAAAAATTATACAGCCAGTATGGTGTATTTGGTTTAGCTCAAATACGCACTTAATGACCTTTTTCGGGAGCTGTAACTGCTCATCAGGGTCTTTACCATCTTCAAAGTAAGAATGCGGTCTGGTTACGTCTGAGGCTTGTAAATCCATTACTTCATAATCAAGCTCAGGTAAATGCTCAAACTTAAATGCACCGGTGCCATCCCGTTCCAGCTGAATGGTTTTACGTGCATCAAACAGGCAACATTTAAAGAGACCTTTTTGTTCAATTCCCTGCGCCAACATCACAGTGTTGTTTATGGCATCGGTAAACGCAGTGCCAAGTGTTTCATCATGCAGAATAAGTGAAGACTCAACAAACAGGGAGTTTTCTTTCCAATGAAAGCTCAAGCCCCCTACTACCGGGTATTTAGCTAAACGGCTTATTGATGCCAGAAAAGCTTTTTCGGTGTCGCCGGTATCAAATAAAAACTCTTTGTAGTATCTATCGAGCTGAGCGTCATTTACATCAAGTAATTGTTGATTGTGGTCGGCTTGCCTTAAAAATTGCTTACGTGAGCTGTAAACCACCGTATCTGGGTGCTCATCAAACTCACTAAACCAATAAGGAATATAAGGGCGAATGACTTTACGAGGTAGCTCAGGTAGGTAAGCTTTAGCCATTGTAGGCATATTACGCATAAAATAATCACCCGCCCCATCGCGAGTGGCCTTATTTTTTGAAAGCATACCATCAATGACTCGGGCAAGCTCCATAGGTAAATTTAAGCTTGTAGCCGGAATAACCGCTGCACCAAATCGGCAAGATTGAGCTGAGGCTAATGCATAAAGGGTTGAGGCAACACCTTGTTCATCAAATCGTGGCGATGATTGTCCACCTGACATTTGCTCGTCACCAATAAAATACACATCACCCATACGTGCATTCGTGGTGCTTATATCAGCAGACATAAGATCCATAAAATTGCTGGCAACCGGATTCCCTTCAGCGTCTATTTGTGCATAAACAGAGCTGCCCCAGTCTACCAACGCCAATTTATTGGTTTGTTCATCATAAACAATATTAGAGGGTTTAATATCGCCATGCACAATTGGCTGTGGACTTAGACCATTTTTGTGTTCACGCAAATCTACAAGCACATTGCGTAGCCTAAGAGCCAGCGCCATGACTTTTGCTGCACTAAAACGCCCCTGTTTGATGGATATTTTTTCTAAGTCTTCACCTAGAGCGCGTTCCATCATTAAAATACCTTGCTTTTTAATGCGTTCAAAAGCATAAAATTTGGGCACCAGCGGGTTATTAACTTGCGAGAGCATGTAGGCTTCGTCTTCTAAACGGTCACGCACACTTTGCGCGAGGGTTATACGTGAAAACTTAAATACCCAAGGTAAGCCTTCATCATCAACACCCGCAAAAACAAATCCAAACGCTCCAGAACCAATCAATTCAACGTCACTGTAACCAAGCAAGGTCAGTTGTTTAATACAAATGTTAAGCCATTGGCGGTGCTTTTTAGCATCATGGTGAGACAGCAAGTAAACAGACTGTTCTTCATTGATATAAAAATTGCGGATTTGTTTGGGATTCACTGCATCTCTCAAAGTTAAGCGGCATTTAACCGCTTAATTATTGAATGCTAGACAGTTAATTACAAGGCTTTTGCTCTTCGATGATCCAGCCATGATTTTTAAAGACTAATTCTGAAAAAATTAAGATGGCGCCAGCAAGTAAAATAAGCTCGTTGAGTGATATGACTTCTGCCATGAATATCCATCCCAAAACAAAAAATGCTAAGGGATCGAGATACCTGAAATACCAAGCGACTTTTCGTGTTTTACCGTATGTGATTCTGTAGCGTTGTACTAATTCACCTTCACACTCTAATGATATAACAGCTGAGAACTTGAAGAAGGGTTTAACGCTTATACACAACTGACAGGATTTACCATCAATATTAAACTCATGAACAGATTTTGTTTTAAAGTTACGTGATTCTGCTATTAATTCACCGTCTACTTTCAGAACTTCTTTACCTGAGTAAGCAGAACCCCAGTATTCAATTAAATGTTCACCCAGTTTGAAGTTAGCTTTAATTCCCTTGCTCATTGATACTGTAATGCCATGAGTGTTCATAAAAAATCTCCTTATAATTATGAAGTTAAGATACTTTAAAAATAAAAAAACGGCAAGCTAGGCTTACCGTTTTGGTACTTTCAATGGGTAAAGGGTTACCATTTAAAATTAAAGGCGAATACCGCCATCAATTTCAACAACACGACCCGTAAAGAAATCATTCTCTACAATGTATTGTGCTGTTTGGGCTATTTCTTCAGCTTCACCAAAACGACCGACAGGCGTTACCGCCATCATGCGTTGTTTTGCTTCTGGTTTCATCGCATCTGTCATCGCAGTGCGGATAACACCCGGTGCGATTGCACCAACACGAATATTAAAGCGACCTAACTCTTTCGCCCAACCTGTTGTCATCGCAACAACACCGGCTTTAGATGCAGCATAGTTTGTTTGGCCAATGTTACCAGCGCGTGCAACGCTAGACATATTAACGATAACGCCACCTTTGCCTGACTCAATCATGTGGCTCGCGGCTTCACGGCCTGCTAAAAATACACCGGTAAGATTCACATCAATCACTGATTGAAACTGAGCCAACGACATTTTATCAACCACTTTGCCTTCTTTCGCTTTAATAAACATACCATCGCGTAAGATACCTGCATTGTTAATTAACACACCGATATGGCCAAAGTCTTTGTTAATAGTATTAAACGTTGCTACAACAGCGTCTTCATCGGTCACATTGGCAGCATAAGCCATCACTTTTGTGCCATGTTTAGAAAGTGCAGATACTGCAGTATCAAGTACGTCTTGTTGCATATCGATAAGTGCAATGTTAGCACCAAGTGATGCAAATTTTTCGGCCATCGCAAAGCCTAAACCTTGCGCACCACCTGTAATTACGATGTTGTTGTTTTTAATTTCCACAACAAACTCCTACTTCGAGAATAATTTAAAAATAGCGCTAAAATCATCACTACCTGCACCTTGATGCTGAAGCATAGTGTATAAATTCTTCGCCATTGACCCCATTGGGGTAGATGAATTACTTTGTTGAGCCGCTTCCATAGCAAGGCCTAAATCTTTCGCCATTAAATCAACCATAAAGCCCGGTTTGTAATCATTACTTGCTGGTGCCGTTTCCATTACACCTGGGCATGGGTTGTAAAGTTCAAGTGTCCAGTTACGGCCAGAGCTTGCGGTCATGATGTCACTTAACACTTTTGGGTCGAGCCCATTGTTAATACCCATTTGCAGGGCTTCACTGGTACCTGCCATTAAAATGCTCAGTAGCATGTTGTTACAGATTTTTGCCACTTGGCCAGCGCCAATATCACCAGCATGGAAGATGTTTTTACCCATATCAACTAAAGCAAGCTTAGCTTTTTCAAAGTGGCTTTGCTCACCACCAACGATAAAGGTTAAAGTGCCTGCTGTTGCACCAGCAACACCACCTGATACCGGCGCATCAACAAAATCAATGCCTTTTTGAGCAAGTTCGCTGCCCACCTGACGCGCTGACTCTGCGTCAATGGTTGAGCAGTCAATGACTAAGGTTTTGCTATCAAGTAAGTTGATAAGACCCGTTTCACCTAAGTAAAGCGACTTAACATGCTTGCTTGCCGGAAGCATACTGATAAATATATCTGCACCAATGGCACACTCAGCCGCATCATTTGCAGCAACTGCACCTTTATCGGCAAGTTCACTTACTGCTGTTTTACTTAAGTCAAACACACGAACTGTGTGACCCGCATTAACAAGGTTTGCCGCCATCGGGCCACCCATGTTGCCTAAACCAATAAATCCTATTGTTAATTTAGCCATTTGTTTACCCCTTGGACTTAAGATGAAGTTAACGAATTGAGTGGATGAGTTTGCTCATCCCAGCGTGGTGTAAAGAAGCTATCTACAATTGCTTCGTCGATATCGCTAAGCGATTTAAACTGCCAGTTAGGTGCACCGTCTTTGTCGATTAATAGCGCACGGACCCCTTCTTGGAACTCGCCTACTTCGCCACAGCGTACCGACATGCCCAGTTCCATTTTGAAGCACTGTGCTAATGTCATCTCTTTTGAGTTTGCTAATTGACGTTCAACCAGCGCACAACTAAGCGGACAACCATGCGCTAATGACTTTTGCGCACGTGTGAGCCATTTGTCTTCGGTATCTAAACCTTGGATGTAGTCGATTTTGCCCTGCAATGAGTCAAATTCAGCCAACTTTTGAATAACCTCAAGATTATCCTTTACGTTTCCTTTAGGTACACGGCCTGAAATATTATCGATTGAGATTAAAATTTTAGTCAGCTTTTCGTGGTTTAATGAAGCCGTTTTGCCCCACTTTTCATCAGTGATAGCCGTTAACATAGCATCATATTTATCGGCAGTTGCATAGTGATCAGCAAGATTTACAAACAATGCATCTTCAGCATTGATAGACGCTGCAGTTAATCCTAAAAATAGACCAACTTGCTCAGGCATTTTATGTAAGAAATAACTGCCACCAACATCAGGGTATAAACCAATGGTAAGCTCAGGCATTGCAATACGAGAGGTTTCTGTTACCACGCGGTGACTTGCCCCTGCCATTAAACCTAAGCCGCCACCCATAACAATGCCATTACCCCAAAGTAAAATTGGTTTTTCATAGCAATGAATCAGATAGTCTAATTTATACTCAAGGGTAAAAAAATCTTCGATGTAATTAGCTGGCTCACCCGTGCTCATTGCTTTATGCAGGCTTACTACATCGCCACCGGCACAAAATGCTTTTTCGCCAGCACCTTTTAAAATAACCATGGCAACAGTGTCATCTTCAGCCCATTTTCTAAGCTGAGGCTCAAGCAGTTGGATCATGTCGTAATTTAAGGCGTTTAACGATTTTGGCGCATTGAGTGTAGCAATTGCAATGAGGCCACTTGCGGCCTCAGCAGTTTCAAACACCACAGGCGCATCTTGATGATTTAGTAGTGTTACATTAGTCATTAGCCATTTACCCAATTAGCTTTACGCTTTTCTAAGAACGCATTCACACCTTCTTTTTGGTCTTGCGTATCAAATAATTGTACAAATAACTCACGCTCTAGTGGCAATGCATGAGCCATCGGTTGTGTACGACCTTTTTGAATAAGCTCTTTACATGCAGTAACAGCAACCGGACTTTGCTCGCCAACTTGGTTAGCAAGTTTCATTGCCGCAGCTAAACTTTCGCCAGCGCCAACCACTTCTTCAACAAGGCCTATCTCGCGCGCTTTGTCTGCTTTTAGGCGCTCGCCACATAAGATCATGCGTTTTGCCCAGCCTTCACCTACAAGCCATGCAAGATTTTGCGTACCACCAGCACATGGCAGTAAGCCAACTTTTGCTTCTGGTAATGCCATTTGTGCTTGCTCTTCGGCAATACGAATGTCACAAGCAAGTGCAACTTCAAGGCCGCCGCCCATGGCATAGCCATTAATTGCCGCGATTGATACGCCACGGAAATTGGTTAGTGCTTCAAATGCATCACCAAACACTTTTGACATAGTTGCAGCTACACCTTTATCACCACTGGCAAACACGTTTAAATCGGCACCAGCGCTAAAGAACTTTTCACCTTGACCTGTGATCACTAATGCATACACATTTTTGTTGGCATTTAGCTCAGTCACAGTCTCTTTAAGTGCTGTTAATGTATCTTGTGTCCAGGTATTCGCTGGCGGGTTGTTCATGGTTAAAACCGCTACGTTACCTTCAATATTTAAATCAATCGATGGATTAGACATAGTATGCTCCTTATAGAATGTCGCCAGTTGACTCGGCTAAGATACGACGTGCGATAATCACACGCATGATTTCGTTTGTGCCTTCAAGTATTTGATGCACACGTACGTCTCTAAAATGACGCTCTAATGGGTATTCTTTGATGTAACCGTAACCACCGTGAATTTGCAGTGCATCATCACAGACTTTAAAACCAACATCTGTTGCAAAACGTTTTGCCATTGCACAATAAGTGGTTTTTTCGCTATCACCGGTATCTAGTTTAAATGCCGCTAAGCGAACCATTTGACGAGCCGCAACAAGTTCTGTGTTCATATCGGCAATTTTGAACTGTAATGCTTGGAAAGCAGCTAATGGCTTACCAAATTGCTCACGTTCTTTTAAGTATTCGCGTGCGGTGTTAAGTGCTGCTTGCGCTGTACCTAACGAACAGGTAGCAATATTAATACGACCCCCGTCTAAACCTTGCATTGCAAACTTAAAGCCTTCGCCTTCTTTGCCTAATAAGTTAGCCGCAGGAACTCTTACACCTTCAAAACTAATTAAGCGTGTTGGCTGGGCATTCCAGCCCATTTTTTCTTCAGCTTTACCGTATTCAATACCCGCTGCGTCAGCAGGAACAACAAATGCCGAAATACCTGCTGCGCCTTCGCCACCAGTGCGAGCCATAACAACGAGTAAGTCAGTCTCACCAGCACCCGAGATAAACATCTTAGAGCCTGAGATCACATACTCATCGCCCTCTTTTACTGCTTTAGTTTTTAGCGATGCCGCATCAGAGCCAGAGCCAGGCTCAGTTAAACAGTAAGAAGCAAGTAACTCACCCATCACTAATTGCTCACAGTACTGGGCTTTAACTTCATCAGTACCAAAGCTTGCAATCATCCACGTTGCCATATTATGAATGGTCAACATAGCGGTCGTTGCTGTACAACCCATGGCAAGCTGTTCAAAAATAATGCTTGAATCTAGGCGAGATAAACCTAAGCCACCCGCTTCTTCTGGGGTATATAAACCACAAAAGCCAAGCTCACCGGCTGCTTTTATCGTGTCTTTAGGGAAAATGTGTTCTTGGTCCCACTTAGCTGCGTATGGAGCAAGTTCAGACTCTGCAAACTGACGGGCTGTTTCAGCAAACGCTTGCTGATCTTCGGTTAAATTAAAGTCCATAGTAGACCTCTATTTTGTTGTCTTATTCTTGTGTGAATACCAACCCACAATAATACTTAAGTATTTTGAGGGATTAAATCTGTCGCTACCTGCGTTAAAAATTTTTCATTTAGAACAACTAAATAACGAAATTTTTGCCTTGTTATCAACTAGATTTATTTGCCTCAAAAATCTCACTTAATTAAGTGAGTTGGTATAACTCTTATTGTCGTTTAAATGTGTGTTCTTTGAGCGAGCGTGTGCTCGCTCAGCAGTAAATTAATTACGGCTTATTTAAGGTTGATACTCATGTTAGGACCTGAGGCGATATCATCCTCAAACCAACGTGAAGTAATTGTTTTCGTTTCTGTGTAAAAACGAATACCTTGCTTACCATAGGTGTGTTGATCACCGTAGAATGAGCCTTTCCAACCTGTGAAAGAGAAAAACGGTAGTGGCACAGGAATTGGCACATTGATACCAACTTGACCTACTTCGATTTCATGTTGGAATTTACGTGCAGCAGCGCCGCTTGATGTGAATAACGAAGTACCGTTACCGTAAGGCGAGTTATTGATAAGCTCAATCGCCTCCTCAAGAGTATCTACAAACATACAAGCCAATACAGGACCAAAGATCTCTTCTTTGTATAAATCCATCTCGGTTGTTACATCAGTAAATAGCGTTGGACCAACCCAGTTACCTTGCTCGTAACCTTCAACTGTGAAGTCAGAGCCATCAATTAAGCACGTTGCACCTTGTGCTTTACCACTTGCGATAAGTGATAAAATACGATCTTTAGCTGCTTTTGATGTTTGTGGACCGTAAGCCGCGTTAGCATCATCCCATACACCAGGGCGTACGTTTTCAAAGCCTGCTTTAATTTCATCAACCCAGTCTTTTGCTTGACCAACAAATACAGCAACCGAAATACCCATACAACGCTGACCTGCAGCACCTACTGACGCGCCAACTAAGTTATTAACAACATGCGCTTTACTCGCATCAGGCATAATAACCATATGGTTTTTTGCACCTACACAGGCTTGTACACGCTTAAGATTTGCAGTGCCTTTTGAATAGATGTATTCACCAACACCACACGAACCAACAAATGAAATAGCGCGCACTGCTGGATCTTCTAATAAACGGTCAACTTGTGGTTTTGTACCATGAACAACTTGTAACACCCCTTTTGGTGCACCCGCTTCAACAAATAGTTCAGCTAAACGCATTGGTGTTAGTGGATCTTGCTCAGATGGTTTCAGAATAAAGGTGTTACCACATACAATAGCCAGTGGGAACATCCATAATGGGATCATCGCAGGGAAATTAAATGGCGTAATACCCGCACATACACCTAACGGCTGCATGTAAGAATAGGTATCAATTTTACGGGCTACGTTTTCAATAGTTTCGCCCATCATCAGTGATGGAGCATTAGCTGCTTGCTCAACAACTTCAATACCACGCCAAACATCACCTTTGGCATCTTCAAATGTTTTACCCAGCTCATGACAAATAATCGTCGCAAGCTCGTCATGGTTTTCTTTTAGTAGTGCAGCGTACTTCATCATAATGCGCGCACGCTCAGAAATTGGCACTTCTTTCCAAGTTTTAAAAGTTTCTTTAGCAGATTCAATGGCTGCATCCATTTCTGCATCTGTTGCACACGGGACTTGAGCTAACACTTCTTGGTTTGCAGGATTGATAACATCAATCAGCTGCGTTGAACTTGATTGGGTAAATTCGCCGTTGATAAATAAAGGTACTTGGTGCATGAGGCACTCCTCCCCAGTGGGTATAAAGAGGCCGCAACATGATAGTTTTTAAAATACGTTGCGGCTGTGAGAGATTAAGTTCGAAAACGTAATTAAATTGCTTCGACTGCCATAGCAACAGCTTCACCACCACCGATACACAGTGAGGCAACACCTTTGCTAAGACCACGATTCTTTAATGCATGAATTAACGTTACTAAGATACGCGCGCCACTGGCACCAATTGGGTGGCCGAGTGCACAAGCACCGCCATTGACATTTACTTTGCTTTCATCAAGTTTTAACTCGTTAATTGCAAGCATAGTCACCATCGCAAAGGCTTCATTGATTTCCCATAAATCAACATCATTAACAGACCAACCTGCTTTTTCTAAAAGCGATTGCATAGCGCCAACCGGTGCTAGCGTAAATTCGCTAGGTGCTTGTGAATGTGTGCTGTGAGCAACGATACGACAAAGTGGTGTTAAACCTTGTGCTTTAGCATCTGATTCACGCATTAACACAAGCGCTGCTGCACCATCAGAAATTGATGAAGAGTTTGCAGCTGTGATAGTGCCGTCTTTTTTGAATGCAGGACGTAAACCAGGGATTTTATCAGGACGTGCATTACCTGGTTGCTCATCAATCGCAACAGTCACATCACCTTTACGCGTAGAGATAGTATGCGCTGCAATCTCGTTCGCAAATGCGCCGGTTTCAATCGCGCTATTTGCTTTAGTCAGTGAGTTAAGCGCAAAATTATCCATTTGTTCACGACCAATTGAATACTGATCGGCAGTGTCTTGAGCAAAACAACCCATTGCTTTGTTGTCGTAAGCATCTTCAAGGCCATCACACATCATGTGATCTTTTACTTCACCATGACCCATACGCATACCTGAACGTGCATTCGGTAACATATAAGGCGCGTTACTCATGCTCTCCATGCCACCAGCAACCGCTGAGTTGATAGAGCCTGATTTAATTAAGTCATGGGCAAACATCGCAGCCTTTAAGCCAGAGCCACACACTTTATTAATTGTTGTTGCACCAGTACCTTGATTAAGGCCCGCTTTTAACATCGCTTGGCGCGCAGGTGCTTGACCAAGACCAGCTGGTAATACACAACCCATAATTACTTCATCAATCTTATCGGCTGATAAACCGGCTTGCTCTAAGCTACTTTTAATAGCTGTAGCACCTAAATCAGTTGCGTGTGCACCACTTAGTGCGCCCATAAAACCACCCATAGGGGTACGTTTTGCGGCAACAATAACAACGGCTTCAGTAGTCATAATTGGCTCCATGTAAGTGGTTATCATCATGTGTTCAAATCATGTGTAACCAAACAGTTAATTTGTTATAGTTTAAATTCGATTTAATTCAGCATACATAATATTTACGTTTACGCCAACGTAAATCTAAAATCAACTTTTTTGCGGTCGCTAAAACTGTAAACTTATCTGTATTTTGTTGTATTAAAAATCGAACATCTGCTTACAAGGCTAGATAAATTAGGCTTTTCAACAAATCCAACCAGTTATCTTTATAAGTCTAAAGTATAACTCCCAAATCACCCTTTACCTTTACGTAAACTTCACTTATATTGGTGTTATTCGAATGAGGTAAATAAATCATGAAACAAGACAATCAAACAAACTTCGAAAGCGCAGCAGTTGAACCTGCTAGCAATGAGCAAACGTTTAGTATCAGCGAACTAGCAAAAGAATTTGATATTACAACCCGCTCTATCCGCTTTTATGAAGACCAAGGGCTGATCTCACCTGATCGCAATGGTCAAACCCGTATTTATTCAAAACGCGACAAAGTAAGGCTAAAACTTATTCTACGCGGTAAACGCTTAGGTTTTACCTTGGCTGAAACGGGCCGTTTGTTTGAACTTTACGATGCAGATAAATCAAGTGCAAAACAGCTTGTGACTATGCTTGACCTTATCGCAGAGAAAAAAGCGGACCTAAGCCAACAAATGGACGACATTAAAGTCGTACTGATGGAATTGGTTACAGCAGAACGTCGCTGTCGTGAAACCCTTAATAATTTAGACGAATAACCTGACAACAATCTCGTCAACAGACTCTCACAGGAACACACATTATGAGCACTATTTCACTATACAAAGAAATGAACTTCGGACTTGGCGAAACAGCAGACATGATCCGCGATCACGTTAATAGCTTTGCTAGCCAAGAAATTGCCCCACTTGCGGAACAAACAGATTTAGACAATGCCTTCCCTAATCAACTTTGGCCACAGCTTGGCGAAATGGGTTTATTGGGTATGACAGTGCCGGAAGAATTTGGCGGTGCAGGCCTTGGTTACCTTGAACATGTCATTGCAATGGAAGAAATTAGCCGTGCAAGTGCATCGATTGGTTTAAGTTATGGTGCTCATTCAAACTTATGTGTTAACCAAATTAACCGTAATGGTACTCAAGCACAAAAAGAAAAATACCTGCCTAAGCTAATCAGTGGTGAGCACATTGGTGCCCTTGCGATGAGTGAGCCAAATGCTGGTTCTGACGTAGTTTCAATGAAATTAAAAGCTGAGAAAAAAGGCGATGTATTTGTGCTTAACGGTAACAAGATGTGGATTACAAATGGTCCAGATGCCGATACCTTTGTTATCTATGCAAAAACAGACTTAAATGCCGGCCCTAAAGGGATTACAGCTTTCATCGTAGAGCGTAACACGCATGGATTCTCAACAGCGCAAAAGCTAGACAAGCTTGGTATGCGCGGCTCTAACACCTGTGAATTAGTGTTCGAAAACTGTGAAGTACCAGCAGAAAACATTCTAGGTAACTTAAACGAAGGCGTAAAAGTACTTATGAGTGGTCTTGATTATGAGCGTGTTGTACTAGCAGCTGGCCCGCTTGGCATTATGCAAGCATGTATGGACATTGTTGTTCCTTATATTCATGAGCGTAAGCAATTTGATAGCCCAATTGGTCAATTCCAGCTTATTCAAGGCAAAATCGCTGACATGTACACGCAAATGAATGCAGCTCGTTCATACGTTTACACGGTAGCGCGTGCCTGTGACCGCGGTGAAACAACACGTAAAGATGCTGCTGGTGCGATTTTATATGCGGCAGAGCTTGCGACTAAAATGGCGCTTGATGCTATCCAAATCTTAGGTGGTAATGGTTATATCAACGAATATGCGACAGGTCGTTTATTACGTGATGCAAAACTATATGAAATTGGCGCAGGTACATCTGAAATCCGCCGCATGCTAATTGGCCGCGAATTATTCACTGAAAGCCGATAGGACCTTGTTATGACGATTTTAAAATCGAGTGTAAATCCACACGATCCGCAATTTTTGCAAAATCACGACAACATGGCAGCACTCGTAGGTGATTTACGTGAAAAAGTCGCTGATATCCGTTTAGGCGGTGGTCCAGCCCTGATTGAGCGTCATCAAGGCCGTGGTAAATTATTTGTTCGAGACCGTATTGAAACGCTACTTGATGAAGGCTCGCCATTTTTAGAGATTTCTCAATTTGCTGCCTTTGGTGTGTACGAACAAGCTATTCCATGTGCGGGTGTTGTTGCCGGTATTGGTCGTGTGAAAGGCGTTGAATGTATGATCATCGCCAATGATGCAACTGTAAAAGGCGGTACATACTTTCCACTAACGGTGAAAAAACATCTACGTGCACAAGATATCGCAGAACGTTGTCATTTACCGTGTATTTATTTAGTTGATTCAGGCGGTGCAAACCTGCCTGAACAAGATGATGTATTTCCAGATAAATTACACTTTGGCCGTATTTTCTACAATCAGGCACGTATGTCTGGTAAAGGCATTCCACAAATAGCGGTCGTAATGGGTTTATGTACCGCAGGTGGAGCATATGTACCGGCTATGGCTGATGAAAGTATTATCGTAAAAGAACAAGGTACAATTTTCTTAGCAGGTCCGCCACTGGTTAAAGCGGCTACAGGTGAAGAAGTGAGTGCTGAAGAGCTGGGTGGTGCTGATGTTCACTGTAAAACATCAGGTGTTGCCGACCACTATGCTGAAAACGATACTCATGCACTTTCTATCGCGCGCCAATGTATCGAACGAATTAACTATCAGCGCCCTACTGCACCTTTACTTGATGATGTTAAACCACCGCGTTACGACATTAACGAAATTTACGGCATTGTTGGTACCGACCTTAAAAAACCATTTGATGTCCGCGAAGTGATTGCCCGTGTTGTTGATGATTCATCATTTGATGAATTTAAACGCTATTTTGGCGAAACCTTAGTAACCGGCTTTGCAAAAATATTTGGTCACCCTGTCGGTATTGTTGCCAACAACGGCATTTTATTCAGTGAATCAGCGCAAAAAGGCGCGCACTTTATACAACTATGTGCACAACGCAAAATCCCTTTGGTGTTTTTACAAAACATTACTGGCTTTATGGTTGGTAAAAAATACGAAGCCGAAGGCATCGCCAAACATGGTGCAAAAATGGTAACCGCTGTTTCATGTGCTGATGTGCCAAAATTCACCGTGTTAATTGGTGGCTCGTATGGTGCAGGTAACTACGGTATGTGTGGCCGCGCGTTTGAACCAACCATGATGTGGATGTGGCCAAATGCCCGTATCTCTGTGATGGGTGGTGAACAAGCTGCTGGCGTTCTTGCACAAGTTAAACAAGACGGTTTAGCCCGTAAAGGCGAAAGCATGACTGATGAGCAAGTCAGCGAGTTTAAAAAGCCAATTATCGAGCAATACGAAAAACAAGGTCATCCATATTACGCCAGTGCCCGCCTTTGGGATGATGGCATTATCGATCCTGCTGATACTCGCAATGTATTAGGGCTTGCCTTAAGCGCAGCTAAAAATGCACCAGAGCGCGATTCACAGTTCGGCGTATTTAGAATGTAATGGAGGCCTTATGTCAGTAACACTCGAAATAACAAAATCAAATGTGGCTGTGCTGGTACTAAGTCGCCCTGAAAAACACAATGCATTTAACGAAGAAGTCATCAGTGAGCTGATCCGTTTAATTGAACATGCAAATAGCTGTGATGTGCGCGCACTGGTTCTTAAAACCGAAGGTAAGCATTTCTCTGCTGGCGCTGATTTAAACTGGATGAAATCTATGGCTGGCAATGACTTTGCTGAAAACTTAGCGGATTCAATGCAGCTCGCTAAGCTTATGAAAGTACTTGCTACAAGCCCTCACCCAACGGTTTGTGCAGTGCAAGGTGCAGCCTTTGGCGGTGCATTAGGCTTAATTGCCTGTTGTGATATAGCTATATGTCAAGACGATGCACAATTTTGCCTAAGTGAAGTAAAGCTAGGTCTCGTTCCTGCAGTTATCAGCCCTTATGTTATTAAAGCCATTGGTGAGCGCGCTGCACGTCGTTATTTTTTAACGGCAGAGATATTTGACGCTCACACGGCTAAGCAACTTGGTTTAATTCACCAGGTCACTGGCGATTTACAAACAGCCCTCGACAAACACTTACAAAGTCTGGTTAACAATGGCCCTGTCGCTGTCAAAGCAGCGAAGCAGCTTATTAATGATGTCGCAGGTAAAGAAATTGATGATGCACTTATTGAATTAACCGCTGAGCGCATTGCACGCATTCGTGTATCTGAAGAAGGCCAAGAAGGTCTCACTGCTTTTTTTGAAAAACGTGCCCCTAACTGGCAGAAATAGGAACCATTATGACAACAAAATCATTGAAAAAAATTCTCGTTGCCAACCGTGGTGAAATTGCCTGCCGTGTTATGCGTACAGCTAAACAAATGGGCTTAACGACGGTCGCTGTGTACTCAGATGCGGATAAACATGCTCAGCATGTAAAGCTAGCTGATGAGGCGTATCACATTGGCCCTGCACCAAGTAAAGATTCATACCTAGTAGCAGACAAAATCATCGACGTTGCAAAACATGCTGATGTTGATTGTATTCACCCTGGTTATGGTTTTTTATCTGAGAACTGTGACTTTGCACTAGCATGCGAAAAAAATGATATCGCTTTTATTGGACCGCCAGCATCAAGCATTGAAGCCATGGGCTCAAAAACCCGTGCTAAAGAAATTATGCACCAAGCAAATGTGCCTTTAGTGCCTGGTTATTATGGTGACAATCAAGATACTGATTTCTTACAAGCAGAAGCTGAAAAAATTGGTTATCCAGTACTAATCAAAGCAGCCTTTGGTGGCGGTGGTAAAGGCATGCGAGTTGTTGAACACGCAAAAGACTTTATGAGTGCACTTGAAGGCGCAAAACGTGAAGCTAAAGCCGGATTTGGTAACGACTTAGTACTTCTAGAGCGCTATGTCACTAAACCTCGCCATGTTGAAGTACAAGTTTTTGCCGATAGTCATGGTAACTGTGTGTACTTAGGCGATCGTGACTGTTCTTTACAACGACGTCACCAAAAAGTAATTGAAGAGGCCCCAGCACCTGGTTTATCTGATGCACTTCGCAAAGAAATGGGTGAAGCAGCGGTTCGTTGTGCCCAAGCGATTAACTATCGCGGTGCAGGTACGGTTGAGTTTTTATTATGCGGTGATGAATTCTTCTTCATGGAAATGAACACCCGTTTACAGGTAGAGCACCCAGTAACAGAAATGGTAACTGGTGTTGATTTGGTGAATTGGCAAATCAATATTGCGGCAGGTCAAGCATTACCTCTTAACCAAGCTGATATTCAGCTACAAGGCCACAGTTTTGAAGCGCGTATTTATGCGGAAGATCCTAGCAATGACTTTATTCCGTGTTCTGGTCACATTGACGCCCTATTTACACCGAACGAATCTGAATTTGTACGAATAGATACAGGCATTGCAGCAGGTGATGAAATTAGCCCGTTCTACGACCCTATGATCGCTAAATTAATTGTTCATGACGATAACCGCGAGGCAGCACTGGGGCGTTTATCGAAAGCACTTGAGCAATTTCACCTAGCAGGTTTTAGTTGTAACGTTAATTTCTTACATAACCTTACTAACCACCCTACTTTTCAAGCAGGTGCACCCGATACGCACTTTATTGAAGACCAAGGTGAGCGCCTTGTTGCTAAAAACGAGCAACAGTCAGTTATTGCAACCGTGGTGGCAGCCTATGCGTATGCACATCAACTAAAAGGTGAAAGCAGCAGCCCATGGCAGCAATTAACAGGCTTTATGCTAAACAGTGACGCTAAAACCACGATTCCATTTGTTGATCTAGACGTTCATGCGGTTAAAACCTCAGATGGTTTTAGAATCAGCCTTGACGGGGTTGACTATACAACTTCGGGCAACGTTGAAAATGGCCTTGCAAACCTAGTCGTTAATGGCGAAAAAGTTGTTGCTCATATTAATCAAACAAACTCTCACATCACAGTGATGTACAAAGCACAACAAAAGGTGCTTGAGCTGATTGATAAACACTATATTAGTGAGCACGAAAGTGATGCACTACCACTTGCCGCGCCACTCAACGGTACTGTTGTTAAGCATTTAGTTGAGGTAGGTAGTACTGTTTCTAAAGGTGATGCGGTCGTCATTATTGAAGCTATGAAAATGGAATACACCCTTAATGCCCCGCATGATGGCGTATTAACGAGCTATTGCTTTGCTGAAGGTGAACTGGTGAGTCACGGTGATATGCTAGCGATTGTTGAAGAGCCGGAGGCGTAATGGCACAGTTTCCTGATTTTGTTCGCATTGTAGAAGTTGGCGCCAGAGACGGTTTACAAAATGAAGCAGCCGTTAGTACTCAAGATAAAGTAGCACTGATCAACGCCCTAGCTGAAGCTGGTCTTAAAGATATTGAAGCAGGCGCATTTGTGTCACCTAAATGGGTGCCACAAATGGCTGATTCTAGCGATGTAATAAGCGCTTTAAATTTACCAGACGTTAATTTAAGTGCCCTCACCCCGAATTTACGTGGTGCAGAAGCAGCTAAACAAGTCGACATACAAGAATTTGCTATCTTTACAGCTGCAAGCGAAGCGTTTTGTCAAAAGAACATCAACTGCTCTATTGATGAAAGTATTGATCGCTTTAAAGATGTCATGGCTTTTGCCAAAGCGAATAACATTCGTGTTAGAGGTTACGTTAGCTGCGTTATGGGTTGCCCATATCAAGGTGATGTCGACTACAATGATGTATTAAAAGTATCAGAGCGATTACTCGAGCTTGGTTGTTACGAAATTAGCCTAGGTGACACCATTGGTGTGGGTACGGCGAAAAAAGTTGATGAGTTATTAGATTTACTCTTGCAACATATTGATAAGTCGAAACTCGCTGTACATTTTCACGACACCTATGGACAAGCGCTCACAAATATTTACACCGCGCTAAACCGCGGTATAGCAACGGTTGACAGTGCTGTTGCAGGCCTAGGTGGTTGCCCTTATGCCAAAGGCGCGTCAGGAAATGTTGCCACTGAAGATGTAGTTTACTTACTACAAGGGCTTGGCATAGAGCATGGAATTGATTTAGAAAGACTGGCGAAAGCTGGTTGGGCTATTTGTAGTGCATTAAATAAACAACCTGTCAGCAAGGTATCACTTGCTCTAAAGAACACTCAGAATAATTAAGGAGTAGGCTCATGGCCGGTTTCGATAAGGTGGTTTCAAGTTATGAAGCTGCAATGGAAGGTTTAAAAGATGGCGATACCATTATCGCTGGTGGCTTTGGCTTATGCGGTATTCCTGAAGGACTTATCAGTGAAATTAAGCGTAAACAGACTAAAAACCTAACAGTTGTTTCGAACAACTGTGGTGTAGATGATTTTGGTTTAGGCATTTTACTTCACGATAAACAAATTAAAAAAATCATCGCTTCTTATGTTGGCGAGAATGCGCTTTTTGAACAACAACTTTTAAATGGCGAAATTGATGTAGTTTTGACACCGCAAGGGACGCTCGCTGAAAAAATGCGTGCTGGTGGTGCTGGTATTCCTGCATTTTATACTGCAACGGGTTACGGTACCCCTGTTGCCGAAGGTAAAGAAGTCAAAGAGTTTGATGGCCGCCCGTATATCTTAGAAGAATCAATTACTGGTGAGTTTGCCATTGTTAAAGCTTGGAAAGCAGACCGCTACGGTAATCTTGTATTTCGCCATACAGCAATGAACTTCAACCCGATGGCTGCGACAGCAGGTAAAATTACTGTTGCTGAAGTAGAAGAGATTGTAGAACCAGGTGAACTTGAGCCAAGCCAAATTCATACCCCAGGTATTTATGTTAATCGCGTGATCAAAGGCGACTTTGAAAAACGCATCGAACGTGTAACAACTCGCGATTAAGGAGCAATAAAATGGCATTATCACGTGAACAAGTTGCAATGCGTGTTGCACAAGAGCTACAAGATGGCTATTACGTAAACCTAGGTATTGGTATCCCTACTCTAGTTGCTAACTATGTCCCAGATGGCATCGAAGTCATGCTACAGTCTGAAAATGGCTTACTAGGCATGGGTGCGTACCCAACTAAAGACCAAGTTGATGCAGATATGATCAATGCGGGTAAAGAAACCGTGACAGCAGCCACAGGTGCAGCAATATTTAATAGTGCAGATAGTTTTGCCATGATACGGGGTGGTCATGTAGACTTAACAGTATTAGGTGCATTTGAAGTTGACCAGAACGGTAACATCGCATCGTGGATGATCCCAAAGAAGCTAATTAAAGGCATGGGTGGCGCGATGGACCTCGTTGCTGGCGCGAAGAATATTATTGTTACGATGACGCATGCAAGCAAGCATGGCGACTCTAAGTTATTAGAAAGTTGCACTTTACCGTTAACTGGGGTTAACTGTGTAAAGAAAATCGTAACTGATTTAGCCGTACTAGAAGTTAAAGACGGCGCATTTCATCTAATCGAACGCGCTCCAGGCGTGTCGGTAGACGAAATCATTAGCAAAACGGCAGGCAAATTGCTTGTTGAAGGTGATGTTCCAGAGATGGCTTTTTAAGCTACTCACATCCCATGTACCGACCTCATTCCCAGTGCCAATGGCGCTGAGTTACCCAAAATCCCTCGCAAGAGGGATTTTTTTTATCTAAAGTTAGCCTTTCGCCGCACCATTTTGTCACATAAATAGTATAAAATGCCCTACCTTAGTGAATCGCTAGTATCTATTACTTAGACTATTACCAAAAAGGTAAAACTGCTAAGATCACTTTTTTGCTAAACATTAGCCTAAACATAGATTAAACGAGCGATTCGCGGCTGTTTTTTATACAATATAGCAAGAGTTAGCTATATTCATTCTTTAATCTCTATTTTTTTACATTTTGGGATAATAATTGCTTAGCAGTTAATTAACTAACAAGCGCTATTGAGACTTACTGAAATTAACTATGCAAACACCTATACGTGGCTTACGCTCATTTTGTTTTGCTGCTCGCACTCTTAGCTTTAAAGATGCAGCAAACCAGCTTTACCTTACGCCTTCTGCCGTAAGCCATCAGATCAAACAATTAGAAGAACAATTGGGTATTGAACTGTTCGAACGTCAAACCCGCTCTATCCGCTTAACTGCGGCTGGTAAGAATTTTTATGACTCTGTATCGCCGCTTATTAAAGCGCTAGAAAAAACCATCAATGAGTTTAGTCAGTTACAAGAAAATGTGACTATTAGTATTACGCTACCTGAGTTTTTCGCCAGTGAGCTTTTAATGCCAAAACTAAGCGAATGGACTAGCGAACATCCAAATACAAACTTACAGCTTAATACCTTAAAAACGCGTAAAGAACTGACTAAGCAAAGCGACTTGTCGATTGTATTGTCTTCGTCTAAACCGCATGAAGGCGTTGTACATGAGCTATTTTCGCTATCGTACACACCAGCTTGCAATAAAGAAAACTGGCAAGCATGGCAAGAAAACCCGTTTCAGGCCTTAAACGAAGTACCTCTTATTCTTCATAAAGCACGGCCGTGGGCTTGGCACCAATGGGCAGAGCATGCTGGTATTGATGACTTTGCACCAAAACAAATTATTCAGGTTGATAGTATGTTTGGTGTGGCACGTGCGGCTCAACAGGGCATGGGTATTGCTCTTATCCCCTTGCCAATTAGTCAAACTTGGTTTGATGAGCAGTGGTTATTTAATTTCACCGATATGCCACTAAAAACCAAAGATAAGTACTACTTAGTACAACACGAGCCGGCAGAAACCAATGCACAACTAGAGCTATTTATTAAATGGATGATAGATACTTTTAAACACCTTAAGTGAGTGATAGAGCGTAATGACCCTCAAGTTAATTGAGGGTCAATTTTTAAAATTTAGCTTTTAGACTTGGTCACCAAAATACTCACTTTGTTTTCACCAATTTCAAAAGAAGCCTGTTTACCATATTCCACAACAAAAGAAGGAGTAAAAGATCTTCCAGCGAGTGTGATAGATGTTTCTATAGCCGCCGTATTCTCTTTTTGTGGTGTAACTTTAACTTCATAGCTAAACCCCTCTCCTATAGAGATGGTCGCAGGTTGCTTTTCTTCCACCCGCATTACTGGCGATGCTAGTAGCTCATTCGCTTTATAAACAGATGTTTCAACTTGAAAACTATTAGCTGCGAAACAACTTGTTGATGCTAAAAATACTCCAGCTACTAAACCTAACTGTTTTTTCATATTTATTTCCTTATCTCATTTATAGGGTTTGTCCGTAATTAATATCAGTTAGTACGTTTATTTGATACACGGAAATTTCTGAATGTTAATTATCTCTATCAAAGCTCTCGATAATACACATCAATGGTATGTGTTATGGCTTCATAGCGGTTATTTTCATGTTTAAAACACGCTTTGCGCTGCTCTTTCTCTTCGTAGTTTTTACCTGCAACAACGACTTGATCTAAAGTTTGTGAACGTGCACAAAATTGTCTTTTTGAAATTGTTTCTATTTTGACTGATTCAGCTTTTGAGCGCGGCAATGAACTAGGCTTTGGGTTTTGCTTCATGCCTTCAAGTAACTCAGCTTTAGTAACAGGCACAGTATCTGACCCTATCCCTGGAATATGTAATGTTTGTTTAATCGTATAGTTTTTACTTAATAATGGGGCAAACAAAGATACATCGTTGCTCAAATAAGCCTGCTCAAAATTAAGATAAACAGCGACTTTATCTTCAGCAGCATTGGCAATAGCAGGCCCTATAAGTAACAACGCGAATATCAGTTTCATGGTTATACGCTTATTTTTATGAATAAACTCAATGACTATACATACCACCATAAAGTACCGATTTTATTTTTAATTAACAACAATTTGTTTATTTTCCGTACTCTTTAGGTATTAAAACCCCGTGTCTACTTTATCGGGGTCAGATTCAGAAGGCTGACGGCTCAAAGATTAATTCACTGCATTAGACTAAAGTCTATAGGTTAAATTTCCTCATCTATTAGGTCATTTTTTATCGTTTGTTGAATTTGCGCTGTTCAATTAAAGTTCATTTGTCGGCGATTGATACCGATTTAAATAGAGGAAAAGATTATGTTTAGTACACTTATGAAACGCGTTGCACTTAGCTCTTTATTAACTTGTTCAGCTATGGCAGTGGCTGATCAAAGTGACTACAAATTGATGGTAATTGACCAGTCTATTACTGCTAATGTTGCAGAAAACCGTCAATACGAACAAGCATTTAATGACTGTGCTTTGAGTGTGAAAGATAAAAAGTTCTCTGAAGCTGAAACACTATGCTCAAAAGCAATCAGCTTACTAAGTTCTAGTAAAGTACCTAGTCATAAACGTCGCGAATTAACGTCGTTTACGTTAAGCAATCGTGGTGTTGCCCGCATCATGTCTGAAAACGACACTGCAGCACTGTCTGACTTTTACGAAGCAGTACAAATTTCAGGTAACGAGTTAGTTGAACACAACTTAACTCGTGCTAAAAAGAACTTAGCTTTATAAGTTCTCACAGAATTGTGTTGTCTCAAAACCCAGCTTCGGCTGGGTTTTGTCGTTTATGTGTTATTAGTTTTTTGTTTTGCGATTCTATTAATGAATCAAGCTCTTTAAGTAATAGGCTCTCTACGGTCTTTTTATCCAATTTTGCCAATTGTTCTAAGCTGTAATTTTTGCCAATTTCTTTAGCTAAAATATAACCTAGATAGTAACCTCGCCTGTATGGTAGGTTTGTCTCGTCCTGTGTGAAATTGAAAAATGAAGAATATGTTTCAGGCTTTATTGAATAAAACTTTTTCTTAAGGTCAACGAGAGAATACAGCTCTCTTGATTGAATCTTTTCAATCAGATTGTCAGGTATGTTTAGCATCAATTCATCATCACTGGCTGACGGAGTTAATTTATGTGAAACGTAAGTTGCTAATCCCTCAGTCCAAATAGAGCACCATAGCTCATCCTCACATTGAAATAATTTTTCATGATAAACATGAAATAGTTCGTGATGAAAAAATGGCGTATCATTTTTCCAATTATGATATTTGGCCATAAGATCGACACCAAACATTAAGTAAGACTTACCATTCAAATCACGAGTTGCACCATTGAACCTTCCAAGCGAGTGAAGTATGTAAATGGGTGTTTCAGATTTGAAATCGGGGAAAGTAGCAATGAATGATTCCATACTGCTATTTAAATCTTTAGATAAACGCTTATTTTTTGAGTGATAAACCTCTTCTATTGCACTAAAACCCGCAATAGCTTTTAAAAAGCTTTTATCACTATAAAAAGGTGCAAATTGAGAAGCGAAATGTTGAGAGAACTGCTCTGCTCTCTTTTCTTGTGTCAAAGTCTGGGTTGACTGATATAAAGTATAAAAATCATCAGCGAGATTAATTACTTCGACGTCAGCTGACTGGGCGTTAGCAAACGCCTTAAATGAAAGCACTCCAGATATGAATGTTGGAAGTAAAAGAGCTTTAGATAATTTTTGCATAATATATTTAGTAATATTTGTAAGGTTTAAGTCAGATACGTTGATGTTTCTGTAATTCAGTCTACGTAGTTGGCTACACAGATAGTGCTTGTTTGTAGCTTAAATCAAAATGTTTGAGTAACTGATTTAAGTAGTTCAGGTTTATCTTATTAGGTTTAAAACTTTGTCCCTTTTCAATATTCGCTATGTGTTGTTTTAGTTTTGCTTTGTCTTTATTCCAAAAGGCGATGTTTCCTAACACAAAGTCATTCCAATACATTTTTGAACTACTTAGCTTCTCATCGGGATCCAATACTTTTTTTAGCGTGAAATACAGCTTGTTGATAATCACCCGCTAGCCCTTCCATTTGAGCTAAATGCCAAGTTAATGAGCTTTCTTTTGAATTATTGTGAGAAATAAAACGTTTTATTAGAATTGCGGCTTCAGCATGGCAACCTGATTTCTCTAACAATCTAAACCCAGCATCGTATGTCTGATCAAATTGTTGGTATGTGAGGTTCAAGTCGTCTTTTAACCTTTCATCAAGTTCTACTTTACAATCAGCAAAGCTTACATTTGATATAATTAAAAACCCGATTGATAAAAGTCCTGTTTTCATAATTCTGTCCTAAATTTACTAATGCCTGTATATGATAACACTGCTATAAAACGCTAAGTTCACCACGAATTAAATGTAGTTGGTTTTATAAAACCTTTAAATTGTTGTTACTTTTCTAGATCATGGTAAACATTTGGATTCCAAATTTGCATGAACATCTCTGGATTCTCAATTGGTTGAAAACCATATTGCGCGTACAAACCATGCGCATCTCTTGTTGCCAATACTATACGCCTTAAGCCTTGAAGCTCATGGTGAGAGACTATGCTCTCAACTAGCCACTTGCTCAATCCTTTGCCTCGATGGCTCTCTACTATGAATACATCGGCAAGATAGGCAAATGTTGCTTTGTCTGTTATGAGGCGGGCAAAACCTATTTGAGAATTATGGCTATCATAGACACCAAAACAAAATGAGTTTGAAATGGCTGTTTCTAGCGTCTGCTTTGGTATTCCGGACGCCCAGTAGCTTTTTGAAATAAACCTGTAAATTACATCAATATCGAGGTCAGTTTTATCCGTGCTGATTTTATATGCTTGCACCAGTATCCCTTTATGATGTTAACACCTGTTATTTAAGAAGTTTAGTTTTAACAAAGTTACTAACCGATTTCTACATATAAAATTAGAGCGCATTTTAAACAGGGAATAGCCTACTGACACAAATACTGCCACAACGTAAAACCATTACATTGTTATTAAATTTAACAATAATAGATTTGCATGTTGTTTATTAGGGGCTTTAATACGCCCCTAATTTTAATTAATTTTTACAAACGCTTTATTAGTTGATCTACTTTTGCCACTAAAGGCCATGCAGAAGATTGATAATTGCCTAACACAACTAAAATATACCCCTTGTCCATATACATATTTAGCCTGGCAGTCATACCTAAATGCGAACCATTATGCCCAACAATCGTATTTCCTTCTGAATTTCGGACTGAAAACCCATAGCCCCAGTTTGGCGCATTAAGTTCAGGCTTTGCTGTAAGGGCAACTTTAGAAAGCTCACGACTGAGTAACCCTCCATTTTGCATAGCCAAGGCGAACTTATGTAAATCGCCTACCGTTGAGTATCCACCACCTGCTGGCCCCCCTTTCACTGATTGAAACATTAAGTTTTCAGTTACTTGACCCGTTTCTACTGAGAACCAATAATTCCGAGCAGTGTTCTTGACCGGTACGTCTAGATCAAAACTTCCGCTTTGTTGCATGTTGGCTATTTGATAAATATTTTTGTTAATGAAATCAAAATAACTTTCGCCAGTAACATTCTCAATAATCTGACCAAGTAATGTCACACCTGTATTGCTATATCGCCATTGCGTTCCAGGTTCAAATGTTGTGTTAATAGACGTGTATAAATGTTGAATATCTTTGAGTGAACGCACTTTATTTTCTATTTCGCCATACCCAGACATATTGCCAATACCCGATGTATGACTTAATAAATGTCGGATCTTAATTTTTTCAAAGTCGCCCTTGCCTAAAAGGCTTTTATCAATAAATTTAGTTAACGAATCATCAAGAGATAGTTTGCCAGCTTCAACCAATTGCAATATAGCAACACTCGTAAACATCTTATTCATTGAGCCAATCTGAAACTTAGTATCTAAGTTATTTTTTACATCATAGCGATGTGAAGCGAGGCCATATGCAGCGTTAAATAAAACATTATTATGTTTGGCAAGTAGTATTGTGCCAGAGAAAGCGCCATTCTTAGCAAGCCTCTCAGTATATTCTTTAACCTCTTTAACTAATTGAGACTCAGTAAATGAACCTTTAGAGTCTGGGTTTTGAGGGTCAGCCTCGATATACCAACCCGTAATTGCTTGTAATGGCTCATTATTAAAAAGAATAACCACCTCGTGCTGCATTTCGGTATTTTTTGAATACACTTTACTGATATGTCGTATACGATTATTTGAGGTTTCAAGCTCTGTTGAAATAACATTCAACTCGCCATGGAAAAGAGCGGTGTTGATAGAATACCCAACATATCGATCTTTGCCTGTACCATCCCAACGCGCAAGAGAGTCTGGCGAAAAGTTCTTTACTACAAATCCTTCAACCTTATTTAAATCTTTGCTGTTCAAAACAGTGATGAATTGATTAGCCAAATTGTTATAGTCTATTTCTTTTGTTGCCTGTGCTTGTTGACTAATGCAAGAGATAAAAATTATAAGCGTAATTAAATATTGCTTCACTTTATATTCCTTTTACTATTTATTGATTAAGATGGCATTGGGCCTTTTGATAATTTTTTACTGTTATGAATCGTAAAAAGCGATGAAGCACCAATTAAGAAAACATTAAGAAAGCATTAAGCTTAAAATAACCAATAATAACAACAGGATAAGATTAGCTTTGAGTGTAAGTGAATTGCCAAATCAATTTTGTATTAATGACTTTCTGATTGATGTTGAAACTGGCGAGGTAGTAAGTGAAGGTAAAGTCCAAGTTATAGAACCTAAAGTGATGGCTCTTCTGCTGGTTTTTGCTCAAAGACCGCGACAAGTTCTATCGGCCGAAATGCTTTTTGAAATTGTCTGGCCACAGGCAATTTACAGTCCAAACTCAGTTCGAAGAAATATCGCACTTTTAAGGCAAGCATTGTCTGATGACAACAAAAGCATTATCAAAACACACCCAAAACGAGGCTACAGCCTTGACGCTCAAATACATTTTCCTGATAAGAAAGCAATCACCTCATCTAAAGAACTACTACACAAAAAATATTTAAAGCAAACACTGTTACTTGTCCCTGTTCTATTTATCTTTATATTGTTTTTTAGTTTCTTTAGCTCAAGTAATGACATTTCTCTAGAGAACCTTGAGCCAGTTACGGCAAGCAATGAAAAAGAACGCTTCATGCAAGTAAGCCCTGATGGGCGGTTTGTCGCTTATATTCAAGCTACCAATAAACCAAACAAGCGAAAGCTTTTAATCAAAGAACTAAAATTAAATGCACATTGGCAACTAAATACAACCTTAAAAGCGTTTACCTATCTTGCATGGGATAAAAACACAAATGCACTGGTTTATTCATTTAAAGGGGAAGAAGGTATCTCATTTAATCGCTTACTACTGAATGAACAGGCTAAAGTAGTAAATGAAGAAAAGCTTTTCTCGCGTAGCGATATTACTTGGAACAGTTTGTTTTTTATAGATGACCAGCAAAACCTTTATTATTTGGCTAATCGAAATAGCTCCGAGCACAGCCGAAATGTAAGCTTGTATCGCCATAACTTGATAACTGGCAATTATGAAAAACTACTCCAGCCAAGTGATGACTTTAAACCTTATAAACTCGCTTTATCACCAGATCAAAAACAATTAGCATTAGTTGGGTTTAATGAAAATGCAATATCTGAAGTAAAGCTTTTAAACTTAGCGAATAGCGAACTTACATCAGTCGGTAAAATCGATCATAACTGGCATTTTATGGATTGGTTTGAAGATGGTGATTCTTTGCTGCTAAGCAATGGCAGTGAGTTAAAGCAACTTAAATTAAGCGGAGAACTAACTACTCTGAATTTTAAAAGCTATAACTTTTTGGTTTATCCCCAAATAGTTAAAGACAAGCTTTATTTTATTGAAGCTAAGTCTGATCAAGATATCTTAATTAGTAGTTTAGATTTACTGCCTACTCCTACCAAAATTATAAACTCTAACACTATTGATAAAGGAGCTGCACTTTCACCGGATGAAAAACACATTGCCTACATGTCAATGAAACATGGACTACCTCAACTTTTTTTAAAAAATATAGAGAATGAAAAAGAAACATTACTGTTTGAGAACACTAAGCAAGAATTTGCTTTATCAAAGCCTATCTGGGACATCTCGGGAACCCGCATAGCAAGCAGTATAAATAACAAACCGTTTATTATTGAGTTTGAACAGAACCAATTCTCAGTCAGATGGTTAAATGAAATCATTGGTGAACCAATAGCGTGGTATAAAAAGTCAGATGCCATTTTGTTTGTTGATAAGAACACTCACAATGACGAGATAGTTAGGTTTAATTTAACTACTAATCAGATAGTGTCATTGAAAACACAATTGACCTATAAAGAAGTCTTTTTAAATGATAAAGACGAATTACTGAGCTTTCACAATGGCCGAGTTATCAGCAATGGAGACACTAACCTTTTAAATAATAAGCATTTTATTTTAAGTGTCTATCCACAGGAAAATGGTTTTTTCTATCAATACACACAAAATCAGGCACCTACTATGAATTTTTATGATTATAAACAAGGTGTTCAAAATCTAAGTAATGATTTTCAACAGTTTTGCGTAGTGTTTTGTAGCCAAATAACAGCACTAAACGGAAATACCATTTTATTAAAAGAACAACATGATACGGCAGATATTTTAGTTTTGAAAATAGCTCTAAAGTAATAGCCATTCTTCTGATATCTGCCGTATACCTACAAATCTACTTGCTAGGGGCACTCTCTGAAATAAAGCAATGACATTAGTGTGTAAGTTTAATAGCTTAACTGGTTTTTTAAGATTCAAATTCCCCCCTCTACTACCCCGCCACACCTCAAATACTGAGTAATTACTCTATAGATTAAATTTCTTCATCTATCAGTTTTAATTTAATCGTTTGTTTAGCTTATAGGAATATTTTAAAGTTCACTCGTTGGCAAGAAACACCAACTTATTCAGAGGAAAACTATCATGTTAAAAACACTTGTAACCACTATTGCACTTAGCTCTTTATTAACTTGCTCAGCGATGGCAGTAGCCGATCAAGCTGATTATAAACTGATGGTTATTGAGCAAGCTCAAACTAACGACAATGCAACTAGCCAATACGAAACTGCCTTCAACCGCTGTGCATTAAGCGTTAAAGAAAAGAATTTTTCAGAAGCGGAAAACCTGTGTACTCAAGCAATTTCTCTTCTAAGCACAAGTAAAGTACCAGGTTACAAACGCCGCGAATTAACATCGTTTGCACTTAGTAACCGTGGTGTTGCACGCATCATGTCTGAAAACGATACTGCTGCACTTTCTGACTTTTATGAAGCAGTGCAAATTTCTAAAAACGAACTTGTTAACCATAACTTAAACCGCGCGAAACAAAACCTAGCGCTGTAAAAGTTACCCCAACCAAATTGTTGTCGAAAGCCCGGTTCTTGTGTGTTCTGACCGGGCTTTTTTTCGTCTTAAATATCTGCTTTATAGAATACTTTTCTTCACCTAACGGGTGCGATTATCTCGTTTGTCAGTTTTATACAGTGTTTCTAACTTTATAGAGTAAGCATATTGCTTACACTAACAAGGAGAAAACAATGTTTAAATTAAATCTTAAACCCTGCCTGTGGTTAATATTATTTGTTTGTTCAAATTTTGTATTTGCCAACAACAACGACTTTAAACTCATGGTTGTTGACGATAACGCAAGCTCAAAAGCAATTATGCAAGGTAACTTTGCTAATAATTCTTTAGAGACAATGAACGAAGCTAACAACTATATCGTGCCATTTAATCGTTGCGTTGCGAGTGTGAAACTGAAGCAGTTTGATAAAGCTGATCAAGATTGCTCTCAAGCAATCGCGATGCTTAAAAAGGTCAATGCTCCACACTATAAGCGTAATGAACTGACCTCTTATGCATTAAGTAATAGAGGTATTGCCAGACTAATGGCGAAAAATGATACGGCAGCCATTGCCGATTTCTATGAAGCTGTGCAGCTAAATAATAACGAGCTGGTGTCGTTTAACTTAAATCTCGCTAAACAGGAATTAAAATTGTGGTAAAAAGTCATCAGGCTAAAAGAAAACCAGCCATGTCGGCTGGTTTTCTTATACCAATTACCTTTTATGATTTATCTCTTGGCACAAAATCAAGCACTGTAGCATTTATGCAGTATCTATCTTTACCTCTTGGCCCTTCACCAGGGAACAAATGACCTAAGTGAATGCCGGAGCTTTTTGACTTAAGCTCAATTCGCTGCATGCCGTAACTATTATCTTCATGCATTGTCACACTATCTTTTACAGGATGAGTAAATGAAAGCCAACCGGTGCCAGAATTGAATCTGTCTCGGGTGTCAAAAAGCGGCGCACCACTTAACTTATCAATGAAAATTCCATCAGGTGTATTTTTAAAGATATCGTATTGTTTACAAAAAGGGCTGTCTGTAGTCGCATGAAAAGCCACTCTAAAAGCTTCACTGTCACCCAGCTTAAATGCGCCTAACGCTTTGTAAAACTCACCTTTACTAACATACCCTTGGCGACCATAAACCTCATCACCATTTTCTATAAATAATAACGTGGGTGTTGCCCATGTTGGCGTTTTTATGTTTAAACCATCAAGCTGATCAGCATGTCGAAAAGTCATAGGGATTGACCCCATGTATTCATTGGCGACGTCTTTTTTAAATTTTTCACAGTATGGGCAATAACCTTTTGCATCAATGACCACAATTTGCTTTCCAGCCAATAAGGCTGTGTTATCAACCTGCTGTTTTTCTAATGGTGTGAATACAACGCCCGTTGAATGATCAGGGCAATAGCCATTAGGATTTTTCTTTAAATAATCTTGGTGATAATCCTCAGCAGCATAAAACGCATCAAGCGGTTTTATCACAGTTACAATCTTGCCAAACCCTGCTGCTGTTAGTTTCTCTTGATATTCATCTTTAAGTTTATTGGCAATCTCGAGTTGCTCATTATTACTAGTCAAAATTGTTGAGCGATATTGAGTACCAATATCATTACCTTGGCGATTTAGCTGAGTAGGATCATGGTTTTCAAAATAGTGTTTTAAAAGTGATTGTGTTGTTAACTCGTTACTGTTGTATGTCACTTTAACTACTTCTGCGTAATTGTTTTCATCAAAACGACGAGAACTACGAGTAATATTTTTGTAGGTTGCTTTAAATCCATGCCCATCAGCATAACCAGATACCGCATCTAACACGCCATCCAGTGCTTCATAACGTTTTTCTGCTCCCCAAAAGCAACCCGAGCCAAGCACTATAGTTTCGATATGCCCTGTTGCATTATCTGGCATTGTTTCAGCTTTAATTGGGCTGATGGTAAAAATGGCACTGCAAGTGAATAGTGTCAGTAACATCGACTTAATTGTCATACTAATTTCCTCGTAAAAGCCTGTATTTAATAGAGACCGAGCATAGGTATTAATAATTTCAACTTAAACGCATGCAAACAGCGATTCACCGCTAACAATTTAACTCTTAACCTTATTTACGGTAAAACACAGCTTTTTAACATTGGGATATTAAAAAATGAAAATTGCACACAGCTTATCTGCTATTGCATTAGGATTAACACTTGCTACGCAAGTGAATGCCGCAGAGTTCACTTTTGCAAAATCAATTAAACCGAACGACAACACCTTAGTTTTATTTTTAGATACAGATAGCCAAGTTGCTAACTTTAATTATTTAAAACCAGAAACCCAAACTCACTTAAACAAAGTTATTGAGTTTAGTGACTTTAAAGCTGGCTATGGCAAAACATTAGAAGTAATCGCGCCAAATGGTAGCGAACACCAACGCATCTTACTTGTTGGCTTAGGAGAGCAGCCGAAGCTGGATGCAGCAAAAATGGCAAAACTGGGTGGTAATGTTCACGCTAAATTACAGTCTGCTAAACAAGCAACTGTAAGCCTAGATTTTTCTGAGTTAAAAGACAGCGCAATCAATGCTAAATACGCTGCTGAATTTGCTCATGGTGCGAATTTACGTGACCATCGTTTTGAGCAATATAAAAAAGAACAAGACAGCCATGTTGTTAACTACACGGTTGATGTTGAAAATTTAGACCAAGCAGTCAAAACTCACAAATTACTGCAAAGTATTGAGCAAGGTGTTTTTTTAGCGCGCGATTTAACGTCTGAAGTTGCAACAGAAATGACTCCAGCTGATTTTGCAAAAGCTGCAAAAGAGCTTAAAAAGTTAGGTGTTAAAATCACTGTTTTAGAACCTAAGCAAATCAAAAAGCTTGGCATGGGCGCACTTGAAGCGGTTGGTCGTGGTAGTGAAGAAGGTTCACGTTTAGTTGTTGCTCATTATCAAGGTAATAAAAACACACCTATCGCATTAATAGGTAAAGGTATTACCTTTGATTCAGGTGGTTATAGTATTAAAACAGGTG
>NZ_AP028066.1:0-894441 GCF_030297135.1 Pseudoalteromonas apostichopi
TGGCCAATCCACCAACCTTTAAAAGGTGGAACGTCATGGTTTGCTATCATTAATAAGCTTTGAGGAGCAAAATGCTCAGCGGCTAAAAACTCGCCTTGATAATCTTTTTCGAAATAAAACAGTCCATTAGAATATATTGCGCTCGCTTTTAGAGCTTCACGTACTTCATTCGGTACAACTCCTAAATCTTCACCAATCACCACACATTGATTAAGGTGAGATTCAATTTTAAGCACCGCTAATAAATGCTCAAATGGATAATAGACATAACAACCATCTTGCTGTGAATTATTTTTGAAGCACCACCAAAGTCGACGAATTGCCATTACATGGTCAATTCTCAGACCTCCAACGTCTTCCATATTGGCTCGGATAAGCGAACGATAGAATGCAAAGTTGTCCTTGCTTAACTTTTGCGGATTAAGGGCTGGTAGCCCCCAGTTTTGGCCATGCTCAGCCCAAGGATCTGGCGGTGCGCCGACATGCGCACCTTCGGCAAAAAGTTCGTTTTGGCTTTTAAACTCACTACCATCACCTGCACACCCAACAGCTAAATCATTGATTAGGCCAATAGCCATACCACTATCACGGGCTGCTTGTTGGCATATATTTAATTGTGAATGCGCTTGCCATTGTAAGTAACTTGCATAATCACGATCGCCAACCAGCATGGTGGATAGGCTACGCTTATGCGTATCACAAAAAATCGCGAACTGTTCTTTTCGATCTGGTGAGGCAAACTCGCAAAAGTGCTGATACAAACAACTAAATACTTGATATTTGAATTCACTGACCGATGTGTAATCGATGTAAGACGAATTGGGTTGCGGCTTATCTGCTAATAATTTAGTAAGTACCTTATTATTTTTGGCGTCCTCGCATTGCGATACAGCAATATATAAAGGATTTAATAAAGCTCGGGAATTTGGGCTATAAGGGCTTGCTCTTTCTGGGCTATGCTCAAATAATAAATGCAAGGGATTAAGTAGCACATAATCCATATTTTGTGCTGCTGCTTCTTGAATCAGCTTTTCTAAATCCGCAAAATCACCGATACCTAAACCATCTTCATTACATAAGCTATAAAGCTGAATAGATAAACCTAAACGCTTTTTATCATCAATAGAAAAACATTCTTTTGGTACTACCCAAAGTTGGCTGTGAGACTGCTGATCTGCAACAGAAATTAGCGCATCATGATATCCAATCGGCATGTCAGGAACCGGTAAAGCGAGTTCGAGATAACGTATGCCATTTAAACCATAATCTCCGAGTACCTCTAAACCCTGTAAGTTTTCACGGGTAAAGTAAATATTTAACGAAGGAACGCTTAATGTGCATGATCGTGATAACAAACGTTCATCTAAGCGTACTTTCAAAATAGGCTGATGTGCCTCAACAATACTTGTTTGAGGCAACAAATTCAGCCAAGTACCTGCATCTAATGCAAAATTAAGTTGCTTAATTGCATCTTCATCTTGAGTATCGATACCACAACAACTAAGTGCCTGCTTACGTGTACTTTCATCGAAAATAACATGTTCGCCAGTGTACTTAGTGTATTCATAGCCTATGCCATGCAGGTAATATAACTGCGAAAGTGACTGCATTAAAACACCTAAGCGCGCTGGGTATTAACAATGCTGTTATCAGTACCAAAACCGTTAGGAATATAACCATCAGCTTGGTGATCGTTGTCCCATGTTTCGCCGTTAATTAAGTAGCGGAAATGAAATTCTTGATCTAAAGGTAAACGCTGTTTGTATTTGAAAACTTGTTCTTTTTTATTGAACTTCATTGGCACTGGTTGCCAATCTGTAAATTCTGCGACTAATTGCACATCATCAGCGTCAGGGTGTTGGAATTCAAAGGTAACTTCGGTTTCGTCTTTAGTTTTAAAAAAACGTTTACTTAACATAGTGGGCTCCAATTCAACCAATTGGTAAATTAATCCTTGCCACAGTCCCGCACTAATAAATCATTGAGCGGAAACTGTGCGTTGCAGGTTTTGCTATCTTGCTTACAAAAACATCAAGTTCGTGTTAGTAAATCAAACCTATATTTACGCATTATGACAGTGCAACTGTTTATTTTTTGCACCAAAATAGTGCGTAAAACATACAAAATTACAACAATCATATTGCTATATTATTACGAGCAATAACTGAACCAAGTTGATGGTAAAATATACTTTATTTTCAGCGTCATTTTTATCAGCTCTCTACATAACTTATAAAAAGTAGATAACAATTTAGGTTGGGTAAAGTGAATAAAATTGAAGTGATTAATTAGAGTAAAAGCACCAAAAGAGACACTACTTCACTCATCAAAAAACATTAGCTAATTATTTCCAAAAATGAAAACTTGTTTACGCCACACTGTTTTTATAAATAAACCAACAAAATAAGTAAAAACAAAGTTTAAATTCTTAACTACTTACTATGCTACTACCACATAAATTATTAAAAAATAAAATTATAAAACAACCGTTAACTTCAACATTGTCCAATTAACGTTTTTAAAAATTATCTCAGTAAAAGTATAAAAACAATAAGTAGAAAAGCGTAAATTAAAAGCTGAAAGCCATTCATCAAATTATAGTACGCATTGCTAAACCTGCAATGTAATAGCAATTTGTTCTGACACAGAAATCTATATTTACAGAGTCATCTCTATCAAAATTAATAACACCACCTGAAACTCTATAGATAATAAATAAAACTAAAAACCTATGGATAAAATAATTAAATATATAAACTTTAAAATTTAAAAACAAAACAACCAGAACGATATTGGGTACAAATGTAAAAATTTAAAACCTTTTAGTAACCAGATTTAAAAACTAATAACAAAAATTGTTTTAGCAACACAAACAAAATAGTATAAAAGTTATAGGAAAACCACCCTAATGCAACCTTAAAGTTGTATACACATAACACTAAACGCTATGAATTTTCACATTAAGCACTCATCCAAACCCCAAAGTATGAGAAAGACTTTGTCTATCTTAAACACAAACAATATACTCAATTCATTAACTGGTGAGGTTTTATAGTAAAACAAAAACACCAAAACGGTAGTAATTTATGGCTAATACTCTTCGAATTTTATCTATATGTATTATAACTCTAATAGCTTTTATATACGGCTTTAATATCTTTTTGACTAAACAAGTCAATGATTTAGTTTATGCTCCTAAAGGCATAGACATACATACCTTCGAACAAGGGCAAGTAAATGTTGTTGCTGCCCCTTGGTATAATCTTGTTTTAAGTGGACAGCACTTAATTTACAACAACGACATCGCTTATATTGTAATTAATGTCACAGCGGATTCTGTAATTACAACGAGTGCTTCAGACCTTGTACTTGCTACGCTTTTAGCACCTATTAACATAATCATCTTGCTGTTATTAGCGTTAGCTGTAAGTTGGCTAGTAAGTTTAAGATTCAAAAATAAAATAGAAAATCAAAGACTTGATTTTCTTAACAATCAATTTATAGAATTGCTCAGTGGCCTAAATATTGCCATCAATTCTCATCATACAAAACGTACTCAACTTGAACAGTTACAAAATAACTTTCAATCTCTAAGTACATATATCACTAATTACACCCGCGAAACTGAAGTCAGTATTTATCAAGATAAATTGACCCACCTTATTGATCGACATGCTTATATAGAGCATCTTGCCAAACAGCTAAGAATTGCAGAAGTTAATAAGTTTAGCTGCGCATTATTATTTATTGATTTAGATGGATTTAAACAGGTTAATGACTCTTTTGGTCATAGCTTTGGAGATGATGTTTTAATTCAAGTTGCATCTCGTTTAAGTAGTGTTTTACGCCATCATAAAATAAGTAACATTTCACCAATTAGTCAATTAGAACAAAACCTAGCTCGACTTGGAGGTGATGAATTTTCTATCTTCATTAACTTGAAAGATAATAAAGGAAAGGCATTAGAAGTTGCACAGAATGTGTTGCATGAAATTGAACGCGACTTTGTCTTAGGTAATAAGCTGATAAAAATTAGTGCCAGTATTGGCATTGCTGTTTATCCCGATAGTGCAGCTACTCCACAAGCATTATTACAAATGGCAGATGTGGCTATGTACCGGGCTAAAACTGACGGCCGCGGAATATTTAAGGTGTATTCACCTGAAATGGGCAAAAAAATTCGCCGCTACCACTACTTGTTAGAAGAGATGCGTCTTGCGATTTCCAGTAATAGTTTTCATCTATCTTTCCAACCCATAGTCCACGTAGATGACTGTGCTATTGACTACTTTGAAGCGCTCGTTAGGTGGGAGCACCCAGTTGAAGGTTTCATTACACCAGATGAGTTTATCCCTATTGCTGAAGAGTCAAACCTGATATTGGAACTCGGCGATTGGATCATGCTTGAATCATGTCGGCAAATGTCAGCTTGGTACAATGCCGGTATGAATAAAGTTTCTATTTCGGTTAATTTATCCGGCGTCCAATTAAAGCATTACGACATTTATGAGTGGGTAATGGAAAAGCTTGCTAAAACTGGGCTACCAGCAAAAGCGCTAATGCTAGAAATTACCGAATCAACTTTAATCAAAGCAAGCAATAAGATTATAGAATCATTAGAAAAGCTTCGAGGGGAAGGGATCACTATTGCAATTGATGATTTTGGTACAGGGTTTAGCTCTTTAAGTACCCTTGCAGACTTACCTATAGATGTGATCAAGCTCGATAAGTTGTTTGTGTCACAAGCTAACGATAACCTTAAGTATAATGAAATCATGCATTCGGTTAGCGAGCTTGGCCGCAAACTCGGTTTGAAAATCGTTGCCGAAGGGGTTGAAGAACTCGCTCAATTTGAGTTAGTTAAATCGATGGGCATTAACTGTGTTCAAGGCTACTTAGTTAGTCATCCTGAGTCATCAGTTAATGTTGGCCATAAAGTCTTGCAGGATAACATTAACTTTGTGTCTGTCACTGGGACAGGGGTTTGGAATATACAGCAGCCGCTTTAGTAAGTTATAATGAACACATTATTCAAAGCCACTCCCTTGTTAATGTTAAAAAAAAGCTTACTTACGGTATTAACCTTGTCAGTCACCGTCATCGGATTGTTGATTGCTTCATCCATTTACACCCTGTACAGCAAAAAACGTTTAACTGTAGATCCGAAACTGAGAGAAATTTCAGGGATTGAATTTGATAAATTTAACCGGCTTTGGGCGATTAATGACAGTGGCGATCAGCCAAAACTCTACCGCCTTAATGAAGATGGTTCAATTGCAAAAGAAATTTTGGTAACCAATGCTAAAAATATTGATTGGGAAGATATGACGCAAAATAAATTTGGTCACTTCTTTTTAGGAGATTTTGGCAATAATAAAAACGACAGAAAATGGCTAACCATTTATAAAATAGAAAATCCTATCGACATCAAAAGCGACACCACAGAAGCAGAGATAATCAAATTTACTTACCCAGAGATGGATGGCAGCCCTATTCAACCTGATCAACGTAACTTTGATTTAGAAGCCTTTGTAGCGCTTGGCCGACACCTATACCTATTTACTAAAAATCGTACTGAACCATTCGATGGTATTACGAAAGTTTATAAAGTTGGTGATCATGCTGCTAATTTTGATGCTGAATTGATTGATTCGTTTCAAACTTGCACCACAATGGAAAAGCTATGTTGGATCACATCTGCGGCCCTCAGCCCAGACCGGAGCAAATTGGTTCTTCTTGATTCCACCAGCATTTGGTTATTTGAAAACTTTCAAGGCGATAAGTTTTTCTCAGCCGATGTATCACGTATTGATTTAGGTATCGTAACTCAAAAAGAAGCTATCACCTTTTATGATGACAACACCATTGTCTTTACTGACGAAGAATTTAAAGGCATAGGTGGGAATGCTTATGTCATAAAACTCGATGAAGTTGAAAAAAAAGTCATCCGCAAAGCGCCCAGATCCAATCAATAGAGAAGAGGCATTATTTAGAGAGTGCTTTTTCAACATCAACGCCTAAAATCAGTACGCCTATCTGATGTTTTTTTTCATCGAATATAGGCACGCTGAACTGTACTTGAAAATGTTTAGTCGACTCATCAAACTCCAAGGTATCAATGTAGTAGTCATCTTCTTGCTGATACATATTTAAAAATTTAGCTTCATCACCCTGCCAATAGTCGGTTGTGACTGCACTAATAATGACATTTTTACCTTGTTTATCTGTGACAATTATTTCAGTAATGATGCCTTGCATCTGCCTTTGCCACACTTGTAAGAATTGTGAACCTTCAAGCTTTAGGTAGCTTTCAGCCATAATCGGCTTATTATCAATAACCTGCTGTTCCCACAGATTATCAAACTGCTCTAACTCTTCACTCGAAATTAGTTGCCTGTTACTTTTTTTTACGGCTTGTTGCACCAGCTCTGCATTAGCTAATACTTTTATTTGTTCAAAAAGCGCTCGCACTAAGGATTGTTTTTCGATTTTTGACAATACAAAGGGGCTTTGTGAACAGCTACTTATGTGGCTGTTAAAAGCATTTAAAAATTCAGGAAACTCCTCAAGCGTTTTATTTGCAGCAAATAAGCCCAAAGGCACATAACGGTAAAATGTTTGTTTATATTCATCTGGCTTTATTTGTAACTGCACAGCGTTGAATTCAAACTCTTCTAAATCAAGCAATATTCTATCTACCCGCTGCTTTTTGAATACTTTGATAAGCTCTTGGGTCGTGTTGACTTCGACTTCTATTTTCCGATTAGTTAATTGATACCAATCAGCCTGATGGCTGCCTCTTACGACTCCATAACGAAGATCGTGTTCGGCTATCGAAGCCGAATCAGCATGGGTAAACCAGTACCAGTTTTCTAGAAACATAGGGGCTGAGAGCTCACCATACTCTTGCATTTGCGATAACAGGTTTGCAGTAAAGTAACCATCAAGCCGGTTTAGCTGCACTTCCCTTTTAGCCCTTAACCAAGGTAGTTTCTGTAACTTAAATGGCACATTGATTTGCTTAAAAATACATTCAACATGAGTTATTGCGTTGTGAGGTGCATTAAGGGGAAGGTTAGTACCTAACTGAAAAGGCTGAGCCACAGTGAGTGAGAGCAATAATGAAGCAAGCATCGACATAAGCCCAAATAACTAACAAATTAAAGTCATTATAGACAATAGAGCCAGTTTTACCCGATAAAGGGTTAACGCTTAAACTTCGTCTCTAAAATCACCGACGACGTTGTTCGCTCCACGCCATCCAAGTTACCAATATCATCTAAAAGGTGGCTAAGTTTTTCTAGGTTTTGCGCTTGAACAACAGCAATAAGATCAAATTCACCACTAATTGCATAGAGCTGTGAAATAGCATCAATCTGCTTTAACTCAAGGTTAGTTTTGGTAGTGAGTTTTTGCTTAACTTTAATCGACACATGCGCCGATACCATTTGGCTCAAATAGGCATCACCATAGTCTACACTATAGCCTTTGATTACACCTGTTTCTTCTAATTTTAACATTCGACTTTGCACTGTTGATCGCGATAAGTTAAGCGCTCTAGCAAGGTCTGAAATACTCGCACGAGCATTGGTTCTTAAAATAGCTAATAGTTTTTCATCTTGTGCAGTTATCAATTTGACTACTCCGTTCGTTAATTTGCTTTTTATTTTAGTCATTTTTCACAAAATAGCACTGCAAATTTAAGTCTCTAACCCAGATAATAAGAAAAATAGATAAGAAAAATAATCTCATCGTGCTTAATTAGGCAGGAACGGCTTAACTGACCTATTTTTTGCAATTTAACTTTTTTCATACTAAGCCAGATTTAGGTGCAATAAATGCAAGTAACAAGAGAACTTTTTAACGACGTAATGGTACCAAACTACAATCCATCAGAGGTTATTCCTGTTCGCGGTGAAGGCTCACGTGTTTGGGATCAAAACGGTAAAGAATTTATCGATTTTGCAGGTGGTATTGCTGTTAATTGTTTAGGCCATTGTCACCCGGCTCTTGTCAATGCGCTTAAAGAGCAAGGCGAAAAAATTTGGCACTTATCAAACGTTATGACGAATGAGCCGGCACTGCGTTTAGCTAAAAAGCTAACAGACGCAACATTTGCAGATAAAGTATATTTTGCAAACTCAGGTGCCGAAGCCAATGAAGCAGCATTAAAGCTAGCACGTCGTTGGGCATTAGATGTCCATGGTGAGCAAAAGAATCAAATCATCGCCTTCAACAAAGGTTTCCACGGTCGTACATTCTTCACTGTTACTGTCGGTGGCCAAGCGGCTTACTCTGATGGTTTCGGGCCTAAGCCAGCTGCAGTCGATCACTGTGACTATAATGACTTAGCTGCTTTTGAAGCGCTTATCAGTGACAACACTTGTGCCGTTATGATGGAACCTTTACAAGGTGAAGGCGGTATTATTTCGCCAACTAACGAGTTCGTTAAAGGCGTTCGTGCGTTATGTGATAAGCACAATGCATTACTTATTTTTGATGAAGTACAAACTGGTGTCGGCCGCACAGGCGATTTATATGCATATCAAGGTTTAGATGTAACGCCAGATATTCTTACGACTGCAAAAGCATTAGGTGGTGGTTTCCCAATTGGTGCAATGATTACAACGGCTAGCATTGCAGAGCATTTAAAAGTGGGTACCCATGGTTCTACTTACGGTGGTAACCCACTTGCTTGTGCAGTAGCAGAAGCTGCTTTTGATACTGTAAATACAGCAGAAGTACTAGCAGGTGTTAAAGAGCGTGAACAACTTTTACGTGACGGTTTTGCTGCAATCAACGAAAAATACGACGTGTTTAGTGAAGTACGTGGTAAAGGTCTATTATTAGGTGGGGTTCTTAACAGCAAATTTGAAGGCCGTGCACGTGACTTCCTAGTAGCAAGCACAAAACATGGTTTAATGAGTCTTGTTGCTGGTACAAATGTTGTTCGCTTTACACCGTCTTTAGTGATTCCATTAGAGGATATCAAAGAAGGTTTAGCTCGCTTTGAAAAAGCGGTTGCAGACGTTGTAAACGGTTAATCCTAGTTGGCGCATGCTTTAAGCATGCGCCATTGGAGTGCACTTAATGCAAGTATTACGTCCTATAACAGCAAATGATTTTGCTGCGTTAAAACAAATTGCTGTTGAATCTGGTCATGGTTTTACCTCTTTACCGGTTGACGACAATTTACTACAAGAAAAAATCGAACGCGCGGAACGCAGTTTTGCAAAAGACATTAATAAACCACAAGACGAAACCTACTTATTTGTTTTAGAAGACAGTGAAACGGGTGAAGTTATAGGTACAACGGCTATTGAAGCTGCTGTGGGTATGTCAGTTCCTTTGTATCATTACCATCTAGGTAAAACTGTTCACCATTCACGCACTCTCAACGTATATAACACCGTTGATATTCTAAGTATGTGTAACGACTATACAGGTTGCTCTGAAATTTGTACTTTGTTCTTACGTGAGCAAAACCGCAAAGGTTTAACGGGTCGCTTTTTATCACGTTCGCGCTTCTTATTTATGGCGCAGCACAGTGAACGTTTTGCTGACACAATCATCGCAGAAATGCGTGGTGTTAGTGATGAAGACGGTCACTCACCGTTCTGGCAATGGTTACAAGAGCACTTTTTTAGCATTGAGTTCCCACAGGCAGACCATTTAGTTGGTTTAGGCGATAAAGTATTTATCAGCGAATTAATGCCTAAGTACCCTATCTATGCCAACTTACTGAGCAAAAAAGCACAAGCTGTGATTGGGAAGGTCCATGAAAAAACAAAGCCAGCGCTTAAACTTCTAGAAAAAGAAGGGTTTGAGCACCGAGGTTATGTAGACCTATTCGATGCAGGGCCAACTGTTGAAGCAAAACTTGGCAATATTCGCAGTGTTCGTGAGTCACAAGTTTGCCCTATCACCATTGGTGAGCTTGCCCATATCAATGAGAAAAGCTCAGATACATTAGCTATCTGCAACCAAGGCGTGAATGACTTTAGAGCAACATTCACCAAACATGCTCATTATAACCACGCTAAGCATACGTTAATCGTCAGCCAAGAAGTGGCAGATGCACTTAAATTGAAACAAGGGGATGCAGCACGGTTCTTCCGTTTGTAACCACTTAAGGAGTTTAAAATGAGTGTAACAACTCAACTTATCGATAATCAATGGCAAGCAGGCCTTGGTCATGATTTTAGTTCAATCAACCCAAGTAATGGCGAGGTTGTTTGGCAAGGTAAAACAGCCACGGCTGAACAGGTAGCTGATGCTATCAAAGCTGCCCGTAATGCTCAGCTTGGCTGGGCTGATATGGCCCTTGAAGATCGCATTGTAATTCTTGAAAATTTTGCTGCTGAACTAAAAGAGCACAGTGAAGAGTTCGCAACCATCATTGCCCGTGAAACAGGCAAGCCATTATGGGAAACACGTACCGAAGTAGGTGCAATGACGGGTAAAATTGCCATTTCAATCAGGGCCTATAACGAACGTACGGGCACTACAGAAAACCCAATGCCGGGCGCTAAAGCATTTATACGCCATAAGCCTCATGGCGTTGTTGCAGTATTTGGCCCATACAACTTCCCTGGTCATTTACCGAATGGTCATATTGTGCCTGCTATTTTAGCAGGTAATACAGTTGTATTTAAGCCATCAGAACTAACGCCTCATGTTGCTGAGTTCACTTTAAAGCTTTGGCTAAAAGCAGGTTTGCCTGCTGGTGTGATTAACCTAGTACAAGGTGAAGTAGACACTGGTATTGCGCTTGCATCTCATCAAGATATCGATGGTTTATTCTTTACTGGTAGCTCTAATACAGGCCATCTATTACATAAGCAATTTGCAGGTCACCCAGGTAAAATCTTAGCGCTGGAAATGGGTGGTAATAACCCACTAGTCGTAAAAGATGTCGCTGATGTAAGCGCGGCTGTTCACGATATTATTCAGTCTGGTTTCATTACTTCTGGCCAACGTTGTACCTGTTCTCGTCGTTTATTCATTGAGAACTCGGCAAATGGCGATGCAATTTTAGAAAAATTAATTGCTGCAACAAAACAAATTAAAGTAGCCGATAGCTTCAGCGAAGATCAACCATTTATGGGTGCAATGATCAGCGAAAAAGCCGCATTAGGTATGGTTGCAGCTCAGCAACAGTTACTTGATATGGGAGCGACTTCTCTTGTTGAGCTTAAGCATTTAGAACCGGGTACAGGTTTTGTAAGCCCTGGTATTATTGATGTAACAGCTGTTGAAGATATTCCTGATGAAGAGCACTTTGGTCCTCTTATCAAGGTTTACCGCTACACAGATTTCGATAGCGCGATTAATGAAGCGAATAACACCTCATTTGGTTTATCTGCTGGTTTATTAAGTGATGATAGTAATGACTACCAACATTTCTTAAAACGTATTCGTGCCGGTATCGTTAACTGGAACCGACCAATTACAGGCGCATCAAGCGCTGCACCGTTTGGTGGTATTGGTGCCAGTGGTAACCACAGAGCGAGCGCTTATTATGCTGCTGATTACTGTGCGTACCCTGTTGCTTCTGTTGAAGCCGAAAAAGTTAACTTACCACAGACCCTTGCGCCGGGCTTAATTATTGAATAATTGATTGGCGGCTTCGCCGCCTTAATTGAAGGAATTAAACATGCACACAGATGTAAACGCCCTATTTGAAAACCTATGGGAAAACTATTTATCAGTTACGCCTTCGGCAGTAAAAGTACATGAGCTATTAGGCTCTACTCAAAAAGATGACGTGATTAACGATCACATCGCTCTACGCACTTTTAATCATGAAAAAATCGGTTTAGAAAAGCTAGCTGCGCACTTTTTAGCAGTTGGTTATAAAGAATGCGGCGAGTACCATTTTGAGGCAAAGAAATTGTACGCTAAGCACTTTGAACATTCTGATCCAAAACAACCTAAAGTATTTATCTCTGAACTACTTGTTGAGCAATGTTCAGAAGAATTACAAGCTATCGTAAATGATATGGTTTCACAGATTGACGAAAGCGATGTAACAGCGGATAATTTCCTCTATTCAGGTACACATTGGCAAGTAAGTTCAGAAACTTACAAAAAGCTATTAGAAGAGAGTGAGTATGCAGCGTGGATGTCGGCGTGGGGCTACCGTGCTAATCACTTTACAGTAAGCATCAATGAGCTTGCTAAATTTGATGACATCGAAAGCGTAAACCAGGCACTTAAAGATGCAGGTTTTGCATTAAATACATCTGGTGGTGAAATTAAAGGTTCACCAGAAGTTTTACTTGAGCAATCTTCAACACTTGCTGATGACAGTGAAGTTGAATTTAGTGATGGCGTTGTAGCTGTACCTAGCTGTTTCTATGAATTCGCTCTGCGTTATGCAAAACCAGATGGCGAGCTATACACCGGCTTTGTTGCTGCATCAGCTGATAAAATATTTGAGAGCACCAATGCTCGATAATTAAGTTTTTAATCAATACCCGAGCCATATGAAGACACCAAGGTTTAACAGTCAGACAAATCAATTCCTTCAACAAATGGCTTGGGCATTTATTCTTGTTTCATTTTTTGCCATAACATTTTTTAGTACTGATACTAAAGCAAGTGAGAAGCGCAAACTAACCATCCTATCCCACTCCTATTTTGCTAATGAGTTTGATAAAAGAAACATCAACGAGCATTTTCTTAAAGTTATCAAACCTGCTTTAGGCGATGAATTTCATCTAAGTGTACAATTTACGAATCATGCTCGATTAATTAAGCGTCTTTCAAGCAAAGAGCCTAGCTGTACTTTCAATGCAATAAAGTCAGCTGAACGAGCTGAGCACATGCTGTTTTCAAAAGTACCCACTTTTATGCACATGCAAAGACAGCTTTTCGGGTTAAAATCAAATATAGACAATCTTCCTTCCCCTGTTTCTGTTACCTCTCTTTTAAAAGAGAAGTATATTTTCGGAATTATTGGTTCCTCGAGCTATCAACAATTAGATTCATCTTTTGAAAAATATCGCTCAAAAATTGCTAATATCTATGGTGAAAATCCATTTCTGCAATTAAGTAAGCTACTTTTAAATCAACGTATTGACTTTATCGTCGCATATCCTGAGTCTCTATATGCTCACTTAAACGAAGATCAATTAAAGCTGGTAAGTTCTCGTCCAATTAGTGAGTATCCTGAGTTTACTAATGGCTATTTCACATGTAGTAAAACGGCTGAGGGCATACATGCTATTAGATTAATGAATACATACATGATGACGCCACCTATGGCGGAATATCTGTACGCCATTCATAAAGCCAATAACCTGTCAGCTGATCTCGAAGCAATGCTTAATGTTTATAAAAGAAGATACAAAATATCCTTCAAAAACAACAGTTAATTGATTTATTTTCGCTTCATGAATTTCCTAAAAAAAAAGCTTGCACAATAAAAAAAGCAGATATATTATCTCGCCGCTTCTTGATGATAGCCAATCCGAGTACATTACAAACACTGTTTGTAGCAAGGCGATAGAGCAACTATCCAAGAGTGAATTTGATTGCACATAACAATAAGTGCGTTTAATGACACTCAACTGACTCGGACTCCCATTTTCCCGAGCTGTTGCTTAATTGCCGGAGAGTAAAATGGCTATTTCTACACTAACACAAGATTTAACAATCAAAGTACCTGCAGCTGCGGTTGCTGCTAATGAGTCAATTGCACAACCATCAATCCAACTTCTTGAACAATTAGTTACACAACATGGCGCACCTCTAATGGTGCTTGATTGTGAATCTGTTCGTCATCAATACCGTGCATTAAGCCGTGCTTTACCAGGTGTTGTTTTACACTTTGCACTAAAGCCACTTCCTCTGGCGGCGGTTGTTCGCACTCTTTTAGAAGAAGGTGCAAGCTTTGATTTAGCAACGAGCGGTGAAGTTGACTTAGTAGCAAGTCAAGGCGTGCCAAGTGATCGCACTATTCACACACACCCTATAAAGCGTGATCGTGATATCCGTGATGCACTTGAATACGGTTGTAACGTATTTGTGGTTGATAACATCAATGAATTAGAAAAGTTCATTGCTTACAAAGATCAAGTTGAATTACTTGTGCGCTTAAGCTTTCGTAATGCAGAGTCATTCGCTGACTTATCGAAAAAGTTTGGTTGCAGCCCAGCAATGGCCATCGAAATCATTACTTACGCGCAACAATTAGGTATTCGCATAAAAGGTTTGTCGTTCCATGTTGGTTCACAAACAGCGAGCCCAGCTAAATACGTAACAGCAATAGCTGCATGCAACCAAGTAATGAATGAAGTAGCTGACTTAGGATTACCAGCGCTTAGTACGCTTGATATTGGTGGTGGTTTCCCAGTGCCATACAGCAAAGACGTGCTGCCAATTGATGAATTTTGTGCGCCAATTAATGATGCGTTAGCACTGTTACCAGAGACAGTTCGCGTGATTGCAGAACCGGGTCGTTTTATTGTTGCAAGTGCTGTAACTAGTGTTGCATCGGTAATGGGCCAAGCAGTTCGTGAAGGTAAGCCGTGGTACTACTTAGATGATGGTATTTATGGCTCATTCAGTGGTTTATTATTTGATGAAGCATCATACCCAATAGAGTCGTTAAAACAATCAAACGAGCGCGTAGAATCAGTATTAGCAGGCCCTACTTGCGACAGTATCGACGTAGTGAGTGAGTCAATCATGCTACCAAAATTAGACAATGGTGATTTAATTATCAGTCGTATGATGGGTGCTTACACATTAGCAACCGCGACAGATTTTAACTTCTTCAAGCGTGCAAACGTTATCATTCTCAATGATGTAGTGCAGGTTGACGCACTTACTGGTTAATCGTTTCCTCGACTAAAAGCATGTAAGGCAACATGCTTTAAAACTGAAAATGCAGCTGCTCATTCCAGCTGCATTTTTTTTGTGTATTTGTTTAAAGAAAGAGTGGTTTGTAATCGTTTTCTAACTGTTCAAACGACAAGTTGCCAATAAAACGACCAAAGCTCAACCAAGTTGCTAAGCCTCGTAAGTCTTTAAAGTGTGGTGGAATAAATTTAGGATCTTCAATGACACCTAAATCATGTAACTGTGATATCAATCTAAAATCATCAATTGAGATTTTACCGACCAATAATAAGTGCAATTGATCAATGCGACCTAATTGTATTGCCACACGAATAAGGTTATACACTAAAACGAAACCTTTGATATAGGCGATATCTTTGGTAAAAGGTAATCCCGTTGCTGTACTTCCTCTAAACACGCGTTGAGTGAGTGTATAGCTGTCGTCTTTACTTAAACCTTGAGCTATATAGTCGCGATAGATATCAACAAACTCAGCACCATCAATGACTTTCGTAATACCTTGAATACGATTAACTAATTTTGCTAAACGTCGAGGCGTCGATTTTAAGGTAATAATTTCGGTCAACACAGCAAGCCCTTCTTGGGTGACCGTAGAGCTAGGTGTGCCTTTACTCAAACAGGTTAAATAAGGCTGTGCTAAGCCATTTTGGGTCGTACCTACATGGATCCAGCCTTCATGCACTTCTAGAATATCAAGCTCACGCTGGGAAAACTTAACATCTTGATTAAGTTTTATATTATTTGCACCGGCTGCAGCATCACTGACAATACCGTCACTAAGAATGACCTCAACATCGATACCTGGCATCGTTTGAGACACTTGTGATGCGAGAATTTTAACTGCATCTTCGGCATCTATATTTTTTGGATCATCAGGCAATATATCGGCATCAAGCATACTCTTTAGCGGCTGCTCAAGCATGGTTGCAAGCTCAGAAAGTGAAGGCTCTCCAGCATGAAATAAATCTTTAGGATGACCAAACAACTCAACAGATAGATCATGAAACTCCGGGGTACCACGATACTCAATCATACTGAGTACGGTTTTATATTCAGTACACATCTTGCTCATGTATTGGGCGATTGGATTTAACTGCCCTAACTGGCTGATGATATCGCGATTTAAATCAGAAAAACCTCGGCGCAATTCGCTTGGTACAAAACCAAGGTCACGCTGTTGGTAATAGGCTTGATCAATCGTAGGGTTTTTCTGGCATTTGTGCTTAAAAAACTCTTCTTTGATTTGTTTATCCCAATTGATTGCATCAAGGATACGAATGGGTGTTTGCAATGCAATTAATCGGTCTGATAATTCGCGTGTTTTTGCTAATAATGCCTTATCAATCATGCTCTAGGCTCACTAAAAAATGAGCCTAGAGCATAGGCTAAATTTACATAATTACAAAGCAAAATTAATCAGTTTTTAGCTAAAATTTAGCCTGCTTAGAAACTAATTTTCCATCGCTGTATATAAGCAGATTTGGTACCGAATTAATGTCATTTTTGATAAATAAATCATTACCATAATCGATTGAAACTGGCATGGTTGCAGAGAATTTATCAACATATTCTCGCACTGCAGTTTGATCGGTCCACAACTGACTTACTTTAACCTCGACATCAATCCCTTGCTCCGCCAACTTATTAACATGTTGCTGTGCTAATACGCACTGCTTTGCCATAGCAGGGCGAGTGTCGGCCAAGTACCAATCACACCACGTTGCGGTGAAAAGCACTACTTTTTTGCCTTTATTCGGAATAACCAAAGGCGTTGCTTCACTTTGCTTTTCACCAAGTAGCCGCGCTTTTTCAACTTTGCCATTGTGTGATAACAAACGTAACGTGTTATCAAGCGCTTTATCAGCTTCGTGACCTTGAAAAATCACTTTTTCATCGCTATCAATTAGCACATGAAAAGGGGTACCCATAAATTCATAGTGTTTAGCAACCTGAGCTGTGAGATCAGTAAATAATGGCATGCTAAGTGAAAAACGTTCTTTAACCTTAGCAACAGAGTGTGCATCATCATTGAGGTCGATATTTATCGCCACAAATTGAATTTTATCGCCATATTGTTCGTAAGCATGCTGAAAATGCGGCATCTGCTCCATACATGGCTTGCACCAAGTTGCCCAAAACTTTAAATAAACTGGTTTTTTGCCTAAGAAACTTTCAAATTTGACGATTTGCCCTGCTTCATTTTCTAAAATAAGCGTGTCTGTATTCGCTGATATTCTTTGGCTTACAAGCATCAAGCCTGTCAGCAATATCATGAGGAAAAACTTATATTTCATAGTACGTTCCTTAAATAAAACCAAGCGTAAGCGTAATGTAAGCCAAAATATTGTAAATTTTCGACATCTGCTGGCTAAATGCAGATTTAATGATTTATCGCAAAGTAGAGGTTAGAAACACTCAAAACATTAAAAATAGCACTAAACTTTTTATAGATATGAAACGTATTGCACAAAAAAGGAGTCATCATGAAAAATGAGCTAGACGGTAAATTAATTCTTTCTGTATATGAGAAAATCATTCAACACGGTGAAGATCATGAAGATGGGAAGCTATACGAAGGTATTTGTGCTTTTTCCGATATCGATGGTTATACCGTATATCTTAAAGGCAGTGGTGTGTTACTTCGCTTTGGTTTTCACAATACCTACCACCTTGACTACCAACATGAAAAAAACAAAGAAGACTTTTTAAAGAAAGTGCTATATATCGCAGAGCAGGAACCATAAATAGATAATGAAACGACGGGTAAAAACTGAGTCAAAGCAACAGCAAGCGTTTATCAACCAAGTTATTAATGAACTTAAAAATAACCCTGATAAGTTAGATATCATCCGCGATAATCTTAGCTACTATCGAGAACAACAGTTCCTCAAACGTGGTTTTCTGCTTGCTATTGAGCGATTTGACTGGGTGTTTGAAGCAAGTAACGATGTAGACCAAATCTGTGCGCAAATTCTAGCCGATGATTACATTGGTAAACGTTTGCGCCGCTATCCCTTGCTATACAAGGGCGTATTGGAACGTACCTATTAGCTTTGCCCACCGCTAAAACATGATCTGTCCGGTAAAAAATGCTAGGTTAGCGCCATTTTGAAATAACGAGAACTGGACATGTCAAAAACTATAAACTCTCACAATACCCATGAGGGTGGCAATAATGGGTTGTTTAACCGATTTTTAGCCACCGTTGAATTTTTGGGTAACATGCTACCCCACCCTATCACATTATTTGCATTGTTCTGCGTTGCTATTATTGTTTTTAGCGGCATCGCCGATTGGTTTGGATTAAGTGCTATCGACCCACGTCCGGAAGGCGCTGCGGGTCGCGACCCTGATGGTGTTATTGAAGTTGTCAGCCTACTTAGTGCAGAAGGCCTCCAGCGTATCGTTACCGGCCTTGTTACCAACTTCACCAGTTTCGCACCACTTGGCACGGTACTGGTTGCTTTATTAGGCGTAAGTGTCGCAGAGCACTCAGGTTTACTCTCAGCTGCTATGCGTGGCATGGTGATGGGCGCATCTAAAAGGCTCGTTACTTTTATGGTGGTGTTTGCTGCGATTTTATCAAATACGGCGTCAGAGCTTGGCTACGTGGTACTTATTCCATTAGCAGCGATGATATTCCACAGCCTTGGTCGTCACCCACTTGCCGGTCTTGCTGCCGCATTTGCTGGTGTTTCAGGTGGTTACAGTGCCAACCTATTGCTAGGCACCATTGACCCGCTACTTGCAGGTATCACAACACCTGCAGCACAAATGATTGATCCAAATTACCAAGTTGGCGCAGAAGCAAACTGGTATTTCATGATGATCTCTGTATTTTTAATTGCCATTTTAGGCACTTTCGTTACAGAAAAAATCGTTGAACCACGCCTTGGCAAGTACAACCCTGAAGAAGCAAGCAATGATTTGCCAAAGAATGACATTGCTGGCCTAACCGATAAAGAAAAGTCAGGCCTTAAGTGGGCGGGTGTTTCACTGTTAGTGGTGTCATTATTACTTGCTTGGACAATTGTTCCTGAAGACGGCATTTTACGTAACCCAGAAACAGGCCTTGTTGCACACTCGCCATTTTTAAAAGGCATTGTGGTATTTATCTTTGTGACTTTCGGTATTCCGGGCTTTGTTTACGGTCGCGTTGTTGGCACTATGAAGAACGATAAAGATGTCATTGATGCCATGAGCAAAAGTATGAGCTCAATGGGTATGTACATTGTGCTGGTTTTCTTTGCCGCGCAATTTGTTGCTTTTTTTAAATGGACTAACCTAGGCACAATTTTAGCTATTAACGGCGCCGCTCTTTTACAAACACTGAACCTAACTGGTCCTGAAGTATTCGTGCTATTCATTTTAATGTGTGCATTGGTTAACTTAAGCTTGGGTTCTTCATCAGCACAGTGGGCGGTAACTGCACCTATCTTCGTACCAATGTTAATGCTAATAGGCTACGCGCCAGAAACCATTCAAGCTGCATATCGAATTGGTGACTCGGTTACTAACCTCATCACACCAATGATGAGCTACTTTGGCTTGATACTGGCTGTAGCAACTAAATATAAGAAAGACATGGGTATTGGCACACTGGTTGCGACCATGCTGCCTTACAGCATGATCTTCTTTGTTGGTTGGGTCGCGTTATTCTACTTATGGGTATTTGTTCTGGGCTTCCCAGTTGGCCCTGAATCACCGATTTATTATCAGCCTTAATCTCTTCTCAAAGAGGTGTAAAAAAGCCAAGCTAATGCTTGGCTTTTGCTTTCTAACGGCGAGCCCGATACTGATAGCATCTAATAAGCACTAGCAGTAACAATAATGAGATTAAGCTCAGAGGTAGCGCCCCCCCACTTGTTTTATGCTCAACACTCACTCGTTTATAGGCTTTAACAACGACATTAAACAGCCCTTGAGTTATTCCGCCATCACCATCAGAGATAATGAAGGTCACTGTATCAGTGCCCTCAAAACCCACATTTGGAGTATACGTAATAGTACCATCATCATTGATTACTACTGTCCCATTATCAGCTGATGCAGAAATAATAGTGAAATCATTATTATCATCATCAGTAACATTAGCCAGTATGTCGATGTTAATTGGGCTTTGATCATCGGTTGTTACATTAATAATGGCACTCACTTGCGGTGCTTTGTTTTCAACGACCTCAACGGTCACAGCTGCAAATGCTGAGCCGCCATTACCATCAGATACGCCATAGTTTATTGTTGCTGTACCTACATGTTCGGCTTGTGGACTAAAATGCAGTTCATTACTAATAATACTGACTTCACCAATATCAACGGTTGCCGACGTAAGCGTTAATAAATCACCATCTGCATCTGTATCATTGACTAACACATCAAGGTAGGTGCTGATATTACGTTTTACCGTAATAACATCATCCGTAGCTACTGGCTGAGTATTATGCGTATCTAAAGTTGCGATACCACTTGGATCTTCAATTGCACGATTAACTTGGCCATCGGCATCATTTGGACCACCATCTTCAATAGTCAGCTGAACACACCAGTGACCTTCGGTAAGTCCTTCTGTGTAAAGCACATCTTGTGGTGGTGGGCAGAACCCTTCAGCACCAGGCGCTGATGCAATACGATTACGACTATCGACTACAAACTCTGTCCAACCTGTTGGCATCAATTTACGATAGACAGCATTGCTTGGTATTGGCCTAAACTGTGCTATCACTACACTGACAGACTGACCCGCAACCGGAATTTCATTTACATTGAAATCAAACACGCCATTTATGTAGTCAAACCCATTATCAGCTTTTGCACCTAATCCGTTATGTCCGTATTTAACTGCATCGCCTTCAGTAATACCGGTGTTGCTACCTGATGCTTTAAAAGCAACGTTACCTAAGCTCAAATGAAGTCCAGGCTCTGTCTCCATCAAGAAAAATTCACTTTCGATCAGCTTTTCTTGAACAACATTGCTAGCAAGCGAGCTTGCATCTAGATAATCTGGAATACCGTCGTTATCACTGTCGCCATACCCTTCTTCATCATCATTGATACCATCAAAGTCTGAATCAATGGCTGATAACTCAGGTAATGAATCAAGCACTGTCAGTGAAATTTTCACTGTATCAGTTTTGTCACCATCATCAACGGTTACCATAAACTCATAAACACCTTCAGCAAGTAAACTTGGGTCAAAGCTAAATTGATCATCGATGGCATCTGCATCGATGATTGCTTCATCAGACACTTGCCAATCAAATACATGGGTATCGGCTAGGTTTGCATCTGTAACAAATGCACTGATAGTTACTTCACCTGCTTGTTTATCAATTAGACGCGTACTCATACCTTGCTGAGCTGCAAATAACTCTACGCTTGGCGCAACATTTCCCTCTGCAATTGTTAGTGTGTGTGAACCTAACGTACCCACAACAGCATTTTTAGGTTCTTTAAAATGAACAGTTAAAGTTTCTGTGCTTTCTAACTGTTCATCTTCAATAAGGTTAACTATCAATTGAGCTTCGCGTTGACCTTGTTTAAAGATAAATTCACCTTCAGATAAGTCATGATCTTCTCCTGTAATCGCATCACCTGATACGGTAAATGGCACAACAACAGGGTAAGTTACTGCATCACCATTGAGAATCGCTTTAATTATGACGTATGTTCCTTCAGTTGCAGTTTGATCTTTACTGAAATTAACTTGCGGGATTACATGGATCAATTGCGTAGCTGAAACTTGCTCGTTCCCTTCTCCTGCACTCCAAACAACGGTATGTGTTCCAGGTGCAAAGAAGCCTTTAGAACTTGCCGTAACACGCACTGGATTACCCAATGCATCCATTGCAACTGCTGTTCCCATATTCACCTTAGTGAACAGCCCTTCTGAGGCAATCGTTTTATCTTCAGGTGCTGTGATAGTTATATCTGTTAAGGTTGAAACAACGTTTACAACCAGTGTTACATCTACCACTTCACCACTTGCATCTTTAATTTGATAAGTAATGATCACCTTTGCGTTTAAGCCAACAGGCGCCAAATATTCAAGCTTATTATCAACAATTCGAATACTGCCAACACTTGCAAGCGCTTTAACTAATGTTAGTGCATCACCATCAACATCAATGTCATTCGCTAACACATCAAGCACTACATACTCATTTAAGTCTGCATTGACGGTGAAGTTATCTGGTGTAGTAACAGGTGCATCATTGACTGGATTCACCACAATCGTCACTGTTGCTATTTCAGAGCTTAAAACACCATCTGATACGGTATAGCTAAAGCTATCTGAGCCACTAAAATCTGCATTTGGTTGATACATAAAACGATTAACATCCATTGTTAACGTACCATTACTAACCGGTGCGACTAAATTGAATGTCAGTGCATCGCCATTTTCATCAAAATACCCAAGTGTAAAGGTGATGCTCTCGTCTTCATTAGTACTTAGTTGTTCACCAATCGCTACAGGCGCAACATTAGCAATAATAACTGGGCTTGTCGCACCTGATGTAAAGGTCTCAGTATTACCGTGGCCATCAATGTAAGTAACAACAACCGTGATTGTCGTGCCGATATCTGCATCGGTTAGCATGTATTCTGACAGTGTTGCACCTGTAATTAACACCCCATTGCGCATCCATTGATAGGTAAATTCTCCCACACCATCTGGATCGTCAATAGTTGACTCAACGCGTAAGGTTTCACCCTCTTTTGCCTCGCCACTGATACTGATACCACCTGTTGCTTGGTCATTAACATCGGCCACTGTGATAACAAAGGTTTGTGTATCAGTTAACCCTTCTGCATCAGTTACTAATAAAGTAACAGCATGATTGCCCACATCATCATTACTTGGTGTACCACTTAACTCGCCTGTCGCAGGATTAAAATTAAGCCAGCTTGGCAGCTCTGTAGCACTCAATTTATAGCTATCAGCACTGTCTACATCATTAACAACAAGTACATAGCGGTACGCTTCATCCTGTGTTGCTGAAGTGATTGGCGCCGACTCAATCAATGGTGCATCATTGACAGCAAGTACGGTAATAGTCACTGATGCCGTATTCGACTCTGCACCTTCATTATCAAGCACTGAATAAGTAAAGGTATCAAAACCAACATAATTGCTTACTGGAGTATAAGTAACTGTACCATCTACATTATTTATTACATTACCAAATGCCGGTTCAGTAACAATCTTAACTGAGTCCTCATCTATGCTACCATCAACATCAGAATCATTGCCTGTTACATCGATGATAACGCTCTCATCTTCATCAATTTGTATTACATCATTATTTGCCAGCGGCGCATCATTAACAGCTGTTACTGTGATGGCGACATTTGCATTATTTGACCAAACACCCAAATCATCTTTAACACGATAACTAAAGCTATCTTCACCATTACTATTAGCATTAGGCGTATAGCTGATCATGCCGTCTACAATTTTTGTACTACCATGTTCTGGCTCGGTAACAACTTCAAGGCTTGACTTATCAAGCGAACCATCAATATCTAAGTCGTTGCCCAGTACATTAATGCTATGGGCTGTATCTTCGAGCAATTGAGCAACATCATCGTTAGCGACGGGTGCATCATTCACACTATTGACCGTTAATTTCACAACGGCGATATTTGACATTAATGATTGGTCATCTTTAACACTATAACTGAAGCTATCGCTACCAAAGAAATCAGCATTTGGCATATAGCCAATAGTACCTGAGGTACTATTAACGCTAACTTTGCCGTTTGCTGGGGCTTGGGTAATTGTCACATTATCAATTGTTAAATCGCTATCTACATCAAGGTCATTGTCTAAAATTGACAATTCAATCGAGGTGTCTTCATCAAGCTCTGCTGCATCGTTTGTTGCGATTGGGGCATCATTAACTTCACCTACTTTTACCATTACGCTCGCCTGATTAGACATAGCTCCAGATCCATCTGCAACACGGTATGTAAATGTGTCACTGCCATTAAAGTTTGTGTTTGGGGTATAGAGAATGCGCTTGTTTTGTACACTCGCTTTACCATTTTCTGGCGCTGTGACAACTTCTAAGCTAGATAAATCGAGTGAATCACCTTCATCAATATCTGAATCGTTTAGTGCGACATCAATTTCAATTGCCATGTCTTCTTCAGTTATGGCCGTATCAATCTTAGCAAATGGTGCATCATTAACCGAATTGATGGTAATTGACACTGTTGCAATAGCTGAGCGTCCATTATCTAAGTCATCGACAGTATAAGTAAAAGTATCAGAGCCATTAACATTTTCATTCGGTGTATAAGTAATAACCCCATTCGCAGTATTTAAGCTTGTTTTTCCTAGTGTTGGCGCTGTTACCACTCTGACACTGGCAGGGTTTAAGCCACTATCAACATCTGAATCGTTCTCTAAAATATTAATAGCAACACTGTTGTCCTCATCAACACTTACTTTATCATCATGCACATCGGGTACATCGTTTACATTCACAACTCTCAGTGTAAATTCCTGCTTAATCTCCTCTTTACTCGCATCTGTTACAACAAGCGTAATATTATACGTACCTACATCATCATTAGTGGGTGTGCCACTTAGGGTATGCGTTTTAGTATCAAAGGTTAACCAGCTAGGCATACCAAGGGCTGTATAAGAAAGACTATCATCAGCATCCACATCCGTTGCCGAAACGATATAGCTGTATAACTCATCTTCGGTTGCAGTTGTAATTGGTGTTGATGAAAATTCAGGCGCATCATTTACATTCTCAACGGTGATAGAAAACATCTGAGAATCTGTTTCTTTTGCACTATCCGTGACGATTAAACTAACCGTATGCATGCCTACATCATCATTACCTGGCGTACCAGTAACTAAACCTGTCGCAGCATCTATGCTTAACCAACTAGGAAGCGTCTTGGCTGAATAAATTAGCGTATCGCCTTTATCAACATCAGTTGCACTTACAGTATAGTTATAGATGCTGTCCTCAATCGCAGTTGTAATAGGTGTTGATGAAAACACTGGAGCGTCATTTACGTTTGAAACAGTTAGAGTAAATGATTGTCGTGCCTCCTCTTCACTCATATCCATGACAACAACAGTGATCTTATACGACCCTACATCATCATTAGTAGGTGTGCCTTTAAAACTGCGAGTAGCTTCATTAAAAGATAACCAACTTGGAAGGCCAAGCACTGTGTACGAAAGCGTATCTCCTGCATCAATATCTGTAGCTGAAACAGTATAATTGTATAACTGCTCTTCAACTGCGACAGTATCAGGGGTTGACGTAATTACCGGCTTATCATTTACATTAGCTACTGTAATGGTAAATATTTGAATATCAGAAGCACCGGCCGAATCAGTTACTTTAATTGAGACATTATGCTCACCAACATCATTATTGCTTGGTGTTCCAACAAGTAAACCTGTAGATGTATTTATCGATAACCAGCTAGGTAATATTGAAGCGCTAAATTTATATGTTTCGTCTTTGTCAGCATCGGTGACAGCAAGTTGATATGCATAAGCTGTATCTTCAGTTGCAAGTACTAAGGCTTGTGAAGTAATCGTTGGTGCATCATTAACAGCAGTAACAGTTATAGTGCCATTTACAGGTGTGACAGTGTTACTGCCATCAGATAGTTTAAACGAAATACCCAATGAGCCAGAATAATCAGCAGCTGGCGTATACGAAAGGCTTGCTAAACTTGCGTTAACATCGACTAGTGAGCCACTCAATGTGAGTGTAGCTGTTTCAATATCGTAGTCTAAGTTGGCACTACCACTTGCAGTACCCGCAAGTTTGCCTGATGTATTGTTTGCAAGAGTGATGGTAAGAGTAACATTATCGTTTTCTTTATCAGTTATTATATGCCCTCCAAAGAGTAAGTTTTTATTGCTATCTTCCTTGGTAGTCATAGAGAAGCTGTCAAAAATTGACTGCTCATACTTCATCATAGAAGCATTACTGTCGTTATCTGTATCTCCAAATGAAACTAGTAGTGTATCGTTGTCATCAATTGCGAAAGAAGGAAAAGTAGTTCTCTTAGTTGTTATTCCGGCTTTACCAACATGGTTCCACGTATTTCCCGTCAACTGCATTACAGATACATCTCCACCGTTGACATAATCATTCACAGCAACAAAAGGAATATTGTCACTATTTGCTGCTATTTTTGGCCCGAAACCACTGCCGCCCAAAAGATCACTGTTACCAGCCAACTCCCAAGTTTGACCATTAAACCTATTGACAGATATGAGTTGAGATGATTTTTTTGAAAAAGCAACGTATGGAACATCATTAATAATAGTGAAATCTAATCTCATTACATTCGTCTCAAAATTTGCAGAGCCGACCTGAGTCCAACTATTATTCTCGAATTTAACTACATTGATATTATTTTGATTAATATCTACTTTATATGCCAAATAGGGCGTGTCCTTACTATCAAAAGAGAGCTTCATTTGCGATGTAACCCCAGATGCAATTGCGGCTTCACCCACAGTGGTCCATTCTGTGCCATCCCATTTTTTCACTGTTGCAGTGTTATTATTTAAATAATCTTGGTAAGTGAGGTATAAATTATCAGCACTGTCAAAAGCAATAGAAGCGTGATTTGCGACCCCTGCACTTACGGCCTCTCCCCCAAGTACTGTCCAAGAGCCATTTTTAAGAGTCTTTACAACAACCTTATTCTCGAAACCTGAATCTTCATAAGCAATAAAAAGCTCATCAGAACGATTAATAGCTAAACTAAGATTACTATTAACCGAGCCCTCAGCGAGATTAGTGTTACTTATGTTTTGCCAAGTCCTGCTATCATATTTCTTTACTGCAATTCCATACCCTGCTGGTTCGAGATAATAAGTAAAAGCTGAATATACTACACTGTTTCTATCAACAGCTATGGCGGTATCACTTATCCGTTCTTTTGCAAAATTTGCACCACCAACATATTCCCATTTTGCGGCTTTAGATATTTTAGGTGCATCATTTTGCGGTGTAATAGATATAATGAAAGATTGATCTATAATCGGTGCAACATCATCCTCCCCACCATCTGCAAGATCGAACTTAAAGTTATCAGAGTTTGTTTCAGTGCCATTGTGTTTATAATAAAGTTTTGAATCATCCAGTGTTTGCTGTGTAAAAGTACCATTCAACGAAAGCTTTTCACCCGCATCTAAACTGCTATTATCATTGGCATCGACAAATAAACTGCCATAAGTAGGTACTGATTTAAGCGTGTATGTTAACCCTGTGCCTCTATCATCAGGATCTGAAGCCGATAAGCTCTGAGTATTAATTACTTTCGTTGCACCTTCATCTAATGAAAGGCCCGTATTAATATCGATAGAAGGGGCTTTATTGGGTACAATAACTGAATAGGTCCCCACAATTGCAGAGTTTGTATCTGTGCCATCCGTTAATGAAAACGTGAGTGTGAATTGACCTGCACCATTTGCAGCCTGTATTAACTCAATACTTTCAAGCGAAGCATTAATATCTGAGACTGTTCCTGAAAGTGTTAGAACGCCTGTGCTAGAATCATAATTAAGTTCTGCGTTACCACTTGCAGTACCTGACAATGACCCGAATTGCGTATCTGAAATCGTAATTGTGAGGGTAACGTTATCGTTTTCAGCATCCTCAACGATTACATTTTCAAATAACCTAAAGCTTGATGCTCCCTCCATAATGCTCTTAGAATGATTGCTAAAAGAAGCATTTTCCTTAGTGATTACAAAAGGTCCACCAACCTCTGACTTTAAGTCAATAGCGTAGATAATGTCGCTTGAATTAAGTACAGCTCTCATTACGAGGCCGAAATAATATGATTTTTCCGGTGGGGCAATTGGCCCTTTTAAATTCCATACCTCTCCTTCAAAAGCATATAGTTTTCCTCGTCCATATGTGCTCTGTTCATTAAATGCAATTAACACGTTGTCGTTTGAGTCAATTAATAGATTTAATTTTCTCATTGCAGAAAGGTTTGATGTATCGCCAACCGAAACCCAGTTATCCTCTACAAATTTATAAACCTTTACAGGACCCAAATATGTCGTAGAGTTTATAAATGAAATATAGAGTGTGTCTTGGCTGTCAAACGCTATTTGAGGATCTATCGCTGGTTGAGCCCCTAAAGCAGATGAGCTTAAAGTTATCCATGATGTGCCATTAAACTTTCTTACCTCAACAGAGGCAGGACTTACTGTTTTATTATAAACGACATACATTTCATTTTTCGAATTAAAGGCAATTTCAGGGCTTTTAGCATTTCCATTACTTGCCTGCGTACCTACATTAACCCAACTATTATTAGCCCACTTTTTCACGTATACGGTTGAGTTATCATAGGCAAGATATAAAATATCATTATCATCAACCTTTAAATCAATGTGCTCTATTTTTGTGCCGCTAATTTGGCCTGAGCCAAGCTCAGTCCAATTACCATTTACAAGTTTTTTTACAACAATTGTCTGCGACGAACCAGAGCCAGATATATAAGCAATATATAAATTATTATTTTGGTCAAAGACAATATCTGTTTCGCCATACGCATCAGCAAGCGTTTCCCCCCCATCAATTGATTCCCAAGCACTATCCACATATTTATAAACATCGGCTCTATTGTTGAAAGTATTTTTTAAAATAATATAAGGGACTTCATTATTATCTAAAGTAATATTTGGATATAGAGAATCATCCAAGCTTAAACTCCCTAGTAGCTGCGATGGATTCTCATAGGAAAAACTAGGGGCTAAATTCGATTTAGTGACATTCAAAATAGAGTTTTTTACCACATTGTAATCAGACAATGACCGAGCATTTTCTAATGTTTGACCATTAAAAGTGATGATTTGTCTAGTCAGTACAATTTGAGTCTGCTGTTCAACAAGCCCTTTAACTGTTTCAATGCTGTCACTTGGCTCAACATCGAGTGTGAAGGTCACAGTAGGTGCGATAATTGTAATCGGCATAGCCAATATAGTCATAGGCGAAATAAGCGCTATGAGGTATAGGTATTTAATAATTGTTGATAGCATGACGTCGTGTTCCTGTAGAAATTTCAAGCTGGTAGTAAATTCATCTAAAATGGTTTACTCGTGTTTCAGCTATTCCTTGAGGTAATTAAAATGTACGCCCCTTGCATACATCGATAATGGGTTAGTCGAAATAATATCTTGCGCCAATTGAGAACATCGAAGCATCAGTTGCATCTAGCGCTGCATGGTCGTAACTTAGAAAAATCTGGGTATTTTTAAAAAGATCAAAACTCGCTTCAATGCCAAAGGTGGCACTGTTACCACTGCGTTTTGCTTTAAATAACTGTGAAGAGTTTGATTGGTATTGGTAATCTTGGTGCCAATCTAAATATCCTAACTTACCAGTCAGCGATATTATTTTGGTGATTGGCCACGACGCTAAAAGTGATACCTGAGGCCCCTTTGCTGATTCAGGGTAAATTCGTTTTATGGCCGTGTGAAAGTTGCCTAAATCGGTGACTTCGCCTGTAAAGCTGAAATGTCTCTCACCGAAATCTACATAACCGACTTGTAGTGAATAAATTGAGTTGAATTTATAACCGATTGCAGCTTGGTAACCTGCATCCGAGTCTTTAATCGAAACAGAATCAATAATGGTCCCTTGTTCACTTAATGATGATGTTAAGTCTTTTGTGCTAAGGTCTGTGGAAGCTGAACCTATTTGCCCAGATACAAACCAGTGAGTTTGCTCGGCTTTACTATGATGACTACATAATAATAAGCCAGTAAATAGCATGACTGTCGAAAACTTAAGTTCAAAGTCATTATAACTAGTGGAAAAGTATGGCACTTTCAAAGTGAGACCTCTTTATAAGATTAATTGTAATTGCAACAAATCCACTGTTAATTACGAACATCCACTTTGTACATATCATTTACATTAGATTAAACTCCTAGCCATTCTAATGAGAAAATTCTGATTCAATATGGGTATGTGAAATTTCTGACAACCTTTGTTATTAGTTCTGAGAAAGAACTTTTGTATGATCTGAATAGCAATTAGGGACTAGTACAGCTAAATTCCCCCCCTTCGCTATTTAATACTTTTGAGCGAGAGTTGATTTTTTAATGAATAACAAGTACATACCGTATTTAACTGCTTGCATAATGATGACGTGTGTGTTTTGCGCGAGCAGCTATGCAAACCCAACTAAGCAGCTCGAAACCGCATTTGCAACCTCGTTAGTTTTAACTGATGGTGACAGTATTACCTTGGGGTTTGGTGATTTTGATCCGCAAACATTGTTTAACTCGCAACATGCTAGTAAAGATGAAGACAGTATCGCACTTAGAAAAAAACTCAAACTCTACAGCATTCCTTATACATGGCAGCTTGATGAACCAATTTATCAGCACAAACTAAGTTTGACCGGTAGAGTCAGCTATTTAAATCAATCAGATTTTATCTCACTGTATGACAATGTCGCTGACGACTATATTTCAGAAACGGTGTATAACAGCATGATCGGTGTTAATGCAGAGAAAGCGCTTGGATCTAAATGGTCATATCAACTTGGCTTTAACAGTCACTACTTACATTACAACAATGATTACGAGTACAACTCGCCCGAATCTAGACGTAATATACAGCCTTTAGCTGATAATCTTTACACCAACCTAAATAGTAATGCACTAGTACTAAATCCAAATGCGACCATGATTTATCGCCTGCCAAGGCACTGGGGCTATTACGAATACAAACTTAACTTTAATTACTATTATGGCTGGGCCTTGTCTCATCCTGACGGAATGAGTAATGCAGCTCCTGAAACTTGGCGTACACTCAATGGAATTAAAGCTAAGTTTAACATGTTTAAAATAGGCCTTTTTGAGCAAGCTTTTTATATTAAAGGACAGCGAATTGATTTAGGTGGTGATGGTCGTATTGCATTTTCTACAGATCACTTTTATGAATACGGTATCGGCTTTTTATGGGACAGTAGAAAGTGGACGTCATGGTTTGACAACTTTGGCATTGGTATCAACATTCACAACGGTAGTAGCCTCGATGGTGCAGCTATAGTCTTGTACTTTAATGAAATTTAAGTCTATTTTTTAAAGACAAAATTTTTAAACAGACTATATTCTTAGACATAATTAAAATTCATGGAAGATTTAAATGAAACATCACCTCGCAATCGCTTGTTCATTAATAGCCTTAACGGCTTGCGATAATCGCCCTGAACACACAGCTAAAACGCTACCTCTGCAAGTGAGTGCTGCAGATACCATTTATTATGGTGGCGATATTCTTACAATGACTGGAGATGAACCAGAATATGCACAAGCAATAGCTACCCAAGGTGACAAAATCATCTTTGTGGGTGATAAAACTAAAGCCCTTGAGTTTAAATTTGGCAAAACAAAGCTGATTGATTTACAAGGAAAAACCTTGATGCCAGGCTTTGTAGATGGTCATAGCCATGTCTACGGTGTTGGTTTGCAAGCCATGGTAGCCAATGTATTACCTAGCCCAGATGGTGATGCCAATAGTGTTGAGCAAATCGTTAATATGCTTACAGCCGCACAGAATAACCCTGATTACACCACATTTATTGAAAAAACCGGCGCTATCTTAGGCTTTGGTTACGATGATGCTGAGCTTGATAGATACCCGACTAAAATGGACTTAGACCGCGTTAGCACCGAAAAGCCAGTGATCATCATTCATACCTCGGGGCACTTAAGTGTTGCAAACAGTAAAGCTTTAACTCTGGCTGACATCGACGAAAACACAGAAAACCCTAAAGGTGGGCTAATTCGTCGTATGGCGAACTCACAAGAACCTAATGGGGTGCTCGAAGAAAACGCGCACTTTGGTTTACTGTTTAAACTCATGCAGTCGTTTGATCCTGACTTACAAGATTTAATGCTACAAGAAGGACAAAAGCTCTACACAAAATACGGCTACACCACAGCGCAAGAAGGCCGAGCAACTCAAGAAGCCTATGATTCGATGGTAAGAGCATCAAAGGCTGATAAATTCGTGATTGATGTGGTTGCATATGCTGATATGGCCACCAGCAGCAGTTTTATGGACTCAACCTATAACAGTAAACACTACACAAATCATTTTCGTATTGGTGGTGTAAAACTTAACTTTGATGGCTCACCGCAAGGGAAAACTGCTTGGTTATCTCATCCATACTTAAAAGCACCTGAAGGCCAAGAGCAAGGTTATGCAGGCTACCCTACTTTTAATGATGAACAAGCTTATCAATATGTAGAAACGGCCTTTGCCAATGGTTGGCAAGTGATGACACATGCAAATGGTGATGCCGCCATTGAGCAATTTTTAGATGCTGTTGAAAATGCCAATAACAAGCTTGGTAAAAAAGACAGACGCCCTGTACTTATTCATGGTCAGACAATTCGTCAAGATCAGGTAAATCGCCTTAAAGAGTTGGGCATATTTCCATCGCTCTTCCCAATGCATACCTTTTATTGGGGCGACTGGCATGTAAATTCGGTACTTGGTCACCCCCGTGCCGATTTTATTTCACCCACTCATGCGGTTCGCAAGCAAGGATTAATGTTTAGCACCCATCATGATGCGCCAGTGGCTCTACCAAATGCTCTACGTGTATTAGATGCAACGGTTAACCGCACGACCCGTACAGATAAAGTGTTAGGCCCTGAACAACGCGTTTCTGTGTATACTGCACTACAAGCAATGACGACATGGCCGGCGTATCAACACTTTGAAGAGACCTCAAAAGGGCAATTAAAACAAGGGATGCAAGCTGATTTAATTATCCTTGATAATAACCCGTTGAAAATAAAGCCTGAAGAGCTTCATAATTTACAAGTGTTAGAAACCATTAGCCGTGGTAAAACCGTCTACCGCAAAAATTAAACTTAATAGAAGGAATAACATGAAGAGCTTCATATTATTAGCGTGCGCTACTTTACTGTCTTTTTCAGTATCGGCAACACAAACGACCGCCACACAACTGGATATTCTAAATCTAAAGGCCCAGTCTGAGCATGTATTAACCTCAGGGCAGCCCAATCAAACCGATTTTGCCAAGTTAAAACAACTCGGTGTTGAGAACATCATTAACCTACGTGGTGATAACGAAACAAATTGGTCTGAGCAAGAATTAGTGACTGAGCTTGGCATGAACTATTACCATATTCCTGTGCAATCTAAAGCTGATATTACGATTGAAAATGCCACTAAGCTTCAGGCCTTACTCAATGAGCATCAACAACAAACCACCTTACTTCACTGTGCTAGCAGCAACCGTGTTGGCGCTCTCGTTGCGCTATACAATGCCATAACCTTAAAAAAGCCAATTGATGAAGCTGTCGAGATTGGTAAGCAGTGGGGCTTAAAAAGCCTTGAAGGGGTGGTAAGAACTAAGGTAAACGAAGAAGTTGGTCAGCCATAAGCTGACCAAGTTTTTATTATATTGCTTTTTTCTGGCTTTCTTGTTGTTTCTTAGCTTCAACTTGCTGGAACATTGAATCAACTAGCTCAATGATTTTATCATTTGCATCAATAAACTTATCTAGACCACCACCGGTGCGATAGCTTGCCTGTGCAATTGTTTTAGATTGATCAACATTAGTGACCCAAATATTGGCATAAGCCATATATAGAGCTAAATCCCAACGCCAGTTAGCAACATAAAATACAACAGCATCACACCCCTCTGTGTTAGCAGCTGAGATGTCGGTTTGATATGCTTGATGTTTCATAACATAATTGGCTGGGATAACACGTGTTTGTACGTTATGTTTTGCAAAACCTGATTGTAGTGATGTTACAACACCTTCTTTAACTGCTTGGTGCTCTGCAATACACACTGTTTTTGGTTTCTCCGCTTCGAAACGACTGACATCTTGTTTCGCTGCACAACCAGCAAGTACGGTTGCTGCAACAGCAACAGCTGATATTTTTGCAATATTCATTATGATTTTCCTTTTTATAATTTTATAGCTGCCATGCATAGCTTAGCTTAGTGAAGAAGGTGCGTTGATCACGCTCAAGACCTTCCAACGAATCGTCTTGGTATCCTTTATCTGAATACCCTAAATAAAACAGTGTTTGTGAGTTAATCTTGTACGAATACACTAACTGACTACCATAATCGCGGTTAGTTTGGCTTACATCAAATCGATAAGCTTCGTTGTTTCGATCGACATCTTCAAACTGCAAAACGAGTTTCAGCATTGAACGCATATTAAATTTATAATAAACGCGTAGATCCGTTAAGTTAGCAGTATAAACACGCTCATTTTGCTCGTTATCTAGGTAGCTGTAGCTGTGCTCCAACTGAACCTGCCAATGATCGTTAATATCCCACGTCATCTCAGGTTCAATGCGGACCATTGTACCTAGAGCTGCATTACTGTAGTCAATTTTGCTGCCATATTGAGCATATAATAAGAAACGGACATCGCGGATGGGTCTAAAACCGCCGTAGATATAACCTATGTTTTGATTAAAAAACTCACCGGCATAAAATTCATTACGATGGATAAAGCCAATTTCTGTTTGCGATTGCATCTTACCTTTAAAGGTAAAAAAGCCATCGTATTCTTCTTCAAGTAAGTCGCCATTTTGCGCCCAAGTTTTATCCCATTCAGCATTATAGCTGTACTCAGTGATTGCATCATCAGCATCACGGTACCAGGTTTGCCCACCACCTAATTGTATTTGCTCGTAATCAACTTTAGCTTGGTAACCTAAGTCTGAGCGGTATTCTTTACCTATATTTTCGTAATTAGCATAAACTTCGTAATCACGCTTAGTTCTAGTAAATTCAATAGCATAAGCTTGATCTGATTGATTTTTATCAACGCCATAATAATCAACTAAAAATTCTGAGTTAGTGGTATCTGTGCTTGCTACTTGATACTGCAAACTATCTGATTGATTAAACCAGTAGCTGCCATCTAGAGATAACACTGTATTATGGTAATCATCATTTTCACGGTGAGTGCTCATCACACCAATTGTGCCTTTTTGGCCGATATCAAATTGATATCGTCCCGCAACTGCTTGTGTTTTATCTGCTAGATTAGCAAAGCCCGAACCTTGGTTAGTCGGAAGTAAGACACTGGTATTCTGATCGTCAGCGTACATAAAGCCGTAGCTGTGCGCGCCGGTTTTACCTGTTAATTTTAAACCTACATCAGGTTCAGCAATCATTCGCGTATATAAAAGCTCTAGTTGGCTGGTATTAAAATAAGAGGCGCCATCTAAAAAGAATGGACGCTTTTCAGCGTAGTAAATTGAGTAAGTAGTATTTACATCAAGTTCAAGTGAATCGGCCTCGACCTGCGAAAAGTCAGGGTTAATGGTGGCATTAATAACCGCATCTTGCGTCACACCCCAACGTAAGTCCAAGCCCGCTTCAGTATCAATATCGCCATTTTGCCAATCACCAGGCACTGCGTCTTTGGTATCATGGCGAAGCGCAGTTAAAGTTGGCGTAAGCTGAATGTTTTGGCTTTCAGTCATGTTGGCAAAGCCTGTTAGTTTATCAAACTGACAAAAGCTACATTTTACATCTCTGTCAAAACCAACATTCGACATTTGATAAAATACATCACGCGGGTAATTACGCCATACAGCAAAACTCCACGTTAACTCAGCTTGATCTTTTGGAAAGCGAAGAGCAGTGAACGGAATACGCATTTCAACCACATAGCCATCGTTATTAATTTGCCCTGCACTATCCCAAATGGCATCCCACGATGGGTCTTCCACCCAATCGTCAATATCCGTCATGCGCATATCCCCTTGCGCACCTAGTGGATTTACATAAAACTCATAACCAGTTCGTTCATCGTTGAACGTATCAATCATCAAGGCAACATTGTCATCTTGCCAAAGCGTGTCGCGGTCACGAAGTGCAGCACGAATTTGTGAAGGGTCATCATCTTTTGCAATAAAGCCAACATACAAGTATTTACCATCTTCATACATATAGGCATCAGTTTGTACAAGCGGTGTGCCTTTTTCGGTTGGTTCATTTTGATATTTTAATGACACTTTTGTGGCTTCTTGCCAATGCGGTTCATCCATTACACCATCAACGCTGATGGACTCTTTTATATGGGCAAGGGAGAACTCTGCTTTATCAAATGCATTGGCATAAAAAGGCACACAGACAACACCAAGTAAAAAAGTAGGGGTGATTATTTTTTTTATAATTCTTTTTAAGTACTGCATAAACATCCATTTAGACACTGACGCGTTAGAAACGCTACTTGACTGATTTCAAAGCGATTGTAATTCAGCATGGTACATTTGTTAATCTAATTCTGCATTTAACACCATAAAAATTAACAAAATACTCCGTTCGTACTATATATAGAGCCAAAAAAAGCCCCATTGCCAAACAGCAATGGGGCTTTTTGTAGAAAATTTATTACTTTTTAAGGCTTAGTTTATTGCCTTTCAAAGATTTGCGAACATTTGCGATGCGTGAACGGTTTTTCGCACGAGCCTCGCCAGTTGCCTGACCTGAAGGCTTGTTTGTGCGACTGCGGCGTAAATGTGATGGCTTTTTAACTATTTTATCAATCAATACATCACGGTTACTTACTTCGTAACCAGGTAAAACAATACGCTTAATACGCTGACCAATTAACTTTTCGATATCGAATAACGTGTTTTCTTCTTCACGGCTCACAAATGAAATCGCTTGGCCAGGTTTACCTGCACGACCGGTACGACCAATACGATGAACATAATCTTCTGCAAGCCAAGGTAGGTCGATGTTAATCACACGTGGTAAACCTTCAATATCAATACCACGGGCAGCTACTTCAGTGGCTACCAGTACGCGAACTTTACCTTCTTTAAATTCACGTAAAGCACGGCGGCGATTACCTTGTGTTTTATCGCCATGACAAACAACTGCAGGAATACCATCAAGATTCAGCTCTTTGACAAGCTCATCAGCGGTTTCTTTCATGTTTACGAAAACAAGTACCTGCTGCCAATTTTTCTTACCAATCAATTCAGATAAAAGCTCTTGCTTACGACGTTCTTCAACTGGATAAACAACGTGTTGCACTGTTTCTGCAGTACTGTTTGTTTGATCTACATGAATGACTTCAGGCTGCTTTAAAACTTTACTTGCAAACTGTTTAATTGCAGCTGGAAAAGTTGCAGAGAACAATAAGATTTGACGCGCTTCATCACAGCCATTGATAATATTTTGCATATCGCTGATAAACCCCATGTCTAGCATGCGGTCAGCCTCATCAAGCACTAAATGCTTCACTTTAGCTAAACTAATGTTACCCAAACGAAGTTGGTCAAGTAAGCGGCCAGGTGTTGCAACTACAATATCGACACCCGCTTTTAAGTCATTAGCTTGGCCTGCAAGATTAACCCCACCAAAAAGACAAACAGTTTTTAATTCCGTGTATTTGGCAAACGCTTTAAAATTATTGGCTATTTGCTCTGCTAATTCACGAGTAGGCGCTAACACTAGGGCACTTGGCGCATTCTTATCACTAACAGCAGATTCTGATAACTTTTGAATAATAGGCAATGCAAAAGCAGCCGTTTTACCGGTGCCTGTTTGCGCACTAACAAGTACGTCTTTGCCTTTTCTTACCGCAGGAATTGCACTACGTTGAACGGGAGTAAGCGTTTCGAAATTAAGCTCTTCTAATGCCTGTAAAAGCTCAGAAGAAAAACTAAATGATTTAAAATTCATGCTGTGTAACCTGCGGCCATCATATCAAGGGTCGCAAATTATACAGAAAAAAAATGACTTTAGTTAGTTATAACTTAACTAAAGTGCCTTTTAATGCCACACCAGCGATAAATGTACCCGCACCACATTGATATTCGGTTTGGCTAACAAACTCACGTTTCTTGTAGTACGACTGAATATTTACAACCGCATTCATGCCTTCACGTACAGCACGCTCTTGTAATGCTTTTAAAGCACTAAGCATTACCCACTCACAGGCTTCACGGTCCGTTTTATTAAACGCGTTGGTTTTCTTATTGGTGATAACTTCACCATACTTAGTTTTAATGGTGTTATGACTTTGATCAGCAAAGTAAAGTGGAATATCTAACAGTGCTTGTTTCGCTTTACTGGTTGCAAGTAATGCTTGTATAGGTAGGGTTTGTATATCATCACGTGCAAAACTTTTTACTGAAAACAAACAAGCAACTAAAACACATGTAAGGATAAATAATTTCATTTAAAAATTCCTTCTATAAAATTTCCAAGCAACCCCAAAACCGACCGAAACATTATAATCTTGCTTCACTAGCGGGCTTGCATCTTGTTGACTGTCAGCAAGGTGATGATATTTAACAAAACCACCTAACCAATACTTTGGTGTGTCAAAATGTACCCCAATTGATACATCAGCACCAGAAAAACCTGAACGGCTTGAGTATGCTTGGCGAGTTTCATTGCTATGTAAGTCACTCACCCCATAGTAGTAATCAAGGTATTTATCGGTAGCAAAGTTGATATTGCCACGAAACGCTAATGAAAATTGTGAATCCGCCTTTTCGATGATCGGCACTCGATAATACACACTTGGTCCATAACGCCAACCAATATCATCAATACCAGAGAAATCCGTTGCAATGGCTTTGCGTGCAAACAGGCTTAAATACAAGTGCTGTTTAGCGTTTGGTTCACCTATTAGGTAGTAATTAAGTGAAGGCCCTAATTCAAACACCCAATCTAGATCATCCATACCTTCTCGGGCTTTATTGTCTTCACTGTCAACCGCAAGCCCCACATTGGCAGATAAATCTAAATGAAGATTTTCTTGTTGCCACAAAAAACCAGTGAAATTGTTGCGGTCGATGGCCATTTTATCGCTTTGATAACGAAAATAAGGCACAGGCAATAAGTAGTGCTCACTTTCATCCGATCCCAAATAATGTGGGATATCAGCATAAAACAGGCCAGCGCCTAGCTCCATTTTTGCAGCACCTTTTTCTGCACTATCTTCTGCAGCATAAGCATTAAAAGTTAGAACAAATAAAATACTTAAAATGCAGCGGTTGATCATGCTTGCCACTTTTTAAAGATTAACGACGTATTGATGCCACCAAACGCAAAATTATTACTCATGATGTAATCTGTTTGCATTTCACGGCCATTACCCTTGATATAATCTAAATCAGCGCACTCAGCATCGACATCAGTTAAATTGATAGTAGGTGCAAACCAACCATCATTCATCATGTTAATACTTGCCCATGCTTCAATGGCACCACACGCTCCTAAGGTGTGACCTAAATAGCTTTTTAATGAGCTAATTGGTTTCTTCCCAAGGGCATTGAAAGTCGCCAGAGATTCCGCAATATCACCACGGTCCGTTGAAGTACCATGGGCATTTACATAGCCAATCTGACTAGCAGTAAGCTGTGCATCATTCAGTGCCATTTCGATAGCTACTTGCATTGTTTCTGCAGTGGGCTGCGTGACATGTTGACCATCTGAGTTACAACCAAAACCGACTAACTCAGCATAAATAGTCGCTCCACGGGCAACAGCGTGTTCATACTCTTCTAAAATGAGTGTGCCCGCGCCTTCACCAATAACGAGACCGTCACGATTTTGATCAAATGGCCGTGGCGTGCTTTTCGCAGCATCGTTTTTGGTGCTTGTAGCATATAAGGTGTCAAATACCGCGGCTTCAGTGATGCACAACTCTTCTGCACCACCAGCAACCATGGCTTTTTGACGTCCATACTTAATGGCTTCGTAGGCATAACCTATCCCCTGAGAACCTGATGTACACGCAGAGCTTGTGGTGATCACTCGGCCTTTTAAACCAAAAAAGACCCCTACATTCACAGGCGCCGTATGTGCCATCATTTGGATGTAACTAGTTGCCGTTACGCCAGTCATTTCACCAGTTTCCATCATTTTCGCAAAAGCCAATAATGGTGGCGTTGACCCCGTTGACGAACCAAAGGCAATACCTGTTGAACCATCGGTTAGACTTGGGTGTTCGAGCAGACCAGCTTCTTCTAAAGCAAGCTCTGTGGTTCGCGTCGACATCATAGCAACGCGCCCCATTGAGCGAACTTGTTTGCGTTTGTAGTGGCTTGGTTTACTAAAATGAGTAACAGGTGCGGCTAATCGAGTGTTTAATTCTGGCGCAACATCCCAGTCAGTCATGTACTGAACGGCATTTTCACCTTTTTGCAAAGCTGATTTAAATTCGCCCCATGTATCACCTAATGCGGTGATAGCAGACATGCCTGTAACAACAACGCGCTTCATTACACCATACCGCCATTCACAGAAATAACTTGGCGTGTGATATACGCGGCGTCATCTGAACATAAAAATGACACCGTGCCAGCCACTTCATTAACCGAGCCCATACGTTTTAATGGGATCATTTTTAGCATTTCATCAACTGGTAAATCGTCTGTCATTTCGGTTTCGATTAATCCAGGTGCCACACAATTAACGGTAATCTTACGCTTAGCAAGCTCGAGCGAAAGCGCTTTTGTCGCACCAATTATGCCCGCTTTCGCTGCACTGTAGTTTACCTGCCCGCGATTACCAGCAATCCCTGACACTGATGCCATAGTTACTATACGTCCACCTTTACGACCTTGCACCATTGGCATCACCGTTGGATGAACCACGTTGTAAAAACCATCAAGGCCGGTACGGATCACCTTATCCCAGTCATCACCTTGCATTGCTGGAAACGCCATATCATTAGTGATACCAGCATTACAAATCACGCCGTAATAAGCACCATGCTCAGCGATATCTGCTTCAATTTGTTGTTTAGCAAGCTCTCTGTCGCACACATCAAATTGCAATAAGCTTGCGTGGCGACCAAGGACACTAATTTCTTGACAGGTTTGCTCTGCTTCAGCCACACCACTGCGACAATGAACAGCGATATCAAAGCCATCGTTAGCTAATCTAAGAGCGATTGCTTTGCCTATTCCGCGGCTTGAGCCTGTGACTAAAATACGTTTTGTCATTGATTTTCTCTTATAAACTGCATTGGGTCCTGTGGTTGAAACACATTAATTTTAGCTTCTGCTAAGCATGTTTCATCGCTGTGAATTTGACACTCAAATACACTCAACCCTGATTCTTCTTGATATAACTTTGTGACCGATACTTTAAGCGTCTGCTCGTTTTTAAATACCGGGGCATAGGTTTTATATTTGCGCGTACCAATTAAAAAGCCAATTTGAACTTCATCCCCTTTGTCCTTTGCCAGCGCACCAGCGTAGGCCGCGATAGTTTGCGCCATATATTCACAGCCAATATAACTAGCAACTCCATTTAAGCTCTCGTCATAAAACGGGCTGTGTGAACTAATATCAACTTCGCAGCAACCTGACTCTTCGCTGTAATTACTGAGACGATTGAGCAAAATCATTGGTTCGCTATGAGGGACTACTTGCTCAATTTTATAGTGATTCATTTAGATGTCCTAATACTACACTGACATTATTGCCACCAAAGGCAAATGAATTTGATAAACAGTGATTAATTTCTGCTTTTTCTGACTGCGTTATTAAGCCAATTTCAGCTAAAGAGTCATCCTCAGTAACCTGATTCCACACTAAATCATTAAACTCTGGATAAGCTAGGTATAACCAACATAACCCAGCCTCTAAAGCACCGGCGGCTCCTAAAGTATGCCCGGTTAAATGTTTAGAGGAGCTCACCTTGGTATCTTTGCCAAACACTTCACTGATTGCCAAAGATTCCATTGCATCATTTTGCGGCGTTGCAGTGCCATGAGCATTTATGTAGTCGATATCTGATGGCCTTAAATTCGCGTCTTGTAACGCCATTGTCATAGCAGCGATTGCACCAGAACCATCAGCAATCGGAGCTGAAATATGATGGGCATCAGAGCTTTCACCACCACCTAAAAAGGCGATACTTTGTTTTGTATGCTGCTCTTTACTCATAACAAATAACGCTGCGGCTTCACCAATATTAATACCTGCTCTGTCAGCGCTAAATGGCTTACAAATTTCATCACTGATAGAAGATAACGAATCAAAACCATTGATAGTGAGTTGGCATAAACTATCTACGCCACCACAAATCACCACATCGGCTAAATCGGCACTAAGTAAGGCGCGAGCACTAATAAGCGCCTTGGCACTTGAACTACACGCAGTTGAAATACTATAACAGGGCCCGTTTGCAGCGAGCTTTTTGGCAATGTAATTGGCCGGAGCGACGAGCGCTTGGTCGTAATAATCAAATCCCTCTGGCCACTTTCCCTGCGCCGCATGGGATTTTCGGCCTCTTTCACCTTCTTGAATGGCTGCAGTACTAGTACCAATAACCACTGCAATACGGCTGCTCGGAATGTTTATGCTTGCTAATGTGTCTGCAATTTGCGCCAGCGCTAAATCGATTAGCTGATAAAATCGCATTGATGCTGTTAATGGCAACTCATTAACCAAGCCGACAAAGGTTGGACGCAGCTCAAATGCAAGCGACGTCACCTCTGTGAGTGTTTGTTTAGGTTGTAAGCTGATACTTTGCATTGTCTGTTGGTGACCAACCCCCAATGCACTAACAATACCTAAGTCGTTAAGCCAAAATGGCATAATCAATTAACCCTTTGAAATTTAATTTTGTAATTTCGCTGATAGTTTACAAGTTCTGTTGCACCGTCTAAATAGCGAATTTCACTAATTAACTGCTCACCCTGATATAAACGTCGCGTCGTTCCTTGTTCAACTAGGTTCAAGCCATAAAGCTGAGAGTTCAGCACAGTAACAGGCCAGTGCACAAGCATGATATCAGCGAGAATATAACGAGGATCAACAGCGTTGATTGGGAGCATTTTTTCGCTTTTAATTGTCCCAAGTGGCGCTTTCTCTAATTGAAAAATAGGCATACCTTGAGCCGTCATAACAGCCAAGTTGATACCTGTTTCACTATTTAAACTCAGCTGCGCTAGTAACGTATACCGCTCATCACCATGGCGTACTTCAAGCACTTGCTGCCAATTATCAGCAACTAATGACGGAGGTGGATCAAGCAAGTAAATTCCTGCATTTGGCGCTAAATCAACGCCCGTTTTTACAGCAAATTCACTGGCACAACTAGCCACTAATATGCTCAAACTTAAAAGCAAAGAGCGTGTTAATCGCGACATAATTCAACCAAAGTATTTAAGCGTTTGTTGCTTTGTTTTACAAATGGGTTTTGTAAATCCCAGGCATAGCCTGCAAGAATAGCACTGATCATCTCGCGAATTTGTTGGTTTTTCTCACTGTAAAAAATCACGTCTTGAAATGAGCCATCATACCAAGCACTGACGTAGGTTCTAAAGCAATTAACTCCTTGTTGCAAAGGCTCACTGTAATCGTTTTTGAAATCAACTTGCTCACCACGTAAGTAGCTATCAACTAAAGGAGCAACCAATGACGCTGATTTTAACGCAATCGTCACCCCAGATGAAAACACCGGATCTAAAAACTCACCAGCATTACCAAGTAGTGCAAAATGCTCACCATACAAGCTCGACACATTAGCAGAATAGCCTTTGATAGCACGCGCTTCACCTATCGCTTCTCGGTTGGCTAATAACTCACTTAAATAGCTGTCTTGCTCGATAAATTCATTTAAGCCAGCGAGGGGGAGTTTATCTTCAAGCTGCTCTGGTTTACCAACTACACCAATGCTTGCCGTACCATCACTAAATGGAATCAACCAATACCAAATATCTTTATGCTCTGGATGAACATTAATTAAGATTTTTTCACGGTCAAACTGGGGATCGCTAATATTATCTTTAAAATGGCTGAAAAAAGCCCAGCGTACAGGGAAATTTGATGCTGACTCTAAATCAAGTAAGCGAGGTAATACTCTGCCAAAACCACTGGCATCAAGTACAAAACGCCCTTTAATTTGATAGCGTTGCTGGTTTTCATCTGTAACATCAAGTAAAGCGCCATCTTCACAATCGGTGTACGCAAACACGCTATGCTGGTAACGTATTTCAGCCCCCTGCTGCATGGCACCATCGGCTAAGCATTTATCAAAGTCCGCACGTTTTACCTGAAAAGTCGTGCCAGGGCCTTCGCTAAATTTTTCGGTAAAATCGATCGTTGTGTGGTCGCCCCGACGCTGAAACGCAGCACCATTTTTAAACTGAAATCCACGTGATTGTGCCTGTGCTTGCACCGTTTGCTCAAGGCCTGCTTCTTCTAAAAAGCTCATGCACTGGGGTAATAAACTTTCACCAATCGAAAAACGAGGAAAGGTTTGCTGCTCTAACACCACCACATGCCAACCTTTTTTCACCAGTAAACTGGCAGCCACGGCTCCTGAAGGGCCAGCACCAATAATAACAACATCGGCCTGTTGAACTTGATTATTCACCTATTATTTTTCCTTATTTTTAGGTAATGCAATACTGAGCGGCGCCAGGATATAGATACAAACTAGCCCCACTAATACCGTTAATCCGAAACTGAAAATGGCCGGCGTTTTCGAAACGGCCAACATGCCAAATACCCACATCGATGAAGCCGCTGATAAACTAATTGCAAGCACATTGCTAGGACTTAAATTATTAACTTGATAAAACACCAAATAATCAATTGCCAAGGCTAATATCAATAAACAGCCTAACAGATTAAAAATCGATAGCTGAGATTGCAGCGCACTGCAGAGCAGCAGTACTGCAGAAGTTGTTAGTATAAGCACTAAAATTTGCTTACATGCTGTTTTAAAACCAAATTTAACGCTAAAAAGTAATAACGCAAAGATCATCGCAATGGCCAGTGTCACCAGTAACGAATTTGAGTAATGGCTTAAACCTTCGCTTATCATCGCAACTTTATCGTAAACAATTAAGTCTGTAGAAGCGTTGGCCAAATCCTTAAGCTCGGATTTATTTACACCGGTTACCATAAACCAGCTTGCGGTTAGTATATTGTTTGAGATCACTTGGTTAGCGATTAACGGCGCTAATGGTGAATTAAGTGCCGCGTTTAAATCAAGCATTGATGTTGAGAGCTCAACAGGCGTCCCTGTCATTTGGCTAACCACACTCATGGCTTGCTGGGCCGAATGGAATTGCTCGTAGTTTTGTTTTTGCAATTGCTTACTAGGCACTAAGTCACTAAGCATCAATACGTTACCATTGAGCCCAGTTATTTTTGTCTTGAGTGTTTCTTGTTTTTCTAGTAATTGCTGCGCATTATCGGCAAATAAAATCATGATTTGGCCATTATCTTTTCCTAATAAAGACATATGCAACGCTTCGTTTTGCATTAAATCAGCAGGACTTGCATTTAACAGCTTTACATCATCATTAATCACAGGGGGTTTTAGTAAGGCAAAGGCACTCAGTAGCACTAACATCAGCATGCTGAGTGCAACGCGATAATGCGTTAATCGTTTTAAATAACCACTTAACATGTTTGCTAATCGATGAGCAGCAGCGTTAATGGTTAAACCAGCTTGCCAATAGGGAAATAAGATACGGGTGCAAAGCCAAGCTGTAACTAGCCCTGCAACAACAAATACGCCTACTTGACTGAGTAACTGTACTGGCGAGAAAAACAAACTCGCGTAACCGAGTATAGTGGTTAGTAACGACAGCAACAGCGCCAGTTTGAGCCCTTGGCTAAAACCTTGCGGCTGCTCGGTTAAATCAAGCATGCCATGAAATGCATAATCAATGGCAATACCAATCAGCGTCACTGCAAACACCATGGTTAATACATGCACCTGACTAAAAATACTGATCAGCGCAATGGTGCCGCCAATAGCGGCGCTTATCACGGTTACAGAGGCCAGCCACAATGCATTTATCGAGCGAAACACCCACACCACCATCACAATAAGCGCCAGCAAGCTCACCGAACCAAACAAGGTCATTTCAAATTTGGCTTGCTGCGCATTTGCTGCGGTATGAAATAAAGCACCGGCATAGCGAATTTGTGTATCGGGATAGCGGCTTTCAAGCTCAGCGATATAGGTAACTATCTCATTGCTCAAAGCTATTGATTGATTTATTGAAAAGGCATTGTCAGCACTTTGCACGAATAACATTAAATACTCATCACCTTGATAGTTAATGTTAATTCGGCCATCTTGCAGCTCAAATTGCTGCATGTGCGCCATTGCCTCGGATAAGAACCCCGCTGTAGCAAGCGTAGGGTCTTGGTTGATAGTACTTGAAACAAAAGGATCAGCGACTTTACTCAACTGATTAAAGTAATACTGTTGAAAGCGATTAGCATCGCCAATCGCTTGCTTATATTCCTCGGAAACTAAATGCCCTGCGTACTGACCGTAAAATGCTGCCAACTGGGATATTTCTGGTAACTTAAAACGAGGCTCAATACGTTTGCTAGAAAGCCACTGTTCTAAATCATCATAAGCTTTTACTGCATTCTCACCCCGAAAAGAAAAGCTTAACTGCTGTTTATTAGCTGAAAAAAAGTGTTCTTCGACTTGCTGTAAACGCGGTTCTGACTTTGGCAACAAAGCCAAAATATCATTATTCAACGTAGGCTGTTTTAGAATAAAAACAACCACTAAGGCGCTAACTAATAGGCTCAGCCAAGCGAGCGTTAGGCCCCATGCTTTCACTGTTTTTGCTCATTGTGAGGATAAGCAAAGCGTAATACAGTAAAGTTACCATTTGCTTCTTGAAGACGCACACGGCTCACTTGCTCTGCTGCTACACATAATTCGAACTGACTAAATAGCTGCTTTAGCAGGTCATCTTTAGGTAATAAAGTCTGACAAGCGGGCTCTGCATGGTCTGTCATCGTAAATTGCTCAGCAAGCGCCACTTCATCATGCTTTAAAATTGCTTGCAGTAAATTAACGTAAGGCTCAGCGCCTTTTTGTAGCTGCGGCTCATCTTGAGCGTTAAGTGTATATACTTGCCCTTGCTTAATTAATAGCGTGCTTTTAACCGGAGACTCAACCTGCCAAGTGAGGCCATCTTCAGCAAGTTCAAACGAACCTGTTGATATAAAAGGTTTACTAAATCCTTTAAAATGCTTCTCTTGGCTAAATGTGCCTTGCTCTGTCACTGCGCTTGATGCAAACACAGGAAAAAAAACTAGCACACTCAGTAACAACACGCTTAATCGCATTAAATCACCTTTTGAAGTTTTTCATGTAAAACAGGCGGCGAAACAAACTGCATTTCTTTTTTCTCTATATCAACCGCAACTTGGATAGTCGTTGCTTTGGTTAACTTTTTACCTGTAGCGCAATCAGTGATTACGTAATCGATACGTAATCGTGTTTCATATTCTTTTAAGTACGCATCAACGCGGATTTTTTGTGTGAACAATGCTGAGCCGACGTACTTAATATGCATGTCAATAATCGGCCACGCATAGCCAGATTCTTGCATTTGCACATAGTCATAATCAAACAAACGCAGTAACTCGCAGCGCGCGACTTCTAAATAGCGCGGGTAATTACCATGCCATACCACATTCATTGGATCGCAATCATGAAAAGGAATTTCAATCTCAACATGAGTGCTCAGCAAAGAGCCACGACTATGCATATAAACTCCAACGTTTTGTTTGAATAGCGTCAACCGTAAAGCGAAGAACAGCTTCTAGTGGACGGTCTTCATCAAGCAGCGGGAAAAACTCGCTAATGTCTTGATACATACTTTGTACATCACTGGTTAAACTGGCAAATTCAAGCTCACCGCTATTAATACGTAAACGCAAACCTTGAATACTCGCAAGCAGGGTACTTGCAACCACTTGCTCAGTAAGCTGCAATATACGCAAACAATCTCGCGCTGCTATGGTTCCCATACTCACTTTATCTTGGTTGTGACACTCGGTTGAACGAGAAAACACACTTGCAGGCATGGTCAGTTTTAATGCTTCAGCCGTGTATGCACTGGCACCAATTTGTACCGCTTTAAACCCATGGTTAATGTAACGACGCTCATCATTACTTGCCGATAGATTAGAGGGTAACCCATTGTTATAGCGTGTATCCACTAAGGATGCTATTTGTCTGTCAGCTAAGTCAGCTAAATTAGCAACAGCGGTTTTCATGCTATCCATTACCATTGCAATATGACCACCATAGAAGTGACCACCATGCAGTACGTGTTCACCTTCACCATCAATGATTGGATTATCATTTGCTGAATTTAGTTCATTTTCAATCATTTGCCTAAACCACGGCAAACTATCTTGAAGCACACCAATAACATGTGGAGCACAGCGAATTGAATACCTATCTTGCAAGCGGTCAGCGTTACGTGGGTGCTCTACATGGTTTAAGTCTCCACGGATCCATGCAGCTACTTGCTGCTGCCCTGGATGTGGCTTCACCGAAAACAAAATATCATCAAAGTGATGACTGTTACCTTTTAATGCAAGACTTGCAAGGGCTGTTATGCGGCTGGTCAGTTTAGCTAAGTAATCTGCTCTATCATAAGCAAGACATGCCAATGCAGTCATTACGGCAGTCCCATTCATGACTGCCAACCCTTCTTTTGGGCGTAGCTTTAATGGCTTTAAGCCAAGCTCCTGCATCACCTCTAAACTGTTTTTAATTTCGCCTTTGTAATACACATCGCGCTCACCAACCATGGCACCGGCTACATACGAAAGCGGAGTTAAATCACCACTGGCTCCCACAGACCCTTCTTGTGGGATCACCGGTACAATATTGTGATTTAAAAAGTCACGTAATAAATTCAACATCTCCCAGCTAACGCCAGAATACCCTTGCGAAAGCGAGGTTAAACGGGTCGCTAAAATAGCGCGCCCTTGGGCTTGATTAAACACATCGCCAAGACCACAACCATGAAATCGAGTAAGATGCAGTGGTAACTCATTGACTAAATCAAGTGGCACTTTTACGGTTACCGAGTCACCATAACCTGTGGTAACACCATATATCACCCCATCATCTTCAAGCAACTTATCTAAAAACGCTACGGCGCTGTCTATTTTATTCGCAAATTGACGGTCTGACGTTAACGCTACAGCACCTTGCTCTAATGCAATATGAACGATATCTTCGATTGATAAACGCTGTTGGCCAAAAACGGTAGTCGAGTGCTCTGACACCTTAGTTCTCCTTGTTTTGACTACGAGACACTTGCTCGTCATTTTGCCAAAAATCATAAAAATTAAACCATTGATACGGATAGGCCGCAGCATAAAAACTGAGCCTTTGCGCATAATCGCTAACAATTTGTTGTAATGTTTGTTGCCTCGTTTTACGCGGTAAAACGAGTTTGTCGGCGTATTTTTCAAAAATCACGCGGTAAAATGTTTCGCCATTGGGCTTTTTATCTTTTAAACAAAACAGGTGAAACACCGGGCAATCTAACAGCGCAGCTAAAATAAATGGCCCTTGTGAAAAAGGGGCTGGCTTACCTAAAAAGTCAGCTTCGATAACTCTTCCTGCAGTGGTGGTACTGGTTCTATCACCGACAATCACCACAATTTCACCCTGCTCGACTTTTTCTTTGAGCATAATTGCCATATCTGGGCCAAGATCGGTTACTTGAATTAGGTTTACTGCAACATCCGGATTAATACTTTTCAGTAATTTATTAAATTCGACCGCATGATGAGTAAACACCAATACATTGATTTTTTTACTGTTTCGGTGTTGGCTAAGAGCTCTACATACCTCTAAGTTACCAAGGTGTGAGCCAATAAAAATAGCCCCTTGCTGTTGCTCATCAAGTTGTTTAAACAGCGCTTCGTTGGTGTAAAGAATATTATGTTGCTGAATTCGTCCAAGCCATGCATCTATTTTGTCAAAGGCGCTGTCAGCGAAGCAGCGAAAATGACGAAAGCTATCGCGCCAAGTAACTGTTTTACTATTGCCATTCACTTTACGCGCTTGGGTTAAGAATGCATGTGACGCTTGGCGGGCAGTTTTGCCAGTTAAAAACAAATAAAACACCACCGGAAACAACACCAACCACAAGCCTTTTCGACCAAATACGCGATAACACACGAGCAATATTTGCATGCCTAAGCGATTGCCACGTTCTTGCATTTTTGACCAATGTCTTACAGCCATTAGCCAGCCACCTTACGCCAAAGCAGCTTAGGTGAGCGTAGCAACATGCCAAAGAATAAACGCGTATGCAGCCAAGAAATTCCCACGTTATCGTGTAAGGCTCGAAAATGTGATACACCATTTTCAGGGTAAATAACCTGGGTTGGCAAAAACGTGACTTTTACACCTTGCCAATAAAGCCTGACCAAAATCTCTATGTCAAAGTCCATGCGCTTGCCAAGCGGTTGCTTTGTCATTAATTGCTCAACAGCTGCTAATGGATAAACCCGAAAACCACACATTGAATCGACAATATCAAAGCTTAGGGTTTCCACCCAAACCCAAAAATGGGTGATATAACGGCTCAAATAACGGTGCTTAGGCACTGAGCTGTCATAAATTGGACAACCGCTGATCACTTTTTTCGGTGATTCATTACTCAGTTCAATCAACTTACTAATATCTGCTAACGAGTGCTGACCGTCTGCATCAACCTGAATAGCATGGCTAAACCCTTGCTGATAAGCAGCCGTCAACCCAGTTTGAACTGCCCCACCCTTACCTTGATTTTGAGCATGGCTTATCAAGGTTAAAAAATCGTACTTAGCGTTAAGCTCTGCAAATACTTGCTTGGCATCAGCGTCACTGCCATCATCAACCATGATTATCGGCAGCTGTAATTCTTTTAGCTCATCGAGTACTGCAGCAATAGCATGGGTGTGATTGTAATTAGGAATAACAATACAAAACTGGTTCATGGCTTAATCACAAAATACAATTCGACCAGACGCATGCTGGCCTTTTTCTGATTGATAGCTAAACAAACATTTGCCTTTTGCATTGCGCTCAAGGGTGAGGTTTACCGTCATATCAGGGGTTGTTACTACCTGAAACTTTAACACTTCTAAATCTTGTACTAGTTTGCCAAAACCCAAATATTGCTGAGCATATTTTACTGCCCAATCCAGCTGTACTACGCCTGCTAAAATTGGTGCATCTGGAAAGTGGCCGCGAAAATAATCTAAATCAGCCGCAATGGTTAACGCTAAACTCACGCTAGTTTCTGTTTGTGATAAAACGGCCACCTCTGGGGTCACGTTATTCAGGCTTGGCAAAATACTGCTCCAATGTTTTTAAACTTAATTTAGCTTGGCTGTTAAAAGGAAGTGCATCGATATAGCGCCATTTACGTGGTAAGCAAATACGTTCAAAGCGATTCGAAAGGTGCGCTTGTAAAGCCCGGTTAATTACCAATTTACCCTGCTGTTCAAGCTCTTTATTTGCCTCATCACTGAGCACAACCACCGCACCAATTTGCACCCGCTTAGCTGGAATAACCACCACTTTTGCTTCTTTTACCCAGTCATGGCTTTGCAAATAACTCTCAAGCTCATCTAGATTCAAACGTTTTTCTTCAATTTTTATCGTTCTGTCTATACGGCCCAACAGTTTGAATTGACCATTTTTATGAACGAGTGCCCTATCATCTAACGGAAAATTCGATTGCTCTAAAATCGCAGAATCGAGCATCAAGCGCCCTTCATGATTCAGCGATAAAAAATTACCATTAAACGGCTGCCATGGTACATCGACCGCTGCCTGTGTAACTTGTCGATAAGCAATACCGCCAGTCTCTGTACTACCAAAGACTTGTGTTGCTGGGCGAGCTAACTGGTTAAATAAAGTTTCGGCATGTTCATTATTGAGTGGTCCGCCAGAGGAAAATAACCACTTAATTTTGTCGCGCTCAGGTATTAAAACATTATCAGCGCATAAACGGCCGAGTTGCGCAGGGCTTGAAACGAGCGCTGCATAACGAATATTTTCTAGCCTTTGCGCAATATGTTCAGGATACTGAATTTGTTCACTATCAATTATATGGCCTTTCGCCAACGGCCAAAGTAAACGAAACAATAAGCCGTAAATATGCTGATGCGAAACGGTTGCTAAAAACGTAAACTGGCTGGGTAAGTCAAATGACATTGAAAGTACTGCAAGCTCTCTATTTAATACCCGCCACGGTTTCACAATCGGTTTAGATTGTCCTGATGAGCCTGACGTATAAAATATAACAGCAGTGTTTGTTGGCCATTGTAAACGGTTAGTTTGCAAAGGCGTGTGACCAAGGCTGTGTTCAAGGTTGGTAAATAGCACATCGTCATCTATATTGGTCGCATCGCCGGCAAAAAAAGCAGACTGCGCAAGCAATAAACTTAATGTTTCATGCTGACCATTAGGTGGCAAAATAACATTATGACCACTACAGGCTAAAGCAAATAAGCGCACTGCAAATTGGTAGGTATCAGGATGGAATAACACTACATGGCTGCCAGTTTTCAGCGCTGTGAGCTTACTTTGATAAGCCGCAATATCAGCAAAAAACTGTGTTTGTGTTATTGGCTGCCCAGCAACAACAAATGCAGCGTCGGGGTGAAATTTCAGGTTACTCGCTACCATTACTTTTAACCTTTTGTCTTACAAGCCATTCCACAAGGCCTAAGAGAGCTATCAGAATATAGGCTATTAATCCGTTGTACAGAGTCCATGTCTGTAACGAAGTAAATAGGCTAGTGTATAACGCAATACTGCCATTAATAATAAAAAACGCGCACCATACTTTAGTAACTTGGCGCGTGTAATTAACCCCTTTTTCATCAAGCTCAGGCTCTTTAATTCGAGCAAAGCTTTCGATGATTGTTGGGCCACTTTTCAGCGAATAAGCAAAGGTTATTGCCATTACTGTATTTATAATGACCGGGTAAAGTTTTAAGCCCAGATCACTGTTAAAAAACTGCGTTGTTGCTAAAGCGATAACAGCCAAAATAGAGGCGGGCTTTATCCATGGCATAGATGTGAGCAGCTTTTTGCTAAGCAAAAGCCTTAAGCCTAACAATACCATCAGTACCAAGCTCACTTGCCTTATTGAGATATGCTGTAATCCAAAATACACAATAAATGGGTATAAAGATAAGCACACTAAGAGCAGTGTTGTGGTTATCGCTTTGAGCATAATAATGTTTATGAAACGAGCTTTTCTACTTCGTTTACAACATCTTGCACAGTACGCACTTGTTTAAATGCATCTGGCTCGATTTTCTTGCCAGTGATTTCGCGTAGTTTTACAACTAAGTCCACAGCATCAATGCTATCAAGATCTAAGTCTTGATACAGGTGCGCATCTAGGCTGATATCATCAGCGTCGATCTCAAATTCATCTACTAAAATGCCCTGTAAAACGTTGTAAATGTCAGCAGCGGTTTTCATGCTTATTCCTACTTCTATGTCTGTGTTATGATTGGTTTTGGTTAATAAACTCTGCCAGTGCATCTACCGATGCAAAATGGGCTTTTGTTTGTTCTGAGTTTGCGTCAATTTTAACGTTAAACTCTTTTTTAATGGCTAAGCCAAGCTCAAGCGCATCGATACTATCTAGGCCTAAACCATCAACAAACAAAGGTTGGTCATTTTCAATATCATCCACGGTAATATCTTCAAGATCTAAGCTGCTAATGATTAATTGTTTTATTTTGTTCTTTAGTTCAGTCATAGGTGCCTGAGTTCCTCTGAAAAGTAATGTTGCAAATCACGGGTTAATTGTCGTGCTTGCATGGCGGGTTGTTCATTATTAAAAGTGTCGTTAAACGTAAATGGGTCAGTGGCAAAGCGCATCTCAAAATGCGCTTTTGTTGCGGCAACGCAATACCATGGTGTGCCTTTGGTCAAAGTGCTGGGTTTCATACTAATCAGCACTGAGGTAATTGGAGCTTTACAACGCGCAGCAATATTCGCAGCGCCACGCTTAAATTTTAACTGTTCACCTGGGGTTGTGCGGGTGCCTTCAGGAAAGATAATCAGGTTATTTCCAGCAGCGAGTGATGCTTCACAATCATTAAGTAACTCTTGCGGGTCTTCATTACTAATATAACCTGTGCCTTTAATTACACCGCGCATAAATGGATTTTTAAATAGGTGTGCTTTGACCACGCAGTCAGCATTTTTAATCACAGATATCAGCACCACAACATCAATTAATGAAGGGTGATTGGCAAGCACTAACTGCCCTTTAAGATCATGAAATTTCTGTTTATCTTGCACAGAAAAATGGATTGCACCGGTGTAATGCATTAAGGCAACAAAGAATTTAAAACTATAGTGAACCGTTAAGCGGGCTTTTTGCTTACGTTTCGCTTGGCAAGGTTCAAATAAACGTTGTAAAGGCAAAACCAACAAGGTGAGTACAATACCGCCAAAACCAAATACAGAAAAACAAAACCCGGTTGCCAGTACCCGCCAAATTTTATTCAACTTAATGTAAACGTTAGTCGCCATGGTACTGTAGCATCCAAGCTGATTGTTGATGTGAAAGCAGCGATTGTGATCCTTTGCTTGTTAAAGCAGCTGCTAATTGCAAACTCAGTGGTAAACACGAGTCACTTTGAGTATGTTCTGATTCAGGAAGTTTTGTTAATTCAAAATATGGCTTGCCGGTCTGCGCTGTTGATAATACGAACGATACACTATGAGCAATTTGTTGCTCGTCGCTAAATGCTAAGTACTCATCTGGTAATACACTTTCGGCATGAGCAATCAAAATCTGCTGTTCAATACCACTATGAACACGCGCAAAACCATCTATCATGGCAGAAATAATGCTGTCTTGGTCACCAGCAATAGCATTCATCGGGGCTTTATTTTTTGCAATAATCGAAAATAATCCGGTTGCAGCATTATGTACACTCAAACCAAATGCAGTCGGAGAAAGCGGCTCTTGTTCGACAAGTGAATGTAACAGTTGCGCTGTTTTTGGTAAGTCGCCATGACGCGATGAAAAATTAACAGCTAGCTGCTGATACTCACCTTGCGCTTGATGCATAGTATGAAGCGCCATTTTCATAAATGGGCTTAAGCGGCGGCGCTGCATAGGTGCAACCCAGCTTAAATCAAGGTCAGGAAAGTTGAGATGGCTTAATTCTGCTATTTGTTGCTCGGGTGCAACCCATAAACTCAATTTATCAACAACAAATTTCACAAATATTATTCTTATAACGCCAAACGATTGCTAATTTTACCTATTAGCTACAAAAAAGTAAAACAATGGTGCTTAATTACAACCGCAATTAAGCACCCATTCATTTTTATCGTAAAATAACGTCTCTTTCGATTAAAAGTTGTGCTTTTTCACCTACTATATCAGCAACATCAAGTTCGTTAATGTAACCTAAACCGATTTCTTGCTGCGCGCTTGTTAGTGGCACATAAGGAAGACGGAACACAGGATTTACCGCGCCTGTCATCATCAATGCCGTATTGATTGCAATTGGATTAGGCTCGCAGAATAACCAGCCCATAAGTGGCTGTAGTTTTGCATTAAGTGCATCATTTTGCTCATCCATTAACTGACGGAATAAGCCTGGAATAATATTAGATGTAACCGAGATAACACCGTGGGCGTTATGAATATGCCTTGCATCATGCGCTTCATCGTCGTTACCTGACCAACAAGCAATGCCTTGCTGTTCATAATGAGCAATACGCTCATTGCCACCGCACTCTTTTACACCAATAAAGTTTTCGTGCTTAGCGAGTGGCTCAATGATATCTGGTGTTAAATCTTGGCCTGTACGACCTGCAACGTTGTAGATAAACGCAGGACCAATATCGAGTAAACGGTTAAAGTGCTCTTTCACACCCGTCAGCGATGTACGCCCGTAATAAGGGTTAATTTGTAACGCTGCATCCATACCCGTGGCAAAACCATATTCAGTTGCTTTAATTGCTTCACGCGTATTGTTGCTACCTGTATTACCCACAATTAATAAACGGTCAGAGAATTTGCTAACACTGTGAGCAATTAGCATTAAGTGTTCTTCCCAATTCATTAATTGGCCTTCACCTGTGGTCCCACCCACAATGATGCCATCAACACCAGCTGTAATTTGCTGTTCAACAAGGTCGTCATAACATGCAAGATCAATTTCACCATTGGTTAAGTAAGGTGTTTTTATAGCGGTGATCAAACTTGCTTGTTTAATTGTTTCTAGGTTGCGCATAACTTTTTTAATGTTTGGAAAATTTGCGCTAGTTGTAACATAAACACGGGCATTTTCCGAGTAGTGAGCTGCAATAAATAAAAATACTTGAGAAAAAATCAAAGTTAAGCCAAAATCGAATACTGTATAAATTAACAGTGTTTATTGTGAGTGTTTGATAATGCAACTTTCTAAATTTTTGGCAACCTACTTTTATACCACCGAAGAGCTATGCCATACCCTCTCAATTGATGAGGAAACGCTATCGGTATGGCAACAAAGTAGTTTATTTCCAAAGCCGAGTTACTGTTTGCAAAGTCAATTAGAATGCAGTTCGTATTCGGGCATTTATCAATGCGAAGAATATCAAGATTATTACCCTCGTGGTGCCGCTAGTTGGGGGCAATTAATTATCAAACATGACATAAGCTCATCCTGCCAAGCATTTAATTATTTTGCTCAGCAATATTCGAATCAACTTAGTAAACTTGCCGAGCAAGGCTTTGCTATTGATGAAGAATTATTTGGTAGTGAAATTGACGAGCACTTACAGCAAGTTTGGCAACAGTTTTTATGCAGCAAATATGGCGTCCTCACACAAAATGGCTTAGTTGAAGAAGCAGTGCAGCTAGATGTCGCTAAATTACTTATTGATGATATTACTGAGCTACGCACTAAAATCGGCTTAACTTTGGAGGAGCGACAAAGCTTACATAAAGCTCTCAAATTAATGAACCGCGCTTTAAGTTATGGTACTGGAAACGAGGGTAAAAATACTCTAAGACATCGTTATATAGATAACGTGGTCACTAAATACGACCTATCAATAAAATAACCCGATTAATTTGCCACTCTAAAATGAAGTAAAACTGAACGACCGGATAAAGTTACAGCAACGTTTAAATTGTTACCATTTAGTTAATACAATTTGCTACTTTTGTTTTGTAGGTTTTCATATTTTTAATCGTTAGATTGATCTAGTTGAGTTACTTAAGTTGCGAGTGCAATGCACATTAACAATGAACAGTGCTCTTTTCTTCTCAACTAATTAAATCATAAATGAAGGATTGAAAGATGAAACCTTTTTCAAGGCTTGGTCGCATAAATGCGACCTACTTGGCTATGCTCGGCTTGAGTTTAGCGCAACCATCAATGGCACAAGATGTTGCCATCACTAAAACAAAAACAGATGCGCTTACCTTTACACTGATTACAGGGGACAAAGTATCTGCGGTCGTCAATAAAAACGGTGAGTTAGGTGGTATTCGTTTACTCAATGCAGATGGCTCTGATGCAATTACGAGTATTTTTAAACGTGGTAAAAGTACTTATGTTATCCCAACGCAAGCACAAGCCCTTGTAAATTCACAATCAATTGATATGGAATTATTTAATATCAATAAACTTTACGAGTCTGGTTATGATGATGCATCTACTGATGTACTGCCTATAATTGTTGAATATCGCGATGGCAGCCTTGCAGGTACGGCGGTACCAAAGACATTTGCAGGCATATCATTGACTAGCGAAATAGAACTTATCGACAGTGCAGCATTCGCAATTAGTAAAGATAAAGCCGCTCAAGCTTGGCAAACGCTAGCATCACAAGCTGACGTAGAAGGTGTTTGGTTAGATGCTATCGTTCATGCTCATAAAGTCTCAAAGTCAGATACATTAACACCGACAGTACCTTTAACCGGCGCTTATGGTGAAGCAGCCATTAATTACAATGGAGCAGGTATTAAAGTAGCCGTTCTTGATACAGGCTATGACACTGAACACCCTGATTTACATGGACGTGTAGTTGCATCTCGTGATTTTACATATTCAAGTAACGGTGTTGACGATATAAATGGTCACGGTACACACACAGCTTCAACCGTGGCTGGTAATGGCCACGAATCTGATGGTAAATGGGTCGGTGTTGCACCCGGCTCAGAGCTTATTATCGGTAAGGTACTTGGTAATAATGGCGGCGGTTCAACACTAGGAATCCTAAATGGGATGTATTGGGCTGTCATGGATGAACAAGCAGATATTGTTAATATGTCTCTCGGCGGTACGGCAACAACTTGTAGTGGCCCACTCGTTGACATGGTTGAAGCTCTTAGCGAGAAGGCATTATTTATTATCTCGGCAGGTAATAGTTTTACCCGTGAAACTATTGGTTCACCGGGCTGTGCGCCAAGTGCACTAACCGTTGGTGCTATAGATCGTGACGGTAATACAGCTTCGTTCTCTTCGCGCGGTCCATCACCAGATGGTCACTCAGCAAAACCAGATATTACCTCACAAGGTGTGTCAGTTGTAGCAGCTGCATCGGGTGGCTTAGGTGATACTGCATACCGAGTTTACTCTGGTACATCGATGTCAGCCCCCCACGTAGCTGGAGGAGCAGCTATTGTCATGCAGGCCCGCCATGATTTAACACCACAACAAATAAAAGATGTACTGACTTCATCTGTAAAAATAACCGATTCACATGTACTTGAGCAAGGCGCAGGCCCGATGGATATCAATCGCGCGATTGATCAAGCCATCATTGCCCCACCTAACAGAGAACTTGGCTTTTTTAAGCATACTGAAAACGATGCTTTTACTGAAACATCAGTAACCTTAAAAAATATCTCGCATAAAGATATCACCCTAAAATTAAAACTCGATTTAATTGGTGAAGATGGTAAAACACAATTACCAGCGACACTGGCAGGACTAGCTGCTAAATCAATTACAATACCAGCCAATGGCGAAGCGCAAGTACCAATGTGGATCGACCCGTCTGTTGCATTGAGAAACGGTGCATACGGAGCGATTACTGGTCGTATTACAGGTACTTCAACAAGCCAAAGCAATGAGCAACTTATTGTTCCCGTCTCTTTTTGGATAGATCAACCAAAAGTTTCTCTCACAGTCAACTTAACTGACCGTTGGGGTAATCGTGCAAGTGCTCCTTCAAAGGTGTATCTAATTAATGAAGAAGATGATTGGGGTTCACTTGTCCGACTAAATGGTGGGAAAGCAGAAGCTGAAGTACCTGCTGGTTACTATACTATTGTGGCTAATATCATGACTTACGATAACCCTGACTCAAATTCAGGTCTCGTTGATTCAGCAGCGCAAATGGCCGTTCTAAATAGAAAAATTGATAGTACTACAGTAATTGATTTAGATGCTCGAACAGCTCAACAAGTAACCTTCAAAGCTGAACAACCTCTTGCTCCTCAAGGTTATTCTTTTGGTTTCACCTATGCCCTAGACGATGAAAAAGTAGCGAAACTAGCCGGCATTGAAATGGCTCCAGATTATGTAAGTGATATGTTTGCATGGTCTCAAGGTCATGATGATCGTTTCCGCTCATTTGTCACTACACGCGCACTTGCACCAGAAACAACGGTAAAAATGCAAAATGGCGTTGAGCTTGACTATATTAAGCAAGGCTTAGCACTTTCTTTTCATGGCGAAGGCTCTGCTGAAGTAGTACCAGTAGGTGATGCAGGTTATAGCACTGACTGGAGTCAATTTCAGTTAGAAGGTAAAATAGCCCTTATTACTAACCCTTATTATCTGACTTCTTACATGGTTGGTAACGCGATGAAGAATGGCGCCATTGGCGTAATCTTCTATCGTCCATCTCGTGCAGGTCGCTATAAAGGAACCATTACAGGCACACCTAAAATACCTGTAATTGGTATTAGTTCTGAGCAAGGTAAAACGCTTATGACTGAGATCGAAGCAGGTAATAATATGGTAAGTTGGTCAGGGATTGCAGCCGAACGCTCACCTTATGCCTACTCTATCAATCATATTACTGATGGTCGTATTCAATCAGGTCAAATCAATATCACTGAACATAAGATGCATAAGATCACCGCTTCTTATCATTCACAAAATGATGAACGTCCGTCTTGGACTGATGCGATGGCAATGACCAACAGTACAGGTGAGTTTTACTCTACAGGTAGTACACAGATGATCATGCTACCTCATGTACGTGAAGAGTATTACACAGCCACAACGAAGAATGCGTGGACGAATATCGTCATGCCAAATTATCAAATGCAAAGTTCTGGCGCTTACTTTGATGGTCCACGTACAATGACACCCGCAGAAGAAGAAACAACAACATGGTTCAAAGGCCCTCGTGCTGGTAGCTTAGGCAGCAGTGGTTCGCCAATTATCCGCCGAGATACTAACTTACTCCACTTCAATATTGCAGCCTTTGGCGATGCCTCTAATCACGACGGGATGTTTGGCTATATGGGTAGTTCGGCTTTCGGTTTAACTTTAGATGGTAAGCCTGTATCCCCTTATCAAGGCACCCTAACTCTTGAACCTGGCGACCACCAAATTACACTCGAGGTGCGTTCATACGCACGTAGTGTTGGTGAGCGCTCTCCTGTTAAAGACAACCTAGGATCACTATACCAAGGCTTCTATACTTTTACTGCCAATGAGCAGCATCAAGGTATACAACCAGTACTGATACCTATGATTGATTTACCTGTAGACATCGAAAACACGATGAATGTAGGCGAAGCTGCACAGGTTAAGTTATCAGGCTTACTTGATGGTGTTGGCGAAGTTCCATTAGCAGACGTACAGTTCCAATATGCCTATGGTCAAGAGTGTGCAATTACCTCAATTCCTGCATATATCTACTGCCCTGTATCAGACAAGTTCTCCCCAGAAAACTGGGTTGATGCACAGATACAAAATATTGATGGTGAATGGATTGCGACAATTCCAAATGATGGCAACTCAGGTGATTTTGTCCACATTCGTACTGTTGTAAGTGATTATGGCACAAGCACAGCTGAGCAATTTACATTACGTGCTTATATGCTCAAATAATTAGTTAGCGCTAATCAGCAAAGCCGCCTTCGGGTGGCTTTTTTCATATAAAACATGATGCTTAAACACAATATATTCAAGCATGAATAGGTATTAAGAATCTAAATGCTCATACTGCCCGCGATAAACTTCAAAAGTTTTAACGACGGTATGTTGCTCTTTACTTAGATTATCAAACCAAGTATCAAAACGTTCATCATCATCTTGTTCACTTAGTGCTAAATATTGTGCTAACAGCTCAATAATATCGTTGTGACTACAAGACAAAATATCTACATGATTAGCTAAAATAGAATGGTCTTTATCGCGAAGCATGTTCATTACATTTTGATCTAGTTCTTCACGGCTAGTTTTATCATTCACTTCCATATCCTTCTTTAAAATAAGCACGCATACCTAGTTATAACAGCCTTATCGACAATATCCAGCTTTTTAAAGCTAACTGCTTATTGATTGCTCAGCTTGTATAAATTTAAAACAGAACACAATAAATAAGAATTATTTTCATCTTGATATCAATACACAACCACTATATAGTTGATACATTATCACATAAGATAGAGTTGAATTATGAAGCCCAATATCCACCCTGATTACCAGCAAGTCGCTTTTCATGATACAGCAGCAGACAGCTACTTTATTATTGGTTCTACTATCAAAACTTCGCGTACGATTGAACTTGAGGGAAAAACTTACCCTTATGTACCAATTGATATCTCAAGCGACTCCCATCCGTTTTATACTGGTAAACAAAAAGCCCTAGCAAGCGATGGACGTGTAGCAGCATTTAATCGTCGTTTCAAAAACTTAGCGAGCAAATAGTTACTATAAGGAAAGAACATGAAAGTATTAAGTTCATTAAAAAGTGCTAAGAACCGCCCGGGCTGCCAAATCGTAAAACGTAAGGGTCGTGTCTATGTTATTAATAAAGACAATCCGCGTTTTAAAGCAGTTCAAGGTAAAAAGAAAAAGCGTTAAAAAAGGTGCCTCGGCACCTTTTTAAAATTAAAGTAAATCTAACTTACTTACCAAATAACAACTCCCAAAAGCCTGGTGGCTCATGTAGCTCATGATATTTTTTTCTGAGCTCATCAATAGATTTAAGCGGCGCCTTAGCAGCTTCAAGGCCATGAGTACTTGCAAGCTGCTTAGCTTGTTTTGCTTGCTTTATTACTTTATTCAGCCCTTCTAAAGACGCCGTTTTATGCTGTTTAAAATCAGCTGTTTTAGCTGTCTCTAATAATTCAATAAATTCATCAATAGCTGTATTAAAGGTGGCAAGATCATTAGCACGTACAGAGTTTTTATAAGCAAGTCCCATATTTTTCATATTGGCCTCAAGATCTATACTGGTAGCCGAACCAACACTCGAATAAAACAACAATAAGCTAACGATAAAAATTTTCATAACACTCTCATATATATAACTATTGCAGCATTATAAACCGAAACTCAGGCACAGCCTAATTCTGACATTTAGATTAAGTTCATAACACATCACCTTTATACAAATAAACGCATCAATAATCCCGCCATAATTATAGAAACAAAAACAATCCAACATTAAGTTTTGAAATAAAAAACAAACCCTCCATATAAGTGACTGAAAAAGAAGAGTTAAACTAAATACATTTTGCTACGTATTTTTTATTTGAAATAAACAGGGACAATGATAGAGTAACAACCGTTAACATGTTGGAAACAACATTTAACAAAACCCTTCCAGGGAAAGAACAATAAAATAACAGGTGAAACAATGATAAAAAATAATTATTTAGGTGCCAGCATCAAGCTCGCTCTTTGCTCATCGGCGCTTGCCATTTCTAGCCAATCGATGGCTGCTGAAGATCAAGGTGCTAAATCAATCGACCGAATCGAAGTAACAGGTTCTCGTATTTTACGCGAAGGTGCTATAGCTCCAGCTCCAGTAACGGTTATCAGTGGTGATGACTTAGTTAATACCGGCGCTGTTAATATCGGTGAGGCACTAAATAAATTACCAGCTCTTGGTAATACTTTTTCCCTTTCAAACTCAGGTCGCTTTATCGGTACTGCAGGCCTAAACATTCTTGATTTACGCAACATGGGTACTGACCGTACGCTAGTACTCGTCAATGGTAAACGCCATGTATCTAGCTCTGCGGGCTCTCAATCAGTTGATACCAATACAATTCCTAGTGTATGGGTAGAGCGTGTTGAGATCATCACAGGTGGTGCATCTGCAGTATATGGTGCCGACGCTGTAACAGGCGTAGTTAACTTTATTCTGAAAAAGAACATTGAAGGCTTTAGTGCAAGTGTAACTCGCGGTGAGTCTGACCTTAGCGATTACAATAACGAAAAAGCGACATTCTCATATGGCACAAACTTCGATAATGACCGTGGTAATGTAGCCTTTGCTGTTGAGTATTCAGCACAAGATACGCTCAATGCGCTTGATCACCCATGGACTGACGGCTCTTATCGTAGCATGCGTAACACTGCGCAAACTGAAGAAAACAAAGACGATCCAAATTTCCCTGATTTTATCTACACACCAAATGCCGGCTACTATGCAATCAATAATGCAGGTGTTTTCGCGTTAAGTAATGGCTATGTGAACTCATTCAACCCAGATGGCACTTATCGCGAACTCAATATTGGCGACCAAGTCGACGGCTTATCTTGTGCTAATTGTGATTCGTTTAACCTTGCACAATTCAATGAGATTCAACCTGAATTTGAACGTTACAACGTAAACTTTAAAGTTAACTATGACGTTGCTGAAGATATGAATGCTTACTTTGAAGCAAAATACGTTAACAGCGAAGGCCAAAGCATAGGTCAGCCAGCATTCTTCTTCTTTAATCCAAATAACAGCATTAAGATTGACAACCCTTATCTTGACTCTAGTGTTAAAAATCTAATGGAACAAGAAGGTGTTAGCTCTATTATGGTTAACCGTATGATGACTGATTTAGGTCGTCGTATAGAAAACAACACACGTGAAACAACCCGTTTTGTTACAGGCTTAAAAGGCACTGTATTTACAGATTGGGAATTAGATGCATCGGTTGTTTACGGTCAAACAGATCTAGAGCGCGTTAATGGCGCAAATATGATCATGGCGAACTATTACAATGCCCTGGATGCTATTGATGATGGTTCAGGCAACATTGTTTGTCGTAGTGAAGAAGCACGTGCTGATGGCTGTGTACCAGTAAATATCATGGGCTTTGGTGCACCTAGCCAAGAAGCAATTGACTATATCAATACCGTATCAACAGGTACGTCAACAATCACCCAAACTGTTGTAACAGCATCACTTGCAAACTCTGCAATTTATGAATTACCAGCTGGCTATGTTGGTTTTGCTGCCGGTGTTGAATACCGTAAAGAAGAAAGTGAAACTGAAGAGCCAGACAACGCAGTAGGTACGTTCTTTAACGCGCTGGGTGAAGACAAAGGTGAGTTTGACGTAAATGAAATTTACTTCGAAGCATCAATCCCACTTCTTGCCGACTTACCTCTTGTACAAGACTTAGTCCTAGATACAGCGGTACGTTACGCTGACTACAGCACAATTGGCGATGCAACAAGCTGGAAAGTGGGCTTAGATTGGACTGTTAACGACCAATTACGTGTTCGTGCAACACAATCTGAAGCTCTTCGTGCACCAAACATTGGCGAAATCTTCGGTGCACCTAGCCAAACCTTCTACAGTGTTGACGATCCTTGTTTAGCTGATAACTTAAATGATTTACAAAATTCAGAAGTACGCCGCGCGAACTGTGCAGCCCTTGGTGTGCCTGCAGATTTTGAATCAGATTACGATGCACAAACCCTTGAAGGTTTAGTAAGTGGTAACCGAGATGTGAAAGGTGAAGAGTCAACTAGTACGACTATTGGTTTAGTTTACCAACCTTCATTCCTAGAAAACTCAGTTGTTACAATCGACTATTGGAAAATTGAACTTGAAGACGCAATCTCAACAATTGCATCTCAAGAAATTCTTGATCGCTGTGTTGACGCTGAAGGCGGTATCAATAACCAATACTGTAATTTAATTACACGTGATAGCGCATCAAGTGAAATTACATTGATTCAAAACTCGGTATTAAACGTTTCTGGTCAAGAAGCATCGGGTGTTGACTTTGAGTTAGGTTATGACTTTGATGCATTAGAAGGTAACTTCTCTACACGTTTAATTGGTACGTACTTAATTGAACGTAAAGACTATCCTTTCCAAGATCAACCTGAAGATTATATCGAATATGCAGGTACAACTGGCGAAGCGAAGTGGCAGGCAAACCTTTCAATCTCATATAAGCGTGATGGTTTCTTCACTACGCTTGATACTCGTTATATTGATGAGGTAAGCCTTTATACAGACCAAGATCTAGAAGATAACCCGAATCCAAATAGCTTAACTAAATTTGGTACCTATGTTATCTCTGATGCAACAGTTGGGTATAACTTCGAAAACGGTTTTGGCGTTAAGCTAGGAGTTGATAACATCTTTAACCGCAAACTTCCATTCGGTACGATAGGTACTGGCTCAGGAAGTGCGAGTTATGACAACATTGGCCGCTTCGGCTACTTAAGACTTTCTTACGACTTCTAATCGTAAAAAATTTGATTCTCTTAGGGCTGCACTTTTATGCAGCCCTTTTTCATTTAAGAAGTCAAAAACGATCTTATTCCAATCCATTACTTAAAACCTATCAATTCAAGTTATATACTAGGGCAAATCAGTCAATTAACTTAACTTACCCATGCTAAAAACGGTATTTTTCACTATCTGCCTATTTTGCTTACCGAGTGTATTTGCCAAGCAAAGTGTTATTTTTATAAATCCTGGCCATGCCGATACTAATGTCACGGGCCCGTTTTGGTTTGAAGTGTCGCAGATGATGCGTGACGCTGCCAAAGACTTTGATCTCGATTTAACCATCCATTATGCCAACCGAAATCATATTGAAATGAAGTCATTAGTGGCTAAAGCGATTAAAGCAAAGCCAGATATGCTGATTTTAGTTGATGAGAAAAGCGTGCTAACCCAACATCTTTTGAGCATAGAACACACTTCTACGCCGATCTACTTTTTACTTAACCGCCCATCTGAAAAAGAACTAAAAAGATTGATTGATCATGGTATTAATATCACAGGTAGCGTGGTACCCGATAATAAACAAGCGGGGCAACTTCTTGCCAATAAGCTGATTGAAAATAGTCAACAAGCTGCTAGTGTTTTTGCGATTAATGGCGATTACACGACTCATGCAGCACTTGATAGGGAGCAAGGTTTAAAACAAAGTGTATTAACGCATGATAATACACACATCACGGCGAAAACAGTTGCCAACTGGTCAGCAACACAAGCGTATCGTCATAGCCTTGGCTTTTTTAGCCATCAACCAACCATTAATATTGTTTGGGCAGCCAACGATGCTATGGCCTTAGGAGCGATTGCTGCGCTTGATGAATTAAACAAACGCAAAGAAGTATTAGTTGGTGCAATTAACTGGCCGCTTCGAGCTGTAGCAGAAAAAATAGACGTCACTATCGGTGGTCATGTTACGCTGGGGGCTTTAGCAGTGGTGAATATCCATGACTTACTGAATAAACACTCCTCTGGACCTATTCATCAAAAAGTGGCCATTTTCAGTCAACATAACGAACAAACGCTTAAACTCGTTGAACAAATTCACAGTGATAACTTGGCAATTAACTTTCGCGTTTTCAGTAAAGCACATATAACACCTCTTCCTTTTAGTGTTGAATCTCTTCTCTTAGAGGCAACAAAAAGCGCACTGTAAAGGGCATTTACAGTGCCTGCCTTCATTTATTGCTGAGCCATACAGCTTGGTATGGGGTTAGCGACATGGTTTTTGTCTGCTCGGTAATTTGCTCACCGCTGATTAAATCACGCCACTGCTCAGTACCAATCAAATTTAAGTCGGCAAGAGTAAGAGTTTGCGTCTCGTCACTAATGTTATAAACACAAAACATACTTTGCGAACGGTTGATACTTTGTCGCCAAAAACCAAATAACCCCTCGCTTAAATGTAATGTATATTGCGTTGCATTAGGGTGAAAAGCGCTTTGTGCCTTACGAATAGCCATTAGGTTTTTCATCGCTTTAAACACAGTACGATGATGAGCATTTTCGTTACTCAACTTGGCAAGTAAATCTGACTCTTGCCAGCGGTGACGGTTAATCGCTCGGTTATGTTGGCTGTTTTCAAAGCGTTCATAATCATTGGTAGTACCGAGTAAGCTATGAATATACAAACCTGGAATACCTTCAAGTGCAAACATAATGGCATGCGCACATAAAAAGCGTGCAACCCCCCATTTATCTGGGCCTTTATGGGTACCTTGCAGCGCATCAAACAATGCGATGTTTAACTCATAAGGGGTGTTGGTGCCATCTGGTGCGGTACGTAATGATACTTTACCGCCATATTTAGCCGTGGTACTGACCATTTCGGCAATTTCACTTTGCTCCAATAACCCTTCGACAGGCCTTAAACCTATACCATCATGTGATGCTATAAAGTTAAAGTATGCAGTCCCTTCTTGAGGGGGTGGCATGCTCATCATCCAGTGCTTTAATGCGGTGCTATCGCCACTCAGTAAGGTATGTAATAGCAAAGGCGGTAATGAGAAATTGTAAATACAATGTGCTTCGTTGGCATTACCAAAATAAGAGAGGTTTTCGCGGTTTGGAATATTGGTTTCAGTGATAATAATCACGTTAGGCTCAAAATGCTCTATCAGGGTGCGAAGTAATCTGATCACTTCGTGAGTTTCTGGTAGGTTAATGCAGCGGGTATTCAGCTTTTTCCATAAAAATGCCACCGCATCGAGGCGGAAAATTCGTACACCATTATCTAAATAATGACGAATAATGCTGACAAACTCATTGAGCACATCTGGGTTGGCAAAATCAAAGTCGACTTGATCGTGGCTAAACGTACACCATACATGTCGCAAACCGTTTTTTGTTTCAACCGCTTGTAAAAGAGGCGATGTTCGCGGGCGAACAACTTGAACAAGATCGTCACTCGGGCTTGCTGTTTTAAAATAACTCTTACCAGGCTCTTTGCCTTGAATAAAGTTTTCAAACCAAACACTTCTGCTAGAGCAATGATTGATCACTAAATCAGCCATCAACCTGACATCCTTCGAAATATCGCGGATATGCTGCCAACTGCCTAACGCTTCATTCACTTGCACATAGTTCATTACCGCGAAGCCTTCATCTGAACTATACGGGTAAAATGGCAAAATGTGTAATGCATTAAGTTCAGGCAAGCATTGGTTTTTTACAAAGCGATGTAAGGTATGCAAAGGCGGCTCTTCAGGCTTAGCAACCGCTTCATCCGTGTTAGCATGGCGAATAATCGAATCACCATAGGCGATTAAAATCATATCTTGCTCATCCCAACGGTTTTTATGCGGCGTTGGGTCACGGACAGGATCATCACCTAACATGGTATCGATTAATCTGTCTGCGAGTTGTTCAAGCGTTGTTGATAGTTCAACCTCGCCGTAGATGCAGGTTAAATGCTGAATAACCCTTTGTTGGAGTAGCTCTAAAGTCACGTGCCTTCCCCGTTAAATATATTCTTTGTTATCAAGCTCTACGGCTTCTTCTAAGCGAGCAAATACATCTGGCATTGCCGAGGCTACTCTGTTCCAACTCGGCACAAATGGTGCTTCCATTGGGTTTTCTAGAAAATGCTGACCCGCATTCATAATATTTTGTGCAAACATTTCAACGGCTTTCTCTTCTTGGTGAATATCCAATGTTAAACCATTCATAAGCGCATCATTGTGATATGTTTCAATAAAGTCGAGGGCGATACGATAATACGTTGCTTTTAATGAACGAATTGTTTCGCTCGTAAAAGTAACCCCTTGAGTAGCCAGCTTTCTGAATAGAGCTTTAGTTATATCAATCGACATTTTCGACAAGCCCGCAGCTTGATTGCCTAGTGATAAGTCTTGATGTTTATGGTCATAGTTATCAGCAATATCAACCTGACATAAACGATTATGCGAGTAATTGCGATACATCTCTGATAACACGCCAATTTCTAAGCCCCAGTCACTTGGAATACGGATATCGTTGAGTACATCGCGACGGAATGAAAACTCTCCAGCTAATGGATATCGAAACGAATCCATATACTCTAGATAATCACTACTGCCCAAGATCGTTTTAAATGAACGCAGTAATGGCGTAACTAATAAACGAGATACACGGCCATTGATTTTGCCTTCTGCAGTGCGAGGGTAAAACCCTTTACAAAACTCATAGTTAAAACGAGGATGAGCAACAGGGTAAATCAAGCGAGCTAAAAGTGCTCTATCGTATGTCAATATATCACAGTCATGTAATGCAATTGATTCCACTTTTGAGGTGGCGAGTTTATAACCCATGCAATACCAAACATTACGGCCTTTACCTAATTCTCGTGGCGCAACACCTAACTTTTGAAGTTCTTTATCAAGGGCTTGTAGACGCGGGCCATCATTCCAAAGTACCTTATGGTGTTGATCAAGCTCTGCAAAAAACTGCAGTGCATGGCGATATTGGCTTTCGTCGGCGCGATCAAGGCCAATGGTTATTTGCGATAAGTAAGGCACATGTTTCAGCTCAGCAATAATATTTTGCAAAGCTGGCCCTTCTAACTCACTGTAAAGCGAGGGTAATATAAGGCCCATTGGGCGTTGTTTAGAAAAGCCCAACAACTCTTTTTCTAGTTCTTCTACTGGGCGATCAGCAATATTGTGTAGCGTAGTGATAATGCCATTTTGATAGAAATCAGCCATGAGATTGCTCCTGTTTTGCTGCAAAACGCGCTTTGATGATAGTTAACGCAGAAACTTCTTGAACCCAACCCGCAGGGGCTGGTTTTTCGCTGAGCTGCCAGGCTTTTTGTAGTATTTGTGATTGAACTTGGCTGCCAGGGTTATTGATTAATATGGCGGTATCGGCCGCCTTTAGCATGGCTACATCGTTTTGACTGTCGCCAAGGGCAATCACAGTAAATGGATTGCGATAGGCTTTTTTAAACTGATTTAACAGCCACTTTTGTGCAAGCCCTTTGTTGTTACCTTTGGTTAAATGGATAAAACGCCCGCCAACAAGCACTTCGTAGCCAGCTTGGCTCATTGCATCTATCAGGCCTTGTTTTTCTTCATCGCTGCCCGAGAAACAAACCGGATCTGAGTACTGTCTTTGTAAAGCCAGTTCACTTTTATCGACGGGTAGCCCTGTTAATTCGGCTATTTCTTGTGCACTAAATTGACTAAATAAGCGTACACAATGACTATAATCACTCGCATATCGTTTAAGATCTTCATGCAATTTATCGGTACTTTGTGTCATAGCGAAGCGCCAATAACCTTGATATTCATCACAGCCAATCGGCTTTACTTTAAAATAGTCTTTCGGGATGTAAACAGCCGCGCCATTTTCAACAATAAAAGGTTGATGATGAGCCAAACCGTTTTGAATATCAGTGACTTCAGCAAAGGTTTTGCTGGTATTAAAAATGACATTGACACCGGTATCATTCAACTTTGCCAAAAATGGTTTGATCACCTCACATTCGTAGCTATCGTGATCGAGCAATGTGCCGTCTAAGTCAGTAAAAATAAGTGGCTGAGCAATTTGGTCAGCGAGTAGTTCCATCTTAGTGATGTCACGCTCTGTGTCGAGCAATAATAAAGCATCTACACTCTGCGCGAGGGTTGCTAAATTTTCACGCGTAATACGCTCAAAATGAGAGATAAAACGTTTTAAACTCTGTTCATCAAAAGTACCCTGCCCTTCGCCTTTTTTGGCGATTAACTTATGCTCCTGCTCTAACCGCCAAGCATACACATCTTCAAATGAAGGCGCTTTTAACATAATGGTGTAATCAGCCATTGCGAATACATTTTGATATTCATTCGCTAAGCAACTATTTACGCAGCGACGCCAAATGCCGTCGGCATCTTCTAGTTGCTCTAATTCATTAACTGGAGTTTGTAGTTGATAAGGTTGCTGCGGTGTACTGGCTACACACCAGCCTTCAAAAAACACGATATCAATCGGTTTTTGGTTACTAGGCCATTGCGATTGTGGCACAGGATCATCGGTTAGCTTGTCAAATTGAGGTAGTGGCACATCCATTTTACCTGCCAACAAAGCCGATAAGGTTTGTTCCATTAATTGCGTATCATGCGTACCCGGTACCCCACGACTCGCAAACAAAGGATGAACATCTTTAGCAAGCTCATTGCGTGCATCACGGCTTAAATAAAAGTCATCGATTGATAATGACACGCTATTAAATTCGGTATTACTATTAACCCAAGTCACTAAAAAATCAGCGAGAGTTGTTTTACCTGAACCTTGGCAGCCGTTGATAGCCACCAACATAGGTTGGCCGGTCATTTTTGCGCTCAAGATATCGTGCGCGAGGGGTATAAAAAACTGCTCACTTAAGTATTGATACTTGAGTGGTAACTGATGCTTCGCTAAAAACGGGGTAATATCCACAACATTTGCCTCTTGCATAATCGCTCCTACCAGTATGACATAGAGATAAATGCAGTTAGTAGACCAGTTTTATAATTCCTTATTTTTTATATAGTTACAAAAAAAGCGCATATTTAATGCGCTTTTTTGGTGCAATATTCCAGCAGTTATTCAGTTCTAATCAGCTTGTTGCACTGCTTTGGGGAGGACAGCATTTAAGATAATCCCCAAAATTGCGCATAAGCTCACACCCTGCAAACTAAACTCGTCACCACCAATATGCATACCACCGATTCCAAACACTAAAATCAGTGCGATGATAGTCAGGTTACGAGGCGCAGTAAGGTCCTCACCTGATTTTACTAAGGTATTTAAACCAACAACAGCAATAGAACCAAATAGTAAAATCATGATGCCACCCATCACAGGAACCGGAATAGTTTGTAATCCCGCGCCCATTTTTGCCACAAACGCGAGCACAATTGCGATGATTGCAGTCCAAAGCATCACTCGAGGGTTGAAGTTACGCGTAAGCATAACCGCACCTGTTACTTCAGAGTAAGTAGTATTAGGTGGACCACCAAAAACCGATGCCGCAGAGGTTGCTAAGCCATCACCGAGTAAAGTGCGATGTAAACCCGGTTTCTTTAAATAGTCTTTACCTGTTACTTGGCTAATTGCCATCATGTCACCAATATGTTCAATGGCCGGAGCAATTGCCACAGGTACCATAAACAAAATAGCTTGCCACTTAAACTCAGGATAAGTAAATGCCGGCACAGCAAACCAGTTTGCTTGAGTAACCGCACTAAATTCAACAATACCTATAAATAACGAAGCAAGGTAACCTGCAATAACGCCAGCGAGAATAGGGATAAGTTTAAATACACCTTTGCCCCAAACAGCAAAAATTAACGTAACCAGTAATGATAAACCTGAAACCCAAATAGCTTGCGCATAAGGAACTAATTGCGCACTGCCATCACCAGCTTTACCCATTGCCATATTCACGGCAACCGGCGCTAAGGCTAAACCTATCACCATAATAACTGGGCCAACAACCACAGGCGGTAACACTTTATGCAGAGCATTTACGCCTTTAAACTTTACAATCAAGCTAAGCGCAAAATAGCAAAAGCCTGCCACCATTAAACCGCCCATTGTTGCAGGAATGCCCCACATTTGTACTGAGGCGATAATGGGTGCAATAAAAGCAAAAGACGATGCTAAAAAGATAGGAACTTGGCCTTTGGTAACCACATGAAACAGTAACGTTCCTAAGCCTGCGGTAAATAAAGCCACATTTGGGTCAAGGCCTGTCAGTAACGGCACAAGTACCAATGCACCAAATGCTACAAACAGCATTTGCGCGCCTGTTAGAATGGTTTTTAACGAAAATGTTTGATGATTTTCCACGTGAGCGCCTTACACTGTGCCAAAAATCTTATCACCGGCATCTCCTAAGCCTGGAATAATATATCCTTTTTCGTTTAAGTGACTGTCTAAAGATGCTGTGAAAATTTCAACATCTGGGTGCGCTGCAAGGGTTTTTTCTACGCCTTCTGGTGCAGCCACTAATACAATCACTTTAATATCTTTACAGCCTGCTTTTTTCAGCATATCGATAGTTGCGATCATTGAGCCGCCCGTTGCCAGCATTGGGTCAATAACAAGACTTAAACGCTCATCAATTTTGCCAACTAGTTTTTCAAAATAAGGCACTGGTTCAAGTGTTTCTTCATTGCGCTGAAGACCTACCACACTTACTTTTGCAGCAGGTAATAATTGCATTACGCCATCCATCATGCCAAGACCGGCGCGAAGAATAGGCACAACAGTAATTTTTTTTCCTTTAATATGCTCTACATCTAAAGTTGAACCATCCCACCCTGTGATTTGCACGCTTTCTAATGGTAGGTTTTTTGTTGCTTCGTAAGTAAGCAAGGTACCTACTTCAGACGAAAGCTCACGGAAACTTTTTGTGCTAATACCTTGTGCGCGCATAAGGCCAAGTTTGTGTTGAACTAACGGATGAGTAATTACATGGATAGACATAAGTAGAACCTAAATGAAATAAATTACGCCTATTTTAGCGCAAAATAGTCTTCTCGACTGCAAAAAATGCACACTCACTGCATTAATTTCTTGTTCTGGTCTAAAATCATACAGGACATTGCAAATATTAATTTTTTTGCAACAACACGTATCGGCAATCTTTAACACTTTATTTATTTTTGGCCCTGCAGTAATGAAAACGTTTATCCTTACTTCGATACTACTTTGTAGCTTTTGCCTACCTACCCACAGTGAAACACTCAATATTCAAGTTATGGCTGATTTTGTTCCGCAAGATGGTGGTAATCCAAAAAATGAAGCCACCAAGTTCTTACTTGCTGTTGCAACTGAGCTAGGCGATGAAATCAGCCTGCGCTTTATACCTGCAAGCCGGTTAAGAGAATGGCAGCAATTAAGCAAAATGAATAATGCTTGCTTGTACAATAAATTAAAAACCCCTGAGCGCGAGGCCCATGCTGTGTTCAGCCAATACCCAATAATGGCTTTTCCCCCTAATAAGCTAGTGGTATTTAATAAGCCCACCATTCCAGACTCAATCACACTAGTGCAAGCTATTTTTCAATACGATTTAACAATAGGCATAGTTAAAGGTCGGTCATACTCAGAAGAGATTGATCAGTTTGTACGTTTAAATGATGAGCATTTTTTCATACTCGATGGGGCAAGAAATGCACCAAGGCTCGGACAAATGTTATTTCAAAATAAAATTGATGCCGTTTTAGAATATCAAACTATATTTAGTAACCGTTATAAACGAGCACAGGATCTAAGTAGTATTCGCTATATCAGCCTTAAGCCAGAAAAAGTCGCGGTGTTTGGTTATATTGCTTGTTCACCAACAGAGGTCGGCAAACAAGCAGTCGCGCTGTTCGACAAGGCGCTTAAAACCGAAAAGATACGCACTTTAATTAGTGAGCGGCTAATGGCACTATTTCATGAAGGTGAAAACACCCAAATTGTAAATGCCTTCAATGCAGCGTTTGAGCACTAAGCCGATAAAATCTGTTCCATAACCCAGCTTGTATGTAGTGCGGTTTCACCGGTGGATGGGTGTGGCTGCTGAGCATGAAAATAGTTTGCAATGTTTTCAACATGATATTGTTGAATATGTGCAGGGTTATCAACTATGAACTGTTGTTTGCCCTGTGCGTTGTTAAGCACAATCGGCTTTTCATCAAAAACACTAAAGCTAAGCTCGCCTTCACTGCCATAAATCATCACATCATCAAAACGATTCGCTGAAGCAAAGTTCCAGCTCCCAGTGCCGGTAACGCCAGAATGATGCTGCCAGTGCGCAGTAATAGCATCAAATGCAGAATATAAGCCTCGTTGATTGGCACATAAACCATGCACCTTATTAAAATCACCTAAAAGGTAGGCAAGTAAATCAAGGCCATGGCTGGCTAAATCGTCAAAGTAACCACCTCGTGCCACGTTTTGATCTGTGCGCCAGTTATACTCACCCGATAAATCAAGGGCGTTAGGAGCTTTACTTAAATGCCAACTAACATGACGAGGCTTACCAATAACACCTTGTTCTAGTAACTGTTTAACTTGATTAAAGCGCGGTAACGAACGGCGATAATAAGCCACAAATAGCGGCTGTTTAGCCTCTTTAAACGCTGCGACAATGTCAAGGCTATCTTGATAACTCGGTGCCAGCGGCTTTTCAATACAGCAAGGTTTACCTGCCGCTGCAACCTCAAGAGCATACGCTTTATGGCTATCTGGCGGCGTGGCAATATATACTGCATCAACACTGTTATCGTTAATTAGTTCGCTTGGCGATGCGAACACCTTTGCAACATTATGGCGTTTAGCGTAATCATGGGCTTTTTCAAGGTCGCGGCGTGTCACCCCAATAAGCGCAATACCTTCTGCTTGTTGATAAGCAGGGCCGCTTTTCAGTTCGGTTACTGCACCACAGCCGATAATGGCAAATCGCATTGGCTTATTCATTGTTAATCCTTTATTTCTAAATACGTTACAAATTGCTGCTGCATGTAGCCGTTTATTTTTGCATGATCAGGGCTCCAACCTGCTAAAAAGCGATAAAAATCGCTCCATGCGTAACACCAAAGCGCTTGCCAACTGCTAACGACATGCGCAGGATTGACACTCGGTTGATAGCGCTTTAGTGCTTGTGTGAAGGTATCAAAATAGCGATTTAAATAGTCATCTGCAACTGATTTTAATGCTGCATCATCTAAACAACTACCTAAAAAGTACATCACATCAATCACCCCAATTCCCTTGCCAACGTATTGAAAATCATAGCCAAGAACGTGCTGGTTTTGTGGCAAAATAGCAAAATTGGCAAGCTTAGCATCGCCATGAATTAACGTTTGGTAAGGTGACTCACTCAACGCAGTATCAATAGCGTGTGCCTGCGCTTTTAAGCTTAAATCGCTCATACGCTGTAGCTCATCAGGCCGCGTTGCTAAATGCCAGTAACTACCTCGCGGCCAAAGTCCACCAGCAGAGCTTGCTAAATGAAAAGCATGAAAATGTGCAAGCCAGTTTATAATTGCTTGAATGTCGCTGTGTGTAGCACTTGCTTGCTGGTAGCCAAGTGCACTGAAATCACTAAATAACAGCGCTTGCTTACTGCCCTCTTGTATTGCCTCAATGCAGTGGATAGCCGCAGCTTCATGGGGTAATTGCTTAGCGTAACGCCGATACCAATTAAATTCGACTAAGTAAGATTGGCGCTTTCTGGCAAGCGCAAAATCACTTTGTTTTATACGACTATGATTGATCTGGCTAGGCACTTCAATCGCTTTAATTACCGCAGCAGTACCATCCATTTGGCAACGAATAATCTCACCGCAACCGCTCCATACTGATGCCGCTTGCTGCAAACCTGTAATGTTTGAAAAGTGAGATGTAACAAATTGCCTAAGATCCATAACGCTCTGTAATTTATATAAACTGATGGCAATGGTAGGTGAAATTAGCTACTGGCACAACGGCCTATAGGCAATAAAAAACCCGTGCTAAACACGGGTTTTCGAAGATAAAGTCCTAATACTGCTCAGGACTTGCATTGTTGAATTACTCGTTTACCACACTTTTAAGTGGGTTTACTGGCTTTGCATTGTCATCCAGTAAGTTCATATCAAAGTCAAACTCATCAACACGAATCGCTTTTTCACGTTTCTTGTTGTAATCAATCAGTTTTGCGTACTCTTCTTCGTTGATAACACTTGCAACTAGTGCATTATCAAGCGTTTCTGCAAAACGAACGCCCGGCTTAATAGTTTTAGCACGCAGTGCTTTTTTAACTTTCTTAAGTAAATCAAGGCACGCCATTTTTGCTTTGTACGCTTGCTCATTGATGTAATGACCATCACCTTCAATTGGGTTAACCAAGTGAGTGATTTGCGCTTTAAATGCGGTATCCATTTGCGCTTGAGTCGCAAGTTCACGAATTAAATCATCGCTGATCTTAGGCATCTTCATTGAATAGTTCATAGTAATGAAACGCATAAACTTACGAGTACCACTTGCAGGGAAGTTATCTAAGAACTTATGCAATGCTTCTTCAGCGCTTTGTAGTGCAAAGCGAGTCGCATAGTGGAAGTAAGGCGCAGCTTGCTCACGTTCACTGCTTGCTACTTTTTGCTCGTAGTATTTAATCGATGCCATGGCAGCATATAAGAAGCTCATTACGTCGCCTAAACGTGCAGATAACATTTCTGCTTGTTTAAGTTTGCCACCCAGTACCAATAACGAGAAGTCAGCGTAAACTGCAAGTTTTGCAGATAGTTTGTGCGCTGCTTTTTCGTATTCACGTACTTCGGGTAGTGACGATTTAGCACCCGCAGTAAACGGTAATACACCTAAACGGAAAGCACGTAAGCTGTTAGCTACACTGTAGCCTACTGTTTTACGTAAAATGCTATTGAATTCTTTATCTGCATTTTTGTCTTCGCTGTGGATAGACTCAACCATAGATTGCAGGTAAGGATGACAACGCATTACACCTTGACCAAAAATCATTAAGTTACGAGTAAGAATGTTTGCACCTTCAACCGTGATTGCGATTGGTTGTGCAACATAACCACTTGCTAATGTGTTTTGTGGACCATTTTGAATCGCTTTACCTGCTTGTATATCCATTGCTGAATCAAGCACGTTACGACCAATTTCTGTCATATGGTATTTAGCAATTGCAGTGACTACAGATGGTTTTAAGCCCATGCCTAAACCTTCTGTTGTTAATACACGCATCGCTTCTTGAAGGTAAGTTTTACCTGCGATATCAGCAAGCTTTTCTTGGATGCCTTCGAATTGACCAATCGCAAGACCAAACTGCTCACGAACTGCTGCGTACTCTGAAGCACCTTTAAATGCTACTTGTGATGAACTAACACCAAGCGCCGGTAACGAAATACCACGACCTGCGCCTAAACAGCTAACCAGCATTTGCCAGCCACGACCGATGTTCTTTTGACCACCAATGATGAAATCCATTGGTACAAATACTTTTTCGCCGCGTGTCGTACCATTATAAAAACGGATACCCATAGGATCATGACGATTACCAAGTTCAACACCTGGGTGATCTTTAGGGATAAGCGCACAGGTAATACCTAGGTTTTCTTTGCCACCTAGTAAACCATCAGGGTCAACAACTTTAAATGCTAAACCTAACACTGTCGCAATTGGCGCAAGTGTGATGTAACGTTTGTCCCAGGTAATTTCTAAACCTAACACTTCTTCGCCATTGAACTGACCACGTTTAACAACACCAATATCTGGAATGCCACCCGCATCCGAACCCGCTTCTGGGCTAGTTAGTGCGAAACAAGGAATATCACGACCATTTGCAAGACGTGGTAAGTAGTGATCTTGTTGCTCTTTTGTACCAAAGTGAAGCAATAACTCACCTGGGCCTAATGAGTTAGGAACCATCACGGTTACCGCAACCGCAGAACTCTTCGTCGCGATAGTCGCAACGATTGTAGAGTTTGCATAAGGGCTGAATTCTAAACCGCCGAATGATTTAGGAATGATAAGCGAGAAAAAACGCTCTTTTTTCAAGAAATCAAGAATGTAGTCAGGAAGATGAACACCATTTTGAATTTCAGAATCATCAATCATTGATAATAATTCTTTCACTGGGCCATCTAAGAATGCTTGCTCTTCAGCGCTCAGCTTAGCTGCTGGCACGTCACGAAGTGCATCGAAATCAGGTTTACCTTGGTAGATTGAACCTTCTAACCAAACATCACCCGCATCTAACGCTTCTTGTTCTGTAATTGAAATACTAGGTAATACTTTTTTTAATTTTGTACGTAAGCTCATAATAAACTCATCCGACCAGATAGTAATACCTACATTACGTCATAAAATGAACAATAGATCAATTGGTCCAACCAGTTTTTTTAACATTTTTTTATATTTATTTTTTCTTTGCATGCTAAGCACTTGAATATATTGGGTTTACACGTGTACGCTCAAATACTTTTTTTATCCCGAAATGGTTAACAACTAAAGGCTGATAACAAAAAGCCCAACTAAAAAGTTGGGCTTAGGTATAAATGCTGAAGGAATGGCTTAGAGCTCATCTTCGATGGGGAATAACGAAATAAACCACACTTGAAAACGTCGCCAAGAAGAAGTTTGTGGTTCTTCATCAAACTGCTCATTACTCACTGTGTCGAGCCAAACTAAATCATCCTCTTTAAGCTCGACTTTCCAAGCATATTCGGGCATTTGATTATCAACCCAATGGGCCAAAAAGCGGCTAAGCTTTTTGCTTTCGATTAATACACCCATCTCGGTATTTAAATCAATTGAGCGGGGGTCGAGGTTCATGGTACCCACAAAAATCTTTTCATCATCAAAGGTCATGGTTTTTGCGTGCAAACTTGCCTGTGATGACCCGGTTACTTTACGTCCCGCTTTGCGCTTAATGGCCATTAAGTCACTGGGTTTTAACTCCCACAGCTTAACCCCACCCTTTATAAGATCTTCTCGGTACTTTTTGTAACCAGCATGCACCGCAGATACATCGGTAGCAGCTAAAGAATTAGTGAGTACAGTGACATCAACGCCCTGCTGAGCCCAGTTTGTTAGCAATTTAACGCCCTGCTCACGGGGAATAAAATACGGCGACACAATAATTGCTTTTTGTTTTGGCTCGCCCATTTCTTTAAATAACATTGGCGACATATTGACCGATTTTTCACTGACGTCGTTCATCACCTTATCGGGATGATCATAAAACAACACAGACTTTTGCCAATCGAATTCTATTTCATCGTGCAATAAGCGTTTTACAAAGGCGCTTTCGCGTAATTGCTCAACGTAATTACTCTGCTGATTTTGCTCAACATAGGTCGATAAGGTTTTAGTGATATCAATAAGTGATTGCTCATCACGCTCACCGTGCAAGTCTTCAACAGGGAAAGACAGCTGATGATTCCAATATAAATCAAATGCCTTTGATGCCTCAGGCACTATTTCGCCAACACTCATCACATCTAAATCAATAAATTCAGAGTGATCTTCAGCCGAGAAATACGCATTACCTATGTTGCGCCCACCGGTGATAAAAATTCGATTATCAACAATAAAACTCTTGTTATGCATACGTCTAGAAAGCTGGCTAAAGTTGGTAACAAAACCAAGCGCTCTAAAACGACGGTTAGGAAATGGATTAAATAATCGAACTTCAATATTAGGGTGAACAGCCAGTGCAGCTAAATCAAGCTCACTGTCAGCTTGTGACAAGTCATCGAGCAGCAAGCGAATTCTTACCCCTCTATCTGCGGCTTTTAACAAAAAGGCCGTAAATAAAATGGTAGTTTGCTGCCTGTGATATAAATAGTACTGCACATCAATGGTGTGCTCGGCAGAATCAATGAGTGCTAACCTAGCTACAAAGGCATCGACCCCATCTGCTAAAGGATAAAACCCTGATAACCCAGGATGATTATTACCCACTGCATCTCCTATGGTGCTGGGTGTATCTGCTGCAATGGCATAGCTAGGTTGAATGGACTCTCGTGAAGGTAGCTGCGCACAGCCCGCAGTGATTAAAATAAGTACTACACAAAAAAGTGATTTTGAAGAGTCTATTATCATGGCTTCCTACCAATGACCGTGTGATACACGTATCTGCTTTGTTATAACCCTAATAAATGAAGGGGTTAAAAGCAAATAAAAACTCGTAAGTAAGCGGATAAATTAGAAGAATTAAACGAAGGAAAAATAGTTAAGCAAGCAAGCTTAAGAGCAAGTAATTACGCTACTTGCTCAGTAATATCTGCAATCTCGATCAGTTTGCGATTAAGAATTTTTTTACAACAACCACAACACTTGCCGCACTGGCTACCCACTTGCAGTTCTTTTGATAACTCACGCATTGTCATTGCGCCATCATCAATTGTTTGTTCGATTTTTTTATCAGTCACACCATGACATAAACAGATATACATGAATGCAAACCACTCTCATTTCTCTTGATGGTCAGTATATTAATCTAAACAGTAATAGTTCGCAATAGTGTTATAGGCAATATTTGCATAACTTTTATACCGAAATTTCCAAAATGGCACACAGCTAAAAATTTTCCCTTATGATTTGGGCAGTTAGATCAAGGCGAGTAAAGAAAAAATTTTTAACTTTTTAGGTATTGTTTCGCTCTAGCTATAAGCTATTCTTTAGATTGAAATGCATGCTAGATTTCATCTAATTAGTTTTGATAAATAAGTCATTTTTAATAAAACAACAAAACGAACCCTTTAGTTGGTAATAAAGCACTGCTTTTACTATTTTTATCCAACACTTAATCTTTAACCGAGGACACATGGAAGCGCCTACAGTTGAATTAACTCGTGAGAACTTTAACTCCATCTTTTTTCAGACTTTCATAAAAACGAAAGTGCAACCTGAAATACCTATCTTGAGATGCGCAGTCCCTTTACCTAAAGCGCAGAAATTCAAAGCAAAGTTAATCACTGGTGCTATATTCATCATTGCATGCCTCCTTGTTTGGAAAACACAATCCGGTGCAGGTGCAATTGCCGCTGTGATCATTACTTACCTCAGTTACTATTTAATTCAGATGTTTATCGCCAATAAGCGTTACTTCATCCGTGAATCCCCCTTGTGCGAAATAAAAATAAACCAAGAACAGGTTTACCTGCCCGCACTTTTATTCGATGACAGAAAACCACGAACAATTAAAAGAGAAGATTTACTAAATGTTGAGGCCGTATGGAATTTTACACGCACCAAAAGCGGCTACGATATTAACGATCCACAACCTAGGCGTGCCTATCTATTTTCTGTGATTTTTAAAACTCGCTATGGTGATTCAATTCCTTTAAATGACTGGAGCTTAGAACATCCTGAACTCTTCAAGACACTTGTTGAGTATGATTACCCAGTCACTATGATAAGAACAGCCAAACGCGGGTCACCAATAACAGTTCACATAAAATGGTTCTTCCTATTTACTTTTATGTGTATTTTCATCTACTCACTTATAAAATATGTAATTTAGCGGACTTATAAATATGCAATTGGCAAAGTCACTGCGAACAAGCGCTTTGCCTTGAACTTACGCTTTATTGTTAAACAGCATACCAGAGTGATTACTAGAAGTAGGAGCAAACAAAGAGTTTATCATCGTAGAAACATTACTTTTTACGGCAAGCTGGACTGTATTTATTTCTTCATCAAGTTGTTTATTAAGCTCTAGTAACTCACTTTCTCGTTGTTCTGGAGCTAGCTCTTCGTTACTTTTTAAACTATTAATCTTATTTTGTAACTCCTTTATTTTAGCTACTAGCTCTTGTTGTGTTTGTGATGTTTTCGATTTAGTCTCTACTTCAGGATCAGAGTCGACATCAGTTTCTTGACGTTTTGAGCCTTGAAGGTTTGTTGCTTTTTCACTTGCTGGGTTTAGCTCATTTTTATTTTGCTGATCTAATAATGGCTCTTTTAGAAATGAGGATGTGTACGAAGTTAGCTGCATAGTTTTCCTATCGTTTATTTATTGGCGTTTAACAAAGAAATTTTCGAAAAGAAATCTAATGCATAATTCGTACCCATTAATAAGCCAAACATCTCTAATTCAAACTGCTAGAAATATTCAGTTTCAAATAATTGCTAAAAAGTTTAAATTCTTAATTTCACCAAAAACCAATACTAAAGAATTAAAAATTAACTTTTATGCAACCTTTTTTGATCGCATTTTAAACATCTTCCGTAAGCCTTATTGAAATGGACACGTCGTAACGTCCGAACATACAAAGATATAAGGAAGAACGATGAAATACATACTCTTATTAAGCAGCCTACTCCTGGTAACTGCTTGTAGCGATGACGATGATAACAAAGAAGTCATCACACCACCGCCACCTCCTCCAGTTCAAGAATTCACTCCAAGCAAAACCTATTCTGTAACTTTAAGTGGCAAACAAGAAGTGCCAATGAATGACTCAATGCAAACAGCGACTGCAACAGTAGAGCTTGACGAAAGTTTAATGCAATTTCGTGCAACGCTTGATGCAAGCTCAGTCGAAGGTTTTAGCGCAGCACACATACACGACGGCGATTTAGGCGCTAATGGCGATGTTGCTTTTGCATTTGAAGCCACTACCGATGGTATGTATGAAGTCGCAATCACCGACCTTGATGAAAGTTTAATCGCTGATTTAATGGATGGTGATTGGTACATTAACCTTCATACTGAACAGTATGCAAACGGTGAGCTTCGTGCGCAAATTGTGCCTGATACAACCAGCATCATCACGTTTGTTTTAAACGGCGATCAGCAAGTTCCTATGAATGACAGTGATGCTATGGGTTATGGCTACGCATCTTATGACAGTGCCACAACAGAATTACGACTTCGCGCAGTGACAATGGGTGTTGATGACGCAACAGCTGCTCACATCCACACCGGCAAATTAGGCTCAAATGGTGATGTATTCGTGACTTTAGAGCAAGACGATGAAGTAATGACCGACTGGGTAGTGCCAGAAGGCACCATGATTGACAGCGACACTCTGGCAGTACTTTTAGACGGCGGTCATTATGTTAATGTTCATACGCCTGAATTTGCCGGTGGCGAAATTCGCGGCCAAATCTTAACAGACAACTACGCAGTTGCGACCTTTGACTTGAGTGGTAATCAAGAAGTACCCATGGTGAGCACCATGGCTGATGGTGATGGTTATGCCCTAGTTGATACTACTGACTACAGCGTAGAGCTTACTGTTGTAACGTCAGGCTTGGACGATGCGAGCGCTGCGCATATTCACACAGGTCGTATCGGGACTAATGGCGATGTATTAGTGGCGCTTGAACAATCAATGGATGATAGCAATGTCTGGATGACACCAAGTAATACACAAATCAATGCTGATATTTTTGCAGTGCTTGCTTCTGGCGGTCACTATGTCAATGTTCATACACCTGATAATGCTGGCGGCGAGCTTCGCGGGCAAATCCTAACTAGTAACTATGGCTTTACGAGCTTTAAACTAAGCGGCGAGCAAGAAGTTCCTGCTGTCGAAACTGATGCAAGCGGTGAAGGTTATGCATTAATTAACATGGATAACTATGCTTTAGAACTTGTGGTAAACACAATGGGTGTTGATGACGCGACAGGAGCGCACATTCACACTGGCCGAATTGGCACAAATGGCGATGTGCTCGTTGCACTTGAGCAGTCAACAACTAACGCAGGCATGTGGATGACACCAGCAAATACCATGATCAACGCTGAGATCTTTGAGGTACTTGCATCAGGTGGTCATTACGTTAACGTGCATACACCTGCTAACACTGGTGGCGAAATTAGAGGTCAGATACTAACAGACAACTATCAGCTTGTTACTTTCCCACTTAGTGGTATGCAAGAAGTACCTGCGGTCGATACCATGGCATCAGGAAGTGGTTATGCATTAGTTAATATGGATAATTACCATCTAGAATTAAGAGCTTTAACCGAGGGTGTGAGTGATGCAACTGCAGCGCACATTCATACAGGTCGTATAGGCACCAATGGCGACGTACTTGCCGCGTTAGAACAATCAAGCGATAACATGAATCTATGGCAAACACCTGAAAAAACTATGATTAATGCAGATATTTTTGCAGTACTTGCATCAGGTGGCCACTACGTAAATGTGCATACTCCTGCTAACCCAAGTGGTGAACTACGCGGTCAAATCCTTACTGATAACTATGTGTTTGTAACCTTCCCGTTAAGTGGTGAACAAGAAGTACCCGCGGTTACAACGGATGCATCTGGCGATGGTTATGCACTTGTTAATACAAACGATTATAGCGTTGAGCTGCAAGTACTTACATCGGGTGTAAGCGATGCAAGTGCAGCCCATATTCATACCGGCGTAGCAGGTGAAAATGGCCCTGTGTTAGCTCCTCTTGTTCAAGACAGTGATGATATGAATCGCTGGATGAGTAGCACTGGCTTAATGATCAATGCTGAGATTTTCTCAGTTTTAGCTTCAGGCGGTCATTATGTAAATGTCCATACGCCTGCCAACCCAAACGGTGAGATACGCGGCCAAATTCAATAATTTTATAGAGTCAGAGGCCAAAATACTTGGCCTCTTTAACTTACCTTTCTAGCTCAATTAATTTTACAATAACACCCCTCAGCATCTGAATTAATAAACCGACTATTAAAACCTGCTCGTAAGTTTGCGATTACTAACTCAACAAAGCCATTCTGACTTGAACACGCGAGTCCTTTTGATAATGGCCCTGCATATACAAGCTGTTGATTTTCTGAAACAAGTACTGCGGCAGGTTGAGCGGGTAAAATTTCAGCAACCGCAGATGTTGGTTTAAGTTTTATTACTTTAACACCTTGTTCTGCTGCATAGCTGCTAAGGCTTGTTATGTGCGGTTGTGAACGCGTTGAGCATACACAGGTATTTTCATCAATAATGTACAAGGTATCTGTATTGGTGATGCCAAGCCCCATTCTTTGTTGAAAAGCAGGTAGCCAGTTGGCTGTGGCTAGCTTTTTATCTGGATCAAAGGTGCTAGCTTGTTGAGAGTAAGCAAACACCAAGGCCAATGCCACAGAGGCAACCCAAACCAGGGTTGCCACTATTACCCATTTACTATTTGAATTTAGCAATACCTTGCTCCAGCACATCGATACTTACATCAATTAACTGGACGCGATCGGTGAGTTTTTCAATCATCAGGTTGTCGTTGGCTTGGTTAGCAATTAAGGCTTGTGAATTCTCGGCAATGGCACGTGTATTCCCCGCTTGATTTTGCACTACATGTGCAACCGATTGTGAACTACTTGCGGCAACATTAACCTGCTCTGTCATCTCTGTAATTTGCAGCTTCATCTGTGAGCTAATTGCTGATAACTGTTCGATAAGTGCGACACTACCTTGCATCGACTTGGTTGATGATGCGCTATTTTGCATCAAGCTTTCGAGTGTATTGGTTATTTTATCTGTAGTATTTTTACTTCGTGTTGCCAAATTTCTTACTTCATCAGCAACAACCGCAAAGCCACGGCCTTGCTCACCAGCTCGAGCAGCTTCAATTGCGGCGTTTAGCGCAAGTAAATTCGTTTGCTCAGCAATTGACGAAATCTCATTAAGTAATTCAGAGATATGCGAACATGCACTTACAAGTTGGCTAATGTTTTGGTCTGCTTCTTGAAGGTTATTGGCAAGTTCAGCTGTTTTACTGTCTGTATTCGCTACTTCATTTAGTGCTTCTGTTGCACTTAAATGGAGCTGCTCAAACTGTGTTTGCAGCTCATTACTTTCATGTTCAACATGAGCAAAGCCTTCAGAAACTCGTTCACCCGACTGCGCTATATCCGTCGATAACTGCTCACGCTTAACAGCTTGCTCATGTAATTCGTCATGTACTTCAAGTAATTGTTTAGACTGATTTTTTAAAACACTACTTTGACTTTGAACATCACCTATCACAGTGGATACAAAACCCAGTAAGCGGTTAAAACCCGCCACAGCTTCACTATGTCTATCATCCGCTCTTAAACTAATATTAATGCTGTTTTCGTCGGCCATTATCTGCTCTGTCGTTGTACTTAACGATAAGCCTGAACTGCGTTCAAGATGGAGGGTTTTAGCAATGTAACCCGCTACAATTGCTTCAACAATGGCATATACGGCATGAATAAGTACGGTGCTAAAATACAATCTGTCTGGGTCAAAAACGTATAAACCGACTTCGTTTATCTGTAAAAAGTAAAAGCTCAAATGGTGAACGGCCACAAAAGTAAGTGCTGTAATGAACACTCGCCATTCAACAAACATGATCAATACGGCCATTAAAATAAAAATTTCAAAGTGAACTTCAATGAGGCCGTAGCTTTGTTGGATGTGTAAAAACGAAAACATCATGCAACCGGCAGCAACAACATGAGCTGTTAATTTGCTCGTTGGGTATTTATGGAGCATCCAAAGCGGTAAAGACAGCAGTAATAAACCGGTTACCACACCCGTTATCAAAGTCGAATAGATGAAGCCTAAAACCAAAGACTCAATAAATAAGAGAAGGAACAAATAAGTAAAAAGGCGGCGCACGCTCGTCATAGATAAAGCCTTAATTATTAGATAATTTACAAAAACACAATTAATCGAGCCAATACGGTTTGATGCGAATCATGGTTCACTTTATTAATTGCAATAGTGCTCTAAATTGATCTGTCCCTGCTTTTTCTAGCCATTGAAATATCACACTTTCTGTACATGTAATAATAGCACCTGCTGCCAATAGTTGCTTAATCGCCAGCTCTTTATGTTTTTCATTACGTGATGCGATGGCATCTTCCACTACAAACACTTGATAACCATTGGCAATTAAGTCTAAACAAGTTTGCAGTACACAAACATGTGACTCCGTACCCGTTACCACCACTTGTTTACGGTCAAAGCCAGCCAATTGATTGTTAAATTGCGCTTCTTGGCATGCGCTAAAATGTATTTTGTGATAGCAATTGTTGTCATTTATAAAGGGTAAAAGCTGTTCACTACTTTTACCTAACTTGGTTGGATTTTGTTCGGTAAATAAATAGGGAATATCTAATGCCTTAGCTGCTTTAATCAACTTTTCTGTGTAATTAACAGCTTGATTAAAATCGTTTATAACCGGCTCAAGCCCTGCTTGTAGGTCAATAATCAATAACAAAGCATGATTTTTTTGACTTATAAATGAATGGCGCATCACTTTCTCTGATAAATAACAATTGAACTAGTTATAGCATAGGTTTTAATTTCAATACCAAGTAGACCTTATTACTAATTTAACTTTTCAGAACCGTTATTTACGGTCATAATTGTGCTATATTTTGTTAAAAATTATGCGTAAATAATAATTTAGGGTTAATCAGTCAGTGCCTAAACTTTTTCTTTTGATTCTCAGTCTGCTTTTCTTCACGCTAACTTCAACTGTGTTTGCGCAAAATTACGCTTTGCAAATGCAGCGAATTTCGACTGATGAAGGCCTTACACAAGGCAGTGTAACTAAAATTATACAAGATGATTTAGGCTTCATTTGGATAGGCACCTACCAAGGGTTAAATCGATACGATGGTTATCAGGTATCGCCTTTTGCTGGAGAGTTCATTCTTGATCAGCGGCAAATTACCGCAATGCACAAAACTGAAGACGGAAACATTTTTGTCAGTACCGAATTCTCAGGTGCTTTTTTTATTGATCCTAAAACCCTGAAAGTTGAAAAAATTTACTCTGGCAAACTCGATCCAGAAGATGTTTTCTTCTCGCCCATTTTAGCTGTTACTGAAGATGACAACTTTTTTTACTTCGCAATTGCTCAGCATGTTTATTCATACAACAAACTATCTAAAAAGTTTTTGCATGAATTTTCAATCAATAAGGAAGAGCATATCGTGCGAGCTCTCACCTTACACGACAACTTTTTATATATAGGCACTTCGGATGGGCTTTTTTCAAAAAATCTTGCTGATGAACATATCTCGCATATTCCACTGACAGATAAAACACATACCACAGAAGATAATAAAAACGTTAAATTTTTAAAGGTCGATACTGAGCTCGGCTTACTTGTAGGCACAGTAGAGGGAATGTTCAATATCCCACTAAAGGCCAATCGTTTGACGTTTGATAAGGTAAAACTATTAATCCCTAACTTAAATATTTGGGACTATTCTGTTAGCTCGTTCGGTGAGTATATCGTCACTGAAAAAGGCTTGTTCGAATTTAATCGCGAAACTATGTCTATTGAGTTCATCTTAAACTTTGAACAGAGTAAGTACTTAATGACTGACAATACAATCCAAGATGTGATGGTTGATAAAACTGGGCTGCTTTGGCTTGCATCGCGCTCTCAAGGGGTATTTACATGGTCAACACTGGCAAGGCGTTTCAAGCATATTGAATTAAAAAACAACCAAGTTAGCTTCAATAATAATATCTGGACGGTATTACAAGATCAAAAAAATACGATTTGGATTGGCACTGATAATGGCCTAATGAAGTACAACCAGCCAACTAAAAAGATTACACCATTCTTAGTGAGCAACGATGAGAAAGCATTTCACGGCCAACACGGTATTTATGGTATTGCTGAAGCAAATATTGACGATAGTGACCGCTATTTATGGCTAATGAAATATATTGGCCTTGTACTTTTTGATAAACAAACTGGCAAATTAGCGCCCTTAAAAGGCAATGCAGAAACCATACACCTTATAGAATACGGCCCTAACTGGGGCTTTAGTGCAATGGGCAATGATCAATTTGCATTTTTGGATGAACAAAACTTTTATAAATATAACGGAAAAACAGGTGAACTTGTCACAATTAAAGGATTAAAAGAACAAGTCGACATAGTTAATGCTCATGGTTTTTTAAAGCCACTTCCCGATTACCCCGACGAGTATGTACTCAGTATGTCGGGCAAGTTGTATCGCTACAATGAGCAGACTGAAAAGTTGACACTTATATACCAAACAGAAAACTATAACCCATTAGCGTTCTATACTATTGATGACTGGGTGATAGATTATAATAACACTCTTTGGCTTGGTTCATCAGATGAAGGGCTTATCGGCATTGATGCTAAAACTTATGAGGTTAAACATCGCATTAATATGCAATCAGGGTTGAAAGCTAAATCTGTTTTTGGATTGCAAATAGATCGTTTTGGCTTTTTATGGCTGGGTACACAAAATGGCCTTTACCGACTTGATTTAAGCTCTTTAGAACTTGACAGTTATTTTATTCGTGATGGTTTAACCGTAAATGAATTTAACATTGATTCCGACACTACATTACATAATGGACAACTTGCATTTGGCACAACACGTGGCGTACTTTTACTTTCACCGGAGGACTTTTTATCATCCCCTGTTGAGGCTGGCAATATAAATACCGAAATCACCAATGTGTCGTTACTATCGCGTGAGCTCAACTACCACCCCTACAAATATATAAACACGCCTCTTCAGATCACTTCTGAAGATATGGGCTTGGCTGTTACCTTTTCTAATTTTGATACTATTAATAAAGATAAAACATCGTATAAAGTGACCCTTGATGGACCAACGTCACTTGAATACAACAAGCTAACGACCAACGAAGTTTTCTTTACTAAATTGCCACCAGGTGATTATGTTTTATCGGTAACATCGTCAACAGAATTAAACGATGCAATATCTTCAACTAGACAACTAAGGTTTAATGTTGCACATGCACCTTGGTCATCTCCTATTGCCGTTACAAGCTATGTTATTATCGTCTTAGTTATTTTATTTTTCATCTTTTGGCAATATCGTGCTCGTCAACAAATGATAGGACGCGCTCACGCAGAAGTAGTAAAATCACAGCAGCAAACTGAACTTGCCTTGAGTAGCACCAAAAGTGGTGTTTGGGAAATAAACCTTGCAGAACAATTTTTAAGAACGACACGTTTTTCTGCTGAACTTGGTTATGATGAGTACAAAGATGGTATAAACCTTAAAGAATTTATAAACTTAGTTCACCCACATGATCACAATTATGTTACTAACCAGTGGCAAATCTTTTGTAAACAAACTAATAATGAACAATGGAACATTACTTACCGGTTAAAACATAAAAATGGGGGTTGGCTTTGGTACGAAGATATTGGCCGCATTGTTGCAACTGATGAAACTAATCGTCCTCTAAAAATTACCGGTATCTATACCAATATTACTGAACAGCGCGCTAATGCACAGCAGGCGAGTGTGCTCGGAGAAGCGTTCGGACAAATAAATGACTGGTTATTAATTTTAGACAATCAACTTAAACCATTTTCTGCTAATGCCAGCTTTGGTGAAGCATTCGCTACGCCAAACAATATTGCAGAGCTAACTAGCAGCGACTTTATTGCTGCAATTGGTCGAAGCAAATATATTGAATATATCAATGTATTAAAAACACTTAAACCAAAACAGAACTGGAAAACAGAAGCTGTTATTCGCACTCTAAAAAGCCCAGCACATCCCGTTCATATAAGTGTTACTGCCGTGGCCAAAGAAAACCACACAATTAGCTATTATGTGATTGTTATTTCTGACTTAACAGAGCAAAAACGCGCTGAAGACGATTTACGCTATTTAGCGAATTATGACCCACTCACAGGGCTGCCAAATCGAACTCTGATGCATTCAAAAATTAGTCAATGCATAAGTAATGCTAAAAAGCACAATAAACTCGCAGCATTGCTGTTTATAGATTTAGATAAATTCAAACCGGTTAATGACTCATTCGGTCATGCTGTAGGCGACCAATTACTGTGTGATATAACACAAAGAGTAAGCCTGATCTTACCCGAAAACGCGGTTATAGGCCGCCAAAGTGGTGATGAATTCTTAGTCCTTATTAAAGACTTACATTCGCCACAAACTCTCAGTGAGCTGGTTAAAAAGTTAACTGACGAGCTAGCAAGCAAAGTCATTATCGACGATTTTTCAATTAATATTTCTGCAAGTGTTGGTGTGGCTCTTTACCCATTTGATGCAAAAACTGCAGATGATTTAATTAAAAATTCTGATATAGCCATGATGCACGCAAAGCAATCTGGCCGGAACAATTTTAAATATTTCACGGAGCAAATGAATAACCAGCTAACCAAAAAGCTATTACTTGAAAATGCCTTAAAAGATGCCTTTAAAGATGATGAGTTATTTAATAATTATCAACCTATCGTTAATGCCAAAACTAAAAAAATAAACGGCGTAGAGCTTTTAATGCGCTGGAAGAACGAACAAGGTTTTGTATCACCAGCAGAGTTTATCCCTATTGCCGAGGAGATTGGCTTAATTGATGCGCTGACTGAGCAAGCACTTGATAGAGCACTAACAGAGCTGCTACCAATGCTTCGTGCTAATCCACAGTTTTATTTGTCATTAAACCTGTCGCCAACGCATATTTTAAAATCGAACTTAACTGAGCGCTTACTACTGATTTTAAATAATCATATGGTTAAACCTGTTCAGCTGCGCCTTGAAATTACAGAAAACACGCTTTTAGAAGATAAAGAGAAAGCATCAAAGCAACTACAAAAACTTAAAAATGCTGGTTTCAAACTTTTACTTGATGACTTTGGTACAGGTTACTCGTCACTAACATACCTTAGCCAATTCCCGATTGATGTGATCAAAATTGATCAAAGCTTTGTGCGCAATATCGGCCAAGATAAGAGTAATGAATCAATTATTAAAACCATTCATGCGCTGTCATCAAATTTAGGTTTATATTGTATAGCTGAAGGGGTTGAGACCAGTGAGCAAATCAGCTTCTTAACCGAAATGGGCTGCGAAGATTTACAAGGTTATTATTTTGCCAAACCCATGTTGGCCGATGACCTAATAGCAGAAAGCACGATTCAGGCAGTTATTGATCGACTAAACGCGCTTTAAGCCATTTATTTAGGCATCGGTATAGCTCATCTTTGTTAATTGGTTTAGAGATAAAGTCATCCATGCCCGCCATAAGGCAACGTTTCTGATCATCTTCAAAGGCGTTCGCCGTAATAGCGATAATGATTGCTTCGCCATAAAGCGCAGGGTTTTGTTTGATTTCGTGTGTACATTGATAGCCATCCATGTGCGGCATTTGGCAGTCCATCAAAATAATGTCTGCTGTAAAGCTTTTAAGCTCTTTAAGCGCCTCTAAACCATCATTGGCCTTTTTAATAGTACACTGGGTGTCCTGCATCATCTTTTCCAGCACAATTTGATTTACAGGGTTATCTTCAACAATTAATACGTTAATGCCACTTAGAATTGGCTTGTCTATACTTTGCTCTGCCTTTTCCTCTGCACCACTTTCAGTCACAGGCACGACAATAGTGAATTCACTTCCCTCACCTTCATGACTCACTAAAGAGAGTTCTCCATCCATAAGCTCAATAATGCGCTTACTAATGGTTAGTCCTAACCCAGTACCTCCATATTTACGGGTGGTGGATATATCGGCTTGGGTAAATTCAGTAAATAATTTTACTTGCTGATCCGCTGAAATACCTATACCTGTATCGCGAATTTTTATTTCTAGTGCATTATTTGCCATTTGGCAGTGCATGTTTATTTCACCTAACTCAGTAAATTTGCCAGCGTTACTCAAGATATTGTTGACGACTTGGCTAAATCTGAGTGGATCTAAACGGATATAATCAGGGATATCATCCGCAATACTAAGGTTAAATTGAACCCCTGGCTTAACGCTGGTAGTGCTAAAGATTTTAGCTAACTGAGCAAGTAACGATTTAACCTCAACAGCGCGATTTTCAAGTTTAAGTGCACCAGCTTCAATTTTAGAGAAATCTAAAATATCGTTTAAAATCAACAGTAAGTTATTTGCACTTTGGTGTATCATTGCCAGCTCATCGCGCTCACTTTCTGGCAGATTAGGATTTTCTAACAATAGTTGAGTCATCCCCAAAATACCATTTAGTGGAGTACGAATTTCGTGACTCATATTTGCTAAAAACTGAGATTTAGTGCGGTTAGCCTGATTCGCTAAACGCACAGCTTCGACTAATTCGTTTGTTTTATCATTAACCTGCTGCTCGAGCTGAGAATTAAAATCTGTCAATTTATTATTTAATAATTCGTTTTCATGGTTCGCTTGATGTAAGCGATTAAAATTAAGCACAAGCTTGTTTGCTAAACTCGAAAACTGAGACTGCAAACGACTTACCTCGAGCCAGGTTTCTGGTAAGTCAGTATCAGTGATTGCACGTTCAGGTTCAAATTTATCGATTTGTTCAGCCAGCTTTTCAATTGGAGCAATTAACCAGCGGCTTAACTGAGTGATAAACACACTAGTTAATAAAATAATGAACAAAACCATTACTAAAGACTGACCCCATGCACTCACAGCAACATTGTTTGCGTGTTTGCGATTAAGCATGGTCATCACAATCCAATTATGTTCAGTAGAGCGAGCTTCCCTAGCGTAATACTGTTGCTCATCTTCCGCATCAAACATTTTAAAACGCGCTTCATCAGCAAACGAGTCTATCTCATCGTCAGTTAATTGTTGTAACTCTCTAAAATCATCCAGGGTGCTAAATACTACTTTATTGGTGGGATCTAAAATCAATAGCTCCCCCTGGTAACTAAATAGGCTTGGTCTGAGGCCTGCAAAATAATCAAACATCAGTGAGCCTTCAACAACCCCTGTAAAGGTGTCTTCAATATAAATCGGAGCTGATACTGCAACAATCGGTAAAGAGCCAAAGCCACGGCCTTTAAAAATTGTTGAGATATAACCAAGTTTATTATTCGGTGCATTTATAAAATAGTCACGATCAGCCACATTGGGGCGTATGTTTGATTGCTGCAAACTAATCGCTAACGATTGTGGGTAAAAATGAGTAACATTGGCCAGTGCATCAGCAATGATCTGCGTTCGAAAGTCAGGATACAAGTTAGCCATATTTTCAAGCGCAATCTGCCGAGGAACACCATTGGCAATACTTCGAGCCGTTAATACCAAGCCTTTTTTATGATGATCGAGGTGAGCATCAATCATCCGTGCAATTTCCTTCGCTTTCTCTTTTAACTGCTCATTTATCTCGTACTCAATACGTGAATAATGGTTATTGGTTAGTACTATTGAGGTTAAAATAACCACCAACACTACCAATAAGGTCACAACATAGTTAAGAATTTTGTATAAAGACGAATAGTGTTTGTGCCATGAATAGCGGCTAAAAAAGAAGCTCAATAAATCAATAACAGATAAGTAGATAGCCGCATTTAAACAGTATTTAGCAAGCGCAATGGCAATAGTTAGGATTGGTAAACCTAAAAAGAAATGCCCAAAGCTCCAAAGTAGCGGCAGACCAATCACAAACCAAAACAGCATGCCCCTTAAAAAAACTGGGCGCGATTTTGATAAGCAAAACCACTGCAAACATATCAGTTCTAAGGCAAATACAATGGAAGGCCACGCATGCCCCCAACGGTAAAAAATAAACCCTGTACTTAAAATGAAAGTGATTATTGCAAACCGCCACCCAAGCAGCAGTAAGCTTAAGATCACAAAAAACTGGCCAAGAATAAATTCTGAGCTATCTAGAAACCAAATTGGCAGTAAATTAACAACTCCAGCAATACAACCAAGCAGTAGTGCAGCTAAAAAGTTAAAATATGAAGACTTATTTTGAAGCAAAAAAGGTATCCTAACTTCATAGTGATACCTTTAAATTAAAAGAAAATTAAACTTTTTGCCACTTTAATTAACATAATGGCACTCATGACTTTCTATTTGCAGAACACTTTTTTTGATTTTAAAGCGTGAAAGTAATAGCTTTTCTACTTTTAAGCGACACGCTTCATCGTGCTTTTCAACGGTACAATGCTGTTTTAGCACGACATGAGCCCCAACAACGATGTCTTTATCTTGGCGCATTACAGTTACATTGTGTACATTCTGAACGTGCTCAATAGAGGCTATGCTTTGCTCAATATCAGCCACATCTGGTAATTTACTTCTGTTTTCAAGTAAACCTTGAATGCAACGAATAATTACTTTAGCCCCTGTAAACAACACAAAGGTCGCAATCAACATACTCGATATAATATCGACTTCAGCCCACCCAGTAAGATAAATTAAAATACCAGCAAAGAAGGTTGAAACAGTTGAAATTAAATCAAAAAATGAGTGTAAAAAGACGGCATATACATTGATACTAGCTTTACGTCCCTTATATAAAACCCATGCAGCAGCACCATGAAAAAGAAAGCCGATAGCAGAAATTACCGACATCAAATAACTATTAATTTGTAAATCGTGACCATCGTTATGATGAAGGTAACGTTCACCACCCTCATACAAAATAATTAAGCTAATACTTAAATATAAAATACCATTGATCAAACCGCCGGTAAGTTCAGCCCGCTGGTAGCCATCGTTAAAGTTTTTCGCAAAATAAATCGCCATGCTTGAAGCGATAAGTGCAATAAATAAAGAACTGTTATGAACAAACAAATGCCCAGCATCAGCAAGTACAGCAAGCGAATTTGAATAATAGGCGCCAATAATCTGTATAACCATAAACGAACACGTTATAGCTAAAGCAATCAACAAGCGGCGTCTAGATGCTTGGTGTGTTGTAATATCTGTCATGAAGAAGTGAAATACCTATTAGCTGGAAATGCGGTAATGATATAAAGTCTCAATTGTAATACGCAGCGCTCTTAAACGCACTAAAAACTTAGTTAATAGTCTCTCTATGAAAGTTTTTTGCGCAATTTGTTAGTAAAAAGAAAGGAATTAGCAGTTAACAAGTAAACTAAAAACTCACTTGTAAGCTAAAAAACATTAAGACGTTAACAACACATGTTGTTAACGTCTTTTAATCGAGGCTGATTTAAAGAGCAGTCAATTAAACTTTAAACTGACTTACTAAGTCTTTAAGGTGCTGGGCACGGGACAATAAACTTTGCGTACCGCGTTGTTGCTGTTCTGCATTATTATGGATTTGCATGGCACTGTCTGAAATATCATGTGCTGACTGATTAATATGTTCAACAACCGTACCTTGCTCTTCTGTGGCTGCAGCAACCTGATGATTACCTTGACTGATAATTTCAAACTTCTGCTGTATAGACTGAAGTGCAGACACCGCAACATGCGTAAGTTCAGTGACTTTTTGGCTACTTTGCGTACCTTCGGCAATCGCTTCTTGTGATTGCAATGACGAGCTTTGTAAGCGCGAAATTTGCTCTCTAATTTCAGAAGTTGATGTTTGCGTGCGCTGCGCAAGTGAGCGCACTTCATCTGCTACCACCGCAAAACCACGGCCTTGCTCGCCAGCACGAGCAGCTTCAATTGCAGCATTGAGTGCCAATAAATTAGTTTGCTCAGAAATCGCATTGATCACTTCAACAACCGAGTTGATCTCTGCAGCTTGATTTGCAAATTCACCGATACTTTGATCAACCGTACTCAAAATATCATTTAGTTCATTCATAGTTTGTGCTGTGGCAGCCATACTCTGATTGGTTTGTACGGTTTCTCTTACCGCTTCTTCTGTGTCGCTTGCTGTGCGATGAGCAATATCAGACACCTCATTAATTGTTTGTCCCATCTGTGTAATAGCAGTTGCAACTTGGTCTGTTTGCGCGCGTTGATCTTCAGTGGCAACAAACGTTTTATTGGCAAAGTTCGCAAGGTCGTCAATACCCTCTCGCATTGCTTGCTCAGTGACACTGATTTCATCTACCAACTCGGCTACTTTACCTATAATTGCATTAAAGCCCTTAGCAAGATGCCCTAACTCATTATCAACACTGTCATCTAAGCGTTTTGTTAAGTCACCACCGTGGCCCGCCATACCAAGTAGCTCGTCACCAACACTGCGTATTTTCTTACTGAGCCAATTCGCAAAATAAAGCGTCAGCACTAAGAAGATGCCTGCAAGCACGACACTCACAATAATCGACATCCAAACGACAGTATTAATTGCACTTGATATCTCTTGGCGTGGCTGAATCGCCACAAGAGTAAGACCAGTACCTTCAATCGGCATAACACCAGCGTAAACATCTTCGTCTGCGAGCTCGACTTGCGATAGTGTAAAGCCAGTGTGTTTACTACTCAGAAAATCTTGTAATGTGCTTAATGAAGCCACACTGGTAACTTGTTTACCAATATAAGCATCATTTGCGTGTGCAATAATTCGCTTGCTATCATCAATTAAAAATAAATAACCTTGCTCGCCAATTTTACGCGACGTGACAATGCTAGAAATATCTGAAATATCATAACCAAGCCCTGCAACACCTAGGCGTTGCCCAGCTATTTCAACTAAAGTATTCACGTATAAAGTGAGGTGTCCGCCCTGCTCACTAACATCTAATGCGAGCGCTTGGCGTTTATCTGAACTGATAAAGTCAAAAAACCAACTGTCTCTTGGTTCATTTTTAGAGATAGACTTAAAAAAGCCTTCTTGCGTGTAATAACTCATTGAGTTTTTACTCACCCAAAACACCGATGAGGCACCGCTTTTTCTTTGTAAGTCTGCAAAATACGCCATTACACGTTGATGAATAGGCGAGCTTTTTTCGCCTTCGGTCATCCAAGTATGCAAAATTTGATTTTCGGCTAACGACTGTGACACAGAGATGGGGTAACGCATTTGAGCATCAACTTCCGCAGCCACTTTACCCACAGCGTCAGGCAATAATTGCTTTTCTGTTTGTTGGTAATAAAGCCGAGAAAATTGGCTGGTATTGATTAAAGCGCTAACCACAGTGACAACAAACAATGCAATTAACACAAAACTAATAAAAATAGTACGCAGCGATAAGTTTCGCATTCAGCAGCCTCATACTTAATGGGGGGTTTTAGTTTCAGATCATCCTTGCGTCCTATTTGAAATTTTAGTTAACAAATTCGTGTTAAGCAATTGCTAGTTAAGCTTTTATTATTGTTTTTTGGTAAATAGTTATCAAACTCAAATATTATCGGAACAAACACCAATTTGTACCGATTTAATAATTAAAGTAATACCTGACAGGCATCAACTAGATCAAAGTAGCACTAACTATGATTCAGCTATTATTGCCATTTTTTGCTTGTACACTTTTGGCGACATACCATACCAGCGATTAAAGGCATGATGAAATGCACTAATCTCTGAATAGCCACATAAAAAGGCAATTTCTGTTACTGACAGATCAGTTTCGTTTAATAATGAAACACTTTTTTGCTGCCTTAAACTTGCTAGTTCTTTACTAAAACTTGTGCCCTCTTTTGCAAGTCGGCGTTGCAACGTTTTTTCACTCATATTAAGTGCTTTTGCCATTGCTTTACTGTTGGTTTGCCCTTGAATTAAATGCTCTTCGATTAAAATTCTCAGCACCTGCGTTACATTGGTTTGCGTCACCAGTTTCATCTGACCTGATAACACAGGTTTACTATCGGTTTCTTCACTAAAAAATAGGCTATGGGTATGCGAGCCGTATTCAACTTTGCAGTTAAAGTGCTCATTAATTTCACTGTGTGGCTCTTTACGCTTTAGGCAAATTCGCGTTGGGTGCCACTCTTTTCCCTTTACAGTACGCGCTATTTTTAAACAAAACGCCATCGGTGCTTCGTAGCTTAGCAGCGACATATCGCGCTCACCATCACTAAAGTTAAAGCGAAGTTCATACTCACTTCCATGATCAATGAGTGACACATTATGTGTGTCGCCCATTAATTTTTGATAACGCAATATAAGCCGAAAAGCACTCAGTAACTGTGTTGCTTGAACAATAGCCATACCAACCACCGGAATAGCGCGCACATTCATGTTACTGCCAACATAAAGACCTAAATGAGTGTTTGGTAACATCGCTTGCGCCTGCTTCCAAAGCGAACTAACACTGGCTTGTGGGTATCGGGCTGTTTGACTGCTTAATTCTGCTAAAGGAATATTTGCTCCTGCAAACAACTCATTGATTGGTAAGCCCTGCCATTTAAACGATTCAGCCATAGCGCGTAGCCACCAACTTGATAAGGTTCTCATTCGCGTCCCAAATAAACAATTTAATGACCTATATTATCAAGTAAACAAAATAATAAAAGCCTATTGTTAACATGTTATTATCAACGGAGACAGCAATATGGGCACTGTAGCAAGTAAACGCGAGTTCGCGAGTTTTAAAGAGTTTTACCCTTATTACTTACAAGAACACAAAAATAAAGTCTGTCGGCGCTTACATTTCATTGGCAGTTGGTTTGTTTTGGCAATTTTGTTTGCCGCTATTTATCAGCAGCAATATAGCTGGATAATTTTATGCCCGGTGGTGGGCTATGGCTTTGCTTGGGTTGGTCATTTCTTCTTTGAGAAAAATCGTCCAGCAACGTTTACCCACCCTTTTTATAGCTTTATTGGTGATTGGGTAATGTTTAAAGACATTATTGTTCGCAAAGTACCATTTTAGAAAAAACCATGACTATAAAACACACTGTATCAGAGCAAGAATGGAAAGCTCGTGTTGAGCTAGCTGCCGCGTATCGCCTAGTTGCTTTATGTGGCTGGGATGATTTAATTTTTACCCATATTTCAATGCGTGTTCCCGGCACAGACAACGAATTTTTGATAAATCCATATGGCATGATGTTTCACGAAATTACTGCATCAAGTCTCATCAAGGTAGATCAGCAATGTAATAAGCTGCATGACAGTGAATACCCTGTTAATCCTGCGGGGTTTAATATCCATAGCTGTATTCATATGGCGCGTGATGATGCCCATTGCGTTATTCACACCCACTCACTCAATGGCACGGCGGTGTCTGCAAACAAAGACGGCTTATTGCCTATCTCTCAGCAAGCTGTTGTTGTGCACTCAGGTTTGGGTTATCACGACTACGAAGGCATAGCCCTTAACCCTGCTGAGCAAGACCGTTTAGTGAATGACCTAGGCACGAATAACTTTCTAATGCTACGTAATCATGGCCTATTAACAGTAGGTAAAACGGTCGCTGATGCATTTTTGTTTATGTATGTTTTTGAAGCTGCATGCGCTGTACAAACTCGTACTTCACAAAATACCGAGCAACTCGTACAAGTACCTAGCGCGATTATTGATGGTATCAAAGGGCAAACAGAAATTGCCACTAAGGGACTGGGTGGAGCAATTGCTTGGCCTGCCTTGTTACGCTTATTAAATAGCAAAAGCCCCGGTTACGATGAGTAAGGAAACACCCTACACATTAATAGCATGGCTATAATAGGGCTGCTTTTGCCAAAATCATGCTTATATGACAAAAAAAAATGAACTTTTAAGTGGAGGCTGGTTTACATAATGACACTCTCGCTACTTTAATTGCTAGCACAATAATCAATAATGCTGCCATGGCAATTCCCGGAGCGATTTATCAATGTTTGTAATTTATTTAGCGCTCAGCATACAAAAACAGCCTTACTAACATCTGTAAAAAAGCCAAAAGTGACCACTACAATAGTTTAAAAAATAATGATACTTAAAAATAGCTAACCAAACTTAATAACAAAGTTCATCAACCATCTTCATTATTATTTTTTTAATTACTTTTCAAAATCATACCTAAATCATTAGTTGTAATTTTATCTTTGTGGTTAGTCTTGTTTATTAAGATTTTTTCGTCCACTATCAATTTATGGCTTGTTATATAGGGACATATTATGGCCGAATTTAATACAACTAAATTACCTGTGCATATTGCTGAGTTAAAGTTTGCACTCGATAACGTACCCGCATACGTTTATATAAAAAATGAACTCGGACATTACGTTTATGCAAATAAACTGACTCTAGACTTATTTGCATGTTCTGCTCAAGAATTACAATATAAAACCGATACCGACTTTTTCCCTCGCCCAGATGCCAAAAAACTCGCCAAAATCGATAAACGAGTACTCAGCGGAGAGCGAACACGAGAAGAAGTTGAGTTGACTTTTCCAGGTGGGCACACGTTTATTTTTTGGGAAGTAAAAACCCCTATTTTTTGTGACTCAGAGCCAAACAAAGTAATTGGCATTTTAGGCATTGCAACTGACATTACTGAACGAAAATACCATGAACAACAACTCCTCTATGCTGCCTCTACCGATCCCTTAACTGAACTTTTAAATCGCCGCTATTTTTATATTCGCTTATCACTCGCGTTAGAAATGAGTAAGCGCGACCAAAGTTATGGTGCTGTAATATTTATTGACCTCAATAAATTCAAAAAATTAAACGACCAATATGGCCACAATACAGGCGACGCTTATCTTGTTGAAATTGCCAATAGAATGAAAGCCACTGTGCGCGAGAAAGACTGTTTAGCCCGCATTGGTGGCGACGAATTTATAGTCTTACTTGAAGGCCTAGGTCGTGATGAGCAAACAGCCAAACACAACGCCCATCGCGTTGCTGATAAACTACAAACCGCTATCGAAATTAAATTTATTCATCAAGATATTAACTACAAAGGCTCTGCCAGTGTTGGCGTCACCATGTTTTTAGGCACACAAGAAACAGCCGATGAAATTGTGGCGCAAGCTGATCAGCATATGTATATGATAAAACATACACTTACCGATTAAACGAGCCGTAGGTTTGTACTCAACAAAATGAGGCAACTCTAAAACCAGTACCGATTACAAATCATTAGCCTGCTTTGCTTTGTGGTGGTAATCTGAGTGGCAAAATAATATTAACTGTATTAAGGAAAGTACATGGATCCCATTTCTAGCATTTTAGACCTTTTGTTAAATGTAGAAGTCTTTCTTCTAATTTTTGTTTTAGTGCTACTAAAAAGTAGCGTTAAATTTGTGCCGCAAAATCGTGCCTGGTTAATCGAACGTTTCGGTAAATACCATTCAACCAAAGAAGCGGGCTTAAACTTTATTGTGCCATTTATCGACCGTATTGCCGCTGATCGCAGCTTAAAAGAACAAGCGCAAGATGTGCCTTCTCAGTCTGCTATCACGAAAGATAATATCTCGCTTATCGTCGACGGTGTGCTGTATTTCCGCGTGCTTGACCCGTATAAAGCCACATATGGTGTTGATGACTATGTGTTTGCGGTTACTCAGCTATCGCAAACGACGATGCGTTCTGAACTTGGTAAAATGGAACTCGATAAAACCTTTGAAGAGCGCGACATGTTAAACACCAACATAGTTACCGCGATTAACCAAGCTTCTGAGCCTTGGGGAATTCAGGTTTTACGTTACGAAATTAAAGACATTGTGCCACCAAACTCTGTAATGGAAGCCATGGAAGCACAAATGAAAGCTGAGCGTGTAAAACGTGCGCAGATTTTAGAGTCTGAAGGTGACCGTCAATCTGCCATCAACGTGGCAGAAGGTAAAAAGCAAGCGCAAGTCCTTGCTGCCGAAGCTGAAAAAGCAGAGCAAATTTTACGCGCCGAAGGTGAAGCAAAAGCGATTATCGCTGTTGCTGAAGCGCAAGCAGATGCACTGCGTAAAGTAGGTGAAGCAGCGGATACAGAGCAAGGTCAAAAAGCAATTCAACTCGACTTAGCAACTAAAGCTATTGCTGCTAAAGAAGCGATTGCTCGTGAGTCATCTGTGGTATTACTTCCTGAAAGTGGTACTGATGCAAGCTCACTGGTTGCTCAAGGGATGTCTATTATTAACTCTTTGAATAAAAAGCAAAAAAGTTAGGTGAACTGATGGCATTTTTAGATACCCATTTAGCCGAAGCATTGATGATTATAGGTGTTATCGCGCTAATTGTTGAAGTTGCTGTACTGGGTATGAGTACCTATGTACTACTGTTTTTAGGCTTATCTTTATTTGCCAGTGGCTTATTAATGAATATAGGCTTACTTGATACGAGTTACACCACCGCGCTTTGGAGCAATATAGTGTTTACTCTAGGCTTTGCTGTAGTGCTTTGGAAACCACTCAAACGCATGCAAGATAAAACCGATACTAAGCCAATACATAGCGATTTTGCTGAGCTTACCTTTATCGTGAACGCTGATGTTGATGATAAAGGGTTAACCACGCATCAGTATTCGGGTATTACATGGCAATTAAAAAGTCAGTCTCCCATTGCTGCGGGTAGTACTGTAAAAGTGACCGACAAACAAGTTGGCGTACTTTGGGTAGAAGCGGTATAAGAGCAATGCGTAAAAACAGTTAATTAGAGTTGAAACTCTATTTAGTTTTGTAACCGTGTTTGCTATGGTTAGAAGCACTCACGGTTACAAGCAAGGTTGCGAAAATGAACAATAACAAGGCACTGGTTGTAGAAGGTGGCGCAATGCGTGGTATTTTTGCCACTGGCGTTCTGGATGCTTTTATTAAGGCTAATTACCAACCTTTTAATCAATGCTATGGTGTTTCTGCCGGAGCCACAAACATTGCCGCCTATTTGTGCGCCCAATACAAACGTAACCATGCGGTGATTACCGATTACTCTTGCCGACCTGAATTTATTGATTTTGTTCGTTTTATTAAAGGTGGCCACCTGTTTGATTTAGACTGGCTGTGGCAAGAAACCATCCGTGATATTCGCCTTGATCTCGACACCTTCAAAAAGCAAGCCAGTGAGTTTTACATTGTTACAACCAATATACAAACTGGACAAGCAGAGTACTTAAAAGCTAGTGCAGCTCATCTTGAAGAGCAATTAAAAGCCTCATGTGCTCTCCCTATTGCTTATCGAGAATTTCCCATTATCGACAATTTACAACTCACTGATGGCGGCGTCGCTGATTCTATTCCAATTCGCAAAGCATACGAGATGGGTAATAAAGAAATCACCGTTATTTTATCTCAACCTCTTGGCTATAAGAAAAAGCCAGCTAAAGCGCCTTGGCTTGTAAAGCGTCTTTATAAGAGAACTCCAGCATTAGCTGAAGCAACCCTCAGACGCGCAGAAAATTACAATCAAAGTATTGATTTTATTACCAACCCGCCAAGCGATTGTAAAATTAATATTATTGCACCCCCACCTAACTTTGCTGTTGGTCGAACAACAAAATCATTTGAAAAACTCAGTGCGGGTTATGAAATGGGCTTAAATGCGGGTGCACATTTTTTAACTCAAATTGCCTAATACCCTATATGAACTAATACACTAAAAAAGGAACAATCTTCAAGCGTTTTCGATGTCATTGGCTATACTTTAAATAGTTATGTTAGCCAAGGATTGACCATGAAACTCCCCCTGCCTTTTATTACTGCCCTCAGGGTTTTAATACTCTCTTTTTTCTGCTTATTTTCATTTTATAGCCAAGCTATTGAGTGGCCGCAACAAGTGCAAACATCACAAGGCACACTTATAGTTTATCAACCACAACCCGAGAAACTAAACGGTAATACTTTAACAGCCCGTGCAGCAATGTCATTTTCGGTTTCAGGCAATGACGCTGTGTTTGGCGTATTTTGGTTTACCGCTAAATTAGATACTGACCGCGAAAATGATACCGTCACCGTTCGCAATATGACTGTCACCGATGTACGCTGGCCTGAATCAAAAGATGCTGGAGAACAACAGTTTACTGCTGTCGTTAATGAAGCAATAAAAGCCAGTCAATTCGAAACCTCTCTTTCGCAACTCACCGCCAGCCTGGAAAGTGCAGAAGCAGCAGAACAAAGTTTAACGCAATTAAAAACCGATCCTCCGGCGATTATTTTCAAAGAGCAATTGTCAGTTTTACTTAGTTTTGATGGTGAACCTAAGTTTAGTAAAATTGAAAACAGCCAATATGAGCGCGCTTTAAACACCGCCATGACAGTGATTAAAGATAGCAAAAGCAAACTTTGTTATCTCACCGATGGGCAATTTTGGTATCAAGCAAAACAAGCCAAAGGGCCTTATGAATATACTCAGTCGCCACCGGCTGAACTTGTAAAAATGCTCCCTAAAGATACGGAAACATCAAGTCTTATTGCGCCACCAGCCATTGTTGTGGCAACTAAACCTACCGAGCTCATTGCAACAGATGGCGAAGCTAAATGGAAAAGCCTAACCGGTGGCGAGCTCATGTATGTGTTTAATACAGAAACCCCATGGCTGCGTGATATGCAAACTAACAATATGTACGTATTGTTATCTGGGCGCTGGTATCGCTCTAAACAGCAAACAGGCCCATGGACATTTGTACGTGGTGATGAGTTACCAGAGAGCTTTGCCAATATTCCACCTGAATCAGATTTAGGTGGCCTCAGAGTTTCGGTTGCTGGTACTGAAGAAGCTGACGAGGCTGTATTAGATGCTAAAGTGCCTCAAACAGCGGCTATCAGCCGTAAAGACACCAGTTTGACTGTGTATTATGATGGCAAGCCTAAGTTTGAACGGATCCCAGGCACGCAGGTTTCTTATGCCATTAATACCGATGCACAAGTGCTGCAAATTAAAGGCAAATATTATGCTGTCGATAATGCGGTGTGGTTTAAGGCAGACTCCGCACAAGGGCCTTGGCTTGTTGCTGATAGCATTCCAAAAGACGACATAGCAAAAATTCCTCCAAGTTCTCCTGTATACAACGTGACATATGTTGATATTTACGAGTCAACCCCTGAAGTAGTTTACGTCGGTTATTACCCAGGTTACATGTGGTCATACCCATATTATGGCGTGCCAGTGTATGGAACAGGTTGGTATTACCCGCCATACTGGGGCGGTGGCTACTACTACCCTCGCCCACCGACTTGGGGCTTTAATATTGGCTATAACAACTGGACAGGCTGGTCTTTTGGCTTAAGTTGGAGCAATGGTTTTTTAAATCTAGGTATGAATTGGAATGTAGGTTGGCCAACCCATTATCGACCTTATCATTGTTGTAATGGCTGGTATGGTGGTGGTTACCGTGGCCCAGTTATTATTAATAATGGCAACATCAATATAGGCAACAAAATTAATGTCGGCCATAAACCGGGGCATCTTAATAAACAGCCAAGACTTAATATTTATAAGCGCGATCAAAGTAAATCTCGTCTTGCCTCAAAACAGCAGGTTAAACGCGATTTAAAAACTGCTATTAGCCAACGCGATAAGGCAAATAATGTTTTCGCTGATCAAAAGGGTAACGTGCTCAAACATGATGCTGATAAATGGCAACAACGTGTAGAGGGTAAATGGCAAACATTACCCAGAGATAAACAGCAACAAATCAAAGATCGGTCACAAAACATTGACCGCCAACAAGTGCAAAATAAATTACAAAGCATAGATAAAAGTAAAGCGAGGCAAACATTGCAGCAACGCCAGCATACGCAAAACAGACAGCAAAATCGTATGCAGCAATTAAATCAAGCAAATAGAGCACGTCAGCAAGGTATGCAGCGCCAACAAATGCGCCGCAATACACAAAGACAAATGCCTAGACAATTGCCTAACCGAGGCCATTAATGTAAAAGTAGGTACAAAACAAGGCCAGTGTAAATACTGGCTTTGTTAACTTGACTAGCGTTAAGCACGCTTCATAACTATTTAAAAGATGAAATACCTTCCTAGATAAAAAGCTTCAAAATAATTGCAAAAATTTGCTTAAAACCATTTATCTATTAATTTTAATACTAAGTCCTTACAAAAATTTGCACGCTCATGTTAAATAACTATACCGTTCGTACGCGATTAGCCGTATTGGCTTTGTTACCGGTTACAGTTTTTGTGATCACATCTATTTTTACAATGTCTATTATGTCGAACTTGATAAAAGGCATCGACAGTTTGTATGACGATAGAGTCATACCTCTTGAGCAGATAAAAACAGTATCGGACAATTACGCGGTTAGCATTGTTGATTTATTTCATAAATACCGCGCTGAGCAAATTTCAAAAACTGACTTTCTAGCCGCCGTTGAAAATGCAAAAAAAGTCGCTGACAACAAATGGAAAAGCTACTTAGGAACCAAGCTCACCACAGAAGAGCAGCGCCTAGTAAATATAGTTGAAAAGAACCTCAGTGTGGTCGAAAGCGAACTCAGCACGTTTTTAACCCAAGTTAAAAGTGACCAACTTAAAGCAGTACCTAACAAGGTGTTCGTAAAAAGTCTTTATGATGTTTTTGACCCACTCAGTGAAAGTTATCAAGGACTTATAAACTTACAAATCAATGAGGCTAACAAGTTTAAAAACGCCGCAGATAAAGATTTTGCTCAGGTCAGTATCGCTATGACAGCATCTATCACAGTTTTAATTATTTTGTTGCTGGCTATTGCCTTTATTATATACCGCTCTATTCATAACCCATTGTTATCTCTGAGTGAAACGATAGGTTCTATCTCTGAGAATGCCGACTTACGTCTGCGCGCCAAAACCCATGGTAATGACGAAATAGCCCAAGCAGCACATCACTTTAATGCCATGATGGAACGCATTCATACTTTAGTAAATGATGTAACGAGCGCTACACTCACACTTTCATCTGCGGCTGAACAAATGAACTCAATTAGCGACCAAGTAGCCAGCACAGCCACAGAGCAAGAACATCAATCGACGATGATTGCTACTGCCATTACGCAAATGAGTAGTGCCATTGAGCAAGTTGCTGCCAATGCATTATCAACATCAGAAAAAGCAACTCACACAGATAAAACAGCCAAACAGGGTCAGCAATCTGTGCAGGAAAATATTGATGCAATAAACCGCTTATCACATGTCGTTAATGCGAATACAAAACTAATCAATGAGTTAAACACACAATCAACTGATATCAATCAAGTGGTGATGATGATCCAGGGTATTGCAGAACAAACGAACTTACTTGCGTTAAATGCCGCCATTGAAGCTGCCCGTGCAGGTGAGTCAGGTCGCGGTTTCGCAGTAGTGGCTGATGAAGTTAGGCAGCTTGCACACAACACGCAAAAAGCCACAGCCAGTATTAACGAAATGATCAGTAAACTACAAGCAATGGCGCAGCAAGCAGTGACCGCCATGGGCAATGCCGACGAAAGTGCTAAACAAAGTGTTGAATACGCCGAGCGCTCATCACAATTACTCTCTGAAATTACTCAAGAAATAGCTCTTATTGCCGATATGAACAACCAAGTATCCACTGCAACAGATGAGCAGACCACTGTTGCCAACGAACTAAGTTGTAATATTAATGAATTTAGTAGTAGCATTTCACTGGTTAGCGAAAGCTCGCAACAAAATGCGCAAGCCAGCCAAGAATTGGCTTCATTGGCTTCGAAATTACAACAGCAGGTGCATGTTTTCAAAGTATAATGCAGAGCTGCGCTCAAAAAACAGGGACTTACATTAATGAACAGGGCAGCATTTATATTACTATTAACATTTGTTCTGTGGAGTCTACAAAGCTTTGCGCATGAGCAAATTGTTATTCAGCTTGCAAAACCAAACTATATCGAAGCGGTAAAAAACCAATATATCCACGATATTCTCAACAAAAGCTTTGCTGCAATGGATGCGAATGTTGTGTTGCTTTACAACGTTAAGCCAATGAATAATAAACGTATTGTAGAGCAGCTGAGTCAGAATAAAACAATTACCCTAGCTTGGTTATCTTTGCCTCTCCAGCAAACTGACTCTCTAGTAAAAACAACTATTCCACTCTACAAAGGCTTACATGGCCAGCGTTTACTGATTATCCGCGACGAAGACCAAGAAAAGTTTAGCTCCATTAAAACCCTTGCAGAATTAGCTCCCTTGGTTGGCCTGCAAAAACAGAGCTGGTCTGATTATACCGTGCTGAAAAATAATGGTTTAACCGTTAATGGAGAGCTTGATTATCCAGGTATGATCAAAGCCCTCAAAACAGGGCTTGGTGATTACTTTCCACGCTCAGTACTAGCAATTGACAGTGAACTAAATAGACTAAAACAGTTCAATTTTGTCATTGCACCAAACATCATGTTGCAATACCCCAGTGAATATTACTTTTATTTAAGTAGAGAAAATCAACACATTAGAGACATGTTAGAACAAGGCATGCAAAAGCTACAGCAATCTGGTGAGCTTGATCAACTTTATTTGCAATACTTTGGTGATGTTGAAAAACATTTTTCTTTAAAGCAACGTCATAGAATAACGCTAAATAATAAGGAGTAATCATGCTAAAAGCACTGCTCATCATTATCGTGGCATCAGCAATTTTCGCTGCGGGTTTTATGGCTGGGGTTTACAGTTTACCAATTTTAACTGAGCAACCTGCTCCTGAGGCTGGCATATTGAAGCAGCATCAAGGTCGAGCTCAGTTTAGTGCTGAGTTTAAACCAAATCTTAAAGGTTCAGACCGCTTGCATTATGGTGATGGCATGGTGTACCTAACAAATGATGCTATTTCTATGCAAGGCACTTTATCTCCTGGTCCTGACTATCAACTTTACCTATCACGCAACTTTGTCGATAACGAAGCCGATTTTTTAGCACAAAAAGGCACAATGCAACGTGTTGCAGGGGTGCGTTCATTCAATGGTTTTAAATTAGTTGTGCCACAAGGTATTGATGTCAGCGATTACAATACAGTGGTTATTTGGTGTGAAAGTTTTGAGGAGTTTATTACTGCAGCACAGTATCAATAGCTGGATTAATAAAAACAAAGCCGCCTTTGGAGAGGGCGGCTTTAAAGCGGCAGCTATGGGTGTGAGCTGCCTAATCAAGAGTCGCTAATTAAGCAGCATCCTCAGTGCTTTGAGTCTCATCGCTGTGGCGAATTAAGTAATCAAATGCGCCTAAACTGGCCGTTGCACCACTGCCCATTGCAATAATGATTTGCTTGAACGGCGTTGTTGTTGCATCACCTGCCGCGTAAACACCCGGTAATGATGTTGCACCTTTGCTATCAATTTCGATTTCACCAAAGCGAGTTAGTGATAACCCAGAATCTTTTAACCATTCAGTGTTTGGCACCAAGCCGATTTGCACAAAGATACCTGCAAGCTCAAGTGATTTTTCATCGCCAGAGATACGATCAATATAGTTTAAGCCTGTTACTCGCTTACCATCACCAACAACTTCTGTCGTTTGCGCGTTTTTGATAATCGTAATGTTGTTTAAGCTATTTGCTTTACGAATAAGGACTTCGTCAGCACGTAGGGTATCAGCAAATTCAAGCACGGTGACGTGCTCAACAATGTTAGCAAGGTCGATTGCAGCTTCAATACCTGAATTACCACCACCGATAACCGCAACGGCTTTACCTTTAAATAACGGACCATCACAGTGAGGACAGTAAGCAACGCCATGACCGCGATACTCTTTCTCACCTGGTACGTTCATTTCACGCCAACGTGCACCGGTTGCTAATACCACTGATTTAGCATTCAAAACCGCGCCATTTTCTAGTGTGATTTGATAATTACCTTGCTTAGTAAGTGATGCTGCACGTTGGTTTTGCATAACATCAACATCGTATTCTTTTACGTGCTCTTCTAGTTGAGCAACTAATTTAGGGCCTTCGGTCGCTTTAACTGAGATAAAGTTTTCAATTGCTAAAGTATCTGAAACCTGACCACCAAAACGCTCTGCAACCACGCCCGTGTTCAAGCCTTTGCGTGCCGAATAGATTGCCGCAGAAGCCCCAGCTGGCCCCCCTCCAACAACAAGTACATCAAACAACTCTTTAGCACTTAATGCTTCAGCTTGGCGTGCTGCTGCTTTAGTATCTACTTTGTTTAGTATGTCGGTAAGGTTAACTGCGCCTTGGCTAAATAGCTCACCATTTAAATATACAGCCGGTACTGCTAAAACATTACGCTCATTCACTTCGTCTTGGAACAAAGCACCATCAATCATAGTGGCCGTAATGTTTTCGTTGTGTGCTGCCATTAAGTTTAGTGCTTGCACTACTTGTGGACATGTTTGACAACTTAATGAAATATACACTTCAAAGTTAAGCGGCCCAGGTAATGATTTAATTTGTTCAATTTCACTCTCTGATGCCTTACTTGGATGACCACCTGTATGAAGGAGTGCAAGGATCAAGCTGGTGAATTCGTGGCCCATAGGCACACCCGCAAATGTGATTTGCGTATTGTTAATAGGTGAAGATACCACCATAGACGGACGACGTACGTCTTGGTTTGGGTTATCTCGCACCGAGAATTTATCGCTTAACGATGCTAAATCGTTTGCTAAGTTTTTAAGTTCTGTTGATTTATTGCTGTCATCCAAGGCGATAAGCAGCTCAACAGGGCTGGTAATAGAAGCAAAGTGGCTTGTTAATTGGTTTTTGATATTCGTATCTAACATGGCTTAGCCCTTGAGTTCAGAATAAATAAGCTAGAAAAATTTTAGGAAACTACCCACCACCCGCTAATGTGCTTAATGTGAGTTGTGATGGGCAGTTAAAGTTACATTTGGATAGCAAAGCGAGGCTTTGCTATCGTTTAATGCTATGGCAAATTAGATTTTGCCAACTAGGTCTAGTGAAGGAGCAAGTGTCTCTTCACCTGGCTGCCATGATGCAGGACATACTTCACCGTCGTGGTTAGCAATGTACTGAGCAGCTTGTACTTTACGTACTAACTCTTTCGCGCTACGGCCGATGCCTAGGTCATGAGTTTCGATTACTTTGATTTCGCCTTCAGGGTTCATTACGAATGTACCGCGAAGAGCAAGACCTTCGTCTTCGATCATCACACCGAAGTTACGTGTGATACGACCTGTAGGGTCACCAATCATTGGAAATTTGATTTTACTAATTGTGTCTGACGTATCGTGCCATGCTTTGTGAGTGAAGTGAGTGTCAGTTGATACTGAGTAAACTTCAACTCCCATTTCTTGAAGTTGCTCATAGTAATCTGCAACATCACCAAGCTCTGTAGGACATACAAAAGTGAAATCTGCTGGGTAAAAGAAGAAGATTGACCACTTACCTAGCACGTCTTTTTCTGTTAGCTCTACAAAGTCACCGTTGTGGTAAGCTGTTGCATTGAATGGTTGTAGTTTTGTGTTAATTAATGAAGTGCTCATAGTATTCCTCATTGATGTTTTAAAAATGTTTAATTAACGCAGTCTTGCGTCTGCTTGATTAATACAATAGAGGTGTGAGCGATTAAAATAAAATTGATTGTTTAGATTAAATTGATCTGTTTTTTAGATTAAACAGCTAAAAGTAATAAAAACTATAAAGCCCTCAACCAGTTACATGATAAAGGGCTTTCACATAAAGGAATAAAATTACTTACTAAAGCCGTATAAGCTCTTTGGTTTAATATAGTTAGGCTCAATTCCTTGCTCTTTTGCGGCAGCTAACATCACTTGCTCAATCCAACCGGCATCCATAATATTCATATAGTTACCATCAGGGTCAAAGTTAATGTTAGAGCCCATAACCACCATAAAGGTATCGGTCATTTCAGTATTATCTTTTGGAACTTGAAATTGATGAATCGAACCGCCTGGCTCAAACAAATAGCTACCCGGCACTTGTAAATCATCTGGATATTCTGTGTAGTGCCAACTCCCTGCAAGCGTATAGAAGTGCACGACTCCAGTATGGAAATGTCTTGGTAAAACCGTGCCTGGTTCAAATAAAACACGTAGTACCCATACCCCATTCTCAGAATCTAGCATCAATGGGTAAATGTGTACGCCAGGTAAGGCGTTTTTAATTAGCTTTTCATCGTTGGTATGTATTGTCAGTAAAAAATCTTGATGGTTAATAATATCTGGTAATGCCATGAGTGTGCCCTCTTTTCACTTACTATTAATATTTCTTTAATTTACTGGAGCGGTATCTATCCGCAGTTCTTCTTTGCAAAGCCCTTGCTCATACGCCCACTGCAATGCATGTTGCATACCTTGCTGTAAGGTAAATTCAGGCTTATAACCCAAAATACGATGTGCTTTTTCATTACTATATGCCGCACTTTTACGGCTTAGCATACGCATTGTTGATGGGTTGATATCGGTAGTTTTACCGACCAAGTGATAACACCACTCGATAAACCCTGTTAACTTTATTGCTAAGGCGTAGTTCACAACCTTGACCTGCTTTTTCTTTTGCGCCTGAGCCAAGTAATTAAAATAAGTTTGATTAGTCACTTGCTCAGGTCCTGATAGATTAAAAATCTCACCGCTTGCATCATCGCTCATGGCGCTTAAGTAAATGCCTTTGACTAGATCATCAATATAAATAGGTCCAAACATGCCCTCGGGCACCATAAATGTCCCCTTTGCGATTTCTTGTAAAGGGTAGGCTATCCAAGGTCGTGATCCTGGTCCGTATACATCGCCAGGACGAATAATCGTGACATTGAGTTTTTTACTGGCGTGATAGCTTAGCGATAAATGCTCGCTCATCATTTTCGAGTCGTTATAGGCTCGACCATCAGGAAACAAAGGTGCATCTTCTTTAATGTCAGTTTGCAAATCACTGCCATAGACTGCGGTCGACGAAATATGAATAAAACGTTTTACGGTGTTTGCTGCCACAGCTGCATCAAGCAAATTTTTCGTCCAACCGACATTCGCCTGCCAGGTTTGCTTGTAACTAAACGCGTTTGAAACAATTGCCGCTGTATGAATAACTAAATCGCAGTCATTCATTAATGAGCGCCAGCTAGCTGGCTCATTTAAATTACCTGCAATAATATTGAGCTCTTCACAGGGAATTAAATCAACCCCACATACATCGATTCCATGCGCTTTAAAGTAGCGCGCAAGTGTTCGACCAATGAAACCATTGCCGCCACTTATAAAAACTTTTGAGTAATGCATTGTGTGTTCCTCTTAAGTATATTGCGGCCCTATTCACCGTTCTCAGACCAATCAGTTAATACATTGTTAAACTTTAATGACCTCTATTACTTTACTTTTCGCGCAATTGTTTTTACTTTTTACGCCAGCACATTCGAAAAGAGCACACTATGCCCCGATTAACACAAGCACCTGATCTAATTAGAGCATCTGCTCTACACGGATATATTGAACTGATTGAAAGTAAATTGGTGAATCCTGACGCACTACTATCGCGCGTTGGTTTAGACAGAAAGCAATTACAAGATGCCAATAACTTTGTGCAGTATCAGCAACTCATCCAGTTGTTAGAAATCACAGCGAAAGAATTAAACCTGCCCTATTTCGGGTTAGAGTTAGGCCGTTGGCAAAGCTTGAACATTTTGGGGTCAGTGGGTTATTTGATGGGGAATTGCGACACCCTTGAAATGGCGTTAAAAAATTTAACTAAGTACTATCATGTGCATCAAAATAGCGCTGACTTACTCCTTGAAGTAGACCAAGACTATGTAAAACTGTCGTTTTTAGTGCGCAGTAGCTTAAAATTGAGTGTTTACCATGGTGCCGACTTAGCTTTAAGTGTTGGGGTCAATTTGTTAAAGCAATTAACCGATGATCAAATAAAACTGCATCGTTTGGAGCTTCCCCACAGTTGCGATGAAAATCCTAGTGTTTATCGTCAAGCCCTTGGGCAAATTCCAACATTCAACTGCGCACACACCGCAGTTGTATTTGATAAAAAATATCTCAAGCTCACTATTAAAAATTCAGATAAACAGTTATTTTCTATACTTAGCCAACAGCTCGGACACCTTCAAGACACGAAACGAGAAAACATCTCTGATCACGTTGAAGTTCTGATCAAACAATATCTACTTCATGAAGAGTTTGGTGTAAATCTGATCGCCGAAAAGCTATCAATGAGTGCACGTAGCTTGCAGCGGCACTTAACAAAGCATGAAACAACCTTTCGTGAATTAGTCGATGACGTGCGTTGTAATTTAGCACATCAGTATTTAACTGAATCTAGCCTCAGCTTATCAAACATCTCAGATATATTAAGCTTTTCTAATTACAGCGAATTTACTCGAGCTTTCAAGCGTTGGTATGGTATTCCACCAAAAAATTATCGTAAGTCTCATTCCTGTTAATGGCGTAAAAAGTTAAAAACAAGTCGTTTAAAGCTAAGTTTTCTGTTAACAACTTATATATATTGACTAGCTAGTTTCGCTAATTATTGGTCATGCATGTTAAGAAGAGTGTTTATTACAGGTGCCAACAGTGGCGTTGGGTTCGAGTTAGCAAAGCATTATATTCGCCGAGGTGACGATGTAGCTCTCTTCGGTTTTCAGTTTAGCGATAAAACCAGACATGCCTTAATTGAGCTGAAAAATACAGATCAGTACGTTGAATTTTTTGCGAGCAACATTGCCGATTTTGAAGCGTTACAAATCCAGGTAAACAATGCTATTTCAGCGATAGGCAAACCCGAATTAGCAATAGAGTGCTCACAATTTTGTTTTGAGAACAGTGAGCAACCTTGTCACAAACTTGGTTTAGCCAGTCACAATTTTGCTAATGCAATAAGCCCTTACCTTGATATGAATAGTCACCTAGCTTTAACGGCTCCCACCACCAATGCAAACAAACTTTCACCAGACCCCAGCTTCTTACTTCTTACAAAGGAGCTACGTCAAAAGTTAAAACCAAGCAATATTAAAGTCAGCTTAATTTGTACTTATAAAATTGACACTTTACTTAAAAACTCAACCGTAACCTCTAAGCAAGTTTTACAAGGCTTAGATAAGCAAAAATTAATGGTGATCTTAGGCTTACAATCTAAACTAACCTATATCATGAGCCGTTATTTACCGAATTGGATAATGAGTTCTGTGATTGATCGCCTCATCAAACAACAACTAATAAGAACAACACGCTAAGGAACAACCATGGACACACATGATAACCTCACGCAATTAATTGAGCATACATGTCAGACGTATGCCGCTCTTCCTGCCTATAACAGTGCAGGTAAAACACTCACTTTTTCTCAAGTAGAACAACAATCTCGCTATTTAGCACAGTGGTTTCAGCATCAAAGCGGTCTTGTTGCGGGGGATCGAATCGCTATTCAACTGCCTAATATTGTTGACTACCCTATCGTTACCTATGCAGCATTTCGAGCCGGATTAATCGTTGTAAATACCAACCCGCTTTACACTGCTCGTGAAATGCTGCATCAGTTTAATGATGCAGATGTTAAAGCCATTGTTATTCTTGACGCCCTTACCGATAAATTAGCAACAATTATCAATGATACCTCGATCAAAACCGTTATTGTTGCAGCCGCGGTTGCTGAGCCGACATTGCAAGAGGGTCAATTTTCATTAAATGAACTCATTCGCCAAGGTGAAAGACTCACACCACTTAGCGCTCATCAGGCAAGTCGTGACGATATTGCTGTTTTACAATACACTGGCGGGACAACTGGGGTTGCCAAGGCCGCAATGCTAAGTCATGGCAACATCTTAGCCAATGCCGAGCAAATGAATGAGCGCTTTGATGACATTTTAACGCCAGGCCAAGAAACCGGTATTTGCCCGCTTCCGCTTTATCATATTTACGCTTTTACTGTGAACATGGTTGGCCTATTTGCCATGGGGCAATTTAATGTACTTATTCCAAACCCTCGTGACCTCGATGCTTTAGTGAAGCAAATCGAACCATTTGAGATTAATTACTTTTCAGGTATCAACACGTTATTTATCGGCTTGTGTATGCACCCGGGGTTTAAGGCACTTAATTTTTCAAACCTAAAAATGACCGTTTCAGGGGGCGCAGCTTTAACACATGCTGCAGCTGATGCGTGGATGAGCACCACAGGTTGCACAATCACAGAAGGCTATGGATTGTCAGAAACCTCGCCCGTTGCCACACTTAATGACTTTAAAAAAGAAGAAATTGGCAGCATTGGCCGCCCACTATCAAACACCACCGTGGAAATTTGGGATGAAAACGACGAGCCTGTTGCTGACGGTGAGTCTGGCGAGATAGTTGTTAAAGGCCCGCAGGTGATGATGGGTTATTGGCAGCGTCAAGACGAAACAGACAAATGTATGAAACGAGGTTTTTTCAAAACTGGTGATGTGGGTCTGAAACTTCCAAGTGGTAATTACAAAATTGTAGACCGTTTAAAAGACATGATTATTGTCTCTGGCTTTAACGTGTACCCTAACGAAGTTGAAAATGTGCTTTGTCAGCACCCTGCTATCTGCGAAGCCGCCGTTATTGGCGCAAAAGATGAAAAAACCGGTGAGCGTGTCTGTGCCTACATTACCTTAAAAGAGCATATTGATGAGCAACAAGTGAGTGACTATTGCCGCGAAAACTTAAGTGCTTATAAAGTGCCTAAATCAATCATTTTTATGGAACAATTACCTAAATCGACGGTTGGCAAAATTCTACGTCGAGAGTTACGCCAACAATAAAGCGATCGTTTTAGCCGCCTAACTGGTATAAAATAGTTAAAAGATAAAAGCATACCGTTAGGTATGCTTTTTAATTTAAGCGGTTTTAAGGTCATTATGGAAAAGTTTATTAATCACATTCAACTCGGTTACTTAGGTTTACTGCCGTTTTTAGGCTGCGTTGGCTGGCCACTCATCGCAGGCAGTAATGCTGTCAACTTAGACTTTTTCACTTTTTATAGCATCGCTATTTTAGCCTTTATGGCTGGTAACTTATGGCATGCAGGCCAGCAAACGCATGCTGATGCCCTTAAAGCGATCATTCCTATCTTACCTATTGGCTTTTTAAGTTTTTTACCAACAACCTGGACTCTCGCTTGGCTAGCGGCAAGCTTTTGGCTTGTATTATTATTCGAGAAAAGCTCGCCGCAGTGGCAAACCTATCACGTTGATTATCAAAAAATGCGATTTGTTTTAACCTCAGTTGTATTTGTATGCCACATTTTTGTGATTGGTATGAGTATCTATCCTGAGTAGCCCTTTAGCCCTGTTTACGGTAACATCCGCGGCTCAGTTTCTTAAGGACTTGCTATGATAGATCAATTGCGCGCCAAACTAGACCTCCTCGGCGAAAATTACGTTGAAAAAGGCGCTCACTTTAAAATTAAAGTGATTCCTTTTTTTTGTGCTATCCACATCAAAAAAGATCACAAAAACCAAGGTACTCTAAAGTTATATTCCAATCAGTTGATTGAAATATTTTTAGCTACCATGTTCTTATTATTCGGGTTAATGCTCTTTGACACAGATGCAGGCTTTACGCACGGTCCTATTCATATCGTTATTGCCGTTTTAATAAGTTTTAACTTAATATTTAAGCAAATAGCGATTGAAGGACTTAAAACTCGCTTAGCGCTTTGTCCTGAAATCGCAGTTGAAAAAGCGCAAAAACAAGGCAAATAACAACATGTTTTTAGACCCTAGTTGGCGCATTTTGACGGTAGGGGATGGTGATTTGTCATTTTCGCATTCCATTGCTCGTCATATAAACCCCGCTAAGCTTGTTGCTTCGACCTATGATGATGCAAACACTATAGAGCAAAAATATGCCGACAATGCACTAAGCGCTTTGCAACAACTAAATGTAGCAACACTCACTGAGTTTGATGTTACACAGCCCGATTCATGGCTGCGCTTAGGCGAGGCACGTTTCGATCTGGTTATTTTTCAATTTCCACTTATACCTGCGTTTAAAGGTGAAGCAGCATTCAAAGCAAATACCCAACAAGGTGGTATGAATGTTTTAAACCGCGCTTTGTTGCATCGCTACTTAGACTACGCAAGCCAATTCGCATTAGATAAAAATGGCCCAATGCTGTGTTACATCACCTCTAAAGATGTAAAACCGTATCGCGAATGGAATATTGAAGGCACGTTAAATCAAGGACTTAATTGCCAGTATCTTGGCCAAATGCCATTCGATATTAGCGTGTTTCCGGGCTATAAAATTCGCAATGTTGATCGCGATAAACACGTTAAAGACACCAGCGGCATTACCTATGTATTTAGCGAAAAAACTGACCATGACATTACCTCTAAGCTGACTTTACCCGCTTATTTAGGTGATAAACACTGTGCTTTATGCCGCGTTGGCCCTTATATGGCACAAGAAGATGAAGACAAACATTTGTTAAGCAAGAAACATAAACAAATGGAAAAATTTGAACAGGATTGGCAAGCATGGCTTGCACAAAACAACCAGGAGTAAATATGAAATTTGTGATTGTAGGTACCAATTTTATAAGCGACACGCTACTGAGTGCAGCCAAACAAATTGAACAATTCTCCTTATATGGCGTTTGCTCTCGAGAGCAGCAAACAGGTGAGTCTTTCCTTGCAAAGCACGACATTGCAAACGCAAAAGTATTTACCAACATTGAGCAAGTGTGCCAAGACCCATTAGTCGATGCCGTCTACATTGCTGCACCAAATAGCTTCCACAAAGACTACGCTGTAATGTGTTTAAAAGCCGGTAAACACGTTTTAGGTGAAAAGCCTTCGGCTGCTAATAGCACAGAACTTGAGGCAATTATTCAAGCAGCAAAAACGCATCAACGTTTATACATGGAAGCGATGATGACCACCCATTTACCAAACTTTGCACGTTTAAAAAATGCCATCACAAAAATTGGTACACCACGAAAATATATTGGTCAATATAGTCAGTACTCATCACGTTACGATAAGTATAAAAATGGTGAGCGCCCAAATACTTTCTTGCCAGAGTTTGCTAACGGCGCATTAGTAGATTTAGGCATTTATCCGCTATATATCTTACTTGCAATTTGGGGTGCCCCACAAACAGTAAAAGCCAGTGGCGTATTACTTGAAACCGGTGTTGATGGGGCTGGCGACGTATTATTAAATTATGCCGATAAGCAGGCGCTGATCAGCTACTCTAAAATCTCGCAAGGCGATAATTTTACTGAAATTCAAGGTGAAAAAGGCCGTATTCGTATCGAAGCAGTATCACTATTAAAACGCATGCAGTTTATCGGCAACGATGGTACTGTCGAAGAGCTCTCTGAGGAGTTTGATGAACACTTTATGCGTCATGAAGTAAGCCATTTCATTCAAGCGGCGAATGCCGGACAAATTGAGTCTTCAGTTAATACCCATGCACTGTCAAAACAAGTTATGGCAGTGCTTGATGAAGCACGAAGTCAACTTGGCGTTGTATACCCCGCAGACAAAAGCTAATAATGACCTAGGGCAGCTATTCTAGTTGCCCTAGCAAACTCAAAATTCCATCCTTAGTAATATTCCTCGCTTGCATAGCAACACTAACACCCGCTTGTTGAACAATATCTAGTGATACTTTTTCAGCCATTACTTTGGCAAAATCGGTATCTTCAATTCGCTGGTTTGCTGAACTTAGCATCGACGACTGATTAGATTCATTGCGTATAGTCGACTCAATTGCATTCATTTTTGCCCCGACTTCAGCTCTGAACCCACCGATACGCGACAATGCAGTGTCAATTCTAGCAATTGCATTTTGAGCCAAGTCTTCGCGGCCTATAGTAATGCCCTCAATTGTTAAAGAACCAGCACTGGCATCAATATCTTCAAATATAATATAACCATCTTCGCCAATTGCTTGGTCTGTTGATGTTACCATCATCGGACCATCACTTGATTCAGCAGATGATGAATTTAAACTCCCTAGAGAGTCCCAACTGGCAGTAATTCGAAACATACCCGAGCCAATCACTGTAAGAAGCAGCGGCTCGGTTACATTATCAATGAATATTTCTTCATTTGAACTACCTGAGCTTGGGTTACCATTCCCCGAGTAGGTAAAGTTCATTCCATTAATAGTTTGACTATTTACAGCTGGGAAATTAAAACCTCCCCCCGTAAATAAATTGCCATTGCTATATGTTTCTGTGCCTTGGTAACCATTTGCTGGAGTAAACAAATTTGCCTCAATTCTAGATTGCACAGACGATAAATCTTGCCCGACTAAATGCTCGCCAGTTTGGGTAAATAGATTTAAATCATCATTCGCACCATTATCATTTATTTGAATCCTGACGTTCGTTGAACCCGCAGGTATTAGGCCTAAAGAAATATCTCCTGAGTTCATCCCTTGCTGAACATTATTAGAAAACACTTCATCTAATACCGGAACATTATCTAAATTCGTCTCTAGTTCAGGCTTAGACATTAATGGTTTTTTACCAAAAATTTCTGTATTTACTACAACGCTGTTTATATGATCTCGTAATTGTGAAAACTCTTCATTTAACGCTTCCCTATCTATATCTGTATTTGAGCCATTTGCTGCTTGAAGAGCTAAAGTTCGCATGCGTTGAAGCGTATCTGTGAGTTCTGATAAACCAGCATCAGCAACTTGTCCATAGCTAATACCATCTTGTAAATTTCGAAGTGTTTGTTGCTTCACTGCTAATTGTGTTGTTAATCGATGACTTATCTGTAGGCCAGCAGCGTCGTCTTTTGCAGAGTTTATACGTTTCCCCGAAGCTAATTTCTCATAGGTTGAGGTAATAGATTGCGTGTTTTGCAGTGAACTTGGCGTGCGTAGTCGTGGCGAATTGATCGTCAACATTTTGTCTTCCTTGGCAAAAAGACTAGACGAAGCAAAACTCATACCATTTTATTAGTAACTAAAAGTTTTCAACTTTCCTTGAATTAACCTTCTTAATGAATGTTCATTTGTAACAATATTTTTGCGGTTGTAGGTTATTGCACTATGTTTAAATTATGCATTATTTAATTTGTGAGACTTAGCCTTGTCTATAAGATTTTTATTAAGAGCCGTTTTCGCAGCAACCATTACCCTTGCTGCAGGACTACTCGTCATAATTTTATTGTTGCAAGCAGGCCAAGATAAAAGTTTATACTCTGCCCAGCAGCGCTATGAACTAAGCCATCTTGCACAGCTTTCATCTTCAAATTCGATTCACCTTACTGAACTTGCCCGTCAACATGTTGTGACTTTAGATAACCGCTATAAAGACGAATACTATAAGCTTGTTGATCAAATTCAAGGAAAAACAACTTGGCTTAATGGTAAAAAGAAAAGTTATGAACAGCGCTTAAAAGCTTATAATGTTGCCGCTGACGACTTAGCCCTTTTACAAAAATCAAACGATTTATCACTTAAACTGATTGAAACAGAAGAAAATGCATTTAGTTTAGTCAGTAATTTGATTGGTCAAGATACTAATAATTTGAGTCCAGCCGAGCACAAAAAATGGGTGCATGCTATCGAGCTTTTAACCAACGATGCATACATGGCCGAAGTTGAGAAAATTCAGCAGCCTGTTCAAGCCTTTTTAAGCTCAATCAAGAAAAAAAGTGCAGCGGATGTAAAAAGCAATCATGACAGTGTCGTCACCCTAAGTTTAATAAGTACAGCTTTAGTGCTCATTATTATTGCCACCTTAATATTGTGTTATTGGCAATTAGAAAAAAAAGTGATTAAAGCCACCCATGCCTTGATCGATGAAGCGAAGCGTATCTCTGAGGGGGATTTATCTTGTTATATAGACCACAAAGCCGATGACGAAATAGGTCAGCTTGCTAGTAGCTTTAACATTATGGTCGATAAGCTCTCACAACTACTTAGAGAAATACACGATCAATCAGAGCAAGCTCAAGTGGCAGCGAGAAGCTTAGATGAAATTTCGCAGCAAGCTAAAACGTTGAATGATATTCAAAGCCAAGCAATTGAGGTTATTTCAAGCTCAGTATACGAAAACTCAACGGCCGTTAAGGAAGTATCACAAAACTGTGCAGAAGCGGCAAGCAGTGCGACATCTGCAAATCAAAAAACTCAAGATGGTCTACAGGTAGTGCAACAAGGTGTTAGTTCTGTTGAATCAGTGGCCGACACCTTAACCAAATCACTAACGGACCTTAATCAACTGGAAGCCTCAGTAAATGAAGTAACTGTTATTTTAAGTGTTATAAGTAACATTGCTGAACAAACTAATTTACTGGCACTCAATGCAGCAATCGAAGCAGCACGAGCTGGTGAACAAGGCCGAGGATTTGCGGTTGTCGCAGATGAAGTAAGGACCTTGGCTAGTCGTACACAAAGCTCAACCCTTGAGATCCAAGAGAAAATTGACTCATTACAATCGGCGACCAATGCCGTGACACAAAGGATCCGCTCAAGTGATGCGCAAATAAAAGAGGCTGTGGTAAATTCAGAAAAAGTTGGCCATATGCTCGATGAAATTAGCGTTCAAGCAAAAGCTATTTCTGATGCCAATATGACCATAGCTTCTGCATCTGAGCAGCAATCTCAAGTGACAGAAGAAATCGCCCGGCGCTTAAACGAAGTTCAAGACACAAGCCGTAAGTCACAGCAACAAACGCAAAGTATTTCAGATTCATCAAGTAAATTGGCTAACTTGGCAAATAACTTAAACGGGCAAATTAATCGCTTTAAATTAAGCTAGTCGCTGAGTATACCAGCGATTAGTTTAAAATCGGAAAGTAACAGATGCACCGATTGTTCGTGGATTAACAGCGGCCATATAGCCTTGTGGGTGACGACCACTGACAGGCTCTTGTGAGGTATACGTTTTTCATCCAAGGCATCGTTGATATAGACGCTTACCGACCCTTGCTCATTATCTTAAGCCTTCGATAAACGCTGTAATGAGTTTATGACTAAACGTCACCAGCAAAAATCAGCCTAAACAAACCATCATTTTCACCTTAAAATAAGCAAGGCTAGCTTCTCTAGATATCAAAGCAATTTGATACCCATATTTTGCTTTATCGAAAATCTGTGTCCGTTTAACGAAAAACATTTCTTCTCCAATAAAACATCAGTAGAATCGCCGCAAACTTGAGCTATTAACTTTCATAAGGACAGTGATGCTGCGCACCATTCCACCGTTTTTTATTGCTGTTATTTGCGTGCTTCTTGCAATGGTTACCATTCAATCTGGAGCCTCTGTTGCAAAGCAATTATTTCCTTTAATTGGCCCTGAAGGCACAACCGCACTGCGCTTAGGTTTTTCAGCAGCTATTTTGTGCCTTGTTTTTAAGCCTTGGCGAGCATTTCCGCCTATCGGGCAGCGCATGCCGATTATCGTTTATGGCTTAAGTTTAGGTGGCATGAACATTCTGTTCTATTATGCCATTGAACGTATTCCTTTAGGGATAGGTGTTGCGCTAGAGTTTACAGGTCCCCTTGCGGTTGCTCTACTTTCGTCACGTAAAAAACGCGACCTATTTTGGGTAGCCTGCGCCATTGCTGGCATTATTTTATTGCTACCCGATATGAAAGGCGAAGACAGCCTCGACCCTATAGGTGTTATTTTAGCCCTTGCGGCAGGAGCGTGTTGGGCGTTTTATATATTGTTTGGCAAAAAGACCGGAAACCAAGGCTCAGGCGGGATGACCGTTGCCATGGGTATGAGCGTTGCCGCGATTGTACTTGTGCCTTATGGCGGCGTTTCACAAGGGGCTGCACTATTGAGTTGGGAAGTGTTACCACTGGGTCTTTTAGTAGCCATCATGTCTAGTGCACTACCATACACACTAGAAATGGTTGCGCTTCGCAATATGCCAGCGCAAGGTTTCAGCATCATGATGAGTTTAGAGCCAGCCATTGCTGCATTGGCTGGCTTTATGATCCTAGGTGAGTTTTTAAGCATGTGGCAATGGCTAGCTATTTTATTAGTGATTACCGCCTCGGTTGGCAGCTCAATGTCGAATAATAAATAAATTTATCAAGGCGCCTCAGGGCGCTTTTTTCATACCCAATTAGTAAACTTGCCTTTTCATATACACAAAACTCTTTGACATAATTTGTTACATTTATTTGTATTAATATATCACCTTCTTCTTAAACAATGATGATAACCATTATCATTTATGATAACTTACCCGAGATTGTTTCCTTATTAAAAACAATAACCCTATAAAAATTTGCTAAATAACACGCGGAGATAAAATGAAATTCACTCAGTTGCCTATTGCAACCGCTATTCTTTGTGCCTTGAATCCTCAAATCAGTTTTGCAGAACAAACGGCTGACGTAGGGGCTAATCTCGAAAAAATTGAAATTGTGGGTATACGACAAAACCGTATTAGTGAAGGCGCTACAGGTTTAGCACTAGAAATTGATGAAACTCCGCAATCAATCAGTGTGATCTCTGCTGAGCAATTAAAAAATTATTCCGCATTTAATATCAATGATGCTTTACGCTTAGCGCCAGGTATCAATGTTGAAGAATGGGAAACCAACCGTACTAACTATACATCACGTGGTTTCGAAATTAAAAATACACAAATCGATGGCGTTGGCTTACCGAATGACTGGGGTATCGTTACCGGCGCAATGGAAGCATACGGCTATGAAAAAATTGAAGTTATTCGTGGTGCCAATGGCTTACTTACCGGTGTAGGTAATGCATCGGGTACTTTAAACTATGTGCGTAAGCGCCCTAAAAACGAAAACGGCGGCGAATTCGGTGTCTCTATTGGCTCATGGGATTTTAAACGTTTACAGGCTGATTACTCATTATTGCTGACAGAGTCTGGTAGTTGGGCTGCTCGCTTTGTAGCTGCCGCAGAAGATAAAAAGTCATACCTTGATGGCCTTGAGAACAACCGCGAATTTTTCTCTGCGGTGGTAGATGGTCAGCTTACAGATAACTCAACTGTTACTTTAGGTTACTCATATCAAGACGCAGATACCGATGGCAACACCTGGGGCGGTCTAGTTTATAACTACATAGATGGTTCGCAAGCTAAATGGGATGTCAGCGACACAACCACCCAAGAGTGGACAATGTGGGACACCATTAACACCTCTGCATTTGTTGAATACAACTATGTTTTTGCAAACGCATGGCAGCTTCAAGCTAGCTACAACTTCCGTGGTTTTGAAGAGCAAGACAAACTTTTTTATGCCTATGGCACTATTGATAAAGATACTAACCTTGGCTTAGTAGGTTCTCCTGGTCGTTACGACAGCGAAGTAGATGCTGATTTATTTGAAATTAAAGCATTTGGTGCCTTTGAAATGTTTGGTAAAGAGCATCAAGCAAGTTTTGGGATAAGCCATGCAAAAAGTGATGATGTGATGTATCAACACCCGTTTGATTTTGCAAATACACCGGCTTATGGAGCAACTCCTGCGTTCCCATACGATTTAGATGCGATCCCAGAGCCTGATTGGTTAACGCCAGTTCTGTATTCAGATATTGAACAAAAGCTAACCCGTTACTTCGGCTCTGCTCAGTTAAATATTACTGATAAACTATTTACCGTAGTTGGTTTTAACGCTATTGAATTTGAGCGCTCAGGCATGAATGCAGGTGCATCTATTAATAATGACGAGAGCGAGACTAGCCCATATGTCGGTTTTACCTATAAGTTAAACGACGATTTAAACCTATACGCGAGTTACTCTGATATTTATCAGCCACAAGAGCAAACTGATTTCAATGGCCAATACTTAGCACCAACTAAAGGCACTAACTTTGAAACGGGGGTTAAGGCTTCTTGGCTTGATGATGCCCTGATGACAACGTTTGCCTACTTTACTGCTGAACAAGATAACTTTGCACAATACGCAGGCCTGACTGAAGATGGTATCTACTACTATGAAGGCGTGTCTATTGAGTCAAAAGGCTATGAATTTGAAGTCACAGGTAAAATCACCGACGCTATGAATATCGTCGCATCTTACACGCATATTGATGTAACTGATGAAAATGGTGATGACACCAACAAATGGGCGCCTCGCGATGTTGTCGGTGTAACAGTAGATTATGCATTAACAGACGCAGTAGTTGTTGGCTTAAATGGTCGTTGGCAATCTAAAATTGAAAGCACTGATTACAATGTTAAGCAAGGTAGTTACGCTCTGCTAAACGCCTTCGCGCGTTGGAATATTAATGACCAAGTTGCAGTACAAGCTAACGTTAATAATATTACTGATGAGCAGTACATCAATAGCTTACAAACCGTGGGTTATTATGGCGCGCCAACAAACGGTAGCCTAACTCTGACTTATAAGTTCTAAACGCTGATTAGAAGAAGTGTCGCCCGTATGGGCGACACACATCTATTAATTAGGGCAATTACCTAACTCGTAATACCCCGCACTAGTTTGCGCTAAAGTACTGGTATAAAAGGTGTTATAAAGACCTAGGTTATCGCCCGAGCCCACCGCAAAGGCGTAAGAGCCATTCGTGGTTGCGCGGTTTGCTTGCACATGCGCATAGTTGCTTGAGGTAGTTTCAGTGCATTGGTAATCACCATTCGGTGTTGAGTCACACGCATCACCCACACCATCTGCATCACTATCTAACTGTTCACTATTGGCCACCAGCGGGCAGTTATCTAGGCTATCACTGACACCATCGCTGTCGGAGTCACTTGTTTCACCATCAGGTGTACTGTCACACACATTTCCGATACCGTCATTATCGTTATCGGCTTGATCAGCATTCGCTACATTTGGGCAATTATCTATACCGTCGAGCACACCGTCGTTGTCTGCGTCATTATTAGGTTCTGTGGTGGTTTTACATGCCTGTAACGGCCCTGCACAACTTGAATCATCATCAGCTATCCACTGACATTGATTTGTACCCGCTGAATATTCACGCATAGTAAAAGCAGCGGTACCAAACGCTAAATAACAGGCAGAATAACCCTCGCCCCAGCTAATATGGCCTTCGTTGATATGAAGATTGTAATCGCCTGTCACGCCAGCATCGATGACAAAATTAATGCTGTCAGTTGATGTCAACGCAGTATCATCGCTTGCGGTGATCACTGCAGTATTATTGCCACCTGCTAGATTGCATTGCTCAGCAAAATACTCAAGCCCATTCACTGTAGCTGTCACATCACCATTACTAAAACTGACCACTACGGTACTTAAGTTTTGATTATCATCAATCACCGTGCCCGTTACTGTAGCGCACTGCCCGTTTACACTAGCAGCAATATCACTAAGTACCGGTGCTGTAGCCGCAGGCTCTGGCCCAACGCGTACCGTAAGATTAACTTCATCACCTTGTTTCGCTTCGTTATCTGTGGCACTGACACGCACTTCATAAAGTCCATCGCTGAGTGCACTTGTCACCCCACTAAAGGTATTATTCGCATCGACTTGCACATTGAGTGACTCAATTAAGCTTGGCACACCACCAGCTAGGCTATACACGTTAATATCAACATTGGTTACACTGCCTTCTTGGTCGATTGCGCTTCCTGTAATGGTGAGCTGGTTATTACTGTCTGAGGCATTTAAATTACTAATTTCAGGGCCTGCATTACGATCAACTCGTTTATTATTAGCCGCAAAGTACTCACCTAGATAAGTAGCAAAATTAATACTGTTTGCAGCAACATAATCGCCAGACGCGCCTTGCCCACCCGACCACGAGTGATCCAAATTATTAAACCACAGCATAGCAACCCGATTATCTTGCCAAAGTGATTGCTCGGCAGTGCGTGTTGCATCATCACTTATTGTCGTCGTACCTGAAAGTTGATTAACCCCATAAAGGGCAGCAAAACCATCTGCGTTTTGCTGGTTATAACAGGTATTTACTGTGGTATCGGCAGTACCGTGGCCAATCACAGCTATTTGTGTGGCAAAGTGATCTTTATAACTGCCAGCATAGCTTTCACAGCGAGATACAAAGGTGTTTTCAGAAACCGTTTCACAGGTTGAAATCGCCCCACTTGAACTTGTGCCGATGGTTGGCCCAGCGCTTGGAGCAACCCCTGCAAATACATCAGGCGCTACACAAGCTGTTTGTGCAGCCATTGCCGCCCCAGATGATAAACCTGCAATATACACTTGTTTAGGGTCAATATTACGGGCTGAATCACCACTTAATGCATTGGCTAAATTAATCAAATTCTTATAATCGCCAGAGCTGCGATTGATTGTCCCTTGCCAATATGACCAGCAGCTATAACCTGCTTTATTCATTGCATCAGGGACTGCTATCACCATGCCATGAGCTTCAGCTGCATCTTCCAGGTTAGCCGTTAAGTAGTTATTGATAGGCTGTACACAGCCATGTAGCACCAGCATCAAAGAATGACCAGTGCCTATGCTTGATTGCGTATCAGGAGTGTAAATATGAACATTATTAAAACCGCCAATGCTGACATTTTGTTGCCAACTACCAGCAAAGCTTGGTTGTGAGAAAATAGCAGCACAGAACACTGCGAGCGAAGTAAACGACGCTGATTTTCGTTTACATGATTGTGTTACTTTTTGCATATATCGCCTTTATAGTCGTTATCATTGTTGTCTGTCAGTTGATGACTAACCCAATGTAGTAGAACTATCTAAAAAGCGAACTATAACTATAGTGCTATACGTTAATTAAAATACAACCCTAAGATATCACACCTGCATTTATTGCTTTTTTCGAAACTAAACCCAATTCCATTAACAAAGCCAACGCAATACGTTGGCTTTGCTTTTACTATGTTATGCGGTTAAAAATTAAAACCTAGAGATACCCAATAACGGCGGCCATCTTCAACATAGCCGTATTCACCTTCGGTAATATCTTTATCAAATAGATTATAAACACCAAAACCTAACTTAATGCTGCGGCTTAAATCATAGTTACCACCAATATCAGCCAAGGTGTAATCTGGCGCAATTAAGCTACTTTGTGACGGGCCTGTTGTCGGTTGGCTTTCTTCACCGCGGTAATGAACACGCAGCCACGTGCCTAGTTTATCAACCGGACGCCAATTAACTGAAGTTTGTAAAATATGCTTAGGTAATTGGTTAAGTGGGCTGCCTTTGTATGCACCGGTTTTTTGCTCAGAATCGGTGTAGGTGTAATTGGCACTTACATCAAGCTCACTGGTAATGTCATAAGATACTGATAACTCAAAGCCTTGCGTAACGGCTTCATCCACATTGACATAGGTCGTTGGCATTGAACCAAACTGGTTTGGTCCATCAGTACACTGAGTGAGTGGGCACGAAATACGGGTAATTTTATCTTCAAACTCGTTGTAAAAAACCGTGCTTGAAAGCGATAAATCACGGCTAGCATCATAGTAGATACCCATTTCATAGTTTACAGATTTTTCAGGGCTTAAATCCGGGTTACCATAAATATTGCCACCTCGGCTCACTTGCCCCCACGCAGCGGTAGATTGACGAATATTCGGCGCTCTAAAGCCTGTCGAGATACCCCCTTTAACCGTCAACGACTTAGCTGCTGTATACACACCATATAAACGTGGGCTGAAATGGCCTGAAAAATTGCCATCATGATCATAACGAAGACCGCTAGTGAGTTTAAACTGCTTCGTTGCAGCCCACTCATCTTCCGCAAATACTGACCATTGCTCGTTCTCAACATGCGTTAAGTCACTAATCCGGTTACTGGTGTAATCGTCCAGCTCTTCTTTTAAATATGACGCACCAAATGCAGCATTATGATTGCTAAATGGTAAAGTCCAGCTTGTTTGCGCATCGGTATTTTCGACATACATTTCGCGAGAGGTATTATCGAATTTATCGTACTTTAAGTAACTGCGTGATGAGCCAAAATCATAAAAACCATTATGACTTAGTGAGTAGCTTTCTTGGTCGTACTCTGTGGTTGATGACTCTGGGCAGCCATTACGGCCACAGCTTTCACCTTGAGCTAAAGGCGCAACTGTTTTACCTAATGTTTCCTCGAGTTTTTGTTTTGCAGAACCTACTTCGAGCATAATTTCATGGTTATCAGAGGGCGTTAAAATGAACTTAGCTTTAATATTGCTTTGCTCTTTACCACGAAAGCCTGCTTCAAAATCGTCTTCGTCACGCTTTGAAAACTGACCCGATAGCTGCATACCTAATAACTCAGGAATTAAACCACCTGCAGTAAAGAAACTGCCTTGATTGATATCACCCGATTCACTTGATTCTTGAATCGTGTTATCTAAGCGTAGTTCACCGTACCATTTTTCTGGTGTTTTACGGGTAATAATATTGATAACACCACCAATTGCATCTGAGCCATATAGTGAAGACATAGGACCGCGAATAACCTCGATACGATCAATCGCTGAAATAGGTGGAGTCCACGCCCCCTCTACACCCGGGCCATCACTGTTTGGACGAGTTTCACGAGAGGATTGGCGCTGGCCATCTATTAAAATCAAAGTATATTGACTAGCCATACCGCGAAGGCTGATATCTTTTCTGTCGCCTCCGCCCGTGACCACCACACCGGGCACATCGGTCATCGCATCGGTTAAATCACGGTAAAAACGCTTTTCAAGCTGCTCACGGTCAATAACACTGATACTGGCTGGCGCCTCTTTAAGCATTTGCTCGTAACCGGAAGCCGATACAACTATTACTTCCATGTCTTGTTTTTTGTCATCAGCGTATGCAAAATGGGAAAGACCTGCGAACACAGCAGCGGTGAGTGGTAAAACAGAAGAAACAACCCTCGTCATAATAATACTCCGTGACTTTTTATTTATAAATGATAATAATTAGCGTTCGCATATTAATGAGAAGTCCCAATTTTCACAATTTACGATTTCTTAAAACTGAATTAAGAAGGCCTGAACTATGAATTCCAAGCTGATAAAAACATTACGTGTATTTTCTCGTACTGTTGAAACAGGCAACATGAGTAGCGCAGCTGCTGAATTATCGATGACTACATCGGCTGTCAGTCAACACATTAAGCAATTAGAACAAGAAATCGGACTAAGTCTATTTAATCGCAGCCCGCGTGAGCTCACTTTAACTGAGGCTGGTCAGCTGTATTATCAAAGCTGTTTAAAAATGCTGGCACTTGCTGATCAAGCCAGTACGCAATTACAGAATTTACAAAATAAACCGAGTGGTGAGTTAAAATTAGTGGCTCCCGTGGGGTTTGGGGGTGGGCTATTAAGTGAACCATTGGAGCGCTTAATCAATGAATTTGATGATTTACGTATTCAGTTAATTCTAACAGATGAGCCTATCGATATGATCAAATGCGGCGCTGACTTAGCGATTGCCATTGGCCCGTTAACTGACTCTAACCTTGTTGCTCGTAAGTTAGCAACTTGGCCGTTAAAGCTATGTGCCCATAAAGGCCATGCGATTAGCAAATTAGATGAAGCCAGTTGGGAAGATCTTAGCAAGTTTGCGCGTATTGCACATAGCAACGCCGACAGTAATGCGTTTAACCCGTTAACGCTGGCAAGCAAGCCATTACCGAAAGCGAAGATCACCGTAAATAATATGCAAAGCTTAATTAAACTGGTGTGTGATGGTGTTGGCTATGGCGTGTTACCAGAGCCAGAAGTAAGGCATTTACTAAAATCGAAAGAACTGGTTGAAATAGCGCCGGAATGGGCAATGCCTAATTACACTGTTTATGCGGTAACACCAGCCAGAGACAGCTTAGCGGCAAAAACAAAAACCGCCATTGATACTCTGAAACTGTGCTTTAACCATGTGTCAAAGCAAGTCGAATTAGTTGATTAAGACTCAACATGGATAATACCAATTTGCAGTATGCGGATGGGTATTATCCAAATTAGTATTATCCAAGCGCTAACCAAACGCCCACGCACATCATTAGCGCACCAGCAATACGGTTTAACCACTTCACATTGTCGCCTTTATCTAAAAACAGCCTTAAGCTCTTTCCGCCTGTTGCGTAAATCAACATACAGATAAATTCGCTCAACATAATAATGCCCACTAACACAGCAAGCTGTGGGGCAACTGCTAAATCAACATTGATAAATGGAGGCAGTAAAGAAATCATAAATGCCCACCCTTTTGGGTTTGCAATAGCAGTAATATAACCTTGCGAAAACAATTGCCCACGGCCAATTTGTTGCTGTGCATCATCCTTAGGTTTGAAGCTGGTTTTAGCGCGCCACATATTAACACCTAAGTATATTAAGTACGCGCCACCTAGGTATTTTAAAAAGGCAAATAACTCAGGGTAATTAAGCATAATACTGGCAACCCCAATCACCGCTGCAATGGCCACCGTGGCAACGCCTAACACCTCACCGACCATCATCCAAAGCGTACGCCGAATACCCACACTCATCCCTAACGTCATGGCGAGCGTCATACACATACCAGGTGTAATTGAAACAAAGAAAAAGGTCGGAATAAAAACCGCGAGTACTGCTAAATCGAGCATAAATGCAATCACATGTTTATAGCTAAAAAAGAGAAAGCGATTAAATCACATTCACTTAAATAAGCAAACAAACACGCGATTGCTAACAGGGTTATAAAAACATACCGCCCATGCCTATGAATATCGTCTACTCAAATAGACGTCACTTACCAAGGCGCACTCGCGTTTTTATTGATTGGTTAAGCGAGCAGTTAAAACCGATTACGCAGAGCTAAGATGGTTGCTATGTGCGCTTCAGTTTAACTACCTTTAATTACAGACAGCAGGAGTTGATCAATTTCATTATTCACTCCACCAACGCTACTATTGTTTAAAATTACATAACCAATATTTTTATCTGTCACAGAGCGAGTTAATGATGTCCAGCCTCTATTAAACCCTGCAAAACCTAAACTATTATTCTCAGAGTCTATGACATAGCTCATACTCCATCGCCCTCCGGTATGAGGCTGAGCTTGAATCATATTTGCAATAAGCTGATTTGATAAAATATTTGAACCAAGGTAATTACCTTGCTCATTTTTTAGCACTGCCTGATTAAACTTAGCTAAATCATCTGCAGTTGTTATAAAGCCAGCGGCAGCAGTTTCTGTAAAATACACCATCGCTGTTTTGTTGCCATTCTCATCGTAAGGACTAGCCAGCATTGCTGAAGAAACACGGTTGATATCAAACGAAGAATTTGTCATTCCGAGGGGTAAAAGAACGTTTTCAGTCATAAAATTACTGAAAGATTGATTAGTCAGATCTTCAATTAACAGCTGAACTATCGTGTAACCACCACCTGAATAAGACCATTTAGTATCAGGCTCATGAATAATTTTAACGGCTCCCCCCCCTGTGTTATTGCCTTCTAATGACTCTACAAGAGTAGGTAATGGATCTTCAGCGCTCCATCCATTGTACCCACTTAATGAAAGCCCTGATGTATGAGAGAGAATATTACGTAAAGTTACCTTGTTAGCATCAAACTGAGAATTCGGTATTTTCCAGCTTTTTAAGTAATCATTAATTGGTTTATCAAGTTCAACTTTACCTTGTTCAACTAGTTTCATTGCGCCCCAAGCTGTAATCACTTTAGAAATAGAGCCAACATTGAATAAAGTTTTGTGTGTGATTGGAGTTCTATTTTCAGCGTCAGCATAGCCATAATAATATGAACCAACCACCTCTTTCCCTTGAACAATCGATATAGCAATACCACGCGCTTTGCTTTTTTCAAGAATTAAAGGGATCTCTTTATCTAGCACTTTAGAAAATTCTAAACTTTTAGTTTGTTTTGCATGTAATGAGCAAGACGATATTAAAAACAATATTAGAATTATAAACTTATTCATGAGCATCCTTGTTTTGTAACGACCTCATCAAAGGCCTGTTTTAGTTGGCTAAAATTAGCTGGGTATATAAAAACTTAGCGATTTGTATCTTCCCTTCAAGTGCTGTTCACCTGCTTGTTCATCAATGTAAGTACGTAGACTAGTTACACTATCAAAAATAATGCTTGCTGGTAACTGGCCTGATTATTAGTCCACTTCATGACTTTAAATGTGCGCACATGAACAATATTTCCTCTTATTTGCTTACCGCTTATCTACGAATAAGAATATGCAAGTAGGCAATACAAAAATCCCCGCTTAAAGGGCGGGGATTTTTTATAAGAGTAATTTTCTAATTACTGAGTAACGCCTTCAGCAGCAACTGGCTCTGCTTGTTTTTCGTCACTTAATAAGTACTTATCTAACCACTGCTCTTGCTCCCAAAGCACATGTAGCAAGCTCTTACGAGCACGATAGCCATGCGCCTCATAAGGTAACATCACTAAGCGGGCTTCTTTACCTAAGCCTTTTAATGCAGCGTACATACGCTCACTTTGCATTGGGAAGGTACCCGAATTGGGATCTTCTTGACCGTGGATCATCAGCATAGGTTCATTGATTTTCTCAGCGTGGAAAAACGGTGACATAGCCGCATACACATCTTGTGCTTGCCAAAAGTCACGCTCTTCACCTTGGAAACCAAATGGCGTTAGCGTGCGGTTATAAGCACCACTGCGGGCAATACCGGTTTTAAATAAATCGCTATGGGCTAATAAGTTCGCCACCATAAAGGCACCATAAGAGTGACCAGCAATGGCAATTTTGTCTTTATCTGCGACACCTTTTTCTACAAGCACGTCTACCGCAGCCTTGGCACTTGCTACCAATTGTTTACGGAATAAGTCATTTGGCTCTTTCCCGTCAACACCCACAATTGGCATTTTCGGGTCGTCAAATACGGCAATACCTTTTGCAAGATAAGGCATTGGCCCCCAATAACCGATATAGGTAAATTCATACGGCGACTCGCGCATTTGTGACGCAACAGCTTTATCTTTATATTCTAGCGGATAAGCCCACATTAGAACCGGTAACGGGCCTTGAGTTGAATCATAACCCGGCGGCAAATAAAGCGTACCACTAAGCTCAACGCCATCATCACGCTTGTATCGAATTAACTCTTTAGTCACTCCTTTAAATTCTGGGTAAGGGTGCTCAAAGGTCGTAAGTTGAGTCAGGGTTTTATCGTCTAGGTCGCGAATAAAGAAGTTAGGTTGCTCAGTTTTAGATTCGCGAATAGTAATTAAACGCTCGCCTTTGTCATCAAGCATGGCACGTATACGTTCATAGTATGGCGCTTCTGATTGCCAAACGCGTGTTGTGGTATTGGTCTTTACATCATAACGGTCTAAAAACGGAATATTGCCTTGTTCAGATGCACCGTTACCGCGTAAGAAAAGATAACGCCCGCCAACGACTTTTAATACGTCAGCGCCTAAATCATTCTTTTCATATATTGGGTAACCTGGATCTTTGTAGGCATCGTTATAGCTACGCTCAGAAAATAGCACTCGGTTTTTATCTGCATTACGTGGTTGAATAACAAATGTGCGAACTTGTCGGTCGCTAAAGCGCCATTCAGATAACAGAGCAACATTGCCATTACCCCAAGTAATTGAATCAAATCGGCGTTCAACTTTAGCAAATAACTTAGCATCACGTTTAAAAGGTGCTCTTAGGCTATAAAGGTGATCGTGATAAGGCACGTCGGTTTTCATATCGCCGCCGTCTTGTGCTTCTGCCCAAATTACCTCAGCCCCTTGATCTGCTCGCCATTGAAAATCACGGCGACCAGTGCGAACACTGTCATAGCCTTGTGGAATGTTATCAGCTAAAGGCTGCTTAGCAAGCTCTGCTAACGTATAGCCACGCATGCCCCAAATTTGCCAAGTAGCTGCAAATCGACTGTAAGGCACTTGATACGAAAATGGCTCATCAATCATGCCAACCAAAATATTGGTTGAATCTGGTGAGACAGAAAACGATTTAATTAAGCCCGGCTGACCAATCGGTTGACCTTGACCACTGAGCGGAATATAAGTCAGCTGGCTTTGGGCAAAGAACTTAAATTGCGCTTCATCATAAGGGCTTGTTAGTAAGTTTTGATATGTACGGGCAGGCGCTTTTTCACCACTACTTTGTTGAATAACCGGCACAACCTGCGAGCTGTCGTTGCTTAAGCGAGCTTTACCTATATTGACCGCTGCATTAGCAACAATGGCGCTGCTATCTGGCAACCAAGTATAAGGTGTGCGAGTTAACACTGAATTAAGAAGTGTATCACTTAGCTGGCGGGCTTGCTTAGTACTTACATTATAAACCCATAAATTAGCACTCGATGCTTGCTCAACGACAAACGCCAAGTATTGACTGTCGCTTGACCAGCTTGGTGAGCGTAAAATGCCATTTGGCAAACCAGATACAACAATTTCAGAACCGGTTTCGACATGTTTAAGCACTAACGACGTAAACTTATTTCGTACTCGTGAGCGCGAAAAATTAGCAGGATTAAGCTTAATGCCCGCAAGTTTTAGCTCTTCTTTGGCTAAATCTTGTAAGGTATCGATGCGTTTTCTATCAAATAATGCCAGCCACTCGCCATCATTTGATAAATAACTACTCGGTGCAAGCTTAGCGTCAACCACTGCAGCTAGCGCAGGCGATGGAGTTTGATAACCTTGATTAGCAAAACTGGGTGTGCAAACAGCTGCGCCAATAACTAGCGCAAAAAGCAGTTTAAATGCTTTCATGTTCGTTCCTTTTTCGTTTTTATTTTCGATTCTGTAAACAAGTAGAACATGTTTGCAGCATTTCATAAAGAGTTTCGACCCTTTTGGCAGCCAATCAGTGACTTAAACAGCTAAATTACGCTAAAATAAAAGCACTCTATTCGCCACTTTTTGCTAATAAAAATGAAAAAATCGACAGGCAAAGTCACAATTTGGGATGTTGCTGAACAAGCACACGTTTCAAAATCAACGGTGTCTTTGGTCCTTACCAACAGTGATAAGGTCAGTAAAAAAAGTAAAGAAAAAGTACTGGCTGCCATTGATAAGCTTGGCTACGTGTATAACCGTGATGCTGCAGCACTTCGTAGCAAGCGCTCAAACTTAGTCGCGCTGGTTATAAATGACTTAACCAACCCTTATTCAGCTCAACTTGCTGTTGGACTCGAAAAACACATCTTTGAGCTTGGCATGCTGCCAATGCTGGTGAATATTGCGGAGTCTGTCGAAAGGCAAACTCAAGTGGTGAAAACCTTAAAAGAATACAACGTATCGGCGTTTATTATGTGCCCGGCTCCGGGAACTAAGCAACAGTGGCAAGATGATTTAATAAATAGTGGTTTTCCGGTTATTAATATCATGCGTGAAATTCCATTTTCAGCAGCACCCTGTATTTTGCCTGATAACAAAAAAGGCACACATATTTCGACCAGCCATATTTTATCGCAAGGTATTGAAGAGGTAGCCTTTTTAGGCGGCACGGCAGAAATATCTGATTATCATGAACGTTTAAGTGGTTTTTTAGCTGCGCTTGAGCAATTTAATATCACTGACGAAAAACCCGTTATTAAGGCACCGACAAACCGACAAGGTGGCCGTGAAGCCTTTAATACCCTTATAAAACAAGCACCAAATACCAAAGCCATTGTCTGTTTTAATGATGTGATTGCTTACGGCGCGATTGAAGCTATGCGCCAACACGGCCTAGAGCCGGGTAAAGACATCAAGGTTATTGGCTTTGATGACTTAGAAGATTCGCGCTTAATGTTGCCTTCTCTTTCAACCATCGCCATTAATGCCGATGAAATCGGTAAACGCACCTGTCAGGTGCTAAAAGAACTATTAGATAAATCAACACCGCCAGTTCGCACCTTGGTGGATGTTAACTTAAAAATACGAGACTCAAGTCAATGAAAAAAGTGTTAGTGATCGGCTATGTATGGCCTGAGCCTAATTCGTCGGCAGCCGGCACCCACATGATGTCACTCCTGCGCGCCTTTCGTGCAGAAAACTGGCAAGTTGAATTTGCCAGTCCTGCGCAAAAAACCGAACATATGGTGGAACTCAGCGAAGATGGCATTACCACTCAGGTAATTGCATTAAATTGCTCTAGCTTTGATGAGTACGTGCAAGCGTATAACCCTGATATTGTGATGTTTGACCGCTTTATGATGGAAGAACAGTTCGGTTGGCGAGTCGATAAATACTGCCCTAACGCACTTAAGATTCTTGATACAGAAGATTTACAGTGTCTAAGAAATGCCCGTCACGAAGCTCATAAAGCAGGCCGGGAATTCAGCCAAAGCGATTTACACAGCGATATTGCAAAACGAGAAATCGCCGCAATTTTGCGCTCAGATATCAGCTTAATTATCTCGCATTACGAGATGCAGTTACTCAATGACGTTTTCAAAGTCGATTCTGCCCTACTTCACCATTTACCATTTTTGGTTGATTTGCAGCATATTCCCACTAGCACCAAAACATTTGCTGAGCGCAAACACTTCATGACTATTGGTAATTTTCGTCATGCGCCAAACTGGGATGCAGTGTTGTACTTACAACAGATTTGGCCGCTGATCCGCAAACAATTACCCGATACCGAACTCCACATTTATGGCTCTTACCCGCCACCAAAGGCAACAGCGCTTAACAATCCAAAAACCGGATTTTTAATTAAGGGCTGGGCAGATGATGCCTATAAAGTAATGGAAGATGCCCGTGTGTGTTTATCGCCACTGCGTTTTGGGGCTGGTATTAAAGGTAAGTTACTCGAAGCGATGATCATGCAAACGCCTAGTGTAACAACCCCTATTGGTAGTGAAGGCATGCATCAAGATGAGCCTTGGTCAGGCGCAATCTGTGAAGATGCACAGCAGTTTGCTGATGCAGCAGTGGCACTTTATCAAGATGAAGCGTTATTTACTCAGGCACAGCAAAATGGCCAGCATTTATTGCAAAAATATTATGATAAATCAAAACTTCAGTCGCAGTTAATCGCTAAAATCACCGCTATTAGTGAGTCATTAGCGCAGCATAGACAGCAAAATTTTACCGGCCAAATGCTCAAACACCACACCATGCGTTCGACCCAATACATGGCGCAGTGGATTGAAGCAAAAAATAAGTAATTTTGCCGTAAATAACACTAGACATAGCGGCTTTTGTCGCTAAAATCGCGCTGGTCAATTTAAGCGATATAGTCTAGCTATTAGACTATATCTTATTGAATTTTGGTCTATCCTTAACTGAACAATTTAACCTTTGGTTCAAAACGCCTTTGAAAACCGCAACGTTTACTGAAAAACGAAAATTTATCGTGAAGCTTGGCAAAATGCTTCATAAATACGGTACACCTGCATACCGACTAGAAGCGCACTTAATGGAAGTTGCGACTTACCTCGGTTTGAAATCATCTTTTGTTATGTCGCCAACATCCGTGACTTTTGTGATCTGGACTGATGGCCATGAAGAAGAGTACACCCATGTTGCGCGTGTTGATCCAGGCGATCATGATTTAGGCTCGCTGGCAGATACCGATGACCTAGTAAACAAAATGCTAAATGGGGAGCTGACGTTACAAGAAGTCGATAAACAGCTCGATATTATTTACACCATGCCGAACCCATATAATAAATTTATGACCGGCGTTGCGTTTGCAACCTCGGGTGGCGCGTTTGCAATGTTGATGGGTACCAGTTGGAATGATGTTTTTTGGTCAGCACTCATTACCTTAGTTGTGTATTTATTTGTGCTTTGGTCAACGCGTTCTAAGCGTGTTGCACATATGCTTGAACCATTAGTTGCCATTGTATCGGCGATTATAGCCTGTGCTATTAGTGTCTATATTGATGCCCAAATTAACATACGACTGGTGGTACTTTCAGCCATCATTGTGTTTATACCCGGCTTAGCATTAGCCCTCGGTTTAGCAGAGTTAGCAGCTAGGCATTTAGTGTCTGGTACAGCTCGGGTTATGGACTCATTCATGCTGCTGTTTAAGCTGTATTTTGGTGCTTTTATTGGTATCGGTATTGGTTTTGCTATTTTTGGCCAAAGTGACTTTGTGCAACCCGAGCCTTTACCTAAATGGACGGCTTGGCTAGCTATTTTCATGCTATGTAGCAGCCTAATCGTCATTTTTAGAACCAAGCTAAAGCATGCTGTTTGGTCTATTGCATCTGGCTTTATAGCGTATGGTACAAGTATTGGTTCAGCCATGTACCTAGACTACACATTAGGCACATTTGTAGGCGCATTAGCCGTGGGCGTTTTTAGCAACTTATTCAACCGCGTTGTCAATGCTCCAGCCTCCATTGTAGCTATGCAAGGTCTGATCGTATTGGTACCAGGTAGTAAAACCTATATTGGTTTAAACTCACTGATAGAAGGCCAAGATTTCGTTTATGCAGACCATATTGGCCAGCAAACCTTTTTGATTTTCATGTCATTAGTGGCGGGGCTTATCTTTGCTAACGTCGCGCTGCCACCGAAGAAAAGTTTATAACTTACTAAGCCCGAGTTTCTCGGGCTTTTTTACGCCCTCGTTTTTATAAGCCGACTTTGCTTATCAGCAACAAACTGATATAACTCTTAAGTGCATGTGGTAAATATAAAAAGGATTTATTCAGTGATAAGATTGGCTTGGCTGTTATGCAGCTTTTTCGCCTTTAATGCGTTTGCAGAACCCCAGTGTATTAACTGTCATCAAAGCCAAGTTGAAGACTGGCAAACATCCCATCATTTTCATGCTATGGAAAAAGCCACTCCCACCTCGGTGCTTGGTAATTTCAATGAGCAAACCCTTAACTACCAGGGCCAGCAAGCGCGCTTTTATCAACAAGACCAACAACTTTTTATAAGCATGCCAAACCTAGATGGCAAGCAGACTGACTACCTTGTTTTATACACATTTGGCTATGAGCCATTGCAGCAATACATGTTTGATATGGGCAAAGGCCACATACAGCTATTTCCCTTTGCGTGGGACTCACGCAGTAAAACAGACGGCGGGCAGCGCTGGTTTGTACTGCATCCTGAGCAGAAAAAGCATGACCTATTTCATTGGTCGCAAAAAGGCCAAAACTGGAATCATATGTGTGCTGATTGCCACTCAACTGATTTCAAAAAACAATTTGACCTTAAAGCGAATAGCTTTGATTCAAGTTACTCAAGTATTAACGTGAGCTGCAAAGCGTGTCATGGTGATACCCAAGCTCATTTGAAATGGGCTGATGGCGATAGCAGCATTGCCGATAAAGGCTTTACTCATAACATTAAAAAGCAAACCCCGCTTTTTTCTCAACAAGCCGATGGCAGGATGCAAAGCGTACAGCCACTTGTAAAAAGCGATCAAGTGCAAGTCTGTGCAACCTGTCATGCTCGGCGCTCACAGCTTGATGACCGCAAAGACCCGCATAGTTTTTTACAAAGCTTTCAAGGCTCATTACTCACTCCTGAGCTTTACCACGTTGATGGTCAAGTATGGGATGAAGACTATGTATGGGGTTCATTTTTACAAAGTAAAATGTTCAACGCGGGGGTAACCTGTAGTAACTGTCATAACCCTCATTCGGGTAAATTAAAGCTACCGGGCAATCAAACCTGTACGCAATGTCATAGTCAAGAGATGTTCGATACACCAAAACATCACGGCCATAAAATGGCAAGTATGGGTAGCCAATGTGTCGATTGTCATATGCCCGCGACCACCTATATGCAAGTAGACGCCAGGCGCGACCACAGTTTTCGAGTACCTCGCCCAGATTTAACATTAAAAACCAATGCCCCTAATGCGTGTAATAGTTGCCATGAAGATAAAACACCACAATGGGCCGTCGCAAAAATGAAAGACTGGCATCCAAATTCAAAACATCTTGGCACTGCGCATTTTTCTGAGGCGTTTTATGCGGCAGATAACCGCCTGCCTAATGCGTCAACTATGCTGACTAAAATAGTGCAAGATAAAAATTTCCCTGAGATTATCCGTGCATCAGCACTGAGCCGTTTAGCAGCAAGTCCCGATAATAATGCCGTTGTTGCGATTGCTCGCTCAGTAAAAGACAGCGAGCCATTAAAACGCCAAGCGGCCATTGAAGCGGCGATGCCATTTGATATCAATCAGCGCTGGCGCCTATTAAACTCTCTTTTAGACGATGAACATTTACCAATCAGAGCCGAAGCTGCAAGAGCACTAGCGGCCATGTTAATCCAGCCTTTTCCGGCGGGTCTTAATGAGCAAGACAGCAAACGCTTAAGTGCAGCACTTAGTGACTACAAAAGAATTCAACAATACCAAGCAGAGCGCGGCTACTCACATACCAATTTAGGTAATCTTGCGCTCACATTACAAGAACCAGAGCAAGCCAAAGCACATTACTTACAAGCAATCAGTATTGAGCCTATTTTTGCTCCTGCTTATGTTAACTTAGCTGATCTATACCGCAATCAAGGCGATGAGAAGGCAGCGCAAAAAATCTTAAAACAAGGCTTAACGGTTAATAAAGAAAGCGCCGATATTCATTATGCCCTCGCCATGAGCCTTATTCGCTCCAAACAAAAAGACATAGCACTTACACATTTAAAAAAAGCTGCCCAGTTCGCAGAAGATAATGCAAGCTACCAGTATACTTATGCGCTGCTGCTACAAGATTTAGGTAATATGCCAGCAGCAATATCAGCCCTTGAGCGTGCTTTTAATCTAACACCGAATAACCCTGATATTAACTACAGTTTGGCGCAGTGGTATGTGGCAGAAGAGAACTACAGCCAAGCGCTGTTTTATGCAAGAAACCTCGCTCGTTTAGTACCTGGCAACCAGCAAGTTCAGCAATTTGTTAAGCAACTAGAAATGATGAATAGCATCAATTAATTGATAGTTAGAGGCTAAAAGAAGCTTTTTAAATTTAGCAAGTATTATATGCTTTGGACAATTGAACTAGATTAATAAATAAGCTATAAGTAGCGAAAGAAAGTACATCTATTTTAATATTTTGTGTAAGGACAGCACATGGCTTCTCTTCAATTTACTCCACTTATCCTCATTTTCTCAGCTTCATGCTTTGCAACTGAACAAAAAGAAGTACAAGACATGTCTGATCCACTGGCTGTTTATACACAAGCCGGTACCGGTGCGACAAACAAGGGCCTTAATTTTAAAGTGGGTCAAGCATACGATACAGGTATAGCTACAACTGCTGGCATGAATGTTATTGAAGTCAAAGGTATTTATGGTGATGTGCTTGGTTGGGAAAGCGATAGCAGAACGACAGATTCTATTGACTCATTTCGCTTTCGTAATTTCTCGGTTGACTTAAGCTCAATGAGTGCAACACAGATTGATGCTAACTATAACCTCAATGCCAACCTTATTGCTGACGAAAGCATGGATGTCTCATATAGCTACATTAAAGCCCTTAAACCTATGGGACGCTTTACGTTTTACCCATTAGCTGGGGTCGGTGCATCGCTGGGTGAAAATACCCTAGAAGATGACGGCAGTCGTGACAGTGGTTATGCCATTATGGGTGCATATGGTTTAGTGGGTATGTACGCAAAAATTACTATTAACGATAAAATTTGGCTTAACTACAATCCATTTTGGCTAACAACTATCGGCGGAAGCGATAACTATAAAGATCACTATTATGGTTTAAACCAAAGCCATATTTTGACTCACGAATTTGCAGCCAGTTATCAAATTAACCCACGTATGAATCTACGCTATTTCGCAAACTGGAACGAAAACCTTGACTTCTTAGATGGCGATCATCGTCTCGAATTTAACTATCAGCTATAAATTAATATGTGAAGTAAAAAGAAACAACAAGGTAAGGGATTAAGTGAAAAACGTTGTACTAATAAATATGCTTACAGCAAGTTTGCTCAGCACACAAAGCTTTGCATCAAGTTACGATGAATATGCAATAAAACCTGCAGAGCAGCAATTAAGTAATCAACAACAAAAAGTTGATGAACCTATTTCATTTCTTCCTATACCAACCTTTATTACAGAGCCTGCTGTAGGGCCAGGCCTTGGGGTCGTTGGTTTATTTTTTCATGACAACGAAAAGAAAGCTAAAAAGAAGAAAAAAGAAGGCTCGACCCTGCCACAAAGCATCAGTTTAGTAGGCCTAATGGGCACTAAAAATGGTACCAAAGGCGGCGCTGTTGGCCACATTACGTTTTGGGATGAAGACCGAATTCGCTATCAAGGGATTGTTGGCTGGGCGAGTATAAACCTTGATTTTTACACCTTTGACGAGATTAAACTGCTTACACCTTTATCGTTGAATATTGAAGGCCCTGCGGTGTTTCAAAACCTTAAGTTACGTTATGACGACAGTAACTTCTTTTATGGCTTTAAGCAGATATATCGTCAAGTTGATATTAGCTTAGCCGAAAACCCTATCGAAGATTTTCTGCTCGAAAATGATATTATCAAGGAACATCTATCGCTTGATGTAAATACCTCAGGCATTGGTCCGTTACTAGAATACGATAGCCGAGATAACCCACTGAACCCGGAGCGGGGCTTTAACTATAAGGCCGAATATTTATATTATGATGAGGCAATTGGCAGTAAGGTTGATTACACCAGCCTAAAGCTTACCGCCTTAAATTACTGGCGTTACACCGATAAATTTAACTTTGCCCTGCGCATGCAATATGACTCAGTAAATAACCGTGGTAAAAAACGCTTACCGGTTTATATTCCACCAAGTATTAGCTTACGGGGTGTATCTGCAACTCGATATCAAGGCCTTGATGTGTTTGTGGCCGAAGCAGAAGCAAGTTATAAAGTCACGCAGAAAATAAAGCTTAATTTATTTACTGGCATGGGCTGGGCTGCCGATAATTTTTCTGATTTATCTAAGGCTGAAACCATTGATACTGTTGGCGCAGGCTTTCGTTATTTAATTGATGAACATTACGGTATTAGCATAGGCATAGATGTTGCGCATGGCCCTGAACAAAACGCAATTTACATTCAGGCGGGTTCTACTTGGTAATCGAAACTAATACTTTTGTTATTATTTTAATAACTGATTAAACCTAAAGATTGAATTAATTTGTTTCACTGCTATTATCAATAGCTCAATAAACATTCAGGGATTGAACGGATGCATAAAAAAGTATCAACCAACCATTATCCATTCAAAGATTTTAAACCACATGGCCTTGTCGAGTTTTATCAACATGAACATACTCTTTTAACGACTGCCATAGGGCCTTTCAACGAAGAGATTATTGACGCGCACTCTTTTATGCAAAAAGATTACATTAATAAACTCACCACTGATTATGGCCAATGGTTTGAATTGGTTGAGTTTGAAAACTCATGCATGGCAACTCCTGGGGCACTCGAAAAGCTAATGGTGTACTTTGTAGAACTGCGACGTAAAGGCATTGCACCGGCAAAAACAGCCTTTGTCATCAAAGAGGGGCTTGAAGGCGGAAGCTTACTTACCGATACCTACTGCAATTTGTATAAACGAGCAGGCATGGTAATGAATGTGTTTAAGTCAAAAACAGCGGCCCTAAACTGGTTAGCAGAAGAGTCTGTTACTGAATTAGCCTGTTAATACACAATTTAGTTTAAAAAGTGTTGCTCTTCTTCACGCAAGGTCAACACTTCAACTCCCTCAGCCGTTACCGCTAAAGTATGCTCCCATTGCGCAGAAAGCTTTTTATCTTTTGTAACTACGGTCCAACCATCTGGCTTAGTTTTTACCTTAGCTGCCCCTTGATTGATCATTGGCTCTATCGTAAAGGTCATCCCCTCTTTTAGTACAAGCCCCGTATTTTTCTTGCCGTAATGTAATACTTGTGGCTCTTCGTGCATTTGCTGGCCGATGCCATGACCACAGTACTCTTTAACCACACTATAACCATGTTGATGAGCAAAATTTGCAATCGCATTACCAATATCCCCCAGCCTCACACCTGGTTTTACCATTTTAATTGCGTGCCACAGGGCTTGCTGGGTGGTGTCTACCAAACGTTTTGCTAAAGGCGATACATCACCAATTAAGTACATTTTGCTAGAGTCAGCTAAATAGCCATTTTTCTCGAGGGTGATATCAATATTCACAATATCGCCTGCTTTCAAAATGCCTTTGTCGCTTGGAAAACCATGACATACCACCTCATTCACAGAGGCATTTAATACATAAGGGTAGTCGTACTGCCCTTTACTTGATGGCCTTGCTTGTAACTGCTCAACAATGTAGCGTTCAACGAGATCGTTTATTTCCATTGTAGTCACGCCCTCTTTTACTAAAGGGTCAAGATAAGCAAATACATCAGCAAGTAATCGACCAGACTCTCGCATCAAAGCAATTTCATCTGCATCTTTAATCACAACCTTACTCATCACTTACATCCTTAGCCTTCACATCAGCTTGGCGAAGTTGCTCTTTAATAATATCGCTGTAGGTCATGGTAGGATTAAGCTCAGCAAGCATGCCTATTTTAATCCAATACTCAGATTGCGAGTTAATTGAGCGCACCATCGCTGTACTTGCTTTACGGATTTCTTCGTGTAGCTCATCGCTAATTTTAACAATACCCATCATATGACCTATATATAAAACATATACAGATCGTATTCATATTATATAAAAAAGCAAGGAGAACTTGTTTAATTACAACTCAGCTATCATTTTAACAAGCGCTTGTGTTGTCCATTCAAGCTCATTGAATTTAATATCAGGTTGATAATAAAAGCCTTTTTCACGTGGTCTATTTACATAGACCTTTATCGGCAGAATGACTTTAGCAAAGCCTGAAGGTAAGGTTTCGAGCCTCACTTCCATATAGGTAGAGTCTGTACTACTTGGTGCGCCTACTAATTGTGTGTTTGCAAACAGCTTAAAACTATCCAGTGCATCTAAACAGGCGCTAGCACATTGCCCTGGCACAATCACATAAACCGGTGTAGTAAATTTGCTGGCATTTTTTGGCATTGCTTGTCGCTCTGCTGCAGGTATCTCGACATAATAATGTTCACCCTTTTCATAAGCCGCCTGCATACTTTCGTGGGTCGTTTTTAGCCATTGATACCACGGGCTAGCCTTATCATAGCTTGCGACTACATCACCTAAATAGTCAGTATTACCTTTAGAAGTTCGCCACCACACTTGGGTATTTTTGTGTAACTCATAGCGGCCATATTTAAACTGTTCACTGCCCCAAAGTGCTGAGGCTATTTGCTCACTCCACATCGATGAGCCACCTTGATTATGACGAAGATCAAGCACCACAGCTTTAGCTTGCATTAACTTATCATGTTGCTGTTCAATAGCGCTCAGCATCGCTTGATAATCCGCTTGCTGCTGCTCATTGGGTGCAAAAGTTGGCATGCTGATCCAAGCAATATTCTCTAAAGGCCAATTAAGCTCAATTGGTAACTTATCGCCGTTGTAAGCATTTTTAAGATTTTCACTGACAGTATCAGGCCTAATACGCCAGTTTAACTTTAAGCTGTAAGCAGAGCCGTCGGCTTTTTCGAAAGTGCAGCGCTCAAGAGGCGACAAAAATGGATTTCCATCATCAATCGCTAGTCGCCAACCATGGTTCCACCAACTACCGGGTTGTTCTACTTCTCCGTAATAGCGAAAAACACGCTCAACTAGCAAAGTATCAATTGCTTTATTATCACAGCTCACGAGCTTATCGCCTTTGGCAACTGTATCTAGTTCGCTGTAATACACTTTCAACGCATCACCGCGCCAAACAGTTGAAAAGCCCGGCCAACTTCTTTGTGGCTTTAGTTCACTTGGTAAGGTATCAACCGCTCCCGCATGACCATCTTGTAGTATGGTTCTAAAACGTGCAATAGCAGCAGAAAAACCTTGTGAACTATGCGCTTTTACAGCCAGCTTTAAGCCTTCTTGCTTTGCTTTTTCGAGCTGTTTTACAAACCCAGGGTTACGCATATCATGCATCCCAGGGTGGTTTATAACCGATAACTGATAAGCCGCTTCAACATCTTTGATAGCAAGCTCAGACCAATTAATTTCAGAGTTAGTTACTGTATTAGCCTCATTGGCGCGACATATGTCCACACTAAGTGAGCTAAAGTTAAGAGCTGTAAAGATAAGTGATGAGTAAAGCGCCAAGCGTTTCATAAAAATCCATTTTAAATAGTCATTATGTTCAAAAAACACCCTATTTAATCACTAAGACATTGTTGTGGCAATGAAAAGTACTTCACATATGAATAGATTAAAAAAATTCATCTATCAGGTTTATTTTAATCGTTTGTCGATTTAGATGGATTACTCTAAAGTTAACTCATCAGCAAACGATGCTGCGATTAACGAGGAAACCAATCATGTTTAAACCACTTTTAAAACGACTTGCTCTTAGCTCTTTATTGACATGTTCAGCTTTTGCAATCGCTGATCAAAGTGACTACAAACTAATGGTAATTAGCGACTCAGATTCATCGCAAGCAATTATGCAAGGCCAATATGATGCAGTGTTAAATAGCACAGCTCAAGCGACTGACTCAAACAGCCAATACGAACTTGCATTCAATCGTTGCGCAGCAAGTGTGAAGTCTAAAAACTTCAGCGATGCAGAATCACTTTGTACTGAAGCTATCAAGCTTCTTAATACAAGCGAAGTACGCGGATATAAACGCCGAGAGCTAACTTCTTTCGCTTTAAGTAATCGAGGTATCGCACGCATCATGTCGAAAAACGACACAGCTGCACTGTCAGATTTTTATGAAGCGGTAAAAATATCGGGTAATGATTTAGTCAATCACAACCTAAACCGCGCTAAGAAAAACTTAGCTTTATAACGGAATTGTTGTCACAAAAAGTCTAGCTTGTGTGTTCTCTGGGCTTTTTCATATATCGAGTCATGGCACTTGCGGTGACTCAACCAAATTGTTGTCAAAAGCTTAGCTTGTGTGTTCTCTAAGCTTTTTTATTCCGAGTCATGGCACATGCGGTGACTCAACCAAATTGTTGTCAAAAGCTTAGTTTGTGTGTTCTCTAAGCTTTTTTATTCCGAGTCATGGCACTTGCGGTGACTCAACCAAATTGTTGTCAAAAGCTTAGTTTGTGTGTTCTCTAAGCTTTTTTATTCCGAGTCATTGCACTTGCGGTGACTCAACCAAATTGTTGTCAAAAGCTTAGTTTGTGTGTTCTCTAAGCTTTTTTATTCCGAGTCATGGCACATGCGGTGACTCAACCAAATTGTTGTCAAAAGCTTAGTTTGTGTGTTCTCTAAGCTTTTTTATTCCGAGTCATGGCACTTGCGGTGACTCAACCAAATTGTTGTCAAAGGCCTGGCTTGTGTGTTCGCCAGGCTTTTTTATGCCCGTTATAAAATAACTTGCCAATAAGCTACATCAACCCACTGAGCGAACTTTTTTCCAACTTGCTGGAAATGCGCGACCTTTTGCATATTATATTTTTCATGCAAGGCGATACTTGCTACATTAGGTAATGCAATCCCTGCCATAACAGCATGTACATTTTGCGCTTTTAGCTGAGCAAACAGTGCAGCGTAGAGCTGTGTACCAACCCCTTTTGCATGACTACCAGCATCTAAATAAATCGAAATTTCCACTGAGTGTTGGTAAGCTTTACGTGCTTTCCAAGGTGTTGCATAACAATATCCAATAACCTTGCCATTAATTTCGGCAACCAACCAAGGTAAGCCAGAGGCAAGATTAGCCTGTATCCGCTTTGCTATTTCAACGTCTGTGATAGCATCAACTTCAAATGTAACCGTACTATTGAGAACATAGTGATTGTAAATTGCAGCAATGGCTTTACTATCATCAACCGTTGTATTTCTAATCATGTTTGAAATTCCTTACTCAACAATGATTTATTAATAACAGAAAAGAAGATTTGGGAATACATTTACGCAAAATAAAAACGCCACTAGACGTGGCGTTTGGGTAGTTTCGACAACAATAAGAAATTGCTTTTAAAAGAAGCCCAGTGGATTTTCACTGTAACTTACTAATAGGTTTTTAGTTTGCTGGTAATGATCAAGGGCGAGTTTATGTGTTTCGCGGCCAATGCCTGATTTTTTATATCCGCCGAACGCAGCGTGCGCTGGATACATGTGATAGCAGTTTGTCCAAACGCGGCCCGCTTCAATCTTACGGCCAAAGTGATAAGCACGATTCATATTTCTGCTCCATACACCAGCCCCTAAGCCAAACTCTGAGCTATTGGCAAGCGCTAATGCTTCCTCTTCATCTGTAAAGGTCGACATTGAAATAACGGGGCCAAAGATTTCTTCTTGGAACACACGCATGTCGTTGGTGCCTTTTAACAGTGTTGGTTGAATGTAGTAGCCACCGTTAAACTCATCTGACAGCCGCTCTACTTCACCGCCAGCGAGTACTTCAGCCCCTTCTTGTTTACCAATTTCGATGTAACTTAGGATCTTATCAAACTGAGCTTGCGATGCTTGTGCGCCGACCATGGTTTCTGTATCAAGTGGGTTACCACGTTTAATTTGTAAAGTGCGGGCAAGAACACGCTCAATAAACTGCTCGTAAATGTCTTCTTGAATAAATAAACGCGATGGACAGGTACAAACTTCGCCTTGATTAAAGTATGCAAGTACAGCCCCTTCTATAGCTTTACTCAAAAACTCATCGTCTTTTTCCATTACATCATTAAAAAAGATATTTGGCGATTTACCACCTAGTTCGACCGTTGATGGAATAATATTATCAGCAGCACATTTTAAAATATGTGAACCTACCGGCGTTGAACCTGTAAAGGCAATTTTAGCAATTCGAGTACTGGTTGCGAGGGCTTCGCCAGCTTCTTTACCATAACCGTTCACAATATTTAGAACACCTGCTGGTAACAAATCACCGATGACTTCAAGCAGCACTAAAATTGATGCAGGTGTTTGTTCAGCCGGTTTTAAAACAACACAGTTGCCCGCAGCAAGAGCTGGAGCAAGCTTCCATGCAGCCATTAGCAATGGGAAATTCCAAGGAATAATTTGCCCTACTACACCCAATGGCTCATGGAAATGATACGCAACGGTGGTTTCGTCAATCTCACCAATAGAGCCTTCTTGTGCGCGAACACAGCCTGCGAAATAGCGAAAGTGATCGGCCGCTAATGGCACGTCTGCCGCCAGAGTTTCACGAATTGCTTTACCATTATCCCAGGTTTCTGCAACCGCGAGCATCTCTAGATTTTGTTCAATGCGATCGGCTATTTTTAATAAGATATTACTGCGCTCTGTGACTGACGTTGTTCCCCACGCTGCTTTTGCATCATGGGCTTTATCAAGTGCCAGCTCGATATCTTCTTTTGATGAACGAGGTACTTTACAAAACACTTTACCGTTCACAGGGCTGATGTTTTCAAAGTATTCTCCTTTTACAGGGGCAACCCATTGGCCACCAATATAATTCTCGTATTGCGCTTTAAAATTAACTTTTGCGCCTTCACTACCTGGGTTTGCATAAATCATAATGTGTTCTCTCTTCAAATTGTTGTGTTTTATTTAGCATTGACTAAATTACGCGGTAGGTTATTGTTTAATGAACCGCTAGCTTTTGAAGTTAGCTTAGTTAATAGAAGTACACTTGATTCCTAGTCCAGACTTTTTGACTATTTGTCCAGAATTTAGGGCGACAGCGAGGCAACAATGAACACATCAGTTAGCAGCAGAAGTTTAGATAAGAAACGGCAACGTATTGATGTGCTTATTGAAAATAAAGTAAGTTTTGCTGGAGAGCATGCTGAATTAAGTATTTACGACACCTATTTAGATGCGCAAAAAGTAGCGCTGCATTCCACTGAATTATTATTTTGCGGCATGATAAGTGGCAAAAAAATCATGCATGTTGCTGACAGTGATTATCATGAAGAGTTCTTGCCAAACCAGTCATTTGTACTGGCCCCAGAGCAAGGTGTATTAATCGATTTTCCAAATGCTTCGCTCAACCAACCAACAACCTGTTTAGCGATTGAAATTAGTACAGACAAAATAAGCCAAGTAGTCGATATACTTAATTTTAATCAGCAAATTACACAAGATGACTTTTTCCAATATCAAACGAAGCTAGTCCATACACAGCATAACCTGCAAACCCAACAACTGCTTGAACGGATGATTACCCTGTTTAGCGAAAATGAACAACACCGTGATTACTTAATTGATCTATCACTCAATGAGTTAATAACCCGCCTATTACAGCAACAAAGCCGAGATTTAATGATCGCAAGCTGTAAGAAAGGTAAACTTGCAACTCCAATGAGCCATGTAATTAGCTATATAGAACAACATCTCGCAGAGAATATTGATATTGATGTGTTATGTAAGATAGCGTGTATGAGCCGCAGTAAGTTTTATCAGCAATTTAAGCTAGCATTTGGTGTCACCCCAGCTCTTTGGCAGCAGCAATTACGCTTACAAAAAGCATACAAACTGCTCGAAAAAGGTGAGGCTATTAGTCAGGTTTGTTATCAATTAGGTTTTAATAACCCGAGCCATTTTAGTCGTGTGTTTAAACAAGCCTTTGGCGCAACCCCAAAGAGTATTGCTAACCATTAAACCTAGGGTTGCAACGAGTATAAACCCGATAGGTCAATGCCAATAAAATACATATAATACTTGGTACATAAAGCGCCGAAAAGCTAAATTTTGCAAATAACCATGCACCTGATAAGCCACCTAAAATAAAGCCGAAGATGATTAGGCCAAATAGCTTAGCCTTACGCTTATCAAGCTCCTCACCTCGGAAAAAACGACCAAACATAATACCTAAATCAGTAAAGATCCCTGTCACATGAGTGGTACGAACGATTGCACCACTGTAGGTCGTTGCCAATGCGTTTTGTAATCCACATGCCGCAGAGGCCAAAAAGTGCCCATAACCAGAGCCATTAAACAATAGCCAAAGTGCGCCTAATAAAAGCCCTGCTTCGATTAATAATGCGGTGTCGTAGTGACGACCTAATTTAAGTGCAGAGCTATGCAGTAAAAACCCTGCAATACCAGAACCTACTAAAAATGACAGTAATACGCCTAATAAATGTAAAGCATCAAGGCTATTGCCATGCATTAGATCTGCGCCAAGCAAAGTTGCAGTTCCTGATAAATGTGATACAGCTTGATGTTCAAAACTAAGTAACCCAACTGCATTCACGCAACCGGCTACCAACGCCAAAATAAATGCCCCAATCTCAACCCACTTTGGTAACTTAGAAATCACTCGCTACTCGCCTTTTTTTGCTCTCTTACTCATTCTTTTATGGTACGTTAATTTTTATGACTAAAAACACTTTTTTTCGACTCTTTATATGGTAATTTACAATTAAGTAAATCGATTAAGAAGCTATAATGACAAAGCTAAAAAGTTGGACGCTGAAAAGTATCGCCAAAGAGTTAGGTGTTTCAAATGCTACCGTATCAAATGCGTTTAACCGCCCGGATCAATTATCTAAGGCGCGCCGTGAAGAGATCTTAGCTGCATGTAAAAAGCTAGGCTATTTTGGTCCCAATAAAGCGGCGCAATCATTACGTCGTGGCACCTTTAATATTGTTGCCCTAGTGCTACCAGACAGTGTTGAATATATGGTATCAGATCCGGTTGCAAGTAGCTTTATGCGTGGTGTGTCAGCAGTACTCGAAAAAAACGGCATCAATCTTTTATTATTTTCAGGTAACAACGATAACCTAAATAGCGTGGTTGATTTTGTTGATGGTTTTATTTGCTACGGTCGCCCACGTAATAAGCAACTTGTTGAACAATTGAAACAAGTACCAAAACATGTGGTAACAGTCGATTTTAACATCGGTCGCGATGCCTCTGTAAACGTAAACAACCAACAAGCCAGCTTTGATATTGCCAAACACGCACTACAAAATAATGATGATCGGGTTGCTATTTTAGGCCTGCGCTTACTCGATAACGACGTTTTATGCCGAGTTTACGAACATCATGAATTTGAGGCTGGTCAGTCTATCGCTCATCAACGACTGCGCGGTTATCACCAAGCAATCAGCGATGCTGGCGTCACCCTTGGTGATGATAGAACATGGAATATTCCAGAAAGTAGCGAACGCTTCGCTAGCATTGCTGCTAAAGAAGCACTTAGCAGCACCCCACGACCAAATGTATTGTTGTGTATGAGTGATTTAATCGCCCTTGCCGCAATGCGCGAAGCATTAAAAATGGGGTTATCAATTCCTGAGGATGTCAGAATTGTCGGCTTTGATGGTATAGATGAAGGACAGCGATTTGTGCCAAAACTCACAACTGTCCATCAAAATAGCGAAGAAAAAGGCCGCATTGCTGCGACCTTGTTTATATCTAAAGAGCAGCAAACAGCCGAAATCGACTATCAGCTGCAATTGGGTCAAAGCAGTTAAGCTAATAAGTCAGCTAAATTAGTCATGCTTTGCCCGCCATCTCGCTGATCAAGAATCATCACTTCACGGCTTGCAAAGTCGACCTTTAACTCGATTGAGCTGCTATCATCATGCCAGCTTAAACGACATACACTGCCTTCACCTTTAGCAATAAATTCACCATTAAAAGCTGAGTGCTCATTACGCAATTGAATGAGTTTAATCAAGCCTTTAACGACAGGTTTAGCAAGCGCTGCATCAATGTCTTGTGCATTTAAATATGGGCGATTAATATCACGACCTACATTTGTGCGAGCCAGTAATTCCATATCATTTTCACAAGCGAACAGGCCGCCATAATAAACTTGTGGAATACCTGGTGCAAAGAATTGAATCGCACGAGCTAGTAGGTAATCAAAGTCATCTGCGCCCAATGCATTGTAATATGTACAGTTTACTTGGTATAAATCAACATTACTTGCAGCTGCACCAGTTGCAAGGCGACTTTGCCCTTCACTTTTTTCATGAATGGTTTCTACCAAGTTATCAATTTGCGCGGCGTTTAATAAGCCCGGTTTATCACCCATAGGGCCCGCATCAATGATACCAATGCCATCATGGGTATCGAGAACCGTTAAACAGTTACGCGGCGAAATTGTTAGCCAGTTCAGTAGAGCTTGCGCATCATTGCTAAACAAACTGTGTAAAATTAGTGGTGGTAAGGCAAAGTCATATACCATATTTACACGCTTTGCGACTTCAACCTGAGTTTGGAAGTGGCTATGAATCTCAGCAATGGTTTCCATACCTGCTTCATTAGCTTGCGCAGAAAGCTTATTTAAATATTCAAATGTTTCGTCAAGCATAAAGCAGTTTGTGCCTGCTTCTTTGATAGCGTAACCAGCAGCATCTAAACGAATAATGTTAACATTATTATCAGCAAATTTGCCAAGTACAGTATTTAAGTACTCGATGCCCGCCGTTGATTTCACATTAATATCAATTTGATTATCGGTAAATGTAGTCCAAAAATCATAGGTTTGGCCATCGCCGCATGCAATTGGCGTAAAGCAGCTACCAGGACGCGGACGATAAATCGCTTGTTGTTCAGCCTCAGACATACCATTTGGGAATACATCATCTTTGGTTAGAAATAAATCCCAAAACTCAGATTGCTTGCCTTTAGCTAATACATCTTTAAATTGAAAAGACTGTGCTGAAACATGGTTAACAATTAAGTCAGCCATTAAATCATAGTTGGCACCAAGCACTTTAATATCGTCCCAGCTACCAAGACGCGAGTCTACTTCGCTATGATCAATGGGATCAAAGCCAGCATCACTGCCATCAATCGGGTTATAAAATGGCAACAAATGTACACCTGCAAACACATTGTTAAGTGGGCCATTTAATAAATTACTTAATTCATCAATACCTTGACCTGTAATTCGGTCTGCGTAGGTGATTAATTGCACTTTATTGTTGATCATAATTGTTAATACCAAGTTGAAACTTAATCGATTAAGATATATCTTTAACCACGACAGCAAATTATTCAAGCAGTTTTTACAATTTTTATACACTAATATATATAGTAAAGGTGCAGACCTTTCGGTGGGGATACAACAATGAATAGAACACACGATCCTTTGCAAACCATTAGATGGCTGACATACATGATGTTTTTTATGTTTGCTATGACATCTGATGCGGTTGGTATGATCATTCCAGAGCTTATCAATGAATTTAACTTAAGCATGACTCAGGCCAGTGCCTTTCATTATGCACCAATGGCATTAATTGCCTTTAGCGGCCTATTTTTAGGTTTTTTGGCTGATAGTTTTGGTCGCAAGCAAACCATAATGCTGGGACTAGGCTTATTTACAATAAGTTGTTTCTTATTTGCCGTTAGCAGCAGCTTTAGTATATTTGTAGTGCTACTTAGCTGCATTGGCCTTGCTATTGGCTTGTTCAAAACCGGCGCATTGGCGTTACTAGGTGACATCTCTAAAAACAATTTAGAGCATACAAAAACAATGAACTTGGTCGAAGGCTTCTTTGGTGTTGGAGCCATTGTAGGCCCTGCACTTGTCAGCTTTTTAATCACCCAACAGGTAAGCTGGACTTATCTTTATGTCATCGCTGGGGTCTTATGCTTAATTTTGACCTTAATCGCTTGGCGTGCAGAATACCCTAAACCTAAAAAGCTTGAAAAGCATGCTAAACCAGCATCACTTGCAACCACAATGAGTATGATGAAAAACCCCTATGCACTTGGCTTTTCCTTAGCAATTGCTCTTTATGTTGCGACCGAAGTGGCTATATATGTATGGATGCCCACTTTACTTAGTGATTACAACGGCCCATGGCAATTACTGGCAACATATGCGCTAACCCTATTTTTCATTTTACGTGCTGCAGGGCGTTTCTTAGCGGTATGGCTGTTAAATCATTTAAGTTGGCAAGCGGCAATGCTGTATCTAAGCTTAGGCATTGCTCTTTGTTATTTAGGCTTAATTTTTGGTGGCGTTGATTGGGCGGTATTCTTATTACCATTATCGGGGCTGTTTATGTCGATGATCTACCCAACTTTAAACTCGAAAGGTATTTCTTGCTTTGCGGTTCAGCAACACGGTGCGGTCGCTGGGGTTATTTTGTTTTTTACCGCCCTTTCGGCTGCAGCGGGGCCGTTATTAATGGGTGTGATCAGTGACTACTTTGGTCACATTCGTTACGGCTTTTATCTCGCAACAGGTTTCGCATGTTTATTGTTTTTAGCCATGCTATATAACTATTTACGTGACCCTGCTGAGCAAGCATTAGCGCAGCACAGCGCGCTAAGCCACTAAATAAAACTCTTAAAAATCAATTATCGAACATAAATTGTGCAAATTTTTCGCTAAAAAACTTGCATTATGTAAAATTATTGTTATCTTTACTTAATCGATTAAGATAACAATTTAGACAACAAACCATCTGGGATTGAGACGAGGCACATTATGACAACACACAAACATGCCCTTTATACATTAAGCGCGCTTGCATTAGCAGTAAGTCAAAACTTACACGCTGAAGAGCAAGCACAACCAGAGGCTAAAAAAAGCGGCCTTGAAACGATTGTTGTAACAGGTGTACCGCGCCGTACGACAATTATGGCATCAAGTTCTTCAGTTAGCAGTGTTACATTAGCTGAAATTGAAGTATCAACACCACGCTCTACCGCAGAAGCATTCAGAACAATCCCGGGTGTACGTTCAGAATCAACTGGCGGTGAAGGTAACGCCAACATCGCAGTACGTGGCTTACCAGTTGCATCGGGTGGTGCCAAATTCTTACAACTACAAGAAGACGGCTTACCTGTGATGCAGTTTGGCGATATTGCTTTTGGTAACGCAGATATCTTCATGCGCTTAGATTCAACAGTACAAAGTGTTGAATCAATCCGTGGTGGCTCAGCATCTACAGCGGCAAGTGATGCACCAGGCGGTATCATCAACTTTATTTCTAAAACCGGTGAGAACGAGTCTGGCAGTGTATCAACCACTGTAGGCCTTGATTATGACTCAATTCGCACAGACTTTGAGTATGGTACTTATCTTAACGACAGTGTGCGTTATCACATAGGTGGTTTTGTTCGCCAAGGCGAAGGCCCGCGTGAAACTGGATATACATCAAATAAAGGGGGCCAGATTAAGGCGAACCTTACTAAAGAATTTGATGCCGGCTATGTGCGTGTTTACTTTAAGCACCTTGATGATAAAAGTGTAGGTTACCTACCTATGCCTATGTACTCAAATGGCGATTCAATCCCTGGTTTTGATGCACAATCAGATACGCCACATTCAGCACTTTTCACACAAACACTGCGTTTAAATGGTGATAATCAAATTAGCACTGGTGACATGACTGATGGTATGAATCCGGTTGTTACATCTGTTGGCTTTGAAGCTGCTTTTGATTTAGATAACGACTGGCGCATCGAAAACCGTTTTAGAACATCATCTGTAAGCGGTAATTTTATTTCTCTTATTCCAGCTGAAGTAGCAAGTGCAAGCTCAATTGCCTCTAGCATTGCTGGTGATGGCGCATCACTTGTTTATGCAAATGGTGGCTCAGCAGGCCAAGCTTATGGCGATGACGATTTAGCAATGCGCATCCACACATTCGATGTAACACTAAACGACATGGGTTCAATAGTTAACGACCTTAAGTTAACTAAATCGTTTTCTGATGACACAAGCATGACCTTTGGTTACTTTGCATCAAGCCAATCAATTGATATGTCATGGCTTTGGAACTCATATGTTATGGAGTTAAAAGGCGATAACGCAGCATTACTCGATGTGTACGCTGCTAATGGTGATAGCTATTCTGATAATGGCTTATATGCCTATGGCACTCCTTATTGGGGTAACTGCTGTCAACGCAACTACGATACAGAGTACGAAACACGTGCACCTTACATTAACTTAGCAACTAAATTTGGTGACCTAAGCATTGATGCAAGTGCTCGTTACGATTCAGGTGAAGCGCGTGGTAACTACGCAGGCGCCGTAACATCAACTGTTGATATGAATAGCGACGGTACAATCTCAATTCCGGAGCAAAGTGTAGTTGGTATAGATAACGCAAACCCAAGCATTGTTAACTATGACTGGCACTACAGCTCATACTCAATTGGTGCTAATTACCAAATTGATCCAAGCTTTGCGACATTTGCTCGTATTAGTAAAGGCGGCCGTGCAAATGCAGATCGCTTACTATTCGGTAAAGTAGAAGCGGATGGTTCAGTTGCTGAAGCCGATGCGATTGATGAAGTAAATCAATACGAATTCGGTGTGAAAAAACGTTTTGATTCACTATCAGTATTTGCAACAGCATTCTATGCAGAAACTGAAGAACAAAACTTCGAAGCCACATCGCAAAAATTCTTTGACCGCGAATATGAAGCCAAAGGTATTGAGGTTGAATCAACTTACTACGTAGGCGATTGGGATTTCCGTGGTAACTTTACATGGACAGATGCAGAAATCGCTAAAGATGCGTTATCGCCGGAGTTAGTAGGTAATACACCACGTCGTCAAGCTGACCTTATCTACTCACTAATGGCCACTTACAACTTTGACAAAGGTGCAGCGGGTCTGAGCTTTATTGGTACAACAGATGCTTACGCACAAGATAGTAATGATCTTCAGTTCGATGGCTACACACAAGTAAATGGCTTTGTAAGTTACAACTTGTCTGAAAACTTAAGCCTATCGCTTAATGTGAACAACCTGTTTGACACCGTAGGTATCACAGAAGCAGAAGAAGGCTCAGTACCAGATAACGACATTATCCGTGCCCGTACTATTAACGGCCGTACAACGTCGCTTACTTTAAAATATTCTTTTTATTAATCACTAAACTCCCTTGTTTTAGCCCAGTTTTTACTGGGCTTTTTCAGCTTTAATAACCAGCTTTCCAGCCTCAATTGAGCAAATAGTCGTAATTACTCCCTTTCTAGTAAAAAAACAGATAATAAATTATCACTTTGTTCTATAATCAACGTGCGCCACAAGTATTAATCCCTTAAAATGATTAAGTATTATTGCGAATTGGTTTAACCATTTGAATTAGGAACATGCATGTTTGTCTCACGCAAAAGCCACTCTTTACTCCAAGATCAATACAACGCGCTATTAGCTGAAGTTGAGGCACTCAAAGCCGACAATCACGTTCTGCGTGATGAAAACGAGCGCTTAGAAGCTCAATTACATCATCATGCTGATGATGCAGATCAACTGTTCCTTGCTAATTTATTGAATAGTTCGATTGAATGTATCACGCAAATTGAGGGCGTACGCCAAACTGTTCTCGACTCATACCTTGTTATTAAAGAAGAAAGCCAAGTCACTTTACAGATCAGTCAACTATTAAATGACTCAAATAATGCGCTGCAGCATATCGTCAGTGAAATGGCGAGTATGGCAGGCAAAATGGGGAGCATGACCAGCAACATTACTGGCTTGTCTGATATGGCTGATAGCATCAATACCTTTGTATCAACCATTTCAAAAATTTCAGATCAAACCAACTTACTCGCGCTTAACGCCGCCATTGAAGCAGCTCGTGCTGGTGAGGCTGGTCGTGGCTTTAGTGTTGTTGCTGATGAAGTACGTACGCTTGCTACCAACACGAATAAATCAGCACAAGAAGTGTCTGATTTAGTAAAAGAAATCATTAACAAAACGGGTGAAACTGTCACCTCGGTTGAAGATATTCAGCAAAATAACACCCAGCTTTCAACAAGCTTTGATACCTTGAACAACGACTATAGTTCAATCATGAATCACTGCAATTCAATGAAAGAAACTATTATTAATGCCGCTACTCGCTCATTTGTGCAAACTGTAAAACTAGACCATATTGTATGGAAAGGTGAAGTATATGCGGTTGCCAATGGTACAAGTAACAAGTCGATTGATGACTTTTCAGATCATACCATGTGTAGACTAGGTAAATGGTATAACTCTGAACAATCAAATGGCTTTAAACAGCTCAATGCTTATCGTCAATTAGAAGAGCCACACCGTGAAGTGCACCGTAATGGTGTTGAAGCGTTAGTGATGCTACAAACAGGCAATAAAGACGCAGCTATTAATCACATTAATAAAATGGAAGCAGCAAGTGAGCGTGTCATGCATATACTTGATCAAATCGCTAACGGCTAATTACTAAAAATAATAAAACCGAGCTCTGAAGCTCGGTTTTTTGATCTATTTAAGCAAGTTACTCAACTAAACCTTCTTGCAGCACCGGCATTACAGCACTTTGTTGTTCTTGGCGCTTCACATAGCTAAACAACATTAAGCATCCAAGGGCTAAACTTGCAGCTAGCATAGAGCCAAGAGTGGCGAATCTAAAACTATAAAACTGTGCAATAACGCCTGTTGCCCCTGCCCCGCACATAACACCAAGTTTAATGGCGTTCGTGTAAAACGCTGAGGTAAACCCTATTCGCTCAGGAAGCTGATCTTGTAATACGGTTAAGCCAATGCCTGCAAAAATACCGTAAAACAGGCTGTTCAATACTTGCAGCGCGATTAAATGCCACACTTGAGTGGCAAAAAACACTCCTAAATAAAATACAATGGCACAACAAAATGCCACCGCAAGCATCGAGACTTTACTGTATTTTTTAGCTAGCTTTGCTCCATACAGCATGATAGGAATTTCTAACAGTGCCACGACCCCCATAAACAGTCCTGGGGTATGTTCAGCAAACCCAAGTTCAGTAATGCTATAAAGTGGCAGTGCCGATGAATACATAATATTACCCGTTGAACCAAGCATTATCGATAAGCCTAACAACCAAAATGATAAACTCGCTGCGGCTGCAGGCTCTGAGCCGTTTTGCGATTTTTTAGCGCTGTAGTCAGGAATAAACTTAAATGCAAAGATTAGCGCAATCAAAGCGCAAAATGCAGCGAAGTAAAACGAGTGACTAAACTCCCCCCCTGCAGCTAACATATAGCCCAGCGGAGGGCCTCCCACCCAAGCAAATGAGATAGCAGCACGTAAACGCGAATTAAAGCTGGTAATGTCTATATTCTGTTGACGTCCAGCCCATTGTCGTGCAACCGTCATCATTTGCGGGATTGCCGCATTTCCCATCGCTAGAAATAACACACCTGCGAGTAGCACTTGCCAAAATGCAGTGGCATTTGCAAAGGTCACTAACGCGCACATCATGCCTGCTACAGCCGCCATAAATAACTTACGTGCACTTGTGCCTTTATCAGCCATGCCACCCAGCCACTGACTGATAACTAAACCCGTAATGGTTACCGACACCATATAAACCCCCAAATAAATGGGCGGTGTTTGCAGCCCTTCAACTATAAATAAGCTCATCAAAGGGTTAACGAATGCCCCCATTAACCCTGTTAGCATACTTAGAAGAATAAATATTACACCATGCTGTTTAAACAATACTTTCACTATCGACCCCACATCAATACAACAAGTGAATAGATAATTTAAAGGGCGCAAATTATACACAGTTTTAATGAGAACTTCATTTTGTAATACAAATTAAAATACACGTGAATTTAATAGTTAAAGTCTATTACACTAATAAAAGCGCTCAGCATTACCTAATAAAAAAACTTCACATAAAGACTGCTATAAAATGCAAATGCCTTGACGACTTATGAATAGGTTTATATGAAATTTATTTACACACCTACTCTTATAATCAGCGCTTCAACATTCACTAAAGACAATGATGTAGCTGTGGGTTATACCCAAAACTCTTTTACAACATCCCCTCGTTGCAGCGTATTACTTGAAGACGTTCATGTAATTCAAAAACGGCAACGCTTTGCATGTAAATATATTCCTAAGTGTGTGGTTAATACTCGTGGTAAGGATGCATAGGGGTAGCTGCGAGTAAAAATCTCGAAAACTTAATCATTGCCGCTCTGTTTGAGCTAGCAGGTCAATAAAGCAAAACAATAAAAGACCATGTATTGAACTTTCTGCTTAATTCTCCATCAGAGGTAAATACCTATAGCATTCAGTCAATTAAGTTTATTTATGAAATGGATTACTTTCTCCAAATGCGCTTATTCCCTCACTGTTTTAGCCATAATTATTACTGTACTCATAACCATTGATAATTTTGACAGTTCACAAAGCCTTCCAATTGGCTTCGTTCTATGGGGGATTTCACCTTACCTGTTAATGGCGTGGATGGTTGAACACAGTAAAACAAGAATGACACAGATTGCCTCATTTATTGTCACTATCATTTGTGTCTTATTTGGTATTGTGACCTTAGGTTCAATTTATTTTTCTCATGACGCACAATCAGCGTTGGTGTTTGTTTTTGCTCCATTATGGCAATGGCTGGGACTATTAATACTATGTATTCCATTGTACTTTATGAATAAATATACAAAACAGTCTCAATGAACGAAATAAATCAAAAATTTTATCTAATAGTAAGTATGCCTTCAGACACACTTACTATAAATTTCAAATCGTGATCTGAACAAACAGCTCAAAGGTTGTCATCAAGTAGTTTATAAAAACGTGATGTTACGCCATTTGTCCAACCAAACCCCTGTTGCACTGTGTACTCACCACCACCTGCACGGCTGACTAATTCACACACATTGTACTTTTCAAGCAGGCATTTATCCTCTGCAAAACGCATTTCAATCATGCTCAACCAATTTTTCATAATCGCTTGTGCTTCGCTGACAAAACCATAATCAGTTAAACCTTTTACAGCAAACCATTGCAGCGGCGCCCAGCCATTAGGGCTATCCCATTGTTGTGGAGTACTACATAATGTTGTAACTAAACCACCTGGTTTTAAAAACTCACTCATCAGCTTTTGTTTTACTTGCTGGGCTTGTTGTACAGATGCAGCACCAACAAACAAAGGAACGGCCATTGCCATTGAATCAACGCTGCTTTGCTGATTGAGTCGAATGTTGTAATCACGGTAAACACCTGCCTCAGAATTCCAACAATAGGTATTGATAGTATCTAGGCGAAGTGTAGCCAGCTCAGCAAAGGACTGACTCTGTTGCTCTGCACCAAGTAAACGGTAGAAGCGAGCTAAAGTGTGTTCTGCATTATACAATAAGCTATTTAAATCAATCGGTATGAGATTGGTTGTTTCAATACTTTTTAGGTCACTATGATCGCGTAGCCAACGGCTACTAAAATCCCAGCCAGACTCGCATGCAGCTCGAATATGCTGGAAATAGCTTTGCTGCTGCTCAGTTGTTAGCCCTTCAGCGTCATGTAAATCTTCTTTTAATGACTCTGGACGAGGTGTTGCCGCACTATCCCAGTAGCGGTTTAAAATAGCCTTATTAGGCATTTTAACAACACGCCTAATGGCAGGCGTTTCAATGCTAAGGTCGTTACAGCCAGTCATCCAAAACTGATACTCTGCTTCAAGTGCTTTTACAGCGTTTGCCAGCCAAGTTAAATCAGCCTCAAATTTATATTTAGCATCCCACAGCATCGCTAACATCAACGCTAAAACAGGAGGCTGTGAGCGTGAGCTATAATAAACACGGTTACCATTCGGAATACAGCCATTACGCTTTTGCAGGTCAATAAAGTTATTTACCATTGCTTCAATAGTTGCTAAGTCTTCAATATCTTCTAAACCAAGTGCGGTAAAGTAACTGTCCCAGTAATAAATTTCCTGAAAACGGCCACCTGGTACAATGTAATCAAATTGCAGTGGCATAAGTGAGCTTGCTAAATCAGTATCGGCATTTCTATGTAGGTGTGGCCATAAATCAAGAATATATTGCTTAACTGATGTGGAATCTAATGTGGCACTAGGAATAGATTGATCAGCAAATATAAAATTCGACATCACAAATTCTCGTAGTTCATCGCCTTTTAAAGGCCCAACAAGTTGATATAACTCGCACGCACTTTGCCAAGACAATTTTGGCACTGCATCGGCAAACATTTTTGAATCAGCAAACACTTCTGCTAACTGTACGTCTTTAAATAGTTGGCTATTAACGAAATTCATGATAATCCCTTATTTTACGTTTGATGCTTCTAAATACTGTGGCTGTAAGGTGATTCTTTTAAATACGGAAACAGTAATTAATAGCAAGGCTATTGGCACTAATGTCAGATAAAACGCGTGTTGACCACTGAACTTATCAAATACAAAGCCCGTAATAATTGAGCCCGTTGTGCCACCTAATGCAGAGAAAACGACGATTAAACCAGTCATAGCAGCATGCTTGTGCTTAGCAAGTGAACTCAGCATCACAGAGTTAAGTAACGGGTAAATCGGTGCCATAAAAAAGCCAATCAACGGCAACATATATGCAGCAAAAGGCACATCAAAAACACTTTTCACTTGGCTACCATCAACATCATGAGTTAAAGGCAGCACCAACACTACAAGTACACCCATAGCGACCAAACAGCCCATTAATAAACTAAACCAACTAATAAACCTAAGTACTTGCCCTGCCACTAAACGGCCCAGCGCCAGTGCCGCAGCAAACAAGCTAGCAAGTTGAATACTTACATCTACGGGTAATTTTAAAACTTGATTATTAAAAGTAGGTAACCAAGTGCCTACTCCCTGCTCTATAAGTACATACATAAATGCACTTACAACGAAAATGAGCACCAATGGTTGATAGGCCAGCTTTAGCATATCAATAAAGTCATGCAGCTGAGATTGCTGATTTGTTTTTAGTTCTGGTGATTTTATTGGAGCTGCAATGACTGAAACAAACGCTACAGCAACAATCACTGCAAGCAAGTAATATACATTCAGCCAGTGACTACTTTGCGGGTTATCAGCATCTATAAATAACGCAAAAATCCAATAGCCCGATAACACCCCTAGCATAAACACTCCTTCTATAGTGTTTAATAAAGCAGAGTGCTTATTTGCATTATCAGTCACTTGACCAATGACAGAGTAAACAGAGATTTTCATCACAGCAAAGCTGCAACCAATTGCGGCAAATAGTGCTTTTAATACCCAAAACTCAGCAATACTCGGTACAACTAAGCACATAATTGCAACCAGTAATAAAGCACCGAGCATGGCAATTTTATAGCCCAAGCGAGGAATAAATGACGCCACTAAAAATGACACAATAGCAATACTTAAATCCTTAAATCCTTCAAGAACAGACGCCTGTGTTTTGCTTACATCTAAGCTATTTATTGCTTGTAAAATAACAGTGCCTACACTATTGAGCATTAAAGCAAAGACAAAATAGCTGCATGCCAGCGCGATGGTTATTCTTATAGGATTCATTCACTTCAACCTATGATTATTTTTACTCAGTCTAGTTTAGCGAAAAATAAAATGCAAACGTTTGCATTTAAAATTACACATGTCGCTAACATTCAATAGGTTTAGCGCTGACTAGATTGCCTATTTACTAGTTCTATTTCAACAACTTGAGACTCTACCGACTGCCCTGCTAACTGAGCTAACAACTTTTCAACAAGAATGACTGAGGCACGTTGAGTGTTTTGCTTGATACTCGACAACGAAGGATGACTGATATCCGCCATAGCAATATCATCAAAGCCCACAAGGGCAACGTCATTTGGAATGCTAATGTAACGCTCTTTCAGGGCTTTCATCGCACCGAAAGCCACCATATCACTACATGCCATAATGCCATCAAAACAAAGCCCTTTTTCTACCAATAATTGGTTAATTCCTTTGTAAGCAGCGCTACTGGTGATATCGATAGAGAGTACGTGAGGTGTGGCTTTTGCTGCAGAAATGGCATCTAAATAACCACGATGCCGTTCACTAATTTCAGCATGCCCAGGGTCGCCTAAAAACAAAATGTTTTTAGCGCCATTTTTCAATAAGTGCTCAGTCGCTAGGCGACCGCCTAAATAATTATCGCTGCCAACAATTGGGTAACTGCTGGGTGTTTTTGGATCGCCCCACACAACTAAAGGAACACCTGCATTCGCTGCAGCTTCAATATTTGCTTGGTTTTTACCTTGGCCGACCACAATAATGCCATCTGCGCGGCGGCTATTGATAAAGTAATTAGCCCAATCATCACTGGCCATAAATGAGTTAGAAAGTAATAACTCTAAGCCAAATTTGTTTAACGCTAAATTTATTTCACCGACAATTTTAAGTAAGAAAGGATCATTAATAGACTGCTCTGTATCACCATCAAGGTTAATAATAACCGCAACAACATTGGTTTTTTGGGTGCGAAGGCGGCTAGCAGCTGTGTTTAAACTAAAGTTATGTTTTTTTGCCAACTGTTGAAGCTTGTCACGAGTTTCCTGTTTTATCAATGGGTTATCATTGAGCGCGCGGGATACTGTCGACGTAGAAACACCGGCTAACTTAGCAAGATCGGCTAACTTTAATTTTCTATCGTTCATGAAACTGAAACACTGCCTTCCTTTAAAACATAGGCTGGCAATATACCACCATTTTGTCTAAATCGCTGCGCCATTAAGCATAATATTTTTTCAGTAAGCATAAACAGGCAAACTCATTCTGAGAGTAAAAAAAGGACAAAAAACTGAAAAAACAAATTGCAAACGATTGCATAAATCTCTATGGTTTATAAAAGCAAGGTGTTAACAATTCAAAATATTCGCTAATACATTGCTTTTAACAACATAAAAAATGGGAACACACAATGACAACTACATACACACGCAGTGCGCTAGCCTCTGCAATTTTGCTAGCTTTGAGTGGCCAGACAGTTATGGCTGAAGAGCAAACTGAGCAACCAGCTAAAGAAAAAGTTGAACGAATTATTGTATCTGGTACGCCAGCGGGTATTGGCGTACGTAAAATTGATGCAGGCTATGCCGTTACCAATATCGATGCAGATCAAATTGTTAAATTATCGCCAAAAAGTACTGCTGATTTATTCAAAGCAGTACCGGGTGTGTGGGTAGAAAGCTCGGGTGGTGAATCTGGTGCTAACGTATTTGTACGTGGTTTTCCTGGCGGTGGTGATGCACCATTTTTAACCTTAAGCCTTGAAGGTTCGCCAATTTACCCTGCGCCTACTTTGTCATTTTTAGAAAACTCGTCGTTATTCCGTTTAGACGAAACCATTGAAACAATGGAAGCATTACGTGGTGGTCCAAACCCTGTTGTTTCAAATGGCCAACCTGGTTTAACAACTAACTTCCGCCTTAAGCGTGGTAGTGAAGATACCGAAGGTGTATTCAAATACACAACCTCAGATTATGACTTACAACGCCTTGACGCTATGGTTAGTGGTGAGATTTCTGATGATTTATATTTCATGGTGGGAGGTTATGTTAAAAGCTCTCCAGGTATTCGTGATGCTGGTTTTACATCAGAAAAAGGCAGCCAGTTCACAATTAATATCACTAAAGAATTAGAAAACGGCACCATTAATTTATACACCCGTCAAACAGACGACCACGGTGCTTGGTACTTACCTACGCCACTAAATGTTGATGGTGTTGATGCAAGCTACACGCAACTGGGTACTTTAAATCGCCAAGCGATAATTTACACAGGCGCAAATAATGATGAGCAACAAATCGATTTAGGTGAAGGCCGTGGTTGGAAAGGTCATGTTTCAGGCGGTAGCATTAAGCTTGAATTCGATAACGGTTGGAGCTTCACAGATCGCTTCAACATCACCAAGGGTGATGCAAACACTTACGGCTTAGTACCGGCAGGCTCTGCAACAACGGTTGGTGCAGTGGCTGATAACGGTGAAACAGCAACAGGTGCAGTAACTGGCACAGAATACGATGCAGGCACTGCGGTTCAACAACTTGGCCGTTGGGTGGTTTTAAAAGAAATTAGCGCATTCACCAATGATTTAGCATTCGCTAAAAAGCTAGATAACTTATCACTAGCATTTGGTTATTACACAGCAAGCACATCAGCAAATGACTGGTGGAGCTTAGGTAACACTGCGTATCACGTACTTGAAGCAGGCGGCGAAATGCTAGACGGCATCGAGTGTAATGCAAGTGTTGAGGGTTGTGGTTTTAACTACGATATCAATTCGACAGGTGATGCACGCACCAATGCGTTTTATACAACCGCTCAGTATAAATTCAACGATGACTTTACACTTGATGCGGGTGTTCGTTTTGAAAGCCACGAAGTTGAATACTCAGTTGATGAAGGTCTTGATGGCGTAATCGACAAGTCAGTTCAATATGACGAAAGTAAAACATCGTGGACAACAGGTATTAACTACTCAATTAACGATGACATGGGTGTATTTGCTCGTGTAAACCGCGGTTATAAAATGCCTTACTTCGATGATTTTCGTGATAACTTTGGTGCATACGAAGGTGGCGAAAAGTTAATTAAAGAAGTAACACAAGCCGAGTTTGGTTATAAGTTACTTACCGATAGCACCGATTTCTACGCAACTTTATTCACTAATGAAGTAAAAGGTGACACCTTTGTTCGCCGCCCTGGTGTACCCGCTGAAATCTTAACAAACGAAGCATACGGTATTGAGCTTGATTATAACTACAACCACGAATCTGGTTTCTCAGTTAACTTAAACTCAACGCTTCAAGAAACAGAAATCACAGAAAGCCCGAGCAACGAAGGCAACGAAAGCCAACGCCAGCCAAAATGGCAAGTACGTGTAACACCAAGCTATGACTTTGAAGTAAGCGACATGTATGCCACCTTATACGGCACAATCTCAGCGGTTGATGATCGCTTCGGCGACAACGAAAATACGGTTGTTTTAGAAGGTTACGAAAAAGTAGACATTGGTTTAATTGTTGAACCTATGGAAGGTATTAAAGTGCAGTTAGCGGTTGATAACTTAACTGACGAGCAAGGTATCACTGAAGGTGATCCTCGTAATGCTGACGCACCGAATGGTCGTTACATTATGCCTCGTACTACACGCTTAAGCATTAGCTATGAGTTTTAAACTCACCTAACTCCCTTGGTTGTTATGCAATCAATACCCAAGCCACAGTGTTCTAAAACCTGTGGCTTTTTTGTTTTTATACTTCCAAAAAAAGTTTATTAATTACGTCTTTATCTTGTTCATTAAGCTGTTCTTGTAAAGCTCTAATAAAATCCATTGACGTAGCTGGTCGATTAGGAAATGCGTATTTTTGCCATACTGATTTTAAAGCTGTCACAATCACTGCATCCCCAAATTCATTCCTAAGCTTTGCAAATACAAGAGTGGCTTTGGAATACTGATCGTAACTTTTTGATGAATCTACCAATGCTTGCTTTGTCGAAATATCTAGCCTAGAAGCTTGTTGATATCGTTGAGTTTCATATTTGACTAATGCATCGACAGCCTTTTTTCCGTAACGCTTTTCAATCACCACAAGCTCTATATATTTAGCTAATGATTCAATCAAAAAAGCGCTATCTTCAGGAACACTATTGCCAATATCATGACCAAACCATTGATGAGCCGTTTCATGTACTGCACGTCGATAACGTTGATCAAAACCTGCTCCCTCACTTGGTTTTGCTCTAAAACCGACTTTATTATCAATCAAAATAATTTCAGGTAATGCATACCCAGTCCCACCAAAACCTGTTGAGTCAATCAAACTGAGCTTTGAACCTTTGTACGCATTAAGATTACTCTTAAACCAAGAAAGCGTATCACTCATAGCTTGTAAGTTAACTTTTACAGCATCTTGAACAGTTTCTGTTGCACTTGATTTAGTAAAAACCTGTAACTTCACCCCCTCATAAATTAACTCAGTTGCTCCAAATGGAAACGACATCCAAGCAGGTAAGTTGTTAATTGGCACTGTCGTCTGAAATTTAAAAACGGCTCTTTGTCCTTCAATAATATGCTCTGTATTTTTACCTTGTGAAACGACCTGATAACCTACTGCGGTGGTAACCTTGCTTTTCATAGTAATACGTTCATAGCTATCCGGTACTTGGTATGTAGTATTAAATAGCTTTGAAGGTGGTGTTTTAACATAGAGTGGAAGGCCATAATCTAATCTTAACTTCTCATCACCTAGCTCATAGTTTCTTTGATATCCAAGCGTCGGTAAAAGTGGAACAGAACGAATATAACTAAATTCAGGCGTAATGATTTGATGCCCTTGTGTGGGCCATAATTTGGCTTGCTTAACTTCAAATTGTGTTTTAAGTTGCCTTGTTTCAAATGGCTTGAGTGCAGGTTTAAACTCGTAAATAGCTTGATTCATTGATGGATAAAACGCGACTTGCTCAGCTCCTTCTATCTTAATATCTGCCCATTGATAAAAACCTGCGCGACCTATCAATACCTGTTTTATTGGTTTTTTGTGAGGGTTAGTAAATGAGTAGGTTAAGTTAAATTGTGCTGTTTGCTTATAGGGGTAAAAATCTATTTCTGCATCGATATGACTCACTTTTGGCTGAGCTTTATGTTTCCAACCAGTAAACATTCTTTCATAGTTTGCTTTAAATCTTTCTCGTTTATGAGAGTTACTTAGTGGCTTTTCTGAAATTAAATTAGCATGCAGCTGCCAAAATAAACTGATAGCTAAAACTGCAGGTGTTAACAGCCAAGCATCTTTACTTTTAAAAGCCCTGCGGCCCAACCCTGTACCACGATGATTAAAAGCCTGACTAACAAGCACAACACTAAGTAATAACACTAGCCATGCGCGAATATAAGGCCAGTAACTACTTAAACTTGCGCGATAGCCCCAAAATTCATTAGCCGGCTGCAATGGTGTCCAAGCTACACTCCAAAACGTGTGTGTTAGCCCTAAATAAGTCATTACTGGAGTAAATTTAAGTAACAAAATGGCTAAAACCACTAAAGATGCAACGAGCTCTGAGCGCATTAAATTGAAAATACATACAAATACTGAAGCAATAATAGCCAGCGGCAGCCCCATTAAAGCTAAAATATAAATATGTTGATAGAAGTCAAAGTCACTGCCAATAAAAAGTTCAGCTAGAGATGCGCCAACTAAGCCAATTAACGAATAAACAAACACCAAACTCACTATTGCCAATAATTGGCTATGTAAAATTGAAGCGGTCTTAATAGGCGCTGCTGCAATTATCTCTGCTACTTTATAGTGCCTAGCATTACAACTAAGTTGCCAACTCCATAGAGCCACCAGTAAACACCCTAGCAATATATACATATCAAAGGCATATTGATTAACAGCATCAATGCTAGTTGCTTTTATAACACTCATTGGCTCTGCATACTGAGAAGAGGATGCAACACTATTAAACACCAACCCTAGCCATAAAAGTAACAAAATGATTGTTATTGGTTGTTTTAAGATATTTAAAATTGCAGCTTTATATAGCTCAAATAGAATCGAGCTTTGACGAAATGTAGGCTTTACCGTTTGATAGTGAGTGTTAGGCCTAAAATCGGACTCAAGATGCCTTTCCTTCGCTTTTTTTGCCCGTGCATGTGCTTGGGGGTACAAACCAACAGCGAAAGTAAAAATAACCAATGCCAGACTAAAACAAACAAAACGATTAATATAAAAAGGAATATTTTGCGACTCGCTAAAACTTGCTATTACCGTTGTATAGGCAAATGGATCTAACCAGATGAATAACTTATAAAACGTTTCGTTAAGTACATTACTACCTGCTAAAATTGGATTACCCGTTATACTCGCAGCGAACAAATAAGCTATCCAAATGCTTGCAAAAACGGCATAGATAATCATTGAGCTTCGAAACCTTTGACAAAGCCAAAATGCCAAAGCAATAAGTAAAAAACAGTTTATGAGTAAAACAAAACCACTATAAAAAATTGTATAACCAAGTATTTGCCAACTAAATCCATATTTTTGAAAATCTACGAAACTCATAACCAACGTACTGCTTAATGAAACCATCATTAATAGACTTACAAAACCACCTATTCGAACATAGTTTTTTTGTCTTGAACTTACTGATGCAACAGCAATAATTTCGTCCATATGAAAGAGGTGATCACGTAAGAAAATTGCTGGCGATAATGCTCCAACCAATAAAACCAATTGCATCATGTGTAATGACACTAAATGCAATTGATACTGCTGTAACGGGTCAACATTACTTGTTGCAAGCCCTGAAGAAAGTGAAAATGCAAAACTTGGCGCAATAAGCAAGCACACCCAAACTATTGGTTGACGAAAAAGATACTTTAACTCATTAATTATTAACATAATTCGCCTCTTTGAGATTTTAGTTCAAAGAAGTACTTATCTTGTAATGATTCTGTCGCCAAAACAGCTCCTATAGTTGGGCGTTCTGCGGCATAAACTCGAAAGACAGGCCTGCCATATCGATAACTTTGGCTCAGTACTAAAGCACCTTTGGGCAGTTCGTTTGGCAAAGTTTTTAATGTCCATACTTTACCTTTGAGGTGACTTACTAAGGTATCGATATGGCCACTTTGTATCAGTTGACCTCCTTTAATCATCGCCACAAAGTGACATTGGTTTTCTATATCTTCAACAATGTGTGTTGAGAGCAAAATCAGTCGATTCTTACTCATTGAAACTAATAAGTTATTGAGACTCTCTCGCTCAGCCGGGTCAAGCCCCGCAGTAGGCTCGTCTAAAATAATTAATCTGGGATCACCCAGCAATGCTTGAGCAATACCAAAGCGTTGTTTCATTCCCCCCGAAAAGTGACTGACTCTTTTATTTGCATGTTGAGTTAAGTTTAACGCAGTAAGCAGGTCATCAATCTGTTGCTTTGTCTTTTTAATTTCAAGCCCTTTTAATATGGCTATGTGTTCAAGTAGTGCTCTACACCCTATATGTGGGTAAACACCAAATTGTTGTGGTAGATAACCAAGTTGCTTACGTAACTTTTCAGGGTCTTTTAATATATCTAAGCCACTAAACTGTATACGGCCAGAATTAATAGTTTGCAGGCATGCAAGGGTTCTCATCAAACTAGACTTACCAGCGCCATTTGGCCCCAATAAACCTACCATGCCGCTGGGTAACTCAATGGTTATATCATTAAGTGCTTGAGTTCCATCAGGGTATGTTTTCGAAATATGTTCAAGTGTTAGCATTTATTGGCTCCTTAATTAGCACAAATCTAGATTAAGGAATGGCAAAGCTCGCTACTATGAAGTAATGATCAATGAGTCAAGTTTGATGATGAAAGCAAATATTCTGCTTTCGTCATCAAAAAAAGAACTTTCATCAAAATGTGGATGAATAAAGCAATAAAAACGTTAAGCTAAATCTATTAGTAACCCTTTATCAGTATGTTACGCCCTCAGTTTCCACATTATTTAGAAATTAGGGTAATATATAAATGTTCGAAAAAACAACAATGTAAAGTTGCAAAAATAAAAAATGAACGGAGTAGATTTTGCTGGCAGCTATTAGCTATTTATCATCAACTAAAAACACAAAAAGCATGGTTGCTTTACTACCATTAATCGCTGCGATACTACTTGAAAGCCATATTCGTTATCTTTCCCTGAGAATTGATTCACCAGGTACTTATCTAAAAGTAAATTTACAGCTAATTTTTGAGTGTATCCCCTTCTTAATCGCTCACTGGATAGCATCTCAACACTCTTTAAAGCAAGCTTCATTGTGGTGGTTGTCTGGGTTTATTGGTTATCCAATAATCACTTATCTATTAAGCAACGGCTTGCCAACTTATGATAAATGGCATTACTTACAAGAACAATGTTGGTTACTTTGCAGCCTAGCAAGTTTATTTTGGCTTTCATCCCAACGTTTTAAGAAGAACCAAAAATCTAAATTTACCAGTTGGATTAGCTCATTGTTTACATTAAATAAAGTTGTTTTTTTTATATGTTTTGCCTGGGCGTTTATCATGGCTGGCATACTTAATAGCCATGAATCCCCCCTGCTAAATCAACCATTCGCATTGATATTTGATACTCAAAAGCTACTTACAAACTATTATCAATTTATTTGGTATTTTTCTCAGCTTCTGGTCTACGCAATTATCGTTCACGGCATTTTTTTATTTAATCGTTACATTTTAATACGTCAATTATTAGCCAGACATGGAGTGCTCATTTTTGTATCTGCATGCTTAATTAGCATGGTTATTTTTACACCATTACTTGTCGCTATTGTGCTCACATTACCTGTTAATGACTTACCCTCATATGTCGCCAATCTAACTCCGGGAGGCAGCCAAAACATTATCAATAAGTACAATTATCAGTTTATGTTTTTATTTTTAAGTATCTCTACACCCATTATCTTGGCGTTTGAACGCCAACAGCACCACCATAAATTAGAAGAAGTAGCCAAACAGCAAATAAAAACAGAACTAAAGCTACTGCAGCAGCAAATTAATCCGCACTTTTTATTTAATACTTTAAATAACTTATATGCACTTGCATTAACAAAATCAGAAAAGACTCCTGATTTGGTATTACAGTTGGCTGACTTACTGAGATATACCGTTTATGAAGGGCAAAAACCATTCGTTCCACTCGAAAAAGAGCTAAGTTACATTAAAAACTTTCTTGAACTGCACAAGATAAGGCATGCAAATAACTGTAGATTCAACCTAGCATGGCCTGAAACTACTCAATCTCTTTCTATAGCACCACTGCTTCTGATCATTTTAGTTGAAAACACCATAAAGTACGGTGTTGAACACGCACAAGAAAACGCTGAAGTAACGATAAAACTAACATTAAACGACAACGTTTTAACTTTATATTGCGAAAATAGTATTCCTCGCAAAAGCGATAACGATGATTCAGGTATGGGACTAAAAAATTTAAAGCGCCGTTTAGAGCTGCTTTATCCCGAAAAACATACTTTATTGGTGCACAATCACAATGGACTTTGGCAAACCAACCTCTATTTGGAGCTATCAAGTGATTAAGGCAATTATTGTTGATGATGAACCACTTGCTCATCAAGTAATTCTTCATCATTTAGAGTCGTACTCAGATATCAAAGTAGTTTCTCAGCATTTCAGCGCTAAAGATGCTTTGTACGAATTAGCAAAATCAACTATAGATGTCGTGTTTTTAGATATAAACATGCCAGAATTGTCAGGATTAGAGCTCATTCAAGCACTCGCTAATCCACCTCAAATTATCATTGTGAGTGCTTATGAAGAATATGCAATCACGGGCTTTGAACTTAATGTTACTGATTATTTACTCAAGCCTGTATCTGCAAAACGTGTTCAGCAAGCAATAAATAAAGTGCGCGAGCGCATTTACCTGGCTCCTAAAAGCAAATCAATCACCTTAAAAATAGATCGCGAAAAACGCAAGCTTAGCTTAGATACAATTAAATATATTGAGGCATATGGTAATTATGTAAAAGTACACCAAGACGACCAAACGATCCTCGCAACAACAACTCTAAAACAGCTTTTAGAGCAGTTAATAGGTTCATTCACTCAAATCCATAAATCATACATAGTGAATAACAACAGAGTCATAGCTATTACAAACGAGCATGTAGAGCTAGATAATGGTGATAAGATAAAAATTGGCAAATCTTTTAAAGAGCACTGCAAAGTTTTACTTTAGAGAATACTTATCAGGTGTTCTACAAGAACCTCATGCTGTGAGATTGGCAAATGAATTCCTTCCGAAGGACATGTCGTTATAAGTTCAAAGCAATTAACAAAACAGCAGTTGTTGCTCTCAGCAACATTTCTAAATTCTTCCACTAACAGTTTTGCTTTTAGCTCTGCTCCTGCATAAATAGATTGATACGCGCCAACTTCATACACCGCAGGCGGGCTTAGTATCATTATTTTGGGCAATTCGCGGTGCAGATAGTAGTTTTTTATATCTAAAATGAGCGTTTCGAGGGCATTGGCAATATCAGCAGGCGACAGTGCAAAACGGCGCTTTAAATCATTCGTGCCGAGCTGGATAATAATCACATCTAAATGATAAGCCGCGAGGTAGGGTTCGAGGTATTTAATACCCAGTTTATCGCCACTAAAAGGCGGGTCGTTCACCAGCGTACGGTTTGGCTGTCCGGCTTCAATCACTTCATAGCCAGCACCTAATTTAATACCAAGCAAACTTGGCCAGCGCTCTTCGGCAGCCAAGCGTTTACCATCAACGGGCGAAATACCATAGGTGTTTGAATCACCAAAACATAAGATATTCATTAGAATGGATTCAGTGTGTAACCTTGTTGTTGCAATTGTGCGTGTGCGGTCATTGCCGACAAAGCCATTTGTACACCCGGTATAAGCTGCTGTTGCTTTACCTTCATGTGCGTTGCAGACTGCCCGCACAAATACACAACAGTGTTCTGTGCTAACAATTGTGAGATCAATTGCTGATTTTTATTGTCGCTGTCAAAGCGCTTTTTATAAAAACTGTTTTCCAGTACATCAACACTTGCGCCGCCATGCACAACTAAAGCAAGTTGAATGTTCTCAGGTTTCACACCATGAGCTATGTGCATATTAATGAATCGTGCTAATGAGTTCATTTTGTTATTCTGCCCCCCTTTTTCTGCCGCATCAGCTACATCAAATGCCACTTTGAAAACCGTTTGATCAGAGATTGGCGCATGGTTTGGCACATCATAATAAAAACCAAAACCTTTAATAGCAGGCTCAGCTTGCTCTGCATGACTAAACGAAGATAATAAGGCTAAAGATAAACCTAACAGTGTTGATTTCATAAAAGTTCCTGTTGTTTTTTACTCTAGCCTACCTTGTTTAAACGCGTTTAACTAGCATCAATATGTTGATGCGCTTTAAAGGTCATGCCTAAGTAATTAAAGGTGTTTTTAAACATCTCGATAAACGCGTTAGGTGCGTGTGAAGATCCTGCGTTTGAGAGCAATGAAAACTGCTTTTCACGAAGTGTTCTCAGTTTAGGCCTGAGTGTTTCATCATCCATGTAATCAGTGATCCGGTCTAAAAATGCTTTAAACTGCGGTGTGGTGTTATACCAATACACCGGAGATGCAAGTACCCAATGTTGATAATTCAACAGCGCTTCAAATACCGCATAAAAATCATCATTTTTATATTGCTTATCGTAGCAATAAGGCGAGATAACATAGTCATCTAGACATACCACATCACCACCATATTGCGTTTTATAATCATTAACTTGTAAACTCGTATTACCTTGTTTTCGCGCACTTGAATAAATAATTACCGTATTTGTTATTGGTTTTTGTTGCATGACTATCACTCCTTTTTTATGATGTGCGCAGCGTAAAACCTCAAGCTAACTTTAGGTCAACACCTTGGAGCAAATTATGTCAGATAAGAAACTTATTGATGCAAACCTATCGGTTGGCTTTGTGGCAAAACGCAGTGGCGTAAAAGTTTCAACCTTGCATTTTTATGAGTCGAAAGGACTTATTCGCAGCTGGCGAAATAACGGTAATCAGCGCCGCTATAAACCCGATGTATTACGCCGAATTGCCGTAATAAAAGCCGCGCAAACCATGGGCATAACCCTTGAAGACATTAAACAAACTTTAAGCACTCTACCTGAGCAGCGCACACCCACTAAACAAGATTGGGCAGAACTTTCGAAGCGCTGGCAAATCCAATTAGATGAACGCATTCAATACATGCAGCGATTGCGCGAGCGCGTTAACGGTTGCATTGGCTGCGGCTGCTTATCAATGGCCAAATGCCCTATTTACAATAAAGACGATTATTTAGGTGAAGAGCAAAATGGCGCAGTGCTATTAGACAGAAATTAAGTTTATTACTCTGACCTATTTTAAGCCATAAGTGCAGCTAAGCTAACTTACATGAAGTAAAAATTAACTAAAATTGGGCATGCTAATTAGCATGCCCAGTTTGTTATTAATCCAAGCCATTTAGGCCGTCTTTTGCGGCGCGATAAAGAGCACCAAGAGTCGAGTCAAAAGCCCATTTAATAACACTGTATGTTAGTTCTACAGCTTTGCTAACAACTTTGCCAGCAAACACCAACATATGACCAATAAGACCCAGTGTTTGTGAAGCAAATGATGCTGATGCTTTCGCAATTTTATCTAAAGTTCGAGCAAGCATGTCGTAAAATGTCAGGCCTGTTCCAATCGCTGCTTGTGCTGCAACAGCACTGTAATAACCAGCGTCTTTTAATAAGGTAACAAGCGCCGCACCTAATTTATCAGCCCAGTGTGAATTGAATGATGCTTGATTACGATCTTCAAAATTTAAACGCACAGGTGTATTCAAATAATGATTCGCACGGATTGTCAGGTTGCCCCAATCATTACTATTTGCGGTATTGATGTAGCCTGGTGTACCACTGAGTTTATGTGCAGCACCTTTTAAACCTTGCCCGCTGTCTAAACGAATTTCTTGGCCCTGATAAGGAGCATGAGAAAATGGCCATAACGGCACTTTAGTGACAGGATCGGCACCATGAGTACAACGATAAATCTTATCGATTCTGCCTGTTGCGGCTCTTGAGAAGTTATCTAGACCAACACGAGGAGAGCCAAATGTATACAGTTTTACAGGTAACGAATATTCAGCTTTGATCCAATCTGCCGCTAACGTTGCAAGTGCACCACCTAAGCTATGACCAACTAAATGTACGCACCCTGTTACTTTATCTCGTATATTTGCTGTTACAAACTCCTGCAAACCCGGCTTCATGGTGTAAAACGTTTTATTAAAACCCGCATGAACCATACTACCGTTTGCACCACCACTTAAACCGAAGTTTGCATCTGTTAAACCATCTCTTAAAGAGGCTGTGCCACGAATGGTGATAACAGAATCACCTTGAAACTCATTTTTTCCGTGTGCAACTAAACCAAAGCCTGTACTTAAACCAAATAAATGAGAGAAAAACCCACCCGACACACCTTGTACAGCACTTGGATTAATTGAGAAATTAAAATTATTTCGCAAAGATGCATGCAATGAGTGATTAAGTAAATTAGTTGTTTTAATACTTTTTGCTTTATAAGCAAGCTCAGCGAGTTGCACCGCTTGAGTAGGCGTCAAGGTTTTCATATAAGTTCCCTTTGTATGAGTCGTTTTAGGTTAAAGTTTACATGATGTATAAATCGCAAAAGTATGGCTTGTATCTTCTTCGATAGGAATATCGTATGTTTCTGGCTCTTTAGAAATATCGCATTCTAAATCAGCAAGTAATCGTTTGAGGGTTTGACTATTTTCATGCAGTGAAACAAGTGTATACCACAATACTATTCCCTCTGGCGTGCCATTTTCTAAATAAATGTGCTGTACCAATGAGTCATTATCGAACATGTTAGCTGGTTTACTGGTTTTAATTGTTTTTTCTGAAAACGTAAAATAGCCCTGTTCATCAGTTACTGTTTCGTCGATATATTCATCACCGTAAGTAAGTGAACGCATCACTTTGGTATTTGCAACAGGCTTCCCATCATCAAATAGCTGCCCTTTAACAGGGGCAGACAAAATAAAATCACTTTTATTAAAAAAACCAAACATATTCGCAAATACCTGTGTCGTAGTGAATAAAACAAATAATGTAGCAATTAATATAGCTAACTGCCTAACCCTTGATGAGAACACACCAAGCCTCCTTGCAATGCAATTTATGGCAACAAAAACCGTATTATGCTGATTTATACATTATTAATTTACGCAGAATAAAAACAACAAAACAGGTACAAATAATAACTAAAAAACAACCTCCCTTGCAAGGTTAAAAATCAAACCGAAGTACTAAAAAATATTACACGTATAATTTTTATGATAATAGCCACCCCAACTCCCATTGATAATATATATGCATAGAAAAAAGCAATCGCTCCGCCAGAGGGGTCATTTATTTTATTAATTTCTATACACATAGAGCAAAAAATAAAAAATATGGCGATATTTATAAACAAGCCAAGAATAAAACTGCCATCAACGAGTGGTGATATACCTATTAACGCTGCCGCAAGTATCAAAAAAGTACCAGATAATGCTGGCTTTAATTGAAAGCGAAACTCGAGTACTTTAAGTAAAAATGTAAAAACCATTAAACCTAAATAGTAAAATGAAGGCCAAAATAGCTGATAAAACGGCTCAACTTGCTGATCAGCATCAGCAATTGTTGGCTGAACTTCTGGTGAGCCTGTAAATAATGAAATTGACCAATATATAACGCCAAAAATAAGCAGCCACGACGTCAAAAAACGCAAAGTTAGGATGAGATCCAATGACCTTTTGCCCTTTGATTCTAAAGTTTTAGCAAGTGTTAAACCTAATATTGTCACACCACTTAACATCCCAACTGCAAACCAAAACTGCTCCATGTAACAATAAGCAACACTAGGCGTGATACCCAAAAGACCAAAGTTAAATAGCATGACAGTCGAATCTTGCGAGTCTTCATTAAGATCAACTTCTTTTGCAAATAACGCAAAGTAAACAAACAGTGGCTGTAACAGCAGCATTAAAATGCACGCATTCATTAATGACATAAACCATCCTTGTAATTGTTTACCTAAACTCAAGCTTTTGTAGCTTACTGATTAATTCGTTGAAAATAAGGCTTAAGCTTTAAAAGCCCTGACTCAAGCTCAAACTTTTGAATATTTGGGTTGGTAGATTTAAGGCCATTGACAAAATGACTGTGGATCATCGTAGCCATCCCCTCAAAACCCGCTGGCGCACTGGCCACCAAGTCTTTTAATAAGGGCTGAATAAGAACCTGATGTTCTTCGATTAAGTCCGGTTTGTTATAAACATCGTTAACTAGTTGGGTGAGTGTTTGTTGATGTTGTTGTTCCATACTGTTTCTATAGCGCATTTAATAGCGTTTATAGCTCCTTGCTGTGAGATTAAACTTCTTGATTTAAAATAGGTGAATAAAGCCCATGAGTTTTAAATTAGCGTATATGGGCTTCATACAATATGACCTTGTTTAACTAATTCCAATATAAGGAGATACTTTTACTGCTGCTATTACTAACTGATTGAGTTTCTCTAGCATCCAATAAAGTATTTTCTTCACTTTGGAATAGGTAATATCAACCAAAGTAACGCCAGACTTACCAACAAAGTTAAGTATATGGCCTAGCACCCCTTTACAATCTTCTGCATATTTCGAGGACATTTTTGATATTTCAACCAAGCTACGCGCTAAAGCATCATATATAGTTAAAGTACCAGCAACGACACCTTGCGCTAATATGCTTGTTATTTTGCCACTCTCTCGTAAGAGCGTTAACAGTGCGCTAGTGATTTTATCTGCCCAGAGAGCATTAAATGATGCATGGTGGCGATTAACGTACTTTAAACGTGTCATCGTCAAATTAGATAATGAGCCTCTTTCCATACTTTTATAGTCTGGGTAACGAGATGCGGTATTAATATAACCTGGTGCATTCCCTGCCATTTTGTGAGCAGCCCCAGTTAAAGAGACACAAGTACTAAGCCTATACTCGCTCCCAGCATGTACAAATGGCCAAACAGGTACCATAGGGACTGGATCACTCCTGTGTACTGCACGATAAATACCATTTAAATTTGTTTCAGTTTGAATCGCAAATGGGTTGCAGCCGACTCTTGGAGCACCAAATGTATATAACTTTACCGGCATTTTAAATTGCGACTTTATCCAATTAGCAGCCAATGTTGCAAGAGCACCACCTAAACTATGACCGACACAATGAACTGGTCTGCTACCTAGTTTACTGAGTATCTTTGATAATTGTGGTTTAATAGATTCAAAAGTACGATTAAAACCTGCATGTACGGCTTTATAGTTTGGCCCCACAGTCATTCCGCAGTGTAAATCAGTTAGTGTGTCAGCAATACCTGCAGTACCACGAAAAGTTAACACTACTTCACCCTTATGGTTTCCTTTATTATTACCAATTCCAAAAAAGCCAAACCCTGTACAATGATCCAAAATATGCTCAGCAGCAGTTCCGCTAATGCCTGTAAACGTTGAAGCTGATGGATCAAATGCAAAGTGGCTAGTAATGATTGGGTTGGCATTTATTTTTCTAGAAGTATTATTTGCTTCTAAGCTTTTATAAGCAAAGTTAGCCAATTGCGCCGCTAAACTTGGCGATAAAACATTCATGTAATCTCCTTTTACTATCTAAAATCTTTAAAATAATCCGTGTCATCCTCGTTTTCGTATATTTCAAAGTCATTTTTCCATCTACAAATTGTCGAACCATAAAAATTTAAGTTCTTATTAGAATGGTTTGTAAATATGAAATCTACATTTTGAGATGATAAGTCAGCTATCAAGCTATTTAACTTTTCTTTATATTCATTTCGCTCTTCAATTCCTACTAACTCACAATTCCATAATTCGTATTCACTTGAATTGTATAAGACTGTTATATATTGGTAAGTAACTTCATGAGAAAACATATCTCCAGGAATTTTAGAGTCGATCACTACTTCTGGCATGAAGAATGAGCCATCAGCTGCAGTTAAAACTTGATCCTCTTTTTCAACTCTGTGGGCAAACTTCAAGTTTCGAAGAATAACAGCTCCTTCTACAGGTTTTCCCTTTAAAGTAATAACTCCCTTAACCTCAGAGCACATATGAACATCGTATTTTTTTATTAAGCCAAACATATGCTTAAACCTCCCTTTAATTCACGACTAAAAATTGTATAGTCCTGATTTCGAATCTAATTTCTATTTCTAGATACTGCTTTTTCAATGACTTCTAAAGTGCAAATATCGACCACCTATCATTTTCTAGCGCAAGTTACTTTCAGAGTTCTCGCCTAATGTATCTCCATAACCCATAACAGAAATACCTTATTTCTTAAAATCATCTACAGAAGGTAACTGACTAGAGCTCAAATCATCACAAAGCCAATACTCTTTCTTACCGCCTTGGACTAACGTGACCGATTTTTCTTTTATATTCATACCTAGTTCTTCACTGTGATAATCACTCAGTGTTAATTTATTTTCACCGACTTTAAACTCCATACTATGTTCTGTAACCAACGGGCGGTGATAGCTAAATTTACCGATAGCAATTACTTTTTCAGGCATTGAGTGCTTAAATTGCGAATGACTAAATTGCTCTAGTTCAAAAAGGCCTTTATGCTCCTTAACTACCACACTGATCTTGGTTGGCGTATCTGAATGGCACTTAAAAATAACAACAAAGTCACTTGGATTCGCTTGGCACGCATTAATACACAATAGCGGCAAAGTGAGCAAAACAGAAAAAAGCTTATTTTTTATCATATTTGTCAAAGGCCTTTTTTAATTTAATATCATAATTATTTTGGGCGTACTGTGAGCCATTGTAACCTTGGGCAAATGCAGCCCAATTCAATGTTCTGAGATACTCTTCTAAACCTTTACTTTTAACAAAGCTCACAAATGCATCTAACTGCTGCCTTTGCGAAGTAAACATTGTTTTAACAAAAGCCTCTACACTCGCAAATCCTGCAGCTCTAAAATTAAAACCCATAATCTGAAAACGCCCCCATGAAGTTGATTTTAAAGCTTCTGTTGCATCCAACTCCATAGCCTTTTCGAGCCTTTTATACTCTAGAGCACCTCCAACATATAAGCTTCGATTCCAAGTCCTACTAGAAACAGACGGGTGACTCAAATCATACTGATGGTTTGTGAATCGCGAGAAAATATGCGCTTCATATAAAATCTTTGGTTTTCCATTAGGTAAAAAGGCATCACCAGAAGATTCAACCTCAGCTACAGCTTTAATCGCAGCAACTTTACAATTCAATGCCTTAGCAACACTCAAAAAGTCAGATTCAGTTAACTCTTGAACATTCGATGATGCCAATGGTAATTTAAAGCGTAGTTGATGGCTTTTAATTATTAGTTTCTCGTTAATCTTTTTGTGAGTTCGGCCATTTGGGTCTATTTTCCCATCTGGACGCACAATACCTACAACTTTGCTTTGAAACTGTTTAATTGCAGCAACTGTTTTAGAGTTTTCAGGGCGGGAACCTAAACGCCCGTCCACGACCAATGCGTTTATAGAAGGGAGCAATTTAAGTAATTTATTTAATGCTGTTTGTATTGCTTTTACTTCGGCCGGGGTATTAACACCACTCAGACCAACTGACTGAGTTATTCTTATTGCTGACATATGAAAGTCCTTTTCATGTATTTATTTTCAAAGCCATTTCATATTAACGTTCAACAAAATGGCTTATTTAGTACCCAATGGATACTCTATTGATTATTACTTAGTTGAAGTGATTAATCGCTACTGCGTTACTTCTTATGTAGTTCATTAGACATAGCGACAATATCAGCCATTATGCGTTTCTCGCCCAATTCAGCTAGAAAATTCAAATGCTCAATCGCTTTTACTTTCTGCAAATTTTCAAGCTTATTTACACCACCAAGAGCCAACGCAGGAACGAATGCATACATTTCATCGGCTTCTAATGGGCCAAGTTTATTAAGTGCTCTTTCGAACAATGGAGATTCACTAACATCGTCTTGATCGTAGGACTCTTTGCTCATCGTAGCAAAAAACAATTCAACCGAACGCTCTTCTCCTCGTTCTTTCAACTTTTTAGTTCCATCTCTGGGTAAAAACATACCAAAATTTGCATTAATTTTTATGCTTCGACCAGAGGTTTTGCCCCAAACAATTAAATCTCCAAAGGCACCGCGGCCAATAACATAATATTTATCTAATCCTTTTTCTTCACGCTCAGCGAATTCAGTTCCTCCAAGCCAAATTTGCAAAATATCATGGTATTCCTGCGGGTTAACTAGCCAGAAAATACCATCACCCCAGCCACAAAAACCATATTCTTGCCAGTATTCCAACAAACGGTCAGGAAGCTTGCCTTTAAAAAATTCAAGCGTTTCATTGGTTGGCATTGTTGCTTTTATCGCGGGACCAAACCCCGCATAACTGTAAAAGTTATCAAAAAATTTATTCGTCCTTTAACCGTTCTATTTCGTCTGCCAATTCTTGATCCCATGAAAAATCAATATTGAATTCACCAGTTGGTTTCAGATGAAAGACAGCACGATTCCACATGTTCGAATCATTTTCAGTAGTTATTTCATGTAGCTCTTCAACATCATCAAAAATATTATCATCAACCTCAAAATAACTAACAGATTCACCGTTTTGATATTGTCCAGAGAAATCGCCTGCATCACCAAACCACTCAATATCGATGCTTGCTTGTTCCCAATCTACATTGATACTCTCTGTCATACCTCTTGCAATAGATAAATAGATATCTTGTATCTCTCGCTTTCCCACCTTAACCTCCAAACTTATTTTTAAATATTCGTTTTGATGGCTTTCCATCTATGTTATAGCGCACAACAAATTTGCTAGGGCGTTTAGATTCCCCATCATATACAGCTTGTATATCAACCTCGACTTCTTTGGGTGGTTCTTCTTTTAAAGCCTTTGCCCATTTATTTTCCATGCTCTTCCAAGCACCTTTATTGAGATTGCCATCCATAGCAGCATAATTAATTTGCTCACCCGGACCATTAAAAATTGAAGCGATTAAATGTCCACCTTCATCGTCGTCCAGTCCATCTTTAATACCATCAACTTTACCTGCTTTAGCTTGTTGGTATGTATTCCGATCGGCTTTTGACAAGTCCAGTTTACCACTAACAGAATTTACACGTCCAAGTTCATCGGTGCCGTATGTATAGTTACCAACTTCATACTTGCTATTTGGCTGTAATTTGCCATTAAGAGCTTTATTCCAACCACCTTTTTTACCTGGGTCTAATTTTATTACATCGTCTAACTTTTTAACCGCAGGCTCGAGTGCTTTATCTGCCACTTTACCTGGTATAAGTGCAATACCCGCTGTCGCAACCCCAGTAGCTGTTACACCTGTGTCTACCATTTGGCTTATTGCCTCGGCAGCATCTGCAAGCCCTTCAACGAACCATTCAACTGGTGTAATAGCAACAGGGGTTATTGCATCAGCCATAGGATCGTTATGATCATACGCAGGCACTTCAATTGCTTTAGTTTCTTTACAACTAAGTCCTAACGGATCCACCCAATTCACCGGATTCGGCGCATATTGATAGTGATTTATGCCACCCACTAAGCCTATCGGGTCTTGGTTTATAAAGCGTTGTTGTTTGGGGCTGTAATAGCGGTAGCGGTTGTAGTGTAGGCCGCTTTCCTCATCAAAATATTGTCCTTGAAAACGTATTGGCTGAGTGAAGCTGTTTTCTTTATAAAAGTCAGCATGGGTTTCTGGTTCTTCATAGCCGTACACATCGGCGTGGTTTTGCCATACAACTTCTGCGTTATTGTTTGTAACAAAACGTGGGGTATTTAGTTGGTCTAGGTGGTAGTAAAACAGCTCACCTTGCTTAATCAGTGCGACCGGGTGAAATTGATTGGGTAAGTTGATGTACCAAGTATACTCGCCGTGCTGGTATTCACCTATTAGTTGGTCGTTATCCCAAATATAATCAATCTTGCCATGCTCAGTCTGCTTAGCGATACGACGACCCAGTGGGTCGTAGTCGTAATGTGTTAGCGTGCCGTTGTTGTTAAAGCTGCTTAATTGGTTGAACGCATTGTATTCACGGTGCGTTTTTATACCTTTGCCCGTTTCACGTACTTGGTTACCACAGTCATCGTATTCAAAATCGCTATCGCCAAAATGGGTTAACCTGTCGGCATCGACTTGGCTATGTGTAACAGCATCATTAGCTTCTTGTTTATTGACTGCTTCATCATGCTGCGCTTGAGTTTGGCTAATCGGGTTACCAAAGCTGTCCCACTGAAATTGCTTGGCGGTTTCTGGCGCTTGTGTATCCGACTTTGCATCAGCTAGATTTTGCTGAATTAACTGGCCAAGGCTATTGTATTCAAACTGTGTATTTTGGCAGCTAATGCCTTGTTCATCACGCGCAATAAGTTGATTAACCGCATCATATTGATAATCACAGCTATCAAATAATGTGTGCTCTGGATGCGTTAGTTGCTGCTGCGTTAAACGCCCAAATACATCAAATGTCTGATTAAGGGTAACCTGATTACCGAAACGTTGAGTTTTGATATTATTTTGGCTGTCGTAGCCAAGCTCGACGAGTTTAGCTAACTCACCATCCGCTCGCTTTACCTGTATAACACTTAACTGGCCAAAACTATTGTAGTTATAATAAAGGGTTGTTGAGTCTGGCAAGGTAAGAGACTGTCGTCTGCCATAGTCATCGTAGCTGTATGCGAGTTTATGGGTTTGAGACTGGTTGTGAATTTGCTCAACACTGAGTAGTCGTCCACCTTTATCAAACGACTGTTTAATCGTTGATTGCTCATTATGAGCACGCGCTATTTTACCCTCTGGCGTATAACTGTAATGGTTAGCGTTATTAACGATGTGTTTATTTGTGGCTAGACTTGCGTGCTGCGAAATAACGCGGCCTAGCTTATCACGCTTAATATTTACATGGCGTTTGTCGCTTTGCGTGACAGCCTCTAAACGATTACATGCGTCGTACTTAAATTGCTGCTCAGTACCATCAAACCCCGTGATTTGTGTTGGGTTTTCGTTTGCATCGTAATTGATGCGATAAATATGGCCGTCACTACGCTCGATTGCGGTTAAATTTCGCTCTTTATCATACGTTAAATGCAGTGCACTGCCATCTGGCTGTATCACGCAGTGAGGTTGGCTTAGTCCCTCAAAGTGCTGCTCTGTGGTATCACCATTACCGTTTTTCGAACTAACTAACCTACCAGCATCATCATAAGAATAAAGCTGTTGTTGTTTGTTATCAGGGTTACTTTGCTCAAACGCGGTTGTTTCAACTAGTTGCCCTTGCGAATTATATTTATATTGAGTAAGCAGACCTGCTTGGTTAATGGTTGCATTTATACGACCGAGGTTATCGTAGCTATAACGAATGAGCTCATCATTATGCTGCTTTGCAAGTAGCTCACCTTGTTCATTCCACGTGTATTTTAATACATGACCATTTGGCGTGACATGCTGGGTCAAATTACCTTGTTTGTCGTAACTGTAAAGTGCAATTCGCCCATCTGCTTGGGTTTCACTTTGTAATAACCCTGAGGCACTGTATTGGCGTTTAATCTTCTCGCCATTTGGCAAAATAACAACGACTTGTTGACCAAGTTGGTTATAACCAAATTGAGTGCGGTTACCATCAGCTTGGGTGACTGATTCAAGTTGGCCGTATTCAGTGTAGGTATAAAGCGTTTGATGACCTAGAGCATCAGTTTGCGCTACTTTTTGCCCTAGCGAGTTGTAATCATAGCGCGTGATATTACCGTTGGCATCAGTGTGCTCAATCAGCTTACCTTGCTCATTGTGCACAAAGTGCTCTTGGTTGCCGCGTGAATCTATACTGGTTGTTTTATTGCCTTGATACTCGAACCGATAACAATAGGTGTTGTCATCCCCCCACTGTTTAATACATTTGGCATCATAACCATACGAGTCCCACTCAAAGTGATGACTAAAACCGCTTGCTCTGGTTCGCTTTATTAGTAAATTTGCAGCGTTATATTTATAACGCTCTTGTTCAGCAAATTGGTTTGTTGCCGCCACTAAGTTTGACTGTTCATCATACTCATAACTGGCTAATGGCTGATCTAAAAGAACTAATTTTCCTTGTTCATTAGTACGATAAGCGTGCACCGTTTTGAGCAAACCGTGCTTATTATATTTCAGTACACAGCCGCGTACTTTGTTTACTTCAATACGTTGTAAACGCTCCATCGAATCATAATAAAAACGGGTGCTTTGACCTTTTTCATTGATGATTTTTTCGAGCAACCATGCTGATCCACCCGGCATAAAAGTCAGGTGTTTATCATCTGGTGTTACTAATACTTGCTTGCCATTTTCTTTGTAATGAAGCACCAAGTTACTACTTAACTGATAACTCGATTGCCCCGGCTTCACTTTTTCAAACTTATGAGTCGCACCATGTTCGTCGTGATACTCAAGCCAGTAGGTGCCCTTTTTCTTTGGGCCCACTTTCGGCGGTGGTAGGTAATGCTCGGTTAATTGCACTAAATAATCGTGACGCCAGCCATTACCCAGTATTGTTTTTTGATTACAGTGCGACGAACGATACAACCGACGCCACGTTAAAGGCCTATTTGCGGCTAATGAGAAGTCAGTTAAAGGAAGAATTTCTTCGCCTGTTAGCATCGAAACCGGGTCTGAACGGCATTCTTGTTCTGTTATAGGCGTTTCACTTGCGGTTGTGTTACTGGCACTGCCCTTATTGCTAGCAGGAGCTTGTGTTGCTTTTTTGGCATTACTTGGCACAGCCGAAGACGCTGAACTGCTACTTTGCGATGAGCGCGTATTATCACTGACTTGAATGGTGCTTTTTACTTGCTGCTGGTAGCTCGTAATGGCACCTGAGGTTAAGGCTTTTATCAAAGCCGATGCAGTTTCGCGCGCTGTTGCTTGCCTTGGACAATTAATACCAGCAACATTTAACAATTGAATAAGATCTAATCGTTTAGCAGCATCGCCACTTAATACCGCGCCAACCTCTGCTACAAATTTGTAGGCACTATCCGGCGTATTCGTTGCGACAGCAATAAAACCACTGGGGGCTGGCTGTTTGGCTAACACGAGGCAGATGGGATAACGTGTTCCCTGTAACACAACTGCTTTACTATCCATTAGTTGCACATTTCCTTACTTATCCATAAGTATGACGCGACGGCTTGGTACTTGTTGTACTCTTGCGAAATTATTAACGCCTGCCCAAAACGCTCAGCATAAAGTGAGCTATTTGTCAGGCTTGCGAGGTTTACAACCCCTTCTATTGCTCCCATTTTGCCTAATTTATAATTAGGAAGTTGGAACATCGTTTGTTCATTAATTTTTTTACTTAAAACAGGTAAATAACTTACCCAATCATCACTTTCTAGGCCATTACCTGGGGCAAACACTAAATCTATTTTTTGTTCATTTAGCGATAAAATATGTTCAAGCTCTGCATGTATAGGCTGATGCTTTGCTATATCCACAGAAGAACACATGCTCGTAGATTGCAACGCCCAGCCTACCTGAGTAAATTCAACACATGCCTTACAAGCCGCTATACCTAAATATTCAAAGCCGTTATGCTTTGAGGCTTTAAACACACCATCAATTGCTACCACATCAAAAGCACTAAAATTTTGCTCTTTAGCTAATGCAATCGCACTGTGCATAGCGTTTGCGCCTTCAAAAATCATCTGTTCGACAGCAATGCCATAACGCTGCTGAAGGCTATTTATAAATAGTGTCTTATGATCAGTTTGAAAAGGCAGTGCCGGTAATAACCAAATTAACGGTTGCTGCACGTCTGACTCTTTCAATACTGACTTTGCTTTTACAATACAGTCATAAATAAAGGCATCAAATGAATGCCAGTTTTGCACTTGCTCATGACCCGAGCTCCCCTCTAGTATTAATACTTCTGGGGCTACTTTATAAGGTGTATCAAACTGCTGTATTGAAATTTTAAATGCACTCAATGCTAACTCGCTTGACTATTTCGACAGTCATATTTAAGCGCATTTAAAATTGTAATCACTTGCCAACTGAAAAAATCAACACCTTGCAGGCTTGCTACACTGACAGGTCTATTCATCGCAAAGCCATAAACCAGTGTTTGATCATTAAATTTGATCTTTTGCTCTGGCCAACTCAATGCAAATTGGCGCTGAAAATCAACAACCGCTTGCTTACAGTTGCCAACCTGAATTTGAGTATTAAATGCAACTAATTCATCGAGCTGACTACCTAAGCAGCGTTTAATACCAGCAACAAGATTCTTGGCCGGCCTCACTTCGGTCAACAGCGCAACAGCCATGGGGACATATTTTGTTGCCCCAGTTTGCAATAGCACCACAATAGCTTGCTCTCGAGAAAACTGCTGGCTCACATAGTTGCAAACAAAGTTCACCCTTTGTGGATCTAGCAATAATAGGTACACAGACATTAACGGTGAATTAATCATCGCAGCCTTTTCAAATGCGTTTACTGTTTCTTGCATTTCAGGCATATCTGGCAGCTGTTTTACAGCACGTTTTATTGCTTTATAAATAATCGCCTTTGTATCTGAATTACCGTATACATTTGCCCAATTCAAAAAGTCGCTATTGGCGGACCCACTTATTGTTAAGCTTTTCTCCAAAAGCTTATTTTTTAAAAGCGAAAACTCATGTCGGTTTAATAACCCCAAAAACCTCTGCTTTTGAGAGTTCGACATTAATTGCAGCGCAACCAAGCACACTTCAGCAATGTCATCTGATAAAGCTTCCTGCTGCTTTAACGTCTCAAGTTCTTCAATAATGCGTTGCACCATTTCAAACTTCACATTGCTAGTACCCTGATATGCCTCTACTTTTAAAGCTAACTGCTGACGAACTTGAGCAATAAACCCAATGCTATAAAAAGCACTTTGCTGCATCACATTTAAATTTGAAAGAGCTGCTTTATGCTCATTTAAAATGAGTGATAACACCTTATCCACCGATTAAAACCGTCGGGTTACCTAAAACAATTTTGCCGCCATGTGAAGTACTGTCTCCCATTCGAGCAGCGGGTTTCCCGTTTATTTTGACTGTACCCGAACCGCTATTAATACTATCTGGCGGGCCTATACAAACAAGCATGTCACCTTGTCTTGCAGCAGGCATATTGCCTATTAATACATTGGCAGATCCTGCCACAATGGGTCCACCTACGTGAGGTACCTGTGCTGTGACTTTTGGACAAACATGCATATGCCCTAACGTTGAAGCGGGTTTTCCCATAATGCCTTCCTTGTTGTTGGCTATTCGTTTAAAGGAATAACTTGTAACTTATTTGTGCACACGAGTTTTGCCAACTCCTGCGCTATTTCGTCGTACGAAAGATCATTTATTATTGAACTTGTGTGTGTAGCGTATTGGTAAATATGCGACAACACATTGCAACTATTGAGTACAGGGTGAAGGTTTATAAAAAATTGCTCAGCAAAATAACCATCAAGGCTCTTAAAATAATCTATTGGCAAGTTCAAAAACGGATCATCTGGGCGGTTTACACAAAGACACACCAAATGAGGAAGCCCATAACGGCAATAAACGGTAAAGCCATTACTTGCTGCGCCATGCACGACACCTGGTTGAAGCGTATTATGTAATTCCATGCTAGTTCAACTTGATCATGCCGGCAGAAAGGGTAATTGCACTCCCATCAACCTTTACGTTACTGCCTTTAATATTGATATTTGTGCCTTCGATAGAAATATTACCGCTACTACTCATAGTAATTTTTGCCGATCCGGTCTTAATAACGATTTCTTTCCCAGCTTCGATATTGAGTGATTTACCCACTTTCAGCGTGTCATTTTCACCAATATCAACCGTGCGATTCACTTTTACTTTGGCATCATCGTTGTTGCCCACTTCAAGAAAACGATCATTATCAATTTTTTCTTTTTGATCATTTTTTACATACAGCTGCTTATCTTTTTCTGCTTGCATGTAAACAAGCTCACTGCCCTTTTTATCTTCAAAACGCAGTTCATTAAAATTATCTGCACCACCCTCTTTTGTTGAGCGTGTTTTTATACCGCTTTGTGTTTTATCTGCAGGTAACGCATAAGGAGGCATTAAGTCAGCGTTGTATACTGCACCACTAATGATTGGCTGATCAGGGTCACCATTAATAAAGTCGACTAACACTTCTTGCCCTACACGAGGAAAAAAAAATGCGCCCCACTTTTTACCGGCCCAGTTTTGTGCAACCCTGATCCAGCATGAACTTTGCGAGTCTTTTTTACCTTCTCGGTCCCAATCGAACTGCACTTTCACACGTCCGTATTGATCAACCATAATTTCATCTGCGCTGTCGCCCGTCACTATGGCTGTTTGCACACCATGAATAACAGGCTTGCGCATGCTGTGCGCTGCACGATATGGCACATCTTTTGGTACACATTCAAAGTGATTGGTAAATACTTCTTGCGCGCCAGATTGCTGAGCACCCGATTGATTTGGCACCGTAATAGACGTTAGTAAAGATGTGATAGCAAATGTTTTACCTTCTAGGCGCGGGTCTTCATGTTTTTTAAAGCTAAATAATTTACCTACTGAGAATGAACGGCAATCACTTCTACCGCTACTTAACTTCATATTACGCTGTAATGATTCAAGTTGTACGGCTGCCAAACCTGCAGCTCTTGGGTGGGTTTCGGCTTCAGCGGTATATTCAAAAATTTCAGCAACTGACTGGGTCGGTAAATCTGCTTTTTTGTGATCGCCATCTGGGTATCTTGGTGGTTGTTTAAAATCATAGCCAATACGCTTGTAGCTGCCAGGCGCTATGCTTAAACCACCTTGCCATTTATTAATGTGTGACTCACTGAGGTGACCAGAGGTAAACTCTACTTTTGCTTCACCGCACTCTTCGTAAGCTGTTATATCATCAGCGAGTACGAGCGTATGTGCACTGTTACTATGCTCGAAAAAATAAAAAATACCTTCTTGCTGAAATAAGCGTTGAATAAAGTCAAAATCTGACTCTTGGTACTGAACACAATACTCGTACTTAGGATACGTTTTAGTTGTATTATCTTTAAAAGTGACACTATGTTGACCAAATAAATCGGCAAAAATATCTTTTATTGTTTTCTTTTGGAAGATCCGACTGTTTTTGCGGTTTCGCATTGATGCTGCGAAAGGCACAATAGTGGCGTGGTAATCTATATAATTTTTTTGCTCATCAATATCAGCTGTGCGGCTACCATTAGATACTAATTGGCTAACTATGCCATGAAAATAACGCTCACCTGCGCTATCGGCATTCTTTACTTTAATAGAAACAGGTTTTCCCACCAGATCTTCATGCGCTATTTGCGTGCCTATAGTGAACATATTCACTGACATCACAAACAAATCAGACATAGACTCTTGTACCACCAGCCGAGTTAAGTAAAGTGCATCTTTACCAGCTGGCGTATTAATCTGAATTACATTGTTATCTTGTGTTGCTTTTTGCATTCCATGCTTCCTATTCCTAAAGATCAAAAAAGCTCTGAGCAAAACTCAGAGCTATTAGGTACTGCAAAAAATTACATTTGCTGACCTTTAACACCGCTGTAACCATAAACAAGTGGTGCAGTGATGTTATTTTTGTCGTCAGTAGGAGTAACAGTCATCATCATTTCTGTGTAGCTGATAGTGATTGTTTCAACTGGACGGTCATTTTGAACAGATACCGAGTAGCTAGAAATCATTGCATCTGTAAGTTCGATTTTCATGATTTCTTCAACTTTATCACCTTGCTTAGTGATGTGGAAAACAGCCGGTAGGCCTTTACCAATTGTCGCTTCTTTGAAAAGGTCTGGAGACGCTTTATCTTGAAGTTTAGTGATAGTTACATCACCTAAGCGAGTTGAGCTAGATTCACGGTCCATTGCTGTACCAGTGTGTGCTGAAATTTCACGACTAACGTTCCAATCTAATGATAAAACTGTGATTAAATCTTTAAAAGACTCAGCAGTAGTTTCGCCTTTAATTGAACCGTATTTTAAATATGTATTTGATTGCATTTGATAATGCTCCTTTTAATTTATAAATAATATCCATTATATTGGATCATTTACTTTTGGTTTCCCAAAATTCCTTTGAAATCATTATCTCTAACTGTGCAACGAAAAGGTCTTCAATATCCTTTCCCTAGACGAAGACAATGTCTCAATGTTCCATCAACTAATGAAGACGGACAAATTATAATCCGACTCCAAAAAAGAAACAAGAAACTAATTTAAATATATTAATTCATATTAACAACAAATGAATAATCATTTAAATCTAATAATATACTATTGATTTCACTACCACTAACAAGACTATCAAGTAAAGATTCAGATAATAATGGCAAGACATTATTTTGCAATAATGCGTGAATATTTCTTGCACCCGAACCAGAGTCATTACAATTGTCAACTATATAATCTACAACAAGATCTGAATATAAAAAATCAGATTTGTAATTTTTGTTAACTCTATTTTTTATTTTACTTAATTGCAGTTTTGTAATTTCTGCAAGAGTTTCTTTATTTAGTGGCAAATATGGTATGACATTGATGCGGCCGAGGAATGCAGCTTTAAATACGTCAAGTAAATCACTTTGAATAGCCTTTTGCAGACCCTGAACGCTTGGCGCTGTTTCTTCGTCTTCAAATAAGCTCATTGTTGTATCAGTACCCACATTCGAGGTCATGATGATAATCGTGTTTTTGAAGTCGATATCTCTACCTTCTCCATCTTTAATTGTACCTTTGTCAAATACTTGGTAAAAGATGTCATGTACACCTGGGTGCGCTTTTTCAATTTCATCTAGCAAAATAACACTGTATGGCTTACGTCTGATCGCCTCTGTTAATACGCCACCCTCGCCGTAGCCTACATAACCAGGAGGTGATCCAAGTAGTAACGATACTTTGTGCTCTTCTTTGTATTCTGACATATTGATGATTGTGATGTTTTCTTCACTGCCATATACCTCATTCGCTAATGCAAGTGCCGTCTCCGTTTTACCAACACCACTTGGACCCGCTAGCATAAAAATTCCATTCGGACGGCTTTCGTCAGCTAATTGCGCTTTGGATGTCTGTACAACTTTTGCAATTAACTCCAACGCATGATCTTGGCCAACAACACGCTCTTTCATTGTGCTTGCTAAATTAAGAACACTCTTCACATCATCTTCATGCATTTTGCCAACAGGGATACCAGTCCAGTCAGAAATAACTTGCGCAATTAACTCATCATCAACCTGCCAATGCACCATGTTCGAATCATATTTGGCTAAGCTTTCTTTGCATTGTTGAAGCTTTTCAATTTCTGCACTTGGCTGTTCTGTTTCATCATTCAGGCCCGTGATGACTTCTTTTACATCTTTAATAAGTGACATTTCATTTTCGAATTGCGACTTTAATGGTGCAAGCTGCTCAGTAATTTGCTGGCACTTATTTGTTAAATTCTCAAGCACCTCACTGTGATTTAATCCTGTGCGTTGCTCACGAGTTAACATATTAATTTGCGACTCTATTTCTGAGCGTTCATTTTCAAGCGTTTCGATTGAATTAGGTGTTGATGCTTGGCTCATTGCAACCCGAGCGCATGCTGTATCAAGTAAACCAACAGCTTTATCAGGAAGTTGTCTGCCAGTAATGTAGCGGTGTGATAAATGCACTGCGCTTTCTAGTGCTTGCTCGGAAATGAACACATTATGGTGTTTTTCCATAACAGGCACTAAACCACGTAACATCGCAATTGCTTTTTCTGGTGTAGGCTCTTCCACTTTAACGACTTGGAATCGGCGAGCCAATGCTGCGTCTTTTTCAAAGAACTTTTTATATTCAGCCCATGTTGTGGCTGCAATTGTTCTGAGTTCGCCGCGAGCTAGCGCCGGTTTTAAAAGATTTGCAGCATCATTTTGACCAGCTTGGCCACCACTACCGATCATTGTATGCGCTTCATCGATAAATAAAATAACAGGATTTGGGGTATTTTTAATTTCCGATATTAAAGACTTTAGTCTATTTTCGAATTCACCTTTCATACCGGCGCCGGCCTGTAATAAAGCGAGATCTAGGGTGTGAATTTTTACATTTTTTAAAACATCTGGAACACTGCCTTGAGCAATTCTTAGCGCTAACCCTTCAACAACTGCGGTCTTACCTACCCCTGCTTCACCAGTTAGAATGGGGTTATTTTGTCTACGTCGAGTAAGAATATCGACCATTTGTCTAATTTCAAAATCACGCCCCAAAATTGGATCTATTTTTCCTGCTTTTGCCTGAGCCGTTAGATCAACTGTAAATTGATCTAAACTCGGCGTTTTAGAACTTGTAGATACCGATTTTTCAGCCTGACTATTTACCACAGGGCTTTGTTCTTGTGACTTTGCGACCATTTCAGGCCAAGCATGCAATAATTGCCCTGCTTCTATCTTATTAAACTCTTTACTACAACGACTCACTAAACTTGCTAAAGTGTCATCTTTTACCAGCGTGTAAGTTAAGTAAGCACTACGAATTTGTGTATCTGTAAAATCAATGCTCGTACTAAGCCACGTTTGCTTGAGCAAACTGGTAACATGCATCGATAAGCTCGGTGATGAGTTACAACCTGTTTTGTGCATTTCTAAAGACTTATTCAAATCATTTTTTAATGAGTCTCGATCAATATCGTAAGCGCTCAAAATAATTCTAAAGTCATCTAGTTGTTGCTCAAGCATCGCTAGTAACCAATGCTCTAATTCAACAGTGAAATGACTTCGGCTATTACAAATTGCAACAGCCTGTTCAAGACTCTTTTTGCACTCTGGGCTTAGTTTTTCTACGAGTGTATTTAGCGTCATTGTAGACATAATATTTCCTTGTATTTATTTATCCTTTGAGCGAAAGTTCAGTGACTTTGCCATTTTGAGCAGCGTTTTCGGGTAACAGAAAACTATTGCAGCCTAATTGACATCGTTCTTTTAATAGTTGCTTTGCACCAAGCTTATAAAAGTTTGCTTTTACTATCAGTGCATGCTGAATTTGATTACCAACAAAATCACTCACAATTTGATTGGCTAAATTCCAGAGTTCTTGCTGTGGTAGAAGACAGGCTGTTTGGTGCTCATTTTTGGGCTCGATAATAACTTCGATCTTTGTTGATATATCCCAAACTTGCTTGCCGGCAATCGCATCAATACCAAGCCTTGCATGTTGACCTGCAAAGCCCCCACTATTTATGCGCGTTTGCTCAGATTGTTTTAGCGGCTGCCACTGACCTACAAATTGGTTTATGCTGACATCACAGTCTAAATAGAAAGTTAAAATATTTCGCAGATCAGCAATATTTCGCGTTTTTCGACTGAAAAGACCACTGAAATAAAGCTGATGAGGGGCATTGCCCCCACTCAAAAATACCAAAATTTTTGTGTGGTTATCTTGATTGCTATTAGCAAAATTAAGCGCGGGTTTATACTTTTTCCAAGCTCGGTAGTACAACGAAATCAAACGATGATTAAACATATCGTAGAAATCTCTCATTGTACTGTCTTTATAGCGCAATCGTTGCATCACCAGTTCACTATAAAAATGCGGCAAAGCGCCAGAGCAACCGGTCATCCCCATAAACGATATTTCCATATCAAACTGAGTAATCCCTTCAATGCTTTTAGCTGGTTTTAATTTAGTTATCGCATTACCCGCAAAGCCAAACTTTTGTGTTGAACTGAACTTGATCAGCTCTAGTTTTGGCTGACAATCATAGCCAACTTTCCGGTATTGCTGGGCCGCACTCGACAACTGAGACTCGATCACAAACACAGCTTTGTAAAAGTCTATTTCTGTCGCGTTCTCGAGCAATTGTGCAATCATAGTAGCACTCCGGAACCTACTCTAGCTGGCCACTGATGATAAACTCGGTCTTGTTCTTTTAACTTTAGACTTAAGCGTGTAAAGCTATTAATTGATGCAAATTGCGAGAAGAAACAATCAAGAACTGAAGCAAAAAAGAACACCCCACTACCAGCGTAGTCATCATTTGCAAACGTAATTTCAATGTCAGTTCCTGCTGCAAAAGCGACCCGACCGTTTTGCATGACACGCGCAGTTGCAGGTTCAATTCTGACGCTATAGATGTTATCTATCATCCCTTTTGATTGCGGTGTTGCTTTAAAATCATATAGCCTCAATGTTTCTTTTAATTTCTCTGCACTTTGCTCACCACTAAATGAATCAAGAGTCAGGTGATTGATCAATTGCCAGCGAGTATTACTGCCAAGCACAGGTCTTACCGCATGAGTTGGTGCAACTAAACACCTGATTTTTTTTATTACATCGCCACGCTTTGGCAATGTAAAACCAAGTTCATCATCACCAAATGGTAAACTAGCTGGTAGATTACGATTACTGCATTGAGCCCGCGCTGTTACCACCGTATTTCCCTCACTGAGAGCTTGCGCACTATTTTCGAAGCCACCATTTACTAATGATAAATAGGTTTCGGTTCCCGCCTCAGCATAGCCACCAGCCCAAAGTGCTGTTTCTCGTCGAGTATGCCAATAGAGATCTTTATGCTCTTGATATTTAGGGTGTGTTTGCGCATAAAAAGGCGTCACTATCTGTTTATTCCCCTTGTGGTCAAATGCAACCACCTCTTCAAGGCTAATAACTTCAGATATTTCAGAGTCGATATAGCGTGGTGCGAGTTTATACTCATATTCGCTTAGCTCTGGGCGGATCGGTTCAAGTTCTTGTTCATATAAATTTATGATTGGCGTGCAACCCAGCAAGAACATGTCTTTATCTACTTGCTTCTCCAACTCGCTCGACTCAACATCTAAATAAAAATAAAGTGTTGTCGCACTGGCTTTGCGAGGGAGTACCGAGCGAATATTTTGTAACTTAAAGAACTTAAACTTTTCAGGGAAAATAAAGTTTTCGACTAATAGCCTATATGCTGATGATGAGCGCATTGAGTAAGGAACAACAGCTTCATGCTCCTCAAATCCAACTGATTTTAAATGAGTTTTCGAGAGGTAATGCACTCCCTCATCGCCATTATCTACTGCTATTCCGATGCAATGTTTAAACAATAGCTCGTATACTTTGAGCGCATAATGCCATTGTCCATGAATATAAACTTTTAGATCATTTAGCTCTGTTTCATGCAATGAAACGCCATCATACTCACCTGTCAGTTGTAACTTAAATATCGCTTTAGCAGGTTCATTAAACTTTGGTTTAGGCGCAATAAAAGGACTGTTATCAAACTGGGCAGCTGTTATCTCTACGGGCCATAAATTGGTATCAAAACAGCTTTGAAATTTACACTGTTTCATTCCTTCTACATTGGTTTCAAGCTCACTCCCGCGAGGAATAATGACCCCTGTCGTTGATAGGTTTTCTGATTCTAGCTTTACAATTGATAATGAAGGGATAGGTGCTTGGTAGTCTGGATAGAGTTGACCTAAAAGCGCATCCGTTAACTCAGGAAAGCTATCATCAAGTTTTTGCCTAATGTTGGCAGTTAAAAATGCAAATGATTCGACTAACCTTGAAACATGGGGATCTTCTATCACTTCGTCTGTAAGTTTTAACCTGCCTGCTACTTTTGGGTATTTTTCTGCAAAGTCTTTCCCAAGGTGGCGCACATACGCTAATTCACGATTGTAATATTTTAATAATTCATCATTCATAGTGAAGTCTCATAGATTTTCATACCTAAACTAACTGGCTCAACTTCAGAGTTAAAACTGATGTATTCTGGCTCTGGATCGGCATACAACAAGGCATTAATTCTTAGGTTTAATACTCGGTTAAGGGGTAGTTCTTCATCAACTAATACTTCAACTTCAATAAACCTAGGCTCAAATCGTAAAATCGCATCTCTAACTTTTTCACACAATGCAGCTCGCCCTTCATGCGAACTTACAACCATGCTCGAAAAATCAGGCAATCCATATGATAAACACGATGTTGCAAGCTCACTGTATTGACTTGGCCATGTGTGCCACTGGATCCGAGCATTTAGCAACGCCTCGATATCTCGTCTTACGTAACTTTTTAAAAGTGATAAGCTGATACCATCCGTTCGCTGTGGCGAATCCTGTACATCTGGCTCGTCATCTATCAAACGATCTAAAATCGATGCTTTGAGCGGCTGTTTGCTTGCAATCATGAAAATTTCACACTCAATTGATGAAAGAGCCAAGTTCAGACAATAAGACTGCTTCATCATTTATAAACAGCATTTTCATTCCGCGTCCTAAGTACATTTCTTCAGTTAGTTCCTGCCATTCAGTCACTTGGCCTAGTTTTTCTATTTCACTCTTTGAGTGTGGGTAAACAACTGGGATATGAGCAGTACCTAAAGGTCCATCTTTGATAGTGACCTCAACACGTAGCCAGATTTGCTCAACGATTGACTCTATTGGCTGGACTTCAAATTTTTCGATTTCATCAAAGCGAGCTAAATAAAACTCACCGTTGGTCCCCAAAATTTCCAGAAATGGGTTTAATAAATCATCAATATCTCTGATTGCAGTAAGTTGCTCATTTGCTGAATTGGTTCTGAAAGACTCAACTTTGGCTGCTTTATCAGTAGCCTCTTTTAAATTTTCTTCACGTAAATCGATATGCATCTGCAGAAATATCTCATCGAGTTCATCTGCTTCATGAAATAGTTTAGGAGCCGCTTTACCTTCATAAAAATCTTGTCGTGCTTGCTCGGCCCTGATTAAGTGTCTTAAATTAACAGCACCTACCGCTAGCTCAGGTGATTTAGTCACCATAAAATCTAATTGTTTATCCGCTTTTTCAAGTTCACCATTAACACACAGCAATTCCGTATAAGCGCTGCGAATATCAAAATTCAGTGGATCATCTTTTAGTTTTTGTGCGCAGTACTCTAATGCATCAGCTAATTTTCCATTGCGAATACACTCATGGATCTTTTTCATTTTTATTCCTTTATTTGATGATGAGGACTTAGTTCAGTCACTAATTTGATACTTGATACCATTTGATCAAGCTGAAAATGAGGTTGTAGTTGTAAGACAGAAAAGTAGTGGCCTGGCTTCGATTTATTTTCAGTCACTTTCACTTTCGCATTTGCCAAAGGATACTTACTTCTTATTTGCTCTGAGGCAGAGTCCGATGCTGTCGTGTAGTTATTAACCCATGCTTGCAAGCCTTGTTCACAAGCTTGAGCTGTACTGTAAGAACCAACCCGATCACGTGCTAGGAGCTTTAAATAGTGAGCAAAACGTGACACACATAAAATATATTGCAGCATAGACGATAAGCGGGCATTTACTGTCGATGCTTCACTATCGTAGTGCTTGGCTTGCTGAGCCGAAGCGTTACTATAAAAAACCAGATGCTCAGTATTAGTCACGGATGATGCTGGAATAAACCCAAGTTCAGAAAATTGCTTTTCTAATTTACTGGTTACAATCAAATCTATTGGTGGTTTAGCTTCTTTTCTGTACACATCAGTTGAAAAGTAATTTTTCGTCAAACCAGTAACGATACCTTTAGATATTTTACCTGGTTCAATGCCTCTTATTTGACCAAACCAACCACTTTCAGCATAAGCACGCACTAAAGTCGACACAAATTGGTAACCGGCGTTTCCCCATAACATGTCTGTTTCTGGTGTTGTTATTTTTTCTGTATATAAAAAGTCTAAGTGACGGGTACCGTCGTTTTTATAGGGTGCTCTGACTAAAACATGCGGCAATACAAGACCAACAAAACGCGCATCTTCCATGGCTCTAAAGCTACGCCACTTTGTATATTCGACCTGTTCAAATTGATTATATAAATCGAATTGGTAACCTAGGTCAGTAAAGCTGTTTGTACCAAATAAGCTTGCTGACACAGCAGTAATAAATGGCGAAAAGGAGGCTGCGGCTACTTTCGAAATTTCTTTTAAGGTGTCTATATCGTTGTAAATGGTACCCGGTGCACTCCCGTTAGTAATTTCGTAATCACCAATCAATACACCAAAGGGCTCTCCGCCAGGGCGATCGAACTCATTTTGATAAATTAATTGAAAGAAGCTACTTTGATCAAAATCGATTGCCTTATTAACATCTCTCGATAATGTATTCCAATCACAATCTAACAAGCGTAACTTTACTTTTTTTTCTTTATCGCTAAGTTCTGTTTGTAAAGTTAACCACCATAAATTGCGCCAGCTGGCTTCTAATTGTTGAAATGTTGGGTGATGTAAAATCTGATCTAATTGATCAGATATGAGCGAATCTATTTTAACAATGGTCAGTTGCAAATATGAACTGATTGACTCTTTATCCCACTGCAGTGGCGAATCAGAAGAGCCTTCAAGCCATAATAACAGCGCTTTAAATGTCTCTTTCTCATTTAGAAAGCGTTCCAATAAAGCGCTATTTTCGAAGATATCTGACGCTGTACTATGAGAAAATACAGCGTCAGCTCCTATGAATGAAAACTCTTCACAATTCATTTTGCATCATCCTTAATGCAGAAAGGGTTAACCAATCTCAGGGATTTTGGCAACCAATCTAAGTGATGACGTTAACTCTTCCATTTGTAACCATGGTCTTAACCACGCAACAGCATTATAGGCACCAGGTTGACCAGGAATTTCTTTAACTGAAACTTTTGCATCTGCTAAAGGATAACGTGCTCTGATATCTTGACCACCACCCTCTGTTGCATTTACGTAAGATAGAATCCAACGATTTAACCAAGATTCAACGTCTTCTGCTTCCATAAAGCTACCGATTTTATCGCGTGCCATTACTTTTAAATAATGAGCAAAGCGAGAAGTAGCCATTAGGTAAGGCAAGCGGGCTGAAATAGCAGCATTCGCAGTTGCATCAGGCGTTGAGTAAACTTGCGGTTTTTGACACGATTGTCCACCAAAGAACACCGCGTAATCTGTATTTTTATAATGACACAGTGGTAAGAAACCAAGCTTACTTAACTCTGCTTCACGTCGGTCAGTAATACCAATCTCTGTTGGGCATTTAAGATCAGGATCACCATCATCACTAGTGAATATATGAGTAGGTAAACCTTCTACTTTACCGCCGCCCTCTGCGCCACGAATAGCAGTACAAAAACCATATTGAGAGAATGCTTTTGTCATATTCGTCGCCATCGCATAGGCTGCATTACTCCAACAATAATCTGCGTTATCAGTACTTACAGAGCGACCGGCAAGCTCATCAACTTCAAACTCTTCATAGTTGAATTCTTCAACAGGTTTAGATGCTGCACCGTAAGGTAAACGAGATAAAAACCTTGGCATTGTGAGTGAAACAAAGCGTGAATCATCACTATCTCTAAATGAGCGCCATTTAGTGTATTCAAGTGACTCAAATACTTTTTCTAGATCTCTAGGTTTAGTGAGCTCTTCCCAACTATCAAATCCAAAGAGTGAAGGTGATGATGCCGAAATAAACGGACAAAAACCAGCTGCAGCAACGTTTGACATTAAGCCCAGAGTTTCAACGTCTTCGGGGTGATTCGTAAACTCAAAATCACCAACAATAGTACCGTAAGGTTCACCACCTGGTGTACCAAACTCTGACTCGTAGATTTTTTTAAATGTTTGGCTTTGATCAAACTCAACCGCTTTACTTAAATCTTTATGAAGCTCTTTCTTCTTCATATTAAGCACGCGAATTTTTAGAGTTGAACCAGTATCTGAATTCATTACTAAGTGATTCAAACCACGCCATGAACCTTCTAATTTTTGAAAGTCTTCATGGTGCATAATGACACTGAGTTGTTTCGATATTTTTTGGTCGATCAACTGAATCGCTTCATTGAAAGTCACTGTCATGTTTTTATTCCATTGAACAGTGCCCTTTAAAGCTTCTTCAGTTAAAGTGCGTAACAGCTCTTCCGCTCGACTTGCGTCTGTTTGTTTAGTTGCGCCAATCGCTTGAGTTAATAACGACGTTGACTCTGTCGTTGTTGCTGTGTCTAATTCTTGTGCTAGTGTTTCGGTGCTCATTTTTCAGACTCCTCTAACTTTAGCTCTTTGGCAATTGAATCAAGACTCGCCGTGTTGCTTAACACTTCCTCTAAGACATTTTCTAACTCTTCCGAGCGGTCAATCTTAGTCATTAGGTCTCGAAGTTTATTACGTGTCTCCATCAAATTGCGTAATGGTTCAACTTGATTTACGACAGCAGCAGGCTCAAAGTCATCGATACTTTTAAAGTTGAGATCAACACTAAATTTGGTGCCGTCATCAGTTAAAGTATTATCAATATCTAACTTCAGCGAAGGGCTCATTTTCTTTAAAACATCATTAAAGTTTTCTCTGTCGATTTGAATAAAACGACGATCTTTTAAAGGTTTTAATACTTCTTGATTATGACCTGAAAAATCGCCCATTACCCCAACCACAAAAGGCAGCTCTTTTTTTACAATTGCACCTTCAGTTTCAACGTCATAGGTAATATGCACTCTCGGTTTACGTACACGTTTTAATTTGTCATGGATACTCATTCAAAACTCCTTTTACTCGGTTTCTGTTTCGCTAACTTTGATGCCAGACAGCTTAAAGTATCCGGTCCTAGCATCACTATCGGTTATTAATTCATTTAATAATTCTGGTAGCGATAATTCGCTCCATCGAATAACTTGCTCAATGGTGTAAGACATAGGTGAATGTGGCTCTGTCTTTCTAAAAAACTGTGCAATTTCTTGCAACTTGTTTATCGCATTTTCTCGGCTATTGATTTGGGTATCATTTCGAGAGGGATTCTCTCCGACAGGTGTTTCGCCTTCAACCTGCTCATTTTCTTGCGGTTCTTGAATCGACTTCGCTTCAAGGGACTTAAATTTGTCTTCACCTAAATGTAAAACTGCATTTAAGCATTCCTCGAGTGCTTGCTTGATATTTGAAGTAGGCTGCGATTGTTCTGTAGCATTATCAAGTGCACTACTCAAAGCACTAAATTCTGCAAGGGCCTCTTCAATGCCATTTTTTATATCGAGGAAAAACTCTGCTGGTGTTTCTTGAGCACTTTTTTCTATCAACTCAAAATCAATAGCCCCTTGCGCTATTTTCTTCTCTCTTTTCTCTTCATTAAGTCGAGATATATCGTAAGCTTGCTGATATTCCCAATAAGTAAATGGTTCGTAGTTTTGGCTATCGGTTAATGCAATACTTTTGATAGGGATGATCAGTGCCCCATCCCCCGCTACACCATTTAAACCAACAATGGCAGAGACTTTATCAGATATCTCATCACCTTCATCAAGCGATGGGTAGAGCGCCTCAAAATGATGACTTATTAGTTCATGTGCCACGCGAAAGCCAAACGCCAAACCTTTAAAACCATGAACACGACACAATGCTTCAGTAAACCAAGCTAAATACTCTATATCTTTACTTTCTGATTTTAATGCTGCGCTGCATTGTTCCAACAATGGCTGCCAATCACGAGCAAGAGAAGCGATGCCTTCGTCATCGACGAGTGCAAGCCGTTCAGCAGCACGTAACTGATTGCGCATATCTTTTAAGGAATAATACGTTGAGGTAGGAGACACATCAGATCTTGGCTCAATGCCTGCGAATGCATCTTCACTAATTGGAGCTATATATTCATCAAATACAAACATTCCATTGCCTTACAAATTCCTTTTACACCCAAAATAGAGACGACGTAAAATAATACATTCCTTATTTTTAATTTCAAGCCACAAAACAATTAATTAAAATAAAATTACAAAAAATAAAATAATAAAACAAACCATCATCCACATTATTTTAATAATGGCTACTTACTCAATAATAAGGGCACAGTCAAATCATTATTAGTTAATGTTTTATCATTAGAATTATCTGACTTTTCATTTTTCACTAAAATAAAAGTAACATTATCTCTTGCGCCACGCACAAGAGTGGAATGAATTAAAGCCAAGCCTGAATCAATAATATTTTTAGGACCTAAGGCAATACTAATTTCTGAGTCATTTAGCTCACCAGTTAACCCATCTGAGCAAAGTAAGAAAATATCATCAGTTAATAAGTCGCCTTCTACAGAGTCGACAGACAGCTCATTTTGCACCCCTACCGCGCGTGTAATAACATTAGCTAAAGGGTGATTTACTGCTTCTTGCTCTGTGAGTAACCCCTCATCAATTAAATCATTAATTTGACTGTGGTCTCGAGATAACTGTAACAACCCATTCGCTCTGTAAAGGTATATTCTGCTATCACCTACCCAAATTGCTGAATACTTATTATCTTTGAAAAACAGTACGGTAACTGTTGTGCCGGCCGTTTTGTTAGCCAAAAAATCACTGCTATATTCAAGCAGTTTTGTATTGGCACTTTTTATTGCCTTGATCAACATCTCGGTCGAAATTGATGACGCAGGTAATTCTTCGACTTCAGCCTTGATAACATCTACCACTAGCTGGCTTGCAAAATCGCCCGCTTCATGCCCCCCCATACCGTCTGCAACAACCCAAATGTTATACTTATTAAGCTCTATATAAGCATCTTCGTTAAGTTCTCGAACGACTCCGCGATGAGACACGGCATAACTAATAAAATTTTTATTCACACTTACTTACCTGGGTATAATTCCATTCCCAATGCTGCCAACGTCCATCTAGCATTGCAGCCACCTGATTTACCGGTGGTAAACCTGCTGTCACAAAAACAACAGGTTTAATATTGATAGAACCGTGGGTCCACCAAACACTGTAATCCCCATACTTATTGAGTAAAAGTGAATGCAAGACATCATCTAGAGTCCCAACAGCTAATTCATCTCCTTGAAACTCAAATACAGCAGCAGATTTATTTTCATCTGGCGAAAGGCTTTTACTGAACTTTTTAGCAGTTGAATGACGAACTTTAAGCGTATTCAACACCTTTTTCTGCCAAACACTTAAGTCCACACTGTCATCAAGTACTGATAACACAGCGTCTTCATAATCAAGCGAAAGCTGGTTCGAATTTAACGCTGAAATGGGTGTACTATCGCTATCGATGAGAACCGTAAAGGGGTAATGGCGCCCAACTGCATCAACACTTGGTAAAAGTGTCCCCACTTTTGCGCTTTCTGTAATTAAGTTTTCAGACAATGCAAAGTGCCATACTGGACTTGTTAAATAACGTTCTTGCCACTGAGCGCCCAGCTGCTCTTTACTTACTGCTATTGCAGCCTGTAACCAATGCTCCCAATGCTCTGAAAACTGTTGGCAGATCCCTTCTTGTACAAAGTCACCCAAAAATGGAACCTTGCCCAAATAGCCAATACCTATAGCCTTGTCGGACATGAAAAACTCTCTATACTTGCGTTCCAAAATGGGTGTCTAATTGAGTTTGGTAATAATTCAACGGTTGCATTATTACCTTGCAGCGAAAAGTGCAGCTCTAAGTCACTTTGAGTTTCTGCTCGCTGAGCCTTTAAATCATCTAACATTCGATAGAAAGACCATTCGCCACTGTAACTCGTATTGATAGTCCTGCCACCATAAGGTGGTGTAAACACAATTCTGGTTTTACTTTGGGCAACGTCTCCCGGCCAAACAATACTTTTTACTTTCGGTGGACCATGTCGATAAACCATTGACTGACCATCAACTTCGATCATAAAACTGGAAATTGTTTGGTCGAGTTTTATCGGCTTTAAGCCAAACTCTATGCGTGGCGTATTACTGTTGCCATCGAAGAACACCTCACGAATTCTGGCTGCTTGCTCAAACATTTTAAGTGCGGATTCGCTTACACCTATGTTCTTTTCAAATCGCCATGGACTCTTACTGGTATCGACACTTGGCGCAATATAGGTAGTAAAGAAGTTATCAATTGTGCCCTTAGGGCCAAAAAAGTCAGAGAAATCTTTAAGATTAATTTCTTTATCTGAGTGAGGTACCAACGGGTAACGCCCTACGATTGCTGCGTTGTACTCACGTAAAACACTGCTTCTCCAGATTTCGTTTAAGTGCTGATTGGCACTTTTCCTTGTGATATTTGACGTATCTTGGCTTATGTTCAACAACCAATTACTGGCTGGATAAGGCAGCCCTTTACTTTGAAACTCAAGCTGGCTCAGAAACTCTGGTTTATTTTTACCACTTAATTGGTTCTTTACAGAAGACTTAAGTAACCCTCCACGGTCAAGTTGGTTTAAGTAAATATTTAGCTCTCTTAAACTTGCTTGAATTGTTTCAAGTTGCTGTGGTTCAATTTCTAAAATATCACTAAATGCTTCTTCTACTTGATAGCCAGGAAGCTTCACCTCAAATTTCGGTGTTTCATTGGGTAAGTAACGCTTAAGTCTATTAGCCTTAGTATGCATAGCGACTTCAGCTGCATTTGCAGCCACTTTACCGGCAGCCTTTTGATTTTCCGAAATAGGCAACTTAGTCAACTGAACATTTTTTTGAACAGTTGTAATAATATTTTTTATTGGCGCTTCTGGTCCAGCTAAAACATTAGTAACGCGAACACCTTCTGTTGGTGAGTTGAACTCATTTAAAGTCAGTTCATCGACAAACGAACGCCAGTAATAGATATAATCTTGAAAATACTTTTGCTCTAATTTCTTTTCGATCTCAGCTTTAGAAATATCGTATGTGTTTGCAGCTTCTTCACCGTAAACCCAACTACTTGCCATCAAGTTACCCAACATCTTGCTTTTCTCGACATTAAAAATGCCATGATAACCATTGTAAGTATAAAGACCTGGGATACTTTTCATCGTAGCTTCAGGGTTTTGAAAACTAAATTCTCTTGCGCTTTCGTAACTTATAATGTCTGTTAATTTTATTGGTGGAATGCTGCTTTCCATAAAATCAGCTTGCAGTCTCTGATAAGCTCTTTCTGCAATCGGCAGTTTTGTTAATTCAGCTCGAGCAAGACGAACAGCTTGATGATCAATTTCTTGCCCAGAGAAACCATGATCGAGTAGTGCTCGCGTATGCGCCATAAGATCACTACGATTAGTTACGTTCACATCCCCTGGAAGAGCTCTTTCGTAATAGGCACTAAACCAAGCAAGTAAATCATCTTGATTATAATGCTTAGGTTCAAATAGCATCAGATAGCTGCGCAAAGTCTCGTATAAATAACTCAAATAATCAGCTTGTTGCTCCATCTCAGATGTTAGCGCATTGAGTAAAAATGGTTCTAGGTATGTTTTTAGTGAACGCAAGTAGGCACTTTTTGAGGCCTCTGTTAGCTCTTCGACCTTACTAAAACCATACGCTTCAAAGTCTTCAGCATTAATCTCGTTAACAGGGAAGTTCTTTAGCTTATTAAAGCGCTGATTCAAAACAAGTAAGTTACTTTTATCTACCGTATTTTGATCTAATACTTGATATTCAGCTAACGCTTGATTTGTTTCATCTATCAACTCACTATTCCATGAAAAGCTAATAAACCAAGAAATACTTAATGCTATCAGAGTGATACATGTCACTGCTAAACATGATACCCGTAGCCACTTACTTTGCTTTTCATGATGTTTGTTGGTACTTGCTAAGTTTTGCTCAGGAAAAATAACGCTTTCTAATAAACGCTTTATAAAGAAGCTTCTCGTTTGATTGATATAGTCTTTTTTCGTCGAGTTTTGCTCAGTCAGCAAATTAGAAGGTGTTCCCTCTTGCGTTGCACTGGTAAGGTATACACCACGAAATATTGGCAGACTTTCATACGCATTTGGCGTAAATATTTCTTTTAAAAAAGAGTAACCAACACTTTGAAGAGCACGAAGTTGTTTTGGAAACTCAAACACTTTAGAACGGTTCGCCAAATCATGCTCATTAATCAAACGTCGATTTAATAGCGAGGTTAAATTTGAAATTAGCCCATGAAATTCTTTATTAAACACTTCAATTTGATTGTCAGAATCAGCATCAAGTTCAAAAGTAACCCCCCAAACTTGCTCCGTCTCTTCATCACTCAGTTCACTAAAAAACTCTCTAAAGCCTTCAACTAAGTCAACTTTAGAAAAAATAACATATACAGGAAAAGTCATACCAAGCTGACCCTGAAGCTCCTGCAAGCGTTGTTTTATCGCACGGGCATGCAAGTTACGCTCAGTTTTCGTTTGATTCATCAGTTCGGATATACCCATACTGATGATCACCCCATTTACAGGTCGTTTTGGGCGGTATTTTCTAAGTAGCCCTAAAAAGCCTTGCCATGCTTTAGAATCATGCAAAGCATGACTGTTTTGTGTAGTGTAACGCCCTGCGGTATCGATAATCACAGCTTTGTTGGTAAACCACCAATCACAATTACGCGTACCACCAACACCGTGAATTAAGTCAGTACCTAGCTTCTCCTTTAAAGGAAAGTCGAGACCTGAGTTATTAATGAAGTTTGTTTTACCTGACCCCGGTGGGCCAATCATAATATACCAAGGAAGCTGATAGATATTACGGCCGTTAAAAAGCTTAGCATCCTTCAACAACTCTATCGCCTCAACCATACGAGTTTTTAAGGTTTTAATCTCTTCTTGGACTTCATCTGCAGAATTAGCATCAACTTCTATCAGCTCTTCTGTCATGCTGGTATTTCGTTTGCTTTGATTTCTAAACTCAATCAGTTTAACTACGGTATAAACCAGTAAAATTGCTAAAATAGTGATGGCACGAGCAGCGACACTTTCAAACGGCTTATAATCGGCGATCGCAATCAGTGGACCACCAAACCAAATAAGTAGGAAGAGAGCTATAAAGCCAACTACAATCATTACCTTACGAGAAGTAGCAGCGTACATAGCGCGCTTGCACTTTTGAATAAAACTCATCACAACTCCATTAAAAAAGTAAGTCGATTTCAATTCGGCGGTTTAATGCCTTATCTGAATTCGTATTGCTCACTAAAGGCTCTGCAGAACCTTTTCCTTCTGGCCATAACCTTCCCATTAAGCCAGTATTCTTAGCCATTGAATTTGCTACTTGTGTAGCTCTAGCTAATGATAAATGCCAATTAGAAGGAAACTGACTGGTACTTATTGGGCTATCGTCGGTGTGACCTGTGATTAAGATTTTGCCTTTTGTTCCTTCAAGGCTTAGTGCTAACTTCTCTAAAATGGGTTGGAAAGAGGGCAATAGTGTTGCTTCACCAGAATTAAACAAACTCTCATTATTTATTGTTATTCTGATCCTGTCTGTTTGTTGTTCAACGCTGACTATACCGCGTTGTATTTCTGTGTGTAATAACTGAGTTAACAAATCAAGTTGCTTACTTCTATTACCTTCAACTTGTGAAGATGACAAAGGGTGAACTGACTTCAAATTTTCAGCTGTAGCGTCAACTTGCTCATTAAGGCGCATGTTAAAAAATAAATAAACCACGAGTGCAATTAAAGCCAAAACCGATATCACAACCCAAAGTGGAATTTGGTTTCTGAGCTCTACACCTGCTGCAACACGGCTTTTCCAACTAGGTGTTAAAAATTGACTATGAGGCCCATCCAACTGATTGAGGATGTGATAAATTCTATTGCGATAATCTTCTAGCTTACTTTCACCGCTTGCTGCAACTCGAAACTTACCTTTAAAACCTAAATTTAAACAATGGTATTGTAGCTCTAAAAAGTTTCGATTCATTTCTGGATGCGCTAGCGCTTCATCCAGCAAGGTAAAAAAGTACTCACCACCAAATGTTTCTTTATGAAAAGTGGATAATAAGCTTTCTTCTGCCCATTCTAACGAACTCCACTTTGCATTTAATACGGCTTCATCAATTGCAGCACATAAGCAATAACGCGCATTATTAATGACCGTGAGCTCAATTGATTTCGCGCGCAGATTCGTCTCAAAGCGCTTGATTGATTCAATTGCACGATGCTTTAAAGCCGCTAAACTGTCTATTTGCGATGACTGATTAATAAAAATGATCAATGAAAAGCTGTCATTAGCCGCATCGAGTAATTCATTTTTAAAAATTGATACAGAACTAACATTCGCCTTTTCAGGTGAAGAGTGACTAAACGAGACCACGGTTTTGTCACTCGAACCTTGCGATGCTTCTGAATTTGACTTGTTACGGCCCAAACGTCCTGGACGTGGTTTAATTATTGTTTCATCCATTGAAACGCTTCCTTTATTAGCTTCTAATTGCCCAAAGAATTAAGTTTAAGTCAGGGTAGTTACCCGATAAATGAATAGCGATACCCCCACTGGATTTTAGTTTGCTCCAGTGTTCACTGTTTTTATTAAGCTCAAAATAATGATATCCAGCATGGTAAGGTACTTGACGTGGCGCTGTAGGTAAGCCATTAATTGAGATCCCTGGTAGCTGGTTATTTACTAAATCTCGAATCGACTCTACGCTACCAATTTTAATTTGCGAAGGAAGCAACTTTCTTAATTCTTCATGCGGAATACTCGCTTTAACAGCCAGTACGAATTGAGCTGAGTCGAGAATCGACTTATCTCTTAATGCACCGAATGAGATACCAAACTTACTTTGTTCTAACTTAATTTCAGTGGCTGTTTGTTCAATCACTTGGCTTAGTGATTGGTATAGGAAGTTCACAACCTCTGCAAAAACAAACTGTAAATTTGCATGGTCATATTTCGGAAGTTGCGGCACCCGTTTATTTACAGCACTAAATGTTGCAAGTTCGCCAGCAAGCTCAATTAACCGTGCATAAAGCTCTCGCGGATGAACACAAGAATGCGTTAATAGGCTTTGAAATATAGCATCATATTTATTGAGTGTTTGTAGCATCAAAAAATCAGCCACGGATGTGCTACCTGCATACCCTTGGCATAGTCTCACCGCAATACTTTCAGCACGTTGCTTTATTAAACCTGAGACCTCTCTGACAAGCGCTGTTAAAGGCTTATTACTGGTGACAAACAAACTAGGAGGAATATACTTAGAATCAAGTTTAATTGCTCCCTCATTCGTGACTTCTGTAATTCTTGCAAGCGGCAGCAAGACATAACCCGATGTATCATCAGACATTAACATCAATCGGCTATGAAGCTTTGCTACTTGGATTACTTCTTGAGCTTGAGAGCCTAAACTGTCATCACTAACTGATAAGTCTGCAATCCTGTAACGTGTCACTAATTCGTCTTCACTAGAAGAGATGTTGATCCCACTTCCCTTCAAGGCTGGAATTGCAAGGCATATAATTTCATCATAGGCACTTTTCGCTACCACTAAGGGATCAGGAAGAAACTCATCACTTGGCATCTGAATTGGGCATAAATCTGGCGAAATAGCCGACAATTTATCAATAGCAAATTGACCGGTTACAAGTAGTTCGCTATCAATTTCGAGTTCAATGACTCCCCATGAATCAGCAACAGTGCCCTCTATAACTCTTCTAATTACACTAGAAACATGCTTATCTGCTTGTTGAAAATGCTGAGGCCTTAAGAACATTCCTTCTGTCCATGCGACCCGCGTGTAATCACTCATGTTTATTCCTTTAATCTTTCATATATACAGCTAACGACTCAACATTTACGTCAATGTCATCATAGCCTGTTGGGTCAACTTCTATAACAGCTCGCCAACGGGCCTTTTCAATATCTCTGTAAGCGACCACAACACCAACAAAACGTGTGTTTCTGTTCAAGTTCATTTTGTATTCAATGTTTGCCGAAGGTTGTAATTCAAGCTCATCTTTCTTAAGTAGATCTGGACCAAGTACTGCTTCAGGATTTTCATATAGGCTAAAGAAATCTTGCGTATCAAAAATGGTGCGAGAGCTCAGTTCAAACACTTTATAAACAACAGGTGAAGGACGACCAGAGATATCTGGGTTCACATCTGAGGCCACTGAAATATTTAAATCAGTAGATGGGGGCACAAACTTGTTTACTGTTGTACAGGCTGTTAAAAATACCCATAAAGCACCTACAAAAGTAAGCTTGAACTTCAACATTGCATTATTCCTTCATTGTAATACAGCTAATTTCCACGATTGTAAGCCTTCAGAAAATCATCAGAAAATGCTAAAACTCCTTTAGCTTTAACATCATCTGTAATGTCAGCATACAATTCGTTATATATACGCCAGCTTGAAGCACCACCATAAGCAGGCAATGAGCTAAGTAACCCACCATTATTGCTTTGTGCTTTTATGCCATCGGGTGATAATTGCTCTAAAAGACCATTAAGTGCCCCAGTCGCACCTGCTAATAACCCTTGCTCGTGAAGTTTTGTATCAACAAAACTTTCTTTAACTGCTTCATTCGCTGGCAAAAAACTTGCGCTATTGCGAACAAAAAGATTCTGCATTACATCATCAATGGTTGCTGAAAACTTAAGTGGATTATTCTGTTCAACTTTAAACGTTGTGTGATTCAATTTAAGTTGGTTCTTAATATTTGTTCGCTGGCGAATCAAATCCATCGAGCCTTCAAGGAAAAGCTTAAAGCACTCACCCATACGCTGCCATGTGTCTTCATTTTGCAGCTCTACTGATAGCTTTTCATTAACACTTAAACCATTTAAAAATGAAGAGATTAACTTCGATGAGTTTGGAATTTGATTATCTTTTATAGGTGCACTAACTGGGGCGTTATTTGCAGCCATTGCTCTATTGCCATTATTAAACGGCTTACTATCATTAACAGCTGGAGTGCTAATTACAGGCTCTTCTAGCGGTAATACAGGCACGCTATTTTCTTTTTCTTCTACCTTAGCTGATAGTTGTGCGAGTTCATCCCAATCCTCAGGAATAGGTTGACTCAGACTTTGTTGTGAAAATATGTCAATATTATCACTCGGTGTTTTCTGAAAAGTAGGCGCAATCATTGCTTCTTCAAGTTCGTTTGCACTGCCATAAGCCATTTGCTGTTCAGCAAACCCCTTAATATCATCGCTTGAATCTTTTGGCGTTTCAGAAAGCGAGGTGTTGAAAGAATTGATTTGTGGCTCAAAATCTTGAACTTGGTTAACTTGCTGTAGAGTTGATTCTATTTGAAAATCACCAATCGTGAGAATGTCACCATCATTTAGACGGTGTTTGTTTTCTTTTCCTAACGGTGAAACTGAAAAGTTTATAAACAATCCATTGGTAGAGTAGTCATATACATAGAATCCATCGGTCTCTTTTACGATTTTGCCATGGCGACCTGATATTACTTTTTCAGGATCAGGTAAATACCAATCGCAATCTTCTGAACGACCAAAAGTTAATTCATTTTTTACTACTTTTTTCGCATCTATCTCAGGAGAGAGCCTGTGATAACTGGTAACATTTAGAATCACTTCCATTTGATTGTTAGTCCCATAAATACAAACATTCTATTAGGATAAAATACTTCACGGAATAAAGTCAACGCGGAAAAATACCCAAAAATAAAATTTAAAATAGTTTCAAAAAACAGAATAAAAAGGATAAAACAATAATCAAACATTAAACTAAACCTTAAGTACCAGCTCATTAATATAAACTGAATGATTGCTTATTGATGTATTTTTTGTAAAATATGGCACCAATCAAAAGGATATTGATTTTTATAAAAGGAATTATAATGACTGCTGAAAATGATAAAACACGTATTGCTTCAATAAAAAATAAAAATGCAGTATCGAAAGAAAGCAAGCTTCTCTTAATTGGTAAATATCTAGCAAAGCGCTACTTAATTGAAGAATTAATTGGCGAAGGCGGAATGGGGTATATTTATCGAGCGCGAGATACCTATCTAAATACAAATTCAAATCAAGACGATATCGTCGCTATCAAAGTATTGCATCCAGAACTGGCAGACTCTGAAGATGCGCTACTGTTGCTAAAAGATGAAACAATAAAAACGCGCTCTCTTTCTCATCCTAACATTATTAAAGTGTTTTCAGCTTCATCAAGTGACAACTATCATTTCGTTGTAATGGAATGGATTGAAGGTGAAACTCTTGAACAGTTGATCAAAAGAAATAAGCCCAGTGGTTTATCTCAAAAAAGGGCTAAACCAATTTTAAATCAATTAATTGATGCCCTTACTTATGCGCACACAAAAGGAATCGTTCATAGCGACCTAAAACCTTCAAATATTATTCTTGATTCGCAAGGAAACTTAAAAATCTTGGATTTTGGGATTGCAAAAACAAATCTTCACGAAGATAAATATGCAGCGCCGGATAACAATGAGTTACCAAATAGCAATGGTTACACCCCCACATACGCGAGCCCTGAACAACTAAATGGGGACAAATCTTCAGCTAAAGACGATATATTTGCATTTGGCTGTATCGCATTTGAGTTATTAACGAGTAAGCACCCATACAATAGAGTCGCTGCAAATCAAGTAGCAAAAGAAACAAGCGTAAATAAACCGAGCAACTGTTCACTCAGTGTGTGGCTTAAACTCAAAAAATGCCTCTCACTTGATGCCGCAATGCGCCCTAAATCATTGCTCGAAGTTAGGTCTGAACTAAACAACAATAGAACATCTCTATTGATCCATGTTGCTTGCTACACGTTACTCATTGCTGGTGCTGGGTATCAGTTTTTATCTCAAAGTGATAAACAGCAATTGATTGAAGCAAACTATCAAAACTCGCTCGCAAAAGTAGAACAGCTTGAAACATGGATGAATTGGCCTAGTGATGGTTTACCGCAACGGTTAAATGAAATTCCACCACAATACAAAGTATTGAAAGAAGGACTTTTAGCTGTTCATCAAAATAAAGTTGTGGAAAAGTTTACTGAACAAGTTGAAGGTTTATCAAGAACCGCCATAAATACAAAGGCCTATGATGATGCTATTGATATTTATGAGGAAGCAAAAAAAATCTATCCCGATTCAGAAACATTAAATAATAAACTCGAAAGTTTACTTACTGAAAGACAGTCGATCCTTTCTGATCTTAGTTATCGTTTAGATGTACTGTTATCGCAGTCTAGATATGATGAAAGTGGAGAAAACAATATTCACGGCCTTGTATCTCAATTAAAAATTATCGACTCTAGTTATAGCTATGTACCTAACCAAGAACATATAAATAATTTCAAACTGGCCGTTTTAACGTCTATTGAAAATGAAGATTTCGTCACACAAAAAACGTTACTTGATGTAGGTGAATTAGTTTTTGCTAATATTTCAGAACTTGAACCACTCGTTACGGCATTGCGGAAAAAAGAGTCAGCCATGGTTGCATTAGCTGAGTATAAGAGAAAAACAAGTGAAGGGATGACTTTAAGCTACCCTGACGATGATGCCAAAATATTTTATCAAGAAAAGTTAGAAAGATTTAATACTCAACTTGCCAATGTTTCTGACTATAAACAACTTATGAAATTTGATGAATCATTTAGTAAGGAAGCTGAAATTTTCCCCGAATCTTTTGAGCCCATTTTATTAATCAAAGATCAAATTGCAACGACTTATATTTCTATGGCGAGTAGCTTAATGAAACGAAAAATGTACAGAACAGCCGAAAGACTTGTCGAACGTAGCGAAGAAATCAGAAAGAGTCTAGAAAATACAATTTAGCTCAAAACTTAAATAATCAAACGTCACGGAAGAACGAATTTGCACAATTATATTTTTGAACGCCATTCTTTTTCTTTAACGTTTAATAAATAGTGTAATTTAATGGAGTAATTATGAAAAAATTAAGTCTTGCCTGTGCATTAATGATACTAGCAGGCTGTTCATCAACCACTGAGCTTTCGCCAGAACCAGAGCCTATTGTAGAGCCTGTAGCTGAAGTGATAGAAGAAATGCCTGCAACTTCATTAACCGTCGTTACTACACCTAACGATGCCCGTGTTCGTATTATGAATATTAAACCTGTGTACGAAGATGGTATCGAACTTGATAATGGTAAATACGATATTGAAGTAACAAAACCTGGCTATTTGACCTATCGCAAGTGGATTGTTATAGATAAAAAAACAATATTGACTGTAGACTTGGACAGCATAAAGTCTAATCAATCGACGCAATAATGTGAAATTACTTCCCACCAAAGGAAAGCAACTGCTTTCCTTTTTTTAATCTACTTTTAAATTAACTGCAAGTAATACAGTGACGACAGTGCACTGCAATTAACAATAACTGTTAACCAAAGTACAGCAATAAAACTGCGTTTTTTAGATTTGTGTCTTAGCCATTGCTGCGCAATTAATGAACCTGGCCAGCCGCCGATTAACCCTAAAATATGCAGTGTACGCTCAGGCACTCTTATCACATGCTCGCCATGTTGCATCGCTAACCGTTTATCCCAGCCATATACCAAAAAGCTTATTAAGCTCGCTACGCTGTAAGTGCCTGCAATAAAGTAGGTAATATTAAGTTGCCACGATATCAGCCATAATAACGCTAAAAACAACAATGAAAATGTAACTAATGTTTTCTTAATCAAAGAATTATCACCTATACTTTGCAAAATAAATTAAATTATATCGGGGCGTTATTATGGCATACCTCAAATCACTTTTACTATCAATCTGCCTATGTTCGCTTTCTGTTATGGCAGCAGAGCAACAACTTGATGACAAGCTAAAAGTGTTTGAGCCTTACTTAGGCACGTGGCAGTCTGACTTTAATGTCGCAGCAGGTAAACCTGCGGTGCAAGATGTGAGCACTTGGCAACGTGCGCTCAATGGCACCGCCATTAAAACCATTCACTCTATCAATGAAGGTGAATATGGTGGTGAATCGATGATTTTTTGGGACAATAAAAAGCAGTCTTTGGTGTTTTATTACTTCACTACGGCAGGCTTTTATACCCAAGGCACAATGAATGTACTTAGCCCTACTCGGTTTGTTGCTTATGAAAATGTGACAGGCAGCAAAGAAGGGATCACTAAAGTAAAATCGACAAGCGAGTTTAAAAACAATAGCTTTGTGGTATCGACCTCTTACCTTAAAAAGGGTCAATGGACAAAACCCGATACCCGTACTTACACCCGCAGCGAAAAAACAGTTAAGTTTAAATAAGAGCTTTAAAAAAGGGTAAGGTGTTTATCACCTTACCCTAATCTATATTAATGCCTAAAGTCTGCCATTAACGCAGGGATACCTGGCAGCATACCTACCATTGCCATCACGCTTGTTAAAATAATAAACATTATTAATGGAATGATCCAACGACTCATTGGGGATAATTCAGAGCTTCGCTCTTTACAACCAATTAAGCCCAGATTGTCTAGCAACATAGTTAATGACCAACCAAATGCAGGATTCACTAAAGTCGATGAAAATACCACAATAGCGGCCGATTGCGTGGTTTTACCTTCGCGGGTCATTTCCATGCCAGCTTCAAGAAGTGGGATAAACACACCAACAATCAAGGCTACACATAATACGGGTTGCCAAATAGCTAAATCCATTGGGTAGCCCCAAATACTGGCAATGATACAAAATAATGCAGTTAACACCGCCCCTGCAGGAATTGGGCGCTTAGCAATGGCTGCAGGTACAATGTAGGTTCCCCATGACGAGGTAAAGTTAGAGCCACCTAACAATGAACCAAAAGTCTGGCGGATTGAAGCGCTAAACATAGTATCGTCAATGTTCATTTGTACTTTTTCAGTGCGCTCAGGGTAACTAATTTTTTGGAATACTTGATGCCCTAAAAAGTCGGGTGACCACATCGCAACCGCAAGCACCGCAAATGGTAATACCACCACAAAGCTCTCAAGTGTAGGCAAACCCAACATCCAACCAGTATTTTCACCCCACCAATACATCGGGTTCATATTTGGTAAGCCCGGTGCTGTTTTAAACTCAAACGGTGCTCCCAGTAAAAATGCGATTAACCCGCCAAGTAAGCAACTTAATGGCACAGCTAACCAACGTTTTTTGTAGTGCTCAAGTAAGGCATACAACACGATTGTCGATAAAATCACAATAAAAGCGATATGGGTCATATCAATGCCTTCAGCCCATGCAAACAGCTTTTTAACCTGCGAAATCGTGCCAATAAAACCAAGGTAGAGCAATAAACCGCCACACACGCCTCGGCTGGTTAGCCCCGCCAGTAAACTCCCCCCTTTACTAAGCGCGAGTAACAGACCAAACGCCCCTATCAGTAAACCAAAGGCCATTGGGTGACCACCCGCTGCAACAACAATCGGGATCAAAGGAATAAGCGGTCCATGAGTACCCGCTAAATTTGCTGTTGGTAAAAAGAAGCCCGAAAATAGTAAAATGAAAATCGATACAATTAACAGTTCATAGCGCACGTTTTCTAGAATAAAGCCTTCACCTAAGCCTAGTGGTGCTGCAAATGTAGCCGCAATTGCACCCACCATGACCACCTTACCTATGGTGCCTGCCATGGCTGGGATAGAGTCTTCTAATTCAAACCGATAATCACGGAACGGTAAGTTAGGACGCCAGCGCTTGGGCTGCATAATTTGTAATTCGTGTTCAAGGTATTCGTCGCGACTCGAAAATTCACTGCTGGGTTTATGAAGAGCTTGATAGCTTTGCTGGTCGGTATGAGCATCCGATCCTTGTTCAGCAGACGCTGATTGCTGCCTCGTATTCATGAGTTCTCCTACTACCTATCTTGAAAAATTGTGTGAGTTTTTATTATGCAGTTAGGGTAAAGCAGCCAACTGCAAAACACGATTAGGCAAAAGGTAGGGTATGAATTTATAAAAATGGGGTTTTTAATAAAAAGTGGGTCTCAAAAAATACTTTAACACTTTGATATTTAATGTTTTTAAAAATAAAAAGGCCAATAAAGAGTAAGGCTCGCTTACTTTTTAAGCACATTAACTATTAGTCTAATAAATTGTATGAATAGCAAACAGATATGTAAAACCACTTTTAGATTAATCGAATTTGCCTATTTCCCAACTGCTAATATACTAATTTATTAGTACTTTAAATAATGCTAACTCGCCTTTCTCATGGGTTTATTACAAAAGCACTTAAAGGGATGTATGAACACACAGCTCAAACCTTGGCAATTTAATATCATTGTTTGCTCTGTTTATCTGCTGTTTGGCTTGTTTACCATGCAAGTGTTAAAAACACTGGCGGTATGGCCACCTGCAGGAGTCGCATTGGCTGGCTTGATGTTATTTGGTCGCAAAGCCTGGTTGGGCGTTGCATCAGGCACCTGTTTAGTCGTGCTTTTCTACTTTTATCTCAGCGGCTTAAATCCACTCACTTTTAAACACATAGCAATAAATGCCGCGACAACGACAGGAAATACTTTCGCTGCTTTAACTGCATTTTGGCTAATTAACCGAAAACTTAAACAACACACGCTGCTGACGAGCGTCACCAGTCTAGCCAGAGTATTTATTCTTGCCAGTATTGCTATTGGGGTAATCTCAGCGATTTTCGGTGTTGGCATCTACTCAGTTGTAGGTATTGAGTGGTTTGATGGCTTATATGTAGGCATATTAAATTGGAGCATTAGCAATGCCCTAGCGGCGATTGTATTCACCCCTGCCCTTTACTTTTTATGGCGAAATTGGCCGCATCCGGTCACCCTTAGTGAATTTTCTAAGCTTCTGTTGCTTACTTTGACCGTGGTTTTGTTGTGTTATTTTATTTTTGGCCCCGCATACACAACAATGACATTACCATTTTTACAACCTGCATTACTGTTGTTTCCGCTTCTTTATGCTGCCACGCGGTTATCACCAACCGCCACCAGCTGCATGAATATGTTGGTGTTTTTTGCTGCTTGGGTCGGAAGTAATCAAGGCTGGGGCTATTTTTATTATCATCATCCTAAAACAGCAGAAGTGACCATGCAGTTTTTCTTTTTATTTACTCTTTCAGCGGTATTACTTATTCAAGCCGTGTTTATTCAGCGCAAGAAAGAACAACAAAAGCTGACCACCATGCTCGAACAAAAAGTAGAAGAACGAACCTATGAACTAGAGCGCGCAAAGCATGAAGCATTAGCGTTATCTTTAACAGATTATTTGACACAGCTTTATAATCGCCGGGGCTTTTTCGAAACAGTTAATAAACAGTTTGAGCAATACATTAACCATCAGAATGCCTGTTCACTCTTGCTATTGGACTTAGACCAATTTAAAGCCATAAACGACAAGTACGGCCATGCCACTGGGGACGAAGTAATACGAACCACAGCACATAAACTCATTCAACATAGCAGAGCATCAGATATTGCGGGGCGAATTGGTGGTGAAGAGTTTGTATTATTTTTGCCCATGACAAACAAACACACAGCATTTGCTATTGCAGAAAAGATCAGGGTCGATATTGAACAACAAGACATCATCGTCGACAACAATCACGTTAAATTCACTGTGAGTATTGGCGTAAGCACCTTGCAAGCAAACGATCAGCACATAGAGTCGATGTTAAAACGCGCCGATAAAGCATTGTACCAAGCCAAAAACCGAGGCCGCAATCAAGCGCAGTGTAGTTAGAGTTACGAGTTGCTAGTTACGAGAGTAAAGTTACGAGAAAAAGGTACGAGTATGTAGCAGCGATTTTACATCGCGTTTTTTCTCGAACCTCGTATCTCACAACTAGTTCCTTTACTCTTGCAACTAGCAGCTTAAAGTTATTTCGTCTTTAACTTGTTCAACTCATCATCCTGTTGCGCGACGAGTGCACTGAGAGTTTGGCTACCATCTCCGGCCTGTGTCGATAGCTCAGCTAGTTGCGATGCGGCATCTGAAATTAACGTCAGGTTGCGGTTTATCTCTTCTGTGACAGAACTTTGCTCTTCCGCCGCCGTTGCAATATGGGTAATCTGTTGCGTTATTTCGTCTACTTTTACCACGACTTCATGCAATGCATCGAAGGCAACTGAGGTTTCATCCACTGCTGTTTGTGCGCGCACTACACCTTGCTCAATGACTTTAGAAGCATTACCAACTTCTAGCTGTAAGCTATCTATAAGGCCACTAATATCATCTGTTGATGAGCGTGTTTTTGAAGCAAGTGCCCTGACCTCATCAGCAACCACCGCAAAACCACGGCCTTGCTCACCGGCTCTTGCCGCTTCAATTGCCGCATTAAGTGCAAGCAAGTTAGTTTGCTCTGCAATCGTTCTGATCACATCAAGAATTTGGGTAATATCGTTGCTTCGCGCCGCCACTTTTTCAACCGCTTGATTAGCCTCCTTGATTTCATCCGACATGGTTTTAACTTGAGTAACCGCAGACGACAAGCTAGATTCACTGCTCACAACTAGGCTGTTTATTTCATCGGCTTGTTGCGCTGACTGCTCTGAGGCTCTTGCCACTTCAAGCGCTGTTGCGCTCATTTCGTTCATTGCCGTCACTACGCTCTCTATTTCTTGGAACTGAGCTTGAACGTTATGTTTAGTATCAACTGCAACACTTGTCGCCAAATGAGCCTGCTCTTTAGTTTGTGTCGATACATTTTTAAGCTCACCAATTAAGTCGCGTAATTTAGTAAGAAACGCATTAAAGCCTGTTGCCAATGCGATTAATTCAGCATGTGTATCAACATGTAGAGTTTGTGTTAGGTCCCCCTCAGCACTGGCGAGGTTATCAACACGCTGTTGAATTTGTTGTAATGGCGCCACGATAGTGCGGATCACTAAAGTCATAATAACAAAGGCTGCACCAGCAATAATAATACCTGTAACCAAGATTAAACCACCTAAGGTATTAGCATTTTCACTCATGCTATTTGCAAGTGCTTGAGGGCCTTCAAGAGCAAGCTCAGCAGGCACTTCAATCAACAAGTTCCACTGTGTTTTAGCAAGCTTAATTGTAATTGGATAATTAACTAAGTACTGATCGCCGACTTTAAATACGCCACTTTGATTTTTCGCTTTTACGTAATTGTCTAAAGTGCTTTTAGTCACTGCCTCTTTTAGCGGCCTGCCAAGCTTATCTTTGTAATGGCTGCTACCTACCACTAAGTCAAGTGAGCTTAATAAAGTGACTCGAGCTTTACCGTTATACAGCTCTTTTGACAGTTTTTCGGTCATGCTTTGAAACACAGGCAGGGTTAAATCAACACCAGCAACACCAATAAATTCGCTACCTCGAAGAATTGGCACCGTTAAAGACGTCATCATTTCAGAGTAACCAGGGGTGATTTCGTATAGATAAGGTTCCATAATGCATGGCACTTTCGTGTCTTTTACACACAAGTACCACTCAGCTTCACGCTGTCCAAATTCATTTAACGTGTCTACATATTTTTCTGCGACATCGTCAACAACTTGTTGCTCAATGACACCATCTCGATTGCGCGTGAAATAGATTTCTAATGTACCAGCACCGGCTACAGAGTGGTCATAGCCACTGATAAAGTTAGCATCACGACCATCAAATGCATTTGCTTCGAATTGCGAGTAAATAGATGAGAGTATTGTGTTTTTATTCAGTATAGAGCGATTAAGTTCAACCACTGCATCGCGCGTTAGAGTCGCTGCAGCATCAGGGTCGCCTAAAATAGCAGCGAATGAGTAAGGTACTCGATATGCTTCATTGATAAAGCCGGCGACTTGTTCACCATATGCTGTTGCATTTGAGGAAAGTTTCTCTTCCACTTCAGCAACAATCAGCTTTTCAGATTGTTTAGCTAACTCTTGATTACTACTTGAAAGCTGCCACCATAAAATGCTTGATAAAACAAACACCGTAATAAAAATACTGCCTACGGTGAGCCATAACAACTTTTTCGCTAATGCTAACTGCCGCATTGATTCTTCCTGCTATTATTATCATTGATTAACTAATAGTTTAGACCATTTGTTTGATCACATTAGATTAATTGCAAAAAAAGTACTAATAATAAAAAGCATTGCAGGTAGAGAAATTAAACATGCCACCACTACTAATCCAAGTCTTTAATAGTAGGTAACACCAACAGGTTACAATAATGCAGCAACACACATTTGATTTTGACCAAATTATTATAGGCTCCGGATTTGGTGGCTCTGTTAGTGCGCTACGCCTAAGCGAGAAAGGTAACCGGGTATTAGTACTCGAAAAAGGCCTGCGCCGCGACGATAAAGAGTTTCCAAAAACCAATTTAGATATCAAAAACTATATGTGGCAGCCAGAAATTGGCCTAAAAGGCTGCATTCAATTTTCGTTTACCAGCAAAGTCACAGTGCTGCATGGCGTCGGTGTTGGGGGTGGCTCACAAATTTATGCCAATGTGCACCTTATTCCTGATGATGAAGTCTTTCAATCTCCAGCTTGGACACGAATAAAATCAGACTGGAAGGAAACCCTAATGCCCTACTATGGTCTTGCACAGCGCATGTTAGGCAGTGCCAAAAATACTTACACCAATGTTGCCGATCACGCGCTTAAAGACATTGCTGAGCAAATGGGTCAAGGTGACTCCTTCAAAACCGTGAACACAGGTGTGCTTTTTGCAAAACCCGGCGAAGCCTATAACAAAGAGCTACCGGATCCTTACTTTAACGGTGATGGTCCAAGGCGAAATACCTGTCATTACTGTGGTAGCTGTATGATTGGTTGTCGCCATAATGCTAAAAACACTTTAATGAAAAACTATCTTTACTTTGCCGAGCGCAACGGCGTAGAAATAAGACCAAGCTCTGAAGTAATAAAAATCACCCCGCTCAGTGCAGATGGTAGCGCCGGATACAAAATCAAAATTAAAGATACCAGTCATCGCAATAGCCATATTTATACCCTGACAACACGAGGGGTTGTGCTAAGTGCAGGAGTAATGGGCACCGTTCCGTTGCTTTTAAAAATGCGTGATAAAAACAAAACATTGCCCAATATTTCAGCTTGGCTTGGGAAGCAAATTCGCACTAACTCAGAAACCCTCACCACCGCTAACAACACCACTAAAAAAGTTGATGATGGTGTTGCCATCAGCTCATTTATTTCGGTCGACAAAGACACTAACATTGAAATTTGCCGGTTTAGAGAAGGTGCCGATGGCACATGGCTATATTTACCTTACGTTCCCATGGTGACAGGAAAAGGTCTAAAGCGTATTACTAAGTTTTTAGTTAACACACTGCGCCATCCAATAAAAACAGCCAGAGTTCTGCGCCCAAAAGGCAAAGCCCGCAGCTCCATTCTATTTTTAGTAATGCAAAAATCAGAGGCGTTTATTCACCTTGAGTGGCGACGCAAATGGTATCGCTTCTTTAAAAAGAGCATAACTGCAGTGCAAAAAGAAAATGATACGCCGCTTAGCGTTAGTTTTCCAAAAGCAGAAGAAGCGACCAAACTATACGCCGAAAAACTTGGCGGTGTGCCAGGCTCAGCCTTATCTGAAGTGCTATTTGGTGTACCGATGACGGCACATATCATGAGTGGGGTCGCTATGGGTACTGATGCTTCCAACGGCGTAGTTGATAGCTCGGGGGAAGTATTTGGCTATCAAAACCTGCGTGTTATCGACGGTTCAATCATACCGGGTAATTTAGGGGTAAACCCATCATTAACCATTACCGCCTTATCTGAATACGCGATGAGCCAAATACCAATATTCGATAAAGAGCGAGCAAGTAAGATTAAGCCAATAGAGTTTAGTGAGCCGCGCGAAGGCTTAGTATCAGCGCTCACTGACTCAGGCGATTTAGCAAAATCGATTGCTGAAAAACAAAAAAGCCGTACTTAAAGCACGGCTTAATTTGATCAACAATGATTAGATCACTGATAGTTCTACAGCAATGTTACCGCGCGTTGCGTTTGAGTATGGGCATACTTCGTGTGCTTTATTAACTAGAGCAAGGGCTGTGTCTTTATCAAGATCACCCACTGATACCGCAAGCTTAACGGCAATACCAAAACCGCCTTCGATAGGACCAATTGATACTTCTGAGTTTATGTGAGTATCTGCTGGTAATTTAATTTTTGCTTGGCCAGCAACTAGTTTTAATGCGCCGATAAAACACGCCGCATAACCTGCTGCAAATAATTGCTCAGGGTTTGTACCTTGACCATCATCACCACCTAACCCTTTAGGTGTTGATAGTGCCACATCTAAACGGCCATCATCTGATTTTGCTGTACCTTCACGACCACCCGTAGCTGTTGCTTTTGCTGTGTATGCGACGCTTTGTAGTTCTTTCATGGTTACTCTCCTAATTAAGTGGAAATATATTTTGCATGCAAAATATATTAGATCAGCTTTTTCGGGATTGCAAATATTTTGCATGCAAATTAAAATACTCTTATTAAGTTTTGAGGATCGAGTATGAAATACCCACAACTAAAATTAGATAACCAGCTATGCCATCGCTTATATATGGCATCGAATGGGATTGCCCGTGCGTATCGAGATTCTCTCAATCAATTAGATTTAACCTACCCGCAATACGTAGTGATGATGGCGCTGTGGGAAAAAGATCAGATCAGCATTGCTGAACTACTTGAAAAAACCGCCATTGATGGCGGTGCGATGACGCAAATTTTAAAAAAAATGAGCGACAAAGCATTATTATCGATCATCAAAGATAGCCAAGATAAACGCAAACGACTCGTTCAGCTCGAAGCCAAAGGCAAAGCGATGCAAGATCAAGCCGCTGAGATACCGTCGAAAATTCGTTGTCGCTTCCCAAGCATTAACGATCAACAAGCGTTGCAACTGATTGAGTTACTCGATTTAGTAAATGGTGACCTTAATTAACAAAAATTATTTGAAAGTGAATTTGGATTACAACTCTTTTTAATATAATTCTATGCGCTATAGTGTTCAAAACTCATCAATACGGACACCATCATGAAAGCATTTGGATACACCACAGCAACCCCAACGTTATCTGACTCATCACTACAAGCGATTGAATTACCTGATCCAGTTGCCACAGGTCACGATATTCTTGTAACCGTAGAAGCAATTTCAGTAAACCCAGTTGATACTAAAATTCGCGCTAATGTGTCACCCGAGAGTGGCTATAAGGTTATTGGCTGGGACGCTGTGGGTACGATTAAAGCTATAGGCGACAAAGTATCGTTATTTAATGTGGGTGACCGTGTGTTTTATGCTGGCGACTTAACGCGCCAAGGCAGTAATGCTGAGCTGCAACTTGTTGATGAGCGCATTGTCGGTCTTGCACCAAGAAGCCTCAGCAATAGTGAAGCAGCCGCCCTGCCATTAACCAGTATCACGGCATGGGAGTTATTGTTTGATCGCTTACAGATTGAAAAATCTAAGAACAATAAACCAGCCTCTGTATTAGTGATCGGTGCCGCAGGTGGTGTAGGCTCAATTTTAGTGCAACTTGCCAAACAGCTTACCAATTTAACAGTTGTTGGTACCGCCGCACGAGAAGAAAGCGCCAACTGGCTTAAAGATTTAGGTGTTGATCATGTGCTTGATCATAGCAAAAACCTTAACCAGCAACGCCTTGAAGCTGAACTTAGTGAATTTGATTATGTAATTAGCTTAACGCACACCGACCAACACCTTGATAGCATTATGGAAGTGATCAAGCCACAAGGTAAATTGGCACTGATCGACGACCCTGCAAGCTTTGATATTTTAAAGTTAAAGCGTAAAAGTATTTCGTTGCATTGGGAGTTTATGTATACCCGCTCAATGTTCCAAACCGATGATATGATTGCCCAGCATCAGCTTCTTTCAGAGCTAGCCACCTTAGTTGATAACGGCACAATCAAAACAACATTGGGTGAACATTTAGGTAAGATAAACGTAGCAAACCTTATTAAAGCCCATAGGATTTTAGAGTCTCATAAGGCTCGCGGAAAGCTGGTATTGGAAGGGTTTGAGTAAAAAGGTACGAGTTACGAGGGGAAAGATACGAGTTGCGAGGGGAAAGTTAGAGAGAGTAAAGTTTCGAGAAGCGAGATGCGAGCATGTAGCAGCGATTTTACATCGCGTTTTATTCTCGTATCTCTCCTACCTCACCCATGTCGCGGCATATAGCCGCTGCTACGAAAAACGAGATAAAAGGTGTGAGTATGTAGCAGCGATTTCACATCGCGTAGTTCCTCACTCAACAATAAAAACACGCATCATTAAAGTGCATTACAGCAATTACCTTTCACTATTTTAGTGCCTGATTTTAGGGACTCCCCAGCCAAAAAATATTAACCAATTGATTTTTAATGCTTTTAAATTTAATAAAGGTTTGGCACAGATCTTCCTATAGTGAGTATGAACAGGCACTAACAAGGAGACTAACGTGACTAACTTCTTTCACACTCTTTATCTACTTTGGCGATTAGACATCAGCACATGGCATATGCATGAAGCAAACGATCCGCATAATGTTGCTGATTTGGAGCGTCGCTATGTTAAATAATGACCCCGCATTTATTGAAGCGCTTAAAAAAATTTCGGTTCATCAACTTACAATCACCGAAGCGTCTGAGCAGTACGACATTCCTAAGCGTGTGTTATATAAAGCTGCACGACAGCAACAAGTTAAACAGAACAAACAAAAAGCGTATTTAATTGCCACTCAGAAGCGCCTTCAACAAAGTCTACGTAATGTAGAAATGGAGTTAGCTAGCTTCAGCTAAATAACTTCTGTATGGTTAAAATACACGCACAATAATGATGGATTAAGTATGCACGCAGTAGAAGTAAACTTTGATGGCTTAGTGGGGCCTACTCACAATTACGCGGGATTATCGTATGGCAATGTCGCTTCACTAAGTCACGCCTCTTCGCATTCCAACCCCAAAGAGGCTGTGCTACAAGGCCTTGAAAAAATGAAGGCAATGCACGAATTAGGCCTAGAACAAGGTATTTTTGCACCTCATGCTCGCCCTGACATTAATGTGCTAAGGCGTTTAGGCTTTACAGGCAGCGATAGCCAAATTATTGAAAAAGCATTTAAAGCCGACCCTGTTTTACTGCGAGCTTGTTACAGTGCATCGGCAATGTGGACAGCCAATGCTGGCACTATTTCGCCTTCAGTCGATACTCTTGATGGCAAAGTGCACTTTACGGCTGCTAACTTAAATAACAAATTTCACCGCTCGTTAGAACCTGTCACAACAACGGCATTACTAAAAGCCATGTTTAACGATGAGCGTTACTTTAGCCATCATACACACTTACCTGATCAAGGCTTTTTTGGTGATGAAGGTGCCGCAAATCATAATCGATTATGTGACAGCCATGCAGATGCAGGGCTTGAGATCTTTGTTTATGGTGCAAGTAGTTTTAATAGCGCCCTACCAAAACCCGTTAAATTTCCTGCAAGACAATCTCTAGAAGCATCGCAAGCAATTGCCCGTTTACATCAGCTAAAGCCAGAAAATCAGTTATTTATTCAACAAAATCCTGATGTAATAGATCAAGGTGTCTTCCACAACGATGTAATTGCTGTGGCCAATGGCAATGTACTTTTATGCCACGAACAAGCGTTTTTGCATCAAGCTGATACTTTAAAACAAATTAAACAAGCCTACCTTGGCAACAAGCCACTGCATATTATTGAAGTACCAACCAATAAAGTGAACATTAAAGATGCCGTAAGCAGCTATTTATTTAATAGCCAATTAATTACCTTAAATGATGACAGCATGATGCTGGTTGCTCCTAAAGAGTGTCAGCGCAATCAAGCCGTTCACGATTACATTCAAGAAATGATTTTGGCAGATAACCCAGTTCAACAAGTACGCTTTTTTGACTTGCGCCAAAGCATGCAAAATGGTGGTGGCCCTGCTTGTTTACGCTTACGTGTTGCACTCAATACTGACGAACTGGCAGCGGTCAATCCGGGTGTGCGCTTCAGCGAAGAAAAATATACTCAACTAGTGAGTTGGGCGAATAAGCATTACCGTGACTCTTTAAGTAGTGACGACTTTGCCGACCCACTGCTTTTAACCGAAAGCTATCAGGCACTTGATGAGTTAACCAGCTTACTTAATTTAGGCTCTGTGTATCCATTTCAACAAGAATAAATAATGAAACTTAAAGCAGTACACTCTATTAAAGGGGTGTCTAAATCACTCAATACTTTACTGATTGATAGCGTTGCCAGTGGCGCATCAATCGGCTTTATTGCCCCTTTATCATTACAGTCAGCACATGACTACTGGCAAGGGGTCGATGGAGATTTAGCAACTCCTTACCGTAGGCTTTATCTTGCCCTTGATGGTGATACGGTGATTGGCTCAGTGCAGCTTTCTTTGTGCGCCAAGGCCAATGGCGCTCACCGCGGCGAGGTAGAAAAGCTCATGGTACACAGCGAATATCAAGGCAAAGGAATAGCAAAACAATTGATGAATAGTCTAGAGACCGACGCCCGTACATTAGGTATTCAATTACTGGTACTTGATACCCGCCAAGGTGATACTGCCTCATATTTGTATCGCAAACTCGATTATATTGAAGCTGGCACTATTCCTGGTTTTGCGAAAAGTTCCTCCGGTGAATTTGACGCAACGGTGTATTTTTATAAGCAAGTCGCCTAGATCTGCTTTTTATAGCCAATTGATATAACCATAAAGTCGACTAATAAAAATCTTTAAACGTACTAAACTAGTACTGCGGATTTTTATTAGGAGCGATAAATGGCGCTATCAATACAGCAACGGGTACTCTTTCTAGCCCTACTTCCCCCCCTACTCATTGCAATTATGCTGACACTCTACAACTATGTGCAGTCAAAACACAGTGGTGCACAAACCGTTGAAAGTTTTGCCACACAAATGGAAAACGACCGAAAGGCCGAAGTCAGTAACTATCAAAAAATTGCCATGAGCTCGATTGCTCACCTGATCGCGCAAGATGATGGCTCTAATACTGAACAGCTGCAAAACCAAGCAAAAAGTATCTTACGTAATTTGCGTTTTGATGATGCTGGCGATACCGGCTATGTGTTTGTTTATGATGTTAAAGGTATCAACATTGCCCATGGCGTTAACGCCTCTCTTGAGGGTAAAAACCTTTATGATTTTAAAGATCCTAATGGGGTTTATCTGATACGAGAGCTCATTGATGCGGCGAAGAAAGGCGGTGGCTATGTGCAGTATTCTTGGAAAAATACCAATGGCAGTGTAAATCCTAAGCTCGGTTATGCCGCTTTGGTACCAAAATGGAATTGGGTACTAGGAACAGGTTTTTGGATCAGCGGCCTTGAGCAACAAGTTGCAGTAACAGAGCAACGAGTTAATGAAGGTATTGATAATGCCTTTATTAATACTATTATCGCTTCAGTATTTGCAGTTGCAATTACCGCAGCGATTGCTGTGGTGGTATCGCGCAGTATTACTAGCCCTCTTCACACAACCGTACTAGCAATGAACGATATATCACAAGGTGATGGCGATTTAACCCAGCGTTTAATGGTGAAACGAGACGATGAACTCGGCAAACTTGGCAGCTCGTTTAACCGCTTTGCCGATGACGTCGGAAAAATGGTTATTGATATACGCCAATCATCGCAATCGATGAATCAAGCGTCACATAAGCTCAATGAGCTACTTGCCAATATGCACGCAGGTATTAATCGTCAACATGAAGAAAGTGAACAAGTTGCAACGGCAATAAACGAAATGTCAGCGGCGTCAATGGAAGTGGCACGCAGCGCCCAAGAGGCCTCAACCGCTGCTGAACATGCCGATCATTTAGTCAAACAAGCTAACAACCAGTTACTTATCGCTATAAAAGTTATTAACGGCCTTGCCAAACAAGTTGATGAAGGAGCTAATGCGGTCGATCAGCTTAATCAACAATCGAGTCAAATTGGTAGTGTGCTTGATGTGATCAGAAACATTGCCGAGCAAACGAATCTATTGGCACTAAACGCGGCAATTGAATCGGCACGTGCTGGCGAAGCGGGCCGTGGTTTTGCAGTGGTGGCTGATGAAGTGCGTACGCTTGCAAAACGCACGCAAGACAGTACTCACGAAATAGAGGCAATGATTGAGCAAGTACAGCAAGGAACAACAACTGTAAATAGCATTATGCAGTCAATTAAATCAGGCAGTGCAACCAGTGTTAATGAGGCGGGCGAAGTCGAAAAAGCGCTTAATGAAGTACTGCTTTCGGTTAACACCATAACATCACAAAATGCACAAATTGCCACAGCCGCTGAAGAGCAAACATCAGTGTCTGAAGCGATTAATCAAAACATGACGACCATTGTTGATATTGCTAACAAAACCGCCAATGATACCGATGTAGCCACATCATACATGCATGAGCTGTCAGACACGGCAACGCAATTAGAACAAAATGTAAGTCGTTATAAAACCTAACATTTTAGCGTAATTGTTAAGCAGGTAGAGATACCTGCTTAACAAAAATCATTGGTCTTTTGTAAGTTCTTTAACCAATCGAATAAATCATTATCGTAGCGCTTAAGGCGTTGTTGCTGCTTATGACTGAGACTATAAAATGGCGCAAAGCAGGCATATTTCTCACTCATAATAAGAACTAAACGCAGACCAAAAAGTGAGTAATGATGAATAAACTGCACTTGTCTTGCATGCATATGACGGCATTGTCCAAATAAATTACGGTAATACACGCCATGGCGACACACTGTTAAATTGCGTTTTGAGTTCACTACAAGTAGCGCCAATAACAACGAAACACTGCACAGTAAAAAACTAAAAAATAAATTGCCTAACTCCGACTTACTATGCATATAACCAACCAATAAGAGCATATTAAATACACTTAACAAGACCCAAGTTCTAAGCTCAAAGCGCTTCTCTAAGTCAATAACTTTCATTTTTGTTCCTAGGTTTTTATTTTTCGTTATGGTGTCAGCAAAATGTGGATGAAAAATGGATTTACCTCAAAAACACTCTTATTTGAAATTAAACCTTTAAAAACTTTCATCTCATTACAAAAAAGGTACAAAGGTGTTACCAGAAACTTACTATTAGTAGTTCAAGTTACATTAAGTTTTAGTTATTACACTATTAGTAAATTTTTAGAACATATAGGGAAGAAATGATGAACTTTAAAACTACATTACTTAGCAGCGCCGTTCTATTTGCACTGGTTGGTTGTGGCTCAGATAACGACAAGAACGACTCGGTTGACCCTCAGCCGCAAACTGCACAATTCACGTTAGGTGTGTCTGACGCACCTGTGACAGGTTTAAAAGCTGTTAATGTTGTATTTGATTCAATCACATTGAAAACCCAAGGTGGTGAAGAGTTCACTTTTGAGACCCGTGAAGATGATGATGAAACCATGCCTGAAATGGTTAACTTGTTAGACTACACAGGTGATGATGTATTTTCTTTACTAGAAGATGAAGAAGTTCCTGCTGGCGAATATCAATGGATCCGTGCAGATGTTATCAATGGTGACACAAACGATTTAACCATGACTTCGCATGTTGTTAACGAAGATGACAGCATTGCACCACTGGTTGTTAAGCGTAAAGGCAACGATGGTGTAGGTGAAATCCAACTTGATGGTTTTACCCTTAACCAAGCTGGTAACGACTTTGTTATTGAGTTTGACCTTAAAAAGTCATTGGTTGATCCACAAAATAGTGATGAGATCTTCTTAAAACCACGCGGTGTTCGTTTAGAAAACCTTGCCGAGTCTGAAGATATCGAAGGTACTGTTAGCGACGTACTCATCGCTAACTGTGAAACAGATAATATCGATATCGCATTAGAAGATGGCTCATTCAGTCATGCTATTTACCTATACAGCAGCGATGTTGAAATGCCAATGGATAACTATGAAGTTAACGAAGATGAAACACCACTAGATGCACCACTTGCAACTGCTGATGTGATTTTCGATAGCGAAGATAACCAATACGAATTTGAACTTGCGTTCATTCAACCAGGTGATTACCAACTTGCCTACACCTGTGCAGCGCATATCGATGACGTAGAAACTCAAGACGAAGCATTTACGCTTTATCAAGTTAAACCAATTACAGTAACATCGGGTGAAGACTTAAACGTGTCTTTCACAGTTTCTGAATAATATTGGCTTTAATACCAATTCATTTAACTAAGTGGTCTATTTTGAGTCAATAAAAGCTTGTTGATAACAATGCAAAAATTTCGTTATTTAGTTGTTCTAAATCAGGAATTTTTAACGCAGATAGCGACAGGTTTAATCCCTCAAAATGATTATGTATTATTGAGGATTAGTATCAATACCCCACTAAAAAGCCCGCAATGCGGGCTTTTTTTTAAAGTTTATCGTAGCGAGTAATCACTTCGGATATTTTATCCACCACTTTATCTGCACCTGATTTAATGTCTCCCATTATCATGCTGACTTCTTCAACATTTTGTTGAGACTCACCAGACAACGCTTCTATTTCTTCGATAAGGGCTGTCATTTTTGCTGCTATTTCTTGAGTCTCCCCAATAAGACCTGATATTTCACTGGTTGACGCAGAAGTACGTTGCGATAAATTTCTAACCTCATCGGCGACCACCGCAAAACCACGACCATGCTCCCCTGCTCGAGCGGCTTCAATCGCTGCATTTAAGGCTAGTAAGTTTGTTTGCTCTGCGATGCTATTAATAGTCGTTACAATTTCACCTATTTGTGATGACTGCTGCGCTAATACATCTGACAATTCACGAGTTTGATGAACCTGCTCGCTCACTTTTTTTGATGACTCAACACTGTTCAAAATTCGCTGTTGACCATTCGTCACGACTTGCGAGGTTTCCTTCGAAGTGCAGCCGGCATTTTCTGCTGCATGTTTAACTTCTTCGGTGCTGTTAACTCTGGCGGTGACATCAGATGCAAACTTAATAATCTGCGTCACTTTACCCTGTTTATTAAAAATAGGGTTGTAGGTTGCCTCTAAATAAAGCGGGATGCCATCACGTTTTTTACGAGAAAATTGCCCAGAAAAAATGCGCCCGTTCGCAAGCTCTTGCCAAAAGTTGGGGTTGTTTTGATAAAAGTCATCATAACAAAACAATTTATGATGCTGACCTTGGATTTCAGCGAGACTGTAACCCACAACATTAAGAAAATTATCATTTGCAGAAATAATATGACCATCAGGAGTAAAACGGATCATCGCAGTACTTTTATTAACGGCATCATAAATTGCCGACATTTCATCAAGCTTTTCAACTTCTCTGGTAATTTCTGAAGCAAACTTAATCGCACAGCGTACCTGGCCATCATCACCCCTAACGGGAAAATAAGTTGCACGCAGCCAAATATCTTCGCCGGCACCATTAATGCGAGAGAAAACCCCTGACTTTGCTTGGCCTCTAGCAATATCTTGCCAAAAGGTTTGGTATTCTTTTGAGCTACTATATTCAGGCGCACAAAACTTACTATGATGCTGACCAATAATATCGCCTGCTTGCACTTTCATTGTTTTACAAAACAAATCATTGGCTTCAAGAACAGTTCCATCGGGTGTAAATTCGATATAAGCAATATTTTCTCTGATCCCAGCTAAATACTGCTGACCTTTATCAACATCATGCTGCAACTCATGAATGAGTTGATCTTTATTGTTACTAAACCACATTGAAAAACCAATTGTGAAGGTACTTTAATAAAGTTTATCTCAGTAAGTGATAGATTCACATAAAAAAGTACCTTTTAGCCCTACAAATAGAGCATTAGGCCAGAATAAATTCCGAAACTAACACTCCTTTTAATTGCTCATTATCCACTGTTTTTACAAAGTGAAGACACTTTTTTATATTGATTTAATGAAGCCACTAACTGAGCAATCGTGCCATTATTATTAACAATGAACTGTGACTCATTTGACTGCAGCGCGTGTTTAATTTGCAGGTAGGGATTTCGCCACTCTTTAATTCCTTCAATTAAGACCTTGTTATGCTTAATAAACTTATGCCATTCATCAACTTGTAATTGCAATGAGCTCTCAAGAGCTTTAGAACAAGACTGCTTGTAGTCAGCCACTTTATAATCAAACTCTCGCAGCATTAAGCTTTCAACTGGCAGCACATCAACTAACTTATCAAGGGGAGCCCCATGATGGTATTCATCACGCAAATAAGCTAAATGATGCAAGGTGTAATAATGTGCAGGCTCTAAAAACTCGCTAAATTTTAGTAAATTAGCAATTTTCTCTTGTGTTACATTGTCGCCTAACAATGCCTTCAATCGAGCACTAAATTGCTGCTTATGCCGACCTCCATGCTGCAATGCAAACTCATCCATTACTGCTAAACGACGATACATATCTCGCTCATTTACTTGCGTTTTTGGCGACCAAAATCGCTCTGCAATCGCATATAAACGAGGCCATAAGCGAGTATCTAAGCTCTCTGTCGTTATAAGTTCGGCCCAGATAGTTGCTTCACCGCCCAACACCCTGCCACTTTTATCTTTACCTTGTTCATCGTGAAGTGAAATATTAAGTGCCGTTAAGCTTGGTTTATTTTCTGACTTGCTTTTCATCTTGTATGGAGTGTTACCCACAAATGCAGTTTGATTACTTTCAATGTTTCCTACAAAAAGCTTTGTAGGCCCCATCCAAGTGTCTATCAATAACTCAAAACCGTGCTCTGATTGCGCAACTTGGTCAGTAATAAAATGCCCTTTTCCTTCTATGTATACCAATGCTGCTAACAAGGATTGAGTATCTCTAAATACCGTCACTTTTCCTTTGACTGAACTTCCTTTTAATCGTTTCAAAGTAAAAACTGAGTGGTTAATTACCTCTTTAGCAGTTACCCTTTTAGGTTTAATTGGATCTGGGTGGTTGCGATAGTGATAACTGGTCCATTGTGGTTGATCAATATAAAAGCCACTCGATAATAACCCATCGAACCCAGCTTCCTGTATAGCCGCGAGGGAATGATGGCCGCGCCAAGATTGCACTAAGGTTTGCTCGGGTAACTTAGGGTGTAACACTTCATCCCAGCCTATCATCTTACGATTATATTTTGCTAATATATCCGCAACTCGCTGATTAAAATAAGCATGCAAGCCATGCGTATCCGAAAGCTTATGCTTAGCCATAAATGATTGTATTTGAGTATTTTCTTGCCAATCTCTGTCATCTATTTCATCACCACCAATATGTAAATAATGATCAGGAAATAACTCTGTCAATTCTTTAACAACTTCTTCAACAAAACGATAAACCTTAGGATTACTTGGATCTAATAAAGGCCTGAATACACCCCAGCGACGCTCTATCTCATCAAGTTTTGTTCCGCTGCCAAGCTCTGGGTAAGCAAGCACGATACTACTGGCATGGCCTGGCACATCAAATTCAGGCACAACTCGAATTCCTAAATTTGCTGCATATGCCACGACATCTTTGATTTCTTCTGCGGTATAAAAAAGCCCATCGGATGCAACTTGGTGTAATTTCGGGTAGCTTTTAAGGGCAACACGCCAGCCTTGATCATCGGTTAAATGCCAATGAAATACATTCATTTTTGCTGATGCTAGCCCTCGCAATGTCCGTTTTACATCACTAATAGGTAAAAAATGCCTCACGCTATCAAATAACAATCCACGCCATGGATAAGTGGGTGCATCGTTGATTGTCATTGCATTAAGTTGATAAGGTGTCTTTGCTGAAAATAGCAATTGATTAAGCGTTGCAAAACCGCGCAACATGCCAAATTGTGTTTGGCTTTTAAGTGTTATGGCCTTAGTGCTAATAATCAGTTGATAACTTTCATCAACATCTAATCGAGGGATATCACCCAGCCAAGCAGCCACCTCAATTTTTAACTGAGCACTGCGCTTATCTTGCCAAGTAACTGATGAAAAATTTTGTAAAAACGCCGTATTTTCAAATAGTAACTTACTTGAGTTTCTGTACTTTTCATCAAGGTAAACTGATAGATGGCTCGATGTCAGTTGCAGCTGGCCATCAAGATTCGTCACACTTACAGGCATAGGCATCAACAATGGCGGTTTAGCGACGGCAGTGCCTGTCACGCACAAAGCACACATCAATAAACGTAAAAAATAAGTCATTGCTTAACCCTCATTCGCTATTTGGATTGTTGTTGGCACTATCGCTCCTTTTTGAGCAATAACCTGAAGCGCTACTTGTTGTGCGGTACTTATAGCCTGTTGTGTATTATGCGAGTATAAATATGTAGCTAAAAATCCCGCACTAAAGGCATCACCAGCGGAAGTGGTATCCACCACATGCTCAGCCTTTTGTACAGTAAAGCGTTGTATTTCCTTGTTATTGAGCACTAAAGTATCAGCTACACCTTGCTTAATAATCACCAGCTTATTAGTAAATTGTTGATAAAAGCTGACTAATTCTTTCTCATTACATTGACCAAAAACGCCATGATGATCATCGTCAGTCACAAATAAATAATCGGCAAGCTTGTAAGCGGTTAAATAAAACGGAGTCGCTTGCTCAGATTGCCAAAGAACCGAGCGGTAGTTGCTGTCAAAAATCACTTTGCCACCTGCACGCTTAAAGTCATCTAATACGTCGAGTAGTAACAGCCGATTAGCTGTATCTAAAATAGCGAGACTAATTGCCGATAAATAACAATGACTAAAGTGTGTAGTTCTTAACGATTCTATAAAGTTATGTTGTGTATCTAACTGAAAAAATTGTTTGGCAGCGCTGTCACTTCGTGCATAACAAAATTTTCGCTCACCATGACTGTCAGTTGTAATTCCATAACGTCCTAATGTTTTATCCGTTGACGTTTGCACAAACGAAAGTGATAACCCTTGCTGTCGCCAAAGCGTCTGGGCAGCTTGGCTTATTTCATCAATACCGATAGCACTAACAAATTGCGCGTCTGCCTGTGGTGCTAAGCGTTTAAAGTACACTGCAGTGTTATAAACATCACCACCAAAACGAAGTACGTGCTCGTCATTTAATTCCTGCATAGCTTCACCAAAAAATGCGATTTTAATCATGATGCATCGCCTCTCTTTGTGCATTTAAAATTGCTAATGCTTGTTCACTATCACATGTTTGTTTTGGAGTAATGAGCGTTACAAATACCGATAGAAGCATTGATGCAGTTGTCGCTGGAATAATTGGATTACTCCAATAAGCTTGCCAACTCGGTATTAAAATGACCGCCATTGATACAATAAATGACACAAACAAGGCTGTCATTGCTCCTTGCCAATTAAAGCGCGGCCAAAAATGTCCGAGTAGAACACATACACATAATCCCGACATCAAAGTGGCAATCATATTGGTGATATAACCAATCACATCATTGGTAAGTAATGCCAATAACAACGCGATACCAATAGTTAGCACCAGGCCAATTCGCGAAAGCATTATGACTTCACTTGCATGCGGCATCCGTTTAAATACCAGTATATAAATATCACGTATAAGCACACTAACAGCCGCAATAGCATCTGAGCTAGCACTAGAAATAGTAGCTGAAAGTCCAGCAATAATAACCAGCGCAGCTAAGCCAAACGGAAGCAGCTCAAAGGCCATGTAAGGGAAAGAAAATGCACTGTTTTCAAGTGATGGGTTTAGTTTGTATGCAGCCATACCAATAATCGCTGGCACGATCGCAAAAAGCAGATATAAGCCGCCTGATAAATAAAACGACTGCCGGATACTTTTCACATGCTTGCCAGAATAAATACGTTGACGAAATGAAGGCGCGACTAAAACACCAATCAACACTGCAAAAAATAACGAAACCCCATGCACTACACCTATTTTATCTAACGATAAAAAGCTTTGATTTAATAAAGGTTGTGCTTCGTTTATTGCGGCTAAACCATCTGCCTGATACAACGCGACACCCGCCATCAAGAAAAATCCTATAAACAACACAAGTGCTTGAATAGAGTCTGTCCATACAACGGCTACATAACCACCAATAACAACATAAATACTAAAACCAAGTGCAATAAATAATTTAGCACTGAGCGGCGACAGACCTGTTAACCAAGCCAAATACATACCACCACCCAATATATGTGCGCCAAGCCAACCGATACTGGCTACAAAAATAAAAATAGCGATAGTATTTTTAACAAGCGGATTGGCACCGACATAAAACGATACTTCTTCGCTCATTGTCATAAATTCGTATTTTCTGACCGGCGCAAAAAGTTTAGCCAGCAATAAAATCCCGCACGCACCTCCGAGCCCATATATCATGCCAGCCCAACCATTGCTGTAGGCAAAACCTACGGCTCCCATGGATGAGCCAGTTCCAACCATAGTTGCAACAGTAGTACCTAAGGTTAAAAAGAAAGGAAGGTTTCGTCCGCCTAGAAGAAAATCATCACCCGTTTTACTGTTACGACTAACCCACCAGCCAAACCAGATCATAAAAATCAGATAACCTAAAAAGGCCATTAATAATTGCCACTTCATACGACATCCTGCTTCACCTAAGCCTCATTATTATGATTACTTGCTGTTTGGCTTGGTGCTTATAGTTATAATTTCGTTTCGTGCTTTTGACGTTCAACAGCCTTTGCTGCTGAACGCTTTAATGTTTTTTAAGGTGCTTTATAACAAGTCACATCAACTTCGACTTTACAGTCAACAACCAGATCTGCGACTGCGCAAATACGTGCCGGCGGATGTTCGCCAAAAAATTCTTTAAATACCTTATTAAACGACTGAAAATAGCGTGAGTCGGTCAAAATCACTTTTACATGCGCCACATGTTCAAGACCATAACCCGCTTCATCCATAATATCGATGCAGTTTTGAATCGCTAAACGCGACTGCTCAATAATGCCACCTTCAACAACTTCACCATCTTTCATTGGTGTTTGCCCCGAAACCATTAACCAACCACCTGCTTCTATAGCTCGAGCAAAAGGTAAATGCTGTCCACCGGTGCCTGTACCACCTTCAATGCCAATACGTCTGATCATGTTATTCTCCAACTGATGTTAAAAATTTGCCCGAGTGTGCTGGCACAACTTGGTCATTAAGAAGTGTTGCCTGCCCGTTGGTCCATACACGATGGACGCCTGAAGCCGGCAATTCGGAATTAATAAATGTGGCGTTATCGCAAATGGCATCGCTGTCAAAAAGAACCAGATCAGCAAACTTACCTAAGCCAATTTCACCACGATCGGTTAAACCATAATTACTCGCGCTTAACCCAGTCATTTTATGGATCGCTGTCGCAAGTGAAAAAATACCGTCTTCGCGAGCGTATTTGCCTAACACACGTGGAAAAGACCCCCACAAACGGGGATGCGGATGAGGGTCACAAGGGAGACCATCTGAACCAATCATGGTTTTATCAAAAGCGAGTATCATTGCTACGTCTTTTTCATTCAGACCATGATACACAGCGCCGGCTGGTTGCAGCTTTTTAGCGGTATCAATTAATGACAACTGCCAATCATCAGCAATCTCTTGTAGTGAGCGCTCGGCCATTTCTGGATGTGGTTGTGACCACGTGATAAAAATTTCAAAGTCACTTGTCACTTGTTTTAAATCTAATGTACTTGAACTAGCGGCATAAGGATAAGCATCACAACTACAACGAGAATGCGCTCCCTGAACTGAAAATCGTTCGATTAACTCAGGCGCGCGTCCCCAGTTATTTTTACCAGCGCACTTGAGGTGAGAAATGATCACCTTAATATCAAACAGCTTTTCCATCGCAAATGCTTCATCCATAGCGTCAAGCACAGCATCAAATTCGGTGCGCAAATGTGTTGTGTACAGCGCATTATGTGCTTTTAGCACAGGTCCAAACGCTTGAACTTCATCAGTTGTGGCAAAATTCGCATTTTTATAGGCAAGGCCGGTACTTAATCCTAGCGCGCCAGCATTCAATGCACTTTCAAGCTGCCGACACATTTGAGTAACTTCGCTTTCAGTCGCCGTGCGCAATAAATCATCCATCACATTATTACGAAGCGTTGTGTGACCAACCAAAGCGGCTACATTGACATTCGAAGGAGCGCTTTGAATTGCTGCTATGTAATCAGCCATGTTGGCAAACTTAAACTCACTGGCTGCACCGAGTAGGTTCATCGGATCAGGAGCGCATCCTTTAACAATTGCAGGGGCTGCACTGATCCCACAATTCCCTGTGATTACGGTTGTGACACCTTGACTGATTTTTGCAGCCATATTTGGATTGCGCAGTACTTCAAGGTCATCGTGCGTGTGAACATCAATAAACCCAGGAGCAAGGCATAGGCCTTTAGCATCAATGACTTCTTTTGCTGACAATGACGTTAATTTGCCAATGGCAACAATACGATCACCGCTAATAGCTACATCACAAGTAAGCGCTTCGTTGCCAAGGCCATCAAATACTTTAGCGCCTTGAATTAATGTATCAACAGGTTGTGAGACGGTGTACTGCATTGCTAATCTCCTATCGGTGCACGGTCCGGTCCTTGGCGATATTGATCAAGCTCATGCTTTATGCGGCGTAATTTTTCGCGAGATTTCTTTTGCGTCAAAATTGCGACTTCACTGGCTAACACATCAACTGCAGCTAACATCGCATATCGCGCGGTGCTTGGCGTAAAAATGTAATCAGATTCGTTAGTTTTGATTGGCAAATGAATCGTGGCTAAATCTGCTAACTCACTTTGCGGACAGATTGCGATAACCTTAGCGCCATACTCTTTTGCAATACGCGCAGTATCAATCAAGTCACGAGCACAACCCGTCAGAGATAGCATCACAACGACGTCGCTCACATCAACACTTGCCGCCGTCATGCGCATCATCACAGGGTCACTGTAGGCATTACTTAAAATATCTAATCGAAACAGACGATTATGGCATTCCTGTGCAACTACGGAACTCCCCCCACCAACACCAAAAATTAAGCTATGGCGGCTATTGGCAATATATAGGGCAGCTTGCTCTACATCGGCTTGTTTAATTAGTCCTGCGTTGATATCTAAAATATCGTGAATTGCTTTGTAAATAGCGGGGATATCTTCTCGCTGCGTAGAACTTTCATTTATAAATCGCTCACCTACTGCTAAAGATTGCGCAAGTTGTAACTTCATATCACGTACATTGCTACAACCTAGCGCTTTTGCTAAGCGGGTAATTGACGCATGACTAACATTCGCTTTATCTGCTAAATCACTAATACTTGCAGAAGCTGCAAACTGCAGATCCGCCAAAATCAATTGAGCGACGGCTTGTTCTGATTGGCGCAAATGCCCTAAGCGCTCTTTTATTCTTGAAACTATATCCAATCGTCTATCTCCTAAAAATAAGTTTCGACCACATCAACTACGTTGTAGCTATCATCAATCACATTGATGTAGCGCCACTTATCAAATGTTAAGCACGGATGTGAAGTAGCAAATGCGACAATATCGCCAACTCGAAGTGTACAATCGAGTGGTACTTTCATCATTGCGTGCTGATCCATCATTTTCTCTATCTTCCAAGTGGGATCTGCTTTACTTACTTGCCCGTTTTGATCAACCAGTAGTGAAGGAATTGGAAATCCCGCATCAAATGCAGCATCTCGCTTACCAAAACCAATAATCACTCGACCCGGTTCAGGTATTGATTGCACATACGCCCAAATTTCTAAGCATGAGGTAAGCTCAGTTTCTAAAGAGCATGCCAATTCATTTCGCGCTAAAATTTGCTGCTGTGCTTGTTCGTAAATACCTTGATCATGAGTGACATAACAGCCCGGACGAAGCACAGCGACCATGTTTTGAGTCAGTTTTTCGGGATGAAATGCCTCACACACTAAGTCGTAGTAAGCTGATCCCCCCGCTGTAATCATCACTTGTTGTGTGTCAAATGCGTTATCAGCAATTAATTGCTTACACGTTGCGACTGCATATTCGAGGAACTGACTTACCGCTTCAGTTTGCGATAGCACTCCCTCATAAACTTCGATGCCAGCCAATGCAAGCGATTGATAGTTAGCTATTTCAGCAACCAATAATGTCAGCTCTTTACTATCAACAACGCCACAGCGCCCTCCCGGCACACCAAGCTCGATCAACACATGAATCGTATGCTTAGTGTTAGCAAAGTACTCGCCAAGCATGCGTATATTATCTAGGTTATCAACCAAGCAATAAAAGGTTATGTCGTTAGCAGCAAGCAACTCATCTAATTGCTGGCAATTAGCACGGCCAACTAATTGATTTGCCATTAGCACTCGTTTTGCACCACTCTTTACAGCGGCATGTGATTGGGCAACTGTTGCGACCGTTATCGCGTAAGCCCCTGCAGCTAATTGCTTTTTAAAAATTGCAGGAGTCATCGTTGTTTTACCATGCGGTGCAAAAAGAACATGGCTTTTTTTTGTATAGTCAGCCATCCACTGAATATTATTTATTAAGCGTGATTCATACAGGCATAAACAAGGCAAACTGACATCTTGCTTAGCGACATTCCAACCTGATGAAGATAGTTTTTGGTAATTACCAAGCCCTTTATTAGCTCGATTTACTGTTTCTAGGTTTGCGACACTAAATTTTTCCATTTCAAAAGCCTGTTTATAAATCAATCAGTTAATGGCGATAGTTTAAAAATCAAACAAAAAATATAACGCTTTTAATGTAATTGTTATTGCAATTTTGTTAAATCTAATGTTAATTAATAACACACACACAGTCAATACGTGTTACAAATTAACAGAAAATAATAATTACCCTAAAATAAACAGGATGAGGAACGTTAAAAATGAAATCTCAAACCCGTCGCCAACATAAACTGAGTCGCAGTATCACGGCTAATGCCGTTGCTGCTGTTATTTGCGGTTATACCAGCTTCAATGCGATTGCTGCAGATCAAAACTCTTTAACAAATGAAGAAATCGAAACCATTGAAGTCCGAGGTATTGCAGCCAGTAACAAGCAAGATATAAATAACAAACGCTTTAGTACTGGTGTAATGGATTCAATCACCGCTGAAGACATTGGTAAATTACCCGATGTAACGATCGCAGATACTCTACAACGTATTCCAGGTATTCAAATTCGTCGCTCGGCGGGGGAAGGTTCAACCATCAATGTTCGCGGTATGCCGCAAGTGACAACGCTGTTAAATGGCGAACAGTTTTTAAGTGCAGGTTCAATTACCACGTTACAACCTGACTTTACCGACGTACCGGCAGCGCTACTCTCAGGTATTGATGTACTTAAATCACCTCAAGCAGATACGCTAGCAGGCGGTATCTCTGGCACTCTAGATCTAAAAACACGCAGACCATTCGATTTAGAGCAAGGTACTACCTTCTCATTCACTGGAGAGGCCACTCGTGGCAGCCTATCAGAAGAAACTGATCCAAAAGTGGTTGCTTTTGCGGGTTATAACAACGATGACTTTGGGATTATTTTTACTGCTGCTTACGATGAAGGCACGCTTGCTAACTACCGAAACGGTACAATTTTGACATCAAGCGAAGTTAAAGATGAGACTACTCGCGATTTTAACGGTGACGGTGATCTAAATGACAGTTTCTACAGCCAACGATTTTATGGTGTGATGCACCGTGAAACGGAGAGAGAACGTTTAGGCTTAAACACCACAGTTCAATATCGAATTTCAGACGCAGTGACATTTACCGGTGATATTTTTTATACCAACATGGATGATGCTGATAGAAAACAAGGCATGATGATCGACAATGCTCGTGGCGATATTTGGGCGTATTCAGATAGCTTCATTCCTCGCTTAGATAATGACCAAGGTGGTCAAATATATACAGTAAATGATGCAACATTCTTGGCTCGTCGGGTAAGTGCTTATTCAGAGAGCTTAACGAATGATCGCGAATCAACTAACGTAAGTATGCAATTTGAATATCAAGGTGATGGCCCACTTTCAGGCGAGTTTCGCTATATTCATGGTAGTGCTGAACGAGGTCATACTGAGAATGTTGCCCACGGTTATTTAACCTCAGGCGCACAACATGGTTTGCTGAAAAATGATGGTACAGGCGCGACACCTGTAAATCCTAACGGTGTTGGTCCTGATTCTGTTGCGGTTGATTTTTCTCGTGGAGGTGAGTACATCACCCTTGGTTTTGAAGAAGGCTTTGGAAGTGATATCAATCAATACAACCTAGTATCTACATATTCAGAAAATAACTTTGAAGAAGAAGCGACACTTGATGTAGCACGTATCGATGGTCGTTACGAATTTTCAACAGAGCATCTAACTAACGTTGATTTTGGTATTCGAGCATCAAAACGCGATGTTGAGCGAGAAACTTATATTCTTGTAGCACCATTTACAACTGGCGACATAAGCGCAGACGTTATGTGGAAAGATTCAGGTGCCTCATTAGGTGACACCAATGGTGATGGCGAAAAAAGTGTTGCAGGTGGTGACTTAACCCTTGGCCATACTAACTTCTTTAGTGATTTACCTGATGGCTGGGTAAACCAAGTTAGTAATTTTGGCCCCGGTGGCTCTAATCAAAGCTTTTACTTAATTGATCCAAAAGTCATGGACGATCCTATGGCTTTCCAAAATGCTATTTATCCAGGTAATAAACGTTTAGCAAATCCATCTCGTACATACCAAGTAAAAGAGCAAACTCAATCAGCTTATTTTAAATTCAACTTTGCTGGTGAGCTTGGTGATATGAGCTATACAGCTAATATTGGTGCTCAATACATTAAAACGGAACTCGACATGCTACAAAACCAACTAGGTTCAGCGCGTCCATGTTCACTGTGTACTGCTAGCGAGAAAACGGGTGAAAAATGGCTAAATCGTGATTACTCTGATTTCTTACCATCGATGAACTTTAACTTAAACCTGACTGAGGATTTCATTTTACGTGCTGGTTACGGCAAAACAATGACAACGTTAGACATTGGTAAACTCGCAGGGGGTATCAGTGTTGGACGTACTCGCGCTGGTGATGTTCTTGCCGCTGAACTTGGAGTAAGTCCTGATTTACTAGTTGCGGTTCAAGGTCGTCAAAATGGTAATCCAGATCTTGAGCCTTGGCGCGCTACAAACTATAACTTATCAGCCGAATGGTATTTCAATGAAAGTGGTTTATTAAGTATCTCTGCGTTCTTAATGGATATTGAGTCTTTTGTTGAAAATGGCACCGTAATGATGGGCTTACCTGATATTGACGGTGTAATTCGTCGTGAAGTACCTGTTACTACCGAAATCAATGGTGAAGGTGGTGAAATTAAAGGCTTCGAATTAACGTATCAACAAGCATTTGATTTCTTACCAGAGCCATTTGATGGTTTAGGTACATCACTTAACTTTACTTACGCACCAAGTGATAGCGCTAACGTTGATGTGTATGGCAAAAGCTTACCAATCCAAGACAACTCAGAAAAATCAGCAAATGCTGTACTGTGGTATGAAAAAGGCCCATTACAACTTCGTTTAGCAGCAAATTATCGTAGCGACCGCTTAGATAGCTTAAGCTCAGCAATGGGTGATGGTGTGATGCCATTTTGGACTAAAAGTACCTTGTATTACGACTTATATGCTGGCTATGAGTTAGCTGAAGATACCAGTATCTATACATCTGTCAGTAATTTAACCGAGGAAAAAGAAGATATTTACGCACAGTGGTCAGATAATGTGATCACTCAAAATATCTTTGAGCGCCGTATTACACTAGGTATTCGTACACGCTTCTAAGGTTAATCTAATTTGGCTCACTTCTGCCCAAGTGATAAAAGGTCTGTTTGGCCTTTTTAATGAACAACGCATCGCGTGGTTTAGCCAAATACTAAAACCAGCATAGCCTCCCCTTGTAGCTATGCTGGTTTTTTCGTTGTTACTATCTGAATATGTTAATATTATAAGCCTTATCCAAATAGCCTAGGCTTTGTTATGACATCGCGTATTCTAAAATCGATTTTTTACTCATCTTTACTATTAGGCTCTGCCGTATTTTTGCAAGGCTGCCAAGAACAGCCTCAATCTGATCATATCGCTGTGACTGGTGGGCTCATCCAAGGACAGCAGCAAGGGCGTTTTATTACTTATAAAGGTATTCCGTATGCTGCAGCTCCTGTGGGAGACTTACGCTGGCGAGCACCACAGCCAGTGCCAAAATGGCAAGGTGTTAAAGTACTTAACGATTACGCGCCTGACTGTATGCAAAAGCCATTTGCAGCAGATGCTGCGCCGCTTACAACAACGCCCTCGGAAGACTGCCTTTATTTAAATGTATTTACACCGACTAAGCACAGTGATACTCAATACCCTGTTGTAGTATGGGTCCACGGTGGTGGCTTTGTAAATGGGGGTGCATCGCCCGCGGTTTACTCAGGTGAGAACTTTGCTAAACAAGGGGTTATATTTGTTAGCTTTAATTATCGACTAGGCCGATTTGGCTTTTTTGCACACCCTGCACTTACTCGTTTTGAGAATGACGCATTGGGTAACTACGCATTAATGGATCAAATTGCAGCACTTGAGTGGGTGAAACAAAATATAGCTCAATTTGGTGGTGATGCTTCAAAAGTGACACTCATGGGTGAATCTGCAGGTGGTGCATCGGTTCATGCCATGATGCAAACTCCTGCTGCAAATGGCTTATTCCAACAAGCGGTTATTATGTCAGCTGGCGGGCGAGAGCTATTTAAGCAATTGCCACTAAATAGTGACGAGGACACAGTCTTAAGCGCTGAAAAAATTGGCAAAAACTTTGCCAAGCAACACACCATTTTAGGCAGTGATGAAAATGCCCTTGCAGCGCTAAGGGAATTATCTGCTGAAGAAGTGATTGATAATCTAAACTTAAGCACATTGAACCGACAAATCAATGATGATTCAACTTACGTTGGCGGGCCAATTATTGATGGCACCATTATCAATACCACGACTGAAGCGCGCTTGAACAAAGGTACATTTAGCCATGTTGCAACAATGGTTGGCACAACAGATATGGACTTAGGCTTTGCACATTTTGCTTCAAAAGAAGCACTATTCGCAAGCTTTGCCCCTCACAGCACACAAGCCAAAATGACTTACGATGCAAATGGCGACACTCCGTTACCGTTACTCAATTATCAAGTTGGTCAAGATGCTTTAATGCAAGAGCCAGCAAGGTTCGTTGCAAAACGTGTGACAGATATGGGTAATGATGCCTTTCTATATCGTTTTGGTTATGTAGCGCAAACTTTAGATAAACCCGGTGCAGAGCACGCCAGCGAAATTCCGTACTTTTTTAACACTGTGGCAGCTAAATATGGGCATGTGGCCACTGAGCAAGATAAGCAAGCTGCTAAAATAATGCACCGTTATGTCACTAATTTTATTAAATTAGGCACACCAAATGGCCCAGGCTTACCGACATGGCAAGCATATAAAAATGATGAATCTTTTATACTGCAAATGAATAAGTCGGGGACTGCAGAATTTTTACCAGATCCCTTACAAGCGCGGTTAAACATCACAGCAACAAAAGCTGAACAGTAGTAATAATTAAATAAGGTGCTTAATAAAAGCGCCTTATTTTTACCCTTGCTGCTGAACATACTCAAGCGCAGTCATCTTGTGGTATGTCACATTCGGATGAAATACGTGAGTAGGATCAGGGTCAACAACTTCAATCGGTATGCCTTGACTGCGTGCAATATCGAGTGCCATTTGCGTAATATTAACGCTAAAAGAAGTGCCTATAAAGACGATTTTATCGGCATCGAGCATACGCTGTTGCGCCTGTGAAATACGATAAAGTTCAGTGTAGTATTCATCAAATAACAACACGTAAGGCTTAAACGATTCGTTAATCATCGGGCTTTCATTATTGATATTAAACACCTCAAGCAACGAGCTGTGTAGGTTGTCTTCGTTGACCTTTTCCCACGGCGCATTAAAAGCCATCACATCGTCACCTTGATGGTGAAACAGTGTCATTTGATCTAAACGACCATGAATAGCAATAAAATCAGTGTTACCAGCTTTGCCATCAAGACCGTCGATATTTTGCGTAATGAGATTTTTATCACTCAACCAATGATGCACCTCATTGGGACCGTGATGGCGATACGTTGCAAAGCGATGATAATACCAAGCTAAAAATTCTCGTGGATTAGTTTCGTACATAGCACGTGTTGCCATTTCCATTGGCGTGTAATTTTTGCTACCAATGGTCCAAAAGCCATCTTCGCCACGAAAGGTCGGTATACCGCTAGCGGCACTCACTCCCGCCCCAGTAATATAGAGTATATTCATAAAGATAACTTTACCTTGTAACCAAGTGCATCGGCCGTCACTTGTTGATTATTGTCCATACCACCAAGACGATACAAACTTCCTTGGTGCTCTAATAAACCTCGGTGATCCATGCTCGCAGTATCGGCTTTTGGCATCACTTGCCACGTGTTTTTATCAATATCAAAGCGCCAAACATGATCACTCGCTAGCGCTGGTTTGCCATCGTACCCCATACCATTATAGTTATATGGATTATCAGAGCCGCCCATCATATAGATGTCGCCATTAAAACTGGTTGCAGCCATACGGTAATGGGCAACCCCTGTTGGATGTGGCACGGTACGCCAATCTATTTTTAAAGGGTTATCAGCATCAATAGTGCCTTTTAAGCACTGTGCAACTGCAGCAAAAGAACGACGTTTATCAGCATTTGCCTGTGTTTTTACACCATCACACACTAAAATTGTATTACCACTGATCGCAGCCGCTTGGCCAAACACCGGTTGACCTAAAAATGGCGAAGCCTGTTGCCAAGTATCTGTTTGCGTATCATAAACTTGTACTAGGTTAACATTCCCATCATTATGCCAACCACTGACTAAATAGATATAACGCTGCTGGTATGAGAGCGCCACACTGTCATCCACAGGCACGGGCATATTGGCAAGTTGCGTATATGAATTAGAGAGCACATCATAGCGATATACATCAGGTGAAGAGATTTCTTGATGCTCTGCACTCACCGTATAACCACCAAATACATAGGCATGTTTACCAACGCCCACTGCAGTACTCGCCAAGCGACCAGTAAGTGGCAATGTACTCGGCACTGCTTTAGCCGCTTGCCATGCGTTATCGCCAACTTTGAGTACCCACACTTTATTGTGAACATCGGTATGTGCTTTGCCTGAGCTCAAGCCCATAAAACTTAAGAAGTAGGCTTGTTCATCAATAACAACTTTCGCTACAGCGTTGTTAGCGACGGCTTCAGGTAAGGCGGGAATGGTTGCAAGTGCAATAGAAAATAACAGGCTCATAAATTAAATAAATAGCTAAACACATCGCTAAAGAATACCATTTTATGAGCCTGAAAAAAGGCTCGCTATTAGTAAGCAATACTAATACGTTGATTTAAATGTGCCGCCGACTTCGCTTCATCAAGCATCGCTTTAGCATAATCAGTAACTGATATTTTGCTTTCGCCGTTTGCATCAGTAAAGAAGCTATCGCCACCGACACGGTATGGGCCTTCTGAATTACCAGGGTAAATAACCGCTGCGGGTGATACAAACGTCCATGGTGTATCTGTTGTTGATGCTCTAAATACATCAAGCGCCTCGCCTTGAGCAATTGCTTCTGCTTTATATTCAGCAGGAAAGTCAGGACTTGATACAAGGGTTACACCGGGTGCGACTTCTAAGCTACCTGCACCGCCCACCCATAAAATGCGTGTGCCAGTACCTGCAAGCGCGTTTAGTAATTGCTTTGCTGTGTTTGCAACAATGTCATGGTTACCTAAAGCACGACCACCAATTGCAGCAATAACAACATCACTACCTGCAGCTGCAATTGCGATATCGTCTTTTGTTAAATCAAATTCAGTTACAGTGATGTTTTCTTGAGTTACTTTACTTGCGTCTCTTACTAATGCATTGACTTGATGACCACGTGCGAGTGCTTCTGATGTAATGTGGCTGCCAATCCAACCTGTTGTGCCAATAACTGCTAATTTCATGAGGAATGCTCCGTTGTTTGTTTCAATGATTGCAGTTTACTTGTTCACTAATTACTGATAAACACACTATATAGACACACATTGTTTCATATTAAGATACCAATGGATAAACTCAATTCTATTACTAGCTTTGTCGAAGTTGCCCGCACAGGCAGCTTTACTCAAGCTGCTGAGCATTTAGGTTTAAGCCGATTACAAGTTTCTAGGCATATTCAAGATATTGAAAAATGGCTAAATTTAAGGTTATTTCATCGCACAACACGCAAAGTGAGTTTAACCCTTCAAGGCGAAGAAGCCCTTAGCTATTGCCAGCAAATATTGAACCAAGTGTCTGATTTACAAAGCCGAGCACACAGCCATAACAACGAATTGGTAGGTACCATTAGAGTTGCCTCCCCCATTGGGCTTGGACAACATAAACTGTTTGATGCCATTGAAGAGTTCACCAAACGCAATCCACAGACTCGATTTGAACTTTTACTTTCGGATAGTTTATCGCAGCTTGTTGATGACCGCGTTGATATAGCCTTGCGTTACATCCACCAGCCCGATGAAGGCCTCATTGCACGCAAGCTAATGTATATCGCAACCGCAGTGTGTGCATCTAACGATTATTTATCAGCAAATCAAACGATTAATGAGCCAAGTGACTTAACAGCACACAATTGCCTTATTCATAACAAACAGAATGTTTGGCAATTTCAACGCGACGACAACACACAAAAAGTGACTGTTAAGGGCAACATAGTTGCCAACGATATGGGCGTACTCCTAAAAGCTGCCAAACAAGGAATGGGGGTTGCTCATCTGCCTTGCGATCTCGCAAATGACTATTTGACATCAGGTGAGCTTGTTAAAGTACTGCCAGAGCATACAACTATGGGCTCTCACTTATGGGCGGTGTATTTATCGCGTAACTTCCAACAAAATGTGGTGAGAGCGTTCATCGACTTTTTAGCAGAGCACTGGCAACAGGATATCTTATAATCTAAATCTGCTGCAGGTACGTATAAGCAACAAAAAGGAGTCGTAATGCAGCACTTAGAACATGAAATATCTCGTATCATCGAAATGGCATGGGAAGACAGAACCCCGTTTGAAGCAATCAACCAGCAATTTGGCTTAAATGAAAAAAGCGTAATCGCATTAATGCGTGAGCAGTTAACAAGCTCTAGTTTTAAACTTTGGCGAAAACGCGCAGCGGGCCGACAAACCAAACACTTAAAATTACGCCACCCTGATATATCTCGTGGTTATTGCAAAACACAGTATAAGCATAGATAAATTCACTTTATCTTTTGTGAAAACTGACCAACAGCTAAACTGCGACCTCGTGCCGCCGCACGAGCCGCTTCAACTGCAGCATTAAGTGCTAGTCCGTTTGTTTGATCTGCAATACTACTAATACTTCGTACAATGGCAGTTATTTGTTGAGATTGCTTATCGAGCTCAGTCATTTCAGCTGCTGCTTGTTTTATTTGTCTTGCTAAATCATTCATCACGCGGACCATTTCATCTAAACCTGTAGCATCTTGCTGCGCTGCATTATCGTTTTCAGCTGATATATTGTAAGCATTATCAACCGCTTGAAGCTCAGCTATTTCTCGATTTACTTGCTTACTGAGCACAGTAGCAAACTTAACGACTTTATAGAGCACGCCTTGCTCATTAAAAACAGGGTTATAGGTCGCTTCTAACCAAACTGGTTTTCCTAATTTATCTACACGTTTAAATCGTGTCGAAATAAAGAGGCCTTTTTTTAATTTAAGCCAAAACTCGGCATAATCTGTTGAATTAGCTTCAGCTGGTTCACAAAACATGCGGTGATGCTTACCGATAACTTCGTTCTTCGTATAACCAACACCTGCTAAAAATTGATCATTCACTTTTAAAACATAGCCATCTAAATCAAACTCAATGACCGCCATAGAGCGATTTATCGCTTGAACTAAGTCTTTATTTTCTCGCGATGTTTCAATTGTGCGAGTTAGTACACTGGCGTGAAGTGAAAACTTTTCAAAGCCTCGTTGCTTGCTCACAATCGGATGGAAAAATGCTCTTAACCAAACTTGTTGATCCTGTGAATTTAAAAGCTGTACGGCCCCAACCCAGGCTGATTTGTCTAAAATAGCTCGTTTTAAATGAAGGTAATGCCTTGTGGTTTTGGCATTATTAGGCACCAAATCAAGAATAGGTTTTCCTATTAGCTGTATTTCTGTATAACCAAGTTCAGCTAATACTTGTGTATTAGCAAATGTTATACGACCTTCCTTATCTAATTCCAGTGTAAACATTCTATTATCTAATGTATCTATGACTTGAGATACACTAAACAATTCATCCTCTAACTGAGCTATCCTTTTTTTCAATGGCTGGGTAAAAAACATAAAGCATCCCACCTTAAATACTTAAATCATCACAGAGTAGCTTTATAAGGACTACTTAATCTGTACCGTTCGATGATTTTAGCGTAAAAAAGTTGGGTAAATATCAACTTTCAAGACAATAGGAAGTTTCTTGAGGGAAAATAAGAAATGATTTAATTAAATAGCATTAAAAAAGCCTAGCTGTGTAGGCTTTTTGTCAGTGGTTAAGTTGGTTAGCGAATTGTCCAACCGCATCTACCACTTGTTGAGCGCCACGTTGTATATCCTCCATCATTTGACCTGACTCATTTGATAATGACACACCTTGCTCGGCTTTTACCTTTCCTTGCTCTATAACCTTAACTGTATTTTGTGTAAGAGACTGATTATCATTAACTACTTCAACAATTTCTTCTGTGGCTTTTGAAGTTCTCGATGCAAGCTGTCGAACTTCGTCAGCAACCACAGCAAAGCCTCTACCTTGCTCACCCGCTCGGGCAGCTTCGATCGCGGCATTGAGTGCCAGCAAATTTGTTTGCTCTGCAATACTACTAATACTTTGCACAATAGCAGCAATTTGTTGTGACTGTTTATCAAGCGCAGAAATTTCTTGTGCGGCTTGTTCCATCTGCTGAGCTAATTCATTCATCACCGTCATGGTGTTTTGTAACACCTCAGCCCCTTGTTGAGCCAGTTTATCGGTTTCTGTTGATGTGCCATATGCAATTTCGGCAGCTTGGGAGATTGCATTCTCACGATTAACTTGCTCAGTGATCACGGTTGCAAACTTCATTACTTTATAAAGCTCACCGAAATCATTAGAAATTGGGTTATATGAAGCTTCAAGCCAAACTTCATTGCCATGACGATCAACACGTTTAAAGCGATCAACAACAAACTCACCGCGCCTTAAACGCTGCCAAAACTTTTCGTACTCAGCAGATTCTGTAAGTTCTGGCTCACAAAACATGCGATGATGCTTACCGACAATCTCTTCTTTTTTATAACCCATACTCTCTAAAAACGGTTCATTTGCGTTAATAACCTTGCCTTCAAGGTCAAACTCTATAACCGCCATAGAACGATAAATAGCATTAATAGTGTCGCGCTGTTCACGAGAGGTAGAAATTGCATCAGTAAGTACAGTGCCGTAAATAGCAAAGTAATTAAGCTCCCCTTGCTCTGTGTGAACAGGATGAGCAATTAATCGCAGCCACTCAAGTTTGCCGTCATAACGGGTTATTTGTAAGTGCCCAACTCCATGCTGTTGATTTTCAATGGCGTTTTTTAAATCTTTAAACTGGTCAGTATTTTGACATTGTTCAGTAATAATATCCTGAAAGGGCGAGTCAATTAGCTGGCTTTGCGAGTAACCTAATTCATCTAAGAAGTTCTGGTTAATATAAGCCATTGTGCCATCAGCACGTAGTCTAAGCACCAGCATCTCTTCATCAATGCCTGAAGTAAGATCTTTTAACGGATAAAGTTCCGCCTTTAACGCATCAATTTCAGCCTGTAATGATTTGCTAAACCACATAAAACGCCCTGATTTCTTATTAACGTGTTGTTGTTCATAAAATTGTAGAACAATTAACACGGGGCGCCACTTTAAAATAAGTAAAAAGAATTAAGAAAAGTGATTTAACTAAGAAGCTTGAGAGGTCAATTTAACGTATTTCTCTGCCAGTTCATCTAACGTTTCGCGATGATTTGGATCTGGCTTAATACAATCGATAGGACACACACTCACGCAAGTAGGGTTATCGTAATGCCCAACACACTCGGTGCATTTGTTAGGGTCGATTTGATATATCTTCGCGCCCATATAGATAGCCTCATTCGGACACTCAGGATCACACATATCACAGTTAATACATTTGTTATTGATGAGTAATGCCATGACAAACCTTTAAGCACGCTGATGGAGTATTGCCTTTAAAAGCTAATCTAGATTTCAAAAAGCAGCGAAAATTGCAGCCGCGTAATATAGATTGCTTCACTTAACCTTTCTTTGATCTAGATCAAGCTTGAAATTAGTTTGAATTCTTTTTGGTAGTTGCTACGTAATTAATGCATTAGCGGTTATCTACCGAAGCAAGTGATGTGATGAGATAAGTGAGATGTTTTATAACATCTAGATTTTACTTACCCATACCTGTGACGATAACAAGCACCACATAAAAAGTATAAATTTTTCGAAAAAATGGGCTCTGAGGAAGGGTTCTAAATTGGACTTAATCGAGTAATGTCGGGAAAAATAAATTTAGGAGTCCTTCATGAATAGCAAAGTTGGCATCTTTTGGTTTGCTGAAAACACACTAGTCTTTAAAGCTCAAAGTGCTATCGACTTAAAGCCAGATCAACTTGGATTTATTGATAGCACGTTACAACACCAAGTTGAGTGGGAAGATAATAATATTTACCAATTGTTTGGTTTAATGCTAGACAACACTGACTACTACAACTTTCCCAGAGGTCGAGTTGTTTTTAATGCTGAGCAAAATACCTCATACGTATATTTAGACAAAAGCTTGTTTAAAAAGCATATAGTTAAAAAGATAAAAGCTAATTTTTCTTTACCAGATACAAATGTCAGGTTCTTTACTGATCCTCATTACAATTGCTTTGGTAGTATTTAGAACAAATAAAATACTACCAAATAACTGAGCACAGATACGCAGAGCTAAATTAGTGGCAACCCTATGAAACTACTTACCAGAGGGAGCTGGTGATTGACTACGTATAAAGGCCGGAATATCAAAAATATCACTTTGACTAGATACAACAGCTTTAGCTTTTGTTGTTTGCTCTACTTTAGGTATTGTTTCATCTATGTTTTTGGCATGAATTAACTGACTTTTTGCACCAGTGGCTATGATGAGTATTTCAAAGTTATTCGCCAAACTCGTAATTTTAGAGGCACCACAAATAACCACCGCGTTAGGGCTAACTTGATGACGTACAGTATCCATTATGGTGTTGTAACTACCTAATGAGATCTCATCGACACAATTAATTTGTACAATAACACCTGTACTTGTGCTCATATCAACACTGCTAACCAGAGGGTTGCTTAGGGCTTGCGTAAGAGCCATTTGTAAATCGCCTTCATCTACACATTTTCCAACCCCCAATACAGCATCGCCTTGGGCGTCCATTACTCTTTGAAAGTCACGCAGATCTACGTTAATTAATCCCTGATAACACAGCATATCGATGAGTGAGGTAATTAAAGAATGTAAAATTTGATTACTGTGCTTAAAGGCATCGAATAAGCCAATGTCATTGCCAAGCACCTCTATAAGTTGATCATTTGGTAAAGTGACAACAGCATTAGCGAAATGCTTTAATTCATCAAGCCCTTGCTCAGCTACTTTTCGCCTAAAATCCCCCTCACTGGTAAATGGTAAGGTGGCAATACATATTACGGGTTTATTAAGATCTTTGCCTAACTTAGCTATGTATGGACTAGCTCCTGTGCCAGTGCCACCTCCTAAGCCAGTTGCGCATAAGAGAATATCGCAGCTTTTGATAAGCGTTAATAATTGATCTTCACTTTCTTGTGCGGCGAGTAACCCTATTGCTGGGTCCGCGCCAGCGCCATATCCGTTTGTAAGCTCAGCACCTATCAACACAAAGTCATCACTTTGAGAGTGCTCTAATACAACCTTATCAGTATTAACGCAGTAAAACTTAGTTTGCGGGTTTTGAACCTCATTAAAAATAGTATTTACGGTATTACAACCGCAGCCACCAATACCAAATACGCCAATAGACAAGCCATCTAAATTCTCAACTAACTCAAACATCATTGCTCCTCATTTTTTAAAGAGCATAACAACAAGGTGCGTCAATTTTTGACGCATCTAAAAGTCACAAGTTATAAGTGTTTGAAGCCTCGTTTAGTTTTTTAATGATTCTGCTGCGTACAACTTGAGGCTCTATGACCTCAAGCCAATGTGATGCTCTAAACAATTCATTTGTTAATTGCTCTGTGTCCTGCGCATTGAATGTAAGCTGTGATGTTTTAGCATCTAATCTTTTCTGCTCTATTAACTCACCAAATTGCACAAACCCTTGATTCAATGAAGACTGAAACGGCACTTTGATAATCAAGTTAATACTGTCCTGACGCTTTCCTTTATTAATTGCAGATCTTAATGAACTTAGCTGCTCTAAATTTGGTTCACGTCGTGTTTTTTGTAGAACCTTCACATTACGAATACGATAAACCGGCATCTGATAACACTTTTCATGTAGCGTCCCTACCATAAACTGCGCCATGAGAATGCCATTGTCTTCTTCAAGACCATAGAAACTAAGTTCAGGAAAAGCTAACCAGTGTGCCTGATCATATAAAACGCGATAAATCTCAGCACTTGCTGAACGATTATGTTTTATTGCATGCTCGATTTGTTCAACAACCTTGCTGTCGAGATTCACCTTAATCGAGCTATTACTTTTTAGGTTTAACCATTCAGGTTTGATGCCATTTAGTCGCTGCAATGCAATATCAGCTTTAGCATGAATTGCTTGTTTAATATCTACAGGAATATTCTGTGGCAGAAGCTGCTCAAGCAATAAGTAATGGTGAGCAAGCTCTGTACTGAGTATCGGGGAGTTTCCTCGCCACTCTTTACTAATAGACCATGCATAAGGTTTTGTTCGCGTATCTTTTTCAAGGCCAAAACAGCCTTGTTCGTATAAAGACTGAAGATCGCGTTGCAACATGCGTGTGGAAAGGTTCAAGCCACTATCAAAAAGCTTTTGTTTCAGTTGGATAATAGTGATAGAGCTTGGCTTTGAAGGCACAAGCTCTAGAATTGCTAAATGGCGCTGGGAGATCATGTAATTTTAATACTTCAGGATATAACTTGTGTACTACTTAAAGAATACTTTAGGTTTATCTGCACAAAAAACCTAATTAAAAACAATTGTAAATGATAAAAATTTTGTTATTTTACAATATGAATCAAGTATGATTAATTTTAAAGGAATTTAATATGGCAATTATTAGAAGGACGGGTAGTTCCTCAAATGCAATTCTAGTTTTAGAGTCTCCATGGGGGCTAGATGAAAAAGACAACAACAGAAGTTCAGTCGTTCCTTTCATGCAAGGTATCGCGAAGTATACTGGTGATACCGAAGTATTCCACGCAAATTTTTACGATAAAAAAAGCTTTGATTTTGCACTAGATTGCATCACAAGAGAAGGTTTCAAAAATACCATTATTTATGTTGCTGCTCATGGTTATAAAAATAAAATTGGTAATGTAAACGTAGAGCATATCCTCGCTGAAGTTTCCTACATATCAAAAAAACAAAACATTACAGGACTTCTATTTGGTTCATGCTTCATCGGCAAGAAAACTATTGAAATGGAAACATATATTCAAGAGTCTGGCCTTAGATGGTGTATGGGATATGCTTCATCTTGTAACTGGCTTGAAGGTACAATGATAGATGCAGCGATAATAGGTGCAATGATTTCTCTTGAAAATGTGGATTTCGAATCTAGAGATGAAATTAATTCCTCTTTTGCAAACGCAATCGCGCCTTTTGCAGAAAACTTTATCATTGGTGATGACTACTCTGAAAAACCTATATCTATTCGAGACTCACTCAAATTTGTTTGTCAGCCGGAAGGGAAAGGCTACCGAGCAAAAGAAGTGACTGATGAGGTGTTTGAGATCGCAAAAGAGCTTAGATTTCGTAGCTAAAACATAACTTTGGTGAGCGATTAGACAGTTATTACTTTTATATTTATTCAGTAACTTTTTCTACGATTGAATTATGCCTATGACTGCAAAGTCTTCTGTTGATTCTGTTCGCAGACAAATGATTGCTGATATATTGATTACATTACCATCAAAAGAAGAGCAAACCGCTATCGCCACCATCCTGTCAGATATGGATAACGAATCCAAGCTTTTGAAAAGCGCTTAGCGAAAACCCGCCAAATTAAACAAGGAATGATGCAAGAGCTACTCAAAGGCTATACACGCTTGACGTTTGAAAAAGAATAAGGATTGATGTCTATGGACAGCATTAACAAGCAAGTTATAAAGGTAAAGACTTTAGTTTCTTTACCTGACCTCTCTATTCCAGCCTATCAGCGGCCTTATAAATGGTCGCAAACAAACTTGGCTGATTTGCTCAGTGATTTAAAGGTATACCGAAAGAAATCGGCATACCGTTTAGGCTCTGTGGTATTTCACAAGCATTCTGACTCAGAAACCAAACAAGCACAGCTCGATATTGTTGATGGGCAACAGCGAACGCTTACCTTGGTTCTTTTGGTGAAGGCTTTAATAGATGAGCGGTTAAACTATAAGGTCCATGATTCCGAAATAAAGCGGCAAGATGTAAAAGACACGCTTGTCTCACTTGTTAAGCCTATAAATGCTTTCTTAGGGCGACAAGCCTTTAATAGTGATATTTCGCACCGAAATTTGCATCAAAACTTTATGGCGGCCAAACGCGCTGTTGCTCGAAGTGACTTTACAGAAGCTGATATCGACTTTTTATTAAATCACTGTGAAGTTGTCACCTTTGTCTTAGATGATGTTTCAGAGGCATTTCAGTTTTTTGATTCACAAAATGCCAGAGGCCGAGATCTAGACCCTCACGATTTGTTAAAAGCGTTTCATTTACGTGAATTTTCACAAAGCGAAAGTCAACTTAAAGCTGACTCGGTACGACATTGGGAAAGCTTAGAAAGTGAACAGTTGGCTCGTCTATTTGCCAACTATTTGTTCCGTATTCGCAACTGGGCACAAGGTAAGTCAGCGCAATATTTTAATAAATCAAAAGTCGGTTTATTTAAAGGTGTGAATCTTGACCAAGTTGGACTTTACCCCTATGTAGAACCGCTTCGTATAGCTCACCATTTTGTTGATGATTATAACGGGCAGTATCAGCGTCATATTGATCACCAACATATGCGTTTTCCTTTCCATTTAGATCAGATGATCATAAATGGCAGACGCTTTTTTGAAATGACTAGTCATTATCAACATAAGATTAATGAGATAGTCAGCGATGAGCGAAGTGGCAAACATAAGGCTAAAAATAGTGAAGACAAAATCCACACTATTCGCATATTGGATCACGAATTAGAACCATTAGCCAGTAAGATTCTACATACTCTAAACACCTACAGCTCTCGAATCCGCACTGGGGATGGTTATATACGTACTCTATTTGATTGTGCAGTGATTTTTTATCTAGATAAGTTTGGCGCACACCAGCTTTCGCAAGCGATAGAGAAGCTGTTTATTTGGGCATATAGCTGCCGATTACAAATGCAAGTCGTGGGAATAGAGCGCATGGATAAACACGCTCTTACACAAAATGTATTTGAACTTATAAAACAAGCGGTGCAACCAAGTGATGTTTTAAATTGGCCGTTAGGCACATTGAAAGCATCTGATTGTAAGGGTACCAAGCTGAGTGAGATCACAAAGCTGTTTAAGGAAATGAATTACTATGAGTAATACGCAAACACCAGATCTGCAATACAATGATGGAACTGTAAGTAAAGCAATAACCAGCTTTAGCGTTAAAGCATTACTTTGTGATAAAAGCCGCTATTTAGTCCCGATGTACCAACGAAACTATGCGTGGGGTGAAGGTGAAATAAACCAATTAATCCAAGACGTATTGGACTATCAGCAAAACAAACCTAACCAAACTTACTATATTGGCACACTGGTGGTGTTTGAGCGTGATGATGGCTACTTTGAAGTGATTGATGGGCAGCAACGTTTTACAACGCTCACGTTATTAGCTTTTGCTCTCAAACGCTTATCTTCTGCAAACAAATCGACGGTTGATATGGGCTGGTACAATGCACCCAACCTCAATTTTGAAAGCAGACAAAAATCATCAGTAACCTTTGACAGATTGTTTCATCGTGATTCTATAAAGTATTTAATAACGGATGAATATAATCAAGATCTCATAAATGGTTATACATTACTTGAAAAAGGTTTATTGGCTCTGGGTGATAAGCTAGAAGTTTTTTGCAAGTACCTGTTCAAAAACGTAGAAATAGCGCGTGTATCAGTTCCAAAAGATACCGACTTAAATCATTACTTTGAAGTAATGAATAATCGTGGTGAACAGCTCGAAAAGCACGAAGTCGTCAAAGCTAGGCTAATGTCAGTATTAAATGAAATTAATGACTCCGATGAGCGCGAACAGAGTATACAGCTACTCGGAAAAGTATGGAACGCAGCAGCGAATATGGAGCGTTACGTTCAATATGGCTTTAGCCCAGAAGAAAGGCACATTATATTTGGAAAAGAAGATTGGGGGCAATTTACACCAACGTGCTACGCTGATTTACCCGCAAGCATTGGCGACGCAACTACTCAAATAAGCGAACACACCCAAACTATATCGCTGACGCTTAATGAGATATTAGCAAAGCCACCCCAGTCCTCTTCTAGCGCAGATATAACGCTAACACCAGAGCGTTTTAATAGCGTGATTAATTTTTCTAACTTCTTACTTCATGTGCTTAGCATATTAAACAAAGGTGTTTTAACTAATAAAATAATAGCGTTGGATGATAAGCGCTTGCTAGAGCAATTTGATGCCTATTTAAAAGACAACAGTAATGACAAAGTTAATGCTGTTAAAGAATTTGTATTTGCCTTACTCAAGTGCAAATACCTTTTTGATCAATACATTTTAAAACGTGAATTTAGTGACGGTAAAGATAAGTGGAGCCTGAAGAGGCTGCATTTTTACAATAGAGATAGCCAAAGTTATATCAATACATTTAATGATAACAATGAGTTAGAAAGCGAAGATGGGTTTGAAGGTAATAATCGTCAGATCTTAATGTTGTTAAGTGCATTGCATGTTTCCACTCCGACATTGGTTTATAAACATTGGTTAAATGGTGCATTGTTCCATTTATTCAATATGGATGAAATTACGCCTCGTCTTTATTTACAAAAGCTCGAACACTTAGCTCGCCAATTTGTATATGGTCGTTTTTTAAGTGAATCGCCTTCTGATTACTATCAAATGATTTATAAAAACGAGAGTTATTCAGCATTTGATTTAAGTAACCAGCAAGCTATGGGTAGGCTCCATTATGGAGTGATTGAAAATAATTTAGTGTTTAACTATCTCGATTATTTGTTGTGGTGTGATGGTCTTCAAAAAAAGAAAGATGATGTAATTACTCAGTTTGAATTTACTTTTCGAAGCTCTGTTGAACACTTTTATCCTCAGCATCCACTTGATGGGCACCGTATGCTAGCCGATGCAGACCTGCATCTATTTGGTAATTTGTGTCTGATAAGTCACAGTAAAAATTCAAAATTAAGTAACTTACAACCAACTGCTAAACGCGATCACTTTAAAGCCGCCATTGCTGATAAAAGCATCGATACTCTAAAACTGTATGAAATGATTAAGCTAATGAATACTGCTAGCGAGTGGACTGAAGCTCAAATAGCCGAGCATGAACAAAGCATGTTAACGGTATTCGTTAACGACTCGAAAAGGAATTAGATAATGAGTATTATAGGTCACTTAAAGAGAACAACTCAAAACCGAGTTGTTAACTTTTTAAGGAACTGCTTGATTACGACTTTCTAGGTAATTGGCAATATAGTGAGGGTAACAGCAATATAGAAAAGATTTACCGACCAAATAGCTCAAAGGTCATGGAATTGCTGATGCCTTAATTTAATTAGTTCATAATTAAGTTTCAAAAAGATACTCTCAATAAAATTTAGCAAGGCTTTTACCAAGCCTACTTCAAATAAAAATGAGTAGCACACTACTCCCTTATTCTAAATCCCTTTAGCTAAAGGTTCGTTTTAAATTGCCCTACGGCCTCAACCACTTCTTTTGCACCTTTTTGAATATCATCGATTACACTGCCTGCACTATTAGATAACTCTAATGCATCTTTTGCTTCTACTAAGCTAGACTTAATTTGAGTTACCGCATCTTGTGTTAGTACTTTATTCTCAGTCACAACGCCTATTATCTGTTCAGTGGCGGTACTTGTTCTTGATGCTAATAGCCTTACTTCATCAGCCACAACTGAAAAACCGCGCCCTTGCTCCCCTGCTCTTGCTGCTTCTATTGCAGCATTAAGTGCTAATAGATTCGTTTGGTCTGCAATGCTTTTAATGCTATCAACCAGTTCGGCTACTTTAGCTGACTGTACATCTAACTTATTGATGCTTTCACTCGCTATTTCGAGTTTCTTAGAAAGAGCGTTCATAGTTGATATTGTTTGCTTTACAACCTCTAAACCATTTTCAGCATCTGCGTCTGTTTGTTTTGAGATATCGAAAGCAATCTCTGCAGTCTGAGAAATAGCTTGTTCTCTTCTCATTTGCTCAGTAATGACAGTCGCGAACTTAGCAACTTTATATAAATCACCATTGTCGTCATGAATCGGGTTATATGAGGCTTCAAGCCATACCTCATTACCACGACTATCAATCCTTTTAAAACGGTCTGAAATAAAGCGCCCTTGCTTCAACTCAGACCAAAGCTGCTTATATGCACTCGACTCAACTTCATGTGGGTCACAAAACATACTGTGGTGTTTTCCTAGAATTTGACTTTGAGAGTAACCCATAGCATTTAAAAAATTGTCGTTTGCATTGAGTATTATGCCTTCTAAGCTAAACTCAATAACTGCGGAAGAGCGACTTAGAGCAGCAAGCATGTCTTCTTTTTCTCTTGATTGAGAAATTGTTCTTGTGAGTTCTGCAGAGTAAACGGCTAGCTCACCATTAATTGGTTGTGCAATGCTTCTTAGCCACAATTCACGATCTGTTTTAGTTTTTAATTGTAAGGCGCCATGCCAGTGGTTTAAGTTATTTATTGCCAAAAGTAGTTTTTGTGTATGTGGCTTATTAATTGATTTTTTAAGAATCAAATCATTAAAGTTTTTCCCTATTAACTCATCAACTTTAGAGTCTAATGCAGCTGCAAATAGCTCATTAACTTCAATGATGGTGCTATTTTTACTCAGTAAAAAGTACAGCATCTCTTTTTTGAGATCTTTCTGTATATTTTCATATTCCGCTGCTTGCTCTTTTAAGTAAGTATTTTCGGATAACAGGTTACGATTAGTAAACCACATTTAATATGTTCCTTAAATTAAGAACTTAACTCATGAAGATATTTGTATCATCGTACAAATAAAAATGGTGATTAGAAGTACATTAGGTTGAACGATTAATTAGAAGACAGATAAATTAATTCTGAGATTCAAATATTGATCAAAGAGTCTTTATACTGCTCTTACGATATAAAAGATCACTTTTTATATGTTTCGTAGCTTTAATAATCAAAAATCAATTGCATGCTACTCCTCCCCCCAAGCCTCGCCTTACATTCATATCTAGAGCGACCTTGATCCAGCAAAGCATAGAGTAGTGAGGAAACAAATTAAGACACGTGCCGTCTTTGGTGAATTATATGGCTTATGAAAAGCTAAGTACTTGTTATTTAATGAATTACCTTACTAACTTATAGTTTCATAATGTGAAACCAACTTTTATTGAGCATTTAATTTTTAAAAATAGCTCTAAATCATCTGTTTTATCAATTGATTAGATTTAATATATTCGTTAGAGAGTTAAAGCGTTACTTGATAAGTTCAAACCTAAATAACTTAACATTTAACTGGAGGCTCAATGTCTATCCGCAGCACCTTATTAAGTCTTTTCTTTGCAAGCTTTATTTTTCCTGCTTTGGCTCAAGATAATTGCATTGTGAATATAGAAGCCACAAACGAAATGCACTTTTCTAAAAGTGAAATAAACGTATCTGCTAGTTGTACTTCCGTTACTATAAACCTAAAAAACTCTGGCAAGCTACCAGCAACTTTAATGGGACATAATTTGGTTATCTCAAAAAAAGAGGATTTAGTTGGATTAACAAATGATAGCTATGAAGCCGGCTTCGAGAATAACTATGTAAAGCCAAATGACTCTAGAGCAATCGCTGTTTCTAAAGTTATAGGGGGAGGTGAATCAACCTCGATATCTTTCAAAACGTCGCTTATAAATACAAAAGAAGAATATATCTTTTTCTGCGCATCCCCGGGACATTCGGCAATAATGCAAGGTAGCTTTAGCATAACTAAGTAAAATACTGGCCGTTTACATATTTATCTCGGTCTCACTATCATTTTTTAGAGAATAGGCTGCTTATTAAAAATGACTAAGTTAATGGGAGTTGTATATGGCTCCCATTAAAATTATCAATATCCCCTACCACCCGTTAAATATAACAATCAATATCCGTTCGATTTTCACGCAACTTTTTTAACAATTTGTTGATATAGCTGTTGACGTAAACTGCAAATCACACTACTCTTTTCTGGAAGCGCTTTCATAAGGGCGGTTTTCAACCTCTTTATGGTAGCGCTTCCAGATTTGAAAAATAATCAATTTCGACAACAATATCATGCTCTAATAGCATGAATAACAACGATAAAGAACGAGGGAAACCTGATGCCAAGCCATAACTTTAAAAGAACAAAGTTAGCTTCCAGCTTATCTTTGCTTTTAGGTGCTAGCACCTGCTTATCAGCTTATGCTGAGCAGTCTGAACACAACGACGACATTGAAGTAATTCAAGTAACAGGGTTTAAAGGTAGTATCAAAGAATCAACACAACTAAAACGCTATTCTTCGGGTGTTGTTGATGCGATTTCATCAGAAGATATTGGTAAATTCCCTGATACTAACTTAGCAGAGTCTTTACAACGTATCACAGGTGTATCGATAGACCGCAGTAATGGTGAGGGCTCTAAAGTTACAGTACGTGGTTTTGGTCCAGATTATAATATGGTAACCCTAAACGGGCGTACCATGCCTGCCGCCTCACTTCCTGCTGGCGGGGGCTCACCAAACTCTCGTGCCTATGATTTTGCTAATCTGGCATCAGAAAGTGTTAAATCTGTTGAAGTATATAAAACAGGAAAAGCAAATATCGCATCAGGCGGTATTGGTGCCACAATCAATATCAATACTGCTCGTCCTTTAGACAATCCAGGTTTGATCACGAATATTGGTGTTAAGGCGATGCACGACACAACAAATCGTGTAGGTGATGATATTACACCCGAAATTTCAGGCATTTTTAGTTGGACAGACGAAGAAGCTAAGTTTGGGGTTTCGCTTACTGCAAGCGTTCAAAAAAGAGATAGTTCGGCTGCAGGAGCTTTTGTAAACGAGTGGCGAACAACAGCTTACGACGGCACGATCCCTCAATCTGCAGATGATATTGTTATCGAAAACGCACCTGCTATGGGACAGTATTATTCAATGCCCTCAGACCTTCGATATACAATTGCGGATCGTGAAAGAACACGTACAAATGCGCAATTAACGTTGCAATACAGCCCTGTTGAATCATTAACAGCAACTCTTGATTATACATACTCACAACAAGAGCTCTTTGAGTCGCGAGCTGAGCAATCTATCTGGATGGATAACTATAAAACGCATTTAATTTTTGATGATAATGCAGTTAAAACTCCAATTTACTATAAAGAAGAGCGCAGAGATTTATCCACACGAGATCTCGGTTTAGCTTTACAAGAGCTAAATCAGCTTAATAAAAATGACTCTATTGGTTTAAACCTTGAATACTTTGTTAATGATCGACTTAGTTTTGTATTTGATGCGCACAGCTCAAAGGCAACGAGTGAACCTGATGCGCCTTACGGCAGTTGGGTAAATGCAGGATTAGGTGCAAATGTTGTTGCCTCTCAAGAAGTTGACTTTAGCCGCAAATTACCATCAATGGTGATTGATTTTGATGATTGCAGCCGTGCTAATTTAAACTGTAATGGTGTATTAGACCAAGATGATGTAGGTACTTCTATTCTTGACTCTAACTTCGCACGCCAAGAATCAACCGTTGATGAATTTCGTTTGCTCGGTAAATATGAAATCGAATCAGGCGTGATTGATTTTGGTATTGAATCACGTTCAATGGAAAGTCATTCATTACAATCTCTTACACGTAATACGATGGGTAACTGGGGGATTGAAAACCCTGGAGAGTTGCCAGACGGTTACCTTGATCCTACAAACTTCTTAAGTGAACTAGATGGCTACAATACCTCAGGTTCGTTTGATCAAGGATTCACAGGTAGTGCATCTGAAATTGGTTATTGGGCAGCAAGCCAGTACGGCTTTAATTTTGCCGCTGACGGCGCCTTTGCAACAAATCGTACAATAAAAGAAGATATCCAAGCCGCCTTCGTACAATATAAACATCAAGGTGAGATTGGCGATATGCCATTTAACCTCTTAGTTGGTGCTCGATACGAAACGACTGATATCACATCAACAGCAAATATTGATTTACCAAATGCGGTTGCTTGGGAAGGTAACAACGACTTTAATGTGCGATATGGTACTGATAAGCAAGATTATTCTCTAAGCTCTGATTATGACCACTTCTTACCTAGCGTAGATTTTGATATTAACGTAGTTGAAGATGTGAAAATTCGAGCCTCATATAGCACAACAATCGCACGACCTACTTATGATAATTTAAGCTCTGCTGCGACAGTGGGAGTACCTACTGGACCTAGTTTAATTCCAGGTACAACCAATGCACCTGCGTCGACTGGTAACCCAGGCTTAGTGCCGCTTGAATCAGATAATATCGATGTTTCAGCCGAGTGGTATTACAGCGATGTTAGCTATGTTTCTGTCGGTTATTACAATAAAAAAGTTGATAACTTCATAGGCTTAACACCTATGACTCAAAATTACTATGGCTTACGAGATGTATCTGCAGGTCCTCGCGCACAAGCAGCAAAAGCTGAACTTGAGGCAAGAGGTCTAGCTATCACTGACTCAAACCTATTCCAAATGGTTGCTGCAATGGAAAATGGGGTCGCTTTTGATTCAATGTCTTATGAAGAGTTTGAAGCCGCATACGATATTTTACCTAATAGCGATGACCCGTTAATGGACTTTACAGCTCAAGTCCCTACCAATAACAAAGACGCCAAGATAGATGGTTATGAACTTGCAATACAGCATTTCTTTGGTGATTCAGGTTTTGGTTTTCAGGCAAACTATACGATTGTAAATGGTGATGTTGACTTCAATGTCGCAGCAGACCCAACAACAACGCAATTTGCATTAGTTGGTTTGAGTGATACTGCGAACTTCATTGCAATGTATGAGAATGATAAATTTCAAGCTCGTATAGCCTATAACTGGCGTGATAAATTCTTAAATAATGCTGCACGTTATGTAAATGAGCCCGCATTTACTGAAGAATATTATCAAATCGATTTTAATGTAGCTTATAACTACAGTGAACAACTGTCTTTCTTCTTAGAGGGAATTAATATTACTGAGCAAGACAACCGTCAACATGGTCGATATAAAGCCCAGTTATGGAATTTAGACAAAAATGGGGCTCGCTACAATTTAGGTGTACGTTATAACTTCTAACCTATTACTGTAGAAAATGTATATTACGTTTTGTATATACAGCCAAATGCCTATTCGCATATTTGAGTGAACAACTGGGGCTAGAAACTATTTCGTAAGAAGGCAAAAGTACTGTTAAATTAGTTTAAATGAGTCTCTTTTGTAGACTAATTACGATAAGTTTACTTCCTAAAAGATGAACAATTATTGCGAATAGGTATAAAGCCGCTAATTGAAGCGGCTTTAACATTTAAAGTAAGCATATGAGCAAAAAAATTAATAATATTGTGATCATTGGCGGTGGAGCTGCCGGTTGGCTTACAGCTGGGTTACTATCCAAAGAACACCCAGATAAAAGTATCACCTTAATTGAATCTACTGATATCGGTATTTCCGGTGTCGGTGAAGGGACGTGGCCATCGATGCGACATACATTGCAACGAATTGGCATAAAAGAAACTGACTTTTTACAGCAATGTGATGCCTCTTTTAAGCAAGGTTCAAAATTCATAAACTGGCGGGGAAAAGAACAGGCAGATAACTATTATCACCCTTTCATGGTTCCTGAAGGCTATAATGAGTATGATGTTCATGCAGCATGGCAGCAGTTGTTTTCTGAACAAAAATACGCCGATGCAATGAACGTGCAAAGCTTTGTTTGTCAAGCTACCCTTGCGCCTAAACAACTGAATACACCTGAATATGCGGGTGTTACAAATTACGGTTATCACCTAGATGCCCATAAATTCGCACAATTTCTCACAAAACATTGTGTAAATACACTCAATGTAAAACGCATTCTCGATAATGTCCTCCACGCCAATAATAATGCTCAAGGCTACATTGAAAGTGTCACTACACAGAATAATGGTGTGATTAACGGTGATTTGTTTATTGATTGCTCTGGTAGTCAAGGACTGTTAATAGCCAAGCACTACCAGATCCCATTTTTAGATCAAAGTCACATTCTTTTTAATAATATTGCTGTTGCAGCGCACTTGCCTTACGAAAGCCCTTCTCAAGATATTGCATCAGCGACTTTATCCACCGCACAATCCGCTGGCTGGATTTGGGATATAGGATTACCTACTAGACGCGGTATTGGCTATACATTTAGTGATAAATATTGTGACGTTGAAACTGCTGTTGAAACACTAAAAAGTTATGCTGCACAATCTGTTGGCATTCAACAAGCTAACAATATTGAAACAAGAACATTACGCTTTACGCCTGGTTACAGAGAAGTATTCTGGCATAAAAACTGTGTTGCAATAGGAATGTCGCAAGGATTTATAGAGCCACTAGAAGCTTCGGCGTTAGCAATGGTTGAATTAAGTATTAGCATGCTAAGTGAACAAATGCCTGTAGACCAAGTACACATGCAGTTGTTGAGAAAACGTTTTAATAAACGTTTTAGGTATCGCTGGAAGCAAGTCATCAATTTTCTAAAGCTACATTATGTATTGAGTAGTCGCGATGATAGTAACTATTGGTACGATAACCACCACCCTAAAAGTATCCCAAGTGAATTACAGAGCTTGCTAAAACTATGGCAATATCAAGCTCCCAGCCGATTTGACTTTATAGAAAATGAAGAAATTTTTTCTTCTGCGAGTTATCAATACGTACTTTATGGCATGGGCTTCAAAACCAAGCAAGCAAAAAAGCTTGATAACCATACATATCAGATGGCACAAAAACTCTACCAACTCAATCGCAAGAAGATTGCGCAATACTTACAAAAACTACCCACTAATCGACTGTTATTAGAACAATTACAAAGGGAGTAAGGTGGCAAAATGAGACAACAACAAATTAAACAAGTAGTCATAGCTGGCGGTGGTACCGCAGGCTGGATGACAGCTGCCGCGTTAGCTAAATTACTAAATAAAGATATTAAAATCTGCTTAATTGAATCAGATGATATCGGCACTGTCGGTGTTGGAGAGGCAACAATTCCACCTATTCGTACCTTTCATAAATTGCTAGGTATCGATGAACAAGAATTTATGAGGGCCACACAAGCCACATTCAAACTGGGAATTAGCTTTGAGAATTGGCATCAGCCAAACAGTGATTACATTCACTCTTTCGGTATGACAGGTAAAGAATGTTGGGCTGGAGAGTTCCACCATTTTTGGTTGCATTGGCAAAAAATGGGCAATACCGATGATTTCGCAGATTACTGCTATGAACTACAGGCAGCTAAGCAAGGTAAATTTGGGATTAGCCCTCAAAACCCAATTAATTACGCATTTCATATGGATGCCAGTCGTTATGCTACATTTTTAAGAGCATTTTCAGAAAACCTCGGTGTCAAACGTATAGAAGGTAAAATTGAACGGGTAAATAAACATTCTGATAATGGCTTTATTAAAAGCTTATCGCTGGATAATAACACTGAAATAGCGGGTGATTTTTTTATTGATTGCACTGGTTTCAAAGGCATACTTATCGAGCAAGCCTTACATACAGGGTTTGAAGATTGGTCTCATTTATTACCTTGCGACAGTGCCGTTGCGGTACAAACAAAAGGAACATCAGACCCTCTCCCTTTCACGCGTTCTATTGCGCATCAATCAGGATGGCAATGGCAAATTCCTTTGCAAAACAGAGTTGGCAATGGCTTAGTTTATTGCAGCCGCTATTTAAATGACCATGATGCAACTAAATTACTATTAGATAGCCTTATTGGAGACACCCTAACCGAACCAAAAATCATTAAATTTAAAACTGGTCGTAGGCGTAAAGGGTGGAACAAAAACTGTTTAGCGCTAGGTCTTGCCAGTGGCTTTTTAGAACCTCTTGAATCAACAAGTATCCACTTGATTATGACCGGTATCATTCGGTTTATGCGCCTGTATCCTTTTACTGGTGTAACACAACAAGCTATCGATGAATATAATAAGCAATTGAAGTCAGAGCTCGAAAGTATTCGTGACTTTATTGTTTTGCATTATAAAGTTACGGATAGGCAAGACAGTGAATTTTGGCGTCATTGCCAAGCTATGGAAATTCCTGAGTCACTTGCTCATAAAATCGCATTATTTAAAGAAACTGGCCGAGTATTTTTAGATGATGGCGATATTTTCCGTGTCGACTCTTGGGTTCAAGTCATGCTTGGGCAAGGTGTTAAACCAAAACAATATCATTATGTTGCTTCTTTAATGAATGACCAAGAGTTAAGTCGCTTTATGCAAGGCATTAAACAACAAATTGCCCATCGGTTAGCGCAATTGCCAACTCATAAAGAGTTTATTAACAAGTACTGTCGAATAGATGACTGAGCCCACAGTAAAGCCGATACGATTATTGTTGAAATGTGCATAATAAAACTTACTGTAAAGCCGCTTTTAAGCGCTCGCTTTACAGTAATTACAAACTGAATTAGGCCTCTCTTAATGAGGATTTTAGGCGTCAAGGGTTAGTGATAACTAAAAACACTTAGCGTAAAAATGCTAAAAAGTAAAAACCATGACTCAACTGAGAAAATAATCTAACCACTCAACTTTCAGCTCTTAAATTGTCACTATAACTAAAAAAAAGCCTAACACTAACTCATTAATTATTAAACATTAAAATGACTTACCTAGGTTGTTTTCAGGCTAAACAAAATAAACGGTTGACCGTTTGGACAATAGCCTCTAACCTAAATATGGAAGCGCTACCATAAACAACACAATAACTTTCAGATAATGCAATACGCATAAAGGTGGAAGCGCTACCACAACAACTTAAATTTAGCTGCAAGATTTACTTGCATTTGTTTATCAAAGGTTTCTTTACATGACTCAGCTCACGTTACCAAAAAACTCAACAATGCTTAGCAAAAACTTTATCTATGGCGTTGCAACGGCTTCGTTTCAAATCGAAGGAGCAGCTGATAAGCGCCTCCCTTGTATTTGGGATACTTTCTGTGCGACCCCAGGAAAAATAGCTGATAACTCAAACGGTAATTTCGCCTGTGAGCATGTAAAAAAATGGAAAGACGATATTGAGCTAATCGACTCTTTAGGTGTAGATGCCTATCGCCTATCAATTTCTTGGCCAAGAGTCATAAAGTTAGACGGTACCTTAAATCAAGAAGGTATTAACTTTTACATTAATATTTTAGACGAGTTAATGCGTCGAAATATTAAAGCATTCGTCACTTTATACCACTGGGATTTACCACAGCATTTAGAGGATAAGGGCGGCTGGTTAAATCGCGAAACTGCTTACGAATTTGCGCATTATGTAGACCTAGTAAGTCAGGCCTTATCAGGAAAAGTATATTCATATGCAACGTTGAATGAACCTTTCTGCAGCTCTTATTTAGGCTATGAAATTGGTGTTCATGCCCCTGGGATCAAAGGCCGAGAATTTGGACGTAAAGCTGCTCACCACTTACTGCTTGCACATGGCTTAGCTATGAAAGTACTAAATAAAAATAGCCCAGAGTCACTTAACGGTATCGTACTTAACTTTACTCCTTGTTATCCTGTATCGTCTAGCGAAGCCGATTTAGCTGCAACAGCTTTTGCTGATGACTACATAAACCAATGGTATATGAAACCTATAATGCAAGGAGCTTACCCTGACATCATAGAGCAGTTGCCACCCGCTCACAGACCTGACATTCTAGATGGCGACATGGAGATTATTTGCCAACCTTTAGATTTCTTAGGCGTAAATTTTTATACCAGACTGCGCTATGAAGCAAGTGATACAGATTATTACCATGAACTGCCTCACCAAGCGCCGATGACCGATATTGGTTGGGAAATTTACCCATCTGCATTGACCGAATTATTAGACTCCTTGCATCAAAAATATGATTTGCCGCCAATTTATATTACAGAGAATGGAGCTGCTATGGCGGACAAAATGGAGAATGGAGAGGTGAACGATCAAGATCGTATCGACTATTATAATGCCCATTTAAATGCAGTGAATGATGCCATATTACAAGGTGTTGATGTAGCTGGCTACTTTGCATGGAGCTTAATGGATAATTTCGAGTGGGCAGAAGGTTATTCAAAACGCTTCGGAATTGTTCATGTTGATTACGATACACAAGTACGAACAGTAAAGCTAAGTGGTAAAGCATATAGTCAGTTAATCACGCGCCGATAATAAGACAACAATAATGATAAAACACACTCTTCCCATCTACGAAAAAATAGGCTACGCGATGGGCGATGCCGGCGCTAATTTAGTTTGGCGTGGTGCTTTGGCTTATTTAGCCGTTTTTTATACAGACACATTTGGTATTTCTGCCGCCGCTGCTGCGTTACTTTTTTTAGTTGTGCGCTTATCAGATGGCGTGACAGATATAATAATGGGGATGATTGCAGATAGAACGCAAACACGTTTCGGTAAATTTCGTCCTTGGATATTGTGGTCAACTCCTTTTCTAGCCTTGTTTATGGTGTTGTGCTTCACAACACCTAACATAAGCCCAGCAGCTAAGCTATTTTATGCTTATTTCACTTATATAGGGCTCACTCTAGCTTATACGGTAAGTAACGTACCCTACTCTGCTTTAATGGGGGTTATGACTGGTGATGATCTAGAGCGAACTAAACTGTCTGGCTTTCGCTTTGCCGGAGCATTTGCAGGTGGCTTATTAGTTATGGGCTTTTTACCTGATTTAGTTGCATACTTTGGGGAAGGAAATAGCGCACAAGGTTACCAATACACTATGTATGTATTTGCAGCCTTACTCACTGTACTCATGTTAATCACGTTTGTAAGTACAAAGGAGCGCGTTCAACCTGCAACAAAAACGCAAGTTTCACTAAAAACTGAGCTAACTGATTTAAGTAAAAGCTTACCTTTTATCATTCTTCCTTTATTGGCGATCACATTATTTTTCTATTATCGCGAGCTCTACTCCGGTTTGTTTTTTGCGGCAACAATGATTTTTATGACTGTCGTAATTCGTCGCTTACTTGCAAGCGATCATAGTAAGCTAAGTGGCACTCAACGAGATATGGTTGATTTACTTACAAATAAACCATGGCTGATCTTATTAGGTATGGGCTTTTTAACAATGATGTTTAATGGCATTAAATATGGTGTTATCGCCTATTATTTTAAATATTACGTAGGTAATGAGCTTTTAACTGGCCAATACTTTATAGCTTTATTAATCGTCTCAATCTTCGGCGCGTTAAGTACAGGTAAGTTAGCTGAGATTCTGGGTAAACGTACCTTGTTTATCGCTTCATTATTACTAAGTGCCTTCTTTACCATTTGTTTCTTTTGGCTGCCAAATGATAACCTCAGCCTGATCTTTGTTATGGGTTGTCTATCCGAATTCTTCGCAGCCATGATGCCTACCCTGTTTTTTACAATGCTTGGGGATAGTGCAGACTATTCTGAGTGGAAAAATAAACGCCGTGCCACTGGCCTCATATATTCAGCAGGAACTTTCGTGCAAAAAACGGGGGGTGGATTTGCCGGAGCCTTAGTGCTTGTTGTACTTGCAAGTTATGGCTATGACGGAATGGACGAAACGACCATTGCACACTCACTCGATGGCATGATTCTACTAATGAGTTGGCTACCAGCAGCGTTTGCTCTAATAGCCGCGGCACTGATGGCCTTTTATCCATTAACATCTGAAATGACAGAAAAAATAACAGAAGACTTGGCAATTAGGCGTGCAAGTCTGTAAATTAAACAGTTAAGATTTATATAAAACAGTAATTATGGCAACTATTTATCAGGTATCAGAGCTCGCTGGCGTTTCTTTATCAACCGTATCTCGGGTGTTAAATGAAAATGACTACGTCAGCAAAAAAACCAAACAAAAAGTCCTCGATGCGATGGAGCAGCTTGGTTACAAACCAAATTCAATAGCTCGCTCTCTCGCTTCAAATTGCACTAATAGTGTGGGTATTTTAGTGTCTGAATTAGATGGCGCGTTTTTTGGTGAGATGATGTCTGCTATCGAAGCTCAATTAAGAGCTGCCGGAAAACATGTCATTATTACGCCGGGACACAGTGAAGAAGACAAAGAAAAGAATGGCTTAGAATTTTTAATTTCACGTAATTGCGATGCAATCATTGCTCATGTTGAAGCTGTTAGTGATGAGTATCTAGTAAAATTAAACAAAGGTAAAACCCCTATTTATTTAATCAGCCGCTATGTAGATAAAATGAAAGAAAACTGCATTAGTCTGGATAACGTGATGGGGGGATATTTAGCAACTAAGCACTTACTTGCTCAAGGCCATAAAGATATAACATACATTGCGGGCCCGTTATTTAAACCCGATGCATTTGATCGACTAGAAGGTCACAAAAAAGCACTTAAAGAATACGGTATTACTTTTAATGAGCAAACTCTATTTGTCGGTGACTTTAAAGAAACCGGTGGGTATAACGGCTTAAAGTATTTCTTTAACAACAACATAAAATTTACTGCTGTTGTTTGTGCAAATGATGAAATGGCATCTGGTGTAATGAAATATGCTCGAGAGCATCAGCTTGATCTACCAAAAGACTTAGCTATCGTCGGATTCGATAATGTTCATTTTACAAATTACTTGTACCCAACTTTGACTACCATTGATAACCCGGTAGAGAAAATGGGGATCATGGCCGCCAACTTGGTGTTAAAACAAGTATATAAACAAAGTCTCTCGAATATAGAGCATATTTTTACACCTGAATTACTGATACGCGATTCAACAACACATTTAACTTGAGAGCTTGAAAAAGGCGAAACTAACCGCTTATTTAAATATAACGAATAATATCGATGTATAGATGGAGTAACAGGTGTTTATCGGTGAAGTAGCAAGAAAAACGAATTTATCTGTTAAAGCTATTCGGTTTTACGAAGAAAAAGAGCTTATTGTCCCCCCAAAACGCCAAGGAAAATACCGTGTTTACACCAATGAGCACATTGAAGTATTGAGGTTAATCGCAGAAGCAAAACTGTTGGGGGTTACACTAGCTGAGCTAAAAGGGTTTATAAAATATGAAAACGGGGAAGCAAACTGGGCTGAGATAAGCGAGTTTTTAGTACACTTAAAAGCCCGTTTGCAAGATCAAATTGAGCAAACAAAACAGAAAATAGCCAAAATCGATTCATGTGTTGGGATTATTAACGCTAAATAATTAGTTGACTCTCCCCTTTAGTGGAGGGTTTATAGTATCTCATGTAGACCTAGAACAAGCAGTACAATCTAAATTAACATTTTCAATAAACTAATCTTTTTTTGATAACTTAAATTCTAATTAAGGAATAATATGGAAAAGTTAGCAAACGACATTTGGATTTTTGATGGTGAAGCAGTAAAGTTCTTCTTTTTACCTTTTACAACTCGAATGACAGTCATTAAACTCGCAAATGGCGATCTGTGGGTTCATAGTCCTATCTATCTAAGTGATGCGTTAAAAACCCAAATAGACCAGTTAGGCTCTGTCAAATACCTTATTGCACCAAATCATTTACATCACCTGTTTTTACCCCAATGGATAACAAAATATCCAGATGCGCAAATCTATGGCACTGATGAAGTCATCAAAAAGCGTAGCGATATCTCATTTGATGCGTCCCTAAATGACAATTTAGCGTGGCAGTGGCAAAATGAAATTAACCAAGTCTTAGTTACAGGCTCCCCTCTTATGGAAGAGTGTGTGTTTTTCCATAAAAGCTCTAAAACACTCATTGTTACTGATTTGGTAGAAAACTTTTCGGGTGATAATTTTAACCCTTTGCAAAAATGGATAGCCAAGGGCGTTGGGATCATCGCCCCTGATGGAAAAACACCTATCGATTGGCGTCTAAGTTTTATGTTTAACAAAGCCAAGACCAGAAAACATTTTGAACAGATGCTAGCCTGGCAGCCTGAAATTTTGGTTATGGCCCATGGCGAGCTAATTGAGAAAAACGCTGTGGATTTTTTGCATAAATCCTTCCGCTGGCTTACTAAGAGTTAAAAGAAAAAACCAGCTTCGTTACATATAACATTCTATATATTTAATGTACCGTATTTATTTGTTTTTCAAAAAATGATTGACTCTCCCGTTAAGGGGAGGCTTTAGACTTGCAATTATTTCCTAATACATAGAGGTAGTAATTGTGAAAAATATACTCATTTTAAACGGAAACCCTAAAGCCCATAGCTTTGCTGATTCATTAACGAGTGCGTATGAGTTTACAGCTAAAAAAGCGGCGAATATCCGCATATTTAAACTCTCTGAAATGGACTTTAACCCTAACCTGATGTTCGGCTATGACCAAGTGCAACCTTTCGAGCCATGCCTAGACACATTTACTGATGCACTTAAATGGGCCGATCATCTAGTACTTATTGCGCCAATTTGGTGGGGAAGTGTACCAGCTAAACTAAAAGGCCTTTTCGACCGCGTATTTTTACCCGGTGTGACCTTTAAATTCGAACAAAACAGCTTATTGCCGACGCCACTGCTAACTGACAAAACTGCGAGAGTGATCTTAACCATGGATACACCCCAAGAGCTCGCTCAGGAACTAGCGAAGCCCGTAGTAGAACAGTTATGCCGCTACACTCTCGAATATTGTGGTTTTGAAAAGCCGAAAGTTAACTTTTTTGGCTCTGTCATTCTCTCAGATGATAATCAAAAATCGAACTGGAAAACAACAGTTGCTGAGCTAGGTTCTCTATGTGACTAAAGGCTTATGTTTGTTGTGTAAAATATAATATATTATTATTTCTATTAGGCATTGCTGCAATGATTGAGCAATGCCTAATTAGAAGTTAGCTGGATAGGACGCATATGGATTATATTAAAGTAAATAGAGATACATGGAATAAAAGAACTGATCTTCATACCCAGTCTAGTTTTTACAATATACCAATGTTTAAAAATGGGAGAAACTCACTCAATCCCATCGAGCTTGCCCTACTCCCAGATGTGAAAGATAAATCGCTATTGCACTTACAGTGTCATTTTGGTCAAGACACGCTCTCTTGGGCAAGGCTTGGCGCGTGTGTAACGGGTGTTGATTTGTCGCCTACTGCAATTGAGTATGCCAATGAGCTCAAACAAAACTTAAATTTAGAAGCCACTTTTATCGAAAGTAATGTTTACGATTTTGACGCTATCAACCAGCAACTTTTTGATATTGTATACACTTCTTATGGTGTTCTAAATTGGTTACCAGATTTAAATCGATGGGCTGAGGTAATTGCTAACTCTTTACAAGCTGGCGGCACTTTATGTCTGGTTGAATTTCACTCTTTTAATGAGTTATTAAATGGCTACTCTTATTTTCATGACTCTGAACCTACCATTGAAGAAGAAGGAACATACACCGAAAATTGTGATGGTACAAAGTCAAAAACAGTAACCTGGAGTCACTCAATTAGTGACATTATAAACTCACTCATTCAGGCTGGTTTGACGATAGAATCATTCGACGAATACCCATATAGCCCTTATGACTGCTTTGAAGGCTTAGAATATGTTCATGATAAAGGTTACCAATTACTTCACAAAGGACATCAAGTTCCTTTAGTGTTTTCAATTAAAGCAAGGAAGAACGCCTAATTTAGCCCGCTCTTCATTTTTCATATTTACACTTTGAGGAATTTATGGATATTAGCTTAATAAGTATTTTTATTTCAGTGGCAGCTGCACACTTTCTGGCATTACTGAGTCCAGGACCTGATTTTGTACTCGTTGTTAAAAGTGCGCTGAAAGGTAACCAAAAAAACGCCATTGGCGTTGCGTTAGGTATTGCAACTGCTAATGCAGTCTATATTGCATTATGTCTTATTGGTGTTGGCGCCATATTATCTTCATCCATTACTTTAATGATTACGCTTAAAGCAATTGGAGGCTTATTTTTAATGTATATTGCCTATCATGCATTAAAAGCACCTAGAAATGCCTACGCTAACTTTTCTACAAGCACTAAGACTGCAAGTGAATTTTCATTATCATGCTTTTGCAAAGAGTTTGTAACTGGGTTTCTCTCAGGTATTTTAAACCCTAAAAATTTATTATTTTATTTAAGCTTGTTTACTGTTGCACTAACCCCCGAAGTCAGTATTAGCTTTAAAGTACTTTTAGGAGTATGGATGACATTAGTCGTCTTTTTTTGGGATGTAGCTATTATTTATATGTTGTCAAAAACGACTATCAGACAAAAATTCATTAGAGCCGCATTTTATATTGATAAAGTAACAGGTATCGTTCTCGGTGCGATTGGGTTTAACATTCTAAAATCAGTTTGGTCAAAACAGCCGTAAATACTACTGCATAGTAAGGTGCTGTTTATAACGAGGTATTGTAAACAGCACCGATTTATTTAAATCAGCTTTTTTAATTGCTTACTGTAGGTTCGACTTACTTTTAATGTTTTACCAGTAGTTAAGGTTGCCATGTACTCTGAGTTGCGCAATGGCTCAAGCTGTCTTACATAAGTTAAATTGACAATGGTAGACTTATGGATCCGCAAAAAGGCCTCAGGCAGCATATTATTCTCAAGTTCTTTTAATCTAGCTCTCATAACATGGGTTTCGGTTGCAGTATGCACACACATATAATCACCAGCTGCATCAATCCAAAGAATATCGGTGAATGAAATTATTTGAATCGGGTTTTTAGCATCCCGGATAACCAAGTGATCACTATCAAAATTATAATCAGACTGATTAGCAGAGTGTTTGTTTTGCTCGGCCTTGTTACTCACTTCTTGTTGTAGCGCTATCAACTCACTTTTTTGGAATAACTTTACGTTACTTATAACTCTTTCTATAGCTTCTGCAAGCCTGTCTAGTTTGACTGGTTTTAATAAATAATCGATAGCTCTAACTTCAAAAGCTTGTACTGCATGTTGATGAAAAGCAGTGACAAAAATGACTGCTGGACATGCTTCGGGTTGAAAATACTTTATCAATTCAAAGCCAGACTTGGTGGGCATTTCGATATCTAAGAAGATTAAATCAATTTCGTTTTTATTTATAAGCTCAATAGCATCGTCAACACTGCATGCACTACCAACAATATTAATTTCAGGAAATTGTTCAAGTCGAATACGTAAACCTTCGACGGCGCTGTATTCATCATCAACCAGTATCGTGTTTAGTTTTATCATTTATTATGACCACTCATAGGTAATGTTATACATACCCAAGCACCACCTTCACTTAAGTTGCCCTTTTCTATACGGTGTGACTTTCCGTACATCAGCTTCAAACGTTGCTCACAATTTGCTAATCCTATCCCTCTTTTATTTGTGCTTTCATCACCAAATCCCTTGCCAGTATCAGACACTTTTATATTTAAATAACTCTTAGTTTTTTCTATGGCTATAGTAATGCACATTAGCTGGTTTGAACGCATGCCATGTTTTAATGCATTTTCTACAAGGGGTTGTATCAACATAGATGGGATCAGTAACTCGTTGCAGCCATCTGCAACAGAAATATCAACAACAAGCTTATTTGTGAAACGGCACTTTTCTATATCTAAATAATTGCTAAGAATGCCAATTTCTTCTTTAATTGTTACTTTTTCCAGCGGATCTGTATATAAGCTATGTCGCAATAGATCACACAGTTTCTCGAGCATTTTTACAGCTTCTAAACTTTCTTTCTTCAAAATCAATGTACAAATCGCATTGATACTATTGAACATAAAGTGGGGATTCAGCTGATAGCGCAGCATTTTTAATTGTGATTCTTTAGCTAAGTGTGTGGCTTCTGCTGCTTTTTGCGTTTGTTCTAAATTATCTAAATAAATCTTAATCCCATAATAAAACGCGGTCCAAGTTGAAAGCACTGTTAATGACGCCGACGTCCATGTTCCAAAATCAAACCATGTCATTGGCTGCCAAAAGTTTCCATAAAACCACTGCAGTGTTATCCACTTAATTTGTGTCCAAATTAACGTCGCAGTTATGACAATGAAAATATGAAGTGCAATCTTCAACTTTAGCTCTATAAAGTTGATGCAAGTAAATACTTTTCTAAGGGAGAGGGTAATTATAAACCCACAAATTGTATCAATAATCAAATGCGGGATATGGATAGTCCAAGGCTCATCACTTGGGACTTTAATCATCAATTCGGTTAGCATTGCGTAAACAACCCAACCACAAATCTGAAACAGCCAAAATAAATGGCCGCGAGGGTTACTAGTATTCAAATTATTCAATCCATAAGGTAAAGCTGATAGGCATTACTTGCCCATCAGCCTTACTAAGATTTAGTCAGAGCATGTGAGTAAATAAGCATCTGCATTTGGTTTACTAGACAGTGCTATATCAGCAACAGCTAAGCTGGCAGCCTTTGCTGAAACATTTAACACCTCTGCCACCTTTGTCGTATTATTTAACGCAGATGTACAATTTAACGGTATGGCTAACGTATGCCATTTCTTATCATTCATCAAGGCTTCTATTGATTCAAACGTAATGTTGCGCAAGCAATTTCCTTCATTACACATTACTTGCAATTGAGCCTGATTACTTGGCGCAGTGTTAATTCTCATTTTAAGTTCAAGAAAACCAGATTTACTCACATCACTCAGTACTTCAGGCTGCTGATAGCTTAAGCTCAAGGTTGCTTTTTTTGCCCCAGCTCGCCAAATGAACTGTCTTGCATCTTCCTGATAAGACAAATTAACAGACTGCATTAACAGGCTGGTACCATCACCACTGGTTGCCGAAGAGCCCGTTGTTTCAATGGCTGCTGTTTTTGAATCTTTCAGTTCCCACACTAAGTTCTCTGAAAGTCCTCTTACAAATAAAGGCTTAGCGTCATCATTTGCCACCTTTTTAGGTGTTGTATCTTCACTTAATATAGGCACATTAACCGTGTCTTGATAAGTTAATCCATAACCATAAGCAAATAATGGATCATAAGTTTTGTCACCTAGGTTTAATGTGTATTGCGTATCATACTTTGGCCATGAAAAGCTTAATTTACCAGAGAAATCAAACTGAGTGTTACCCTTCGCATCTGTCAATAACACATCTGCTACCCCCTCACCTTCTGAGCCCGGTAACCATGCAGCCACAAATGCATCAGATGCATTGAGCTCTTTATTTACCCAAAGCGGTCTACCGCTTAAAAATACGGTGACAACTGCAATACCATCAGCCTTTAATTTTTTCAGTAATGCAAGATCAGCTTTTGTTTTATATTGATATTCAAGGAACTCGATATCACCGAACCATTCTGCGTAAGGTTCTTCGCCTATAACAACAATCGCTACATCTGGCTTAACGGAGTAGTTTCCCGCTTCGTTTAGTTCAATTTGACCACCAGCACTTTCAACTTGCTCCTTTAAACCGGCATAAATTGACGTTGCATTTGGGAAATCGTCATTAGTGTTGTCTGTGCCTTGCCATGAAACACTCCACCCACCCGCTTGCTTTGCAATACTATCGGCACCATCGCCAGCAACTAATATCTTGCTTGTTGCTTTAATAGGGAGTATTTGGTCATTATTTTTTAATAACACTAATGACTTACGAACAGCTTCTCTAGCGAGCTCACGGTGCTCAGAAGCGCCTAACCATTCAGGATGCTGTGATTCAGAACGGCTTGATGGTTTACCTCTTGAGAAAGCTCCCCATCTAATTTTCGCTCTCAAAAAGCGTCGAACAGCATCATTAATTCTTTCTTCAGAGATAGTGCCATCTTTCACTTGCGCAACCGTGTTATGATAAAAGGCCTCAAAGTGCTCAGGGACCATGATAACATCGACACCGGCATTAATAGCAGCAGCACATTGCTCTAAATCACAGCCTTCAACAAATTTATGGGCATTCCAGTCGCTAACTACAAACCCATCAAAGCCCATTTGCTTCTTAAGTACATCAGTTAGTAAATATTTATCACCATGCACACGTTGGCCATTCCAGCTGTTAAAGGACGCCATAACTGACTGAACCCCTTCATTTATCGCTGAAAAATAGCCTGGACTATGAATGTCTCTTAACCCTTTTTCATCAATAATAGTATTGCCACGGTCTATACCTCGCTCGGTTCCACCATCACCAACAAAGTGCTTTGCTGTTGCAATACGATTTGTCGCTTTTAAGAAATTATTGTTGATGCTACCTTGAATACCAACAACCATTTCACCGGCATACTCTTTAACTAAATCTGGGTTCTCAGAATAACTCTCATACGTTCTGCCCCAACGATCATCTCTGACTACTGCGACAGTGGGAGCAAAACTCCATTCTATTCCAGTTGCAGAAACTTCTTTTGCTGTAGCTTGACCGATACGTTTAATTAGATCTTTATCTCTGGTTGCACCTAAACCAATGTTATGAGGAAATAACGTAGCTCCATAAACATTACTATGTCCATGCATTGCATCTGTGCCCCAAATCGTCGGGATTGCAGCCCCATCTAATGAAGCATCTACTGATGCCTGATACATCTCATCTGCATATTGAAGCCACTGCTTCATCGAGGCACGTTTATTACCATAAGGCGCGGTGTTACCTCCATTTAAGTACGATCCAAAGCCATACTTGCGCATTTGCTCGACACTTAAATAACCGATTTCAGGTTGAACCATTTGCGCTACTTTTTGCTCAATTGTCATCGTCTGAATGAGCTCGTCAACCTGCTTCTCAACAGCAGGGTCTTGCTTAAGTTTAGTGTTTACATCAGGCCATTTTACGTGACCTCCCTCGACAGCAAGCGGACACTGAGTATAAACAAGTCCAATCAAGGCTAATGGGCTTAATACAAGCGGTGAAAATTTAAATCTAGACATTTAAAACCTATAAAACAACACGTTGAAAATTAAATGATTAATTAGGTATGTATTCAATAAAGTCATAATATACCCATGATGAAGTGCCATAGTATTGACCAGGAAAGTAATTGGCTTCTTGTGAGTTATCGCCATGCCAGTGATTGATCATAATCTTGGTGTTATCCACTGGCCAAGCGTAGGCTGGTATCTCATTATTTGCGAGCACACCATCACCATTATCTTTATAAACGATACGAATAGTTTGCTCTTGGCCATTGGCATCATAAAGATACCAACGAATAACACGACTGGACCAATCGAAACCTATCATCAGCAAGTTTTCACGATAATCGAGCCCATATTGACTTAGGTCGATGTCTTGCTCCCAGCTCTGATATACCCCACCTTGCGGCTGATAAATAATATTTGTGTGTACAACATTGCCAAGAGAAGGCAGCAGTTCAATATCAATTTCTTGCCATGCTCGACCTGGGCTATCCCACCATGATGTGTAAGTAAATATCGATGAAACTGTACCCGCAACATTTCCTGATTTTAAACGACCTTGTATTTTGCCATAGCTATAAAACTGATTACTTTGTAACTCTGAGCATGTGCCCTGCGATAATGACAGCGTTAAACCATGTTCACTGGGGCTTTGCATATTAGGTTGAAAAGTACACCCAAATGGCGTGCCATTATTGCCTTGTCGTGCAGTCCAAATACTGGTGTCGTAACCCCAAGAAAAGTTATCTTTAAAGTAGTTAGCACTTAGACAAGGGGATAAAAATGCGATACAGAAAATTGATATACGTAGCCAAAACTTTTTCATTTTTTTGCCTCATAATCTGTTTAGCTCTCATATTGCTGAGCAATATGAGAGCGCTTAGTAGTAGGGTTAAAATGAGAAACCGGCTCTAACACCATAATATCTCGGCATACCGAAACTACCTTTTGGTACACCTTTGCTTGTGTTGTTCCAATATTGAATAGTCTCATCAGATGCGTTATTGATGAACAGCTCTGCATACCATTTTTGACTTTGCGGCTCATATTTCAAAGAAGCGTTATAAACCGCGAATGCATCTCGGCTATCATCGATATACTGTGTCGCTTCGTCTGAAACAGCAAAATCCATATCATCTAAATGCTTATCAAGGTTCCACACCGTTGAATACGATTTATCTTTCCAGCTTGCGTTAAACCAGCCATGAATAAAGCCATATTCACCTAAATTGAACGTATGCGTATAACTAATATTCGCAGTGTATTTAGGTGTCATTGCTAGATTGTTACCCTTGAGGTTAGTGGTTAACAATGTGTTTTCAGGATCTTTTGATTCTTCATAAGAGATATCGAATAGATACTCAGAATCATAGTCCCACTTGGTATTCCAATCTTCCGTAATTTTAGCATCAGTCCAGGTTACGTAACCTGTGATACGACCATTTGGATATGGTTTCCAGTCAAATTCGAATTCAATACCTTTAATCGTCGATGCTGGAACATTCTGCGTGTAATATGCAATCACGGGTTGATTTTGATAATCAAGAAGAGGCTCGCCATCATCACCTAAAATCGGTGTTCCGTTGTCATCTTCCACAACTGATAAGCGTTCAACATTACCAATCGAACCTACCGATGCGTACTGCATATCGGTATAATCTGTATAGAAAAAAGCAGCTTTTAAGTTAAGTGAGTTATCAAAAAAGCTTGATTTAGCACCTAGCTCCCACGTTAATACTTCTTCTGGGTCAAACTTCGTTTCGAATCGTGTAACATCACCGGTTCTATCGTTAACTACTTCGTATACATCACCAATACCGCCCGCTTTAAAGCCACTCGCTAAGTATGCATAAAGCATGGTTTCTGATGAAATGTCATAATCTAAGCCAACACGGAAGTCATGATGCTGCCAGCTTCCTTTGTTGTCATTTTCAAAGTAAGACGCATAGATAGATGGGTCTTCGTAATAGTCGACTGGAAGATTATTTAGTTCTGTTCTATTTAACCAACCTACAGCACACCCATCTGCATTTGAGCATCGATACGTTCTGCCGCCTTTGTCTTGCTTTGTTTCATCACTAAAACGATAGCCTAAAGTTGCATGTAACTTCTCAGTTAGTTTGTATGTTCCTTGACCAAAAATGGCAAATGCATCTGTTGAGCGATCCGGTTGGTCCCAAAACGCTTTATCATCCATTGGATTATCATAATAACCCACTGTTGTTGTTTTTTCGTGGAAGTAATTTGCCCCCACAATCCATATAAAGTCACCGTACTCATCGGATTGAAGTTGTAATTCTGTTGAAAACGATTCAGCCCCAGTGCCGTCTAGGAAGTAAGTGGCACCATCCCAAGGGTCAAGTCCCACTTCACTGTCTTGTGCTGACTCTCTTTCCATGTCTTCATAACCCATCAACCACACAATATTGTATTCATCATTTAGGTTATAATTTAACGTGTTGCGAAGATATGTGATATCTAAATCTAATTGTCCTGGGACATTCACGACAGCCTGATATGTGTTATCACTTGGCAAAAAGTTTGAGCAATCACCTCCCATTTCAGCTGGGCGCCCTCTTAACTTATCACAGTTAACTAAATCAAGATTATTGCTGCTGTTGTTTACGTACTTTTGGAAAACCGTGTGGTTTGAGAAATTACCATTTAATGGCTCCCAAAGTGTACTGATACGAAATGAATACTCATCGGCATTATTATAAAAATCACTTTTATCCGCTGGTGTTAATGCGCGAACTTTTTGTGCTTCAGGGTCTGTACCAGCACCATCAATCCACCAGTTTTCTCTTTGAGTGACAGTTTGACCCACGCCTTGATATGAGTCTTCAGATATTACTGGGGCATTTAATACATCATCAGAGAGCCTGCGAGTATCGTATTGGTTAGGATCGTAGTAACCTTCTAAGTAGGAGTCACGCTTCAAACCTTTTGCAGCGAAACGAACTGCAAACTCCTCATTAATTGGAATATTAATCATGCCATCAATGTTTTTACTGTTGTACTTACCTGCTTCAACATTCACATTGCCAAAGAAGTTTTCAAATTGTGGCTTTGCAGATATGACATTGATACTACCCACCGTAGAGTTTCGGCCGAATAAGGTACCTTGCGGACCTCGCAATGCCTCAACACGGTCAATATCATACATAAGTGCAAGTGCACCTTGCATTCTAGGTGAATACACACCGTCTAAATGCACACCAACTGCTGGGTCACCAAGTTCTGTAAGGTTGGTAGATCGGACCCCACGCATTGAAATAACAGGTGCTGATTGATCTGTTGCTGTTGAGATATCAAGGCTAGGAACAAGGTTCGCAATATCTTTAATATTATTAACACCATTCTTTTTAAGCTCAGCTTCTGTTAGCGCCGTAATTGCTACGGGTGTTTCCATCAACTTTGTTTTACGCTTTGTTGCCGTAACAGAAATGATTTCTAAGCCACTTTGCGGCTCTTTTGCTATTTTATTATCTGTATCCAGCTGATTTTCGTTTTGTGCATGTACAGGTAATGAGCAAGCTAAAGCGACAGCAGCTGCTAATGCCTTTTTATTTATTGTGTGCATATTTAACCTTTAGATGTGTGTTCAGATTTAAAAGAATTTACTTTTAATTAACAGTATCTGCAGGTTCATTTTTCATTACCAGCCAAATTCGGCAAGGCGAGTTTCAAATAATACAAAGCGAATTTAAAGTTACTTTCAAGCGAGATTCTACGTACTTTTTTGGCGCGCAAAGCACAAGGGAGAAAGCGGCCTTAGAATGTTCAATGTGAGCCTAAAGCCGCCATAACCTATACCTATTTGAGATGATCGGTTATTAATTTTTCTGTATGTGAGAGTAAATCATATCCACCAACAGCGCCATGTCCAGGGACGACAATCACTGCACTTTTAAATTTCCTTTTTAATTGCTTTGTTATATTAAGCCAAGAGTGTATGTCACCATGAACTAGGTTACCTACAGATGATGACTGAAGTGACCGAACTGCGCAGCCACCAAATAAGATTCTTTTTTCAGGTAACCACGCCATAACATTGTCCATTGCATGCCCAGGGCCTGGAAAAAATAGTTCAAGAGAGCCAAATTTAACAACTGAATCTGCTACTCTAAGTTCTTTGATAATATTGTTAGGTACTGCCGCGCCTTGCTCTATGGTTAACTGAGCAGTTAATGGATGAGCAAAAACATTGATTCCCTTAGACTCAAGTACATCGACACCAGCAGCTCGGTCACCGTGCGCATGCGTAACAAATGCTTTGCTTACTGGCAGTTTTATTTCTAAGCTAATTGCTTCGAGTAAATCTAAAGTGAGTAATTCCCCCCACGCTGTGTCGATAAGGGTTAAACTATCTCCTTCTTTCACAATTAAGCCATTTGAGGGAAATTCTGTACCATTTGGGTAAGTATAATATGATGTATGCAGCCATACCCCATCAGCTAACTGGGTTATAGAAACCTGATTTGGCCTGTTTTCTTGCGCTGAAGCCTGAAAGCTATATATTAAAAGAAAGAAAATAAAACTACCGAATATCCTAAATTTCATCATTGCACTATATCCCTAAATTAAGACATAAAAAATATATTATAATTAAAGTGATAAACAAATAGTAATATAATTATACAGAAGCTTTTATTTCTATAACTATAAGAAGCACTATGTATTCGATGATAAGAAAAAACGAACCCAAAGGTTCGTTTTTGTATTTAAGTCAAAGAATGTTCTGCAAAACTTTCGCTCAAGAATGCAGGCAATAACTTTGGAGTCTAAGCAACTTGCAATTAAACCTACGTTAAAAATTATATTGTAAGCTAACCTTATAATTTAACGGCTCACCTGGTTGGGTCCAAATTGCAGAGTATGAATTAGCGTAATAGGTTTTATCCAACACGTTATTTACAACAAACTGTAAGCTCAAATCATCATTAACATGGTAGTTTGCAAACAGATTTACCAAAGTATATGAAGGCAAATAATAGCTAGGGTCAATCGCTTCACCTAGCCGCTCCCCAACATATTGAACCGACACACCAACTGTTGAGTTCGAATCGATTAAATCACTTAACTCTCTCTTAATACGCACATTGGCACTATGTTTTGGAATGTTTAATAAAGGGGTGCCTTTTGGCAAACTAACCCACCAATCGGTATTAACAGTATCTTTTGCTGTTTTAGCATCGGTGTAAGTATATGCAAGATCAAACGAAGTTTGGCTAGTAATATTACCGTGTAAGTCTAGCTCAACACCTTCACTCGTAACCTCGCCTAGAGCCCTAGATACACCTGCTTGTACGTCAGTGCTTAACATGTTGCTCTTTTGCGCATTAAATACTGTAAAGCTACCACTGACAATGTCTGTATTAAATTTAACTCCAACTTCAATAGAGGTTGTTTCTTCAGGCTCAAATGCTTCTCCATCAGCATCGAAACCACTATTAGGTCTAAAACCTTCAGAATAACTGCTATAAAATTGCAGATCTTCAGAGTGAGCATATACTAAACCTGCTCGAGGGCTGAAGGTGCTTTTGTCAGCCTCTGAACGCGTTAAGTTTTTATGGTTATCAATTCTTTGATCAAACCAATCGTAACGACCACCAATTTGCATTTTCCATTTTTCAGTGATGTCGACTTGGTCTTGAATATAAATACCATAGCTATTCTGTACTTCTGTGGTGTCGAATAACAGAGAACCTTCAGGCGCCGTTTTACCGTACTCAGGCTCATACATATTTATAGCGTAACTCGTGTCATCAAGAGTCGGGCGATATCTGTACCAAACCTTATCAAAATCAAACTTACTGGCATCAGCACCAATTAAAAGGTGATGAGTGAAACCTGCAGCTTTTATACTACCGCTAAGCTCTGAGCGTGCAGATATATAGTTAGTTTGAAAGTCACGCTGGTTATGTTGTCTGCTCAGTGTCACGCCATCAATGAAATATACTTGTCGGCTTGGAGCAAGCTCAGCATCACTTGATTCACTCAAAAACTCTGAATCGCTATAACTAATACCTGTTAGAAGCGACCATTCTCCTAATTGATGCTCAAGGGTAAGCTGATGAGAAATAGCCTTAACTTTTGTAGGTTTATCACTTGGCTCACCTAAAAAAGTTTCAATAGGTAGTGCATCAATTTTACCATCTACAGCAACAATACCTCGATCGAAAGTTAAACTTTGATCAACGTACTCTAGCTCATAATTCAACTTCGTTTTATCTGAAATTAGCCATAAAATTGAAGGCGTTAATACAGTTTTTTCTGATTCATGATAATCTCTAAAACCTTCACTATCTTCCACAGCACCATTAATTCTAAAAGCCACTTGGTCCGTAATTGCGTTCGTGTAGTCGCCTTCAGTGCGATAACTTTGCCAGCTACCGGCAGTGACTTTTACATAGCCTTGCTGTGCAAACTGCGGTTTTTTTGTAATGATATTTATCGTACCGCCAGGCTCAGAGCGTCCATAGAGTGCAGAGCCTGTTCCTTTCATGATTTCTACATAATCAATATTACTCGTATCACGAACACCGCTAAAGCTTCGCCCAGATGAAAAACCGTTAATTAAAAAGCCTGATGGAATATTCTCATCACCCACTAAACCTCGTATTGCAAAGCTTTCCCATAAACCACCAAAGTCATTTTGTTCTGAAATACTTGGGGTTAAATCGAAAATGTCACTTAAGGTGGTTACACCAGCCTCATTGAGTGTGTCTGATGAAATAAACTCGACAGATTGTGGTTGCTCATTTAAAGGAACATCCCCACGAAAAGCTTGCCTTACACCCGACACTGATATTTTTTCTATCTCTGATGGCTCTGTAGTGGCATATACGGAAGATGTAAAAATTGCGCTAATCATGATTGAAAGGGCTGATTTTTGATATCTGTTCATTCTATCTCTCAGGTATGAATTGTAGTTATTCAATAAAGCTTGTAGTTATTAGGTAAAGATTTACATTATCCATCATTTGAACATGCAATTAACAATACTTATCATTTGCAGTATGATAAACAATTAAACCACTGAGAACTACCCTCGCAAATAACAGAAATTAAAAAACTCAAATTAACGCTTAATTAATAAACATTTAGAGAGAAGAATGAACAAAGTTACTTTAGCCTGCATTACATTAGCCATATCAATTTCCAGCATTTACAGCGCAAAAACACAAGCACATGCAATATGGTTTGCTGAGCGCTCATCACAATTAGCACTGATATATGGTGAAGGTGCACAAGATTTAGACACCGTTAAGCGCCAAGACAAAGTTAAAAGAGTTACTGGTTATAACAAAGATTGGCAAGAACAAAGTGTAAAACTTGTTGAGTCAGGGCATATGATGATACTGAGCGATAACACGGTTTATGCTGTTACAGGAATGCTCGATAACGGTTTATGGAGCAAAACTAAAGATGGTAAATGGTTTGCAAGTGGCCGCGACCAAATCCCTGATGCAGTATTAAGCGAACATACAAAAAAACATGCTGTACATTTGCGTGGGCCTCTTACTAAAATTCCTCAACTTAAAGAACAACAGTTACAAATTATCCCAATAGGAAACAGCTTTTCAGATCAGAAAGGTGCATTAGTTAGTTATCGCATACTATTTAATGGTAAGGCAGTTCAAGGCGCTAAAGTGATTAATGATATTGTGAATGACCCAGATCAAAAGCCCCTAATAAGCAATGATGAAGGCATCGTGACATTGCCACTACGCAATCAAGGCTTAAACGTAGTCGCCGCTATATATGATGAAAAAAGTACAAATCTCGCTGTATTTGATAAGACCGAGCACTTAGCAACACTTTCATTTATTTTACCCCATGCAGCAGAGTAGTTTTTAAATTAGCTAGTTGCACTCAAGCAAACCGCTGTGGGTCTAGACTTTCAAAAAGTCTGGGCCCTCTAGAACGTTGAACGCCCCCTTCAAAAAACAAGTAGCACACAACTCACTCACAGCCATCAAAAATCCATAAATATATTTACAAACAATGCATTAGAACTATCGCAATAGAAAAGTAAATTGACGAAAAGCTCAAAACTTCTTCATCAATGTGCGCATATTGACTTGAAAATTAACAAGCAACACTGGGCACAACCATTCCATTTAATAAATCACTACAATCTTATTATTCCATTTTAAAGATTAAAAATGATGAGCAATACTAAACTCATCAAATTATGAGAGTTGGGGTATTCAAAATGGTTAAGACAGTTACTTTTGCAATGATGCACTTCACAATCGCTTTTACAGTGACCTACTTTTTAACAGGTAGTTTTTTAATTGGTGGCCTGGTCGCCATTGTTGAGCCTGCAGTCAATACGGTTGCGTTTTACTTTCACGAAAAGGTTTGGCGTAATCTAGAAGGTAAGGATGGCTTCAAACGAAACCCAGATGAGATAATGTTTGCCTAGCTATTAACTAGGTTGGATTGACTCCCAATACAATGAATCCCCTCATCTTACACCTCAATCTGTAAATTAAGCTTTGCCCCAACGTCGGTGGCAGAGCTACAAACTAAAACGGTTAAAGTCTTTCTCAATTAATAGCCGAAAATACTTCTTTGTAAAAGAACTCAAGGCTTCTTTTCTAGATACATGCCAACTCGGGTTAGCTCTATCAAGCATATAGCAATGAATTTAAATGAAAAACTAGCAATTTTCTCAACTCTTTTTATTAAGTTTAAATTCTCAAAAGTTGGATTTCCCCGCCAATTTAGAGCTAACACTCAAATTAGACTTGAAATTATCTTTTTTCAGCTTACACTTGTACGCCTAGTGAGCGTACACTTGTAAGCTAAAGGCAAAAAAAAGAATGTTATTAAATTCATTATCAAAACATTTATTGCATCATCAATCTTGGTCAGGATACTGGGAACCTGTGCTCCAGTGCTTTAAACCTGGCTGGCGCGATGGGTATTTTCGCGCACAACTAAAACATGTACACGTGTTTGCTGAACAAAGCATCGAGCTGATTATTGAGCCAGAAAAATCATGGTCAAATCATCAAGCAGGCCAGCATATTGCGTTAACAATACAAACGAACGGGCGACTATTGACTCGCGTGTTTACCATCGCAAGCGAACCAAAATTGGCAAAGCAAGAGCGACAAATTCGTTTATTGATCCGCAGCCAAGAGATTGGCGCATTTACGTCAAAGCTAGCAAATTTGAAGCCTGGACAATGGCTTAATATCTCTGAGCCTAAAGGCCAGTTTGTTATGCCAAATACCGCGCGCTCTATAATTATGCTTGCCGGTGGCTCTGGCATTACGCCATTTATAGCCATGCTGAAGTCTTTACCGGCTGATAGCAAACAAACCATTACCCTGCTTTATTACGCAAAGTCGAACAGCCACTGGCTTAAAGATGAGCTTGAACAACTAAAACAATCACTGAGCAATTTTGATTATCACTTACTTGAGCGCAGCAAAGACGGCGATGCGACGACATGGCTGACAACAAACGCGCATAAACACTGGTTAGTCTGCGGCCCAGCTGCTTTATATAAGCAAGCTGCCGCTTTAGCTAAGCAATTAAATACGCCTATCGACAGTGAGCATTTCAGTGCAGTCCCTGCTGTTTTAGCAACCCCTGATAAGCACGAACTAACACTCACTCATCAGGGCAAAACATTCACTATTGATAACCAACAAACCTTACTTACTCACTTACAAGCGAATAAGCAACCTGTGACAGTTGGCTGTGGTATGGGAATTTGCCATCAATGCCAATGCGTTAAAAAGCAAGGCATCGTGCGTGATATTCGCACCGGCGAGCTCTCTGATAGCTCAGAGCAATTAATTCAACTTTGCATATCGCAACCAGTCAGTGACGTGGAGTTATCGGCATGAACACGACAAAAACAGTCAATTTTGAAAAACTAGCAACCCAACTCGATAGCATTAAAGCAGATATAAAATCGAAACTGGGTGAGCAAGATGCGAAATACATTCGCCGCGTTATTGTTTGCCAGCGTGTGTTTGAATGGAGTGGCCGTATTCTCTTAATGCTAGGCTTTATTCAGCCTGCTTTGTGGATAGTCGGTGTGCTTAGTTTAGCCACTGCAAAAATTCTCGATAACATGGAAATTGGCCATAATGTGATGCACGGCCAATATGACTGGATGAATGATAAACACATAAATTCAAAGTCTTACGAGTGGGATATAGCGTGCGATGGTTCAAGTTGGAACCGCGTTCACAACTACGAGCACCACACCTATACAAATATTATTGGTAAAGATCGTGACTTCGGCTATGGATTACTGCGTTTATCTAATGACTTTCGTTGGCGGGTAAAAAACCTGTGGCAATTTATCACTTACCTATTGCTAAGCGTGCTGTTCCAATGGGGTGTGTCGTACCATGAAATGGCTGCCGAGCGGGTATTTTTCGGTAAGAAAAAAGATAACCGTGATTACACGGTATCGCATAGCGAACTCAAAAAACGCTTTTTTAGTAAAGGAGCACGCCAGTTAGTGAAAGACTACCTGCTTTTCCCTCTGATTGCCGGCCCTTTATTTTTGTGGGTTTTAACGGGTAACCTAGCCGCTAATTTATTACGTAACCTCTGGACCTCTACGATTATCTTTTGCGGGCACTTTACCGGTGAAGTTGAAACATTTAAACAGCAAGACTGCGAAAATGAATCGCAAGGCCAGTGGTATTACCGCCAAGCGTTAGGCTCATCAAATATCAAAGGGGGTAACCTGTTTCATGTAATGACTGGGCACTTGAGCTATCAAATAGAGCATCACTTGTTCCCTGATTTACCTGCAAAACGTTATCGTGAGATTGCTCCTAAGGTGCAAGCTATCTTTAAAGAGCACGGCATCAATTACAATACAGGCGGCTTCTTTCGCCAGTACTTTTCTGTTGTAAAACGGATTGTGCGCTACTCTTTTCCGTAATTTCAAAAACGCCAGTGCATTGCACTGGCGTTTTTATTTTTAATATCATGGTAAGGAATTAACTTTAAAAATAGGTTCATTAATTTCTAACTGTAATTCATCATCTGCTGCTTGTTCCGCGAAAGTTAAAGCTGTATTTGCAAAGTTTAGCGCTTGGACCTAATCAGGCTTCTCTAAGTAGTTTTCTGCAATCGCAAAATTAATAGATGCATCTTATGGGGTGGCAGACAAACAACTCGTGAAATTGCTCCACAGTGGGATCTTGGTAATTAATCCTAAACTATGGTTAAAGTGAGGCCTATCTAAATTATTGTGCTATTTCATTAGTTGTATTATTGATCACCGCTAGGTGATAAATAATCACTAAGTTCGCAATAAACCACAGATCTTTAATCACAAATTGACCAAGTCCAGCTAAAACCGTCGTACTGCTAAGCGCATTCGGCGCGGTAACTAAAAATGTTTGCGTCATAATAAAAACAGCGCAACAGGAAAGCCCTGCCAACACTATTAACTTGTTATTTTTGAGTAATAAGCCAACACAAAGCAACAGCACACTAACAATGTCAAACACGCCAATCGCATTCGATGCGCCCTGCACACTAAAAACCTGATACAACCACGACATGAATGGTGATGTTTCAACAAGCGTTACAATCCCCTTTGCCTCAAAAGCAAAAAACTTCATTGCGCCTATCCAAACCAGCACTAAAGCCACTGAAGCATAATTCAAGGTAATATGCGCTTTATCACTTAAAGCATCTTTGTAAAACACAAATAAAAATAGCGGAATTACAGCAAAATACTTAATGATCCCCTGCCCTGAACCAATCACAGGAAAGCCCCCTTCACTTGCAAGCCAACGATTAGCGCCAAACAACGCAATCAAACAGATCAGTGATATAGCAAATGCAGTGATGGTCGGAAGTGCCCTATTAATAAACCCTAAATGAGAGTGAAGGCTGGTAATGCCAACAAAGCAAAATGCAAAGCCTGCGATCATACTCATGATGTGAGCTGGCACCTGAGAGTCTAATTTATAAAACGAAAAGATACTGCCAATGGCATTGGGGTTTGCTCCCAAGATAAATGACAAACCCAATAGCGAAAAACTGATGGTGATAAGTGCAATCACTAAATTATTTGATGTACGTAAATTCATACAAACCCCTTTCTACTGATTGTTTAAAAGACCATAGTTAGTGATAAAAACATTCACACTAAAATAAAATATAAGAAAAGTCTGAGAAGAGATTTGTATAAGCAATTGAAAAATCGATATAAGTATCACTGCTATTTGCCGTTATTTGCTGTTAATTAGGCAAAAATAAATCTCTTTAATTCAATATCAGCAATTTTGTTCAAGTTTTAAGGTTGCTTGCTTCGCTATATTGGCGTAGGAATAATAACGAAGCGCACAACCTTCAGGAGCATCTGTGAGCAAAGACAATCACTTTAAGTACATCAACAACGAACAGCATCAGAGCATCTCGATGTTGACTGCGACTATGAGTGATTTTACATATGCAAAGCATGCTCACGAAGAGTATTCAATTGGCATAACTCTACAGGGGCGGCAAGATTTCTTTTGTCGTAATGCGTTTTATAAAAGCGTACCTGGCAATATTATTTTGTTTAACCCTGAAGATATTCACGATGGCCACTCTGGCACAGAACAAAACCTAGAGTATCTAATGCTGTACATTCATCCTGATGAATTTCAGCCTTTGTTTAAAGCGCTAGGGTATAAGCAAGATTGTACATTACGTATGGCAAACACCTTGTATGCAGATCCATTACTGCGTAATCAAGTGATTAACTTATCTAGGCTTTTACAAACCAATAGCACGAACAAAATAGAGCGAGAAGCTGCACTATTGCAAATGGCGCAGTCTTTAGTCAGGCTCAACGGCAGCCTTGATTTACCGACTTTAAGCACCCGAGTTGATAGCTTACTGCTGAGAGCAAAAGACTATATTTTGGCAAATATCGACAATGACATTTCTATTGATGACATTGCCCATGCAGCCACTATGTCGAAGTTTCATTTTATCCGCCGCTTTCGCGAGCACTTCGGTATTACTCCACATCAATATGTTTTGAACTGTCGTATTAATTATGCCCGTAGAGCGTTACAAGTTGGCCGCGATGCCACCAGCGTAGCGGTTGAATCAGGCTTTGCAGATGCAAGTCACCTCAATCGTAACTTCAAACGAGTATTCGGTATGACACCAAAACAATTTCAACTGCAATGGGCTCGAAGATAGAGCTAAACTACTGATTTGGAGCTGTTATGGCAGATGTTTTTGCATATGCTATTGGCATTATGTACACCCCTGGGCCAATCAATTTACTCGGTTTAAGCAGTGGCTTAAATAAACAAACACGTTCACACCTTGGGTTTTTTATCGGCGTGGGTAGCGCGATGTTTATCTTATTTGTACTGCTTGGCTACCTTGGCTTACAAATGATAAATCCGCAGTTTTTGCCTTATGTGAGCTTAATTGGTTGCGGCTATATTTTGTATATTGCTTGGAAGGTCGCAAAAGCAAAAGTACAGGTGAGTGATACCTCAGCGGATGCCTCACTTAGCTTTTTCGATGGCCTGTTTATGCAACTTTTAAATCCAAAAGCGCTGGTAGCTACTTTGCCAATTGCTACGATTCAGTTCCCAAGCGCAGATATTACCGGAGCTGCAATCGTATTTTGGTCTTTTATTTTAGCCATCCTTGCCTTTGGTGCTCCTACAAGTTACTCGCTAGCGGGCTTAGTGCTTGGCAAACAAGTATCACGGCCGGGTGTTTTTAATGTGTTTAATAAACTAATGGCTGTTTTGTTAGTTTATGTCGCACTAATGATTGCCTACGAGCATGTACTTACACCTTTATTGGCATAAAATTGATCATCCTTAGCAAACAGGCATAATAGCGTTATTCTCCAAATGGTTATTACAAAACGATGCAAGGCAACCTATCAATCCGTTCATACAGTACTAAGCCTGTTAGTCATAGCCATGACTATCATCAACTTGTACTGCCCTTAAAAGGAGTGATAGCTATTAGTGTGGGTGATTTTCAAGGTAAAGTCGCCCCGGGTGAATGCGTGGTTGTCAAAGCCACGCAAGTGCATCTTTTTACCGCCATGCCAGAGGCTCGATTTGTTGTGGCCGATATGCCAAAGCTACCGGATAACCTTGCCACCGCTGAGCGCTGCGTATTTGCCATTAATCAATCACTTTGGGCATTTTTACAATTTGTGTCAAAACAGTTAGAGCAAGCCGTTAATAATGAATTAGAACATGCCATGTTTAATACCTTTAATTTACTGTTAGCTGAGCAAGTTATGCTACCAAAGCTCGACAGCCGAATTAGCGATGCACTGCTTTATATTGACAGTCACTTAAGCACTCCTCTTCACATCAAACACCTTGCCTGCATTGCCTGTTTAAGCCCAACACAATTTAAGCTGCTGTTTAAGCAACAAACAGGATTGACTGCCATGAACTATGTAACTAAACAGCGAATGGAAAAAGCCCAAGCCTTGCTAAGCCATACCGACTACCCGTTACAGCGTATTGGTGAGTTAGTTGGTTACAATGAGCTTTCATCTTTTAGCCGCAGTTTTTCAAAGTACTTTGGTATATCACCAAGCAAATTCAAAAAGTAACTTTGGTTTTTAACGCTAACAAAACCGTCCTTTTTGTCAAAATTTTTGCGCCGATATTTATTATGCTTTTTATACCTTAAATTCAAAGCGAATCATCGATGAACCACGCTATCGCTACAATTGCCGTGTTAGTTGCCAGTGTGTTTTGGGGCACAACAGGCACTGCCGCAAGTTTTGCGCCAGACATTAGCCCTTTTGCAATTGGTGCTTTTGCAATGGGGTTTGGCGGCGTACTACTTTGCCTAACCGCAATAAAACAACTGATAGATGATGCTAATAAACTGACTCAACATTACCGCCTAATCCTATTAGGTTCAGCTTGTGTGGCTATTTATCCGCTGGCATTTTATACCTCAATGAATAGTGCCGGTGTGGCAATAGGCACCGTTGTCTCGATTGCCAGCGCACCTTTATTTACCGTCTTATTGGAATACTTAATTGAGAAAAAGCCCGTTGCAACTCGCTGGCTAGTCAGCTTTTGCTTTGGTGCAGTAGGCATTTGCTTAATCACGTTAGGTAAAGAGTCAAACTCTGCTGCAGAGGGGTTGTTTAGCCAAAACATCGGGATTTTACTTGGCTTAATTGCAGGGCTTACCTATGCCGGTTATTCATGGGTTGCCAAGCGTTTAATTAGCAACGGCGTTCATTCAAGAGCGACCATGGCTAGCCTATTTGGTGGCGCAGCCTGTGTACTCCTGCCATCATTATTAATTACAGGGGATACGCTGTTTGCCACAATTACCAATATCAGCGTGGCGCTATACATGGCCATAGTGCCGATGTTTTTAGGTTATTGGCTATTTAGTATTGGCTTAAAAACCATCGCTGCCAGCCAAGCCGTACTCATTACTTTGCTTGAGCCTATCATCGCCACCATACTTGCTATTGTGATCTTACATGAACAATTTCAGCAAATTGGCTGGCTTGGGATTGGCTTAGTGAGCATTAGTTTGGTAATTCAAACGGTCAATATTAAGCAGTTCGTGGTACACTGCAAAAAACGCATTTTGACGATTTAACATGAGAAAAGACAGCCGACTATCGCGGGTTTTACATGTGCTGATCCATTTAGACAGTTACAGCCAACCTGTCACATCAGAGACATTAGCAAACATGTTAATGACCAATCCTGTGGTCGTGCGCCGTACTATGGCATTACTACGTCAAGCAGGTTATGTATCAGCTATTAAAGGTCACAATGGAGGCTGGCTACTTGCAACTCCCTTAACTGAGATCACCTTATTTGATATTCACCAAGCGCTTGGCGAAAAGAACCTATTTGTTATAGGTCTAACCGATGAGCACAGCAATTGCCCTATCGAACATGCAGTAAATAGCGCCATACAAAACGCGATGGATGACGCAGAATCGCTATTATTAAAACGATTTGCTGAAGTTTCTCTTGCAGAGCTTGCCAGTCAATTTCAATAATCCTGCTTTAGAGTATTTGGCGATTTCACAAACTCGTACAACTCAGTTATTGGCAACGGTTTACTGAAGTAATAACCTTGTACTTGTGAACACTCAAGCTGTTTAAGTATTTTCAGCTGTTGCTCTGTCTCGACTCCTTCTGCAATTGACTCCATACTTAATGCGCTGGCTAAATCAATCATAGCTTTAACGATTGCAGTGTCTGCATCGCTGGGGGTTTCTAAATCATCAATAAACGATTTGTCGATTTTTAGCTTATCAAGGGAAAAATCTTTTAAATAATTCATCGACGAATAGCCCGTACCAAAATCATCAATCGACATTTTAAAACCTGCCTCACGCAATTTTGTTATAGTGTTTAATGCAAATTTGGGGTTCCCTACTGCTATTGTTTCAGTTAACTCAAGCTCAATACATTCAGGCTCAATGGAGTAAGTTTGTAATACCGATATTAAATCACCGAGTAAGTGTTTATTAACAAACTTAGTTGCAGACAAGTTTATTGCAAAAGTGAGACGCGGCATGCTGTCATCTCGCCATTGACGAATTGTTTTAACGGTATGTTCGAATACCCAGTCATCAATTTCACTAATGCGGCCACAGCTTTCAGCAATGGGTATAAACTCAGCAGGAGATACATTACCTAGTGTTGCTGAGTGCCAGCGTAGTAATACTTCAACAGCCACCGCATGGCCAGATGCAATATCAATTTGCGGTTGAAATACCAAATAAAACTCATTATTTTCAAGAGCGAAATTAAGTGCATTAATGATTTGTAATTGTCTGAGCCCAGATTTATTCATTTCTTCGGCGTAAAATAAGGCATTATTACGACCTAGTCGCTTAACCTCAAACATCGCTGACTCAGCCATCTGTAATAGAGGCTCAAAATTTTGCCCATCAATTGGATACAAGGCAACACCAACAGAAGCTGTAACAACAATTAAATCATCATTAATCGTAAGAGGTTCACTGATCACCTTTAATAAGTGGTGACAGCTCTTATTTATTGCACCTGTTGAAGTATAAGGTGTGATAAATGCAAAGCGGTCTCCTTGCAAGCGAGCAACTATAATATGCTCACCCATAAAATTACAAATTCGTGCACTCAAGTTCTGCAGCACAAGGTTACAGTTAGCCATTCCTAGTGCTTTATTTAGAATTTTAAAATTATCTAAACCAACTAAAATAAAAGCTGCTTTTACATCTTCTTGAAGTTTAATTGTTTGTTCAAATTCAATCTGCAGCTTGTTTTGGTTTGCAAGCCCTGTTAGCTGATCATAATAAGACAATTGATGTATAAGCGTTTCACTTTCGACTTCTTTCGTTACATCATGCTGAAATGAAATGTAGTTTGTTACCGAACCTTGCTTATCCATCAATGGGTAGATGGTGGTTTGCTCAACAATCACTTTGCCATGCTTAGTCTTATTAACCAATGCACCAACCCACGCTTTTCGTTTTTTTAAATGCTCCCACATATTTTCGTAAACACTGGAATCAGTTTGCCCTGCACTGATTTTATCGGGCCTTTGGCCTATTAGTTCATCATAGTCGTACTGGCACATCTCTAAGTAAGCGCGGTTCATGTACTCAATTTTTGCATCTGTATCTGTAAACATAATTGGGTGTGGATTTTGCTCAACCGCTTGAGACAATATATGCATGCGTTTATTTAGATTAATTTTATGAAACCACTGCCATACAGACTCGGCCCATACAGTCAGCATTCGCCTATCATGCTCGCTAAAAACCTTCGTTTGGTGCTGAAGAATTATCGCCATATGGCATTGACTATGGCGCATCACCGGCACCACCAATAATGAGCTTGAGTCGCTTGGTAAGCCATACTCTTTAGCATGTTTATAGTTAACAATAACAGCTTCACCTGCCGCTATTTTAGCTTGTAATTTCTCAGTGCATACATCAAAGATAGTGCCTGGCTCTGCTCGATAGGAATGTTGCTTTTGTTCGTTACAAAGAAACAAAGCTGCGCCATCGCAATTAGTGATTTCAAGCGATTGATTTACCGCAAAATTCAATAAAATATCTTGATCGTCTTGAAACGAAATTTCGGTAAGCCGTAACAATCCTCGATTAAATTTACTTTGCTGTGCAAGTGCTGCCATACGACCTACTTTATCTGATACATCGCGAGCATTAATCAGATATGTTGGCCCATCACTTTCATGATCGAACAAAGTTATCGAAAACTCAAAATGAATACATCTGCCATTTATGGTGATCGGTAAGGTATTTACCAAACACACACCGGACTTTTTAGTCTCCATAAGCATACGCATAAAGTCATCTGCATCTGATTGCTCAAACATACTGCTAATATTTTGACCGACCATACCTTTAGTAAATATATGACCATCTGAGTTATCGCTGAAGACTTCACGGAACGTACCGTCTCTTTCAAGTTCAAAAACAGAATCAGGCAGTGCCGTGAGTGTTGCTTTTAACTGTTTAGAAAAGTTATCTAGAGCTGTATAAGGCTTTGTTACAGTCTCAACAAAGAGGACCTTATACAATAAAAAATAAGTTAGCCCTTTATAAACATGACCAAAAATATTAAAGGTGTTGGTAGTGTGCGACGCATCATTTAAAACCAAAAAACATACCTCACTTAAAATAGCTAATAAACAAACGATTGTTTTACCAGCAATATTTAAGTTTTTTCTAGGCTCGCGAAGCTGTATTGCAAACATTACAGCGGCTGCACCATAAAGCGCAAAAACAAGCAAATCAATTAAAAACTTAATATGGCTACCACCCACTCCTTCAATATATATTTCTGGCAGTAGCTCTGGAAAATAAAAAAGTGAGCTCGCAATGAATAAACTAAATAGCAGCAAAGAGGTAAGTAAAGCACGCGCATTTAACGGCTTATATTTGACCCAAATACCTGCTGCAATAATTAAAAATGCAGCTCCATTAAAGAGCCGTGCAACTAACCAAAGGCTAATAACTAGATTCATATCAGCATCGCCTTCATGCATGCTGTCAAATGCTAAAAAGTGCAATGAGTCGAAAATAGCTACGCAAAGCATGGTGCAAGAAAGCAGTAACAGTTTGTAGTTATTAGTGAAATGCCAAGTATTCCAGCCAATAGCAAAAATTAAAAACGAGATCACAACTGAGAACAATTCGACACAGGTATGCATCGCTATATAAAAAGGAATAGCAGCAATAAGACCTAATTGCTCCAATAGCAAGACAATGGCGAGCAGCAATACACCTACCGCAATAAAAGGTACTGTATGTAAAAGCTCTCTTTGATGTGATGGATGAACGACGTATTTCACTATAGTTTTTGATTATGTTTTATTAATACCCTAGAAAAAAGGATAGTAAAAATAACCAGTAACGACAGAGAATTACTAAAAAAAGATGAAGTAAATGCGCTAAGAGTGACTTAGCGCACCTTTCAGTTAAGCTTTATTGAATGGATTACGGGTGTCTTGATCTGCATCTAGGTTACGCATCAAAATAGCATGCTCTAAATCGAGGTCTTCAGGCAAAGGAATTTTCACAATATGTCCTGAGCCTTTCGCATCACTAATGGCTTCACCTTTTTTATTTTCCATAAAATCTAGCTTGAAGTTGATGTTGCCTTTAGGTGTCATAAGCTCAAGTGAATGACCGGTACAAAATTTATTTTTCACATCAATTTCAACCAAGCCATTACTAGTGCGCCCTAATACTTCACCAACAAACTGCTGCTTATCTGATACAGAATGACCATACTCATAATTTTGATAGTCTTGATGCGCATGGCGCTTTAAAAACCCTTCGGTATAACCGCGGTGAGCTAAGTTTTCTAGGGTTTTAAATAAGTTGGCATCAAATGGACGGCCTGCAACAGCATCATCAATAGCTTTACGATACACTTGTGCAGTACGAGCAACATAATAGAAAGACTTGGTACGGCCTTCAATTTTTAAACTATGCACGCCCATTTTAGTAAGCTGATCAACATATTGAACTGCACGTAAATCTTTTGAGTTCATGATGTAAGTGCCATGCTCGTCTTCAAAAGCAGGCATGTACTCACCAGGGCGGCCCTGCTCTTCAAGCATGAACACTTCGTTACTTGGTGCACCATCACCGAGAGTTGGGATCACCGCTTTAGGGTCGATTTTATGCACCATTTCGCCAGTTTCATTCTCGGTGCCTGGTTTCACATCGTAATTCCAGCGACATGCGTTAGTGCAAGTACCTTGGTTTGGATCACGCTTATTGATATAACCTGATAGCAAACAACGACCTGAATACGCCATGCAAAGTGCACCGTGAACAAATACTTCAAGCTCTGTATTTGGGCATAATTCGCGAATTTCAGCGATTTCCTCTAGCGATAACTCACGCGATAAAATAACTCGCTCGATACCTTGCTGAGCCCAAAAGTTCACCGTGGCATAGTTAACCGCATTGGCCTGCACCGATAAGTGAATCGGCATATCTGGCCACTTTTCACGAACTAGCATGATTAGCCCAGGGTCAGACATGATCAGCGCATCAGGCTGCATAGCAATGACTGGCTCAATATCTCGTAAGTACGATTTTACTTTGGCATTGTGAGGAGCAATATTCGACACCACATACAATTTTTTATTTTGCGCGTGCGCTTCGTTGATACCAATCTGCAGGTTATCTAGGTCAAACTCATTGTTACGAACACGAAGGCTATAACGAGGTTGGCCAGCGTAAACAGCATCTGCACCATAAGCAAAGGCATAACGCATATTCTTTAAACTACCCGCAGGTGATAACAACTCAGGCGTAAAAGGACGAGGGGTCAAAATAGGTGACGACATGAAAGCTCCACACATCGAACCGAGTACAAGTCGGTTGCATGAATTAATACAAGAATGAAGCGCGGCAGTATAATAATCTGCCCAGTAATTTTATTGATCTAGATCATGATTACTTCAAGAGCTTATTGATGAGTAGGAGATAAACGAAAAAAGCGCCATAAGCGCTTTGTTCATAACAACAATATAGGGGAAAAGTTAATGGGCTGAACCATCCCCGCCACGTAATACGTTACTAGGTGCTTTACATCCATTTTCAGCTATATAGTCAACAGCCGCTTTGGCTTGCACTATGCCCCAGCCATAAACATGATCATAACCCATATCACCCTGATCATCGGCAGATGCCCTCAATGCTAAACGAATGCCATTTGCAGAACACTCAGGATAATTACTCCATACCAATGCAGCTACACCGGAAACATGGGGAGTTGCCATCGACGTACCTGATTTAAAGTCATGATCTGAAAATTCAGCTACGGTAATTGTGGTTTCATTACCGAGGTTTTCCATTAAACTAAGGCCCTCATTTCTTGTCACAGAGCCAGCAATCATAGTAGTAGGGTTAATATTACCAATAAGCTGGCTTTGGTTGTTATTACGAATAATAACTCCCACACCGCCATCCGCTTCACACTGTTCTACTTTTTTATAGAACGGAATTTCCCCTCGTTCGATTAGACAAATTTTTCCTGTTACATCTCCACAGCTCTGGGTACCTAAACCACAATCAACGAGCTCCCCTGTAACAGTACCAAAACGCGAGCCATCCATACCATAATATTGGAAATTAACATTATCTTGCGTGACATTAAATTTTGAAAAGCGCGCGCGGTCAACAGGCACAGTTGAGAAAACATTAACGCCTGGCGCTGCTATTTCAATTTGACTGCTTCGCTGTGAAAAGCTTGCATGACTTTTAGTGCTATCAACCGCTGCAACTGAAATCACACTGTCATAAGATGCAGGGTAGCTATGTGAAGCTTCACCAGAATTTCCTGCTGCCGCAACCATTAATATATTCGCACGAGCAACTTTATCTAACGCTTTTTCTTCAATAGGGCTTGAGTACATCCCACCAAGGCTCATAGAAATAACCGTTGAACCGGCTTGCTGACATTCATCAATCGCACCTGCTAAATCAGAAGCGTAAGCCCAGCTACCATTACCAGCAAAGACACGCACAATGTGCATATCTAAAGAATGATCATCGACAATTCCTGTCGTACCAAACTCATTGTCGATTGCGACAATAGTGCCTGCAACATGAGTTCCATGACCAAATGGATCTTGATACCACACACCAGCACCGCCATCGTCTGAGCCAGTAATGCCTGCACTCGGCAAATCAGGGTGCTCTAAGGCATAACCGCTATCGATTACACACACTTTTTGTCCGCCTTGATATTGAACTTGATCAGCTTGAACCATAGCTAAACCATACGGAATATATTGCGAGGCGCCTTCAGACATTAACTCTCTTGGTACATCCGGATAAAAAGTCTTTACGTTTGTAAGCCCTGTAACATTGGCTAACTGAGTTTTATCAATTGAAATTGCAAAACTTTCTAGTGATCTAAGTTCTTTTTCTATTTTAATGTTATTTGATATCAACTCAGATTTAAGCGCTGAGGCTTTGTTACTATTCGCCTCTAGAACAATTCGCATTGATTGCTCTGCTAAAGAAGGAAAGCTAAAAGTAAGAGCAGTGCTTGCTGCTAAAACTGTTTTTTTATTTATCATCACTAAAGTCCTTCTTTACTCTGCGTTGTCGTCTTTTTTGCTGTTTGGGCAATCTTTCACCTGTACATTGCCACTTATTGTTCCGGCATTGTTATAACCTTGGTATGGTCCAGACTCGAGTAACATCACATTCAATAACCCATTTGCACCAAATCCAGATTTAATACCTTCAGAAATATCCATCATGCACGCAAAGCCAACCCCCTCCCCAGGCAAGCTAGGGTTTGTCGAGTTATAATTAAACTCAACCTGATACATCCCCTCAGTACAAATATCTTGTTTACAGAATAATCGCTCATCGCCAGATTCAGCCCCATCAGGTGATACCGGATCTTCACTACATAAACCTGCACCATAAACCTTTGCGTTGAATGATACTCCTCCTGATTGCTGCCAATCTAATGCAGTTATATCTTTGTAATTTACTTTTCCGCTTACATCTCCATCACAACGAGATGCATGTGCTACAAACACAGCTTTTCCTGCCCCACCCTTTGAATTTAGAGTACCACCAGCATTAACTTGAGCGTCTAACTTGGCACATCCACCCATAATAGCGAACGATGTGATTAACAAACCTAACTGCGTTTTTTTCATATTAATTCCTTGTTGTTTGCTTTTATAAAAACAGCTAAAACCACTCAAAAATAAAATATATTTATTTTATACAATTAGTTATGAGTGACAAAAATAAGTAATAGAGGAAGTAAAATGAGAATTCAATACACTAAAAAAGGTAAAAACCACGCAGAGAATAACGATTAAATTAACTGTAAAAAAACGCCTTAATTAACAATCTGTTAAATATTTATTTACAAAAGTGAAAAATGTATCAATCTGTACCAAAATGTAATCATGCACTTAAATATTAAAAAACCAAGCACCATCTAGTATTTTGGTATTATTAATATTGAACTAAGTATGGACTTATAGAGAAAAGAAAAAAGGTGACCAACCCTATGACCACCCTTTAAGATCAAACTCAATTAACTATCCAGGGTAATTGGTTCGAATTTGCTAATGTTAGCAGCACAAAAAGCTACAACATATATTCTTTAATAATTAAATAGTTATATTATATGCTAAATGTGACTTATTAATTACAAAAGCTAAAACAGCTGTACTTCTTCAGTTTCAAGCGCAAAGGTTTTGCCGTTTGCAAAACTAATATCGATATAAAAAATATGACTACTTTCAACTTCAGGGGCTTGGTTAGGTTTTAGCTCAATAAAAATAGGTGCAGTAGTGGGTACGACGCTTGTGAAGTCTTCAACATTGGCATAGTTGCCATCACTGTAATAATTAAAATCATTCACAAACATCTCAGTGATATCAAACACGCTATTTAAACTCATCCCCGCGGTGAATTCACTGTTGTAATCAGCGCTTGAGTAAATATTAATAGATGTAATGCTATTTGCGCTCCCTAGCACTACTGCCGGGATAGCACACTCTGCGTACTCTTTATTAGGGTCAGGCTCATTTCCTTCACTATAAACACCTTCGCCAACACCGCCTAATTTTATGGTATAGGCATCATAAGCGAGTGCTGTGTTAACCTCGTTTTGCTCTGGGGTTACAACATAATTATTAATATCGATTGCAATGGGGTAAGGAGAGCACTCAAGCTCATCGTTTGAGTCTGAATTACAACCCGCTAAACAGCTTGCGAATAAACTGACTAGTAAAAGCTTTTTCATAATTATTGTCCTTATTAGTTTTGTAATTTCCTGAGTTAATAATTACCTATAAAATAAACAATAACAAGTGCTTAGCTGCTAATATTCGCTCATATTTTATACCCATGTTGCTATGCGTGTTTAGGGTTCATGAAAATGCCATCAAATGACTATTTAATAAAATTAGGAATTTTCATGTAAAGCGCGTATAATTCGCGCCCGTTAATATTTAACCTTTAAATTTAAAATTATTGGAGCATAAAGATGGCTTTAGAGCGTACTTTTTCAATCGTAAAACCTGATGCAGTTGCAAAAAACCACATCGGTGCTATCTACAACCGTTTCGAAACGGCTGGTCTTAAAATCGTTGCAGCTAAAATGGTTCACCTTTCAAAAGAAAAAGCTGAAGGTTTCTACGCTGAGCACAGCGAGCGTCCTTTCTTCGGTGCTTTAGTTGAGTTCATGACATCTGGTCCAGTAATGGTTACTGTTCTTGAAGGTGAGAACGCAGTACTTAAAAACCGTGAAATCATGGGTGCTACTAACCCTGCTGAAGCACTAGCTGGTACTTTACGTGCTGACTACGCAGACAGCATCGACGAAAATGCTGTTCACGGTTCTGACGCTGTTGAATCAGCTGCACGTGAAATCGCATACTTCTTCGCTGACGAAGAAATCTGCCCACGTACTCGTTAATTTCGAGTTCACAGCTAAGTCTGTGATGCAGAAGAAAAAGGGCTTTCGAGCCCTTTTTTAGTCATTAGCTAAGCCTATTGTAAATCTGTTTAGCTAATGACTAAGCCGATTAAATAATATACAATCGCGCACCCAAACTACTTTACCACCGTCACTGATTGAGGTTGTTTCATGACCACTGAAAAAAAGATTAATTTATTAGATTTAAACCGAGATGCAATGCGAGAGCTTTTTGTATCATTCGGTGAAAAGCCATTCCGTGGTGATCAGGTGATGAAATGGATTTATCATTTTGGTGTAGACAATTTTGACGATATGACGAACGTCAACAAAAAGCTTAAAGAAAAGCTAAAAGCGGAATGTGAAATTGTTGCTCCTGAGATCTCAGTTAGACAAGAAGCAAGCGATGGCACTATCAAATACGCCCTCATGCTGCAAGGTGGCCAAGAAGTAGAAGCTGTTTGGATCCCAGAAAAAGACCGTGCAACTTTATGTGTATCTTCTCAAGTAGGTTGTGCACTTGAATGTACCTTCTGCTCAACAGCACAACAAGGCTTTAACCGTAACTTATCTGTGTCAGAGATCATCGGTCAGGTTTGGCGTGTTGCAAAAGACATTGGTTTAAACGGCGACAGCACTAAACGCCCAGTTACTAACGTGGTAATGATGGGTATGGGTGAGCCTCTGCTTAATCTTAAAAATGTAGTGCCAGCGATGGAACTAATGATGGATGATTGGGGTTTTGGCTTATCAAAGCGTCGCGTGACATTGAGTACATCAGGTGTGGTACCTGCTCTTGATTTATTAAAAGAGAAAATCGACGTTGCACTCGCTATTTCATTACATGCGCCAAACAATGAGCTGCGTGACGTACTTGTACCTATTAATAAAAAGTACCCAATCGAAGAGTTTTTAGCGGCGTGTCGTCGTTATATTGATGGCTCTAAAGCAAACAAAGATGTGACTATCGAATACGTTATGTTGCAAGGTGTTAACGACAGCACAGATCAAGCTCATGAATTGGTTAAAACTTTGAAAGGGACACCTTCAAAAGTAAACCTGATCCCGTTTAACCCATTCCCGGGTAACGAATATGGCCGTTCTAGCAATAGCCGTATCGACCGCTTCTCTAAAGTATTACAAGCAGCGGGTATTACCTGTATTGTTCGTCGTACGCGAGGTGATGATATTGATGCTGCTTGTGGTCAATTAGTGGGTGATGTTGTCGACCGTACTAAGCGTTTAGCGAAAAAGAAAATGCGCGAAGATAACGCAATTGCGGTAAATATTCATCAAGCATAAACAGAATATTTAAAGATAAGCCTTTGTGATAAACACGTTATTTTAAAATAATAGATGCAACACAAAGGCTTTTCGGTAAGATAGGCATACGGAATCAAAGAAGAGATTAGGTAATGCGTTCTATACTTGCCATTACTGTTAGTGCATTCGCATTAACAGGGTGTGTTACAGAAAACAGCTACGACGGAAGCGACAGACCCGTTGTAGAAAAAAAGATTAATAATACCGGTGCTGCTCGTACTCGTATCGCTCTTGCGTTACAGTACTTAAAAACGGGCAACAACTCGCAAGCAAAATATAATCTAGAACGTGCCGCAGACTTTGCACCTGACCTTCCTGAAGTTCACTACTCTTTAGCCTATTACTATCAACAAGTTGATGAGCCAGATCTAGCAGATAAAGCCTATCAACGCGCTTTAAAAATCGCCCCAAATGATCCAAACACCTTAAATAACTATGGTGTCTTTTTATGTGGCATTGGCAAATACGACCGTGCAGCAGAAGAACTTCTTAAGGCGATCGCAGTTCCTAGCTATATCCGTGTAGCTGAAAGTTACGAAAACTTAGCCTTATGTGCGATTGAATTTGATGACTTTGAAAATGCAGAAAAATACCTAAAATCAGCGCTAAACCACAGCTCGCAGCGCCCTTCTTCAATGATTAGCCTAGCCGGTTTATATTACGCTAAAAGCGACCTTCATAAAGCTGAAGAGGTGATTGAAAAATACGAATCAACTGGTCGAGTTACCCCTCGTGCACTCATGCTCAGCTACCTTATTCAGCAACGTATGGGCCATATTGAAAAAGCCGAAACAACCGCAGCAATCATTTTACAAACCTACCCAGGTTCAGTAGAAGCAAAGGCCATTTCTTCTGGGCAAACTAAACGTTCTGAATTTGAAATACTACGTGAAAAATATCGTCAAACGCTGTTAGAAGAGCTTAAAATTTCTAGCGACAGCAGCATAGTCAGTAAAGATCAGCCAAAAATTCGCATAGTGAAAAGAAAAGCTCCTGATAATCAAACCCTTGTTGCTGAGGCGTCAGTGGCTGCTGCTGAGCAAGAGTCACAAATCGTAGCCAGAAGCAATGAACAGGTAGCAGCTGAGGTAAACTCAGACAGCGAAGAAAAGCCATCAACCAAAGCATTAGCCTCAACACAGCCGCTCAATACAACGCCAAAGACGCTCACTGAACAAACTGACCAAGGCTTCCAAACAGTTACCTCTCGTAAAGTTGAACAATCCCCTGTTAATGCAAAGCAACAAAAACAAACAACAGCGCAAAGTAGTGATGAAGTGACCATCGTGTCATTTGGTGCGCCGCAAACGCCTAACGTTCAACAAACGCCAGCAAGCACACCAAGCACTAATAAAAATGCTGGTACTGTGGTGTTTTATGAGGCAGAAAAAGACGCAAACGTATTTAGTGGCAGTCAATATAGCAGTTCTTCAGCAGATAACACTGACTTTAGCGTGACGGATCAGCCGCTTAATTTACCAATGCTAAACGCAAATGTACCGGCGCTGAATATCCCGTATCATATTATTGAAAATGGTGAAAACCTGTTTAGTATTTCGGTGCGATACAATGTTAAACTACAGAAGATTTTGCAGTGGAATGGCTTAAAAGAATCAGACCGAGTCCAAAACGGTACTCGCATTTTTCTAAACAATCCGAATATTTATCACAATATCAGTGATGGCGACACACTTTATAGCATAGCCACACAGCATAGCGTATTAATCGATCAGTTAATGCGCTGGAACAAATTGAGCCCAGATGTAGCCCTAAAACCTGGGCATAGACTCTTATTGGTAGATCCAGACTCATACGCATTATGAATGAAGAAAACAATTTAGAACAACCGCAAGAAACGCTCGGCCAAGCACTAAAAAAGCGCCGCGAAGACACAGGCATGAGCCTTGAGCAACTTGCTGGAGCATTAAAGTTATCAGTTTTACAGTTACAACGATTAGAGAATGACGAGCATGAACTACTAGGCCCTGCAACTTTTGTGAAAGGCTATATCAAAAGCTATTGTCGTGAGCTTAAAATCGATAGCCAAGCGATGCTCGAATTATTACCAGAGCACGTTGAACCTGCAAAGAAATCTAAAATGCAGAGCTTTTCTCGCCGTACTGAAAAAGAAGCTAATGACAGCCGCTTAATGCTGTTTAGCTACTTTATCTTAGCGGTGATCATTGGCTCATCTGTGTTTTGGTGGTGGCAAAATAGCAACCAGAATATCGAGGAGCCGGTAACGACGGTGATGCCAAACCAGCTTGAAAGCAGTGATATTTCACCTGACTTAGCTGTAGCAGCGCCTGCTGAAGAAACAATCATTCAGCCTGAAGCAGATGTGCCTACAACCAGCAACGAAACACAAAGCCAAGTTGCTGCTCAGCCACAAACTGAAAAGGCTGATCCTGAGCACAGTGAAGTCGTGATGCACTTCAATGAAGATAGCTGGGTAGAAATTCATGATGGCAACGGCGATCGCATCGCTTTTGGCGTTAAAAAAGCAGGTTACATCATGAAAGTAACCGGCCCCCAACCATTTAATGTTGTATTAGGCAAACATCAAGTGGTTGATATTACGTTTCAAGGCGAAACCATCGATACCTCACATTTTGCCAAAAATCGCTTAGCTAAATTTACTTTACCGTTAACAGAGTAACCGCAATGTTTTCAGAATCTCCTATTAAACGAAGAAAATCGACCCGTATTAACGTAGGTAATGTGCCAATTGGTGATGGTGCCCCCATTGCCGTTCAATCGATGACGAACACTAATACTTTAGACATAGATGCTACAGTTGCACAAATTCAAGCTATTCAAGATGCTGGTGCTGACATTGTGCGTGTTTCAGTGCCGACTATGGAAGCAGCTGAAGCATTTAAAAGCATTAAAGAACAAGTCACTATTCCGCTGGTAACTGATATTCACTTTGACTACCGTATTGCGTTAAAAGTAGCTCAATACGGGGCTGATTGCTTACGCATTAACCCTGGTAATATTGGTAGCGAAGAACGTATTCGTGCCGTTGTAGACTCAGCAAGAGAGCACAACATTCCTATTCGTATTGGTGTTAATGGTGGTTCATTAGAGCGAGATTTACAGGAAAAATATGGTGAGCCAACACCTGAGGCACTCCTTGAATCAGCTATGCGCCACGTTGAGATCTTACAACGTTTAGACTTTGATCAATTTAAAGTATCTGTTAAAGCGTCAGATGTATTTTTAGCAGTAGGTGCATATCGATTACTTGCGAAAGAAATCGACCAGCCACTGCATTTAGGTATTACCGAAGCAGGTGGTATGCGCTCAGGTTCTGTCAAATCAGCTGTTGGCTTAGGTATGCTACTTGCCGAAGGCATTGGTGATACGTTACGTGTGTCACTTGCTGCTGACCCAGTACAAGAGATTAAAGTTGGCTTTGATATTTTAAAATCATTACGCATTCGCTCACGCGGTATTAACTTTATTGCATGTCCCAGTTGCTCACGCCAAGAGTTCGATGTAGTTAGCACCATGAACCAATTAGAAGAGCGCCTAGAAGACGTGGTTGAACCTATGTCAGTGTCTGTTATTGGGTGTGTAGTAAATGGCCCTGGCGAAGCTCTTGTCAGCGATATCGGCCTTGCTGGTGCAAATCGCCGCTCAGGCTTATATATCAACGGTGAACGTCAAAAAGCACGTATTGATAACGATAATATAGTCGAACAACTTGAAGGCTATGTACGTGACTTTATCGCTAAGAAAGAGAAAGAAACGCCAATCGATATCAAAATCGTTGAATAATTCGAATTATAGTCGGTAAACCCTTGGGTTTGCCGTTTACCTTTACCGCTTAGACGTTATAATAGCGGGTCAATTTTTAGTTTTTCTTGATGCGTGTTTTTTCAACGCAAGTACAGTATTTAGGATTTATCAGTGGCAAAACAAATTCAGGCAGTTCGTGGTATGAACGATTGTCTGCCAGGCGATACGCAAATTTGGCAGAAAGTAGAAGACATTTTACGTGAAACAGTTTCATCGTTTGGTTATCAAGAAATTCGTTTTCCAATTGTTGAATCTACCGACCTTTTCAAACGCTCTATCGGTGAAGTAACTGATATTGTAGAAAAAGAAATGTACACCTTTGCAGACCGAAATGGCGATAACTTAACGCTTCGCCCTGAAGGTACTGCGGTATGTGTTCGTGCTGGTAATCAAAACGGTTTACTGTATAACCAAGAACAACGTTTATGGTATATGGGTCCAATGTTCCGTCACGAGCGCCCGCAAAAAGGCCGTTACCGTCAATTCCACCAATTTGGCTTAGAAACATTCGGCATTGCCACTGCTGATATTGATGCAGAAGTAATTTTGCTGACAGCCCAATTATGGAAAGAGTTTGGTATCAGCGAACACGTTCGTCTTGAACTTAACTCTCTGGGCTCAAATGAAGCCCGTGCTGATTACCGAGATGCGCTTGTTGCTTACTTAGAGCAACATGTTGATGTACTCGACGAGGACTCTAAGCGTCGTATGCATTCAAACCCTTTACGTGTTTTAGATAGCAAAAACCCTGATGTACAAGCCATTTTAACTGATGCACCAAAATTATCTGAACACTTAGATGCTGAATCAAAAGAACATTTTGAAAATTTATGTGAACGTTTAGACGCTGCGGGCGTCGAATACACGGTAAATGAAAAGCTTGTACGTGGTCTTGACTATTACAACCGTACCGTTTTTGAGTGGGTAACCGATAGCCTTGGCGCCCAAGGAACCGTTTGTGCCGGTGGTCGATACGATGGTCTAGTTGAACAACTAGGCGGTAAAGCAACACCTGCGGTTGGTTTTGCAATGGGCCTTGAACGTTTAGTGTTATTACTTCAAGCACTCGAATGTGTAGGTGACATCCGCCGTAGTGCTGATGTATATTTGGCAGCCATGGGCGATAAAGCCAGTATTCAAGCGCCAATTATTGCCGCTCAATTACGTAAAGATGTTGCAGGTTTACGTGTAATGGTTCACGCAGGCGGCGGCAACTTTAAAAAACAATTAAAACGCGCAGATAAAAGCGATGCTCTCGTAGCTGTTATTATCGGCGAAGATGAATTAGAACAAGGCGTTGTGACTATTAAGTATTTACGTGAGCGTAAAGAACAAGTCACCTTAAAACTAGAAGAAGCGAAAACGCTACTAGCTGAACTTATTTAAGCTCAGCTAGCAACAGAGGTAAGCATGGAAATTTATTCAACAGAAGAACAACAAGAAGAAGCGATCAAACGCTTTTTCCGTGAAAATGGTTTAGCACTTGCAATTGGTATTGTTGCAGGTTTAGGTGGTTTATATGGTTGGAAAGCTTATAACCAAAACCAAATCACCACAGCTGAGAAAGCATCTGACTCTTTCACACAACTTGTTGAGAGCGGTGCCGTGCTAGAAAAAGCGGATACGTTTATTAAAAACAACAGCGAGTCAAGCTACAGCACGCTAACAGCATTTGTAGCGGCGAAAGAAGCGGTTGATAAAAATGACCTTGATGCTGCAAGCGAAAAGCTTAACTGGATCATCACCAACGAGCAAAACCCTGAACTAAAAGCAACGGCTACAACTCGCCTTGCTCGTGTTCACCTTGCTCAAAAGCAATATGATCAAGCACTAACAACGCTAAATGCACAGCTTCCAGCATCATTTTCTGCTGCAGTTGCTGAACTAAAAGGCGATGTTTATGCTGCACAGGGCGACAAAGACCAAGCACGTAGCCAATACCAAGCTGCTGCTGATAATGGCGGCCTTGAAAACAATCCGTTATTACAAATTAAACTTGATGACTTAGCACAAACTAGCCCAGCGGCGTAAGGGGTTAAGATGAAGAAGTTAACAGCGGCAACACTTGCTCTGTGTATCGCAACCCTTACTGGGTGTTCGTCAAGTGATGACGAAGATGAGCTGGTACTGCCTGAAATTGTTAATCAATTTGAGACAGAAGTGGTTTGGCAAGAATCAATTGGTGATGGTGTTCAGCATTATTTCTCGCGCTTAACGCCGGCTATTCATAACGATGTTGTGTATGTAGCAAACCGCGAAGGTGAAGTTGAAGCCCTATCGCTTGAAAATGGCGATACGCTCTGGGAAACCGATGTGCGTGAAAACCCTGCCTTCTGGCCTTGGGAAACCACAGAAAGTGCCAAGTTATCGGGTGGTATTTTACAAGCTTACGGCAAAATTTTTGTTGGTTCTGAGCATGGCTATTTAACCGCGCTTGACCGTGAAACAGGTGAAGTAGTTTGGCGTAAAACAATGCCTGGCGAAGTACTTGCAAAACCTGCTGCCGGCGACGGCCTAATTTTTGTAAACTTAGGCTCAGGTAAATTATTAGCTGTACACCCAGATACCGGTGAAGAGCGCTGGAGCTTTGAACAAGAAGTACCACCACTAACTTTACGTGGTCAAAGCTCGCCTACAGTAGCAAATGGTGGTGTATTACTAGGTCTTGAAACTGGTAAACTAAGCGTATTAATTTCTGAAAATGGTTACTCTGCTTGGAGTGCTGAAATTGCTTCTCCAAAAGGTGCGTCTGAGTTTGAACGTTTAGTTGATGTAGATACACAAGCATTGATTAGCGGCCCATATGCTTATGCAATCGCCTATAATGGTAATTTAGCGGCCGTAGATATTCGTTCTGGTAATGTTGTTTGGAAACGTGAATACAGCAGCTACCGTGACTTATCTATGGATGGTCAATCTATTTATGTTGTTGATAGCGATGGCGTTATTTACGGCCTAGATAAAACATCAGGCATTGAGCGTTGGAGCCAACCAGCTCTACGCGGCTGGTACTTAACAGGCCCTACCGTGGCTGGTAAGTATTTAGCATTGGGTGACCAAGAAGGTAACCTTCACTGGTTAGACAAAGAAACGGGCGAGCTTGTATCGCGCGAAGATTTTGACAGCTCAGGTTTCTTCATTGAGCCAGTTGTTGCCGGTGACAAATTGATTTTATACACCCGAGATGGTGAAGTTAGCGCGGTTAAAATTCCAAACTAACTTACTAATAGTAAACGTTATTTTTCTAAGGCTTCGCTTGGCGAAGCCTTTTGTTGTTTTTTTAAGAGGTAGTTTATGCTTCCCGTGATCGCTCTTGTTGGGCGACCCAATGTGGGCAAATCCACATTATTTAACCGTTTAACACGTACTCGTGACGCCCTCGTAGCCGACTTCCCTGGCTTAACACGAGATAGAAAATATGGCCAAGCTGATTACGATGGCTATGAATTTATCGTGGTAGACACGGGTGGTATTGACGGTTCTGAGCAAGGTATCGAAACCGAAATGGCTGAACAATCGCTTCTGGCAATTGAAGAAGCGGATATCGTGCTATTTCTAGTTGATGCCCGTGCAGGTATGACTGCCGCAGACCAAGCAATTGCTAATCACCTACGTAAACAACAGAAGAAATGTTTTGTTGTGGCAAACAAAGTGGATGGTATTGATGCTGACTCATACTGTGCTGAGTTCTACCAGCTAAGCTTAGGTGACGTGCATCACATTGCTGCGGCTCACGGCCGTGGTATCACGCAACTACTCGAAACGACCTTACAGCCAGTTATTGCGGAACTTGCAGGCGAAGCTGAAGAGCTTGAAGAAAGTGATGACGAATTGGTTGATCTTTACAGCGAAGATGAAGACGCTGAAGACAATCAACAAGCCTTTGCCGACAAGCCAGTAAAACTTGCAATTATCGGCCGCCCTAACGTTGGTAAGTCAACACTTACCAACCGTATCTTAGGTGAAGAACGTGTAATCGTTTACGATATGCCGGGTACAACTCGTGACTCTATCTATATACCGATGACACGTAATGACAAAGAATACATTCTTATTGATACCGCGGGTGTTCGTAAGCGAAAGAAAGTAAGCGATGTTGTAGAAAAGTTCTCTGTGATCAAAACCCTTAAAGCAATTGAAGACGCTAACGTTGTATTACTAGTGGTTGATGCTCGCGAAGGTATTTCTGATCAAGACTTAAGCTTATTAGGTTTCGCCTTAAACGCAGGACGTTCATTGGTTGTTGCTGTTAACAAATGGGATGGCCTTGATGATTACGTTAAAGAACGTATTAAGTCAGAGCTTGACCGCCGTTTAGGTTTTATCGATTTCGCACGTTTACACTTTATCTCTGCTTTACATGGCACAGGTGTAGGTCACTTATTTGAGTCAGTAGATGAAGCGTACGAGTCAGCAACTAAGCGTATTAGCACAGCGATGCTGCGTCGTATCATGGATATGGCACAAGCCGATCACCAACCGCCACTTGTTCGCGGTCGTCGTGTGAAACTTAAATATGCACACGCAGGTGGCTATAACCCACCACGTATCGTGATCCACGGTAACCAAGTTCATGACTTACCAGATAGTTACAAACGCTACCTAATGAACTATTACCGTAAAGCATTAGGTATTATGGGCACGCCAATCAAAATTGAATTTAGAGAAGGCGACAACCCATACGCGGGCCGTACCAACAAAGTGACCTTATCGCAAAAACGTAAGATTCGTGCATTTGCGAAAGAAAACCGCAACAAGTCGTAGCTACTACAGCTAAGCTTTAAGTATTAAAAAAACCTTGTGAGTATGACTTTCAAGGTTTTTTTATTGCTAAAACTATGCTTTATTTAATAAACGAACAATAAATAGAGCAGCATAAATGGTATTTTTAAGTCAGGTTATTTACGTCGATAACGTAGAAGAAGTACTCGACTTTTACTATCAAGCATTTGGTTTAAATACCAACCATATCAGTGACGATGCCGAATACGGTGAACTTGTCACAGGGTCTGTTAAACTTGCTTTTGCGACCCACCCGCATGCGCAATCATATTTCAAGCAAGGGTATATTCGCGCCCATCCTAAGCAACCCGCCCTTGGTTTTGAGCTAAGATTCAGCTGCCATAATTTAGTCGAAAGTTATGATAAAGCCGTGCTTGCTGGTGCTGAACCATTGTGCCCACCAACTAAAAAAGATGCCCAGCATTATGCGTATGTTCGCGCTATTGAGGGCACCTTAGTGTGTTTATTAGAAGATTAGTCTTTGGTAAGGTCAGTGTGAAGTTCAAGGGTTAATTCACGTAGTAATTCTATGCGCTCTAAGCTCATGTTTGAGCGCGCCATTAACTTAGCCGTTAGTTCTTCGGCATCAACTTTAAGTTGCATGCCCTGCTCAGTTAACGAGATTACTTTTTTACGCTCATCTTCACTTGATACCTGGCGTGTTAATAAACCTTTCGTTTCTAGGCGTTTAACTATCGGTGTTAGGGTACCTGAATCGAGGTGCGTATCATTAGAAAGCTCTTTTAAACTCACTTGGTTATTATACCAAAGCGAATGCATCACAATATATTGCGGATAGGTTAAGTCATAAGCCTCGAGAATTGGCCGAAACGCTCTGATCAACGCATTTGTTGCACTGTATAAAGTGAAACACACATTGTCTGATAAGTTATTGCTCATGCTATTACCCTAAACTGAAATACAGCCCTATTATTGCCGTAATTTAGTTTGCGCGCAAATTATTTTCCTACTATCTATTGCCTTTTACTGTAAAGATCATTAAATTGATCGCAAATAGTTTGCGCACAAACATTTTGCGCAACATATTAATTAATCCCAATCTAGCAGGCTCGAGGTTTATATGGCGACAAGTCAACAAATTCATTTAGTTTCACGCCCAACGGGTGTACCAACACAGGCTAATTTTGCGCAGGTCGAAGTATCACTTCCTAATTTAAACGACGGCGAAGTGTTAATTAAAAATACCTGGATGTCAGTTGACCCCTATATGCGCCCACGCATGATCGATCGTAAATCATATATCGCGCCATTTAACTTAAACGAAGTGATGGAAGCCGGTGCTATTGGCGAAGTGATAGAATCACGCAATAACGACTTTCCTGTAGGAAGCAAAGTAAGTCATATTAGTGGCTGGCGTACCATGCACATTAGCGATGGTAGCGACTTAACGTTACTACCTAACGTGCCACTACCAGACCAACTATTTTTAAGTACTATGGGTATGACTGGGTTAACTGCATGGGCAGGTTTAACAAAGGTAATTAATCTTAAAGAAACCGATACCGTGTTTGTTTCAGCTGCATCAGGCGCTGTAGGTAGCGTTGTTTGCCAAATTGCTAAGCTAAAAGGCTGTAAAGTGATTGCTTCGGTTGGCTCTGACGAAAAAGCACACATGGTTAAAGCGTTGGGTGTTGATGCTGTAATTAACTATAAAACGGTAGCAAACCTAACAGAAGCCCTTGAACAAGCGGCACCACAAGGCATTGATGTGTACTTTGAAAACGTAGGTGGTGATCACCTTGAAGCTGCACTCAATGTAATGAACGATTACGGCCGTATTCCTGTTTGTGGCATGATCTCAGGTTACAACAATGACACCGCACAGCCAGGGCCAAGCAACCTGTTTTATATCAACTCGAAAAAGCTCACCATGCAAGGCTTTATCGTGATTGATTACTTTGATCAGTTCCCTGAGTTTATTGAACAAATGGGCGCATGGATCAGCGCAGGTAAAATTAAATCTGAAGAAACGGTATACCATGGCATTGAAAATGCCGTTGATGCATTTCTTGGCCTGTTCGAAGGTAAAAATAAAGGAAAAATGCTGGTCAAGCTTTAACGCTTAATTACAAATAAAGCCTGTATCTTAGTTAATACAGGCTCTATTTAGGCAAGTTTAAAAAATACGATTGCCGAAACAAGCATCCCTTGCGCTTATAATCCTTCATATTCGGCCTTCCTTGGTTTTAAAATTTGCTTTCTGCAGTCAACCATATCCCAACAATCTGTTTCAGGTACGCCGTAATACCACGCTTTAAAAATAGGTTGATACTTTTCAATCACACGTTGTTGCATGCGTTTTGAAAAATGGGGTAAGTAAACCGTTTTAGTCAACGTGATATGCCTTGCAATCATCTGTCCTAAATTAAAACGCGCTTGGCGATACCTAATATCTGCTTTTTTAAACTCTCTGCTATCTGGTGCGAATTTTTGCATATCTTGTTTATAACCAGTCGCCCAGCCAGCTACTTTATTCATTTGTTCAGCAAACGGCTTAACGGTAAACGTAACATAAATGGGGTCATCAGCATCGGTAGGCGCAAAACCTCGAGTAAAGACGTTGTAGTGATAATTAGGATGAGTAACTTTAAAAAGAATTGTTGCGTAGGCATTAGCTTGCAATAGGTCTAACCGCTCTCGCGGGAAGGTAATTGGCTCATTAGCATAGCTCGTTTTTAGATATCTATAACCGGAGTCTATGCCACAGCTACTATGACCACACGACTCTGTGTACACAGACTCTATTAAAAAAGGAAACTCCGGCACTGAGCCATCTTCGGTTTCAATCGTCACAACGATGGGCCCGCGATAACCATGCGCTTCATCAAATAAAAAATCACAACCTGTGGTAAAAAAACAGGCCAGTAATACACAATAAAATTGCAGCACCACCTTGCGCTTATAATCCTTCATATTCAGCTTCCCTTGGTTTTAAAATATGCTCCTGACAAGTCATCTTATTCCAACAATCTGTTTCAGGTACGCCGTAATACCACGCTTTAAAAATAAGTTGATATTTTTCAATCACACGTTGTTGCATGCTTTCTGAAAAATGAGGCAAGTAAACCGTTTTAGTCAACGTGATATGCCTTGCAATCATCTGTCCTAAATTAAAACGCTCTTGGCGATACATCATGTCTGCTTCTTTAAATTCTCTGCTATCTGGTGCGAATTTTTGCATATCTTGTTTAGGGCCTTCCGCCCAGCCGGCTACTTTATTCATTTGTTCAGCAAACGGCTTAACGGTAAACGTAACATAAATGGGGTCATCAGCATCGGTAGGCGCAAAACCTCGAGTAAAGACGTTGTAGTGATAATTAGGATGAGTAACTTTAAAAAGAATTGTTGCGTAGGCATTAGCTTGCAATAAGTCTAACCGCTCCCGCGGAAAGGTGATTGGCTCATTGGCATAGCTCGTTTTTAGATATCTATAACCGGAGTCTATGCCACAGCTACTATGACCACACGACTCTGTGTACACAGACTCTATTAAAAAAGGAAACTCCGGCACTGAGCCATCTTCGGTTTCAATCGTCACAACGATGGGCCCGCGATAACCATGGGCCTTATCGAGTACTGTAGTGCAACTTGTTGTAAACAAACAGGCCAGTAATACACAATAAAATTGCATCACCACTTTACGCTTATAATCCTTCATATTCAGCCTTCCTTGGTTTTAAAATTTGCTTCCTGCAGTCAACCATATCCCAACAATCTGTTTCAGGTACGCCGTAATACCACGCTTTAAAAATCGGTTGATATTTTTCAATCACACGTTGTTGCATGCGTTTTGAAAAATGGGGCAAGTAAAAAGTTTTGATCACCGTGATATGCCTTGCAATCATCTGTCCTAAATTAAAACGCGCTTGGCGATACCTAATATCTGCTTTTTTAAACTCTCTGCTATCTGGTGCGAATTTTTGCATATCTTGTTTATAACCAGTCGCCCAGCCAGCTACTTTATTCATTTGTTCAGCAAACGGCTTAACAGTAAACGTAACATAAATGGGGTCATCAGCATCGGTAGGCGCAAAACCTCGTGGAAATCCGCCTTGGTGATAATTAGGATGGGTCACAGTAAACTCAATCGATGCATAGGCATTAGGTTGTAATAAATCTAACCGCTCCCGCGGGAAGGTAATTGGCTCATTCGCATAGGCTGCTTTAAAATATTTATAACCAAATTCAATACCGCAACTGCTATGACCACACGACTCTGAATAGCCCGACTCTATTAAAAAAGGGAATTCTGGCACTGAGCCATCTTCTGTTTTAATCGTCACAACGATGGGCCCACGATAACCATGCGCTTCATCAAATAAAAAATCACAACCTGTGGTAAAAAAACAGGCCAGTAACACGCTCATAAACACCACTAATTTTTTCACACTATTGACCTTGTATTTTAATAATTATTTAGCGCTAATAATGGGGTTGTCGGCACTGCCACTAATTTGGTAGCCATAAATATCGGCAAGCTGCGCAAGCTCAGGCGACAAGGCAAGGCCGTTGTCTGTATCAAACAATAGCCCTAACGTTTTTAATAAGTCAGCTTTATTATTTTTTAAAATTACAATGGGTATATTGTCGAATTCAGTAATGTTCGGGTTAGGTGATACGCGGTCGTTATTTGGGCTCAACTCAGCCGAGTTTAGTTGCGAAAGCAAACTTAGAATTAGACTAGACTCATGATAAGACTGAGAGTTTAGCTGTTTTATCTTAGGCTCTTTTTGCTCAATATCATTTAACATAACTACTAGCGATGTATAAATAAACAAAGTAGCGAATATCAGAATAAAATATAAAACAACCCTGTTATGACTTATATTCACAGCAATTCCTTTTGTAAAATCCACTTAAAACTTTAACAACCTTACACCAGCAATAAAAACCGTCAAAAAAATCATTAAAAAACAAACAAAAGAACCGAAATAAAAATAAAGAACCAGTAATTTTTAACGATTTAAGGCAAGATAAAAAGCTCACCATGCAAGGGTTTATCGTGATTGATTATTTTTCTCAATTCTCTGAATTTGTAGAGCGAATGGATCAGCGAAGGCAAGATTAAATCTGAAGAAACGATATACCACGGTATCGAGAACGCTGTTGATGCATTTCTTGGCCTGTTCGAAGGTAAAAATAAAGGAAAAATGCTGGTTAAGCTTTAACGCTTAACCAGTTGATAGAGCCTGTGCCTGAATTGGTACAGGCTTTTTATTATCAGTCATTCAAAATCGATAAATACGCAAGTTCTGCTAGTTTTTCTAATGATGACGTTGCTTTAGGCTCAGGCTTTTCAGCATGTACTGAGTAACGCCTTTTAGGAATTTTAACTTGAATAAAACCATGATTATTGGCCATATCAATACGCAGCATTTCACGTTCTTTTGGCGTTAAATGATTTTCATGGATCTTTTCAAGCTCGCCATGATCAAGCCAAATAGCCGCACAGTTTGGACATTCGTCTATTTCAACCACTTTTAAAGGCGTGAAAAAGCGTCGCATCATCACCACGTCAGGGCAATTCGGGCAATTAACTCGCTTTTCTAAATCAACCTGTTCTATTGGCAAGGTTTGTAAATGAGCCACCAGCACTTGCGCTGGCTTTAAACTCGGATCGCTAAAGTGAAATATTTGTCGGTTATCAAAAAATACGCCACCGCTTTTTGATAAATACACGTTAACATCACCAATGCTCACAGCTTCAAGGGCTGTTTTAGTACGCGGGCAGAACATAGTACATCCTTGTTTTACAATTAATTTAGCGCTTTTGTTATTAACGGCTTAAGCGGCTCAGGTAAGCTGATGTTACCAGCTAACACAAAATCATGTGCTTCGTTTGACATTTTTTGCCAGGTTTTACGAATAATACCCAACCATTTTTGCTCATCGTAATCAGGCTTACTACTTGCAAAATCCAGCATGTAATGTTCTATAAACACGAGACTTGCGATATCCTCAATCAGTTGGCTATCTGGGTTTCGTTTTATATTCTTTTTCGCTACTGCTGCGTATACACGCTCGCATTCTTCCGGTGAGTAACCCGCCTTTTTCATAAGGGCTGTTACACGCTCTGCATGAAAGTCATATAAAGCAGTGCGCCATTGGTAATAACCTTGCTTACCCATAGGGAAGTCGCTGCGAGGAGAACGCCAACGCTCAATATGTTGACCTCGTGCGGCAATATGCATCAACTCATCGGCTTGGGGGTTGAAACGGTTTAGCATATCGGTCATACGCATCGCATAGAGTGACTCTTTTGCTAGCGCTTGTTCGTCTTGTGTAACACGATTTGGATCTGCAGCATTCGCTACATCTATAGCTTTAATAACGGCTTGGTACATAGCATTTATCTTAATATTGTTTGCAATCTATTGTATTTAGGTACAATTATTTTTCTAACATGCTAAAAATTCATCTTTAATTCCTAACACTTAGCTAGACAACCAGATAACCCTAAACTAGTATTTTTAAAGGTAAGTTTAATACTTAAATATCTACTTCATATAGAGATACTATTGCGCAATATTATATATTTTTCACCGTTATTTACTTCTTTTTTTCTTAGTTTCTGTTTGTTTTCGGTTATCACGTTTAAAGTGTTTTACGATAGACAAGAAATGCATGAAATAGAGAAAATTACAGCACTTAACAGTTACAGTCGCAACCTTGAAAAAGCACTCAATAGCGCATTCCTCGGCCCCTACCTTGTTCGTGCGGCAATGCGTGACTTTGCATACACTGAAACTGAATTCGAAACCCTAGCTACAGAGATATTAACTCATAGTGACGGCAGTCAAACCATCCAACTAGCACCAAAGGGTGTAATTCAATATACCTATCCACTTAATAGTCACGAGACTGTAATTGGTGTCGATTTATTCAAAATACAAAGTATTCAAGACTCATTACAAAGAGCCATTAATACTAAAAAAATGCAAATCGATGGGCCAAAAGAGTTGGCTCAAGGTGGCCAAGGCTTAGTAGCAAGATTACCAATTTTTGATCAAAATGAGTTTTGGGGGTTTGCAATCGTGGTGCTGCGCTTTCCAGAGTTTATCGCAAATTTACCACCTGACTCGACTTCTCATCCTCACTTGTATGAAGTTTGGCAAAAAACAGCTGATAGTTACACCCCTCTTTTAAATAATCACCTTTTTCAACAAAACGATTGGACAACCTACAACCTCGATGTTGAAAATCAACAATGGGTTGTCGGCATTAAAGACGAGTTTGCTTATCGCACGCATGTTGAATTTTTAGTGTTATTACTCATTGCTCTGCTATTTTCATCGGTTAGTAGCTATTTAATTACCATTACTTACCGGTTACGAGAACATGAACAAAACCTAGAAAAGTTAGTACAAAAACAAACTTTAGAGCTCTCAGAGCAAGCGCTTGAGCTTAAACAAGCTCAATCACTTAGTGGTGTGGGTAGTTGGCACTTATCGCCTAATAAAAGCATTAGACAGTTATCAACACAAGCTGTGGCATTATTTCAAGAAGAAACCAAAGAACAATCAATTGATAATGTCTGTAAAAAAATCGATAGCTTTTATAAAAACACATTTTTAAATTTTATTCATACTAAGCCAAGCAGTCCGACCGAAATTGAGTACACAATTAAACTTAATGGTGAAAAACGCTGGTTTCATGAACACGCTGAATGGAACCCAAAAACCAACACCTTAGTTGGTACGATTGAAGACATAAGTGCAGAAAAACAACGTCAGCACGAACTATACCAGCAAGCACACTTTGACCCTGTCACTGGACTTGCTAACCGCCGTTACAGTGAAAAGTATATAGCAAGCATATGCCCAGAAAATCATTACTCTAGTGGCCTTACTTTATTGTGCGCCGAGATCAAAGGCTATCGTCAATTAGAAGATATTTACGGTCAAGATTACTTAAATGAACTACAGACAACGATAGCTAACCGGCTAATTGCATTTTCTGACTTGCTCCAAGCGTTTTGCGCGCATATAAAACCCGGCTGTTTTTTAATATTGCTAAAAGAGGCCATTTTTGACGACAAGCTCGCTGCCCTATTAGATAAATTTCAGCATCAGGTCGGAGGCATTATTGAAACCGCTGGCAGCGCTCATTTTTACCATTTATACATTGGCGTGGGCTATCCGCATTTACAAAACATCGATGCGGCTGAGCAAATAAATACTGCACTTATTGCGATGAATGAATGCCCCCGCACGCAAAAGCCATTCACAGTCTACAGCCAATCGCTCAAAGATAAGCTCATTGCACAAAGTAATCTTGAAAGTGATTTACGTCATGCCCTTGCGGCCAACGAACAGCTAAGCATGGTGTATCAACCGATTGTAAACACCTTAGATGGCACACTAATTGGCTGTGAAGCGCTTGTACGTTGGCATCACCCTGTTAGAGGCTTTGTGTCACCTATGGAGTTTATTGCCATTGCTGAGCAATCAGAGCTCATTAATTTATTGTCTCGCTGGATTGTTGCTAAAGTTGCTAAAGACTGCCATCGCATGGTTAATAACGACATTCATATTAAAGTGTCGATAAACCTGTCGCGTAAACAGTTTTCTGACGTGCACTTAGTTAAACGACTAAGTAAAGAAAAAGCCAAACTATTTCCTGCAAATCAAAAAATAAACCTTGAGATCACCGAATCAGCCCTATTTCAAAATACCCAGTACGCGATAAACCTAATGCATGAGCTTAAATTAGCGGGTTTTAATTTATCTCTCGATGACTTTGGAACGGGTTATTCATCACTGTCATCGATTCAGCAGTTTCCGCTGGATAACGTTAAGATTGATCGGGCTTTTATCTGTAACTGCGTAGATAACCCGAAAGATGGTTTATTTTTACAAACAATGAGTGATTTAGCCCATCAACTCGATTTAACGATTACCGCTGAAGGGGTCGAAAGCTCAGAGCAGTGGCAATTAGTGAGTGATAAAGGCATTGATTATATTCAAGGTTATTTAATATCAATGCCGTTATCCATTGATGATTTTATAGCGTTTGACCCGGTTGCGTAAGATCCAAAGCCAAGCTTTGTTTTGGCTTTTCGATCATACGGGTAAGCTCTTTTTCGTCATCAAGGACAATAATGGTTGGTGTATACATTAAGTCATACTGTTTTGCTAACCCTGCAGGGTCTAGCTTGTCGTAGCCAACGGCCACTAATTTAAGTGAGCCTAGTTGCACCTTTGCTGTATCAAGAAGTTTAAGAAAACGTGGCACTTCACGTTTTGAGTCATGACACCAAGTGCCTAAAAACACCAAAACTTGCTTCCCCTGCAGTGCTTTTATAGTGCTTAACTCTTCCTCGCTCGGTGTGTATTCATCGTACTCTTCACTAAATGCAGAGTAGTCTTTAAGTAAGTCATCACGACTTATCTCTCCACTGTATGGAGCGGTACCTGCAAATGTGAGAGCTGAAAATAACAGAGCGGCGATATAAATTAGTTTTTTCATTTTTTTGTTCTCAAAATATTTTTCTCACCATAACCAATTTAGCAGCAACACTCCAGTAGGCTTTGTGCTAAGAATAGTTATTTTTGCAGGTTACATTGGCATGTAAAGTAAAAACGAACTACTATATTAGATATATCTAATATAAGGTTTTATTATGCTTGCTTTAAGAACATTAATCCTCTTCACCGCGTTACTATCGCCTACTCTTTACGCCGAAACAAAATCAGCTAACCTAGAAACTCAAGCAGCTGAGCGAGCAGCTGAGTTTGCCACCACCCTTAAATCAGCATTAGCAGCTGCAATCAAACAAGGTGGGTTAGTCGAAGGGATTAATGTGTGTAAAATGCAGGCTCCAGCCATTGCCGAAAGCCTATCAACAGATGGCTGGACTGTAGCGCGTAAAAGTACTAAAAACCGTAATCCAGACAATAAACCGGATGACTGGGAAGCTGAAAAAATCGCCCAGCTACTCGATATGGTCAGAAACACTGAAAGCATCGATAATGTGACTTTCTCAACCAGTAAAGAAGGCCAATTCCGCTTTGCTAAAGCGATAAAAATCGCGCCAGTTTGCCTAAATTGTCATGGCCAAACGATAGCACCAGAGGTGAAGCAAGTGCTTAGCGAACATTACCCAAATGATTTAGCCACAGGCTATCGGCTTGGTGATTTAAGAGGGATATTCTCCATTACCAAAACGCTCGAAACGCCTGAGCCATAAAATATAAGCCTTATGCTCGCTTAGTTTGCTCTTAGCCATTAAAATACGCTTTTATAATTAACCATGGTGCCATTTATGTCTTTTCCACCTTGCCCACAATGTAACTCTGAATACGTGTATGAAGATCAAAACAATTTAGTATGCCCAGAATGCGCTCATGAGTGGGATCCTAATGCGGTTGATACTGATGATGTGATCAATGTAAAAGATGCTAATGGCACTTTATTAGCTGATGGCGACAAAGTGACCGTTGCGAAAGATTTAAAAATTAAAGGCAGCTCACAAGTGATTAAAATTGGTACCAAAGCCGTTATCCGCCGCGTGTTAGATAAAAAAGACCACGAGTTAGACTGTAAAGTTGATGGCGTAGGTGAAATGATGGTAACCGCTAAGTTTGTAAAAAAAGCCTGATAGCATCATCAAAATTGTTATATATTGCTGCGAATAATTACGCAGCAATCTCAATAAGCTAATTTTATTAATAGCCAAACTTTTCAACAACAATCCCTGTTACTTCACAATGTTCGCAGCTCAACTCCCAACCAGCAGCCCAGGTGGTTGCACTAAGATCTCCCGCGCAAAGAGGGCAAACTTCGCCAGCAAAGGTGCTAGGTGTAATCTCTTTAGCTTGCTTTGAAAACGGTCTTAAAAACCAAAGAATATTATCATCGATACTAATTGTCAGATCATGACGGAGCGTCTCACAATAAGCATTAAACACCGCTTGTTTGTACTGCTTTTCGTGCTCAGCAGATTGGCTGGCATAAACATTTAACGCATTCTCAATGTCTTTTAGCCGCTCGGGCCATACTTGTGCGTCTATGTTTGTTTTGCAATCTATCAGCTCATCAAGTGTGTAACTTGCATAGTTTGGTTCAATCATAATTGCCATCCTTGCTTTGGGTTATTAATTCTTTGGGTATAGCGTACCATTTTGCTTTATTTGCAAAAGCCATTGATCATATAAGTTGTTCGCAATACTCAGCTCTTCATCTGAAAGTGTCGGGTATTGTCTTTGCTCAAACCACGCATAACGATTATACACATCGTTATTTTGCGTGATTTCCATAATGAGTCGATTTATAGCGTAGGCTTTTGCTGCGCTATGCTCACCAACTTGTTCGCTGTAATACATGCTCGCTAAACTCATCAGCGCTTGTTCACTGCCCTGCTTCGCTGCTTGCTCTAAAAATGCGGTTTTACGCTGTTTAAAATTATCGCGATTTTTGATGAACTCGGCACGTGACAACTTATCAGGAAATTGTGACTTCATATAAAATTCGGGAGTTAGCCCAGCAAACGTTTGCTGCGCATAAGCCGAACCATTTTCTGCAGCCTCTGCCAAATAACTGTAAAAAGAACGCCGCGTTGCTAAATCTAACCCTTGGCAATACTCATATTTTTCTAAAGCACGGTTTTGCGTATCACCAGCATCGCTAAACTCATAGCTTTCGGCTAATGTTGCTTCAAGCGCCTCAGCATCTAAAGGAGCATTAAAACAATACTTAAGATTTTGTGCGATGAGGTAGTTAGCCTCCACATCACCTTGCTCAGCGCGTTGCTTTAGCTCTGTAAAATGGTCAATTAACACACCATCAAAACGCCATTTCGGTGCATTTTTGATAATAAGTTCACGGCTGTCATTAACTTCACTCCCTTGCTCAACAGATTCATCAGCTAACAAACTCGTGGCAGGTACGCTTACTTGCTCCTCAACCTGATATTGAGCTTTTGTACTATGTGCATTTATTTGTTCTGAGCTAGTTGTTATTGGAGCGGCTGTTTGAAAAGAATATTTATATACAAGCACACCTAACACCAATAATGGAGCCACTATTAAAAATGGCTTTTTTCCTCGCTTAACAGCAACGTACTCAAACATAACAACCTACTTACAACTCTTGTTTCCAAGTAAACTACAAGAAAACAAAGATTAAAGCGAAATTTTGTTAGATAAAGGGGTTTTTATTTTCAGCATCTAATTTTTGACAATCTCATTAAGGCTTAGAAATTAACTAATCGCTGGCTCTAATAAAGATAAGTAACCCAAGGTAAGCAAGCTTTCTTGCTTACCTTGGGTTTAACTAAATTTGTTTTGGCAATTTAGTCGAAATAAGGGCGGTAATAACAATAAATAACAGTGAGATAGCCAAACAGGCTGCTAAGCCATAAAGCTGAAACACTAAGCCCGACAACACAGTACCAATTAAGCGACCCATGGCATTAGCCATATAGTAAAACCCAACATCAAGTGATACGCCATCGGCATCAGCCATGCTAACAATTAAGTAGCTGTGCAAAGATGAGTTAATCGCGAAGACCACGCCGAACAACATCAGCCCGCCTATCAGCATTGGTTTTACAGCCCACTCAAAGCCAATAGCAAGGGCAATGGCTAATGTGACTAAAGCAAGCAATGATGCCCACTTTACTGTTTCTGCACTCGGTGATGTTTGCTTATTAAGCTTAATAATTTTAGGAGCAAAAGATTGCACAGCCCCATAACCAATTACCCAAGTAGCTAGAAAAGCGCCCACAGTCCAATGGTCCCAGCCAAAGGCTTGCGATAAAAACACGGGTAGTGCAACAACAAACCAAACATCACGCGCACCGAACAAGAACAACCTTGCTGCCGACAAGATATTGATTGAGTCGCTTTTTGAAAATATCTCGTTAAACTTAGGTTTGTTTTTGGCTTTGCCTAAATCATTTTTAAGTGCATATATACTAAAACACCACACCACCAGCAAAGTGGCTGCCATCGCGAGCATTGCACCTTTAAACGACATTAATGTCAGTAGTAAGCCACCTAAAAAGAAGCCCACACCTTTTAAGGCATTTTTAGAGCCCGTAAGTATCGCTACCCATTTAAACAAGGTGCCTTCTTGGCCACTGGCAACCAGCATTTTAATTGAGCTTTTAGCGCTCATTTTATTGAGATCTTTTGCAATGCCCGACAGAGCCTGCGCTAACATCACATAGGCAACGCTCAGCCATTCAGGGGGGACTGCCAACATGAACAAGGCTGCAACCTGTATGGCAAGGCCAATGTTCATGGTTTTGTTTAAGCCAAGCCTTGCGCCTAAATAGCCACCTACTAAGTTAGTAACAACACCAAAAATCTCATAAAACAAAAACAGCATGGCAATACTCAAAGGCGAGTAGCCAAGCGCATGAAAATGCAGTACCACCAACATTCTCAATGCGCCATCTGTAAGCGTAAATGCCCAGTAATTCCCAGTGACAATTAAGTACTGCTTTATATCAGCGGGAAGGTTAGCCAAACGCGTCATTCATTTTAACCTTTCAGTGATAACGCAACTTTACGGGCAAGTTCGGCGGTACGGTTTGCATAACCCCATTCGTTATCGTACCAAACATACAGCTTAACTTGTGTCTCGTTCACAACCATGGTTGATAATGCATCCACAATGCTTGAGCGTGGATCAGTTTTGTAATCAATAGAAACAAGTGGCTTTTCTTCATAGCCTAAAATGCCTTTTAGCTCACCCTCTGCGGCTTCTTGCATCCATTGGTTAATTTGCTCAGCCGTGGTCGGCTTCTCGACTTCAAACACACAGTCAGTGATTGATGCATTCGCTAAAGGCACACGAACCGCATGGCCGTTTAATTTGCCTTTAAGTTCAGGGAAAATATGTGTAATCGCCGTTGCAGAGCCAGTTGTAGTTGGGATTAAGCTCATGCCACATGCGCGAGCACGGCGTAAATCTTTATGCGGTGCATCTAAGATAGTTTGCGTATTGGTGATATCGTGAATAGTGGTCATTGAACCATGTTTGATACCAATTTTTTCTTGCAATACTTTGACTACTGGCGCTAAACAGTTGGTAGTGCATGATGCGGCAGTAACAATATTGTGTTGCTCTACATCGTATAAAACATCGTTTACACCCATCACAACGTTCAGCACACCGTCTTCTTTTACAGGCGCAGTGACAACAACTTTCTTCACACCTTGTTCAAGGTAGGCTTGCAGCAACTCGGTTTTTTTCATCACGCCAGAGGCTTCAATTACGATATCGCAACCAGACCAATCAGTATCTGCAATCGCTCTATTTTGCGTAACGTTAATTTTGTGGCCATCAATGATCACAGCATTATCGTTACTTTCAACCTCATGCGGCCAAATACCGTGTACCGAATCATATTTTAGTAAGTGAGCCAATGTCGCTGCATCTCCCGCAGGGTCATTAATTTGCACAAACTCAACGTCGTCCCATGCAAACGCTGCTCTTAGCGATAAACGGCCCATACGGCCAAAACCATTAATGCCTACTTTAATTGCCATTGTTAAGCTCCTACTTTTTGAAAATTGTCGAAAAATGAACGTTGTATAGGGTTATGCAACGATTTGGGGCGAATAGCCTGCACTTGATTAATTATGTCGTTTTTAGCATAGCCAAGCTCATGCATTAATAAACCAATAACTAAACCTGTACGGCCTGAGCCGCCTTTACAATGCACAGCCACGCTGCCACCATTTTTTATAATGGCAAGAATCTCGTCTAGGTGCTTGGTAAATGCGTGATTAAACGCCTCCTTAGGAGCGTCATCATCAACAATTGGTAACTGAAACCAGCAAAGCCCCATTTTCTCACATTCGCTTGCAAGCTTTTGTGCACCATTTTTAATAAGCTCTTCATCGTACATCAGAGTAATAATTGCTTTTGCACCTGCCGCTTTTAAATCAGCCACAGACTGTGATAAGCCAACGCCTTTTGTGCCAGGGCAAGGGGTAAAAATAAATGCCCCAGTTTCTAGCTGTAAAATATCAAATGGATGTGAGTGCATTATGATTCCCCAATTACTCTTTAAACCAATGTGTTGTTTTATTAACGATTGCAACCAACGACAACATCACAGGTACTTCGACCAACACCCCAACAACGGTTGCTAATGCTGCTCCCGAGTGCAAACCAAATAATGAAATAGCCACTGCGACAGCTAACTCAAAAAAGTTAGAAGTACCAATTAAACATGCTGGACCTGCAATATTGTGCTTAAGCTTAAGTTTTAGAGCGATAAAATAGCCGATCACAAAAATACCGTAAGTTTGCAAAACAAGCGGGATGGCAATCAGTACAATGTTCAGCGGTTGGGCTAATATGGTGTTTGCCTGAAACCCAAACAGCAAGACCACTGTGGCCAATAAGCCAACAACTGAGTACGGTTTAATTTTCTCTAAAAATGACTGCACAGCAGCTTCATTTTGTGCTGAATTATTGAGAGCTTTTCGTGTTAATACACCAGCTATTAGTGGCAACAACACATACAAAACAACCGAGATCATCAATGTGAACCAAGGCACATGAATATCAGACACCCCAAGTAATAAACCTGCGATGGGCGCAAACGCAAAAATCATGATGATGTCGTTCACAGACACTTGAACTAGTGTGTAATTTGCATCGCCTTTAGTCAGCTGTGACCATACAAACACCATAGCCGTACAAGGTGCGACACCGAGTAAAATCATCCCTGCGATATATTCTTGCGCCGTTTCAGGGCTAACGAAATCAGCAAATAACCCTTCAAAAAATAACCAACCTAATGCGGCCATTGAAAAGGGTTTGATTAGCCAATTAATGATTAAAGTGAGAATCAGCCCTTTAGGGTTTTTACCTACTTCTTTAATCGTTGAAAAGTCAACTTGCACCATCATTGGATAAATCATTACCCAAATAAATAGCGCAACAACTATGTTTACATGCGCGATTTCTATTTTGGCTATGAGTTCAAATAAAGGCGGAAATACAACGCCAAGCCCCACACCTATAGCAATTGCGCTAGCAACCCATACAGATAAATATCGTTCAAAAACACCCATTTTCAGTCCTTAATTACAGCAACGAGCAACACGAGTTGGGCGATCATCACCCATCGCATTTAGTCTTGCTAGCTCGTTTTCAATGAAATTCGGCTCGTTTACAACTGTCGAGGTAATTATTTGTTTCATCCACAAAGGCAGTGTCGGGTTTAAAGAGTAAAACACCCACTGTTGGTGTTTTCTATCCGACAAAATGCCCTGTTTTTTAAGTTGCGCTAAATGCCTTGAGACCTTTGGCTGACTATGCTCGTTAAGTGCGGTCATGAGTTCGCATACACAAACTTCTTGCTCAACCGCAATAAGTAATAAACTTTTTAGGCGAATATCATCAGCAAGCGCTTTATAAAATAAAGTTGGCGAAATTGATGTGATTTTTTCTTTGCCATGGGATTGAACGAACTGTTTGATTCGCTCATTGAGCTCTTGCAAAGTTTTTTCAAATGCGTGTGGTTCTGGGCGCGTTTTAGGGTCGACAAAATCCCATGCAAGACATTGGCTACCATTTACTCGATTGGCACACTCTTTCTCCGCTTGGTCGCACAATGTAATTACATAATCAAAATGCATGTTAGCCACATCGTTTAAGTGCTTTGAGTGTAAGTCATCTGTTTTAAGGCCAAAATGATCAATCGCAGCAAGAGTGCGAGGGTCTACCGCAAATGGTTCTGTGCCAGCACTAAACACCTCAAACTCACCTTTTCCGTGATGTTTGAGTAACGCTTCGGCCATAATTGACCGCGCTGAGTTTTCTGTACATAAAAAGAGAACTTCCATGACCACTCCATAACAATTTATTTATATAATAATTTTGTTATATTGTTAAAGCAAACCTTATCTGATCTTTTTATGATCAACTGTGACATTTTGCCGCATTGCTCAGCTCAACCAATTTATGAAATAATATTCATTGGCGTGCTGAATAAAGCCAGTAATTAAAGAGGTCTGCAATGCTAAACTGGCGAAAATTACACCGCCGTATTCATAAATGGCTTGGCCTGAGCCTTGGCTTATTGTTTTGTGTTATCGCACTATCAGGTTCGTTATTAGTATTTTACGATGAACTTGATCAAGGCTTAAACATCTCTTCGACTAAGTTGCAAAACAACGCTTCTGCTAACTTTAATAACGCACTGGATACCCTACGCAAACAATATCCTGATAAACAAGGTAGTTGGCGCTTTGAAGTTACCCCACAGGCAAAGTTAATTCCTGCTCGGTATTACAATCCTCCTGAAACAGAACATCTCGAATTTGCTCCGATGATGGTATGGCTTTCAAGTGATGGCAATTTAATTCTACGCCGCGATTATTGGGGTCAATATTTAATGACCTGGCTCTATAACCTGCATTTCACTTTACTACTAGGTCAAACTGGAACTTGGCTTTTAGGTTACGTGGGGTTAGCTATCTTATATTTGTTAGTTAGTGGCTTATTTGCATGGTGGCCTAAGCAGGGACAATGGCAAAAACAACTTAAGTTTAAAAAGCGTTCATCTCGTATTGGGATGCTTTACGATTGGCACAAATTAATAGGGTTAACTTTTTTAGCGCCATTAGTCATTTTAACAGTGACAGGGATTATGCTAGCACTCCCTAAAGAGTCAGCTGCAATTTTAACAAAAATAACAGGGCCAATAGATACTGTGGAAACTCCTGTAAACCACTATGGTGTTCTGGCAGATAACCCCCCTATTCAACCCAATGCAGCATTGAATTTAGCGCTTGAGGTTTTACCTAATTCTCAAGGAGCATGGATAGAAACACCCGCAATGAAGGGTAACCCGTTTTATTATCGAATTAGAGTGCAAACAAAAGAAGACCCATCGCAACGCTTTCCACATAGCTATGTTTATATAGACGCCAATAGTGGTGAAGTTTTAAAAGTGTTTGCTTACCAAGAGCAAGGCAACAGCAACACAGTTTTAAATTGGCTTCATCCTATACATGATGGCAGTTTTCTTAATTTAAGTGGGCGTATTACATGGTTATTCAGTGGCTTGGCTGCTTTTGCTCTATTTCTATTAGGCTCTATGAGATGGCTATCCCGCAACCAATACAAATCTAAGCCACGAGATTAAATTAGGCTCTTAGTTTGGCGCGCTTGGCAAGAATGATGGCGCGATCTGAGAGTGATTTTAAACGTAAGCAGCAAGATGTTATCAGCGAACAAAGCCTTACTGATAAGGTGTCGAGGGTTATGTTTAAAATCTTATCGCAAGAGCAAATTAGCATTGAGCATATTGCCTCAGACCTAGCACTAAGCAAACGTTCACTACAACGAAAACTAACAGCTGAGGCATTAACTAGCTTTATAAGACTATTTTGTCTGTAGGATGAGATAGTCACTCATCACTTTTTCAAGCTGGCCGTAGTCTTTTTGCTGAGTAACCGCGCCTGCTACCACTACCTGCGATGTTGGCTCATACATCACTAAAGTGCCCCAAAAGCCTCCATGTTGATAAACTAGCGTGCCGTTATATTCTTTTGCAAATATACCTAAACGATAAGGGCTATCTGCAGGTAAACCTTTATCTGAGAGCATTAGTTCAAGTGTTTCTGGGTGTTTGAAGACCTTACCTGAAAATAAAGCATGATAAAATTTAGCCATACCGATTGGGCTGGCAACAAGCCCACCGCCACCATATAAATCGACAGTTGGGCTCCAATTAAAGGTGTCGGTGCCATGCAAGTATTGATGCACGCGTCGAGACTCATCCACAGCAACCGTATCACCCTGTTCCCAGATCACATTTTCGATATGATTTTTATCGAAACTTAAGTATTGTCGAACCGCTTCAGGTAGCGGTAAATCTGTCACTCTCTCAATAATATGGCCGAGTAACACATAACCGGTATCTGAATATGAGAAACGCTCACCAGGTTTACTAACTGGGTCACCCCACTCTACACACCTTTTAATTTGCTCGCGCATCGAAATATCTTGCTGTGGATTTGCCATAATGCCAGCTAAATACTGCTCGCTTTGGGCATGATCGTATAACCCTGCCGTATGACTCAGTACTTGTTTTAGCGTCATTTTATCTAGGGCATAGCCATCGCTTTCAAGAAGCGTAAAAAAGTCGTCAGAAATTAATTTATCGATCGTTGTATCAAGTTTTAATTTACCTTCTTCATGCAAACGAAGCACCGTTGCTGCAGTGAAGGTTTTGGTCACACTGGCAATTCTAAATAAACTATTTGGGTTAATAACTTGCGGCGCATTTTCTTTACTTTGCTTTGCCGTAGAAAAAGTATGCCCATCATCAACAATCACATGAAGTGCAAAACCAGTAAGGGGTGTTTTCTTATTTGCATTGAGAATTTGCCCCATTAAAGCATGATGAGTTTCGAGAGGCTTTGTAGGCTCTGCAGCCACAGGCAAAGTCATCAATGATAGAGCAACGAATAATGAGCTTAGCGTTTTTTTACTTGTTTGAGAGCACCGACGATCCATAGCATATTCCTTAAAAAAGAGTCCTTAAATAGCGCCTACAGCTTTCGAAAAAAGGCAGTTAAGCAGCCTAAAAACTGCTTAACTGACATTAACAAACGACTTTCGTCTTGTCGAATTAATACGTTAACACTATTTAGCTAGCATATTCACAGCCATAATAACCAGCAGCCCTGCAAAGATTTTCTTGATGGTAGAGACAGGTAAATGATGCGTTGCTTTTGCACCTAATGGCGCGGTAAACCACGAAGTACAAACAATGCCAAACAAGGCAGGCAAATAAACAAAACCAGCAAAGCCTTCTTCTAGCGCAAAGTACTGACTACCTGAACTGATGTAACCCACTGAGCCAAATAACGCAATGACAATACCGCACACCGAAGCACAGCCAATGGCTTTTTTCATATCGACCGAGAAAAACGTAAGTAACGGCACAAGTACCGCACCACCGCCAATGCCAATCATGGCAGAAAGCCCCCCTGTGATGGTTGTATAAAGTGTTAAAAAGCTTTTATTAGGTAGCGAGCGTGTTGTTTGGCTGTCGTTTTTACTGCTGAAAATCATTTTTAATGCAATAAGCACCACACTCAAAGCAAACACTATTCGCACCACATTTGCGGGTAATAGCGAAGCCAAAAAGCCACTGATAAGGGCGCCTAGTGCAACCCCAGTCATCACCCACGGAGCCAATTGCCAAGGCACATTGCCATTTTTATGGTGAGCGATAGCTGATGACGTTGAAGTAAAAAGAATTGAGGCGAGCGATGTAGCAATCGCCACCAGCACCACTTGCTCTGCAGGTAACACCTGAAAGTGCAGCAAGATCATGCTTAAAATAGGCACAATTACCAGGCCTCCACCTATTCCTAATAGCCCAGCTAAAAAGCCCACCCCGCTACCAAGTATGGCGCAAGCGATAATAAGCACGATTAATTCATTCATTGTATTTGTCTGTGTTGTTGGTTTAGGGAGACGAGTATATCAACAATAAAGTATGAGGTTGTTCTCAAAAGTAGGGTTAAGTATTGAATATTACTCACGTTTTATATGAAATTACTGCAACTCTAACAAATCAATCTAGAAATCTAGACGTCCAAAGTGACTTTAAAGCATTTTTTCACTATCTCTTTCTAAATGTTTTACTAAAACAGCAAATATTTATGAATCTGCCTCATGTTTTACCTGAAATAAAAACGTTTTTCTTCATGCTGCTGAGCACATATAAATAGATACCCAAGCCACCTCAAGGTTAATGACCTAGCGATTTAAGGAAGGTGAGCAGCAATCATTTATCTCAGGACTTTTGGATACATTGCCATGAACAACGATTTCAGATTTACAATTAAAAGCATTTGCCTCGACGAAAATTATCATCCGTCAAACAGCACACGACTGACTACAAACTTTGCGAACCTAGCTCGCGGTGAAAGTCGCCAGCAGAATTTGCGTAATGCATTAAAAATGATTGATAGCCGCTTTAATGCGCTAGCAAACTGGGATAACCCGCAAGGTAACCGCTACTCTGTAGAGCTTGAGATCATCTCTGTTGATCTAGAAATTGCACAAAGCACAGAGGCATTCCCGTCAATTGAAGTGCTAAAAACTAATATCATTGATCACCAAACTAATGAACGTATCGAAGGTATTGTTGGTAATAACTTCTCATCTTACGTCCGTGATTATGATTTTAGCGTACTGCTGCTAGATCATAACAAAGAGAAAAGCGAATTTAGCATTCCCGAAAACTTTGGTGACTTACACGGTAAACTCTTTAAATACTTTATTGACTCAGAGACTTACAAACAGAACTTTAAAAAACCACCGGTTATTTGTTTAAGTGTGTCTGATAACAAAACGTACCATCGTACAGAAAACCAACACCCAATTTTAGGTGCTGAGTACCAACCAAATGAGTCGTCATTAACCGAGCAATACTTTAAAAAAATGGGCTTGCAGGTGCGCTATTTTATGCCACCAAACACAGTTGCTCCGCTGGCGTTTTATTTCTTTGGTGACTTGCTGAACGATTACACCAACTTAGAGTTGATCAGCACGATTAGCACCATGGAAACATTCCAGAAAATCTACCGTCCAGAAATTTATAACGCCAATGCCGTGGCGGGTAGCTGCTATCAACCAAATTTAAGAAACGCCGATCACTCTATCACGCAAATTGTTTACGACCGTAAAGAGCGCAGCCAATTGGCGATTGCACAAGGTAAATTTACTGAGCAACACTTTATTAAGCCTTATCAATCTGTACTTGATAAATGGTCTGCCAACTACGCGATTTAAAGAGAGTAAAAATGAAAAAGTTATTACCAACATCGACAGCAGGCAGCTTACCAAAACCAGCTTGGCTCGCTGAACCTGAAACCTTATGGTCGCCTTGGAAATTGCAAGGCGCAGAACTTATCGACGGCAAACAAGACGCGCTGCGTGTTGCCTTGCAAGAGCAACAACAAGCTGGCGTTGATATCGTGAGCGACGGCGAGCAAACACGCCAGCATTTTGTGACGACCTTTATAGAACACTTAAATGGCGTTGATTTTGAGAACCGTAAAACAGTGACTATTCGTAACCGTTACGAAGCAAGTGTTCCGAGTGTGATTGGCCCAGTATCACGCAGCAAATCAGTGTTTCTTGAAGACGCCAAGTTTTTACGTTCGCAGACCAAGCAACCAATAAAGTGGGCGCTGCCAGGGCCTATGACCATGATCGACACCTTGTATGACGCCCACTATCAAAGCCGTGAACAACTAGCGTGGGAGTTTGCCAAAATTCTCAACCAAGAGGCGAAAGAGCTCGAAGCTGCGGGTGTTGATATTATTCAATTTGATGAGCCTGCGTTTAATGTGTTCTTTGATGATGTTAATGACTGGGGCATTAAGTGCCTAGAAAGAGCAATCGAAGGCTTAAAGTGCGAAACCGCCGTACACATTTGTTACGGCTATGGTATTAAAGCAAACACTGATTGGAAACAAACACTGGGGAGTGAATGGCGTCAATACGAAGAAGTATTCCCAAAACTTCAAAAGTCGAATATTGATATCATTTCGTTGGAGTGCCACAACTCACGCGTCCCCATTGAGCTATTAGCGCTGATACGTGGCAAAAAAGTGATGGTGGGTGCCATTGATGTAGCAAGCAATGAAATTGAAACCCCTGATGAGGTGGCACACACATTACGCGAAGCCCTTAAATATGTTGATGCCGACAAGCTTTACCCATGCACAAACTGCGGTATGGCCCCCCTCCCTCGCCAAATAGCAAGCGCCAAACTCAGTGCATTGAGTAAAGGCGCAGAGATAGTCAGGCGGGAGGTTAAAGAGGCTAAGGGCTAGGAGCTAGGAGCTAGGATTAGTTAGCGAGTTACTAGGGGAAAGGGGAAGGGTTGAGGTTCGAGTCTACCTCAACCCTTCTCGCCACAAAGCCCGAGAACTTAATCCCTCGAGCCATTTTTAACCTTTAGGGTGTTTAAACTCGAGTAAGTCCCATTTATTGCCGTATAAATCTTGAAACACCACTACGGTGCCGTAAGGCTCCTCTCTTGGTGATTCATTAAATACAACACCTTTACTTTTCATGCTGTTGTAATCACGCCAAAAGTCATTGCTGTGTAAAAACAAAAATACTCGACCACCGGTTTGATTGCCAACAGCGTGCATTTGCTGTTGATTCCTGGCTTTTGCAAGTAGCAGGTGTGTACCGTTAGAACCTGGTGGCGAGACTAAAACCCACCGTTTTCCCTCTCCAAAATCAGTATCTTCCATCAATGTAAATTGTAATTTTTCGGTGTAGAAGGCTATGGCTTCATCGTAATCATTTACCACCAGTGCAACACTGCCGATGTGTTGCTTTATCTCATTTTTCATAGTCAAGTCTCTAAACTTTTTTGCTTAGCTTAACTGTATCACTGACATAGTAAGTTGTAGAACGCAGCTTTAAAACTGCGTTCTATGTTTTTTATCACACCCATGGTGCAAGTGGGTCCGCTTGTTCCATAATCACATTGTATTCTGGTGCTGGTGGGTAGATAAGTTCATTCGTGATCGATATCTTAATTTTCTTTGCTTCGTCTTTTACTGATTTCACGACCTGTTCCCAGCCTTCAGTATAAACAGCTCCCCAAGAGCCTAAATCTAGACACGTTACGTAGTTTTCTTGTTTATAAGGTAGTGGCTCTAAATCAAGTAAACTTGCAGCTACGTTATGACCTGCAAATTTTCCCATTAAAATAGAATGCTGACATGTCATTAAAGCATGATTTCCTTTATCGTCAGTCTTAGCATAGGCCACATCACCAGTTGCAAAAACGTTCTCATATCCATTAACTTTTAATGACGACTCAACGTTTAATCGCCCTTGTGGACCTTGGCTTTTTTGAAACAAATTGGTCAATTCATTCGCTTGTACACCAGCTGTCCAAATAACAGTGTCTGCTAATATTTGTTCACCAGTAGAAAGAGTTAAACCCTCTTCAGTAATTTTTTCAATCTGAGTGTTCAGCATCCAAGTAATACCTAGCTCATCACTCGCCTGCTTTATTACTGCTTGTAATTCAGGACTGTAATTTGAGCCAATTTGCTCATTGCGTTCAACCACAATGACATTTATGTCTTTATCCTCACCAAACATTGCTTTGAGTCTAGCTGGCAGTTCAGTAGCCATTTCGATACCAGTAAACCCGCCGCCACAAACAATGACTGTATTTCTTGATAGTGAAGCTGGTTTTTGAGCCAAGCTCTTAAGATGTTGCTCTAGCGTTGCTGCTGTGTCTATTTGGTCTAAATTAAATGCATAGTGGTCGATACCATTTACCAAGTCAGTTCTTAAATTTGAACCAGAAGCCAGTACCAATCTGTCATATTGCTTAAACTGAGGCAGCTGATTTTCATCTAGGTAGTGGATTGTTTGAGAGTCTGAGTCAATGTTGTTAACGCTTCCAGTGATAAATTGCACATCCATAGTATTAAACACGGGAATTAATGGCGCAATCATTGAGCTTACATTTTCTTCATAGAGTCTTGGTCTAACTCGTAGCTCTGCAATGGGTGCAATAACACTAATTGAAATACTTTCAGCTTGATTAAGTTTTGCTAAACGCGCTGCACTCAATGCTGCCCACATGCCAGCAAACCCTGCACCAATAATCACAATTTCTTTATTCATTTGAGTCACCTTTTTATAGTTTCTGCTTAAAAATTTTGAGCAGCATACAAGAAAAAATAAACTGCGACAACTTTAGTCGCAGTTTATTTTTTTATATTTTATATTATCCTTAGGTAAAATAAGTTGCTTACAGGCCAATACATACAGGAGAACTAATGGCTTTTTACAGCTCAGGCGTTGAATATGGCATTCATTGCTTAGTGAATATGGTGGATGAAAATGGTGTTTCTCTAGATATGTCTGTCAGAGAAGCGGCCAAGTTACAGGGTGTGCCTTATGATTACTTGGGCAAAATTTTCACTAAGTTCTCAAAAGCTGGCTTAGTAACTAGTTCTGAAGGACGAAAAGGTGGATACAAACTTGCAAAAGCACCTGATGAGATTAGCGTGTTAGATATTGCACAGGCAATCGACGGTAAAAAGTCTATCTTCGATTGCAAAGAAATTCGCCAAAACATGGATATTTTCTCAGACCAAACCCCCCAATGGGCATGTGAAGGTATTTGCGGTATTAATGCTGTGATGAGAAATGCACAAGCTATGATGGAGAAAGAGTTAGCCAAACACACTGTATTTTCACTTTCTCAGCAAATTCATAATAAGTCTCACACATCCTATGCAATCGAAATTCAGCAATGGTTTGGAAAACAGCGTGGCCATCAATGTGAAGATCAAGCGTAAGACTATTAAGACGTTAGCCTACTTTTGCATAAGTAGGTTATATGATTCTAATTAATGAACGAAACCCTAGAAAATATCCAAAAATGAGAGGCAATTGGAGCCAAATTTACAAGGAGGTGATGGCAGTGAGATTACATCGCTTTCTTATATCGCTTCTCGTTCTTCGCAAATCGTAATTTTTTCGTGTTTCGTTCCTCATGAAAATTTATCAATAGCACGGCATAGCTGCTACGTCGTAGGCATGAAACGTGTTTCGCGCGTCTTAAAACCGACCCCTATCGATAAATCTCTACCGACTAACCCCCTACATCCTCATCTAATACTTTTAAACGAACCCACCAAGGTAGGATTAATCCAAAAGAAGCAAAATTGAGTTGGCTATTTAACTATTTTTTGCTAAATTTTAGTTGTACCCAATGGATGGGCTAAAATTGAGGGATTAATATGAACGAATTTGATATTTTCATCAGAAATATTGTCTTAGATTGCATTCGTGAACAAGGAACTTGCAGCAACCTTTGCCAAGAAGATGATCAATTAACTTTCTATGTTGACATTGAAAATCACGATAATGTGATAGCTCGCAAGCAATTTAAGGTCACTTATCCAATTAGCTACTCTATTAAGTCAGCTCTCATACATGAAATTGATTTACTTAGATATTTAGATTCAGGTGAAATCAGAACACCGTTTACGACCGACATTGTCGAAGTTCTTAAATCTGAGTTACAAGCGTTTATGTTTAGCAACAAACCCCGTGGCGAATACCATATTTGCTAATCACGAGTTATAGCCTTATAAAAGCGATTTATCAGGCTTATAAAGCCTAAATGGTCGATAATTACATGCTTTTGAAAGAGCCTCTTTTCGCAATAACGACTAATAAACGCAATTTCATTATCAAATATGTTGAGACTTATATCCGACCAAAACGAATTAGCCATTCAACTTTTCTCTGTTTTTGAAATAAATAATCCGTAATATGACAATAGTCATAATTCTGTAATTTAACTGATCAATAATTGACGCTAATTTAATCAGCTAACGTAATGAAGAAGTAATGGACAGTGCCTTGGTGCAACTTTCGTTTGCACTCCCCTCTAGTGAAGATCCTTTATGTGCTGCACTTGCGCATACTATGGAATATGAACAATTGCATTTTGCGGCTAATGAGCAAAAGCATGTTGTATTTTGTTGTGTGCTGCCAGATGATGCCCATGAAGGTGATGTGATCTCAATCAGTGCAACACGCCCTGATGCCCGTGAGTCAGCGTATTTTACTGCGCACACTTTAACGCAACACGATCTAGAACAGCACGTTATTATGCTTACCTTAGAAAACGTTACTCACAGTGGTGAATTTGTATTGCAATTAATGCTACACGGTATGCATGCAACACTTAAAGATAGCGCCCAGTTTGATGTCAGCATTGCAGCGAGTACGTCACCAGAACTGTTAACTTCTGAGCAAGCTAAAAACCATGGCTTACGCCATTACATCAGTCATATTGGCGCAAGCTTTTTAGCCTTTTTCTAGGCTCTAATCAGCAAAGCTAATTTTACCCATGGTAATATCGGGGATCCCTTGCTTGGTATTACCAAAGCGTTGTTGTCCACCCGACAAACATTCGTTAGCTAAAATAGCAAATAACACAGCCTCTTTTGCATCTGGATTTATACCCAACGAATCAGTGTTATTGATTACTGTAAGTTCTGGGCAATGAGCCAAAATAACTTGCATTAATAATGGATTATGAACCCCACCACCACTGGCGTATACAGCCACATCAGTTAAGCCTTCACTGCATTGGTTAATTGCTTTGGCAATCATGACTCCTGAAAACTGCACTAAAGTTGCCATAACATCAAAGTGCGATAACGCTTGCGTATTTGAACGTGCTTGTGCCGCTGCTAAATAGTCTAGATTAAACACTTCTGGGCCTGTGGTTTTTGGAAACCCTAAACCAAAAAATGCATCATCACACAGCGCATTGAGTAAAGCTTCATTTACCGTACCTTTTGTTGCAATAGCGGCATCTTTATCATAATGAAGTGGTGCGAAGTAACGCTGAACATAGGCATCCATAATGGTATTGCCTGGGCCAATATCAGAGCTAAAAACCGCTCGTGCATCAGCAGATTTTGGTAAGTAGGTTAAGTTGGCAATGCCGCCCATGTTTAACAATATGCGGTTTTCACTAGTACTTGTGAAGTACAAATAATCACCATATACAGCAAGCGGCGCACCTTCACCACCCGCTGCTATGTGTTTTTGTCGAAAATCACCTATGGTGGTAATGCCTGCAGTCACGGCTAAATGATCGCTATCACCAATTTGTAAAGTTGCATTGCCATATTCTTGTCGCTTGTGTTGGTTTTTAGGGCAGTGATAAATAGTTTGTCCGTGGCTGGCAATCACATCAACAAGTTCTTTTGCTACTCCCCAGCTGGCTAACGTTTTGGCAACCATTTCACCATGTAATTGGCCAATCCAAGGGTTGAGTAAGACGACTTCTTCAAGATCACACTCGCGCTTGGCGAATACGCGTTTTACACGCATTTTATAATCATCGTCGTAGTCAACCGTAGTAAACTTTAATACTTCTACACGAGTGTCCATACCCTGCCCTGATACTTCACACAGCGCAATATCAAGACCATCTAACGAGGTACCACTCATTAGACCAATTATTAATTTTTTTTCTTTCTTAGCGCTTAAATACAGTTTTTCAATATGTTGATGCATAAATAAATCACTTAAAATCAGCTTATTAGATGTAAATAAGCGGGTTGATGGTATGGAATAGTTTATATTTTAAAATAATAGATTTAAAGAATAATTATTGCAAAGACTTTTAAATTGCTTTAAAACTGTACCGGTGAGCTCCCCAAAAGGAGAACACAGAAGCATCATAACAAAAAGTATGACTCATTAAATTAACTAAATGGTCTAGGTCACACACCAACCTGCGTTGATTTAAATGATAAAACGCAAGGGAATCATCATGAAAGCAAATACATCTACAGGGCATCGCTCACTATTGCTGCTCTCACCTTTAGCTCTCGCTGTAAGTTCAGTAATAAGTTATGCCCACGCAGAAGAAGCCACAGAGGCGAAAAAACCTGAAGTGATCACAGTTACAGGTTCACGTATTCAACGTACCGAGCTGGTCTCAAGTAGCCCAGTGGTTAGCGTTGATGAAGCACAAATTCATCTAGACCGTGCTGTAAACGTTGAAGATATTACAGCAAAATTGCCACAAGCTGCAGCAGGTGCAAACAGCACAGGTGCCACAGTCGGTGACTCATTTGGCTCATCAACCATAGATTTACGCGGTCTTGGCCAAAACCGTACATTGGTACTTATTGACGGCACTCGCGCCGTACCATTTAGTTTTCGTAATTCGGTTGACGTAAATACCATTCCTGCCGGGTTAATTAAACGCGTTGATGTCTTAACAGGTGGTGCAGCAGCGGTTTATGGTGCTGATGCCGTAGCCGGTGTTGTTAACTTTGTTCTAGACGATGATTTTACTGGCGCCGAGTTCTCAACTAGCTATGAAAGTGCCGACGGCGGTAACGAAAAGCTTAACTTCGAGGCTATTTTTGGCGGTGATATCGCCGATGGCCGTGGTCATGTAACAGGCTACATTGGCTATACCGAACGAAAAGAGCTATTAGCCGGTGAACGTGACTATGCACTTGAAAACTCAACGGCGATGATAAACAGCGGTGGTTATTATACTGACGTTGCATCTGGCAACAGTATCGGTATTGCAGATTCAGGTGCTGTAACAAGTGAGCGCCCAACAGCTGATTTCACACCTGATCGTTATTTAACTCAACCGATGGACCGTTTTTCTGCGGGTTTATTATTCGACGTTGATGTCAGCGACAGTGCCATTGCCTATGGTCGCGCAATGTACTCTAAAGTTACCGTTAATGGTGCTGGCGCAAGTGGCCAAACCCCAATTTTTGTTAACGAGCAAGTAACCCTAACCCAAGACAATGCATATATTCCTGATGAATTACGTGATCAACTAACGTTTGACAGTGAAGGTAATGCCCTTGTTAATGTTGAGCGCAACTTAGGCTTAGGTGTACAACACACCGAAGCTGTGCGTGATTCAATGCAATTTCAACTAGGTTTAAAAGGCGATATTACTGACTACCTATACTATGACATATATGGTCAGTACGGAAAAACTGACGAAGTAGCAACCATTTACAATAACGCTTACCGTAATGATAACAGTGGTAATAGCCGCTTTGCTGCCCTTGCAAACTCTGTAGATATTTTTGATCCCAACCACGACTTCAGTGGCTTTAGTGATCCGCTGCTTTATACCACCCGCGACCGTACACAAAGTGTGATCTCAGCCACGTTATCTGGTGATTCTGGTTTCTTATTTGAGTTACCTGCTGGTGCTATCGACTTTGCAGTCGGTTATGAATACCGTAAAGAAACCGGTAAACAAACACCGGGCGATGCATTCAGAAATGGTACTAGCTTTGCTTCTATTAGCGCATTTGATATGGATGCAAGTTTTAGCTCAGAAGAGTTCTACGCTGAGGTATTGGTGCCAATTTTGGTTGATCAACCATTTGCCGAAGAGCTTAGCTTTGAAGGTGCATACCGTATTTCTGATTACTCAAATACCGAAGCTGAAGATACTTACAAGTTAGGGATCAACTGGGCGATTAACAGTGACATTCGTATTCGAGCAAACCGCTTAACCGCATTTAGAGCGCCGAACTTAGGTGAGTTTGCCAGCCCAATTACAGCTCTTTCGTTATCGTTATTCGATCAAAACAGCGATCAATTTGTACCAAGACTAGCAGGGCGTTATAACGGCGATCCATGTTTACTGGGTACCGGAGATGCAACCCAGTGTGCTGCGTTTGGTGCACCACCTGTTGGCACTGAGTTTGATTCAAGCACGGCAGAATATACCTATGGTGGTAACCCGAATATTAAACCTGAGCAAGCCGAATCAGACACCTTGGGTATTGTTTATACACCTAGCTATTTAGAAGGCTTTGATTTATCACTCGATTACTACAGTATTCGCGTAACAGATGCAGTAAGCCAAATTCAGCCTGGTGCTGCACTACAGAGCTGTTATGTTGACGATCCAAATCCGAATAACCCATTGTGTGGTGCGGTACTTCGTGATCCAAACACTGGTTTTATTAGCACAGCCATCGTTAATGACTTTAACTTAGCTGCAATCGAACAAGAAGGTATCGATGTTGCAGCAAATTATGTGATTGATGCACCAGAGCAAATGGGTGGTCGCTTTAGATTCTCTTACCAAGGTAACTTTGTTACTAAACAAACACGCCAAAACAACAGCACTGTAGCCGAAGTAGACTGCAAAGGAACCTATGGCAGCGCCTGTTCAGGTGACTTTGCGAGTATCTTACAAGCCGACTATAAACACCGCGCAAGCATTGATTGGCAGTTAGATAACATGAACTTCCAACTAGGCTGGCGCAGAATCGGTGAAGTAGAGTATGCTGTCGAGCGTTCAGAAACAATCTCAGCACAAAATTACTTAGATTTTGCCGCTGCATGGCAAGTTAATGAGGAACTTGCTGTTAACTTTGGTGTCGATAACTTATTAGACCGTGAACCGCCAACACCTGAGGTAGGCGCAAACCACTTTAACACCGTGAGTGATTATAGTGTGATTGGCCGCTCAGTGGGTGTTTCTCTGAGATATGCTCCAAGTTTTTAATTAATCCTACTGTTTTAGCTACACAGGATTGATCCCCTCAAGCGCACCCTGCCCGGTGCGCTTTTTTATTTCAAGTAATAACTACTTTAAGAGTAAAAAGGGACAACGAACAAATTGTTGTTTAAGATATGAGCGACAGAAGCTACAAGGAAGATGCTATGCTCAAATCAATAAAGTCAAAAATTCCATTTATTTTTCTAATTAGTATTAGTCTTTTTTGGGGCATTTATTACCAAGGAAATCATCCACTGAATGACTTTGGGAATGCAAACTTTGAATGGTTATACCTACTAGATGCACTGATAGTATTACCTGTACTTTGCTTAATATTAATTAAAAATAAGAAAGAAGCGGCTTTAAAAGCAGTGGTATTATGCTCACTCGCTATTTTAATCGGGAGTTATATCATTCCCGAACAAAACAAGTTTTTAATGAATTACTTAGAGCATGCTCGTTATGGGCTTTTAGCTTTGATTGTAATTTTAGAGCTCAGCGCTCTCATAACTGTGTATCTGGCAATAAAGTCCGCTTTAAGCCAGCAGACCGATCCAGATATAGCTATAGCAAGGCCAATTAACAAGCTTTTCAAACAAAACGCAATTGCAAACTTTTTATGTTTCGAAACACGGATGTGGGCTTTCTTATTTTACGCTAAACACATTAAACCAAGCTATTTCACTGGTGAACAACATTTTAGTTACCATAAAAAAGATGGATCACAAGCTAACTTGCTTGGCTTTATTTTTATAATCTTATTAGAGTTGCCAATGATGCACTTCTTTTTGCACTTTATATGGTCACCATCAGCAGCAAACATTATCACTGGTTTAACTATTTTTAGCCTTTTATTCTTTACTGCAGAGTACCGTTCGGTTGCAAGGCGTCCTGTTTCTATTAGTAAATCGCAACTCATTATTCGCTATGGGCTATATCCTGCATACAATATTGCTTTAGCAAATATCAAAACTATTGATTTAAATACCGGTTTCATTGCACGCGCTCGAACAATCAAACGCTATAATTACTCTGGCTATCCAAATATTAAAATCACACTTAAAGAGCCCCAGAATGATATCGACACTGTTTTTCTAGGATTAGATAACCCTCATCATTTTATAGACTCCACTAACAAGGAACAAAAACATGCCATTTAACGAGCAAGAACGCAGCGCGCTTTTAGCACTTAAAGGTGTGGGGCCTACGGTTCTAAAACGTTTTGAAGAAATGGGCATTGAATCATTTGAGGAGTTAGCTGGGTTTGATGCAAACACCATTGCTGAGCGAGTAGCGTCAATGCTTCATTCAAGTTGTTGGCAGAATAGCCCGCAAGCAAAGGCGGCAATCACCGCCGCTATTGCGCGAGCAAAGCAAGGCTAAAGCTCAATCACTTCTATTGCACCACGTTTTTGCATGGTGACATACACTCTGCTTTGCATATCGTCGAAGGCCAAATTAGTTGGATGCTGACCCTTTAACTTATAGCTATTTAACACCTTGCCGCTAGGCGAGACTTCAAGCACCTTTCCAGCACCATAACGAGTAATAAACACATGTCCTTGATTATTAACACGCATACCGTCCAAGCCATGATCAGCAAACTTAATCAAAACTTTTTTATTACTTATGTTTAGGTTCTCATCCAAGTCATATTGCCAAACAACTCGCTGCACACTCTCATTCACATAAAGCTTAGTATTTTCCTTGTTAACAGCAATTCCATTGGTGGTACCCATGTTTTCCTCAAGCAATTTAGTGCTGCCATCAGCATTAATACGCCACAATTGACCCGTTTCGTTCACCCAGTTAGGGTCACTTGCAAACAGCACCCCAGTTTTAGTGATAGCAATGTCATTGGGTTGATTCATGTTGCTATTATGAGCGAAAACTTCTGCTTTATTGCTGCCTGCAGGTACTTTTAAAATATTGTGGTTAACATAATCGGCAATAAACAAATTACCGTGTGAGTCAAACTGTAGGCCATTGCCAATGCTATCATTTGGCAAACGAACAAATAACGAAGTTTTGCCCATGTTGTCTACGCGGCCGATAGTTCCTTGCTGAGCATAGTTCACCGCATATAAGGCACCGTTATGCATAGTCGGTCCTTCAACGCCTTGCGTGAAAACGTTATCTTTAACAAAATCTTGGCTATCAACAGCAAAGGTTAAAGGTGAGCTTAATAGTAATGTAATAGCCAGTGGCTTAAGTAATTTCATGGGCTATCCTTTTACTCATTTAAACTCGTGTAAACCGCTAAAATCGGGTATTCGTTTTCACCAAAAGATAAGGTCAATGAGCGTTTTTCGCCATCATCTAACTTAATACCTTCGTCAAAACTCAGAGGGTGTACACGACGCCCATCAGCAAACAACGCCATAATATGGTCGGCCTGTAAAATACGCGAGCCTGATGCTTTATTTTCAATAGTCACAACAGCTAAACGGCGACCACTTTCACTGCTCATTAATACACTATGGACAATGCTAAATTGGCTCTGTTTAGGATAACGCTTGGCATCATTCTCAAATGAAAAAGCACTGCCAGAGAGCATCACTGGATCCACTGACAACACATCAGTATTTGCTTGAGTACTGGTTGCAAAAAGCGCTGAAAAAAATAGTAAAGTACGCTTCATATCAATCCTTTAATGAGCTTAAACTAAATTTAGCATACACCGTTCCTAATTCCCGTGCAAAACTGATTATTGCAGCTGAGGGATTGTCATTATTTATATAGTTACAATTTCATTGTTGAATTTTGTTCCTTTGTCCTCACAACATTAGTAAACCTCTTTTTTACACCTGGCAGTAGGAGCCAAGTATGTCTGATGTTCAAAATCGTCAATTTATTCTAGCCTCCCGCCCAAATGGGCAAGCAAACGAAAGTAATATTCACTTAAAAACAACCTCCATTCCAGCCCCTGAAAAGGGTGAGGTTCTGTTAAGGACCATATATTTATCTCTTGACCCTTATATGAGAGGTCGAATGAGTGACGCAAAATCTTACGCCGACCCTGTAAAAATTGGCGATGTGATGGTTGGGGCAACCGTGTGTCAGGTAGAGCAATCAGCTCATCCTGATTTCACTGAAGGTGAGTGGGTGCTCGCTTATACAGGTTGGCAAGAATATGCAATTAGTAACACTGAAGGTCTAATGAAACTTGGTGAGGCCCCCAGTAACCCATCATATGCACTTGGCATTTTAGGAATGCCAGGTTTTACGGCTTACATGGGGCTGCTTGATATTGGCGAGCCAAAAGCTGGAGAAACTGTTGTTGTCGCGGCAGCAACAGGACCAGTAGGTGCAACCGTTGGACAAATAGCAAAAATCAAAGGCTGCAAAGTTGTTGGTGTTGCAGGTGGTAAGGAAAAGTGTCGACACGCCGTTGAGAACTTAGGTTTTGACTACTGCATTGATCATAAAGCCAATGATTTTAGTGAACAGTTAAGCAAAGCATGTGATAACGGCATTGATGTTTACTATGAAAATGTGGGTGGTCATGTATTCGATGCTGTTTTACCGCTGTTAAATACTAAAGCACGAATCCCTCTTTGCGGCTTGGTATCACAGTATAACGCAACTGAGTTACCTCCAGGTCCAGACCGTTTATCAATGTTAATGGGGCAAATACTAACTAAGCGTATTAAAGTACAGGGCTTTATTGTTTTTGATGATTACGGCCACCGCTACGCAGAGTTTGCCAAAGACATGCAAGCATGGCTTAGTGAAGGAAAGATCAAATATAAAGAACACATGGAGCCAGATTTTACAAATACTTTAAATGCCTTCAACGCGATGTTAAATGGTGAAAATTTCGGCAAAACAGTTGTTCAAGTGCAGCAACCTTTATAACTTTATTAAATACTTAGCGCTGCAGAGCAGCGCAACTTAAAAGGATTACTTATGATAAAACTTCACCACTTAAATAAATCACGTTCAAAACGTATTATTTGGCTACTAGAAGAGCTAGGTGTCGATTACGATATTGTTGCTTATCAACGTAACCCAGAGACATTCCTTGCACCTGATGAACTAAAAGAGATTCACCCTCTAGGTAAAGCGCCGGTGCTTGAAGATGGCAAAAAGATAATTACCGAATCAGGGGCTATTACTGATTATCTAATTACTACTTATGGTGAAGGTAAATATATGCCAGCCCCAAAGTCTGATGAGTATTTTAGTTATCAGCAATGGCTTCACTTTGCAGAAAGTTCAGCTATGGTGCCTTTATTACTAAAACTGTTTATCACTAAAGATGGTTGTAAAACTAACTTTATAGCTGATTATGCTGACCATGAAATTGGCAAAATTTTGAGCTATGTAAATCAGCAATTAAAAGGCAAGCAATACCTTGTTGGTGAGACGTTGACTGGCGCTGACTTTATGATGTCTTTTGTTATTGAAAAAGTCGCCGAATCTGGCGTGCTAACACACTTCCCAGAATTATCGCGTTATCTAGAACAGCTCAAAACACATGAAAGCTATCATACAGCCAATGAGTTAGAAGAAAAATACGGATGATAATAGACAAAGGTACGTTATAGTGCCTTTGCACCTTTCGCTTTAATAGCATTACAAGGATAGTTGTGATCACGCTACGAAATTTTATAGAGTCAGATACCGAGCAGCTTATCGCTATACTTAACGATAAAGATGTAACTCAATATCTATCAACTAAAATCCCTTCTCCATATACTGAAGAGGATGCCTTATGGTGGATAAATGAAGGTAGCCAAGGTGAACTCGTTAAAGCGATTATATTTAACAACACACTTATTGGCTGTGTGAGCGTATTAGCCGGCGAGTTTGAGTTCAATCGCTCAGGTGAGTTAGGTTACTGGCTGGAAAAAGAGTATTGGCAACAAGGGATTACTACAAAAGCAACATCTATGCTACTTGATACTGTTTTTACTAAAACCAATATCACCAGAGTGTTTGCCTATGTGTGCGAAGATAACCTCGCTTCAATGAAGTTATTGCAAAAGCTAGGGTTCGAGCAAGATGCCATTTTAAAAAATGCGATGTTCAAGCATGAGCAATTCTTTAATGCGCATCTCTTTTCATTATTAAAGCCTAATAATCAAAACTAAAGGATGAGCATGAGTAAAGCACTAAAAATACTTTGGCATGTTGGTGCTGCTATTTTTTGGGGGGTTAGCACTCTAGCGTTACTTATTTGGGGTATTTCATCTATCACACCAAACTGGTGTGGTGAAGAGCAATATGAGGTGTTCTTATCACCAGATAAAGATAAACAAGCCGTGGTATCAGTCATAAACTGTGGTGCTACAACAAACTATGAAACACTGATATCTATCAGTCGCGTAGCGCAACCAAGCGACCAAACTATCTTGCTATCACTAGACGGGCACCCAAGTAACAACAGCTACAAAGTTACCTGGACATCGAATAACGACATTAAACTTACTGATTTTGAATTTTCAAAGCTATTATCGTTTCATAGTCGAAACACTGTTGGCGATATAGCTCAGTCTCACATTCAACCTAAAAATTAAGTGAATTAGTATGCTTTAAATCACCATTTCACTTGAATTTCTCATTAAGCAACTTTTAAAGTTACCTAAAACAAAGTAAGCTAACCACTTCTGTAACACTAAAAGTTACCTATTGGGTTTTTACTATGCAACAACACGAAGTCACCGCCTTATTTGATCAACAAGCAGCTAATTACGATTCACAGTGGCAAAACATGGCACCTATTAGCCAAGCCTTGTATTTTATGATGTCGCCTTTATTCTGCAAACTGCCAAGCAATGCGCATATTCTCTGCGTTGGAGCAGGTACCGGAAATGAAATTTTGCATTTAGCACAGGCATTCCCAGCATTTCGCTTCACCGCTGTCGAACCCTCGACTGAGATGCTCAAAGTATGCAAACACAACTTAACGCAAGCAGGGCTAGCACAACGATGCCAGTTTCATAATGGTTATCTAAGTTTACTCAAAAACTTAATACCCTTTGATGCAGCAACAGCCGTATTAGTGTCGCAGTTTATTGTTGATGAGCCAAAACGGGTGGCATTTTTTGCTGATATACATAAACGTTTAAAAACTGGTGGGTTACTGATCAGTGCAGACTTAAGCGCCAATCAAAGTGCCGAAACTTACCCAGAGCAGCTTAGTCACTGGTTAAGTGTTATGTCATCAGCCGCAGTCAGCCCTAAACAAATTGAAAAAGTAAAACAGGCTTATGAGAATGACGTTGCGCTAAGAGAAACTCAAGTCATTGAAAAAATTATCGCCGCGTCGGGCTTTACGAACGTTTATCCTTTTTATCAAGCAGGCTTAATAAAAGCATTCACCGGTGTCAAAGCGTAGTTTAAGCCACAGACACTCGATTGCGGCCTGACTTTTTAGCCTGATACATAGCTTGGTCAGCCCTTTCGATTGCAGTTTCGATATCATCATTGGCATTTATTAGCGCGACACCAAATGAGCCAGTTACATTAATGTGTTTATCATTGCCAATTTCGATTTTTAAAGTTGCAACGGCTGCTCGCAGTCGCTCAGAAAAGGACTTGGCACCTTCAAGCTCTGTGTGTGGTAAGCATACTAAAAACTCTTCGCCGCCATAGCGATACAATTGATCGTACTCTCTTAAGTGGGATTTAATGCATTTAACAAGCGCTATTAACACTTTATCACCCGCGCCATGGCCAAACTCATCATTCACACGCTTAAAGTGATCAAGGTCGATCATTATTAGCGCACAGCTCAAAGATTTACGTTTACAAAGTTCCTGCTCTTTTTGTAGGTTTTCAACTAAGTTTGCTCGGTTTGTAGCACCGGTTAAAGGGTCGCGGGTGTGTAACAGTTCATAAAGCTCATCATTGATAGCTTCAAAATAATCTCGCAAACTATCTAAATCAGTATGAAATTGGTCCAATAAATTCACAGGAATAGCTGAATTAGACTCTTTTAACGATGATAGGACTTTGGCTCCTTGATGCATTTTTTGATGCGCTGAAGCGATTTCTGAAAAATAAGGATGAAGGTTTAGGGTCTGCTCAGGAAGTTTATTGAACCATTGCCCAAAGCGACAAAGATTATGAGCATTATCGCTTAAGTCTTGATCATCTGCGGGTATATCTGCAATTAAGCTCCTTAATAAGTTTCTATACCAAGATTGATGCCATTCAATGGCTTGCTCGATTTCTCCGATAACGTCTTCGAGCTGTGTATTAGACAATGAACTGATTCCTTGCCCAGTATTTTGATACATAACCAATGAATAGACTTCCACTTTATTATTGTTATTTCCTAAAACATTACCTAAGTAGAGTTACAAACTCAACTTAAAGGGATGTAAAGAGATAATTTATTCAACTAAGCGGTAACCTACAGCAGGCTCGGTTAAAATATGTTTAGGGCTCGCTGCATTTTTTTCTAGCTTTTGTCTTAACTGACCAATATGTACACGTACATATTCAGGGCGATTAATATACTGCTCTCCCCACACCTCAGATAAAATGGCGTTATGCGTTAACACCTTGTCTTTTTGCTGAAAAAATAACAGCAAAATAGCGTATTCTTTTTTAGTTAATTTTACTTCTTCATCGCCTTTGCGGACCACATGCTTATGTGGGTCTATATGAATATCACCACACTTAAGGGTCAGGCTTGGTGTTATTTGCGTGCGTAGAAGTACCCGTATCCTAGCTAACAGTTCGTTTGCACTAAATGGTTTGGTCAGATAATCATTAGCGCCGTTATCAAGGGCGGTGACTTTTTCTGTTTCGCCGTCACGTGCAGAAAGTACTAGCACAGGTAGCAAACTCCACAGCCTAAATTCTACCAGCCAATCTTGCCCATCCATATCGAGCAAGCCTAAATCAAGCAATACTAAATCAAACTGCTGCTGGCTTAAAAGCGAAAACGCATCAAGCCCTTTGGCGCATACACTAACCTCATAATTACTAGCTTTTAACAATGTTTTTAAAAAACTTTGCAGAGGTGGTGAATCCTCTAAAACCAAAATGTTAGCCACGGCGGTTACTCCAAATTAATATAGCTGTTGCCTGCTTTGTTTGCTCATTGAGGGTTAATTCAAAACATCCTTGGTGACATTTAGCAACCACATCGCAGATCACACTACCTAAGCCAACCCCTTCATCTTGACTCGTCTCATACTTATTATCAAAAGAATTGGTTAACACAATTTGGTACTCATTTTCCGTTTCAATAAATTGTATGCTTGCCGAACCATCACTGTAGCGAGCAGCGTTCTCGAGCATATTAGCCAAGGCAATTTCTAGTAAGGTTTCATCCCCAAAACAGATGCTTTGTTGCTGAGCCTCGATGCGAAGTTTAAAGTTTTCTAGTTGTTGCTGACGGCGTGATTTAGCTTCGCTAATTAAGGTCAAAATGGGCTGTTTTTGCCATTTTATATTCTCAGCTAACTTATTAACTTTACTGAGCTCCATTACTTTATCAAAGTGCTGGTTAAGAATTTTACTTTGCTCATAAATATTAACTGCTTGCTCTTTGATAACCTCTGAGCTTAGTTGAATATCATCATCGGCCAACATGCTCGATGCCCCCATTATAGTCGCTAATGGCGTTCGTAAGTCGTGAGATAAACTACGCAATAAGGTGTTTTTTGACATTTCCAGCTCCGCCTGCACTTTAATCGCCGCAGATTGTTCACGAAGTAAGGTTTTTTCCTGAACCTGATACAATAAAGAGCACGCCGTATTTGCCAAAGCGTGTTGCTCAGCATTGAGTGCTTTAGCAAACGCGATACCGCCAAATTCCGCTTGATGTTCATTTAAATAAATAAACTGCTTAGATGCTATTAACTGCCAATCACACGCAACCCCTAAATGCGCAGCCATGGTTTTTAAAAACAGCTGCTTTTGTTCCTCAAGGCTGTCGAGCTCATTGAGTTTTTTAGCTAATTCATACAGCAAGCGACTATTACTTGCATGGGCTTGCACATCGCGAACCTTGGTATTGAGCTCCCCTGCAAGGTGGCTTATCACTAAACCCACAATCAACATCACCAAAAAGGTAACCACATATTCAATATTTTCGATATGAAAAGTAAAATACGGCACCACATAAAACCAGTCCGTGCAGGCAACACTTACTAAGGTGGTAAGTGCTGCAACACGGCGATTACTTTGAACCGCAACCCATGTCACCCACAGAAGCTGTAGCATGACAATATCGGTGGTTGTAAACAGTTCTCGAAACGGAAATATCGCGAGCACCACCACAAGTGGCATTAACACACTTAAAAATGCGGCTTTTAAATACTGTATTTTGAATACTGACTGCATCATTTTTTCACTTATTTTTTGTCCCTATTAGATTAAAGGGTTTTCAATTTTGTCACTATAAAGTTTTTATAAAGTTTTTTTATCTCGGCATAAAATCTTTATAAAGCTTTCACTCTCTCTAAAGACATCGGCTCCTACTTGAATAACATGCTGGTTTAATAGCCGTTCATTAAATCAGTAAACATATGATCAATTGGAAAATCACATTTCGATTACTCGCTTTCCCTATTTTGTGGATGAGCATAGTGCAGTTGATATTTGCAGCTTTATCGGCACTTTTATTTAAAGATAATGTATCTGTGTCATTCCTATTACCTGCGTCAATAATGCTTTTTACAGCAAGTGTCATACTGTTAAAAACCCAGCATGTTGATTCATCACTTGCCAACTTTAGGGATGCACTGATTTATGCGACAGTCACCTGGTTGATTGCTGGCTTTTTAGGAGCAATTCCAATCATTTTAGTCACCAAAGTGACCTTTACAGACGGCATCTTTGAGTCGATAAGCGCATTAACAACCACCGGCGCTACAATACTGTCTGGCTTGGATGATTTACCTCGTACATTTTTATTATACCGCCAGTTTTTACAATGGATGGGAGGGCTCGGCATTGTAATTTTCGTTGTGGCTATTCTACCTATGCTTAATATAGGTGGGATGAAACTCTTAAAGGCCGAAACACCTGGGCCAATTAAAGATGAAAAGCTATCGCCTCGTATTGCAAACACGGCGCATTACCTATGGAGTGTATACTTAAGCATAACCGTGTTATGTACTGTCTCTTACTATTTTGCAGGCATGACCTTTTACGATGCAATCGCTCATGCGCTAACAACCGTTTCAACGGGAGGATTCTCAACCCACGATGCCAGTATGTGGTTTTACAAAAGTCATTTAATTTTATGGATCGCCAACTTATTTATGATTGCAGGAGCTATTAATTTTGCCCTGCACTTTAGAGTCGTCCACAAACGAGCGCTCGGTAGTTACTATGCTGATGAAGAAACTCGTTATTTTATATACATCATTACTGCCCTTTCAGCGTTGTCGGGCGTTATTTTATACAGTCACGATACCTACTCCTCTATTTTTGAGTCATTAAGTTTTTCAGCCTTTCATATCGTGTCGTTTATAACCAGCACAGGGTTTGGTGCTGCAAATTTTACTGAATGGCCAGAAGCTGTCGGATTTTTACTTATCATCACCGGCTACTTAGGTGGATGCGCGGGCTCAACAGCTGGCGGAAATAAAATCATCAGAAACATTCTTGTGGTTAAAATGCTCAACTATAACTTTAAACAACTTCTTCACCCCCGCGCTATATTCACCATTAAGTACCAAGGCAGCCCTGTAAAAGATGACGTACTTCATGCCGTTATGGCATTTATGACCTTTGCCGCAGGATCAAGCATGCTGTTTACATTATTGCTGATGTTTACTGGGCTGGATTTTTGGAGTGCATTTTCTGCAGTTGCAGCATGTGTCAATGTTCTCGGACCGGGGTTTGGTGAAGTAGGCGCTAACTTTGCGCCAGTTTCAGACACAGGAACATGGATATTAACCGGCGCGATGCTTGTCGGTCGTTTGGAATACTTTACTGTTTTTGCTCTTTTTACGCGTACCTTTTGGAGGAAGTAAAAACACAACTGTAATATGTCTTTATAAGCCTTTTGAGCATATAAATGCATCTTACTTATGATCTTCTTTGTTCACAGGACTGATTGATAAACAAACCACCAATCCTGTATCTATTGCTAAAATGAAGCTTTTTTAAACTTTGCTATCTTCTAAGAAACACTTGGTGAACAATGTTTCAAAGACCCTCTCTGACGAATTTAAAACAGTACACATAAACATAATTGCACAACCCAAGGAAGATGTGCTGACAATTTAAAACCCTGCTACAACTGCTGTAGCAGGGCTTTAATGTCACTGTATCGCTGCTGTTCGCAAAGGCCAAAACCTGATAGCTGTCTAACTTTGTTACGAGTAAATAAAGGCACGCTCATGCCCGCTAAAAATCGGCACTGAGTATCGATGCTGACATCACTAATCCCTTTAGCAGCTAAGTGCTGTTTAAGCTCAGCAACTTTACTGCCAATCACATTTTGCTCAGGCATTTCATGCACTAGTGAGTAACTAAGTTTTACCTGCTGGCCTCTACACACTGAACAATGGCCACATTGCTGGGGTGCATTCTGGTCATCAAAATAGCGGGCTAAGTTATAACTTAAGCAGCTTTCTAGCTCAAAAAAGCGTACTAAAGTGGCGATACGTTTAATTTCAGCCTGCTCTTTTTCGATAAAGTATTGGTGAAGTTGCTGCGCTAAATCAGCGTGGTTTATTACCGAGTTATTAACTTCATACACTTGCGTGATACGTTTAGTTTCAAGTGCTATATGGCCTTTTTCTGCTAAATAATCGAGCGCTGCAACCACACGTTTTCTGTCAACTTGAGTAGCGCTTGTTAGCGCATCAAAATTAAGTGTGCCCCAAATTTTCTTAAACTCGGTGTGTTTAAATACATGTTGTAAGAAGGCTTGTCGATCAGCATCAAACTGGCTAAGCAGCTCATTTTTATCCGTTAAAAACTTATATTTAAAATCGGCGTAATAGGCATATAAAGGTGTAATAGCCCCTTGGATTTCTAACTGCACAAGTAAGGTTTTTAACGCCAAAGCACGAATATTACTTTCGCTTGATAAGCTGTACTCTTGCATTTCCCATTGGTTGTTAGTTTGCTCGTTGCGAATGTTATTAATGACATATTCAATACCACTTTGCTCGGGAGTGTCAGCATAAACAAAGTTTTCTACGGTATTTAAGCCATCTAAGTTTGCTAGGGTAAAACAGTTTGATGGCGCACCATCTCGCCCTGCGCGACCAATTTCTTGACTATAGTTTTCAATCGATTTTGGTAGATCATAGTGGATCACAAAACGAATATCTGACTTATCAACGCCCATCCCAAAAGCAATGGTTGCCACGACTATATTGATTTTACCCGCCATAAAATCATCTTGAATTTGCCAGCGTTTATTATCCTCAAGGCCTGCATGATAAGCCACCGCATTAAAGCCCGCTCTAGCCAAACCTTCGGCCACTTGCTCAGCGGTATGTTGTAAGGTGACATAAACAATTCCAGCCCCTTGTTGGCTGGCTATGATACTTGCTAATTGCTGAGATTTTTCTTGGCTTGCAACACTAAGCACTGATAAATCGAGGTTGCTTCGGTAAAAGCCAGTTTGTACTACACATTCTGGGGCAATAGCAAAACGCTCACACATATCACGCTTTACTTTTTTAGTGGCGGTAGCGGTAAGTAGCAGTACCAATGGAATATTAAGCTCTTCACGATAGCGCGGCAGCTTTAAGTAGTCAGGCCTAAAGTTGTGACCCCATTCAGATATACAGTGCGCTTCATCAACCACCAGCATCGAAATAGGCACTTGTTTAATAAATTCACGAAAGCGCTCATTCTTAAAGCGCTCAACTGAGACCATTAAAATTTTCACCTTCCCTGCTCGCACATCACTCATTACCGTATGGCTTTGCTCACTGGTTTGGCTTGAATCAAGGCTTGCCGCATAAATACCTTTGCTATTTAAAAAGCTGATTTGGTCTTTCATCAGCGCCAATAATGGCGAAACCACTAAGGTCAAATTGGGTAGGTGCAATGCGGTTAATTGATAACACAAAGATTTACCTGAGCCAGTCGGAAAAATTGCCAACGACGATTGCTGATTTAATAACTGTTCAATGGTTTGTTGCTGACCTTGGCGAAACTCATTAAAGCCAAAGTATTGATTCAACGAAGTGTGTAGTGGTGTAGTCATCCTGATCCCTCACTGTCATTCCCTTTTCAGGTAATGATAGGTCTCTTACTGCGAATTAGCCATGTTAACTTGTTTAACGCTATCTCCCAAGGCTATTGATATAACTAAGCGCACTATATTGTTCTTAACAGGTACTGACAAAATCAGTAAAAAGGCGCACAATGGGCGCGTTGCCATGGGGTATTGATGGATGGACTTGCAATACCTAAGCGCTTTTTCGCAAGAGTGTTTAGGTATTATACTTTTGAGGGCAACGTAATGATTAACCAACCTCCTAAAATCGTGATAATCGGTGGTGGCGCTGGTGGCTTAGAGCTAGCAACACAATTAGGACACAAACTCGGGAAAAAACGCCAAGCAGAGATACTTTTAATCGATAAAAACCGCAGCCATATTTGGAAGCCGTTACTTCATGAAGTAGCGACGGGGTCGATTGATGCCGATTTAGACGGCGTTGTATACTCAGCTCATGCAGCAAAACACCATTATAACTTTCAACTCGGCAGTTTTTGCCACTTAGATCAAACCAACAAAACCATTACCTTAAGTGAATTAAAAGACGAGCTTGGCCACCGAATTTTACCTGAACGCAAAGTCTGCTACGACTACCTTGTGCTTGCCATTGGCAGTGTTAGTAACGACTTCAATACTCCAGGTGTCAATAAGCATTGCTTCTACCTTGATTCAAATCAACAAGCTGAACGCTTTCAACATGCACTTCTCGATAACTTCACCCGTTTACATCAAGATGACGACCCACAGCACTCTTTAACCATTGCCATAGTGGGTGGTGGTGCAACCGGGGTTGAGCTGTCGGCTGAGCTTTATCATGTGTCAGACATGCTAAAAATGTATGGCCTAAATAAAATGACCGCCAAACGCTTACACATTGATTTAATTGAAGCAGGGCCGCGAATTTTGCCCGCTTTACCCGAGCGCATTGCTAACTCAGCTAAGCGAGAGCTGGTTAAATTAGGGGTAACAGTGCGCGAAGGCACACAAGTAAAAGAAGCCACAGAAAACAGCTTTATCACCAAAAACGATGAACATATCAAAGCCGATATTATGGTTTGGGCTGCGGGTGTAAAAGCCCCTGATTTCATTAAAGACATTGGTATCTTTGAGCTCACTCGCAATAACCAAATTAAAGTAAACCAATACCTGCAAAGTAGTGTTAACGACGACATTTTTGTAATTGGTGATTGCTGTGCATTCACCCAAGAAGATGGTTCACAAGTGCCACCCAGAGCGCAATCGGCCCATCAAATGGCACAATGTGTTGAAAAAAACCTGATTGCAACACTCAAAGGCCAGCCCCTGAGTGTGTTTAACTACAGTGACCATGGTTCTTTAGTTAACTTGTCACGCTACAGCACAGTAGGTAGTTTAATGGGTAATTTAACCAGTAATAGCTTTTTTATTGAAGGAAAAATAGCGCGATTTATGTATATTTCGCTCTATCGTATGCATCAACGTGCAATCCACGGCAGCGCCAAAACCTTTGCACTGTGGATCAGTGAAAAAGTACTTAGAGTTGTTAGACCAAAAATGAAACTACATTAAGCTACAGCATAAAGCCGGCAAATTAGTTGCTTGTCGGCTATTTGTGCACTTCGTCCCCAAGTCATTGACATCAAACTATAAAGCCATACACTTCACGCAAGATAAATCCATGGATTGAATATGAAAAAAGGTATTTCGCTAACCGTTTTTGCAGGGCTTTGTGTCTTTGGGACCTACCTGACATTAGATAAACCCACTCCCATCGCAGCTATAAGCAATAAAGTCTCAACATCTACTGGTACTGTAGCTGAACAAGAGAAAGCTACTAGCCTCTTTGAACCATCAAGCCAGCCAAATAGTAAAGCAACAAAGCTGGCTAAGCTCAAGCTAGCCAAACGCCAGTGTAAGCAACAAAGTTTAAAAGCCACTCAAGCAGCGGCTGATCATAGCCAAATCGAAGCTGCACTTAAACAAGCTCTAAAAGACGGTCAATCCCTTAAGGATATTTTAAGTTATTCAGAACTTGTCAAAATATCTTACCGTTCATTTGAGACTTTGCTTATTAATGCACTCAAAGAGAATGCTGAAGAACAATTTCAATATGCCGCATCAGTAAGTATCTTAAAAAGCTGGCAAGGGATTGAAATAATTGAGGCTTTTGATACTGATACAATCAACCAACTAACGGTAATTAATGGACCCCTTAGTCAAAATACTGGCTCAATGATGTTTAATGTTCCATTACCTGAGCAAGTAAACAAAACAGCACTGTACAAACTATTGGATAACAATGATGACTTTAATACCTATTTAAAAACACCGTTTAAAATCGGTCCATCACGACTCATTTCGCCATCTGTTTTGTTTCTTGTTAATGCTCATGCGCTTAGCTTAACTGAGTTTGAAAACGCAATATCCAGCAAAGAGTTTACTGTTAACGACATTGCTGTCGCTTTAAAAAGCAACTTACCTAATGAGTATTTAACAGCACTGATCTCTCAAACTGCACAGCTAGGCGGCTCGCCTACAGCAATGAGTGATGACTTTATGGATGAACAACTGTATTTAAACCTTGCTGATGTAGCCGTTAGTGAATTTAATGTACCAATTTTAAAGTTATTAAGTGAGCGAGGTATTGAGCCAACTAATCAGCCAAATGTATTTACGGCGATGGATATTGCCATTGTAAACCTAAAAGGCAGCTCAAATAGCGAAGTGAAGCCACTAGAGAGCAAACACTTAGAAACACTAAGTTATCTAAAAAATAAAGGTTATCGAGCTCACGGCGAGCTTGTGCGCGACACACCAAACGATAAGCTACTGATGCTTAAATCTTCATTTTTACCGAGTAGTCTTTTATTCGTTGGCGACCAAGTTGCTAATGATGCTTTTACTGAGTTAAAAGATATAACGCTAATTCCAAGTAGCCAAGCATTTAAGCGTAAAGATAAAGATAACTCTGCAATATCTAAAGCACTCAGTGCATATGAGCTACATAAACAGCAAGCCAAAAAAATAACTCCTGAGTGTGAAACGATAGATCAGCGGATCAATTCACTTGAGGCAATAAAAACACGTTCTCAGGCACTCAAAGAAATAGAAAAGCTTGAAGTCCAGCAAAGTTCACTGACACCCGACACCCTTCAGGCAATCGACCCTGTACAGGTTCATAATTGGCAATTTTTGCATTCGAATGAATATAAACATCAAACATCGATTCAGTATTTAGCCTTTAGGGAAGCGATTATTGAAAAAGACTTTAATACGGTAGCAACTATTACACAAACTGCAAAACTTAGTACCCATCAGACAAATATGTTGCTTGCAGCAACGATAGAAGATAGTCAACAATTGACGTCTATTTGGCAAAACAGAATAGATCCAACGCCACCAGAAACTCTTTATTCATTTACTGATTTACCATTAGCACAATGGCAAACATTAGCTGATAAAGGCTTTGATTTTTCATTAAAAGACATGAAAAACAACGACATGTATTTTTATGCAAGTATGCATTCAAATGCAGCAGTTGAGTTTTTAATAAGCCTGGCAGTTGCGCATGATTTTTCTAAACCTGGGCTTGATATCCTTGACCAAGCACTTGAGCAAAGTTACAACACGCAAACCCTCGCTGACTATATGCCAAGTGCATTAAAACTAGTTAGCCAATATGAGCCTAATCACTTTCGTCGTGCTAAGCGACTTAAAGTGTTTACGCCTAATGTCTATAAAGAGCTTATTAAACTTGAGCCAAAGCTTGCCCCTAAGGATGGCACTCAAATGAATCACTACCAGTACAGCCCTTATTAAGCTCCCCTTTACCTATTCGAGCCGTAAATTAACCTATCTGTTTACGGCTCAGCCGCGTATAATACGCACTTTTTGTGGGGCGCAAAAAATTGAATATTATTACGCTAAGCGTTTTATCGCTTGCAATGTCGACTGATGCTTTTGCAGCTTCAATCACTAAAGGCAGTACGCTTAAAAATCCTCGCGTTTTAAGTGCAATCAAGCTTGGTTTATTGTTTGGCTGTATCGAAGCCATTGCACCGATTGTTGGCTGGCTGATTGGCAGTGCCGGTGCTGATTACGTTGAAGCGTTTGATCACTGGATTGCCTTTGTGCTGTTAGTGGGTCTAGGCATTCATATGTTACTTGAAAGTCGTAAAGATGACGATAATGAAGAGGAACTTGCTCCTAATAGTAAGCGCTCTTTTATTGCTACTGTGTTAACCGCCGTTGGTACCAGTATAGATGCGATGACAGTCGGTATCAGCCTTGCTTTCATGAAAGTAAATATTTACTTAGCTGCCGCCATGATAGGCCTAGCAACCACAATTATGGTTACCATAGGCGCACTACTTGGTAACGTAATGAGTGGCTGGGTTGGCAAAAAAGCCGAAGCAATCGGCGGTGTTGCACTTATCTTTATCGGCTGTGGCATCCTTTACAGCCACACCATGGCTTAACCTAATAGCTTATCAAACTCTTCTTTGGGCATGGGCTTATGAAAATAGTACCCCTGCCCAAACTCACAGCCTAAGTCGATTAAACTATTTAAATGCTGTTTTTCTTCAATACCTTCAGCCACTATTTGTAAATTCAAAGTATGCGCTAAGCTGGTGATCGTTCTAACAATGTCCATACTTTGCGTATCATTGAGCATATCTCTCACAAAAGATTGATCTATTTTGAGTACATCGACAGGAAAAAGCTTTAGATAAGACAAACTTGAATAACCCGTACCAAAGTCATCTATAGCAATAGTTAACCCCAAGTCAGCGAGCTTATTAAGCATGACTTTTATTTCATCAAAATCATGCATCAACGCGCTTTCGGTTACTTCAAGCTCTAACAGTTCACTGGCAAGCCCCGCTTGTTCAATGGTGTCAGCAACTAGATTACAAAAATTACCATCGGTAAACTGTTTTGCAGCAATGTTTACGGCAACCTTGATTTTATGCCCTTTATCGGCCCACTCTTTAGCCGCTTTACAGCTTTGCTTAAGCACCGACTTACCCAAGGCATGAATAAGTCCGGTTTCTTCAGCAAGGGGTATAAAATCCAGTGGTGAAATAAGCTTATTGTCGTTATCTCGAAGTCGTACTAAAGCTTCGACCCCCATGATCTTCCGGGTTGCGAGCTCTAGTTTCGGCTGATAAAACACCTCTATTTTATCTTGCTCAATAGCATTTCTTAACAGCTTTTCAACGCTTTGACGCTGCTTAAATTGATACTCTAAGTCATCGGAGTAATAGCAAAAACGGTTACGTCCCTGCTCTTTAGCACGGTACATTGCTGCATCTGCATGAGTCATCATCTCTTCTGCTTGAGTGGAGTCCGCAGGGTTAACACTCACACCCACACTAACCGATAAAGTATACTCTTGGCTATCAATACGAAATGGCTCATTCATGGTGTTAATAATATCGCTGGCAATGGCATCAACTACAGAGGCGCTCTTTACATCGGGTAATAAGATGACAAATTCATCACCACCAATTCTTGCCAATGTCGTATTGAGATCAATTAAAGACTCAAGCCGCTTTGCAACATCTTTTATGATTAAGTCACCTTGGTGATGCCCTAAAGTGTCGTTTAAGTACTTAAAGTGGTCGATATCAATCAGCATTAACGCTACATTCTTATTCATGCTACTTGCAACCTTACAAGCATGAGTGACCCTGTCGTGTAATAACACCCGATTAGGCAAATCTGTTAGCAAGTCATGATTTGCTAAATGACTCATTTTCACAGCCATCGCGATTGACTCACTGACATCATGAAACACAATAATACCGCCGATAATGTTACCCTCAACATCACGTATTGGCGCAGCTGAATCTTCGACCCTATAAACTCGCCCATCAAGCCCAGTTAATTGACTATTTAACGCCATGGCAACTATACGCTGCTCTTTTAAAGCAACAGATATAGGATTGACGAGTGTTTTGTTCGATGTTGCATCAACGAGCTTCATTACCTCTTCAATATGGCGCCCTTTTGCCTCTTCAACGTGCCAACCTGTTAATCGCTCAGCAATGGGGTTCATAAAGTTAATAATTGCATTATTATCCGTAGCAATTACGGCATCACCAATAGAATTAAGCATAACCCGTAAGCGTTCAGATTCATTCGATAACAGTTTTTTTGTATGAGTAATTGAAGTGATGTCCGAAAGAGTAAGAATAACACCTACAACTTCATGCTCTTTTATTCTTAAATTTATTTGCGCTCGAACATATTCAATTCTATTGCGAGGGCTGGGCAACTGAATATTTAAAACTTCTTGCTCAATTCCTTCAGTTAAGCAGCGATGAAAAGCCTCATATAATTCATCGGGTAATACATCTTTGGCGAAACAACCCAACATTTGCTCGCTGCTTTTTGAAAACCAATGGGCGGTTTCATCATTACTAAAGAGGTTTTCCTCTGTATTTGACCAGTAAGATATATACACAGGTACTTGCGCAACGAGTGTCGAAATATCATTTTTTGCAGCCAGTATTTGTGCTTCTTGGTGTTTAAGCTTTAATTGATTTTGCACTCTGAGCCGGCAAATATTTAAATCAACGGGTTTATGAATAAGATCAATTCCGCCGCTTGCAAAACTCTGATATTCAAAAATTTGCTCATTATGAGAGGTGACAAAAATCACATGACTTTGTGCGGTTTTAGGGTTGTTTTTAAGCTTTTGACATACTTCAAAGCCATTCATGCCGGGCATTTCAATGTCGAGCAAAATCACATCGGGCTGAAAGAAAGCGGCTTTCTCAATTGCTTGTGCTCCATTATCGCAACAAACAATCTCACCAAGGTCACTTAATGACTCGGCCATTATCATCAAACTAGTCGGCTCATCATCAACAACAAGCACTTTGCTGTGTGAATGATCATGATGAGAAAAAAGCATATCCATCGCCTCTGGTAAATAGTACTTAAAAAAACTCTAGTCCTATCTCAGCAGACACGCCAAAAAAAATAACTTTTTTTAATTATTAAGTTGTAGAAAATCCCAGAATCCAGTCTATGCTTTATTCATCGCGTGGAGGGAATAGTTTGCAACCGGTAGCTAGTCGCACAGATTTAAAGTTAAATGATTCTGTTATTTTGATTGTTGATGATGAACCAATTAATACAACCGTAATAGAAAGTTTGCTCGCGCCCTTCTATAAAACGCACACCACAGATTGCGGTGAAAACGTGCTGCACCTGTGCGAAACCCTAAAACCTGATTTAATACTGCTTGACGTGATGCTTGGCTCCATGAGCGGTCTAGATGTTTGCAAGCTATTAAAAAAACACTCCCAGTACAAAGATATTCCGGTGATTTTTATCACCGCCATTATGGATCAAGATGACCAAAATAGGTGCTGGCAAGCAGGCGCCGTCGATTTTGTATCAAAACCGGTTTATGGCGCCACATTACTTAATCGCGTAAAAGCGCATTTGACCTTAAAAAAACAAGCCGATTTACTCAAAAGTCTTTGTGAGCACGACAGCCTAACAGGTTTAAACAATCGACGATTTTTACAAAACACCCTTGATCAAAACATTCGTTTAGCCGTCAGAAACGATAAAGCCCTTTCAGTATTAATGCTCGATATTGATTACTTTAAACAATACAACGACTCTTTTGGTCATCAACAAGGTGACGAATGCCTAAAACGTGTTGCTGATGAAATCAAAAAAAGTGTTAACCGCCCAACCGATACTACTATTCGTTATGGCGGTGAAGAATTTTTATGTGTATTGCCAGACACCGATATTCAAGGGGCACAATTTATTGCTCATAAGCTTTTGGCAAACATTCGTGAACTAAATATTGAACACCCACATGCAACCTCTGGAGTACTCTCTATTAGTATTGGTAGCGCAACATTTCCTGGGCATGAAGCCATCGACACTGACGAGCTAATTCGCTGTGCCGACAAAGCGCTCTATCAAGCCAAGCATCAAGGGAGAAACCGCTGTGTTTGCATACTTGCTGAACCCAGTTTTAGTTTTTAAGCTAAACCAAACCTTACTGCCGACTCACGTTTTCGGTATGGAGGGCTAAACCATGGATTACGAAGTATTACACCAGAAAAAAGCAACAACCTCTGAAGGACGCTTTTTAGTGCCATTAGCGATTGCTTTTATCGGCGCCATTATGTGCTCAGCAATCTTCTTTTTCGAGCTACAACTTCATAAAAATATTAATAATAGTGTTGCTGAACGACTGAGAGAATCAAGCGCTACCGTAGATGTGCAGATAAATGAGAGTATTAATAAATACAAAAACGATTTACAGTTTTTATACTCCACCCCACCCATAGCAGGGCTTGCAAGAGCCGCTGCGAACGATGGCAATGATCCGCTAGATAGCACCACCTCAAAGCAATGGAAAAAACGTTTAGAAACGATATTTGTCGCGTTTTTACAATCCAACGCTGAGTTCGAGCAATTACGTATCATCAGTACGCAACAAGCAGGACAAGAACTGATCAGAGTAGACAGAGCTGCCGGTGGCATAGTTGTAAAAGCTGATAATCAGTTACAGGATAAAAGTGGCCGTAATTACTATCAGCAAAGTTCGCAATTGCCACTAGGTGATATGTACTTATCGGCTATCACACTCAACCGTGAATATGGAAAACTCGACTATCCATATAAACCTATGCTGCGTATGGCCTTGCCCATCTTTGATGAAAATATGCAGCGCTATGGGCTGATTATTGCAAACATTAACACCTCTCACCTATTTGCATCTCTTAATGCGATGGTACAAGCACCAAACTCATTGATCCTAACAGACAGCGAAGGCTACTTTTTAGTACACCCAAATGAAGACTTACGCTTTAGTCGCGACTTAGCGCCAAACAAACGTTGGGACTCAGTGTATAAATCTGAACCCGCCTATCTAGAAAATATACTCAGCATTAGCTCTAACCTTGCAAGCGGGCAACAATACGAAGCATTAAGTAAACGCATTCCATTTACTGGAGATTTAGAAACAGGGTTTATAGATGCCCACATTATGCTTCCTCATTCTGAAATAAATGCGATGGAACGCGAACAGAGGATCAGCACTTATGCATTTTTGTTAGGCGTATCTGCTTTTTTGGTGTTTGTACTTGGATTTTTGCATCGAAATTTAAAGCGTAACCGCGAGCTTGCCGAGGCAAGAGCGGTATCTTCAGCCATTATTAGCGGCTCAAAAGATGCCATTATTGCAATAAGTGATATCGGTCTGGTGTCTAGTTGGAATAAAGCAGCCACTGAATTGTTTGGTTTTCAACGTGAACAAGTCTTAGGGGCAGATATAAACAAACTGAATCTATTTCCAAATATTAACATTAAAGAGGTATGTAACGAGGTTAAAAGCCGACGAAAGCAACATGAAATTGAAGTCGACTATCAGCAAAGCAATCAACACACGACTCATTTAGCACTCGCTTTTTCAGCTATCTTTGATGAACATCATCAACACAACGGCACAGCCATCCTCATTCGCGACACTACCGTTGAAAAGCAAGCGAGCGACAAAATTAAGCAAATAAATAACGAACTCGAAATTAAAGTCGCACAAAGAACTGCCCAGCTAGAAAAAGCCAGCCAAGTTAAAAGCGCTTTTATATCAAATATCAGTCATGAGATGCGAACACCACTAAACGGTGTTATTGGCACACTCAATTTAATAAAACGAGAGTCACTAAGTAATCAACAACAGCATTATTTAGAAATGACAGAGGTAAGCGTTAATAGCTTGAACGTACTTATTAACGACATTCTTGATTTATCAAAAATTGAGGCTGGCAAACTCGACTTGGACAAAAAAGCGTTTAACCCTATTAAGTTTTTTGAAAGCTTAAGTGGCAGCATGGCTGTTAAAGCACAAGAGAAAAACCTTGAATTTATTTTAGATATTGCCGATGTTGAGTACAGCTCGATTGTTACAGACCCTCATCGCTACTCACAAGTGATTACCAATTTAATTAATAACGCAATTAAATTTACTAAAACGGGCTTTATAAAATTTACCGCCACAAGCAAACGACTTAGCGATGATAACGTTGAGCTGTGCTGCACAATTCAAGATACCGGAATTGGTATTGCGCCTGAAAACCAAAATAAATTGTTTAGTGCTTTTACCCAAGCCGATAATAGTGTTGCTTCACAATATGGCGGCACTGGACTTGGTTTATCAATATGTAAGCAACTAGCTAGTTTGTTAAATGGACAAATTTCCTTTGAATCAACTGAGGGGAAAGGGAGTACTTTCACATTTACCATTCAGTTAGACAGCCAAAATGTAGAAAAACGCCAACCAAGCAGCCGCTTAAAAGACAGCGTGTTTGCTGTGTCAGTTAAACAACCAGAGCTTGAACGAAGCTTAACAAAACTAATCTCTCATTGCGGTGGACAGCTCACGAATGTTGACCTAGAAAGCTTTGAGGTAAGCGATAACATGCCCTTTGATACGCTAATTTTAGAGCCTGGCAATCCGTTACTCGCAAAACTTGATAGCTTTACTGAAAATACCTATGACCATAGCCTGCCCTTTAAGTTAGTGGTGCTTATAAACCCAACCGAACCACCACCGCAAGCTAAATTCTGCACCTTTATACGCTTATCTAAACCTGTGCTTATCTCTGAGTTTTTACTTAAACTAGCTGATGAACGACTCATACAAGAGCAGCCTGCTCAAGACACAACACCACTTCGTCGCGAGACTGATACGCAAATTCACATAGATGTTGATATTGCTGGAGCTAAAATACTGATCGTTGATGATAACGATATAAATGCTGCAGTTGCCAAAGGCACATTAATGAGCTTGGCACTGCGCTTTGAAATGGCGTCGAATGGTCAGCAAGCCATTGAAATATTGGCCAGTGCACCTGAAGACGACCCATTCAATTGTGTTTTGATGGATTGCCAAATGCCAATTTTAAATGGCTATGATGCAGCGGCACAAATACGTAAAGGGGCTGGTGGAGAGCACCATAGCGACATTCCTATTATCGCCATGACAGCCAATGCCATGCTTGGCGAGCGTAAAAAGTGCTTAAACGCAGGTATGAACGACTACATCACAAAACCAATCAGTGCCGATAAGCTCATCACCACTACGGCGAAATGGGTTGCATCAACGTACCCTAAACATCATACAGCGCCAAAAACGATTGCCGTGCCTGAGGTAAATAAGTCGCCCGCTATACTGCAAGAAGAATTAATCGATGAAGAAAAACAGCATTGGAATCGCGAAGCTGCCCTCGGTCGTTTGATGAATAACGAGGTGCTATTAAACAAAGTGAGTAAGATGTTTTTAGAAAGCTCACATAAAAAAATAACGCTGCTAACACAAGCAATCAAAGACAAAGACTACCATGCGATTGCAACCACCAGCCATGCGCTTAAAGGAACCTGCGGCGATGTGGGCGCAGCCAAATTGCACCTGCACTTTACTGAACTAGAGGTACTGGCCGCAAGTAAGGGCAATACGCTAAAAGATATTCAACTTAAGCTACTCGAAATCGAAAAAGACTACGAGATTTTGTTAGAAATTTTACAAAAGCATACCGTAGCCAGGGTCGGCTAATTTTATTAATAGCAAATAAATGGGCTTTGAAAATCAAAGCCCATTTTTCATTAAAGCGCCGCATATTTGTCTTCTAATTTTCATAAAGTGGGAGTATGTTTATACAAACCACTAAAGGAATGACGCTATGACCGCTAAAACGCTGATTTTCAACTTTGATGGCACAGGCAGCGAGCCTCGTGATGCTGAACAATTCAGCGCTGCACACTTCAAAGAAGACGCCAGTATTTCTAATATTCTTAAACTTCATTTACTTTTTGGTGGCGCACTCAATAGCGAACCCGAAACACCATTTCCAACCCAACTTAGCTTTTATTATCAGGGCATAGGCACCCAAGGTAGCCGCTTTCGACGTTTATTCAATCAAGCCCTTGCACCAAGAGGTGATGATGTTGCCAGCATTTTAAATCGTGCAATGAGCGACTTTAAGAGCTACTACACTGTGGGTGATAAAATACTTCTGACTGGTTTTAGCCGGGGTGCTGCACTGGCAAGGCGCTTTGCCAAATGTTTAGAGCCACTTATTAGTGATGATGTTTACTTATGTGTATTTGATACCGTTGCATCAATTGGTTTTTCAAAGGTAACAAAAGCAACCCGCGGTGCTGAGCACGTTATTTTTGAAAACTACACACTAGCAAGCAATATAAAAGCAGCCCTTCATTGCGTTGCTCTCGATGAAAAACGCCGTGCATTTGAACCCACCCTGATAAATAAAGCACCGCATGTGCAAGAGATCTGGTTTGCGGGCGCCCATTCCGATGTGGGTGGTGGCTATTATCGTGATGGTTTAGCCGACATTTGCCTACGCTATGCGATTGAGTGGCTGATTGAACAAACCGTTGCATTAAACTTACTTACCAGCGCAGATATCAATTACAACACCTTACTCCCAGAAGAGCATCGTAACCTCATTGCTCAAGACGATGTAACCGTTACCCCAGATCCGCTGGCACTGAGTCATCAGCAAAACTATTTTTGGTTTAACCCGTTGTTTAAACTGGTAGATCGCGAATGCTGTGTATTAGTTGATAACGAACAAAGCACGCTCGCACCAACGATTCATTATACCGTCGCAGAGCGCATTAACCGCCTAACAAGCTATCGTCCAGAGTCGTTAAAAAGCCTTCACTACGATGTGCTATATAATGATGAAACGCGCTTAAATTTTAAGGGATTAAGCCCGCATATTGCGCTTGATAAGCAAAATATGACGGTGCTGAGTATTGATGAGAGTAAAGATGTATTTGTGTATGGTGCCGAAAAGTACAACCACACAGGCTTAATGTTGGAGCAAGGCGGTACTTATCGCTTCACCCCTTACCCTGAACAAACCTGGTATGACGATGGTATTAGCTGCGGTCCAGCAGGCTGGCATCGAGATAATATCCAACTTGGTGTGAAAGAAATTCCAATGGCCGTGCTAGAGCCATTTAGACGTTTACCTCACGCACAATGGTTTGCGCTGATTGGCGCTATCGATAACAACGACGATCACTTATTTGAGATTGCTGAGGGTGCCGATATTCGTATTACTAAATCTGGCGAATTTTGCCCTTTTGCCAACGACCTAAACCGCTTTTATGGGGCGAATGCAGGGCGGATTAAACTGCGCGTTACTCGTTTGGGTTAATTACTTAATTACATACCGAGCGGTAATTTCGATTATCGCTTGCTGATTTTTTAGAATAGCAGAATCAATAGCGGCTCTTTCTTCTGCTGACAAGTTAATTTCATTAAGCATTAGATGAACACTGTCATTGTGGACAATATAAGGGTAGATTTCGATACCCCGCAGCTTATTTTTTTGAATTAAATATAAACCAGCTAATTCATCATCAACAAAAAAATCGACTCGCCTAGCAACTAGCATAGCGAGGCGCTGGCGTAAGGACGCCACAGTAACGAGTTGTTCTTTGTATTTAGCTTGTTGAGCTAACTGAGTAAATTCTGGGCCATAATAACTACCGCTATTAGTCAAAATTACTTGCTGATGATCAAGCAGCCCTTGTAAGTCTAGAGCGTCTAAACGGTTATGGGGATACCAAAATAACCGCATCACCTCATTACGGTAAGGCTCTGAAAAGAAGCTAAATGAATCACGCTCTTTGCTATAGCTAGCAGCTGGCAACACATCAATTTTACCATGTTTTAGCTCAGCAAAACCGCGCTTTGAAGACGGCATAATAACGAATTTAGCGCAAAAGCCCGCATCCTTTAGTATTAGGTTTACTATATCAATATCAATGCCAGTCAGCTGATCATTTTGGGTAAATGCATAAGGCGCCCATTGCTGACTAATGCCTACCTTTAAGGTTTTCTCACAACTAAAAGCAGAAGCACTTATTAAAGCAGTAAGAATTAATAACAGCACTTTTAAAACCATCAACACACCTTAGTTTAAGTACTTAGAACTGACTTTCTTTTAGTATGGTTGATAATTGTTGAAAGACCAATGTATGAAATAAGAAACAGAAAGTTAGCAAGCTTTAAGTTACGAGGGGAAAGTTACGAGGTATGAGGTGACAGCCCGTAGGACTGGCTTTAGCCGGGAAATGTCTTAAGTTAGCGAGTTTCAAGGGGAAAGTTACGAGAAACGAATTACGAGGTACGAGTCTGTCGCGGCGATTTAACATCGCGTTTATCTTGTTTTTTCTTGTCTCGTTATCTTGCTTTAATTGTCGCGGCATAAAGCCGCTTCTACAGATAGGCGTGAAACTTGTTTCGCGTGTCTGAAGATAAGAAATTTGAAAGGTTTACATGGATTATGTTTGATTCTATTCGGCACTAAAGTACCTCCTACAAGGCTTAAATCGCTGAGAAGAACACTCGACCTGACCAACCCCACAGCTGGACTGACATCTAAAGACTAAAAGCCAGCGATTTTACATCACGTCATGGCTACTTATTTCGATTAGCTACAAATACAATTGTATGATAAAAAGGTACAGCCAAAAAAGAACCATTCTCTTTTTCTTTTATGGGTTGTCTTAAATTTCTCAATTAATAAATAGGTTACAGATGTCATTTATTTCAAAGTTAGGCAAGGGCCTTAAAGGTGCTATGAGCGCCGTAAAATCAGACGAATACCAAGTAAACAACGTAAAAGCGAAATGCATTCATTGCGGGCATCATCACTTCGAGCTAGGTCACGCACAATTAAATACCGCAGGTATGACTTTTTTGAATTTAGATTGGGCAAATGACAGCGCGTCTTTGTTATCGTGCAAAAAGTGCGGCTTCATCATGTGGTTCGCGGTTGAGCCAAAGAAAACGGTTTAATTGTTGGCGAGTTTCAAGCATGTAGCAGCGGTTTTATATCGCGTCCTAGAACCCAGAACCTAGCGCCTGATGTTTTCATTCGTAGGCGTGAAACTTGTTCCGCGTGTCTGATGATAAGTAATTTGAAAAGGTTTACATAGATTATGTTTGATTCTATTCGGCACTAAAGTACCTCCTACAAGGCTTAAATCGCTAAGAAGAACACTCGACCTGACCAACCCCACAACTCGACTGACCGCTGAAAGCTGAAAGCTGAAAGCTGACAGCTTCTTTCCCTTTTCCCCTCGATAACTTTACTCTTTCTAACTTCCTCCCACAAAAAAGCAGCCTTAAGGCTGCTTTGAAGGGAAATCACATTTTAATGATGGGCATTAAATGTGGTTATTACACTTAAAGTGCTTTCCATACATCTGCGACACCTGGCTCGTCTCCTTGAGTCCACCATTTCGCTTCGTATTTATTACCTTGGTGAGTGACTTGATCGCCACCGTTGTAGATACCCGCAGCTTGCCACACAACATCACCATTACCGTCAGTTGGTTGTGAACTTGCTTCCCATGGGCCACCTAAATCAGGGCGCTCACCTTGTGTCCACCACTTAGCAGTATACTCTACGCCATTATAAGTCACCGTATCACCACCTACATAGATAGCCGCTGCATCCCATGTAGTTTCACCACCTGGCGGAGTTGTTGTGCCAGAATCTGTCACTTTGACATTAAAGCTCACAGCTGTAGCTGTTTGTCCATCACTTACCGAAACCGACACAACATAACTAGTATCTGCATCAACGCTGCCCGCTTGTAAACTTACATCAGCACCAGAACCCACTAATGTTAAACCTGCTGGCACTGTCCAGCTGTATGAAAGTGCATCGTCATCAGCATCAGATGCCGAAACGGCCACAGCCACACTCCCCTCTTCTGCCACGGTTTTATCTGCAATTGCAGCAACCACTGGTGCTTGGTTCTCGCCAGTTGCTGCTACAACATTCACAGTGACATTACGGCTTACACTTGCCTCGCCATCGCTAACACTCACAGCAACAGTATATTGCGTATCAGCACTTACTGATGGCGCTGTAATAACAAGCGTATTTGAGTTTTCACCAGTTACTGTTAAGGCGCTGTCAGCTGTCCAGCTAAAGCTTAGCGAATCGTTATCAGCGTCTGTTGCTGATGCACTAATTGATACACTTTCGCCCGCATTAACAGATACGGAGCTTGATACAGATAGCACGGGCGCTCTATTGCTAGGCTCAGTGACTGTACCACCCAACCCCTCATGCATTGCATTAAGAATATCACCATTATCAGCATCAATTTCCCATGCAAATAAGCCACCTAAATTATGCTGATTGACATAATTACCTTTAGCAATAACTGATGCAGGGCTGTCATATGTAATGAGCTTGCCTGTTGAACGATTCCATACATACGCACCTTTTGCTTGCTGATCATACCCCACTTCAAAGCCATTAATTCCAGTACCTGAAGCACCGATCATATTGGCTTTAATGCCTTTATAATCAATAACACCATCTTCCCAAACGCCCTGCGCAGTGCTGCCTTTAAGTGGGCCGGTCCCTGTTGCTGTCATTGGATTTCCATCAATACTTGTGCCTGTTGGATAAACGCCTTCCCAACCACGACCATACATAGCGGTACCTACCACGATTTTCTTCGATGGTACGTTTTGCGCTAGCAATAACTGAACTGCATTGTCGGTTGTGTAAGCCGGGCCTTTATATGGAACACCTTCCTCATCAACACCTGTGCCATCGCATTGACCAACGCGGAAATGCGATGAACAATAAAGCGCTGTTTGGTGGCCCGTCACACCACTCCATGCACCATAAAAGTCATAAGTCATGGCAAAGATATAATCCATATACTGACTAGCGGCTTGATAATCAACATCTTCAATTTTGTCATAACCTGCACCAATCGCTGATGTTAACTCATACTCACGACCTGTCTCTGCTTCGAGTTTGTCAAGCATCGCACGAAGCTCTTGCATCAGCGCTACGTATGCTGGGCCATCAGCAACTGGGTCGCCTAGGTTTGGATTAGCACCATCACCACCAGGGAACTCCCAGTCAATATCAACACCGTCGTAGAACTTCCACGTTCTTAAAAACTCTTCCATTGATGCCACAAACGTGTCGCGGTTTGCTTTATCGGTAAAGTAAGCAAATGGGTCTGATAAAGTCCAACCACCTACTGATGGTAAAATTTTCAGATCAGGATAACGCTGCTTTAACGCCATTAACTGCGAATAGGTACCACGAATTGGGTCATTACTATCAACACCTGGTAGCGCTTTTTGAATCGCTGCCCATGGGTCGTGGATCACAACTTCAAAATCTTGCGAGCCTGCACACGCCGTATTTAGCGCGTTTTTAGGACCGCCTGTTAACGAGTCATTAGGTCCACAAATTGGAATAAATCCATACAAGATATGACTGAGGTTTTGCGCTGGAATATTAGTTACATCATAGTCACGGCCATAAATACCCCATTCAACAAAGTAGGCACCGGTTACAAGGCCATCTTTGGTGCCAATATCTTGGTTGTTTGGATCATAATCCATCGGCAATGGCGCTAAGTGACCGCCATCTGTATCGGCAATAACAATTGGCTTACCTTCACTGCGAGCACAGGTGATACCGCCTTCACATAGTTCTACATATAATGTGTGACGACCCGATTTATCATACGGGAAGCTAATAACACCACTTTTAGTGCCTGCTGCCAGCGAGCCTTCATTAACCAACATATCATCGAAGTACACTTTATAGCTGTCGCCGCCATCACCACTCCATGCGTTCCATTCAATGCTGATAGTGACTTCATCAACGCGGTTCACCAAGCTCTTATATGAACCTGTGCCTTCAAGATCAACCTCAACAAATGAGTACTCTTGTGGTTCCCAAATAATTGTCGGTGTTGATGGTGCCGCATTTGCTGCACTTGCAAAGAGTGCAACACCAATGGCTGCGCTTAATTGTTTTATATTCATGATTCTCTCTTATCTGTTTTTATATAGCGTTACGCTGTTATTGATAAAGTTTGAACTACAAAACTTTAGATTTCTGTCCATACTTGGCTGGCACCCGGTACATCTCCTTGGGTCCACCACTGCGCTCGATAGCGCTGTCCTTGATAGGTTACTTCGTCGCCGCCTTGATAGGCTTTGCCGCTGTTCCACTCGATTGATGCACTGCCAGATTCAAGCTGCCATGCATCACTACTGTCTGGTTGTGCGCCTTGGTTCCACCATTTCGCGCTGTAAACGCCGCCGTTGAAACTCACTTTATCGCCCGTGTTGTATTGGCTTGTGCTATTCCAAGCAGGCACGCTCGGATCAACAGGGTCAGGGTCGACCACAGCGCTATTAATCACAGTCACGGTAAAACTTACTTGGCTTGTGAGCTCGCCATCTGACACCGATACACTCACGGTGTAACTTGCATCAGCATCCACAGCAGGGGCTGTTAGCGTGATATTGGCATCATTACCCGTAAAGCTCAGTGGTGCAGGTACATCCCAGCTATAAGTTAAGGTGCTTTGTTGATCATCAAAGGCGTGCAGGTGTATCGCGGTGCTGCTCTCTTCTTCGACTTGAAGGTCATCTGGTTGATGAATTATCGGCGCGGTATTGTCAGGAGCCGCTTGTATGCTTAGTGCAAAGCTGTAGTTTGCATTCGTTGTAAAGACCTGATTAGTCATTAAATCAGACGCATCAAAGGCAATATCTCCGGCGCTATTTTGCACGCCAATATTAACTAAGTGCGCGTAATTAAGGTTTAACAACGCTGCAAATTCAGCCTGCCAATTGGCTTGATTATCAGCTGTGATCTGCATTTGTTGAGTAAGTAACTCTTGGCCATTTTCATCAAATAACCGAGCTGACACACTACCGCCAACCTCGGCGTCTTGCCCTTGACGAACAAAGTAGCTAATTGCTGTCCAATCGCTTGGCTCTGTTGGGGTCGCATCGCTGACAATATTAATATCGCTACAGTTGTAGAAGCCTTCGCCACCGGCATCTTCTCGTTGCCAGCGCGTGTATAAAATAGCATCGCCACTGCGCCCTTGCGGGATAGACACACTCATTTCATAGTAACGGTCGTTGTTAGCATCAATGCTAAAATCAAGATTGCCATACTCTTCAACAAGCTCTAGGTCATCCCAAGTAAGCACTTGAGTCGCACTATCAAAGCCCGGTTTTGTTAAATAAAACTGCCAAAAACTCGGGTTATGCGGCGTACTCGCTAAAAAGCGCACTAAAATATCGCCATTTGCGTTAGGAATAACCTCACTGCGTTGCCAATGCGCTGAAGGTAAATCCATACCGCGTTTTTCTGGGTCGCCTGCTGCACATAGTCGACCATCAGGTACACTTTGTTTAACTGCCGCAAGGTTTGTGTAATCAATGGTATTAGCCGAAAATTCAATGTCTTGCACAAACTGCACATGCCCTGCTTCAACAAACGCTGCTCGACAAGCAAGATTAGGAATACCCGTGCCATCAGCAGGCCACCAGTACCCGCCATCGGCATTACAAAATGCTTGGCGTGCCTTTGGGCTTTCTAAGAATCCGTGGGCATTCACATGGCTTGATGCACAGGCAAGCAGCATGCTGGTTGCCACTGCCGATAAAGACAATGCCTTTGATTTCATTACTTTCATTGTTGTTCTCGCTGTAGAAATGCGGAGCAAAGTCCTTGCTCCGCTTAGTTGGTTAAAGCGTGCAACTCACCGTCCAGTCAGCAGATGTGCCTGGCTCTGTGCTCGTCCACCACTTTGCTTCGTAAATCACGTTGTTGTGATACATTAGGTCGCCGCCAACAGCATGGCTTGGATTACCAGCCCAATCAGTTTGCGGCCAATTTGGATACACAGGGATGCTCGCTACATCAACACCATTACAGCTTCCCTCGCCACCCGTACCACCACCGGTGTCACCGCCAGTATCACCACTGCCGGCAGTGCCATCCGGTAGCATTGGGTATTCGTATTTGAAGGCGTAGGTTTTGCCATTTTTCTCAATAGTGAAGTTAGTTGGCCCTGTAATTGGCATGTAGTACATAACTTGTGCTTCAACGGTTTCACCTGTGTTAAATGACTTTTCGATACCGCCCCACTCATTCACTAAAGTGATTGAAAAACGATGGAACTCATTTTCAAAGCCGCCGATATTATCGCCAGCCGCATTAGAGCCATTCGCTTCAACAGCCATACCGAGCTTTTCTTGTGCATTCCAATTTGATTTGAAAATCGCAGAGGTAGAAACGGGCACATCAAAGCTGATTTTCGCGCCGCTTAAGTCGATACCTGAGTTATTGGTGAATGCGAATGTAGGTGCAATTGGGTAGTTATCATCACCAATTGGGAAGTCTTTCACTGCAAAGCTTACGTCAACAGCTTCGCTAGGAATGGTGAAATCGACATTGCCTTGATGCGTGTTATAAGCCACACCACTTTGGTTAAATTTATCGTAAGCAAGTGTTGTTAAGCTTGAGCCCATGAAGTACTCACCTTTCGCTGAGTCATAATCATAGTCACCGGCAAGCTCCCAGAACATGATGCCACCTAGGCCATTGTTGATAACATAATCAACTTTGGTTGCCATTGATTGCTCATCTTCGATTGATAAGAATACCTTTTTCTCTGCATTCCAAAGCCATGGAGCAACAGCTACATCATCGTAGAAACGTGTATAAGTTCCTGTTAATACATCGTCTGCATCGGTTTCTGGCGTTAGGCCATAGATTTCAAGGTAAGATGGATTAATGCCATTTTCGAGGTTTTTCGCATGCCATAGTGGGTTTGAACCGGCTGGCATTTCTTCACCAACATCGTTCTTATCGTGCCATAGGTTATCAATGCCGAGTGCGCCATTACCACATTGGTTTTTCTCACCAACGCCGGTCCCTTTAGCACATTTTGATTGTTCTGGCAGCGCTGCTTGACCCCATAAACCATTAGTACCGCCCGACACATCTTTAAAGCCACGAGTGTAATATGGAATACCAATATTGATCCGACCTGCAGAGACCGCACCGCGGAAGTAACGCACAGCCCAATCAGTATTTAAGTAGCCAATACCTTCAAACTCAGCGGTGGTATAAACGCCCCATTGCGCTAATTCAGAATCAAGACCGGTATCAAACAAGGCTGCGTTATGGCCTACATGTGAATTCCATGCACCATGTAAGTCATAAGACATGATGTTAACATAATCGAGATACTTCACGCTTTGGAATGTTTCCATGCCACGTAATAAGTAACCTGAAGATGGCGAAGCAATCGTTAACAAATAATGCTTACCTGCCTTTTCACCTGCAATATCAAGTTCTTCACGTAGTTTTTGCATCAATACACGATACGAGGCGTTAAGGCCTGCGCGACGAGCATTAGAAATAGGAAAATCATCAGGGTGGCCTGAGTCGTTCATTGACGATGGGTATTCGTAATCAATATCGACACCATCAAAACCGTAGGTTTCAATAAACTCAACAGCACTTTTCGCAAAGGCATCAATCCCCGCTTGGTTCACTGAACCATCGGCATTAGTTGTCATCGTGTAGAAACCACCGCTATTTACACGAGTACCGTCTGCACCAAAATAACCACCGGTTTCAGCCCAACCACCTACAGAGATTAAGGTTTTTACATCTGGGTGTTGTTTTTTAAATTTATTGAGTAAGTTAAAGTGACCTGTGTAACTAAAGCTTGGATCCATTTCAGCGCCGGTAACGCCCGGCCAAGTCATGTTTGTCGCTGGGTTGCCAGCTGCATTTGGATCACCTATCGATACTTTGTTATTGCCATCAACATGCGCAAAGGCATAGTTAATATGGGTGATCTTGTCCCATGGAATATCATTAACTAAGTAACTTGGCTGACCATTGGCACCATTTCGCCAACTAGTAAAGTAACCAATAACACGGCGTGGGTGATCTGCGCCCATTTTCTCACGGCCATTTGCATCATATACGCTACAGTATGGGGTATTCACACCTGGGGTTTGATATAAGCCTTGCGGTTTACAATCTGTACCTGGTTCTGTTGCTTCAACAACATTAACAACTTTGCTTTGTGTCCCCGTCGCGCCTTCGTTATCGGTCACCGTTAAGGTAAATGAAAATTGCCCAACTGCAGGTGCCTGCCAGGTATAACTTGAAGAAGCAGCACTTGCTTGATGAACTTCGGTGCTGTTTTCAGTTAACGATAACGCAGTTACTTGGCCATCGTTATCAGTGCCAGAAAGCGCAAACACCACACTGTCACCCACCGTTACTTGCGATGGCAGTGAGCTAAATTCAATGCTCGCCACCGGCGATTGGTTAACTGGCTCAACGTCATCAGACACACTCACTGAATGTGCAACGGCTGCAGAGGTTAGGCCTAAATCATCCGTTGCGACCGCACTAATCACATGACTGCCTTGGGTTGCTTGCCAGCTCGCTGAGTAAGGTGTGCTTGTCACAACACCCAGCGATGTTCCATCAACAAAAAACTCTACACTTGCCACGCTACCATCAGGATCAGCGGCAACCGCACTTATGACAACGCTGTCACTAATGGTAAATAAAGAACCCTCTGCTGGTGTTAAGCTACTAATTTGAGGCGCTTGATTCTTATTGACAACGCTGTCACAAACACCCAATAAACGCCACTCTTGATCGACACCAGAAGTCTCCACAGGATTAGTTTGCGTCCACCACTTGGCTTCATAAGCGCTACCTTGTGCCTGAACCTGATCACCACCAACATGTGTTTGCCCTTGTTGCCACACTTCTAAGTTGCTGCAATCAATCGCAGCGTTTGCTGTAAAGCCATATAAACCCAGTGACAGTGCACTCAGTTTAAAAGCATTTTTTATTAATTTATGCGAGCTCATTCGCTCCCTCCGCCCAAAGTTTTATAACATTTATTTTACAAATCCAACTTTAAAGTAACACAAAGTGGTAGTTCGTCAAGTCCAAATTTACCTACAACAGGTAAAATAAACGCACTTTTTGGTGTATAATTTAGTTAAAACCACTAAAAAAGAATTAATTATTTTTATCAAAAAGCAAAAACGAGAATGATTCTACCGAGTAAAAATGAACATAAAATTAACAATAATTTAACCATGGAAAGCGCGGTACTTCTAGCTTGTATAAAAAACAAGCAACGCTTGTGTGAGGGTAGGCGAAAATAATTATCGTATCGATTATGGGTATATAACGAATAAATTAGTTTTCAGGTAAAAATTTCTATAAAAATTGAGTGAAAGTTATTCTTAACACAAATTTTAGTCGTAAAAAAAGCAAACACTCAGTGTTTGCTTTTCACAAAAATCCTATTTGATCACAACTTAATTAAGCAGCGATTAAATAGGACTCTCGTCCTGCATGTTTTGCCTTACGTTGATATGCACCTTTACCTTTTTTAGGTTTCTCTACTTTTGCGGTGAACAGCTTAGATGTCACCATTGCGGCGTACACATTATCGTTAATTACACCACGACCGGTATCAACTTGGCCTTGTGTACGTTGTTTCTTTTTGCTCATTTTTTGCTCCTATTTAAAGTGTTGCGAGTATATACCTACCTAAGCGCTACGCAAGCGGTTTTTAAGAAAAAAACGATGATTTCCCCACTTATTTTGTCTTAAGTGCTTTTACTAAACACCATGCCTTGTTGTCATTTTTCTGACAAAATTCGCATTTTAACTGCATTCACTACCTAACTGCTGGCAAAACTAGCGAAAACAATCATAGTTAATTAAAAACAAACAGGATTACGATGACTGACTTTCTTTTAATCGCCTATATTTTCTTGATCGCAGGCATAATTGCCGTGCCTATCGCCAGCAAGTTTGGGCTTGGCTCAGTGCTTGGCTACTTACTCGCAGGTATTGTTATTGGGCCAACACTGACATTTTTAAATGTTGATGTGATTGCCATCCAGCATTTTGCTGAGTTTGGTGTGGTAATGATGCTGTTTATTGTTGGCTTAGAGCTTGAGCCCAAAGCGCTTTGGTCAATGCGAAAACAGCTTATTGGCCTTGGTGGCGGACAGGTGGTTTTATCAGCCGCAGCCTTTACTGGTATTAGTTTAGCATTTGGTCATGCTTGGCAATCGGCACTCACAATAGGTTTAATTTTATCGCTCTCATCTACCGCAATTGTACTGCAAACGCTTTCAGAGCGCGGGCTATTAAAATCAGATGGTGGCCAAGCCTCATTTAGCGTATTACTCACCCAAGATATAGCTGTTATTCCTATGCTGGCGTTTATTCCATTGCTAGCTTTACCAGAATTAGCACCCGTAATGGCTGATACAGCCTATGCAAGCGAAGACGGTCATGCTGGTTTAAGCTTGGTAGCAAACCTTAAGAGCTGGCAAGCAGCATTGGTTACTTTAGGTATGATAGCGCTCGTCGTTTTTGGTGGTAACTACTTAACCGCACCAATTTTTAGATTTGTAGCACAAGCACGGCTTCGTGAACTATTTACCGCAACGGCTTTATTCTTTGTTATTGGTATCGCTTTGATGATGTCATTAGTTGGCTTATCACCTGCGCTTGGTACCTTTTTGGCAGGTGTAGTGCTTGCAAATTCACCTTATAAACATGAGCTCGAAAGTAATATCGATCCCTTCAAAGGGTTACTGCTTGGGCTATTTTTTATCACCGTTGGCGCAAGTATCAACTTTCAATTACTCGCAGATAACCTTACTACCATAATGCTATTAACTGGCGTACTGATTGTAACTAAAACAGTTGTGCTGTTAATTTTAGGCCGTATTTTTGGGCTAAGAGGCGCTGCACTTTGGTTACTAGCACTGGGGCTCGCACAAGCTGGTGAGTTTGGTTTTGTACTACTGGCTTACAGTGTATCTAATAATGTTTTAGCCGCAGCCGTTGCCGACCAACTATTACTGGTTGTTACTTTATCCATGCTGCTTTCGCCAGGCTTATTCATTCTGTATCAACGTGTGATAGCACCGCGCTTTATTTGTGAACAAGCAAGGCAAGATACAGAAGAGTTCCCTGATGATAGCCATGTGATCATTGCAGGCTCAGGCAGAATGGGTGGCCTTGTTGACCGTATTTTACAAGCTGGCGGCTATAAAACCACCGTGATTGATTACAACTACAAACAACTTGAAGCGCTGGAGCGTGTTGGTATTCGTAACTTTTTTGGTGATGCCACTCGACCTGACCTACTAAGTGCAGCAGGCATTGAAGATGCTAAATTGCTGGTTGTTGCACTTGATGATGCAGAGCAAATAACTAAATTAGTCCGCTATGCTATGCAAAATTATCCGCATTTACATGTAGTTGCCCGCGCAGTTGATCGTCACCATGTATACGACTTATGGGCCTACGGCTGTCGCGATATTATCCGCGAAACATATGACAGTACACTGCGCATGGGTCGCTCTTCCTTTGAGGCACTGGGTATTGAGCGAGAAAAAGCCCAAGAAATGATCGATATCTTCAGTGAGTTTGATAAAGAAATGCTACGCGAAGCCGCCGATGTCTACGAAATCGGCGTACCATTCGAAGAAAACCATGCCTATATCGATTGCATTAATAAGCTGTTTGAAGAAAAAGAGCCTAAAATTAAACAACAAATGCGCGAGATATGCGAGCGAGTTGTTAGTCGTTCGAAATAGCATAAATATTACAATTATGGAGGAGGTGTTTTCACTTCCTCTTTATCTTCTCATTAACTTCTCTTTGTGAAAATAATTTGAACCACAGAGAACACAGAGGCGCTTCGCGCTACACAGAGAAAACAAATACTCTCAAAGAGACTACATTGAATAGGATAAAACATGATATAAAATCGCTGCTACAAACTCGCATCTCGCAAACTTTACCCTTTACCCTCGCCAACTAACTCAAAGCTTTGCAGCCAATCGATTTGGATAGAAAAAGTCTTTACTATCAATGCATTTTATTTTGCTTATGTCTGTGTGCAATGGGTTGATTAAAAAATTGTATTCGTCAGGACATATGCTAGAAGGAACTTGAAGTACGGCTGCGTCCATCGATGCTAGCCAATCAGAACCTAACGCCTGAGTCTCTGTAATGTAAGGGTGATCATCCCATGCGCTTGGCAGCTCGCTGGCTACTAGCCTAATAATCTTAAGGTCATCAGGGATTTGAATCGTTGTAATACTCAGGTTTGTACTTAAAATATCCGTTGTGTCATTCACTAATCGCTCAAGCATAGCTAAAGAGCGTGAGCTCGCTGTATATACAATAGGTTTACCTACAAAATGCCACCTTCCCTGTGCATACAAACCACCCAGCCCAGATAACGCGTTAGCTAGATCATTATGTATTTTGGGTGCTATTCGGTAGCAAATCATTAAGCGGTGAACCCGTACTGAAGCCCAAGTATCACGCGTTTTATAAGCTCACGACCGCGGATTGTATGGATCACCGACTTTGGCTCTTGATTAGCAAATTGAATATTAGGGGTGCTAAGCCATTCGTTCCAGCGTTTAACATCACCAAAATAAGCAATCCCTTGTGACGAAATACGTGCCACTTCTAACGCATTTTCACTCAACTTGGCATTCAACCGCTTTCGGTCTTTACTATATCTTTCGAGTGTACGCATAGTGGTACCGATTGAGGCTGCTAAGCTATTAGCGTCCCAATTTAGCTCTTTAGCGAGTGATTTAATCGCACTGACTGTCACGCCTTGTGTTGCAACACTTATTTCATCAAGAGTATTTGAATTGATAGTCACTCGACCATCAGTCACCACACCTAAATAATCAGTTTCAACAGCATTCATTTTCCACCTCGCCAAAAAGACAACTGTCACTTATTATAGCGACAAATGTCGGATACTACAATTAAGCAAAAAAATAGCGCCTTGAGGCGCTATTTAAGTTTCACTTCAACTTAGGAATTAAAAACTAAAACTCAGTTTTGCGTAGTAAGTCATACCATCAAAACCATAAGGTAATGCACGAACAGGGTATTTGAATGCTTGGTTAGTAATAAAATCAAGAGCTTCGTCTTCGCCAAGTTCGTCTGGGGTTACATCAAAGATATTATCAATACCCGCCGATAGCATCAGTTCGTCAGTTAACTGATAACCAAGGTTAACATCAACTAATACTGCTGACTCAACAGTGCTTGTGTCTTTAAACTCACCTGTAGGTGATAATTGATCAGGCAAACCAATGTGGTCATTACCAAAGTATTTAACGTCTGTTTCACCATAATAATTAAAGCGTAGCATGCTGTTGAAATCGCCACGATCGTATTCAAATGTTAACGTTGCACGCTCACCTGGTTGACCGTCTGTTAAGAAACTACGTTGTAAATCATCAAGGGCAATTGACTCAGGAATCCCTTCCGGTGCATTCACATCATCAATTTCAGTCTCGTTAATGTTACCTGCAAACGTTGCTGAGAAATTACCATCGTACAAATCAGTGCGATACGAAGCGATGATATCAACACCTTTGGTGGTTGAATCAACCGAGTTTGAGAAATAGTTAGCTTGCTGTGCCCCTGTTGCATTAAGTGCAGCGACAGCTTCGGCACTAAATGCCACATCATCCGCAGACATTAAGCTGCCAAGAGTAATTCTGTCTTTAATTGCAACATGATAAAAATCAACGGTTAGAGATAAATCGCTGGTTACGTTATAAACAAAACCTGCACTTAAGTTTTCTGAGCTTTCAAGACCGAGGTTATCAACACCCAGTGCTGAGGGGAAATCAGAGCCTGCTGTTGCCGTAAATGATTGCAGTAATACGCCACCAGCACCTAAATTTGTGGTGTAAGCGGTATACGCACTTTGTTGTAGAGATGGTGCTCTAAAGCCAGAAGAAATGGCACCACGAACAGCAAAGTCATCGGTAATTTCATAACGGGTTGCTAGCTTACCAATGATGTCATCACCGGCATCAGAGAAATCTTCATAACGAAGCGCTGTGCTTACTTGCCATGCGTCCGTGATCAGCGTTTCGGCATTTACATAAAATGCATAACTGTGGCGGCTCTCTTTGTTTGATGCTTCAGGACGTAAACCGTTATATGCCTGGAAACCACACTCAGCGAATACGCTGCTGTCGTTTACCGCAGGGTATGAGCTATCTGAATTAGCTAAACCACACGCATAAGAGGCTTCTTCGCCCGGCACGATTTCATAATTTTCTTTACGGTATTCAGCCCCCACAGATACGTATAATGGCTCGCTGCGGCCAATATCGACAATACCATTGAGGTCTGCATTTATAGTCGTTTGGTCAAATCTAAAACCCCCTGAGTACCCGCCGTTAGGGCCTGCATTTGCAACAATATCAGCATCGCTTGCATCAGGGTTATTCGCCACATATTCAGCAGCATACGACGCATTTAGCGTGTTTTTAGATGTGAAATCATAGCTATTTTCACCATGTACGGCAGATACGTCATAGCCCCAATCTGGAGTTAACTCACCGCGCAGTCCAAGTGAAAACGAAATATCTTCGGCTTCGTTATCGATACGAGGTAAAAAGCCATCGCCATACACTTGCACCACGTTCTTCGCTGCTTGGTCAAAGTTACGGTAAAAACCATTACCTAGCGCAGTACGGTTTGAGTATCCGCCAAATGAGTAAAGTTCGGTCTCACCAAAAGGTAACGCCATATTATAAAACACAGAGGTAAATTCGCTATCAGCATTACCTTGTCCCCAGCGAACATCATCAGATAGCGTCCCAGCGGGCACATCAACTGAGCCACCAATATCACGCTCTGCTCGGTTTGTACCATCCGCATCACGGTATTCCAAAGAAAAGTTAATGAAACCGCCTTCATCACCCAAATCAAAGCCACGGTTTAAACCCATTGAAATAGTGTCACCATCGCCTTCACCCGTGCTACCTGCTTGCACATAGCCCGTTGTAACACCGGTTGAATCGTTTAACGATAAGTTGATAACACCGGCAATCGCATCAGAACCATATTGCGCAGCAGCACCATCACGAAGTACTTCAACGCCTTTTAACGCAGTAAGAGGAATCGCATTCATATCGGTACCCGCAGCACCGGCACCTACAGTACCATTTAAACCAAAAATAGATTGGTTATGACGGCGTTTGCCATTGATAAGCACTAACGTTTGGTCTGGCTGTAAACCACGAAGAGTCGCAGGTCTAAATAAGTCAGAGCCATCTGACACTTGCGTACGAGAAAAGTTAAATGAAGGAGCCGTCGCTTGCAGACTTTGACCAAGTTCAGTGAAACCACCTTTGTTTAAGTCGTCAGCATCAATCAAATCAACCGGCGATGTTGATTCGGTAGCCGTACGATTAGCAACGCGTGAGCCTAATACTGAGATTTGTTCGATGTTTTTATCTGCTTTAGCAGCAGATGCTTGCTCTGCTGCCTGCACTGAAGTCGCAGAAACAGCCACACTAACCGCAACGGCCAGCATACTTAAAGAATGTGTTGTCATGTGTATCCTGTTGATATTCCGGCTTTCCTTAAAACAAAAAAACGCCCCTTTTGGAGAAATTAAGAAAAGCACTAAGCACGTGTTGTTGATTTTAGAAATCACGATTTTTGAAAGTTAACTCAAGCCTGCGAGTTAACTCTTACAAAACATCCTATCAACAAATACACAAAAGGGAAGAAAAATAAGGTACGACTTAGGTATAAACATTCCCATTTGTAGTATTAATAGGACTTTACAAACAGAAATTATTCGTTTTTAAGTAGAAATAAGCAAAATAATGCAACTATCAGCTTATCTCTACTGAGAAGGGAAATGTTTACTGATCTTGCTCAAGCATCGCCAGTTTTTCATCTTCAAGCATTAACGCCATAGTGGCAATCTCAGATAAGCTCTCGTCTAGCGCATTAAAGAAGGTGACAAACCCTTCGCCTAGTTTTTCTGGTTCAGGGTGATTTGCCAGCGCCTGATCCCACATCGCGAAGGTCGTTAGTAAATCGAGAGTTGCTTCAAAATTATCAATAAACAGCTGACCATCTTCGCTTTCATTATCTTGCTGATCATCAGCTTTAAGTAAAAATTGTAAGTCGCTGTGCCAAATATCTTGGTTCACAATATACGCCGCAATATAGCCGCTACAAAAGTCCTGCAATGCTTGGCTTGGCTCATTGCTGTTTACTTCATTTGGGTATAATTCGGCTAAGATTTTCTTTTGTTCAACTTGTGCTTCGGTGATGTTATCAAGCAATTCAATCATCGCATCGCGAGGCTCTGAATCTGTCATTAAGGTGTTGAATACCGCTTCATCATTGTCAGCAATATAATTTGCTAATTCTGATTCCCCAAAAAACTCTGAGCAGGCCAGTAGACCAGACATATAACCAAGCACTTGGTCCAAACTAACTTGATTAGTCTCGCTTTGACTCGCGAGGTAGTTTTTAAACACATCCGAACTTTGTTGATTTAGCATATTGAGCCTTTGCATGTTGGTTTGCTATGGGTGTATTCCTACCCTAGCGAATTCACAAATTTTTGCAACAACTGAAATACTGTCAGCTAGTTACAGTTTTCCTGACCTGACTTTGCACAGGAAACACGCAGCTAATTCTTGTGCCCATTCCTTCTGTACTTTGAATATCAATACAGCCTTGATGTTCATGCACTATGGCATACACCATGGTCATCCCCATGCCGGTGCCTTCTCCAACAGGTTTTGTGGTGTAAAAGGGATCGTATATTTTCGCAATGGTTTCTTCTGACATGCCGGCGCCATTGTCTTCAATATCTATATAAATATGCTGTTCGAGCTCATATACTGCAACAGATATTTCAGCATTTGATTTTTGATTATCACAGGCTTGTTTTGCATTAATTAGGATATTGACTATCACTTGGCTTATCGCAGGTAAGTTACACCAACTTTGTGATATAGGGCTGTACTGGGTATGTAAATTACAATCACGCAGTTGGTTTGCTAATAGTTTTACGGCACTTTTTACTGCATCTGTCATATCAGCAAATTGCTTGTCGTGACCTTTGGGCCGCGAAAAATCTAATAAATTAGCAACAATTTTACTGATCCTTTGCAATCCTTGTGAGGTATCGCTAATTAAGTCAGGTAGCTCTTCGGCTACAAAGCGAAATGAATGCAATTTATTTAGCTCAGTTAATTGCTTACAGAATGTTACTTTATCGGTTTCACTACAAGCAAACTCATCGCACACAGCGAGCAAATCACTAAAGTAATCACAATAGTTTTTTAAACAATCAACATTACTGATGCTATAGGCAAGCGGGTTATTTATTTCGTGCGCAACCCCTGCGCAGAGTGTTCCTAAAGTAGCCATTTTTTCAGCTTGAATAAACATGGCTTGATGGTGTTTTAAATCAGCAATTTTTTGCTCAAGCTCACTGTTTAATGCCACTAAAATCCTGCTTTTATCTGCAAGCAATTGCTCAGCTTCTTCTCTGGCCGCTTTTTCTAATAAGTAGGCTTGCTTAAAGTCATCCATTTTCATCTCAAACTTTATTTGTCTCTTTTAAAACCTAGCACAAGGCTGGATTTAAGGCTATGTTATTGATTAACGATGATTCACAGTAAAGCGCTATGGCTGAAAAAGTTAGCAAACAACATATTCAGGTTTTATGCATCGATGATGACGAAATCGTCTTGCGGACTCTTTTGCGATTATTATCAGCGAATAACATCACTGCAAAAGCCTGTGCAGATCCACTTGAGGGACTAAAAATTTTAGCTACCTATAGTTTTGATGTGATTATCTGCGACATGCGAATGCCAAACATAGATGGCGCTGACTTCTTTGCACAAGCACTCAATATAGACCCTGAGCCTCAACGGATTTTGTTAACTGGTTACTCAGATATCGACAACACTATTGCTGCGGTCAATAAAGGTAGGATCCATGCTTACATTCAAAAACCTTGGCAAAATGAGTTACTGCTGCGCAACATCAGTGATGGCATAGAAAAAACCTCATTAAAGCGCCAAAACAAGCAGTTAGAGCAAAAAATAAAAGCGCAAAATAGCCAGTTAAAAGAGCTAAACAACAACCTTGAGCAAATGGTCGAAAAACGCACTCTACAAATTCGAAAAGTGCTCAAACAACTAGAAGAAGTAAACGAACGTGAAAAACACGAGCATCGCAGTACCTTTGAGATTTTATATAACTTTATTAATGCCAACCCATACCTTGATGGTATGCAAGCACAAAACATTGCCACTACCAGCAAACAAATTGCTGAACATCTTGGTTTAGATAAAAAACATATTGAAATGGCAGAAATGGCAGGCTACCTAGCACAAATTGGCTTGCTTGCCATGGAGCCAGAGCTTTATAAAAAGCCAACCAGAGAGCTTACAGAGAACCAAAAAAAGTTATTTTACACACACCCTAGTACCGCTCAGCTAATGCTAATGCCCGCTCCCCATTTACATGATGTATCTGAAGCAATTTATTACCAATTTGAACACTACAATGGCTCCGGCACACCTAAGGGTTTAAAAGGTAAAGAAATTCCAATTACGGCAATGATATTAGCTGTAGCGCGTGATTTTTGGCAAGCAATTGCTCATATCACAGTAAATGACAACAGCCGTTATGAAAGCGCACTCGATCAGCTACAATTATATAGCGGTACTCACTACCACCCAAAGATTTTAGAAGTGTTAGGGAGCCTTAAAATCAGCTGTGCTAGTGATCAAAAAGTGGGCACTATGAAGATTCTCACGGCACAGGATCTTAAAAACGGCATGGTACTCGGCCATGCACTTAGAAGCTATGATGGTATCTTGCTTTTACCAAAAGGGCATGTGTTCGGTGCCAAATCAATTGCTAAGCTACAACAACTTGAAACGAAAAAACCAAATCCTTTCAGAATCATGATCAAAAATTAGCGAATAAAGTGATCACATATTCAGCTTACTTCGTTACAATGTGATTTATATTACGATTACTTCTAAAGGAGCACTCAGTGTCGCGATTTTCCGCCATAACCGATAAGCCACATGATGGCCGATTCAACAAAAAAACGGGCATTTTATTGACCAACTTAGGTAGCCCAGATGCACCTACTACCGCGGCACTTAGAACTTACTTGCGCGAATTCTTATCAGATCCTCGCATCGTTGAGATCCCACGTTTTATTTGGATGATCATCCTTTATTGCTTTGTACTTACTTTACGCCCAAAACGCTCAGCGGCACTTTATAAAAGTATCTGGACTGAAAACGGCTCACCATTGACTCACATTACCCGAGAGCAAAGCAAAAAGCTGGCAGCCCTTTTAAAGGAAAAAGGACACCAAGACACCGATGTAGTTATGGCGATGCGCTACGGTAACCCATCAATTGAAGCTGGCCTTGAAGAGCTTCGCGAAAAAGGCATCACACGCGTTATTGTGCTGCCAATGTACCCGCAATATTCAAGCACCACCATTGGTTCAACGTTTGATGCGGTATCAGATGTACTGCGTAAGTGGCGCTGGGTACCAGAGCTTCACTTTATTAATGGTTATCACGATAACCCTATATACATTGATGCTTTAGCTGCTAGCATTAGCGAAGATTTAAATGCCCACGGCACACCACAAAAGCTAGTGTTTTCGTACCACGGTACACCTAAACAGTTTTTAGAAAATGGCGACCCATACTATTGCTTTTGTATGCAAACTACTCGTTTAGTTGCCGAAAAACTTGGGTTTGAGAAAGACTTTGCTGTAACTACATTCCAAAGCCGTTTTGGTAAAGCAGAATGGTTAAAGCCTTACACTGACGCAACACTTGAAAGCTACCCTGCTGAAGGCATTAAAGATATTGCAATCATCAGCCCTGCATTTAGTGCCGATTGTCTAGAGACATTAGAAGAAATAGAAGGTGAAAATCGCGAAATTTTTGAACATGCAGGCGGTGATAAATACCGTTATATACCTGCATTGAATACCCGTGATGACCATATCAATGCCATGTTTGAAGTGATAAAACCATTACTTAAATAACGAAAGGCCCCAGCAAATTTGGGGCCTTTTTTATTATACACTGCCTTGCGACTCGACAACCAAAACTCGCGCTTCTCCCTTAGGCTTTGCAACATGCTCCGTGCCAACACTGGCAAAAAAGATATCCCCTGCATTGAGAAGCTCAACGCATACTTCACCATGCTGCTTATAAAGCATTTCGACCTGGCCACTTAACACCACAAAAACTTCTTCACCATCATTGATATGCCATTTGTAAGGTTTATTTGTCCAATGCAAACGTGTTGTAATACCTTTCATATTGGCAATATCTAATGCCCCCCAAGCTCGATCAGCTGTGAATTCGCGACTTCGTATAACTTGCATCGTTTAAATCCCTCAATCTTTACGAGTCATAACCAAGGTCACCGTACCTGCAACAATTCCCCAAAATGCAGAACCGACCGAGAATAAAGTTAGGTTTGAAGCTGTGACTAAAAAGGTCACGATAGCGGCTTCGGTATAATACGCCTCAGTTAATGCTTGCTGTAAGCTACTGGCAATGGTTGCAAATAGGGCAATGCCTGCCAACGCCAAAATCAATGCCTGTGGCAAGCTTGCTACCAAACCAACTAGCGTAGCTGCAAGGAGCGCCATAATAATGTAAAACACACCACCAGCAATGCTTGCCCAATAACGTTTGCTTGGGTCTTTATCAGCCTCAGGGCTCATACAAATGGCAGCGGTGATGGCCGCAAGGTTAATGGCATAGCCACCAAATGGCGCAATAATCACATTTAATAGCCCGGTAACATTTAAAGCGGCCGACACGGGTGCTTTATAATGGTGTGCTTTTAACACGGCAATACCCGGTAAGTTTTGCGATGTCATAGTCACAATGAATAGCGGCAAACCAACGCTTATCATAGCGTTAAGATCAAACTCAGGAGCAATATAAGCAAACTCGCTCATTCTCCATTGCCAACTAGTTGTATCGATTTGCCCCGTTAGGCCTGCCATTAAAAAGCCAGCCACAACCACGGCAAGCATAGCAAAACGCGGGAAATAGCGTTTCCCGCACAAATATACGGCCACCATTAAACCAATCACTAAAGGTAGCTCGTTCATAAAATTAAATACATCAATACCAAAATTCACCAGCACGCCAGCAAGCATGGCACAAGCTAGTTGGCTTGGTATCTTATTCATCATTTTTTCGAATATGCCAGTAATGCCAGACAAAAACACCAGCGCCGCAGAGAACATAAACGCGCCAACAGCTTGATTTAAGCTATACCCTTGGGCACTTGAAATAAGTAGTGCCGCACCAGTTGTTGACCAAGCGATAAGAATGGGCACTTTATAATAATAAGACAAAGCAATTGAGCTCAACCCCATAGCAAGACCGAGCATTAGCACCCAACTAGCAACTAAATCAGGCGTGCCACCTAAAACCATAACAACCTGATAAATAAGCGCTATTGAGCTGGTAAAACCAATAATAACGGCCACTAACCCCGCAGTTGCTCGACTGATGAGCTGACTCATGTACACATACTCCATGGCAATTAAAAATCTACCATATCCTATGATTTGCTAAATGGCACTGTACACTTTTGTAGTATTTTAAGATTTGATTACTATACAGATGAGACAAAAAAGGCGTGTTAGTAACACGCCTTCTACAAAATTAAACCACCTCTAAACAAGGCTCTTTGACCACGGTAGGCTTATCGAAAATACCTAAGCGAATGCGAATAAAGTGCAAAATTTCTTTGGCTACATCAATACCCAGTGCACCTTCTAAGCCTTCAAAACCTGGGCTTGAGTTTGCCTCACAAATTTTGAAGTGTTGCTCATCAAACAATAAATCAATGCCCGCTACATCAAGATTAAGTACGTTAGCAGTTTGTGTAGCAAGCCATTCAATTTCTGGTGTAATAGGGAATGACTTACCTGTACCACCGGCACTCACATTGGCTTTAAAGTTTTTACCTTGCGAGTTACGCTCCATACAAGCTACCGCTCTACCACCGATAGTAAGTACTCGCAAATCACGGCCATGGCTGGACTTAACAAACTGCTGTAAAATAATGTTTGCTTGTGGATTTGCAGCCTCAATAAGCTGCATTAAGTCATCAAACTCTTCTTTTGATTTTGATAAAAATACGCCACTGCCCTGCGAGCCTGATAAGGTTTTAATAACCACAGGAAAGCCAATTTGCTTTTCAACTAAATCAATATTCACTGGAAACTTAACCAGCATAGTATTTGGTGTTGGTAAATTACACTCAGCTAGAATTTGCTGCGCGAACAGTTTGTCTTTAACTGTTTCAATTGATTGCGAGCTATTTACACAGTAAACACCCAAGCGCTCAAGGTGGCGAATAATCGCCAGCGCAAAATACGTTGTACTTGCACCCATGCGAGGAATAACAAAATCTGGTAGTTGTACTGACTGGCCATCAATTAAAATACTTTTACCATCTTCACGAGTGATAGTGAGATCAAATTGATCAGGCGAATAAACCTGTAACTCTATACCCTCTTCTTTTGCTGCCGCAAGTAAACGTTCTACTTCATAGGTTTCTTGCTTTAACAAACCTTGGCTATCTTTATAAATGATCCAGCCGCGCATGGTCGGTACCTCTAATCTTGGAGTTTCAGTGACAAAAAAACGCGGATTATGCTCAGCATTAGCAATCGAGTAAAACAAATTAATTTTATCGACACGATAATAAAAGCAACTACTTACTGATTATCTATTGACCAAATTGTTAACTTAAGGTAAAAACTAACAGCAAGTTAACATAAAAACCCGTAAGAGAAACATGTGAACAGGACGCTTGCATTAATCTTTATTTTGCCGCTTACAGCCTTTGCACTGAATGAATGGCATATTCAAAGTGATGGTTTTAAAACAAAACCCAGCACTCAGCAGTTTGTTGCCTCTTACAAAGCTGAAGCAGATCAAATAGCCCCGCAGCCAATTGTGAACTTAACTGCGCCCCTTAACCAGTTATCTGACCGCGCACACGATTACCTATATAAACAAGGCCGTTTACCCGAACAGTTAGCAAACACCGCATTCAGCGAGTTTGATTTAGATACCCTTAAAACCTTACAACCCGGCGATAACTTTATTTTAGTAATAGACGAATATCTTAGTTACACCGTAGAGATCAGTAACATTATAGAAGCCAGTAATGGCGATAGAAGTGTGTTTGGTAAGGTCAATGCTCATGCTAAAGCTGACTATCAAGCGGTGATGACCCTCACAGAAAATACCCTACAAGGCCAATTTGATGCCAATAACCAAAGTTATAAATTTCAAAGCCATGGTGAATATGGCTGGGTGACAAAGTTATAGGTTACGAGTTTCGAGATGCGAGGTATGAGATATTAGTCTGTAGCAGCGATTTTATATCGCGTCAAAGAGCCTAAATCCTAGCGCCCAGCGCCAAACGTTTTCACTCGTAGGCGTGAAACTTGTTTCGCGCGAAATAAATTTCACGCCTACTATATCGTATTTAACCTTGGCAAGGTCAGCCACAAACTAAATTAAAACTTATGACTTAAAGCTTCCTTTCCCCTCACAGCTTTTCAACTACCACTGGGAATAAACTTGCGCCGTCACTATCGATTGGGCTTAAAATCTCAAGCCCAAGGATTTTGGCGATAAGCGGATATACATCTAAATTACTTACTTCATCTACACGTAGGCCTTGTTTAAAGGCAGGTCCGTTGGCAATAAAAGTTGCAGCCATATCTTCGCTATAGGCATAGCCATGAGTGCCCAAATAGCCTGCCATTTTACTATCAGTGAACACACGAGGTGCATCGGTTTGCAAAATAATATCGCCAACTCGCGGGCCTTTATTATAGTGATAACCACGCTTTTGCTTTTCAGTTAGCACGATGTAACGACCCTCAGCCGCTTTTGCGAGCTTTTTACTAAACCCACTGATGTCGGCTTTACTATCTGGTTTTGCATAATATAAAACACGTGGACCGGTGTTTTGCACTATAAAGTTTTCGTCTTGTGGCAGGCTATCAATTTTAATACTAAGGTTTGGATCAACAGACGCCATACCATGATCAGACACAATCACTAGATTAATGTTTTCATCAAGCGCTTTTAAGCGGCTAGATAAATCCGCCATTAAACTATCTAACTTTTGCACCGCATCATAGGTTTCTTTAGCATCAGGACCAAACTCGTGTCCCATGCTATCTACCAGCGAGAAATAACTGATCACCAAACGTGGGCGCTGTGCTTTTGGCAAGCTTAACCACTGAATAATTTGATCAACACGCTTTTGGTAATCACTGTGTTTAGAATAATGATAAAAGTAATCAGGCAGCATGCCGTTAAAGCGCGCATCTGACTCAGGCCAAAAGTAGGTTGCTGCTTTTAAGCCTTGCATTTGTGCAAGGTTCCAAAGCGGAATGCCACTAAACCATGTACTATCGTCTTTCCCTTTACCCATTTTGTAGCAATCGTTGCGCTCAGTATCACAAAAGCGGTTTTCAACAATGCCATGATTAACAGGTAATAAACCGGTGATAATCGACAAATGATTAGGGAAAGTTTTGGTCGGATAAACAGGGCGCATTTTAGTTGCTCTAACGCCCTGCTCACTGATTGCTTTTAAATGTTTTGCATGGTGTTTTTCAATGTAATCCCAACGAAACCCATCTATCGAAATAAGTACGACCGATTGTTCTTGCTCCGCTTTTACTATCGAGCTGAACGCTAATAAACTTGCTAAAACTAATTGCCAAATACGCATGCGAAACCCTTTTTAATTCAATTTGCTGATTTGATCTGTGACTTTATCAAACTGTTTTGAAAATTTTGTGATCATGCTTTCTAGCTTTTTCACACTACCTTTTAAACGTGAACCATTTACTTTAAATCTGTCACTTCCGACATCATTTTTATACAGCCAAAAGGCTTTCCTTTCTAATTAAAGATAATAAAGAAGTGCGTAAAACTGAATAATATATGAATAAAGGTCCTTATTTAAAGTAATAACTTTAATAAAAATGGATATTTTAATTTAAGATACAAGCTGTTAGATTTAATTTAATAACTGGCAAAATTTTGCTAACAACACGCAAAAGCCCGATTTTACCGCTTTGTGGGAATGAGAAATGATCGATTTTGGTAAGAAAATAACTCCAGCACGCGAAATGCGTTCTACCAATAATTTACACACTGCGCTTGAAAGTGATCGGGGCCGCATTATTAACAGCGCTGCAATTCGCCGCTTGCAACAAAAAACCCAAGTTTTTCCACTCGAACGCAACGCCGCAGTGCGCTCAAGACTAACTCACTCGCTTGAAGTACAACAAGTAGGCCGTTTTATAGTACAAACAATTTTTAATAAGCTTAGTGATGCAAAACAAAAAGAGTATGGCCTAGCGGGGCTTGAACGACCGCTTGAAAGCCTAGTAGAAATGGCGTGCCTAATGCACGATATCGGCAACCCGCCATTTGGTCACTTTGGCGAGGCAGCCATCAACCAATGGTTTGAAAAACACTTAGACGCACTAACACCAGAGCGCTGTAAAGGTATTGGCATTAGTGTGATCTTTAAACACCTAGCACAAGACATCAAAAGCTTTGAAGGTAATGCCCAAGGTATTCGCATAATTCATTCATTACTATCACTAAACTTAACCTACAGCCAAAGTGCCGGAATTTTAAAATACACCCGCCCGGCCAGCATGACGAAAAAAGACAGTCCGCAAGATAAAAATTACCTGATGAAAAAAGTGGGTTATTACTTTAGCGAAAAACCTTTTATAGATGCACTGCAAACTGAGCTCGAAATTGAGCAATACTGCCGTCATCCTGCTAGCTATATTATGGAAGCTGCCGACGATATTTCGTATTGTTTAGCCGATATTGAAGATGCCGTAGAAAAGGGCATTATTAGTGTTGAGTCGCTATGTGAAAAGCTAAAAGATCAATACACCCGCACACTCACTAACCTAACCATTAACGATACTAAGCACAGTGACTTTGCCGAAAAAGCGATTGATTATGCATTAAGTAAAGCTCAAGAGCAGCCGTACAATTTTAACAGTGAGTTTTTTATCTATCTGCGAGTTACTTTGCTACACCCATTGGTAAGTTACGCGGCAGACCGGTTTATTAATAATATAGAAGCCATTTATCACGGTGATTTTAATCAGGCTTTATTAGAAGACCGCAGTCACTTGCACGCCGTTACGCTCACTTTAAAACAGGTAGCTTTAAAGCATGTATTTTGCCACAAAGAAGTAGAGCGATTAGAGCTGCAAGGTTACCGTATTATTAGCGGTTTACTCGATTGCTATAAACCTTTACTTACCCTTGATGCTGAAGCTTTTAAGCGTGTTTTAAGAGGCGATCAAAACTATTTAATTGAAACACGCCTAGTTAAAAAGCTGTCTAATAAACATTTAAATAGTTACCAAAAAGCCATTGATGCCCTAAAAGCCGAACCAGATCATTTTGCCGCCTACGAATTTTATTATCGCTGCCGCCTAATTCAAGATTATATCAGCGGTATGACCGACCAATTTGCTTACGACGAATACCGTGCGCTCATGGTAATTGATTAGCTAATACGAATAGTCGTAATTTGTTAACCTAATGTGGATAAATTACCCGTCTCAGCTTAGAATTAATTAACTGTCGGCTCATCAATTAAACCTTACTGGTCTGAACTTATGCCAATTATTAGAACAACTTTTTGCTTATTACTCCTAAGCTTAAGCTTTACGAGTAAAGCGCAGTACAACGAAGCTATGTGTATTTTGTTAAAACAGCAAATGCACGAGTATCGCTTTAATACCAGCAATAAGAACTACCGATCTGCTGCCAGAAACTATGAAAAAAACTGTAAAAATCCCACCCCTGTAAATAACGCAGCTGGCTTTGAAAAACTAGAACAACAAACTAAAGAAATCGTTCCTGTTAATTCAGCGACAGCAGCCAACCCTAATGTACATTCTGGTGCAATTCTAGCTACGCCTGAAGAAGAGACTACACCAGCTGTTGAGCAACCTTCTGAAATCAACGAACAGCAAACTCAGCCAGAGCAATTAGCTGCAGAGCCCCAAGTTCAAGAGCCTGTATCACAGCAACAGCAAATAGAGCAAAGTTCAACACCTGCAGAGCAGACAGAAATGCCAGCAAAAGTTGATCGAATTACGATTTCTGATGCTCCTGAAGAACCTGTAGTAGAATCAACTACCAGCCCTGCAATTCAAGAGCAAGCTGTTGCAGTTAAACCCCAAAGTGCTGAAGCTGAAGCAGCACCTGCTGAAAAACCATCTGAACCTGAAACAAAAGTAGATTCGGCGCTAACACCTATTCCGGCACCAACTCCAGCTCCTATCCCAGAAAACAATGATAGCTCTTCAAGCTCATTATTTATGCCAAGCCTAATTGTGTTGTTGGTGCTACTTGTTGCAGGTTTAGTGATTGTGCGTATTCGTCAAAGCAAAAAAGCAGACGAAGACTCAGAGCTTGAACAAAGCTTGATGCAAGCTAAAGCATTAAAAGCCGCAGCAGAAGCGCAAGCTGCCGCTGAAAAAGAAGCTGAAGAGTTAAAAAATGCAACTGCCGCCGTGCTTAGTGAAGAACAAGATCACCAGCATGCGGACAGCAATATAGTACCTGACAATGCTTTTTCGGCAATCGAAACACAAAACAGTGATGAACTATCTGAACTTATGCACTTTAGTGCTCAGCATGATACAGACGAGCAAGAATCTAAAACATCAGCAGAACCCGCTCCTGCAGATGATTTTGCTAATGCCCATCAATTTAAAGATCTTGAACTTGGCTACGACGAGAAAAACACGCATGATTCTGAAGATGACTTTTTAGATGAACAACGCGAGCTAGAGCAAGAGCTTAAACTCGCAAACCTTTCTTCATCGTTCACCGGTAACGAAGAAGTAGATAGTCAATCTGATGACGTTCAGCAAGATGAACCGGCCTTAGGAGAGCAAAGCTTTACTACATCTTCTTTCGGTTTTGATGAATACTCAACTAAAGAGCCTATCGCAGAAGACGAACCACGAATCACTGAGACCCAGCCATTTGAAGAGCCAGAACTAGAGGCTCCTGAAATAACTGAACTTGAGAAACCAGAAATAGAAGAGCCTAGCTTTACTGCATCTTCATCGTTTGGTTTTGATGAATATTCAGCTAAAGAGCCTATCGCTGACGATGAGCCAGTTTTAGCTGAGATAGAAAAGCATGAAAAGCCTCAAATTAGTGAGCTTGATGAGCCTGCAATTGAAGAGCCTAGCTTTACTGCATCTTCATCGTTTGGTTTTGATGAATACTCAACTAAAGAGCCTATCGCTGACGATGAGCCAGTTTTAGCTGAGATAGAAAAGCATGAAAAGCCTCAAATTAGTGAGCTTGATGAGCCTGCAATTGAAGAGCCTAGCTTTACTGCATCTTCATCGTTTGGGTTTGATGAATACTCAACTAAAGAGCCTATCGCTGACGATGAGCCAGTTTTAGCTGAGATAGAAGAGCTTGAAAAACCTGAAATTGACGAACTTGAAAAGCCTGTAATTGAAGAGCCTAGCTTTACTGCATCTTCATCGTTTGGTTTTGATGAATACTCAACTAAAGAGCCTATCGCTGACGATGAGCCAGTTTTAGCTAAGGTAGAAGAGCTTGAAAAACCTGAAATTGACGAACTTGAGAAACCAGAAATAGAAGAGCCTAGCTTTACTGCATCTTCATCGTTTGGTTTTGATGAATATTCAGCTAAAGAGCCTTCCGCTGATGATGAACCTGCAAAAGATGAGGTACCTGAGTATGACTTATCTTCATTAATGGATGATGATTTATCTTTTACTGATCATTTCACTGAACAAGATCAAACAGTCACTGCACCAAATACAACAGCTGATCAAGACGATATTAGCGATGATGATTTAGCTAAAGCTTTACAAGCACTTGAGCAAGAGCTGCAGGATGAACCCGCTTCATTTAGTTTAGAAGAGCCGACACAGCCAATTGAAGAAACGGTTGATGTTTCTAAAGAGTTAAATGACGACGATGAGCTTAAAGAAGCTGATAAAGAGTTAGAGCAACAAGATGATAAGCCACATAACCCATTTGCCAACTTATCACTTGACCCTGCTTGGGATCCCAGTTCAGACGAGAAGCCTGTGATTGAAAGCAAATCCAAACAGCCAAAATCACAAGCCTTGATTGACGCAGAAGAGCGCGCCAAACAGTTTAAAACGGATGAGTGATAAAGTTATGAGTTACAAGGGGAAAGTTACAAGTTTCGGGCTAAAGCCCGTAGGACTGGCTTTAGCCGGGAATTGTCTTAAGTTACGAGGGAAAAGTAGCGAGAAACGAGATGCGAGTCTGTAGCAGCGATTTTACATCGCGTCCTAGCGCCTATGCTTCCCCCGTAGGCGTGAAACTTGTTTCGCGCGTCTGAATATAGAAAATTTGAAAAGGTTTACATGGATTATGTTTGATTCTATTCTGCACTAAAGTACCTCCTACAAGGCTTAAATCGCTGAGGAGAACACCCGACCTAACCAACCCCACAGCTCGGCTGACACCTAACATCTAACGACTAAAAACAGTGTTTATCTTGCCTAGAACCTTTCCCCTTTACTCTTGCTAACTTCCCATTTGACTCACTTTACAATTGGACGTGGGCGCATTATCCAATGAAACACAAATATCAAACCAAAAAACACCAGTACAGCTAAAACACACAACACAATAATGTTAGTTGGTAAAAACGAATCTGTACCATAACTGTAGCGCTTTAGCTCTTGCTCCATACTAATTTTTGCGCGCTCAGCTTTACTGGGTAATACAAACTCATGAAAAGGGTCAGTAGGCTTTGCTTCTGTTCGGGCAAGTTGAGCATTTTTTTGCTGCCATAACATATCAAACTGCTGAAACTGAACTTGCTTATTTTCAAAGCACGACTCTAGATTTTGCAGCTGTAGTGAGCGAGCAGCACAACGTGGCGGCATAACATAAAAGCGCTCCCATGCAGCTTGTTTGCTAATGTAGGCTTGCTCAGTTAATGGCTCTGCCAAAGTGTTTTCAAGCTCATTAATGTCAGGGTTATACAAAGACGATTTAAGCTCTGCTATTTGCTCTTCACTAAAGCATGTTTCAGATATTCGTGCCGACAAGCTTTGGATGCGTTGTTTATAAGCTTCAATTTTGTCGAGAAGATTGGTTTTGCGCAGGGCTATTTGTAACTCTACACGTTCTGCTTGCATAGATTGGCAAGCTTCTGAAGGAGTTGATTGCTGCGCACAGACAAAACTAGGCAACAACAACGCTGTTGTCATTAAAATCCGTTTAATCATTAATTTACGTCACTGTAAAAGTTAGGGGTACAGATTAGCAGTTTCTAATAAAACTGCAAGAAATCTGCGCTAAACCCACCTAAAAGACTGATAAATTACCAGTGCAAGCTTTTACATATCCCACGAGCAATACTTATTAAAAGTCTTCAGATTGATTATTTCCACTATCAAACTGCTGATCATCCATAGCAAACTGCTCAAGCAACCAAGCTTTAAACAGCCGTACTTTTTGCCATTTAAAATGATCGGGCGGCGCAGCAAGGTAATACTTAAATTGGCATTGATATTCAAAGTTTGGATAAATCTCTAGCTGACCAAGTTGAAGTTGAGTTTCGATTAAGCGCCGTCTTACCAATGCAATACCTTGCCCTGCTAACGTGGCTTGAATAACCAATGCTGCATTATCGATTTCAAGTGCGGGGAGCGCATCTGGACTGACAGCTAGTTGCTGAGCCAAAGTTAACCAGCCTCTCTCTGCATCTGGGCACACATCTTTAATTAATTTTTGTGCCAGAACCTGTGGTTTTAGGGGCTTATGAACATCAATGGCACCAGGTTTATAAGCCAAAAATAGGCTGTCGTCACTGATAAGCTCACTATGCAAACCCGGGTAACTACCTTGCCCAAATCGAATACCTAAATCGACCTGCCCAGATGAAAAGTCAGCAAGTTGGTCACTAGGCTCTATACGCACTTTGATATTGGGGTATTTGTTTTGAAAATCGCTAATACGACCAAGCAACCAGCCACTGGCGAAAGAAGGTAACACAGTTAAGTTTAACGTATTTGGGTGGCTATCTTGGCTAACAGCCTGCACGCCTGCCTGTAAATGACTAAACCCCTTAAGTACATGAGGTAATAGCTGTTCGCCTTGGCGAGTTAGTTCTACATAGCGGGTATGACGAGTAAATAAACTGCAATCAAGCTGTTGTTCTAACAGACGAATTTGTTGGCTAACCGCAGCTTGGCTAACAAATAATTGCTCTGCCGCAAGCTTAAAACTACCTAACTCTGCCGCGTGCTTAAAATACCAAAGGCTTTTTAATGGAGGTAACTGCATACGTTTTATGGTTAATAAAAACTTAAGCATAGGTAATTTTTAATCGTTTGTCAGTAGTCATAACACAAGTAATACTCATACAGCCAACCGCAACAAGACAAGGACAACCACCATGAAATACTTAATTATTTTATTACTTTTGTGTGCCTCAAGCTTTAGTTATGCCAATCAACCGGTAATAACGCAGCTTGATACCGATGAAGGCTACCCTTATAAAAACTTAATTCAAAAAGTAGAACGAGTAGAAATTCGTTATGTAGAAAACACAAATTCGGTGACCTGCAAAGTCAATGTGCAAACTCTGCACAACCAATACATGGGCAAAGAGCATACTGTCTCAGCCAAGCTGTTTGCAAAACGCCCAATGGCCGCTTGTTTAACCCGACAAAAAGCCAAGCAAATTCTCTATATGCTGTAACCCTTTCAACCTTGTTAAACTAGGCTACGAATAGCAGTACTTCCCCAGTAGCCTAGTTTTTTTTACCTGTCGACGTGAAATATGTTTCGCGCACAACATTTTAAAAAGCCCAAATCTATTATTCACAAAGAGAAGTGAACGAGAAGACAATGAGATACTAATTAAGCCAATTAGTTAATTACCTCTAAAGCGCAGCGCCTCTTATCCTCTTTGTGAATATTAAATCTAAAACTCCGCCACCACCTCTACCTCAACCGGCACCGCCAAAGCATTTTCATAAAACGCGAACACCGCTTTGGTATAGGGCTGAGCATAATGCTCATCAAGGGCGGCTTGCGATTCAAACTGCTCAACTAAAAACAAACAACGCTGCTCTTTACTCGCATACAGCTCAAAACGATTACAACCTGGCTCTGAACGAGTGGCTGCTAAAATGCCCTGTAAACGCCCTTTACAGTCGTCAAATAATGCCGCCTTTGGGATAATTTTTGCCACGATATTAATCATACTGACTCCTTACTATATAACTTTAAAACCAATGCCCGAATTGGCGGGGCAACCGTAAAAGCCACCACAAATGCAGCAGGCCACGCATTGACAAACGCCTTCATCCAACTTAGAAAAAATGTATCGCTCAGCCCTAAGTTGACATAAGTGACCCATGCCGAAAGTAAAAACGACATTAAAAACGAAAATGCCGCAGTAAAAGTAAAATGAATTTTCATATGTCCTCCTTGGCGTTACTATATTTATACAACGCAAGTGGCAACAGTCACGAAAATGCAAACTAAGATTGAGGGAGTCGTATGCTGGATGATCTGCATTTATTTATTGAAATAGCGCGCCGTAAAAGCATGAGCCAAACAGCAAAAGATTTAGGACTGAATCTATCGACCCTATCACGGCGCATTCAGGCTTTAGAAGAAAAGCTCGCCGAACCATTACTGCAACGCACAGCCCGAGGCATTGTGTTAACCGCCAAAGGCGAATCACTGTATAACGAGTTAGGCGAGCAAGTACTTGCTCTTAACAGCCAGCTTGAGCAATTAAATGACTCGCCCGCCGCAAAAGAGTTTTACCTGTTGTGCCCACAAAACATCATTGCAGGCCCACTGATGGGTGCAGTTAATCAGTTTGCAATGGCAAACCCTGCGTTAAATCTCCACATTTACCCAAGTAATGCCAACAGCCAACTAAGCCAAAAACGTTTTGACTTAGCCATTCGCATTGGCGAACAACAAGACTCAAGCTATTTTCAAAAGCGCCTAGGTATGATCGCAATAAAGCTAATTACAAAGAAAGATGCCCCAACATCAAGGTTGATACTGCCCTATTCAGAGTCACAACTACCCAGCGGTTTACTTAACAAATTAAAAACCGAGTATGAACACATAAGCTTTTGTTTTGATATTACAATCGCCAGAAAAATGGTTGAAGCAGGCTATGGCATTGGCTTGCTACCCATGAGTGAAATTTGCTGTATAGACGACACCAGCAACTTTAGTTATATCGACTCCCCCCATAATATTCCCGCAAGGCCAATTTACGCCCTCTGGCCACATTCACGCACACCATCAGCGAATGCCCAGTTGTTGATAGAACAACTCCAAACCAGTATTGCAGAGTTACCGAGTTTACAAGGAGAAATATTAGCGCTTTAGTTGCAAGGCATTGTAGGTCGGGCTTTAGCCCGTTTAATAACTCAATCTTTAAACCAACGATAAAGACCAAACACAAAAAACATGGCCGCAATGCCCGCCAAGGCTAATTGCCAAATTTTAAGGTCATTCAACTTTGTTAATTGCGGACCAACACTCTCATTTAAAGGAGTTGAAGCTTGTTTAACGGGTGCTTCGATTATCGGATTCTTTATCACGGCTTGGCTTGTAGTTTTATTTGCATTAATTTCTGTAATGGTCGGCTTTACAGTAATAACAATATCTTTATAGTCTGCTTTAGCTTTACCACTCCAGGCAGATTCAAATAGCGCCTTTTGCTCAGCTTTATTTTCGCTACACCATACAAAATCAGCTTGCTTCATATCCTTCGCTCTACAACGATCAGGTAATTGATAAAATTGCCCCCAAGCATGGCGCTTTTTATCGTCATTATATGAGTTTGAATACACAGTAGAGTTATGTACTTTGGTGTTTAAAAGTGCGGTAGGATTCGAGCGATACGTATAATTACCGCCATTACCAGAGCTTCTTTTTGGGTGTTTACAGTGTCTCGCCAGCGACGTAAAAAGCTCATCTAAACGCTGATTCCAACGTTCACCTTGCCTTGCCGTGTAGCTACGATTCATTCTTTTACGAATACCCTCGCGCTCAGCCTCAATACTATCGCAGCGACTTTTTGAATATTGCTCATCAGCAACTGTGTTGAAACTCGCAATCAAAGTAGCGAGTAATAAAATCCATTTATTCATAACATTACATCTGTGTAATTTGGTAGGCCACATTGTACCAAATTTAGGGTGTGGAAAAAGTGGCCTATTAACTATTTATTTAGTTATGTCGCGTTGTTGCGGTAATCAAAGAGAAATAAACACAAAGCTATGAAATGCATTTAATTTCATTACCTAAAATCCATCATTAAGTTTAATATTTTAATTTTGCATTTCGGTGGTACCCTATACGAATACATGACAGAACGGACTTCTCATGATTTTAAAAGATAAAACACCTTCAATTTCACAATCAATCAAGATTAAAGCTGGGGACAAGCAAGAGCTAGATGTTGCATTTTATTTGCGCCGAGCATTTAAAGATCACTCACAAGTGTTCGTATTTAATGATGTTAAATTTAAGCACAATAACGAATCAGCACAGATAGACCACTTAATTGTTTATACATATGGGTTTATTTTAATCGAATCAAAAAGCATAACAGGCGAAGTTGCCATAAATGAGCATCAGGAATGGAGCCGTAGTTATCGAGGAAAATGGCAAGGAATGCCATCACCAATAAAGCAAGTTGAACTCCAACAAGCCTTATTAAAAAGTTTAGTGACGAGTAACGCAGAGCAGTTACTTCCCAAAATATTTGGCAAATTACAGCAGAACTTCGGAGGACGAGAATGGCGTAGCATCTGCGCAATTTCGAGCAATGCCATAATCAATCGAGATAGCATGCCACAGTCTCTTGAAGATCGATTAATTAAATCTGAATTTTTAGCTGATAAGCTTTTAGAGATAATGAAGTTACCAGCATCACCCCCTAACCCACTGCACTTTTTTTCAACTAACGTGCGCCCATGGTTTAGTGAGGAAAGCCTATCTAAGATTTGTCAGTTTCTTTTAGCTCAAAATATTAAATCAACCGAGCAACCAGTAAACGACGAGTCACCAGTAACCCTTAATGAACCCGAATCAATTTACAAAAGTGAAGTTAAAGAAGAGGTTTTATTAAGTGCTGAGGAACCTAAAGTCATACACTTAAAGTGTAAAAATTGTAGTAATGAACACACTCTTGAAGCCCGTTCAGGACGATATGGATACTATGTCAATTGCTCAAACTGTAATACGAATACTCCGATGAAAGCACCGTGTATTAAATGTAATGATCAAAATACGAAAGTTAGTAAGCGTAAAGATACTTACTCATTGATTTGTGATGGTTGTGGTAATAAAGCGCTAATAAAATTTGATAATAATGTCGCGTTGGCGACGGCAACCAAAGAGAAGTAAACGCCGACTTCTCTTTGGAATCTCTCGGCGCCCCGAGGTTCACACTGTCCCCTCAATTTGAATTAATCAAATGAACGTAAACAGCTTAGATAGGCCATCCGTAGCCAAGCTACACTTTTTACAGCATCCATGCTGTAAATTACTCATAATTAATTCAATTTCGGGTATGAACACAGGGAAACCAAGTTCACATCAGTCTTCACTTGATCATTATTAGCTGATATTTTGGGCGGTTGTTCAAATATACATATATATATCTTTATACGATAAATAAGGCCTGGTATTATCCATAATCTTGTAATACTGAAGTAGTTAAGTGAGTTATGGAAAACGGTGAAATTCTTGTTATTGATTTATTTGCTGGCCCTGGTGGTCTAGGCGAAGGTATTTCAGCAACAACAGATAAGAAAGGTAATAAACCATTTGATATTTGTATATCTGTAGAAAAAGAGCCATCAGCTCATAAGACCTTAACAACTAGAGCATTCTTCAGAAAAATAAAATCGCTAAATGGTGGATTAGACTATTACAATAAATACTTACAAGGTGAAATATCTCGTGATGAGCTCTTCGCAAAGTTTCCTGAGCAATCAGTACTTGCCTTTAAAGAAACACTAGAAGGTCCGAAAGCTCTTGGGAATGATAATGAGCTTATTCATAACCGCATCAGAGAACTTATTAAAGGACATAATGGACCTAAACTAGTTATTGGCGGTCCACCATGCCAAGCCTATTCGCTTGCAGGTAGATCCCGTAATGCAGGCATTGAGAATTATAAAGCAGAAAAAGATCACCGTAACTTTTTATATTTAGAGTATTTAAAAGTTCTATCTATTGCTCAACCAGATATTTTCGTAATGGAAAATGTAAAAGGTATCCTCTCAGCCAAAATTAATGACAAATTAATGTTCCCCCATATACTTAAGGATCTGAGAAAGCCAGGAAGAGTTACAAAAATAAAAGGAGTCTCAGGGTACAAAATATATTCATTGGTGACACCAGCAGAAAACCCGAAAAACCCTCAATATAAGATATCATCTGACTTTTTAATTAAAGCTGAAAATTATGGTATTCCACAAGCTAGACATAGAGTTATTTTATTAGGTGTGAGAGAAGACTTAGATTGCATACCAAAAACAATTGATGAAGTAAAACACCGAGTAACCGTAGAGGAAGCTCTATCAGATCTGCCACCATTGCGAAGCGGGTTTTCTAAACAAACAGATAACCAAGTTGACTGGGAAGAACAAATAGCAGAAAACGCTAAAGTGCTTACTGAGCTATTAAAGGAAAAGTTTAGTGAAGAAGAAATCTCAAACCTTTCACTTTCTCCAATAAGGGGGCTTTCTCGTTCGTGCTCAAACAGAACAAGTGTTAAACCTAAAATGCCAAACAAAATTAGAGAATGGTACTTGAGCGATTCACCTAATATAGTACTAAATCACGAATCTAAAAAACACATGAACGCAGATCTACTCCGTTATGGATTTAGTGCGGCATTTACCAAGCTGAATAATGGCATTTCACCTAAATCGCGAGACTTCCCACTTGAACTTGCACCTAAGCATAAAAACTGGAAATCTGGCGATCATGCTGATAGGTTTAGAACCCAAGCCGCAAATAAACCCTCGAATACAGTGACAAGCCACATGTCAAAGGACGGGCATTCATTTATTCACTATGACCCGCAACAATGCCGAAGCCTCACTGTAAGGGAAGCAGCTCGCCTTCAAACTTTTCCTGATAATTATTTTTTTGAAGGAACAAAAACAGATCAATATGTTCAGGTAGGAAACGCAGTACCACCATATTTGGCTTTAAAAATTGGCAAAGTTGTATTAGAACTACTTAAGACTTAGTAGTTTAAAGATTTAGAGTTATTTTCAGGATTTCTTATATATTCTTCGATTAGCTCGTTTTTCAGTGGTGAGCACTCCCTCTTTCATTAAAAGCCCTAACACACTGTAGGTTAAATAATCTTGCTGCCTTCCTTGGTTGTCTGATTGAAGACCCAAATAATGTGCGCAATCAGCATTTGTAATTCCGCCTGCGTTTTCTTCAGATAACGACACTATTGCATCTTTGATCAACTTTAAACCAAGTTGTGCCTTTTCTACTGAACCAACAGGAACGACAATGTTTCTATCGACTTTTCTTTTTATAGATTTTGGAATAACAGAATTATATAGTACCCCGCCACTCTCAATTGTTCCTAAGCCACTAATCAATTCTAATTCAATTTGAAGCGCTAGTTCTTCAGTTAAATTTTCAACTACTTTATGAACAATTGGTGTAAATCCTGACTCAATAATTTTCTGTATGTATTTCCCTTTATTTGTTCCATCTATATTCCGTAAGTGTTCCGTAGCCCTACTGCCTGTGCCTTTCCCAGTATAAAAAACTTTAGCTGGTCGGCACCTAGGATCTTTAAGCATATATACGTAATAAGTAGAGGACATCTAAATTTCCTTGTAACAAAAAGTGAAGTTCTTTTACTATGCATCTAGAGTTTTAAATAGATCAATGATTTTTATATAGAATTATGTTAAACATACTCTCAATTTCACTTTAAAATAATAAAGGATATTGCACAAATGGATTTTGAAAAATCACTAGTTATGGTTGTTCTCTATATATCAAGTAACGACGGTGTATTTTCCCAAGAAGAAGAGAGTGAGTTAATAAGACTAGTAATCCAAAACATTCCAAATATTAGCAGGCAGTCACTAGATTCTTGGATCGATGAATTCTTTGAAGAAGACCTTCAATTAGAATGTTACTGCGAACAAATTACCGATAAAGAAAATCAACTACTTGCACTTAGCTTAGCGGTTAAAACTGCCTCAGCAGACGGTTTAGATCTAAAAGAAAACTTAGCCCTCCACAAGGTAATGAATTTTTGGAAAATATCTTGGAAGGAGATAACAAGTGCCTGAACACATAGACCTTTCTCCAAACCCTAAATCACATATTAAAACGTTAGCAAGAATAGGGTACAACCTTAACTCTGCAATAAGCGATATTATCGATAATTCTGTCACTGCAGAATCTAACAACATCTACACAGAAATAAATATTATTGATGAGAAAGCCGTTTTAATTATTCTAGATGATGGCTACGGAATGACCCCTGAGACGCTTATAGACTCAATGCGAATTGGGTGTAAAGACCCTGCAGATATTAGAAGCGAGTTTGATCTGGGCCGATTTGGTTCAGGAATGAAAATGGCTAGTTTTTCACAAGCGAGAAAGCTTACAGTTATAAGTAAAGACTCAAGCTCAAAACCCCAGAGTGCAACTTGGGATTTGGATTTAGTTGAACATGAAAATGCCTGGAAACTAATCAAACACTCCGAAGTAGAAACAAAAGATTTATGTTCCAAATTCAATATCCTATTGGATAAACAAGGGACGGCCATCATATGGGAAAATATAGGAAAATATGATGGATATCCAGTTCCAGAGCTTCAAGTTGCCTTAGGTCAAGACCTGACTAATTTAAAAAGCTATGTTCGCTTACACTTTCACAAGTTTATGGAAGGTAAAAGAGCGATTAATTTCTATTTTAACTATCAAAAGCTAGAACATTTCGATCCCTTTTTAAGAAGCCGTAACGGCTATCAAGAAGGTCCATCTCAAAAGTTTAGGGTTAAGAAAGGTGGAAGCATTGAGCTCAGAGTGCATATACTCCCTCACGAGTCAAAGTTAACAAAATCTGATTTAGTAAAGTTAGGTGGCACAGATCAGATAACTGCTAACCAGGGGCTATACGTTTATAGAGCAAATCGGCTCATTATCTCAGGTGGTTGGTTTGGCTTAACTAGATTGTCACAATTGGGAAAGCTAGCGAGAGTGGAGGTAAATATTCCAACTAGTTTAGACGAAGAATGGTCTACTGATGTCAAAAAGTCATCTCTCGAAATACCGCACAAAGTAAAAGCAAAGCTTAGGCAGTTAATAAGAGAACCTATAAAAAGATCGCAGAAAACATATCGATACAGAGGCAAACTTGAAGAAGCAAACGCTTTTTGGAAAGTAAATGAAAATGAAAGAGACAAGAGTATCAGTTATGAAGTATCTGCGGATAACACACACCTGATTAGCCTTTTGTCAACGCTAGACAAAGTACAAGCCAAAAACCTTATTGGGTATTTACAGCACCTATCCGAAGAAATACCAATTCATCATATATATGAAAAAATGTCATCGGAACCAAACCAGATTAATCAAAACGATATTAGCTATGACGACTTAGTAGAGGGATTTAAAGAACTATGGAAAAAGTAGTAATTGAAGATTGCACCAATACTCTTCTTAGGATTTTTAACGAAGCTAAAGCATCTGGTAAGACAGTTGATACTGAATTTATAGGTAGCACTATTGAACAACTAAAGACGATGCTCCCGCAATACGGCTCATTTACTGAAGAAGATTGGAAAACCATAAAGTTTAAAATAGAAACAACCATAAACGTAGAAATCGATGAACCTCCTATTATCCTTGCAAACCCAAAAGTAGAAAGATGGTTAGATCACAAAAGAGGTGAATTAGATTGGGTATATTGGAAGGCTTATGAAGAATACTTGTTAGATCAGGGAAGAAACAAAGATGTAATTAAGAAAACTGAAGAAACAATAGATGAAATTTTAGACTGCTCTGGAGACCCTAGTAAAGAAGGTAATTGGAATCGAAGAGGATTGGTGATGGGCAACGTCCAATCTGGAAAAACTCAAAATTACTTAGGTTTAATAAACAAAGCTGTTGATGCAGGATACAAAGTAATAATTGTTCTTGGAGGTCACCTAAATGAGTTGAGGAAGCAGACTCAGATAAGATTAGATGAAGGTGTAACGGGAAGAGAGTCTATAAAACGCTATGAAGGAGGTTTACCAATAGGTGTTGGTAAATACAGAGATCCAAGTTATGTCGCACATCCACTGACAACGATAGAAGGCGACTTTAGCAAGCCTGTAGCAAATAGATTCGGTATTAATTTCACAAAGGTCGAAGGTCCTATAATTTTTGTTATCAAGAAATGGGCTTCTGTCTTAAATAACTTATATGAATGGATAGAAAATCATCACGGGCTAAATGCGGAAGAAGGGAAAAAACTAGATACTCAGCTTTTGTTAATTGACGACGAAGCTGATTACGCCTCAATTAACACGAAACATGAAAAAGGTGACATAACAGCTATCAATAACAATATAAGAAAGTTGTTATCTCTTTTTAATAGATCTTCATATATCGGTTATACAGCAACACCTTTTGCTAACATATTTATTGATCCTGACGAGGAACATGTAGATATTGGTGATGATCTTTTCCCCGAAGACTTCATGATCCGAATTCCCACTCCTGATAGTTACGTTGGACAAAAACACTTTTTTCAATCTAATGATGACAGTAAGGCCGATCCAGTTGTCATAATTGACGACAATGAAGTTCTTTTACCTGCAAAAAGTAACAAAGAGACTCTCGTAGGTGTATTGCCAGAATCACTAAAGGAAGCAGTCAGATGTTATTTAATTACTGTTGCAGTGAGGTCACTTAAGGGCACGCCTAAGGCACATAGCACAATGCTAATTAACATGACTCACTTAACTCTTCTACAAGATAAAATTGCAGAAGTAGTTGATGAATACATGGATGAAATACGCAGCGCCGCTGATTTTGCACTGGGTTACTCGATGGAACAAGCGGTTAAAAAAAGTCGGGTGATCTCAGATATTAAAGACAGCTTTTATAAGTTTTATGAAATAAATGAATCTTTTGAGGAAATTTTTAATCATTTAAAGAGAGCTATTGGTAAAACGAAGGTATTCGCTGTACACGGCAAGTCAGGAGAAAGTTTAGACTACTCCGCATACAAAGCTAACGGCTTATCAGCAATTGTTATTGGAGGTCATAAGCTTTCTCGAGGATTGACCTTGGAAGGCCTAACAGTATCCTACTTTACAAGAAACTCGAAAACATACGATACGTTAATGCAAATGTGCCGCTGGTTTGGATATAGACCGGGTTATAAAGATCTATGCAAATTATTTATTACAGAGGAATCTTTTGAATGGTATAGATTTATTTCCAATGCTATTGATGAGCTCTACCTTGAATTAAGTCGAATGTCAGAACAAAAGAAAACCCCTGGCGAATTTGGATTGAAGGTTAGAGAGCATCCAGGAGCGTTGTTGATTACTGCGAAACAGAAGATGAATGCGGCACACAACCATACTCGCTCGCTAGACTTAGCTGGGAGGAGATTAAGAAAGTATGAATTTTACGTTTCGGATGAAAATAACTTAAACAATTTAAATGTTACTAGGAACCTGATAAATTGTCTATTTGATGAAGGTGTAAATCAATACAGTGCCGCTGATGGCTCAACTATCTTTTATGATGTAGATCACTCTTTCATTAAAGACTTTATTTCAGATACGAAGTATGTGGAGGGAGAAGTCACCGATGATTTGTTACTACAGTATATTTCTAAACTTGAAAAGTCTGGTTTACCTAAATTTACCGTATGTATCAAAAATATAAAAAACGATAAGAATTTATGGTGGTCTCAAAAGCAAGTTCAGGATGGAGATCCTGAGTTGCCAAGTATCATTTCATTAGATCATAGATTACCTCAAATAAAACCGTCCAAGCGGAAGTTATTGGCATCTGTCAGCGGAAATACTGTTTGCTGGGAGAGACAAGAGATTGGTGATAAGCATGACGAAAGGTATTTCTTGCAAGACCCCGATAATGCACCAGCAGAATCGAACCCCTTTTATTATATTACAAATCCAGAGCGCAACCAGCCAGGGCTAATAATATACACGCTATCTATCGGCACATTACCTAAAAATGCTAAGAAGGGTGGCGATGAGATTTTAGGAGTTCCTCACAAAGATCCAACGATTAGCTACTCAGTCTCTTTTCCTTTACTCGAAAACTTAAAAGGTAAGTCAAAAAGAGAGATTGATCGTCTGAGCAGAGCAACAAAAGTCTCCTATGTAGTTAATCAGATATGGAAAGCTCTCAATGAAGAGCTTGTACTTGAGTATGAAGATGATGGCGAATAACTATCGAGAGTTTTTTAAAGATAACCCTTGGGAAGGAATAGAATCGGGTTCTTATCCGTCTTCAGCTAGAAGGTTGTATAAAGAGGATTCTAGGTTTTGGGTTTCAATTAATGCAGAAGGAAACTTTCTATTTTTTGCAGAAGAAGAAGGTTATTTTGAATTTGATATAACCAATAAATTGGACTGTCTAGACATTAGACTAGATCAGGTTAATGATAAAACTCGACTTATATGTATTCTTACAGACGCCGAAATGTTTGATAAGTTTCGTACAATTGCTAAGGATGTTGCGGCATATTCGACAGAGTATGGCGGTTTGAATATGTTCCGTAGTGTTATATTGAGAATTTATTCATGGAGTGAATTTTTGAAACCATCAAGGTCAGGACTGGGGTTTCGTGAGCTAATTGGATTTTGGGGCGAATTATTTATATTTCACGAATACTTCACTAAAAATTGCGGATTTCAAAATGCTTTGAAGGCATGGATAGGACCAGAAAACAAAAAGCAGGACTTTACTTTTAATAATGTTTCTTTCGAGATCAAAACCAGCATCGTTGGTGATGATAATAACCTTAAGATTTCTTCAATTGAACAGCTTCAAAAGGTTACAACCAATCTATACCTAATAGCTTTTAGAATTAATGAGAGTTTCGAGTATTCAGGTTTAAGTGTCACAGATTTGGTAGATAAATGCTTATCATTAATCGGTAATAACGAAGCATTGAAAAGTGAGTTTCAACATAAGATCTCAGACAAATATGGTAAAGCCAATGATGTTGAACTTGAACGAAAATTCATTGATATAAATATGGTAACTTATGAAATATCAGAAGACTTTCCTCGAATAGTCCCAGACAACTTGCCGCATGAAAAAATACTAAAAGTGAAATACACAATAGATGGAAATTCGCTTGAGAAACATATAACTTCAAAAACAATAAGGGAGATTATTGAAAATGGAACAGCTACTTCAGTTTAAAGATGAACTTATAAATGGCGTAAAACTTTCCGCAGAAAAAGACCTTTGCTTTGAAGAAGAAAAGTTCTTTGAACTTGTTTCGGAGTCCATTTCAGAAGCTGGGATATTGGATAATATAGAATACCACTCTTATAGAAACACAAATAAGTACATGAAGATCGATGGATATAGCTGGAATCCATTAGAAAAAACACTTAGCGGTATTATTACAGACTATGAGGATTTAGAAGACATTTTAACTATAACTAAAACTGATTTAGTTAAGCTTGGAAAAAATGTATCTAGGTTCTTGGAAAAAATCGATGATGAAGTATTTCTCGACTCACTAGAAGAGTCTACAGACCGAGTTATCGCTAATTCAATGAACTTTTATCTCCCAGATGTTTTGAAGTTTAGAGTTGTTGTACTTAGCACTAGAAAACTAAGTGATCGAGTTAAAAAAGTTGCTATTGAAGAAATAAGAAATAAGCCAACATCAATAGAGATTTGGGATTTAGAACGCCTTAAAACACTGTCCGAGTCAGGAACTGAAAATGAACCATTTTCTATAGATTTTCTTAACATTTGTAATGGACTTCACAACTTACCAGCGAACACTGAAGATGAAGGCACCCATACTTATCTATGTGTAATGCCAGGAAAAGTGCTGAGTGAAATATATGACGAATTTGGACAACGCTTGCTCGAAGCAAATGTAAGAACTTTCCTTGATTTTCGTTCTTCAGTAAATAATGGCATTAGAAGAGCACTACTAACGGAACCAGAAAACTTCTTCGCATACAATAACGGCTTAACTTGCACGGCAACTAATGTGGAGTTTTCAGATGTTGGTGGTGGAAGAGTAATTTCTAAATTGGATAACTTACAAATAGTTAATGGTGGACAAACAACAGCTTCGATATATTTTGCTCCCAGAGAAAAAGGAGGAATCGGAGATCGGCTGTATAAAGATATAGACCTCGACAAAGTTTTTATTCAGATGAAGCTGACGGTGATTCATGATGAAGATAAAATTGAAAACCTCAAATCACGAATAAGCCAATATGCTAATACTCAAAATTCAATCCAAAAATCAGATTTAGTTTCTAATCACCCATTCCATCGAAATTTAGAAAAGCTGGCTCTTTCAATCCCGATGCCTGCTGGTGAATCTGGTTTGTCTACAAAGTGGTTTTATGAGCGAGCAAGAGGTCAGTACACTACTAGAAGTAGAGCACTAACTAAAGCTCAAAAAGAGCGCTTTATGCTCGAGTTTCCCAAGAGTCAGAAGTTTTCAAAAACTGACATGGCGAAATATGAAAACACATGGAGAATGAATCCGCATGAAGTTAAAAAAGGTGCTCAAGCTAATTTAAAGTTGCTTGGTGAAGTTATTTCTGAAGAATATGACAAAGATGATACACAATATAAGCATGTGTTCTACCGAGAGCTGATAGCAAAAGCAATATTATTTAAAAATGCTGATTCAACTATCTTAAAATCTGATTGGTACAAGGAAGAAAAAGGGTTCAAAGCTGAAGCGGTTACCTACACGTTAGCATTCTTGAGATACCTATTAATTCAGAGTAAGAGAGATATTAATCTAGCAAGAATTTTTCAAAATCAATGTGTTTCTCCAACATTATCAAAACAGATTGAAGTTTTGGGCAAATTTGTAAGAGATAAAATTTTAGATCCAACATTTAGAGGTGGCCAAGGAAACCCATCTGAGTTTTGTAAGTCATCCAAAGGTTGGGAAGCATTTAAAAATCTAAGTTTCGATTTAAATGAACTTGCTAGTTCTGACATACTCGATAGTACTGAATTAAAAGAAAAAAAAGAAGATGATAAGAACTTTAATGAGGCTGGTGCTCAAATCGACGCTCAAACAGGAATAATGGATATCAAAAAAGAAGAATGGCTTGCAATAAGCAGTTTCTATAAAGATCAAGGCTATCCTCATTACCATAAGAATATTTCTCTTCCAATTAAATGCGCAAATATGTATTTAGGTGGAGACTTACCGTCAGACAAGCAGAGTAAAGAAGCTCTAAATATTAGAAGTCGAGCATATAATGAAGGATTTGATTTTATAAACTAGAGTGGTAGTGCTAGTTGGATAGCTGAAGGCGCGATTTAACTAGTCAACCAATTCTCATAAACATTTTTCCATTTAGTACCACATAAAACAGTCTTGCTGTTTGTACGTGAACAAAGCAAAGATGAAAACGGCCGAACCATGGGATTTGTGAACTATGGCGAGGTTAAATATCAAAGCCACAGCGGCAGCCAGCCAATGAATATTACTTGGGAGTTTGTAAGCCCCATGCTAAGTGAAATGTGACATGAGGCAGAGAAGTTGGCTGTAGGTTAACCCTAAGCTCATTAAGAATCATATTTGTACTTTGTCTGCGCGACTAGATCTAACGCGTGGACATTTTTACTTCCCGCCAACTCGAACCTATCCTTTGCTAGCCAGAGTTTAGCGCCATTGCTGCTGGCAACTTGGTATGCCCAGTTGCTTACTGCAAGGGATTTGTCTACATCACAATGAAAATAGCGAGTTAGTTCATCAGTGAGTAGCTGGCTGTGACGATCTAGGTTTTGATCTTGCCAACGTTCACGGTGCAGCTGGGCTGCTAAAAAGTCGCGTTTGCTGTTATTACAACTTCTATGGGCAGCAACAAAATTATGGCCTAAATCGTTAGCGTAGCGGGCAAATGGAATAAAGTGATCAACTTCTATCGCGCTAGTGAGTGGCTTTTGACAATAAAAACACTGGCCTTTTTGTATTTCGACTAAAACTGGTTTTGCTTTGTTAAGTGCTGCGCGGTCGAAACCAAATAAAAAGTCATGCAGTTGGCTTTGCGGGCCAATAAGTGCTTGATTGTGCTTAATGCTTTGAATCTTTTGTAGCCATGCATTTTTAGCTAAATAGACAACTAAATCGTAAAAGCGTCTAAAACAAGCGGCTATGCCTGCATTTAGAGTGATATAGCTTTTGCCTTTTGTGTGTGGGTATAAAAAGCACTCTTCTTGTTTGGCGAGAATTTGTAAGCGCCACAACGGGCCTGTTTTTAAAGTATCTAAAGCTGCTTTGTAAGTAGTGTGCCAGTAAGGGCTTAATTTGAGCTGGCGTAAGCTACGAATATTGTTTTGCTGGCACTCATATAGCACCGCTATTACTTTTGATTGCGCCCCCGAATTTTGTTTTAGTAAAGCACTTTCATCACTATGAGCAGAAGAGAATGGCACTGCATGGTGCCAATAAAGCTCTATTAACTTTTCAGCAAGCTTAGCAAGATCAATGTTTAACTCGCTAGCTTCATACATCATTGGCTGCTCAACACAAACATCAGCCAACGCATGCAATAGTGCAAACTTATATGTCGCACTAAAATCGCCTTCCACCAGCATGCGCTGAATGTATGCAATAAAATCGAGTTGCTGCTGCATGACCATCATCAATCAAGCCTTGTATGTACTTTTGAAAAGTGCATTAAAGTTCATGAACTGTTCCCTGTTTACGCCGACTTATTTGCCATTAATGCTCATAACGCATTGTTGTGGCTTGAATATTGGCTATTTAGTTTAGGAACAATCTAGCATGAAAAGCAATTGCAAATATAGGATTTTAGGTAGAGCTACTCTTTAAAACCCATACAATATTGGGAGAATTGCGGTATAACCTGCTATACCGCATTAAACTACTTCATCGTTCTTCTATGCAGAATGGCGTTTAGCCATGTTTCTGTGGCGCGCTCTGGGCGTTGGTCGGCGCTTTGCCATGACTTGAGGATAAACAGGTCGGTGCCTTTAATAATGCTCTCAAGGGCTTGTTCGTTTAGGTCGGTAAATTCACGACCATTGTGTTCGCGCTCGCCGTCGCCGTATTTAAACGATACATACACGATGCCTTGTGGCTTTAATGCTCGGGCAAGGTTATTGAATGCTTCGGTTAAGTCGTTTTTTGCTACGTGAATAAGGCTTGCGCAGCACCAAATGCCGTCGTATTTGGCAACGTCGTTTAGCTCTTGAAAACTGCTTACTGCAACGTCTTGGTTTAAGTATTCTGACGCCAGCTTTGCCATAGCTGGGCTGATATCGAATGCATCTACGCTATAACCACGCTCTTTAAAGATGAAAGCATCGCGGCCAGAGCCACAACCGGCATCAAGTAAAGCGCCTTTTTTTGGGATCAGCGGTAAGAATTCGTCGTAAAGTTCATTGAGGTCTACATCGAGTGTGGCATCTACAAATGCTTGTGCATTTTGGTTGTAGTATTCGACGGTTTTGGATGCCATTTTACTTCCTTTATATTGGCAAGATTGCTTGGCGCTAAAATATCATTAAAGCTAGGTACTAAAAAGATATCAAATTGATTTTAAGTATTTTTAGCGGGAAATTTTTATATATTCAAGCGTAAGTAACGAAGCGCTGTATAGAAGAAATAATACTCACAAAGAGGATAAGAGACGCTTCGCTTTAGAGCAGTACACTTTAATATCTTCTTATCTTCCTCTGTGCTCTCTGTGTCCTCTGTGGTTAGAAAAAGATCTAGTAGGTCTATGAAAACATACGGACAGTAAACACGAAAAATCCTCATTGTCTTCTCATTCACTGTTCATTATGCAAAAAGATATTTGAACCACAGAGGACACAGAGGCGCTTCGCGCTGCACAGAGAAGAACCACTCTCACAAAGAGATTATGAGACGCTTCGCTTTAGAGAAAGTACATTAAATCCTCATTGTCTTCTCATTCACTTCTCTTTGTGCAAAAAGATATTTGAACCATAGAGGACACCGAGGCGCTTCATTTACTATAAGAATTCTTATCAAGATTTTTTCAAATTATCTATTTTTGATAATAAGAAACGATACATAAACAAATAATCGCCCCAAAGACCGAGATTAAGTGCGCAGCTCCAATAACTTTATCGATAGGCCTTGCGTACTTTGCTACAAAACGACCATCAAATAGTGGCGTTGGGATTCTTGAACGCTCAAAAAACATAGCAAATATATAAAATGAAACGCTTGCGCCGATACCTTTATCCCAACCAGGCGGAGATACACCGTCTTTTTCCATATGCTTATCTATATGCTTAACTGACACTCTATAAAACAGCACGCCTGAAACAAAAGTAACTACTGTAAATATCAGTAAAGAGTATCCAGCAAAATGAGATAAAGGCATTAAAATGCACCTTCAAGTATAGGTTTCCTATCATAGATGTTTTCAGAAACTTTCTTAGAGAATTTGTTCATTTGTATGCTTGCAGTTAATCCAGCAATTACACTCAAGCCAATTGCAACAACCCAACCATAAGGTGTAAGTATTAAAACTGAGCTAAGTGCAGTTGTTAAAACTGTACCTGTGTAAATACCTAATGCTGTTGAAGCCCCAAAACTAGCTAGCTCTGTTGATAAACTTCGTTGCCAGTCCTTATTGTTTTTATAGTCGTTGTAAACCTTGTTCGCTCTAAATGCACCATCAAGTAAAATCATGCCATTGCCAAGCCATCGTCCGGTATTCTCTATTCGCTTAATTTTATTGAATTCAGCGGTGCTACTTATATCGAGCTTGGCAGAGTGCCTTGCAGATTTAGCTATATTGATTCCTCGATTCGGATTAGACCAAACCGAGCCTCGACGGCTTGCACGGTTTACACTCATAAAACGTTGCAGTTCTGTACGAAACTGACCGTTAAGCTCTTTGAATATACTGAATGCCTTTTGTTCTAATGCAACCATGTGATACTTGGGCATTCCTGATTTATGAGCCATACGAATATCTCTTAAAGCGGCTTCATATTTGTTGGCATAATTGGCGAACTTTGAACTACGAGCCTCTATTGATGTTGCTCCAGACCCAACAATTCCATGTGTGTTTTCAGACAAAAATGGCATAACTTGATTTTGAAAATCAGAGATTGCCATAAGCGTTTCACTGCCAAAATCGCGAAGCATGTACGCAATGTTTCGGCGGGATTGCGCAGGTAATAAATCAAATTGACGAACTATACTTTGTTGTTCATTTGTAGGTGAAGTGTAAGAGTCTGAGTATTCTCTTCGCCATATATAAGGTGTGCCTGAAGTGATAACTTGGTTTTTTATATGGTTATTGTCTTTTGTAAAGGTGTCTTCTTTATCTTCTTTACATTTCACAAATTCAGCGGTTACTGAATCAATACAAATTCTAATTTCTAATGCCATAAGTAGTATCCATACTAATTAATCATCCTTATTTGAAGGTTATCTTTATCACTGTAGTGAGTCAATGATGAATAAATAAAATGGGTACATGTTATGTGGTAAATGGTTTTAGCTAATAGTTAATGGTCTTCTCGTTCACTTCTCATTGTGAATAAAGATTTTGGAACCACAGAAGGCACCGAGGGGCACTGCGCTACACAGAGAAAAACCACTCTTACAAAGAGGATAAAGAGACGCTTCGCTTTAGAGCAGTACACTTTAATAGACTCTTATCTTCCTCTGTGCTCTCTGTGTCCTCTGTGGTTAGAAAAAGATCTAGTAGGTCTATGAAAACATACGGACAGTAAACACGAAAAATCCTCATTGTCTTCTCATCACTTCTCTTTGTGAATAAAAGTATTGGAACCACGGAGGACACAGAGGCGCTTCGCGCTGCACAGAGAAGAACCACTCTCACAAAGAGATTATGAGACGCTTCGCTTTAGAGAAAGTACACTTTAATATCTTCTTATCTTCCTCTGTGCTCTCTGTGTCCTCTGTGGTTAGAAAAAGATCTAGTAGGTCTATGAAAACATACGGACAGTAAACACGAAAAATCCTCATTGTATTCTCATTCACTGTTCATTATGCAAAAAGATATTTGAACCATAGAGGACACCGAGGCGCTTCGCGCTACACAGAGAAAAACCACTCTCACAAAGAGATTATGAGACGCTTCGCTTTAGAGATTACAAAACAAGTAGTAGTCTTTTTCTGACACTCATTGTTTTCTCATTCACTTCTCTTTGTGAATAAAGAACCAACAATGAATAAATGCCTGTTTGAACTGTGTAAAACGGCAGCTACATATTTTCCCTATAGTTTTATACTTTTAACTCAACAACATTGCACAATTGGCAATTTACTAGCACTATTATGTATTAAGAAGACTTTAGTCTGAGGTAAGCATGCACGACAAGCAAACTCATTGCCAGCCTACTGGTTGCAATAACTGTAAAGACAATTTAGAACTTGGCTTTGATTTTACAATGGCTTTTCAGCCAATTATTGATTGCACCGATAAACATATTTTTGGCTATGAGGCTTTGGTTAGAGGGCCTAATAATGAGTCGGCTTATTCTGTTATCTCACAAGTTAACGATGAGAACCGCTATACCTTCGACCAGCTTTGTCGCATTAAAGCGATTTCGCTTGCAGCTAAGCTGAAGCTTGATTCGATTTTGAGTATTAACTTTTTACCTAACGCGATTTACAAGCCTGAGCGCTGTATTAGAACAACCCTTGAAGCTGCTAAACAATATGGCTTTCCGGTAGAACAAATTATGTTTGAGTTTACCGAGGTTGAGCAAGTTGAAGACAGTACACATATCAAACGTGTGATCGAATATTACCAATCACTCGGATTTATTACCGCAACCGACGACTTTGGTTCTGGGTATTCGGGTTTAAACTTATTGGCTGATTTTCAGAGCAATATTATTAAACTGGATATGGAATTAATTCGTGATATTCACCTTAATAAAGCGCGCCAAGTTATTGTTAATCATTGTATTGCTATGTTTGAAGAACTCAACATAACCGCCCTTGCCGAGGGGATTGAAACAGTTGAAGAATATCAATGGTTACGCCAAGCCGGCGTAAGTTTGATGCAAGGGTATTTCTTCGCCCGCCCGGGGTTTGAGAGCTTGCCAGAAGTTGATTTTAGTAAGTTTGAGTAAGTAAGCACAACGAGAATCGAGTTGCGACAAAGCAAGAGCTTTCAGACGCGTGAAACAAGTTTCACGCCTACATGTAGCAGCGGGTTTATCCCACGTCATTAGGTGCTAGGCTCTAGGACGCGATGTAAAATCGCTGCTACCTCGAATCTCGTAACTTTACTCTTTCCCCTTGTAACTTGCTAACTTAAGGCATTTCCCGGCTAAAGCCAGTCCTACGCGAGAAACATTAGGTTTTGGGCGCTAGGCGCTAGGACACGATGTAAAATCGCTGCTACCTCGAATCTCGTAACTTTACTCATTCCCCTCTTGTAACTTGAAACTCGCAACTTTATCCACTTTTAGTCCCTTTTTTAGTAAAAATAGCGACTTATTCGTTGATGTAGTTACAAATTATCTGTAACTTGTGTCGCCCATTTCGCTACGCACGACTATAATATTAAGTGAAATCAACATTTCCATACTAAATACTAGGGATACACAATGAAAAAACTTCCTATTGCATTGGCTCTATGTGCTGCTTTTGTGTCTGCAAACACAATGGCAGAAGTTCGCATAAACGGCTTCGCTTCAATTGTCGGCGGTAAAGCCCTTGACGACAACGCAACCCTCTATGGTTACGATGATGATATTTCGTTTAAAAACGAAAGTATGTTCGCATTACAGCTCTCCGCTGACTTACAAGAAAAGCTAAGCGCTACAGCACAAATTGTGGCTCGTGGCAGTGATGATTTTGATGCTGAGTTTGAATGGGCTTATTTAACCTATGAGTTTACTGATGAGCTACAAGTCAGTGCGGGTAAATTACGCGTTCCTTTTTATCGCTATTCAGACTTTTTAGATGTTGGTTACACTTACCGTTGGGTTCGTCCGCCACAGTCTGTTTATAACTTACCATTTTCAACGTATGAAGGTATTAGCCTTTTACACAATACGCAATTAGGCGATTGGGACTCAACAGTCCAAGTTATCTACGGTAGCTTCGATGGCAATATTGCAGTGGTATCTGTTAATGGCGATACAGAACTTAACGATATTGCAGGTATTAACTGGACGATGAGCTATGACTGGTTCAGCGCCCGTGCTGCATATTTTGTAGCAGATACAAGCATTGCCATTGAAAACGACACTGACGCGGGTATTGCGCTTAATGGCCTAGAGCAAACACTGAGAGCCGCAGGTTTTGTTGATCAAGCAGATGATATTGCTGTAGACGAAGATGATGGCTCTTTCTTCGCAGTGGGCTTTTCGATTGATTACAACAACATTCTGTTTGACGCTGAATACACTGAGTTTGAAGTAGAAAACAGCGCTCTTGCTAAACAAACTCAATACTATACATCTGTTGGTTACCGTATGGATGAGTGGATTGTGCACTTAACTTACGAAAATAACGACGACAAACACGATAGCAACCGCTATAACGCACTACCTACAGTACCTGCTTTAAATGCCGGTATTAATCAGGTTCTTGAGGGCGTAAAAGCGAAAAGCAATGTGTATACCATTGGTACTCGTTATGACTTCCACCCATCAGCCGCTTTAAAAGTGGATTTCAGTCGCTTTAAAGATGACATTTCAGATACAGAAACCGACGTTGTTGCTGTTGCTGTTGATTTAGTTTTTTAATTGGAGTTCATGATGAAAAAATTATTAATCGCTACAGCGGTCACCTTATGTTCGCACGCAGCTTTTGCTGACGTTGCTGTAATTGTGAACCCTGCAAATGGCAATGCTATTGATGAAGGTACAATCAAAAAGATTTACCTCGGTAAAGCAAAATCGTTTGATGATGGCACGAAAGTAAACCCGGTAAACCAAGACGGCAACAGCGTAAGCGATGAGTTTAACGATAAGGTGGTTGGCAAGTCGAGCAGCCAGCTAAACGCTTATTGGTCAAAACTGGTATTTACAGGCAAAGGCACTCCACCTGAAAAACTTGGCAACGATCAAGCTGTTATTGACTTTGTTGCTACCAACAGCGACGCCATTGGTTATATTGATGCTGCAAAAGTCACAGACAAAGTAAAAGTGGTTGGTACTTTTTAAGTACCAACTCCTGATAATAAAAAACCAGGCATTGCCTGGTTTTTTATTCGCTTAAATTACTCAACTTTAAATTTTGCAGTGGCGTCGAGTAGTGAATCAGATAAGTAATGAAGATTCTTCGCGACATCACGTACCGCCGACAATGAGTCCATCGTTTCTTCAAATGACATATGCATGTTCGACACATTTTCGACTACCATGCTCGCAACCGATGTTTGCTCTTCAGTTGCTGCTGCAATTTGTGAGTTCATACCGTTAATTTCTAAGATCTGTTCAGAAATCTTATCAATAGACTGCCCAGTACTTTCAGCAGCCTCTGCATTATTTGTAGCCATGTCTCGTGCTGAATTCATCGCATTTACAGCATCACTTGCCGCAGTTGTTAAGGTAGAAAGTAGCTCTCTGATCTCGTTTGTTGAATGCGATGTTCTAGAAGCCAGTTCACGCACTTCATCTGCAACAACCGCAAAGCCCCGTCCTTGTTCACCTGCACGCGCGGCTTCAATAGCCGCGTTTAGCGCTAGTAAATTAGTTTGTTCGGCAATTGAGGTGATCACATTTAAGATTTGCGTCACATTTTTGGTGTCATTAGCTAGTTGATTAATCGTTGATGAAGCTTGATTTATTTCTTCACTCAATGTGCGAGATTCGGTTACAGAGCGCTGTATTTGCGTTTTACTCTGCTCAACCTCTCGCTCGGCTGTTTGCGCAGCTTGTGATGCGTTTGCCGCCGAATGAGAGATATCAGCAACACTTTGACGCATTTCTTCCATCGACTGCTTAACAATATCAGCATCTGATGTTTGTTTAGTTGTCGCGCGTTCAGCTCGCTCCATACCTTGCACTAGTCGCGTTGAGTTCTCCATTAATGGTTCACAAACCGCTATTACTTCAAGTACCGCAGCTTTTAACAATTGAATAAACGCGTTGAAGTTAATCGATACCTGACCAATCTCATCTTTTGCATGTACTTCAAGTTGCGTGCTTAACGACCCTTTACCATCTGCTAATAGACGTAAGTTGTTTGCTGCAGCACTTGCTGATGAGCCAATTCCACGAGCAATCCAAATAGAGGTAACAATTAGTAAGATCAGCGATACAACAGACACTACAAGCATTAAATTAAGTGCGTTATCTGAACGTGCTTTAGTTGCTTGAACCAGTTCAAAAAAACGATCATCTGCGCGAGTTTGTGCTTGTTTAAAGCCAGCTAGTACAGCATCATATTGCTGTGTTTTTTGCTGTGCTTGCTGCTGAATTTTACTGAAATCGGCAGTACCATCGATCATTGAGGTTGCAATGCTCGACGAAGTTTGTGCGTAAAGCTCTAATTGTTTTTTGGTATCGGCATGCACATAGCTGTCGTTAATGCTGATGATATTTTGTAGATTTTCATTAATCGTTTTATACGTTTGCGCAGCACTATCAACTAAGTCTGATTCACCAAACGTGACCGCTTGAGTGTATAACTCATCTAGTTTTTCAAGTAGCGCAACGTTTGCAGATGTAAGTTTAACTACCTGATATGACGATTTCTCTAGCTCGTCGAGCGAGATTTTGTTGTCATTCATCGCTATAAAATTAGTTACTACTATGATCACGAATGCCGTTATAGCAATGCATGTTATGGCGTGTATTTTTTTTGTAATGCTCAAGTTATTGAAAGAAATACCTGCAGACATTGAATCCACCTCTACTGTCATATTACTTAGTATTATCGCCCGATTTCCCTAAAGTATTAACTATATTTATATATTTTCAGGTTTTTTTTATATTTGTTTCATTTGTAGGAGGTCTTGTAGGAGGTACTTCAGTGCCGAACCAAAAATAAATAAGAGCTTTAAGCCTTCAGCTCTTAGACGCGCGAAACAAGTTTCACGCCTACGAATGAAACATAGGTGCTAGGTTTTGGGCGCTAGGTTCTAGGCGCTGGGACGCGATGTGAAATCGCTACTACCTCGCATCTCTTATCTAGCAACTTTCCCCTTTACTCTTTCCCCTCGTAACTTAAGACACTTCCCGGCTAAAGCCAGTCCTACGAACTTCATTTTCGTAACTTTCTTCTTTTTAATAGCGTTCTTTGGGGCTGATCTGTATAATCCGCGGCCTATTATTTACCCTATTGCTTGTTTATTTTCGCAGTTGCTGCGCCCATAACCCTGTCAGTATTTTTCTAGGAACAATTCGTTGATTTCAACCGCAAATATCACCATGCAATTTGGTGCAGAGCCCCTTTTTGAGAACATTTCAGCTAAGTTTGGTAACGGTAATCGCTACGGTTTAATTGGCGCAAATGGCTGCGGCAAATCAACCTTTATGAAAATTTTAAGCGGTGCGCTTGTTCCAACCTCTGGCAATGTGTCAATTGCTCCGGGTTTAAAGCTAGGTACGCTAAGTCAAGACCAGTTTGCGTTTGAGCAATACACAGTGGTTGATGCAGTGATCATGGGTGATGCAGAACTTTGGAAAGTTAAACAAGAACGCGACCGTATCTATTCACTACCAGAAATGAGTGAAGAAGACGGTATGAAAGTAGCTGAGCTTGAAAGCATTTTTGCTGAAATGGATGGCTACACAGCAGAAAGCCGTGCAGAAGAAATTTTGCTCCAAGCGGGCATAGAACAAGAGTTTCATTATGGTTTAATGGCAAACGTTGCGCCGGGTTGGAAACTACGTGTGTTATTAGCACAGGCACTGTTTGCAAACCCTGATATTTTGCTACTTGATGAACCAACCAATAACCTCGACATTCATACCATTACTTGGCTAGCTAACGAGCTTAACCAGCGTAAGTGTACGATGATTATCATCTCGCACGACCGTCACTTCTTAAACTCGGTATGTACTCACATGGCCGATATCGACTACGGTGAGCTTAGAATTTACCCTGGTAACTACGAAAAGTGGATCGAAGCTTCAAGCTTGCAGCGTGAACAACTCCTTGCTGAAAACGCAAAGAAGAGCGCTGAAATAGACGAACTACAAGAGTTCGTAAACCGCTTTGGTGCTAATGCATCAAAAGCAAAACTAGCTAGCTCTCGTGCTAAGCGCATGGATAAAATTAAACTTGATGAAGTAAAAGCATCAAGTCGTATTAGTCCATCACTACGTTTTGATGAAGGCAAAAAGATGTATCGCCAAGCGTTAGAGCTAACTAAATTAGGTCATGGCTTTGATGGTGAAACCCTGTTCAGTGGTGGTGAGTTATTACTTGAAGCTGGCGCTAAGCTTGCGGTTATTGGTGAAAACGGTGTTGGTAAAACCACCCTACTTCGTTGCCTAGTGAATGAATTACAAAGCAACGAAGGCATAGTTAAGTGGTCTGAAAATGCCAGCATTGGTTATTGTCCGCAAGACAGCAGCAAAGACTTTGATAACGACTTAACCCTATTCGATTGGATGTCGCAGTGGCGCACAGCTAAGCACAACGATTTAATGGTACGCGCTATGTTAGGCCGTTTACTATTTACCGCAGATGACGCCAACAAAAAAGCGCGTAACTGCTCGGGTGGTGAAAAGAACCGTCTATTGTTTGGTAAGTTAATGATGCAAGACATCAATGTGCTAATTATGGACGAGCCAACCAACCACATGGATATGGAAGCAATAGAAGCACTCAATAACGCATTAAAAGATTACCAAGGCACGCTGATTTTTGTGAGCCACGACCGTGAGTTTGTATCTTCATTAGCGACTCGTATCATCGATATTAAAGACCAACAACTTATCGATTTTCAGGGCACGTTTGACGAATATATGGACCATGTTGCGCAACAAGCGCAATAACCCCTTCTTCGAAAAGGTGAGCAAGTTAGCTCACCTTTTTTGTTTACGTTCAGTTACATATTCACTTTACTGAATTACCCATTTTAGGTAACTTAAATTTCTTTGACTTCAATAGAACAATAAATTTAAGGGACCTAAATGAAAAAGCTCCTCAGCGTATCGGCACTGACTCTGGCTCTAACAGCCTGTGGTGGCGGTTCATCAACAGATAAAACGCCTGATGTAAAAGTAGAGCAAAATACTGCACCGACGCTTTCTGGCTCGCTCACTCTCTCTACTAAAGCACTTGAATCAGCTAATTTAGTTGTTGATTTAAAAGATGAGCAAAACGACAGTGTTACTACAACGATTATTGATAAGCCAGAGTGGCTAAATGTAACCACCAGCAGTAATCAAGTAACTTTTAGTGCACAGCCAAGCCTATTCGAAGTAGCTAGCCATGCTTTTACTGTGGAAGTCTCTGATGGTAAAGCAAGTAACCAATATACCCTAACCGTTAATGTTGCCGAAAACCGTGCAGCATGGCAACCGATTGAGCTTAGCAATAGCGAAGTGATGGGTAATTGGCAATCAAGCGATGGTAGCGTAAAGCTGGCATTTGCTACTGAAGATGCCGGGGTGATTGCTCAAAACGGTGGGTTAAGTCGTTTTGAATGGTCAAATCCTGATGTGATTGCGTTAAATACCCAAGCGATTGATTGCTTGCATGAGTGTAATCAACAAGCTCTTCTTGAAATGGAAGTGTTGGCTAAGCGCGATGATGCTATTCGTGTTGAGCTTTTTAATGTTTCAACCGATAAAGGCGAAGTAGTTACCCTTTATAAATCCAATACAGAGCTTAGCTCTGCGTATTATGCTGATATGGATCACACTACTTTTCACACGGTGAATCATTTAAATACCGAAGGTGAAGAGAGCTATTTTGAAGTATCGATAGCAAGCTATATTCCGACGGCTTCAGGCAGTACCACATCATTCCCTTATGCAGAGTTTTCGGCGACCTTACAAGGTAAAACGTTAACGATTAATGGCGACAAATTTCTTACGAACACCTATGCAAATCAGCTAAATAAAGAAGGCTACGAGGTGAATGTAGAGTTTGACCTTAACCTCGTTAATGCCGAAGTTGTTGCGCAATTCGATGATTTTGCGGTGCTAAAACTACAACATGTTCTTAGCTATCATGATGAAGCTGACGCTGCGAATATTGTTGAGTCAGAAGAGCTAACTGAAGCTATGAAGGTGCAAACATCGGTTGTTGCATTACAAAAACTGACACCTATTGCGGTTCCTGATCTTAAAGTGGGTAAAACATATACTGGTCGCTTAAATAATAAAAATTCAGATACAGGCGAAGGGTTAACGATTCGTTATTTACCAACATTTTTCACCATCACAGCAGCCAACACTGCAACGGTAACATTCAATACGCCAAGAAGTACTGACTCGTTCAAGTGGCATTACAACTTAGACAATAATGGCGAAACCGTTAAGGTAACCGGCAATGGCCTAGATACCAGCTTACAATTTTTCACTCTGCCTGATGGTAAAACACTCATGGTGCGCGAGCGAAATAAAGAAGAGCGTCAGGCTCGCTTAGGGTATGAATTCATGGAAGTGATTGATGATTCAACCATCACTCTTGATGACTATAAGCACCTATTTAGCTACTTACGTCAAGGCTACACCAGCGGCAACCTGAAAACATACTGGTTTATAAATGATGATGGTAAAGGCAGCTTTTATTATGCTGATCAATATGGCCTTGAAAACAGAGCTAACTTTACGCCAAATACCTATTGGCAATTTGAAGCTGATAACAGTATTAGTTTTGCAATGATGTCTCAGTGCCCAAGTGCAGTTGATTACTCTAGCTGTAAGGATGATGTGTTAGGCGATGATGAAAATTTATATGCTTCTTTAATTAATTTTAAAATTATTCATAAAGATGCAGATAAATTCATTTTCGACCGCCTGTTTTGGCAACGTATCTATAACTACAGCGATAAAGAAGTTGAAGAAAACATATACCAAAACAGTTATTGGTTAGGTATTGAGAAGTAAAAGCGCTTTCAGCTATCAGCCTTCAGTCAGACGCGCGAAACAAGTTTCACGCCTACATGTAGCAGCGGGTTTATCCCGCGTCCTTGGCGCTAGGCTTTAGGTTCTAGGCGCTAGGGCGCGATGTAAAATCGCTGCTACTTGTTCGGCGTTAAAACGCCTCCTACATCTCGCAACTTTCCCCTCGCATCTCGCATTTCGTAACTTTACTCTTTCCCCTCGTAACTTTCCCCTTTCCCCTTGTAACTCGCTAACTTCTTTAAATAAAAAAGGCCACACAGTTCAGCTGTGTGGCCTTTGTACTTAACGGAATTTTAAGTTAAATATCGAAACGGTCGGCGTTCATTACTTTCACCCATGCGTCGACAAAGTCTTTTACAAAACGTTCGTTGTTATCGTCTTGTGCATAAAACTCTGCGTATGAGCGAAGGATTGAGTTTGATCCAAATACTAAATCAACGCGCGTTGCTGTCCACTTAGTTACACCAGTACTGCGCTCAATGATGTCGTAATAGCCTTTCGCTATTGGCTTCCAAGTATAAGCCATGTCGGTTAGGTTCACGAAAAAGTCGGTACTTAATGTGCCTACGTTATCTGTAAATACACCGTGTAAAGTACCATTATGATTAGTACCTAGAACACGCATGCCACCGACAAGAGCGGTCATTTCTGGTGCTGTTAAGCCCATTAATTGCGAACGCTCTAACATTAGCTCCTCTGCTGATACTGTGTACTCTTCTTTGAGCCAGTTACGGAAACCATCATGAATTGGCTCAAGTACGTCAAACGAGTCAGCATCTGTCATTTCGTCTGTGGCATCACCACGACCAGGCGCAAATGGGACTGTTATATCAACGCCCGCGGCTTTCGCGGCTTGTTCAACAGCAGCTGACCCACCAAGTACAATTAAATCAGCTAGGCTTACTGGTTTACTTAAACCCGCTTGTACTGACTCAAGTGCGCTTAATACTTTAGCTAAACGCTTTGGTTCATTGCCCTGCCAATCTTTTTGCGGCGCGAGGCGAATACGTGCACCGTTTGCACCACCGCGATGGTCTGAGCCACGATAAGTACGGGCGCTATCCCATGCTGTTGCAATTAATTCTGCTTGGCTTACACCACAGTTAAGTAGCTTAGTTTTAAGTTCACTAATTTCGCTGTCTGATAAGGTGTAATCTACCGCTGGGATCGGATCTTGCCAGATCAGATCTTCGCTTGGTACATCAGCACCTAAATAACGTGATTTTGGACCTAAGTCACGGTGCGTTAGTTTAAACCAAGCACGAGCAAACACATCACTAAAGTATTCAAAATCATCGTTAAAACGCTCAATGATCTTACGATAAGTTGGGTCCATCTTCATCGCCATATCGGCGTCGGTCATAATAGGATTTAGACGAATTGATGGATCTTCAACATCAACTGGTTTGTCTTCTTCTTTAATATCAATTGGCTCCCACTGCCACGCACCCGCAGGGCTTTTCTTAAGCTCCCAGTCGTAGTTAAGCAGCAAGTAGCAATAACCGTTATCCCATTTTGTTGGGTGAGTTGTCCACGCACCTTCAATACCTGAGGTCATGGTGTCGCGACCAATACCACGTGAATTATGGTTGTTCCAACCTAAACCCTGCTCAAACACATCGGCCGCTTCTGGTTCTGGACCAACGTTTTCTTCGCTACCATTACCATGGGTTTTACCCACAGTGTGACCGCCAACTGTCAGCGCAGCTGTTTCTTCGTCATCCATTGCCATGCGGGCAAATGTTTCGCGAACTTGCTCAGCAGTTTTAAGCGGGTCTGGATTACCATTCACCCCTTCAGGATTAACATAAATTAAGCCCATTTGTACCGCTGCCAATGGATTTTCCATGGTATCTGGCTTGGCTACATTTGAATAACGCCCATCACTTGGTGCTAACCACTCTTTTTCAGCGCCCCAGTAAACATCTTTTTCTGGGTGCCAAATATCTTCGCGGCCACCTGCAAAACCGAAGGTTTTTAAACCCATTGATTCGTAAGCCATATTACCAGCTAAGATAATTAAGTCGGCCCAAGAAAGCTTGTTACCGTATTTCTTTTTAATTGGCCAAAGTAATCGTCGAGCTTTATCTAGGTTAGCGTTGTCTGGCCATGAGTTTAACGGTGCAAACCGTTGGTTACCTGTACCACCGCCACCACGGCCATCTTCTAAACGATATGAACCTGCTGAGTGCCACGCCATTCGGATCATCAAACCACCGTAATGACCCCAATCGGCTGGCCACCATTCTTGGCTTTCGGTCATTAGGTTTTTTAAATCGGTTTTAACGGCTTCAAGGTCTAGTGATTTGAATGCTTCTGCGTAATTAAAGTCTTTGCCGTAAGGGTTCGTTTTGCTGTCGTGTTGATGAAGAATGTCGAAATTAAGTGCGTTTGGCCACCAGTCAGTGTTCGATTGAGCTGTGACAGTATTACTACCATGCATTACCGGGCACCCGCCCGTTTTTCCATTACTCATTGCGTGCTCCTAAAAAGCTAAAATATGACGAAACGCTAGAAATTACTTTTATCTCTTTCGTCATAAAGAGAGATTTTCTACTAGTTATGAATAACTAATAGCGAATAAGTTCCTGTTGTTTGAAACTATAGGAGTTGTATTTAAATAAAGCTAGACGCAAAAGATGGTTTTAAATCGATTGCACCGATAGGAAAATTTGATTTGATTCATTTTATTAAAGCGTCCATTTTATAAGGGTATTTTTTACAGCGAGTAGCCCTTATGAAAACAATTAATCCTGAAGTTGCTAGACAGATAAGTATTAACTTTTTTATCGCCCATTTACCTATTTTGATGTTATCGGGATTTGTGGTGGCGTCGCTTGTGGGGCTAATTTTCAGAAGCTCTGCATTGTTTTGGATAGCACTATTAATTACGCCTTTCAGCATTAATTATTTATATTCTAAAAAGCGTATTAAGCAATTTTGTAAAGACAACAAATGCACTGATATTTCTTGTCTTGCTAAGCAAACTGATTAATTTTTAATTTTATTACCCAGTCACCAGATTATTTAGCCTTCAATTTGTATGAATATTAATTAGTTATGCGAGTTTTTGCGGCAATTTAAAGGTTAGCGTAACACCATGATCAGGCATGCTATCAATGCTCACCTCACCTTGCAGTGCTTGGGTTGCAAGGTTATAAACTATCGACATACCCAAACCACTACCGCCACTACCACGTTTAGTAGTAAAAAATGGTTCGAACACTTTATGCATTACATCTTCACTCATGCCATGACCATTGTCTTTGTAGGTGACTGTGTAGCTGTGGGTGTCATCATCAATGCTTACAGTAATATCGATTCGATTTTGCTCACGCCCTATAAACCCATGAACACAGCTGTTATTCACAAGATTTAAGAATATTTGGCTAAGGGCTCCCGGAACGGTAATGAGCGAAAAATCATCAACGCAGTCAATGTTCACTTCAACATTATTACTGCGGGTTAGTGGCATTAGACTGTGTAAAATGTTTTCAAAATAGTCTTTAATATTCGTTTCGAGTAAATTGAGTGATGATTGATCAACCGCCGTTTGCTTAAAATCACTAATGAGCTTTGCAGCTCGCTCAAGATTCGCAAAGGAAATTTTGATGCACTCGTTTAAATGATTCATACCCTCAAGTAAGGCCGCTTTTGTTAGCGTATTTGCCTCTATAAGTCGATTAAGGCTATTTAGCTTGTCCTTAGCCGAGCTATTTGCTGTTACAGCGATGCCAATAGGCGTATTTACCTCATGAGCAATGCCCGCCACGAGATTACCAAGTGACGCCATTTTTTCGGCTTCAATTAGTTTTTCTTGCATTGCAGTAAGCTCAGATAAGGTTTTTTCAAGGGTACGAGTACGCTCTGCAACACGTTGCTCTAAATGCAGATTAGCACGTTCAAGCTCAGCATTCATGCGTTCATTCTCTTGTGCTGAGAGTGCTCTGCCATATAAGTCAGCTAATGCACCAATAAAGGAGCATTCATCTTCTGTCCATTGCCTTGGTCCACCTATATGCTCACAGCAAAATATCCCGATCATTTTACCTTTATAGCGAATTGGTGCATCTAACATAGCGCCAATATTAAGTGGTTTTAAGTAGCTTTCACTAAACTCAAAGGTGGCAGGGTCAGTATGAGCATCCTCTGCGGTGATAGTACGCTGGGTATCGAGTGCTTTGAAATAAGCTGGATATGCATCACGAGGCAATACTAACATTTGAATTTCTTTGCCGTTTTCTCTATCAAGTAGTAATCGGCACTCAATCGCGGTATTTTCGGCATTTAACAACCATATCCCTGCTCTGCCAATTTCAAGGCCATCTAGTACCGCATTCAGAATTAAGCGTTCAGCTAATTCAACATTGCCACTGTCAAGATCGGAAGAAATTGATACTCCATACAGCAGTTGGACTAGTTGTTGGCGCATACTCTCACCTTTTAGTTTTACGACACTTTAAGTCTAGACGAACATTATAAATCTGACAGAATGAATATAAGTTTTTAAAAACTCATTTAGTATTAAGTAGTTGTTCAGATAAATAAGAGTATATTGTACCCAACTCCTGTTAATACCCTTTACGACTTTATGTTGTTTAAGCAGTTTGGCCAGCTCTCCCCCGAGCTGGTTTTTTTTTGCCTAGTCCACAGTGCTAACGCATGTTACAGTTACCTTAGAAATCATCAAAAATTAATATCTCATGCGTTATACCTTAATTTTAATCACATTTTTAATGAGCTTTAGCACTTTTGCAGTTGCTCAAAATGAACCTGAAAACCGCCCTGCGTTAACCGATGTTGAGCAGCAACAAGCTCTCGATAAGCTTCAAGAACCAATGTATAAGCCATTGTTAGAGCGTTATATTCTTGATGAATTAAAAGCAGTGCGCCAAGACCAGCAAAAATTACGCGAAGACGTAACTAAGCAAGTGGCTCATACTCAACTTGATACCGCAGATCGTGCGATTACTTATACAACAGACACCATTAATAATGTGTTTTTCATTATTACTATTACAGCTTCAATTTTGGTGTTGGTTGGTTGGAATTCCCTCCGTGACGTAAAAAACAAAGTAGAAGACATTGTAAACACACGTGTTAGTGCGATTACACAAGAATACGAAGATCGCTTGAAAGTACTTGAAGAAAAGTTACGTGAGCGATCTGAAGAGATCTTATTAAACCAACAAAAGATCTCGATCACTAACGAAGTTCATTCTTTATGGATGCGTGCCAACTTAGAAAGCGATGTTGCGAATAAGATCGAGATTTTTGACGAAATATTAAAGCGTAAACCTGAAGACGTTGAAGCAATTGCCTATAAAGCGGATGCGCTATTAGAAATTAACGAAACAGGTGAAGCCATTGAACTTTGTAATCAAGCGCTAGAAATTGATAGTGACTACGGCTATGCCTACTGGCAACGTGCTTGTGCGTATGCATTACTGCATAAACATGCTGATGCAATGGCAGACATTCGCATGGCACTTGAGTATTCTCCAAACCTTCGTAACGAGCTATTACACGAAAGCGCTTTTGCCAGCCTGCACGACAACGACAGCTTTAATTCGTTGTTAAACGAAATGGCTTAGCCGAAACCCATGTAGCAGCGGGTTTATCCCGCGTCATAGGCGCTAGGGTTTAGGTTCTAGGTCCTAGGCGCTGGGACGCGATGTAAAATCGCTGCTACCTAGTACCTCGTAACTTTCGCCTTTCCCCTTGTAACTTGAATTCAACTAACTTTCACCCATAAAAAAAGAGCAGCTGGGCTGCTCTTTTTCTAACGGAAGAATAACACTTTGGTTATTTTGCCGTTCTCTATTTTGTAGCTGGTGACAAACTCAGAACGCTTGTCGACGACTTTGGGGTCTTGTGAACATGTTTCAGAGAGTTCATGATCAATCACGATGTTGCCAAGCACAATGCGTTTAATTGGTGATGACTTAATGCACTTTAGCTTTTTAAACATGATGCCATATCGAGCAATAAGCTTTTCTTTACCTTTAAACATCAACTCATTCGGGAATGTATAAAACTCTACGTTTTCGTCATACATCTTAATGAATGCATCGATGTTTCGTGCATTATAAGCTGCAATCAGCTGTTCAATCACCGCCATCGATTCACGTGACTGACGCGCTTTTTCTTGCTGCTTAGCTGTAAGGGCTTCTTTAGCTTGGTTAACGGCTTTTTCAGCTTCTGCAACTGCTTGCTGTTTTTCAGCAACTGTTTTTGGTTGCTCTGCAGGTGCGGGAGTTTGCGTGCCTAGCACTTTGCTGTCATCAACTTCTGCAACCGCCTTTAAAGCTTCTGCAGTGGCTTTTTGCTCATCGCTGCTTTGAGTTTTTTCGGCTGTTGCTTTCGCTGTTTCAGTTTCAGACGCTGATTTTTGTTCTGTTGCAGGCTTTTCTTCAATAAACTCTAAGCTAGGTACGTCCTTCTTTTCGGCTTTTTGTTCATTGCTAGTTTGAGGTTGGACTTGCTCTACTGTTTCGTCACTTGCAATTGACTGCCAAGAGAATAATAAACTGATTGCAAAAAATAACGGTTTCATAGTTTTCCTAAATGCATCATGCCTGATTGAGGCGCTAAGGTAGCAAATTATGACTGCTTGGCATAGTTTTTTACCAATATTGCTCTACTGTTATCTGCCCAGGTTCGCGGCGTCTGTTGCGGCTAAAACCCAGCTCTAATAAAATAGCTGTGGTGTCTTTTACCATTTTTGGATTACCGCAAATCATAAACTGTGCGGTATCAGGTACAGTAGGATGCCCTATTACATCAAACAAACGATGGTCTTTAATTACATCTGTGATCCGACCATTAAAACCTACTTCGGCTGACTCTCGGCTGACTACGGGTGAATAGTAAAGGTTCGGGTACTGTTGCTGAAGCGCTTTAATACGCTCTTGATAGCTTAAGTCCTCGTTAAAACGAACACCATGCACTAGGTGAACATGCTCAAATTTTTGCCACACTTCACCCTGCTCTAATATTGAAATAAAAGGTCCAAGCGCTGTACCAGTACTCAGCATATAAAGTTGTTCGCTGCCAGGTACTTCATCAAGGGTAAAAAAACCTGTGGCGCGACGTTCAATTGTAACTGAGTCACCTGGTTTTAATTGTGCTAGCTGCTGAGAAAGTTGGCCGTCTTTGACGTTAATAAGATAAAACTCAAGATCGGGATTATTAGGCGCATTCACATAAGAATATGCGCGTGCAACACGTTTATCACCCACTTGCATAGCTAACTTAGTAAACTGCCCTGCCGTAAATGGCTCAACATCGGCATTAACGATTAAGCTAAATAATGACTCAGTCCACCATTTAACGTCTTTAACCTTAGCTTCAACCCAATTAGACATACACATCCTCAATTGTTGTTCCTCTATTAAAAGTGGCAACAATTAGTTGAATTTTCAAGTTTTAAGGGGCGGTTGCAAGTTGCGAGCAGGATTTTACGCGAGGTAAACAGGCAGCTATAAAAAAAGCCGCATAAATGCGGCTTTGAGGTTAGTCTCACTTCACTTTGGGCGTGTTTCCAAATTTCAGTGAATACGTTACCAAGGAACTTATTTAAATTGATTCTAAAGCAATTTTAACCATTTCGTTAAAAGTGCTTTGACGCTCTTCACTTGGTGTTGCTTCACCAGTGATTACGTGGTCACTTACAGTAAATAGTGCCATCGCTTTTGCGCCGTATTCAGCGGCTACGCCGTACATGCCAGCTGTTTCCATATCAACAGCAAGTACGCCTAGCTTGTCTAATTCTTGATAAAAAGTGTTATCTGCTTGATAGAATGTATCTGTTGTAAATACATTACCTACCTTCGCTTCAATACCTAATTCTTTTGCTGCGTTTACACCATTTAGTAATAAACCAAAATCAGCAATTGCGGCAAAGTCGTAACCACGAACGCGCGCACGGTTTACGTTTGAATCAGTACTTGCACCTTGTGCAAAGATAACGTCACGGATTTTGATATCGCTACCAATACCACCACAGGTACCAATACGAATTAGATTTTTAACGCCGTAACTAACGATCAATTCACGGGCATAAATTGACATTGATGGAATACCCATCCCAGAGCCCATAATACTTACTGGTTTACCTTTGTAGGTACCGGTAAAACCATACATATTACGAACGCCTGTTACTTGTTTTGCGTCATCTAAAAAGTTTTCAGCAATGTATTGAGCGCGAAGCGGATCACCCGGCATTAATACCGTTTCTGCAAATTCGCCTACATCGGCGCTGATATGAGGAGTACTCATTATTGGTTTCCTTTTTTGTTCGCTAATAGCTTGTCGTTAAAGCTATCACCGTATTCAAGTGCAGGAAGATTAAACCACTGGGCAAGGGTTTGACCTATGTCTGCAAAACTAGCTCGTTCTCCAAGCGGGGTGTTTGTCATTCCCGGTTGGAAAGCAAGTACTGGCACGTATTCACGTGTATGGTCAGTGCCTGCTGCTGTTGGATCACATCCGTGATCGGCGGTAATGATTAACACATCATCGCTATTTAGCTGATTTAAAATGGTCGGCAGATAATCATCAAACTCTTTTAATGCTTTAGCGTAGCCAACTGCATTACGGCGATGACCGTACTTTTCATCAAAATCAACTAAATTTGTAAAAATCAAACTATGATCAGGTGCACTTGCGATAACTTCTGAGGTTTTCTCAAGTAAGTTCATCAGCCCTGGCGCTTTGTGTTTTTGGGTGATGCCTTGGTGCGCATAAATATCGGAAATTTTACCGATACTGATCACTTCACCACCGTCTTGCGATAATTTATCTAGCAAAGTTGGCGACGGTGGAAGCACCGAGTAGTCACGACGATTACCTGTACGGGCAAAATCATCGCTGCTCGAACCCAAAAATGGCCGCGCAATCACTCTTCCTATGTTCATTTCATCAAGCAGCGCCCGTGCGATTTCGCAAACCTGATAAAGTTTCTCCAGTCCAAATGATTCTTCGTGCGCGGCTATTTGAAACACGCTATCAACTGAGGTGTAGCAAATTGGCATGCCAGTTTGCATGTGCTCTTCACCTAGTTGTTCTAAAATGGTCGTTCCTGAGGCATAGCAGTTACCTAAGATGCCTGGAATACCTGCGCGAGCAATAAGCTCATCAACAAATTCTTGTGGAAAACACGGCTGTGTATTTGGAAAATAACCCCAATCAAACAACACAGGTACACCGGCCATTTCCCAATGTCCAGAAGGTGTGTCTTTACCACTTGATAACTCTTTAGCGTAACCCCACGCGCCAGTAGGTGCTTGGCGGTCACTTACTAAACAAGGTTCTTTACCTGCGGCTTCGCATGCATCAGCTAAACCTAGACGGGTAAGATTGGGCAGCGATAAATGCTCACCAGTTTCTTCTGCATAGGCTTTAAGTAAATGAGCAAAAGTATTTGCGCCTACATCACCAAACTTCTCTGCGTCAGGTGCTGCGCCTATTCCTAGGCTATCTGCCATTAAGATGAGTGCTCTTGCCATGGGTACCTCGTTATCAATATGTGAATACTTTATATGCTCTTCGAATTTTTGGTACAGGACATAAGTCCTGTTTCATAAAACAGAAACATTATAAATTTGCATCCCTAAGCGAAGCAAAAGAGATTAATCGTGTCTTTTTTGCTATTGTGATCTACCTAACAATGTTTCCTTCTGTGTGGGCGAGAACTTTAGTGACACGAACAATTATAGCTATTGCTGGCGCATCTGCGTCGGGCAAGTCTCTTTTTAGCAAGACAATTTATAACGAATTAGTCAATGAGCTTGAACCGGGCGCGATCGCAGTGATCGAAGAAGATGCTTATTACAAAGACCAGTCGCATTTGCCGTTTGACCATCGAACGCAAACCAATTACGACCATCCTGATGCTTTCGAGCATGAGCTTTTGCATGAGCACTTACTTCAATTGCGCGCTGGAAAATCGGTAGACGTACCAACTTATGACTATGCAATGCATACCCGTAGCGATGAAACGCGCCGAGTTGCATCTGCAAAAGTACTTATCGTTGAAGGTATTTTGCTACTGAGTGATCCGGCACTTCGAAAAGAATTTGATATTAAGGTGTTTATTGATACACCGTTAGATATCTGCCTTATGCGCCGTATGCAACGAGATATGGAGCAGCGTGGCAGAACATTACAGTCCGTTGTTGATCAATATCAAGCGACAGTGCGACCTATGTTTTATCAGTTTATTGAGCCATCAAAACACAAAGCTGATCTCGTAGTCACTCGCGGCGGTATGAATCGCGTTGCCATTGATATAATTAAAAGTAAAATAAAATATTTACTGCAACAATAACAACGGGAAATAGTCAGTATGACAACATTTATGAGCTTAGTAGGCATTGTTGTGCTACTAGGCATTGCTTTTGCGGCTTCAACTAACCGTAAAGCGATTAATTTAAGAACAGTAGGCATCGCTTTTTTACTACAAGTGTTAATTGGTGGCTTTGTCTTGTTCTTCGAAGTGGGCAAAAACGTACTAGCAAGTATGTCACGAGGAGTTTCATCGGTTATTGGATATGCCAATGACGGTATAAGCTTCTTATTTGGCTCACTGGCATCGCAAGATACTTTAGGGTTTATTTTTGCGATACAAGTATTGCCCGTTATCGTGTTCTTCTCAGCATTAGTTGCTGTGTTGTATCACATCGGAGTAATGGATTGGATAATCAAGATTCTCGGCGGTGGCTTACAAAAGCTATTGAAAACCTCTCGCCCTGAATCGCTTTCTGCAACCGCCAATATTTTCGTTGGCCAAACAGAAGCACCATTGATTGTTAAGCCATTTATTGCCAGCATGACTAAGTCAGAGCTGTTTGCGGTAATGGTAGGTGGCCTTGCTACCGTAGCAGGTTCTGTTATGGCGGGTTACGTAACAATTGGTGTAGAGCTTAAATACTTAATCGCAGCCAGCTTTATGGCGGCACCAGGTGGTTTCTTAATGGCAAAAATGATTGTGCCAGAGACCGAAACACCAAAAGAAGATTTAGCTGATTTAGACGTACAAGAAGAAAAACCGGTTAACGTAATTGATGCAGCTGCATCAGGTGCCGCAAACGGTATGCATCTAGCACTGAATGTAGGTGCTATGTTACTTGCTTTCGTAGCACTTATTGCACTTTTAAATGGGCTATTAGGCGGTATTGGTGGTTGGTTTGATCATCCAACATTAACGCTACAAGAAATTTTAGGTTACGTATTCGCGCCAGTTGCATGGTTATTAGGTGTACCTTGGAACGAAGCAGTAATCGCAGGCAGTTTTATAGGTCAGAAGGTTGTAGTAAACGAATTTGTTGCTTACCTCGACTTTATTAATTATCGCGATACGTTAAGTGCGCACACACAAGCGATTGTCACATTCGCGTTATGTGGGTTTGCTAACTTATCATCGATAGCAATTTTACTAGGTGGATTAGGCGGTATGGCGCCTAGTCGGCGAAAGGATATCGCACGCTTAGGGCTCAGAGCAGTGTTAGCAGGATCTATGGCTAACCTCATGAGTGCAGCAATTGCAGGTTTTTTCCTCTCGCTAGCTTAGAAACTTAATGAGATGAGCCGTAGTTGCAAAACAATAGGATAGGACTTTAAGGGGTTAAAGGTCTATCTGACTTGAACGATACTTCACCAAGGGCCGCAAGGCCCTTTTATCGTTTTATGTGCTAAGATTTAATTACTAAGTCTATTTAAGTACATAAATGAAATTTTTACGAGTTTATATACTAATCCTTTTCTTTAGTTGGCCAGCACTTTGCGAACCGACCCTGACCGTTGTGACTGAGCTGTCGCCACCAAACCAAACTTTAATCAATAACCAAGTTTCCGGTGAAAGCACCGAATTAGTTAAAGCTATTTTTGCCAAAGCAAACATAAACCCAAATATAGAGCTTTATCCTTGGGCCCGTGCCTACAATATGGCACTTAAGAGACCTAATATCTTTATTTATAGTATGGCGAAGACCCCTGAGCGCGAAAAACACTTTCATTGGATTGGTGAAGTGGCTACCTATCAAATGGGCTTTGTTAAATTAAGCTCTCGCACAGATATAAACATCACCTCAAACGAGCAAGCAAAAGATTACAAAATAGCCGTACAACGTAATGATTTAGCGGCACAGCGCCTAACAGACCGTGGTTACACTGTAGTCTATACTTCGGATATCAATAAATCATATCAACTGTTGATGTCGGGCAAGGTTGATTTAATTATCGATGATAAAAATTATATTGCAGCTATGGCTGAGCAGCTGGCATTAGATGAGCGCCGCTTTAGCTTTACGCATGGTATCGACTTTTTAACCATGAAAGGCTACCTCGCGGCAAATATTAATACCGAACAACGCTATGTGGATGCGTTAAAAAAAGCATTTAATGAAGTGATGATGACGCCAAAATACAATACCGTGATGTTACTACAGCGACCTTAATTCGCCTTATATTGCTCAATATACTTTTCTAGTAGTCCTTGTTTACTCAGCTTGTTATAACTTGCTTGAAATCGAGCAACTAACTCATCAGGTAATGCTTTATTTAGCGCTAGAAAGTTACCCACGGCGCCATTCAGAGGCAATTCAACTAACTTAACCACTTCTCTGCCTTGGTGACCATACTGCATTAATTGATATTTAAACGATAGCTCTGAGCCTATGATCAGCTCAATCTTATTTTTAAAAAATAGGTTAATACATTCGTAATAATGACTCACTTTTAGAAGATTTTTATCACCTTCATAGCCAATGCTTTCTACGAATTTTTCGTAAATGCTGTCTCTGACAACACATAAACTATGGTCTTTTACTTGAGATAAGTCGATAGGATTAATGCGATCATTTGATTGTAAGCGATAAAAAAAGTTACGTGATGAAGCCAGTGGACCAACCCACTTGAATAACTCTTCTCGATCAGGAACTCGTGCCGTAGAGACTAGGCCTGATTGTGGTTTTTTCTGTGCAAAGTGATATGCCCTAGACCAAGGTAAAAGCTCGAAGTGACATTCAATGTCTGCATCAACACACATTGCTTTGACAAATTTAAGATTAATGCCTTCTAGGTGCCCTTTGTTTGAAAAATTATATGGCGGGAATTGCTCGGTGTAGATGGTGACACTATCCTTTGCCATTACTACGGGTGCAAAACTTAGGCATGCTAACAACAATAATTTTAAGATAATTAATACACCCTAATTAAATAGCTGCATTAAATATAGAAATTTTCATTAGCTCAGTCAATTTTTAAGCACAAAAAAAGCAAGCCGTAGCTTGCTTCTTCTTAATTTTTACTAAAAGTAAAAATTATAACGGAGTGATGTTATCCGCTTGTGGGCCTTTTTGACCTTGTGAAAGAGTGAACTCTACACGTTGGCCTTCAGCTAAAGTTTTGAAACCGTCGCTTTTAATAGCGCTGAAGTGTGCGAACACGTCTGGGCCATTTTCTTGCTCGATGAAACCAAAACCTTTAGATTCGTTAAACCACTTAACTGTACCTGATACGATGTTAGACATAGTATTATTCCTGATATAAAAAATTAAAAATGCCCTAATGGGCGGGTGTAGCAAAAAATGAGATGGTACTTAAAAACTTCAGGACGGTACTACAAGTATTACTTATACAACAACGAAATAAAGATTTATTAATTACACGCTTTCTTTCTAGCTGGTGCCCACTATATAGAGTTACTAAGATAAGTCAAACACTATCGTCATTAAAACTCAAATTCCAATGCTAAGCGAAAGCTATGATCTTTACCAGATTGACTCAGTTCGCTGATAAAACCAGCTTCCCATTTTAACTGACGTTTTGGACTAAACCTATGTAAACCAATAAAGCCGGGACCAACCCCAACAAAGTCCTCACCAGCGTAAATTTCTATTGATGGTTGAAATGCTGATCGATAGCGATAACGATACTGCAAACGAAACTCGCTTTCCCACTCATTCTCGATATCTGCGCCCCATTCATACACTAAAAATGCATTCATAGTCAGGCTTGTACGGCCAAACTCTTTTTCCCATAAAAAGCCAGTCGTTGCTTCGTAAGCATCCACTGTATGTTGTTTTTCAAGCTCAAATAGTGCCCCCCAGTCAGCCCATAATCGTCCCTGTTCAACAAGCTGCCAACGTAACTCTACCTCGTATGAAGATAACCCAAAATCGCCGTTATCGTCTCGCTCGCCAACCAAATAACCTTCAAGACTCATGGTGTCATTAATTGCCCCACCAAAACCTGCGCGCTGCGCTAACACATTGCCGCTATCAGTTTGTCTCGACACTAAACGCCACTCTACTTCGCGCTCAAAAGGCATTACATAAGGGTGATATACTTTATCGACCACCATGCCATCAGCATGTGCGACTTGACTAATAGTTGCTAACAGCAAACAGCTTAAGCTAATCATTAAGAACCGCATACTGGCTCCTCTGTCTTTTTAATTTTTAAAACACGCGCTAAGGCGATAAATACCAACGCTGCAACTACATACACCCAAAGCGCTGTTTTACTTGGTGTGGCTTCGTAACCCAATAAGGCTTTTAATACCCGCCCTAGTTCTGAGTTTTCAACTAGAAACCCACGCCAATCTAAATAATTTGAAGTCACATCGAGTAAGTCAACCTGACTTGCTAAATCAAGAAGTATCAATAACTTTGCTGTTGCATTTAAGGCAAGCAACACAACTAAAGGCTGCACGCCTGCGCGTTTAACAACACTTTCAAGTAAAAAGAACAGTAACACACCAAAGCTAATACAAATACCAACCCCTAATAAGGTACCAAGTATCAGTGGCTCAGCAGTATCTTTGCTGTGCCAGAAACTGACTAAATAAATCATGTAGTGACTTAAATACAACGTCATGGTAGCAACCAATGCGACAGCTGCGGCCTGACTTCGTTGCTGACAACTAATTAATGCAGCTGCAAAAATCACAATACACAGCAACATTTGCATGAACTCTAAGCCTCTATGATCAAATAACTGGCTCACCCATGCAGCGCCTTGTACAAACACTAAACTCATCACAATACCAATAACGGCATAAATACATAGCTGACGCTGATTTAAAGGCACAATCAAACCCAAAAGCACAGCTAAAATCACCACTGGCAGAAGCTGATTTATACTCATCAGCAGACTAGTTATCAGCATCATCCACCTCCGTAGCCACAACAGTCCCTCGAGCAGTGTTAGGCGAAAATTCACCAAAAAAATCATAACGCCCAGGGCTTAATGGGCCGATATAAATCACACTGGTTCGGCCTGGGTAGAGCACTTTTTCGCGGTTTAAGTCAAAGCTATCGAACTCTTCAGGAGTGTCATCTTGATTTTCGATTAATAGTCGCAGCTTTTTATTGGCAGGTACTTTAATTTCAGCGGGGTAAAATAGATGATCTCTTAAGATCAGTTTGTACTCTTTGGCATAAGCAAGCCAAGACGACATACATAGTAGCAGCATAGAGAATGCCAAAATCCATTTATTCACTAATCTCTCCTTGCATAAAAGAGACGCTTACTCGCAAGCCACCGAGGTGACTATCTGCAAGCGCAATATCAGCGTTATAAATCGATACTATGTGTTCAACAATAGCCATACCAAGCCCGGCTCCTTGCTCACCGGATGGATGTTTATCGCCACCCACGCGGTAAAAACGGTTAAAAATGCGCTGCTTTTGAGCTTCATCAATACCTGGACCGGAGTCATCAATTTGCCAGATAAAACGATTACCTTCGGCTTTAAGAGTAATACAAATCTCTCCCACAGCTGGTGTATATTTTATGGCGTTACTCAGTAAATTGCCAAATAAAGTGATCAAAGTGAATTCATCACCAGCAATAATAAAATCATCACCATCTATGCTAATTGTATGCTCTTTTTCATCGATACGGTCATAAAGTTGTGCTACAACTTGCTGGCTAACCTCTAATACCGATACAGGGCTAAATTGCGCCTGCCACTGCTCTGGGTATGTTCGCCCTAAAATCAACATCTGCTCAACGATATTACTCAGTTTATCAACGCCTTTTTCCATCGCATCAAGTTCTACACTATCGACACCTTGGGCAAGTAAATTATGTACATTTATTTTTAAGCTACTAAGCGGTGTGCGCAGCTCATGGGCCGCATCTGAGGCAAAAAATCGTTCTCGTAAATAGGCACTTTCAACACGCTTAAATAGATCGTTTAAGCGGCTGATTACGGGTTTAATTTCTTGTTCTGGGGTCTGCCAAGGGATCGCAGTAAAGTCATTTGCTTGTCTATGTTTAAGTTGATTAGATAACCGAGTGAGTGGCGCAAGCCCTTGTTTTACAAAAACACTAATAAGCAGTGCTAAGATTGGTACGCTCCATAACAATGGCGTCATAGCCGATAAAATCACTGTTTCTGTTAGTGCCACACGTTTACTCAATGGCTCAGCAATAAGCACCCGCTTATCTCCTTCGCTTAAACGGTATACTTTGACTCGTTGCCCTGCCAAATTCTCAACACTAAACCCGGTTTGCCAGTGACTTTGATTGATTGGGTTATTTTGTAATGACTTTGAGCTTGAGACCAAACTGTCATCCACCCAAACCTGAAATAATAACTGCGGTAAATTACTCGTATAGGCAGGAGTTTCTTTATTTAACGGCTGTTCAATCAACACATGCGCAAGCGTTACCAGCTCATTATCAAGCAGTGCTTCAGCCTGATTCATACTTTCTCGATAACCTTTAGTAAAAGCCAAAAAGCAGGTTAAGATCACCATAGACAAGATAAGTAAGGTGAGTCGCTTACGAATTGACACTAGCGTTTACCTACCACATAACCAATGCCGCGTAAGGTTTTTATGAACTCTTTCGGAAATTTTTTACGTAAGTGATGAATATGCACTTCGATGGTATTTGATCCCACCTCTTCGCCCCACTCATAGAGTTTACTCTCTAGCTGCTGTTTTGATTGCACGCGGCCCTGATTTTCTAACAAAGCTTTAAGGAGCATGAACTCTTTACGCGGAAGATTTACGGGCTCTCCTTGATAACTCACGGTAAAAGCCGCGGTATCCATTTCAACATCACCGACTTTTAAGGTGCTGGTTTGTGCTTGTGTCAGGCGCCTGCTTGCAACCCGAAGACGTGCAAATAATTCAGCGGGATCAAACGGTTTTGCAAGATAATCATCAGCCCCTAAATCTAAACCCATAACTTTATCGTCGATACTACCCCTAGCAGTTAAAATCACCACAGGAATGTTTTTACGATGTTTTTTTATATGCTTTAAAATGTCGATGCCATCACCGTCAGGTAGCCCTAAATCAAGGACTACCAGCTCAATTTCATCGTTGTCCAGCCATTGCATCGCTGACTTAACGGTCGAACTATGTTCAACACTATATCCTTGTTGACGCAAAGAGCGACACAGGCCTTCAGCCACTAAATGGTCGTCTTCAACGAGCAATAAATGCATAGTTTATCTCTTTATTTTTTTCTCTACCTTAGCCAATAGTTTAGTAATTTCTTGTTGGCGGTAAAGATCTGCTTTTGGTCTATCAGGGCGCGCTGGCGCTTGCTGAGCAACCAATAAAAATTCTTTAGCTGATTTATACTTACGCTCGTCATATAGGAATGAAGCATATAAATAGTTACTATCGATACCACGAGGATTTAGCTCAAGCGCTTGCTGAAACAGCTTTTTCGCTTCATCATCATCACCAAAACCAATTGGCCAACCCGGCACTTTACCGTACAAGGTAGCAAGGCTGGTGTATGCTGAACCGTCGAGCGCTTTTGGATCTAAGCTTAGCGCTTTTTCAAATTGCGCTTTAGCATCTTTTGCAAGACCAAGAGCACCTAAGCCCCCTTTCGCTCCCGCATAACTCGATAGCACAATACCGTACCAAATATGACTTGCAGCCTGCTGGTCATTCGCTTTTGTAAATTCAGCCGTTTCGTTGGCTAGTTTTTCAAAGGCATCTAATTGCGCATCATCAACTAATTCGTAATTAACCACTGCCCACTTTTTTTGCACCGAACTTAAATCACTATTAAAGTCGGCTTTTGCAGGCGCGGCCATGATAACACCTAACATCATTAGGGCTTTAAAATTTAGTTTAGTCATAATCATTCACCTTAATCAATTTAGTTCGCAAAAAAACTTTTAATTTTAGGAAGTTGTTTTGCTATTGCGTTATCAACTAGTGATGGAAATGCGCCGTTAATACGGGCAAATAATGTTTCAGGGAAGCCGATAAAACGGCGACGTTTTTTTGATTTAATTAAATCTATTAATGCATCTGCCACTTTTTCAGGCGGATCCATCGTGTTACCAAGCTCTTTGTTCATCGCGCGCACTTGTGGCGAATTGATCGCGGTATCAGTCGCGCGAGGTGCTAAATACAATATTTTCACATCGCTGTGGCTGAGCTCTCTGGCAAGGGCTTCTGTCATACCTCTAAGTCCAAACTTGCTGGCGCAGTACAAGGTTTGATATGGATATCCGATGCTACCAAACGATGAACCTATATTCACAATCGTGCCTTTGTTGCGTGTAATTTGTGGTAAAAATAGCTGGCATAATTTAATTGGCACATGCAGGTTGATATTTAACAGGTGATCTATTTGCTGCTCACTGATTTCACTAAAGCCCTGCATCACATTGACGCCTGCATTATTGATAAGTAATGTTGCACCACCAATTTGCTGAGCAAACTTGGCAAGATCATCACGGGATTCACTGTTACTTAGATCAGCCTGAAAATACTCTGCGTCATTACCACACTCCAACTTAAGTGCAGCAAGTTGCTTAACATTTCTGCCTACCAGCAATAAACGCCACCCTTCTTTCACAAGGCTAAGAGCAATAGCACGGCCAATGCCCCCAGTTGCGCCGGTTAGCACACAAACTGGGCTACTCATGCGCTTTGCTCCATGTCCGCCTCTGTAAAGAAAGGTTCTGAGTCGAGGTCACGAAAAATATTGCCGTATAGTTTGTAAAAACATTTAGCGGCGTGAATAATGGCTTGTTGGTCGTCCTCGTTGTCTATTTTATTCATTAGTGATTCGAAGAACTTAACGTGTTCAATATCAAGTGCGCCGTGCGAAGTAAGGTATGAAAAAGCCTTTTTAGGTAGCCCAACAACCTCACGGATTTGTCCGGCAGCATTATCTGCTAATGCAATAGAAGTACCTTCAAGCACATGAACCATACCAAAGAAAGCTAAAGGATTACCGCGATTAATTGCATCATAGGCATACGACACCATTAATTCGGTCGAAAACTGTGGACGAGAATTACGTACCAACTCTTTATCAAAACCGCATGCAGCAATATCATTTAATACCCATTCTTGATGGCCTAACTCTTCTTCAATGTATTCTGCAACAGCTTCACGCAGCCACTCTTGTTTATCGGTAAGCTTTGCACCCACAGCCATTAGTAGTGGCACTGTGTGCTTAACATGGTGATATGCTTGAGTTAAAAACGATGCATATTCACTAAGGCTTACTTCACCTTTAAAAACTCGGCCAATAATCGGCGCTGCTAAAAGATAGTCGCGCTCATTTTGTGTTTCGGCTTGTAATGTATTGAAAAATTGACTCATGCTCGTCGCCTCTTTGTAAAATGCTGAAATCTCTCTAGCAAAAAATTGGTTAATAACATCGCGTTTTGGGCGATTATTGCTAGTTAATAAACCTTGGGTGTGGCTCATTGGCTCTGCCAGACGATGCCATTTTTTTATCTGTGCGTATTCGGGTAACTGCGCGTTTTGTTTAGCAATGTGTGCTGCAAGCTCATTGTCACTCATCGCTTGGTTTGCAAAGATAAGCGCAGCTAAAAACGCTTGGCCTTCGCCAATAACGACTGCTTGCTGTACCTGACTGTGGCTGAGCAATAATGACTCCGGCCACTCAGCACTGATATTGCGTCCAAAGCTCGTGATAAGCTGATTTTTCAAGCGGCCTTGGATAACCAAACGACCTTCTTGCTCAGTAACTAAGTCTCCAGTGGCATACCAATCGTCGGTATTTTGTGCAGCTTGACCTAAATAACCTAAAAATAATGAACCTTTGATATAAAGTTGGCCATTTTCAATTTTATATTGAATATGTTTAAGTACTCGGCCTGCAGTTTCGATGTCATCATCATTACTAGTGTTTAAACTCACCACCGATGAAGACTCAGACAAACCATAACCTTGATACACAGGTAAGCCACATTCACGGGCTTGCTTAATAAGCTGCTGGCTTACAACCGCGCCACCTACAGCAATAAACTTTAAGCTTTTAGGCGCTTGCCAGCCTTGCTTTGCAAAAGCCACCAAACAGGTAAGAAGTTCTGGCACTAAAATAAGAGTATTTGGCTCAGTACGTTCAATTGCAGCAATCAATTTGTGAGGTTCAAGTAACTGCGCACCAGAAAAACCAAGTTCAGCTAAAGGGACCAAATTAACCGTACCACCAGCTAATAGCGGCGCATAAACACCTGCTAAGTTCTCAAGCAAAACCGGTAACGGCAATAAACACAAATGGTTTGGTTTTTCTAAACCAATGCTTTGATAGAGTGATGTAGCTACCTGCATTTGACTTTCAAGAGATAAACACACGCCTTTTGGTGTACCCGTTGAGCCCGATGTAAAGGTAATCTTTTGCGTGTTAGCAAAATAAGGCACAGGCTGTGTATTACTCAGTTGATAAACATATAAAGGGTAATGCTTACACACGTCAACTAACGCCACTAACTTAGCATGCTCACCTTCGTATGCGCGGTCACATACAAATAGCCCTGCCCCACTATTTTGCAAACCAAATGCAATTTGCTGAGCAGTAAAAAACGTTGGTAGCGGAATCGCGACTCTTTTAAGATCGCTAATCGCGGCTTCCAATACACACCATGCTGGCGTGTTATCTAATTGATAAGCGATGCCTTGGGCATCAAATTCAGCTAAGGTTGGCAGTAAACGAGTTACTTGCTCAGTAAACTCTTGTTTAGTTAGTGAGCGTACACCATCACTTTGATGGCAAACCATCAAGGTGTCGCTATCCTTATGCGGTAATTGTGTTAACCAGCTCATAACGCCTCCAAAAATACAGCAAGCTCAAGTGATGACTGCAAACACTGCTGTTTGATATTGAATAAAACTGGGGTGTTTAATACACGTTGATGTGCTTCGTTTAGGTCAACCACACAAATGGTTGGTTGATTGTCGTAATAGCTACCCCAGCTAGCTGGATCTTGAAGTGCTTGTGCATTGGCAACACCGATTTCTTTGCAATTCACACCAAGCATTTTTAATAACGCTCTCACTTTACGGGTTGCGCAAAACACTAAATATTTTGCCCCTGCTTGATAAAGTGCTTCGTTCATTAAAACAAAATGTGCCAAGGTGGCTTTTCGATGCGTTGAGCATAAATTACCTAGCTCAAAAATGTGCTCACGCTTGGCACTGACAAAGTGCTCAATAGACGCAGGGAGGTATTGTTCAATAAACAAAGGCTGTGATGCAGAGCGAAGACCTAAAGTACATACTTCATCATCAACATTAAGCTCGCAAAGTAGCGGCATGAATTGCGAAATTTTCGCGTCATACGCAGCAGCAAAGCCTTGCTTGATATTGCTCTCAAGGCGGTCACGGAATTGACCTCCTTCACGAGTGCAAACAAAGGCTGGCTCTTGGACTTGAGTTTGTTGTAATTGTTGAACTGAAAGCATAATTGTTCGCTCCACTTAGGTTATGTGTAAAATTTATCGAGCGAAACTTAAATAAAACTTAAGAAAAATTAATTTTTATAAATATTTTTCAAATTAATGAAATTTAATGATTTTATTTTTATTAAAAACAAAAATGCCAGTCTGTTAGACTGGCATTTTAATGCTTAAATTAACGTTAAACTTAGATTACTTAACGATAGTCATCTCTTTCAGTAAATTTTGCGCATTATCAACTTTATCCATCACCCATAACATGTATCGTGAATCAACGTGAATTGAGCGATTTAAGTTTTCATCGTAATCCCAATCACCAATAATGCTTTCGTAAACACCATCAAATAATAAACCAACCAGTTCAGCATTACCGTTTAACGTTGGTGAGCCTGAGTTACCACCTGTGGTATCTACATTTGATAAAAAGTTAACCGGAACAGTATTCATACCGCCGGTGTAATCACCATAAAGCTTTTGCTTAATTAACTCATTTTGCTTTTCTGGTGAGTTGAATGGTTCAACACCGGTGTTTTTAGCAAGCAGTCCCTCTAAAGTTGTAAAGGGGGTTGCCACTAAGCCATCTTGCGGTGAATAGCCGCCTACCGTGCCGTAAGTTACACGTAGGGTGCTGTTCGCATCAGCATAAACAGGTTTATTAAGTGCCTTGTTATAAGCGATAATTGCTTCCATTAATGCAGGGCGAGCGGCTTGCTGTTTACCGGCCAGCTCTTTTTTCGCATCTTCTATATCTTTAGTGGCAGCAAAAATAGCCTGAGCGTACTGAATGAAAGGATCGCTACTTTGTTTTAACTGTGCAAGGTCAAGGCCTGCCATCCATAAGCGTTTACTCTCATCAGCAAGAACAGATTTAGCATACATTTCATCAAGTAAAGCTTGTTGTTTTTGCTTGTCAAAACCGTTTGTTAAACCAAGCGCTTTATCAACTTCTGCAACACGTTGGTCCTTTGGTAATGCCACATACTGCTCAATAAAGTACAGCAATATTGCTTTATCAACAGCTTCATCATAACGACGGCTCATGCTTTTTAAACGTGACTCGATACGTGGCATATCACGCTCTTGATAACCGCTTTCGCGCTCAGCATCTGGCTTTTGTTTTTCGTACGCTAAACGATATAAACGTCGAGCAGTTGAAATCATTTGTGAGCGGTGTACGTAACCTAACATACGGTCGCGCTGGTTATGCTCTTGCGACTGTGCAACTAGCGCTGATAAATCAGCAAGTACATGTCCGTATTTAGCTTTGCGCTTACTATCTTGATTGATCCACGCTGTGAGATCTTTTTCGAATTGTTGCTTACGGCTATACATTGAACCTTTGTTAAAGCTCTCAATCATTGAGCCATAGTTTTTAATGTAATTGTTGTAACCCGCAATCGTGCTTTCGTAAGCGATACGTGCCTCTGAACCCTCTGGAGCATTTTCTTCAATCAACGAAACATATTTAGAATTATATTTACGCGCTAATGGGTAGGCTGTATTAAACACGTAGTCAACTTCAGGCGATATACGGTAACGGTTTGTGCTACCCGGATAACCGGTAACCATCACAAAATCGCCTTCTTGTACGCCTTTAGCACTTACTTTTAAAAACGCATCACTTTGGTACGGCACGTTGTCTTCCGAATATTCAGCAGGCTTGCCATCTTTGCCAACATACGCGCGATAGAACGAGAAATCACCCGTATGGCGCGGCCACATCCAGTTATCGATATCACCGCCGTATTTACCCACCCCCATAGCGGGTGCATACGCTAAACGTACATCTTTAATTTCTAGTGATTTGATGAGGTAATACTCAAGACCACCATGGAAAGTGTACACATTACAGCGATAGCTTGGATCTTGCTCACATTCACTAACAAGTGCTTTTTCATTTGCTTCAATAGCATCAAAACGTGCTTTACCTGTTAGCTGGTCAGTACCTTGGTTAACTTTATCAGTGACTTCGGTTACTTGTTCTGTCACATAAACACGAGACCCCGGCGCAGCAGGTACTTCTTCACCTGTTGACTTAGCTAAAAAGCCATTTTCTAAAATATTATTGTCGGTAGTTGAGTTATATTGAATCGAACCATAAGCACAGTGATGATTAGTTACCACTAAACCTTTTGGAGAAACAAACGAAGCTGTACAGCCACCAAGGCTAATTACCGCGTTCATCGGAAACTCAGTCAGTTTTGAAATTGATTGTACATCAATGCTCAAACCTTTCGCTTTTAATATAGATTCAAGTTCCGGTAGCTGGTGAGGTTGCCACATGCCTTCGTCGGCAACAGCAACATTTGCTACAGCAAGACCTACTGCAGCAACAATAAATTTAAAACGCATAGTCATCCTTTTTGTTATGTTTATCATTTTTAGCGCTCATATAATTATCATGGTGCTAGTGAATAGCAATAATTTGCGACCGCTAATGTCAAAATTTGTAAACCACTCAGGTTTCATGAGCCTAATATTTAGACTCATGAACCACTGCATTATGGCCATGTAAGCTTTCTTGATGCTCAACTTTAAACTGATAATCAGTAATTACATCCATTGTTTCGAAGCACTGCTTTAATCGCCTTGCTGCATCTTCGCAAAACAGTAAATTTTTTGCGTTAAGAGCAGCAAATGCTTGTTCATCTTCACGCTTCACGGCGGTTTGTACTGGGGTGCCTATAGCTTGCTCACATACTGTGATAAAGCCGCCAATATCAGGTAGCTTTTCACTACTAAAAGTGACATCGACATACGCATAAGAGCGCTGGCTATGAGGGGTTGCAATTGAGCCCTGTTCACTTGCAAGCCAGTTAAGGAATGATGCTTTATCAATCGCTGCATCGTTAAATTGTTTATCAACCGCCTCGCTCAAAAGCTGCCTCGACAATGCCGCTGAGCACGGGCAAGTGCTGCTGTAGGTAATATCTACTTTTAAGTTAATAATCAGCGATTGCTGCTTAGTAATCGTTAAAATAACAGGGTAAGCATTATAACCAGCGTTGTCGCTAAGTAATGCTGGTTTTAACTGAGGTAAATCAAAATCCAGCACCAGTTTTGCGCCTTTACTTAAGCCTTTTTGTGATGCTAAAACGGCCTCCATAAACTCGTTAACACGCTGAGTCGTTAAGCTTTGTTTAGCCAATAGCTGATTAAGTAGTAAATAAAGACGCGACATATGAATGCCTTTAGCATCGCTATCAAGGCTAACGAACACATCGGCTTTGGCATTAAGGTGCACATCAACATGAGTTTGTGCAAGCTTCAAAGGCAATGCTATTTTTTCCATACCGACCCATTTTAAAGGCGACTGAAAATCTACATTAGAGTGCGAGGTAATATCGGGTAATTGCATATCAACTTCTTTTAACGATTAAATGTTAAGGCCATAGCAGCCTGTTTGTGCGGGTATACGTGCTGCCCATCAAAGACACACTCCCCATTTACAAAGGTATGTGTAATTCGGTTTGAAAAAGTAGTGCCATTGAATGGCGTCCATTGGCATAAATAATGAGTGTTTGTGTGCTCAACGTGCTTTTCTGCATTTGGGTCAACCAGTACTAAATCAGCAAAATAACCCTCTCGTATAAAGCCACGGCCTTCAATAGCAAATCGCTTTGCCACGTTATGCGCTGTTTTTTCAACGATTTGCTCAAGGCTCAACGTACCGCGTTTTACCTGTTCAAGTAACATTAATAAGGCATGCTCGACGAGCGGAAGCCCTGCTGGTGCAGCGTTGTATTGTTGCTGTTTTTCTTGCCAAGTATGAGGTGCATGGTCGGTGGCAATAATATCAATGCGACCATCACGCACTGCTGCGAGCAGCGCTATGCGGTCTTGCTCTGATTTTATGGCGGGGTTACATTTAATTTGATTGCCATAGTGTGCGTAATCGTCTTGGTTAAACCATAAATGATGCACGCATGCTTCTGCGGTTATGTGCTTTTGCTCTATCGGGGCATTACTAAATAGTTCGAGCTCTTTTGCCGTTGTTAAGTGTAAAACATGTAGCTGTGAACCATAACGTTTTGCCAGTGATACCGCATACGATGATGATGCATAACAGGCTAACTCATCACGAATTAATGGATGATGTTCGATACGTAGTTCGCCAAAACGTTTTGCTAAACGGCGCTGTTTTTGCTGAATAACCTCGCCTTGCTCGCAATGGGTTGCAATAAGTACTGGGCTTTCACGAAAAATGGCTTCTAGTGCATGCGGATGCTCAACGAGTAAATCGCCTGTTGATGCCCCCATAAATACTTTCACGCCGCAAACTTTTTTTGTATCAAGGGCTTTAATTTCTTCAAGATTGTCAGGGGTTGCACCAAAGTAAAACGCATAATTCGCAGCGCTAGTCTGAGCTGCTATCGCGTATTTATCTGCAAGAGCTTTTGCCGTGGTGGTCGACGGTGAAACATTGGGCATTTCCATAAAACTTGTAATGCCACCCGCAACTGCGGCGGCGGACTCTCTGGCAATAGTGCCTTTATGCGTCAGGCCTGGCTCTCTGAAGTGAACTTGATCGTCAATCATGCCAGGTAATAGCAACAGGCCGCTTGCATCAATCACCTGATCATTGGCCTTTGCAGTGATATCAGAATCGATTAGAACAATTCGTTTATCGACTATTTTTATATCGTTTGTTTTCCGCTGTCCTTCATTAACTACGCTCGCATGTTTGATTATGATAGCCATACTGCTCCTTGCTTATTCAGCAACATTTGCAACTTATCGTAAAAAAATGCACTCCATGGCAAGATTGATTGCAGATTAATATGTTACAATATAACATACCATAAAGTTTTTATTTGGTAACTGTTATGAGTCAAAAAGATCATTTTATCGGGCTATTTAAGCTGCTAAGTAATAAGCCGCTTTCCGATCTTAGAGAATTTTAACAGCTTATCGCAGCCAATAATCACCTTATCGCAACGTATGAGGTCAATTGTAATAAGACACAGTATGCTGGGCTCATTTATCACATGCTGATACCTACCCCATATGAGTGCATTTTTGTAATTCGTTTTAACCGCTTTTCAAATCAAGAGCTTATAAAGCGTATGTGCAAGGGTATATCGACACAATTTAATTTTAAAAATGACAAGAGAAATACTATGAAACACCTAATCGCAACCGCGATCAGTTCAGCGCTGTTACTCACAGCCTGTTCAGAACCACAAACGACAACATCAACGCCTAAATCAGAACAATCAGCACCAGCTGCTGCCGCAGAGCAAGCTAACCCACTGTTTGTAAAAAGCGTATTACAATACGAAACGCCTGATTTCAGTGCGATTAAAGATGAGCACTTTATGCCTGCTTTTAATAAAGGTATGGCTGAGCAAATGGCTGAAGTACAAGCTATCATCAATAACCCAGCAAAGCCTGATTTCGCTAACACCATTGTTGCTCTTGAGAAAAGTGGTGAGCTACTGACTCGCACACGCAGTATTTTTTATAACCTAGCAGGTACTGACTCAAACCCGGCTCGTCGTGAATTACAAAAAGAATTAGCGCCAAAACTAGCTGCTCATAGCGACAATATTTTCTTAAATAAAGCACTCTTTGAAAAAGTAGCCGCTATTCACAGCGAAGCTGACAACCTTGCCTTAACTGCTGAAGAAAAACGTTTATTAGACGTTTACTACAAACGTTTTGTGCGTGCAGGTGCAAAATTAAGTGCAGAGCAAAAACAACAAATTCGTGATATCAATACGAAGCACTCAAGCTTAACAACTCAGTTCTCACAAAACTTATTAGCACTGACTAAAACAAATGTTGTTTTAGTGGATGACAAAGCAGAGCTTGAAGGCTTACCAGCAGGTCAAATTGAACAACTCGCCAATGCCGCAGCAGAAGCAGGCCACCCAGGTCAATACCTAATTAAAATCACAAACACCACGCGTCAGCCAATTTTGGCAACACTGAAAAACCGTGATTTACGTGAAAAAGTATGGCGTGCATCGGCTGAGCGCGCATTATCGGGCGAAAATAGTAACCGTGAGATCGTGGCACAGCTTGCTCAGTTACGTGCTCAAAAAGCGAAGCTATTAGGTTACGACAGCTGGGCTGATTTTGGTTTAGAGTCACAAATGGCGAAAAAACCACAAGCTGTATTTGATATGTTTGCGAGCATGATCCCTGCATTAATGCAAAACGTAAACGCTGAGGCCGCTGCAATTCAAGCTAAGATTGATGAATCAGGCGAGCAATTCAAATTACAGCCATGGGATTGGTTATTCTACGCAGAGCAAGTTCGTAAAGATAAATACAACCTTGACGAAAATGCAGTGAAAGAATACTTCGAGTTCAACCGCGTTCTAGAAGACGGCGTATTCTTCACCATGAACCGTTTATACGGCATCACCTTTAAACCACGTAACGATATTCCGGTATATCACCCAGATGTAAAAGCCTATGAGTTATTTGATGAAAATGGTAAGAGCTTAGCCATTTTCTTTGCTGACTACTTCGCTCGTGAAGGCAAGCGTGGCGGTGCATGGATGAGCTCATTCGTTAAACAATCTGGCCTTAAAGAACAAAAGCCTGTTGTTGTAAACGTTATGAACATTCAAAAAGGCGCGAATGGCGAACCTACGCTTATCAGCTATGATGAAGCAACAACGATTTTCCACGAGCTAGGTCATGGCTTACACGGCATGTTCTCAAACGTGAAGTACCCTACTCTATCTGGCACCTCAGTATCACGCGACTTCGTTGAGTTCCCATCAACATTTGAAGAAGATTGGGCAATGTACCCTGAAGTTATCGCTAACTATGCAAAACACCATAAAACCGGCGAGCCAATTCCTGATGAGCTACTGAAAAAAGTAATTCAATCGCGTAGCTTTAACCAAGGTTTTGATACCCTAGAGTACGTTGCAGCTGCACTACTTGATATGGAATGGCATTCACTTTCTGCTGATGCACCATTACAAGACATTGAAAAGTTTGAGCAACAAGCGCTTGCTAAACATGGTGTTGATGTACCATTTGTACCACCACGTTATAAGTCAGCCTTCTTCTCGCACTCAATGGGCGGCGGTTACTCAGCGGGTTACTACGCTTACATGTGGAGTGAAATCTTAGCGGCAGACGCCTTTGCTTATGTTCAAGAACAAGGTGGTTTAACTCGCGAAATGGGTGAAAAATACCGTAAAGAAATTTTAGAAGTCGGTAACTCCCGTGACCTGATGGAATCGTTCAAAGCGTTCCGTGGTCAAGAGCCAGACACTTCAGCGTTATTAAAACGCCGCGGCCTAAAAGCAACGGTTCAATAGCTTACCTTGAGCTTTAAGCTCTAAGCTGTAAGTCAGAAATGTGGGGTTATCGAGTATTGATAACCCCGCAACGATAGCAAAAGGAGCGGTCAGCCTTCAGCTATCAGCGGTCAGACGCGCGAAACAAGTTTCACGCCTACAAAAAGGCGCTAGGCTCTAAGACGCGATGTAAAATCGCTGCTACGTCGTATCTCGTACCTCGTACCTCGGAACTCGCTAACTTAAAAACAAAAAAGCCCTTACAGTAAGCTGTAAGGGCTTTGTTATCACTATTTAACGTTATTATTTACGTTTACGGCGACGGCCGATAAGCGCTAATGGTGCAAGTAGTAGTGTTAAGAAACCAAAGCTACCATTGCTAGATTTAGTCACTTTCTTCTCTTCTACTGGCTCAGCTTCGTTAGTTACAGCAACAGTGAATTGCTCTGATACAGAGTCTGTACCATCATTAACTGTTACTTCAAATACCAACTCGTCATCGCTTGAGATAGCGCCTGGCGTGAAGCCTAAAGTAGCTGTATCAGCACCAGTTAATGTTGCAGTTGTACCGCTTAGTTGCGTCCACGTGTAGCTTAGTGCGTCATCATTACGGTCTGTAGCTGTTGCAGTTAATGTGCCTGAAGCAGACTCAGAAACTGACTCATCACCCGATACAGAAAGTAATGGTAATGCGTTATCACATGCTAATGCATCACCAGCAATCACGTTTGAGAAGATTGGTGAAGTCACGTTGCTTACCGTAACGTTATCAATCCACCAGCCGAACTCACGTACTGCGCTGTCTGATGACATACGGAAACGTAATTTTGCACGGTTACCGTTTAGTTCAGTACCGAAACGAATTGTTTCGTAGTTACCATAAACACCGTTACCATCAACATTGTTACCTGTGAAGGTATCGCGATCTTGTAGTGCTTGCGCGTCGTTTTCGATTAGTGGGCCATCGTAACCTACATCAAAAGTACCGCCCATCTCAGTAACATCTACCCAGTTACCGCCGTTTACGCTGATTTCTACAACACCACCATCCCATTCGTTTTCGATTAGGTAGAAGTGCCAGAATGAAACTTCAAAGTCACCAGCAAAACCGATATCAAACTCTCTTGATTCAACCGCAACATCAGACTGGAAGTCATTGTTGTTTAGGTACATTGTTTGCTCGCCAAGACCGAAGCCAAAGCTGTTGAAGAAGTTAACATTACCGCCGGTTGCCATGCTTTGCGTGCCAACAGCTAAGTCATCACCTGTCATTACGTTTTCTTTCCAATCACGTAATGATGCACCTGCTACTTCCATATCGTCTGCCGTTTGTGAGCTAACTGGTGCTTTATCTTCAAAGTCCATATTCACAAGGTAAGATACTGTATCGCTTGCTGCTTCAACAATTTCGTCATCAGCAGAAAGCTCAGGGAATGACACTTCGATTTTAAGTGTATCCGCAGTGTCAGCATCATTTAATGTGAAAGTAATCGGCGCGCTTGTTTGTGAAGCATATGGGTTTGTATCGTCGAATGTGATTAAACCATCATTTTCGAAAGTTACATCGTGGCCACTTACAACCGTTAACTGAGCTTGTGTGCCAGTCAGTACTTCACTACCTGTGTTCATGATGCTAACAGTTAATGTACCTGTTTCACCTTTATCTAGCACGTTATCGTTTGAACAATAACCTAACTCAGCACCGTTGTAGTTTGCATTCATTGCCACATCTTTAAATGTGAAGCTAGCAAGTTTCATTTTGTCTGATTCAACAACACCTGTTAAATCTTCACTGAAACGCTCTGGTGCTTTAGCTCCTAAGCCCATACCACGCTTAGCAAATGCACCTAAGATTAGTTTGTAATCTTCTGGGTCTACAGCATACGCTGCAGCTAAGATAGCATCACGTGCTTCTGTGTATAACGGTGCAACAGGAGTCAGCTTGTAACCAGCTACTAAGTAGTTAGCCATACGGTTTTGAGCATCTTCAAAGCCGTGCTCGTTGATAAGCGCTACATAGCTTTCCCAAAGCATAGTTGCCCAAATTTCACCTGCTGCGTGTGGTGAAGCAACACTTGTTGGTGAAATACCTACATCATCACCAGCATTTTCAGTAATGTGACGGAAAGACAATGGGTTTACTTCCATATTGGTAGAATATGGAACACGACGAATACCGTAGTAGAAGTCTTCTACGAAAGTACCGCTACCGTATGCTTTTTGGAACTTGTCGTTACCAGGGATGTTAATGTCACCTGCTTTAGCAATGAACATTAGAGAGTGGAAATCACCCCAACCTTCACCCATCGCGCGGCCCTGGAAGTTGATAAGGCCTGATGAGTTACCCACTAAGCGGTTACTGATATAGTGACCCCATTCGTGAGCAATAATACCGTTATCTAAAGTACCGTCTTTTAACGTTGCTTTATTGAACATGTTAACAGTGACAGTTTCGCCTGCAGCGATACCATCGTAAAGCGCATGACCGTCAGCATAGTTCAGACCCATGTTAGGAATGATAACTGCATCGTCTTCACCGCCCATTGGCGCTGGCTCATCCGTATCTGGGTTGTTGTTTACAACGATTGCACCAATTGCACCGGCTTCTTGTGCGTGTAGTACTTTTGCTGTGAAGTTACAAGAACCACGATCTACAAGCGCAATTTTGCCAGCGAGTTCTGCTGTATTTGTTGCAGGTTCACAACCATCGTTTACGCTACCAGAATCTACGTTATTACCGTCAACTAGACGAACAACTTCCCCTGCGATATCAGCAAATTGCATTTGACCAAAGCCAGATACTTTAGAAGATTCTAGAAGACCAATCGTTGCATCAGATGTTACAACCACACCGTAGTCAACGCCTACTTTTGCGTCTTTTGAGTTGTATAGATACATTTGCATGCGTGGGCTTGCACCGTCAGCAGGCGTAGACATGTTCGCGTTGTTTAAACCGCTATTATCTTGTGCTTGCGCTTCGATTGGATCGCCTTCAACACCACCACGACCGTAGTTAGATACTTGCGCAACATTTGATGTTTCGTCAAAACCATGATCATAGAAAAAATCGTGTAAGAAGTTGTTCATATAGAACAAGTTAACGATCGCCGCTTTACGGTTGTCGTAGCTGTTTGCTACTTGATCAACTCGGTAAGGGTAATCGAATGTGTAATCTGATGTTGTTTCTGCAGTGAAGTCACCTTCTGTGTAACCTTGAGGTGCGATAACATCAGCATAAGCAAATACGTTGTTACCTGATGTTGTTGTAGCATCATCAGCAAGCCACGGATCCATCGTGCTTAATTTTTTGTAATAAGACAAGCTTACAAGTGGTGCATCAAGGATTTCTGTTTCATCAACTTGATCAGGGCCATCAGCTGGGATTACGTCACCGTGTGGGCCTTCCCACGGGTAACCATCTTCATCAGCCCAAACACGGTAGTTAAAATCTGCCGCGTGAGCTTTTAAGTCTTTCTTGAAGTAAACTTTGTTGTTTTGCGCGCCAATAACATAACTGAAGTAATCGCTTTCTAGGCTATTTTTGTCAGCTACTTCTACTTCAACATAGTATGCAGATTGCAACTCACCCGCTACTTCAAAGAATACTTTCTTAGCACGTGGCTGACCTAATACAACTTTGTCACCATTTTGGTTAGACACATTGTATTTAACATAGTCGCCTTGCTCAGTTGACTTAGTTAGCGATACATTGATATCTGCAAGCTCTTTAATAGCACGCTTGATACTTTGCTCAGCGCCTACAAAGTCAGCTAAAGGTGCAAATGATTGTGTTGCGTTTGAGCTTGTATTAGCGAAGTAACCAGAACCTGCAACTAGGTTGTACTCTTTGTCCATGATCAGGTTGTATTCACGGTTGAATACTTCAATGTCATGTACTTTTTGCTTGTATTTAGCAGTGATTGAACCAAGCTTTTGTTCAGATAAATCTGTTAATACAGCGCTTGATACACCTTTTTTAGCTGTGCTAACGCCAGTTAAGGCATTTAAATAAAAATCTGCGGCATAGGCATTGCGTTGCTCAGGAAGCACCATAGCCATATCTGGCTTAGCTTGACCTACTGCATTCCATAGGAACGTGGCTTTACCTAATTGCGCATCGAAAATAGATTTATGACCCGATACTGTGCGACGCTCAGCTAATGCACGTTGCTGAGATACTTGAGGATTAAATTGTACTTGCGAGCTAACACTTGAGGCATTATAGAAGCGAGTTTGTTCACTTGCCTGTAATTGAGATGATGCCAAGATAGCCGTTACCATGGTAGCAACAGCTGTTACTTTAAATTGAGACATTCCTTACGTTCCCTATTGTTATATTTTTATTTTCGGTTAACAATCATAACCGAGGACAATGTACCCAATATGGCAATTAAAAAACAGAATTAATTGTAAAAAAAAGTAACAAACAAGCAGGAACATAATGAATCAAACAATTAAGATACAAGCACTTACACTAGCATTAGTACTAGTATCAGGCTGTCAAAAAAATGAAATAAGCGAGCAAAATACAGCACAACAGCCAACGACCAGTTCACAAAAAGAACAAGTTTTAGTTAAAGATGTTAAAAAAGCAGTCGAAATCAACAAACAAAAATCTACTAACGCTTTTAGTAATAATGGCGAAAAAATTACCTTTGATGCGCCTAATTTAGTCAAAGGCACAGAAGTCTTTAATCATGCAATGCAAGAGCGCGGCATCGCTACTGGGGCAATTTATTTAACTCTAAAAGAAAACAGTTTACCAATAGAGCTTAGCAGCCAATACACACTGAAAAAAATGACCAACAAAAATTATCGATACATTGCAGATAAAAACACTGATTTATTAAAAGTACAAAACGCTTTTAAACAAAATGCCAACGTAGATGTTGTTGAAATTAAAATTGATTATTCACCGATTAAAGAGGTGATGTAGGACAGGAGCTGTCAGCCGTCAGACGCGCGAAACAAGTTTCGCGCCTACTTGTAGCAGCGGGTTTATCCCGCGTCATCATGCGCTAGGTTCTAGGCCCTAGGCTCTAGGACGCGATGTAAAATCGCTGCTACCTCGAAACTCGCTAACTTTACTCTTTCCCCTCGTAACTCGCTAACTTACTACTCCACCACAAAATCAAAATAGGTGGCTGGGTATGCTTGAGGTTGATAAGTGAAGTGCCACCACTCCATTGAATATGGGGCGAACCCGGCATCTGTCATAAGGGTTTTTAGTTTATACCTATTTGCTTTTTGCTCTGCATTAATACGCGGATCGTCGGTGTTAGAAAGGGTATCGAACATATCAAACGGTGAGCCCATATCAAGCTCTTTGCCTTTTGTATCGACTAACGTTAAATCAATCGTTGAGCCACGACTATGGCCCGATTTAGCAGCGATGTAATCACCAAGCAGCTTATCTTTGCCTAAGTTTGGATAAAACTCAGCTTTAGTAACTGTATCCTCTAAATCGTTAACCCAACGCACAAAGTGGTCAACGGCGCGCTGTGGGCGGTAACAATCAAAGATTTTTAAATTAAGGCCTTGTGTTTGAGCTGCTGTTTGCACATTTTTAAGAGCGGCAGCAGCGCTATTATGCAATAAGCATTTAGGCGCGTTGTAGCCATCAACAGGTTTGCCTACAAAGTTATGATGACCAAAATAACGAATATCTAACACGGCATTAGGAAGTAAAGCACCTACATCCACAAATTCACTTCGCTTATCATCGCTTGGGTTTGCATAAGCAGTGCTTGTGCTAATAAGCGCTATACTTAGCAAAGAAGAGGGGATAGTTAAACGTGCCAACATAGTGAATGCCATTTTAATTTCTCGTAAATAACTTAATACCACTCACTATTGCACATTAAATAACTTATTCCAAGATTAAAGACTCAGAAACAGGAGTAATATTTTGGCTATATAATTCATCTACAACTGAACGGTTGCGACCCGTCTTTTTAGCCTGGTATAAAGCTTGGTCGGCAAGTTTAAATACTTCATCAATGTTTAATTGCTCGATTGGCCAGCCTGAAATACCAATCGATACATTAATGCAGCCAACAGGGTCAATGTAGCTTTCGGACACCCGCATACGCAAACGTTCAGCGAGTTGATACGCTCGTTTTGCTTCGACTCTTGGCATGATCACAATGAACTCTTCACCGCCTGTACGGGCAACCACATCACTATCACGAGTGACATCTAACAAAATTTTAGCTAACGACTGTAGTACCACATCACCAATGTCATGACCAAACTCATCGTTCACCCGTTTAAAATGGTCGATATCGATAGCCAACACAGCAAAAGGACAACGCTGAGCTATAAAATGATTAATTTGTATATCAAGGCTACGGCGATTGTGCAGGCTAGTTAATGGGTCTGTTTGCGCTTCTTGCCGCAATAAACCGATTTTACTTTGTAGTAGCCCCACTCCTTTTAACATGGCTTTTCTTAACTCATTACTTTCAAAATACCATGAGCGGATTTGTGTCAACTCTAGTGACGTTGAAGGGCGATCTAAGGTATTTGCAGTCTCAGCTAATTGCCTTAACGGCTGTGAAATTAAACGTGCTAATACCCAAATAAACACAAATGTAAGTAAACCAATTGGGGCTGTCTTTACAAACACTTGCCACATTAAGTCATCAAGCGGTGCAAGGGTGTTTTCAAGCGGGCGCTGAGTGACTACCCCCCAAGAGGCAACTGTCATTGGCGCGTAACCGGCAAGCATTCCAACGCCTTTGCTGTTGGTAACAATCTGTGTGCCTGAGTTACCTTTTAATACCTCATCAATTACTTGGTTATCATATACTTGCTCACCAATTCGGCTTTTATCAGGGTGATAAAGTAAGCGATGATTTTCATCAACCACATACAGATAGGAACCGTCTTGATAGTAATGAACTTGCAGCAATTCATTTAAAATACTGGTCCGCTTTAAGTAAAGGGTGCCGCCAACATAACCAATAAAATTGCTATTTTTGTCAAATAATGGCTGCGAAATAAAGATCAGTAAATTACCTGCCATCGAAATATACGGCTCACTGATCATTGGAATCCGATACGACAAAGCTGCCTTAGTACCAAAACTATCTACTTTTCGGTTTTGTAGTTTCAGTGACTTGGGCGAAACACCTAGAATATCACCTTGTGCATTAACAATAATTGTCGAATTAAAACTATTGGTTTGTAGTCTTAACCTGTCTACCTCAGAATTAATTAACCCTTGATTATTAAAATCATCCTCAAGAATTTTACCGACATAAGCAAGTTGTTGCTGAGCAGCCAGTAAAAAGTTATCGGTCGCCGACACCAACTTAGCGGCATAGGCCTTATGATTATTAAGGGTTTTATCTATTAGTTGTTGCTTTTGAACTTGGTAGCTCGAGTAATAACTATTTAGAAAGGTAATAAGCGTTGCAGAAAACGCTAACAATAAAATTAAGCGACGTAGGTTTAAACCTTTACTTAGACTCTTAAGCACGATACTTCTCACATATGGGGCCCAAAGTCCATATCGGGTACATCTAATACCTTTATACTAGCAAGATGTTTTGTGTACCTCTATAAAACTTTTGTCATAATTTGATTTAGCGCAAATAAATGAGTGCAATTACTCTAATTAATTAAAGTAACTTTGTTTAATAACTTCAGCTACCAAGCACTCGTTAAACATGAACGGCATCAAAGCCACTTACTAGCAACCTTCGTTATTTAACATGTTGAATTTAATAAACTATAAACTTAAGACAGTTAAAAGAATGGCTAATACATGCGATTTATATTGTTCAAAAGCAGCTTGCTTTGATGTAATAATTTATTACACTATAAAAACAAAATAACAATAAAGTTTTCCTATGCGTCAACACTGTGCTGAAATCATCAATAAACTCCCTTCACATCGACTTATGGCGTTAGATGTAATGCGGGGCTTGACTATTACTGCCATGATCTTAGTGAACAACCCGGGCAGCTGGAGCGCTATGTATTGGCCGTTGAAACATGCAGACTGGCATGGCTGGACACCTACCGATTTAATTTTTCCCTTTTTTATTTTTATTGTCGGCATGTCTATTACGCTATCTGTAAATAACCTGCGTGGTAAAGGGGTAAGTGATCAACAAATATTAAAAGCAGGTGTTATTCGCACCATTAAACTTATTGTGCTGGGTTGGTTTTTAGCCTTGTTTTATTACAATTTTCAAGACCCTTCTTTTAGCTGGGTTGATGACAAATTATTGCAACTGCGAGTTTTAGGTGTGCTACAACGCATCGGTTTGGTGTATTTAGCAGCCCTGTGTTGTTACCTCTATTTATCGCCGAAAAAAATAGCCATTACTTGCATCGCTCTTTTAATATTTTATGGCGCCGCCATGCTTTATATCCCGTATACCTTGCCAAACGGCGAGGTAGTGAGTGGCTTATGGTTACATGGCAATAACTTAAGTGCTTTCATAGACAACACCGTACTTGGTAGTCATCACCTGTATTATGTCAATGCTAAGCCACTGCCATTTGATCCTGAAGGGCTGTTCTCAACTCTTCCTGCGATTGCGAGTGCGCTCAGCGGCATTTTGACTGCAGTTTACTTAACCAAACAACTCGACCTTAAAAAGCAAGCACGTACACTAATCTTAGCAGGCATATTAAGCGTTATTGCCGGCTATGCTATTTCGCCAATAACGCCTATCAATAAAGCATTATGGACTCCTAGCTATGTGTTACTCAGCTCAGGGCTTGCTGCGATTTTTTATGCTTTATGCAGTACTATTTTAGATATTTATAAGCTGCGCAGCTGGAGTGCTCCATTTATTGTTTTTGGTGCTAATGCGATATTATTTTTTATGTTTGCAGGCGTGTTCGCACGCCTATTAATTATGGTTTCGTTAGGCGATAGCAGTTTAAAAGGCAATGTTTATGGTCTTATACAATTAGCGATCAGTGATGATTATTTGGCATCTTTTATATTTTCGCTGTTGTTTTTAGCAGTGTCTTATATTGTGATGTTCAGCTGCTACCGCAAAGGCATTTTTTGGAAGGTTTAGTCTTTGAAAAAATGAGCCAGTCAGTAACTGGCTCATCTGTTCAGCAATTATGCCTGTGGTATTGCATGGCTTTGCTTATCGAGTAGATACAAAATTGACTGATAACTAATGCCACTGTGCTCAGTTAAACCAATTTCACAGCTACGGCTATTAGATACGCCGCGACTACAATTTTTTGGCACTTGTTGTTTAAGGGTTTTTAGCGCGTTGCTATTTAGTTCTGGCAAGTTAAAACCCTTATCACCAGCAAAACCACAACACTCAATATCGGCTGGAATAATCACCTCATTACTACATGCCTTGGCAAGTGATACTAGGCTTTGCTCTTTACCTAATCGCTTTGAGCTACAGGTAACATGGAGCATCACAGGCTCATTCACGGGCGTTACTTGCAAATTAGGCAGTAAGTACTGAGCTGCAAAGTCGGCACTTTCGTAAATTTTGAGTGCAGTATTTTGCGCAGCATTAAGGGTGGTGAGCGCACAGGGGCTGGCATCAAAAACGATTGGATACAGGCCATTATTTGAAAGCGCCTCGAGCTTAGTAAGTAATTGCTCACTTTTATTTTTAGACTCTTGATTAAAACCTTTACTAGCAAATGGCATACCGCAGCATAGTGAATCAGCTTGTTTAGGTATCACCACTTCATAGCCTGCTTTTGCAGCTAATGAAAAGATTACATCAAGCAGTGGACGCTTATCATCGGCAAGTTTATCGGCCGCAAAAACCCGGCTTGCGCAGCTTGGCATATAAACTAACTTTTTCGCTTGTTGGGGTTGTTGACGTTTTCTATTAATTGGCTGCTCGGCCCTTGGCCATGCCGAATAATATAGCGGTGTACCAAGCAACTTATTAGCAGGTTTACTCAGGTTTCTTAAGTTACTGCTGCCAATTGCTTTTTCTAGCACCTGCATGACGGATAAGCCAAACCGAGCACCAGAGGCGACAACCGCAAAATGCTTGCTGGCAAAGCGTGATAATGACCGCGCTACTTTGCTTGAGGAAACTTGCTCAGCCCTAAGTGATTTTATAAATTCACCCGTGTTTATCCCCACTGGGCATTTAAGTCCGCAAAGACCGGTTGCTGCGCACGAATCAATACCAAGGTATTTAAAGTCGGCCTCGATAACACTGAGCTTTTGATTTAACTTCTGCTTACTCGCTAAATCATCGGTTGTTAGCAATTGATTGTGTAATTCGGTGCGGTGCCGCCATAAAGTAATACGCTGCCTAGGTGTTAAGGTAAGCCCTTTTGATGGGCAAACCACTTCGCAAAAGCCACACTCAATACAGGTGTCAATAATATCATCACTTTTTGGCATGACTTTTAAATGCTGAGTGTGAGCATTTTTGTCGTGATTAATAATAACCCCAGGGTTAAGAATATTCTGCTTATCGAATAATGCTTTAAGCGCAACCATCACCGAGAAGCCATCATCTCCCCATTCGGTGGCAACAAACGGAGCCATGTTACGACCTGTGCCATGCTCTGCTTTTAATGACCCTTTTAGTTCAACTGCCACTAAGTTCGCCACATCAGCCATAAATTGCTCGTAACGGCTTACTTGCTCGTGTGTGTCGAAGGCTTGAGTAAATACAAAATGCAGGTTTCCGGCCAGTGCATGACCAAAAATAATGGCTTCGTCATAGCCATATTTAATAAATAACTGATGCAGCGCATTTACGCCCTCAGCTAATTTATCAAGAGCAAAGGCGACATCTTCAATAATCACTGTAGTGCCAGTTTCACGCACCGCGCCAACCGCAGGAAACGTTCCTTTGCGGATATTCCAAAGTGCTGCATTACGGGCACTGTCAGCAGAAAACTCAATCGCTGTCAGCTGGCTTTGCTTAAACTGAGCAAGAAGTTGCTCGGTGATCTTAGTAAGTGCATCAAGAGCCTCTGCATTTTCAGCTCTTAACTCAATTAAAAGTGCCGCTGATTGCTCTGGATAGTTGGTCACTTCTTTTGGCATTATGGCATGTTCAGACACCGACATCAGGGCACGTTTATCAAGTAGCTCAACCGCAGCAACATCAAGTTCACTCAGTCTTTGTACCAGCTCACAAACCTTACTGATATCGTCAAAGATAAAAAAACCTGTGTGTTTATACTTATGCTCGACCACTGTGTGGTAGGTAATATCTGCGATAAAAGCTAACGTACCCTCAGAGCCAATAATTAAATGTTTAATGATTTCGATTGGATCAGAAAAATCCAGTAACGCATTTAAGCCATAACCTGTGGTATTTTTTAAACGATATTTATGGGCGATGCGTTCACTCAAATCTGGGTTCTGCTTTACGCTATCAACAAGGTTCATTAGCTCATCAACCCAGCTACTATGGCTTTGCAAAAAGGCGTTACAGCTTTGGTTATCAGCCGTATTAAGCACAGTGCCATCGGCAAAAATTAGGGTCATATCTTTTACTGTATGGTAGCTGTTTTGCGCCACCCCGCAACACATACCCGATGAATTATTTGCCGCCATCCCCGCTATTTTGCAACTATTAATTGAAGCGGGATCAGGGCCAATTTTTTTACCAAACGGGGCTAATACTTGATTCACTCTAGCGCCGATGATCGCCGGTTGTAAGCGTATTGCATCGGCATCATCAATAATCTCAAACTTGCTCCAACTATCGCACAATAAAACCAATACCGAATCTGTAATTGCTTGCCCAGATAAACTCGTCCCTGCAGCTCGAAATGTGATAGGTATTTGTTGCTCGTTTGCAGCAATGATCACTTGTCGTGCTTGATTTTGATTGCTAACTAATACAATTAACTCAGGAATTAATCGATAAAAGCTTGCATCTGTTCCATACGCATAACGGCGCGAGTAATCTTCTATTAATGCAGACTCTGGTAAAAAAGGTGCAATTTGCTGTTTGAATGCGTGCAATCTTGTTAAAGCCATCTCGCCCCCAGGCTTGTCATAGTTACGCTGATGATTATGGAATATATTATTACTTTAAATTGTACTAAAAAGCGACCCATTAAATTGATAAATTATCATCTTCAAGCATTTTCATCAGCATAAAGGTTTGGTTATTTAAGCATATCAGCCCTATTTGGTGATCTAACTTAGCTTTTTGCAGTCATGCAGAAAAACCGCTAGGGTAGCAAAAAAAGACTGTATTTATATTTAAAAACCCATTAACATCAAGAATAATTTATTCTAAAAACTAAATAAGCGTTTTGCTTTGGAGCTTGCTGTGTTAAATAAGTTTGCACTATCGTCACTGGTTATCGGATTAGGATGTTTCATGCCATTACAATCATCATTTGCTGAGTCTGCATTAACTTTAAAACAACAGTTAGGGCAAAAGCTCATGCTCGACCTGCGCTATTACTGTGAGCAAGACCCTGGCGAGCAAAAATGCCGTACACCGGTCACTCAGCTGCCAGCCGATTTAGCCAATATCATCACTAAACATAACATTGGTGGTGTGATTTTATTTGCTGAAAATATCGATACCGTGCCACAGGTGATCAAACTTAATAATGATCTACAAAAAGCTGCTGCTAAGTCTGAGTTAGGCTTACCGCTGTTTATTTCGATAGATCAAGAAGGTGGCCGAGTAGCCCGAATTCCTCGTGATGTAGGCACTTCATTCACAGGTAATATGTCGATTGGCGCAACCTACAAAGAACAAGGCACATACTTCGCGACTGAGTCTGCGCGCATTATCGCCGACGAGCTTTTAGCACTGGGTGTTAATGTTAACTATGCACCCACGGTCGATGTAAACATGAACCCAGATAACCCTGTTATTAACGTACGTTCTTACGGTGAAGACCCGCAACTGGTTGCGAAACTAGGTGGTGCACAAGTCGCAGGGTTCGAAAATAACGGCGTTATTTCATCGTTAAAGCACTTTCCGGGGCATGGCGATACTAACGTAGATAGCCACACAGGCTTGCCAAAGGTAATGCATGATAAAGAAACCATTTGGCAGCAAGACCTACCACCATTTAAAGAAATTATTAAGAATCAACAGCCGGGTATGATCATGACTGCACATATCCAATATCCAGCCCTCGATGACAGTACGTTTGTCAGTAAAGAAGGCAAAACCATGATCAAACCTGCAACAATGTCGCGCAAAATCATCACCGACTTATTGCGTGATGAACTCGGTTATCAAGGTGTTGTGATCACCGATGCACTTGATATGGCAGGGATTAGCCACTTCTTTGAACCAATTGAAGCAGTGATAAATACCTTTGCAGCGGGTGTTGATATTGCGCTTATGCCAATTGAAATAAGAAGCCCTAAAGACTTGGCGGTGCTTGAAGCCCTAATTGACAGATTAGAGCAAGAAGTACAGCGTGGCACTTTAAATGCTGACGAAATGAGTGCTTCAGCAACGCGTATTTTAAGACTTAAAGAGAAGTTTAAACTCACCTCTTCACTTGACGACGAAGCAGCTATCAAAAAAGCGCAGCTTTTACTTGGTGATCAAGGTCACAGAAAAGTAGAAGCCGAATTAGCATTAGCAGCTATCACCGAAGTTAAAAACGAAAAAAATACCCTACCACTCGACATTAAATCAGGCAGCAAAGTGCATATTATTATGCCAGATACCCGCAAGTGCTATGCCCTACAGCAGGCGTTAGTTGATAACACTGATAAGTTAATCAGCTTTAGCTGCACTAGTTTGCAAGGCTATGAGAAGCTTGCCACGTTAAAAGAAATTAACGAAGCCGATATAATCATTGCCGCAAATGCGTCACCAAAACAAAGTGCTGTTGAAGTAGGTGGAATGGACGATTTAGCTGATAACCCAGAGTTTGCAATTGCTAAAGCAGATCAATCTGCGGCATTAGAATCATTGCTAAAACAAGCAAAATTAGCCCATAAGAAGACCGTATTTGTAAGCTTACGTGCCCCTTACGATATTGCTCAATTTGGAAAATTTGGTGATGCTGTACTTGCCACCTATGCTTACAATATAGATGTAGATACAGATGAAAAGATTGCTGGTCCTGCATTCACAGCGCTAGCAAAAGTTTTACTAGGGAAGGCCCCTGCTAAAGGGCAGCTGCCCGTTACTATTAATGACCTGAACTGAGTGTTATTGTAGCAACTATGGGCAAGTGTTAACTTCAAGGAGAGTCACATGCAAAAAAATGCATCTTTAACCACTCCTGCGGCTATTCGTAAAATGGTACGTGAGGGTGACTACAGTGGAAATACATCGGGTTTTGCACCGGGTTTTGTGCAAGCAAATTTAGTGATTTTACCTAAACAATATGCGTTTGATTTTTTGCAGTTTAGCCAAGCAAACCCGAAAGCTTGCCCGATTATTGCTACTAGTCGTTTACCGGGCGTTACCGATATGCCAACCGTTGGTGAAGATATAGATATTCGTAGCGACTTCCCTCGTTATCGCATCTTTAAAAATGGCCAAATGGTTGAAGAAGTAACTGATATTACAAGCCATTGGCGCGATGATTTAGTCACCTTTCTAATTGGTTGCTCGTTCTCGTTTGAAGAAGCGCTTATTGCCGCGGGTCTTGAGATCAGAAATATCAGCGAGCAAAAAAATGTGCCTATGTATGTGACCAATATGGCCTGCCAGAGTGCGGGGATTTTCCACGCCAATATGGTCGTTAGCATGCGCCCAATGAAACCTGCAGATGCTATTCGGGCAATCCAAATTTGCAGCCGTTTTCCAAGTGTACATGGTGCGCCAGTGCATTTTGGTGACCCTGTAGCAATTGGCATAAAAGATATTAACAAGCCTGAATTTGGCGATGCGGTTACCATCAAAGCAGGTGAAGTACCGGTGTTTTGGGCCTGTGGTGTTACTCCACAAGTTGCGATTGCCAACGCAGCACCTGATTTTTGTATCACGCATAGCCCAGGACACATGCTGATCACTGATATTCCAAATAGTAAAATGGCAGCGTTATAAATGACGATGAAACTAAATTGCGACCTTGGCGAAAGCTATGGGATGTGGAAAATGGGCTTAGACGAGCAAGTTATGCCACATATTGATATGGCAAACATTGCTTGTGGTTTTCATGCTGGCGATGCCGATGTGATGGCAAACACCCTAGCCCTTGCCAAGCAATACAAGGTAATGGTTGGCGCACACCCAAGTTACCCAGATAAGCAAGGCTTTGGTCGCCGTTCTATGGCTATGAGTGAAAAAGAGCTTACCAATTGCCTGCATTATCAAATTGCTGCAATTGATGGTATGGCTGCGGTACATGGCTTAACGCTCGAATACGTAAAACCACATGGCGCCTTATATAACGATATGATGAGTGACGAGCAAACCTTGAATATCGTTATGCGTGCTGTGGCTAGTTATGCAAAGCCACTAAAATTAATGATTTTAGCCACCAACCAAGCAGCCGAACACAAAGTACAAGCAAAAAATCTTCAACTAGAACTCATTCTAGAGGCGTTTGCCGACCGTCAATACACAGACGAAGGTAAACTAGTCACGCGCTCTTTAGCTGGCAGTGTACACGATAAACCAGCGCTAATGGCGCAGGTTAAACAGTTAGTTGAACATGGCACAGTCACAACGCGAAGCGGTCAGCAGCTTGCGCTTGATGCCGATAGCCTGTGTGTGCACGGCGATAATGAAGCGGGTATTGCGCTCATTCAAGAGATCAAAGCACTATGTCAGCAAGCCTAAGTGACGCTGCGCTCAGCCAACAAATTGAAACCATGATGGTTGAACAAAACCCGCGTGGTATGCAGCATTTATATGCAAAACAACTAACGGGTACGTATTTACGCGCAGCGAAATACCTTCATCAAGCACAAGGTACTGTATTGATTGGTACAGGCTTTGCAGTCAACAATACCTTCGAAACCGACGGCCCAGTTGGAGCGATTGCACTTTACAAAGTACTCAAAAAACTTGGTAAACAGCCCCTTTTGGTTACTGGCAACCCCCTTTACAGTGCCCTTAAAAAAGACTTCAACTGCTTTGAGCTGCCAATTAATAGCATTGATAATGCCCACACTTTTAGCATTAAAGCCCTTGCACAGCTGAAACCTGATTGTGTTTTATCAATAGAACGCCCGGGGCTGAATCAGCATCAGCGTTATTACAATATGCGCGGTATTGATATTTCTGAGCATTGCGGCTGCTTTGATTTTTTTGTAACAGAAGCACGTTGCCCCACCATAGCGATTGGTGATGGCGGTAACGAAATAGGCATGGGTAACCTTGCACAGCACATGCAAGCGCTAAACATTACTCCTTGTTTAACTCCTTGCGATGAGCTTTTACTCGCCGATGTATCTAACTGGGCGGCGTACGGGCTGATAGCCTTTTTAAGTCGCTGGCATAACACCGATTTGCTGGCTGAAATTGAGCCACTCAATATTTTACATTATCTAAGTGAGCGCGGTAGTGTCGATGGTGTCACCCATAAAAACGAGCTCACCGAAGACGGCCTGCATGCAATGCATGGTCAACAATTAATAACTCGGCTTCGCCAACTTGGCGGCTTTACGACAGAGAATGAGGTTTAACAATGGGCACGGTATACCTAAATGGTGAATACCTTGGCGCTGATGAAGCAAAGATTTCACCAATGGATCGCGGCTTCTTATTTGGCGATGGCATTTATGAAGTGATCCCATCATACCAAGGCAAAATGCTAGGCTTTGGCGCACATATTGAGCGTATGAATAACGGTTTAAACGAGCTTGAAATTAAGCTCGATTACAATGCCGATACGTGGCGTAAAATCTGTAATGATTTATGCGAAAAAAACCAAGGTGACAACCTAGGGATTTATTTGCATGTGAGCCGCGGCGCTGATACAAAACGTGCCCACGGCTACCCAAGCAATATTACTCCGACCGTATTTGCGTTTGCTTTTGAAATTCCGGCAGAGCCAAAAAGCGACATCGATAGCGCAACAACTTACACCGTATCACTTGAGCAAGATCGTCGCTGGCAACGTTGCCATATAAAATCAACGGCACTGCTTGGCAACGTGATCCATTACCAACACGGTGCAGCAGCGGGTAATAAAGAAACCATTCTATTTAATCGTTTAGAAGAAATTACCGAAGCCAGTTCAAGTAATGTGTTTATCGTAAAAGATGGTGTGATCAGCACGCCACCACTTGATAACCAAATTTTACCGGGGATCACCCGCTGGTTAATCCTCAATATTCTTCACAGTTACAGTGATTTTAAAGTGCAAGAGCGCATTATTAGTAAAGAAGAGTTACTTGATGCCGACGAGGTATGGATCACCAGCGCCACTAAAGAAGTTGGCCCAGTCGTAAAAGTAAATGGCAAGTTAGTTGGCGATGGCAAACCAGGTGCAATTTGGCAACAAGTGCAAAGCCTGTTTACCAAGCATAAGTTTGATTACTAATTTAATCGCACTTTAAAAAAACGCCTACTTAAAGTAGGCGTTTTTTTTAGCTATTATTTAATTGCTTATTATATCAAATGGCCAAGCTTGCAGTAGGCCGTCACTGGTTTCTGAATATAAGGTTACCATCGTATGCCACACTCAGTACTGACGTACGCTGGCGCTGTTGTTTAGCTTCGTATTCAGCGATTAGTTCACCATCTGCAACGCGATATAAACGCATCTTCATTTTTGGCGAACCCGTTAATAGCCATTTATCTTGATTAATAAATTGCGATGCGGTGAACTCAATAAAGTTAGCGTATGAGGCCACTTCTGATAGTTCTTTTTTATTGGCTAAATCAAAAAATACTCGATCATCAACCGAATCAATTGCAAAGGCCAAGCTCGCTGTATCATTTAAAGTAACGTGATTTACTCTAGTAGCTAAACGCTCTTCAAAGCGAGTGCTGCCATCGCTCGTTGACCAAAGCTTTACGTATTTGTCGCTCGAGCCAGTAAACGCCCACTGACCATCAGCCGATAACGCCACGCTATTAATATCTAAGCGATGAATATCAAAACGCTTAGTATCACCTGTGCGGGTATTTATCACCTCAGCCTTACCGCTACGATAGGCTATAACCAAAGTATCGCCTACAGCTGAAATAGCGATGTCTCTGGCGATTTCTTGCCCAGTGAGCCAAGTGCCAATACTACGCCCGGTGCGAGTATCGTATAAAGTCACTGATAACCGGTTTGAAATGAAAAAACGAGATTTGTTGGCGCTAAAGCCCGCAAGCTCAACATGTTCAGCGCCCTGCCCTGTTATACAATCGTATAGACGCGCTTTTAACTGATTATCCCAAACGCACACCTCAGATTGGGTTGCCACTAACGCGTGACTAGCATCTTCACTAAGCGCCGTGGCACTTAATAGCTCATTGCCATGCGCAAATTCACTACTAGCAGAGGCAGTAAAAACCTCACCTCCACCACAGCCCACAAGGCTTAGTGCAAATACACAGCAAAGAGATTTAAGCAGTTTCGACGTCATGATCATTCTCATTTTTTATAATTATATTGTATAGGAGCAGTGTAATGAAAATAAGCGGAAGTTGGTAGGAAATCTCGCTGCCAGCTTTCAGCCGTCAGCCATCAGTTTTTGTAGGCGTGAAATTTATTTCGCGCGAAGTGCCGGCTGTTCGGCGATGCAGCGGCGCGCCATGCAAGCATGGCGCCTACAAGAAACGATTATTGGTCTGTTCTGCTAACGATTTCGTAGCCTTCAGCTTCATAATCATTGATGCATTTTTGAAATTTATTTTGAAGTTTTATTTCATCGAAATAGCCAAGTGAGTATACATCACACTTTACTTTCATATGTTCACTGTTTTCCAAAACCGCATTAAGTTTAAGCTCAGCAAAACCAAATTTATAGGCTAATTCTGTGAACTGTGAATACAGAACCAAAAGCAGTACAGCAAGAAGGGTAAGCGTTAGTGTATTTTTCATTTTTATTTCCTTTAAAAGTGTTGGTAAAAAGTCTGGAGCAATTATCGAACCAACAATATAACTTCATATAGATCAATACAATGAGAGATTAAAGCAAAAGCATAGTTGATATTTTCACCAATAAATAGTGAAAAAGACAACTTTCCCCGAAAACAAACACAACTGTATTGTGATGCGTGTTTTTAAAGTGCGAGAAACGAGGTTGGAGGTGCTTTAGCGCCGAACAACACCCTTCCAATTCGCTGCAAAAATGGATAACCCTTAACTATGAACAAACATATGAACTAATAATCAAATATTACACAAAGTTGAAATTACTTTGCGATTGCTAAATGTTTTCTTTATCATTTTAGGTACAGACAACATTACAAGGAAGCAATATGTCTTGGTCAAAACTTAATAAAACTATCAATGCTAACTCTGTTATTCCTCTTGACGCCCTGAGCTGTCGCGATTTTGTGTTAAACTACCCGCTGATTTTCCTTTCAGTAGAGTAAGATTTACTTGCCAAGCACTGGCGATGCTATCCCAACTGAATGACTATGATATAAAAATGGTTTGCGCCGATATTAAGCAAATATGTGCCAACCCTAATGCGCAAAACTCAATCAAACACAGTCGTAACCCGTTAAGACGCCTATGGCGAACTAAATACCCGTTTCGCAACTATCATTTTTTGATTGAGTATTCACTAAAAAATGGTTTTATAAACGTAGAAGACATCTTATTTGATAAGCAATTATACGGCGCTAAAGATACATTTTCTGCTGAACGTACTATGTTGTACGAGGTAAAAAGACGGAGCAGCCATAGCTATGATAAAGCTATGAATAAGAAAGAATTAGATAAAGTCCGAGAGGCATGGGACCAAGAGAAAATAATTCCGACAACGCGAATCAATACTGAACATGCTGCAGTTAACGGCATGTTGAATGAACTGACTAAAGCGGCTTGGTTAATGGGCACCCACTTAGATAGTGCCTATGAAGGCGATGGCATTAAAGCTTATACCTTGTTTCATAACCCAACGGATCGTGTCAAACTTGATTTAGTAGAGTGTGCATTTGATAAACGGTTAGGGACAAAGTCACACAATGCGCAGCATTTAGCAGCGGTTCTTGCGCAAAATAGCCAACAAGGTAAACAGGTTAAATGGCTTGCCCACAGCCAAGGTGCCATTATCTTTTGTGCCGCCCTTGAGCACTACCGTATTTATTACGGTAAACCACTTACAGGCCAGCAATTAGCTGTTCATGGCTCAGGCTCTAATATAGAGCGATTAAAACGCATTGCTAACAGCACAGGCTTAAAAGTAGTTGCAATACGTAACAACCCATATGACTTAGTACCTAACTTAGCTGGCCGTAATGATTTATCGGCAAGTAGTTTTGTTCGCTCTATGAAGTTTAGAGGTCTTGTAACTGGTGAAGACGCAGGTGCAAGCCCACATACGCTACCTTTTTTAGGTTTAGTAACCTATGCCGATCAGCTACAAATGTTAGGCTATAACGATAAAGCTGATATTGTTAGAAAGTTTATAAAAACCCTACCTATGACGGATGCAAGATTATGATTAAACTAGCCAAAGCATTTTACCGTGGCTTTATAGGTGGCCCTAACTTTGATAATTGTGTACACCACCGCCTTATTTTAGAAGATAAGTTGCTTACGCTAGATATACCAGACAGTAACGTTGCTGCAGCACCCTCGACAATTGATATCTCTTTTCCTTACAACTCAAGAAGCTGGTTTGAACAAAACAAAGAAGATGATTACCAGCATGAATTTGTTCATATGCTCATAGAGCTTTGGATGTACCTCCCGCCATTAAATTATTTACCAAGCAGCGAATATGGCATGCTCACCTGCCAACTTCGCATAAAGCAAACCGATAAGATAAACGTTTTAGATCCCGAGCAATTAAAACATTTTGTGATTAATGAATATGATACCTTTCACTGGGGGCCGAGTGGTGTTAACACAGAAATAAAAAATGATACAACAGTTGAATCATCTAAGAGAGCCAACCCTTGGGATGAAGAGGCTTTGAAAGAAGAAATTGAGGGGCGTATCGAAGTTTACGGCAAACCCCCAATACCTCCTGCAAAAGAGGTAGTCATCAATAAATTTACTTGGGTATTTTATCAAATCAAAAGAGGTAATAGTCGCTCTCACCAAGACTACTATTGCTTACCACTCAGTGAACATGCTTTTTTAGAGGTGAAGTTTAACCATCGCGTTGACCGCTCTGATAAACATAAAAAGTGGTCAAAACATGCTCTTGCATCGCAACAACGGATTATGGAATCAATTAAGCTCAATGACATACCAGCTGAGCATGATAACTTGATAACAGATAACACTAAGAAGCATGGTTAAATTACTTAAAGCATTTATACGCGGCTTTATAGGTGGCCCTAACTTTGATAATTGCATACACCAACGTATTATTTTAGAAGATAAATTGCTAACGCTAGATGTGCCAGACAGTAATGTTGCTGCAGTCCCTTCAACTATTGATGTCTCATTCCCTTACAACTCAGAAAGTTGGTTTGAGCAGAATAAAAAAATATATCTATTTCATGAATATGTACATATGCTCACTGAAAACTGGATGTATTTACCACCTGTTAGCTATTTACCAAGTAGTGAGTATGGCATGCTTAGTTGCCAACTACGCATTAAACAAACAAATAAGATAAAAGTACTTGATATTGATCAGTTGAAGCATTTTGTGATTGATGAATACGATAGATTTCATTGGGGACATGAGGGGCGAAACGTTAGTATTACCAAAGAAATCAAAGCTAGAAGGGCTAAAAGTTCAGTCGATTGGACAGAAGCTGAAATAAACGAAGAAATCAAAGAGCATATAAAATTGCATGGTTATCCTCCTCTCCCTCCTGCAAAGGAAATAGTTTTCAACCAGCTAACTTGGGTTTTTTATCAAGAGATAAGAGATAATGATCGCTCTCACCAAGACTACTATTGCTTACCACTCAGTGAGCATGCATTTTTAGAGGTGAAGTTTAACCATCGTGTTGACCGCTCTGATAAACACAAAAAGTGGTCAAAACATGCTCTTGCATCGCAACAACGGATTATGGAATCAATTAAGCTCAGTGAGATACACGCTGAGCATGATAACTTGATTGCTGATAATTCAAGGTATGTTTAAAATTTCCATTTTCCTCAAATGGATCAAAGAGGCTGCAAATAGCTTAATCTATTCTGCGACATAGAATCTCAACTACATAAGCTAGGCTCTGTTTTCTAGAGCCTAGCGCCTGTAAATTTTCAATCTGAAAGCCGACAGCTCACTCCCCTCACCCATGCGTAAAACAAAACACATTAAGTTTGTTACCATCTAGGTCTCTAAAGTATCCCGCATAAAAGCCGGGCATTTCACGTGGGCCGGGGGCACCTTCGTCTGTGCCACCTAATTCTATGGCTTTTTTATAAAAGGCATCTACTTGGGCTGGGGTTTCAACAGCTAGAGCAATCATAGTGCCGTTACCCACCGTAGCTTTTTCATCGTTATAAGGTTTGGTAACCGCAAAACCGGGCTTATCTTGACCTGTGCTCCATGCGACAAAGCGATCAGTTTCTAAAAAGCGTTCGGCGTTTAGAGTGGCGAACAATTCATCGTAATACTTTACTGCTTTAGCTAGGTTGTTAGTGCCTAACATGATGTAACCTATCATTGTGTGCTCCTTACGTTTAAAAGTGTCTGTACTCAACATAAAAGGGAAATGACCATCTGTCTATTGATTTCTCCATTCATCGCAATGGACTATATTTCTGATGGTTGTTACTTTATAACAGGTTAATCACTGCTCACTAACAAGGAAATAAAATGAAGTTTAAAACGTCTTTAGCACTGCTTGCAGCAGCCAGCTTTTACAGCCATGCAGGAGCTAGCAATACCTTTCAACTTGAAAATGTTTTTGATCTTGAATACGCCAACCAAATAGAAATGACAAAAAATGGCGATACAATTTACTTCGTGCGTAATCGCATGGATATCAAAAGCGACCGTAAAGTCAGCAATATTTGGTCAGTAAACCCAGATGGTAAAACCATGCTACCGCTAACGTCTGGCGTGCATATGGATTACTCTCCGGTATTGTCACCAGATGAAACTCGTTTAGCGTTTATTTCTACCCGAGATGGTAGCAGCCAAATCTATGTAAAATGGTTAAAAACCGGTAACGTAGCGAAAATTAGTAACCTAACGCAAAGCCCTGGTGGATTAACTTGGACACCAGATGGCAAGCAATTGGTGTTTAGCCAGTTTGTACCAGCAAAATCAGCAAGCCCTGTGTCATTACCGGGTAAGCCTGAGGGCGCTAAGTGGGCAGAGCCAGCTAAATATATTGACGATACTTATTACCGTGCCGATGGCGGTGGCTACTCTGAAAAAGGCTATCGTCACTTTTTTATCATCAGTGCAACTGGCGGCAATGCACGTCAATTAAGCTCAGGTGATTTTGATCACGGCGGAGCAATCAGCTTTAACGAGCAAGGCGATGCGTTCTATTTTTCGGCTAATCGTTATGAAAACAACGAACTACACCCAACTGAATCTGAAATCTATAAACTTAGTTTAGCGGATCGTTCAATTACCCAAATAACAAACCGTAAAGGCCCAGATTCACGCCCTAAAGTCTCACCAAATGGTCGTTACCTTGCATACACAGGCTATGACGACAAAAAGACTAACTATGAAAATAACGACATTTATTTACTTGATTTAAATTCAGGTAAAACCTCAGTGCTCACTGCTGATTTAGACCGTAGCGTCGAAAGCATAAAATGGGATGATAGTGGCAGAGGTCTTTATTTTAGCTACGATAGCGAAGGTAAAACACACCTAGCTTACCAACCTCGTAGTGGTAAACATAAAGTGATTACCTCAGAGATTGGTAGTGTCGCCTTTGGCCGTCCGTATTCGGGTGGTGACTTTGACGTGAGCGAAGATGGTGAAGTTGCATTCACACTTGCAGATACCCAACGCCCAGCTGATGTAGCACTAATTAAGCGCGGTAAAACAGCGCGTTTAACGCAATTAAACGAAGATGCGCTGGGCGACAAAGAACTCGCTAAGGTTGAAGAAATTTGGGTTAAGTCAAGCCACGATGGCTTGGCTATTCAAGGTTGGGTTGCTTACCCACCAGGTTTTGATAAAAGCAAAAAGTACCCACTTATTTTAGAAATCCACGGTGGTCCTGTTGCAAACTATGGCCCTCATTTTAGCCCTGAAGTGCAATTATATGCAGCCAAAGGTAACGTTGTGCTTTATATGAACCCACGCGGCAGTGATTCATACGGTAAAGAATTTGCGCAAACAATTCATCATAACTACCCAAGTAATGACTTTGATGACTTGATGACAGGTGTTGATGCTGTCATCAATAAGGGCTTTATTGATGAGAGCAAATTGTTTGTTACCGGCGGTTCAGGGGGAGGTGTTTTAACAGCATGGATTGTGGGCCATACAGACCGCTTTGCAGCAGCGGTAGTTGCTAAACCTGTCATCAATTGGATCAGTTTTGTACTAACTGCTGACTTCTACCCTTTCTTTGCTGATTATTGGTTCCCTGGTAAGCCATGGGACAACATTGAGCATTACATGAAGCGCTCACCAATAAGCTATGTTGGCAATGTTAAAACACCAACCATGCTGTTAACCGGTGAATCAGACTATCGCACCCCAATTTCTGAAACCGAACAATTTTACCAAGCCTTAAAGCTACAAGGTGTTGATACAGCGATGGTGCGTATTCCTAATGCCTCACATGGTATTACCGCTCGCCCATCAAACCTGATGACTAAAGTAGCCTATATTCAATGGTGGTTTGATAAAAACAGTGTAAATAATTAACGACATCGAGCGAAGCGAGAACATTTCGTGACGCAGTTTCGTTTAACTTATCTCAAATTGCATTAAGCGCGGCTTTATGCCGCGCCATACACAAAACATAAAATAGTTTCACACTTACCTGTAGCAGCGGCTTTATGCCACGTCATTTAATAAAACTATAACGCGGGGTAAACCCGCTGCTACTTTCTCCTTTCTAACTTTTGAATTTCAATCTGATAGCTGACGGCTGAAAGCTGACAGCTTTCTTTTCTCTGTAAACCCCCTTTACACTTAAAATGTGATTAACTCCTTACATACTTTTCTCAAATATCGGACATTACCCAAAAAGCAGTTAGTAAAAAATCGGTTTATAGCCAAAATCAGTAACTTGAGTTAGTAAAAAATCGGTTTGTGCCGCTAAAAACCTAGCTTCAGTTAGTAAAATTTTGGTTTGTAAGGGTATGGAGTTGGTAAAAAATCGGTTTATGGCTTGGGTGAGTTAATAAAAAATCGGTTTATAAATCGCTAGACTCTACAAAACAACATTAAATTGCCGTTTATATTACCCATTTTTAACCATTCTAGAGGCTGTACTCAGGCAATAAGCCCTAAATTAAAGCTCATAAGACGGAGGTAGTTAAATCCTGATCTAAAATTATGAGGCTGGTAAATGCGTGATCTGTATTTTTATAAAGCTAGTAAATGGCTGATCCAAGACTTGGTTAAATAGTGATCCGAACCTACGAGATGCGAGTCTGAAAGCTGATAGCTGATAGCTACAAATGAAAAAGGGCCCGAAGGCCCCTAACAACATTATTGAATTTTATACCCAGACTGCGTGGAGATGCAGGTTTCAGCAAGAGATAAAACGCATTTAGACAAGGCATTGATTGCAGATAATGGTGGTTCCCTTATTAAAATCAATAACGCAGTATAAATGCGTTTTAACCTTGCCCTTCGGGCGCTTCACAGGGGCTCCACTACTACGTTGTGACAAATCGAAAGGTACCTACATTCCTTCATTGTCACGCCTTGTATTGAAACCCCTGTGATAGCGCTGAAAATTACATCTTCACGTAGCCTGGGTATACGCAGGAAATTACAACTTGGTTAGAACTGGTTCATGGTATTTGCTTCACCACCGGCTTTAAGCGCATTTTCACCAGAGAAGTACTCTTTATGAGTATCACCAATGTTAGAACCTGCTAGGTCTTGGTGTTTCACTGATGCTTGCTCACGGCGGATTTCTTGACGTTGTACGTCACGAACATACGCTAGCATCCCTAGGTCGCCGAAATAGCCTTCTGATAGAATATCAGTGCTTAGCGCCGCTGTATGGTAAGTTGGTAGCGTGATTAGGTGATGGAAGATACCCGCTTCACGTGCACCATCTTTTTGGAAGTTTTGCACAAGTACGTCTGCTGCCGCTGCAAGCTCTGTGTCATCCATTTCTGGTGCCATTAATGCCTTATTATCATCGATGCTTGGGTAAGCAGATAAGTCTTTACCTTGCGCTTGCCACTCAGCATATACTTGCTCACGGAATTTAAGTGTCCAGTTGAACGACGGTGAGTTGTTGTATACCAGCTTAGCATTTGGTACTTGCTCTTTAACGCGGTTAACAAGCTCAGCGATTTGTTTAACGTTAGGCTTTTCTGTTTCAATCCACAGTAAGTCTGCGCCTGATTGTAAGCTAGTTACACAGTCTAGAACTACGCGGTCTTTCTCTGTGCCTTCACGGAACTGGTATAAACCATTATCTAAACGTGTTGGTTTGCAAAGTTGACCATTAAGCTTCATTGCTGTGTCGCCTTCGTTTAAGTCATCCACACTGTTTACTGGTGTTGTTTCAAGGAACGACGTGTATTGGCTAGCAAGGTCGCCAGGTGTTTTAGATACAGGCACTTTTTGAGTAAGGCTTGCACCTAGTGAGTCTGTACGAGCAACGATGATACCGTTATCAATACCAAGCTCTAAGAATGCGTAACGAACTGCGTTAATTTTTGCTAAGAAATCTTCATGCGGTACTGTTACTTTACCTGCTTGGTGACCACATTGTTTTGCGTCAGATACTTGGTTCTCGATTTGGATAGCACATGCACCTGCTTCAATCATCTTTTTAGCAAGTAGGTAAGTTGCTTCTTCGTTACCGAAACCCGCATCGATATCAGCAATAATTGGCACAACATGGCTTTCGAAGTTATCGATTTTATTTAGCACAGCTTGAACGTCACCGCCGTTTGCTTTCGCTTCGTCTAGGTCTTTATAAAGGTGGTCAAGTTCACGTGCATCAGCTTGCTTTAAGAAGGTGTAGATTTCTTCGATTAGCGCTGGAACAGATGTTTTTTCATGCATACTTTGGTCAGGTAATGGACCGAACTCAGAGCGAAGTGCCGCAACCATCCAGCCACTTAGGTAAACGTAGCTGCGTTTAGTTGTTTTGTTATGACGTTTAATTGCCATCATCATTTGTTGTGCAGTGAAACCATGCCAACAACCTAATGATTGTGTGTATTGGCTGTGGTCAGCATCGTATGCAGCCATGTCTGCACGCATAATGTCTGCAGTGTATTGTGCGATGTCTAGACCCGTACGAAAACGGTTTTGTAAGCGCATACGGCTTGCGTATTCTGGGTTGATTGACTGCCACGTTTTGCCTTGTGTTTGACATAAAGTAGCTAGGTTATCTGTTTCGCGTTGATATGTTGTCATAATAAAATCCTTCGAACGGGTTATCTATTTTTGTTAGTGAGAGTGGCTACTTGGCGTTTGCTTCGTAGCGCTTAATTCAACATTAGGCGGATTTTAAGGATTTAGTAAATTTATAGTTGTTATTGCCACTATATATCTAGTGAATGACAAATAGCCTGCTTATTAGCCTTTTTTACGATATGGTTTAGCCATGAATGATCAATTTAAGCTCGTTTAAAGGACATTATTATGACCACTCTCTCACTTAACGGTTTAAGCGTTGATCAACAACTAGCACAGTTTGTTGAGCAGCAACTTTTACCAGGAACAGGCATTAGCACAGACACCTTTTGGCAAGGTTTTGCTGAAATCGTCAATGAATTAACGCCAATCAATCGTGCGCTTTTAGAAAAACGCGAACAACTGCAAGCTAAGATTGATGACTATCACAAGCAGCAACCGGTATGGGATGCAGCTAACTATCAAGCATTCCTTGAGAACATTGGCTACCTAGTTCCCGAGCCAGCTAGCTTCAGCATAGAAACAGAACAGGTCGAGCCTGAAATCGCTAGCACTGCGGGGCCACAGCTTGTTGTGCCTGTGAGCAACGCACGCTTTGCCTTAAACGCAGCGAATGCCCGCTGGGGCTCTTTGTATGATGCGCTGTATGGCACTGATGTATTAAGTGAAGATGACGGCGCTGAGAAAGGCTCTACATACAACCCTGTACGTGGCTTTAAAGTAATGGCTTATGCCCGCCAGTTCCTTGATAAAGCATTACCTTTAGCAAATGGCTCGCATATCGAAAGTACTAGCTATTCAGTGGTTAACAATGAACTTTTAATAACATTACGTGACAGCAGCCAGGTTCGCCTAGCAAACCCTGATCAACTTATCGGTTACCAAGGTGAAGCGCAAAACCCAACCGCTATCTTACTGAAAAATAATGGCTTACATATTGAACTGCAAATCGACCATCATCACCCAATAGGTCAAGCTGATAAAGCAGGCCTTAAAGATGTGCTACTTGAAGCAGCCTTAACAACAATTATGGATTGTGAAGATTCAGTTGCCGCTGTCGATGCCGAAGACAAAGTAAACGTATATCAAAACTGGCTTGGTTTAATGCAAGGTAACCTAGTAGAAGCATTTAACAAAGGCGGTAAAACCATTGAGCGTCGTTTAGCACAAGACCGCCAATATCAAGGTGTGAATGGTGAAACACTTACGCTAAAAGGCCGTAGCATGATGTTTGTGCGTAACGTTGGCCACTTAATGACAAACCCTGCTATCCAAGATAGTGAAGGCAATGACGTGTTTGAAGGCATTATGGATGCCATTATCACCAGCACAGCAGCTCTTCATGACTTAAAAGGTACAAACAGCCTAAAAAATTCAACGGCCAATAGCATTAATATTGTTAAACCAAAAATGCACGGTCCAGAAGAAGTGGCATTCACTAATACATTATTTACCCGCGTTGAGCAGCTATTAGGCTTGCCTGAAAACACAATTAAAATGGGTATTATGGATGAAGAACGCCGCACTTCAGCTAACTTAAAAGCCTGTATTTTCGAAGCGAAAAAACGTGTTGTGTTCATTAATACTGGCTTCTTAGACCGTACCGGTGACGAAATTCATACTTCGATGCAAGCTGGTGTTGTACTGCCAAAAGGCGCTATCAAACTTGAGCCTTGGATCAGCGCATATGAAGATCGCAATGTTGATATTGGGCTTGCTACAGGACTAAGTGGTAAAGCACAGATTGGTAAAGGTATGTGGCCAATGCCAGATAAGATGGCATTAATGATGGAACAAAAAAGTGGTCACCCGAAAAGTGGTGCAAATACCGCATGGGTGCCCTCTCCGACAGCTGCAACCCTACATGCAATGCATTATCACGATATAGATGTGTTTGCCTGTCAAAAATCGCTTATGGACCGCAAAGAAGCAAGCCTTACCAGCTTACTCACTCCACCGCTTATGAAAGATGCAAGCAGCTTAAGCAAAGAAGATATTCAAGCCGAACTTGATAACAATGCACAGGGTATTCTAGGTTATGTTGTACGTTGGATTGACCAAGGTATTGGCTGCTCTAAAGTACCAGACATCAATCATGTTGGTTTAATGGAAGACCGTGCCACACTGCGGATTTCAAGCCAACACATGGCTAATTGGTTGTATCATGGCGTTTGCTCTGAAGAGCAAATTAGAAAAACTATGGCGCGTATGGCAAAAGTTGTTGATGGTCAAAATGAAGGTGATCCAGCCTACAAGAATATGGCAGATTCTGCCGAAACGTTAGCGCAAAGTGTGGCTTATCAAGCAGCGCTAGCCCTTGTACTAGAGGGAGTTAAACAACCTAGTGGCTATACTGAACCATTATTACATGCGTTCCGTATAAAGTATAAGTCGTTAAATTAGCCACTACACAACTCCCCTTCGAGTTTCATGTGTCGTTCCTAGCAGCCTAAGGGCTGCTTTTTTTTGACTAATATCAATTGATACCAATCCGCAATAATACTTAATTATTTTGAGGGATTAAACCTGTCGCTACCTGCGTTAAAAATTTCTGATTTAGAACAACTAAATAACGAAATTTTTGCCTTGTTATCAACGAGGTTTTATTGCCTCAAAATAGACCATTAAATTAAGCGTATTGGTATAAACTCATAACGACAGTGAATACTCATCATTCACGGCATAATAAAAATCTATTAAAAAAGGGGGATTTGTTACCAAATCCCCCTTTTTTACATGCTAATTTCTTAAAAATTAGTTTTTGACAATCGCATTGTGATAAACGTTTTGAACGTCATCACAGTCATCAAGCATAGAAATAAACTTTTCAAAGTTTGCGATATCATCTGGATCAGTGATGTCAGTATGAACTTGTGGAACAAACGTAATCTCGTCTACTTCAAAGTTAATACCTTCAAATGCTTCTTCCAGTGCTGTTTTTGCTTTGTAGTACTCTGTATGAGGAGCGAATACTGATACTTTGCCGTCTTCTACTTCTACATCTGTTACGTCTACATCCGCCATCATCAGCGCTTCTAGCACGACTTCGTCGTCATCACCTTCAAAGCCTAAAACAGCTAAGTGATCGAACATATGGGCTACACAACCAGGTGTGCCAATTTTTGAATCTGTTTTTGTGAACGGTAAACGTACATCTTTGATAGTACGGTTAGGGTTATCAGTTAAACAGTCAACAATAACCATACAATTACCAGGACCGTAACCTTCATAACGTGCTGGTGAATAGTCTTCCCCTGCCCCACCGGCTGCTTTTTTGATCGCGTTATCGATTACATGTGCTGGAACTTGGTCTTTCTTGGCACGCTCAATAATACGCTTTAGCGCTTGGTTAACTTCTGGATCTGGTTCGCCATTTTTAGCAACTACGTAGATTTCTTTTCCGTATTTAGAATTTACTTTTGTTTTTGCATTGGCTGTTTTAGCCATGGCGTTTTTGCGGACTTCAAATGCTCTGCCCATCTTATGCCTCTATGAATACATTTGATAATTGCCGATATTTTAGCAACTCATGACCGCTTGGGCTAGTACTAGGACATTTTGAAAAATAAAAAACTAACAATTAATCTCGGGAAAAATAAAAAACAAGGCTATTTAACATAACACCTTATTTTCTTGAAATGAGTCAACCAAAATAGGTAGTTCTGAAAAGTGATGCATTACATAATCAGCTTGATTTGCGTATTCGGGAATTTCGTCTGGTGCATATAAACAAGCTCGCATATTAGCATTATGGGCTGCTTGTATATCAAATAAATAATCACCAACATAGAGTAACTCTGACTGGTCAAGTTCCCATAATGTAGCAATGGCATTTAAAGCACTTGGGTCAGGCTTAGCTGGCGCATCAGAACGAGTTAACACTGTTTCTATAGGTAAGGGGTTATTCTTTAATTTAATGGCAGCAGCCCGATCGTAATTACGGGTAACAATAGCCATTGGGATATTATTTTCTTTTAGCCTAGTAATAGCTTCAGCAACACCAGGCAATAAATGAGCGTGCTGAGCATCAATAAGTTCATGTTGATGGACAATATTCATTGCTTCTTCACGCATGTAAGGCGAAGGTAATGATGCAATATAAGCGAGTAAGTCATTCTCGATAGGACAACCTACCTGTGCTTTAATTAACGAAAAATCTAACTCCGATGAAACCAAAGTACCATCTAAATCAAAAATTACGCCACGGATTTTATTGTCATGGATAGTCATATAAATCCCTGTATATGAGAATTGGGAAAATTTTGAAGCCCACTAATAAGATAGTTTACGAAAGAAGTTAATTAAAGGATCAAAGGATTAAAAAAGTAACTTTTTTAATCCTTTAGGATTGCTATTACTCTGGATTTACCGATTCAAACCTTGCTTCAAGCCAGGTATCATCTTGGCTAAAGGTCAGTGTTTTTACCTTACCTTTACCTTCAATATTAACCATATTCACTTGTGCCGGCCAAAGATCGCGAAGTGCACCGTTGCTCATGCGTATGCCATGAATCCCTTCTGGTATCGTGACTTCTTGATAAACCCAAAAGAATTTACCATCAACTTGCGCACCTACATCTTTTAGCTCAAGTGGCTTGCCATCTAAAGTTTGCAGAGCAATATGTGACTCAACGTAGTCAGCAAAACGCTTCTGATCTTCTTTATTAGATAGGATATCAGCATTGCCATCAAATAAATGTTCAACGGCGTGCTCTGTATCGTGTAAATAAAAACGATGCATCAGCTCTATGTTGTTAGTGCGTTTATTAAATAGCACAGTTGTCACAGACGCTTTTAACTGGTGCGCCATGCTTGGCGCACTCAGTATTAAAGCAAAAATAATGGCCGCGAAGCGCATTATTGTTGCTCCTGGGCATCTTTTTCGTCGTCCTTTTTCAGCTCAGTTTTAATATCTTGCATGATATCGCGGCTAACTTTCGCTTTACTCTTTTCACGTTTGTACACTTCAATGCGTGATGGAATAATACGACGCGGGTAGTTATTGTTTTCTACATCAACGTCCGCTGTTTCCCAGCGCGGATCGACTGTAACAGACACTAGGTTTTTACCTTTATCGGTTACAATTAGCTTTTGTACATGCTTGTGGTTACGACGCCAGATTTCAGCCGGAATGTACTTTTCTTCTTTCGTACCATCTTCATAAGTAAGCTCTAATAAGATAGGCATTACTAAGCCACCTAAGTTTGAGAACTCAAGTACGTAGTAGTTTTTATCTTCTTTGATTGCACGCTCAAACGTTTTACGTTCCCAAGGCTCTAAACCTTTAAGGAATTTGTTATAAGCGTTACGCTCTTTGTTAGTTACTGTGAAGCGGTCGTTTTCGTCGTAGAAGTCAGTCACATCAGGATTTTCTTCAACCCATAGTTTTTTACCTTCTTCTTTATTACGTTTTACGAATAACGGCATTGGCTTGTCTGCTTCGATATCACGTAAACGATTAAAGTCGATATCAGGGTTTTTCGTATCTAAACGCAGTTGGTAAACTTTGTCTAGCGAGATATCAACGTGATCTGTGGTGTAGAACCAACCACGCCAGAACCAATCTAGGTCAACACCTGACGCTTCTTCCATTGTACGGAAGAAATCAGCAGGAGTAGGGCGCTTGTACTTCCAACGCTGTGCATATTCTTTAAATGCAAAGTCAAATAGCTCTCGACCAAGGATCACTTCACGTAAAATGTTAAGTGCGGCAGCAGGCTTAGTGTAGGCATTAGGACCTAAACGTAATACGCTGTCAGACTGGGTCATAACTGGTACTTGGTTTTCAGACTTCATGTATGCAACAACATCGCGAGGCTCAACACCCCAAGGAATTGTGTGGTCCCACTCACGACCAGCAACACCATCTAAGAAACTGTTAAGACCTTCATCCATCCACGTCCACTGACGTTCGTCTGAGTTAACTACCATTGGGAAGTAGATGTGACCTACTTCGTGGATAACAACGCCGATTAAGAAACGTTTTTCTGCTTGTGAGTAAGTACGAGTACCGTCGTCTTGTAAATCAGTTCGCGGACCATTGAAGGTGATCATAGGATATTCCATACCACCTACAGGGCCATTGACTGACTGAGCCACTGGATAAGGGTAGTCAAACGAGAAGCGCGAATACACTTCCATTGTATGAACTACAGCTTCAGTAGAGTACTTCTTCCAAAGGTCGCCACCTTCTTTCGGGTAGAAAGACATCGCCATAACTAATGGCTGATCTTTACCACCTTGATGATAGCCTTTGGCATCCCACATAAATTTACGCGAAGACGCCCACGCAAAGTCACGTACGTTCTCAGCTTTAAAATGCCATGTTTTAGTTTTATCGGTGCCTTCTTTCTCGTTTTCTAACGCTTCTTCTTCAGTCACGATGAAAACAGGGCGCTTAGCATCTTCAGCTTGCTCAAGGCGCTTACGCTGCGTGCTAGTTAGAACACGGCTTGGGTTATCAAGTTTACCAGTTGCAGATACAATGTGATCAGCAGGAACGGTTAACTCAACGTCATAGTTACCAAATTCAAGAGTAAACTCACCACTACCTAAGAAGGCTTTATTCGTCCATGCTTCATAATCAGTGTAAGCAGCAAGACGAGGGAACCATTGCGCTAATAAAAAGATATCATTGCCATCTTCTTCAAAATGTTCATAACCCGAACGTGCACCAACGGCATCTTCTTCAACAATGTTAAAGGCGAAGTCCATGCTGAACTCAACGTCTTTACCCGGTTTAAGCGGTTCGTTTAAGTCGATACGCATTAATGTATCTACTACAGTAACTTTAAGCTCTTTTCCGTCTTCGTCTTTAACATTGGCGATTTGATAACCCAGCTCGTTGTCGGCCATAAATTGCTGACGACGTAGCTGTCCTAAACTCAATTTAGTTGATTTTGGCTGAGGGTCACCTTGCAATGTTTTACCATTAAAAGTTGATGTCATTTCAGCAATTGAGTCAGATTTAAAGATATTTTGGTCTAGTTGTAACCAAAGATACTTTAAAGTGTGCGGCGAGTTATTTTTATACTCGATAGTTTGGCTTGCTGTTAAGCGGCGTTTCTTTTCATCAAGCTTTGCATCAATTTCGTAGTTTACTTGCTGTTGCCAGTAATGCTCAGCAGGTTCACCTGCTGCACTACGGTAAACGTTTGGAGTTGGAAGTGCTTCATCTAGCTGACGGAACTTGTCAACGAATGAGCCTTTAGTTTGCTCAACAGATGACGCCATGACAGCTGAAGATACTGCTAAAGGCAATACCAAAGCACTCAACTTGAGAACTGCTTTTTTCATTGTTAATCCTGTAATTAATTTGCAAGCATACCATCGCAAACTGCTAACAAAGTTGCAATAAAATAACGACAAAGCGCGGTATTTTTCGGGTAGTATTCGATGTTTTACTGAGGTCCTATTTTTCACAAAAAAAATAGCTTCGATTAACTTCCTGTAAACCCCCTTTACAAAACACTGGTTAATTTTAGTTCAGCACTAATTCATCCCAAAGTATTACAGTTAATAAGTAAATACTCTGCTTAAATTCTAGTTAATGATGAAAGGGTGATTAGATGAAGTTTTATATTGTAAAAAAAGACTCTCGTTTAGCAGCCATTCCTGCTCAAGAATCGATTCTAAACGAGTACAAAGAACGCGGATTTGAATTTGTTGAAGTCATTGCTGCATGCGATGAGTCAGATGCATTGTCTCGAACCACTCCAAGTGTAACTGGGTCTAAAAAATGGTTAATTTACCCTACTGCACTAGTAATTTTATCCTTAATTGCCATTATTTTTGCAATAAATTAAATTTTGCGACATTTGCTATTGAAATTCACTGCCATTTGTATTTAAAATCGCCCACTTTTTTGATTTTGGGGTCTGTTGTGCGTTTGTTCAAACCCCAAATGTTTTGGTAATCAGCATAGAATTCGGTGAGCTTATGGATTTCTATATCCTAAAAAAACAACAAGAACTAATTGCAATTCCAGCGGACGAACAAAATTGTAAACAGTACCTAGATTCAGGGTATTTTTATATCGACAAAGTAGCGGCATGTAATGAAACAAATGCCCTTAAAATATTGCAAGCTAAGCAAACAAAAGCACTTAAAGTACCTTTGATAATGGCATTATTAGCTCTGCCTATGGTGATTTTTGCTTGGTATAGCTTAAGTTAACAAACCAGGCTGGGCATCTTGCCTCAGCTTAGGTATATTGGCGCTCTTACTAAATAATAAGAGCGTTTAATGAAAGTCCTTCATACATCTGATTGGCATTTAGGCCAACAATTCTACGAGCACTCCCGATTCGATGAACATCAAGCATTTTTTGCTTGGTTAACCGATACGCTTGTGTCAGAACAGATCGACTTACTACTGGTTGCGGGTGACATTTATCATACGGCAACGCCACCTGCCAGCGCAGAAAACCAACTCTACCAATTTATTAAAACCACTAAGCAGCATTGCCCAGACTTACACATAGTGATTATTGCTGGTAACCATGATTCAGCAAATCGAATTATGGCGGCAAAGCCCTTATTAGCTCAGTTTGATACCCATGTTGTTGGCCGCTTTGATAGCAACGCTCCTCATGAAGTAGTACTGCCAATCAGCACAAAAAACGGCGATGCGAATGTTGTTGCCATGCCATTTTTACGTAGCAGTGATTTAAGCAGCTATAACCGCCAACAAGAGCAACCATTAAGTTATAACCAAGCAGTTGCCCTTGCCTACAAAGATGCATTACAAGCAACAAGCGAATTACCAAACGCGCCATTAATTGCCATGGGTCATTTACATGCAAAAGGCGGAGACATCTCATCTGACTCTGAACGTAACTTAGTCATTGGTGGTGAAGATGCGATATCGGCAAGCATATTTACTGAACAACCTGATTATGTCGCGCTAGGGCACCTTCATAAAGCTCAAACCGTCGCGAAGAAAGAGACTATTCGCTACAGTGGCACGCCATTGCCAATGTCATTTTCTGAAAGGCGTTATCAACATCAAGTTGTAATTGTTGAGCTTAGTGACTCAGGAACTTCTGTAAACCCCCTTTACATTCCTAGCTTTTGTAAAGTCATGTTGCTCCCAGAAAAAGACTGTGTGCCACTGAACGAATTATGTGAGCTTATAAAACAGCTCGATTTAACGGATGAAGATTTAGCGCCGTATCTTAGGGTTAAATTGAGCGCCCATGACACTGACACCACTTTTAGAGAACAAATAGAACAAGCCCTTGAAGGTAAGCAGGTTAAGTTTTGTGGCATTGAAAGGGTGCGACAGCAAAGCAGCCAGCAAGACGATGAACAAACCTTATTTGAAGATGTCTCGCAAATTGAAGCGCTGAACCCACATTCACTTTTAGAGCAAGCATTTGCAAATAATAAAGATATGGCAGGGCAGGCTGTGCCAAAAGAACTAGAAAGCTTATTAAGCCAAGTGATCGATGAATTGAATGCGGAGGATCTACTATGAAAATTTTAGCGATTCGTGTTCATCAACTCGCCTCTATCTTAGACGCCGAAGTCGACTTTAGCACTTCGCCTTTAAAAGAGGCGGGGTTGTTTGCCATCACAGGTGATACAGGCGCGGGGAAAAGTACTTTGCTTGATGCTATTTGCTTAGCGCTTTATAACAAAACAGCAAGATTACGCGGCGATACAGGCAATAAAATTGACTTTAACGGCGACAATATCAAACTCAATGACTCGCGAAATTTATTACGCCGTGGGGCAGGGCAGGGCTTTGCCGAAGTCGACTTTATAGGCCAAGATAAACAGCAGTATCGAGCAAGATTAAGCTTTAGCCGAGCGCGTAATAAAGCTGATGGCAAGTTACAGCCCGCACAACATAGCTTGCACTCATTACCTGATGAAATCCTGATCGCTGACAGAAGCGCGGCAGGTAAAGAGATCGAGCGTATTATTGGTTTGAGCTTTGAGCAGTTCTCTCGAGCAGTGCTGCTTGCGCAACATGAATTTGCAGCGTTTTTAAAAGCAACCGGTGATGAGCGTGCGCAATTACTTGAATGTTTAACAGGCACAGATAAATTCAGCCGTATTGGTCAGCGTATTTTTGAGCGCCACCGTGAGCAGCAGCAATCGTTAGAGCAGTTAAAGTTAAGTTTAAGTAATTATCAGGTTTTAAGCCCTGAAGAGGTCGAAACTAAACAAGCTGAGCAAACGGCGCTTGAGGCAAAACTTGCTGAGTCACAAAAACAAATAAAGCAATTCGAACAGTACCAAACCTGGTATAAGCAAGCATCTCAGCAGCAACAACAGCTAAACCAAGCTGAGCAAGCAAAACAAGAGTTACAACAGCAATTAGAAGCCCTTGCTGAAAAAGCCACTGAAGCGAAACAAGCTCAGCAATGCCTTGAAATAAAAGATAACCGCGAACGCGCCGCTACAATTACAGCCCAACAAGGTCAGCTAACCCAAAATCGTGAGCAGCTATTAAACGTTGACCATAAAGCACTGATCAAAGATGCTGAGCAAACGCTTGAAAAGCAAACCGTGCAACTAAACCAAGCAAAGCAAGCACAAAAAGACGCGCAACCTCTTATTAGCCAGGCCCGAGAGTTAGATAAGCAACTTGCCGTATTAAACCAGCAAGCAGCGACGCAAAAAGTACAAGTGGATAAAGCAAAGCACCATCATAAAGAGCTGACTAATACACTAAATAGTCATAAAGCAGAGCAGCAAAAACAGCTTGAGCAACAAGCACACATTAATAGCTACTTAGAAACACACGCACAGTGGCAGCCTTTAGCAAAAGACTGGTCATTCTTTAAAAGTGAGCTAAGCCGCTTTAGTCAGCAACAGCACACAATTAGCCAATCACAGCAAAACGTAAAAGCTCTTCAACCTAAAATTGATGAGCAGCAAGCAGCCGCGCAGCAGTGCAAAACCCAGTTTCAAACCCTTGAGCAAGAAATTAAGCGCTTAAATGAACAAGATGCCGCCTTTAAATCGAGTTTAAATACCCAATCAATGGCGGATATTGATGCGGGGCTTGAGGCGATTAAGCACCTGATTGAAAAGCGCCAAGTGTGGCAAACTAATCAGCAGCAGTTAAAAAACTGGCAAACCCAGCTAAACACATTAAGCCAAACTGAGCAGCAACTACAAACGGCATTAAAAGATGCACAGCAAAGGGCAGAGCAAGCACAGCAACAGGTTTCGCTTTGTGAGAAAAATTTACAGCAAGTGCAGCTAAGAGCCAGTGAGGGAGTCAGCCAGTTACGTGCCACTTTAAAAGCAGGGGAGCCTTGCGCGGTATGTGGCTCAAAAGAACACCCCTTTATGCATGAAGAAATGGTTAGCGAGCAATTTAGCCAGCTTATTAACGACTTTACCAGGGAGCTAACTAACGCCAAACAGCATTTAAAAGCTCAGCAAGCATTACAGCAAACTAAAAGTAATGAGCTGGCGGCATGTAGCCAACAGATAAGCTCGTTAAGCGGGCAAATCTCAGAACTGAGCGCTCAACAACAGAGCCTCAAAGAAACCATGGCAGCTAGCCGTACTGAGCTAAATGATTTAACCGAAGATCAGTTAAGTGAGCGTCAGCAACAGCTCAGCCTGCAAAAACAGCAATACTACAAAACCCTCGAGCAGCAACAGCAGCTGCAAAACACACTTACGGCTAAGCAAACTGAATATAATCAGCAAGGGCAAGCGCTACATAGCAAAGAGCAGCAATTAAACGAACTGCAACAACAGCTAAATAATCTGCAAACACGTTTAAATGAGCTCAATGATGAGCATCAGCAGCTCTATACGACACTAAATCAACAGTTCACCAGTGCACCTTGGTGGCACGCATTAAATGAACAAAGTATTTCTTTAGAGAACATCGCTGAACATGTTAAGGCCTATCAAGCTTCGCTACAAACTGCAGATGAGCTTAAAGCTAGCTTAAAAACGATTGAGCAGCACCTTGCTCATTTAACGCCGCAGCTTAACGAAGCAAATGCCTCTTTAACTCATTGCAACGAGCAACTAAGCCAAACTCAAAACGAACTAACGCAGATACAATCAAAGCGCGAGGGCTTATTGAGTAACGCTGCAATTTCGGTAGATGAGTTTATTGCAGAGCTAGAAAAGGCGATAGATTCAGCGCAGCAAGCACTACAACTTGCCCAGACAACCCATAGTCATGCGGTAAAGGCGCGTGACGAACAAGCCATTCAAATCGCCAATATTGACGAGCGTGAGAAAGAACTAAACGCTGAACAAGCAGCGCTTAATGAGCGCTTTTGCGTTTGGTTTAACGATTTTAAAGCGCAGCATCCAAACTTGGATGAGCAAGCAATTAGTCAGCTATTAACGATAAGCCCTACTGAAATCAAGCAAACTCTGGCTGAATATCACTCCGCCGAAAGCGGCTTAAAAGACGCTGAAGCTCTTTTAAAACAACGACAACAGGCTCTGGCTCAACATCAAAAAGATAAGCCAGCTCTGGGAGAAGGTGAGCTGCAAATACAACTTAATCAGGCCACAGAGCAACAAGTGCAAACGAATAACGCATTATTGCAAGTTGCGACGGAGCTTAAAACCCATCAACAAAATAGCCAAGCGCTGGCTGATAAACAAAAGCTATTAGTGGAACAACAAAGAAGCTATGAGCACTGGTATCTACTCAATAAGGTGCTAGGAGATGCAAGCGGTAAAACCATGCGTAATTTAGCGCAAACACAAACCTTAAAAATACTTCTGCACTACGCGAATAGTCACTTACAGACACTAAACAAACGCTACAAATTAACAGCCATAGGACAAACACTCGATATCGCAATTATCGATAAAGACATGGCCGATGAGCAGCGCTCTGTAAATACGTTATCTGGCGGCGAGTCATTTTTAGTGTCGTTAGCACTGGCATTAGGTCTTGCATCGTTGTCGTCAAATAAAGTGCAAATAAACTCTTTGTTTATCGACGAAGGGTTTGGTACTTTGGATAGTGAAACGTTAAGCATCGCGATGGATGCTCTTGATTCTCTGCAAGCACAAGGTCGCAAAGTGGGCGTTATTTCTCACGTATCGGAAATGACCGAACGCGTTGCCACGCAAGTGCATGTGGCGAAAAAACCAGGTGGTTATTCGACCATCTCAGTTATTTAAAGGATTAGCATGCCAACTTTTAATCACGAAGAAGCAAGTCACTACGACGAACGTATTTTGCGCCTAGTTCCAGGTTATGAGCTATTACATCAAGCAACCGCCGCCCAACTGTCAACAACGCTGAGCGATGATGCGTGCATTTTAGTTGTTGGAGCCGGAACAGGTAAGGAAATCATCGAATTAGCAGCATTAAACCCTAGCTGGCAGTTTATTGCTCAAGATATTTCACAAGACATGCTCGATATTGCCGAGCAGCAGTTTGGTCAGCATAACATCAGCGACCGCGTGACTGTACACTGCGGTGATATCAACGACATCGACAGCCAATGTGACGCAGCATTGTGTTTATTGGTAATGCATTTTGTTGAAGATAACGGCGACAAAAAAGCGCTATTAAAAGCGATTCACAGCAAACTTAAAAAATCGAGCAACTTATACATTGCCGATTTAATGCGCCCAGAATCTGCTTTTGAACGTGAATCACAGCTACAGCTTTGTACGCAGTTAGGTTTAACCGAAGCCGGCGTAGAGCACACGCGCCACAATCTAGAGCACGAGTTTTATCCATTAGACCGAATTCGTTTTTCAGAGTTAATGAATGAAACCCGATTCAGCACCCCAAAACAGTATTTTAAAGTGCTGGGTTTTACAGGGTATGTGGTTGGGAGTTAGCTACTTTACGGAGCTGACGGCTGATAGCTGACAGCTCTTTTAAATTCCGAGCCTAATACCCCGCGGCCTGTCCGTCTTTACGGGTTTCAGATGCGCCGTAATAAACGCCGGTTTTAGGGTCTTTCAATATAGCTTGATAACCACCGTATGGGCCAACGGCGTCTTGTAAGGTGTGGCCTTTTTTCATTAACTCGCGGCGGGTTTCCATCGAAAAACCTGACTCTAAACTAACAAAACCACCGTCTTCCATAATCTCACCGGTTGGTTGCGATGAACCAGTGTGCAGAATACGCGGTGCATCACCGGCTTCTTGGAGGTTCATGCCAAAATCAATCATGTTGATCAGTATTTGAGCATGCATTTGTGGCTGTGTGGCACCGCCCATTACGCCATAACTCATATATGGCTTGCCATCTTTGGTGACAAACGCAGGAATGATTGTATGAAATGGTCGTTTGCCTGGCTCATATTGGTTCATGTGGCCTTTTTTAAGGGCGAACATTTCGCCACGGTTTTGCAATACAAAGCCTAATTTTGCCGGTGTCATACCTGAGCCCATGCCACGGTAATTACTTTGAATAAGTGAAACCATGTTGCCGTCTTTATCGGCGGTCGTCATATAGATGGTATCGCCTTCTACTGGGCCTGCATGGTCGCGTTTTGCGGCTTTGTTAGGGTCTATCAGTTTACGTCTTTGGTCAGCATATTGCTGCGAAATAAGTGTTTGTACGGGAATGGTGTTAAACGCTGGATCGGCGTAGTACTTTGCACGATCAGCAAACGCGAGCTTTTTCGCTTCAACAAAGGTGTGTACGTATTCTGGGCTATCAAAACCCATTGCTTTGATATCGTAACCTTCAAGAATATTCAAAATTTGCTGTGCAGCAATACCTTGACCATTTGGTGGCAATTCCCAAAGCGTATACCCCCTATAATCGGCGCTCACAGGCTTAACCCATTCACTATGGTGCGCAGCTAAATCTTCATAGGATAAGTAGCCGCCGTTTTCTTTCATGTAGCGACCAATTTCTTTAGCTATATCGCCTTTGTAAAAGGCATCGCGGCCGCCTTTGGCAATTTTGCGATAGGTATTTGCAAGGGCAGGGTTCTTAAATATATCGCCTTTTTCAGGCATTGCTCCATCAGGCATGTAAACATCTTTAAAACCCGGGTATTTACCACGCGCAGCTACACTTTTTTGCATGTAATAGGCAATCAGTTCCGACACAGGGAAGCCATTTTCGGCATAGTCGATAGCAGGTTGTAATAGCGTTTTCATTGGCGTTTTGCCGAACTTTTTGTGCAATTCAAACCAACCATCAACAGCACCAGGTACCGACACTGGCAAGGGCCCATAAGCAGGAATATAGTCCCCCTGTGCTTTTAAAGTATCAAAAGACAAGCCTTGTGGTGAACGACCAGAGGCATTTAAACCGTAAAGTTGCTTAGTTTTGTTATCCCAAACAATGGCAAACAAGTCGCCACCAATTCCACATCCTGTTGGCTCAACAAGGCCAAGCACTGCGTTTGCTGCAATCGCCGCATCAATGGCATTTCCACCATCTTTTAATACTTGTAAGCCCACTTGCGTAGCTAACGGCTGTGATGTTGCAACCATACCTGATTGTGCGATGACTTCAGAACGACTTGCAAAGTTATGTCCTGTGATGCGATCGTAAGCTTGAGTAGCGCCTGTTGTACCTAAGCATATAGCGAGCACTAAGCTTTTAATGAGTGGAGTTGGTTTCATAGTTTTTGCCCTTTTTATTGTATTAATCACTATAAAAAGCAATTAAAAATGAGGCAATGGCTTTGCGTTCGAGTGCGAAAAATCGCGATTGACTTCAAAAATAAGAGAAGTTGCGGATATTTTACCTAAAAACAATCCAAATTAGTAAATAGCAGAGCCATTTAAGCACGGCTGCGCAACTGTCGATACTTCGCCGTGAGAATGCATCTCCTCTGCTACAAACTCATCAACAATTCGGTCTATTTGATCTTCTTGCTTCATGGTATCAAGCGCTTTTTGCAGTACAGTGATCACCTCTAGCGACGTATTTTTGTTAAGCGCTAAGTAATTACCCACTAAAGCAGGGTGCTTAAGCTCAAATACCGGTGTTACTTGTTCTGGATTCATACCCACATTCATCAATTGTGATGAAAGAGTAAGAGACGAGCCAATCAGCAAGTCATGCTTACCTTGCTTAAACATTTTTAGCTCTTCAAACTTTTTTGAATAAGTTAAAAATTGCTGGCCTTCAGTTAGGTTAAAATCAGCTAGAACGGTTTGATATACATCACCACGAGATACGCCAATGGTGTAGTTTTGCAACGACTGAGTACTCGTTACTTTAATGTCGTTGCGGTTATTTAAACGGTATAAACAAGAATGCCCAGATACCAAAGGGCCAACCCAATAAAACTGAGTTTCTCGCTTTGCGGTACGCGAAGTAGAGTAAATTCCTGCATTCGGTTGGGCGAGCGTTTGCGACATTGCGCGCTTCCAAGGCAATACACTAAACGTACAGCTCAACTTGGCTCTTTCGCACAAAGATTCCATGATTTTGGTGTTAATACCTGTGATTTGATTGTGCTGCACAAAGTTATAGGGTGGAAACACTTCGGTGTATAAAGTCAATTGTTCAGCACTTGCCACTGCTGTGCTTACTGTGAATAAACTCACTATTGTTAAATGCTTAAACATCGCTCTTAACTCCAGTTTTTGCTGGTTATTCTGGTTTAACAATTCGACTTAACTGCTTTTGCAGCGTATTTAAACAAAATGGTTTGATAATAAAGCCGTTTACTCTTGCTGTAATCATCTCGTTGACCGTTTGCTTACTATCTTCGCACGTCACCATAAGTACGGGTAAATCTCTAAGTACAGAGGATTCACGAATATGATTAAGCAAGCATTTACCATCCATTTTCGGCATGTGTAAATCAGTTATTATCAGGTCAAAGCTTTGCTTTTCTAGTAAATCTAACGCTTGCGCGCCATCAGTCGCCTCTGTTATATCCTTATAGTTTAACCTACGCAACATGTTTATAAGCACATGGCGCATCAAGGGCATGTCATCGACGACCAGTATTTTCATCTGAAGTACTATTAATTTTTGCGGTATTCTAAGCTTAGTTTGCTAACTCAATAACGCAATAAACTAGAAACTAAGAGAAAATATCTGCGACTAACTGACTAAGACGTGCGATTTTAATATTGCTTAACTGACGGTAATCAAAATAAGGGCAGACAATCACTTTATCTGATTTACTAATAGCAAACTCATCATCAAGCCAAGTTAGCTGACTACTGAGAAGCCCATCATTGATAAGCTTTTTGGCATAGGTTCGCCCAGCAATAATATGTAATTGCTTTGGTTTGTCTAATAACGGCGGGCTAAACAGTAATGCCGTTTGACTATGTGCTTGTAGCAGTTGTTCATCGCGAAAAGTCTGCCAGTCAGGTGCGCATTTAGCAAAATCATAATATTCACTTGGTAGTGCAAACAGCACTTTGCCATACACGTTAAAAACTTTACGCCAACCATTTCCGCATGCTTGGTTTATTTCGTTAATTTGGCCGGTTTGCATTATATGTAAATGGTCAAGCTGTTGCCAAGCAGGCATTGGCGGGCGTTTTTCTATATAAACAGCGACTTTAAACGCCTCATCACCAAAACCGATTAGCGCTCTGCTATTAGCGACACTCATGACTTTTTAGCTAGAATTCGGTCTAGGTTATTAGCAAAGTTCTGGCGATCAGCTTGGCTTAACGGCGGTGGGCCGCCGGCCATTTCAACGCCACTAGAGCGCATTGTATCCATAAAGTCACGAACGTTTAAACGTGAGCGAATATTTTCAGTTGTATATAACTCACCGCGAGGGTTGAGCGCTTGGGCACCTTTTTCGATAACTTCTGCAGCCAAAGGGATATCACCGGTGATCACCAAATCACTCGGCTCAATGCGCTTAACGATTTCGTTGTCAGCAATATCAAAACCCGAAGATACCTGCAAACGGCTAATATACTTTGAAGGGGGCACTCGCATCGCATGGTTCGCCACTAATGTGGTGAAGGTTTGTGTGCGCTCTGCGGCACGAAATAATATTTCTTTAATAACGACGGGGCAGGCGTCTGCATCAACCCAAATCTTCATACTGTTCTCACTTTAATTTTTGACTTTAATAGTTTACCGTAATTGAACTAAATTAGTGCCATTAACGTATTAATTTGTTTGATTTTTAAAAGGGAGTAAAAGCGTGCAAACATCATTAAAGCTAATCGGAATTTTATGTATCACAGCTATTTTATCTGCGTGTACAGGAGTGCCAGACGATATCAAACCCGTCGATAACTTTGAGTTATACAAATACACAGGAACTTGGTACGAAATTGCACGTTTAGATCATTCATTTGAACGCGGCCTAGAGGGTATTACTGCCGAATACTCGATTAACCCAGATGGCAGTGTGAAAGTTATCAATAAGGGATACAGCGCTGAAGATCAAGAATGGCAGCAAGCTGAAGGTAAAGCGAAATTTGTCAAGCAACAAGACATAGGCCACTTAGAAGTATCATTCTTTGGGCCATTTTATAGCTCTTATGTAGTGTTCGAATTAGATAAGCAAGATTATCAATACGCTTATATCACTGGCTATAACAAAGAGTATTTATGGTTTTTGTCACGCACCCCTAACGTTACAGAACAGCAAATGCAGGACTTTATAAACACAGCAAAAAAATATGGTTTTAAAACAGACGAGCTTATTTATGTTGACCATAAGAGCTTGTAAAGGGGCTTTACAACTGTCTTTAAACTATCACGAATGTGCAACACAACTGTAATGGAGGATGAGCATAATACTCACCATTAAATTGTAGCAACATGTGATCCCCAATTTAATCCCCTGCTTGGGTAGGCATTGCCTACCCATTTTTTTATATCAATTCCTGAATTAGGTATTGTTTCGAATTGGTATCAGATCAGTTTTTTACTAACTAAACTAGAAAATCATCACTGAAAAGCCACTTAACAGCAAGACAGACATAGTTAATAAACTGACATGCTTAACCCAAGAAACAGTAAAACTGAATAAAATCATTAATATAAGTACACTTAATGCCATATAGCCGCAAAACAGCAATGCGCCATATCCAGCATCTGACAGCACACAAAGTACTAAACTTAGTAAAATAGTGATCCAGCCACTTAATAAAAAGCTATTTCTTTGTTTTTCAGTCAATTTCTTTTTAAACACATCACGAAAATGATTAAATTTTGCAAGTGCAAAACAATTAAATCCTAAAAAGCAGAGACTAAATTGTAGTAATTCCATCATCCTTGTTGCTCCTTTAAAATCCTGTTTTTATTTGATCTACCTTTATTTGTAGTGGTTTTATGGCTTGGTATTTTTTTGCTTTGTAGTAAAAACAGCCCCCCTGCACAAATAAACGCACTATCAATACCAAATAAAGCCCACTGTTTAGTTAGTAAATACGTGATCCAATTACCATCTGTTGTCAGCGCATTTACAATAGGCACTAATAAGCAAGCAGCAGCGTTTAACCATGCACTATAGCGCCAATGATGTTTTTCTCGGCCGATCACAGCAACAACTAGCGTCGCAAGCCAAGCTAAGAAAAACACGAGTATTTCTTTATCGGCACGACCAGCTAACTCTAAAGGTAATAGTCGATTAGCAATGAAGAACGCTGCGGTTGCAAGGGGTAAGCCCATCAATGTGGCTAAATTTAGTGTCTCAACGAGCTTAAGTCCAAAGCTTGGTTTTTGCTCTGCTTTGAGTCTCTCGCGTAAGCGCTTTGCCCACATGATGCAGCCTGTAGCTATCATGGCACAGCCTGCTACGCCACAGAAAAAATACAACCAACGCAGTAATGGCTCGGCTAAACGGCCGCTATGTAATGCTGTCATTGAGTCATAAAACTGCGCCGAAGCGCTCCAATCTTCACCTGAGCTCGCTTCGAGCTCACCTGTTACACCATTAAATAAATAGCGTGGTCCGTTATCTACAAGCTCTTTGCCGGTTGCCAAATAAACCACTATTTGTGAGGTCGCTGTATTCGCATTTCTCACAAACACGTGGCTAATGTCGGCATTCGGTGACTTAGTATAAATCTGATCTAATACCTCTTTGATTGCCACCATAGAGCGCTGCTCTTCACTGGGCTTAGCACGCTTGTTAATGGGCAATGCCTCATCAAACATTTGTCTTAAGCCATTTTCATATACGGTTTCAGCGGGGTAGGGGAACAGCATAAATATCAGAGTAATAATACCCGTATAGGTGATCATAATATGAAACGGCAACGCTATTACCGACGAAACATTATGTGCATCTAGCCAACTTCGGCTGCCTTTGTTAGCTCTAAAGCTAAACATATCTTTAAAAATGCGCTTATGGATCACAATGCCAGTGATCAATGCTACAAGCATAAATAATGAGGCTAAACAAACAATTATCCTTGCAGTAAAAACGTCTATGTAATGCAAATCAAAGTGTAAGCGATAGAAAAAATTCCCCCCTTTAGTATCTCGAGGCGCTGGCAATTGCTCTAAATTATTAGGGTTCAAATAGGTATAATTGAAAGGCGCACGACGCTGCCCTGGCTGTTTAGGCTCAGCAAATCCATAGCTTAAAACTGGATTTCGAGATTCAGGTAAGTTTATTCGCCACGATAATGAGTTAGGTGCCTGCAACTGTAATTGCGCAAACACATATTTAATTTGATCGGCTTGAGACTGAATACGCTTAGGCTGATGCTGCACATGATGCGTTTCGGGCTTAGCCCAAATAGTAATTTCATCCTTAAAAAAGCTGATAGTACCAGCAAAAAATATCAAGAATAATAACCAACATACCAGTAAACCGACCCAGGTGTGCAGCCAAGTCATTGAGCGGAAAAAACTCTCTTTCATAACCACCCCTTAATCAATGAAAGGGCCAGTAATTGCCCACCAGTAGTTAGTAAAATTGTGATCCATACAGTCTTTAAAGACTTAACTGCAAACACCCAAATAAATACACAACAGTAAAAAAATACCGATAGAGTCGTAGTTAAAAGAACACTGTCGAGTTTATTAAGTGGTAATAACACAGCTAATAACGAAATAAGTACACTGGTAAAAGCGTAACCACCAATGATGGCTGCAACAAAACGCAAAAATACAGCGACACGATAAGATAGGCTCACAGAACCCTTTTTAGCTGTAATTTTAGGGTGATTGTTTGTCACTGCATCTAATGATTGAGAGTGCATGATAATCCCTTAAAAAATAACACGAGAAGAAAACCACATATTATATCGCCGCCAAACAGAAAAGATAGTAATTATCATTTGCGTAAGCGTATTTAATAATGAAACAAGTTCATCCTGTATTTTTGTTAGTAAAATAATGATCTGCTAGCTTTGTTCTGAGCATTGTCATATGGTGTTATGAAACTAAAAAGAGGTTGTAATGAAAACAATAGGCTTAATTGGTGGTATGAGCTGGGAGTCAACGCAAAGTTACTATCAACTTTTAAATCAAGGCATTAAAAATGAACTTGGGGGGCTACATAGCGCCAGAATAGTACTTGTCAGTCTCGATTTTGCCGAAATAGCAGAACTACAACAGCAACAGGATTGGCCACAGATGGCCGAAATACTGATAAAAGCAGCCAAACAGGTTGAAGCTGCTGGCGCCGATTATTTATTGATTTGTACTAACACGATGCACAAATTAGCAGAGCAAGTACAAGCATGTGTTTCTATTCCTTTGTTACATATTGCTGATGCAGTTGGTGAAAAGCTAATACAATGTAACCATAAAAAAGTGGCTTTGCTGGGTACTCAATTCACTATGGAGCAAGGCTTTTATAAACAACGCTTAGCAGATAAATTCTCTGTAGACGTTTTAATTCCTGATGCTCAGGAGCGTGAAATAGTGCATCGTGTGATTTATGATGAACTATGCAAAGGCATAATCAATCCAGAATCCAAAGCCGAGTACCTAACAATTATTGATAATCTAACTAAGCAGGGTGCAGAGTCCATTATTCTTGGTTGCACTGAAATAGCATTGCTAGTTCAGCAATCCGATGCCTCAATTCCATTACTTGATAGTACAGCACTGCATTGCGCCATGGCGCTCAAGAACAGTTTAAAATAGGAACAAATTATGTCGAACCACCATAGCTTAAATTATGTTGAGTTTGCAGCAAAAGATTTAGCTGCAACAAAAGCGTTTTTTCATCAAGTTTTTAAATGGCAATTTACCGATTACGGGCCTGAATACAGCGCATTTAGCGTTGAATCAGCGGGCCTTGACGGTGGTTTTTACCAAGCACCTCTAAGTAGCTCAACCTCTAATGGCGGTGCGCTAGTAGTGCTTTATTCAAATAATATTAAAGAGACTCAAGCACAGGTAGAAAAACACGGCGGCACAATTATTAAGCCTTTGTTTGATTTTCCTGGAGGCTGTCGTTTTCACTTCACAGAACCAAGTGGTAACGAGTTAGCTGTTTGGTCAAAACAAGCATAGATCATATTTTTACTAACTCATGACTACTCAATCATTATTAGAACAAGTTAGTAAATGCGTGATCTGCGAGACTCATTTACCACTTGGCGCTCGGCCCGTTATTCAATTTAATTCACGGGCTCGTATTTTAATTGCTGGTCAAGCGCCAGGGATAAAAGTACATGAAAGTGGCAAACCATTTGATGATGCTAGCGGTGAAAGGCTTCGCTCTTGGCTTGGCGTAAGCAATGAAGAGTTTTACGATAATAGTAATTTTGCTATTCTGCCAATGGGCTTTTGTTACCCAGGAAAAGGTAAGTCGGGCGATTTACCACCGAGAAAAGAGTGCGCGATTACATGGCGTGAAAAACTTTTAGCACAGTTAACTAATATTGAACTCACCATTATCTTAGGTAAGTACGCGCAGGCATATCATTTACCCCACACTAAGCAGTTACCCTTAACTGAGTTAGTAAAATCGTGGCGTGAATATTGGCCAAGTTACCTGCCATTACCTCACCCAAGCCCTCGTAATAATATCTGGCTGAAGAAAAACCCATGGTTTGAGCAACAAGTATTGCCTGAGCTTAGTAGTAAAATACGTGCAATTTTAGCAAGGTAAAAAATGGAAAATAACTTTTTTGCTGAAAACGGCTATTGCCATGTAAAGGGGCTTTACACAGCGAATGAACTTGGCAAGATAAGGCCCATTCTCGATAAGTTTCATTATAACTGGCTGCTAGAAAACCAACGTTTTTACCAATCCAGAGGGATTAATAGCTCAGGGTTGACTGGCGCTGCATGTTTAAGTACTGAAGAAAAGTTTACCCTTTTTGAATTTATCTGTGCCGATACTCTATTGAATCAGGTTAAAGGCGTTGTTGCTGAACCTCAGTTTATGAATACTCAATTATTTTTTAATCCTTACAATCCCAAACAAGCAAACTATTGGCATCGCGATATGCAATATCACTTAGAGCTTGATGCACAAAAGGCCGCACTTTATGGCCCTGAAGTTTTACATTGCCGAGTAGCTTTTGAAGATGAGCCGGGAATTGAGCTAATACCGGGCAGTCACAAAAACTGGGATTCAGACGAAGAACTAGCTGTAAGATTGGGGCAGCAAGGAGCTAAAAATAATGATTCGCTGAGACGCGGAAAACAAGTTGCATTGAAGAAGGGTGACTTACTCATATTTTCGGCAAATATGATCCATCGGGGCTTGTACGGCATGAATCGATTTGCCCTAGATATTTTGTACTTTGAACGTCACCCGAGCCTGAATGAATTTGTACAAACTGGATTTTTACCAACTGCAGAACAAATGCAGCATCTAAAAAACGCAATGGTATTCGAGTAAGTAGAAAAAAGCGGCTCACTAGCCGCTTTCTTTTTTTGTGCTGTTACTGCAACATCGCGAATAACTCTTTTAACTGCGGCATGTATTGCTTAACTAAGTTAATATTACTTTCGCTAACATCTGCTGTTGCAGTACTTGCTTTAACACCTTCTAAAGCACCCGCCATTGAGCGAGCCCCCGCATTAGATGATGATGCCGTTAGGCTTTGTAAACCACTCATCGCTTGGTTTACACGTTGCTTGTTCTCTTCAGACATACCTGCTTTAAGGTTTTCTAAATAGGCAAGAGATACTTCTGAGCCAACTGTAACTAACTGCTCAGGAGTGAAACCGTATTGTTTGGTTAACGCTGCAAACTCAGTGTAAAGCTCATGCCTTTTAATGTGGCCTAATGCATCCATAACAGAGGAACTATCTGCACCATTAGAGCTTCCTAACATACTATCGAGATTAAAACTTTCAAGCTCTGGTTGGTTTTGCGACCAATTTACTACTGCTGGCAAAGCCCTGATATAACGCTGTAGCTGGCTTTCAGTAATATCTTCTGCGAAGCTAGAAAAACTCATCGCCAGTAGGCTTATTGAAATAAATAGTGCTTTCATTGTGATCTCCTTTCTTTCAAATTGGTTAGCAATCGGCTCACATAGTCGAGTAATTATGTTTGACCAATTACAAATGTTATAATCCTTTTTTTACCATAGCTAAATGAACCTGATGTTAACTATTTCTAATACTGTCACGATTGCTGAATGGGAGCTCGACTTTAGTGCGATCCGTTCTCAAGGTGCTGGCGGACAGAACGTCAATAAAGTGGCTACAGCAATTCACCTACGCTTTGATATTAACCGATCAAAATTACCTGACTTTTACAAACAACGTTTGCTTAATTTAAATGACTCTCGAATCACCAAAGAGGGCGTAATTGTCATTAAGTCGCAAAGTCATCGTACACAAGAGATGAACAAAGAAGATGCGCTTAGCCGTTTAAAAGAAATAATCGTAAACGCTACACAAGTACAAAAGAAACGTAGAGCAACTAAACCAAGCAAAAGCTCTCAGAGAAAACGTATGGACAGCAAAACCAAAAGAGGACAAACAAAAGCATTACGAAAAAACATAAAACCCTAACCTTAGCACCAGAAAACCGTGTCAAAAATGAGCGAAACTGTAAAGAAGTGTAACTTGTTAACAAAGTTAATTGATGGTTAATCCTGCCGCGTCTATAATAGTAATACAATTTCAGAATAATAAAGGAGGGGCGTATGGGCCAAAAATCACGTTTTTTTGCAGCTGCAATGATAACGCTGTCAACGATGCCTATTTCAAGCTTTGCTGTAGATTCTTGGCAAGCTGGAAGCGCGTATCCGCAAGGTAGTGAAACCTGTTATAACGAAATTCTTTATAAAGCCAGATGGTGGGCAACACCTGGAGAAGAACCAGGCAGTTCTCAATGGGGCGCTTGGGTTGCAGATGTTGCTTCAAAAACTTGCGTACAAAGTGTTGTAAAGAAGCAAGAGGATTTATTAAAGTCTTTACCCACAATTTTCGAACCAAATAATAAAAAAGGGAGTACTGAATAACTCCCTTTTTTGTGCATATTAGATTTTACTCGAATGTGTGATGCCTTGTCATTTCAAAGCGATTTAAAATGTGATGCATAATGTACACTGCACATAAGCTCAGCAGTATTGCCACTGATACTGACGAAAAGCGATAAAGTGCGCTGTATACTAGATCTTGCCCCGGCCCCAATGATTGGCCAAACAAAATACCAAATGTAGTAATAATACCAAAACCGACACCTGGAATACCCCCACCAATTATATGATAACGACTAAAGATAAAAGTTAAGATCCATAGAATTAACGCCGGAAATATCAAAATATCAGTATGGTTGTACAAGAATAACTGTGAAACTAAGGCCAAATTACAGCCAATTAAAGTGCCTATAGCACGTTGCCATGCAGCCATACCAGCCGCTTTCCAGCATAACGAAAATAAGATCAGAACAGATGCTGCTTGAGCAGAAATTGAATCTTGTAAATCAAAAACCTGAAAAACCACAAATGACAAGGTTGCCACCGTTGAGCAAAGTAATACCTCATGGCGTACACTTTCTTTTGCTTTTTCTGGCATCTGACGGCCTTGGCGCGGTGAAACATCTGGGAATAAACCATGCATTAGCATCGAAAACACCACAGTAACCACAACTGCAACGGCATTACTAATAATCAGCGGATAAATACTTACCCCTCCACCTGTGTAGGTCGAAAAATGCAATTGAATAGACAAGCTGACCACTGTTGTAGCGCCAAATAAAAAGTTAGCGCCACGACTCATTTGATAGAATAAAAAGGCAAATGCCACAAAGCAGATCATCGTCATAACAACAGGCAAGTGAGAGAACAGCCCTTGCACTACAAGTACAAATAATGCACTGAATACAGCGCCTGCGTAAAACTGTCGAATGATATGCATGTTTAACACAGGCACTAAGCCGAGCAATAGCATAGGGTAAACAGTAAAAAAGATGCCATTAGGCCAGTTCATCAATTTTGCCAGTGCAAACCCTAATGCTGAGCCCGTAGCAATGCGAAGCGCCTGGCGCAAGCCATTGCCATCGAGTTGCAATACAGACATAGCTCACCCAGCCTTAGTAAATGAAGTGCAGAACACTGATAAAACGGATTTGCATGCTCGCAAACCAGCTACCGATGCTAGAGTCAGGCAAAAGCTGTACGGTTGCACGAGCACCACTTGGGAACTTAGCTAGCATCTGGTGTTCATCAAGTTGAATATGAATACGTTGACGCTGTGCATCTCGTACCCAACGATTGCTGCTTTCTGTGGCACTGAGTAAACCGTTTGCATTGAGCTGACCGTCACTTACACCGGCTTCAAAACTAATAATTTTGCCAGTAAACACTTTTCCCGGTAGCGCATCAAAGCTTACTTTTGCAGTACTACCAATTTGTACGTGAACTAAAGACTTTTCACGAAAATCAGCCACTAAATCAGCCTTATTGGCAACAATCGCCATTAACGGCTGGCCCTTATTAGCATAAGTACCCGGTGTTACTTGTAAATTTGCTGTTTTACCGTCGGTATCGGCAGTCACTGTAGTGTACGACAAATTTAGTTTCGCTTGCTCAAGCTGATTTAGGGCATGGCGAAGCGCTAAATTGTCATCACCCTTTTTACCACGCGCTAATTTAGCCTCGCTAAGCTGCGCTTCAATTGCAGCTACATTCGCTTTGCTTGATTGGTAGTTTGCATTGATTGTTTCGTACTCTTGCTCTGAAATAGAGCGCTTTTTCAATAACGACTCACCGCGCTCGAACAGCAACGTTTGCTCATGCAGCTTAGCTTGAGCAGCAGCTAACTGCGCTTCTATTGCCTTGACACTACTATCTAAACGTTGGTTTTGTTGTTTCGCATCATCATAAGCAAGTTCAGCTTGTTGAACGGCAAGCTCAAAAGGCTCATCGTTAATCTTAAACAAGGCTTGCTGTTTTTCGACGGCTTGATTATTGGTCACTAATACGTCAGTCACACGCCCACTTACTTGTGGCGTCACTTGCACAACAGGGTGATACACACGGGCCTGTGGTGTGACAGGCATGTATAGATCAGCAATCACAAAATATAAAAATAAAACAATGAAACCCGCCAAAGAGATTTTTACGTAACGGGCAAATTTTTGATCTGGCGTCATAAAGTTACTTATCTCCTGAATAATGACGGATACACTGGCGAGCGTTTTGCTCCATCTGAATTAAACCATGTGCCATAGTATCGAGTTGTTCTGTGGTCAAATCGGCATAAAGATGCTCTTTCACATCAGCGATAATCACTTGTAATGTGTCTAACAATTGTAGACCCTGCTCAGTGAAGTACAGACGTTTACTGCGTTTATCTTCAGCATCAGCTTTGCGAGCAATAATCTCTTGTTGCTCAAGCTTCTTAATAGTGCGAGTCAACGATGGCATTTCAATACCTAAGCTGCTTGCCAACTCTTGCTGCGTACAACCTTGGTTTAAATGAGACAGGTGCATCATTGCAGTCCAACGAGATTGAGTGAGTCCAAGAGGCTCGACCGCCAAAGTTACTGCATCGCGACATAATCGATGCACACGGCCCATACTGCCGCATAATGTTAAATCAAGAGTTTCGTGAAAAGGGGGAGTAGAGGACATGATGCGCTCCATTTACTTAGCATGCTAACTATTTTAATGTAGTTAGCATGCTAAGTAAATATTAGTGCAATTAATAAAATAGATAGCAATGTTCGATAAAAACGAATAACAGCAAAAGTTATCTGCTTAATAATACTAATTAGCAATTAACTCTTTGATATGGCTTTCATAGAGGTCTAATTTATCAGCTAAAAATCCAGTGTGTTGATATCGAACTATACCTTCTTTATCGATTAAAAAGCTGCTCGGCATCCCTTTCAGTTGGTATTGCCTACCAATAACAGCATCAGGGTCGTAAATAATATTAAAGTTCACAGCAAACTCAGTTAAAAACACATCAGCATCACTGCGCTCAACATCAATGTTTACAGCTATCACTTTAAGTCCTTGCTCTTGATACTTACTTTGCATGGCAATAAACCAAGGAAATGACCGCCTACAAGGGCTACACCAAGATGCCCAAAAATCGAGTAACACGATTTTCCCTTTATATTGATTCAAAAGTTTAGACAATTGTTGCTGGCTTGCCGCTAAAGGAGCGGTAGAAGGGTGCTCTGCCGTAGCAGCAGAGCAAGCAAATAAAAGAAATGCAATTAAGCCGTATTTGATCATTGATAATTTAATAAGTTCGCTGGTGAATATTGGTCAGTGAGTACTTTAGTATCAGCAGGCCAATCTTGATTACCCTTAGTATAAAACAAATGCTCACTGAGTAACTGCAAATCAACATCGTAAGGTGTTAACTTATTTGCGAGTTTGTTGGCTCGTTCAGCTAACTGTTGCTGGCTAGGCATAGTATCGAAGCCAGCTAAAATAATGCGATTAGAGTTTTCATCGGTCACAACATTGACAAAGTCACCAAACACATCGAAGTAAGTTGCCGACTCATGCTGGTAAAGTTTACTCGATGAAAAAGTATTTGCAGCGATAATTCCGCCATCAGCCAAAACACTTTTTACTTCCGTAAAAAACTCCTTAGTAAGCAGGTGCTCTGGGATATAGTCGCCATTAAAAGCATCAAGAATTACCCAATCATACTTTTGTTTTTTAAGGGCAGCGCGTTTAATAAAAATACGACCATCTTGCACTTTAGACGTTACTTTATCAGTTTCTACAAAACTAAAAAAATCACGGGCAACTTTGATTACCGCGGGATCAATTTCGACGTTTTCGATACTAGCACTTGGGTAAAGCTCATGAATGGTATTAGAAAGCGAACCGCCCCCTAACCCAATGATCAATACATTCTGAGGGTCATCAATAAATAGTAAGCTTGCAAACGTCATTTTGGTGTAATTAAACACCAGCTTTTTAGGCTTACTTTTATACATACAACTTTGCGTACTTTTACGGGTTTTTTCGTTAAATTTTAAACACAATAAATCGCCAGACTTCTCCACTAAAATATTGCGATAAAGCGAGCGTTCTTTATGAATTACTTCGGCAAAGCCATTAAAGGGTAGTGTCATGATCAAACAAACCATTAAGACTCTAAACATACAGTACGCTCCTTCGTTTTTATTTGACTAACAACAATTGCAAGCAACCCAAGCAAGCCTAAAACCGCGGCAAAGGTTTTAATGATGTCGTTAACATCAAATGCTAGCACCATATAAAAAGAGGTAATAATCGTGCCAAGGGCGCTTCCTAGAGTGCTCACAAAATACAAACCACCGGCAACCTGACCACTTTTTTCATGATCGGTAACCAATAATCGCACTGAGTAAGGTGAGATCATGCCGAGTATTGTTGTTGGGATAAAAAACAATGCCGTTGAAGCCAGTAACGAGCCGTAACGACTGTCTTCAATATAGGTGAAAATAAAGGTCATAATTGGCTCAGCAAACAGTACGATCGGCACAACCATAATGCTAGCCACAAAGAAGATTAGGCCATATTTAGTTAATGACGGGTTGCGGATTGAAAGCTTGCCACCAAGCAAATAGCCGATCGATAAGCTCAACATAAATACAGTGATGATACTGCCCCATATATGCACACTACTGCCAAAGTACGGCGCTAAAATTCGTCCGCCTAAAAGCTCAATTCCCATAATACAAAAGCCGCTACTAAAGGCTAAAAAGTAGATAAGCGCATTGATCTTATTCATTAAACACCCGCTGATTTTATTGTTATTTTGCCCATCTTAACCTGATGCTGATAAGGATGCTATGACTGTTTTTTAAGCTGTAAAGGCCGTTGACAAAATGAGGGGTAATAAAATAAATAATGAAAAAGGCTAGGTTAAAGCACATATGCTCTGGTATTTTAACGGGAACAAAAAACAAGGATAAATGCAATGGATCAGCAAGTAACGAAAATCAATATCGACAACCCAACGACTTTATTTGGCCTCAAGGTTCGCACCAGTAATATGAACGAAATGAGTGGTAAAGGTGCCAAAATTGCAGGCTTATGGCAGCAATTTTACACAGACATAGCGCCAAATTTAACGCCATCTAGCAAAGTATATGGCGTATACACTCACTATGAGTCAGATGTCACAGGGGAGTTTGATGTATTTGCTTGTACTGACCAGCAAGTCACTTCACCAGAGACAGAACAAACTACACTTGCCACAGGTAACTACCTTCGCTTTAGCGCCAAAGGAGCCATGCCACAAACCGTTATAGATGTTTGGGGTCAAGTTTGGCAGTACTTTAGTAATGAACAATGCCCACACATCCGAGCATATAAAACTGACTATGAGTTTTATAAAAGCAGTGAAGAAGTTGAGGTGTTCATTTCGGTAGAATAACGTTAAATCGAATTTATAATGTAAAGCCTCATTACACAACAAAGCCGCTTATTGCGGCTTTGTTTTGTAATCTTAATTGATGTATCTCAGTGCTAACTGTTCAGCCTTAGCATAGGCATTAGTCAAAGAACGTTGATGCCTGCTGTCGTTAAATTCTTGATACTCACAAGCAATTTCATCAATATGCTGAACACCTAAATACTTACTCAACGTTTTAATGTGCGGCACTAAATGACTCATACTCTCTCGTATACCACCTGCCTCAAAGCCAAACTCACCCGTTGAGGTTATAACCAGCAAACGCTTACCACTTAATAATGGTTGCAAAGGGAAATCCCCCCGCTGCAAATCAAAGTCAAATGTTTTATTGATCCTAACGATTTGATCAAACCATGCTTTTAGTTGTGCGGGCATGCCATAGTTATACATAGGCGTTGATATCACTATGGTATGAGCGTTAACCAATTCATTTATCAATTCATCTGATTCGGCCAGTACTTCTTTTTGCTCTAGCGTTAACTTGTTGGCAGGCGTAAACACAGCACCAATCCAAGATTGATTAATAAATGAAGGTGGATTCATTCCAACATCACGGTAAATATACTCAGCTATAGCATTGTTTTGCTGTAAATGATTTACAAATTGCTTAGCAATATTTTTAGAGATTGAGTCGTGATTAGGGTTTGCATTTTTAGCTGAACGCACACTAGCATCAATGTGTAGCAGAGTAGTCATAGTAAATACCTCATTAGTTAATGTGTTGGTATCATCATTAAATGTGCGCCATTTAACAAACGAGTTATAATTCACTATAAGTAAGTTATACTCATCTATAAATTTAGGTGGGTTCAACTATGCATATATCATTACACGCTTTAAAAGCCTTTGAATCAGCTGCACGATTAGGTAGCTTTAAAGCAGCCGCCGCTGAGCTTGCGATTACGCCTACAGCGGTATCGCACCACATTGCTAATCTAGAAAGCCGCTTGAATACTGATTTATTTCATCGCGAAGTGAGAAAGATAACCTTAACTCCATCAGGCGAGTACCTAAGCCAAAACACAACTAGCGGCTTTAAGCTTATTTTTGCGGCAATTGAACAGGTGAGCCAAGCACATAACCAAGTACGTATCACCACAACATCTTCTCTAGCAGCCCTAAGATTAATACCCGCTTTAGAAGAGCTAAATAACAAAAAACCACATTTACAGCTTGATATATCAACCAGTGAAACTTTAGATAAGCAGCTTCATACCTTGCCTGTTCGGCTAGGAAATAGTGAGGAAGTAAACAAATCAGATATCATCAAGTATGAGCGCTTTGATGTGTTTGCAGCAAGCTCAGATAAAAGCCCCCCTTGGCTTGATGAACAGGTCACTTTATACACAAGCCAGTGGAAAAATAATGCGCTACCTGCTCCACCATTAGCGCAGTGGCTCAAAGTAAATAACCTAAATGACTCATGTTTCGAGATAAAAACATTTGATCAAGAGCTATTTGGTATAAATCAGGTGCTCGCCAATAAAGGCGTGGTGTTTTGTTCAAAAACCTTGGTTCAACCTTATTTAAATGAAGGGTTACTAACACCATTTAATAGCCAAGATGTTGAATCAAAACTATGTTACTACATCCCCGAAAAAAATCGCTTTGAAACATCTATACAAAAAGTTGTGATTGAGTGGCTTGAGCGTTTACTAAATTAGGGTTGTACAAATAACCTTCATTTAAGTTATTGTGGTTTAGTAACTTTTAGCCACCAAAAAGGATGTTGTTGTGTATAAATTACTACTATTTGCCAGCCTATCTCTTGCTGTTTTTTCTACCAGCGCAGCGAAAATTATCGATGATGAACACGTAACAAAAGAAACAGACTGCTTCACAGGTATCTTTGCTGACTATGCTTCTTGGCACCAATTTATAGCGCAAAAGAATAAACGCAAAGCTAAAACCGAGACTGAGTACTTAAAGCGTATTAAAGCCTTTGAAGAAACCTTTCCACAAGATATGTTCGATAACTTTAAAACAAATTTAACCTGCCATAACTTTAAATATAAGGTTGATGATGTTGAAGTGCTTGGTTATATCATCAAACCTAAAATCATCAAGAATAAGCTACCAGTATTAATTTATAACCGCGGCGGCAATGGTAATTTTGGCAGTGTTTATTTTGCAGCAATGATGCGCAATTTATTTCCTTTAGCAGAGCAAGGCTTTGTGGTTATCGGCAGCCAGTACCGCGGTACATCAACTAAAAATGATGATTTAGATGAGTTTGGAGGCAAAGATGTTAACGACGTACTTGCGCTTATTGATTTTATTCCGCACATAGCAAGTGCAGATGAAAGCCGCATTGGCATGTTAGGAGTAAGTAGAGGCGGCATGCAAACCCACCTTGCGATGCAACACACAAACAAGGTTAAAGCCATTGCAACCATTGCAGGGGCGACTGATTTAGTTAAAGAGCTTAAGTTTAGACCTAACATGGAAAAAAACGTGTATGTGCGTCGTATCCCCAACTATAAAGAAAATAAACAAGCAGAGCTTAAAGCACGCTCTGTTATGAACTGGGTTGATAAGCTCTCACCTAAAGTGCCCATATTACTTATTCATGGCAGTGACGATAAACGAGTATCGGTCGATAACTCAATTCAATTTGCCAAAGCACTAGATAAGCATCATATCCCCCATAAACTCGTGGTGTATGAAGGTGACAACCACTTCTTAATGAGCCATAAAAAGCAACTAGAAGCAGAACTAGTTAGTTGGTTTAACAAGTATTTGTAACTTTGTTTTAAAAGTAAAAAGGGCCAAATAAGGCCCTGTTTTGCCATTATTTAGCCATATCAAAATGATTAAAAGCCCCATCTAGTGCACTACGAACGGATTGTTTTGCGTTTTGTTCATGGTCAGTTCCTTTGTTGATGTGGTGCTGCCAAGTAAGGTCGTTTGGTGCATGCTTTTGAAGAGCATTCACTAAGCCATTAAATGCACCGGTTATGATTGGATTCTCATCACCACCTAATGTGACATAAAAATAGTGAGTGCTGCCTGCTGTATTAGGTAAGCTTTTACTGAACTGTTTTACGACAACATTATCGTCATACCAAGCCGCAGGGCTAAAAGCAAAGTATGCATTAAATAACTCTGGTTTAGTAACCATGGTATGTAACACAAAGCTACCTCCCGCCGAAAAACCTGTTAGTGTGCGCTCCCCGCTAATACGGTACTCTCCCTCTAAATAGGGTATTAGCTCTGTTTCAATAAACTTTAAAAACACATCAGCTTTACCAAATATTTCTCGTTGATTTTGATTAATTGGGCGAGCTTCTATCGCCACATCCTTACGGGCGTAAGGTGGCACTAAATCACGATTTCGTGTGTCATGCCAAAACAGGTTCGGGATGGCCACGAGAATAACCTCATGCTTGTCATCGGTGCTTTCAAGAAAACTTAAAGCGTCATCCCAAGTATCAAGGTTAAAATTGCCGTCAGTTTTAATTATGAGCGGATAAGCTTTGTTAGGGTTGTAGTTTTTGGGCAAGCGAATGAAAACTCGGCGCATTTCTGAAAGCGCATTCGACTTTATATCTATATCAATAAAGCGTGAACTATAGTGCTGTTGGTATTTCATCGCGATATACAAGCCTGTAGCTAACAAAACAAATGTAATAAGCCAAGCTAGATACTGAAATCTAAATTTTAGTAATGCCATTTTATATCCTTAATCAATAACTTAATGACACTACTTCAATTATAAATATTAGTTAATAAGACAATTGTAACAGGGTATTAGTTAGCCTCTTTCACCGACTTAACTGTGATACAAGATATTCATTATACGCTTGCTCGATAATCCAATAGCTCGCAGCCGCCATTGCCAGCACTAAAAATTTACATCGAACATTTGATAGCTTTCATCTAAACGCTTTCTTTGTGTAACGGGGGTTTACAGTTTGCATAAAAAGACCGCAGCTTAACGTTGAAGCTGCGGTATTTTTTATAAAGCATATTTACTTGTTATACCAATCCGCTTAATTAAGTAGTCTATTTTGAGGCAATTAAACCTCGTTGATAACAAGGCAAAAATTTCGTTATTTAGTTGTTCTAAATGAGAAATTTTTAACGCAGTTAGCGACAGGTTTAATCCCTCAAAATGATTAAGTATTATTGTGGGTTAGTATTAAGTAAATGCTTTTCGAAGAAGTTAGCCATCATAGTGTGGTAGTGCAGGGTAGTGCCTTCACCTTCACGGAGGCTGTGAGAACGGTTCGGGTAAGAGAAAAACTCGAACTGTTTATTGTGCTTAACTAATTCGTTAATTAAACGCTCTGAACCTTGGTAGTGTACGTTATCATCTCCGGTGCCGTGGATCAGTAGCAACTTACCTTGCAGATCTTTTGCAAAAGTAATCGGCGACGTGTTGTCGTAACTTTCAGGATCGGTATTTGGGTTACCCGCATAGCGTTCTTGGTAGATAGTATCGTACAAGCGAATATCTGGCACTGGGGCTGAGGCAATACCAACTTTATATTTATCACCATGGCGGAATAACAAATTAAGTGTTGAACTACCGCCACCAGAGTGACCCCATACACCGACACGGTCGGTATCAATGACATCCCAACGTTTTGCCATTGCATCAAGGGCGTCAACTTGGTCTCGTACGGTAATAGAGCCTATTTTTTTGTAGATAGACTTACGCCAATCTCTGCCTTTTGGTGCGCGCGTGCCGCGGTTATCAACTGAGGCAACAATAAAGCCTTGCTGAGTTAGATACGACTTGTATAAGTAACTGTTACCTTCCCAGCGGTCTTGTACTGTTGAGCCCCATGGCTCACCATAAACATAGAAAACGATTGGGTATTTTTTGCTTTTATCCATATTCGCTGGGAACATGATGTAGCCATCAAGCTCAACACCATCACGGGCATTAACTGTAAAGAACTCGTGAGTCGGTAATTGCTCAGTCGCTAATTTCTCTTTTAATGCTTTGTTCTCAACTAAGGTTTTCACATTGCTATGATCGCTTACTTTGATGATCTCTTTCATTGGTGGAGTGCCAAATTTAGAGATTGTGTGCATCGCCCAAGAGGTATCTTTAGACATATAATAGCTGTTTGAGCCATCAAATGACGCTGGCGTTACGCGCATAGGTTTAGAGCTGCCATCTAACGACGTACGGAATAAATACCGCTGGCTAGGATCATCCGGTGATGCAGTAAAGTACATAACGTTTTTATCTTCGTTAAGCGCTAACATATCAATGATGTCATAGTCGCCCGGCGTTAAATCAACAACCGTTTTGCCATCGCGAGATACACGGTATAGATGACGCCAGCCATCACGCTCACTGTGCCAAATAAAGAACTTACCGTCTTTTGACCAGTTTGCTTTATAAAACCACTCAATAAAGGCATCGTCTTTATCTTCGAGGATTTTAGTTAGCTGTTGTTTTTGCCAGTCGAATAACCAAACCTTGTTGTGGCTTTGCGGGCGGTTAAGATCTTGGATCATCAAAGATTCACCAGTGCCTGCCCAGCTAATACGTGGAATATAACGATCACGATTATCGCCACCAAGTTCAGCCCAGCGAGTTTTCTTGTCGCTAAGACTGACCACACCCACTTTAACCGCAGAGTTCATCTCGCCGGCTTTTGGATACGGGAATTCTTTAAGGGTAGGGTAGAGATCATCGGTGTTATTGATCATGGTGAAGTATTTCACGCCACTGGTATCAAGCTGCCAATAGGCAATTGATTTATTGTCTGGGCTCCAGCGAAAACCATCACGAATAGTAAATTCTTCTTCGTATACCCAGTCAAAATTACCATTAACAATGGTGTCGTTACCATCAGTGGTTAAAGCAGTCACAGCCTTGCTACCGACTTTTTCCATGTAGATGTTGTTATCACGCACGTAAGCTACTTTTGAGCTATCTGGTGAGAACTTAGCAAACATTAGCTTTTTCGCTTCGATGTTTTCGCCACCTAACTGATATAGCGAATCTGTTTCAAGGTTTAATAGCCAAAAATCACCACGGCTACGTGAGCGCCACACTTGCTCGCCATTGGTAAAAACCATCAGCCATTTACCATCTTTAGACCATTGATAGCTTTCAACGGTGAGTGGCTCTTTATCACCTTTGGGAATTAATTTTTCGTAACTAACAAGCACCTTACGACCCGTCCCATCGGCGTTATAAAACACAATATCATTGCCTTTTACGCCGTGTTCATCGTCTTTAGCTTTGTCGTCTTGAGTATTTTTATCGCTTTCGCGCTCTTCAAGTACCGTATAACCAGTACCATCATCGAGCCACGTAAAATAGGTGCTACGCTCAGCTTTAAAGTCTTTTTCTTTATAAATTTGTTCAAGCGAGAGCGAATTAGCCGTTGCGTTCACTGTTGCTGATGGGGTGCTAGCTTGCTCTGCAGTTGAGCATGCCTGCAAACCTATACCCGCAACCACAGCAAACGCAAGGGTTGATGTTTTTATTAAATTCATTTTGTTGTTCCTAGGTTTTAACTTACCTAGCGTACCAAATTAGATGAATAAAATCTGAGCTTTTATCGTGTTATCAGGGGGGTTGAACTTAAACTCAATCGTCCCACAAAAACATACTGGCTTGCTTGTTGGCAATACGTAGCTCGTAAATATCATTACAAGGGCGCATCGCCGCACCATAGCAAACATGTAACGGCAATAAGTGCTCTTCACGAGGATGACTAAAACGCGCCGCAGGGGCCATTTGCCATTCTAATAGCTTAGCTTGTCGCTGCTGCTCACTCAGCTCAGTATTGCCACATACATCAACTAACCATTGCTCAAAAGCCATATTTTGCGCTTTAATTTCAGCGGTTTCAGGGGTGAAAAATGCGCGCATATTATGAAAAGTAAAGCCAGACCCAATGATCAATAAATTATCGTAATCAAGTTGTTGTAAAGCCTCACCTATCGCTAGGTGTAAGCTTGGCTCAAGGCTTGGATGTAACGACAATTGCACACAAGGTATATCTGCTTCTGGATACATAATTTTCAAAGGCACATACATACCGTGATCAAAGCCACGAGATGGGTTTAATGCGCTATCGATATTAGCTTTTGCCAATGCCTGATGTACTTTTTCGGCAAGGGCTGGTTCACCTGGGCTTGGGTACTCAATACTGTAAGCAGGCTCAGGAAAACCATAGTAATCATAAATTAGCTCAGGAGCAGCACTCGAAGTAATACTAATAGGGTTCGCTTCCCAGTGCGCACTCACCATCAAAATAGCAGGTGGCTTTTTAATTTTAGCAGCAACGGACTGCAAACAAGTGACCATATCGGCATGACTTGGATCGCCAAGTAAAGGCATAGGACCGCCGCCATGTGAAACAAAGAAAACGCGTGGCTTTTGCATAAATGTACTCCTTAAATATGCTTTTCATACCAATTCGCTTAATTAAGTAGTCTATTTTGAGGCAAGGAAACCTCGTTGATAACAAGGCAAAAATTTCGTTATTTAGTTGTTCTAAATCAGAAATTTTTAACGCAGGTAGCGACAGGTTTAATCCCTCAAAATGATTAAGTATTATTGCGGATTGGTATCTCTATAGTGCACGCACAGAGGTACAATAACTAGCCACAAAAACGCACAACTAGGGTGTGAATTTACACACCAATAGTTTGTAAGTACTAACTTAAATGCCAAGCTACGTTCATGGCAGGGACTTGCCCTTTTAAGCCCCCTTCGAGAGGTTCTTTGCACAGTAATGTTAGTTGATAAAAAGCATCGTAGTGCTGATGTAGTTCATCGGCGACTACACTAAACGGCGGACCCGAAAACTCACTTTGCTGATACTCAAAGACCACCACTAACTGTTTAGCTCTATTAGTTAATTCAAGTAAATGCTGGGTATAGCGAATGCGCACTGGCTTTGGTAGCGCAACTAAAGCGGCACGGTCATAAACTGCGTTGATAGGGCCAAGATCAGCTGCAGTAAGTGCAAAAATATCACCCACCCAAACGGTTAGATTTGCGCCTTGGTAACGTAATAGTTCGCCGTGTTGGCTAATTTCGGGTTCTAGCTTTAACTCATCAAATAACTGCTTAATGGCTATCTCACTAAGTTCTGCCCCAACAACACGCATACCTTGCGCTAGCAAATAATGAATGTCGTGAGTTTTTCCGCACAGTGGTACAAAAACAGTATCGCCTTGCTGCAAATTTAAGTTAGTAAAATACTGATCTAGATAACGGTTAACGTCTCCTTCATGAAAACCAATTTCGTTATTTTCCCAACGTTGATGCCAATGCTTTGCGTCCATTACATACTCCTAAATAAATTGAATGAATTGAGCTGATAAATATATTCCGACACCAAAAAGTAGGTGAGTTACAGCACTTTTTAAGCGGGCTTGAAGTGGGTTTGCTGTTTTCGTAGCCATTATCCCCATCCCTAAAGCGGGCTGCATAACAAAAAATGGCATAGATACGCTAGCTAATCCATATATACATGCAGCGATTAAGGTGGGCTGTTCAAGCCAAGCAATACCGACCAATAATATAAATAGAAACGAAAATAAAACACCAATAAAGTAGTGTAAACACCAGCCAAACACGCACTCAAACTGCTTAACTGGACTAGTTGCTATATTCAGGTGCTTAAACTTTCCATCTAATAAACCCAAGCCCCAACGGCCAACTAAACAAAAGTTTAATGACGGTATCTTAAACACTTTAGCCAGCAGAAAAGCATAAAGATCAATGAACAAAGTCGCCGCTATGCCTACAAAAGTTATCACATAAATATCATTAACACTCATAATTAGATGCTCTTAAATGATTTAATAAAAGACATGATATCTAATTGCAAAAATGCTAAAAATAGCAAGATAAACAAACTATGATTGCATAAATGAGAACATGATTGACGATATTGCCCTATTCATACAGATTGTTAAACAAGGCGGCCTAAGTAATGCGGCTGAGAGCTTGTCGTTGCCTACCGCAACTGTATCGAGACGCTTGCAACGTCTTGAGCAACGCCTAGGCGAGCAGCTTTTAAATCGCTCAGCAAGGCAATGCACATTAACGCAAGCAGGTGAGGTGTATTTTCAAAGTTATGTTGAATTAATTGAGCAATTTGAACAAACCCATCGTCAACTTAATGAGCAAAAAGCACAATTGTCAGGGAAGCTGAAAGTTCTGGCACCTCTCAATATTAGTCATGGTTTCTTAAAGCCTATGTGGCTAGCATTTACTAAACAGTACCCTGATATTCAACTTGAGCTTTTGCTTAATAATAAACTTGAAGATCTGAGTAAAAGCCAAGCTGATATAGCGATTAGAGTGGGGCCGCAGGCTGACTCTATGCTACATCAAAAAAAGTTAGGCAGTGTTGATACCTTATTTGTAAGCACAAAAGCATACCTTGATTCAGCACCTATTATAGAAGAGCCAGCTGATTTAAAACAGCATAGGTTAATTGGCACCACATTAAGAAATAAATGGCAGTTAACCAATACACACACGAATGCAACTTATAACCATATGTGCCGATTTGCTGCCACCTTTAACGATACTGGATTTGTAAAATACTTAGTTTGTGATGAGCAAGGTATTGCTTTGTTACCTCGGTTTGAGGTTATAGATGAATTAAAATCTCAGCAGTTAGTTCAAGTACTGCCACACTGGCGAGGAGAAAACCGCGACATTTATGCTATCTGGCCAAGCGCACGTTTACTGAGTAAAAAGGCTGTCTGTTTAAAACAGTTTATAACCGACTATATTGCTGAACAATTATAACGTCTGCCATTGATATTCCATCTGTTTGGCGGTCAGTAGGGCGTGCTCGTAACTAATAAATTCAGCGACTAACGCTAGGCTCATATCAATGCCTGCAGAAATTCCTCCTGAGCTGGTAAACTTACCGTCGGTGACCCAACGAGTATCTGCAATCACATTGAGATCAGAAAACAAAGCAGCCAGCTCAGGTTGATCTTGCCAATGAGTCGTGACATTTTTACCGTTTAAAAGCCCAGTTTTAGCAAGCAAAAATGCCCCCGTACAAACACTCGCAACACGCTTGGTGTTAGTGGCTGTGTGTTTTAACCAAGTAATAACCTCTGCTTTTTCAAGTTCTAGAGTATGGTCGCCACCAACCACAACAAGGAGATCAAGCAATGGGCTGTCAGCAAAGCTGTAATGGGGGTTTACACTATAACCACCACGGGCAAGAACAGGACCAGTAGTTTCGGCAATTAAACTCACTTGCCAGTCATTATCCGCTAGGCGCTTAGCGGTACTGAACACCTCAAATGGACCTGAGAAATCGAGCACTTCGGCATCATCATAAATGTAAATTCCAATATTCATACAATTGTTCCTGTTATGTTGATTTATTTCTCAAGCAAAAAAACGTACTATGCCATTTTTGCAGTTCGTTAATAACATATTATTAAATTGCGCACTGTATACAAACAAAACTTCAAGGCATTGTTAATGCGTTTTTTATTATTATTATTATTGAGCGTGCTGCTGGTTGGTTGTAAAACAACACAGCAAAACGTTGCTGAAATCAGTGAAGTATCGCCGAGCACTATTTATTTTCAGGGCGAAACATCAAAGCAAAATGTTGAAAAGTTCGAACAATTATTAGTAAGTAGCGATCTACAAATCAATACCTTGGTTATTAATAGCCAAGGGGGTGATGTGATGGCGGGTCTACATTTAGGTGGCTTAGTGCATGAGTATCAACTCAATGTTGTAGTACACGAGCTTTGTGCATCGTCTTGCGCCAACTACGTACTTACCGCAAGTCCACATGTTCTCGTTGAAGAACAAGCCGTTATAGGCTGGCATGGGGGCTCATTACAGGCATTATACGTGCCGATGGAGCAATCTCCCGAGGTCGCTAGCTATATTGCAAAATGGCAAACTGCAGAACGACAATTTTTTAAAATCATCAATGTTGAACAAGCGGTTACTATCATAGGTATGATGCCTGGCATTACCGAAAAACGTGATTCAGCTATTTATAGTTACGATGTCCAAACTCTGAAGCGTTTAGGGTTACATATCGAGTTTGCAGGAACGCAAACAGGGATGTCAGCAAGTGGCGAAAAAGTAGCGCAAGTATTCGAGCTTGAGGAGTCTGTACTTAACCACTTTTTGATGCTCAACGATATCGTGTCAGCTGAACTAATTAACTAATAAAAAGCCAACATGACGTTGGCTTTTTTGTATCGCATTTAATCTAACTCTAATTGGGCTTTTTCAACACTTTCCGCGGGTAACTCTTTTTGAACAGAAACCCCCAGCTCTTTGAACTCAGAGGCCTGCTTAATCAAGTTCCCTTTACCACGATACAGCTGAGAAAACGCTTTATCATAGCTTTCTTTGGCGCGGTCTAATTGCTTACCAACCCCTTCCATACTAGTAAGAAAACCATTTAGCTTGTTATAAAAGCGCTCTGCACGGGCAGCAAGCTCTTTTGAGTATTTAGTTTGCTCTTCAAAACGCCACAATTGTTTTACGATGTTCAAGCTAGTCAATAAGGTCGTTGGAGTAGCAACTAAGATATTTTTTTCGATTGCTTGCTGATAAATATCACTCTGGTACTTAAGCGCTTCAACAAATGCAGACTCTATCGGTACAAACATGATCACCACTTCAGGGGAGTTAATACCCGGTAGTCTATCGTAGGCTTTGCTCGCTAACTCGTTTATACGTGATTGCACTGCCGTTACATGCTCTTTTAGCGCTTGCTGTGCCTCAAGCTCTGAATCGGCATTTACGTAGCGTGTGTAAGCGTTTAACGAGGTTTTAGCATCAATAACTAAATGACGCTGTTGTGGTAAATACACCACCACATCAGGGCGAAGGCGTCCCTCTTCCGTGTTGAATGACACTTCACGTTGATAATCTACTCCGGCACGCAGTCCTGCGCTGTCTAATACATTTTCGAGCATTAACTCACCCCAATTCCCTTGGGTTTTCTTTTGACCTTGTAACGCAGTGCTAAGTCTATCAGCTTGTTCAGTAATAGCTTGGCTTTTAGCTTGCAAATGCAATAACTCAGTTTTAAGTGCAGCACGCTGTTTGAGATCTTCAACATGGATCAATTCCATTTTATCGCGAAAGCCTTTTAGCTCACCCTGAACAGGTTTTAATAATTGCTCAATGCTTTCTTGATTTAAGGTTTTAAAACGCTGAGATTTCTCTTCAAGGATTTGGTTAGCAAGATTTTCAAACTCTTTCTTAAGTTGCTCTTTGCTTTCTTTGATTTGACTGAGCTGTTCTTTAAAGTGCAGCTCTTTTTGCTCTACCGTGCTGCGTAAAGTACTTAAATCAATATCACGTTGATTGAGAGTCGCTTTGGTAGCAGCAAGCTCAGCCTCGACTTGACGCCAAAATTGGTTGTATTGCTGTGCTTGTTTTTCTTGTTCTACAAAACGGGTTTTAAAGTGTTGAGATTCATCACGTTGTTCAGCGTAATCTTGCTGCAATTGAGAAAACGAGAGTTGGCTTTCTTGTAATTGCAACTGCGTTTGCTCTAAATGGCTTTGCTGAATTTGATGACTATTTTGCAGTTCAGCTAACTGTTCTTTTAAGCGGCTTTTTTGCAGAGCAAAAATAACACCACTTGCGAGTGCACCTGTAGCAGCACCAAGCACCACACTTTGCCAATTAATCTGTGCAATTAGCTCTGTAATCATATCGAAAACTCAATAACTTAAAGACACATCATCATAACGAAATAGTTCTCAACAGAGTAGGGGGATCAGGCATAAAAAAAGCCAGCTCAAGAAGAGCTGGCTCTAACATTACTAAAATTTAGTAACCAAATGGGAAATCAACATAATGCTTATGTAAACTGCAATTTAACAACAAGCATAATAATAGACGCCCTAAAATTTGATTAGTTCAAAAAAACTTTAAAAAAATTTAATTTTTTATCAGCGCAAGCATTTGCTCTTCATCAAATTGAGTAAAACTCATTGATTTTTCAGTAAATAATGCATCAACAAGCGCTTGCTTATGCTGCTGCATTTTAAATACTTTTTGTTCAATTGAGTTAGCCATAATCAATTTATAAACAAACACAGGATTAGTTTGGCCAATTCGATAAGCACGATCTGTCGCTTGTTTCTCAACAGCAGGGTTCCACCAAGGGTCAAAATGAATCACGGTATCTGCTTGAGTCAGGTTTAACCCTGTACCACCGGCTTTTAAACTAATTAAGAACACAGATGTATCACCTTGAGTAAACTCTTCGATAACACGATCGCGTTGTCTTGTTTGCCCTGTTAGCATACTAAAGCTGATGCCAAGCTCATTTAATCGCTCCGCAATCACATCAAGTGCCATGGTGAATTGACTAAATATAATCACCTTTCGGCCTTCACTAAGCATGATAGGTAAATGTTTAGAAAGCCATTCAAGCTTAGCGCTGCCTGCTTGAGATGTTGGATCTATCAATTTGGGGTGACAACAAATTTGTCTTAATTTTAATAATGCATCCAGAAAAGCCAGCTTACTTTTTTGCACACCCTGCTGAGCAAATAGATCGACCAATTTCTGCTCTAATGATTCAGTTATACCGGTATAAATTTCTTTTTGTTTAGTTTCAAATTCAAATTCTTTTACTAGCTCTGTCTTCTCTGGTAACTCTTGAGTAACTTGCGCTTTAGTTCGGCGTAAGATAAATGGCATGATCAATGACTTCAATTCGTCAGCGCGTTGTACATCGTTATCACGCTCAATAGGCGTTTGAAAGTAGCTTTTAAAATGTGTTTGCGAACCAAGTAAAGACGGCATAGCAAAGTCGAGCAAGGATTTAAGCTCAAATAGATTATTTTCAATAGGGGTGCCGCTTAAACACAATTTAAAGTCAGCATTAAGGCGCTTAACCAAACGTGAAACTTGAGCTGCATCATTTTTAATATATTGGGCTTCATCTAAAATGATATTTTCAAAATAAAGCGGCGAATAAAAAGCGATGTCGCGCTTAAGCAGTGGGTAAGTCGTTAAAATACAATCAGCTTGCGACAGCTGTTGTAATTGGTCGCTGCGAGCAGCACCGAATACTGTGGTGATTTTTAAGTTGCTAGCAAACTTATTAATTTCGCTTTGCCAATTACCAACAAGGCTTGTTGGGCAAACAATTAACGTAGGGCCTGCTTGTGGTGATTGCTTGGCGTTAGCTAAAAAGGCGATGACTTGTAAGGTTTTACCTAGTCCCATGTCGTCAGCCAAAATACCACCGAGCTGGTGACGTTTTAAAAAGTTGAGCCAATCAACACCGTGCTGTTGGTACTCACGTAATTGCACACCTTGGTTTAAGCCTTGAATATCGGACTTTTTAATAAGTTGTTGTGAGTCACTTAACTCAGCTAAGTAAGCATCTAGCGCATCGTCAACAATATTCACCTTAATCGCTTTTTGCTCAATAAGCTTTGGCAAAAACGATAGCGGCATTAAGATTTCGTCACGCGTTTTGATATGCTCAAAACGTTCACGATAATCGTTAAGTTGCATCATCGCGACCTTTTCAACTACCGCAAAGCGTTTACCTACAGTAAAATAATAGAAACGCTCACTTTGTCTATTAAGTGACTGATAAATATTATTATCAGTGATAAATAGTTGTTGCGTTTTGACTCCAGAGATCACGATTTTACTAACTATCTGATGTCCTTTACCACGCTCAACTTGCAGTGAAAGCTGTTTTAGAGCTTTGCCGACCTCTAACTCATCATTAATTTTCCAACCACGCTTTAATAAGTTAGGAATAATTTCAAACTTTAGCCAATGCTCATGAATAACTGATTGTTTATTAAAGATAAACTCAGTTTGTAAAGCCCCTTTACATAATTCAAAACCGAGATTGGTTAATTCATTTACAACGGTATTTTCTAATGACTGGTTGAGTATATCCGCTGGAGCTTGGCTTAAATCATACAAGGAGTTTTGATAATTAAACTGCAATGATAAGCGGATTGTACCCTCGTCATTATGAATACTGATGACTGGGAATACAGTTCGAGCTAGGCTTTTTTTACTTTGCTTAAAAGCATGCGGAATAACCCCTTCACCGAAGTTATCATTGAGTTGCTGATAAACACGGTCAAAGTTCTCAGTGTGAATTGCAGGCATATTTGCGAGTAAAGCTATTTCATCAGCTGTTAATGGAGTACGAATACGACCTACTTTTAGTTTTTCTGGATCAAGGTAGGTCGGAGGTGTTGTTTTTAATAATAACCAATTATCTTGGCCTGCTAGCGTCATACTCAATGAGGTTAAGTCTTTATTTTGTTTCCAATCAAACTCTAGAGCTTGCATGCTATCAGCTTTAATAGCTTGGCGTGAACGACCTAAGAACAAACGTTGCGTAGCGATTAATTGCTGTAGTGCAGCAAACCCCCATTGACCTTTAAGCTCTAATTTACCGAGTGCATTTTGTGAGCGTATCCAACTATATAAACGAAAGTCTGACTCTAGTAAATCAGTAGGAGTTACAAAGCTGTTTAATTGCTGCTCTGTAAGATTTCGACCTAGGGTATAATTATGTTCAGGGTCATAATTAGCAATCTTCGGGGTGATAGTTACTATAGATTTCTCTACATCAAGAACAAATAATAAAACCTGTTTGGCATCTTCGTTGGCAATCTGCTTAAGCGTCTTAAGTTCACTAAACCAATCGTTAATGATGTAGTCTTCACCGTAGTCGCCTGAATGTTCAATTTTGAGCTTAAGTAACACGGCGGCAATATGACGACATTTGGTTTTAGATCCGCAAGTGCAGTGTGAATCGACCGAAAATCCACTTGGTAATTTACTGATCTCAATATGCTGAGTGAAGGTATTTCCTTCGTTACCAAACATCGATGCATCAATAACACTAAAGTCACTGTTATGTTCTAACCAGTTGATTTGACCGTTCTGATGATACTCTTTTGCTTTACTTAACACATGTGGCTTAAACAGCTGTTTAATGAAGCGCTCAGACAGGGGAAACTGAGTTTCTTGCTCTTGTTTTATTTCTTCAAAGATAGCTAATAAGTCATTTTTGGATAAGTTAGCAGACATAACGCTTATGGCAGTAAAAACAAAAAATAATTCTGCCAGTATATGATCTATCGACCCAGAGCTAAAGCACTATTGAGCAATATTGGACTGGTTGGAGCTGATAACTTAGTAAAAAACTGCTTTAAAAGAAAATGAAAGTTGAAAATTGACATTCTGAGCATTTAACAAACAACAATCGCACAAGATATAAACAGCTTAATAACAAGGCAGGGGCTTTACAGATCGCTTTTTTACTAAGTAAACAAATTTATGGAGTAAAAAGCCTGTAAAGGGGTTATTAGTTGGTAAAAAACTGATCTGAGAGGCTAATAAGTAGCTATTTTTACATTATTAGATCATTATTTTACTAACAAATGGGAGGTTGGGATCACGCTTTTACTAACAGTAAAAGCGCGATAGATCATTATTTTACTAACTAATTAAAGCTATTTAAAAGTTTAGTTAACTGCTCTAAACGTTTGTCTGTCATCACTTTATTATCGATTTTGACAGATAAATCGCCGCTTTTGATATTGCGCTGTACGCTAACAAACTCACTGTCGATGAGCGCTTCTCGGCGACTTGGCGTTGCAGGCTCAGCTGTTAATAATTTCGTAATTGCAAGAGCACGTTTATCATCGCTACTAATCTGCGCTATTTCAGCATCACTACTCACATCATTTACTAACTTAGTGAATAACTGCTCATCACGTTCTTTGGCACTAATTAGCTTTTTGGCCACTTCACGGCCAACATGGTTAGCAGTAGGATAAAGGCTCAAAACTGTTGCAGGGAGATTCTCATAAGCTTTGATAGCATCAGCAATCGCAGTGTGAGATACCCCCTCAATTGCCGCAATCTCACGATAAGAGCCCTTTTTACCCTCAGCAATAAGTTCATCACGGGTTTGTTGATAAGCTTGACCAAGCTCCCACAGACTTGGGGCAATGTATTGGTCTGATGATACAGCAAGGATTTTAGCATCTTGATCTGTAAAATCTTCAGAGCTTAAAACTAAGTAATCAGAGTTACTCAAAATACATGCTTTACGACGACGAGAGCCTGCTAACACAAGCATTTCGTCACCTTTATCCCAACATAGTGCAGGGTGCTGGTTGCGGCCGTCTTCGGCAATTGCGGGAAGGATATCGGCAACTGACTTTTCATTTAGTAATGATTGTACGCGGCGGTTTTTACCATAGACCTTTGTTCTTGCTTCAATTTCTGAGCTAGGAATAACCTTACACACCAGGGTAATTTGGCGAGTAGGATCGCTAGGTGCTGGCATACTAATAACATCGCCAGCCGATGCCTGTTCAAGCAAAGCATCTAAGCTACTACTTTCAATTGAGGTTGAAAAAGGGTCTAAGCTGGTATCATTTTTACGTTTTTTAGCCATTTTTATTCTTTACCTTACTTAGCTGAATTTAGAGACGACTGTGTTGATTGCCAATTCGAGCGGATCAGCATTTCAAGCTCATCTACTACATCTTTGATATTTTCCTGAGCACGAAGTAAAGACTCACGACTAGCTAAGCTGTCAGAGGTTTTTTGATCAAAAATGGTGTTAAAAGATGATGAACTAGCTGTAATAGCAGAACTATGATTAATTGGATAGCTCATTACTTGGCGACCAAATGCACTACGAACATCTTTAACAATATCTCGTTGTGAGTGGTTACCCTTAACATAGTTAGTTACCAAGAATTGCATAAAATCCCAACCTTGGTGACCAAGTGCTGCAACTGTATGGTAAATCTCACCTAATCGTTTTAAGTATTTATTGTTTGCATCAAAGTCGACAGCTTCAGGATGAACCGGAATAAGCATCGCAGTTGAAGCCATTAATGCATTATAAAACATGAAGTTAAGGGATGGAGCTGTATCAATTAGAATAATGTCAAATTGGTCTTTTACTGGCTCGATAACTTTTTCTAGCAGCTTATGATAGTGACGTGTTTTATCGTAACTAGAGCTATCTTTTAATAAAGTTGCTGTTTCATGCTCAAAGTAAAAGTCATCCATACCTGAAGGTAAAATACGAATATTAGGAATGTGGGTAGGTAAAAAAGAATTACCTACTAGCTCATGCCAGGTTTCATTTTCTTCAAGCTCGATACAATCACGCATCAAGTCACCCACAGTGATCGGGTCTGGCTCACTTGGTGGGAAAAAACTTGACGAAGAGCCTTGTGGATCAAGATCAATAATACCGATTCGATAGCGTTTAATGTTGGTAGTAGCAAGTGCAGCGGCAATATTTACCATGCTTGTTGTTTTACCACAGCCACCTTTTAATGAATTGATAACGATAACTTGTAATTTATCGTCCTCTGTACGGTGATCAGGCTTAATATCCATGATATCGGCCATAGCAAAAATATTTACTAAGGTATATGCATAGTGACCATTTGCACCACGTTTAATGTTAAGTTTATCAAAGTCACCATTATCATGGCGTCGTTTTAAGGTACGATTATTACAGCCTAATAAATCAGCTGCTGCTTTTTGGGTATAAGTTCGAAGTTCTTTTTCTTCAGACTTTAGATGAGCACGATAATGTTGAATACGTCCTTCTAGCGATTTTTCAGCAACTTCTGCTGTCGCTTTTAGTAACCTATAAGTGGCTAGCGCATTATTATTGATAGACATACTTTCTTCCTCAAAGTTATGCTTTAAGTATAATGTCCATTCAAATTGCTGTAAACAAGTATTTAAGACGACATACCTTTTATTTATAAGACATTTAATAAAAAATTGTAACTTTCTTGAAGCTAAGTATAAATAAATAAGATTAATATCGGTTAAATATAAAGGTATATAAGGTTAAGATGCTAAAATATAGAAATATCTGACTGATTTTATTGAATATTTAGTAAAAAGCCAGATCATACTTTTACTTGGTAAAGATCAGATCTCTTATTACTCACAGATCAGCCTAATACTAAGCAAAAAATGAGCATTTGAGTTATGCACAGCTTAGTCACGAGTTTATTCACAAAATCATCGGTATAGATCAATTTTTTACTAACTAAATTATAAAGTTATGCACTGACAAGCTAATCAAATCAAGCAATAAGTTAGTATGGATCTGATCTATAGTTGGTACAGATCAGATCTATGCTAACTTGAAGTCGCTTTATCCACATGGTGTTTTGAAAATGGGATTTATGTCGTGTTAATTTGCTATAAAAAGGCGTTTTGCAGGACATAATTTGAACTGAGTTAGTAAAATCACGACCTATGAACTATAACTTAGTAAAAATCTGATCTGAAAATTAGCAAGTAAGAATTAGTTGGTATAAATCTGATCCAAAGAAATAAATTATGATCGGATCAAGTTTATACTAACTTAAACATTTAACTTTTGAAGTTTTATGTGTTGTTATTAACTGTCGAAGAAAAATTGGAAATAAGAACAATGAGCCGAAAGGTCAACATCTCGGTAGATAACTTACCCGATACTTTACGCGGGCAGATCCACGGGGTGGAAAGTGCGATTGATAATGAAAGTCTTGCACTATTTACAGACAATAAAGATGTGCGCGTTTCAATTGAAAATGCAGCACATGGTTTGAGAGCTTACTCGAACACTTTTAATCATTATGATTTATGGGGACGTTTTGTTCGTTCTGGTCATAAGAAGCTTCCTGTTGAAGAAGCACCAAAGAAAACAATTGTTACTCGAAAAATTTCTGAAAAAGTAGATGGCATTCTTTATGATGGCGAAATTAAAATAACACCTGCAGTGGTAAGTACACGTAAAGACGGTGAAGATGTAGAATACCTTGTTTGGCCATCTGATCGTGAAGAAAAGGTAGAACGTGCCTTAATTCGATTAGCCTCAAAAGGTAAGATTGTAAAAATTAATTTTAAATCGGGAATTCAATACGCGGTTGTTTTTTCGATGAATGAATTAGCGCAAGAATTAAAAGCGGTTGGTCAATCGATGCCGTATCCGCAAATTAAAGAATCATTAGAGGCATTACAAGGTTCTAAACTTTCTTTTAAATATTCAGCGACAGATACCCGTAACTCAGATATTGATGATTCATTTTACGAATCGAACATGAACTTTTTGTCATCACTTCATTTTAGTGGCAAAAAAGGTCAGGGTGGTAACGTGAAATGTGTGGCATGTTTGAACGCATTTGTTCATAACATGATCGACAACCTTGAATATAAAGGTTACTACTTCAATAGTGCTCAAGAATTAAAACGTGGTTTATCTCGTTGGATGATGCTTCGTTTATATCATTTATGGCGCTACGCTGCTCCGGGTAAAACTTACCATTTCCGCCTTTTATCTATCATGGAAAAGTACGGCTCAATTTATTCAACCGACGAAATTACCGAGAATAAATTAAAAGCATTACGTCGTGATATGACAACTACAATGAAAGACTTAATTGAGAAAGGTGCAATTTCTGAATATAACATTACCAATGTTAAAGATGACAAAACCGGTAATATTATTGATTACACTTACGAGATGCATCCGTCTGATCAATTTTGCGATGAGATTCTTACGCTTAATAAGCATAATAAACGAATCGAAATTCAAGGTGGTAAACGTATTGTCGAGAATGCAGTTTTAATCGATGAAGATAAAATTGAAGAAATAGTAGAAGATTAATTTCATTAATAATACATACTATGAAAAAAGGCCACGCATGTGGCCTTTTTAACATAATCAATCTGTTACTTGTTCTAAATAAAGTCTATCTACTAAGAAATCATATTCTCTTTTCCGAGGATGACTCTCCGGTTTTTGGTAATCTGATAATGTACCAAGTTTTACATCTGGTTCTGGGTTTATCAAAATAAATGGGAGAGCTGCACTAACATGATATCGGTTTTGCGCTGTGTATCTTACATTTACTTGTGGACTTACTCTTGTAGGCCTGCGAATTCGTAATTTTTCTTTATCACCCAAACTTGCAACACGACTTTGTTCTTGTGCTACAAGTGCTTGCCAAGAATGTTGGTCGATCATTCTTGGATTTGAATAACCTGCCGACTTTTCTAACATAGCTAACGCCATTTTTTTTGTAAGCGTTTTTGTTGCATGTTTGTGCATCCAGGTAAAACGAACAGAGTAGGGGGACTCAGTTTCAAAATGAATTTTACGATAAGCAGCTAAAGTAATAAGGTTTGGCACTGCGTTGTGAACAGCTTCAAAGCGTGCATCATTATTATCAATTGCTAACACACAGTTTTTAAAATCGGATTTAGCTTTATTTAACTGATTTATTCGTGCGGTAATAAACTGCTTATCGACATCTTTTAGTACTAACAACCCAGGATGCCTTTTTAATACACGGCTACTTAACCCCGTTTTCTTGTAAAAGTCCCCAAAAGAATTAAGAATTTGCTTTTGAGCTTCCTCTCCCTCAAATTTATTAACAGGGATATTAGAAGGAACTTGTTTTTCATCGTTAATATTTATATCTGGCAACTGATAATATGACGCTTTATAAAACCCCATCTGTTTTAATTCTTCACAAAATAAATGGGTTAGCTCACTTACCAAATCAAACTGACTGCGAATTTCTAGCTTTGTACTCATAAGAACACATCTTACATACTCATGTTTCAAGTTTAACCTTTTCTTTTGATAATTTGAAGTTTCCATTATGAATATTGCTGACCTAACTACAAGCACAATTAATGTATGATGTGTTCTTTATTGTATTCCATAGCACGCTTTTATTATTTTTCAATATAGTGCTAGAAAAGTGTATTTATCTAGCGTAAAGCTGAGGTTACATAGATAGTAACTTATGGTAAGATGTGTTCTTCCTTTGTTGTAAAGAGTAAACGCATAAGAATAGTGATAACTATCTGTTTTAAATGGTTTAAACTCTTCGGTTTTAATCATTAATACTTAAAGAATTTATTAAATAACTAAATAATTACAAATACCTGAATATTGTCCTTGAACTTACTACGTGCAATAAGTTAGTTTTCGTTAACGGTCTATGTTAGGAATGAGGAAAGAACATGCAATCGTGGAACCCAGACAGCTGGAGAAAACTGCCGATACTTCAGCAGCCAGAGTACCCAGATCAAGAAGCCCTTAAATCAGTTGAGGGACAATTAAAAAGCGCACCACCTTTAGTATTTGCTGAAGAGACGCGTAGCTTATACAAACAATTAGAAGCTGTATGTGAAGGCAGAGCTTTCTTATTACAAGGTGGTGATTGTGCAGAATCATTTAGTGACTTTAATGCTGCAAACATTCGCGATACATTTAAAACACTTTTACAGATGGCCGTTGTTTTAACTTATGGTGGTAAGTGCCCTGTAGTTAAGATCGCCCGTATGGCTGGTCAGTATGCTAAACCACGTTCGTCAGATTACGAGACAATTGATGGTGTGTCATTACCTTCGTACCGTGGTGATATCATCAATAATTTTGAATTCACAGAGCAAGCTCGAGTACCAGATCCACAGCGTTTAATGACGGCATATCATCACAGTGCAGCAACGTTAAATCTATTACGCGCATTTGCTCAAGGTGGCTTAGCGGATTTACACCAAGTAAACCGTTGGAACATGGGTTTTGTTGCAGCAAACCCACTTAAGGAGAAGTACCAACAGTTAGCGGATAGAATTCAAGATGCACTTGAGTTTATGGAAGTGTGTGGTATTGACTCAACTGTTGCTCCAAGCCTAAAAGAAACAGACTTATTTACATCACACGAAGCCTTATTACTAGGTTACGAAGAGGCACTTACACGCCGTGACCACTTATCAGGTGACTGGTACGATTGTTCTGCACACTTTGTTTGGATTGGTGAGCGTACTCGACAATTAGACCACGCGCATATCGAATTCTTTAAAGGTATTAAAAACCCAATAGGCGTAAAAGTTGGCCCGGGTATGGACCCAGATGAACTTATCAAGCTTATTGATGCAGTTAACCCAGATAACATCCCTGGTCGCTTAACTTTAATCACACGAATGGGTGCTGATGTTCTTCCAGAAAAGTTACCGGCTCTCGTCCGTAAAGTACAACAAGAAGGCCGTAAAGTTATTTGGAGTTCCGATCCAATGCATGGCAATACAGAAAAAGCGAGTTCAGGTTATAAGACACGTAGCTTTAATAATATTCTTCGTGAAATCAGCCAGTTCTTTGCAGTTCACAAGGCCGAAGGTTCTTACCCAGGTGGTGTTCACCTTGAGATGACAGGCCAACATGTAACAGAGTGTACTGGTGGTGCGTATGGATTATCAGATGAAGATTTAGCTCAACGTTACCGTACACAGTGCGACCCACGTTTAAATGCAGATCAAGTATTAGAGCTTGGTTTCTTAGTTGCTGATTTATTAAAAGACGCACGTAAGTAACATCCTAAGTTATCCAAAAAGGCTGCAACGTGCAGCCTTTTTAATGTCCGATACTAAATTAAGTTAGTACTTACGTCTTTCAAGACCTGTATCTGATATAATTTTTGCAGATATTTCTTCAACTGAATGATGTGTTGAATTGAGATATTGAATCTTCTGTTTTTTATAAAGCATTTCTACTTCACGTACTTCAATACGACACTGTTTTAAAGACGCATATTTTGAATTCGCCATACGACGCTGTCGAATATCCGCAAGGCGAACAGGGTCAATAGTTAAACCAAATAGTTTATGTTTGTAAGCCTTTAAACATTCAGGCAAAGTGCCTCTTTCTAAATCATCTTCTGTAAGAGGGTAGTTAGCCGCTTTAATACCATATTGCAATGCTAGGTATAAGCTAGTCGGTGTTTTACCACTTCTGCTTACACCTACTAAAATAATATCTGCTTCTGAGTAGTTTTTAATATTAGCACCATCATCATTAGTCAACGCATAGTTAACTGCGTCAATGCGAAAATCATAACTTTTCTCGTGCATTGAATGAGTTCTATGTACTTTTGGTACAGGTGCAACTTCTAATTCTTGAGAAATTTTATCGCTATATTGTGATAAAAAGTCATAGCAAACCGCACAAGAAGATTTAATTATCTCACTTAGCTCATGATTAACAAAAGTAAAAAATACTAATGGCTGTTCGCCATCACGCTGTGCGGTTGAATTGATCAAGTTCTTAACTTCATTCGCTTTTTTTTCAGTTTCAACGAAAGGAATTGTTTTGTGATTAAAATCCACAGGAAACATTGATAAGGTCGCATGACCAAATACTTCAGAAGTGATTGCTGTTCCATCAGAAATATAAAATGCAGTTCTCATATTTAACCTTTTTATTACCTTTATCTGCAAAATAGGGGCTTCACGGTTTACGTGAGGTCTGTTGCCAGTGTAGAATGACTACGACCTTTTTAGAAGGTTTTCTTTCTTAACTCTCACAGTTAGTACTACAATTTGTTTATGGAGAAAGATCCGTGCAAGAATACGTTCTCTGGTATCAAGAGCTTGGTATGCAAGATGTTCCACGTGTTGGCGGTAAAAACGCTTCACTGGGTGAAATGATCTCAAACCTAGCTAACGCTGGTGTTCAAGTGCCAGGTGGTTTCGCTACAACCGCTGATGCATTCAACGAGTTTCTAGAGCAATCTGGGTTAAACTCAAAAATCCACGACATTTTAGACACATTGGATGTGGATGATGTAAATACACTCGCTAAAGTCGGTGCCGAAATCCGCCAATGGATTATTGATACACCATTCCAACCTAACCTAGACCAAGCCATCCGCGACGCATATAGCCAATTACATGGCGACGCATCACAAGATGTTTCATTTGCAGTTCGCTCATCTGCTACAGCAGAAGACATGCCAGACGCTTCATTCGCAGGACAACAAGAAACGTTTTTAAACGTACGTGGTATTGATGCAGTAATGACTGCCATCAAACACGTGTTTGCCTCACTATTTAATGACCGCGCTATTTCTTACCGTGTACACCAAGGTTATGATCACCGTGGTGTTGCATTATCAGCGGGTATCCAACGCATGGTTCGTTCAGATAAAGCAGCTTCAGGTGTTATGTTCAGTATTGATACTGAATCTGGCTTTGAAGATGTTGTATTTGTAACTTCAAGCTATGGTCTTGGTGAAATGGTTGTACAGGGTGCTGTAAACCCAGATGAATTTTATGTTCACAAACCAACACTTGCTAACGGTAAACCTGCTGTAGTTCGCCGTAATATTGGTTCAAAAGCAATCCAAATGATTTACTCTGCGGATGAATCACACGGTAAGCAAGTTGAAATTGTTGATGTAGATTCTTCGCTTTCAAACAAATTCTCAATCACAGATGCTGAAGTTCAAGAACTTGCAAAGCAAGCTGTGATCATTGAAAAACACTACGGTCGTCCAATGGACATCGAGTGGGCAAAAGACGGTAACGACGGTAAGCTTTACATCGTTCAAGCGCGTCCAGAAACAGTTCGTTCAAACGAAGACGCTAACGTAATGGAGCGTTTCCAATTAAATGGTACAAGCACAGTTGTTGCTGAAGGCCGTGCAATTGGCCATAAAATTGGTTCAGGTACAGTTCGCGTACTAGATTCAATTGACGAAATGGACAAAGTACAACAAGGTGACATTCTAGTTACTGACATGACTGACCCAGACTGGGAGCCAATCATGAAACGTGCCGCTGCGATTGTTACAAACCGTGGTGGCCGTACTTGTCACGCAGCGATCATTGCTCGTGAATTAGGTATTCCTGCTGTTGTTGGTTGTGGTAATGCAACTGATTTAATTAAAGCAGGCCAAGATGTAACAGTATCGTGTGCCGAAGGTGATACAGGTTACATCTACGAAGGTATTTTAGATTACGAAGTACTTACTTCACGCGTTGATGAAATGCCAGAATTGCCAATGAAAGTTATGATGAACGTGGGTAACCCTGATCGTGCATTTGACTTTGCACGTTTACCGCATGCTGGTGTTGGTCTTGCTCGTGTTGAATTCGTAATCAACCGTATGATTGGTGTTCACCCTAAAGCGCTTCTTAATTTTGATGCGCAATCTGATGAGCTTAAAGCTGAAATTTCAGAAATGATGGCTGGTTATGAATCGCCAGTTGAATTCTATATTTCTAAGCTTGTTGAAGGTATTGCAACACTAGGTTGTGCGTTTGCACCAGAGCGTGTAATTGTTCGTATGTCTGACTTCAAGTCAAACGAATATGCGAACCTTGTTGGCGGCCAGCAATATGAGCCGGAAGAAGAAAACCCAATGATTGGTTTCCGTGGTGCAGCACGTTATATCTCTGAAGATTTCCGTGACTGTTTCGCGCTAGAGTGTGAAGCGATTAAACGTGTTCGTAACGAAATGGGTATGACTAATATCGAAATCATGATCCCATTTGTTCGTACACTTGAAGAAGGTAAACGCGTTATTGAACTACTTGAAGAACATGGCCTTAAACGTGGCGAAAATGGTCTTAAAGTAATCATGATGTGTGAATTACCATCAAACGCTTTACTAGCAGATGAGTTCTTAGAGTATTTCGATGGTTTCTCTATCGGTTCAAACGATTTAACTCAGTTAACATTAGGTCTTGACCGTGATTCTGGTTTAATTGCACATCTATTTGATGAGCGTAACCCTGCAATCAAGAAACTATTATCAATGGCAATTCAAACTGCTAAAGCAAAAGGCAAATACGTAGGTATATGTGGTCAAGGTCCTTCAGATCATGAAGATTTTGCAGCTTGGTTAGTTGAGCAGGGTATTGATTCTGTCTCTCTAAACCCTGATACAGTATTAGAAACTTGGTTATATCTTGCTAAGAAATTAGCAGACTAAGTACTTTATTTATCTAAAATAAAGATTCTAATATAAAAAATGCCAGCATTTAGCTGGCATTTTTGTTACTCAATTAGAAATCAGCGAGCAAGTTTTTTATCTATATAAGCACATGACTTAGTAAGTGCCTTTTGGCACAAGGCTAAATAATCACGCGCTTTAGGATAATAAAAAGATAAACAGAAAAGTCCGGCAATAAAAAAGATCAGCGACGGTCCGGGAATAATAACAAAAACTAATCCCAATAACATGCATAAAGCACCTAAACTGATTAATGCAATTTTTTTCATCTGTCTATCTCATTTGCTGCTTTATTACACAGTATAAAAGCATTACTCCCGAAATCGATAAAAAGAGTGTTACAAACTGTAAAATCTTCAATTTATCTTAGCTATTAGCATGATATAATTTGCAAAATGCCTTAATTTATCACCGTCATGATAGCAACAATAAGCCAACAACAAGCTGCCACAGAACTCGTATCTAATTACTTAGAAACAATTAAAAAACAAGGTTTTAGTGGTGATACCGATGCAAGCTTTTCTACACGTTTAAGTTTATCGACCGATAACAGCGTTTATCAACAAGTACCTCAAGGTGTCATCTTTCCAAAGTCAGCAAAAGACATACAACTTGCTATGCAAATTGCGTCACGTGATCCGTTTTTATCACTGACTTTTGGTCCACGTGGTGGTGGTACGGGTACTAATGGCCAATCGCTAACGCCAGGAATAGTTGTTGATTTATCTCGCTATATGCGTGAAATCTTAGAAATCAATGTCGAAGAAAACTGGGTGCGCGTTCAAACTGGTGTAATAAAAGACCAATTAAATGACTTTTTACGTCCTTACGGTTTTTTCTTTGCACCTGATCTGTCAACTAGTAACCGAGCAACAATTGGTGGAATGATAAATACAGACGCCTCAGGTCAAGGCTCTTTAGTTTATGGCAAAACAAGTGATCATGTTTTAGGCCTTACTACTTATCTTGTTGATGGAACAGAAATGTCTACAACACCTATGAGCGTTGAAAAAGCAAAAATAATTGCTGAACAAAACACAACCATAGGTAAATTATATAAAACAGTTATCGATATTGGCCTTGAGAACCGTGATGCTATTTTAGAAAAGTTCCCGCGTTTAAACCGCTTTCTTACCGGCTACGATTTAGAACATATTTTTTCTGATGATTTACAAACCTTTGATATGAGCCGATTAATTACTGGCTCTGAAGGATCATTAGGTATTGTAACTGAAGCAAAACTAAACATTACACCAATTGCAGAATTTAAGACTTTAATTAACATTAAATATGATAGCTTTGACTCTGCTCTGCGTCATTCACCATTCTTAGTTGCAGCAAATGCAACTTCTGTAGAAACTGTCGACAGTAAAGTACTTAACCTTGCTCGTGAAGATATTATTTGGCACTCAGTATCGGACTTAATAACCGATGTTGAAAACAGAGAAATGCAAGGACTCAACATGGTTGAGTTTAATGCTGTTTCACCTGAAGATATTAAAGATAAAGTAGATACTCTTTGCAAGTTACTTGATGAATGTGTTGAAAAACAAACTAATGGGGTGATCGGTTATCAGTTAACGAATGACAAAGCTGATATTTTAAAAATTTATGCAATGCGTAAAAAATCAGTAGGCCTTTTAGGTAATGTAAAAGGCAGTCAAAAACCGTTAGCTTTTGCTGAAGATACTGCGGTTCCACCAGAAAACTTAGCCGATTTTATAGTCGAGTTTCGTGAACTTCTCGATAAACACAACCTACAATATGGTATGTTCGGCCATGTTGATGCTGGCGTATTACATGTTCGACCAGCTCTTGATATGTGCGACCCTGAACAAGAAAAATTACTTCGACATATTTCAGATGAAGTCGTTAAACTTACTGCCAAATATGGCGGCTTAATGTGGGGTGAGCATGGCAAAGGGTATCGTAGTGAATATGGCCCTGAATTTTTTGGCGAACATTTATTTACACAATTAAGAAAAATTAAAGCGGCATTTGATCCAAATAATAGAGTAAATCCAGGTAAAATCTGTACTCCACTTGAAAGTAAAGACTCACTAGTTTCTGTTGATGATCAAAAGCGAGCTTGGTTCGACAAAGAAATTTCTATCGATGTTAAAACAGAATTTAATAACGCTATGACCTGTAACGGTAATGGCCTGTGTTTTAACTATGACGAAAAATCACCAATGTGCCCATCTTATAAAGTTACTGGTGACCGCCGTTATTCACCAAAAGGGCGCGCAAGTTTAATGCGTGAATGGCTACGACTTCAAGAGTCAGAAAATATTGATTTGCTCAATGTTGAAAAAGAATTGATCAATGGCGAAGTCATCACTTGGTGGGAGCGCTATCAACATAGTCGTGATAAGAAAAAGGGCGTTTATGATTTCTCTCACGAGGTGAAAGAATCTATGGACGAATGTTTAGCTTGTAAAGCATGTACCACTGCATGCCCAATCAAAGTGGATGTTCCAACATTTCGTTCAAGGTTTTTAAATTTCTATCACAGTTATTATGCACGACCAGCTAAGGATTACTTAGTTGCGGGTATCGAGCAAACTGCACCTGTTATGGCAAAATTTGCTAAAGTTGTTAACCCAATAGTAAACACTAAACTTGTTTCTGGGTTAATCAAAAATACGATTGGTTATGTTGATACGCCCAGTTTAAGCGTCCCGCAACTTTCAAAACGTATTTCAAAAGAGCAGCATTTCAATTTTGAATTACTTAATTCGCTTTCAAAAGAAGAGCAAGCCGAATATGTACTGATAGTACAAGATCCATTTACTAGTTTTTATGAAGCCGAATTAGTCGAAAGCTTTATTAAAGTAATTAAAGCGTTAGGCAAAAAACCAATGCTATTACCTTTTAAACCAAATGGTAAAGCACAGCATGTGAAAGGGTTTTTAAATGAATTTAGAACAACAGCAAAAAATGCTGCTGAGTTTTTAAATTCACTGAGTGAAATCAATGCACCATTAGTTGGACTCGATGCTTCTTTGGTTATGTGTTACCGAGATGAATATGTATCAATCTTAAAAGAAGACCGTGGTGATTTTAAAGTTGAACTTGCCCATGAATGGCTTCAAACGCAAAACTTCAAACAAGTTTCACTTACCACTAATAAGACTTCGCCATTTAAGCTGTTAAGTCATTGTACTGAAACAACAGCAATGCCAAATGCGTCTAAAGTTTGGCAAACTATTTTTGCTGACCTGAATTTACAATTAGACACAACAAGTACTGGTTGTTGCGGAATGGCAGGAACCTATGGCCACGAAAAACAGAACCAAGAAAATTCACGCGCACTTTATGAAATGAGTTGGCAACCAATTGTTGCCGACAATGAACCTGAAACAATTTTAGCAACAGGGTTCTCATGTCGCAGCCAAGTAAAGCGCTATGAAAAATTCAAACCAAAACATCCATTACAATTAATTGCTGAGCTACTTTAAAAATTAAAGTGCTATTAAATTCATTAAAAAAATAAAGGCGCTTAACGCGCCTTTATTTTTGGTAACTTTTTGCAATTGGCTTGGTACTCATGCCATGAATAAATACACTAAATAAAATTGTCGTTAATGTCACTGTAGCAATTTGTTCTTTGTTCACAATTGCTGTGTCCATAACCATTAAAGTAAAAACAATAGACGCTAAACCTCGAGGACCAAACCAAGCAAAAGTAAATTTGTCTTTGAAATTTAAATTAGTGAATATAAGCGAAATTAAAACTGGCACAATTCTAAAAATCGTTACGCTTAGTAAGGCATAAAATACAATTGGCCATGTAATATCATTCACAATTAAGTGCCCACAAACAAAACCGAATAAACACCAAATAAGTAGTGCAACAAATTCAGCGATATGTTCAGAGTCTTTAACTAATGTTGAACGAATTTTTTTAGGTGCTAAGTAATCAAATAATAGTCCCGCTACAAAAACGGCAATAAAACCACTACCATGAAAATTTTGTGTTAAAGAGAAAATAGCCATTACCAAGCCAATTAATAAAAATGGGCTGCTGTTATTTGCAAAATAATGACGTGCTAATGCAATTTTTAAAAGAGGTATAAACACAGCCATAGACACGCCGGCAATAACGAGTGCGACTCCTAATTCTCGACCAAAAACGAGTAGGGTATCAATCGTTGTTACTGCACTCTCTGGATTTTGTGCTAATAAAAGTAGAACTAAGAATATTGGTACGCAAAGTCCATCGTTCAAACCACTCTCAGTATTTATACCTTCGCGAACATTTTCAGGTACAGATGTGGATTCTAAAATGCCTTTACTAAGAGCTGCATCAGTCGGCGTTAAAATAATAGCAATCAAAGCAGATTGAAAAAGTGATAACTCAGAAAAGAAAAACAACGCACCTGCAACACCTAATAGTAATGTCATTGGCAAAGCTACAAAAAGTAAAAGACTAGGATATTGATAACTATGTTTTAATACTGCCAGTTTTGATTTTGCTGCATCGGTAAATAAAAAAATACTTAGAGTTAATTCAACTAAAGGTAATATTTCACTGAGTCCCGCTTCACCTAATTTGAACTCACTAGGCAAAAAGTAAGACATAGCGATGCCAACTAGAACAAAAAACATTGGCCCGGTTATTTCTGTTCGTTCTAACTGACGAATTGTCAGTGAGTAAAATAACAAAGCTAAACCAACTAATGCGAGTATAGTATATTCCATTAAACTTTCCTTTTAATTCCAGACTTTGCGCGTTCTTTTATATTTGTTTGAATATAAATTTGATCAGTCGTAGCAATTTTTGCATGACCTAAATCTTCCGATAAGTGTTTAAGCGGTCTTGTTTGAGCATCATGGGTTGCACCTGTATGCCTTAACCAGTGAGCCGTTGCTGCTTCAAGTTGTTCCGCATCGTCTTTAAAACCATCATCTAATAATGATTGTTTTGCTAAATCAAAACTTTGCTGTACTAACCGACGAATTTGTCGAACAGTCATACCACCTTTACCACGAATTTTGTGTACTAATGGTTCGGCTTCATCAACACGGGGGAGGGCAGGTAAGCCTCGGTATAATCTGTAACGTTTTAGGTAAGTGATAAAATCTTCACTTAAAGTGACATCACGTAATTTATTACCTTTACCCATAATTCTTAAAAACCAAAAGCCATCATTGTCTTGCCAAAAATGTGACATCACCGGCGACCACTGTGGTCTTTCAGATAACTCAGAAATACGTAAATACAAACCTTTCAAACAAGCTAGTGTAAATAAATTTCTTTCTAAATCAGGCTGTTGCTCACATAGGTCACGTGTTACACCAAACACATACTCCCATTGAATGTCACTCAGTGTATCTGGAATCTTAATTTGTGATTGCACTACTAAATATGGACTATTCTTTTTAACTACCGGTACAAAATTAGCAAACGTTTTTTCTTCTAAAATCGCAAATTTATAAAATACATTTAGCGCAGTAAACATAGCTGCTAGTGTTTGTTGGCTTGCTATATTTTCTTTATTAATGAAAGGGCGCCAATTTTTATTAAGCTTTCTTATACCTTGTTCATCTTTATAACGCCATTGCACTGAGTTTGATAACCAAGCTGAATCTGGCTCAACCATAAAATCAACATATGCTTCTATGTCTTCGCGTTTTAGTTCAAAAACCGATTTTTCAGCAATCAACCATGACCATAAACAAAATCGCTCAAGTTCATTTCGAAAGCGATTAAAAGTTGCTTCTGATTTTCGACCATACACATATAAAAATTGATAAACAAAAGATAAGTCACTTTTTGATTCAGCAACTGTCAATCCAACTTGTTGTATAAAGTTATCAAGTTCAGGATATTCTATTGCAAGAGTATCATCTTCTAGATGGGCAATTTGGTATCGCAGTTGTTTAAGTGTATCAACGAGAGCAACGAGCATAATAATGAAAAATCTTGTAAAATAACTAGTTATAAGACTACCATAAAGTCCGATACTGTCTAGTATTGGACTTAAGATATCTTAAATATTTGCAACAGTTAATCATTAATTAGATTGCCATACTAATATTCAAGGAATATGTATGAAAAAGTATATCGTTATTAGTTTAGTTTTAATGACCACAATTTTAACCGGTTGCGCCACAACAGGTAGTGCGTCCCCTAATGAAAAACGTGCTTTAGTGCAAAGTATGAAAAATAACACATTGAGTGAATTGTACGCACAAAAGCCAGATGTTAAACAACAAATTGCTAACTCTGCTGGTTATGCCGTTTTTGATAATGCCAATGTTAACGTTGTTTTAGCCAGTTTTGGTGGCGGTTATGGTGTCGTTAAAAATAACCTAACTGGTAAATCAACTTATATGAATATGGGTGAAGCTGGTTTGGGGCTCGGTTTAGGTGTAAAAGACTTTAATGTAGTAATGGTTTTTCATAACCAAGCAGCAGTAAATCGCTTTATTGAACATGGTTGGGCATTCGGTGGAAATGCTGATGCAGCAGCAAAATATGAAGAAAAAGGTGGTGCTTTAGTTGCCGAAGCAATTGCAGACCAAGTTACGGTTTATTCTTTAACCGAAAATGGACTTGCTCTTCAAGCAGTACTCAAAGGCACTAAGTTTTGGGTGGATTCTGAACTAAATTAACCTTTCAAAAACCCTTCTAAAAGTGGGCTAGTTAGCAACTTAACTCCCACTTTTAATTATTTTAACCTATTTAACATAACGTAATTTATGAGCTATCCGCTATTACGCAAAAGCGTCCTCAGTTGGAGCGTTTGCTAGTCCTGCAACAAGTGTTAGCGCTACACATGCCGCACTAATCTTTTTTACAATATCCGACCAGATCTTACCTTCTTCCTTCGATTTTGATTTTTCGATAGCAAGTTTTAGTAAAGCTTCTTTTTGATCCATACCAACAGCATTTGCCATTGCGATGCACTGGTTCGCAGTTAAATGACGATTACCTTTTTTAATTTGAGACATATTACCTGAGTTAAATTCAGTGAAATCTGAAATAACTTGTTTGTCCTGAGTGTAACCTTTAACTTCTTTATATTTTTCAATTAGTTCGTAACTAAAATTCATAGCGTTCTCCTCACTTACTTAATTATAACTGTCATTCTTGATAAATAAAAAGTTGACGACTGTCAAAACTGAATGCTAGATTTACCAACATTCAAGATTGACAGTTTGTCATTTTAACAAGGAATACGGATATGAGTTTTACTAAATTACATGATCTAAACCAAACCTTATCTCAATATTTACTCGATACATTCTCAATCGATATTCCTGACCCAGTTACTCTAACTATTTTTTTCGGCCTGTACTTGTTTGTAATTATTGCTGCTCTTTTGGCTATAAACGAAACACTTAAAGATTCATATATGGATAGTAAGGATTAGATAATGACCGCACTATCATCTAACCAATACGCTCAAGTATTCCCGTTAAATGCTGCAATGAATTTAACGGCCAATTTGCACCCTGCAAACACGGCAAAAGACGTTTTCGAAAACTTATCGAAACCAATGAAAGAACGTTTTTTCGACTATCAGACTTGGCGAAATCGTATCTTTGAACGTCATTCTAACCTTGCTCACATGTTGAGTACGGGCTACTTTTTAGCTGAAAAATTCGGCAATTTAGCCGATGCAAACGCCCGTTTAAAGCGTGCTGATGAAGCGTTAAAACTTGGAAATGTGAAGTTCGGACACATTAATTTATCCGTTTCTGATGATGAACTTTGCGATATTGCAGAGCAAAAAGCTCGCTATTGCGAGCTTAAAATCGCTAAAAATGGTCATAACTTGCATGTGTTTGCACAATTAAAAGAATTGGCAAATTCATTTAATATCGATGCACCGGTTCTCGTTTCACCTTACTGTTCAACCTTATCAGCAACATCATTAGTTGGGGCACTTAACCGTTTTGCAGACCCTATTTGGTGGCGTAGAAAATTACGCAAAATCCAAGCTGTAACCATTGAACAATTAGCACGTGATTTAAGACTCGTTCATAAAAAAGCAAGTGCCTATGTCTCACAACCCACTATCCAAAACCGCCGTGATAGAAAACGTAAATCAGAACAAATCATGTCTGATTTATTTGTTGTTCCGAATGAATCAAATCCATTTGAAGAATTTGAAACACTGCAATCTATCATTGAACGTTCTCATACATCGGGTAAACAACAAGCTGCCGAACTCATGGTTCGTATTCGTGGTTTTGAAGAACTAGCAGACATGCATGGCCATCGTGGTGAGTTTTATACTTTATCAGCGCCGAGTCGTTTTCATTCAGTACACCATACAGGTATACCGAACAAAAAATATAACGGCTCAACACCCCAAGAAGCACAAGAATACTTTAACGATATTTGGAAACGTGCCCGCGCCCTATTCGCTAAGCAAGATTTAAGACCTTACGGTTTTAGAGTTGTAGAACCACATCATGACGGCTGCCCACACTGGCACATGCTTTTATTCATGGAAAAAGGTGATGCAACTCAGGTACGTAACATACTCAGAAAGCTTTGCACCCAAGATACACCCGATGAATTCAAATCAAAAACAACCCGCTTTAAAGCAATAGCCATAAACAAAAACAAAGGCTCTGCGGCTGGTTACATTGCGAAATACATTACTAAAGCTGTTACGGGTGATTGCATCGATAAAGTCACTTGCTCACAAGCGGGTGAAATTAACGTACTACCCGCTGATGCTGCCGAACGTGCATCAACATGGGCAAGCACTTTTAACATTAGACGCTTTCAACAAATCGGTGGTCCATCTGTCAGTTTATGGCGTGAACTTAGACGATTAGGCCAAGGCGAACAAGGCAAATGCGAGGTTGCAAACGCAATGAAAACCACACTAGATACAGTTTCAAAATATGCCTTAGAAAAGGTTCGTCAAGCTGCTGATTCATCTGACTGGAAAGCGTTTTGTTTGGCAATGGGCGGCGTACAGGTTAAACGTAAAGACCAAACGTTAAGACTCCATTACCAGATACCAGACATTGTTGACCAAATTACAGGCGAGATTAGTCGAAGCGAAACCCAATCGCCCTACTTTGCCACTAAATATGGCGACCAACCAGCAAACCGTATTTTGGGTGTTGCATGGGATGCTGTTGTTGTTATCACTCGTCGCGGTACGTCACAGATTTTGACTGAAACAGACATTAAGGCTCAGCGCAAAATCATGATAGGCGTATCAGAGCAGATTCAAGGCTGGCATGACGATGGCCGTTTATTCGAGCCTACTAAAGAAGAAATGCAATTCTTAGAAGCCTGTGTTTTAGAGGACTACCAAAGCATGTGTTTGTTCATGGATTACGAAGCACTGGCAGGCAACATTATGAGCGATGAAATCGCGAACTTGGACTTGTGTCATTAACTGTAACTTTTAATTTATCGACCACTCATTAAGGAAACTAGCTATGAATATTGAAGGCGCAATCACGGATTTAGTACCAATCAATCGTACTGACGATAAAGGTGCACCACTCCCAACAACCGCAGAGTTTAAGCTTCACACGAAGAACCCTGCACAAATTCTGTCTGTAAAAGTCTCTGCCGACCAATACACAGACGGCACTTACAAGTTGTTAGAGCAATTACAATCAGACCCGAATGGCTGGGGCTTAAAACCTGTTTTACTCAATATCGAGTATTACGAAGGTGCAAACGTCGCTCGCCAGATGGACTGGAAAGGTTTCCGCTTACACAGTCTACCAACTGAAAGTAAGCCTAAGTAATTTTCGGTATGCCGCAGATTTACCCATTAATAAAGGATCTCATTATGGATTATCAAACACTCATTGTTACAGCCATTATGCTTGGTTCATTTTATGCGGGGTTCATCAGTGGAAACCGTTAGCAGTATTGACCCACTACTCGCCAAGATTATTGGGTCAGCAATTCTTTGTTGGTTTGCAGGTTTTGGAGCTGGCAAAGTTTATCACTTCGTGGCGGAAATATTCAAAAAAGCGTCACGTTCACATTAAATGTTAGAAGGAATATTCCTATGAAAAATGTAAAAGCTGTTGTGATAACAACTTTCGTTACTGCTGGTGCTGCACTTAGCTCTAGCGCTCATGCTGCATTAGATGCTGCCCAAGTAACAGCAATTCAAACCGAAGTATTGGGTGATGTATCTACCGCAGTTGGTGCTGGTTTCGCAGTGCTTGCTGTATCACTAGCATCATCAATCGGTTTCTCTCTTGTTGGTCGCTTTATCTCTAAAGGCGCTAACGGGGGCTAACCTCTCCTAAATTGGTGGGGCTTGTCTCCACCTTTCCCAACTTTAAAAAGGCGCAACGATGCGATTACTAATATTTATATTGGCGCTTACAAGCGCTTTTTTTTCCTTCGCTAATAATGGCGATTTACCATATGACCCAAATGATTTAAGAGCACCTGACTCACAGCCTTTTTATTATTTTGAGTGTCAAGGTGGTAATAATAATAAACTTGAGATTGCTTCTGAGTTCAATGATATTAAAGTATGCCAACCTTATTGGACAACATACATTCAAAGATCTATTGATGCTCATCTTTCATCAGGTTTCTATTCTTCCGCAGGTGATATAACTTGGACTTCTTCTAACAAATGGACTTATGATTTTATACCTTGCCGTTATGGAGATTGCGATACCTTTGGTACAGATCCATCACAAAATTCAAACGGTCAAAGTAACGGACGTTATCTAAGAACTGAGTGGCAACATACTTGTCCACCTGAACAATATCCTGAATATCAATTCCCAGTAATGAAAGACCCTCAGCCTACTGACCCAGAGACTGCACCTATGCAATGCGCTAAGTTGCTAGATGGTACAGACCCTGACCCAGAACCCGACCCAGATGCAGACCCCGATTGCCCTGCACCAACTGACAATGACCCTTTTGTCTTTGGTACAGGTCAACAACAAACCATCTGCTTTGATAATCCCGATGGTTCTCAATGTTCAATAGAAACCGATGAAAATGGTAATTTTTACATGCCTGTATCTTATGGTTCTCAAGAACCTGTTGCCTGTACTGAAGTAGACCCAACTGAACCAGACCCAACTGACCCAGACCCAACTGACCCAGACCCGACTGACCCAGACCCGACTGACCCAGACCCAACTGACCCAGACCCAAATGACCCAGATAAAACTCCAGACCCTGACCCAATGCCAGACCCTGACCCGACTGACGGCTCTGCATCTACAGACTTATTACCAGCTATGAATAAGGTCAATACTAACTTAGATGCTATCAACTCCAATATGAATAATGGCTTCGAATCAAACAATGATCGTCTTGATAGGATTGCTAAAGAAATACAAACATCTAATAAATTGGCAAATGAACATGTCTATGAATCTAAAGCAATTAAAGACGCAATTATTGGAGCAAATGAGATAACGCTTGGCATTTTGCAAGATATGAAAAATGGTGTTGATTCAATTGGTACTGCTATAGGCAAAACAAATTCACTTGTAACTGAAGGTAATGAAAAATTAGACAAAATATCAGATGGTATTAATTCAACCTTTGAAGAAGGTACATGTATTGGAGATTTATGCTCACTGGATTTATCTAAGGAGTTAGATGAATTTGATAAATCTTTTGGTGACTTTGTAAATGATGAAAAAGACCAAAAAGTGCCAAGAGAATTTGAGGCATACCTTAACCGTTTAGATTCTTATGTTTCATCTGCATTTAGTGGGTTTACAGGCCAATGCGTTCCTTTTGATATTCGAGTCTCTATCCGTAATGTTGAACGAGTTATCAGTGTTGGGGAGCATTGCCCTTACTACGAAGATTATTTTAAACCTGTTATTGAATGGTTTCTTTATGTAATGACCTTTGTTTCAGTATTAAACATTACATCTCAATCATTTAGAGCGTTTTCAACTGTTTAGGAGTTTATTATGCCTGGTCCTTTGGCAATTGTAGCTATTCCCGCAATTTTAACGGCGATAGCTACAGGCATAGCAGAGTTAATTAAATTCTTAGTTCGTCGCTATACAGCAAGAACATTAATAGCGGGTATTTTTTTAGCTGCTTACTCTGGCGCGATGCTTATTTTCATTAATTCTGCTAACTCCCAGTTTGCAATTTTGTTGTCCTCACTGCCAACAAATTCATTTTCTCAAGCTGGGTTATCACTTATACCTAATAACGCAATTACATGCGCTTCTATTGTTGTCGGCGCTAAAGTTGCGCAAATGACGCTTTACTTTGCTTTTGGCGTATTGCGTACAAAAATGAAGGCTCAATAATATGGCATCAGGTAAATTTATAGAAGGCGTTAAACGCTCTGGCAAAACAAAATATGCAGTCGACTTAATTAATGACTACTTAAAACGTGGTCGTAAAGTTGCTACAAATCTTGATTTATTTCTCGATAAAATGCCCGTTCAAAATCCGCATGTAATTAGATTACCTGACCACCCACGCAGTGAAGATTTACACGCGCTTGGTATCGGCTACCCAGAACTAGAGCAAGATGACAGAAATTACGATGAATCTAAAAATGGTTTAGTGGTGATAGATGAATTATTAACACATTTGAACTCACGTTCTTTTAAAGATAAAGACCGCTTAGCTATCGTTTCTTGGTTTGTTCAAATGGGTAAGTATGGCTGGGATTTAGTTCTTATTGGCCAAGACTTTGAGGGGGTTGATAAACAACTAAGAGATACCACTATTGACCAATTAGTGTCTGTTAAGTCGGGTGTTAATTACTTTGGTTTTGGCTTTATTAACTCTGTTGTGCAACGTCTATTCTCAGCCCTTCATATCCCTAAATTTTCGGTTGCTCGTTTTTATGATGGTAAGTCTAAATCGCGTAAAGCTCACGGTTATCAGTTCTATATTAAAGATTGGACACATGCCTGGTATAACACTGCACAGAAATTTTTACCTGATGTGATGACAGCTAAAGACGGCCGTTTAGTTGATATGCGCGCTATGTATTCAATGGTGCCAACTGAACAACTTAAAAAATGGTATCTCGTGAGTGATAAAGTTAAAGAAGTTGTTCAACAAAAAAAGGATCAAAAGAACCAAGACCCAATATTAAAAAAATGGCATAAGGTAGCCTTGTTTGCGTTAGTCGGCTATTTAACGTATTTGTTTTACCCGTTCGGCTCTGAAACTCAACAACAAACAATATCAAGCGAGACAAAGCAAAATACAAGCCCTTCAAGTACTGTAACCACTGAATTACCACCTATTTTAGATGGGGTCTATATTACATGCTCAGTCATTTCAAACCGTCAAAACTCGACTTACTGCTTTGAGAAAGATGGCAACCCATTTTACCCAAGCTCAATAGATGCCGTCGTAAATGTTGTATCTGCTTGTACAGCAAAATTAAAGTATATGGATAGCGAATATACGATTCATTGCTTACCTTATCGGGTAGATTCATTCTCAGCGGCAAAACCAGTTGATTCATCACCAGTACAACAAGACCTTATAGCCGCCAATTAGCCCAAAGTCACGCCAGCGCTTGCCGCGGCTGACTTGGGCTTGGCGGCATGGCGAAGCCATGTCATACATTCCAGAAAATTCACATTTCATCGAGAAACCGTTTCCATTTTTGATACATTTTATTATGGTCGGGTATCAATTCAGTGACACTGCTACACGCACTCACTGTCCTTGTTTGTTTTCAAAAAAAGTTGATTGCCTTCTGATAAACCAAGCTGAGTTAAGGACGGCACAGCAGCAAAGAGAAACACTCTCCCCTCAAAAACTAATAGGGGGGGAGCGAAACCACTTATACCGAAACCGAGTGTGCATTGTGATTTTAACAAAAAGGAGTAAATCACAATGAGCAACTTTAAATTGCAGTTCGTTACGCTATTCGGATATGACTACGCAAAAGGAGCTAAAGAACTCGGAGTAAGTGAGCGCCAAGTAAGGAGGTATGTAAAAGCCAACAAAGCCAGTAAACCAGTCGAAAAGTTACTTTGGATAATGTATCGCGGCTATTTGCCTGACACTGGCCCGTGGGCAGAATGCAGCATTTCATATCACAACAACGTAATGACTACGCCTTGGGGTAAAGTAAAACCATCAGACGTGCAATTTGTACACCGCTATAAATGGTCAGCTAAAGAGCATGAAACCATGTATAAAAAGCTTAAATCTGAGTCGAAAGAACAAGATAAATGTTTATTTGATCTTCAAGAGCAATTACTAGATATTGTAGGTAAAATAGCCAGAAAAACAGGTAGTTGATTTAATGCAAGATGCAACTTTAGTTCAAGAAATTCTCAATGCTTGGCCTACGCCAGTGATTATAGGTTCTCTTATAACTTTGCTAGGTGTTTTTCAAACAAATAGTCAGCACTACAAAAGGTTGAAATATGAACATGACCATCAAGAAAAAATTAATAAAAAAGATTTATATATTTTAAAAGGTGAAGAGCTTTACATGCTTTTAAGCAACTGGAGCGACAATATTTTTAATGAGTATAGATCATTTATTAATGAAAATTTGATTATTAGTAGTAAGTCAGATTATGCAAGGATGAATACTTTAGTGTCACTTTATTTTTCAGATATTCAGCAGGATCTATCATCTGCAATTAATAAAGAGTCTTATTTAGTCACAAGATACGATTTGGCTTTAATGCCAAAGTATCGTAGTCAATTAAGTGATAACGAGTTTATCGATCAAATACATTTTGAAGTCAATGAGTTATCAGAGAGAATAAACAACTTAAGAAAAGCATTGAAAAATAGCATTTTGGAAAACGTATAACTTATATTTAATTAAAAATTACAAAAGGGAATGAATATGCACATTGATACTGTAACAGGCAGTATAACTGCCTATTGTGAGGGCTGCTCTGGCTCTAAAAGTACTTTTTTTTGGCGTGATGTTAATGGAGATGAATTTGGTTCAGTAAGTATTGAAAATAAAAGCAGTATTTCTAGAACCTTTCTTACCTATCGACTTTATGTTTGTGCAGGTTGTAAGAAAGGTGCTTTAGCGTGTATTCAAGTAAGAGAAGAATATGTAGAGTTCCCGGGCTGTATTCTTAAACTTATATCATTTTTTCCTTCACCAGTTAGAGCTTTAAAGTTACCTGATTCAGTACCACTAGGAATAGTAAATGAATTTAGAGAAGCAGAAAAATGTTTGAGTAATCAATGTTATCGTGCTGCATCAGGTTTGTTCCGTTCTGTTTTAGATAAAACAATGCGGGATAATGGATACAAAACTTCTAAAGAAAGTTTATATGCTCAAATTGAAAATGCAGCTGCAGATGGTGTTATTACAACAGCTAGAAAGATTAAAGCACATTCTGAAATCCGTGTACTTGGAAATGATGTATTACATGACGATTGGGTTCAGATCGAGCTTTCTGAAGTTGAAGCTTCATGGAATTACTGCCAGAGAATCTTAGAAGATTTTTACGATGATAGACCTACTGTTTTAGAAATTTTAAAATCTTGTGGCAGATCACCTTCAGAGGGTTCAGATAATTCAACTGATTAAGTTTGATTTTAATTTTTATCAACTTTACCCAGACAAACTGTCATTTCTGACAGCATCTCTAACCAACTAATAAAAAAGGGCTTTTCGCCCTTTTCTTCATTATTACGTACCGTAATTTATGGGTAGTATTTAATAGGTTTACCTGTAAGCCCTAACATTTCATATCTTAAGAAGATACCTTCAGTTTGTTTTACAAAGACAGTATTTCTAATAATTAAATACTCGGAACATCTATTAAGTTCAAACTTTAGATTTATCTAACCTATCAGAAATTTCACATTTAACTTATAAGCCTCTAATTTTACTTAGTATTATCTCTTCACCTTATTATAGTACGGCTACTGTATTGTACATATGGCTTACTGCCTCAAAGCCTATTCGCTCTTCACTTTAGTCTAAACAATAATAACAAGGATTTATAATGAGGAAATTTTTTCTAATTATCATCATTGGCTATTTTGCATGGGATCATTATGCGGTGAATTATGGTGGTATCTCACCGAAGGAAGCGATAAAAATAAAAATTATTGATCCTGTAAAATCAAAGTACAGCCATAATCGTGACATCACAATTTCTGATTACGAGAAGACAAAATATGAGTGTGATGGCCGACAATACTGCAGCCAAATGAACTCACTAGAAGAAGCGCTATTTTTTACTAAAAACTGCCCTAATACAAAGTTAGATCAAAGCCCTGGTGAAGCCCCCTGCCAGAGTGATTTCATATTACGTGATTAGATTGTATAAAACTTTATGTGAACTAGTTGTTTTATATAAACTAATATGTTGATTTAACAAATGAATCAGCCTAATAAATAAGATGGAAGATAGGTAAGTTTTGACTATACTAAATTAGTAGTAGCTATATAGTAGCTTGTATCTTTTTTAGTAAGGAGTTCTCTTGCCGGTTCCAGGATATAGTTTAGTTGATTGTATCGACAATAGTGGTTACTTCTTACTTCATAGCGCTAAGTCACTAAAAAATGGTGACTTGGTCCTTATAAAGTCACTAAAAGAAGTAAGTAGAGACAAAGATACAATAAACAAGCTTTTACTTGAGCATGCATTTTCAGATAAATTAGACCATCCTAATATTTTAAAACCTATTAATTTCATTAACGAAGATGACTGTACAGCCATCATTTATGAATATTTTCCTGCCAAGCTTCTTTCTAAACTTTTACAAAAAGCGACTATTTCGGTAAATGATTTTCTGCCATTAGCTGTTAAGCTCTCAGAAACGGTCAATTATTTGCACTCTAAAAAATTAATTCATAAAGATATTAACCCCCATCACATTTTGATTAGTGATGATTTATTTAGCTTTAAATTATTTGGTTTACATATTGCGACCTCTCTTTCGAAGTCTTCACAAAACTTAACTAGCCCGGCAGTTTTAGAGGGTACCCTCGCTTATTTATCACCAGAACAAACCGGGCGTATTAATCGAAAAATAGATTGCCGCAGTGATCTTTATTCTTTAGGCGCCAGTTTTTATGAAATGCTAACTAGTAAACCTCCTTTTAGTGAACAGGATCAACTAGCACTTGTGCACTGTCATATAGCTAAAAAAGTTGTGCCAGTTAATAAAATTAATACAAACATTCCAAAAGTTATTGCTGATGTTATTAGTAAGCTACTTCAAAAAAATGCAGAAGATCGTTATCAATCAGCTTGGGGGTTAGCAAAAGATTTGCAACTAATTTCAGCTCGGTTTGAGAATGATCCATCACTCACTAATTTTGAATTACCAAATGTAAACTTCTCAGCATCAGAGCAATTTAATATTCCGCAGAAGTTATATGGTCGTAAAAAAGAAATAGGTGATTTATTGCAGTCTTTTGAGCGTGTCGCCCAAGGTAGTTGTGAAATATTTTTAGTATCTGGTTATTCTGGTGTCGGAAAGTCTGCTCTGGTGAAAGAAGTCTATAAACCAATGACTGGAGAGTATGGATATTTTAGTTTTGGTAAGTATGATCAGTATCAGAGAAATATCCCTTATTCTGCCATCACTGATGCCTTAAATAAATTTTGTCGTTACATTTTAACAGAACCTAATGATGAATTAATTCTTTGGCGTGATATTTTTAACAACCACCTCACTGATAAAGCAGTATATTTGTGTAACATAATCTCTGACTTAAACCTAATTCTGAAAATTAAAGATATAGATATACAGAAAAAAAATATAGATAAAAGTCTGTTACACAGTTTATTTCTAAGCCTTATGACTGCCATTTGTAGTAGAAACCGCCCTTTCATTTTATTTTTAGATGATATGCAATGGGCTGACTTAGCATCTTTAGAGTTATTAGCATCTTTATTTGATAATTTACAATTACATCATTTATTAATAATACAAGCATTTCGAGATAATGAGGTTGATTACCAACACCCATTCACTAAATTCATTACCGAAATTAAAGATAAAAATGTACCTGTAAACCAGGCTTTTTTGAATAACTTACCACAAGATGTAATAAATACTCTAATCAGTGACACAATAAATACCCCTGAAATAGAATGTCTTCCTTTAAGTGAACTCATATTCAAGAAGACATTAGGAAACCCCTTTTTTGTTTTACAATTTACGACAGAGTTGTATGAGAAAGGTCTGCTATATCACAACCTAGAAAAAGATTGTTGGTGCTGGGATAAAGAAACTATTTTGGCAGAAAACATCACCGATAATGTTGTTGATTTTATGGCAGGTAAAATTAATGAGCTACCAGATCATGCCTGTGATTTACTTAAGTATGCTGCAAGTGTTAGTAATACATTCGACACTAATATGTTGGTAGCGCTTTCTGATAATCAATACACAGCCAAGCAGATAATTAATAATTTGATCCCTGCTATTGATAGAGAACTTATATTAACTCCGCAATCTATTTCACATGTCATTCCTTCACAAGTGGCCGTTAATGAAAATGTGCAATTAAAATTTTTACATGACCGTGTGCAGCAAGCCGCCTACTCACTCATTCCTGAAAATGAGCGTCAGCAAGTTCATATTAATATTGCCAGACTGCTTTATCAGTATGCACTTAACAATAACATTCTAGATAAAAGCTTATTTGATCTAGCAAACCAATTTAATAAAGCAATAGAGCTTATATGTAACCCTCTTGAAATAAAGCAAGTTATTGAAATTAATTATTTAGCCGCAAAAAAAGCGTTTGACTCGGCGGCTTATAGCTCCTCTTATAATTATCTTAGCTTTACTAAGAGGTTATTAAAGATAGAACATTTTAAAGTTAACTATAGTGTAACGTTTGAAACCTTACTGTTGTTATGTAAAGTTAATTGTATTTTAAATAAATATAATGAATCCGATGAATTTTATAGTCTATTACTAAAATACAAACATACAGCTTTAGATCATGCGCGCGTACTGCTGGTGAAAATGGATGATTTCCACCAACAAGGACTCTATCAAGAAGCACTAGATACACAATATCTAGCGTTAAAAGTATTAAATTTAGCCCCGCCTTCTGAGTTAGAGAATTTAGATGCTCAAATCGTTAACGAAATCACGCTAATAGATACATACCTTGCACAGCACTCTATTGATAGTCTCTATGATTCTAATGACTTAGAAGATGAACAAATTTTATTATTACTCGATATTCTGACCAGCCTTTGGATCACCGCATATTTATTATCTGATGAGGATGTTGTTCAATGGGCATCGGTAAAAATGTGTAGCCTTTGCCTTGAGCATGGTAGGTGTGAACAATCTGCCTTTGCTTATATTCTTTATGGTTTTGTTTGTGTTAATAGGCTAAATGAATTCAAAAAAGCGGATGAATTTGGCAAAGTTGCACTAAAAATCGCTGATAACTACCCAAACCTAGCGTTACGCGGCAAAGTGTACTTTATGTACGGCTTAACGATTTGTCATTGGAGTAATCACCTTTCCTTTTCTACCAAAAGTTTTCGGCAAAGCTATCAATTCAGTTGTCAGGCTGGTGATTGGACATACGCTAGCTATGCAGCAGTTAATATTATTTCAAACTTAATAATAGAAGGCCTGCCCTTCACTGATGTTTTAACTGAGGCCAATAAGTACTTAAGTTTTTTAAAAGAAAAAAATGAAGAATCAACTAAAAGCTTTTTTATACCTGGCGCATATGTACCATTACTGCACTTAATGGATAAATGTGATAGCCATAATAGCTTTAACTGTGATGTTTTTAATGAACAGGAACACCAACTTTATGCCAAAGACTCACCGATTATTCAAGCTTGGTATTACTATGCAAAAATCAGAGCGCTCTATTTAATTGGCCTATATGACGAAGCTCTAGCAATTATAGAGCATATTCATATCATCCCAATGGGTGTGCCAGGACAAATAAAAACACCTGAAGCCTTTTTTTATTCATGTTTAGTTCTGCTCGCTAAACCAGAAACTTATTTAGGTTCTAGTAAATATCAGGATATGTTTAAGCACATGTTTGAACGCTTGAAAACTTGGAGTGACTCTTGTGAAGATAACTTCCTTCATAAGGTAAAATTGATAGAGGCTGAATTAGCAAGTTTGAATAACCAACCTTTCTATGAGGTATTTGATCTTTACCATCAAGCAATCGAGCTTGCTAAAGCTGCCGATTACAAACTAATTGAGGCATTAGCAAATGAGTTACTCGCAAATTACCTAGTGAAGCAAAGTAAACTTGAATATGTCATGCACCACCTGCAAATTTCTCAGACTATTTATAATCATTTATCAGTCAATGTTAAGGCGGCAAACTCATCATTACCAAACGATGAGATACCTGTTTTAACCAGTAATTCATCGATAGAAGTGTCGACTAGTTCAATTGCGCTTAATTCCATGATGCAGGCAGCTAATGTACTTTCAGAAGAAATGGTTATAGATAAATTAATGAATAAATTAATTGCCATTGTTATGGAGTTTTCTGGTGCCTCAAAAGTTGCTTTGTTACTTAAGAAAAATTCAAAATGGTGGGTAGAAAATATTGGTATTTTGAATGAGCCAAATTTCCAGTTTGAACCTTTACCTTACTCTAAATCTACTGATATACCTGCCAGTGTTATCCGGTATGTGATTCGAACACAAAGTATGGCTTTAATTGGTAATGTGTCTGTCGATTCGGTTTTCACCAACGACCCTTACATTGAGAAGCATCAACCAAAATCTATTTTATGCTTACCACTTATCTACAAGAATCGAATCAACAGCATTGTCTACTTAGAGAATGAACTCACTACTGATGCCTTTGGCCAAAACCATTTAGATATGCTTAATTTATTGATTGGTCAAATGGCAATCTCAATCGAAAATTCAGTCCTTTACAGCCAAATGGAAGAAAAGGTTGTTGCCCGAACTAATGATTTAGAAGAATCACTAAAGCAATTAAAACAAACGCAAAATCATTTAGTCGAATCAGAAAAAATGGCTTCACTAGGTCGCTTAGTTGCAGGTGTTGCCCATGAACTTAATACCCCTTTAGGTGTCAGTGTGACAGCCTCTTCAAATCTGCTTGAATTAATAGAACAGCTACGCGTTGCATTTGAAGCACAAACACTCACGCGTAAAGAATTTGTCTCTAGTATTGCAAATATTAACCAAGCAGGTTCTATTGTTTACCGTAATTTAAATAGAGCTGCCGAACTTGTCGCTAACTTTAAACTAGTCGCTGTTGATACGAGTAACGATGAAGAGCGTGAAATCAATCTAAAAGAATATTTAACAGATTTAGTGAGCAGTTTATCTCCAGCTCTTAAAAAGGGTCATCATACTATCCAAATTGATTGTAGCGATGACTTAGTGATTAAGGTTGACCCTGGTGTTATCGCGCATATATTCACCAATCTTATTTTAAATTCTTTAATACATGGCTTTGAAGATACACAAGAAGGTCAGATAACGATTACTGCAGAGCTTGAAGGCTCAAAACTTAGAGTTGATTTTCAAGATAATGGCAAAGGCATGACTAAAGAAGTACAAAGTAAGATATTTGAACCTTTCTACACGACTAAACGTGGGGCTGGCGGTAGTGGCCTTGGAATGAATATTGTTTATAATCTTATCGTTCAGAAGCTAAAAGGTACAATCAGCTGTCACTCTGAGGTTGGAAATGGTACTAAATTTACAATTTTATCTAACCTTTAACCCATCTTCCTAACTTTTCTTAGTTAAATAATATTAACTTTTGTAACATAAAACCGGAATTTTCTTAGTTTTTTTTCATGAATTTATCGCTAAATTGTTTATAAACATTAGTAGCTAATTTAGCACTAACTTTCTTTTTGATTTTAGGTTGTTTTGTTAAACGCTAATTTAACTTTCTGAAACCAAAGCTGTACTTGGATGATTTTGACGTGAAACATAGAATTAAAACCGATACCGAAGTTAAATTTTCTGAATCTGACATCCTATTATCGACTACAGATTTACAAAGCTTTATTACTTATGCCAATGATGAATTTTGTAAGATAGCTGGCTATACACTTGATGAAATGGAGGGTAAGCCTCATAACCTCGTTCGCCACTCAGACATGCCAAAACTTGCTTTTGCTGATTTATGGACACACCTTAAAAATGGTCAATCTTGGATGGGGCCAGTTAAAAATCGTTGTAAAAATGGTAATTACTATTGGGTGAATGCCTTTGTAACACCAATTAAAGATAAAAGTGGTCGTACTGTTGAGTTTCAATCTGTAAGAACCAAGCAAAGCGATGATGTTGTACAAAGAGCAACAGCGGAATACGCTAAAATAAACGATAATCAAAAATCCCATGCTACTGCGGCAAAGTTCGATGCCACTCTTTACATAAGTGCCCTATTACTCATTAGTTTTTTAGGTTCGCTGGCTGGCGTATTTAGTTCTAGATTCGATATTTTTAACTGTTTACTTGTACTCCTCTTAGCATCAGCTAATGGGCTCATGTATTTTTGGCGTCAAAAATACTTAGCGCTGATCAGTAAAGCAAAACAAGTATACGATAATCCTTTAATGGCTTACCTCTATTCTGGTACCAATGATCTTTCTGGTTTTTTAAATCTTGCTTTAGAGATGCAACAAGCTAAATTAAAGGCTGTCGTTGGCCGTGTTAATGATGTGACCATGGGCGTTAATCAAAATGCTCAGCAGTGTGCAGAGTCCGGCCATAATGTTACTGAGCTTTTAAATAAACAAACGGATGAAGTTTCTCAAATTGTTGTCGCAACAGAACAAATGACCGCGTCTATTAATGAACTATCTTCAAGTACTAAAAAATCTAATCAAGCTGCCGAAAAGTCTAATCAAGCAACCGAAGAAGGCTCACTTGCGGTCAAGCAAACCATAAACTCAATCAGCGAGCTTGATAAAAAGCTTAAGACAGCTAGTAGCCAATTAGAAAACTTAATAGAAGGTAACCAACATATTGTGGCAATTTTATCTGAAATAAACGCTATTGCTGATCAAACTAATTTACTTGCCTTAAATGCGGCTATTGAAGCTGCCAGAGCGGGTGATCATGGCCGAGGTTTTGCGGTTGTTGCAGGTGAAGTACGTGCACTGGCATCTAGGACTCAACAATCAACAGAAGAGATAAACAATGTATTGAATCAACTTACTCATGCTTCAGAGGAAGCCCAAGTTGCCATGAAAGACGGGCTAAACTTGTCAGCTAAAAGTGTAGAGCTTGCACATCAAAGCGGTGATAGTTTGGACCACATAAAAGCACAATCAATAAAATTAAGTGAGCTCAATAGTATTATAGCTCATGCTATGAATGAGCAACTAACTGCGAGTCAGGTTATTGCTACAAACCTAACCGCAGCACAAGATTTTGCTCATAAATGTACTGAGCTTGGCCATACTTCACAGCAGTTATGCGAAGCGTTACTCAGTAAAGTTACTGAGCAGACTGCGCTGATTAATCAGTTTAAATAACGGCTATCAATGTTTTATTTTAATTGATAAGGTTTACTTTCGGTGTGTGCGTTTTAGTACACACTGCATCAAAAGCATCTGCTAGCCGTTCGGTTTCTTTGAATACCTGCTGCCAATATTTTATCCGTGTATCTGCATCAAGCTCAGTAAAATCCTTACGATCAGGGATTTTGCCATAGGGTAATGAAGCAACAAAGTCAGCTGATGGGGTGATCATCACCACCTTATCATAGTTACTTGAGGTTATACCGCGCTTTAAGCTTTTGTCAAACCACCCTGCTTTAGGGCTGCTATTAAAATGTGGATATAGAATAAGCCCATCATTATGTATATTTAAGTCAAAGTGATAATCGATGATACCACCATCGCGATACATACCAGGCGGTGTTCCTGTTATATTTTTAATGCCTTGCATTACTAATGGAATAGAGCCTGAAGCAAGTAAAGCATCCGGCAAGTTATCTTCGTTTAACTCTATAGTATGGGTATTAAAAGTATTGTTATCTGAAAATGATAACTTACTATCAGCAGGCTGAAACACATAACGCTCGTATTGCTTACTTAAAAAACGTCTATTCATTCTGTTTAGTAAGTAGCTTTTTGATAAACCCATTAATTGCATTACTTTGTTTTCTGATGCTGTAAATCCATTCGATTTTGCAACTATAAAGTGGGCTTTAAAAATTGGGTTATTAATAATTTCTTGAATGCCTTTTTCGGCAAACACATAGCGTAACAACTCTCGGGCTTTTGTTGTTATTTCTTCAGGCTTTGCTTTATTGGATGAATAACGTGTTTCAGAATATGACTTTGCTAATCTTGATATAGCAGCAACAGGATCGTTTTGTGCAAAACAGGCAGATCTAAACGCGCCAGCGCTTGACCCTAATAAGTTTAAAGGTGTGCTACGGTCTTTAAAAAATTCACCAAATAGATATTTATCCAGACCAAATAAAGTAAACCACTTTGGCCCGCCGCTTGCCCCTAAAAAGGTATTAAACAAATCGGCAGATAGGCCTTGCTCTTGAATAACTTTTGCAGCACTTGGCCCTGCGTAAATATCTATCATGGTTACTTTGCTCGTTATTGTTTTAGATTATTTGCGCCAAATTCCTTGCTCTGTTTGACCTTGAACCTGCACTTTTTCAGAATCAAAGCTCGGTTCTTGCCCTGCTTCACGTTGACTATGATAGTCTTTTGTCACAGATAAGATGGTTGGCGTTAAGCGTATAATAGCGATTACATTCACCACTGTCATTAAACCTAAAGCAATGTCTGCCAGATCCCACACTTGTTTAATAGTTGCTGAAGCTCCCCAAATCATCATTGATAAATATAAACAGGTGTAAATGCCACGGCCAAGTTTATTATCAAGCTTAAATAAATGTAGGTTACTTTCTGCATAGGCATAATTTGCAACCACAGAAGTAAACGCAAATAAACAAATTGCAGCCGCTACAAAGTAAATGCCACCAGCAGCCATATGCGCCGTCATTGCAGATTGAGTTAAGCGTATTCCTTCCATTTCGCCGCTTATATCAATATCAGCCAGTAGAATAATTACCGCAGTACAACTACACAATACAATGGTGTCAAAAAACACCCCAAGCATTTGAATATAGCCTTGAGTGACCGGATGATTCGGAACTGGCGATGCGCAGCCTGATGCATGCGGTACACTACCGGCGCCAGCTTCATTAGAGTATAGGCCACGCTGAATGCCATTTTTTATTGCTGCGCCCATAGCCCCGGCTCCAGCTTCTTGTAAGCCAAAGGCTGAAAGTAAGATATCTTCAATCATCTCGGGCACTTTACCAATATTAAGCAAGGTGATAATGATAGCGGATAGCACAAATAAAATGCCCATTACTGGCACAATTCGTTCAGCAAAGCGGGCGATCGCTTTAAAACCACCTAAAATAATTGAGCCTGCTAGTATTGTGATCACAATACCTGAATACAATGTTGGAATTTCAAATGCGTAATTGAGAGCATCAGTAATTGTATTAGTCTGCATAGCACTGAACGTAAAGCCATACCCAAGAAACAAGCAAAAGGCAAAACTCACCGCAAGCGCCCTACTACCTAACCCTTGTTGAATATAATAAGCTGGCCCGCCCCTAAATTCGCCATTAGCATCTCTTACTTTGTACACTTGCCCAAGTACGCTTTCGGCAAAGCCTGTGGCCATGCCCAAAATGGCAATCACCCACATCCAAAATATTGCTCCACTGCCACCTAATGAAATAGCAACGGCAACCCCAGCAAGGTTACCAGTACCAACACGGGCTGAAAGACCAGTACATAAGGCTTGAAACGAGCTGATTGAGTTTTTATCTGTGCTGCTACTCGTCTTTAATAGGCTAAACATATGACGAAATTTAACCAATTGAATCGCTTTAAGTCGCACCGAAAACCAGATTCCGGCAAACAGAAGAATATAGATAAGAATTTGGCCTTCTCCCCAGAGAAGACCATTGATTGTCGATACCAAAGTGTTAAACATGGCAAGCCTTTATTTTTCTTATAGAATAACAAATCACAAAAAGTGAATAGCTAACCACTTTAACTCTATTTACAAATATCTCAAGTAGGCAATGTGATTAATTAACCGAACTTACGCCCGACTAATTTAGCAGTTGTTGCTGTAAAAATTCACGACCCGCCGCTAATCCCAATTTGTGATCGTAGCGTAGATCATAGTCTGTACTACCAAGTAGCTTACTGCGTAGTTTATCGCCTGCAAAAATTTGCGTGATCCGCGCATCACTTGGAGGATTGGCAATAAAATCAAGTTCATCTTGATAAGCTTGTTCGTGCTGTACTAAATAATCGATTGTTTTAGGACAATAACCCGATACACGTACTATCGATTTTATCTTATTCATCCACTCTGACTGAACTTGAAAGTTTTCATCCACAGTGCGGATAACCACAATATCTCGGGCTCCCCGATTATAGGCTTCTTTTACTGGTAATGGAGCTGCTAAACCACCATCTAGATACATATCATGAACTAAATCAGTATTAGAGCTCTGAATAATTGCATCGTTCGCAGCTTTAGTTGTCAGCCAAGGAGTTAAGTTAACCCCATCTTTATATAAAAACGGTAATGCGCTTGATGCTTTTAACAGTGCCAACCATTGCATATCTTCACCATTTGGGCTCAAGTAATAAGGTTTACGGTCAGCCGCATTAGTAGTTGTGATCAATAGTTCGCGATTGCCTAGGCTTTGCGTTGCTGTTTTAAAATCAAGGGCACGGTTTACTTCTTTGGTTTTATCAAAATACCAATCAAGATCGACAATGCTTTTACCAAACAGCCCACGGCCAAGTTGGAAAAAACGTTTATGACGAGAAAGCCCTCTGATCAAACGTTTTGCATAGCCTTTTTGACGCGCTAAATAACTCGTTAAATTTTGTGAGCCTGCCGATGTACCAATGAATAAATCGAATGGATCGTAATTGTTTTCTAACCATGCATCGAGCACACCTGCTGTAAAAATCCCTCGTTGCCCACCACCCTCAGCGATTAATGCTGTTTTTGATTGGGGTTCTACTGCGGCAATTGTTTGAGATTTCACGGTGCACCTTCCTAGGGTAATAGTTTATAAATGTATTGTATAAAGTTAATTTCAATCCTTAAAACGGAATAATTAAATTGTTTCAATCTATAAAACCGTTTATTGCATGAGTGTCAGAGTCCAATTTATGCGTATAATAAATCGTTATACGCATCATGTTTCTCATCATTCGTTTGACTGTATTAGTTCATGATGTCTGCTAATATTTCTAGCGCATGTTGTCTGTCACTCAAATCATACAGGTCATTAGTAAAAATAAACTCATCAACCTGTAGCGTCTGTTTAATCATACTCAGCTTATGCTTAACGCTCGCTTGATCACCAACGACAGAAAGTCCTAAAAAGTTTTCTACTTGCATTTTTTCTTGCGCTGTCCATAAACCATCCATGCTTTTTACAGGTTCTTTAAGCCAAAGCGGCTTACCACGCATAAGTGCTAAAATGCGCTGTTTCGCGGTTGTTGATAAAAATCGTGCTTGTTCATCTGTGTCAGCGGCTACAACAGGTAAGCCCAGCATTACGTATGGCTTATCTAACACTTCGGATGGTTGAAACTCTCTGCGATATAATGCAATAGCATCTTCAACAAAACGCGGGGCAAAATGTCCTGCAAATGCATATGGTAAGCCTTTTTTAGCAGCTAATTGTGCACTATAAAGGCTTGAGCCAAGTAACCAGATAGGCACATTCGTGTCTTCACCTGGGATTGCACGTACTGGTGAATCACCTTTGTATGGGCCAAGCAAACCTTGAAGCTCAGTTACTTCATCATTAAAGTGTTCAGCGCGTTGTTCGTCTCGGCGCAAGGCACGGCTGGTAATTGGGTCGCTGCCAGGAGCACGGCCAAGCCCTAAATCAATTCGACCGGGATATAAACTTTCAAGAGTACCAAATTGTTCAGCAACCACCAGCGGTGGATGATTAGGTAACATCACCCCCCCCGCACCTACGCGAATATTCTGGGTTTTACCTGCTATGTGACCAATCAGTACTGAGGTTGCAGCGCAAACAATACCGCGCATATTGTGGTGCTCTGCCATCCAAAACCGATTAAAGCCAAGTCTGTCAGCTGTTTGTGCATAAGTAACGCTATTAGCTAATGTTTGCGAAACTGTTTCGTGCTCTTTCATTGGGCTCAACTCAAGCAATGAAAAAGGCGTGTTGGTAAGGTCAGACATTCGCTCTCCAAAATTAAACTCATTATATTTAGTAAATGAGAGCGAATGACTATTTTTCAAATGCTAATTAAGCACGACTTTGTTGCTGTTTTTCCACCTTTAGGCCATCGGCATCAATACCTCGCTTCCAATATGCTGATGCAACAATATGCTCATGATCAACAGCAAAGCGGTTTGTTATTAAGCGGCGCACAGATTTTACTAAGCTTGCTTCCAATGCCATAAATACTATAGGTTGTGTGTTATATCCTGCACAAAATCGTATTACTTGATCGAGTAGTTCTGTTTCAGGCTTTTTTGTAACTAGCCATTTAATGCTGTGCTGAGTGTTAGCTTTAATTTGCTCAAGCTCGATGATATCGGCTTTATCTGCAACGTGAATAATGACATCAACAATTGCGTCTTTCGGTAATACTTGTAAATAGCCATTTATTGCATTCACTGAAGTTAAATCAGCCAACATTAGATAATGTGTTTGAGTTAAGTCGGTGAGTTTTTTAGGCCCAGGTCCTGCAATACCTACCTCGTCGCCTACTACCGCATTTTGTGCCCAGTTGCTTGCCACGCCTATGTGCTGGTTAACTACAAAGTCGAGGGTAATTGCACCGTTAACAGGATGAATATTGCGAATAGTATAAGAGCGCATTAATGCAGGACGCTTAGCTTGTAGATCAAGTTCAACCTTAGATTCACCCGAGTGAGGTAGCAGTACTTTTACGTACGCACCTTTTGCGTCTTGCGGGAAATCGGCAAACTCATCTGATCCAACGACAATTCTTTGTAGATGCGGGGAAATACGCGTAGTACTTAATACAGTTGCACGACGAACTTTTCTAGCCATGTTGGTCTCCTAGCTGGTTAAATTGCACAACGCCCCAATAGTTGATATAGTCAACTATACGCTTTTAGTTGACTATGTCAACTAATACCAACTAGCATAATTTAGGTAAGCCATGTCACAAACTTCTCTTTCTTCTGCTTTATTTACACTGGCACAAAGTTATCGTGTCACTGTACGAGAAGCAATTAACGCCAACGAGCTTGGTCTTAACGCTCTGCATGTACGCTGCTTACATATTATTGCCCAAACACAGCACTGTACCGCGAATGATATTGTTGCCAAAACAGGCCGTGATAAAGCACAAATAGCACGCTTAGTAAAAGAGCTTATAAAGCTTGAACTGGTCTATAAATGTGCCGACGAAAATGACAAGCGCTGTTTAATTTTATCGTTTACTGATCAAGGTAACGCCCTGTTCTCGCGCTTAGACGTTGCAGAGCAAGAGGTCGATGCCAAACTTTGCCAAGGTTTAACTGATGAACAAGTACGTAATTTTATCGCTATTGCCACAACCATGATCGAAAATATCAATAACAACACCCCGTGATCTTATTGGCAAGATAACCACAAACCACTATACTGTACAAACATACAGTATAGTGGTTTTGTTATGCGTGTTATTCCTATTTATATCGAAGCTGGCGTGTGTGGTTTTGAATCACCGGCAGCACAATACAAAGAGCTAGGCTTATCATTAGATCAACTATTGATTAAGCACCCTGATGCAACATTTATTGGTATTGCTTCTGGCGAATCAATGCAAGGTGTGGGGATTTTTGATGGCGACTTATTACTGGTTGATCGCGCCGAAGACGTTAAAAATGGCGATGTAATTGTGGCAAATCTAAATGGTTTATTTGTCTGTAAACTGTTAGATAAACACAATGCACAGTTATTATCAGCATCGCCCAAATACCCTGCAGTGCAACTACGTCAATCTGATGAATTTCAACTAGAAGGCGTGGTCACTCGCTCTATTCGCTTACATCGCAGTAGTAAAGAGTTATTATCATGTACGCCTTAGTCGATGCCGTAGCTTTTTATGCCAGCGCAGAAAAAGTGTTTGATCCAGCAATTCGCAGTAAACCTGTCGTTGTACTGACCAATAACGATGGCTGTATTTGTGCCGTGTGTCCAATCGCACGAAAGCTGGCTATTCCAAAGTTTCAGCCTTATTTTCAAGTAAAGAAAATACTCGAAGATAACCAAGTAGTGATCCGCTCATCTAACTATGAGCTGTACGCCGATTTAAGCGAGCGGATGATGAATGTAATTGGCCGCTTTTGCGATAACCAACATATATACTCTATAGATGAGTCATTTTTAAACTTTACAGGTTTCACCAGCTTTGTTCACGATTGGCATAGTTATGGCCATGATATTCGTCGTACCGTGTGGCGCGAAACAAAGCTGCCAGTCGGTGTTGGATTTGGCCCAACAGCAACCCTTGCTAAGGCGGCTAATCATGCAGCGAAAAAGCTACCCGGCTTTGATGGCGTTGCAGTGATTGATTCGGAACCTTCACGGTTAGCCATTTTAAAAGCGATGGATGTACAAGATGTATGGGGAGTTGGCAGACGCTTAGCTAAAAAGCTTAAAGCAATAAATATAAATACGGCTTTTGATTTAGCTGAGCAAGAGCCACGAAAAATGAAACGCTTGTTCAGTATAGTCCTAGAGCGAACAGTGAACGAGTTACGTGGTAAAAGTTGTTTAGCGTGGGATGAAGTGCGCCAAGACAAAAAAGAGATTTTCTCGACCCGCAGTTTTGGGGAACGTATCACTGATGCCACAGCGCTAAAAACTGCACTGATCAATCACGGCACTATTGTGGCAAGAAAGCTGCGTACGCAAGGCTCACAAACTAAACGCTTATTACTGTTTGTCGCCAGCTCGCCTCATCAAGACGACTATTATAAAAAATCTTATATTTATGAGTTCAGTGTCGCCACAGCTGATAGCTGCGTGTTTGCGAATGCCATCAGCGAGATATTTAAACACCTCTATAAGCCTGGTGTGCAATTTTACAAATGTGGTGTGGGTGCACTTGAGTTATCAAGTCAAATGTTTCAGCAACCAGATTTATTTCAAGCACCTATCGATAACCCTAAACTGATGCAGTGCCTTGATAACATCAATGCTCGTTATGGGGTTGGTACGCTTGCGATAGCCAGCCAAACACCCACAACTCGTTGGCATATGAAGCGTGAGTATCTATCGCCTCACTACACAACTCGGTGGCATAACCTACCAAAAATACATTGCTAAAAATTAGCAAATTTAGCATTAAGTAAACTGCAAAGATCCTGCGGAGACAGGGCAATTTCTAAACCACGTTTACCAGCCGACACATACATAACATCAAATTCTTGTGCAGATTCATGAACATAGGTCACAAGACGTTTTTTCTGACCAAGTGGGCTTACACCACCTAAAATATAACCAGTCGTATTTTCGACTTTCTGTTGTGGAGCCATTTGCACTTTTTTAACGCACGCAGCCTTTGCCAACATTTTCAAATTAACTTGCTGACTAACAGGGACAATAGCAACTAAGAGTTGATGTTCTGTATCTTCGAGTACTAAGGTTTTAAATACTTGCTCAGCAGGAAGATTCAATTTTTCAACCGCTTCAAGGCCAAACTGTTGTTGTGAAGGCTCATGCTGATAGCTGAGCACATCAAAACTAATGCCTTTCTTTTTTAATAAGTTTATAGCCGGCGTCATTGATTTTCCTATAACTGATTAATTTTCTGTAACTTATAAAACATATCGTGAAAAAGGAACATAAGGCAATAGAAAAACGACTTCAAAAAGCACTTAATGGCTCTAATTGAACTACACTTGAATAATGAATCCTGGGCAAGGTAACAAGTATGTCTAGACGCACAGGGCTGTATCTAGCCAAGCAATTATTCATCATACTCACCCTTTTGTATGCAGTTAATTTTGTGTGCAACGAATACCTCGCATGGAATGCCTACATGAATTGTCAAAGCAAATGCCATACGCTTGGCTTAGAAAAAGGTAAAATACAAAGCACAACATTTTCAGAAGATGTGACTTTATGTCGCTGTCTTGCCGATACAGACTACTACGTTGTGCTTAACTAAATCTGAAAATACCGACTAGGAATTAGATAAATTTCACGTATTATTAAATTGATTATAAGTTAAACAAAGGAAAGTACATGTTTTTAGACTACTTTGCGCTAGTCATGCTCGTGTTTGTGACGGTTGTAATATTTTATGGTGTAATCGCTATCCACGATATTCCCTACGAAATTGCGAAAAAACGTAATCACCCTCATCAAGATGCCATCCATTATGCAGGCTGGGTTAGCCTATTTACACTGCATGTATTGTGGCCATTTTTATGGGTTTGGGCCACATTATGGCGTGATGACCGCGGTTGGGGCTTCAACCAGATTCAAAAGGAACAAGAAGACTTAGCTGAGAAGGTGGCTAGTCTGACAGCCACAGTCGCAGCACTACAAGCACAGGTTAATGCTCAATCGAATAATAAAGAGAAATAAAATATGGATTTGTTATTAATACTCACATATACCGCATTGTGCATAGGCATATTTAAAGTTTTTAAGATCCCGCTTAATAAATGGACCGTACCCACAGCAGTACTCGGTGGTGTGGTGCTGATTGGCGCTTTAATTCTTTTAATGAACTATAACCACCCACATTCAAATATGGCTAGCAGTGCCTATGTCACAACGCCGATTGTACCAAATGTACGTGGCACGGTAGAAGAAGTTGCAGTGAAGCCAAATCAGCCAGTTAAGAAAGGTGACTTACTATTTCGTCTAGACGACACCTTGTATCGAGCAAAACTAAATCAAGCAATTGCGGCTTTACAAGATGCAAAGCAGTCAGTTCTTGGTTTGGAAGCGGCCTATAAATCAGCGCAAGCAAGTGCTCTGATGGCTAAAGCTGAATATGACCGCAGCAAGAAAGAATACGAGCGATATGAAAAAGGCGCAAAAAGCGGTGCTTACTCAAAAGGCCAAGTTGATAATAAATTAGGTGTATACTTAGCAGCAAAGGCAAGTTATGAAGCAGCACAAGCAGAAGAATTACGTCAGAAGCTGGCATTTGAATCAGAAATAAACGGCGAACAAACCAAAATCGCTGCTGCTCGCGCTAATTTAGAGCAAGCACAATTTAACTTAGATAGCACCCGCGTACATGCACCAACCGATGGCTATGTTACACAACTTACATTACGTCCTGGGATGATTGCGGTCCCTATGCCACTACGGCCGGTAATGACTTTTGTGCACAAAGAAGACACTGTTTATGTAGCTGCGTTTAGACAAAATTCGCTATTAAGACTTGAACCAGGCTATAAAGCTGATTTTATCTTTAAAGCAATTCCTGGTAAAACATTTGCGGGCGAAGTAATCGATGTGTTACCCGCTATTGGTGAGGGACAAGTACAAGCACAAGGCACACTTATGGGCAGTGAATTTTTTGCCCGTCAAGGCCGCGCTATTGTCACCTTAAAAATTACAGATGATATGAGCCAGTACCATCTTCCACAAGGAACAAGCACTGAGGTAGCTGTTTATTCTGAACACTTCGAACATGTCTCAGTGATGCGTAAAGTGTTGATCAGAATGAAAAGTTGGCAAAACTACCTATTCTTAGATCACTAAAGTAGGCAATTACCAATAAAAAAAGGCGCTAATTAGCGCCTTCTTACTATCTAACTGAAGTTACTTAGTTAGGTCATCGAAGAATTTCTTTACACCGTCAAAGAAACCTTTTTCTTTTGGACGGTTTTTAGAACCATCTTTACCCATGCTTTGCTCAAGCTCTTCAAGTAACTCACGTTGACGTTCGTTTAAATTCACCGGTGTTTCAATAACTACTTTACAGATCAAATCACCTTGTGCGCCACTGCGAACCGACTTCACACCTTTGCCACGCATACGGAACATTTTGCCCGTTTGGCTTTCTGATGGAATCTTCAGCTTTGCGCGACCATCTAGTGTTGGCACTTCAATTTCGCCACCAAGTGCAGCTGTTGTGAAGCCAATAGGTACTTCACAATACAGGTTATTACCGTCACGTTGGAAAATAGGGTGTTCGCGCACAGACACTTGTACATATAAATCACCTGCAGGCGCACCATGCATACCCGCTTCACCTTCGCCAGATAAACGAATACGATCACCGGTATCAACACCAGCTGGAATTTTCACTGATAAGGTCTTAGTTTTTTCTACACGACCTTGACCATGACAGCTGTCACAAGGATCAGAAATAATTTGACCCGTACCTTGACACGTAGGACAGGTTTGCTGAACCGCGAAGAAACCTTGGCGCATTTGTACTTGCCCTGCACCATGACAAGTAGTACACGTTTTTGGTTTAGAACCTGCTTTTGCACCACTGCCATCACACGGCTTACAGCTTACCCATGTTGGAACTTTAATCTCAACGTCTTTACCACGAACCGCTTCTTCAAGACTTAAATCCATATTGTAACGTAAGTCTGAACCACGTTGTTGACGAGATTGACGACGACCACCGCCGCCACCAAAGATATCTCCAAACACATCACCGAAAATATCGCCAAAATCACCCTGACCGCCGCCGAAGCCACCGCCATGGCCGCCGCCACCTTGTTCAAAGGCTGCATGGCCGTATTGGTCATACATCTGACGTTTTTGCGGATCAGTCAGTACTTCGTAGGCATCTTTTACTTCCTTAAATTTAGTTTCAAGGTCTTTATCGCCTGCTGTACGGTCTGGATGATATTTCATCGCTAAGCGCTTATACGCTTTTTTTATGTCTCGTTCGCTGGCATCTTTGCTCACGCCGAGAACTTCATAATAATCGCTTTTTGACATATCTATCACACTACTCTTTTTACTGCAGCTACACTGCGTAAGATAAATCGATTCATACCAATCGTGTTAAGTTAAATCTAAGCAGATTGGTCTCTTATCAATTTACCGTTTATATACATGCAAAAGGCGCGTCAAGCGAAATCGCTGGCGCGCCTCAATCATTTCATCCTAACTTAATTGGCTAAACAAAGCAGCCATTATTGCGTTAGGCAGAAGCGAAACAAGCAATTACTTGTCGTCTTTCACTTCTTCGAACTCTGCATCAACAACATCGTCGTCTTGTTTTGCAGAAGATTGCTGTGCACCAGCATCCGCACCGCCTTGTTGCTGCTGTGCTTTAGCTTGTGCAATTTCCATTAGCTTTTGTGATTTTTCAGCTAGAGCTTGAGTTTTCGCTTCAATCTCTTCTTTGTTATCACTCTTAATCGAAGCTTCTAGCTCAGTAAGCGCAGCTTCAATTGCTTCTTTATCTTCTGCTGGTAATGCATCACCCGCTTCTTCGATTTGCTTGCGTGTGCCATGAACCATTGCATCTGCTTGGTTACGAGTCGCTACTAGCTCTTCGAATTTCTTATCTTCTTCAGCGTGCGCTTCAGCGTCACGAACCATTTTTTCTACTTCTTCATCGCTTAAACCTGAAGAAGCTTGGATTGTGATCTTCTGCTCTTTACCTGTATCTTTGTCTTTAGCCGATACATGTAAGATACCGTCCGCATCTACGTCGAATGTTACTTCGATTTGAGGTGTACCACGTTGTGCTGGGCGAATACCTTCTAGGTTAAATTGACCTAGAGATTTATTGTCGCTTGCACGCTTACGCTCACCTTGTAGTACGTGAATCGTTACCGCTGATTGATTGTCTTCAGCTGTTGAGAAAACTTGTGATTTCTTAGTAGGAATCGTCGTGTTTTTCTCAATTAATGCTGTCATTACTTGACCCATAGTCTCGATACCTAGTGATAACGGAGATACGTCAAGTAGTAGTACGTCTTTAACGTCACCAGCTAGAACACCACCTTGAATCGCTGCACCTACTGCAACTGCTTCATCTGGGTTAACATCTTTACGAGGTTCTTTACCAAAGAACTCAGCAACTGTTTTTTGTACTAAAGGCATACGTGTTTGACCACCAACAAGGATGATGTCATTTACGTCGCTTACTGATAAATCAGCATCAGCTAGTGCACGCTTAAGTGGCTCGATTGACTTAGTTACTAAGTCTTCAACAAGTGACTCAAGTTTTGCACGAGTAACTTTAACATTCATGTGCTTAGGACCAGTTGCGTCAGCAGTCACGTACGGTAAGTTAACTTCTGTTTGCTGTGCAGAAGAAAGTTCAATCTTCGCTTTTTCAGCAGCTTCTTTAACACGTTGCATTGCAAGTGGGTCATTTTTAAGATCGATGCCTTGATCTTTCTTAAACTCTTCAACTAAGTAGTTGATAACACGGTTATCAAAGTCTTCACCACCTAAGTGAGTGTCACCATTAGTTGCAAGAACTTCAAACGTGTGCTCACCTTCAACTTCGTCGATTTCGATGATAGAGATATCGAAAGTACCACCACCTAAGTCATATACTGCAACAACGTTTTCACCTTTGTTTTTGTCCATACCGTATGCAAGTGCAGCGGCTGTTGGCTCATTGATGATACGTTTAACTTCAAGACCTGCGATACGACCAGCATCTTTAGTAGCTTGACGTTGTGAGTCATTGAAGTATGCAGGAACTGTGATTACTGCCTCAGTAACCGCTTCACCTAGGAAGTCTTCTGCTGTTTTCTTCATTTTTTTCAGCACTTCTGCTGAAATTTGTGGTGCAGCACGTTTTTCGCCACGTGCTTCAACCCATGCATCACCGTTATCAGCTTTTACAATTTTAAAAGGCATGATACCGATATCGCGTTGTACTTCTTCGTCTTCAAAACGACGACCAATTAGACGCTTGATTGCAAATAATGTGTTAGTTGGGTTCGTTACTGCTTGGCGTTTTGCAGGTTGACCAACTAATGTTTCACCGTCTTGCGTATAAGCAATGATCGATGGTGTTGTGCGATCGCCTTCCGCGTTTTCAATAACACGTGCTTTATCACCGTCTAGTACTGCTACACAAGAGTTAGTAGTACCTAAATCGATTCCAATAATTCTACCCATGAATCTTCTCCAACTTCAAAATTCGTTAAAACGTTCGATGACTAGTAAATAGGGGTGCAGGAAACTGAATTCAACTGTAAAAATGAAAAAAATATACTTTTTTTTGAAATATTTTCTAAATGGGCATTTTTTCCTCAAAAAAATAAGTTTTCAGATACATTCTTAAAATCAAACAAACTGGTCTGATGAGCTTAGCTATGCTATAAGAAAATAAGTATGATAAATAACAAGGAAAATTATGCATTTTGAACAATTGCTCGCAATGGCAACAGAGCTTGGTAAAGACAACACAAAAGTGATGCAGTTTCCAGAAAATTGGTGCCAAGGTAGAACTGCCTTTGGTGGCTTATCTGCAGCACTACTCTACCAAGCAATTCGTCAACATATTGATAGTTCTCGTAGGCTACTTTCATTAAGCACTAATTTTGTTGGACCGCTTCTTGCCGAAACTGACTTTACTATTGATGTCGACGTATTACGTGAAGGAAAGAATAGCGCTCAAGTACTAGCAAAAGTGATTCAGGGTGGTGAAGTCTGTGTAATAACTCAAGCCTGTTTTGGCGCACAGCGACAATCAGGAGTTAAGGTTGATGTTACAAAAACAATGCAACTAACTCCTGTTAATGAGCAATTTGTTCTTCCTTATTTAGAAGGGCAGATGCCAGCTTTCTTCCAACATATTTCCCTTTGCTTACAACAAGGCAATATGCCATTTACTAACTCAGATACGTCTCACTTAGGCGGTTGGATGAAATTCAAGCACATACCAGAACAGATGCAAGAGGCACATATAATCGCGTTAGCAGATGCATGGCCACCCACCCTGTTGCAAATGTATAAGCAACCAGCACCGGCGAGTAGCATGTCATGGTACATTGAATTTGTAGAAGAACCTGCCATTGCCCATAACGGGTGGCTTGGCTATGAAGCAATTACACATCATAGTAAAGATGGCTACGGTCTAGAAGATGGCTGTATTTGGAGTGAAGATGGCAAACTTATCGCTCTCAGTCGCCAGACCGTTGCGTTATTCGCGTAACTTAGAATTTAAAAGCTGGGCATATTCAGTTCCATCAAGGCGAATAATAGCTTGATATTCGCCTGACTCAATGATCTCATCAAGACCTAAATTAAAGACATTCTTTAACGTTTTACTATGAAAATACGCAGGTCTTGGTGCTTCTTTAAATATTGCATGCACAACAAACGGTTTTACTTCACCGCTTTGTTTGTATTTTTCAAAATAATACAAAAACACTCGACGCTCTAAAATAATAACATCAACCCAACCTTTCATAAGGTGATCAACTTGTGCTTCTTGATTAACGACTTCTTCGTATGAGCGTAAAATATTGGTAACCGATTTAAATGGTGCTTCAATAAAATTGGTTGCGTTTTGAAACGCCAAAACACTCTTTCCCGCTAAATCATAAATACTGTTAATTTTTAACTCTTTATTAGCAAGGCTGACCGCTACATTTTGGTAGCGCAGCAGTTCGTCACTTTTATAGACTCGTGTCGTAAGTGCATCAGGAAAGTTAAGTACAATATCAACCTTACCATGCATTAGCTGTTGCTCAGCACGCTTATTCGACATGTAATGGATATCGATATTAGAAATACCTTGAGATTTCAAAGCCGCTTTTAGTATTTCGAGTTGGATTCCGCTGTTCGTGTCTTCAATAACATAAGGAGGTAAAGAGGAGCTTGCAGCAACAATAATTGGCTTTTGCGTATTTGGCTCTGATAAACACTCGCCTTTAACACTAACAAACAACATTAAAAGGATAAATAATTGCTTCACTGCTCACCTTAAAAATTAACTGTATTAAAAAGCGTAATCACTTTGTACAAATATTAGCTTATATTGAACAAAGGTGCATTTGAATTTATACACTATTTGATGCAAACTAAACTAAGTTCTTGTTTAAGAGACCATAAGTTTGCAAACAGCCTGTCCTAGCTGCGATCTTGTTATAGAGATCCCACACTTAAGTGCAAAACAAGTGGCATTATGCCCACATTGCAATACAAAGCTTTCGGCGTCGCAAGCTAATCAAGATAGCATGGTTGTCGCACTGAGTTTAAGTGCTATCGTTATGCTCTTTAGTAGTATGTTTTATCCATTTCTATCTTTTACAAGTAGCGGTATTACCCAAACAATCACCTTACCCGATGCCGCACGAATACTCTTTAATTACGACAACGACTTTTTAGGTTTGTTCATTGACACAAGTATTATCGGTCTGCCCCTACTTTTATTGGTACTAATAATTCCTCTGCATTTAGGTTTACTAAAAGCGCTACCATACCAATGGGGAAAAAGAATATTAAAAATTACCTTTGCGTTAGAACCTTGGATCATGTCGGAAATTTTTTTAATAGGCGTAATGGTGAGCATGGTCAAAATTATGTCGATGGCCGATATCGAGTTTGGTGTGAGCTTTTGGGCTTACAGTGCTTTTGTAATTTGCTATGTAGCGGTTACAGCAAAATTAAATAAACACTCTTTGTGGCACCAACTAAAAGAGCCTGACTATATAGAACAAACACAACCGAATATGCGTGCAATTGATCAAGGTTTAAGAGCTTGTCATGTATGTGGACAGCTATGTGCAACAAAAACCTGTTCACGCTGCCACTCTAAAACATATAGCCGTAACCCATTTAGTGTGCAAAAAGCTGCAGCTTGGTTAATTACCTCAGTCGCCTGTTATATACCAGCCAATGTCTACCCAATTATGTATACAACGAGTCTTGGCGATGAGATGCCATCGACTATTATTGGTGGGGTTATGATTTTATGGAATAGTGGATCTTACCCCATCGCGATGATTATCTTTTTAGCGAGTGTAGTTGTCCCTCTAGCAAAAGCGCTTATTTTAAGTTTTTTGTGTTTTATGGTTATGAGGCCTGCAAACAGGCAAACAAAAAGTTATACACGCATATATCAATTGACTGAATTTATTGGCAAATGGTCAATGATCGATGTATTTGTTGTGGCGATTCTAGTAGCCTTAGTACAACTAGGAAACCTAATGTCGGTCACCCCTGGCATTGGCACAATCTTTTTTACTACCATGGTTATTTGCCAAATGTTGGCAGCCCATGCATTTGATCCACGTTTATTGTGGGATAACCCAGATAATTTAAGTACTGCGAAACAAGAGACCTTGGCATGAGCGAAACTGCTAAAATAAAAACAGCGCCAAATATATCAGCAATCTGGATCATACCAGTTATTGCCTTATTAATTGGCGCATGGATGTTGTACCAGTATCAAGCGAATAAAGGCACCACCATCTTTATAAAAATGCCTCATGCAGAAGGGATTGTGGCTGGTAAGACAGAAATAAAAGTGCGTAGCGTGAAGATTGGCCAAATTGACCATGTACGTTTGTCTGATAAACAAAATAGTGTAATAGCACGTGCACAAATTGATAAACATTATGACAACCTACTCACAGATGATGCAAAAATTTGGGTTGTAAAACCACGTATTGATGATACCGGTATAAGCGGAATGAGTACCTTACTGTCAGGGGTGTATTTAGAATTTGCACCCGGAGAGAGTAAAAGACTTGCCGAGAGTTTTGAACTTCAGGATGAACCAGCATTAATTGGTAAAGATGTTAAAGGTGGACGCTTTACACTGCTTAGCTATAACGCAGAGGTGCTTGATGTCAGCACTGGCATTTACTTCAAAGATTATAAAATTGGTCAAATAGAAACAGCAACCTTTGATTGGAAAAACCAAGCGATGAAATATGGTATTTTCATCAAGGAGCCTTATCAAAATTTGATCACCTTAAATTCCATATTTTGGGTTAACTCAGGCATTGAAATAGACCTGTCGGCTGATGGTATTAATGTAAATACTGGCTCATTAAGCAAACTACTAAAAGGGGGAATTTCAGTTGGTATTCCTGAACAGCAAGCACCCGGTGAAGTTGCCAGTAATGGCCATAGTTTTTCATTAAGTAATAGTTATAAAGCTGCTCTTGAGGAACGTTTTTATGATTTTGACTATTACTTAATAGACTTTGAACAATCAATTCGTGGCTTACGCCCAGGCGCCCCCGTTGAATACCGAGGTATGCGCATCGGTAGTGTGGTCGAAGCACCTGCAAGTGTAATCATAGATGGCAAACCTGCGCACTTTAGAACCGATAACACCGCAGTACCTGCCCTTGTAAAAATTGAATATGGTCGCCTATACCACGACAGCACTGCAGCGCGTGAGTTTTGGCATTCAAGTTTAGATGGCTGGATCAAGAGCGGCCTTCGTGCCTCGCTGAAACCAGGTAATTTATTGACCGGAGCTGTGTATGTCGACTTAGACATATATGATAACGCAGAACCCGCCGAATTAAAGACCATAGCTGAGTACACAGTATTCCCTAGTGTGTCGAGCGGCATAACAGTATTAGCCGACCAAGTATCTGATGTATTGAATAAAGTTAATAACCTTAAAATTGAAGATAGCTTAGCGCAAATGCAGACCACATTTGCCGAGTATCAAGCACTTGCTCAAGACATGAGAGAGCTACTAAATAAACAAGATACTCAAGACTTACCGGGTGATATTAATCGCAACTTTGCAGAAATGACAAAGAGCATGCAACAATTCGATAAAACCATGAAACAATTTGAAAAAACCATGGCAAGCTACGAGCAAGGTTCAACGTTCCACCAGCAGTTGCAAACAACATTGTCTGAATTTAAACGTTTAAGTGAAGAGCTCCAACCCCTCACTCGTGGCTTAAACCAGCAACCTAATATGTTGATTTTTGATAAAGAGCTACCAGCAGATCCAACGCCGAGGAAACAATAATGAACTATAAACTCTGTGCTTCAATTGCATCAGTGCTATTACTATCGGCCTGCAGCCAAACTTCGTTTTCAACTATTGAGTATTATCAATTTTCGCAACCAATAGTTGCAATGCAACGCTTAGCTGAGAACACTCAAGCTCAACTCAGGATTAACACGGTACAATTACGCGGTGCGCTAAATAATCGTGGTATTGCTATGGTATTAGATAACAACAGAGTGAACGCTGCTAACTATCACCTATGGAGTGAATCACCTGATTTAATGTTAACTGCAAGTGCCCATCAACAACTTTACACTGAACTTAATAATTGGATGGTAATAAAAGGTTTACCTGTAATTACTGATTTAGATCAGCAAAGCTTTTATGAATTAGAATTTGAACTACATCACTTTAACGGTGATGAGAAAGGTAATGCCAACATTGCTGGGCTTTGGCGCTTGTACTATACAACGCCAGACACGGGCCGAAAATTAAAAGCTGTAAACTATTTTAATGAGCTTACGCCTTTAAAAGAGAGTGACTACGAAGGACTTGTTGCCACACTTGAATCTTCTTGGCTTAAAGTCAACAAACAAGTAGCAAGCGACATTTCAAAGCTTGCTCTTTAATAAAAGTTTTAGTGGCTGATTGTCTTCGTTAATGATGACATCACCGATATACTCAAAACCAAGTTTTTGTAAAACTTTCTGCGAACCAATATTTGTTTGCGAGGTGATTGCTGTAAGTATACCAAACTCTAATACATGCTTTTTAGCCAGCAATAACTTTGCAGCTGATGTTGTTATACCCTTGCCTTCATATTTGGCTAGCAGTGCAAATCCTAAATCAGGAATAGCTAACGCATCTCGCTGAAAGAGACCCACCATGCCAACAGGTGTACCATCAGATAAACATACTATGTAACTACCAAACCCAAATTGCTGGTGGCTGTTAACAAAGTTTTGTTGAATATAATGTTCAGCTTGTGCTGGAGTATTTATATTTTTATTGCCGATATGCTCTAAAAATGTTGCTTGATTTAATAGCTCAACAATAAAGGTGGCATCATCTGGATGCCCTGCCCTTAAATATATATCTAACACTTGTTAAAACACCTTACTGACGACTTCATGAGTAAAATTAAGGCAATCAAGCACTCGCTCTTTTTGAACTGTTGAAAGCTCATCAATAGGGAAATAACGATATTCAGTATGCTCATTGCTTAACATTATCTCAGCATCATCATCCATATAAGCACGAAAAATAAACACATGTGAGTTGAACACAGTGTGATAATAGACACCACTTAAATAACCTATTTCAACGTCGCAATTAAGTTCTTCTTGGCATTCGCGCAGTAGCGCTTGATGAATGGTTTCGCCTTTATCTAAAGCTCCGCCAGGTAGCCCCCAACTTTTTTGACCATAGTTAGCTTTTAGTAACAACACCTGACCTTGACTATTGGTGATAACTGCATGACTACTGAGCCTGTAAGTATCTGAAAAAGCCATAAACTCTTTGCTCAATTATAATAACTATGTGACATAATTGATGAGTGTAAAGTAATTATCCCCATAATAAAAATTCTTATTGACTATAATTATATTCAGGGTTACTTCTCCTAAGTTTACTTTTCGAAAAAAGAAAAGCCCAAGCAATTGCTTGGGCTTTTGTTTATCAACTATTAAGTTACTTTTGGAATTTAATTCCTTTGTAGTAAGTCTCTAAACTGTCGACTTTAGTTTGGTTTTTAAGATCTGCGAATGGTTTATCAGCAAACTTACTACCACGCATTTGAATGTTCAAACGCGGAGCTTGATCATTTAGCATGGTTTTCTTGTAGTAGTCTTTAAGATCTGCCAAGGTTACGTTTTCAACTTCGGCGATAAGCTTTTCCTTAGAATCAAACTTAAAGTTCTCACGGTACCAATCAGAAATCAGCGGTGACATTTCATCACTTAGGTTCTTAGGTTGCTCTTTTAAAGACACAAGAGTTGCATTTTTAAGTTGTGCAAATGTTTCTTCTGTCATGTTATCAAGCTCTACAGCATATTGCTTCTTAAACTCATCAAAACGCGCTTGCATTTCTTTAGGGCCTTTCACTGGTGTTTGGATATAAAGGCCTAAAGCAGAATAATCTTCAATAGGACGAGCTAAAGCACCAACTGCATAAGCAAGTTGTTCTTCTGTTCGTAACTTATCGAACGCAACGGTTCTAAAGTGACTTTGTAAGATTTGCGCTTGCGCTTTTTGTTTATAGCCAGGAGTTGGGTGAACAACCATATCAATGATAGCCACATCAGCTACATCGATATCTTTTTGCAGCACAATGCGCTCACCAGGTTGAGGTAACCATGCTTTGCTTCTGGCAAACTCCGTTGCTTTATGACCTTTAGGCAGAATAGCTGTTAGCTTACTAGCAATAGATTCAACGTCATTTTGGTTATAATTACCAAACGTGAATACGCGTAAATCATTTGCAGCAAGAGTTGATTGCTTGATAGCAGCAAAATCTGCAAGAGTTAGCGCATCTGCCGCTGCAATCAAGGTTTCAGTATCAAATTTACCGCTACGAGTAAGCTTCGAGTACTCACCAAATGCTTGATAGAAAGGGAACTGCTTTTGCTGATTTAGTAAATCACGCTTAAAACGATCGATAGCTTGTGCAAAGCCTTCTTCAGACACATCTAACGTTAGATTTTCAAGAGCCTGAGCTAGAAGCACATCTTGCTTATCTGTAAAGCCACTTAGCGATAGCACTAGGCCATTACTTGGTTGTAACCCTAAACTCATACCGGCAACTGCTGCTTCTGTACTTAATTTACTTTGTTGTAAGTTATAAAGATCAGCCCAAATTGAGTAAAGAACTTGCGATTTTACATTCACAAGGGCATCTGGCGTATTGATGTAAACTTCTACAAGGCCTTTTGGTTGCTCAGCAAACTGCTGACTAGCTTGACGCCAAACTTTAACACCTTGCTTATCAAATACCAGTTCAGGGTGCGCTTGTTGTTTAAATTCAGCAGTCTTAATTGCAAAGCTTTCTGGTAATAAGCGGTTTACTGTTGGTAATGCTAAAGCGTATTCGCTTGGTTTGTTCCAACTTGCAACTTCTGCTTCACTGATGTCTTCTATACGATATTTACCATCATAGAAATGTAGCTGTGAATCTGTTTCTTCTTGCTTTGAAATATACCAAATACGTAAAGTATCTTCATTTAATTGCGAAAGTACATTTTGCACCGCATCTGCATCAAACTGAGCATAATAGTAAGGTGCGTTTATTGCGTTGTTCACAGGGAACTTTTGCATGCTATCAGTAAGGTTACTCACATAACCAAACTCATCACCTTTTTCGAGGAATTGAAATTCGTTATTTAGAGAAGTACGAATTTCATTAAAGTATTTGCTATCAACCCCCTGCTCTTTAATAAGCGCAATGTATTGCATAACCATAGCGACAATTTCTTCGCGGTTTTGCATGCCAGCATCAGTCAATTCAATATTAACCGTTAAGCTGCCGTAGTTACCATATTGTGTTGGTGCATCTGAAGCAGATAAACGTGATACCCAGCCTTTATCACGCAAAATTTGTGCAGGACTACCTTGCATTTCGTTACTTAAAAGGTAAGAAACAAAACGATTTGGTTTTACCGCAAATTGTGAACTGTTATCTGCAATTGTGAACTCTAACTGTAGCTGTTTTACATCTTCATTTGGTGAGTAGTAAACACGCTTTCCGCCAGCAACAGAAAAGTCTAACTTATCAGTCACAGTAGGTTTTTCGATGTTTTTATTTTCAATATCAGCAAAATACTGTTTAGCTTTTGCTTCCATTTCAGCCAGTGGACGATTTGAGATCATCGCCACTTTCATAATGTTCGATGAATAATATTTGTTATAGAAAGCGACGGTTTCTTTATGTAAATTGCTGCCTTCTTTATCCCCTAAGGTTTCTAGGTTACCAATCAAGAAGCGGTTTGCAGGATGTGAGCCCATCATTTGACGTGCCAGTTTAAACTGACCAAAAAAGTCCATTTCACGACGCATTGACCACTCAGCGTTTACCGCATTTTTTTCTTTGTCTGTGTATTCAGGGTAAAGCTTTGGTGATTTAAAGAAATCTGCAAAGCGGTCAAGTGCTTCGTCGTAGGCATCGTTATTAACTTTGAACATGTAGTTTGTGATATCTAACCAGGTGTAAGCATTATGTGCACCACCATTTTTAGTCATAAAATCACTGTAACCTTTAGTGTCTGGGTAACGATCTGTACCAAGGAACAACATGTGCTCTAGATAATGAGCCATACCTTGTTGCGACATAGGGTCGTGCAATAAACCAACACCAACACTAAGTGCAGCAGCTGACTTCTCAGCACTTGGATCTGAAATTAGAATTACATCAATTTCGTTATCGAGTTTTAATGTTTTATATTCGCGGGTGTCGTTTGGACTGATTACCAACGAATCAGGAATAAGGTTAGTATTAGCAGCAGGAGGCGTTGTGGTAGAAGTAGAAGAACAACCTGCTAGCACTGCAAATGCGATTGCACTAAGTCCTATTATTTTTTTCATTATTTTGTATCCATTAGAAATTGAATAAATTTTTATTTATCATGTGTTTTCGAGCGCCGCAATTCAATGCTTTTCAGCTAAGTTACAGCAAAACTTTGTAACACATTGTGAAAATGCAGTACTTACGGTTAAGATTAATAGCAATAACTATAACAAAGGATGAGCTATGGAAAAGTGGCTAATTGTAGCAATGTTCACTCAGGTCTTTCTGACTTTTACTGTGATGTACATTATGGGTAAACGTCGTTTTCGTGCAGCAAAACTAAAAACTATTGAAATGAAAGACTTCTTAACAATGGAACTTGAAAAGGCTGGGGATAACGTTCGCGTAGCAGATCGTAACTTTATTAATCAATTCGAAATGCCTGTGCTGTTTTTTATTGCGTGTTTAACAGCCCTACAAGTAAATGCTGTGGGTACTGTTTTTGTTGCACTTGCATGGGTCTATGTTGCATTAAGAATTATTCATAGCGTAATACACTTAACATCAAATACCTTAAAATCCCGCTATTATAGTTTCGTTGTCAGTAGCTTTATTATGCTAATAATGTGGGTTCTAATTTTAGTAAGAATCTTCTAATAATCAGGAACATCAAAAAATAAGGCGCTTTTTAGCGCCTTATATATACCCAAGCCACCTCAAGATGCAGAATTCAGCGTTTCACAGGAGCTTAATATCAAGGCGTTACTTTGCTAGAATGGCATCCCCTTTTAAGAAGTAACAACGATGAGAGTAAGTGCCTGTGAAGCGCCCAAAGGGTTGGTTTAAAAGCGATTTATACTGCGTTATTGATTTTAACAATAGAACCACTATTACTTGCAATCAATGCCTTGCCTAAATCGCTTTTAATTCCAACTGAAACTCGCATCTTGAGGTGGTTTGGGTATACTTTGTTGGTTGGAATTATTTACGACGAGTAAAACCTGCTAGGGCCAATAAAGATAACATCCACGCAAGACTACCACCGGAACTACTTCCGCCGTTATCAGATGAATTATCTTGATCAATTAATGTATTTTCTTTTGGTGATAAAGAAGCAGAAGAATTAGGATCATCATCAACCACAGTGACACTATTTATATAAAATAAGTTCTCACCATTAAAACCTGATGTTGTAGTTGGGCACTGATCTTCATTTAAATTTACGACAGGAATTTCGCCGCAGTGGACTAAAGATGTAATTTGTTCTAAAACATCCATGCTTGTTACAGTAACTTCACCAAACACTGTAAAGCCGCCGTTTTGCAGGTCTAGATTAGCACTGTTATCTTTTAAGTTAAAAAACCACTGACTTGTCGCACTATTAGCATTGCCACCAATTTTGGCCATTGCAATAGTACCTTTAACATTTGATAGTTCAGGCTCGTTAATAATAGAGTCTTTGGTTTCAATTTCTGTAAAATCAGTTTCAAATTTAAAGCCACCACCTTGTAAAACAAAATTATCAACTGAACGGTGGATTACCGTACCATCATAGCTACCGTCAGCCACATAATTTAAAAAGTTTTCAACGGTAACAGGCGTATGTTGGTCATAAAGGTGAACAGTAATACTGCCAAGATCAGTCTGCATTTCTACAATTGTAGCATTGGCAGAGAAACAGCTTGTTAATAGTGCTGTTGCAAGTAAGTGTTTTTTCATTGTTTATCTTTCCTGATAATTTTTATTATAAAACTGCTTGAAGCTTAAACAAAAATAATATGCGCTTAAATAGCAAACAAAATAGTTACACAAAACACGCCAAAGCAATTACAACTCAGTTACATTTATTCACACGATGTATTCATTTTGGTTATAAAAAGTTTGAACATTAAATCAAAATCGTCTTATCAAATAGACAGAGTTTGTTAGTATTTGCACGACAACAATGAACACACAGGAAATAACCATGGCGAATGAAGAGAACGCGATATGCGATTTTGGCCTACACCAAGGTGAGCCATACAGTAAGTTACCAGCTAGTTTTTTAAACTGGATGGTAGGCAATAATCATCAGAAATCACACTATGCAGAACAAGAACTACAACGCCGTCAACTTGCCGCAACAGGGCAACTGAATATAGAAAATGACAATAAAAGTTTATAAAAGACATTTAATTTAAACTTAAGTCGTTTAAACTATGCGCATAATTAACCTACTGCTTTAATCAGGCAAACAATTATGCGCTTTTTTTTACTAATATCGCTACTGGTTACCTTAACCGCGTGTAGCTCATCCTCTAACAATACAAATTCAGTACAATATTTAACTCTGCTTCATACTAATGATAACCATGGTCGCTTTTGGCACAATGAACAAGGCGAGTATGGCATGGCAGCTCGTAAAACGTTGATCGATCGACTAAGAGCCGATGCTAAAGCACAAGGACATGCCGTATTACTTCTTTCTGGAGGCGATATCAACACAGGCATTCCAGAGTCTGACTTACAACACGCAGAGCCAGATTTTAAGGGTATGTCTTTAATAGGTTATGATGCCATGGCAATTGGTAATCATGAGTTTGATAATCCATTAACTGTACTTGAACAACAGCAACAGTGGTCAAACTTTCCATTTTTATCAGCCAACATTATTGATAAGAAAACAGGTGAGCCACGCTACCAAGCTTACGAAATCTTTGAGAAAAACGGTCTTAAAATAGCAGTCATCGGCTTAACAACAACAGATACAGCTAAAATCGGTAACCCGCAATATATTGGTAGCCTTGACTTTAAAGGGCCTGTGACAGTAACAGCCAATCTAGTTCCTAAAATCAAAGCTAAATATAACCCTGATATTACGATTGCAGTGACACACATGGGTCACTATGTTGATGCAAACTTTGGTATTAATGCGCCGGGTGATGTAACAATGGCCCGTAACTTACCCGAAGGCATGCTTGATATTATTGTTGGCGGCCATTCACAAGAGCCTGTTTGTATGAAAGAGGCCAATGTGGCAGACGAGAGCTTCATGCCTGGGAAAGCTTGTAAGCCAGATCAACAAAATGGTACTTGGATCATGCAAGCTCATGAATGGGGTAAATATGTTGGTAAAGCCGAGTTTAAATTAGAAAATGATGAATTAACACTGCTTAATTACGAACTGATCCCAGTAAATCTTTATATCGATGATGAAAATGGTAATAAAAAGCTTGCTGCTGATTACATCGAACCTAACAAAGGATTACAAGATGTACTCGCGGTTTATCAGAAAAAAGGCGCAGCTCAAATTGCAGGTAAGATAGGTTCTGTTGATGCAAAACTAGAAGGTGATCGTAACAAAGTACGCTACGAGCAAGTAAACTTAGCTCGCGTAATTATTGCAGCACAAATGCAATCTGTCGGAGCTGACTTTGGCTTGATCAGCGGCGGCGGTATTCGCGATAGTATTCAAGCAGGCGATGTCAGTTATAAAGATATTTTAAAAGTACATCCTTTTAAAAACCGTATCACTTATATTGATATGACAGGCCAAGAGTTATTCGATTACTTGTCGGTTGTCACTTCTTTCCCACCTGATTCTGGTGCCTACTTACAATACTATAAATTAAGCTTTAAGCGCGATGACGACACATTATCTAATGTTAAAATTGCCGGCAAACCGCTTGATATGGCAAAAACATATCGTATGAGTATTAACAGCTATAACGCCTCGGGCGGTGATGGCTACCCTACTCTTACAAATAAAGAAGGCTATGTTAGCACTGATGATACGGATGCACAGGCACTAAAACGTTTCTTTGAACAAAATAGTCCTGTTAAAGCGGCTGATTACGCGCCTAAGTAACAATAAACATCTTGTAAATAATATCTCTATGTTAAAAGGGAAGTCAGTGACTTCCCTTTTTAGTTTACAATAAGATTAAATTACTTACCTATGACCTCGATGTCCGCAATCTCAATTGTTTTCAATCCATAATGATGTAACCGAGAACGCGAACCTTCACCATGGGCTTTTGGCGGATAATAGGTTTCTTTTATCTCAAGCTGATCTTGCCAAACTTCATCAAGGGCTGCTCGAATTTCACTTAAGGTTTTTTCTAAACTGTTAGTAAAGTTTGGTCTCTTTCTAATAGTATGCCCAAGTTCGACTAACCGGTAAAAATACTTGTTAGCAAGCGTCAGTAATTCTTCTGGAACATCTTTATTCTGATTGAGCACTACATCCGGGTGCTCTATACAAAACTCAACCAAAGCTAGATAGAAGCACAGTGGTTTATTAGCAAGTGCAACGGTTTTATCAATAGCACAACTTGCTGCCAAGGTTTTATTTTGCAGATCGACTATTAATCTTGGCTTTTCTTCAGCTTGAAGCTCAATTTCCGGTTCATGTTTTGCTATTTGAATCTTAGTACGCTCACTAATAAATAATAAGTAAGTTAAAGCCGCTGAAATTAAACATACAAGAATTAATACTGCGATATCGTTTTTAGAAAATAAAGAGGATGTCACAACAAAGCTAACCGATAAGGTTTTTTGTGGGGCATGTAATTGCTTGGTAATTAAGTCAGCACGCGCAGGGTAATCCGTTATACCCTCGATCGAATAGACCATCACTCCTGAGTCTGCCAGCTGTGCATTAAGTCGTGCTATATAATTAAGTACCATATCTTTACTACCTGAATGCTTTAAAAAATCATCAGGTAAATTTAAATGGTTCAAGTCAAGAGCAATACGGTTTTCAACTTTAGCTAGGGTCAATTCATCATTACTTGTTGTCTGGTAGGCTTTTGCAGCAATAAAAGTAGCAAAAAATACCATGCAACAGGTAAGAAACACTGCGCTATATGCAAGTTTAATTCTAGTTGGTAGCATTGCTATCCCCTAGTTTAGCTGTCTGCTGTGAATCACAGCTCCAAAATGACTCTACATGATTAAAATAATGAGAATTCTGATTGTGAGCCAACTGTGTAAGGCGTGCTTGAACTGCACATAAAAGATCCGTGTTCTCGTCTTGCATTTTTAAATACCAACGACTTCCGCTTATATTATCGCGTATTGGTGTGATGTAATTTTTAGAAAAGCGTTGTTGATCGCTGTCTTGCCAATAAGAAGAAATTAAATCGACTTTACCACTGGCAAGCAATTCTCTTAATTCCGTATGCGAACTAGCATAATTAATATTTAGGTTTTCTAAGTTTATATCCAGTTTTTTAAATAATTGTTTGGGCAAAATGTGGCCTGAACGGCTGGTTGGATAGTCAAGCAAACCTATGCGTTTATCTAAAAAGTAGCTTTTTTCAATTCTTGGCTTTTCTTTACTAGAAATTAAATACGCTGTGTAATCAGGAAACCCTACAACAGCTTGGTAGTTATAGGTTGACTCGGCCATAAAGGCGTTAATTAAGTTTTCTTTAGCAAGGATCAGATCAGCAATCCCTTTACCTAAAAACTCAATAGTGTCTGAGGTTTTATAGCCCCAATAAGATGTTACCTTACCATATTGTTTACTGATAGTGTCGTCAGAACATAAGGTTTTAGCGACGTCCTCAGCCAGCACTTTGCCAGATGAGTACACAACTAACTCATTTAGATTAACATCTGATTTGGTATCACATTGGAAAGACGTTTCAATAAATGCATTGATATCAGAAACAGCCGGTTTACCCTGCAAAATTCCAATATAAAAAAACAAAATCAATGATAGAAACAAAAATGTAACAATCGACGATTTTTTTATTAGTATTGTTCTTAAATTCAATTTTAATAGCCAACAACGCTCCGTTGTCTCTATTTGAACAATTATTCTTACTCATTGCAATAGGTAACTTTACTTGAATAAATTAACCCATTGAAATATAAGATATATGAACAAGAAATTATGAATCTTATTGAGTCCTTTCTATTTGCTTTTAAATTCAGGAAAATACTCACCAAGAAATCGTGCTTCATGGCACATTCATTTTTGGACACTGAGTCAATGTTACAAAAAACAATAAAAATGTTGCTGTTATCGACACCTGTTATTTCAGCAGTGTTAAGTACCCCAGTTAATGCATGGGGTCAGAATGGTCACCGTATTGTTGGTGAAATTGCATCTAAGCATATTACTGATACGACTAAACAAGCATTAGTTCCATTACTTGATGGTGAATCATTACCTCAAATTGCGACTTGGGCTGATGAAATGCGATCTGCCCCAGAGAGTTTTTGGCAAAAGAAATCCTCGCGCTGGCATTACATTAATTTCAAAGAAGGCAATGCCAAACCTCATTACGACTCACACTCTCATCACAATAAAGAAACCGTGTCAGATATCCTAGAAGGCATGGAATATTCAATTTCTGTATTAAAAAATCAAAAAGCTTCATTAGCTGAAAAGCAATTTGCACTGCGCTTTTTGGTTCACCTAGTTGGTGACAGCCACCAACCTTTTCACGCAGGTCGCGCTGAAGATCGTGGTGGCAACAATATTTCTGTAACATTCTTCGGGCAAGATACCAATTTGCATAGTTTATGGGACTCAAAACTCATCGAGAATGAAAATTTGTCCTATACTGAGTTTGCGCAATTTATAAATACAACAAATCAAGCGTTAATAACGGACTACCTTGCCAGTTCACCTAGCGATTGGTTAATCGAATCAAATAATATTGCAAACTCTCTGTATAATGAAAATGAAACAAACGTAAGTTATAGTTATATCTATAAAAACTTACCGATTGTTAAAACTCGCCTACAACAAGGTGGCATAAGATTAGCTGGTTTATTAAATAATTTATTTGATAAATCGGCAAAACCGTTAGTAAAGGCGCTCAAGATGCCAACTGACAGCAAACTATAAATGAAACATAACCTCTAACACGGGAAATAACATAATGAAAATCCAACTCCGCAAAACAGCTCTATCACTTGCTATTGCAGCATGTGTTGGTGTGAGTGGTGCAGCGTTAGCAAATGAAACAACATCTGCTATCAAGGGTCAAATCAAAGGTCCTAGCGGCAACCCTGCTGCAGGCACTAAGATTACAATCGTTCACTTACCTTCAGGTTCAACTAAAGAAACTGAAACGAACGATGCGGGTTACTTCACAGCAAAAGGCCTACGTGTAGGTGGTCCTTACCGCGTTGTTGTAGATTCTGACGTTTTCGCAGATCAAACATTCAACAACATCAACCTACAAGTGGGTGCTGACTACCCAGTTAATGTTACGTTAGAGAGACAATCTGATGTAGAACAAATCGTAGTTACAGGTCGTCCTATCAGCCGTATGTCTGGTGGTACAGGTCCAGCTGCAACGTTCACACTTGAAGATTTAGAAAACCAACCAGCTATCAACCGTGATTTAAAAGATATCGTTCGTATCGACCCACGTGTAACAATTGATGATAGCCGTGGTTCTATCAACTGTGGTGGTGGTAACCCACGCTTTAACAGCTTAACGCTAGACGGCGTTCGTATGAACGATAACTTCGGTCTAAGCTCAAACGGTTACCCAACTATCCGCGCTCCTTTCTCTTTCGATTCGATCGAGCAGGTTGCCGTTGAGCTTGCACCTTTTGATGTTCAATACGGTGGTTTCACATCATGTAACATCAACGCTGTTACTAAATCAGGTGGTAACGAAGTACACGGTGGTATGTTCTTCGATTATACAAATGATTCAATGAAAGGCGATAAAATCGAAGGTGAAGACTACGACAACGGTGATTACACTGAAAAACGTTACGGCTTCAACGTTGGTTTACCACTAATTAAAGATAGCCTTTTCTTATTTACATCATACGAAAAACTTGAAGGTGTAAAGCAATACAACTACGGCGGTCTAGACACAGGTAGTGTTTCAGCAGCAGATGTTGCACGTGTACAACAAATTGCCCAAGATGTTTATAACTATGATGCTGGTGGTATGCCATCAAGCGCACCAGTTGAAGATGAAAAAATCTTAGTTAAACTTGACTGGAACATCAACGATGATCACCGTGCTAACTTAATCTATAACTATAACGATGGTTTTACACTGTCTCAGTCAGATGCTTACAGCAACACTGTTACTTTAGATAATCACTTCTTCAAGCAAAGTGCTGAGTTTACATCAATCATTGGTTCACTTTACTCAGATTGGTCTGATGAATTTTCAACTGAGGTTCGTCTAGGTAAATCAGAATTAGACCAGACAGTTCGCTCTTTAGATGCAGCAAGTAGCTTTGGTGAAATGCAAATTCGTACAGAAGATGGCGGTACTATCTACATTGGTCCAGATGACTCTCGTCAATCAAATGCTCTTAGCTACGAAACAGTGACAGCAAAAATTGCGGGTACATACTACCTTGATCAACACACGATTACTGCTGGCTATGAGTTTGAAGAGTTAGACGTATTCAACCAATTCGTTCAGCACACTCAAGGTGAGTGGCGCTTTAAATCTGTAGATGATTTTGAAGCTGGTTTTGCAGATCGTGTTTATTACAACAATGCGGCTGGTACTAACGATCCAACAGATGCTGCGGCTAACTTCTCTTATGCACAACACACTTTATATGTGCAAGATGAGTACAGCTTCACAGATTTAGATGCAACATTAACGTTTGGTCTTCGTTACGACAAATATACAAGTGACGACAAACCTAACTACAATGATAACTTTACTAACCGCTACGGTTTCAGTAACCAAGCAACATTCGACGGCATTGACTTAATTCAACCACGTGTTGGTTTTGAGTGGTATGCAACGGATGCATTAGAAGTTCGCGCAGGTGTTGGCCTATTCTCTGGTGGTAACCCGAACGTTTGGTTATCTAACTCATACTCGAATGATGGTATCACTAACATTGGTACATCAATCAGAGGTGGTGTTGACCTATTCGCTACGCCAAACGTAAACGGCGGCACGCCAGGTTACGAAGTACCACAAAGCTTATACGATCAAGTTGCAAACACAGTTATTGGTTCAGGTGATTCATCTGTAAACGCTGTTGACCCTGATTTCGAAATGCCATCAGAGTGGAAATACTCAGTAGGTGCAACATACACAACTGAAGATGAGTACGTATTCTCACTAGATTACTTATTCACTAAACGTAAAGATGCTGCATTCCTAGAAGATATCGCTTTACAAGATTCTGGTGAAACAACATTTGATGGTCGTCCGATTCTTGAAGAAAAAGAAGAAGGTCGTTACGGTGATTTACTACTGACTAACGTAAGTGGAAACAGCGGTGAGTCTCATGTTATCTCTGCTGCAATGAGCAAACGTTTTGATAACGGCATTAGCGTACAACTTGCTTATGCTTACACTGATTCAACTGATGTTAACCCTATGACAAGCTCTGTAGCGAGCTCAAACTATGGTAACTTAGCGACATATGATCCGACTAACCCAGGTGCACACACATCTGATTACGAGATCCCGCATCGCTTTACAATGACACTAGGTTACACAACTGAGCTGTTTGATGGTTATAACACACGTTTCAACTTATTCAGCGAAACTTATAAAGGTCTACCTTACAGCTACACGTTTGATGATAGAGACGGTCGAATTTGGGGTGATAGCAACTCAAACGGTAGTCGTCAGCTAATGTATATCCCTGAAGTTGATGATCCTAACGTTGTTTACGACATGACTGCTGATGAGGTTAATGAGTTCAACGAGTGGATTTCTGCTCAAGGTCTTGAACGCGGTGAAATCTCTGGTCGTAACCGTCAAAATGCTGATTGGTTCACTAAAGTAAACTTCAAGATGACTCAAGAATTACCTGGTTTCATGCCTGGTCACAAAGGTGAAGTATTCTTCGTTATCGATAATTTAACAAACATGTTAAACGATGACTGGGGCGTACTTAAGAAAGGTAGTTTTGTTGGTAACAGCATGGTGACTGTAGACCTTGACGACCAAGGTCGCTACGTATACTCAGACTTTAACCCTAACAATGGTAAAACTGCAACTCAAAGCAGCGCATCAGTTTGGGAAATGCGTGTAGGTGTACGTTACACATTCTAATAACGAGTTAACCTTGTTATAAAGCAAAAGCCCGCCCCTACTGGCGGGCTTTTTACGTTTTGAGAAAGTTAGCTATTACAAGTTACGAGAGTAAAGCTACTAGGGGAAAGTTAACAAGAGTAAAGCTTCGAGAGTAAAGTTAGAAAGTTACTAGTAGCAGCGATTTTACATCGCGTCCTTGTATCTGAAACCTAATGCCAAAACCTAGAGCCTAATACCTGATAAAATTTCCGTAGGACGGGCTTTAGCTGGTAAAAATAGTAGTTACGAGCTTTAAGAGGAAAGTAAGCAAGTTGCTAGGTAGCTGATTTTACTCGCGTCTGATGGCTGAAAGCTTTCTAAAAAATGCAGGCCAGTGAGACCTGCACAGATACTTTTATTTAAGCTGCGTAAACCGCAAGTGGGTGTGTTGTATTGATAGAAACATGAACTGCATCACCTGGGCGCACCACCACCTCATGACTCACTCGGCTTGTCACTACTGTATCACACGCTAATTTAACAGCGCATAAGCGGCTGCCACCTTCGTAACGGACCCACGTCACTTTACCATTGCTAGTACTCGCATTTTGAATAAGGTGAACATCATCGGGGCGAAGTAATACATCAACCTTTGCTGCATTATGGTCTACTTTAATAGCTGGCGCATTACCTAAATCAGTTGTGGCGATATCACCTTCACAATGGCCAGAGATAAAACTTGCTTCACCTAAAAAGCGCGCAACAAAGCGATTGCTTGGTAAACTAAAACAACGCTCAGGGGTGTCAATTTGTTGAATAATACCTTCTTTAAGTACGCCGACACGGTCACCAACAGATAAAGCTTCTTCTTGGTCGTGGGTTACCCAAATTGCAGGTACACCAGCATCTTTTAATGCATTACGGATATCCCAACGAAGGGTATCTTTTAAAGCTGCATCAAGGTTAGATAAGGGTTCATCTAGTAATACAAACTCAGGATCATGGGCAAGCGTACGAGCAAGCGCTACGCGCTGTTTTTGACCGCCTGATAATGTAGCTGGCTTTTTATTTCGAAAAGCTTCAAGACCCAGTAGCTTAATCCAATGATCTGCTTTTGAGGTATCAGTCAATCTAAAACAAATATTTTGCTGTACCGTTAAGTGCGGAAATAGCGCAAAGTCTTGAAATACCATACCTACTTTTCGCTTTTCAGGTGGTACTTTTAACTTTGGCGTTGCTCGCCATGAGCCTAAATTAATTTCACCTTCGCTAATGGGAATTAGCCCAGCTAACGCTTGTAAAATTGTACTTTTACCACAGCCAGTTGGACCAACTAGCATGAGGATCTCACTTTCCCCAAGTGATAAGTTAAGTTCACTTACCACACGATTGCTACCATAATCGATAGACAGCTTACTAACTGATAGCATTAAACTGATCCTTAATGTTCTAATTGACTGCGTTTTTCACCTGAGAGCATTATAGCTAAGCCACATGCTGATATCACTACCAACAATAAGCCAGGTATTGCAGCACGACCAAAGTAACCGGCTTCATAAACACGCCATAAATAGGTTGATAGGGTTTCGAACCCTGTAGGACCAAGTAACAACGTAGCTTCAAGTTCTCGCATTGATTCTAAAAATACCAAGGCGGCACCGGCAATGATACCGCGCATTGTTAAAGGCAAGGTAATACGCATAAATGCTTCGCGAGGGCTTGCCCCCAGAACGCGTGCTGATTTGATTAAGCTGGAATCTAAATGTTCAGTACTGGTACGCACAGAACCAACCGCCAGCGGTAAAAAACGCAATACGTAGGCAATCACTAATAAGGCTAAAGTTTGGTATAGAAGCGGCAATTGCAGGCCACCATACACAAGAGCAGTACCCATCACGATACCCGGAATACCAAAACCAAAATAAGTTATCCGTTCCATAATACGCCCTACTTTGCCACTTAATGCAGCATGGGCTACAGGTACTGCAACAACAACAGCCACAGTAGCTGCAATACCAGACGCATAAGCCGAATTCCAAGCTATGCTAAAATCAAAATCAGCAACACCATCACGGGCAAGCCAAAGGGTAAAAATGGCTAACGGCAAACAAATCGCAAGTAACAAAACAGGCAAAAAAGTCACCAGCATTGCTAATTTTTGACCGTTAGATGGGAATAACATCAGCGGTCTGCCATGGCGCTCAGATGCTGTTTTAATTTGTGACTCAATGAACAGTAAAAAGCCAACTATCACCATTAATTGTAGCGACAACATAGCTGCGCGGCTTAAACCGAATGCGTTATATTCAACATAGATTACACGAGTAAAGGTATCTAAACGCATCATAGCTGGTGTACCAAAATCTGATAAAGTATAAAGTGCAACCAATAATGAACCCGCAGCTATCCCATTTATTACGCGTGGCAGTATTACTTTAAATACACTCATCGGCATCGACATACCTAATGTACGCGCGGCATTAACCATGCTCGCATCAAGGCTCAGTAAAGACGAACGCGTTGTAAGCATTACAAACGGAAACGTATATAGCGTCATTACAATGGCAGCACCAGTTAACCCATACATAGGGGGCGTTTCAAAGCCCAACAGCTGATTTATCTCACCGCCGGGACCAAATGCAGCATACAAAGTAAACGCACCAATATAGCTTGGGATTGCAAGCGGAGCTGCAAACAGAACAAGCCAAAGCTTTTTAAATGGAAGTTGAACATAAGCACTAATAAACGCCAGAGGCACGCCAATTAAAATAGAGCCTATTACCGTTAACACCATAAGTGATAAGGTGTTACCAAGAATTTTTAAATTATGACTATCAAAAACAGCAGCCGCATCACTGGCTAAAGTGATTAAAATATATACTGGCACTAATGCCAAAAGCGCTGCAAGCAGCGCCATGGGATAAGAAGCAGGTATGCGCATTATAAAACACCGCTACTGCGCATAAGGTCGAGAGTTGGCCTTAAATCTGCCAATTGAGTTAAATCGATTTTCGGAGGTGAAATATCAGTTAACGCAGGTAGCCCAGCTGGCTGGTCAATACCTTGGATCAATGGGATTTCATATGCTTCACGAGCTAAGTAACTTTGTACTTCTGAACTTAGTAAGTAACGCATAAAATTCATTGCATTAGGATTATCTGTCAGCGATAAGACACCCGATGCATTAACTAAACAACCTGCATCTTGATTTGTAAAAGCAAGATCAAGGTTAGCATCCGGTTTACCTGCCTTAAGGCGTAATGTGTAATAATGGTTAGCAAAGCCAATATCCACTTCGCCACGTTCAACAGCCATGACGACACCGAGTTCACCAGCATAATTTTTAGAGCGTTTTTGAACTTTTTTAAGCCATTTAGCTGTTTTATCATCCCCCTCAAGTATGCGCATTGCCGTCACGAATGATTGGAAAGATGCGTAAGCAGGTGCCCAACCAATTGATAAATCACTGTCAGCAATTGCCATTATACTATCTGGGATCTGCTCTTTGCTTAGACGCTTAGTGTTATAAGGCAATGTACGAATACGGCCTGTCACTGGTGCCCAGCCAGGATAACGAAACTGCGGCTGTAACTGCGCTACTAAGTCAGATGGTAAAGGTTTAGCTAGACCCGCGTCTGTTACTAAGCCAATAGCACCTGAGTCAACCGCCCAAAATAAATCAGCACGTTTTACACCTGCTTTCGCTTCAGCCACAATCATGTTGGCTAATGCAGCAGTTGGCCCTCGTCGAATAGCTAAATTAAGTTTTGGGTTTTTCTTTTGAATTGATTGCAGTACGTTTTCGTACAAACCACCTTCACCACGGCCTAAATATAATGTTAGGTCACCCTCAAGGGCTGGTAAGTCTTTCACTGAAATTGGGCTTGCAGCAGAGGCTGCAAAGGCACGAGAAAGAGGTAGTGGCATTGCGCCCACTACCCCAAACGCAGCCAGGCCTTGAATAAAGGTCCTACGCTTCACTAAAATACATCCTTACGTGCTTTTTCGGCTTCTTCTAGTAACACCTTAGCGCGATCTAGTTTTTCTTGCATATCAACAACCACTGCACGTACTTGGTCAACAGACCCTTTATCAGAAATAGCTTTTGGCAGGGTTACATTAAAATCTTTTTCGAGAACTTCTACTAACTTCGCATCTTTTTCAATAAGTGTACCTTCAACACCCTCGAATAAATGAAGGTAAGTATCGTGTACGATTTGTGTTGCTTCATCGCTTAAACGTTCTGCATATTTTGCAACAACACGATCTAATTTGTGTTTAATCTCATCGATAGTAGCGCTTTGCGTCATTGTCTCAGAAGCAGTTGCTTTTACAGCTTTTAATAAGCCTTTTTGCTGAAAATCGGCAGCAAGTTTAACAGCTCCAAGACCCTGCCACAAGGCAGCATTTAAGGCCTTTTGGTGCTCACGAACTTCGCTTGCTGGCTTTTTGTCATCAATGGCCATTTTGATACCATAAATACCTTGCCAGATTGATGCATAAACCGGCACATAATTAGTTTCAATTGCACTGTGAAACTTAACTGACTCCCAGTATTCAATTAAATCATCGCTTTTAACCGCTTTTGCGCCTTTTGTTTCATAATCGGTAACCATGGTGTCAACTTTACCGATCATCCACTCAACGTCTTCTGAGTAATCTTTTAAATTTTCTTTTAGATGATTAACGTGCTCACCAATTGGACCATTTGCCAATACAGGTTGGGCAATAAAAGTAGATGCTAATACTAGGCTAAGACCTAGTGTTTTAACGGTGTTTAACGCTAATTTCATAGGGGGGACATCCAAGTTTCTAATTGTAAATGATAGCCATTATCATATACGTATCGATTGTCTAAATCAATTGCTATAAAGCCTTGATTACAGATTTACACATTTTTATTTAAGTGACTGGAAAGCTTAATAAGAGTGTTCATAAATTGTTTAATTTCTTGGCTATCTAAGCCACTGACTAAACTTGATTGCCACTCATTTGCTAGTGGAACAATTTGTTTATGCAAACCTACTCCTGCCTCTGATAACGATAACAGGTTTGCGCGTTTATCTGTTGGGTTCGCTTTTGCTGCAATAAGGTTTCTTGTTAATAACGACTTTACTGCACGGGACACCGTTGATTTATCCATTTGTGCCATATCACACAACTGTTTAGCAGTGCATTCACCGTATTGAGCAAGATTCGCGACTACTCGCCATTGTGGCACGGTTAAATCAAACTGCTTTTGATATAGCTCACTAAATTGCTCACTCATCTGCATTGCAATATTGGTTAATGAGTAAGGTAAGAACTGCTGTAAATCGAGCGTTGGCTGTTTATCTATTGTCATGGTTACACTACTGTCAAAAAATATTTACACAAGCAAATTCAGTGCGGTTTGAATTTAGTCTCACATGAGAGTATCTTACCTAAAACCTTTCAGGAGTCTAGTGATGAATAACGAATTACAATATATGACAGGCTTTGGTAATGAATTTGAAACCGAAGCATTACCCGGTGCATTACCTATCGGTCAATTCAGCCCACAAAAAGTAAAATACGATTTATATGCAGAGCAGTTCAGCACAACGGCATTTACAGCGCCTCGTGCAGATAACCGACGTACTTGGTTTTACCGCATTCGCCCATCAGTAGTACAAGGTGATTACACGCCAATCGACAATGGCCTTATTCGTACAGCACCTATAACAGAAGTGCCAACACCACCGACAATGCTACGTTGGGATCCAATTGAAATTCCAGCAGAGCCAACTGATTTTATTGATGGTTTAGTTACTATGGCTGCCAACGGCAGTGCCAATGCACAAACAGGTATTGGTATTCATATCTATGTCGCTAATAAATCAATGCAAAACCGTTACTTTTATAATGCTGATGGTGAAATGCTGTTTGTACCGCAACAAGGTGAACTGTTACTAAGAACAGAGTGCGGAAAACTAACCGTTCGTGCTGGTGAAATTGCTGTTATTCCTCGAGGGATTAAATTTGCTGTTGATTTGCTTACTGATACAGCCCGTGGCTATATTTGCGAAAACTACGGACATGCTTATATTTTACCTGAGCGCGGCCCTGTAGGTGCAAACGGTTATGCAAATGATCGTGACTTCCACTACCCTGTAGCAGCTTATGAAGATATTGAAGGTGATTTCGAACTGGTTGCTAAATTCAACGGCAATATGTTTCGCTGTGATATTGGTCACTCTCCTTTAGATGTCGTAGCTTGGACAGGTAATAGCGCCCCTTATAAGTATGACCTTGCAAGATTCAATGTAATGAATACTGTAAGTTACGATCACCCTGATCCATCAATCTTCACCGTATTAACATCACCATCGGGAACAGAAGGGGTTGCTAATATCGACTTTGCTATCTTCCCTCCGCGTTGGATGGTGGCTGAAAACACATTCCGCCCACCTTATTACCACCGTAATATTATGAGTGAATTTATGGGCTTAATTGAAGGCGTTTACGATGCTAAAGAGCATGGCTTTGTACCAGGCGGTTCTAGCTTACATAATTGCATGTCGCCACATGGTCCTGAAGCCGATGTGTTTGAAAAGGCATCAAATGCTGAGCTTGAACCACAACGTTACGAAAACACCTTGGCATTTATGTTCGAATCGCGTTACGTTATTTCACCAACTAAATATGCCCTTGAAGGCAAAGAGCGTCAGCCTAACTACACAGACTGTTGGCGCACGATTAAAAAATATTTCACTGGTAAACAGGACGCATAATGAAACTTTATAGCTATTTTCGTTCATCAGCTGCATACCGAGTACGCATTGCTCTTAATTTAAAGAATATTGATCACGAGTTGGTGACTGTAAATTTATTAAAATCAGAGCAGCAAAGCGACGAGTATCTAGCAAAAAACCCTCAAGGATTATTGCCAGCACTTGAAACTGAACAAGGTGTACTTGCGCAATCACTGGCTATTTTAGAATGGCTTGAAGAAGCCCACCCTGAAACACCTCTTTTAACTGGAGATGCGTGGCAAAAAGCTCAAATACGCAATTTATGTTATGCCGTAGCATGTGATATCCACCCTATCGATAATTTGCGCGTATTAAAGTACTTAGCTAACGATCTTGGTGTTGACGAAGAGGCAAAAACCACCTGGTATAAACATTGGGTAGAAGTTGGTTTTGAGAGTATCGAAAAACTTCTCAATGAAGCGAACACCTTTTGTGTGGGCAACAAACCAACGCTTGCTGATGTGTGCTTAGTGCCGCAAGTATTTAATGCTCTGCGCTTTAAGGTTGATATGAGTAAGTACCCTAAAATTGCCGCAGTTTATGAGCAATGTAATAAGCTTGATGCATTTATTGATGCTGCACCACAAAATCAGCCGGATGCAATTTAAGCTTTTCAATTATTCATGAAAAAGGCCCGAACACTTCGGGCCTGTATTTTTGTTATCTAAGCGCTGAGTTAATCACACTCACATGGTTAATTAAATCTAGTCCCAAATCAGTTAAGTAGCCTCCATCTGGGCTGTCAGTAATGCCCTTATCATAAAGACGTTGTGCTGCATCTCTAATTGAACTTTCGGCATCGGAGTGAATTTTAATTCCCTGCATTTGTGAATTACGAGGAAATTTTGCAAGTAGGGTTAGTTCGTCGATCATATTTTTATCAAATTGCATGTGTTCACCTTTTTATTATTTATTCCTTGTCATAAGCTTAGTGTAGTTATACAAATCTGCCCAACGGGAGAGGTATTTTGTTAAAGAAAATTTTACTGTTAAGCACTTTGTTTATTTTAGTATTTTTAAATAAAGCACTAGCAAAGGAAAATCCAGTGATTGTGCTCGACGGTCAAGAAGCATTGAACAACCAAAAAGTCTGTTGGTATGAAAATAAACACTACACCGAAGGTGCTTATATTTCTGTTGGTGACATTACGTTAATATGCACCGCCAAACAGCCTAATTTTTCAAACAGTGATTTAGCTTGGCTAAGACTTAATGCTAATGGCGAGATTATTTATCCGAAACAAGCTAAAACGATTCATGTCAATTAGCTTAAAACCAGCATATAGGTTACTATTGCGCGGTTGCAAATAACCTAAGATTTATCATGGACAATCAACCAAACAATCCATTACATGGCGTTAAATTAGCTGACATAGTTACTAAACTGGTAGAAAAACTTGGTTGGGACGGGATGGCAGCGCACGTCGATGTACGCTGCTTTCAAAATGACCCAAGTGTAAAGTCGAGTCTTAAATTTTTACGAAAGACCCCTTGGGCACGTGAAAAAGTAGAACAGTTATATATTGATACCATTATCAATAATGACCATGCCGATGATGGCTCTTTCCAGTGGAAAAGCATTAAAAAGTAATCATTGCTAATCTTCAGCAGCTACAATCACCGAAAGCGATTTCGGTGAAATCTCAACATCTAGTTTATCCGCTGTTTTTACCTCACCATCAATAACGTAGCTCAAGCCACCTTCTGCGCTCACAGTCACTCGTTTAGCATTTGTGTGATGACTATTAATTGCGAAACTAGTTTGAGTTATACTTGAGAACACTAACTCTGCGATGCTTAAAGTACTCGCTTTAGAGTCGGCACTGGGTGTTAACCAGTTTACATCAAGTAAACCATCTTGATGATCTGGCTGCCCAGCAGATTGAGCAAGTAACGTGGTAAATGGCGCGGCATTGGCAATGATTAAACTTGTAGTATTAATGGTTTTCAGCTCGTTGTCGTCAATGGTAACATCGTAGTCTTGCGCTTCATGCTCGCCTAATGCTTGCCAAAAGCCCTGTAAATAAGCCAGTTGACCTGACTCATTTTTTGCATCTCGATGCGCTTTTTCGATCATCTTTTGTTCAAAACCGATGCCAACTAGTAACAACATACGCTCGCCATTACAAACTGCAGTATCAATACGACTATCTTGACCTTCAATAATGAGCTCACAAGCCTGCTCTACTGGTATAAGTTTAGACTTAATACCCATTAAAACATGGGCAAGCGCATTAGCAGTACCCAAAGGAATAATGCCTAGTTTACAATCAGTATTAACAAGCACACTTGCAACTTCAGTTACTGTACCATCACCACCACAAGCAATAACCACATCAGGGCTTAACTCTAGGGCTTCTTTTGCTAGTTGAGTACCATCGACTTCTTCTGAAGTTGTATAAACGGTTAAATCGTAATACTCAGATAAGCGTGATGTTATTTGCTTACGTTTTGATTCCCAAAGCTTTGTGCCTGATACTGGGTTTGCAATAAGTACGGCTTTATTCTTTATTAATAAGTCACCAGAGCGATGTCGGCGAACAAGATGACGCAGCTGACGCTTATTTAGATTGGCTGTTTGTCGAGTCTCTTTAATTTGTGCGAGAATTTGATGTACATCTGCATCTTTATTTTGGCTAAGTAAGTAAGCTGCCATTACAAATACTGAGCGTCCTCGACCAAGTGCACAATGCACAACGACACGTCTATCTGCTTTTACTTGATGGTCAATCCAATTAATGGCTTGATGTAATTGGGCACGAGTAGGTACACTGTGATCAAGTACAGGAATATTTAAATAACGAATATTCTCTTGTGTTGAAGACCATTCAAGGCCATCAAATTCGCATGTTACATCTAAAATAGCCGTAATACCCATTTCTTTCATTGAGTCTATATCTGAAGGAAATAACCGACAGGCTAAAAATAAATGTTCATTAATTTGTTGTAGTGGCGGAACTTTATCGTGCTTTCTCGACCATGCGTTATAAAGTTGTGCTCCCAACAAAAAGGGAATAAATGCCCAACGGATGTAGATGGGTATCACTCCGTTTTCTCGTTTTCTGAAAATACGTGCGATATTAAAAAAGTAAGCGCCGCTAACTAAAAGCAACGACAGAGCAGTCCAATAAAAGAACAGCGCAAAATACACAGTTTCAACCATAATAGCCGCAATTATAAATACAATCGCTAGTGCCAAGTAACTAAAAGCTGCCCACATAATCACTCCTTGTTATTCTAATTGAATAGAACAATGCAAATTTCACTCCAGTTAAATCTACTTGTTAAACACTATTGGCTTTTTAAAATCAATGACTTAGATTCAAACTGAAAACTTACCCTTTAAGTTTAGGACATTTTTTCACAACTTTTTGAATAACTTACAATTATTTACATACGCAAAATATCATAAATTTTAAGGCTGGCTTTCTCTAATAGTCTAAAATTAAAGTTAAGCACACTAAACATTTATATTTAGTGAAGCTTATTTTAAAAACTTAAATCAATCCTGAGCCTAATTCGTTATGAAATACGATGACCACACGCTACTTAATTTTCTTGCAGCAGAATACGTTCTAGGCACATTACATGGCCATGCCCGAGATAGATTTAGCCGCTTAATGCGAACCTCACCAAGAGCTCGCTACGCAACCTCATTATGGCAAAGGTATATAAAAAATTTAGAAAACGCGATTGAATCTAACCCACCCGATCAACAAGTATGGGATAAAATATCAAAAAGAATTGACCCGATACTTTTACCGGCAGAAAAGAAAGCAAAAGGCTTTAACTTTGTAATTTTTAATGCTTGGGCTGCTATTGCCTCTGCGGCGTGCGTTGTATTGGTTTTGATTACTTGGCAACCGCAAGAGTCATTTAGCGATAAAATCAGTCATTCAATGACATTTTATGATTCATCAAATAAGCCTCTTTGGAATTTAGATATAAGCGATCACAGTATTTTACTTAAAGCGGCTAGTGATATGAGTATACAAACTGATTATGACTACCAGTTATGGATCCGTTTAAAAGGCTACCCCAACGCTATTCCTATTGTTTTATTACCAAAAACAGATAGCAAAGAAATTGCCCGCAATGCATTATTTAAACCGCAAAATATTGCGTTGCTAGCAATAAGCCGCGAGCCGACTGGCGGTTCACAATCAGGCTCCCCAAGTGAAATTATTTATACAGCTAAACTTAACGTTAATTAACCATACACAGCCTAAAGATTCATTATTAAAACACGAGCAAAGCCACTATTTCTAAGACAGATGACCTAGCCGTTAAACCTTTGTACTTGCTATAGTAACAGCCCCTTTTTACTTATCTTAAATAAATGCGGTCATTCGAGCATAAGACTTGCCCGCCTGTATTATCTCAGGAATAAAAATGAAAAAGTCGTTGTTGTTTACGCTATTTCTATTGATTTTTAGTTTTACCAGTTATGCCCACCAGCAAAGCACCGCTTACCTTACTTTAGAACAACAAACGAGTCATACACTTTCATTAACTGGCTCTTGGCAAGCCTCTGTGACTGATCTCGATAAAGCAGTAAACTTCGATAAAAATCAGGATAATGTAATTGCATGGCATGAAATTACCTCTCAGCAGCAAGCAATTTTTAACTATCTAAATAGCCATTTGATTGTTTTACAGCAACAACTAAGCTGCAAGATCGCTTTTGAAGGTGAGCTCAGCGTGAATAACCACTTTAATCAATCGTACATTCATGTGCCATTACAAGTAGATTGCCCTTCTGATAGTTCAATAACGATTAATTACACTGCCTTGTTTGAATTAGATGAGCATCATCAAGCAATTGCTGCTATTGCTAACTCAAGCCGCGTGTTTACAGAAAACACGCCAAAACAAGTTATCAACTTTAAAGAGCAAAGCTTTATCACAACATTTGTTGAATATGTACAGCAAGGCATATTACATATTTGGATGGGCACAGATCATATTTTGTTTTTAATCGCTCTATTGCTTGGCTGTGTATTGGTGCGTAAGCAAGGTGAGTGGCAACGTGTCGAGTCAAAAAAACAAATCCTTGTCGATACAGCGTGGATCATCACTGCATTTACGCTTGCTCACTCAATGACCCTCACAGCAACTGCAATGAATATCATATCGCCAAACACACGTTGGGTAGAATTAGGTATCGCGCTTTCAGTTTTATTTGCTGCCGTTAATAACATCTGGCCGATGATTGTACGTTTAGGTTGGATCACCTTCTGCTTTGGTCTATTGCATGGTATGGGATTTGCGAGTGTATTAGGTGAGCTTGGCTTATCGAATGAATACCAGCTAATGAGTATTTTAGCGTTTAATTTAGGGGTTGAGATAGGTCAACTCGTTATTTTAGCCATTTGTTTACCGCTACTAATGCTACTTAGAAATAATCCCTGGTATAAAAAAGCCATTATGCCAGCAGGATCAGTGCTAATTGCAATTATGGCAATCCAATGGTCTATAGAGCGCTTTTAATGAGCGCTCTATTCAAATGGTAACAATAGAGTTTTCATTGCGGGGCGAAGAGCTTTTAGTAACTCATCAGTATCGAGGTCAGGGTTGAGCATTTTACGCAGTAAAAGGCCGCCCATCACAGAAAACATAACTTCAATACGAGCATTCACTTCATCAAGTGCCGTCCCTTGTAAAGGTCCTCTGTCACCAACTAATAAGTCACGCATAGAATCACGAGCATGGCTATCTGACTCACGTAATAAGTTAGCCACTTTTTCATTGCGTGCAGCTTCTGCGAGCATTTCTAAATCAAGAGCACCTTGATTTAAATCGGTATGGCGTTCAACGCCTCTACCCAGGCCATCAAGCAATACAGTGACACGATCGCCGGGTTTATCTGCAAATTCTTTAAAAATTGAGAACATTTCTTCCATGTCACGTTCGACAATTGATTCTATAATTGCCTCTTTGCTGGCGAAGTAATTATAGATATGGCCAGCGCTCATGCCTGCGGTTTTAGAAATTTCCGCCATTCCTGCGCCATGGTAGCCCTTACGTCGAAAACAATCAGCCGCGGCACAGAGCACTTGATTACGTCTTGCTTCGGCAAGAGCAGGGTCATTGTGTCTTTTCGTTTTTTGCGTCATGGTTTCTCCAAGCTTTACTGACTACAGTTAACTTTAATTTAAACAAGGTTTACAGGATCTTAATCTTTGCGGAGAGTCAAAACAACTAAGAACCTGCAAAACCTTAAATAAATTATGCTTTTGCAGATTTATTGCACAGCTTTTTGTGCATTCCAGCCGCCACCGAGTGCTTTATACAAATGAATTTGGCTCGCCAGATACGCTTGCTTACCTAATATTAACTGTTGCCCAGCACTGTACCAATTTCGTTGTGCGTCCAATACTTGCAAGTAACTGTCTGCGCCCTTTTGAAAACGAGCATCCGATAAAGTAAAAGATAGCTCATTACTTTGATACAAGTCATTGAGGGCATCTAACTGATGCATATAACCTTCACGATCAGCAAGGGCATCAGAGACTTCTTTGAATGCTTGCTGTATGGTTTGCTCATAGCTGGTTAGTGCTATTTCTTGCTGAGATTGTGCAACATCAAGGTTGGCTTGGTTGCGGCCCATGTTAAAAATAGGCAAATTGATAGATGGTACAAAACTCCATGTGCCTGAACCTGAATCAAAAAGATTACTTAAGTCAGCAGAAGCCGTACCCGCATTCGCGGTTAAACTGATGCTTGGATAGAATGCCGCTTTTGCCACCCCAATATTTGCATTGGCTGCAAGTAAATCATGCTCAGCAGCCTTAATATCTGGTCGTTGAGTAAGCAGTTCTGACGGCAAACCAACCGGCACATCTGGTAAGCTCAGTACATCATCTATACTTTCAGTTGGTAATAAATCCGCAGTGACGGTTTTACCCACTAAAAAGTCGAGCGCATTTTTATCGCGCTTTAACAAGCGCTGATAATTCGCAATATCGACCTTAGCCGTTGCCACAGTACTCTCAAGTTGTGATAGCGTTAACTGAGAAGCAGCGCCAAGAGCAAATGTTTTACGAGTTAGCTCTAAAGACTCTTGCTGAGACTTTAAAGTCTCGTTGGCGAGCGCCAATAGCTCTTTGTCCGTCGCATAGTTAAGCCATGCATTCACTAATTCTGAAATCAAACTAATGCGCACACTGGTTAAACTATATTCAGCTGCATAGAGGTTTTGTAAAGCTTGTTCAGATTGGTTACGTACTTTACCCCAAAGGTCAATTTCATAAGCAGTTAAGCCAACTGTAGCTGAATAATTTTCAGAAATAGTTGCTTGGCCAGTACCAGATAAATCAGCAGGAAGACGCTGACGCGTACCCGACGCATTTAGATCAATGCTTGGGTATAACGCTGAATCTTCAATCTGGTACATTGATCTTACCTGCTGCACATTTAGTGCAGCAGTTTTGATGTCTTTGTTGTTTTCAAGTGTTAGCGCAATCAACTGTTGAAGTTGCGTATTACTGAAAAATGACTGCCAATTTAGTGCATTGATATCACCTGCTGTACCTTGGATATCATAGTTTTGTGCAACGGGTAATTCACGTTGCTCCATATCTGGCGCCATATTACAGGCAGATAACATAAGTGCAGCAACAGACACTGAGATAAGTTTTACTTTCATTATGCCTGCTCCTCATTGTTTGACTTTGTTTTGCCTGGGAATACACGACGCACTAGTACAAAAAACAATGGCACAAACAACACAACTATGGTCGATGACGCGAGTGTACCGCCAATAACAGCAATACCTAGCGCATTTTGTGCACCTGAACCTGCACTTGATGCAATTGCAAGAGGTAGTACACCGCACACAAATGCCATTGATGTCATAAAGATTGGACGTAAACGCAGGCGAATGGCTGCCACTGCTGCATCGACAAGCTTCATACCTTCATCCATTTTATGAATAGCAAACTCTACAATCAAGATGGCATTTTTTGATGCAAGACCAATAGTGGTTAATAGACCAACTTGTAGATAAATATCATTTGATAAGTTAAATACAAATGAGGCAATCGAAGCACCAAATACCCCTAGCGGTACAATCAGCATAACCGCCGCAGGGACTGACCAGCTCTCGTATAACGCCGCTAGACATAAGAATACAACCAGCAATGAAAGTGCATAAAGTAATGGTGCTTGACCACCACTTAAACGTTCTTCATATGAAATACCTGTCCATTCGAACGACACACCAGGCGGTAACTTCTTAACCATTTTTTCAACTTCCGTCATCGCTTGGCCAGTACTGTAACCCGGCGATGCAGCACCTTGGATTTCCATCGCAGAGAAGCCATTATAGCGCTCAAGACGCGGTGAGCCATAAGTCCAATATGAATGAGCAAACGCAGTAAATGGTACCATGTCACCATTTGCATTACGTACATACCACTTGTCTAAGTCTTCTGGCACCATGCGCGATTCAGGTGTGCCTTGTAGGTACACTTTTTTCACGCGACCACGGTCAATAAAGTCATTTACATAGCGACTACCCCAGGCCGTCGATAACGTGTTATTAATGTCTGCTTGAGTAAGACCTAACGCTTCTGCTTTCGCTAAATCTATATCAAGCTCAAGCTCTGGTTTATCTTCTTGACCATTAGGACGTACACCTGATAGCACTGGGTTTTGCGCAGCCATACCTAAAAACATATTTCGTGCTTCAAGTAATTTCTCGTGACCTAAGCCAACTCGGTCTTGAAGGTATAATGTAAAACCATTTGCAGTGCCAAGCTCGACAACAGCTGGTGGTGGAAAAGCAAACACGAATGCTTCTTTAATCGTTGAGAAGTACCCCATGGCTTTACCAGCAACCGCCCCCACTGATAGATCTGGGCGCTGACGCTCATCCCAATGTTTTAAACCAACAAAACCGATTGCCGCGTTTTGACCCGAACCTGCAAAGCTAAAACCTGTTACTGTAAAGATAGATTTAACCGCTTCTGATTGATCTTCTAAGAAGTGGTGTTCCATCTTTTCAACAACTTTTAAGGTTTGCTCTTTTGTCGCACCTGCAGGTAGGCTTACTTGGTTAAACAAAATACCTTGGTCTTCATCTGGTAAGAATGCCGATGGTAATTGTGAGAAAATAAACACCATGCCACCCACGATTAAACCGTAAATAAGTAAATAGCGTTTACTGTGTTTGATCATGCGAGACACAAAACCTTGCGCACCCGAGTTTGTTTTATCAAAACCACGGTTAAAACCAAGGAAGAAACGACCAATAAATGATTTATTATTGTGAACATGGCTTGGTTTTAAGATGGTCGCACAAAGCGCTGGCGTTAAAATCAATGCAACCAGTACTGATAAGCTCATCGCTGTGACCAAGGTAATTGAGAACTGACGATAAATAACACCGGTTGAGCCTGGGAAGAACGCCATAGGCACAAATACTGCTGAGAGCACCATCGCAATACCAACAAGCGCACCTTTGATTTCGTCCATTGATTTACGTGTTGCTTCAAGTGGAGACAAGTTCTCTTCGGTCATTACACGTTCAACGTTTTCAACGACGACGATTGCATCATCAACCAGTAGACCAATAGCAAGCACCATAGCAAACATAGTTAAGGTATTAATAGAGAAGCCAAAAACCTGTAAGATAGCAAAAGTACCTAGCAATACCACAGGCACTGCAATAGTAGGAATAAGTGTTGCTCTGAAGTTCTGTAAGAATAAGTACATTACCAAGAACACCAGCACAACAGCTTCAATCAGCGTACTGACTACTTTCTCAATTGAAAGTGATACGAATGGCGTTGTATCGTAGGGAACAACCGTTTTTAAGCCTTCAGGGAAGAAAGGCTCAAGCTCTGCAAGTGCTGCTTTTACGCCATCTGCTGTATCAAGTGCATTAGCACCGCTGGCAAGCTTAACACCTAAGCCTGATGCTGGTTTACCGTTAAAACGAGCTACAACACCGTAGTTTTCACCACCTAGTTCAACATTTGCAACGTCACTTAAACGAACAACTGAACCATCAGTATTAGTTTTTACAAAGATATTTCTAAATTGCTCAGGTGTTTGTAAACGGCTTTGTGCAGTCACTGTCGCATTAAGTTGCTGGCCACTCACTGCTGGCAATGCACCCAGTTGACCTGCCGAAACCTGTGCATTTTGGGCACTGATTGCTGCACTAATATCAGCAGGAGTTAACGAGTACTTGAGTAATTTAGCTGGGTCTAACCAAATACGCATTGCATACTGAGAACCAAACAGCTGTACTTCCCCGACACCGTTAACCCGAGAGATAATATCAAGCACATTTGATGAAACATAATCACCGATATCGATGTTGTTCATACTACCGTCTTCAGAAACAAATCCTACAACCATTAGGAAGTTACGTGCTGATTTTGCAACCGAGACACCTTGACGTTGAACTTCTTCTGGTAATAACGGTGTTGCCAACGACAGCTTGTTTTGTACTTGAACCTGTGCGATATCTGGGTCTGTATCCGCAGTAAAGGTTAACGTTAGAGTAGCTGAGCCATTAGATTCTGACGTTGACGACATGTAGAGCAAGCCATCTAGCCCTTTCATTTTTTGTTCAATAACCTGTGTAACCGTATCTTCTAGAGTACGGGCCGACGCACCAGGGTATGAGGCTTGAATACTAATTGCAGGCGGTGCAATTGATGGATATTGCGCAACTGGCAAACTTCTAATTGCTAAGATACCTGCCAGCATAACTACGATAGCAAGTACCCATGCAAATATGGGCCGATCAATAAAAAATCGTGACATTAAGTTTCTCCGTTACTGGCTGTTAGCTGCTGATTCTGCAGGCATTGCATTGACTGGTGCACCTGGGCGGATTTTCTGTAAACCTTCAACAATCAACTTATCGCCATTGTTTAGGCCGTCTGTCACTAACCAGTTTGAACCAACAGTACGATCAGTTTTAAGCACGCGTGCTTCTACGGTGTTGTCTTTGCTTACAACCATCGCAGTAGGCTCACCTTTGGTGTTTCTGCTAACACCGCGCTGCGGTGCTAAAATCGCATCATTTTTGACACCTTCAACAATCACTGCGCGAACATACATACCAGGCAGAAGTAATTTTTCAGGATTAGGAAATTCAGCACGTAAGGTGACTGAACCAGTGCTTGGGTCAACCGTTACTTCTGAGAATTGTAACGTGCCTTTATGTTGATAAGTGCTGCCATCTTCCATCTTTAATTCAACTTTTGAATGTAAAGCAGCATCTTTATCAAGCTCACCGGCAGCGATCGCTTTTTTCAAACGTGTTAATTCACTGCTCGATTGAGTTAAATCAACATAGATAGGATCTAGCTGAGTAATTGTTGCTAACGCAGTTGCTTGATTAGCGCTAACTAGGGCACCTGCTGTTACATCAGATTTGCCAATTTGGCCGCTAATTGGTGCTAATACTTTGCTATAGTTCAAGTTAATTTCAGCTGTTTTAAGCTGCGCCTGAGCTGTTAGTAAGTCTGCTTTTGCACCTTTATATGCAGCATCTGCTTCATCATAATCTTGTTGGCTTACAGCTTTGATACTCAACAACTCTTTGTAACGTTCAGCTTTTGCTTTGGCATTAGCAATACTTGCTTGAGCTTTAGTAATAGCAGCTTTACTGGTAGCTACTTCAGCTTCAAATGTAGACGGATCAATTTGATATAAGGCTTGGCCCTTTTCAACTTCAGCACCTTCAACGAACATACGCGACTGGATAATACCGTTAACCTGCGGACGAATTTGCGCGATACGTGAAGCAGCAACACGACCTGGTAATTCTTTAGTTAGCGTAAGAGGTTTGCTTTGCATCTCAATAACGCCAACAGGTACAGCTTGAGCTGCCTGCGTTTGCCCTTGAGCCGATTCTGATTGGCCGCAGCCTGATAATAAAACAGCACCAGCCAAAGCTGACACTGCAAAAAATGGAATGCGAGAGCGCTGCATGTGTATTTCCTTAGTTTAGAGTGAACGATCATTCTAAACTAAAAAAGGCACAGATCAACCATATTTAAATAACTTTACATTAAATAAATAACTTGCTGTAAAGCATGTTTTGTTCAAAAGAAATAAAACGAATAGAAGGTTTGATAATATAACTGATAGCTTGTTAAAAAAATCGTTTTAAAACTATCAGTTATACTAAATTCGCTAGATTAACTGAGCTCTTCGCCTAAGCACATACCCATTGCACGAGCGCTTGAAATTAACGAGTGTTCTAAAGGAATAACACGATATTCAGAGGTAGCTTCTTTTAAACTGATTGGTTTAATTTCTCCGTCTTTACTGACAGGTATAAAACCAAATCGGCCTTGTTTAACAAGCTCGAATGCTTGCACACCAAATTCGGCTGCTAATACTCTATCGAACGCATTAGGTGTACCACCGCGTTGAATATGACCTAGTACTGTCACTCTCACATCTAGATCAAGTGCGACTCGTATTTGTGAAGCCAAATGCTCTGCAATACCACCAAGAATTGGGTTTTCATAACCAAACTCATTTGATTGTTTACTCACTACACTGCCAGCAAGTGGTTTAGCCCCCTCTGAAATGACAATATTGGCAAATCCATGCCCTTTGTCAAAACGTGATTTAAGTTTTGCTTTAATCGCTTCAATATCGTAAGGAATTTCTGGAATAAGGGCTACTTCAGCGCCTGCTGCAATTGCTGAATGCAAACAAATCCAACCTGCATCGCGACCCATGACTTCAGTTACAATCACCCGGTTGTGACTTTGTGCTGTTGGTATTAATCGATCAATGGCTTCTGTGGCGGTGTCGACAGCAGTCTGAAAACCTATTGTGTAATCAGTGCCATATAAATCATTATCAATGGTTTTTGGCACGCCGACAATATTTAAGCCATGCTCAAATAGATGCTGAGATACTCTGTGTGAACCATCACCACCAATATTAATAACGGCATCAAAACCAAGTTGCTTAATAATACTAATTAACTCATCAGAGCGGTCAATAAACACTTGTTCACCCGCTATTTCAGCAGGAAATGCGGTTGGGTTCCCTTTATTAACGGTTTCTAGAATTGTTCCACCTCGAACATGAATACCCGCCACCACTTCACTCGTTAAGTGTATAATATCATTTGGTTTTTCAAGCACACCACAATATGCTCTTCGGCTACCATACACCTGCCAATTACCATCATGTTCGGCTGCTTTAACCACCGCTCTGATCACCCCATTAAGCCCAGGGCAATCACCCCCACTTGTTAATAGCAGTAATTTTTTCATCGTGTTACCAACTTCGTTCACTGATTAATTACAGATTAGCTTATATATTGAACTTTCGCGTATGACTTACATCAACTAAAACGCGGTTTTTTATGTGTAGAAAACAGCGCCACAAAAAGCACTAGTAATACATACTTAGGCAAACTAGTCAGTAAAGTGGTGTTATCAATATTTGCAGAAAAGGTGTTAACAGCAAAATATAAATGCAGCGCTAAAAATGGTGTCAGCAATATAAAATATGAATACGCTTTGTCTCTAAGATACAGCGACTTACTAATGAGTAAAAACACTAAAAGTAAAGCTAATAAAGGAAGGCCTAAAGTAACGATATCAACCATTGATAAAGCAAAGTTAGGTGACAATTCATAAAGGGCTGAAAGTACTTCAGTTGGAATCGCAATAGCTGATCCATAGCCTATAACGGGTATAGATAAATAGGCAAATAAACAGCCAAAAATAGATAAAAGTAGTACGTTATATTTCATAACTCCATTCCATGGTTTGTTCATTATTAGTCTTACGCTAACTAATAATGAACAAATAATCCACTACTTTTTCAGTATCTTATACTGTTAAAAGGTCTTAACTTTAAAGGCTAGGTTTTCTACCGCACAGCCTGTACTGCTTGTGTTTACACGGTAGTAATGAGTGTTTTCAGTAGCATTTAAATCCAATAAAAACTCATCATGCTGTGCTACTGCTTGTTGCTCTTGTGTTAAACACATAGCTTGTACAAGCGAGCGTAATTTAGCATCTGAAAATATGGTGCCGAAACGCTGCATCGGCAGTGGCGGAATTTTAATACTAGGGAGTGCATTATCAACAGTTCGTTTAGCTAAGTTAAAGCCATCCTTTGTTACATCAATAACCGTACCTGCAGGCCAATAACTAATAGCTCCGCTATTTTTAGCGTCTGATTGAACATGCACAACACCGCTTTTACCAATCACTGTCATTAAGGAAGTTCTACCAGCTCGTATTGATACAAGCGCTGTAGTTTCATCAACCCCAAAGCCATGTTTTTGCCCTGTATCTGCCAATAATCTAGCTAAACGCATTGTTCTGTTGCGCTCGCTAAAGTGTGTATCAAGAACACCGTACGTAAAGCTACCTAGCCCACCTTGTTTTTCATAAGTTAGGCTATCAGACGAAAGCTTATTACTGCACTCATTTTCACAGCGCTCACTTGGAGGTGAAACAGCAAACGAGCCTTCTCTCATTGCCGCTAAACTTGTACCATTTGAAATCATCGGCACTGAACCATATTCATTTTTACCACCACTTTGCACAGCAGTGCCTGCACTTGTGCCAACAAGTAATGGTCTTTGTAAAATTGCGTGAGTCCAAGGATATTGCTTACCGTTATCATCAAACAGTACTTTTCTGGTTAAACTCTGATCGCCACCGTTAAACATCATCCCCGTCGCGTTTTCAATTAGCTTAACTAAATGATCTACCCCTTTATCACAAAGCACTTTTTCGGCCTTAATTCGATCAGGGTAAATTGTCTCACGATTAAAAACGCCCATAGAGTCAGTGCGTAAAGAATCCAAACTCTCACATTGCTTACTCGTAATCGCTTTTGCTAAGGCGGGGGTTAGAGGTAACCAGCTTGATTCTACCCCCTTAAAGTTTAATAGCCCTTCATAAAAGTCAGCTGATTCATATGGATCTCGGCTAGAGGCTGTAACAGCCAAAATTGTTGGTGATTTGGTGGTTGTTTTTAATGAAGCAGCAACAAAATCTAAAATATCATTGGCTGCACGTTCGTTATTATCACTTGTACTAACCTGCTCTTTTTGACGGGTAGAATCTGTATTTAATACAGCGACTTCAAGTGAGTCTATGACAAAGTTGTATTCTGAATCAGTGAGTTCGTTTAGTAACTTGTTATCTAAATCACGCCATGCCCATAAAATATCACTTTTAGTGATCACGCCTGACTTTTCACGTGCAATCTGTGCTAATACCTTGAGCGTTTGCTGACGATTTTTTTTATTCTTGGTTGGCCAATTTGTCTTTATTGCAGATAAAGCATCATTATTTAATCGATATTGATTAGTTTGTTTACCACTAATCTGTTTATTAGAAAGACAATTTTTAGGGCTCATACTTGAGCAGGTGGTCAAAGCACCGCCGACTAAGACCAACGTTTGCTGTTGATCACTTGCATACACTTTGCTGCCAAATGATGCGAAAAACAAACCAAATACCAAAGAAAAAGCTGAAGTTTGATATTTAGTCTTTTGCTCCTTAAGGATGTTCATATTGTTACACTCTTGTAAAAAAATATTAGAAAATTGCTTGCGCAGCTTTTTGTTGCTTGCTATAAAAAAAAGGAACATTTAAAAACGCGAGTAAGCTAGCACTGTATCGCTAGCTTTGTCAAAAGACCTTACGGATTGGAATTATGTTGAAAAATGCATTATCGCTTTGCACATATTTCTACTCTCCACACTACCTTTCGGAGTGGTTTGACGAGTAGCCACACCTCACTTCCTGTGAGGGGCTAGTTGTGTCTATAACCCACTGCCCTGTCTAAAAAATTATAACAATTATTCAAAACGTCACGGTTTTGCCGTGTGTTTTTAAGACAAAGGTAAATCAATATGTTTCGTCAGTTAACAATTGCTGTAGCAATCAGTGCTGTGCTGTGCCCAGTACAATCTGTCTATGCTCAAAACGACCAACAATCAGAAAAAATTGAACGAGTAGAAGTAACAGGATCACGAATTAAAGGGGTTGATTTAGAAGGAACCATCCCGCTTACCGTGCTTGACCAAGATGCAATCAAGCGCTCAGGAGCGAACACCATTCATGAGTTATTAAAAGATTTATCCGTTTTCAAAGGCGGATCCGGTACCTTTTCAACATCTGAAAGTGGTGGTACATCAACCTCAACACCAGCGGGTCAATCAGCAGCTAGCCTTCGAGGCATGGGGCCTTCTGCCACATTAACACTCATTAATGGGCGACGTGTAGCACCTAGCTCGTTCGCAGCAGGCACTGAAAACTTTGTTGATGTAAACTCAATTCCACTTGCTGCAATCGAGCGCATCGATATTTTAGCCACTGGTGCATCGGCAATTTATGGGGCTGATGCTGTAGCCGGTGTTATTAACTATATTCTTAAAGATGACTTTCAAGGAGCTGAAGTAAACACTTCTTACACCAATAGTTTTAACAGTCATGACGAAGGTAAGAAGCAACTTAACGTGGTCTACGGCACGAATATCGGTGAAAGTAACTTAACGGTATTTGCTGATATTTACGACCGCAATGCCTTTAAAGCGACCGACAGAAGTTATACCGCAACACCTAATCTAGTGAATGGTTACTCATATTTACCGAAACTTGAGAACTCACCAAACATTTATTATTACAGCAGCCGAGATGGCAATGAACTACCAGCGCCAAACTGTAAAACAGAGCTTGTCACGACTGAGTATGGTGAGGAAATTTGTGCTTACTATGCTAATCAAGATGATTACCTAGAAACCCCATTTGAAAGCCTTTCAACTGGCTTTATGTTTAACAGCACCTTAGGTGATTTAGATTGGCATACCGATTTCTTCTATAGCCAAACTAAATCAAAAGCCTATTCATCACCTGCACCAATCAATCAAATAAACGACGATGATGGTCCGTATATCATAGAAGATGCGCTATTCATTTATGATAACGCTGATGGCAGTAACGACCTTATGGACCAGCTTTATATTGATCCATTTACCACTCAAGCAGGTCGAGATATGTATGGCTTTGCATTTGATGCACGTTTTAATTCACCGCGTACTGTTGAAGTTGAAACTAAAAACTTTCGCTTAGTCAGTAGCCTAGCTGGTTACATTGGTGATTGGAGTTGGGAGTCAGGTATAACATTTTCTCGTTCTAAGTCAGAGCAAGAAGCGATTGATGGAGTTTACAACCGCTACCAATTTCATGCTGCAATCACTGGTGAATTATGCTCTGACGGATCAATGGCTACATACGATGGAACACAGCTGAATTGTGCGCAAGGTCAGTTAATGCCATTCTACAACCCTTTTTTACAGGGGTATGCTAATAATGATGCCGTGCTTGAGCTTGCAAAAGCAAACCCAAGTAGAAGTGGTGAAAGTACAGTATACGGTTGGGATTTAAACTTTAATGGCGATTTATTTACGTTTAATGAGTTACCCATTTATGCTGCATTTGGTATAGAAGCTAGACGAGAAGAATTAAAAGATATTCCTTCTTTAGATTCACAAGCGCGTGCTGAAAATGGTTATTTAGTCGATGTTTTTGGTTTTGGCTCGAGCTTATCAGAAGCAGACCGTACGCAATACGCTGCATTTGTAGAGTTGAATATGCCAGTTACTGAGCAGCTAGAACTGCAAGTTGCTGGTCGTTACGACCATTACGATGACTTTGGTGGAACGTTTAACCCTAAAGTGGGTTTAAGCTACCGCCCTTCAGATTCTCTGATCATTAGAAGCTCTTGGTCAACGTCTTTTAGAGCACCTTCATTAACTCAAGCTGGTGTAAAATTACGTACTACACAATCAAGCTTTGATTGTGGCGCTAATCAGGCTGTTGCAGATTTATACTGTATGGGCGATGGCACAGAAGTCAGAGTTAACAGCCTAGAACTTGGTAATCAAACACTCAAAGCCGAGGAGTCTGAAGCGCTCAGCATTGGCTTTGCATGGAGTCCATCTGTAAATACCAATCTGACTGTCGATTATTGGCATTTCGATCATGAACAAGTCATCGATACCAATATGACAGCAGTGCTAGATAGAGCAATCACGGATGCTTCTCTGCGTCACTGTGGTTTAGTACCACAAGGCCAACAAGGTATTTCGTACGAGGAGCAGCTGTGTGAAATAACCGATAATGCAGGACTTAATATCGAAAGTGATGGCGCTAATCTCTCTGAGATCCTAACAAACTATATTAGTGAGTTTAACCCGCGAGAAGATGAGCTATTCCTGCCACTATTTAGAGACCATGTTATTCCTCTTGAAAATACCGGCACGCAAACCTTAGCAGGTATCGACTTTAAGTTCGATCATCGTTTTCTTTTTGCACAAGGTAATTTAACACTCGCTTTTGATGGTACACACTATTTGGAGTTCGAGAGAAATAAACCAGGCTCAGATGCAACCGAAAAGCTAATCGGTACTTATCGCTACCCTGAAAATGTGGGCAGATTCTCTATTGATTGGGATGCCGAGAGTTATTACATAAATCTTGGTGCCAATTATACCAGTAGCTATGAGGATGATATTGAAGGACTGCGTGGCCGTGAAATAGATGAGCTAGAGGAACTAGGCGAGCTTAATGATGAGTTAAAACGTGATGTTGATGAATGGTTAGTATGGGATTTATCAGCCGGATATTTTATCAATGATGCATTATCAATCCGTGCTCGTATCGATAATATCTTTGATAAAGAACCGCCTAAACTATATGGTTCAAGCCGAGGTTTTGATTCTATAAACCATAATGCTTATGGCAGTCGCTATACGTTAAGTTTGAGCTATCGCTTTTAGCAAGGTATGGGCGACTTGATAGTCGTCCACACTTTTGAGCTTACGTTATCTTAAACTAATGACTCTCAGTATTAATCTTTCTTAGCAAGGGCTACAATACCTTGCTTATCTTATAAACGTCGAATGACCTTTAAGTGACTTTATGAAAAACAAACAGTTTGCGATGCCAGATGCGAGCATCATTTTGTTGTGCGTCGCAGTTATCGCCTATTTCGCCAGCCTATTTATAACCCCCGGAGTGTTTAATGCCGAAAAGGATAGCCATAGCGTTGAATTATCACAATACCAAACAGCCTTAGATCATACCCCGCCAGCATTTTTTGCAGAAGGTGGCGAAATTGGCTTAGCTAATGTCTTATTTGAAGGGTTAGTGTCAGGTGATAAGTATGGCGCAGCGATTGGTGTGATGGCGTTTATTTTAATCACTGGCGGTGCGTTTGGGATTATCTTAAAAACCGGTGCGATTAATAACGGCATAATGGCACTCATTAATAAAACACAACATATTGAGTGGGTATTCATTCCTCTATTGTTCGTGCTTTTTTCTTTAGGTGGTGCGGTTTTCGGCATGGGTGAAGAAGCCATCGCCTTTTGTATTGTGTTATTCCCGATTATGAAGCAACTTGGCTATGACGCAAAAGTTACCGTATTAACAACCTATGTTGCTACACAAATTGGCTTTGCCACCTCATGGATGAACCCATTTAGCATTGCCATAGCTCAGTCTATAGCTGAAATTCCCGTTTTTTCTGGCGCAGGGTTCAGAATGGTTGCTTGGCTTGTTTTTACTTCATTTGGACTTGTATTCACCATTCGATATGCCAATTCTATTAGAGCAACTAAACAACAAACTAACCAACACAAAGACAGCGCAATAAATTTAGATAACGCAGATAGACTAATCTTACTTACTTTTGTAGCTGGTATTGTTTGGGTTATTTGGGGTGTGATGGCTAGGCAGTATTATATTCCTGAATTAGCAGCGCAGTTTTTTTGCTTAGGTATTGCCTGTGCTGTAATCGCCAGCTTATTCAAAAAACAAACTGCCAATGAAAGCGCAAACGCATTTAAAGAAGGTGCCCAAGAGCTCTTACCTGCTGCGCTTTTAGTGGCACTTGCAAAGGGGGTTATTTTAATACTTGGCGGTAGCGACTTAACGTCACCTTCAACCCTTAATACCTTACTGTACTATAGTGCCACCAGCATCTCCGTTGTGCCTGATTATATCGCTGCTTGGGGCATGCTATTATTTCAAAGCGTATTTAACTTCTTTGTTTCATCAGGCTCAGGTCAAGCAGCGATAACAATGCCGCTAATGTCACCACTCGGTGATTTGTTAAATATCTCACGTCAAATTGTGGTGTTAGCGTTTCAATTGGGTGATGGTTTAACGAATATTTTTATTCCTACTTCTGCTAGTCTCATTGGCTGTTTAGGTATTGTTAAATTAGATTGGAGTGAATGGGCACGTTTTATTTGGCGCTTCACTTTAGCTTTATTTGGTCTTGCCAGTGGCTTTATTTTTCTCTCACACTTTATTAACTATCAGTAAAAGATTTAATTATGTTAACACTTATAAAAGGCGCAGACGTTTTTGCCCCCTCACCTTTAGGCATTCAAGATGTTCTTATTGCTGGCGGAAAAATAGTTGATATACAGCCTGAAATCACCATCGATACTTATCAGGGGATTACCACGGTCGATGGTACTCATTGTATTTTAGCCCCGGGGTTTGTGGATTCACTCGTTCATATAACTGGTGGTGGCGGCGAAGCTGGCTTTGCAAGTAGAACGCCTGAAATGAACCTTACTGATGCAACACTGTATGGTACAACAACCGTAATTGCAGCCCTTGGCACTGACTCAAGTAGCCGAACTCATAGCAACTTGATTGCTAAAGCAAAGGAACTGAAAGAGCTTGGACTCAACGTTTTTTGTCATTCGGGCTCATATCATTTACCCGCTAAAACACTGACAGGCTCAATCACCAGCGATTTAATGTACATTGATGAGTTTGTTGGCGTGGGAGAAATTGCTATATCTGATCATCGCAGTAGTCAACCAACAGTACAACAGCTTGCCGAACTGGCTGCTGAGGCAAAAGTGGCTGGCATGTTAAGTGGTAAAAAAGGTACTGTCAGCATCCATGTTGGCCCTGTTGATACACATTTATCGTTATTGCATGAGGTTGATAAGCAAACCGATATTTCGCTGGCACAATTTTACCCAACTCACATGAATCGGAATATCGACTTACTTAATGCTGGGGTAGATTTTTGTGAAGCCGGTGGCACTATAGATTTTACAACAAGTACAACCGAGTATGACCTTTCTCATGGTGAATACTCTGCCGCACACGCACTCGCTTATTGCCTAGAGAATAAAGTCGACCCAACAAAACTAACCATGAGTTCTGATGGCCATGCAAGCCTCCCTATTTTTGACAAAAGCTTTAATTTGCTTGGCCTTGAAGTAGGTAAAGAGTCAACATTGCATGGCTCGTTTGTAGAAGCAGTGCAAAAGTTTAATGTTTCGATTGAACACGCTTTAATGGCGATTACATCAAACCCTGCACAGGTACTAGGTATTAATAAAGGTGTAATTAAGCATAATGCAGATGCCGATCTTGTGTTACTTAATAAATCAACGCTTGAGCCAACAGAATGCTGGTCGAAGGGCGTTCATATGGTAAGCAAAGGCAAAGCCCTTGTTAAAGGCGCCTTTGAATAAGGCCGCAATCTGCGGCCTAAACAGTATCCGAAATTCGAGTAACAAGTAGTTGCTCGACTTTCACCCCTTCAACATCGACAACCTCAAACTTATAGCCAGCAAAGTTTATAAACTCTGCACGCTTTGGCAGGCGTTTCATGGTGTAGATCAAAAATCCTGCGACTGTTTCGTAATGAGACTGTTCTGGGAACTCTTCAATTTCAAGTACCTTAGCAAGCTCTACCACTGGGGTTAAACCATCAACTAACCAGGATGAATTATCACGTTGAATAATTAACTCTTCACCTTGATGGCTAATTAAATCGCCCATGAACCCTTTCATTAAATCTTTAACAGTGACAATACCGACCATTAGCGCATATTCATTAACCACAACGGCAAACGGCTCTGCCGCTTTTTTAAAGGTATTTAACGCCTCTGAAAGACTCAATGTTTCTGGCAGGTAGAAAATGTCGCGGCTTATCAATTCATTATCTATTTCGGCAGTTTGTCCTTTTAGTACTTTGCGCAAAATATCTTTTGATTCAACCGAACCAATTAATTTATCTAAACTGCCATCACACACTAAAAAGTGATTATGAGGGTGCTCAATTATTTTGGTTGCTACTTCTTGTGCATCTGCTTTGACATCAAAAAACACAATTTGATCACGAGGCGTCATCACACTCGATAAAAAGCGGGCTTCTAAATCAAATACATTGCCAATTAACTCATATTCTTGTTGCTGCAAGCTGCCGTACTCAGCCCCTGCATCCATCATCGCGACGATGTCTTCTGTGGTAACGATATCTTCTCTCTCTGCGGGTACTTTAAACGCGCGCAAAACCAAATTAGTAATACCATTAAAGAAAACAACAAAGGGTGTTAGCGCAAAAGTAACCCAGCGCATAATAGATACCACATTAACAGCAACCGCCTCTGGCATAATCATCGCTAAGCGTTTTGGTAACAAGTCAGCGAATAAGATAAACAAAGAAGTAATACTAAAAAACGAAATCAAAAAGCTAACTTGGCTCAGTAACGGACCTTGATAAATCATCCCTAAAACTTGTTCGATATAAGGAGATAATGCTTGCTCACCAACAATCCCCCCCAAAATCGCAATCGCATTTAAGGCTATTTGTATCATCGCAAAAAATGCTCCAGGTTGCTCTTGTAAGCTAAGCACTGCTTGGGCTTTTTTATTTCCTTCGTCCACCATAACTCGTAATTTGATCTTACGAGATGCAGCAATCGCTATTTCGCTCATTGCAAACAATGCACTGATCAAAATTAAAATCATAATAATGAGTAAATCACTCATTGTAGCTCCTAATAATTAAGCGCATTCAGAGTGTTGAATGCAAACAACTTTTTGCTCGTTTAGGCTAGCTAGAGTTTGGCGAGAATGGACAAAAAGCAGCTGATTATAGCCACTTTGTAGCATTCAACAAGTGCTATTTTTAATCGTTAGCAGCAAAGCCTTTGTTTAATTTTTCAAGAGTCACAGGGTTGATGTTTTTATTGCAAGCGAAGTATAACTGAGGTGTTCCGACGGGCAGTTTTAATATCGGTTTTAAATCTTCAAGCGTGTTATCGCCATCACGTTCATATTTAAACTGTTCATCGCTGAGGATGACTAAATCTATACTTGAGCGTCTGCTTTTAAGCACATCATAAATGTTGTCAAAACTATCAAGTAAGATCAGCTGATTGCGCTCATCAAAGCCATTCTCTTTTAAGTATATGTGTGAATAGTTATTTTTTAAAACTGCAATTCGGTATTTTTTAGCTTCATCAATATTAGCTATTTTTACTTGTTCAGATTTAAAAGAATAAAATGACGCCGAAAAACCACCAATGCGGGCTATCCAAGTAAATTTGTCTTCACGTGAAGGAAGCCTTGCCATAGAAAAGATACAGGTATTGCTGTCACGTAATGCTGCGTTATACGAAATTGACCAAGTGTTTACAGAAAGCTCATAATCCAATCCACTTTTTTCTAGACCTGATTTAACTTGATCAACCACAGTTCCAGTTAATACGCCGTTTTCATTTAGGTATTGAAAATTAGGGAAATTTTCGGTCACCACTGTAATTGCTGCAAAACAAGGTTGCAGAAATAGCAGCAATGACAGGGTTAGAATTGTGCGCATAATGAGCGATACCAAATAAATTATAATTATTTTTTATAATAATATAGCTCGAAGTTGCAGATATTGAAATATTATTTAGTAAAAAGGAATGAGCGGAAACGGGTGTTTCCGCCCTAGAGTCAATTACTTATTTATTGCATTAATCAAAAATGCTGAGATTTTAGCACCTTCTCTAAGTGTTGTTTCAGAACTTGTTTGACCGATTAATGAGCTGTCTGTGAATGGCGCAATTTCCATCATGTCAGCACCAGTAATTGGGAACTCGTCAGCCAACGCAACTAGAATATCTAAAGCATGTTGTGGTGTTAAGCCACCTGCTTCTGGTGTCCCTGTCGCTGAAGCAAAACTTTCATCAAGTGCATCAATATCAAAGCTTACATAAAGCTCATCTACATTATCAGCCTTAAGTTGTGCAATTACCTCTTCAGCAACTGCTTTAGCACCACGTTCGATGATTTCGTGGGCCCAATGTTGTTTAACACCAAAAGTGTCTTCCCAATGTTGCTTAGGCTTACCACTAGAGCGAATACCAAATTGAATTAAATTACGCGGCGCCGGTAAATACTCAAGGATATGTGTACACCATGAACCAAAACATAAATCGATACCTAAACGTTCAACTAATAAGTCAGTATGAGCATCAAAGTGAATGATTGCGGTGCGTTTACCTGCATCACGTTTTGCTTTTAAGTAAGCTTTAGTCAGCGGGTAGCTAATTGAATGGTCGCCACCGATACCAAAAATACCCTTATCAGGATAGTTTGCATAAAAGCCATCACAAACATCTTCGGTGATAGACAAAGGTGATACATGGTATTCACTGTTTTCATCTGCATATAACGCTTTTTGGCAGTTTGTGATAGTCGCATCGTTAAGGTATTTATCATGTAATAAATGCGGGATTACACGTACATCACCCAAATCAAAAGCGCGAGCTTGAGGTTGTTGATCAATCAAAGTAGAGCGCAAAAACAATGGTCCCCAATTAGCACCACGTAAGATACCACCGCCACAGTCAGAGCTAATTCCTAAAATAACGGCTTTGTGTTCAGAGTCAGTCAGTGTTTCAAGTGACTCTTTCCAAAGCACATCAACATTGTCTGTTTGGCCGTATAATTTAGTACGCAGCGCATCTTTACGTTCTTTTGCTGTATTGACTGTAAATACGCCATCGCCAGGAGGACAAAGACACTGACTTAGTTTTTCATGGAATGCTTTTTGTGTGTTACTCATCTCTACTCCGCTGATCATTATCTGCATATTCATGCGTAATAAAAAAAGTTACGCAATCAGGTTTGTGTATCGTTTAGATTTTTGAGGCTAAACAAATACTTGCCCAACCAAACTTATAACTCTCTGAAATTAAAAGGTTATAATTTTAATGCAGAAGAATTTAAACTGCTCTAGTTAAATAAGAGCGCTGTATTTGGGCAGGTATAACATGCGCGAAAAGAAAGTCAAATTTTGCGGCAACCTACTCGATTGCCGCTATAGATTTATATTCAAGCGAAGTGAATACTCATTATTCATAGCCTCTTGGCTTCTTGGTTTTGATAACGGCAATATACGCATGCCAGCTGGCGTAGCTCAATAAAGGCATAATGACAATAAAACCAGCAGTGCCAGTAATAAAGCCTACAAACACTAAGCACAGAATTAACCCAGCCCAAACAACCATGGCACCAAAATTTGTTTTAACCGCGTTCATAGAAGAAATTACCGCAGTCATAATATCAACACGGCGCTCCATCATAATTTGCGGGGTAAATGCAGAAATAGCGAATACAGTCACCAGCAAGATACCGCCGACAATACTGCCGAGCGTTAAGAATGCAGATAACTGCTCAAAAGTCGGGTTAACAACGTTCGGGTACAATGCATGAATAAGAGCTGCTAAACGCATCCATACAATCATAATCACCATTAACAACACGGCAAATCCCCATTCACCTGCAGGGTTTCTGAACATCGATTTAAGACTGTGCATTAAAGTGGGCTTGTGACCTTTTTCAAGCTCCCAAGCAACATCATAAAGACCAGCGGCAAATGCAGGGCCTATTAGTGCAAAGCCAACTACGGCAGGTAAAATAACCAAGTGTGTATCAAACTGATAAACAAAATACATGATAGTCGCAGGTATCAAGGTAAATACTAATCCGTATACTAGACTTAGTATGGGAGCATTAGCGATATCTTTAAATGCGAGTGCCAACCAATGAAAAGGCGCACCGATTGAAATTTTCGAGCTTTCTAAACAGCGTGCAAACTCATGGTGTTTACTCATAGAAGATGAAGCAGGCATAATATATCCTCTTTTATCGTTACTTCTTTAGGTTTAGGTTATCTGTGCAATTCTTGCAACATTCGTAATCTAATAGGACATCTGTCCTGTACTTTAAACACATATGATTAAAGTATTACGCTTTAGACAAAAATAAGGTTTAATAATGGAAAAGGTATTTCACTTAGGGCTTACTCGTCAGGACTTAAACGGCGCAACCCTTGCGATTGTCCCAGGCGATCCTGACCGCTCAGCACGCATTTCAACACTTCTCGATAACCCAGAATGCTTAGCGAAGACCCGTGAATTTCATGTATACCGAGGTGAGCTAAACGGCCATAGCGTTGTAGTTTGTTCAACCGGTATTGGCGGACCATCTACATCAATCGCTGTTGAAGAACTTGCCCAGCTAGGTATAGATACCTTTTTGCGAATTGGCACGACCGGTGCTATTCAGCCACACATTAATGAAGGCGACATTTTAATTAGCCAAGCCTCAGTTCGTTTAGACGGCGCAAGCCAGCATTTCGCACCGCTAAGCTATCCTGCAGTGTCTGACTTTTTTGCTACTCAAGCTATGGTAAATGCGTGTGATAAGTTAGGGATTAGCTTCCATATTGGTATTACAGCATCTAGTGACACCTTCTATCCAGGACAAGAACGTTACGATACCTATTCTGGCTATGTTCCTCGTTCATTCCAAGGCAGCTGTGAAGAATGGCAAAAACTAGGCGTGATGAATTATGAAATGGAATCAGCAACACTATTTACTATGTGTGCAGCACTTGGCTTGCGTGCAGCGTGTGTTGCAGGTGTATTAGTAAATCGTACTAAACAAGAAATTCCTAATGTTGACCACGGCGAGATTGAGAAAAAATCAGTCGCCGTCGTCATTGAAGCTGCAAAACTATTGCTAAACTAATCGTTAACTAGTTTAGCAACACAGTGTTCAAATGCTGGTGGGTTTTCAAAACTTGCCAGCACACTTTTAGCCACCTCATACTGATTTTCTGCGCCTTGTGTTTCTAGCAAGGTTATTGACTTAACCGTTTTATCATCAAAAGTTAAACCCGCAAGATAAAACTGACTCAACGCACTTTGTAGCGGAGAAAGGCTTGGACTATAAGCTGCATTTTCTGCATAGCTTCCGTAAAAGTCACCTTCTGTATATGTACTTAATCTAACAGCACTAAAATTACCCGTATATGGTACGTATGCATTAAGCGCCAATTGAACTAGTTTTTCATCGTTAATACTCGTTTCTGCAAATTGCTTATCTCTTTGTTTATGTGAAAACAAGCATTCTTCATTACCTAAATCTTTTGGACCAAATGAATGTGGTAACAACTCATGTAGGTTAAAGTCCCGTTCTGGCAATAAAATCTCAAGTGAGTCTGCGGTGCTCAATTCATTCATAAATTGACGGCAATAACCACAAGGTGCATCACTGATAGCAATTTTTTGAACTGCTTGCGCGCCGTTAAGCCACGCATTATTAATCGCTGATTGCTCAGCATGTACTACCAAACTTAATGCTTGATGAGAAAACTCGACATTAGCACCAAAATAAAAGTTTGTTTCGCCTTGTTTGTTTAACCCAACTGCAACAGCACCCACATAAAATTTAGAAATAGGTGCGACAGAAAATAAACTTGCGACGGGTACACAGGCTTTTTGTAACTCAAGTTGGCTAACTTCGAACTGCTGACAAAGAGAAGAAATATCTGATTGAGATAAGATGCCACGCTGCTTTTTAAGCTGGGCAAAAAGAGAGTTTTTTTGTTGTTCATTGAAGCTAAACGGCTCAGATTTTTGAGCTAGTTTGCTTGCATCTATCCTAGTTGCTGTCATAACAAATTATAATTATTAATTGGCTAAACAGTTTAAAAGGTTACGTATTGAATTGCTAGGTTTTGGCGTTAAACATCCCGATTATTAGCACAAAAAAAGCTAAAAATTAGCGGTATTTGTAAGCCCAGATATACAAATATATTTCCAATAGCTAAGCTCAGCATTTATTGATGCACTAACCAGTTTTTAGCTTTGTTAAAACATTCAAAGTTTTCAGCTTGTAAGTTATAGCGCTTTGCTTTTTGCATAAATAAATCGTGCATAAATCCATCAAAACTTACCACAATAGCCACTACAGCTTCTTTCAAAGAGTTTGCCACTTCCGGCATGATGGTGAATAAATCAGCAGGTGCGAAGTTGTGAGTCAATTCAGACACGTCAACGAGTATTTTTTCTGACCCATATAATACCGAGTATTGTTGGGCAATTTGGTAAAAATTAATCACATCCTGTGCACTAGCAGTCCCTCTTAACGTCATCATCACGAGTGACGTCGATGCATCATAAGTGATGCAAGTAGACACGTTTGGCATAAGTTACTCTAAAAAAGTGTGGGAGTTGTTTTTGGCTCAACGGTAGCTGATCTAAAAAGCTGGGCTATTTTATTGATATCGCCCTTCCAGTCAATACCTAGCAATAAAATAGGTATGACCAGTTGCATATTTCATATTTTAGGATTAGTTTTAATCTGAAAATCTGCCATTCGAGTTCACACCCTATTTACTTTATAAACATGTAAGAGATTTCCTCTAAACAAATAAGCAATTTCAGATAAACCTGTATTTAGTTAAAATTTATAATGTAAAGCGTTATTAAGACAGTAAAAGGAGTGAGTGCTTTATGTACTCATTTTTAAAATGGATTGGTGTGCCATGAAAGCGCGTTTGGTTTTGCTCATTAGCTTTATACTATTGATTTTATTATATTCAACAACAATTAATGCAATGCCTAACAAAGAGTTTAATGAACTCAGACTTTCAATAAGGCAAAGCTATGCAAGCTCACCACAAGAAGGCCTAAAGTTTGTCAATGCCCTCATAGAAACTACCGAGCTAACATTAGAACAAAAGATTATTGCTACTAATTATAAAGCTTGGTTCTTATTAGAGACAGACGAGCTAGAACAAGCCATGGAAACCATTGTTAAGTACATGAATATGGTTTCTCAGTCTGATGAAAAAGACCTCATGTATGGCTATTTCAATATTTCCGGGGGTATTTATGCACGCTTAGGTCTATATGAAGAAGCCTTAGCTTACTATCGCGATGCCATGCCATTTGCACAATCTCGAGATGAACGTTTAGTTTATCAAACCGAAAATAATATCGCTTTGGTAAAGCTACGTTTAAACCGTTACAAAGAAGCTGCTGACTCGTTCACATACTATCGAGATTATGCCCGCAGTAAAAATCAAACTCTGAACGAATCATTTGCTAGTAATAACTTAGCGCTTGCTTTAATTGGATTAAAACAGTATTCAAACGCACTCAAGGTTATCAATGAAGCTATAGGGTTACAAAACCAACATAACTACACCACTCACCTTGCTTCAAGCCTAGTTATAAAAGCCAAAATATTACGTTTTCAAGGTTTTTTAGAAGACTCAGAAAAGGTACTAAACGAGGCTTCGACTGTTATTGAAAATAAAAAGCTTGAAAGTGAGCAACTTAATATCATTTTATGCTTAGCAGAAACGTATGAAGCACAAGGTCATACTGAGAAAGCGCTCGATACACTAGCATCCGTTAACATACAAGCTGTTAGCCATACTAATTTTGAAGTCCTATTATCGATTGCAAAATTAACTGCAGAGCTTTACGAACAACAAAAAATTTATGCAAATGCACTAAGCGCTTATAAACAATATTCGTACATTAATGAAGCTATTTTAACCAGACAAGCAAAAGTGAACCTAGCTAAAGCATTAGCGGAAGCTGATGTAGCCGCAAAAGAGGTAAGAATTTCTGAATTGACTCGTGCTGAACAAATAAAAGCGACGAAAGCCAATGCATTTAAAGATCTCACTATTGTTGTAAGTATATGTTTAGTAATTATTTTATTTGGCTCTTTTATCGCAATTAATAGTATCGACAAACAAAAACAAAAATTAGCTAAAGCATTAAAACAGTTAAAAGATACTCAAAATCATCTTATTGAAATAGAAAAAATAGCGTCTTTAACAGCACTAGTATCCGGTATGGCGCATCAACTTAATACCCCTATAGGCACCATAGTTACAGCAAGTTCATTAATAGATGATTACATGGAAGGTTTAGAAGAAAAATTTAAAGCCCGAGAGCTGTCTAGCAAGCATTTTCATAAATTTATTACCGATACCAATAGCGCTAAAGACCTTGTGATCAACAGTATTAATCGACTTGCCGGAATTGTAGAAGAATTTAAAGCGCTTAATGTGTCTATACACCTAGATAAACCGATGAGCAAAATACAGCTTTCAAGCTTTCTTAACCATCGTTTATGTCCTTTGAGCAAACATCTTGGTAAACAAATTGATTTTAAAATTCATGGCGATGAAGCAACTATTACTTCTTATCCAACTATTTTAAGTGATGTATTAAAAACCTTAGTTATTAATTCCTGTGAGCATGGCTTTGTTAATTCGGGTAAGGGAGTGGTCGAAGTTTCAGTCAAAGCGTTTACGCATGTGGTTGAAATTACCTATCAAGATAACGGTGTGGGAATCAGTGATGAAATTCTACATGAAATATTTACCCCTTTTTACACCACTAATCTAGGGGGTAATCACTTAGGGCTTGGTTTAAACGTGGTATTTAACGCAGTTAAATACAACCTAAGAGGTAAAATCGGCGCCGAGTCATGTAAACACGGCGCACGATTTGTTATTAGCCTACCAATCGATGCTCAATTAGTAGATGACACCAGCTATTAACCGGTATTACGCATACCTGCTGCAATACCTGTCATCGTGATCATCAAGGCATTATCAATATCACTTGCAGAGTTTTCATCAGCTTCACGTGAACGACGCAGTAACTCAACTTGTAATAAGTTAAGTGGATCTGTGTAAGGGTTACGAAGCGCGATTGACTCTTTGATCCAAGGCTGGTCTGCAAGTAAGCTCTTTTGTGGGCTAAGCGATTGAACAAGCTCAATAGCCTCACTCAATTCCTGACGTAACTTCACACCTAATGGCTTATATTGCTCAGTAACAAGTGCATCATCATAATGAGCACTTAACCATGTATCGGCTTTGCTAAATACCATCTCTAGCATCTCTAAACGAGCACGGAAGAATGGCCATTTTAAGCTCATTTCGTGAAGTGTTTCGATGCCATATTTATCTAAAGCAGCTTTAAGGCCTGTTAATGCACCTAACCAAGCTGGCAGCATTAAACGATTTTGGCTCCATGCAAAGATCCATGGAATAGCACGAAGGCTTTCTACACCCCCATTCGGGTTACGCTTAGCCGGGCGAGAGCCCAAAGGTAATTTTGAGAGCTCTTGTTCTGGCGTTGCCATTCTAAAGTAAGGAACAAAGTTTTCATCATGACGCACAACTTGACGGTAATGCTCGCATGAGTCTGCACTAATAAGATCCATAACATCACGCCATTCGCTCTTAGGCTCTGGCGGCGGCAATAAGTTACTCTCAAGTACCGCACCGGCATAAATATTTAAGCTTTGTAGTGCGACAGCAGGCAAACCAAACTTAAAGCGGATCATTTCACCTTGCTCTGTTACACGCAGGCCACCTTTTAATGAACCAGGAGGCTGAGAACGAAGCGCCTGTGCAGCTGGAGCGCCACCACGACCAACAGTACCACCACGGCCGTGGAATAAGATAAGCTCAATACCGCGCTCTTCGGCTAATTGAACGAGTTTATCCATTGCTTCATATTGTGCCCAACCAGCAGCCATCATGCCTGCATCTTTTGCTGAGTCTGAGTAGCCGATCATGACATTTTGCTGATTTTGAATATGACCACGGTACCAAGTGTTATCAAGTAAACATTCAATAACCTCTTTACCATTATTTAAGTCATCTAAGGTTTCAAATAACGGTGCAACCGGCAAGTTAAACTTGCAACCACTTTCTTTCAATAACAATTGTACTGCTAAGACATCGGATGCAGTGCGTGCCATGGAAATGATGTACAAGCCAAATGTTTGTGCGTCTTGCGCTGCTATCACATCAAACGTATCAAGTACTTCTTGTACTTCAGGGCTTGGCTGCCAATGTTTAGGTATTAGTGGTCTACGAGAGTTCAGCTCCGCAAGTAAGAATGCTTGTTTATCTTCTTCTTGCCATTGATGGTAATCTCCTAAACCTAAATAACGTGTTAGCTCTGAGAAAACATCACCATGACGTGACGAGTCCTGACGCACATCAAGTTTTGCAAGGCGCAAACCAAAGCTGTTAATGCGGCGCAGTACATCAAGTAGCAAACCGTCTGCCACCACTTTCATGTTGGTTTTAATTAGCGAGCGATAACACACTTCAATAGGGTGCTTAATTTGCGCAATATCGGTAATTAAATCTTCAGAGTCAGTGCGCTTTTTCTTAATTTTAGCGCCCAAATGCGTCACGGTTTCGGCAATTTGATTCTTTAATTTTTTAAGTACCGCACGGTAAGGTTCAAAGTCTTGCCCTGCAAGCTCAACTAATTCATCGCTTGCATCAGACATAGATAACTCATTACTTAGCGTCTCAATGTCACGCGAATACAAATCAAGTGCCATCCAACGGCCATGGTCTAGCACTTGCTGAGTGACTTCAGCGGTTACAAACGGGTTACCATCACGGTCACCACCCATCCATGAAGTAAATTCAATTGGGCTGAAATCAATCGGTAATTCAAGATCAAGCTCTGCTTTTACGTCTTCACCAAACTCGCGTAGAAAACGTGGAACGGCATGCCATAAGCTATTCTCAATAACTGCAAAACCCCATTTAGCTTCATCGATTGGCGTTGGGCGCGAACGACGAATATCGTCGGTATGCCAAGCTTGGCTAATAAGTTGGGCAATGCGATTTAATAAATCTGCACGTTCACTTGGTAAATTGTCTTTACGCTCTAAAGAGGCAAGACAATCACTTAATTCAACGTGTTTATTGATCATTGTACGGCGTGTCACCTCAGTTGGGTGAGCCGTGAGTACTAAATTGATGTGGAGTTTTGAGAGTGTTTGTGCCAAGTGATTAGGGTCCACTTGACCTTGCTTTGATGCAGTTGCTAACGCTTTTAATGTTTGAGTGAGAGGGTTTAGTTGGCAAAAACCAACATCATTAAAGCGCGAAACGGTATGAAATTGTTCTGCAACATTAGCAAGATTCAAAAAATGATTAAATGAGCGTGCAACCGGTAATAGTTCTTCATCTGTGAGAGCGTGTAGTACTTCGATAAGCGCTTGTCTGTCGGCTTCGTTACCACTACGTGACGATTTAGATAAAGCGCGAATCTCTTCTACCTTATCTAAAATGGCTTGTCCTTGTGCATCTTTAATGGTTTGACCCAGCATTTGTCCAAGCATACTAACATTACCGCGAAGTGCAGCGTATTGTTCACTCATTCTCATACTCCTTTCTTTAACTAAGTTGAAAGTACTTACTGCACAGTATTTAACCAAGCACGAGCGCAGCTAAATACTGATCCCTTTTATTAATATCATTGTCAGCGTTAATTTAATAGATCGAATTTTCTAACATACTCGTAAAAAAGAATAACCAATCTGTAAACATAAAAGTGTAATAAATACGCCGCCTAGTCAGATACTGTACTTTACAATATGGGCAATTGGTAAAATGGACTTACCAATTAAAATGATAAAATGCCTGTGAATTAAGGCATCTTTCATTTTTGTATGGTCAAATCTTTACCCGCCTTTTTTTATATGTTTCTAGGGTTAGATCAAGATAAACAGAGCTACTATCATTTTATTAGTTGGTGATAGTTTGAGCGAAAAAAAATTTCAAATATTTTTATAACAGGTCAAAAATGCAACTCTATATTTTGTGCGGTGCAAGCAGTGAAATCGCTAAAGCCTATTTCACTACTCTAAGAAAACAAATCAGAAGTGGTCATATCGTAACCATCAGTCGGGGTGAATTTAAGGCGCCTTTTGATGAAATATCAAACAAAGAGATCAGCCACCAGCATTTTATAACTGATTACTCAGAGCAAAGCCTAAGAGGAATTGCCGTAGAATTAACTAGTAACCAATATGATTTAGCACAATTGATGATATTTAACGGCCTGCTGCATGATCCAGATAATGCGCCTGAACGTAAACTTGAGCAAATATCTGAGCAGCACTTTATAAATAGCATGCATACAAACTCCCTACTGCCGATTCGCTGCGTGACTTTATTTTCATCGCTTTTAAAGCCGCATGTAGCAACGGTTGTATGTGCACTGAGTGCACGTGTTGGCAGCATTAGTGACAATAAATTAGGCGGTTGGTACAGCTATCGCGCATCTAAGGCGGCACTAAACATGTTATTTAAATCGGCAGCGATTGAGCTAAATAGACGTTATAAAAAATGCCACTGCGTTTTATTTCACCCAGGTACTACTGATACGCCATTATCTAAGCCCTTTCAAGCCAATGTGCCCGAAGGTAAGCTATTTACTCCTGAGTTTGTAGCCCAGCAGCTCTATTCATTTATAAGTGATAATGATTATTTACAACAATCACCCAGCCCTGCCTACTTTGACTGGCAAGGAAAACCCATAGACTGGTAACAGGACAATTATGCATTTTACAAAACAAGCCATTGCAGATCTAGAAAACCGCTACCGCGCCCATTTAATTAATAGTTTGTCGGGGTTTAAAAGTGCCAACTTAGTTGGCACACAAGATAATAATGGCCAAACTAATCTAGCTATCGTGAGTTCAGTATTTCATCTTGGGGCACATCCCCCCTTAGTGGGTATGATCATTAGGCCTCATTCAGTGCCTCGCCATACCCTAGAGAACTTATTAGCCACTAAGCAGTACACGATTAACCATGTGAACAAAAATATCTATGATAAAGCACATCAAACATCTGCACGCTACGACAAAGACGAATCTGAATTTGATGCTACAGGGCTTTGCACTGAATACCTAAATAACTTCACAGCACCTTTTGTTAAAGAGAGCAAGCTTAAATATGCACTTGAACTGAAAGAACACCACCACCTTGCCATTAATGGCACTGAGCTTATTATTGGAGAAATCACTGATATCTACTTAGATGAGGCTTGTTTGCAAGAAGACGGCTTTGTCGATATTGAAGCCATTGATACAGTCGCAGTTAGCGGGCTTGATAGTTACCATGTAACTGAACGTTTAGCCCGCTTAGCTTATGCTAAAAAGTAATCGCTAAATTTAAGCATTAGATTATGAATGGCTTAGGCGCATGGGTTAACACCTCAAAGCCAGACTCGGTGACAACTATGTCATCTTCAAGTCGCACACCACCATAGCCTGGTATATAAATGCCAGGTTCAATGGTGATCACATTACCTACTTCAAGGTTGTAATCTGTGAGTGTGTTGATAAATGGCACTTCATGTAAAAATAGCCCTAAACCATGGCCAAGGCCTTTTCCGGCGTATTCGCCAAACCCCGCATCCGCAATCACCTTATTTGACATAGCATTTAATTCTAAACAATTAACGCCCGGTTTAACCATTTCAAGTGCCGCATTTTGCGCATCAAGAACAGTATTATAAATACGGGTTTGTTTTTCTGACGCTTCGCCAATAATGTAACTACGAGTCATATCAGAGCGATAACCATTTACAACGGCACCAAAATCAAGTGTTACAAAGTCACCATGCTTTAAAACCTGATCTGATGGATTGCCATGCGGCAGTGCAGAACGTTCAGCAAACAGCATAATAGTTGCAAACGACATTCCTTCTGAACCTAGCTTTTGCATTCTATATTCAAGCTCTAAGGCAAGGTCTCGTTCAGTCACACCTGGTTTAAAATAAGGCAGCGTTTGTGCTAAGGCATCATCAGCAATAGCTGCAGCAGCTTTAATTTGCGCTACTTCCCAGCTATCTTTAACGCGTCTTAGCTTTTCTATTAGACCGTTTATGGCTGTTAGAGTGTGACCATTAAGCTCATCTGCAACACCTTGCCAAATTGCTACCGTGACATAACTTGCATCAAATGCGACATGGCTGTTTGGTTTAAGGTGCCTGTTAATACAATGACCAAGAGTTTCGTTGTCTCTATCTCTACAAACAACCTCAAATCCTGTTGTTTCTGCAATTGCACGTTGATGGTAACGATAATCTGTAATCAGCACACACGCATTTTGAGTAATTAATGCATAAGCAGCATTACCACTAAAACCACTTAAGTAACGAATATTTTCATGACCTAGTACTAACATGGCGCTGTAACCTTGTTGTTCTAGTAAGGCTTTAAATTCAGCTTGTCTTTTTAAGTAATTAACTTGCATTGTCGCTCCTTATTTTTTGCGCATGCTAACAGTTATGTACATAAATACGAATATTATGCGATTAGTCGCAGTGAGTTTGCATCAGGTGTTTACTCAAGCCACAATGCACAAAAAACCAAGGAGTACACAATGACAACATACGGTATTGGCACACAAACGCCAGAGCAGGCGCTTGACTCTTTGTCAGATATGACAACAGATTTAACCCCTATTCAAAATGACGAATTTCATGCGCGTATCGCAAAAGCACAAGCGTATATGCAAGCAAATAACATTGATGCAATATATTTAAATGCAGGCACTAACCTTGCTTATTTTACAGGTATGCGTTGGTACGCAAGTGAGCGTTTAGTTGGCGCTATTTTACCTGCTAAAGGTGATGTGCAATATATCGCACCGTTTTTTGAAATCGGCAGCTTAAACGACTTTATGGTGATTGATGGCCCAATTCGAGGCTGGCAAGAGCACGAAAACCCATACCAACTATGTGTTGAAGTACTGTCAGAAATGGGTATTAGCAAAAATGGCACCCTTGGTATTGATGAAAGCGCACAGTTTTTCATCTACGACGGCATTAATAAAGCTAATGGTAATTATAATATTGTTAACGCACAGTGCGTAACAGCTCACTGCCGCATGCATAAATCAGCCAATGAACTTGCCTTAATGCAACGTGCTATGGACATGACTTTAGAAGTACACAAAGCAACGGCGAGCATGCTTTATGAAGGTATCACCACTACTGAAGTAGAAGCCTTTATTAAAAAAGCCCACCAAAAAGTCGGTGCACCGGGTAACTATTTTTGTATTGTGCTATTTGGTGTTGCGTCGTCTTTCCCGCATGGCGTTAAAAACCCACAAACCCTTAAAAAAGGTGATGTGGTACTGATTGATACTGGCTGTAAAGTACATGATTACCTCTCTGACATTACCCGTACTTATGTATTTGGTGAAGCAACCGAACGTCAACGTATGTTTTGGCAACACGAGAAAAATGCCCAACTAGCCGCTTTTGCTGCAGCAAAAATTGGTGAGCCATGTGGCAAAGTAGATGATGCTGCAAGACAGTACTTAGCTGAAAATGGCCTGGGACCAGAATATCAAACACCAGGCTGCCCACACAGAACAGGCCATGGCATTGGTTTAGATATTCATGAATGGCCATACCTTGTTGGTGGTAACCCTACTCCACTCGCAACAGGTATGTGTTTTAGTAATGAACCTATGATTGTTGTACCTGATGAGTTTGGTATTCGCTTAGAAGATCATTTTTATATGACAGACGCAGGCCCGCGCTGGTTTACCGAGCCAGCTCATAGCATTGATGACCCATTTGGCCTAGCTAAATAAAATCTAAATAACTATTAAAAGGTCAGCTATCTGGCCTTTTTTTGTGTCTAAATTATTACATTTTTTAACAGTGTATATATTTTTGAGACAATCTATCAGCTTTTATCATGTTATGATTTTAACAATTTAACCTAACATAATTACGGAGAATAAATGGGTTTACGTTTTAAAGTTCCACATACCTTGATACTGCTGCTTGGCATGATGGTTGTTGCGCTTATTGCTACATGGTTAGTACCACAAGGTTTTTTCAGCACGACACTGAGTGAATCTGGCCGCGAAATGGTCGTTGCGGGTACCTATCAAACGGTTGCTGAACGCCATTACTTAACCCCATGGGATTTATTACAAGCCATACCTCGTGCATTTGCTGCTGCTCAAGATGTTATTTTCTTTGTCTTAATCGTTGGCGGCGTATTAGCTGTTGCACGTGCCACAGGCACTGTTGATGCACTCATTGGTAGGCTTTTAGAGCGACACGGTAAAAAGCCGCAGCGATTAATCTTTATGGTGGTGTTTTGCTTTGCCTTGGCATCAAGCAGTATCGGTACCGCCGGTGAATATATTCCTTTTGTTATTATTCTCGTTGCGCTGTGTAAAGCAATGCGCCTAGACGCAATGACTGCCGTAGGTATGATAGTAGCAGGTTATGGTATTGGTTATGGTGTATCGGCATTTAACCCATTTACCGTATTAATCGCACAGCAAATTGCAGGGATCCCAGTTTACTCTGGTCTGTGGTTACGTTTAGCTATATTTATTCCATTTGTGCTCATTGGTTTTCATCATGTTTGGCAATACACCAAAAAGGTAGCGAACGATCCGTCTAAATCGATGATGATTGGCGTGCCTTGCCCACTTGAAAATCAAACAGCAACAAGTTACCCAGCACTTGCCCTGCGCCATAAACTTATTTTAGGAAGTTTTATCATTACCCTTGCAATTGCAGTATGGGGTATAGCAACTAAAGGCTGGTACTTATACGAGCTAGGCGGTGTTTTTATCGCTTGGGGTGTCGTTGTAGCCATTTTAGGCAAACTATCTGCTGATGAAGCAGCAAACAAATTTATAGAGGGCGTGTCTGATCTTGTTACCACCGCAGTGTTAATTGGTGTTGCACGCGGTATCGCACTTATTTTAGAAGACGGTCAAATCCTGCATAGCCTTGTACATGGTATGTCGTTACCGCTTTCTTATGTATCAGCTGAAATATCAGCAATAGGCATGTTAGTTATTCAAACCTTACTTAATACCTTTATTCCATCAGGTTCAGGACAAGCTTATGTCACTATGCCATTGATGGCCCCACTAGGTGATTTAGTGGGTGTCCCAAGACAAGTTGCCGTGCTTGCTTATCAATTTGGTGATGGCTTTTCAAATATGATCATTCCGACCAATGCTGTACTGATGGGCATTTTAGGGATGGCAGGTGTGCCTTACGGCCATTGGTTTAGATTCTGTTTACCACTGCTGATTAAACTAATGGTCGCAGCATCAGTTGTATTAGTATTAGCTGTAATGTTTGGCTATGGCTTAGATGTGCAGCCCACACTTAATTAAGTTTGTTGTGTTTTGAGTTCTTTTTAGCAACACATTTTTGGATCAAATGAGTTGGAAATGAATGACAGCTCTTTACAAAGTCAGAGCTTCATCCGTAACTCACTGCTGCCCCAAAATAAGTTAGGTTAAATGCTCTAACTGCTGCTTTGAGCAATCAGGAAACGGTCCAAGCCCTACACATTGAATGATAAGTTAACGCATCTTTAATAATAGCTAGAAAATTTTGCTTAATGGGCTTACAACACCGTTTGCTCCTTGTTGTAAAACATGGGTGTAAATCTGTGTGGTTTTGACATCAGAATGGCCCAATTGTGCTTGAACGGTGCGAATATCGGCGCCACTTTGCAATAGGTGCGTTGCAAATGAATGGCGCAAGGTATGAGGCGTAATAACCTTTGTAATATTGGTTTGCTTTAATGCTTTTTTAATCGCTTTTCTAACACATGTAGGGTGGAAATGGTGGCGACGTATCTCGCCAGTTTCTGGGTCATCACTTAATTTGTAGGAAGGAAATAAGTATTGCCACGCTAGTGATTTATTAGCTGAGGGATATTTACGAGTTAAAGCGTTAGGCATCCACACACCTGCGTATCGCTCGTTTTGTAAATCTAATCTTAAATATTCTTCAACTTGCAAAATTTGATTTCTAAGTAATGGGATCAACTCCGTTGCAAGAGTAACTATACGATGCTTGTTGCCTTTTCCGTTCCAAATTTGAATGCATTTCTAATCAAAATCAATGTCCTTTACTCGCAATTGCACCGCCTCCATCACACGCAAACCACTTCCATACATTAACCCCGTGATTAAGTAATATCGCTTGGAAAGATGACTCATCAATTGCTTTACTTCATCAGGCGTCATCACTACAGGCTGCTTGGGTTGTCGATTACTTCGTGCAAAATTCAAGTTTAAAGAAAGCTCATTTTTGACAATATGTTTATATAAAAAAGCGAGCGCATTTAAAGCTGCACTTTGTGTTCTAGGTGACATATTACGTTTTAATACAATATGGTCTAAAAACGCTTTGACTTCTGCATCTCCCATTGAGCTTGGGTGACGTTTGTTGTGAAAGTGAATAAATTTTGCGATCCAACCTAAATAAGCATTAATTGTTCTTAATGAATACTGACGAGTGAGCATATAGTCTGCAATGTAGTTTAAATAAGGAGAGCGAGTTTTCATTTTCATTCCTTTGAAATGAAGCTGTATATATATACAGTTTTAGCTCAGTCGCTCGTATAGTCAAGAAAACGACCCAATCGCTCGTTTTTATCCTGAGGTAAAAGCGAGAACTCCTAAATTTTAATAACACTGGTAATTAGTTAACAAGTTTGTTAGAAATAATCTAATAAGAAAAACGAGCTACGCTGTGGTAGAAAAACGCGCGATTAGCTCGCTATAAACATGTTATGTGCCAAGGAGAGTGTGGGTGAAAGTTTTAGTCTTTTTGTTTTCTTTAATCTCTTTCCATTCTTTAGCTTGTAGTTGCATGGGATACGACATTGAAGAAGCATTTAAAGATTATCCAGTGGTTTTCTCTGGGGTCGTCGAATCGATCGATACCATAAAAGTGAAAGAAGATGGCTGGTTTAAGTATTCAAAGTTGAAAGCCGTCACTTTAGTTGTAGAGCAAAGTTATAAAGGAATTACTGCTGAAAAAATTAAGGTTACAACAAGAATGGATTCTGCTGCATGTGGTTTTCCATTCGAAGAAAAAGTTAAATATGTAGTATTTGCTATTCCTGATGAAAATGAGCTTTTTGTTGGTTCTTGTGGGCCGACTATCCATATGGAAAAACGTGAAGAATACTATGAACAGGAACGTCTGAGAGTAACACGTTTCTTGTCAAAGCAAATTGGCACATAACAAACGTTTCAAGAAAGGACGCAAAAAGCATGGCTTGCGCTCATTCTTCGCTTAATTATAGCCATGCATTTTACGCCTCTTAAACGGGTGTTATGTGCTTTCAGTAGTTGGCAAGAATCGAGTAAAGGAATACAAGTGAACTTTTTAGAATTAGATGTAAAACTTCAAGCAGCCATCGTTTCAGCTATTACTTCTCTTTTTATATTTGGACTAGGTTGGTTGTTTAAAGTCTTCCATGAAAATTATTCATTAAATTACAAACTTCAAAAAGAATATAAATTCGAACAAAAGAAATTACTAAAAGAAGAGATTGTGAAAACAAAAGTACCTTTGTTAAATGCCGCAGAGGAGTTTAACTACAGGATGTTTAATTTTAATAAAAATATTTCTAAGGGTTACCATAACATTAGTGAGAAAGAGTGGTTCCAGACAAACCAATACTACCTCAACAGCTTCATATATAGGTTTCTTGTTTTAATTCACTTCTGCATAAAAACAGAAGAAGACTTATTATCTATGGACTCAACGGTTGCAGATGAAGAAGATATTACTTTTTTACTTTATGTAAAAACATTTAAAAATATTTTTTGTGAATCCAACTTATTAACTGAATTGGGGTATAAGCAAGATGATGATTCGAACCACTTTTACCGTAATGAACTTAAAGGATTTAGCGGATGGGTAGTAAGTAACAACAAAGTTATTGAATTTGATGATTTAGTTCCTAAGTTAAAACACAGTTACGATCCGCTTAGACGAGTCATCGAGTATTTTTCTAAAATTGACAATGATGATAAAGATAAAACCTTAAATATACTTCGGTGTACACACCTTCTATCTATTTGCTTTTTAAACGAATTTGGACATTCCTATCAACAGACTGATAAAGGTAAAATAAAAAAATTAAATCAAAGCTATAAAGATAAAATCAAAATAAAGGCGAGCTTTCTTAACTTTTTAGATGATAGCAAGTTAAAGAAGAAAGTTTTATCAAACTTTAAAGCAGGCTTAGCCAATTAGCACATAACAAGCGCATTAAGCACGGGACTGCTAAAGTTTGGCTCGGTTCCGCTCCACTTCACATTTTAGCCAAACATTAATCAGCCCCTTATGCGGGCGTTATATGGCTAGTGAAAGTATGCAGAAAATTTTAGTCTCATTAGTATTTTTAGTTTCTAGCTTTGTGAACGCTGAAACCGATCCTTGTGAGTCAAATCAATATCCAGTTAAATGGAAATCCAATTTAAGCCATCCCGAATCTTACGAGCTACCTGCTATTTTCTATAAAACTAACAACTCAAAAGTTATTGTTTCTGTTTCAAAAGCAATAAACTTTGTTGAAAGAAATATGGCAACTCATAAGCCTTATTTAAAAAATGCAAAAGCATTCATAATTAATAGCTTGTCTGAATTGCCACCAAACAAACTTGTTGATCATTCAAGCCTTTGGATACCGACAGAAGGATTGCGTGGGCAAGAATTAAATAAAGCAATTCATGTTATGGCAGGTTACCAAGGATTATTCGAAGGAGTATTACTAAATAATGATGCATCGGTAAGTATTAATGAAAAAATGGTTTCCTCATCTAATACTGTGTATATGGTTGGTAAAGACCCAGAACCTGCCCATGGTTTAAATTATGTGCATAAACTTGTTGTTTCAAACTCTAATAACATAGTATTTTCTAAGTGTTGGCTAGACAGCAAATAGCCATATAACAAGTTACTCAAAAGGACGCAAAATGCTTGGCTTGTGCTCCTTCGTCGCTAAGTTTAGCCAAGCTACATTTTGCGCCCATTAGTAAGGCGTTATAAAGCACGGAAGTTTTGATGAAAGCCTCAACTATTGAGTTCACAAGTTATAGTGGTAATCAAACATATATTGAATCAATCAACTACGATTTAGACTATTTAAAAGTAGTAGTTGTCGCTGATTCTAATTTACGAATTGAAGTATGTTTTCATCAGCCAATCGGATTTAGGTGTCTTGATGAAGGTGATTTATTAGAATTTTGGGTAAGCAATCAAATAACTAGTAATTGGATTTTACAAATACATGATTCTGGTTGGTTAGCTCAAGAAAGTAATCGCGCTGGCTTCTTATCCAAAGACACTACGTTAAGTGAGTATTTGATTAAAGGCAGCAATGAGTGTTTAAATGTTCTAAGCACAGATAAGCCAGTAATAAGCTTGGTATAAATGCTTTATAACAAGCTAATAAATAAGGACAAAAAACAGTTGGCTGTTTACGTTCCTCAACATTTTAGCCAACAATTTTTTGCCCATTATTAGGGCGTTAGGCATACAAAGGTAGGCATTTGGCAAATTTCAAAACCCTTACGAAATGGCATGTTTTCCTCGGAATTCTGAGTCTTATTCTGTTTGGAATTCCCAATTTTTTAGCTGGAGATAATATTACTGAAGCTGGGAGGTTTTACTTGCCACTAATGAATGTGTTTTTTCCGTTACTGCACTTTTCAATTGCTTACGGGTGTAATATTCAATCTGAATTTGGAAGGCTAGCGTCAAGAACATGCGGCTTTTTGCTAATGCCTTTCTTTCCGTTCGGCACAATTATTGGATTTATTCTTTTTGAAAATACAAAGAAAAAGTTCCAGCTACAAGATGCCTAACAAGGCGCGTCACTCAGAAAACCTCTCGCTGGCCTTCGGCCAAAATACTCGTGTTTTCTGGTGCGCTTGGCGTTACTGATTAAATACTCTAACGTGTTTTTGTCCAAAAATGAGTTAAAACCTAGCGTTTTAACTCACTGAAATGAAAAGTTTAAGACTAACAACGTGTCTTTTTAAATTTAGTGTGGCTTTAAACTTTACGTTCTGTATAGCACTTTGATTACATGCCAACCAAAGCGCGTTTTAACTAGATGTGGCTCTAAGATTTCTCCGCTGAATGCTACTTTGTCAAACTGGGGCACCATTTGACCACGTCTGAATTCGCCCAAGTCGCCGCCTTTTTTACCCGACGGACAGGTTGAATGTTTTTTAGCTAGAGTCTGAAACTTAGCGCCTTTTTTAAGTTGCTTGATAATGTCTTCAGCTTGTTCTTTGTGCTTAACAAGAATGTGCAGTGCGTGCGCTGTATTTGCCATGGGAAATCTCGAAAATTAAAACGCGCATATTTTATCACGGCAATCACCACTGAGCCACTGCAGCTATTTATGTTTACCTGTTGCTTGCAAAAAACCTGTCACCAAACAAAATTGCGCTAAATAATAACTACCCATGATTGCGATATCTGCATGCGCTATTTCTAAATAAAAACGATTAAGGCCTAGTATAGAGTCTGATATTACAAACACTGCCCCACCTAACACTAAAAAACCGTTCGATTTATCCGTCATCCAAGTAATACTTGCCATTATGGTGAGCACCAATATATAAAAAATCACAGGAATGAGCAGGTCATTCAGGTTTGGGTAGAATAAGCAAAAAACGATGATGGCCAAAAATAGATAAAGGAGTACAACGTCTAGTCGCCAGTTTTTAATTGGCAACATAGTAATGATATAAAAAGCGTGGCTTACAAAAAATGCAGCTAAACCACCTATAAAAAGTTGCCCTGTATCAAAGGCTAACAACACATCACCTAGTGCTGAAAAACTAAGAGCGAATAATAAAGTAATAAAAGTTCGATTTTGTAACTGACTGCGCCCTTTTAACACCATCACAATCAACACACCGATTGGCAACGTTTTAAATAGCGCCATAAAAGGCTGAGGCAATGCCGGCATAAATAGCAGTAAAGCAATGTAAACTGTACTTAAGATTAGAAAGAGAATGTTCATATTCTTATTATTGTTATTTGTTCCCAATAACGAGAATAGCAAGCTTTACTTTAAATGTTTATAAAAAATGCTGCTTTTGTTTTTCGGACAATAACTTACACTTTGTTTGTTTGCCGAAAAACCGATAACGATGACGGCCAACCCAATCATACACACGATCGCGAAAGCCTTTTGGCAGTAGCTTGAACACGTTAGCGACAGAGAATGGAAAACCTAATTTCGTTGCGATAAATAATACAGCATCACTTTGTTTATATAGCTGGTTTTTATCAATCACTAACATTGAGGAAAGTGGATCTTTGACTTTATATGCCTTTAATAAACGCTCACCTTTATCGCTTTGCATGGGGCATAACTTAAAGGTAATTTGCTTATCAAAGCGAAGAATAAACCGCACACAAAAATGGCACAGATTGCACTGACCATCAAACAAAATGACTGGGCAGTGAGTACGCAAGTTTAACCGCTTACTTGTACAACTTGTTTACCTGTAAAACCACCAGCAAGTTGTTTATTTAAAGCAGCTGAAACAGCCTCAGCGGTAAAGTCTACGGCATGGATTTGCGGCAATTTGATCTCGCCTCGCGCTGCATTATCAAGTAATAAGTTACCCATAAAGCTTAATCTTTGCTGAGCACATAAACTGTTTGCAAGCCATGCACCACCTAACGATACAATGCCAATATTGGGAGCGCGTCTAAACATAAGTTCTTGTTCAAACTTAGGTAATTCATTTAAACAGGCGATGCGACCACAAAAACGCATTAGCTCAACGTTGCGAATGGTGGTATCGCCACCGATACAATCAAGCACCGCGTCAAAGCCCTGCGGACCAAGTTCACGACGAATTTTATCCTGGAGTTTAGGGTCATTATAATCAAACACAACATCAGCGCCTAATTGCTTAAGTAACTTATGATTGTGTTTGCTGGCAGTGGTAAACACAGTCGCACCACGTTGCTTAGCAAACTGAATAGCGAATTGGCCAACGCCGCCAGCACCGGCGTCAATAAACAGTGAATCCCCTTCGCTTAGCTGCAATTTATCAAGGGCGATTAATGCCGTCATACCTGAACAAGGTAAGGTTGCAGCGTCTGCCGGAGATACATTATCTGGCACTACAGATACTGCATAGTTAGGCACTGTAGTGTATTCAGATAACACACCTTGGTCACCAAGGCTGGCATGCCATACAACACGCGCACCAACACCAGGGAATACACCTTTATTTGCTTGAACAACCACCCCAACAGCGTCATGGCCCAAAACATGAGGGTAATGCCATTTGCAAAAGCCTTGCTTTGCAAAGTTGGCATCACCATGATTTAAGCCCACATATTCAACTTTAATCAAGAGCTCATTGCCTTCAGGGCTCGGTACTGGCACAGAAAGCTCAGATAACGCAATCGCGTCATTCGGCTCAATCAGTGCAAGCGCGCGCATTGTTGACGGAAGATCTGTAGTTTGTTGAATATGTGACATTTAATACTCTGGGTTAAAGGTTGTTTAGTTCAAAGCTCCAACGACCATTAAACGCTTGATAAGCACTTACTTTGGCCTGTAATGAAGCAATTGTTGAATCAACAGCGTTCTCTTGCGCTATTAAAACATCCTGTCTCGCATCTAACAACTCTAAGTAAGGAATTTGTCCTTCTTGATACATTGCTTGAGCTTGACCAAATGCTTTATTCGCATAATTAAAACGCTGATCAGCATAACTTAACTGTTGCTGCTGTTTGACTAGCCTTTGTAAAGTAAGTTCACTATCGCTAATGGCTTTTAATACTTTACTTTGGTAGTTACTGTAAGCGGCTTCACTTAAAAATTGCTGTGCATCACGCTGAGCTAATAATGCAGGATAGCTGAGCAATGACCATTCAACTTTTGGCGTTACTTGCCATTGTTGCACAGTATCTTCTAAACCATTACTGGTTAAGCTCACCACACCTGCAAACCCTGCCAAACTAATATCAGGCAGTAACGCTTTTGAGGCTGCAACACTCAATGAATAAGCCTGACTAAATTGATACAAGGCACTGGTGATATCGGGTCTCAGTGCCATTGCTTCACTCGCTTTACTAAACGACACGCTAAATTGGTGGCTGAGTAACTCAGGCTCTTCGACCAATGTTATGTCGCTTGCAAGTCGACCGGTTAGCACCGCAAGGGTTGCTAAGTCGCGATATTGCAAGTAACTAAGCTCAGGAATAAGCGCTTGTTGTTGCTTTAACTGCGCAAGGGTGCGGTTAAGATCAAGCTCATTCGTAACACCCTCTTCTACTCGCGCTTTTAGTACATCAATACTTTGCTCGAGTGCCTCGATTTGCATCTCAATGATAGCTTGCTTTTGCACATTACCTTGATAGCTGACATAGCCTTGCACCACAGCTGAAACCACTTCAACCTGTAATGCTCTTAGCTGCTCTGCTTGGTTTAATGCGCCCGCATTAGCAGCATCGACTAACGCGGTAATACGGCCGAACAAATCAAGCTGCCAATTAACATTAACCCCAGCGTTTGATTGACGTGTAATAACGCCATCTAAGCTGCTGCGCTCTGCACCTACGCTTAGGCTGCCCTGCGGATAATATTCCGCGCGGGCTGCACCTAAACGGGCAATGGCTGCATCAAGTTGAAGTTGACTGGTTTTTAGGTCGTGATTCATTGCTAATGCATCAGTCACTAAATTATTTAACTGGGTTGAATCTAAACGACGCCACCAGTTATTCTCGCTCGCGCCTTCGTTTTGTTCACCAATTTGTGTATCACTTACAAATTGCGTCAGGCTAACTTGCTGCTCTTGCATATCTACGCTTTGTGCGCAGCCAGCTAATACACCGGCTAACAGCATTGCACTTAAAACTTTGCCCTGTTTAAAGATTGCATGAAGAGGCTTATGCATCATCTTGCTCCTTCTGCGATTTTTTCGTTACTAACATATAAAACACCGGTGTGAACAATAAACCGAACACGGTTACACCAATCATGCCTGAGAATACAGCGTTACCCATGGCATGACGCATCTCTGCACCTGCGCCTGTGGCTAAAACAAGGGGTATAACACCTGCTGTAAAAGCAATTGACGTCATTAAAATTGGACGAAGTCGTAAGCGACACGCTTTAATAATTGCTTCAAGATGTGTCATCCCACCTTTATGCTGATCTCGTGCAAACTCAACCATTAAGATGGCATTCTTACTTGCTAGTGCAACGAGTACAATTAATGCAATTTGCGTAAAGATGTTGTTGTCATCACCTACAAGCCACACACCTAACAAGGCCGAGAAAATAGTCATAGGCACAATCAAAATAATCGCCAGAGGTAGTCTTAAGCTCTCGTATTGGGCAGCAAGTACCATGAACACGAGCAATACAACGAGTGGGAAAACATACACCATGGTATTACCCGCTAATATTTGCTGATAGGTTACTTCTGTCCACTCAAACTCAATACCATTAGGTAATGTTTCTGCAAGAATTGCTTCAATCGCATGCTGCGCTTGGTCAGAGCTATAACCTGGCGCTGGGCTACCATTTAGTTCAGCTGTAGGGTAACCGTTATAGTGCATTACACGATCTGGCCCTGTTGTTGGCGTGACCGTTAATACAGAACCTAATGGCACCATCTCACCCATGCGGTTACGCACTTTAAGATTCAAAATTTGCTCAGGATCTTGGCGGTAATCAGCATCAGCTTGTGCATTAACCTGATAAGTTCGACCAAACAAGTTAAAGTCATTCACATACATCGAACCTAAGTACACTTGTAAGGCATTGAATACTTCATCAAGTGGAATACCTTGAATCAGCGCTTGCTCACGGTCAATGTCGATATCCATTTGTGGCACTTGAATTCTAAAGCTTGAGTAAAGGCCCATTAATGCAGGGTCTTGCTGAGCTTTAGCAATGGTTGCTTGTAAGCTATTAAAGAGTGCTTCAAAGCCTTTATTAGCACGGTCTTCAATTTGTAGTTTAAAGCCACCAGTTGTACCTAAACCTTGAATTGGCGGTGGCGGGAATACCGCAACAAATGCTTCATCAATAGCGGCAAATTTTTGATTTAACTGAGCCGCAATCGCCATTGCTGACATACTCGGATCTTGACGCTCTTCAAAAGGTGCAAGCGGAGTAAACACAATGCCGCTATTAGGGCTATTGGTGAAACCATTAACAGATAAACCAGGAAACGACACCGTATTTGCAACACCCGGTACTTGTAATGCAATTTTTTCCATTTCTTGCACGACTTCTTGGGTTCTATCTAAGCTTGCCGCATCAGGTAACTGTGCAACAGCCACTAAATATTGCTTATCTTGCTGTGGAATAAAGCCACCCGGTACAGCATCAAATAATTTAACTGTGCCACCAACAAGCGCAATGTAGGCAACTAATACAATCACACTCATGCGAATCAGTTTTTGTACCAGCTTTTCGTAGCCATTTGCACCTTTATCAAACAAGCGATTAAAAGGCTTAAATAGCCAATTACCAAATACACGGTTTAATAGCTTAGTTAAACGGTCTGGTTTTGCATCATGACCTTTTAATAACAATGCCGATAACGCAGGCGATAGTGTTAATGAGTTAAATGCTGAGATAATCGTTGAAATAGTAATAGTTAACGCAAATTGCTTATAAAACTGACCAGATAAACCAGTAATAAATGCCGTTGGAATAAATACCGCACACAGTACAAGTGCAATGGCGATAATTGGCCCTGTTACTTCTGTCATGGCAACACGGGTTGCTTCGAGTGGCGATAAGCCTTGCTCAATATTACGCTCAACGTTTTCAACTACAACAATGGCATCATCAACAACAATACCAATGGCTAGAACCAAGCCGAATAACGATAAGGTATTGATTGAAACGCCAAGCCATTGCATAACTGCAAACGTACCAATTAAAGACACCGGTACTGCAATCAGAGGGATAACCGATGCACGCCACGTCTGTAAGAACACCACTACAACGATTACAACTAGCGCGATTGCTTCTAGTAGCGTTTTGATAACAGCATCGATAGAACCGCGTACGAAAATTGTTGGATCATAAACAATGTCATATTCAACACCCGCCGGAAAATCTTTCGATAATAGCTTCATGGTTTCACGCACTTGGTCCGAAAGCTCAATCGCATTAGAACCTGGGCGTTGAAATACTGGCATAGCAAGAGCTGGCTGACCATCGAGCATTGCCCTTAATGCATAGGTGTCTTGTCCTAACTCAAGGCGTGCAACATCACTTAAGCGTGTAAGCTGACCTTGTTCACCTACTTTGATGATCACATTTTCAAATTCTTCTTGTGAGCTTAAGCGCCCTTTTACGTTCATCAGAATTTGAAACTGATTTGTTTTCGATGTAGGTTGTGCACCTAAACTACCCGCGGCAACTTGCTGGTTTTGCGCACGTAGTGCATTAACTACATCCATGGCAGTTAAATCACGTGCCGATAGTGCATCGGGGTTTAACCATACGCGCATTGAGTATTGACCACCACCAAACATACGTACATCACCCACACCCGGAAGACGTGCAATTTGGTCTTTGATATACAAGTCAGCATAGTTCGCTAAGTAAGTTGTATCATGCGTTTTTTCTGGTGAGTATAAATGCACTACCATGGTTAAATCTGGTGATGATTTTTCTGCTACGACGCCTAAACGCTGAACTTCTTGTGGTAAGCGTGGCAGTGCACTGTTTACACGGTTTTGCACTTGTACTTGTGCTCGGTCTAAGTCAGTTCCTAACGCAAAGGTAACTGTTAACGTCATACGGCCATCACTGGTTGCTTGCGAAAACATATACAACATGTTTTCAGTACCATTGATTTCTTGCTCAAGAGGTGTTGCAACAGTCTCAGCAATAACCGTTGGGTTTGCACCTGGGTAACTTGCTGTAACAACAACCGTTGGCGGCACCACCTCTGGATACTCACTCACTGGCAATTGAAATAACGAAATTGCCCCTGCGATGAGAAAGATAAGCGACAGCATCGCTGCAAAGATGGGTCGCTGGATAAAAAAGTGTGAAAATTTCATTTTGACCTACTGTTTAGCAACCAAATCTGAGTGATTATTTGAAAGAGTGAATGCAATACCGTCGCTATTAATCGTTACTTTATTAGGCGAAATTGGCATACCTGGACCCACACGAGCAGGACCGTTCACAGCAATCACATCGTTTTCGTTTAGTCCCGATTTAATTGCTCGTAAGCTGCCATAACGTTCACCAACAGTAACTAACTTATATTCAAGAACATTGCCTTCACCAACGGTTAGAACAAAACGATTCTTTAAATCTGTGCCAATAGCACGCTCCGGCACGATGACCTTTTCGCTTACTTTATTGGCTGCAAGCTTAATGCGGGCGAATGAACCAGCACGAAGTTGTTGCTCATCATTTTCAAACACGGCACGAACACGAAGAGTGCCTGTAGTTTCGTTAATTTGGTTATCAATGAAATTAATTTTGCCATTAAAGTTAAAGCTGGTTTCACCCACTTTTTGCATCACAACCGCTTGTTCACTTTGTGCCGTTACATCAGCAAATGACTGATTCCACGTGCGCTCATCAATATCAAAATAAGCATACATTTGCTGATTTGATACGATACTTGTTAACACACTTTGTCCGGCAAGTACGTTATTACCTTTGGTGATGTTGGCGCGCGATACTACGCCATTTATTGGCGAGCGAACTTTCGTAAATGCTAAATCAAGCTCAGCTGCAGTTAGCTCAGCCTGAAGAGCGAGTAATTGTGCTTCTCGTTGTCTAAGGGTTGATTTACGAGACTCTGCTTGCTCAGTTGAAATCGCTTTACGCTCAGTTAAGCGCTCTGCGCGTTTTGCTTCACTTTTAGCTTGTTCAAGTGCTGCCTTGGCGCTTTCGATTTGCGCTTTTAAGCTATCAACCACTGCAGCAAAGGGACGTGCATCAAGGGTGAAAAGCAAATCCCCCTCTTTAACGCTATCACCTTCCTTAAAATTAATTTTGTCGATAACACCCGAAACACGTGGCATAAGCGCTACTTCTTGTGGTGCTTCTAAGCGCGTTGTATAGGTGTGCCAATTTTGTACGGGTTTAACCAGTACTTTTGCTACATCGATAGGTTGTAAATGCTGTTGCTGCGCTGCTTGGTTGGCTTCAGTACCGCACCCTGCAAGCGTTAAGCTCGCAATGGTGACAGCCACTGCAAGAATAGATTTGTTCATCACGACTCTCCTGTTAATAGATTGGAGACAATGTTACGGAACTAATTAGAGGATAAAAACGATAGATTTTTAAATTCATTAATGCCAGAATGGCACCAATAAATTTTAAGGAACTGCTATGGATACCACCAGCCGTTTATTAATGCTGCTTGAAGTGATTGAACGAGGCTCATTTGCTAAAGCTGCAGAGTCTAGAAATATAGACCGTTCTGTCATTTCGAAACAAATTAGCCGTCTTGAAGATGAGTTAGGGGTGCGCTTACTAAACCGTACAACTCGTTCTTTTTCGTTGACTGCTGCAGGCGCTGAAATGGTAAAAAAAGCAGCTGAACTCAGGGATTTATTATCAGATACTGTTAGACTGGCCGAGAACTATCACCAAGAACCTCGTGGCACGTTAAAAATTACCTCATCAAGTATTATCGGTAAAAGGTATATTCAACCAGTAATTAATGACTTTCAAAAACGTTTTCCGCAAGTTGAAGTTGAGCTTCGTTTAGACGACAGGCTGATTGACTTAGTATCAGAAGGCTATGATTTGGCTTTTCGTGTTGGCGAACCTAAAGACTCGTCATTTATTGCCCGTAAGATTGCCCGCAACCGTATGTTACTGTTGGCCTCACCAGAATTTATTAAAACTTACGGCATGCCAAAGCATGTTGAAGATTTAAAAGAGCTGCCTGCCGCTAGTTATTCAAGCCCAAGTAAACGCATTAGTGGTATTCGCTATCGTAATGCCGGTGGCGATATTATTGAGCAGGATATTAAAAGTGTCTTTCGTGCTAACGATGCGGAAGTACTTTTGATGAAGGCAATTTCAGGAAATGCCTATGTTCTTGCACCAGCATTTATTCTTGATGATGAGGTAAAACGCGGAGATTTAGTACCAATTTTAACCGATATGGAATTACTCGATTACAGCGCAGTGTACGCGGTTTACCCACATAGAGATTTACCAGTAAGAACACGTTTATTCTTTGATGCTATGCGTGAATACATTGGTAAAGATGTTCCTGTATGGGAGGCAAACATTCCTGATTTTGATACTATGTACAAAGGCTAAGTTTAAAAAGCACTAACTCGCTTTATTACGTTGTGCAAATTGTTCGCTTAACTCATAAGCCGTTACAACTCTATTTCGACCTTGCTGTTTTGCTTGGTATAGCGCATCGTCTGCGCGCTTAATAAAGTTTTTAAGGGTTTGATTTGGCATGTAGCAAGCAACACCGATGCTAATAGTCAAATTTATCGCCTGCTCATCAATATTGTGGATAGTTGTTGATAAGTGCTCGCGCAGCATATCTGCAAATTCATATGCACTTTGCGGGTCGCTATCTGGTAAGAAGATAGCAAACTCTTCACCGCCAATTCGAAATACATAGCCTTTACTTATGCGTTGCCTAAAGAAACTGGTTACTTCAATTAGAATACGATCGCCAACATCATGGCCGTATTGATCATTAATTTTTTTAAAAAAATCAAGGTCTAACATAAGTATAAACAAACCATGTTTATTTGTTTGTTCAATTTCGAAATAGTGTGTCATTGCTAAGCGATTACCAGCCCCCGTTAACGGGTCAAGTAAAGCTAAGTTTTCGAGCCGCTGTCCATACTCTGCACGACTGTTTTCAAAGGTATGAGACACCGCCCAAATACTGATGTAGGTGAAAGAAAAATTAAGTAAGAAATTAATAGTATTAAGGGGTTCTAAACTAGGTTTAGCTAATAGAATCGCGGCTTGAGTGACAGCGGCTATTAATGAAAGGTACAAACCAACTTGTTTACCTAATAGCAAATAAAACAAAATAGGTAATGAACAGGTCCAAATAAACAACACGCTTTTTATGTTACTTAAATACGTGCCTAGCGTGATTAAAACCGTTAAAAAAATACATAATGTAACGGATTGCCAGCGATGACCATTTTGATTTCGTGTATAAAAGAAAATATAAAAACAGAACAGGGCGAAGATAACTTCAAGCGCCCCTAATAAAATCACGTTTGTAACAAGTAAATTAAAAACGGCAAAGATACTAGCAAGCACACCCAAGCAAAAGCCCATCCATTTCAGAACGTTATTTCGTAAAGCCTGAGTACCTCTCAGTGCGCCGATATCCATTAGATTTCCTGCTGTAATTATAGTCAGCAGATTTTAACGTGATTCACCATAATTAGGAACATTTTATTACCAAACAGTGCATAAAAATGCACTTTTTTACCTACAATTGTTAAACATTTTAGCTCCAAAGCAACAAGGGAAATACACCCCAAAGTGCTAAAATGAGTGACCATTGCAAAGCAGCTACCATTGCTAAACTATTTAACAAATTCATTTTACTCAACTTTTCATGAGCAAATATACGCCATAACCCGTAAGTCATAGCAAACGGTAATATTGTCGTGGCTAATGCTAACAATGCACTGGCAAGTGTAAACTCACCAATATTTAAAAATGATTGAGTTAAAAATAAAGGCAGCGGTACAAAAAGAAATAACGTCGCCGTAAAAGGCAATAATAGAGGTGACGACAAGCGTAATTGCCCCTTAACCAAGCAAATAGCGCCATATACTAATATCCATAGTATGGCGATTACGCCGATGGCGAGGCTGAGCCACATCGGCAGTAACTTCCAAAGACTGGTTTGTTCATATGTTCGAAAACCATCACTGATCATATGTTGACCATTTTCAGAAATATACAGAGTGTGTGAAGGAAATCGCTTTGTTTTTTCACGAAACAAATTATCGCCTATAGCTAGCAAGGTTTTTTGCTGAGACTGAAATGGTGACAATGTTAGCGTTTCGCCATTTGAGCTCACTGTTGCAAAATGAAGTAGACGATCAAAATAGGCAAATCTTTTCATTCTGTTTGGGGAAAGCGTGTAAAACCCTTGCCAATCATCAAGCGCTACTTGCGCTTTTGATGGAGCTATTGCATCGGCCTTATTTACACCAAGGTTGCTAATCAGCATGCTATCAAATTGTTTGTAATTTGCAGTTTCTACATCGGCATTAAAAGCGATAAAAAATGCTTTTTTTTGCTCAGGAAAAAAACAAAAGTTGGTCCGGTAACCTAAAGTAGAGCCACTGTGGCATTTGCCAACCACATTATGCCGGTCACGTGTAGTTACCCCTAGCGCATAGCCTATATCAGTTAAATTATTTAAGGCAGCTTCTGTTTTAAAAGGCTTTCCCATGCTTGTTAATAGTGTCGGTTCAATAAATATGCGGTCATTAATCTTGCCATCGCCCATTAAAAACTGCGCAAACAAAGCCATATCATAAGCAGTCGTTGTAAACTGCCCTGCCGGTCTTAAAAACATTGGTAACGTGGCTTGGCTAACGCCATTTTCAAAATGGCCCATAGCAAGCGCAGGATCGCTAAACTGTCCTACTTGAGAAACAAAATTAAATGTACTCATGTGCATACCCAGCGGCTCAAGCAAGTGTTTATCTAAGTAAGATTCATAGCGCTCTTTAACAACGGCTTCAATCACCATAGCTAAAATTGCATAACCAAGATTAGAATAGGATAAGCGGCTTCCGGGGCGATTTCTAATACGCAACTGGCTTTCAATAAAGGTTTCTTTTAGAGCCATATCAGGCTTTGCTTGTGTCGTTAATAATTGCCAAAGCCGAATGTCTTCAAGCCCTGACGTATGATCAAGTAAATGTCTAACCCGAACTGGTGTGTTCAAGGCCCAAGGATTTTGCAAGCCAATATCTGGTAATATTTCAGTAACTGGGGTATCCAAGGAGAGTTTGTTATCTGTTACAAGATGCAACACCCCTGTAGCAATAAGTGTTTTAACGATAGAGCCTGTTTGCACCTTATTTGCTGTCGTCATAGGTTTTAAATTCGTAAAGTCTGCATAGCCTTTTGCACCTTGCGCAATTTTATTTGCACTCACTGTTGACCAAACAACGCCTATTAGAGATTCGTTATGCAAAGAGTGTTCAATTTGATTACTTAACTCTATTTCTGACCCAAACTTTTCGTTAGCCAAGGTTACATGAGATACAAAAAATAATGCCGTTACAGCAATAACTAAAAATTTTACAAGGTGTTTCATGTTTTATTAAACCATTCCTTAGGCAGCAAGAAGTTGACCTGCGGCGTATTTAGTAACCGCAAGCTAGAAAGTTATTTATTAAAATTACGACTATAAGCGAGGCGTGATTATTTAGTCATTCATTAAATCTGTAACATCATCGATTAGATCATCAAGCTCTTCACGAACATTTCGACGCTGTTTGTCTGTAAGTGTTGGTTTTAAGGCAAGCAGTAAGGTTACGTAGTCATCTAGATTTTTATCGTCAGCTTTGATTAATTCATCACTCATAAAAGCCAAACGATTATTAATGATCACCGCTAACTGTTGATCAAAATCCGCAGGCTTAGTTTTTTGCATAAACAAGGATTTTAAAGCATCTAAGCGCTTTTGTTTGTACTGCATCCAAAGTAAATATGTACTAATGCGAGTGTTAGATGCCGATTCGATCAGTGCTTTTTGTTCAGCTGATAACTTTGTGCCAAACCACTCTTTATAGTTCTCAAGATTTTCATCTAGACGTGCTTGTTTGTGCTGCTCAGCAGATTTTTCTTGATGCTCTAAATATTCTTCATTGATTTTATCTTGCAGTGCCGCTACAAATTCAACTCGTTGTTCATAACTCAATGCGTTTGCTAAATCGATCAATTCTGGTTCTAGCTTATCAACTAGTGTTTGCCAATGTTGCTTTGCTTGGCTGAAATGCTGTTTTAATTGAGCGTGATTAACGTCAGTTTCTAACATTAGTTTTAAACTTTCTAAGTCATGTTTATAAAGAGGTAGTTGAGTCTCTCGATGCCAATCACGGCTGGTTTTAACTATATGTTCAAACTTTTCAGCTTGCTCATTGTTTAAGTCAACATAATCATCAATCCAAAATCCTGACAGCCAACCTAAATTGTTATAAGTGAAGCTAGGAGAACAACCAGCAACTGCAAAAAGTAAACTCAATGTGATTAAACACTTTGCTATTTTTTTCATCATACTCAATTTATTAATCTATTTTTAATTAGTACCTTATTAAGTTAACACTGAGAATAAATAATCAGCAAGATCCTATAAATGAAATTAATTATCATTTAAGTGTTGACGCCCACGTTAATCTAAGTAATAATCGTTATCAACAAGTTCAGGTAGGCTATTAATCTCACAACAATATCAATGTCTATAAGGCTTTGATGGTGTTTTTCTGGATTTGTTCAAGATTTAACACTTGATTGTTTGCGGCTTCCTCGACCCAAGCAGCGACATAAAACGTTACACTTTACTTGCTACATTGCTCATATCGGTGACGGTAGATATGACACTAAAAAGCCCATCATGGGCTTTTTTTATTTCTTTAATTTTTCTGTAAAATCTGTATCTTAAGCCTACTTGTTAATTACAACGCTTGCCGCTGTCTATAAATTAGGCATTTACAGCTGTTGGGTCTAAACTATAAGAGATGTTTTGCTCAGTGACTGTTTGGCAATGCATTTTATCAATAGCTGATTGCCTATTATTGATACATAACACATTTGGAGGCAGACTATGATCAAGCCTAATTTTAAATCACTACTGTTCGCTAGTACGTTAATCCTCTCACCTTTTGCAAATGCCAGCCTTGAAGATGCCCAATTAGCGGCTAATGAAGGTCGTTTTGAAGAAGCACTTCATGAATTTAATTACCTTGCTGATAGAGGTTATGCCCCTGCAATCTATGAGCTTGCTAAAATGTACGAAGGTGGTTTTGGTGTGCAACGAGACTATCGAAAAGCGGCAGAGTTGTATGAAAAGGCTGTAAAGAAAGTACATGCTGATTCAATGTTTGCATTGGGTGTGCTTTATCAAGAAGGTAAAGGTGTTAAACTTGATAAAGAAAAAGCGATTTCACTTTTTGAAATGGCATCAAAAAAGAATCACCCTGCAGCTCAATATAATTTAGGCGTTATGTACGCTAATGGCGAAGGTGTTATTCAAGATTATCGCACCGCGCTTAGCTGGTACCAAAAAGCTGCAGCGAATAACTTTACTCTTGCTCAGTTTAATATGGCCTTGATGTACTACGAAGGTTTAGGAGTACCCAAGAACCTTGAGAAATCATACATTTGGAATACAATTGCTGAGTACAATGGCAATATGAATGCAAGTCATAGTCGTAAACTAGATGAGCGCAATATGATGCCTGCAGAAATTGAAGCTGCTAAAGAAAAAGCAGACGCAATTTATGCAAAAATACAGGCAGGCCTTTACGCCCCTGACGGACGTTTGTAAACAAGTAATGTACTTGCGCTTAACGGCGCAAGTACATCCATTTTAACAGTTTAATTAACAGCTTATTTTGTTTTAACAATAGGCTTGTGCGTGGATTAAACTTTCCTGATACTAGGGTATTTCTTGCGTGGCTAAAGGTTTTAAATCCCTCAACACCATGATAGTGCCCCATTCCTGATTCACCAATGCCACCAAACGGTAACTGATCTGCTGTAACCTGCATAAGTACATCGTTAATCGCTAATGTACCGCTTCTGATTGATGAACTTAGCTTACTAATTTTCTCTTTGTCATGGCCCAATATATATAATGCAAGTGGTGAGGAGTCACCATTGATGGTGTCAATCACTTGTTGCTCTGATTCATAACTTTTAATAGGTAGTAAAGGGCCAAAGATCTCATCTTGCATTACACGCATATCATCATTAACTTGCGTTAAAATATGTAACCCCATGCGATGTTTAAGTTCATCAACTTGGTGCCCTTCAATAGGCTCAAACACTTGTGCACCTTTGTCTTTTGCATCAAGCAGTGTTGCGCTTAAACGTTGGTACTGCGCATCAGAGACGATTGAAGTTAGGTTTTTACCTTCAACACCTTGTTTATAATACTTCTTATAAAGCTCACTCAACTGTAAGACTAACTGATGTTCAAGCTTTTTAGGCACAAACACATAATCTGGCGCGACACATATTTGCCCCGCGTTGTTTAATTTACCAAATAATAGTGTTTTTGCAGCTTCTTTAATATTCACATCTTCTAAAATCACTACCGGTGACTTGCCACCTAACTCAAGAGTCACAGGGGTTAGGTTTTTACTGGCAGCTTGCATTACTTTGCGGCCTACTGATGTCGAGCCTGTAAAAAGTAAGTGGGCAAACGGTAGGTCACAAAAGCATGCTGCGGTATCGGCTTCACCTTCAACAATGATGCAGTGTTCTGCAACTGTATCTGCCATCAGCTGTTTGATAACATTATTGGTATGTGGCGTAAATTCGCTTAGCTTTAACATCACTCTGTTACCAGCCGCTATTGCGCTTATAACTGGCACTAAAGCCAATTGAATTGGGTAGTTCCAAGGTGCGATAACGCCTACTACACCCTTAGGTTGGTAATGAATATGCGCTGATGAAGGCCACAAACTAATACCGACGCTGCGCGATTCGTTACGGGCCCATTTAGGTAAACGTTTTATTGTATCACTAATCGATTTCACAGTTGGCAGCAGATCGCCTAACACTGTATCAAACTCAGTACGATAACCAAAGTCTTTACTGGTTGCTGCAACTAAGGCCTGTTCATTTTCAATGAGGCGAGTTTTGATGGTTTTTAAAAGCTTAATACGCTTATCAAGCGCTAAATAAGGCTCAGCCAAAAAGGCGTCATTAAGTTTTAAAAATTTGCTGTGTAATTGTGCGTATATATCAGTCAAAAGGTCATCTCTTGATAAACGATTTTAGCCACTATAACCAGCTATAATTATCTGAGCAACTTTATAAATGTAAAAACAGCGCTCATAGTGAGCGCTGTTGATGGTTGGATTAGGTTGAAAACTTTTAAACTTATCTAAAAGCCAAACACAACTGCTGCAATGGTCATAGTTACTAAAGTGATCATCGCAATAGCAATAATGTTTAGTGCAAAACCAGATCGGATCATATCGCGCATTTGAATTTGTCCTGAGCCAAATACAATCGCATTTGGCGGTGTTGCAACTGGCATCATAAACGCACAACTACACGCGATTGCCGCAGGAATGACCCACACAAGAGGTGTACCAAATACAGATTCAGCAACCGGGCCTAAAAGTGGAAGGAAGCCTGCGGCTGTTGCTGTATTACTCGTGATCTCAGTTAAGAACGTAATTAAAGTAGCAACTGCTAGAACACTTAGTACCAAAGGTATAGCACTTGCACCCTCTATCATGTGCGCAATGTATTCAGCTAGACCTGATGATTTAATTTGCGCAGCAAGTGTTAAACCACCGCCGAATAGTAATAACACACCCCATGGAACCTTAGCAGCGCTTTCCCAGTCAAGAATACGCTCACCATCACCTTTGTTTGCTGGTAAGACAAATAACAATAGTGCCGCAGCAATCGCAATACCAGTGTCAGAGATTTTTAAACCCGACAGATCGGCAAGTACAGGTCTAAAGATCCAACAAACAGCTGCTAAGACAAAGACTGCTGCTACGCCTTTTTCAGCGCGCTGCATTTTACCAAGCTCTTGTAACTGCGATAAGAATAACGATTTCGTATCTTTACTTGCTGCTTTTGCACATTGTGTATCTACTTTGTAAGCAAACTTAGTTAACCAAACCCAGCATAAAATCAGCATAACTGTTGCAAGTGGTACACCTACTTTCATCCACTGTGCAAAACCTATTTCGATTTTGTAGCTATCTGATAAATACGCAGCCATTAACGCATTTGGCGGCGTACCAATTAACGTTGCAATACCACCGATACTCGCACCATAAGCAATCGACAGTAACATTGATTTACCAAACTGGTCATTATCAGGGTTAGATTGCTTCACCAACATAGTAATCGACATAGCAATCGGTAACATCATCACAGCGGTAGCTGTATTTGACATCCACATTGATAAAAATGCCGTTACTAACATCATGGCTAAAATTTGTAGGCTTGGCTTAGTCCCTGCTCGAAGCATAGTATTAAGCGCAATACGTTTATGTAAACCCCAACGCTCCATCGCAATTGAGATTAAAAAACCGCCCAAGAATAAAAAGATCAAAGGGTGTGCATAAGGCGACGCGACCCCTTTGATTGCAGCAATGCCAGCAAGAGGTGATATAACCAGTGGCAATAATGAAGTAGCAGGAATTGGCACAACTTCGCTTACCCACCAAGAAGCCATCCAAAAAGCAAGGCCCGCAGTGCGAAGTGCAGACACACTCATTCCCGCTGGTGGATCAATTAAGCAAGTTAATAGCATTACTAATGGGCCAAGCAGTAACATGACTGTGCTCATTAATGGACGTGGCTGAGAGCCATCTTTTGTTTGATTTACTAATGACATACCTACTCCTTAGAACTTGTATTTAAGGCCAATTGCAACGCTGTTGTCAGATTCAAGTTCTAAATCTAAATCAGTATAGAATAAGTAGGCTGTGGTTTGTTTATCAAAAACATAATCAACACCTGCTGTCCATTGTTTACCTTCTTCAGCATGGCGAATTTTTGAGTCATCTTTAACGTACTGAAGCTTAGGTACCCATTTATCGATAGCATAGCTTGCACTGAGTGCGTAGCCATTACCTTCTTTACTGCCATCTGTTGATTCACTGCGTTGGAATAAGCCCGCAAGTTGTAGGTTTTCATGTTTCCATGCTGCAACCACACGGCTTGCAGTCAACTTGTTAAGTGCATCAACATGGCTGATAGCTAAATAGTAGTCTTTTGATTTTAATGCACGGTCACCATAAATAACGGTTGCAGCAAAACCATCTTCATCGTTACTACTGTCATCTTTTGGTGCATAAGTTAGCGCAAGCGATGCGCCACCATAGGTTTTTGAGCTATAGGTAATTGTATCACCAATACGGTCTTGACCAGGGATCAACTGGGCAATGTCAGCTTGCGTTTCGTTAAAACCGTCAACTTTACCTTCTGAGTATTTAAAACGAGTATCGTTACGACCCACAACGACTTCACCAAAATCACCTGCTAGACCTAAGTAGGTATTACGAGCAGAAAATGGTTCACTGGTATCGTCATGCTCGAAGCCTTTTACTTGCACTTCGTATTTGAATACCGCTTTTAGCGATTCAGTTAGTTTATGACTACCTTTAATACCAATACGAGAAAAAGGTGCTTCAATTTGAGTGCCTTCATCTGCATAGCGCATAACGCCAGTATCTGTGTTTGCTATTTGAACTTCTGCTTTACCATATACAGCGTAATCTGCTGCCATTGCTGAGCCCGCTGTGCTCGCTAAAATCACAGCCGCTGCTACGCGTGTTTTGTTATGAGTGAATATTGTTGTCATTATGCGCCCCTTATTAGGTTCAAATTGTTGTTCCTAACTGTTAAGGCAAGTAGGTTGCCAACTTAGTTAATTTATAAAAAAACTATAAATAACAAAAGATTAACTTCATTGGCTTAGTGGAGACTGAGTTTTATGGGTGGATCTCCACACATTTTTAAGATTGTGTTGTCACCTGTTCCACCCATTATCTTTAATTAACTGTAGATGTACTGGTTAGTCTTTAAACATTTCCCGATTAATACCGTATTTAGTCATCTTGTCGTAAAGGGTTTTACGAGCAATTTGCAAAGTGACCATAGTATCTTTAATGCTACCGTTGTTACGCTCTAACGCCTCTTCAATCAGTGATTGCTCATAAAAGCTGATTTTCTCAGCTAGGCTTAGGTCCTGAGCAAGTTCGTTTTCATTGTTTGCGTCGTTGTATGAAGCAAATGCTAAATCAGAGCCTAGCAATACTGCACGTTCGGCCTGATTTCTAAGTTCTCGCACATTACCTGGCCAATCATAAGCAAGTAGGCGCTGTTTTGCTTCACTACTAAGTGGTGCAGGTGGCTTATGAAAGCGTGTTGCAGCAATTGAGCTAAAGTGTTTAAAAAGTAATGGAATATCGGCTTTTCTATCGCGTAATGCAGGAATACTCACTTTAACTAAGTTTAATCGATAATAAAGATCGGCTCTAAACTCACCTGCTTCTACCAAGGTCATCAAATCAACTTTTGTAGCAGCAACAATGCGTACATCTAAATCAATGGCGTGGTTGTCGCCTACAGGCGTGACTTTTCTCTCTTCAAGCACCCTAAGTAACTTGACTTGTAAACTTGCAGGCGTTGACTCTATTTCATCTAAAAAAACGGTACCTCCTTTAGCAAATTCAAATTTACCTTGGCGAGATTGCGTTGCACCGGTGTAAGCCCCACTTGCCGCCCCAAATAACTCACTTTCAATTAATTGCTCAGGAATTGCACCACAGTTTATCGCTACGAAATTAGCCGCTGATCTGTTACTTTGATCGTGCAAGTAACGAGCAACTAACTCTTTACCTGTACCTGTTTCACCTTCAATAAGCACATCGGCGGGAGTATCAATTACCGCATTAAGTAAATGCATCATTTGTTGCATTTGCTCTGTTTCACCTAAAATACGCACACCGGGCGCAGAAGTTTTTTCTACCGCAATTTTCAAGGCGCGGTTTTCCATCACTAAAGCCCGTTTTTCTGAAGCACGCGCAATACAATCTAACAATTGCTCAGTAAGCGGCTTTTCAAATAAATCATAAGCCCCTAACTGCATAGCTTTAACCGCAACAGATACATCAGCAAAACCGGTAAGAAATATAACCGGCAGTTCACTATCAAACGCTTTTACTTGCTCTAAAAACTCCAAACCATCCATTTTTGGCATATTTATGTCGCTAAGCACAATTCCCTCAAAACGACGACCCAGTTTTGAAAGTGCAGCTGTTGGTTCGCTAAAACACTGAACTTGATAACCCTCAATTTCAAGCAGTTGCTTTAATGAATCGCGGATCACCGCTTCGTCATCAATAACAATTACCTGATTACAGGTAGTTGCAACTACACTCATGATTGTTCCTTATTAGTTTGTAAGGTTATTATAAATTGTGCCCCGCCTTCAGGACGGTTGTGAGCCGATAGTCGACCATTAAATGAGTCTATAATTTGTCGTGAAATAGATAAACCAAGCCCTAAACCATTACTGGTTTTAGTACTATAAAAAGGCTCAAAAATATTACCTAATGCATGTTGATCAATACCCGGACCCGTATCAAGAATCGATAGCTTCACTCGGTCGTCGAAAAGTTCGAGCTCGAAACTCAATTCGCGCTTTTCTGATTCACTCATTGCTTGGCTGGCATTGGTGATTACGTTTACCAAGACTTGTTCAAACTTCACGCTGTCGACCCACACGGTTATGTTTGCGTCAATATCACTGGCTTTTACCTCGATATCGTCTTGTTTTAGCTGGGCGCTGGCGATCATTAGTGCATTTTTTAACATACTCGCTAAGCTTTGTTGCCTTAGTTGAGTTTGCGCCGGTTTACTAAAATGCTTTAACTGAGCAACAATTTTATGAACACGCTCTATTAACGACTGTACTAGCACTAAATTTTCGCCAGCTTGTTCAATATTGCCTTTCATAAGTAACCTTTTCGCACTTACTAAGTAGGTATTCATGGCACTCAAAGGTTGGTTTATTTCATGGTTAATGCCTGCACTTAATTGGCCTATCGTGGCCAATTTAGCTGTTTGGATCAGTGCTTTTTGAGCTTTTTCGAGCGCTTGGGTTCGTTCAATCACTTCTTGCTCAAGACTATGCCTTGAAAAAAGTAGTTTTTTATAACCAGCAAATCGTACCATTGCCATATGAATAAGCACCACAGCAATGGCATAAAACACACTAAACCAAAGAAGCCTTGGAATTTGTGCAAGCTCCACATTTGTCACATCCACCAACACACTGGCTTTAGCGTTTATAATGTCTATTGTTTCGATGGCACTAATAAAGCGCGCTTGTTTGCCATCAAGCTGAATGTTTTGCTGCGCGGTTTGTTTACTTAAAGGCTTGTGATTATGGGCAAGTAAGCTCGGTTTATGAGACAAGTATCGGCGTGACTTAATTAAAGCAGCCATTTGTGCATCATTGAGGGGCTTAAGAGATTTTAAACGCCAGTCAGCAACATCTGACATCACAATTACACTGTCTTCTAAAGTGATATAAAAATGGGTGCTATCTGATGCATTAAGTAGTTGGCGGTCTTGCTCAAACTTTTTAGCATTAACCTTTAATGTTACAACGGCAATGACTTTCCCTTTATCTATAACCGGCTCTGAAAAATAAATACCGCGCTCACTTGAGCGCATGCCTAAAGCAAAATAGGCAACTTTCCCACCTTGCTTGGCTAAATAAAAATAAGGCCGAAAAGCAAAATTACTTCCCAAAAAGGTGTAATCAACTTGCCAGTTACTACTTGCCACGACCGAACCTGATAAATCCATTACATAGACATCTGATGCACCACTGGCACGTTGAATATCTTCTAAATAATAATTAACGGCTTGTTCGCCTATACCTTGCTTAATCACAAAGGATTTAACTAAATCATTAGCACTCACTAAGGTAGGAATTGTTTTAAACCGGGCTAATTCACTGGAGAAGTAATGACTTAACTGAGTCGCTTGAACACGGCTTTGTTGCTCTGCCTGCTGATAATCATGGGCTCGCCCAACGTAAAAAACTAACACAAGCAACAATAAAAGCATTGCACCTGCAATAACTAACTTTTTACTTAATGACGACATTCAAACCTTTGTGAGCAGCACAACTAGAAATTAAACTGGTAGTGTAACGATAATTCTTCTGTTGTACCAGCGACAGCGCCATTGTCCATACGTGGGTCAAACACGTTATATTTCTTGCCTAACAGATTTTCTGCTTTTAACGTTAACTGGCTCTTTGCGTTTACTTGCCATTTTAAACTGCCACCTAATAAGCTATAGGCAGACTGTTTGAAGTGAGCACCAGTTACTGAACTTACCTCAACTTTATCACGCCATAATAAGTTTAAACTTACTTGCCAGCTGTCAGATAAGTTGTAGCTGCTAACTAAGCTTGCGAAACGCTTAAAGCTCGCATTAATTGGATCTTCAAAGTATTGCGTGTAAGTGCCCGTTACAGAGAACTCTTTACTTGATTGCCAAGTGCCATCAAGCTCGATACCACTGTTTTGAGTATTAAATGAGTTTGCAAAAGTAAATAAGGCATCATTAGATTGCGTTGGCTCAATGTTTATAAAGTCATTGAGTTCATTATAAAAAAATACGGCATTAGCTTGTAACTCTGAAGTTTGATAATGCCAAACAAGCTCAGTGGTTTTTACTGATTCAGAGCGAAGTGATGGGTTACCTACGGTGACATCATCATTTGAAAAAAGCTCATTAGTAACCGGGGTTCTAAACGATTCGCCATATTGCACTTTAACGGTATGCTCTGGGTTTATAACATAAACACCCGCAAGACGAGGCGAAAGTTTACTGTCGATGTCTTTCACATCGTCATAGCGTGCCCCTATAAATAAAGTAAGTGCCTCTGAATAAGGTATTTTTAACTGCCCATACGCACTATATGTTTCGAAAGTATATTTAAGTGGCGCAAATTCAGGAAAGTCCATCACAGTCACGATACCTTGCTGATAATAAGCGGGGTCAATAATGACTAACATAGACTCATCATCATAGTAATTGGTACGTACCCCTGCTTTTACTTGCTTAGCCTCTGCATATTCAACACCTGCGGCAAGCTGCCATTGATTATCAAATTGATAACTCAATTCCGTTTCAAATTTACTATCGGTTGTTTGCCATTCTGGACCGAGGAAAAAGTCAGGTATATCGTCAAATTCAGCGATTAGACCAGCGCTAGAGATATTATGCTTTGTGTATGAGTAACTAGAATCTAGCTTTAGCTTATCGTTGTTAACCCAGTTATATTTAATGCCAACAAAGGTGTTATCACTGCTATGTTGGTTCTGCGTTGAATAGCCAGCAAGGTTTAAAAACTCATCAAGGGATGTTTCGTTGTAACGAGCTCGTAATTTAAGCTTTTTATAATCAACACCCGCTTCTAGATATATCGCTTCAAGAGGATCTTTTACTCCTTGCGGATAGCTTTCGCCGTCTTTTTGATCATAAGAAAAACTCGCAAAGAGTGATGTATCATCACTAAAGGAGCTATTAAACTGCCCTGTTGCGCCATAGCGACCATTATTACCAACCACAAGTTGCATAGTATTTCGCTCTTTAGAGGTAACAATATTCATGACCCCTAAAAACGCATTACTGCCATACAGCGCCGAGCCAGGGCCGCGAATAAACTCAATTTTTTCGATGACTTCAATGGGAATATAAGGCATGTAAACAGAGGCTTTACCGAATGATGATTCATTGACTCGTTCACCATTGATCATCACCAGTACATTGCCACTATCTAGATAAACACCCCGAGCATGATCTTTAGGCACTGCACCGACCCAATCCCCCCGGGTTGATTGCATACCAGGCACAAAGTTCATTACTTCATAGGCGTTATCAACACCAAGTGCTTGAATTTGTTTACGACTAAATACACTCATGGTTGAGGGAACAGAGGACAAGGTTTCGTTGGTTTTGCTAGCAATATCAACTTGAACGTCAAGCAAGTCTTCAAAACTTAAAGAGAATAAGTCTTGCTCTTCAGTCGCGTTTGCAACCAATGGAATGGTTGAGGCAACTGCAATTGAAAAAAGTGCTGAACATCTTAAAAACTTCACGTTGCGACTTACCTGTACTAATAGTCTATGCTGCAACAGCAACACATTGTTTACACTATTAATACAAAAGATTGGCAAGCTTGCAATGTTTTTATAGCTTTAGTTGAAGAGTTCTCGGAAGTAGATACAAAAAAACCCATTTTCAACTGTAAATGGGTTTTAAGAAAATCTGTTTTGGTGCACCAAACTTAATTATGCTGTTTCAACATTACCAGTGCGCTTTGCTTTGATGTACTTATATAAACCAATAAGTGACGCCGCTATCCAGAAAATTTCGATAACAAAACTAGCAAGGTTAAAGTTATAACAAAGACTAATCAGTAACAGAATTGCACCGGTTAAGTTCATCATGTTATACACAAGGCCGGTTGGCGATGCTTTATTCAGTTGCAATAAAAAGAAAGCACCAACCACTAAGAATGTGCCTGTCATGCCAATAATATCAAATAAAAGTGCTATCACGTGCGTGAGTCCATTTTGTTCATGTGTTTATACCCATACAACTGGCCCAATCCATGGGGAGGGTTGTTTTCATTCATTGAAACAGCAAACCGGCTAATAGTATCAGAGCATGAGGAATAAACGAGGATAAATGTCCGTATTTTAATTGCTACTTATGCGTCACTTTACCACCAATGATTTTTAGAGCAGGTGTGCCACGGATCATGGTCTGGCGGGCGAATTGACGTTGGCAGTCAGGACAAATACCGGTTTCGTTGGTAAAGTCTTGGCTAATACGTTCGACAAAACATTTAACCAACGCCCCTTTTCCACCTTTGCGGTATTTAAACAATTGGCTTTTACATTGTGAGCAAAAAATATCGACAGTTTTAGTCGGGCCTTTTTTGTTTGGTTTTGCCATTACAACTACATTACTAAACTAAAAGCATACTTTAACATGTTAAGGCCAGAGCCCCAAAACTAAGCCAATAACAGAAAACTGTAATATTGAATAACTTGCATTAACTAAAAACAACTTTAATGGTCGCTGTTCAAAGATATAACCAATTCCCAAAGCACAGCTGACCCAACATAAACCAATAATAAAGCCAGTGCCAACAGCCACCCCTACATTGACATTTGCACCAATAAATAACGATAAACTAAAAGCAATTAAACAACATAAAACAAAGCTGCCACCAAACACCATAAACGGGTTAATGCTTTGTAGGTCAAGTTCAGTTAAGCCACAGCTCTCCATCCAAATTCGTTTAAAAAGCCAAGGAGAATACCACACAGCGCCCAATAGGAAAGATGCAAGGGCAGCAAAAAATATCGCGAAGAAATTAAGTTCTGAAAAATGCATACGCCAGACTCATACAACTAACAGGGTTATTTTGACTTTAGTTAACGATCAGCAATGCAGCAAATCAAAGATGTCGAGTTTTGTACCTATTTGCATCAAATTAATACTTTAGCATTAATTTTATCATTGTTTCAGTTTATTAAACAATCATTTTATTGTTGTACGGGTTTTTTCTGTAATTTACGTTGTAAAGTTCTTCGATGCATATTGAGTTGGCGTGCTGTCTCGGAGATATTGCCATTATTGCTATGCAATACATGCTGAATATGCTCCCACTCAAGTCGCTCTGGTGACATAATCTGGTTTGGCTTTGTGTCATCCAGTGATTGACTCGTCTCTGTATTACCTAAAATGGTTCTTATTAATGCATTAAAATCAACAGGTTTTGGTAAGTAATCATTAGCTCCTAAACGTATTGCTTCAACCGCACTGGCGATACTGGCAAAACCTGTGAGCAATACAATGCGCGCTGTTGGAAATTGAGCTCTAATTGGTTTAATTAATGCGAGGCCATTATCATCGCCAAGTTTCAAGTCCACTAAAAAGTGACTTGCTTCAAAAGTGGCTAATTTTTGTAATGCTTGTTCACTGTTATGAGCCAGTTCACATGTAAAGCCTTGCTTTGTAAAGCGCCTTGCAAGTGTGGTGGCAAGATTTACATCGTCTTCAATAATTAAAAGTTTCATACAATTTTTAAACTAACCATTGCAATTGCACCTTGCTGCGGGTGATTGCACAGTGTTAATGAGCCATTTAAGCGCTCTAAAGTCGCATTAGATAACATGACTGCCATCCCCATTCCGCCGCTACTTGGCATTAGCTGACCACCTAATGATGCCATTTGTTGCTCACTAAAGCCTTGACCGAAATCACGCAATGATAAAGAAAGTTGTTGATTATCTATTTGCCAATCAGCTTCTATGATGTTTTGTTGGCTCTGATTATTCGCTGAAACAGCATTTTGTAGTAAATTCAAAATAGCTGGTAACAGCATGGCGTCACTTAAAATAGAGCATTCTGGTGCATCATTTTGCCAATGTATGCTTTGCTCTGGAAAATGCAGGGTCATAGCATCTTGAATGGTATTTTGTAATGTATCCGCGCTGATCACCTGCTGTGTTTGACCGGTTCTTAATGCATTTGATAGTGCTCTAAAGTGCTCAAGCTGTTCTTTACATTGTGCTAATGGTTTAGCCATTTCTTGGACAATAGGATCATCAGCTTGTTGCTCTTGCAACTCTTCAAATAAAAGCTGTAAGTTTGCGATTGGTGTCGCTAGTTGGTGTGTCACTTGTGCTGCAGCGCCATCGAGAGTTAATAACTGCTCATGCCTCAGCTGCTGTTCACGGGTACGTGCAATGGTGGCTTCTCTAGCTCTTAAGGTACTATTTAATGTGCCAATTACAAACGCGATTACAATTGCACTAATAACAAAGTTAATCCACATACCAATAAAATGGTGTGTCATTTGCATTTGATGCATGGTGTGCTCAGGCATTCGTATCAGTAAAAAACTGTAAGCTGCGATTGCCAACACAGCGGTATAAGCAAGTCCTTTGGCATTAACAGACACTGCAGCTATCATTATTGGCAACAGCAATAATGAAACAAACGCATTGGTTGCCCCGCCGCTTAACGAGAGTAAAATAGTTAAAAACAGCAAATCAGCAGTTAATTGCATCAACACAGCAGCAGGTTTAGCTTTTGTTACTTTTCGATAAGCTAATATACTTAACAGCTGAAAAATTGCTTCAACACAAATAACAGCAAGTAACGGCAGTAAAGGTATTTGGTATTCAAATAGAAAATACACTGCAATCACAGCAACAAACTGCACAGCTATTGCGGCGCTTCTCAAAATTAGTAGGCGACTAATCGCCGGATCGGTTTGCATAGCGGACTCTTTAAGGCTTAATCATCGTCCATTGAAATTGTAAAAACAGCACAAGGCGTTCCCTGATGAAACACCATTTGCCATTGTTTACCATTAAAACGCCACAGTGACATGCGAACTGAATAGTTAAATTCAGAGCGGGCAGAGCGTCTAAAGGCCGCTTGATAGCTTAGCTGTGCAATATCATCACTGAGCATACGACCTTTAAAATGTTGATTGTAGAATTGCGGTACCACCTCAGTTGGCAGACGGGTTAATACTTGGAACTTATTAAAAGACGTGCCATCGGCGGCTATTTCAATAAAATCATCATCAAGTAATGCATCAAGCGCTTCAGTGGATTGCCGCACTTCTGGTTCAAGCAATTGTCGCTCTGCATCAATCAAATGATTAAATAACGTCTCTTTAATTTTACCGCCCATAGTAACCCTTACTGTTTGAGCACTTTACCGTCCTTCATAACAAACTGAACCTGACTAAGTTCACTAATGTTATCAAGTACATTCATATTAACGCTGATAATATCTGCTTGTTTACCAACACTCAAGTCACCAAGGCTATCACTTTGACCTAATAGTTTAGCAGCTTCAACGGTGGCTGATTTAATTGCCTGCTTTGGTGTCATGCCATATTTTACTAATAACTCAAACTCTTTGGCATTATCACCATGCTTAGATACCCCTGAGTCTGTACCAAAGGCTATTTTAACTTTGTTTTTTAAAGCTAATTTAAAAGACGCTTCCATTTTTGGCGCTACGATTTCTACTTTATCAGCAATGGCTTTTGGCATATTCGGGTTGTTTAGCACTTCTTCTTTTACTGTTGCACCAGCTAACAAAGTAGGGACTAAATACGCGTCTTGCTTTTTAAAGAATTTAACTGTGTCTTTATCTAAAAAAGAGCCATGTTCGATTGAGTCGACACCCGCTCTAAGTGCAGCTTTTATACCTTCCGTACCATGAGCATGAGCGGTGACTTTACGACCTAAATGATGGGCGGTGTTGACAATGGCACTGAGCTCTTCATCAGTAAATTGCTGATTAACCCCTGCAGCTGTATTACTTAAAACACCACCTGTCGCAGTAATTTTAATCACATCAGCACCACTTTTTATTACATCGCGCACTGCACGAGTACAGTCGTCAGCACCATCACAGACACCCAAACCACCCCCTTCTGTTGCTTTGGTAATATCACGGCGATAACCATGCATGTCACCGTGGCCACCGGTCGGTGTGATCATATCGCCTGCTGCAAAAATGCGCGGACCAACAATATCGCCACGCTCAACCGCTCGCTTTAATGGAAAGATAACTTGATAACTGCTGCCAAGGTCGCGCACAGAGGTAAAACCCGCTTCTACCGTGCGTTGTAAGTACTTTAAAGAACGCAGTGCATAATCTGCTTCGTATTCAGTTGCCCATTGGTGTGGGTTACGCTTTGCATCTCGTTCAAAGGTAACATGAACGTGCATATCAATCAGACCCGGCAATACCATCTGATTTTTTAAATCAATAACGTCTGCGTCACTGAGCTTTAACTGTTGTTTTGTTAGAAAACCAGCTTTTATTGCGGCAATTTTACTGTCTTCAATAACCAGTGTTTGCTGCTCTTTGACATCTTGATCAGTGCCAACTAGCATTTTCCCAGCATGGATTATGGTGGTTTGAGCATGAACCGTAAACGCAGATAATAAAGTCAGTACCGATAATGTGCTTATTTTTAGGTTTATTTTTTTCATAATCGCCTCTTTTTTATACTAGGTTTAACTTAAATGCTGAGTAAATGCCATTATTTACGACGTAGCGCAGCAATGAACTAGTGTTAACAAGTGATTTTTGATATAACTTCGGAAAAATTTAACAAGTCTGACCACATAAAGAGAACACATTATGTCTTATGCCCAAATTACTGGCTGGGGTAAATGTATACCACCAGCAAGCATCAGCAATGATGAAATTAGCAATATTGTTGATACCAATGATGAATGGATAACAACACGTACAGGCATCAAATCTCGCCGTGTCAGCCATGTCTCTACTGCCGATTTAGCAACTGTCGCAGCAAAACACGCGCTTGCATGTGCAGGTGTTGAAGGTAAAGACATTGACCTTGTGATTCTTGCGACTTGTACACCATCAACTATGGTGGCAAATACGGCGTCTTTAGTGCAAAAAAACATTGGTGCGGTAGGCGCAGCAGCAATGGACACTAATGCTGCATGTTCAGGCTTTTTATATGCATTACAAGCTGCTACAGCACAAATTCGTTCAGGTATGATCAAAAAAGCCGTAGTAATTGCAGCTGAACGCATGACTTGGTACATCAACTGGGCTCGTCGCGACAGTGCTGTATTATTTGGTGATGGTGCGGGTGCAGTTGTATTAGAAGCCTCAGATACACCATCAGGTTTACTCGCAACGAAAACAGGTTGTGACAGTGAAGATCGTGATATTTTGCATATCGAAAACTTTGGTAGCGACTTAAATAAATACGAACCAATTGGTCCGTCTAATTTATTATTCGAAGGACGTGAAATCTTCAAACGTGCAGTTAAAGGTATGAGTGAAGCCTGTGATGACGTGCTAAACCAAGCACAGTTAGAGCTTGATGATATTGATGTATTAGTTCCTCACCAAGCTAATTTACGTATTATTCAAGCCATTCAACAACGCTTGAAAGTAGCTGACGAAAAAGTAATGGTGAACATTGCCGACTATGGTAATACTTCTGCTGCTACAATTGCGATTGCAATTTGTGAAGCTGTTGAGCAAGGCCTAATCAAGCCAAACTCAAATATTATGTCAGCAGCATTTGGTGCAGGCTTAACGTGGGCGGCAAGTTACATTAAATGGGGCGAGCGCGTGACACCAATTGCGGTATCTGATGCAGCTCTACCTGAGTGTGATAAAACAGGTCTTGAACTTGTTGCACCGGCTGTTGCGGCATGTAAAGCGGCAGAATAAAAAGCTGCACTCATTAATAGAAAAGCGCGGCTTAGTCCGCGTTTTTTTTATGGATATAATGGCATCAAATATGGAACTATTAGGTATACACCACGCTGCAATCATCTGTAGCAACTACGAGAGGTCGAAGCACTTTTATAGTGAAATATTAAAACTTCCAGTAATTAACGAACTATACCGCGCTGAACGTGACTCTTATAAACTAGATCTAGCACTACCAGATGGCAGTCAACTGGAGCTATTTTCGTTTCCCGCAGCCCCTAAAAGACCAAGTTACCCAGAAGCACAAGGACTTCGCCATTTAGCGTTTAATGTTGCTGATATTACAAAATCTAAACTCTATTTAGAAGAAAAAGGTATCAAGGTTGAAGAAATAAGAGTGGATGAAATCACCGGGAAGCAATTTACGTTTTTTGCTGATCCCGATGATTTACCATTAGAGTTATATCAGCTCTAATTTATTGGAAACGGTCTTGTAGATAGTTAAATACAGCGCGAATACCCAGTGCCTCACCACCAGTCGGACGACCTGGTAATGCACGTAAGTTCCAAGCCATTACATCAAAGTGGACCCAAGGGGTGCTTGGCTCAATGAACTCTTTTAAATAAAGCGCTGCAGTGATCGCACCACCAAATGGAGTCGACGCACAGTTAGCAATATCAGCTACATCACTTTTTAATAATGGCTTGTATTGATCAAATAACGGCAGTTGCCAAACAGGATCATGGCAGCTTTCGCCTGCATCCATCAATTTGTTAGCCACTTCACGGTTATTTGCGAAAAAGCCTGGTAATTCAGTACCTAGGGCTACACGACAAGCTCCGGTAAGGGTTGCAAAATCAACAATAAGATCTGGGTTATCGTTTTGTGCTTCAGCAAGTGCATCACACAGAACCAAACGACCTTCAGCATCGGTGTTATCAATTTCTACTGTGATCCCTTTACGTGTTTTGATCACATCACCAGGTCTAAATGCATTTCGAGAAACCGCATTTTCAACAGCAGGTACCAATACACGTAAGCGAATTGGTAAATTGGCAGCCATAATTAACTGCGCAAGACCAATAACATGCGCGGCACCACCCATGTCTTTTTTCATATTACGCATACCTGAACTTGGTTTGAGATCTAAACCGCCAGAATCAAAACACACACCTTTACCTACTAAGGTAATTTGCGGAGCATCTTTTGCGCCCCAACGTAAATCAAGTAAACGAGGCTTATTCTCAGATGCACGTCCAACCATATGAATTGTTGGGTAATTTTGCTCTAACAATTCATCACCAACCCATTCGCTAAACTCACCGTCAAAGGTGTCGGCTAAATCAGCCATCACTTGTGATAGGTGTTGCGGCATCATATCTGCAGCAGGCGTATTAACTAAATCACGTACTAAATTAATTGCACTTGCATGCTGCGATAAACGCTTAACTAAGCTTTCATCTTTAATAGCTAGTGTGGCACGTGGCGATGGTTTTTCTTTATATTCACTAAACTCGTAACCACCTAACACAAAACCCAGCGCTACGTGTTCTACAAATTTGCCATCACCTTGAATTTGATAACAGCCTGCAGGCAGTTTAGTTGATAAGTCACCTGCCAACCAAAAGTCCTGCAAATCATTAACTAAGCAATACACATGCTCAAGTGAACCCGATTCACTATCAGCAATTAAGGCCATGCCTTTGTTTTTGAAATCACAATTTGTTAGCCAATTTTGTAAGGCTTGCGGCTGCTCGGTTAACCAGGTTGATAGGTCAGCTTTAGCGATAAATGACAGGGGAATTCCCGTAGAAGAATGGCGAATTAATGAACTCATTAAACGACTCGATATAAAGAAAAGGTATTTAAGCATACCAATATCTTGGTACAAAAGGTATAGGCAAAATTAGATAATCAAAACCTAATCAGTCTTTGTTTTGGTTCTCTTTTTCTTCTTTTTCTACTTGTTGATCAAGCTCTTTAATCGACTTATTGATATTAAAAGAGCTTGGTAGAACATCAACACCAACCCATTGACCCAGTTTTACAACCAAAGGAATCGTAATAGGTGCAAAGGGCAATACAGCAAATACCCCTAAGCCAAGTCCTTTCAAAATATCTAAGAATTGATCATTAGCAGTATGCAATTCTTCTTTAGTAGCTTGCCCTTGGGTGTATCGTCTATAGATATGAAGCATCTCTTTTGTTTCTTGCTTTTCTTGGGCAAGTGCGATTTTAAGTGCTACCATAGCACGCTTAAAACGTAGGGTCTGACGCTTTTTGGTAATTTTAGCCACTCGGAACGGGGCTCTATGAATAACTTTATATAATCGCATTATGTTATTTTCACACAGCAGGCGACGTTCACAAAGTATAATTTACTTATATTAGGTTTTGTTTTATTCTTAAAACTCTAGTCCTAATTATTTTTCAGTATTAAAAATGAACACACCCAAACAACAGGCTGAGCCCAAACCCCAAAAGCCAGCCCCAGATGAATGTTGTGGTGGTGGTAGCTGTTGTCCCTGTGTATGGGATGAATACCGAGAAAAATTAAAACAGTGGCAATTAAACAGCAATCCGCAACAAGCTCAATAGACTACTCCATACCCAAACCTGCTTAAAATTCACTCAAAAAATTCCTTTTTTAAAATATTTTTAGATATTTTATATATTTTCTTACATGAACAAGAAAAATAAGGAATAAATTATCCCCATTAATTTCATAGACATAATCAAAAAACGAGCAATAAACAATCACAAAAAAACCAACAAACAACATAACATTAACAATTTGCAAAATAAATTTACAGGATGTATAAGAGATTTACACCGAGTTTAACATTTAGCTTCGGTGACATAATCACAAATATTCTAACTGGGGAAGTCAGAATGAAATTCAAAAATAATGCGCTACAACAAGCAATTAAATTTGCTTTAGCGACAACAACAGCAGGCCTGTTTGTGTCGGGTTCGGTTGTTGCAGCAGAACAAGCAGCTGAAGAAACTAAAGTTAACAAAAATGTAGAAAAAATTGCCGTAGTAGGTACTCGTTCAGCACCACGTTCAATTGGTGATTCACCTGTACCAATTGATATCATTGGTGGTGAAGAGCTAGATAAAGGTGGCAACACTGACATGCTAGAGCTTTTAAAAGGCTCTGTTCCTTCTTTTAACGTTCACCAAAACCCAATTAGTGATGCTGCGTCACTTGTACGTCCAGCTAACCTTCGTGGCCTTCCATCAGACAGCACTTTAGTGCTTGTTAATGGTAAACGTCGTCACCGTGCATCTGTTATCGCATTCTTGGGTGGTGGTATCAACGATGGTGCTCAAGGTGCCGATATCTCAGTTATTCCAAGTATTGCTCTAAAACAAGTAGAAGTACTTCGTGACGGTGCTGCAGCTCAGTACGGCTCTGATGCAATCGCAGGTGTAATGAACTTTGTTTTAAAAGATGCCTCTGAAGGCGGTTCTTTCGAAATCCGTAAGGGTGAATACTACGAAGGTGATGGCGACACAACACAAATTTCAGGTAATGTGGGTCTTCCATTTACTGATAGCGGTTTTGCTAACTTAAGCTTCCAATATAAAACTGCGGATGCTACAAGTCGCTCAGTGCAACGTCCTGATGCAGCAGCACTTAACGCTGCAGGCGTGCCAGAAGTTTCTTCTCTTGCTCAAGTTTGGGGTGCACCTGAAGTCGATGACGATATTTCAATCTTTGGTAACATTGGCCTTGAATTAAGCAATTCATCTGAATTCTATATGTTTGGTAACTACTCTGAGCGTGATGTACGAGGTGGTTTCTACTATCGTAACCCACACACTCGTCCAGGTGTTTACTCAAATGACGGCGGTGAAACACTCCTTGTTGGTGATTTAACAGGCGATATGAGCGGTAACTGTCCTACCGATATCATGATTGATGATAACGTTTTAGATAACCAAAGATACATTGATCTAGTTGCTAACAACCCAGACTGTTTTGCGTTTAACGAAATGCTACCAGGCGGTTTTACACCTAACTTCGGTGGTAATATTACAGATACTGCTTTAACAATTGGTACTAAAGGTGAAATCTCAGATGGTTTCCTTGCAGGTGCTTACTATGACTTAAGCGGTACAGTTGGTTACAACGAATCGCGTTATTTCATCTATGACACTATCAACGCGTCATTAGGCCCAGAAAGCCCTCGTGACTTTAGCCCTGGTAAATATTCTCAGTTAGAGAAAAACTTCAACGCTGATTTATCAAAAGGTTTTGACTTTGGTTTAGCCTACGACGTTAACGTTGCTGGTGGTCTTGAATGGCATGAAGAAACCTTCACTGTTGTCGCTGGTGATGTGGCATCTTTTACAGCGGGTCCATTAACTCAACAAGGTTTTGGTATCGGCTCGAACGGTTTCCCTGGTTTCAAACCATCTGATGCTGGCGAATATACTCGCCGTAACTATGCAGCATATGTTGATGTTGAAGCACCATTTACAGAAGACTTCTTAATGGGCTTAGCACTGCGCTATGAAGACTACGACACATTTGGTTCGACAACTAACTACAAATTAACTGGTCAATATCACTTAACTGAAGACTTGAACATTCGTGGTTCAATCAGTACAGGTTTTCGTGCGCCAACGGTTGGTCAAGCAAACGTAAGTAACGTTCAAACTAACTTAAGCAGCGGTGTTCTAGTTGACTCGGCTCTTTTACCACCAACAAACCCAATTGCTGTGCAACTAGGTGGTACAGAGTTACAACCTGAAGAGTCACAAAGCTACACATTTGGTGCAGTATGGACCCTTGGCGACTTATTCTTCACCATTGACTACTACAACATTCAAGTTGATGACCGTATCAGTCAATCAGATAAAATTGAGTTAAGCCAAGCAGACAAAGACACACTTGAAGCAGCTGGTGTACCTAATGTACAAAACTTAGCGCAAGTTAGCTTCTTCACAAATGACTTTGACACAACGACACAAGGTGTAGATGCGGTTGCTAACTATTCAACTGAATTGTTAGGTGGTAGCTCAACATTTAGCTTAGCGTACAACTGGAACGACACCGAAGTAACTAAGTCGAGCCCAATTACAGGTGAATTTAAAGTAAGCCGTCTAGAAAATGACTTACCAAACCACCGTGCAACGCTTAGCTGGGCACAACAATGGGAGAACTTCTCGGCGTTTACACGTGTTAACTACTATGGCGAATACCAAGGCGTTCACGTAGATTACGATGCAACAGCCAAAACAGCTGATGCTGCAGTAACAATTGATGCAGAAGTTACTTACTTCCTAACTGAAGAGCTTAGCTTCTCTGTAGGTGCGACAAACTTATTCGACCAAGAAGCAGAGAAACTTGATTTCTTCGATAGTACAGGTATCCCAAACAACAACTGGGGTGGTAAATACTACGAGACTTCACCATATGGTATTAACGGTGGCTTCTATTACGTGAAAGCGACATATACTTTCTAATAGAAGTGCTTTCTAGGTTGAGCAATCAACCTAGAAAGTCGATACCCCGGATATATTCTGGATATTTATAGTTAACCAAGGCGAAAGACATTTCGCCTTTTTCGTTTTATAGTAAATAAAAATAACAAATAACCCGCTATTACTATGCTGTTACAGAAAGCGAATCAACTACTAAATGAAAACAAGCTAAAAGAGGCTGAGTTTCATTTTAAAACCATTCTCGATTCAGCTCCTGAAAATGGCGAAGCGTTATTTGGATTAGGCCGCATTGCGCTGCGATTAGAGCGTTATGATGCCGCGGTTTACCTTTTACAAAGAGCCTGTGAGCGCCTACCTCATATGCTTGAACCTTTACATGCTCTTGCGGATGCCTTCAATGGTGTGCATTCACCGCAAGATGCGTTAACTGTACTTGAATATGCTAAATCAATTGCTAGCCATAATCCTGAACCGCATTATTACCTCGCCCAGCATTATTTAACCTATGGTGAGTTAGACAAAGCTTATCGCATTTTAAAGCATGCTCTCAGTATGGGAAATTACCCAGTTACGGCGTACATATTATTTGAATTAGTACAGTTTGGCCGCTTTAATAACGAACATAATTACATAAATGAGCTACATCAATTTTTAACATTGACTAATAACCTACGTTTAAAAATGGTGTGTTATTATGCGCTAGGTAAAAGTTATGACCAGCTCAATGATACAGAGCAAGCCTTTAACTACTTCAGCCTAGCAAATAGATTACAAATAAAACTTACTCAGTTTAAAACCAGTGACTTAGTGCCTTTTTATCAGCGTATAATAGAGCAAAATACCGAAGAGCTAATAGATGCTAGAGACAAATCATTCACAGGCACCATTACACCCATATTTATTATTGGTATGCCAAGAAGTGGCTCAACGCTAGTAGAACAAATGTTGGCAAGCAATGATGATTTTGCAAGCTTAGGTGAAGATGCCAGTATCAGTAATCAGGTTGTTGCATATCTTGAACAACAAACACAGCTCCCCTACCCAGATTGCTTAGCAGAGCTAAACCAAGGGCTAATTAACAATGCCCGTAATATTTATATTGAACGAATAAAACAAGCGCCAGTTGTGCGGCCCTTTATGATCAATAAGCTGCCTGCGAACTATCAGTCACTTGGTTTGATTTACTTACTCTTTCCTAATGCCAAATTTATTAATATGCAGCGAGAGTATGATGCAATTGCTTGGTCGGTGTTTAGCAACTATTTTGCTGAAAACGAACCTTACTTTTGTTCTCTCCCAGAGTTTAAACAGTATTTTGATTTGTATCAGCAGTTAATGGAACATTGGCAAAACGTAATGCCAGAAGCAATTTTTGATTTAAGCTATGAAGCACTTGTCAGCGACAGCGAACAAACACTAACAGCGCTGTGTAAATTCTTAAACATTGAGTACAGCAAGCAGTTTTTAAATTTTTATAAGTCAAAAAAACCGGTGGCAACGCTCAGTAAAACGGCTGTAAGGCAGCCGTTAAGTGATAAAGCATTAGAGAAATACAAACGCTACGAGAGCGCAATGCACACGCTTATGCGTGAGTCTCAAACCAATTCAGCAAATCAACAAACTGATCAAAACGCGCCTGTGGGTGAGTAAGCATATTTATGTGATCATAATCGACCTTATGGCCAAACTTACGGCCATAAATGGTCATCGTTTGCTTGCCGATGCCCGACTCTTCCATAAACTTTTCAATATCAATAGGCTGGCATAGCGCTTTATCTTTAATACCCGCAACATGCATAATGGGTGGTAATGCCTTATCAGCTAATGCGTTGGCGTAATCAAAGCCATCGTCAGTATCGACCCAAGGTTTACGCTTAGCCCACTGCATACTTTGATAATGTGATTTACGGGTTTCATCATCACTGCCCCACTTCAGCTTTTTAGCCGGCACAAAGCCATGCTTACGGGCAACTAAGGGTGCCAAGCCATACCAAATTAAATTACCTTGAATATACTTACTCGGATGATGATTATACAAAGACCGTTTAGAACCAAAATAGCCGCAGGCTTTCACATCATCAATCAACTCAGGAAAACGGGCAAACACACTGTTCATTAACACCCCACCCCATGAGTGCGCCACCCAATAACGCGCAGGCTCGCCTTCAAGCTGCTTAATTTTATCTAAAAATGCAGGGATATCTTCTAAAATAGCCTCGGTTTGACCATACTTTGCATGTTTCGAGATCGCGGGTTTACTTTCACCACGACCACGTAAATCAGCCACATAGCAAGTATAACCATGCTCAGCTAAAAAAGGGGCTAAGCCTTTATTGCTGTGAGTGTAAAAGATTTTGCCATTTTCAACGGCACCATGCATAAAAAACACCGCAGGGCCCTTCGCATCAGTTTTGCTAATACGGCGTAAATGTAAAGTTTGGTTCTCAGCGAGTTTGATAAATACTGATTCTTGTTTAATCGTCACGTTTGACCTTTTTATTCTTATAGACTCATCGTACCAGTATTAAGGTACGCCAGTCTATTTAGCAAAGCAAGTTTTGGCTTGGCGATTGCCATTCAAAATGAGAATCTCAGGCACGATGAGATTTCATTAAAGAATAACACCAATGCAGAGCCATTTTACATTGATGTTAGAAGTTCGACTTGCAGGAGCCTTTGGCTAAATGATCACTAACGAAAAGCTATGAAATGGTGCTGAAAAAGTTTGTTTGATGATTTCTATGTTACGTAATTAACATATATGGAGGAGACAGCCTTTTGCCATTCGTGGTCTTAAGTTTATCATTGAGTGTGAACAGACGTTGAGCATGATAAATATCTGGACAAAAACGTTTTAGAGTATTTATTTGGTAACGCCGCCATATGGGGCGCACAAATGCTTGGCTAAAATCAGCGAAGAATGAGCGCAAGCCAAGCGTTTTGCGTCCTATTGCCATAATGGCCTTGTTATATGCCTTATTCAAAAATTTTATGTTGTGCCATTTCTTCAGACCATGGCACATAAAGAGGGTATACCAAGTCTTTATGTCCGACGTCCGACCAAAACAACTTTTGCGACAGGCTGTCCAAAATATTCTGTTGGTTCAAATGAATCAATATCCTCAAAGTTAATTGCAATGTAACAATTTGCCTTTTTGATCAATAAAGCAGAGTCATCCATACGAGCATGAACGGCTATTTGTAACTTTTCAAATGGAACCATCGATAGCGTATGTCCACCTTTATAAAACCTATCACGGTCAATTTCTTCACCAACTTGCTTTAAGAAATTAATATAAGCTTTCCACCGTTTCAAAACTAATAGAGTGATAGCAAATAAAACACAACACAAACCTAGCAGAAGCGAGCTTATTACTGTGAATTTCCCCAAGTAATAAAAAGCAGTGGCGAGAACTAACACCACAATTAAATTAAACAATGTCCACTTATTCGGTTTCAACTTTGGAAAATTAATGCGCAAATCTTACCCTAGACATATAACAATTTTATAGTGCGCTCGTCGCGCATCTTTCTGCCGATGTTGCGCGCATGTATTAATAAATCTATTATTAACAAATAACATAATGCATTGCCAACTATAATATTTTTATTGACACTAAGGTATTCAGAAAAAGAAAATACGTTAGCGGAACATTCGCTTTGTAGAATAGAGTCAATAGCATTAAACGTCTTGGACCGTATCTTGATTGCTCAAAGCAATCATTTAAAAATTACTCTAACTTGTTTTGGGGCAAAGGCGAGTTGAAACGAAGGGCTGTTGTGTGCCAACAACTGTAATTCGTAACGCTCCGCTTAGGGGCAATAACACATGGGCTGAAATTGGAGCGAAACGACTGAGCCCATGTGTTATTGTCTCAGGAAACTTGCGGCTGACTACAGCGGTTTGTTAGGATTGTAACTAAATAAACCTACACATGCCTAAACCTAGATCTTTACCATTTCTCAATGCGAAACCATGCTTGAGATAAAAATCTTCTTTCCCTTTTGCCGCCAATAATCCAACAGTTGAGCCAGAATGGCAATTTGACGACAGAAAACCGTTTATAGACTGCATGATTTTTGAGCCTAAACCAAGCTTTTGAAATTCAGGATGTACAATGACATCTTGAACATAAAAGTACATGAAACCATCACCGATAACACGACCGCATGCAATGAGTCGATCACTCTGAAATATTGAAACCCAAAACAATGAAGAATTGATGCTGCTTTCTATAATTGACAGCTCAGGATTAGTCCATCCGACAGCAGCTCGAAGTGAGGATAATTCCTCAGCCATGGGTGGTCTTTCTTCTAAAAAAATTTCCGATGGTGACATTCCGTTGTCCTTAATCCGCCCATTCATTGGTGTGTTTGTTATGCATAGCCAAACTCCAAAAGAGCCATGAATGCAAAAAATGATAGAGCACTTCCAACCAAGTAAACCCTCGCTTGCTTGTAACTATTAGGATTGTCACTTTTATTGAGCATCTTCGCCAAACCTGAGCTAAATGCTTGTAGGCTGCCTGTGGATATTTTTTGCTCTAAAACGATCATTCCTAGATTGGCAGCAAAGAACATAAACAGTATTAATAATGTTACTGTTGCAACAATTCCTGCCGTACTTTCAATATTTACCAAGTTGAATCCTTTATATGTATAACGCCTGCTTAACAAGAAATGTGTTGGCATGGCTTTTTGTATTGTTTTCCAAAACCATGACAACTAATCATTTTCAGAGATAAGGCGTTTGTTATATTGCATTGCAAACGTTTCATAATCTCTTGATTTTAAGTGGGTAATATTAACTAGTATCAAGCGTTGAGAGCCATATGTAACTGCGAAACTTACAGCAACATCTGAGTTGGTATCTAAAACGACATCTGAACGTTTGAAACTAGACTGTTCAAAATTACTGATTTTAGGAAGTACCAATGCTACTTCTTTTTCTTTAATAGTAAATGTCATTGATGCTTCTGTGACTGGCTCATTATTAGCGCTTTTAGAAGGATAAACTAATACGTTCCAGCTCGGGTCATTGCCAGCGGTTAGCCTGTGGATACCGAATTCACTCGCTTGCTCAGGCGTAATTATTTTCTCGGAAATAAATACCATATCAGCAGTAGCAACTGAGCACCACGGTAGAATCAAAAATAATAGAGCCAAAAGTCTAATCATACTTCCCTGCAATATAAACGCCCGCATAATGGGTGGATTATGCTTGGCTAAAATCAGCGAGGAACGAGCGCCAGCCAAGCGTAAGCGTCCATTCATTAATGCGTTTTTATGTGCTCTCAGCTAACCAGTTACAATTCAATGCTTTTGTTTGACTGGTTCGGTTAGTGACCAACCCATTTCTTTAGCAACTAGCTTAGCAAGCGACCTAATTTCATCCCAATTAGGATTTTCATATAGAGCTCTATTTTCAAGGTACATGGCTGAGAATTCCATACCTGAATTCTGAATAATGAAAACATCTAACGCTTCAATAGATGCTGCTTGTTCAAGTGTTAAGTCGCTAACTTTCAATTTGTCTAAGCATTCACCAAACTCAAGAACCAACTCATCACCAACAGCCGCGAAACTTGGATAAAGTGCCTCTTGGACTTTTGCTGATGCAGCAAGTGCCATAATCGAATTTTTCAGGTTATCCATATTTCTACCGGAGCACATAACGCTTTGTTATACAAATATTATTTATTAGAAGGAGGTTCTACCGGCGGAGGAGGAATTACCTCTTTAGCCTTTTTCTTACTCAAGAGTTGTTTGATCAAGGTCTTAACCACATTACCTCCACACATAACTAAACCACCATCTTTTGTCGTAGAATAGTTGAAATATATTTCATATTCATCAACCAGTTTTGCACTTACATCAATAAACGCCTGATGATGATGGGGATACGTAAAAGCAGGCTGAAAGTCTAGGCTAATATATAATTCATCTTTTTTATGAAGATAAATAGAGGTTAAAAAATATTCACCGTCTTTTTTCGGCGCAAAGATTTCATAGCTGTCTAAATTACTTGAATTTCCATTGCTATTCGCGAATGGAGTATGCTCTGTTTTATGCTCATCTCCACAAGCCTGTATATAAGGAGATAGAAAAAGAAGTATAGAAACTAGAACAAATCGCATGCTTACCCTATGTGTATTACGCCCTCGTTAAGGGGGCCGTTAATGTTTGGCTATAATGTGTAGCGAAGCGAAACCGAGCCAAACTTTTGCAGTCCCGCCTTGAACAGCTTGTTATATTACAACTACCTGATACCTATTTGAATTGATAATAAATATATAGAATAAACCATACAATCAGACCAATTCCAATTAATGCAAATAGTCCTTTATGACGCCCTGAAGAAATTTCAGAATTGCACATAGGACATGCAAATGAGGAATAATTTCCCATTGGAGCTTTAATCTCGATAGGATTAACTGTTGACTTACATTTTGTGCATTTAACGCTCAATATTCAACCTTGTTATGCGATTTCTGCAAACTGCGCATCAGATGGCTTGTTTAGGCTACGCTACAACCGAGCGTTTACTCATTCGAGATTGGATATAATAACATTACGAGAAGCCACTTAAATTGCATAAGGAGAATTGCTTATTTATACATTAGCCTTTGAATGCTTGCTTCGCTCAAAGCTGCCTCAAGTTATTCAAACTATTAAAGTCGTACGTTTAACATGCATCAAAAAACCTTTCTTTACTATATAATAACAAAATGGTGAAATGATACTATATAGTAACTTAATCCATACCTTGTTATGATATAGTAACAAGAAAGAAGCGTTATAGGTGCTCCTATGAAACTGTATGACGGTGAAAAATTAAAAAACGCACGTAAATCGAAAGGACTTACTCAAGAAAAAGTGTCAGAAGTTCTTAATATTGGCCGTAGACAAATATCACAAATGGAAAATGGCATCTTTGATGGTGGAATTAAGTATCTTCTTAAATATTTATCACTATTAAATTTAGAATTAAGCATCACGCCGGGTAAAAGCGGATGGGATAACATTGACAGTACTTGGCCTACTAATTTTGAAGAAAATGACTCGCTACAAGATCCATTTGCTTCAAATAACCAAGCAAGTGGAAAACCTGCAACATCAACTATCGTCAGGTCAAATTTACCTCGAATCACCACAGACTTTACGATGCTAAACAAAGAAATAGACTCAATGTTCAATGATGAAGGTGATATAAATGAATAATGATGTGTCACGATACTTAAATAAAAAACTTTGTATAAGTGTATATCTTCCTCTCGTGAAAGTTTAAGTATAAACCAACCTTCGAGTGTAATAATTTCTATAACTCTCCAGAGCGCACATGCGACTACTACTTGACAAGTGAAAGTGTTAATTACTCAAATCCCCCAAACAATAAAGGTATACAGCCTTTGTGTATCTGTTGAATTTGAGGTACATCATTAACTATGATTCGGTAGCCAGTCAAAATCACCGCCACCAAAGCCCAATTTTTGGGCCACTTCACCTGTTTATGTGCGCTACAAACCACTTGACCAGTAACTGGCTTCATATGTAGCATACAAGTTCAATAATCGAGTACAACACCGCTACAGGCTCAGTAACCCCAGATGGTTAGTGTTTTATTAATCTCATTTTGAACGCCAATTTTATAAGGGATCTCAAATTGAGTGGCAATTTCTTATTTCCTCGAATCTTCAACTCTTTGAATCCAAATAATAGTAGCTGCCTGAGATTCTCAAATTATGTGGCAATCGCCATGAAATGATAATCAAGGAACCGTTTTGACGTATGAAAGGGCTAAAGTAACCATTGTTGTTAAAACTTACGGCGCTTTTCTAAAGCGCCGATATCAAGCCTAACTCAATTTGCCGCCATTACTAAATTTGAAGCAATCCAAATGGCAAACCGAGCATAACGCTTTATAAAATACTCGCTAATATTTTAATTTATAAGATAACTTCATCCTTTGGATGATGGATTCCATCGTATATTTTAACTGGCTCTAAATCATAGGGGTTAACACCATCAAGACAAGCAACATTGATTGCAAATTGATGAGGGTTAGAACGCCTTTGATGATGAGTATATATTCCACATGTTTTACAAAAATAGTGTTTTGCTGCCATGGTGTTAAATTGATAGAGGGTTAAGTTATCTTCGCCTTTAATAATTTTCAGGTTTTCAAGCAAAACAGAAGCAGCAATTGCTCCACGCTTACGACACATGGAACATGAACAACGACGCGGGTCTTCTAAACCATGAGGCATAATCAGCTCTAACTCAACGGTGCCACAATGACATTTAGCATTGTGTACTCTTTTTATTTCCATATTGCTACCTCCCTTCTGACACTACAAAATTTAGAGTTGGGAATTAAATTTGATATGCTTTATTTCACCCTTATTCGCATATTTTAAGTATGGTAAAAATAATCTGTTCGGCCCCGTCACCTATCTCATTTACCAATAAAATTCTCTTCAATTCATTTTATGCACTTTTCCCGAGTTTATTTTGGGTTAGAAGCTTTTTTCTTGTATCTACTTTTTAGGACGTAACATACGTTTAAAGGTGTTATCTGCCAAAATATAATGGTGAAACAATGCAGCCGCGGCATGAAAGCCGATTAAGTAATAACCTAACTCGCCGACTGTTTCATGTATTTCTTTTATAGACTTACCCAACTCTTTGTTTTCACTTGCTAATGCAGGAAGCTCTATACCGAAAAATGGCACTGGTTTTCCTGACATACTCAATATTAACCAGCCTGCTATTGGCATCGCCAACATAAACACATAAAGCGCAATGTGTACTAATTTAGCTAAAGCATCTTGCCATTTAGCAGGCGTAGGCTGTATTGCGGGTATCGGACCTGCCAATACACGCATAACTATCCTCACAACGACTAAAGCTAAAACTGATAAGCCCAACATAAAGTGCCACATTTTAAAAGCATCGCGGGTTTCAGTACCTTTATCAAATAATTCACGTAGCTCAATACTAGCGAAAACCGTCACAATTAAAATAAACATAAGCCAGTGTAAGGCAATTGAAATAGTACTGTAATGAGTTGTTGTATTTTTAAAATTCATAATGCCTCGTTTGTACAGAAACGCATTCACAGTAGTACATAGTTTATATGCGTTTGAAATTCGTGGATTTAGTGTAGCGTTCAATCATTGTTACTTTAATGATCTGAAACATAAACAAGTTATAAATTATCTTGTTTATTTTTTACCTAGTGTCTCACTCTACTTTGCTAACCTTAAAAAAAACTTATGTATTTTTTAAAAAATAAATAACAGAAATGAAAAACGGCAAGCTGAACTTACCGTTAAATTTATTGTAGTTAAAATTCAAAGTCTAATAATAGCTAACATATCATCATCTTCTTCGTCCAAGCCAACCTCTTGAAAACCAAAACTTGAATAGAATTCTTTAGCTACAGGGTTTTTTGGGTCATAACATATTTCGATTTCTTTAACAGTGGGACTCTGTTTAATAGCATCTATTGCTTGCGTTAATGCTTCCCTACCAATCCCTTTGTTCTGATAGCTCTTATCAACCATAAACCGCCAAATTGAAATTTTGTAAGGAGATTCTTGAACCCACATCAAAAAGCCGACGGGTAGATTGTCGCTATAAATAGCCCTGCACGTATAACCTGTATTATAAAATGACTCAACTAATGACCACATATTACAAGCAACATACTCTTCTTGAGAGTCTGCCACATCCAGATCACAAACAGATTCGTAATTCGATTTGTCTATTTCTTCCAATGAAATATTCATATTTACCTTAGATTCTAATACCATATATAGAACAAATATATGATGTTCATCTGAAAAAACAAAGAGTAAATGCCACTCAAGCATTTGGTTCTTCGTCCATACATGGCATTTTAAATACTCTATTTCAATCATTTAAGAAGTACTCAAGTATCACTATCGGTTAATAATTTATTGCTTGCATAAAATTGAACTTAACTAATTACGCCATAAAAACAAAACACTCTTTGAACTAACCATTTTATCGTTATAAATATCAATTAAATATTTAGTTAGCACCTTATCAGGTGTAATTGCTTATATAGATAAATATCTAAGTAAATACATAACTTCAAAACCGAAGCTATTTACACACTAAAATCTATCTGATTCTGCAGAAAAATATCCACCGCAAACTAACTCAGAGCAAAGATTTATTTGGTACAATCAACCTTTGATATTGCTAACAGATAGGTTTTCCTTAATGCATCCGCGAAATCGCCACTTAAATGGCTACGACTTTACTTTGCTATGCAAAGATACTCCTGCCCTAACACCTTATATAACGCAAACGCCAACGGGCACTGATACCATTGATTTCAGCAATTCATTAGCGGTTAAAACCCTCAACCAAGCGTTATTAAAAAGCCATTATAAAATCGATTTTTGGGATTTACCCGACAACTACCTTTGCCCACCGGTCCCTGGCAGAGTGGATTACATTCATCACTTAGCCGACTTATTAGCAAGCGATAACCAAGGTCATATTCCTACGGGTAAGCAAGTAAAAGTACTTGATGTAGGCACGGGTGCAAATGTGATTTACCCGCTTACTGGTAATCACGAATATGGCTGGCACTTCACAGGCTCAGATATTGATGCCTTGTCTGTTAAAATTGCTAAACAAATTGTGCAATTTAACCGCCTGAAAATTAATGTTAAGCAGCAAAACAACGCCGATAAAATGTTTAAGGGCGTGATATCGAATAAAGATGTCTTCCACCTAACTTTATGCAACCCACCGTTTCATGCCAGCGAGCAACAGGCCAAAGCAGGTACTGAGCGTAAATGGAAAAACCTTAACAAAGCGCCACAAAAAGCGCTTAATTTTGGTGGCCGTCAAAACGAGCTTTGGTGTGAAGGCGGTGAGCGCGAATTTATCAGTAAAATGTGTATTGAAAGCCAAGAGTTTGCAGAGCAATGCATTTGGTTTACATCACTTGTTTCTAAGTCTGACACTTTACCGCATATAAAAAAGCTACTTAGCACACTTGATGTGAAAGAGGTAAAAGTTATAAAAATGGCACAAGGCCAAAAAATAAGTCGCTTTATTGCTTGGAGCTATTTTGACCAAGCCGACCGCGAAGCCATTCTTAACGAACTAGTATAAGGATAATAAGATGATCGACTTTCGTTCAGACACAGTTACAAAACCAACAACAGCCATGCGCGCGGTCATGAATGACGCCCCAGTAGGCGACGACGTTTATGGTGACGACCCAAGCGTTAATCAGCTTGAACAATTTGCTGTTGAGCGCCATGGCTTCGAAAGCGCCCTTTATTGTAGCTCAGGCACGCAAGCCAATTTACTAGCATTAATGGCGCATTGTGAGCGTGGCGACGAATACATTTGTGGTCAACAAGCACATAACTACAAATTTGAGGGTGGCGGTGCTGCTGTATTAGGTTCTATTCAACCACAACCAATTGAAAATAATGCCGATGGCAGCATAGATTTAAACAAAGTTGTGGCTGCAATTAAAGCCGATGACTTTCACTTTGCTAAAACTAAATTACTTAGCTTAGAAAACACCATTGGCGGCAAAGTTCTCCCGCTTAGTTATCTTAAACAAGCCAGAGAATGTGTTGATAAACATAACCTTGCTCTGCACTTAGACGGTGCCCGTGTGTATAACGCTGCGGTTAAGTTAGGTGTTGATATCACTGAAATCACCCAGTATTTTGATTCAGTGTCTATTTGCTTATCAAAAGGACTTGGCGCGCCGGTTGGCTCACTATTATTAGGTAGCAAGGCACTGATTGATAAAGCGCGCCGCTGGCGTAAAGTACTCGGCGGTGGTATGCGTCAAGCAGGTATGCTTGCAGCCGCTGGTCAGTATGCACTTGAGCATCACGTAGCAAGGCTTGCTGAGGATCACGATAATGCGGCGTATTTGGCAGAGCAGTTAAACACGTTAGCTGGTTTTGATACGTCAACTTTTCAAATCGATACCAACATTGTTTACGCAAATGTTGCCGAACATATCGATTTAAAAGCAGTGGCACATGCGCTAAAAGAGCAAAATATGCTATTTTCGCCAGGTAAACCACTGCGCCTAGTGACCCATTTAGGTGTCACTAGGCAAGATATTGATAGCTTTATCTCGGCATTAGCGGCCGAGATTTAACGATTCTTTATAATGTTTGCGGCACACCGATACATATCGGTCGTTGCCGCCAATTTCTACCTGATTACCGTCTGCAATCGCATTACCATGCTCATCGGTACGCAGTACATGGTTAGCTTTACGACCGCAATGACACACGGTTTTCAACTCAATTAGTTTGTCAGCCCAGGCAAGTAGGTATTGTGAACCACTAAATAGCTCACCTCTAAAATCGTTACGTAAGCCATAACACAGTACCGGAATACCAAGTTCATCAACCACATCTGTTAATTGCATTACTTGGTCTTTTGATAAAAACTGGCACTCATCTACTAAAATACAATGGCGCTTTTGCTCTGCATTTAATGATTTGATCAATTCAAATACATCTTTATCTGCATCAAAAATATGCGCATCAGCCTGTAAACCAATACGTGAAGACACCTTGCCAACACCTGCTCTATCATCAATAGCCGCTGTTAAAATAACCGGTTCCATACCACGTTCGCGGTAGTTAAATGCAGATTGTAAAAGTGTGGTAGATTTGCCTGCATTCATTGCAGAATAATAAAAGTACAGCTGTGCCATGATGTTGCCCAAGTTTTAAAGTCGCAATATGCTACCTTAATCGCGCGACAACATCATCTATTACCTTACTCTTATTATCTCAAGCGTTATCCCAGTAAAATTGCTGCTTTATAACAAGCCTTCGTGTTTCAGTAACCATTCTTTTCTTTTAAGGCCACCCGCATAGCCTGTGAGCTTGCCGTTTACGCCAATAATTCGATGACATGGCACAATAATGCTAATCGGGTTTTTTCCATTCGCAGCGCCCACTGCACGCACCGCTTTTGGGATATTAATGGCAAGTGCTATCTCTTGATAACTCTTGCTTTGGCCAAACTCAACATCCATCAGCGCACGCCATACTTGCCTTTGAAACTCTGTACCTTGCGTATCAAGGGGAACAGTAAAACGCGTACGCTGACCATTAAAATATTCATTAAGCTCACTTATACATATTAAAATAGGTGTAAGGGTGTGCTCATCAACAGCCTCTGTTTGCATCGCAACTACTGGGTAAAAGCCAACATAACTGACGCCTTTTGATGTACTTTGAATGGTAATATCTCCAATGGGGCTTGGCATTATAACTTGTTGCATACTCATAATTGTTGCCATAGTTGAAAAGTTAAATAAGAGCGAAATGGCGCACAGTGCTCGCTATTAAATTCGCTTATTCCAGCGAGGGCTTTTTTAACCCCTAAGTCGCCCGCCAGTAAAATATCGGGGTGGCTTTGACCGCGTAGTTTGGCGTAATTAACTGTCCATGGGCCAATGCCTTTAAGCTCTAACCAATTATCAAGCTCTTGATTATCTGGGTTTTGCTGACAATAAGCACTTAAACGACGTAGCGCATCTTTGCGTGATTGTGGCATTTTAAAAAAATCGAGTTCAGAATTGGCAACCCATTCAGGGCTTGGAAAATAGTGGTTATTACTTTGCTGATTAAACTCACTCACAAGCTGTGACACTAGGTTATGAGCCGCTGTTACACTAACCTGCTGACCAAGGACCGCTCGTATGCCCGCTTCATAATCTGACCAAATCCCCGGTAAACGCAGGCCAACACAAAGCGGCATTGAACCTTTAAGCTCTGCATCTAAATGCTGTTCTATGGTATGCGTATCGGCGTCTAAATCAAGCACACGACGAATGTTATGGATCACTTGCTGTAAATAGCGGGTGTTATCAATATCAATCGCCACTTTAAAGTGGTTTTTATGCTCAACAAAATGCGCAGTGAATTGCCCTTGGCAATATTTATCTTTAAAAGTGCGACCATAGCTTGTTGTGCTCAACCATTCTAACCCACTGATTAAACGGCGCTGCAAAAAGTCATGGAGTGCTTGCCAGTTATAAGGCGGCCTAAATGCCAGTGTTAGAGTTAATGTTGAGGCTGGTTTTTTATCTGACTTACGTAACTTTGAAGGAGCGATATTTAACTGCTTTAAAAAAGCATCGTTAAAGCGACGAATACTATTAAAGCCAGAAGCAAATGCGATATCTGCCACCGACAAATCTGTTTCTTGTAATAGCTGCTTGGCGAAATTGCATTGGTTAAATAATCTATATTGGGTGATCGACAGTCCAAAATGTTGGTTAAACAAACGGCGTAAATAGCGGCTCGACACCCCGAGTCTGTCTGCTAAAACCTCACAGTCGTAGGCCTCACCTTTATCAATCAGTTGTTTGGCGCGTAATGCGGTGGTTTTTGTACCTAGCCAAGCTGGGCTATTTGGTGCACTATCTGGGCGACAGCGAATACAGGGTCGAAAACCATCTTGCGCAGCTAAGTGCGCGTATTGGTAATATTCAACGTTCTTTTCTTGTGCCGTTGGTGCGGGGCAAATTGGTCTGCAATAAATACCAGTACTTTTTACCGCCACAAAAAACACCCCATCAAATCGTGGATCGCGGCTTTGCCTTGCAGTCTGCCATTGTTGGCTAGTCATAATTATTCTCGTTACACGCTAATACCGTTAGCTTAACTGAATATTATTTTTTGACTAGCCAGTTTCGGACCTTAACTATTTAAACAGCTATTTAAGTGCGGCTAAATATCGGCGCTCTACTTCCGGCCAATTAATCACTTCGTAAAATGCCGCAATATAGTCAGGGCGACGATTTTGATATTTCAAGTAATACGCATGCTCCCACACATCAAGACCTAAAATAGGCGTATGATTATGCATCAGTGGGCTATCTTGATTGAGGCTACTTTCAACTAGCAACTGGTTATTTTCATCAACACATAACCAAGCCCAGCCACTGCCAAAGCGGCTTACCGCTGCATTAGTAAATTGCTTTTTAAATGCGTCAAAGCTGCCAAATGTATCAACAATGGCGGTATTTAACTCTTCACTTGGCTCACCACCGCCATTAGGTGACATAACTTGCCAAAATAATGAGTGATTATAATGGCCACCTACATGCTCTTGCACTGCCTTTTGTAATGACTCAGGCATTGATGAAATGGTGCGTAGTAATGTTTCAGCATCTTGCTCAGAGTAATGGCTGCCCTCTAGTGCAACATTCGCTTTATTGATATAGGTTTGATGATGCAAGGTATGATGAATTTCCATAGTTTTCGCATCAATGTGCGGTTCAAGTGCATCATAGTCATACGCTAAATCGGGTAATGTAAAAGACATACTGATTCCTTATCGTTAATGTAATAACTGCGTTTTGTGGGGATGGTCAGCTAATAGCTGATTGATTCGGTTAATGAGTGTCGGAAATGCTGATGCCATGCTGGCAAACTTAACCAGCTCAAAGTAGGTTTTGTGATGATGATGCAGGACCAAGGTGCGAACTTGCAGCTCTGGGTGACTTAAAAGCATACTTAATTGTTGATGAGCATGGCAAAGCCAAGTGCAAGCTTTTTCGGGTTTTTGCATCACTTTAAAGGTATCTGCAAGATTCAAAGTTGCAACAACAAATGCTGCAATACAATGCTCTAACGAGCGAGTAACCAACTGGTTGATTGGGATATTAGAAAGTTGTGCGAGTAAAGATTCTGCGCAGCTGCTTGCAACCGTGTAATGATCACGCGCAGTAATAAGTTCGCCAGATTCAAATGCTAAATTGCCTTTATAAATAGCACGTTGCCAAGGGACAAGCGCATCATCAATGGCGTTTGAAGTTAAAGGTGTGTGGCGTGTTGTTTGAGTCATAAAAATCACCTGCACTTATACCAGTCTCAGTATGTGTTTAAACTACACACTGATACACGCAAATGCAAATGATTTTTATTTATGTTTTTATTTGTTTATTTTCAACTACATCAACATTGCTTATTGATGAGCAAAGTCGATAAGCTCTTGGCCTGTCAGGCGGTAAATAATCCACTCATTTTGCGGTTTAGCACCAATGCTGTCGTAAAAATCAATGGCTGGTTTATTCCAATCAAGTACCACCCACTCAAAACGACCACAGTCTTTTTCAAGTGCTTGCTTAGCAAGATATTGCATAATTTGCTTACCGGCACCTTTACCACGGCTATCTGCGCTTACGTAAAGGTCTTCTAAATACAACCCATTTTTGCCAAGCCACGTTGAGTAATTATAAAAATACACAGCAAAACCAATTGGTGTGTCGCCCTCTAAACAAATAACACTATGAGCCGTTGCGCCTTCACTGAATAACGTTTTTAAAATAGCTTGCTCGTCTGTTTTAACTGCGTCAGGTTCTTTTTCGTAGATAGCAAGTTCGGTAATAAAATGTAGGATTGTTGCAGCATCACTTGCGACTGCCGGACGAATTGTAATTGCGTTACTCACTCTGTATTCCTTTTTTACATCATTATTGTAATGCCCAGTTTATAAGGGCTTTAGCGTGGTGTAAACGCCCTTTACAGAAATACATTGCATTAAAAAAAGGGGCTACTAAACGTTAGCCCCATTTTGCTTTATTTACTTACTCATCGACTTATAAAGTACCGGCAGTACAAATAAAGTTAAGAAGGTTGCACTGACCAACCCGCCAACAATAACCGTGGCAAGGGGCTTTTGTATTTCAGCCCCTATTCCTGTGCTAAGCAGCATCGGAATTAGCCCAAACATTGAGGTTAGCGCAGTCATTAGTACGGGTCTTAACCTCGAAATAGCTCCTTCAAATACCGCTTTGTCTTTGCTATCTCCGGCACTAATCCTTTGATTAATGCTTTCGACCATCACCACACCATTCAATACCGCAACACCAAATAGCGTGATAAACCCTACAGAGCTGGGTACTGATAAGTATTGTCCAGAGACATACAATGCAATCACCCCACCAATCACAGCCAAAGGTACATTGACAAGAATAAGCACCACTTGCGATAGGTTACTAAAAGCAAAATAAAGCAATAACGCAATGAGTAACAAGGCCACAGGCACTACAATCATCAGCCGCTGTTGTGCCCGTTGCTGGTTTTCGAACTGGCCGCCAATGGCAACACTGTAACCACTTGGTAGCTGCATTTTATCGGCAATGGTAGCGCGTATATCTGCAACTACAGAGCCCATATCTCGCCCCTGCACATTCGCTTGAATAACCACCCGCCTTTGAACATCATCGCGACGAACTTGAGGAGCGCCTGACTCAATCTGTACATCGGCTACATCCCCCAGCCTAACAATGGCACCCGCGGGGGTTCGCAGTCGAAGATCTGCAATCACATTCGGGTTTTGGCGAAATCTTTGGGCTATGCGCACATAAATGTCATAGCGCTCATTAGCATTAATGATTTGCCCTGCCGATTGCCCGCCAATACCGTGCTGAACTACATCCATCAAATCAGCCACCGATAAGCCAAAGCGCGACAACGCCAAACGGTTGGGTTTAACTATAAGCTGTGCTTCGCCGCCTATTTGCTCCATCGCGACATCTTTAGCGCCAGGTATTTGCTGAACTAGCTGCTCAATTTGTTGGCCTTTTTCAGTTAAAACGCCTAGGTCACTACCAAATAACTTAATGGCCAATTGCGCTTTAACACCCGATAAAAGCTCATCTACTCGGGTTGCTATAGGCTGTGAAAAGTTAAACAAAAGCCCTGGGAATTGCTCAAGCTTGGCTTCCATTAATTTTTGCAATTCGACACGTGTTTTCGCGTTAACCCATTGCTCATGAGGTTTTAAGCCTAAATAGATTTCAATGTTGTTAACCGGTTCAGGATCGCCCCCTACTTCAGCCCGACCGATTCGGCTCAGCGCATATTCCACCTCACTAAATTCAAGCAATATGGCTTCAAGCTTTGGTGCAACTGAGATTGCTGTATCGAGACTTGCAGAGGGAGCAAGTGTCACACGTAGATTGATAGTGCCTTCTTCAAGCTCTGGCACAAATTCAGTACCCAGCCTTGGTAGCATAACGGCAGCTACAATCAGTAATAACCCTGCTGTAACTAAAACGGCGCGTTTAGCCTGCAATGCTTTTTGTAAAGCCCTTTGATAAAGCATATCGATAGGTTTTAACAAAATACTTTGCTTTACTGTCACGCCCTTAGCAAATAAGTACACACACAGAGCTGGCACTACAACCAAGGCAACGATTACTGCACAAATAATTGCCAGCATAATGCTCACAGCCATTGGCTGAAATAGCTTAGCCTCAACGCCTTCAAAACTAAACAGTGGTAAAAATACCGTTAGAATAATCAAAGAAGCAAAAAAGATAGGCCGCGCAACTTCTTTTGCAGCAATTGCAACCAGCTCCGAAGAAGGCTTATGTTGATTATGCTTAAGCCCTAAGTGCCTAAATACATTCTCAACCATCACTACAGAGCCATCCACCAGCATACCAATGGCAACAGCAATCCCACCCAACGACATTAAGTTTGCCGATAATCCCAGCCATGCCATTACACTCAGTGCTAAGCCAATCGAAATAGGGATCGACAATAACACCAAAAATGTCGCTCTTAAATCAAGCAAAAATAGTGCTAATACTATGATAATAAAGACAAAAGATAAAAGCAGTGCATCAATAACCGTTTGTACTGCTTGGCTGATAAGCTCTGCTTGGTCGTAAATTGCTTTAAATTCAACATCCTTTGGCAATGCTTGATTTATCATCTCGATACGCGCGTTTATGCCATCAATCGTTTGCTTGGTATTTGCACCCATCCGTTTGAGCACGATACCACTAACCACTTCACCACGATTAACTATTTCGCCTTTATCATTGCGTTTAGACAAGGTAACTGCACCTTGGCGAATCTCACTGCCAAGCTCAATAGTCGCAACATCAGCCACTTTAACGACCGTACCATCAATGGTTTTGATAGGCGTTTGCGCAATCTCAGCAAGCCCTTTGTCTCCTGGAGTAAACCAACCTGTACCACGAATAACAAGCTGCTCTTGGCCCCGGTTCATATACCAGCCACCCACATTATTGTTGTTAGCATCTAAGGCGTTACTAACATCTTGCTGTGTTAAGTCATAAGCAAGTAGCTTATTGGGGTTTATGTTCACTTGATACTGCTTAACCTCACCGCCAAATGACAGAATATCGGTCACACCATCAATAGGTAAAATAAGTAATTTAACCACCCAATCATTTAAACTACGCAGTGCCATACTATCAATGTTTGCACCCGGCTTTGCTTCAAGTAAATACTGATAGACTTGCCCAAGCCCTGATGTATTAGGGCCCATGGTTGGCATACCCACACCAGATGGGATCAACTCTTTAGCAGACTGCAAACGTTCAAAAACCAGTTGCCTAGCAAAGTAAATATCAACCCCTTCTTTAAACACAACAGTAACACCCGATAAACCCGTTTTAGAAATAGAACGAACCTGCTCTACATCAGGCAGTGCATACATAACGGCTTCTATCGGGTATGTGATCAGTTGCTCGACTTCTTCAGCCGCAAGCCCTGGTGCTTCGGTATTCACCGCCACTTGCACATTCGTAACATCAGGAAAGGCATCTAAATTGAGTTTTGGGATCATAAATGCACTCACCGCAATCGCCGTAAGTAAGGCCAAAAGCACAAGTAGACGGTTCTTTATCACCGCCTCAATTAATAAATTAAACATGCGTCACCTCTAGTGGTTATGCGGATCAAATCCGCCTTTAGCTAGTTGTGATGCAATAAAAAATGCACCTTGGGTGACAACTTCAAGCCCGGCTTGAATATCCAGCACTTCACGATAATCGCCAAAACGTCTGCCGAGGTTCACTTCTTGGGCGACAAAGCCGCCATCGTCATCAACGACAAACAATTGCCAGTCACCATCTGCGCTGCGAGTTAATGCATTTTCAGGTACAGCAAGTACTGCTTTATCCGTTTCAAAATGAAAATACACATCGGCAAACATGCCTGGATGCAAACTATGCTGAATGTTTTTTACCTCGAGCCTAACGGTGCGTGAGCGTGTTTGTTCATCAATGGTATGTGCTTCTTGAATAACTGTTGCTGGATAGCGATTACCGTTAACTTCTAACAGCGCCGTAGAGCCATTACTGATAGTACGGTCTTGATTAGCTGAAAGCTGAGCAGCAACCCAAAGCGCTGATTCATCGGCTATTAGCATCAACTCAATCCCCGAATCGACTCGCTGACCTTGGGCAAAGTTATCGGTTAAAACTGCCCCCGATGTTTGTGCAAACAAGGTGTATTCACCGAGTTTTTCTGGGTTTATGGTGAGTGTTTTTGCAATAGCTTGTTTTGATAAACCAAAGGCAACTAATCGGCTATAAGCGACTTCATATTCAGCTTTAGCAGTTAGAATTTGCTTTTTGCTTACCGTACCAGCTGTCATTTTAGTTAGCCGTTTTAACTCGGCTTCAGCTAACCTAAATTCAGTTTGCTGGCTGGCCACTTCGCCACTAAATAAAGTGACTAAAGAGTCTCCTTTATTTACATGCTGCCCTAATAAGGCATGGCGCTTTACAACAATTGAATCAACACGCGGTGACACTAAATAACTGGCATAGCCATTGGCTTTAATTTCGCCCGGTGCATACAAGATTTGCTTGTGTTTTTTCAGTACAAGGCGCTCAATCTTGATATTAGCTAGTTGCTGTTGCTGCTCAGTTAAACTGACTTCATTAGCATGTTCAGCTTGCTCATTTTCTTGGTGATTATGCGCTTGTTCTGTCGCATAAATATTTGTCACAGTCATGTAGCATACGCACAGCAATGCATAACGCATAAAATTTCTTAAATACATATATTGTCTCTTACTTAAAATGGGCTAAGCCCAAATAACATCTAAAAAGGGTTTGGGATTAAGTAAGAGCTAAAATAGGTGGGCGATGTAGCGGTGCTAAGTCAGGCGATTTGAAGTTGAAATCAAGTGATTCAATTTTAGTGAAATAGACACCAGTAGGTTCAGACAATTGCAGCGAATCTAAAAATGCAGGGCTGTGACAAACATGACAATGGCCTTTCTCGGCTGAGTCAGACAACTGTTTGCTAAGCTCGTCATGCTCTGATTGATGTAGTTGATGATCGCCATTGGCAGCGCAATGAGCTTCAAGGTCAATTTCTTCTGATAGCAGTACCGAGGTGTGATTAAACGCAACATTATGATCGGCCACATCAAAGCTATCCAGCAGTGGCTGGAGCAATAATACGCTAATCAAAATAATAAATGCAGCTTTCACATTGAGCCTAAAAATTAGAACTAAAAATTGGTACATCGGCGCTAAATTAACAAATCCACCCGCATTTGAACAGAAAATTATAATCTGTTAGCGAACAAACCAATACAAACATTTTATTACAAAGGCACGCATGGTATAAAAATAAAGCAAATCAATAATTAGGTATTTATATGGGGCACGGACACCACCATCATCACGATACAAATAACCAAAGCACCCGCCAACTCATGCTGGCAATTGCAATTAATGTGTTATTAACTGTCGCTCAGGTGATTGGCGGCCTCGTTTCTGGCAGCTTATCGTTAATTGCTGATGCGCTGCACAATTTAAGCGATGCCTCGTCGTTATTCATTGCCCTAATTGCCCGAAAAATTGGTGCCAAACCTGCTAATGATCGTTATCAATACGGTTATAAACGTGCTGAAATTTTAGCCACGCTATTTAACAGTTTAAGTTTAATTGTGATTGGTGGTTACTTGATTTTTGAAGCGATCACCAACTATTTAAACCCCGACCCCATTGATGGCTGGATCATCATTTGGGTTGCGGGTCTTGCGCTGGTTGTTGATCTTGTCACCGCCCTATTAACTTACAAAGCAGGTGCAAAAGACAGTATGAATATTCGTGCTGCGTTTATACATAATGTGTCTGATGCACTAGCCTCAGTTGTGGTAATCATTGCGGGTACCTTAATCATTCTCTACCAGTGGTATATTGTTGATTTAATTGCCACTATGCTGATTTCAATGTATGTCATTTATCACGGCATTTTACTGTTAATTGCCAGTAGTAAAATTTTAATGCAAGCAGCCCCTGATAATTTTGCTGTAACAGACGCTATCAATAGGCTTAAAGCCCAATTTGCAATCACTGATGTTGATTACCTTAAAACATGGCAGATAGATGATCATCACGTTCATTGCGAGCTAAAGTTTCGTGCCAAGCAAAGCATCAGTAACGATGATATACGTCACTTTTTACATAACAACTTTGCAATTGAAAGCTGTACCATTGAACAAGTTTTAGTGTAAATGTTTCGCGTTATCATTTACTATTCAGTTTTGTGTTAAAGCAAACTGAAGGAACAAATCTTGTTAAAGTTGTGGTTACGTCGTACGCATTTATTACTTGCCTTAGTAAGCGGTTTATTTTTAATTTGTTTAAGTTTGACCGGTGCTTTGCTTATTTACGCAAAAGACATTCAATACCTTACTCAAAGTGATAGATGGACAGTAACGCCAGCGGCTTCAGCACTTGATTTTGATAACCTCATCAATCACGTTTCAGCGTCAACTAAACAACCTGTTACTCTGGTAATGCCAGAGCAGCGCAGTGATCTAGCGTGGCAATTACAACTAGCAAATAACCGCTATGTGAGTGTTAATCCATACAATGGTCAGGTTTTACATGAATACGATTATTACAGTACGATTTATGGCTTTACCATGGCTTTGCACCGCTGGCTGCTTTATGAAGATGGCGATAAAAGCCGCCCTCTAAGAAACTGGGTATCGGTGTGTGCGCTCATTCTTATTATTGAAATTCTGCTCGGCTTTTATATTTGGGTTAAGCCAAAAAATCGTATGAAACGTTTGGCTATTAAGCGTAAAGCAAAGTTTAGAGTACTGATGTATCAGCTACATACCGTTTTGGGTGTGTATTTTTTAATTCCACTCATTTTAATTGCTTACACAGGTATGGCGTTTAACTGGAAAGAACAAACCAAAGCCGTATTAGAATTTGTGATGCAAGACACAGTTGAAGATAGACCTAAACCGCCAGCGGTTATTCCCCCTTTAGCGGATACGCCCTTTCAAGTGCAAAAAGCGTTTGATAACGCACAAACTGTATTTCCTGAGGGTAAGTTATTTAGAATTTATTTACCGAAAAAACCAAGTGACAACATAGGATTTAGAATAGAGAACCCAGGTGAAAGCCATGCCTATAGTTGGGTATGGGCAAACCCATATTCAGCCGATATTGTAGCAAGTTATGATGCCAGCGAAAGCTCTTTGACCACGCAAACTTGGAACTTCAAATATAAGTTTCATATTGGTGATTTTGCAGGCCCAATTGTGCAATTATTGTGGTTGATATTTGCTTTATCACCGTTATTTTTTACGATCTCAGGTGTTTACTTTTGGTACAAACGGCATTACAGATAGACACTTTATCTGACAGATTAATTATACAACGGCCTTTCATCATTAAACGAATTCATATTCTCGGCCAAAGCTATATTACTGCGTATATATAATCACATGAATGTGTAAAATTGGTGTCAAAACACTTGATGCTAAAGTGGCAATCAACCACATCGCTATATCAACTGTTTATTCACAAATTTGGGTGCTGCCTGCTAGGTAACACTAGAAATATCAGTAACACCTATGTTAGCGCATTAAAACCAATACTCTGAACACGCAAAATTAGTAAGGGTTCAAATATAATACTCACCTATTAAGCATCCATTGAACATTCGTGGATGCTAAATTCATCGCTATATAACAGAACCAAAGAACTTATTGCAAATCATTATCATTAACCTTGCCTTTACTCTTCTTTACATTTAGACTGCCGCACAATCAAACAAGAATTAAGGACAAGCATGTTAAAAACCTCGCTGACTCTGGTCGCTATTGCAATTAGCAGCCAATCATTTGCTGATGATGCCATCAATAAAAACCTTACCGCAGAAGAAATGGAACACGTTGTTGTATCAGGCAGCCGTGTATTTGAAAGCATTGATGAAGTCCCAGCTTCTGTCACTATTATTAGCCAACAGCAAATTGAAGAACATTTAAAAGTTAATCCAGAATTACAAAGCTTACTTGCGCAAATGGTACCAGGCCTTGCACCAGATACCGGCAGTTCGAGTAATACAGGTCAGAGTTTACGTGGTCGTGCACCACTTGTAATGATCGATGGAGTGCCACAGTCGACACCACTCAGAAACGGCTCATTAGGAGTTAAAACACTCGATCCAAGCGCCATTGCTCGTATCGAAGTGATCAAAGGCGCTACCTCTGTTTATGGTAATGGTGCATCGGGCGGTATCATTAACTACATCACAAAGCAGGCAACAAGTGATGGTCAGCCAGAAGGTGAGATCAGCCTATCGTCACGTTTTAGTGCAGTTAAATTAGAAGAAAGCGCCGGTGCGCGAGTCTCTGCAGCAATTAATGGTCGTGCTGATAAAATTAGCTATTTATTTACCGCAAGTTACGAAGAAAATGGTGTTCAACGTGACGCAGAAGGCGATATTCTTGGCTTGCAGTATGGTTTATCTGATGCAGTAACAGAAAACTACTTTACCAAACTCGGCTATGATTTTGATGATGAGAAGCAGCTGCAATTTAGCTATAACTACTTTAGCTCTCAACAAAAAACCGATTTAGGTGACGTTGTTGGTAACCTGAACGATGGCGATAAAACTTATGCGATTCATGTACCTAAAGAGCTTCAAAAGCAAGGTAAACCACAAGGCCCAGACGGTAACGAAAACATAACCTTAAAATATACAGACTACGCCCTATTTACTAATACACAAATGACGCTCGATCTGTATATGCAAGACATCGAGAATGTGTTTTTCTTTTCTACAAACTTAGCTAACCCAGACGAAGGTTACGAAGGCGGCCAATCAATTATTCGCTCAGAAAAGAAAGGGGCGCGCGCTACCTTTAATACCCTTGTTGATTTTGACAATGTTGAAGCCACCTTTATTTATGGCCTAGATGCACTGAATGATGTGACTTCTCAACCGCTTGTTGATGGCCGTGTTTGGGTACCAGAGATGGATATGGAAAGCCTTGCTGGCTTTTTACAAACAAAGTGGGTTATCGATAATGATTTAATCATTAAAGCGGGTGTGCGCCAAGAGAGTATTGATTTAACCGTTGATGACTACAACACCTTAAAGCTTTGTCGCTCAGAAACACAGTGCTCAGTGCCACTTAGTGTAAAGGGTGACACTATTGATTACGATGCAACCACCTATAACGTAGGTGTTAAATACAATTTGCTTGATGCCTTCAGCCCGTTTGCCAATTATTCACAAGGTTCTGATATCTCAGATATTGGCCGCTTATTACGTTCTGCAACAGTAAATGATATTGGCCTAATTCAAACAGAAGCATCAATCATCGATAACTATGAAATTGGCTTTACATCACAGTTTGATGACTTACGTTTTGAATTTGCAGCTTACCGCAGTACGTCAGAGTTTGGCACCACTAATAGCTTTAATGAGGTAACGGGTGTCTATGAGCCAGTAAGAGCGCCACAAGAGATCTGGGGTTACGAAACACTAATCGATTATAAAATTAATCCAACCCTAAAACTTGTTGCAACCTACAGCTATGTTGAAGGTAAGAACACCGAAGACGACATTTACTTAGGTTCTCGCCAAATAAGCCCACCAAAAGGTACTGCTAATTTAAACTGGCAACCAAATGATGAATTATCACTCACTGTGAGTTATTTATATGTGGGTTCACGCAAACGCTTTGAGCCAAATGCAGAGGATGACTTTGTTGGTGATCAAGGTCCAATTAGCAGTTACAACCTATTTAACCTAAGCAGTCGTTATAACTTTAGCAACAACTGGCAAGCGTTTATGGGTGTAGAAAACCTATTTAATAATGATTACTACCCTGCCCGTGCGCAGTCTTATACTTATGGTGGCTATAACATTAAAGGTTTAGGTACGACCATGACACTCGGTGCAACTTATAGCTTCTAAAGCAGTTTTTGTTTAGAGCAACAAGCCCTTCTTAGTAAGGGCTTTTCATTTAAGAATAGAAACGATAAATTGTTCATTTATCAACCATTAACGCAAACTTAAACGAGAATCACACTCAATAGTAAACAACTGATTTACAAAGGAAAATGTTTGCAATCTTATTTTTATATACTACAATTATCGCAACTTGGAATTCGAGGACAGCATTATGAAAGGTAACCAAAAAGTCATCGATAGTTTTAATAAACTACTCGCAAACGAATTAGCTGCTATAGATCAATACTTTATTCATTCTCGTATGTATGACGATTGGGGCCTAAATAAGCTGTATGAGCGTCTTAACCACGAAATGGAAGAAGAAAAAGACCACGCTGATTGGTTGATAAAACGTATTCTATTTTTAGAAGGCGTACCAAACATGACTAAACGTCGTGATTTATTAATTGGCTCAGACGTTAAAAGCATGATGCAAAATGACTTAACACTTGAGCTAGAAGTTGTTGACTGCGTTAAAGAAGCTATTTCAATTTGTGAACAAGAAAAAGACTATCAATCACGCGAAGTGCTTGAAAAGCTATTATTTGATACAGAAGAAGATCATGTTTACTGGTTAGAACAACAGCTGGGTCTAATCGACAAAATTGGTAGCCAAAACTACCATCAATCTCAAATGGGCGAATAGAGGCTAATTGTATGAAAGGCGATAAAAGCGTCATTGCTGCACTTAATAAAGTATTAGCGAATGAATTAGTGGGTATTAACCAATACTTTTTACACGCTCGTATGTTTAAAGATTTTGGTTTTTCAAAATTAGACAAAGCTGATTACAAAGTATCTATTCAAAAAATGAAAAACGCCGACCGTTTAATTGAGCGTATTTTGTTTTTAGAAGGTTTACCAAACTTACAAGATTTAGGTCGCCTACGTATTGGTGAAAACTCAGAAGAAATGATCGAAGCTAACATGAGCTTTGAACTTGATTCATTAGTCGATCTTAAAGCGGGAATTAAACTTGCTGAAGAGAAAAAAGATTACATCAGCCGTGAAGCGTTAGATAACATCTTAAATGAGCAAGAAGAACAGATTGATTGGCTTGAAACACAGCAACAGTTAATCAAAACCGCAGGGCTTGAGAATTACCTGCAATCTCAAATGTAATTTGCTAAAACTTAAAAAAGCAGCCTAGGCTGCTTTTTTTATGGCAAAAATTTGTGCTTAATCGTCATCGCGATCAATGATTGACACTTTATTACTTAAAATTAAAGAGTTAGGAATTAAATGCACCGCTCCCTCGCCTTTAATTGTGATATAGCGCAAATTAAGGTCAATCACTGTGCCCTTTGAATTACTCACTTCAATGTAATTACCAAGCTTAATGGGCTTATAAAGCACAATCATGACACCTGCTACTAGATTCGAAATAGCATCCTTCAACGCAAAACCCAAAGCAAAGCCTGTTAGGCCTAAGCCGGCAACTAAAGCGGCAACGTCAAAACCCAGTTTCGATAACGCAAGCACAATACCAATGAATAATAAGATAGCGCGCTGCGAGTTAGAAATAAGCCGAAAAGTTTCAAGAGCGGTTGAATCAAAGCGTCGTTGAAATTGTTTAATAGCATGGTCTATAACCAGGCTTGCAATGTAAAAGGCGGCGATAACTAAAAGTGCTTGAATAAATTGGCTAGTCATAGAATTTTCAATTAAAAATAAAAGCCCATAATAGGCTTGAAATTGCGTTAGACAAACATTTATTGCTTTTCAAACACACATGAAACTTCAGGTTTATTCAGTGTGTAAGTGATATTGCCATTATCTTTAAAACGCAGATCTTCAGTTGTTGAACCGTTATCGTCTTCATTTTCACAGCGAAAGTAGCGCTTAGTTCTGACAATCCCATTTACAAAGTATTTTAACTTCGAGCTGACAACACAAAAATTTGGGATCTTCTTTACCTGCGTACCGTTATGTAAGTCACTAAAGTCGATTAATGTTCCTAAGCTAAATCCTTGAGTTGTTTCTTTTATCAATGAAAAGGAGGCGTTTTGACAAACCACATCACTGCCTGCTTTCACTTTGTAGTCACCTTGTTTATCTTTAATCAGAGCCAAAAACTGCGTTTTATTGCTCGGCTTCACATCAAGTAGAGCACTAGCAATTGACGAGGTTGATAGTAAAAAAGCCACTAAACAAAAGTAATATCTCATTGAAAATCCATAAACTTATAGACACTTTACTAGCATAGCATGCTGATTAAGGTTGGTGAATTTATAACGCATTAGTTAATACGATAAAAAAATGCTTTTGGTTCTATTTTATGAACTTTGCATAAGCAACCAATCTGTTTATGTGCTATAAATTTTAATGATGAAAATTTTTGGAGGGAATCAAATGAAAATAATCAAACTCATCGCTTTAACAACATTTTTAACCCTAGCTAGCACACAAAGCCTAGCCAGTGATGACGACTGGAAGTCCATCGCCGAGAAAAAAGTCAGCTACAAAAGCGAAACCGATACCGTTAATCCTATCACCAGCAGTAACTACAGCCATATTAAAATTAAATGTACCCATGGCACTGTGAATCTTAAGAAAATTAAAGTTGTTATGAATAACGGTGAAGAAAAAGTGTTTGATAACCTAGGGGTTTTAACCAAAGGGATGTCGTCACGTAGTTTAAGCTTACCAGACAAAAACGACGCTAAACTCGATAAAATCAAACTTGAATATGAATCGGTAGGCAGCACAGCCCTTAGTATGGCAGGTGTAACCGAAAAAGCAGAAGTTGAGATTCTCGCGAAAAAAGCAAAGAAAGAAGATTAAAGTTGCGAGTTGCGAGTTGCGAGTTGCGAGTTGCGAGTCAGGATGTTAGAGCCTATACAGTTTCACAAGCAGCGGCGTCTTTCCGCCGCGACCATTTAAAAACAAACGCGCGAAACAAGTTTCACGCCTACGATAGTGACCTTGTAGATCGCCCATTTATGGCGACAAAAACCGTGGTAATTTTCAAGTAGGAACGGCTTCAGCAGTGAACCTTCGATGTTCGGCGTTGAAACGCCTCCTACAAACTTTACTCTAGTATCTCGCTAACTCTTTACTGATTTGTCTAATTTAGTTACATAAGCTTTAAGCTCTGCAAGCTGACTTTTTTCGCCTTGGTGAACATTCATTGCTTTTGCAAAGTAGCTATTGGCTTGCTGCTGCTCACCAGCTTGCTCATGAATAAGTCCAATCCGAAGATAAGTAAACGCAAGATTATTAGGGCCTAACTCTGTTTGCAGCGTTTTAGCGCTATCAAGCTCAAGAATTCTTGCGAGTGCATTTAACGCATAAAGCGCACTATCGCTTGAACCTTTGATGTACTGAGAATGAGCGATTTCTAGCTCATTTTTAAGAAACTCGGCTGTCATTTCATTTGCGCTTGTAGGTACTGCTAACGAGACTAAAGCAGCTAAGGTTAAAACTTTAAACATATTAAACCTCCTTTTAAAATGTATCTTAAAGATTAATCAAACTCGATTAGCTGGTCAAACTTTATTCATAAAAGCAAATTATCAAAGAGCTTAATCGCGACCCAAGCCAATCAACTTTTTGCCATTTAAACCTTTTTTATGCCATTCTGTTTGTTCTTCACAGAATATTTGCGCGTCTAATTCTTTACTTGGCTCTTCGTTTAAACTACCTGCAGGTACGAGTAGGTATTTACTGTCTTGTGATTCAAATGGCAGCGCAGAGCCACAGGTTTTACAAAACGCTCTAGATAATGCACGACCAGGATAATTAAACCGCGTTATATGCTGCTGACCTTTTACCCATTCGATAGCATCTGGTGAGGTAAACAAATTTGCAGCGTGAGCTGTTCCGCTCAGTTTTCGACATTGTTCACAATGACAGAAGTAAAAACGCCTAAATTTATCAGCAACTTTAAAACTCACTGCACCGCAGCAACATTCACCCGTCAGTGTTTTAGTCATCTCTATCTCCTCATTAGCTAAGCCAAAAATTTATTACCTAAACAATGCGCTATTTAAAAATTTTAGGCAATAAAAAAGGCCATGTTGCGTGTACAACATAGCCTTTTTGCATTGACACAACTTAGAAATCTAAGTTTGATAAAACTTCATCATCAACGTTATTAGACAAGGTCACTTTAAGTTTAGGCGTACGAGCCATTTCACGTTTAATTGCAAAATTAGCTTCTTCGTTACGAGCCCAACTACGACGAGCAATACCGTTGTTTACATCAAATAATAGCATAGATTTCAGACGACGCTCGGCAGCTTCACTACCATCTAGTAGCATACCAAAACCACCGTTGATCACTTCGCCCCAGCCTACACCACCACCATTATGGATAGATACCCATGTTGCACCACGGAAACCATCACCAATTACGTTATGAATAGCCATATCTGCTGTAAAGCGGCTACCGTCATAAATGTTTGATGTTTCGCGGAAAGGTGAATCAGTACCACTTACGTCATGGTGGTCACGACCAAGTACAACTGGACCAATTTCACCACGATTAATGGCATCATTAAAGGCTTTAGCAATTTCAGCGCGGCCTTGTGCGTCTGCATAAAGAATACGAGCTTGAGAACCTACAACAAGTTTGTTCTGTTTAGCATCTTTGATCCACGTGATGTTGTCTTGCATTTGCTGTTGGATCTCTTCTGGCGAGTCCGCCATGATTTTATTTAAAACGTCTGCAGCAATCGCATCTGTTTTATCTAGATCTTCTGGCTTACCTGAGGTACATACCCAGCGGAATGGGCCAAAGCCGTAATCAAAACACATTGGGCCAAGAATATCTTGTACGTACGATGGGTATTTAAAATCAATACCATTATCAGCCATTACATCGCCACCAGCGCGTGATGCTTCTAACAAAAACGCATTACCGTAATCAAAGAAGTAAGTGCCTTTTGCCGTGTGCTTGTTAACAGCATCGGCGTGGCGCTTAAGCGTCGCTTGTACTTTTTCTTTAAATACTTCTGGCTCTTCACGAATTAAACGATTTGACTCTTCATAGCTGATATCAACCGGGTAGTAACCGCCTGACCATGGGTTATGAAGTGAAGTTTGGTCAGAACCTAAGTGAATGAAAATATCTTCAGCTAAGAAGCTTTCCCATACATCAACTACGTTACCAATAAAGGCAATCGAAACCACTTCTTCATTTTGCTGAGCAGTACGTACACGCTCAACAAGCTCTGGCATGTTATCGATTAGCTCATCTACCCAACCTTGTTGATGACGCTTAATAGCCGCCTTAGGGTTAACCTCGGCACACACGGTAATACAGTTAGCAATGTTACCCGCTTTAGGCTGTGCACCACTCATACCGCCTAAACCAGCAGTTAAGAAGATCTTACCTTTTGGTGATTCGCCTTTTGCAAGTACTTTACGGAACGCATTCATTACCGTAATGGTTGTACCGTGAACAATACCTTGCGGGCCAATGTACATAAATGAACCTGCAGTCATTTGACCATATTGAGTTACACCTAGTGCATTGAATTTTTCCCAGTCATCTGGTTTTGAATAGTTCGGGATCATCATACCGTTTGTCACAACCACTCGCGGTGCTTCAACTGATGATGGAAATAACCCCATAGGGTGACCCGAATACATGTGTAGCGTTTGGTCTTCTTCCATTTCGCTTAAGTACTTCATGGTTAATAAGTACTGCGCCCAATTTTGGAATACCGCACCGTTACCACCGTAAGTGATTAGCTCTTCTGGGTGCTGTGCTACAGCAGGGTCAAGGTTATTGTCGATCATTAACATGATAGCGGCAGCTTGTTCGCATTTAGCTGGATAATCACTGATCGAGCGCGCTTTAAGCTCATAGTTAGGTTTAAAGCGATACATGTAAATACGGCCAAATTGTTTGAGCTCAGCAGCAAATTCAGCAGCTAATTCTTGATGCCATTCTTTAGGGAAATAGCGCAATGCGTTACGAATAGCCAATTGCTTTTCGTCGGCCGATAAAATGTCTTTACGTTTTGGAGCTCGGTTTGCATCGCTTGGATACGGTTTTGGCTCTGGCAATACGCTTGGGATACCTTGCTTAATTTGTTCTTGAAAAGTCATTATTTGCTCCCTTAGTTAACTTTAAACGCTTGCGATTTAACAAGTTCTACCATGGCATCAATATCAGGCTTAAGTAAGCGGTCTTCTTCTAATTTGGCGACTTTGCTGCGAATTAACGCAAAGTTTTCTTCAATGATGTCAGAACACTTGTTAGGACGTCTAAATTCAATTGCTTGTGCTGCATACATAAGCTCAATTGCAAAGATTTTATCAAGATTACCTAAAATCTGGTTTAACTTACGACCAGAAATACTACCCATAGATACGTGATCTTCTTGACCCATTGATGTTGGTACACTGTCCGCTGATGGTGGGAAACACAAAGATTTGTTTTCTGTTACCAATGCCGCAGTCACGTATTGTGGGATCATCATGCCAGAGTTTAAGCCACCCGATGACGTTAATAAACGCGGTAAACCATGTAAGCCCTCAAGTAGCAAGTAACAACGACGATCAGCAATGTTACCAAGCTCTGCTGCTGCAATTGAAGCATAATCTAATACCATAGCAAGTGGTTGACCGTGGAAACCACCACCCGAAATTGCTTCTTCTTCGCTGATCACAATTGGGTTATCTGTAACTGAATTCATTTCTGTTTCAGCAAGCTCTTTTAAGTGGTAATACGCATTACGTGATGCACCATGAACTTGAGGAATACAACGCAGTGAGTAAGGGTCTTGAACACGGTCACAATCAGTATGTGAAGCCATGTTTTCAGAGCCTGCAAAAAAGCTGCGCATACGCGCTGCAACTTCGATGTTACCTTTAAAAGCACGGATAGCATGTAACTCTTCACGGAATGGTGATTCGCTACCTTGCATACCTTCAATACTCATAGCACCTGCGATGTCTGCAAGGTCTAATAGGTAACGCATTTTAGTAAGCGCAGTAATGGCATGAGATAAAATAAACTGAGTACCATTAATTAACGCTAAACCTTCTTTAGCATGTAAATCTAGAGGCGCTAAACCGTGCTCTTTTAATACTTCTGCTGCTGGCTTGATTGTGTCGTTTACCCAAAACTCACCTTCACCTAGAAGAGGTAAAAATAAGTGCGATAACGGTGCTAAGTCGCCCGATGCGCCAACTGAACCTTGCTCTGGTACAACAGGAATGATATCAAGTTCAATAAACTTAAGCATACGCTCAACAACGGTTAAACGAATACCTGAAAAACCTTGGCTTAATGCATGTACTTTGGTGATTAGCATCAGCTTTGAAATAGGTTTAGCGATTGGCTCACCCACACCTACAGCGTGTGTGATCAATAAGTTCTTTTGTAATAAGTTGGTTTCTTCTGGAGAAATTTGTGTATCACATAATGGGCCAAAGCCCGTATTGATACCATAGATGGCTTTATCTGAGGCAGCCATTTTATCTACGTTTTGGCGGCTTTTATTAATTTTATCAATTGCTTCTTGGCAAAGCTCTGCCTGTAACGTACCGGCTGCAATAGCATTAACGCTATCTAACGTTAATTGGTCAACACCATACTTAAATGTCATTTATAACTCCTAAAGAACAGGATTAGTTTTATTTAGAGGGAGTCTAGCTTGCTCTAGTTGTTTTACAAATGCATAATTATCGTTATTCATTCCAGATTTATCGAACTAAAAGAAGAGCTATGCAAGTTCATGACGTAGACCTGCGCTTATTGCGCGTTTTTGTAGCAATTGTTGAGTGTGGCGGGCTTTCAGCCGCAGAGTCACGTTTGAATATTGGCCGCTCAACCATCAGTGCGCATTTATCAGACTTAGAAGTAAGGCTTGGCATTAAATTATGTAAACGTGGCCGCAGTGGCTTTGAAATTACAGATGCAGGAGCTATCACCTATCAGGCATCGATTGAACTGCTTCAGCAATGCGAAGCCTTTGCTAATACCGTAGCAAGCTCTAAAAATGAGTTATCGGGGCGTTTAAGTATCGCCATGATAGATACCATGGTTAGCGATCCACGCTGTGCCGTTCCCCGTGCTATTGCAAGGTTAAAAGGAAAAGGTAAAAACATTCAGTTCGATATTAACGTATGTGAAGCACGAGAGGTAGAAACCGCAGTAGCCAATGGCCGTTCTTTAGTGGGGATTGGTGTTAGCCGCCATCATATTCGCGGATTAGATTACACCGCCCTACACAACGAAACTAACTTTTTGTATTGCGCAGTCGGTCACCCGTTATTTAATTGTGAAGACAAGAAAATAAATGAGCTGCTCAAAGAAGCGGAGGTGATTACCAGTAACTACATGCGTGATAAAGAAAGCCGAAACGACGGTTTAAACTATCAAAATAGTGCCGTTGCCTACCATGATGAAGGGATTGCACATTTAATTTTATCTGGTGAGTTTATTGGTTATTTACCTGATCACTATGCACAGTTCTGGGTCGATAAAGGCATTTTTAAGGCTGTTCAGCCAAACAAATATCACTACGATATTCCTGTGGTATTAATCACCTCAAAAACAAACGCCAGCTCGCCTTTAGCAAACGCTATGATAGACGAAATTAAGCGCTGTTACGCGGTTTAGGCTTTATTACTTTTTTGACGCTTTTTGCTCATTTATAAGCACTAGACTAAACGCGATTATGGCAAGGTTTGTAGTTACAGGATTAAACGCTTCGATTAAAAGTGCGGGCTGTAAAACAGCAACAAACAGCATTAGCCCAACTAAAGCAGCTATATTGAGAATATTGATTAAGATGGCACGGTAGAAAATAAAAAACAGCACGGCAAATATAATTTCACCTATGCCAGCTGCTCGGGTGATGAGCGTTGAGATTTCGGGATTAAAACCAAAACTGGCTGTCATTTTTAGCTCTAGGGGGGCAATGTGAATAAGCTTTGGCATCAGCCCATGATAAAGCCAACTAAAGCTAATAATAAATCGAGCTATTTGAATCGTATTTAAATGCTTCATTAGACAAGTTGGCTTTGTGTGCTCTGCTATTCAGAGCACATAGTATAGCTTATAAGCTAGTAGGTTGACCGAAACGGTTCTCAGCTTCATCACCAGCTAAAAAACCATTTTCAATTAAAGCCCAGATAGGACCAATTAATGGCACAAAACTAATTAGTACCCACCAACCTGATTTATTACGGTCATGCCAGCGTTTCACTTGAATCGCAAGCGAAACCCATATTAGCGGAATATAGAGAATAAGCATGATTACAGAAATAGCAGACTCATTACCACCTGTTAATAGTGCTACTAAAAACATAAGAACAAATGAAGCTAAAATCATACCTAATGCTGAATACCAATAAGTCTTACGAGGAATACGTCCTTTAAAAGAAAACAAAATTTCTTTTATGCTTAAAGTCGTTGTTTCTGTTGATGCTGTAGCGAGGTTTGCTTCTGGGGCTTGATATACATTTTCTGACACTGTCATTTCCTTTGATATGTGTTGTAGCAAACCGATTTAATCTAGTCTGCTGATTTATATTGTAAATAGTGCTGAATTCAGCATTAATAAGATAACACAAAGTGAATAGATTTGGGTACTAAGAAATTGCTAATAAGCTTTTTACCGATGAACGTTATATTTTAGAAAAGGGGTCAGAAAGTAACTCTGCTTTAAAATAACTTATCGCATCTTCAACATCAGAGAATGTTTTTTGCTGAAATTTTACCCCTCGTTCGAAGTAAAAGACCTCAATATAACTCTTTGCGTCGTAAATACAATGCCCTTAAATCTTGGTAAAGTATCAATCGCATAGGCCTCTCTTTTAATGCCTTTTTTTAATAAATACTGCTTTAGCTCAATAAGCTCCTGACGCATATTAGCATTCACTTTATTAATATTATTTAATAACTTACTGAGTTGTCATAGTAACAGCAAGTAACCTAAAAGTATAAAAAAGCACCCTTAGGTGCTTTTATTTAACTCGGTTGTTGCCAATACTTGGCGTATAAATTTGGGTAGGTTTGTTTTAAAAACTTTGCTTTATCTTTAAAACGTTTACCTTTTGGTTGCTCAAGGCCTGATGGCACAAAGGGTAATTCGTCATCATTACGCTCTTCGTACAACATACCGGCAATCAAGTCGTACTCATCTAAATACGGGTAAGGTTGTTCGTTTAAATGATAAACAGGGGTACACTCAGCAATTGAGTCTGGGTTTTCAAGCGCCTTTAAAAAAGCCTGTTCGCCCCGTGAAATAAGCCAACATAAAAACTCAGAAAAGCCATAGTCATCGTTACAACCGGCCATTACATAAGCTGCACCAAATAAGTCCCAGGTATAGGCTTTACGCATACGTAGGTTAAACTGCTTATCAAATTCCATCAGCTGTTCGTCAGATAAATCAGTCAGTTTTGCTTTTAATGCATTACAAACAGACTCAGGCTCGGCAGTTTTATCTTCGGCGGTCACGAGTTGCCAAAATTCATTTTCGCTTAAAACACTCATGATAAAATCTCTTTCACGCGCCCTACTTGACCATCATCAAGTTGAACTTTAATACCATGCGGGTGATTCGGTGACTTAGTTAAAATACGTGACACTACACCTTGAGTTAACTGACCAGTTCGTTGATCTTGTTTTAATACAATGTTGACTTCGCAGCCAATTGAAATTTGTGAACGCGTAGGCACTGCCATTGCTATATCTCTTTCAATAATTTTTGCCGATTATAGCCATTTGCAGCTGGCTTACCAAATTAAACCTGTTTGATTGGGCTGTTTTTAAGCAGCTCCTTTGGCAATATTTCATTTAAACGTTCAGTAATGGCTTGAGCTTTGCCTTTAATTTGAAAATCGAAGCCTTGGCCGTTGTCGTCTAAAATGACAGCTAAATAGTTATCAGCAACTTTCAATTGTGTAATACGGCTCAACTCAAGAGTCTCTACTTGCTCGCCATAATTCACCTGCTTAACCGTGAGGCTTGTGTCTGTTGCCGTAAGTGTTTTACTAAGGGCTGTTTTGGCTACAAACTTTTCAGTATAGCGATAGGCCTGTGCCAAAAAACCGATAGCAAATATAAAACCAGTAAAACTTGAAATAGGTAATGAGTCTGATTGCAAGCTGTACACACCTATACCACAAAACAATACAGCTAGAGCTAGATTTAACCTAACCATCTGTTTAGGGGTTAAATTTAAGTACATTATTATTCCTTTAAAAACGCAATTGCTTTTGCATTGACTGCTAAATCTACAGTGCTCAATTCTTTGATAATTAAACTGGTAATTAACTGGGTTTGCTCAGCTGTAATCGGCAGCTCTTTACAGTAACAACTTACTCTAAGCGATTGCGGTAGTTTTTTTAGATCAGCAGTATGAGTTAACCAAGAAAATTCGTGTACTTGTTCTTTTGCTTGTTCGCACGCTTGCGTTAACGCAACTCGAATAGCCTTATCTTGGCGCTTTTCAGTTTTAGTCATGTTCTGCTTGTTGTTTTTTAAATTCTTCGTAGCCATCTTGCTGGCGCTTTACACACTCATGGTACTCTTTATCTGCCATATGATTGCATTCACTTAAACGCGCCGATTGAATTTCATGATAACGGGCGTCTGAGCTACAAGCTGACAAGAGCACTACAACAGTCGCGATGATGGCCAATTTTAAAGCATTAAAAAACATTAAATTTCCTTTATGTAGTTATACATTGGTGCTGTTTTTTCCTGTATATTGCGTGGGTTTAAATATTATTACCAAAGGGTTCTATATGATGTTGTCGCAGTTACAAGAGCTGTTTCAGCGTATCGATAAAAGTAAAATTTTTCAATCATTTGTTATCGCTGTCATTGTTATTTCAGCACTAACAGTAGGTGCACATACCTATTCATTACATCCTACAGCTGAGCTTGCTTTACATTGGATGGACGTAGGTATCACGGTATTCTTTTTAGTTGAACTAGTGATCCGTTTTATCGCAAGCCGTGGCTTTAAAGATTTTTTCAGCAAAGGTTGGAATATTTTTGATTTCATAATCGTGGTCGGTAGCCTTTACCCTGCAGCTGGATCAACAATTTTTATCGCTCGATTACTGCGTATTTTCCGCGTGCTGCGACTAGTCTCTATGATCCCAGAGCTTAGACTGCTGGTTAACTCGCTTTTAAAAGCTATTCCGCAAATGGGCTATATTGCCCTACTTATGTTTGTGATTTTTTATATTTATGCCGCTATGGGTAGCATGCTGTTTGCTGATATAAACCCTGTATTATGGGGCGATGTATCTATTTCTATGCTCACCCTATTTAGGATTGCAACGTTCGAGGATTGGACTGATGTCATGTATGAGACCATGGCTGTGTATGAACTCAGCTGGATTTTCTACCTAACGTTTATCTTCTTAACTGCCTTTGTATTTTTAAACATGATGGTGGGTGCAATTTTAGAAGTCATGTCTGAAGAGCATCGCAACGCTCGAGAAGAGCAAACATCTGATGCCGACATGCCTGCAACCAAGGGACAAATTGCTCAGCTACAAGCTGAAATGGCCGAACTAAAACAATTACTAAAAGAAAAGCAGTAACATTTTAAGAGGTTAGTTTTTAGATATTAGGCGCTAGGACCTAGCGCCTTTAATTTATCCTCTTTTTTCTACTTTCCATGGTGGGTTTAAGCGGTTCTCTCCGGCCCAATACAATTTAATTTTATTACCTGATGGATCTTTTAAAATTGCTTCTTTCCATAGGTAGCGTTGTGCTGTTGGAGGCTGCTCAAAGTTAATGCCTTTTTCAACAAGGCTTGCGTAGAGATCATCGAGCTGCTCATGTTCAAAATAAATTACCGCATGATTATTATAATTATCGGTTTCTAATGATAGCGAAAATGTGGCATCACCATCAGGGCATTGAAAGCGTGCGTAATGCGGGGTATCCACTATCTGAATCATTCCCAGTGTTAAGTAAAAAGCCACCGCTTCATTCATATCCTTTACAGGTAACGTCACCTGATTGAGCTTCATTTTCAATTCCAATGTAATTCAATATTCGTTATGTCAGCATATCGCGAACAGCAAATTAAGCAAAAGATAAGTGACGAGTTAGCGAGTTACAAGTTGCGAGAGTAAAGTCAGTAAGAGTTTGTAGGAGGCGTTTTAACGCCGAACATCTAAATTCACGGCAGAAGCCGTTCCTTCATGAAAATGCTCAAGGTTTTATCACCATAAATAACAACCTACAAAGACTAACCATTGGTTAAAACTAATTGAGATGAATTGTCTGTTTGAATAAACAATACTCTTGTCATTGTTGAACCTGATTCATCTTTTGATGTGTTTTTGAAAAGGTAGTTTTCATCAAAAGTTCTCAACTTATCAAGATCAAAATCAGAGTTAGCCTCATGGTGAAATGACATAGCACAGACTTTACCTCTGCAAGCAAAGTCTTCGGCATAAACATCGTTTGTGCGAATTTGATTCAACATTTCGAGCAACTTAACTTCTCTTTCTATTGAATTATCTGTTTCTTCAGTAACTCGTACATTATTCAAAAAGTCATGAAATTCAGGAATTGTGATTGCGCCAAATACGCTTTGCTGTTTAATTTGCCCATTATCAGTGATGAATGAATTGGTAACAGATTCTGATGATGAAAAATGTCTATCGGCTAAATTAGTCTTTAGACCTGTATCTTCACTAACCATATTAGCTTCAGGCTCTGAACTCACTAATTGTTTATCTGGAATAGTGCTCTGGTGTATGTCTTTGTTATTCGTCAAAACCACTTCTTTATTGGAATCACTAATAACTTGGCTCTCTATTGTGGTAGCAGTCATCTCAGTTTCGCTGCTAGATGAGGTCACCAAATAAGTTAATAGCGAACTGATAGCAACCAAAATTAAAACTGTAAACCCATTTAGTTTAACCATTGAAAATCCTTTTATTTTTAAACCTTAATCCATTGAAAATACAATAGATTAATTTGTATGACAAGTAATAGTTTTTAGTTTGCGCGTCAGAAGAGTAAAGTTAGCAAGCTACAAGGGGAAAGTGTGTAGGAGGCGTTTCAACGCCGAACAAGTAGCAGCGATTTTATATCGCGTCCCAGAGCCTGAATCCTAGCGCCCAATGTTTTCTATCGTAGGCGTGAAACTTGTTTCGCGCGTTTGTTTATAAGAGCCGTTCAAGGCCGAACATTTATGATTCACGGTTATTGTCGCCATAAATAACGACCTACATAGCTTATACCGTTCCTACACGAGCTCCATGTGCAATATTGGAAATGGTTTACCCATATCATCTAAGGGCGAGCGTGAGGCAACTTTAAAGCCCATATGCTGATAAAAGCCAACTGCAAGTGGGTTTTGCTCATTGACATCCACTTTGTTGGCTGCTAATTGCTCAACCGCATAGTTCAAGAGTACTTTACCTATCCCCTTACCTCTTGCGGCATCTAAAATGAACAACATTTCAATTTTGCTATCGTGAACACCAACAAAACCTAAAATTGCTTTATGTTCATCCTTTATGCACTTCAAAGTAACATTTGGAAAAGCCTGCTCAATGATAATGGGCTTAAAAAAGGCTATGTCGTCTTCTGTTATAAAATCATGTGTCGCTCGAACTGAGTTTTCCCATACACTAAGTAGTTCTGGGAAATCTTCAGTGTTCACACTTTCTATTTTCATTGTCATCCTTGCTGGCCATCCAGTGCTTTATTTAGCTCGGTTAATGGTAAAGACTTATAAAAATACCAACCTTGAATTTGATGATTAGGATTAAAAGCTTTTATGAAGTTATATTCTTCAAACACCTCAACCCCTTCAAAAATGACCAAGCGATTAAGATTTGTAACCAGAGACATAATGGCTAATACCATATCCTGTTTAAATTCATCCGTTATTGATTGTGTTAATATTTTATCAATTTTAATGATGTCGAAGTTAATTTCAGTGAGCCACACAAGGTTAGATACTCCTGTTCCAAAATCATCAAGGGCAATAATAAAGCCATAGTGCTTTGCCCGTGTTGCAAAGTTAGATAACTCTTCAAGTGGCAAACCTATTCGCTCTGTAATTTCTATTTTTACTTGCTGCGGCTTTATTTTATAACTCATACAAAGTTCGTATAGGTTATCTAAATACTCTGAAGTTTTAATTTCGTACGCATTAACATTAATCGCAACTGTGAACTCGGGATCCCTATGTAAAATAGCTGAAAGCTCTGCAAATGCTCTTTTAACTAAGTCATATGCTAAGGTTGAGTACAAGCCTAACTGTTCTGCGATACTTAAGAAAAGTTCAGGTGATACATTTCCATGAACGGCGTCTTTCCACCTAACTAGGCTCTCCACACCAATTATTTTATTATTTTTTAGCTCAATTATTGGTTGGTACTCTAAATATAATTCACCGTTTTTTATAGCTTTACGCAACCTAAACTCGATTGAAGAGTTCTTATCAAAATATGAAATAACAGAATAAGCAATTAAAAAACTTATTAACCCGATTAAACAAATAAGTGATGACGAGATAAAAATTGGTAAATAAAGTAGGCCTGGACGATTATTTAGCGTCTCTACGCAGTATTCGAATTTTGAACTGCAAATTTTTAATTCCTGAGAATTTAATAACGTATCTTTTTTGAACTGATACTCAGATTTGTAGTTATGGAAAGTATGGCTCTCATTTTTTGAAATAATTTTATAAGAAAACCCTTTTTCAAGATGGTCAAAACTCTTAAATGGTTCATTAATTGTGAAAGCAATCACGTTGTCTTTTTTTGTTATATCGTATCTAGCTGGAACTGGGAAAATATTCCCTACCTTCGAAGCGAATTGATACCCCGAGGAAGAACTATAAAACTCTCTTGCAAATAAAATTGGAGTTTCAAATTGTCCCCAGTTTGCTGAACAACCGACCTTACCATCAAAAATTAGACCTAAGTCATGAGTGTATTCATATTTTGAAAGAATTATACGTAATGTGTTGATGGAATCAGAGTCACATCTATTAGGAGATAGCGTTGCGACTTCTTGGATAGAAGCCACTATATCATTCGATATATTTTCTGCTTTAGTTAATAGAGATTCAGCAAACTGCTTTTGATGATTTACTTGAAGGTAGCTTATGAGGAGGTGGAGACTCAGCGTAAAAAATAGCATGATAAAAACTATATAAATAGTTTGTTTGTTATTGTTTAGCTGAAATATTTTTCCCTGCATGTTCTACTTTAGGTTTGATAATACCAACATAAAAACTAACCTTTAATCTCTATTTAATCAACAAAAAAGGGACAAGGTTAGTATCCAAGCATAATTCTAACTACTCTAAACTTTAAACTTACCTACTAAATCAGTAAGCGTGTTCGATAATAAGTTTAGTTTCTCTCCGTTGCCTCTTGCACTTTCAGCAATTTCGCTGACATCATCCGCCGCGTTTTTAATCTCTACCACATTACGATTAATGTCTTCAGCTACATGCTGTTGCTCTTCAGCTGCTGTCGCGATTTGTGTATTCAAATCGCTAATATTAACAATTGACGCGGTTATTTCACTAAATTGTTGCTGTGCTGAATGGGCTAACTCAACTGTTTTATTTGTGCGGTTTAAGCTGGTTGTCATTTCTTTTGACACTTGATCAGACATCTTTCGTAAGGAGTCTAATTGGCTTGCAATTTCTTCTGTTGATTCAGATGTTCTTTGTGATAATGCACGAACCTCATCCGCAACAACCGCAAAGCCTCGGCCATGGTCGCCCGCCCTCGCCGCTTCAATTGCCGCATTTAATGCTAATAAATTGGTTTGTTCTGCAATCCCTCTTATTACGCTCAATATCGACATGATGTTTTCACTTTCAGCATCAAGTTGGTTTATATCTTGAGTTGCTTTAGTGATCACTTCAGACAAAGATACAACGCTATCAACAGTCTGAGAAATAACACTTTGTCCAAGCTCTGAGGCTTGTTGAGTTTGCGATGCAAGCTCAGCTGCATTTGCACAACTGGCAGAGACCTCATTAGCAGTCGCTGCCATTTCATTAATCGCTGTGGCCGCCATTTCAAGAGCTTGTTGTTGCTGCGATGTTGAGCCTGACAGTTGTGCGGCCTGTGATGATGTTTGTGCGGAGGTATCACTCACATTTTGAGCGCAATCATTAATTTGCGTAACTAAATCCGATATCAGGTTCAAAAATAAATTAAAGCTGTTTGCTAATTTGGCCGTTTCATCACGTGTTTTAATAACCAAACGTTTCGTTAAATCACCACCACCTTGCGATATTTCTGTCAGGCCATCACTTACTTCAACAATAGGTGCTGAAATTAATTTAGAAATGTAGCTAGCAACTAGAATGAATACAGCAATCAGAATTGCACTGATGACTAAAATAGTAATCGTCATTGCATTTGCGGCACTCATCACTTCAGATTTTTCAACTAAGCCTATAAATTTCCAGCCTAGTTTTTGTGAGGTATAAATATTCGCTAAGTAATCTTTACCATTAATGTCTATTTCAAATTGACCATGATTATTCTCAGCGAGCTGCTTGTATTTTCCGTTATTGACTTGTGCTAGCTGCTTAAACCTGTAATCAGCATTTTTAACGTCAACGAGTACATTGCCACTGTCTTCAATCAGCATTAAATAGCCAGTTTCACCAAGTTTAATGTTCGCAATAATATCGGTAAGCCCCTGCAAGGATACATCCATGCCTTGCACACCAATAAACTCGCCCTCTTCTTTAATTGCCTTAACAGTAGAAACAATTACCATGTCATCTACTGCCCAATAATAGGCATTGGTTCTTACTGTTTTACCATTTGCAGCTTTACCTGTTTCGTACCATGGCCTAACTCTTGGGTCATAATTTGCTGTTACTTCACCCTCTGGCCATTGAATATAACCACCTTGTTCATTACCCATGTAGATATAAGCAAGTCCCGGGTGGGTTACGCCAAAGTGATCAAACAAACTAAAAGCGTTTTTTTCGGTGCTACTGCCACTTAAATGATCAAGCATCTCTGCATTAGGTGATTGCATATGGGTTTTAACGCCTTGCTTGGCGTCTAAGATAGCGGTATGAGAAGCAAGGTAATCGACATTTTTCTCAATTTCTGCAAAAAACATACTGATACCATTATCGACTTGTCTGGCTTCTCTTTCACTAAGCTCGGCAAAATTGTCGAGAGCTTGTTGTCTTGTTTGTGTAATTACAAGCGCAGCAATGATGATCAGCGGCAGCGCGATGGCTGTTGCAAAAGCGAGCTTTAATTTTTTTGAGATATTCATAGCATACTTCCAACTAGGTACTTAAGAAAATATAGTGAGGCCTTGGAAGTTCAGCAAATAAATAAGTGTTTATTTTTATGGGGCAAAATAGATTGGGCTAATAAAATCAATGTGCAGTTTATGGCTATTTTTATTGTCTATACCCAAAACTTACCTTCATAGATATGTCATTTAGTTGACAGGAACATGGAATGTACTAACTTTAGCCTTAGTAATTAACATGCTTTTAACAAAACCATGCTAGGTACTTTCCAACCAATTGGCAGCATTTGCTGGATGCAAATTAGCTGCCTATTCCTACTTCGTGTTTTAGCATATAGCTAAGTAAAGCCTGACAATCAGGGTGCTTATCGGCCTTTAACCCAGCTACTACACCTTGCTGATCCGCCGCCGATTTATGCTGGCCTAACTTTTCTTTTGCCTGAATTGAGTCAAGTTCAATTTTAATGCCTACAATTCCCCGCAGTAACTTTGCTTGATAATCATCTGGTAGCAAACTGGTATCGTTTAAAATACTTGGCTCGTATTGCCTAATTAGCTCATCTAGGCAAGCTAAGGTGTTTTCATCATCAAGATATGCAACCTTACCCTTGGCATGAACCACAGCATAATTCCATGTCGATACAGCAGGCTTTTCTGCATACCATGTCGGAGATATATAACTATGAGGCCCATTAAAAACCACTAATACCCGAGTATTTTGCAAGCTTTTACCATGACCATTTGCCCGTGAAACATGACCATATAAGGTACCAAACTCGCCCTCATCGGGTTTATAAACTAATGGTAAATGAGTTGCCTCAAACTCACTATCAACCATTAATGCAAAGCTGTAGGTTTTAATAAACTGCGACACTCTTTCGGGTGTCATTTTCCATTTACTAGGCGTGTGCATTACTTTCCTTTAGTGCTAAAAAAGGCCAGCAAGCTGCTAGCCTTAATGTTGAGTTGTGTGATTAATGTTGACCATCAACAATAATGCGTAACATGCGACGAAGTGGCTCTGCAGCACCCCATAACAGTTGATCACCAACCGTAAACGCGCTGATATATTCAGGGCCCATCGCTAATTTACGAATACGACCAACAGGAATAGACAGTGTGCCAGTTACTTTTACAGGTGTTAAGTCTGTAGCAGAAATGTCACGGTCATTAGGGATCACTTTTACCCACTCATTGTGAGAAGCAAGAATTTCTTCAATTTTCTCAACGCTAATGTCTTTGCGAAGCTTAATTGTCATTGCTTGTGAGTGACAACGCATTGCACCAATGCGAACACATAAGCCATCAACAGGGATAGGTTGTTCGCTGCTGCCTAAAATTTTGTTTGCTTCAACTTGCGCTTTCCACTCTTCTTTACTTTGACCACTTGGCATTGGTACATCAATCCAAGGAATGAGGCTACCTGCTAAAGGCACACCAAACTGGTCTTGCGGTAAATCGCTTGAGGCAATTTTTTCGGTGACTAATTTGTCAATTTCAAGAATAGCAGCGTTAGGATCAGCAAGCTTATCAGCAACGGTTTCGTGAATTGCACCCATTTGTGCAATTAATTCTTTCATGTTGCGAGCACCTGCACCAGAAGCCGCTTGATATGTCATTGGGCTAACCCATTCAATCAAGTCTTGCTCAAATAAACCGCCAAGTGCTAATAACATAAGTGATACGGTACAGTTACCGCCAACATAAGTTTTAACGCCTTGCTCTAGGCCCGCTGTGATAACATCTTTATTTACCGGGTCAAGCACAATAATACTATCGTCACTCATGCGCAGTGCCGATGCAGCATCAATCCAGTAACCTTGCCAACCTGATTCGCGTAATTGCGGGTAAACGGCTTTGGTATAATCACCGCCTTGGCAAGTGACAATAATATCCATCTTTGCAAGCTCAGAAATATCATTGGCATCTAAAAGCGGTTTAGCTGGGCCAGCAAGATCAGGACCTAATTGACCGGTTTGAGAGGTGGTGAAAAAAGTCGTGTCGATATTAGAAAAATCATTTTCTTGCTGCATACGTTCTAATAACACAGAGCCAACCATGCCCCGCCAACCGACTAATCCTACTTTTTTCATTGTTTGTTCCACTGTTTGATTCATTCAAATTACCTAAACTGTTAAAAATTAAAGTCCATTGCGTGAGAATTTAATTTTTACAGAAGTAATCTAGCATTGCGGCCCAAGCAAAACCAGCGCAAACCGAGTAACATCAAAATTTTTCATCATCGTATTAGCGGACAAGCGTCTGGCAATACCAGGTTCAGCGCCCCTGCATGTACTTTAAAGCTTTGTTGTTTTGATGTTATTGGCTCGCCATCTAAGTTTATAGGCATTTCTGTTTGTGTTTGCCATTCAAGCCAAGGCACTTGAAAGCGTTTTACCCACTTTTGTGATGAATTAGGGTAGTTGCTTAGCTCTTCGATAACCGCCGGCACATCTGAAATTGCAAATGATCTAAACGCCACTAAATCAACCAAGCCATCATTTATGTATGCATGTGGCGCAAGTAGCTGACCACCACCCGCTTGGCGACCATTACACACGGCAGCAGCAATAATATCGCCCGAAGCACGCTCACCATCAGGCAGTGTTAACTCGCCACTGTAAGGTACAAAACTAAGCGCTTGTACAAGCCCTGCCAATGTATATGCGCCACCTCCTAGTATGTTCTTAAGTGCAGGCGGTGTTGTAGCGGTAATTTTAGCCCCAAAACCAGCACTGGCTACGTTCACAAAGTAACGCTCATCAACCTCTACCGTATCAATTGCATGCGGCTGACCATTGGCGGCAAGTTTAAGTGCTGGCAAGTACCCGTGAGGAATGTGGGCGGCTGTGGCAAAGTCATTCGCCGTGCCCATAGGTAAAATAGCAAGCTCTAAACGCTGTGATTTTTCTAACTTCATTAATGCATTAACTGCTTCATTAACGGTGCCATCACCACCAGCCACAACAACACGTTTTACGCCTTCTGCTACGGCTTCATTAATAAAGCGTTCAATGTCACCTCCTTCATAGGTAACACGCACCGTAAGAGGCTCAATGGTTCGAAATTTACCGATGGCGTCACGAAGCTGCTCATCTGCCGCTTTTTTGCCATTTATAATTAACCGTAAGTCCATTTTAAATCCCTGTTTAAACACTTATAACTACCATAACACGCAATGGTTTAATATACCCAAACTACCTCAAGATGCGAGTTTCAGTTGGAATTAAAAGCGATTTAGGCAAGGCATTGATTGCAAGTAATAGTGGTTCTATTGTTAAAATCAATAACGCAGTATAAATCGCTTTTAAACCAACCCTTTGGGCGCTTCACAGACACTTACTCTCATCGTTGTTACTTCTTAAAAGGGACTGCCATTCTTGCAAAGTAACGCCTTGATATTAAGCACCTGTGAAACGCTGAATTCTGCATCTTGAGGTGGTTTGGGTATAGACAATACAGAAACAAAAAAGCCCTGCTATTGCAGGGCTAAATCAACGTTAGGATTTATTATAGTATCCTTCCTTGGGGGAGTTTCATTAAAACTCGTAGCTGAAGCCTAAGCTAAACTTAGTGCCTTCTTCTTTCTTCCAAAGTGATAAACCTTCTTGTTCAATTTCTTTATCTTGACCAAGGATGTTTTCAATTTTGAACTTAACTTTTGTATTGAAGTTCGGGAAGTAAGAATAAACTAAATCAAGCGAATGGAATGGCTTCTCTTCTGCATCTTCGTTACCGCGAGTACCCGGTACAATAATACGCGGACCAAACACGTTATAAACAAGTGATGTTGAATGGAAACCATCAGCTGAGTCATAACCCATCTGCAAGTTTGCTACCCACTCAGAGTGACCTACTAAACGGCGTTCATCATTAGTAACAATGTTTGATACAGTATCTGCATCAAGTGCATCTTTTAATTGCTGCTCAAACAACGAATCAACACCGTCAGAATCATCAATGCCTAGTTTCACACTTGAATCAGATAGCGTAACGTTACCCGACAAGAATACACTCGACCAGTCAGCACTGATAAAGCTAAAATCAGTTAAGAAATCAACCTCAATACCGGTTAACTCACCTGATTCAGCATTAGCAGTTAATAACTGTGGTGCCGCACCACCAACACCCGCAAGCTCTACCATTTCAATAGGGTTAGTAATGTCTTTGTAGAACAATGCAACTGATAGGTTATTACCTGATGCCATATACCATTCAAAACGGAAATCAGCATTTTTAAGTTTTGAACTTTGTAATGTCGGTGAACCACGAACGAGGAATTCCGTTAACGGGTCAACGAAGAAAGTAGAGCTAACATCACGCATATCTGGACGAATCGTTGTCTCGCTTAAATTTAAACGAAATTGCATTTCTTCATCCATGATATAAGTCACAGCTAAAGATGGATAAAAGTCATCTTCTTTGATAGCTACTTCAGCTAACTCATCAGTTGTCGCATCAAACAAATTACTATGCGCCTTAAATGGCACTGATACTTGCGCAAAATCTTCCCAACGAACACCACCAGTAATACGCCAAGTGTTGTCGATGAAGTAGTCAGCCATAAAGTAATAAGCATCTAGCTTATGTGCCGCACTGTATTTATCACCGTCAGTTGTTCTGTCGTCGAAAATACCTGAACCCGTTGAACTTGCATAGAAAGCATCATTATTGATGTTATCGTAAGCGAAAATTTCATCTAAACGTGAGCCAAATGAATAATCATCTGAAATACCACGGTGTGTAATACCGAATGTCGTATTATTTGCGTTACGTGTTTTCTCAGAGAAGTCGCCACCCACTTTTAGCTCAAGCTCATAGCTTTCACCATAAAATGGCATACCCATGTTCCAACCCCAGGTATCAACTTCGTCATGAAGAACTTGGAATTCACGTGTCACGTTAGTTGCAGAAACGTCCTGTAATTGCTCAGATACAAACGCCCCATCGTCATAGTTACGTTGGAAAACAGCATCTACACCACCTGGTGCATCACGGTTTGCACGGCTTGTACCGGCATACCAATCAACAAACAAGTTGTTAAAATTAATAAAGTTGTGGGTGCCTTTTAATTGGCTAGAGAACATTTCACGCTCTTCATACACCACATCAACACGGCGAAGATCACGAACACCCTCTTCCGTTTCGTTGGCATCATAGAAATTACGATTACGAACACGGTCACGCATGTCATGCAGAGCAATATTAGTCAGTTCAATTTTATGGTTTGAATTAAACTCATAACCAATATTGAATGTCCCACTCCAACGCACATTTTGTTCAGTCGATGTACCATCGTAATACTGAGCAAAACACTTGTCTTCACACCCTAAGCTGCCAAGGTTGGTGCCACTTTTCTCTTGCGCTACTTCCCACTCATTTTCATAAGAAACAGCAGCAAGTACACCAAATGTGCCCATTTCACTTTCAAAGCGATCGCCTAGTGAAACTGAAAAGCTCATTTCAGGATCAACGTCTTTTTCAGTTGCTGAAATATTCCAGTCAAGAGCCGACATCAATGCTTGGCGCTCAGCCAATGTTGTATTGATATCACCCTCAAGGCCAGCACCATAAAAGGCATCGATGAACTCACTTGGTAACGCGCGAGTTCCATCGTCACGTCCCATCCAGTCATCATCACCACCTTCATAGAAGTAGCCTGTATCACTGTTATTGGTGTTATAAGAAGTACCAATATCGACTTTAAATAAAAAATCAGTCGGAATTGATTTGGTTCTAATATTTACGTTACCACCACCAAAATGCGCTGGCATATCGGGTGAAAACGATTTTTGAACACTAAGACTTTCAATAATATCTGATGGAAATAAGTCAAGCGGTACAACTGAGCGAGTTGGATCAGGGCTTGGTACATACATGCTATTAAGCTGAGTACTCGAATATCGCTCACCTAAACCACGAACATAAATGAACTTGCCATCAACAAGTGTCAAACCTGTTACACGACGAAGTGCCGATGCAGCATCGCCATCACCAGTACGAGAGATTTGCTCTGCACCCATGATATCAGCAACGAAAGCTTGATTTTGACGCTCTTGAAGAACCGCGCCAGCACTCCCTTTTAAACGCTGTCCTACAGCAACCACTTCTTCAATTTCTTGTGCTTCATCCGCTGCATAGGCAGTATTCACTGATAAGCCAACTAGTGCTGCAAGCACTGCGTGGTTTATCTTTGAACGCACAAGTTTAGAGGGGGTAAAAGATTTCATTATTATACTCCGAAAACAAAACTAGAAGCTGGCCGGGGTCGCCCCCGACCATGGATTAGAAGGGCTTAGTTAAGACCTACTTTTACCCAACCTGCTGTCCAGTCTGTTTGCGCATCCATTGCACCGATGTAATCTACTTGGTCGAAGAAGCTATTTAGGCTTGAAGCATCGAAACCGCTACCAAGTAATGCTGATTCTGCACTTGGTTGATAACCGTTGTCGCTAAGACCTAACATCGCTGCGTCCATAATAGAGTTACCTTCTTGGCCTTCGAACCAAGATTGAACATTACCAGTACCAATTGCTTGGCTTGAGAAGTTGTTATCTGCTGCACATGCAACCACTGAGTGACTGATAGTAAGTGAGCCATCTTCAGCGCGTGGAGCTGAATCTGCGCCAACTCGTAAGCAGTTTTTATAACCTTCACCACCTGTCACTACTACATTTTTAAGCATACCCGCAGTACCTGCACGTAAACGGATACCGTTTACACCATCTGCACCGATGATAGTTACGTTAGAGATAGTAGGTGTTGTTAAAGGTGATGCATCTGAATCAAACTCTGAGTTATCAGCTTCAATTGCATTATCACCTTCTGAAGAAGACTGTTTGATTAATACGTATTGTGCATTACCAGTCCAACCGAATGACCAATCAAGAGAATCATCACCAATGTTTGTCAGTACTAAGTGGCTAATGCTTGCAGTACCACCAAAGAACTCAACACCGTCGTCAAGGTTTTCGTGAACGTGGATATAATCAAGTTCAGTTTGGCTACCAACGCCAGCTAGTGAGATACCATTAAGCTCATCACCGTTACCTAGTGTTTTACCCGCTTGCTTTACAACAACATACTTAAGCGTACCTGAGTTATCTTCTGGTTGGTTACCACCGAATTGACCTGCATCACCTTCAGCTGCAACACCACAGTTTGCAAGTTCATCTGCTGTTGTTTCACCCACTTGGTCACCACAAGAGTTAGCTGGTGCGTTACCAAGAAGCACTACACCACCCCATTGACCAATACCTGTTTCAGCACCTGTCATATCTTGGATTGATGTCATAACGATTGGTTGAGTTGCTGTACCTACAGCCTCAATCTTAGAGTCACGACGCACAACTAAGAAGTCATCACCGTTTTCACCGATTAGTGTTGTACCAAATTGAACATAAAGAGTTGCACTATCAGTTCGGTCACCACCCACTGCTGTACGACCTTTTAATATCCAGTGAGCATCGTTAGTTAATGTCACGTCAGATGTGAACACAACATCTTGTGCTAACTGATACACTGGCTTATCGGTAATTTGTGGGAAGCTAGCAGAAACATCAGTCGCTAGACCTTGTTCCATTGCGTTAGTGATATCTTCAGGGAAGCTTGGGTTAACAGCAACTGTCCAACCTTCCATCCAGTTATTGTCACCGTCAAATGCACCAATGTAGCTTGTTTTAGTGAAGAATGGGTCAAGGTCTGACGCATCAACACCTGCACCTAATAGCGGAGAGTTTGATTTAGGCGTGAAACCATCTGTTGCTAAGTTTAATGTCGCTGCTGTAAGTGTTTGGTTACCTGTTTGACCTTCGAACCAAGACTGAACATTACCAGAACCAATTGCTTCAGAACCGAAGTTATTGTCTGCACTACATGCTACAACTGAGTTCTCGATAGAAAGCTCACCAGACTCAGCATTTGCTACAGAGTCAGAACCTACACGTAAACAGTTTTTGTAACCTTCAGGGCCTGTCACAACCATGTTACGGATTACACCCGCCGTACCTGCACGAAGACGAACACCGTTTTTACCGTCAGCACCAACAATCGTTACGTTTGAAAGTAGTGGCTTAGTTAATGGTGTAGCGTTTGAATCGAATTCTGAGTTATCTGCTTCGATTGCATTGTCACCTTCAACAGATGATTGTTGGATATAAACGTTTTGTGCACGACCTGTCCAACCAAATGACCAGTCAAACGCGTCATCACCAATATCAGTTAGCACAACGTTACGAACGTTGACAGTACCACCGAAGAACTCGATACCATCATCAAGGTTTTGGTGTACCTGGATGTATTCAATTTTTGTTTTAGAACCAACACCAGCGAATGAAATGCCATTTAGCTCATCGCCATTCCCCAATGTTTTACCTGCGTGTTTAACGACAACATAACGAACAACACCCGAGTTGTCTTCTGCATCGTCACCACCAAATTGACCTGCATCACCTTCAGCTGCAACACCACAGTTTGCTAGCTCTTCAGGTGTTGTTTCACCTTGTTGGTCACCACACGAGTTAGCCGGTGCATTACCAAGTAATACTAAACCACCCCATTGACCGATGCCTGTTTCTGCACCTGTCATATCTTGGATAGAAGTCATTGTGATTGGTGCTGTTGCATTACCATTAGCGTTGATTTGTGAACCACGGCGAACAACTAAGAAGTCATCACCTGTTTCACCGATTAATGTAGTACCCGCTTGAACATATAATGTTGCGCTATCAGTACGGTCACCACCGACTGCTGTACGACCGTTTAAGATCCAGTGAGCGTCATTTGTTAATGTTACATCTGCAGTGAAAGTTGTATCTTCAGCTAAACGATAAACAGGCTTATCAGTGATTTGTGGAAATTCAGATGAAACGTCTGTCGCAAGACCTTGCGCCATTGCATTTTCGATATCAGTTGGGAAACCGCCATTGATAGCAACAGTCCAACCTTCCATCCAGTTATTTGTTGCGCTAAATGCACCGATTTGACCATTCGCTAATAATGGTGAGCCTGCTAAAGGCATATAACCATTATCATCTAGCATTAAATCTGCAGGTGTAAGAGTTTGGTTACCGTCTTGGCCTTCAAACCATGCTTGTACAGTACCGCCATTAATTGTTTCGCTACCGAAGTTATTAGCATTTGTTTGACATGCAACAATTGAGTTAGTGATAGTTAGTGAACCGTCTTCTGCACGAGGAACTGAATCAGAACCAACTCGTAAACAGTTTTCGTACGTTGCTGGGCCTGTAACGAAAACGTTTTTCAGCATACCTGCAGTACCTGCACGTAGACGAATACCATTGTTACCTTCAGCACCCACGATTGTTACGTTTTCAATGGTAGGGTTAGTCAGTGGTGTAGCGTCTGAATCAAACTCAGAGTTGTCAGCTTCAATCGCGTTATCACCTAAGTTCGCAGCTTGTTGAATGTATACGTTTTTCGCCGTACCAGTCCAACCAAAAGACCAATCTAGTGAGTCATCACCAATACTTGTAAGTACCACGTTGCTTACGTTTACTGTACCACCAAAGAACTCAATACCATCATCTAAGTTTTCGTGTACTTGAATGTAGTCAACAGTTGTATCAGAACCAACACCGGCAAATGAAATACCGTTTAACTCGTCACCATTACCCAGAGTTTTACCAGCATGTTTAACAACTAAGTATTTCAATGTACCTGAGTTATCATCTGCAACGTTACCACCGAATTGACCTGCATCACCTTCAGCTGCAACACCACAGTTTGCAAGCTCGTCTGCAGTTGCTTCGCCTTCTTGGTCACCACATGAGTTTGCTGGTGCATTACCAAGAAGAACTAAACCACCCCACTGACCGATAGACGTTTCAACATTAGTCACATCTTGAATAGAAGTCATTGTGATTGGTTGGCTTACAGTACCTACCGATTCGATTTGTGAACCACGACGAACAACTAAGAAATCATCACCTGATTCGCCAATTAATGTAGTACCTTGTTGGATATAAAGAACAGTATTATCTGTACGGTCGTTACCAACCGCTGTGCGACCATTTAAAATCCAATGAGCGTCATTTGTTAACGTTACATCTGCAGTGAATGTTGTATCTGCTTTTAAACGGTAAACTGGTTTATCTGTAATCGTTGGGAATTCTGAAGAAACATCTGTTGCTAAACCTTGTGTTAAGGCATTTTCGATGTCAGTTGGGAAACCAGTTGTCGCATTTTGAGAATCATCACGACCTGACTGATCACCGCCGTTATCACCATTGTCACCACCATTATCGATGATATTAGTGATGTTATCGCCTTCATTTACAGTGGTGTCGCCTTCTTTAACGACTAAGTCACCACCACAACCAGCTAAAGAAACTGCAGCAGCTACCAGACTAACTTTAAATAAGTCAGATAATTTCATTGTTCACTCCGTTAAGATAGATATTTAATTATTGTGTTAGCGCATAAACTCAAGTCACCGAAAAGCACTGAAACTTAATGCTTTTGGGACACTTGAGTTTTAAACTGCGACTACCTTACGGGAGCTGTATGACAAACTAGTTACACTTTAATAAACATAAAATGACAATATTAATTATTTTAAAAAGAGTAAGTTAGTAAATTTTAGGAACGGAAAAAAGCCGCCCGAAGGCAGCTTTGGTGTTGCGATTATAAATGAGTTCTTTTGTACGCTTACCTGTTGAATACCATTTAGAGTAAGGCGGTACGTAATGTTTCGGCGTGCACTTTTTCACGCTTCACATACTTGATCCATTGCTCAGCTAAACGCTGTGACTTTTTGTGTTTTTCCGCTTGCTCAAACGCTAAAATAGAGGCATCAAAGTTTTGTAAATTGTACTGCGCCATACCTAAGGCAACATACACATTCGATTCAAACTCTAAGCCGCCTTTATCTAGGGCTTTACGTGCTGCATCCGCTGCTTCTTCGTATTTTTCAAGGTTAATGCTTACCTCTGCAATACGTTGTTCGTATTGACCATGCGTTACTAAATCCGCGGCTTTTGCAAAGTAAGGAAGTGACTTTTCGCTTTCTTTTGCTTGTACCATCGCTTCTGCAACAAAGGCATAGTTTTTCGCTGATTTTTCAGCTATACCGTCTTGCATTGCTTTACTCATCACGTTCGCGGCTTTAAAAGCCAGGCCGTTGTATAAATACACTTGTGATAATTGACGTAAATCTGATTTAGATTTCATGAAACCTTGTTGGTATGCCGCTTCTAAAATCGCTAATTGCTTTTTCTCTGCGCCCGTTTCACCGTACATGCCACCTAACTGAACCCAGTACTCTGGCTTGTTATAAAGCTTAACTAAACGCTCAAGTACCTCGACTACTTTGTCAGACTGATTAAGTGAGTAGTACATAGCACGCTGTAAGATTAGCCAGTTTTCTTTTGGCATTTCGCCCTTGCTGTCGGCTTCTGCGATAGCAAGGTTAATGCTTTCAATGCCTTTTTGGTAATCTTTAAGCTGATAATAAGCTTGAGATTTCAATACATAATAAGCATCTGTTTTAGGCTTGTCGTTAATCACATCCCACTGCGCTAAGTATTTGATTACCTTTTCGTAATCGCTATTAGCCATCGCAAGTTGCGCTAAACTAAACATGGTGCTTACACGTAATGTTTCTGGGATCGCATCTTCGTTTACTACTTTTTCAAACGACGCAATTGCTTTATCTAGGTCATTTTCGTTGTAGTAAATAAAACCATAGAAATTATGCATCATGGCAATTTCATACGAGTTCATGCTTGAAGAGCGCTCTTGAATACTATCAAGTGCTTCCAGCCCTGCTTTTGCATCACCATCATCAGCCAGCTTTTGTGCACGAGCTAATTGGCTATAGACTTTTTCACGCAGTGCAGGTACTCGTTTGGTTTTTTGCTCTTCAGCATAGGCGGTAGCAATTGTTACACCTGGTAACATGCTAACAACGCTTGGGATTACCAGGCTGCTTGTGAAAGCAGCCGCGCAAATCACGGCAACTTTTAAAGGTTTCATAATCGCATTCCTCTTTTCTAACCGTTAATTTGGAAAGAAATTTTGTTCTGTACGCCCGCTACTTCAACAGCTTCACCGTTAACAACGCGCGGTTTATATTTAAATTTAAGTGCTGCATCCATCGCAGCGCGGTCAAATAGTGATTCAGGCTCAGCTTTAATAACTTTCGGGTCACGTACTGTGCCTTGCTTGGTTACTGTAAACTCAACAATCACATAGCCTTCAATACCACGCGATAAAGCTCGGCGCGGATAAACAGGCGCTACTTTTACAATCGGTAGGTATTCACCGTCGCTTGATTCAAGCGCTAAGCCACCCGCTAAGTTAACGTCTGCTTCAACGCTAGCACCAAAGTCAAAGTTGGCATTGCTCGCGTTAGGATCACTGTTTTGCATTTGCGGTGATTCCATTGGCGGAGGTGGTTCTTTTGGCGTTGGTGGCTTTTGCGGTTTACGTTCTTTCTTTTGCACTGTCTCTTCTTTTTTCAGACGAACAAAATCAAGTACGTTTCCTTTTACGGGCTCAGACATGGCCCCTTCACCACCGGTGATCAGTGCCTGCATGCCTAAAAACAGCATGACAGTCACGATACCAGCGATGATTAATGCAACTATATAACGCATCGCTCACATTCCTTATGATGCTTCTTGCGCAGCAATCGACACATCAAATGCGCCAGCAGCTCGCGATGCATCCATAACTTTGATAAGTACATCCGTTGTGGCTTTCTTATCAGCTTGAATAACCACGCTACCTTGTGGGTTTTCAGCTTTTAAGCGCTCGATATTTGCTTGTACTGCACGAATATCTACTTGGCGTTTGTTGATCCAAATTTCACCTTTGTCAGAAATAGCAACTAAGATGTTGGCACGCTCTTTTTTAACTGCAGTTGCAGCTTCCGGACGGTTAACATCAATACCCGCTTCTTTTACGAATGATGCTGTTACGATGAAGAAGATAAGCATGATGAAAACAACGTCTAGCATTGGCGTCATGTTGATTTCTTCTGCGTCGTCTTCTTGAAATAAGTTACCTAGTGGCGCTCTCATTGTTAGTCTCCTAGTGGGTGATGCTCACATCACCCTAAAATTCGTTTAGTGGTCTAAGACCATGTTGTCTTCAAGTAATTGCACTTCACGTTTTGCTCGACGTTGTAAAAACGTTGATGCGAAAACCCCTGAAAGTGCACCCACCATACCGGCCATGGTTGGAATAGTGGCTTTAGACACCCCTGATGCCATCGAACGAGCACTGCCTGTGCCTGTGATTGCCATTACATCAAATACTTCGATCATGCCGGTTACGGTACCTAACAGACCTAAAAGTGGACATAACGCAACCATTACGTTAATTAGCGCAAGGTTATTATTTAGTTGCATGCCAGCGCGTGAAATCATCGCTTGGCGAATTTGCTCTGCGTTCCAGCTGTTACGCTCTGCTCTATTGCTCCAAGTGCTCTTTACGTCTTTCTTGTAGCGTTTAAAGCCGCCAAAGAAATACATAAAACGCTCAAGTATCAATAACCACATCGCGAAGATGAGGACCCCGATGACCAAGAGAACTTGGCCACCTGTGTCGAGGAAATCACGTAGAGCATTGATTGCATCAATCAATAGCACCATGATTTATGCTCCTTTCTCGCTTCGCTCTGCAATGATACCTGCGCTTTGCTCTTGTAAAATTAACAGCATGTTTTTAGAGCGCGTGTTAAGAAGTGTGTATAAGAATACTGTTGGGATAGCCACAACCAGACCAAGTACAGTTGTTACAAGTGCCTGAGAAATACCACCCGCCATTAGTTTAGGGTCACCTGTACCGAACAAAGTAATAGCTTGGAAAGTGTTAATCATACCCGTTACCGTACCTAGTAGACCAAGTAGCGGGGCTACCACAGAGATAATCTTAATTAGCGTCAGGTTACGGGTTATTTTCGGCATTTCACGAATGATTGCTTCGCTTAATTTTAGCTCAAGTGTGTCGTACGCTACATCTGGGTACTGATCTTTCACTTTCATTACACGGCCAAGTGGGTTGTCATCACGTGCAACTGTGTCTTTAAGCTGACGACGGATTTTGCTACCCATAATCATCAGTGATACAAAGCGCTCAAGTGCGATGAGTAAAGCAATTAGACCAACACCTAAGATGATATAACCTACAGTACCACCTTGGTGAACTTGCTCTTCAGTGTCAGGAGCTTGTACTAAAAGACCTAAGATAGAACCACCTGTTGGGTCAAGAGCGAACTGAACAACACCCGAATTTGCTTGTTGCAGATCAGTAGCAGTTGCTGTGTAACGGCTGCTTGGCTGACGTGTAAGCTGGCTGATTGTATTCGTAGCAGGTGTGTACTCTAGGTATTTACCGTCTGAGATTAAGTTAAATGCACCAACACGCACCACTTCTTTTTGTGCTTTGCTGCCACCTTCAACGATAACATCTGTTGTAAAGCGTGATACTTTACCTTGTTCGGTCATTTCACGTTGTAATTCAAACCATACTTTTTCGATATCATCGATTGAAGCAAGCTTTGAAGTTGAACCCATTTTTTGTGCCAGCTCATCCATGAAGTTACTGCGTCCAGGTAGCTCTGCAGAAACAACTGACGTCATGAATTTGTTACTTGAATCACCCGCGACTTGTTGTAACACACCGAAAAGTTCCTTAAGTGAACCCATACGGTTTGAAAGCGTGTCAGTTAAGTTAGCTAGCTTTACTTCATTTTCTTCAAACTGAGTTTCTAAACGCTCTGACTCATTTAACATTGCAGTACGCTTTGCTTGTGTATCTTTAAGCATTTGTACTTGTTCGTTTTGACGCGCCATGAACTCTTGTTCACGTTGTTTATTCTCAGCGCTTTGCTGTGTGTTACCTTGCTCTAATGTTTTTAGTAATGAATCTAAATCCATTGGCTCAGCCGCTAGGCTGCTACCAGCAAAACCAAGGCCAGCTGCAAATACGGCCATTTTTGTCATTTTCGTTAATAATTTCATCTCAAACCTCTTATTCAGCAGCGTGGACTGGCAGTGTTAACATATCTGGGGCAAGTTGCTTACGAGCAATGCGTAAACCTTTGTTGATTTGGCTGATTGCAGAATCTGGTAACTCAACAAACGATTTTGTTTCTTTATCCCAGCTACCTGCTTTTTTGCCGTCGCGTGTTAAATAAATAAGTTCTAAGCGACCAATGCGTAAGAAATCGACTTCGCGCTCTTGACCATCTACATTAAGTAATGATGTATACGCTTCGATAGTGCGACCGTAATCAACCTCTACTTGGTAAGCTTCAAGTAAACGGCGGAATTTTTCACTTGAAGTGATATCTGCGCGGTCCATCATTTCTTTTAATGATGCGATACGTTTGCTTCGTTCTTCAGTTAAGAAAGGTACGTCTAGTGCAACAAATTGTTCCAGGCCCGTGATCATGCGCATCATTAACGGCGTAATTTGACGCTCGATAACTGATACCTGATCCATTGACTCATTTAACGCGTCCATTTCAGCAATTTGGTTGTTTAACTGCTTGGTAAGTTGCGCGTTATAAACAGTTAAGCCTTCAATTTCTTTATTAAGAGCTTTGAATTGTTGTAAACGACCTTGCATTGAATCTGCAATCTTGTCGATTTTAGTTTGTGATTGCGCTGCAGATTTGTTTATCTCGCTGCTTTTATCAATTACTTTATCTAGATCGTTTGCATGTACCGCCGCAGATGCCGCTACAATACCTGCTAAAATCAGTGGTTTAACGCCTTTCATCGCATACACCTTTACTCGTTAAGTTAGCTTAATTTACTAGTGGGGGTTGTTTTAATGTGCGAAAGGATAACGATGAAAAATGACAAGCGTGTTGCGTAAAAAATACAAAATTATGACAGCTGTAACAATTAGTTTATATTGCGCAAAGATAAGGCAAAACTTGCAGGGTTTTGGGAACTAAATATGGGAAACGATCTGTTGATAAGTACTTTCCCAGTCTAGATAGTTAACAGGGATAGCGTGGTAGTTCCCTTTATTTTCAATAACTAAAGACGGAAAGCCTTGGATAGGTAAGCTTCTAGCTTGGTTTATTTCGGCCATTAATAAAGAATGTATATTTTCACTTTCAATTTCTTTTATAAATGTGCTTTTTTCTAAACCTATTTGCTCAGCAAGGAGCACAAGTGTGCTTATGTCTGACGGGTTTTGTGCATTTAAGTAATAGGCTTTTTGAATGGCATAAAGCATCTCCTGCTCTTTTTCGTGCTGCCTTGCAACAATCACAGCTCTACATGCTGGGTAAGTAGAGCGACGTGGTTTGGCAGTGTGCCAAAACTCATGATTAAATGGTGTACCAAGTTGCTGCTCAATTCGCAGCCATGTTTGCTGTAAAAACTGTTGCATATCTATAGGCATTGGCTCATCGGAATCAGGAGCAAGGCCGCCCACTCTATATTCAATAGCAAGTTTATCACCAAGGGCTGCTTGAAGCTTTAACCAAGTTTCTCTATAGCCCCAACACCAACTACACATAGGGTCGTAAACATAAATTAACCTTGCCATTTAGCTTATCTCGGTTAAATCAGAAACCACGACATTACGCCCTTTTGCTTTAGCTTTATAAAGGTTGTCATCAGCTTGTTTAATCGCTTTACTAAATTGACTACCACGTTCTAGGCTGGCAATTCCGATACTACATGTGATTGTCACAGACTGCCCAACATCGAAGGGGATCTGTTTTTGAGCGACATAACTACGCAGCTTTTCGGCCACGGCATGAGCTATATTGAGTCCAGCTTTAGGCAGTAAAATAATGAATTCTTCGCCACCATAGCGCGCTTTAATATCTGTGCCACGTAATTTATCATGCATCATAGAGGTAAACGCTATTAATGCCTGATCACCAAAATCATGGCCATAACTATCGTTAATTGATTTAAAGTTATCTAAATCAATTAATAATATCGACATCGGTAAATAGTTAGCCGCTTCGGCTTCAAGACGAGGCTGAATATGCTCATAAATATAACGACGATTCGCAAGGCCAGTAAGTGGATCTGTCAACGCATCGCGCTTTTCTATTAAGGTAATATCAGCAATTTTTTGATGGCTTTTTTGTCTAAAGTATTCGCTAATCGCAGAAAACAATATCACCATTGTGAAAGAGGCTATAAAGCGTGAGGTTTCAACTTGCCCATAATGCGCTTGACCAAAATTAGGGCTAAATAACAAAGCAACCGCACTGCTATACATAATAATAACCAATACACTGCCAACTTTTAAACCTAAGGTGACATAAGCCACAATAGGGTAAAACATCAGCCAATATAAAGCGGTATTCTCTTTGCCACCGGTATACACCAATGCCACGCAGAGCAACAGAATAATAGACAATATAATGCAACTAACAGACACCAAAGCGCCAGTGCGAAAGTAATAAAACATGCACAGCACAATAGTCACATCACTGACCACTAACATAATAGTTAACGGTAAGGCATAAATTTGATAGTTAGATATTACTAATGATGTGATTAATACAATGGCAAAAAAAGCCATTGTAAACAGCGTGAAGGCACGGCGTTGTTTATCCGCCGTGTCGACACTATTTAAATTAATGGCATTAAGCCAGTTTTGATCCAAAATTGCAGTCTCTTAAAACTAAACTTTAAATTTAAGTACCAATTTTTCAAGCTCATAGAACTGGGCTTTTAATTTTGTACACTCATTCAAGGTGTTATTAAGATTACTCTTACCTTGATTAGAAAGTTCACTAATTGAGTGTATATCACTATCTAAACTTTGAATTACTTGGTTTTGCTCTGTGGTGGCATTCGCTACACTGTGGTTCACTTCATCGATTGATTCGATAGCACGCGTCACCTCAGCCATTTTATCACCCGCTACATGGGCTTGTTCAACACTCTTTTCGCTGTCACGAATACTTGCAGTCATTACTTCAACCGCAGACGCAGAGCCTTGTTGTAACTGAGAAATAGTGTCTTCTATTTCTTGCGTTGATTGCTGTGTTCGGTGTGCTAGTTGCCTAACTTCGTCAGCAACAACCGCAAAACCTCGACCAGCTTCACCTGCGCGGGCCGCTTCAATAGCAGCATTAAGCGCTAATAAATTAGTTTGCTCACTTACACCTTTAATCACTTCAAGTACTTGACCAATGCTAACAGTGTGCGCATCTAAACTATTAATCGTTTTTTGTGCTTGCTCCATATTACGAGACAAGGCATTTATAGCAGTTAAGTTATCAGCTAACGCAGATTGGCTTTGTAGTGACTGGCTATTCGCACTGGTCGCAAGGCTAGATGCATTACTTGCACTATTTGAGATTTCTACCGCGCTAGAGGTAAGTTCGTTGATTGCGGTTGCAACGTTGTCAGTACGTTTTGTTTGGTCTGCATACATATCGAGCGTACCTTGAGTTTGGTTCACTAAACTTTCAACTAAACGCTCAAGCTCAACAGTGGTATTTTTAACTTGCTCAATCGATGTATGAATTTTTTCGATAAAAGCATTGAAGTAATGACTTAATTCACCAAATTCATCATTGTTTTCGACCTCAAGACGACGGGTTAAATCACCCTCACCTTGTGCGATATCTTTAATTGCATCGTTTAGGCGCTGCATTGGACGCATTAAATAACGAAGTAAGAACTGCATCATTAATACAATAGCAGCTATACCCATCAGCATATATATGGCCGCCATATTTCTAAATGACGCGACCGATGAATAGGCAATTTCTTCGTTGATCACCACACCAAGATACCAATCAACGTTTTGAATTCCTTTAATTTTGGTAAACGACACTAATTTATCTAAGCCACCAACTTGTACTTCTACAAACTCAGATTGTAACGATAGGCTTTTACCGAATAAATCGCGCATGTTTTTGTCGTTAAACTTAGTTTCTGGGTGACTTAAAATGCGGCCTTCACTATCAAGTAAGAAACCATAACCAAAACCTAAAAAGTCAATTTCGTTAACTATCTTAGTAATGGTTTTCATATCAATATCAGCACCTGCAACACCGCTAAACACACCATTTGCTTGCATAGGGGCTACAGCCGAAATAGTCAGCTCATTGGTTGTTACATCAATATAAGGGGCAGTAAAAGCAGTGTTAGTTTTGTTTTCAACAAGTTTGTACCACGGGCGTGTCGTAGCATCGTAGTCAGGCGGTAACACAACCGATTGGTCATTCAATACAAATGTGCCATCAGTGATACCTATATATGTGTTTTTAAAGTTACCAGCTTTGTCAGCTGTGTTGAGCTGTGTAAGTGTTAGCTCTTTGCTGTCACCAAGTTGATAGGTGTCTGCAACTGACGAAACAATCGCTAACTTGGCATTTAACCAGTTCGCTATATTTTGCGACACTGACTGAGAAATCTCTTGCAGCACAAGCGAAAGCTGCTCTTGCGTTTGGCTGCGCATAGAGATGAAGTTATTAATCGTGAATAAACCGAGCACAATCACTAAAACCAGTGATGCAGCCACAGTTACCTTGGTGGTAAATTTAAGAGTGCTTTGCATGACAAACCTGTTTGTTATTTTTTTCGTTGTTAGCGCTTTTATATTTAACAAATTTCAAGCTCTTTGTCTTATAAATTTAGGCTAAAACTAGAAAAACGTTCCTTTTAATTAAAGTACGCTTTATATAGAAATCAATTACTTTGTTAACGGCAGCAAATTTAACTTCTAAAGTCGTCACGATAAAAAACAACAAAACCAATTTTGGAACGTTCCTAAACAGATTTGATTTAATCGCCCTTGAATACGTATTCATTAAATCATTTTGTCATCTAAATTTGTTCCTGGTAGCAAATAAATGGCATAAAAAAACCCCGCAAATCTGTGCGGGGCTTTTATTAGAAAGTACTTTTAACCGATGCGCTGTTTCCAGCTATCAGCTAAACGCACAACGTTTAAGCCATACCAAGCGATAAATGCATAACAAATCACTGGTACAAAGAAGCTTTGTTGTATGTTAACTGTATCTGCAACCACACCTTGTACTAATGGTACTAATGCACCACCTACAATAGCTAAGCATAACCAACCCGAACCTTTACTGGTGAGTGAACCTAAACCTTCAATAGCTACAGAGAAAATAGTTGGGAACATAATTGAGTTAAATAAACCAATCGCAAGTACTGAGTAAAGTGCTAAGTCACCTTCAGTGAAAATAGTCACTAACAGCAGTGCAATAACCATCATGGCATTAAAGAATAACGCTTTTGATGGTGCAATCTTCTGAAGAGCTGCAGAACCAATAAAGCGACCAACCATTGCACCGCCCCAGTAGTAAGCAATTAAGCTTGCAGCTGCATGCTCTTCAAGGCCAGCAATATGCTCTTCTCCGAAGTAGTTTACCAAGAAACTACCAATAGAAACCTCAGCACCTACGTAACAAAAAATACCTACCACACCCATCATTAAATGTGGTGCTTCTTTCAGGCTGTGGCCTTTCGCTTTACAGTCTTGCTCTTCTGTGTGCTCTGCAATCACCGGTAGTTTAAAGAATGCAAATACAACAGCAATAGTTAATAGCGCTGCTGCTAACATAAGGTAAGGCACTTTTACTGATTCAGCAGTTGCCGCATTTGCAGCTAAAGTACCCGCTGTACCGAAGAATAAAATACCACCTACATATGGTCCAACCGTTGTACCTAGGGAGTTAAGTGCTTGAGCAAGATTTAAACGCGACGACGCTGTTTTTTCAGGGCCTAACGCCACAACATATGGATTAGCTGACACCTGTAATACGGTAACACCCGCTGCTAGTACAAATAATGCACCTAAGAACAGCCAGTACTCATGCACTACAACCGCAGGATAAAATAACATACAGCCAATTGATGCCACTACTAAGCCTGTTAGTACGCCATTTTTATAGCCAAGTTTTTTAACCAACATACCCGCTGGTAGCGAAACAATAAAGTAAGCACCAAAGAAACAAAACTGAACCAGCATTGCCTCTGTATAGGTTAAATCGAATACGCCTTTTAAGCGCGGGATCAACACATCATTTAAAACTGTAATGAAACCCCACAAAAAGAATAGGGTTGTCATTGCCGTCAGTGGTAGCAGGTAATTTTTATTTTGCTGCGAACCATCGGCGACAAACGATTGGTTTGTATTTATTTCACTCACGTGGTTTTCACTCCGTTAACAAGTTACCTTTGATTCTACACATTGAAGTAAAAATAGCACAAAGATTTACTAGGAACGTTCCAATATTTCTATTTCCTGCTATAGTTGCAAGATGAACACAGATTTATTGATAGACCATGGCCACAGTTAACTTTAAAAGCTCTGCTTTTCTTAAGCAGCATATCCAAGATACGCTTGCTTTTTATCACCCACACTGTGTTGATTATTCAGCTCATGGCTTAGCTGGTTTTTATCAATTTTTTAAAAATAATGGCGCGATTTACGATAAACACACTCGCCATTTAGTATCGAGTACACGCTTTGTTTTTAACTACGCAATGGCGTACATCGAGTTCAAAGACCCTGAATATTTAAGCCTCACTAAACATGGTTTAGCCCACCTTGAACATGCCCATAAGCAAGCATCCGGTGGTTACGCTTGGCTTATAAAACAAGATAACAACGGCAAAGTGAGTGTTTTAGACGATACCAACCATTGTTATGGGCTTGCCTTTGTAATGCTTGCCAATGCAGTTGCTTTAAAAGCTGGTGTTAGCGACTGTAAAAATACTATCTCACAAGTATGGGATTTATTAGAGCAACACTATTTTGAACCAAAGTATAATGCCTATTTAGATGAACAAAATGCCGATTTTAGCTGTACAGATGAGTATCGAGGGCAAAATGCCAATATGCATTTATGCGAAGCTCTTCTCATGTGTTTTGAAGCAACATATGAACAGCGTTATTTAGAGCGCGCGAAAGAGCTAGCCAAAACTTTCACAGTTAAACTAGCAGCATACAGCCAGCAGTTTGTGTGGGAGCACTACTCTAAAAACTGGCAAATTGATTTAGATTACAATAAAGATGACCCGCAGCATTTATTTAGACCATGGGGCTTTCAACCTGGACATCAAACAGAGTGGGCAAAACTGTTACTTATTTTGAACCGCCACATTAATGAACCTTGGCTGGTGACTAGGGCGAAAAGCCTTTTTGATGAAACTCTAAGCATTGCGTGGGATCATCAACATGGTGGTATTTTTTATGGCTTTGCACCAGACAAACAAATTTGTGATAGCGATAAATACTTTTGGGTGCAGGCCGAATCACTAGCCGCAGCAGCCCTACTCGCTGATGCCACAAATGATGAAAGCTATTGGCAATGGTACGAAAAAATTTGGCAGTACAGTTGGCAACATATGGTAGATCACCGATATGGTGCTTGGTACCGTATTTTATCAGCAGAAAATCTGCCTTACAGTGACGAAAAATCGCCAGCAGGCAAAACCGACTATCATACTATGGGTGCCTGCTACGAAGTATTAAGAACCTTAACCTTGAGGAATGCATAATGAGTTTAGTGTGTTTTGGCGAAGCATTAATCGACTTTTTATCAGATGGTAAACAACCTGAATCATTTACTAAATACGCAGGTGGCGCACCTGCCAATGTGGCTGTTGCAGCTGCAAAACTAGGCCTAAACACCAGCTTTTGTGGCATGTTAGGCGATGATATGTTTGGTCACTTTATTAAACAAGAGCTTGACCAACATGCGGTAAACACTGATTACTGTACATTCACTGATGCTGCTAAAACAGCGCTGGCGTTTGTATCACTCGATGAAAGTGGCGAGCGCTCGTTTAGCTTTTATCGCCCACCAGCAGCTGACTTACTGTATCGCGTAGACGACTTTGACCATGCAATGTTCTCAAGTCACGCTATTATGCATGTATGCAGCAACAGTCTCACTGAGCACAACATCTATCAAACAACTATTTATGGCTTAACTCAGGCGAAAAAAGCCGGTGCAATTTGTAGTTTTGATATGAATTTACGCGAAAACCTATGGCCAAGCATGCGCCATACGCTAGATAGAATGTGGCATGTTATTTCACTGGCAGATATCGTCAAACTATCATTTGAAGAACTTGAGTTTTTAAATCAAAAGAGCCATCAAGCAATGCCACTGGAACATACCATTGATACCATTTTAAAGGCAGGTGTAACTTGTTTGCTTGTTACCAATGGCGGTGAAGCAATCAGCTTTTATCATGCTGACTTTAAAGGCCAAGTAAGTCCACCTGCTACAAAAGTGGTTGATACCACTGCCGCAGGCGACGCTTTTATTGGCGGTATGCTGTCTAGAATTGGTCAGCACTGTGAAAACAAACAAAGCTTTAAAGAGTTTTGCCAAACCCAAGCTAATATTGAACAAACCATTGCTTACGCTGCTAAAGCCGGCGCTTTTGCTGTAAGCCGTTATGGTGCCTTTGCATCATTACCTAGCGCCGAAGATCTTCTATAACCACTCATAATTGCTTACAAATCTATTAAGCACTCTAGTGGAGAGTGCTTAAATTTCATGGTATGTTTTTCAACTAATTAAAGAAAAAGGAATTCATCCTATGAATAATAAGCTTCTAGCTGGGGGCGCGATTGCCATTGTTGCAGGTGCGTTGTTGTACTCACAAAACAAAGCCAGTGTTGATGTAGATTTACCTGAGCTTGCTTATGTACCAGCCGATACGGCGGTTTTTTATGGTCAACTTAAGCCGTTTCCGTACAGCAAGTATTTTGCGCTTATGCCAGATGCAATGAAAGGTACTAGCGATTTAACGCCCGTTATTGCTGAGCTTAAAACAGTTGATGATAAGAATGCCCTTTTCCTTGCATCACTGATGGAAAAATACCAGCAATCACTGAGCTCTTACGATGCCTTTAAATCGATTTGGGGCTTTGGTGACGACTACAAAGGGATGATGTATGCGCAAGGTTTAATGCCTATTGTGCGCTTTCAGGTCGCAGATCAAAGCAGTATTATCAATAGTATTAAACAAGCTGCTGATGAAGCAGGTATTGCTTATACAACAGAAAGCCTTGAAGGCGTTAGCTACACGCGCTTTGCCATTGAACTTGAAGGGCTAGATAACTTCAACCTAATAGCATCAGCTCACAACAATTGGGCTACCTTAACGCTGACTACCTCGCTTTCTAACGATCAAGACTTACGTATTGCCCTTGGCGTAGAAAAACCAGCTCAATCACTGGCTGAGACTAAAAAACTACCTGAGCTTATTAAAACTTTCTCGCTTGATGGTAACTCGGTTGGCTTTGTCGATCATCAACGCATCGCCAATGCTGTAACAGGCAAAGAAGACTCTCGTTTACACCAGATGCTAAAAGAGCTTCTTGATAAAGCGCAGCAATCAAATGCCTTAGCAGCGATTTCAACACCACAGTGTCAGGATGATATTGCTGCTATTGCCGCTAAATGGCCCGCGACAGTATCAGGCACAACAAAAACACGTATTACAGCCGACTACGCCGACTTTGACGTAAAAGCAGTGCTGCAAAGCACTGATCAAGACTTACTTAATACTCTGCAAGCCGTGCGTGGTTTTGTACCAAAACACACCACACAGCTTGATGGCCAAATGATGAGCGTTGCTTATGGTATTGATGTAGCAAAAGTACTGCCACTGGCCAATACGCTAACCGGTGCAATTAAATCAGCTGAGTTTAACTGTGGCCCGATTGTCGCACTACAAAATGAAATGCAAGATGTGAGTACTGCGGGGCTTGCTATGGTGTCGGGTTTTGCAAATGGCGTACAAGGCATGAGTGTCAGCGTTCAAGATGCTGCATTTACCATTGATGACTACAACGGCCCACAAATTGATAAGCTTGATGCCATCATGACCCTTTCTGCAACCGATGCTCATGGCCTTTATTCTATTGCGCAAGGTTTTGTACCGCCACTTGCTAACATTAAACTGCCAGCCAATGGTGATGCTGTGTTGATCAATGAATACATTCCATCGCCTGTGCCACTTAACTTTGATATTAAAATGGCGCTGAAAGGCAATCATATTGTGGTTTTCACGGGCGATAAATCAGCACAAATTGCCGAGACTTTAGAGTCGCAAAGTGTTACTAAAAATGGCTTTGTGAACATGGCATTCGACGTGCAAAAAATCCTATTACCTTTGCTTGATACGATTGCTGCAACGGGTCAATTATCTGATGAAGAAATGGCTGAGCTTGATACGCTACGGGAGCAACCTGTCGGTGTTTATTTTGCCACAGACATTACCGACAACGGCATTGGCCTTGAAAGTAACGTACAAATTACTAAAAAGTAGCTTTTGAATTTGAACCTGAAAAGAGCGCTATTTAGCGCTCTTTTTTTGTTGCCATTTAAGTGAGTTGTTGGTGTCTCGACTATTACAAATGGTGTCGTTTGAACTCTCAATACCACCAAGTTTGGCAAGTCGGTCGTACAGCACAACATTGCATGTCGCGGCTAGATTCATACAGCCTATGGTTGGCACATACACTACTTCATCACACCATTTCAGCACATCTTTACTGACCGAACCATCTTCTGGGCCAAATACATAAAATGCGTTTTCAGGGTGCTTAAATTCAGGCAGTGGTGTTGCACCTTCAACAAGCTCAATCACCACCGTTGTGGCACCTTCAGGCTTTGCTTGCTCTAGGCTTTCAACTTGCGTAAGTGGAATATGCTCAAGCACATTTTTGGTATCGGTGTGATACTTATTAGCTCGTAAATAGCGGCTACCAGTAAAAAACACTTGCTTGGCATTGTAACAACCCGCGGCACGTAATACGCCACCCACATTAGTTGGGCTTTTTGGGTTTAACAGGCCAATGCTTGCTTTAAGTGCGCTCATTAATCAATGTCTCTGGTTGGCCATTCGGCCACATAAAGATCAAAGTCATCTAGGTCTACGTCGCAGTCTTTCACTGTTTTGTCACGCACCGAAATACCCAGCTCATGCATCATGTCTTTACTACCACCGTTCAATAACGGGTGCCAAGACGCAAGGCCACGGCCTTCGTAAAGGCGACGGTAGCTACAGCTTTGCGGCATAAAAAAGATATCTTTGAGGTTTTCTTTAGTGAGCTTTACACATGAAGGCACCAAGGTTTGGCGATTCGCATATTCGCTGCAACCACAGGTGTCGTTGTCTAGGTATTGGCAAACGATATTAGTGAAGATGAGTTCTTCACCCTCGCGAAGTTGATCCGTTGCGGTAAATTCATCTTCGTCTTCACTGTCGATAAATGTGTTTAAACAACATTTACCACAGCCGTCACAAATGGCTTCCCATTCGGGTTGTGACATTTGCTCAAGCGAGCGCTTAAGCCAAAATTGATCTTCTAACATGGTATTACTCAAAGCCCCTAAACAGCGCGCATTCTAGCGTAAAGCCAGCATGCGCGCAAAGTTTAGCGTGTTACTTTTGCTCGTTAACCCAGCGCTTAATTTTCTCTTCAAGAATTGGCATAGGTAATGCGCCATCAATCAGAACTTGCGTATGGAAGGCTTTAATGTCGAACTTATCACCAAGCTCTTTGCTCGCGTAGTTACGTAGTTCTTGAATTTTGAACTGACCTAACTTGTACGATAGCGCTTGGCCCGGCCATGCAATGTAACGCTCAACTTCGGCGATAATGTCACTTTCGGCCATTGATGAGTTTGCCAACATGTAATCAATACCTTGTTGACGTGTCCAACCTTTCGCATGGAAACCAGTATCAAGCACTAAGCGCATTGCACGTAATTGCTCATCTGATAAACGGCCGTACCACATGTAAGGGTCAGTGAATAAGCCAAGCTCTTTACCTAAGCTTTCTGCATACAATGCCCAACCTTCTGCAAATACCGTGTAGCCACCGAATTTACGGAACAGCGGTAATCCTTCAATTTCTTGTTGCAAGGCAATTTGAAAGTGGTGACCCGGCGCTGCTTCGTGAATAGACAAGGTTTCAAGTAAAAACTTAGGCTGTGCTTTTAAGTTAAAGGTATTGATATAGAAAATACCTGGGCGTGAACCATCTGGTGCTGGCGACTGATAAGATGCACCCGCAGCAGATTCTGCGCGGAAATCTTCAACTGCTTTTACAACGTATGGCGCTTTTGGCGCAATATCGAACATTTGCGGCAGCTTAGCATCAATTTTTTCTTTTACTGCTTCGTACGCAGCAATTAACTCTTCTGGCGTATCGTAGTAAAACTCATCTGAAGTTCTTAAGTGTTCAAAAAACGCTTTTAAATCGCCTTCGAAACCGACAGTCTCTTTGACTTTTTTCATCTCAGATAAAATACGCGATACTTCGCTTAAGCCAATATCATGAATTTCATCGGCGTTTAAGCTCAGCGTTGTATGCTGTTTAATTTGATACTCATACCATGCTTTACCATTTGGCAGGTCGCTGTAACCAATGCTTTCACGGGCATTTGGAATATATTCATTCGCTAAAAAGTCAGCCATTTTTTGATACGCCGGCACTAAACGCTCGCTGATCATCGCTGTGTACGCGCTTGTAAGCTGTGCTTTTTGTTCATCGCTGAAAGACTCAGGTAACTGAGCAATTGGCCCCCAGAATAATGACTCTTCTGGTTTTTCTACAATATGAGTTTGAAATTGTGGTAATAGTTTTTCAGCAAGCGGCTTAGGAAGAACGACTTTGTCTTTCATGCCTTGGCGCATTGATTGCTCAACACTGTCTAACCAAGCGATGAAACCATCAGCACGTTTTTCAAATGCTTGATAATCTTCAACGGTGTTAAAAGGCTGTGCACTTTGCCCAGAACCTAATGCAGCAAAGGTATTATGCGCCCCACCCATTTGGTTAATTGGCATTAAGTAACTTGGAAACTGAGCGCCTTCAATCGCAAGATCTAAATCGCGGGCTAGGATTTCGTAGCTCAATAATGACTGACCCGTTAATTGCGCTTTGTCGATATTTGCTAGTTTGTTTTTGTATTCTTTAACAAAGTTAAGCTGCTCGTCGCGGTTTGCTTTACTAATAGGTGCAATAAATTGGTCGTTATATTCGCTACGGCCAATGTAAGTACCACCAATTGGATTAAACTTTAGGCCTGCTTCAAAGTAGTCTGCTAGTAATGTATCAAGTTGCTCTGTGGCTGACGTTGCGCTTGGTGCTTGTTTGCTCACCGAAGTGGTTGGTTTTTCGTTTGTTGGCGTTGATTCATTACAACCAAGTAATGCAAACATCACTGCCGAACTAAGTAGTGCTAGTTTTACGTTTTTCATTCTTTCCCTGCCCTTATATTAAGTACGCGTAAATTATGAGGGTTTAGTTCCCTATTTAGCAAGTATAGCCGTAACTTATCGCAGTTTATTTACACTTTGCAGGCTGATTGCTAGAGTGGCGACTCGACTTACCAATTTTGAATAAAAATGAAAAAGACAGTTCTTGCGATTAGCCTAGGCCTTACTTGCCTAACCTCTTTAAATACCTATGCAACAACCTACTTATCGGCAAAAGCCATGGTAGATGTAAATTCAGGTAAACTGATTAAATCACCACTCATTAGTATAGATAATGGTCAAATTACAGCTGTACAAAGCAATAAACAGCCGAATTTAAAAGACGGCGATAAGCATGTTCAATTACCAGAGCTGACTTTGGTGCCAGGCTTAATGGATATGCATGTGCATTTAACAAGCGATCCTACCGTGCCGCGCAGTGAGCGAATTGGTCAATCGATTCCGCGTAAAGCAATCAAAGCGGCGCACTTTGCCGAAAAAACACTGTATGCAGGTTTTACAACGTTGCGTAACTTAGGCGCAGAAGGCTACAGCGTTATTGCAGTTCGCGATGGCATTAACGCAGGCGACATTGTTGGCCCACGTATTTGGGCGGCTGGCCCGTCGTTAGGTGTTACTGGCGGTCACTGCGATAACAACCGTTTACCACCAGAAATGAAATACACCGCCGAAGGCGTTGCTGATGGCCCATGGGCCGTGCGCGCTAAAGTACGTGAAAACATTAAGTACGGTGCCAATGCCATTAAATTTTGCGCTACAGGCGGGGTATTTTCAAAAGGCACAAAAGTGGGTATTCAACAATATAGCCAAGACGAAATGAACGCCATTGTTGACGAAGCTCATTTACGTGGCCTAACCGTGGCAGCCCATGCACACGGTACCAGTGGTATTAAAGCGGCTATTGTTGCCGGTGTAGACAGTGTTGAGCACGTTAGTTTTGTCGATGACGAAGCCATTAAACTTGCGAAAAAACACGGTACTTGGTTCTCAATGGATATTTACAACACTGAGTACACCCTAGCCTTTGGTGAACAAAATGGGGTTGCAGAAGAAAACCTCAACAAAGAACGCCAAGTATCTAAAAAGCAACGCGATAGCTTTAGCCGTGCAGTAAAAGCAGGTGTGAACATGGTATTTGGTACCGATGCGGCGATTTACCCACATGGCGATAACGCGAAGCAGTTTTCGCGTATGGTTGAATTTGGTATGACACCACTGCAAGCACTGCAATCTGCCACTATCAACAGCGCTAAGCTGCTTAAAGCTGATGATCAACTTGGGCAAATAAAAAGCGGTTTCTTAGCCGATATTATTGCCGTTAAAGGCAACCCGCTTGAAAACATTGCAGTACTTGAAGATGTACAATTTGTTATGAAAGACGGCAAAGTTTTTTAAATAAGCTAACATGCTGGCTTTGCATGAGTGAAGTCAGCAACTTTCCTTTGTATCCATATCGTAAACAAAATCACCAACAACAAAACCAATTATTAACAACTTGTATCCAATCAAAGAAATTACCCAAAACAGATAAATAAAACTTGAAATGAAAATAGCTCGCATTATCATTAGCGAAAAACTTCGACTAATTACCTATAATGACGACACATAAATACTCAATTTTAGCCCTAGCCTGCTTAAGCGCATTCAATGCAACCGCCAACGATTTAGACTCAGTTGAACGTATTACCGTTTACGATAAACAAAACCGTGTAGTACTTGAATCTGGCCTTGCCACTAAATCAAATATGACTCTAATGGAAACGCCAGCGCCAGTTGTGGTTGTTGATCAAGAGCTTATCAACTCGCAAGGTGCAACAAACTTACAAGACTTAGTGCGTAACATCAGTGGTGTTACCCAAGCCGGTAACAACTACGGTATTGGCGATAACTTAGTGATCCGCGGTTTAGGCGCTAACTATACTTACGATGGCATGTACGGCGGTGCAGGCCTAGGTAACACCTTTAACCCTACACGTTCAATGACCAATGTTGAATCTGTAGAAGTACTTAAAGGCCCAGCAACAGGCTTATATGGTATGGGTAGCGCAGGTGGGGTTATCAATCTGATTGAAAAGAAACCACAATTTACTGAACAGCACACCGTTAATGCTGAGCTTGGTCAATGGGATAGCTACTCACTAGGCTTTGATAGTACAGCAGCATTAACCGACAACCTTGCTTATCGCGTTAACGCAAAAACAGCTCGCAGCGATGGCTACCGCGACTTAAAAGACGACCGTGATGAAATTTATGGCGCGTTAAAATACGTATTAAGCGACAAACAAGACATCATGATTTCTGCCGCTTATATCAAAGATGCCATTGCCGTTGATTCAATTGGCCACCCTATTCGTATTTTTAACAGCGACTCAGTAAATGGTAAAACCGCAGGTGAAGTAACCGCTGCTGATTTAATTAACGACGCAACGGCAAAAGGCCTGCAACTAACCGATCAGCAACGCCAGCAATTAGCAGATTCACTGGCAGCAAATGATGGCTTAACACCTTACACCTTTGGCCATAATGGTATTATCTCGCCAATGGCGAATGATAACGAAGGCGAAGAACTACGCTTTAAATTAACTCATAACTACTTCATTACTGATAATTTATTTTTAAATCAGCAACTACAATACCGTAATTACGAATCGAGCTTTGCCCGCCAAACGGGTGCTTACAACTATGTTTATTGGAACCGTAATGGCGTGATCAATGCTGACCCGCGCGCTCCATTAGTAGTTGATGACGTACTATACCCATTTGCTGCGCGCCGCCAAGAATACCGCCAAGTAGAAGCTGACGAAAAATCATGGCAATACTTTGCTGACTTGCGTTATGACTTTAGCTTTGCTGGTATTGATAACGAACTACTTGTAAACGCCAACTACGAAGACCGCGATATTCGTTTTAAACAATACTCAATTTACGATGCCGACAAAGTCATTAAAAATAAAGATGGAGAGGTTATTTACCAAGGTCAATTACCTTACATTTTTGATATTCGTAACCCGAACTGGGGCGAAGGCAGCTTTTATGATTACGACCCGCTAAAAACCAGCGATTACAACAAAAAGGTTCAAGCTTGGGGTGTAGGTATTCAACATGTTGCGTATATTCACGACACTTTCACAACCCGTGTAGGCGTTGCATTTAACCGCATTAAACAAAGCTACGAACACTTTGGTGTAGATGCGCGCTACCGCGCAAGTGCCGCCGAGCCAACACCAGAAGCAGATACATCAGACAGCGGTATGACCTACAACCTAGGTGCAACCTACAAACTTAGCGATGATATTTCGTTCTTTGTAAACCATTCTAAAGGCCGTACAGCTTACAGTGTGCTTGGTAGTGTGTCGGGTAACGAAGCAGACCGCGATGACGCAGAATCAGTCAGTAACGACATTGGTATGCGTGTAAAAGCCTTTGACGATCAACTACTAGCATCACTTGTGGTATTTGATAGTGCCCGTACAAACCTTGAGTATGCCAACCCAGATTACGAAGCCGGTGTATCTGATTCATCAGTACCAAAAAGCTTTTACGATGGTGAAGAGCAAACCAAGGGTGTAGAGCTTGATTTAAATGCCGATTTAAACGAGCAGTGGAAACTTAACGTAAATGCGGTGTATCAAGACGCTCGCGATAAGAAAAACCCTAACTCATCATCTTTCGATACTCGCCAAAAAGGTGTGCCTTATGTAACAGCAAGCAGCTGGTTAAGCTATGACGCTAAATGGTTTAATTTAGCCGAGCCACTGACAATTAGCGCAGGCGTGCAATATGTTGATGACCGCAGCACAAACTCAACCTCGTTTGGTATTCCTGATGGCTACGTACCAAGCTACACAGTTTACGACGCCGCAATAAAATACCAAACAGATGATTGGAAACTACAGTTAAACCTAAATAACTTGTTTAACAAAACCTATTACTCAAAAGCAATGTTCTTAGGCGGTATGCCAGGTGAAGAACGTAATGCTAAATTAACCTTTAGCTACACACTTTAATTGTGAATAAAGAGCAAAAAGCGCGGCTTAGTTGGGTCGCGCTTTTTTGTTTGTTTAGTGCGAGATTTTGATTAGTAACTTGTTTTTGGACAGGAACGTTTTAAGTAATCGGCTGTATTAGGTTAATTTCGCATAAAAGCTTCTATGGAGGAAGGTGCCTTGTTAAGGGGGGAGCAATGCAATACCGAAGCCGACGCATGCCAGCTTAATCACTAAAGTCAACGCATAATAAAATTGCCACGCGTTGCGAATCACTCTTAAACAGTTTGTTATGTAACTGACTCAAAGACAAACTCATAGTCTTTATTTACCCAGTTTTTGCCTAGAATACGCAAATGCTTGGGATAGTTGCCATTTTCATCGTACCAACAAGAAATGCGCTTCCCATCAGCACTTTCTTTAAGGACAGACTCAAACCTTTTTTTCGCTTGGCTATATTTGTTATGTTCAGTTCCCCAAGCAATGAACACCTCATTGGCAAGTTCAAGTTCACGCTCTAGCACCTTTAAATTCTCTGAAAGCCCTAAATCATAGTTCCCAACTAAATCCTTTGGCTCTGTAGATCTATAGGGAAATAAATTTACGACTGTCACTGCATCAAAGTTTGCATCCACGCAATAGTTAACCACATTGGCGAATGTATTATCCATTCGGACGATATCTGCTTTACTTGGGTTGAGTAATATAAACAAAGCTTTCTTCTCACCGCCTCCCCAAGCTTTTGTTAGAGAAAAACGTAAACTTTGCTTAGTGTCGTTTGAGAACTCAGCAGAAACCTCTATTGTTCTATTAACTTTTATTGTCAATGTTACAACTCCATTTGTTACATACCAACGCTTCAATAACCAGAGCAGCTATACTGGGTCCGGCGCTGAAAGCGCGAAGTTGATTGACTTGTTATACCTTGCCAAATTTGATCCATTTAATGACCAATTTTATTATATTTACCAGCGAAGCTATTGTGTAAAAAGCTACTATGATCCAGATTAGCTGATAAAGCGTTATCATAAAATCAAAGTTGATCAAACTAAGTTTCGTTGTACTTATATGTTTCACCGCCTGAGGAAGCATTACAAACGAAATTGCGCTTAGCATCGCAAAGTTAGGCATACTGCTCAGCAAGATAGTCGTTGCTATTGTAGATCGCAGTTTTTTAAGAGTAGCAACTTGTTCCTTAGGTGGCTTATCTATTGAAAGCGCTTCTTTCACTTTGTTTGCATTCGCGCCCATATGAAAAACGGCAACACCGAAGAGGACACTTAAAGCAGATATAATGTTTGGCAGGCTAGTTTCCAAAATAATTCCCTAAGGCTGTGTGAGTATCAGAAGCAATGAAATACTTTCTTGAACCTACCGATCTTTTTCTTATGGGATTATAACCAGCTCCTTCTTTGGCAACGATAAGATTTAAATGCTCGACGAAGACATCCGACAATATTGTCACATCATAGCCTTCACCACTAGCCTCAGCCGATCGGTATATTTCCTCTAATGTTTGGTGGAGCTCTTCATGCAGCTTAGTTCGATACCTAGAAAGGGTATTTCGCAAAAGAGTTTTAGATTGAGTTGTAGTCAATTGGAACATGATAGAAATGTCATCTTCACTAGGTAGACGAGGTGAAAATACTTTCTTTATTATATAGAGGAGACGATCTTGTTTCGCTTCGTCCGCTCGGTTGGGCATTCCTTTTCCAGCTAGCATTTCTAGATATTCAATTAGTCCTGCGTGGGCCAAATTGGTTAAGCGTGGAGCGAGATCATCTGTATCAGCTATGCCCATTGAAGCACGTAGCAAATCAAGCTTTTCTTGTGAAACCTCTTGCCCATCAAGTTCGCTCAAGTCAAATTGTATTTCCATAAGCTAAGATCTCTCCGTACTGTGGGTATAACATTTATAGTGCGCCGATCGCGCATCTTCCTGCCAATGTCACGCGCATGTATTAATAAATCTATTATTAACAAATTACGTAATGCATTGCCAACTATAATATTTTTATTGACACTAAAGGTATTCAGAAAAAGAAAATACGCTCATCGCTCATTTTCTTGAATATGTGAGCGAAACAAGAGTACTGTGTATTTACACAGCTTCCTACATTGGTGATGATATGAGAGTTAGTGAAATATCAGATTTATCGAGTATTGCCAATAGCATTAGATGAATAACACTATATCTGTTCACTTAAAGCCGCCCTTAGAGCATTTTCATTAACCCATTTAGGGCTAAGGCGAGTTATATTAATAAATCGTAGGTAGACAAAATTATGTTTTTTCAAAATCAAACATTAGCAAATAACTAATAACTTCAGGCATGACAAATAGCTAAACCTGATAGAAAAACTGCCACCAAAAAGCATAAGACAAGACCTAGCCCTATTGGTTTTAACTCTGGAATATGCAACCATATTGACTTAAATTATTTTATATGAATCAGATGTATAGTAAGCTACAAAGAATTACAACAGATGAAACGTAAGCATGTCAGAGAATACCCCCGCTAGCCCTAGCATCTACAAGACAATCTTTTTTGTAAGCTTAATCACATGCTCACTTTTTTGCATTGTGCTACTGGCGTTACTCGTATGTTTACCTTCTCCATCACTACTATCTTACCTTGGCTATGCCAACTCAGTTGCACTTGCTAATGCTGATAATATCAACGATCCATTCACATCCCACATTATTGGTGAGTTAGTCAAGAGTGGGACATTAATCAGCCTTAAAGATGTCTGGTCATTTCAAACTGGCTTTTATCAAACAATAATCACCGTCCTTATAGCTATTAACGGTTTGATCGCTGCAATATCCGTGATTTACATCAAAAGTACATCAGAAGAAAAAGCTGAAGAAATCACAAAAAAATATATGCATAGTGATACGTTCAATCACTTACTCAATGCAAAAGTTGAGAATGAAGCAGAATCACGGCTTCGGGTTGTACAAAGCGATCTAAATGCTACTGCTGGCGATTTTGAAAGGTCATTAGGAACTGTCGATGAAGCTCTAGAACGATTGCAACTTTTAGAAACAGAAAACCAAAGCCTACGCCAACAAATAAAGGTCATTTCGGAACGTGTAGCTCAGTTAGATATATCCGAATCTGAAGGCAAAGAATCCCTACTTGTCAAAAAGGAACAATAGATGGCATTCGTTAGAAAATCTGGTAGAAAAACTCAAACAACTACAGAATTTGAAGATTTGTCTACACCTGAACATCTAATAGCACTTGCTGAAGACAAGGGCTTAGAAACTGACCCTGTCAATGTATCTGAATTAGCCAAACAACTAGGGATTACTGTTAGATACGAGCCGATGCAAGATGAAGAATCAGGCTCGCTAAAAAAAGAGAAAAAGTCAGGCTGTTGGGTAATGACCGTTAATTCATTACACCATCCGCATAGGCAAAGGTTTACAATAGCCCACGAAATTGCACATCGCATTCGCCATGCTGCTAACAGTGATAGCTTTGAAGATACAACTTTCTTTAGAAATGGGGAAACAAACTGGATGGAAGCTGAAGCCAATGATTTTGCAGCCTCACTATTGATGCCTAAAGATGCTTTCGATAATTTCATAGCCAACGTATCATCAAAGGTTGAAGATGTTGCTATGCACTTCCAAGTATCTTCTCATGCAGTTCGAATTAGAGCCAAAGTTCTTGGTTATGACGGACATAATCTATGAGTGAATTTGTCTATTTCCCGATCATAAAAACTAGAGATGGCGAACTCCGCTGTTTTGAACACATCAATGATGATGATTTTTCAAAGATTTTGCCAATTTACGAACTAACCAAATCGAGAAAAACAAAAAAAGCACCTGATGGTGATATATATCGCCGTATGAAGCAAATTGCTGAAATTCAGAAGAAGCGACCATTTATACTTGATTTGAGTACAAACGAAAAATATATCAACCCTCAGATTGAGCAGTTGTTATCAGAACACAACGGCTTTAAAGAGTGGCAGTATTTTCTGTTTGATCTACATTGCGACTTAAACATCATCCCTATGGTTCACTTGTATGAAGATGATGACGGGAAGTTCGAAGACGTTGAAGAATTCGTAAGAATTGCTTCTGCAAGAACTAATTGTCTTGCGGTTAGATTGCCATATGACTTAAGTGACGAAGAAGTTGAATATTATCTAACTCCTATAACAAGGCACCTGAACGAAAATTGTAAACTCTACGTAATTCTAGATGCTGAATTCGTAAGAAAGAAAGCCATTAATGATGTAGTTGATACTTTCCTTGAAGCATGCTCAGGTACGGAGTTTTTCGCTGATAAAATAGAAGGCGTTGTAATGCTTTGCTCTAGTTTCCCATCGAATGTTGCTCAAACTGGTGGCGAAGATATTGCAGGTGAGTTTAGAATTTATGAAGAAGATATCTATCAGGGTATTAGTGAAGAGTTCCCAATCAAATATGGCGACTACGTTTCAATTAACACCGAACAAATTGAAATGAAAGGCGGTACTTTTGTACCTAGAGTTGATATTGCATCTTTAGACGGAAAATCATTCACCTATAAAAGGTACCGTCGGAACAATGGTGGGTATGTAAGAGCTGCAGAGCACACTGTCAGAGATACAACATCATATAAGCCGCTTGGAGTGTGGGCTGATGAAGAGATCCAAGCGGCAGCAAATGATAACCCATCAGGTATTAGCCCTGCATTTTGGATATCAGTTCGCATGAATTACTACATTAAAAGTCGAATTTTACTCAGAGAATCAGACGACTCTTCGTTTTAGTAATGATGGAGCTTTCTTTGTAATTGTATATATGTCATCCGACGTCAAATGAAGGGTGGTTTCTTGTCTCAACAGTTTTGAAGCCACCCCATATCTTTCATTAAAATCGTTTCTTGATAACTGTCTTAATGACTCTAACGTATTGTTTTTTGATACGTAGTCGCATAATTCGTGCTTCGATCTTAAATTGCTTCCTTTCGATAGAGCAGTCAACTTTTGCACACTTAACGCACTGGCTAACACTCTTTTATCGTGTCGTTTGAACTGTTTTGATTGGCGAACATGAGTAATTTTGCCATTTTCGACCAGAAAGATGCCAACATCTCTTGAAATCGTTGCTCGTACTTCAGCCAGATTGCTTGGTTCACACACAACAAAGCAAAAATCAAAAAACTTTTTATAACTTTCAATTTGATAATTCAACCTAGATACAGTGTCACGAGCACCTTTTATTTCAAAGGCAGTTAAGTAGCCATCATCTAGCAATGCTAGATCCGCTCGTCTTTCACCAAATTGAAATGAAAACTCAGCACCAACAACAAAATTTTCATACTTTTCTAGAAAGTACCTTACTATTAGTTTTTTAATTTCTAGCTCTGTCATCTATGCCACTTTAACTGTATATACAAACAGCATTATCGTATATCACTAGCCTATCAGCAAGCATATTGTTAACACCCTTTTTATTGTTATTCTCCCAACTTAGAGATTAGGTCTTGTCTTTTGACTCTTATTACTTTTTCTATATCAAAGTTGACTGTAAATCATTTTGTGATTTGAAGGCGTAACTCATTACTCCTGCTTGATTGGCTTGTTAAGTTCACATTCACTGGTTTCGATTAGTAAAATGCGTTTAGGGTACAGGCCTAACTCATGATTATAAAACTGAGAAGGCATTTCTTCATAACTTGTTAAGTGACCCATTTCGCTTACCCAACCCCAAGGGTTTTCATACACCTTCGGCACTTCCCCCATTTTATTACGGGTATTATTTGAAAATGCAATATTGGGACAAACTGCTAAACACCTTAGAGGAACTGTCTCAGTAAACGCGTGAATTTTTTCAAAAGTACGAAAACCTCGTTTCGAAAGTGCAGTTTTAACGTTTTTTAAAGGCGTGACAGTACATCCAAATTTAGGGATATCAAGAGGTAATGGACAGTTCCAGCTCTTCGGGTACTCAGAATGTTTCAAGTGATTATAAAACGCGTATATTGGAATCGCTTTATTTGCTTTAGCATAAGCTTCTAATATTTCATGTTGCGGTTTGGCATTACTACCTTTTCCTACCACATGATTTAACGACGCATACCTGCCTGATTTCAAATCCAGCTTTTTTGCTTGAACAGCATAGCGTAAATATCCTTGCTTTCTGTTGCCTATCCACCACTCCCAATCTGTTCCTTTAACTTTTTCTTTTTTTTTAGGTGTTTGGATAATTTTAATGTTTGATAATTTTTGAGAGGCTAAATATAACAACAAATTGTCTGTTAATGTTTCTTCGCCTTGATTTATACCAAACTGTGTAGAGTTGTCTAGACGATTCCAAACATCGTCACAAACAATATTAAGGTGATGATCTAGCACTGAACCTCCTTGTGAACTTAACGCCGCCAACACGGATAGTGCTAGCTGAAGGAAAATTTGTTCGAAATTTTATGACAGCTTGCGCTATCCCTTGTGCTTGGCCTTATCATGTTTTTAATTGTGCCAACAGTTTTAGGGCTTTTTCTCTGGTTTCAGTTGAAACTCTTGGTAATTGAGAGCTGATGACTGTTTCCAGTGCTTTTTTAGTGAAGCCAGCAGAAATAATACTTTGTGCATGACCTGTACGAGACACACATGAACCATCAGTATAATTAGTCTTAGACTTTAACATGTGAATAATGTCTTCTCTGGATATGATCTTAGAAAAAACAATTCAATATAATTAACAGAACAGCTTTGACCAACTGATTGTAATGTTCTCGAAAATTGTTAGTTGGTAACTAATTTCTCATAAACACATAATTGGCGCAATAAAGCTTGGCTATACTAAGCCAAGAATGAGCGAAGCCAAGCTTTTTGCCTCCACCCCTAATGCGATTGTTATACCTACCTAGCTCACATATTTTAGTGCTTTACTTGAGATCACCGTATATATAATTATTTTCGTGATCCCATAATTCGACTTTATTATTAGACTTCAAATTACCGTATATGTAGTTGTTTTTGTGATCCCATAACTCAAACTTAGTACCCTTAAGCTCACCATAAATATAATTATTATTGTTATCCCATAATTCAATTTTCGAACTCATATTTTCTCCACGTACGTATGACACTTTAGTATTTATGCAACACGCAATTTGTGTGTCAAAACCGCTTTTTGGAATTTGATCAACTTAGCTAGTATTATGTATGCTTTTTCTAAATTACTCAGCGCTTATTATGTATTCATTACACCTAAATTAGTCTTAATAAGCAAATATACGCTTATGTGTACAGAGGCCGCTAGCCTGAGCAATTAAGCTTAGCTCGTGTTGGGGCAAAGATGAGCCAGCTAGGAAGTAGCTGACTCTAAACTGGGCTAATTAAGCTAGTTAGCATTTAGCTAAAGTAGTCATGATAACCATCAATTGCTGGGCAATACTGTATATCATCTTCGAGGTCTAACGCTAAATTTCTTTCATCATCGATGTGGTTATTTACATATTTTCCATCGATGAAAAAGAATTCACGGTAGAAAGAGCCAAATTTAGATCCTATGCGTTCTTTTGCAATTTTATTAGCGTCTTCAACAGTCCAAGGGTTGTTTTTGTTTCGTAAGAACTCAACACAGGTGTATCCCTACTCGTGTAATCTTGAACCGTAACCTATATCCAAGTTACGGTGCTTAACTTCAGCGAAACTTAGTTTCCTTGCACCTATAGCAGTTGCAAAACCTTTATCGAGATACTCGGTCTTAAAGTTACGTCTAATAAGTTTGGGAGTCGTGCCTTCATACTCTAACTTATTGACCATTAGATCATCATCAAATGTCACCAATAGTGAGCTGTACTGATTCGGATTAAGCTGCGTCCCCCTATTGCCTTGAGCCATCGCGAATTCTTTATTAACACCATCCATACCTTTATTTGCATTAACTATGTTAGCTTTGTGGTTGTTAGCTTTCTTAGAACGCTGTAAATGTGCATTGTAATTTGGAAAACCAGCTTCTTTTGCTGCTGATTCAAGTGCTTGGGTATGCTTAATATCTGAGTCAACTTGAATTTTTTAGCTCGTTTTTTGATATTTGAAATGAAAGATTTAGTAATATTCATGTTCTTAGATCCCTAGACGAAAAGCTAAGTAAATTCACTCCTAATTTTCTTCTTCCCGCCGAAACAAATAAGAACAAAATATACAATTTAGGATTATGGTTCTCGAAAGAGTTTGCCTTATTGGAGTGAGCAGGCTTCCATATAGCCTCAAGTCAATAACTTATCTCGAGCTAACTCATTAGTCAACCTGACAAAGCTTATACCTTTGAAGCACCGCATGGATGATAAAATCTATGTCAAACTTTTATAACGAGACTGAGCGAATCGTCGTTGCTAACAAATTTTGGGGCAGAAGCAATGTGCAGTTTTGCATTTTACTCACTCGTTAATGGACAAAAACACGTTAGAGTATTTAATCAGTAACGTCTCACATCACCGGCAACATAAAGCAGTGCGAGGAACGAGCGGCACTTTATGCTGTCCGAGTGCATGTGATTGTTATGCAAAATTATCGGTTTATTAGAAAATGCTATGCTATCAGTAGCTATATTCATATGGCGCAAGAAAGTCTCTTTCTCCAATCCAAGTGACAATTTCAACAGTTGCGGGACTTGCTATTTTTCCATCGAGATCAAGTTTTATGTTTCCCTTGACCAATATGGCGAACTTATTGTCACCTTCTACTGATTTGGAGATATTTTTCACTTCTTCTTTTGTTAGTGAATGCAATGCCTCGGCAGCAAATAAAGTTCCGAAGGTTGTGTAACCGGACACGATTACCGCACTATCAATATCCTTGCCTAATGCATTGTTACGCGCACAAACCAAGCAACCATAGTCTTCGGCTACTATCGTTCCATTTACCTCTCTAAAATTAAATTTATGGATATTCTCTTTTTTGTGCGTTGCTCTCTTTTCGATGAGACCATTAACACCACTGGAATAGTATAGAGGAGAACCCATTTCTCCAAGTAACTGCTCTGTTGATTTATTCCACTTAGGGCCCGCGATGGTAATGAGATTTCCGTTCTTGGATGTTGCCGGTATCTCGTTTCTTACCCATCGTACTAGGCGGTGATAGTGTGTGCGAAATTTATCGTAGACGAGAAGTATTGAATCAGCATCCCCGTAATCAAAACTGCCAGACGGAATCAAACTCGAAACTGGCGAAACGTAATCAGAAGTACTTTGGATATTTGCATAACAGATTCTGATATCTTTATCCGTATTAATATTAAACAGATTAACTATCTTGTTGTTTTTTCCAATATTATACTTAATTGTGTAGTACTTGGCGGTAATTGCGGTTGCTATTAGCGAACCGAGTATTCCTATCAGTATTTCAGTCATGCTTAACTCCTGTTATAACTGTATAAGGAAAGCATCCTTCTCCCGATAGATTATTTATATCTTTTTCAATGCGTTCTATTCCTTCAGCGAAGGAGTCGCCATCTATGCTATGTAGGCAGTTATATGACTTGGTTTTACATGCATTTAAAAATTCTTCATCTAAGGGTTGTCTTATATTTACGGATTCCACCCTAACCCTTGAAAAACCATTATTTGAAAGGCTGCTAGTCACGCTTTTAATTGAATGAATCATGGATAGTTCTATAGGGATTGTGGAGGGAAAATAGCGCCCTAAAGATTGTTGCCGAATGTCACTTTCTGTATGGGTTGCTATATATATGACACCCTTTTTCCGGAGTGATCTAAAAATGGATGACAAGAAGTTATCCAAGTTCCGAATATAGTGAATAAAGTTGATGCAGTAGGCGCCATCGAAATGATCCTTTGGGATAACAATTGATTCATTGCAATCACATTTAATTGTTTGAACATGTTTTTTCTTGTTTGCTTTCTTTAGCATTGCATCTGATGAGTCGACCCCATAGATGATCGTGTCGAAAATTTCCCCTAGTTTAGATGCGTAACCACCAGTGCCACACCCCAAGTCCAATATCCTTGCGTCGCCTAAAGCAGATTTACTGATGTAATTCGTAATGTGGTCAATTATTTGAACCCTCGGTTTTCTATGGCTCTCATAGCTATCCGCGACTAGCTCAAAAACACTCATAACTTACTACCTATACTTGACTTCCCTGTTTCCATTAACAAAGCTAATTCTTTTTCTTCTGTTTCTGTTAATGCTGAAATTTCTGCATCGCTTGCTTTGTATTCTGCCTCGATAAAATACAACTTTTTCCCTTTAAAAATCTTATTAAATATGTATTTCGTTCTTCGCATGTGAAAATCTGAAGTTATAATGATAATATTTCTGTCGTTTACATGCTTCAAATAGGGAACGGAAAGCTTAGCGTCTTCAACAGTGTCCTTGCTCATGACTAAGCCTATAATATCTTCCTCTATCACCCCTTTTTTCAGTATGAGTTGTTTGGCGTAATAGGAATAGGGGTGTTCTGCAACCTTTTTTCCTTTGCTGTAGCCGCCAGTCAACAAGATCTTTGAATTTTCTTGTTTTTTGTATATTTCAAGACCTTTATCCAGGCGAGAAAGACCTATGCGAGATATGCTGCCATGTTTATCATTCGTGGAGCCTAGTACTACTATAATTGCATTGTTCACTACTATTTGCTCCCGATTAGATTGCTATTTAGTCTCTTGTGCATAACGCCCGCATAAAATGCGGATAATGCTTGGCTATAATTAGCGAAGAATGAGCGTCAGCCAAGCGTTTGACGTCATTTTTGATGCGTTTGTTATATGCACAATTACATATGAGGCTCGCAATATTTAAGCCTTGGTTTCGGGTTAAAGTAAATTAAGAAATTATTAAAATCACTGTCTAAATATACTCTTAATACCTGCTCTCCACCCCAAGCCTGAAACGCAATGTTCGCAACGTTTTCTTTGTAAATATGAAATACTAATTCCGCCCCCTGAAATAGCTTCACACTTACTGAGTTATTACCAAACGGTGAATGAGTAAATATTAATTTTTCACCTGTGTCATAATCCATTAGGAATGAAAACTGCCCCTCATCATGGTCATATTCACTAGAATAACCAAAGCCTCTTTCAAAAAACTCTAGTTCTTCTGGAAATTCATAGGTCAATTTTAACTCCTGACTTCAAGTGCATATAACGCCTCAATAATAGGCGTAAAAATGCTTGGCTAAAATTAGCGAAGAATGAGCGCAAGCCAAGCGTTTTGCGTCCATTTCATTGACTTGTTATATGCCGATTACATCAGAGATTGCCAAAATGTAAGCAGCAGGGCTACCAAAGACAAATAGAATCGATACTAAGTTTATTGAATATCTTAATGACTTAGATAGTCTTTTGTAAGCTTTTAGTGTGCAACGATAACCTTTTATGTCTTTGAAAGAATAGTGATTAAACACAGAGGCTAAAACTATACTTAAAATTGGCAGCGAATATTTAAAGTTACCTGCGTAAGGTGTTTGAACGCCAGCTTTAAATAGCAAAATTGTTAAGATTGACCAAAGATAGAAAGTTGTGCCAAACATAACAAGAAAAGCGGCTTTCTCATGATTCTTGGAGCTGCTTTTCCAATGCATAACAGAATTGCACAATCCAATATGTATCGTCCTTAATATCAATTTAACTCCTGAGCTTTTAAGGCTTATAACATGTTTATAGCGAGCTAATCGCGCGTTTTTCTACCACAGCGTAGCTCGTTTTTCTTATTAGATTATTTCTAACAAACTTGTTAACTAATTACCAGTGTTATTAAAATTTAAGAGTTCTCGCTTTTACCTCAGGATAAAAACGAGCGATTGGGTCGTTTTCTTGACTATACGAGCGACTGAGCTAAAACTGTATATATACAGACTCATTTCAAAGGAATGAAAATGAAAACTCGCTCTCCTTATTTAAACTACATTGCAGACTATATGCTCACTCGTCAGTATTCATTAAGAACAATTAATGCTTATTTAGGCTGGATCGCAAAATTTATTCTCTTTCACAACAAACGTCACTCAAGCTCAATGGGAGATGCAGAAGTCAAAGCGTTTTTAGACCATATTGTATTAAAACGTAATATGTCACCTAGAACACAAAGTGCAGCTTTAAATGCGCTCGCTTTTTTATATAAACATATTGTCAAAAATGAGCTTTCTTTAAACTTGAATTTTGCACGAAGTAATCGACAACCCAAGCAGCCTGTAGTGATGACGCCTGATGAAGTAAAGCAATTGATGAGTCATCTTTCCAAGCGATATTACTTAATCACGGGGTTAATGTATGGAAGTGGTTTGCGTGTGATGGAGGCGGTGCAATTGCGAGTAAAGGACATTGATTTTGATTAGAAATGCATTCAAATTTGGAACGGAAAAGGCAACAAGCATCGTATAGTTACTCTTGCAACGGAGTTGATCCCATTACTTAGAAATCAAATTTTGCAAGTTGAAGAATATTTAAGATTAGATTTACAAAACGAGCGATACGCAGGTGTGTGAATGCCTGACGCTTTAACTCGTAAATATCCCTCAGCTAATAAATCACTAGCGTGGCAATACTTATTTCCTTCCTACAAATTAAGTGATGACCCAGAAACTGGCGAGATACGTCGCCACCATTTCCACCCTACATGTGTTAGAAAAGCGATTAAAAAAGCATTAAAGCAAACCAATATTACAAAGGTTATTACGCCTCATACCTTGCGCCATTCATTTGCAACGCACCTATTGCAAAGTGGCGCCGATATTCGCACCGTTCAAGCACAATTGGGCCATTCTGATGTCAAAACCACACAGATTTACACTCATGTTTTACAACAAGGAGCAAACGGTGTTGTAAGCCCATTAAGCAAAATTTTCTAGCTATTATTAAAGATGCGTTAACTTATCATTCAATGTATAGGGCTTGGACCGTTTCTTGATTGCTCAAAGCAGCAGTTAGAGCATTTAACCTAACTTATTTTGGGGCAAAGGCGGGCTATATTCATAACCCGCCTTTGGACAAAAACGTTTTAGAGTATTTATTTGGTAACGCCGCATTAAGGTGTGAGCAACGCAACCACCTAACCTAAAACAATACACCTTAAACACAAAGCCCAACTGTGAAGCGAAAAGTGCTAAGCGTTTGGAGTCACTCTTAAATGCTTTGTTAGCCCTCTTTTACCACCGACAATGAAGAAAGATGCTGTATCCCAAGACACTTCCATTAAATGTGAATGGATTGTCTTGTTCACTTTATTTTTTTCTAGTAGTAAATCTCTCACCGTGGAAAGTGCAGCAGTCTCAGAATCAACCTGAGTTTGACAGTATTTGATTATAAAAACGGGAGGTAAACGTCCGCCAATACGGAAGATAACGTAACCATTTTCTTCCATCTCCATGCGTGTATGAAATTTAATATCTTCAGGAGTCCCATCAATGCTGTCTATGAGTTCTCTTAGTTTCTTATAGAGTGACAAGCCTAGTTCAAAGTTCTTATCGTTTGATACAAAAGTGGTTATATCATTTGTTTTGCTACAGTAATCATCTAGCGATTCAGGTGTAACGGGATACCTAGTTTCTCGAATGATATAGCTACTTAGAGTTTCGAGTAAATCCTGTTCTTCTTTAGACAATTCGATGTGCAAATCTAATGCGATTTCAAGCAAATTATGGCTATACGCCTTTACTTTTTTTTCAAGTAAAGCTTTAGGAGCATATATTAGTAACGAGACTACGCCAGACTTAAGCAGCAATTCTAACGCATAACCAAGTAGTAAAATACTCGACTTATTAGCGGACTCTACAACGTTTAAAATTTCAAATACTTCTTTGGAGTTTGGACGCTCCTTTTGTTTTTCTTTTTCTGACTTTAATCGCTCAAACTCAATTCTCTTTTTAGCGGCTGATTCTCTTAACAACTTTGCACTTATGAGCTTATTATCGGCTTCTCTTACCCAATCATATTTGTTAAAGGCTCCTTTTTCACCACTAGACTTCAAAGGAGCCTCCATTAACTTACTCTTATTCAACTAGATATCTCCCATTGAAGCTGGCAGAGGGCTAACGCCCTGTTAAGGTGTGAGCAACGCAACGCATAGTAAAAATGCCACTCGTTGCGAATCACTCTTAAACAGTTTGTTAGGCAATTTGTACTTATGGTTCAAGGTAAGTTATTGTGGTTTTGACCTTTTTATTACCGTCACCATCGAATGTCATTACATTATTACACTGATTGCAAGCAAATTTATGTAGTGCCCCTTCAGCAGTAAACTCTAAATCGTTGGAGTGGCAAATGTTGCAGATTTTTTCACCTGGATTTAGACCTTCATACTGGCGTAAATGAACACTCAATAGCTCCAATGAAATATGAATCGTTTCAGTAAATAATTTTGACCAATTTGAGAACTCTTCAACTTTAAAAACCTTACCTTGCCACTCTCCAGACTGTGTCCCTTTATTGTTAATTAAACTGGCACTTCCATGTATATAACCATTGAACTTATTATAGAGATTGGACACTATTCGGTTCTGTCTTGAATCTATTAATGATTGATTTTCCAACTCCTGCAACAAACCTTTTTTGCCCCTTAAAGGTGGCGTTCTATAGTCATCGATTTTCCATTTTTTGTAGTTTTCAGGGTGCAAACAAAAATGTAATTGCAAGACCATTCCTTCTAGGAAACTTCTCAAATTCTGGCAAGCTTGTTTGTAAAAAAGTCCTGCACACATATGAATTGAGCATTCTAGATCTGTTCTAGATTCAAGTATGTGAGGTAAGGAAAAAAAAGCACTTTCCGAAAGCATGTTGCTAACTACAGCATCCCAAGCGATTGCATACTTAGCAGCTAGCGAAAACTCGATGGTGTTAGCAAAATCCGGAACCAGATAGGTTGGCTCTTCAGGGTTCGATTCAGGATCGATAACTGCAGCACCATCTTGGAATAACTCCAAGATATAGTTGAACTCTTCGATCTTAGTTAAATACGTATAGTCACCATATTCGCCATACCCTCCTTCGGCAAATAAGATGTTTAAAAAGGTTCTCAAATCACAATTTTCATCCCATTCAGAAAAGCAATCTTTTACAAATGGGAGGCATGACAATGCTTTAGTTGGTAAGACAACTTCAGCGCTACTAGTTTGATCAAAAAACTGTTCCATACTCAAATCTCAATAAAATTGCCTAACAATTTAATAGTGCGCAAATCGCGCATATTTCTGATTTTCAATCGCGCATTTTCTTGAATATGGGGGAAAGTTTTTATTTCAATGGCTAAACATTAAAGGTTTCAAAAAATTTAAACGTCTGGTGTTCGCTCAAAGCCGACCTTAGAGTATTTACGTTAACTTGTTTTGGGGCAAAAACAAGTTACAGTTACTTACTTTTTAGCATATGAAAAACTGTCAGATTCAATTGAGCCGCTCAACCAAACCTGACAGCATTAACTGACTTAAGTTTAAAGCGTCATTACGATTCGGCCTGTGATATCGCCTTTTAGCATGTCGTCAAAAATATCGTTGATATCTTCGAGGCGTTTTTCTTCAATAATGGCTTTAACTTTACCTTTAGCAGCAAAATCTAGGCATTCTTGTAAGTCTTTACGCGTACCAACGATTGAACCCACTACCGACACACCATTTAACACGGTATCGAAAATTGGCAATGGCATATCTTCTGGTGGTAAACCTACAAGCACGCATTTACCGCCACGGCGAACGCTTTTATAGGCTTGCTCAAAACCGGGTTTTGAAACAGCAGTACAGACAACACCATGTGCCCCGCCCACTTGTTCAAAAATGGTTTCTGAAGGTACTTGCTTCATAAAATCTATGGTGATGTCTGCGCCAAGCTCTTTGGCTAGTGCCAACTTGCTCTCGCCGGTATCAACGGCAATTACATTAAAGCCCATTGCTTTTGCGTATTGCACTGCTAAATGGCCTAGGCCGCCTACACCGACAATTGCCACCCAGTCGCCCGCTTTAGCATCAGTGACTTTAAGCGCTTTATAAGTTGTAACCCCAGCACAGAATAGAGGTGCGGCTTCTGCAAAACCTAATCCATCAGGAATTTTCACCACATAATCACCATGGGCTACACAATATTCAGCGTAACCACCATCGACTGAATAACCTGTGTTATGCTGCTCAAGGCATAAGGTTTCTTTACCTTCTAAACAAAACTCACAATGCCCACAGGCGCTATATAACCAAGGAACACCGACACGGTCGCCTACTGATAAGTGTTTAATGTTTGCACCTACTTTTTCGATAGTACCTACCCCTTCATGGCCCGGCACTAATGGCATTTTCGGTTTAACTGGCCAATCTCCATGACAAGCATGTAAATCTGTGTGGCACACTCCACACGCGGCAATTTTAACTAGCACATCGTTAATTCCCACCTCTGGGCATGGGATATCTTCGATTGTTAATTTACCCTTGTACTCTTTATTTACTGCAGCTTTCATAACGTTCCTCCATGGTATTATTGGATTTCAGCCTATACGATAAACTTATTAACTGTCACTATTATTGATCCACATCAAATAGCTAATCACTGCGGCATTTAATTAAACTATTATTTAAATTCAATAACTTAAATTTTAAATATGGCATATCTACACTTTAGTAGCAGAAGATTGCATAGTGGCTATTTCTTTTAGTTATACCCCGAGCGTGCTAGCATTTAATTTCTGAAATTTTTGAATACTAAAAATTATGAGCCTATCTGAAAAAAACTTAGCTTTTGTTATGCACTGCGGTGAAATGGGTAGCCGTTGGGGCTTTAACCGCACCATTGGTCAAATGTGTGGATTATTAACCATTACTAAAGAACCAATGACGGCAAATGAAATTGCCGATACCTTAAGTATCTCGCGCGGAAACGTTAGTATGGGCATTAAAGAGCTACAGTCTTGGCGCTTAATTAAAGTGCACCATATTCCGGGTGACCGTAAAGAATACTACGGTCCTGCTGGCAGCATTTGGGATATGGCCAATCGCGTATTCGAAGAGCGTAAAAAGCGCGAGATAGACCCAACCCTAAGCCTGCTTCGCGATAACATTTTAGAAGAAGCCCACACAGATGATGAGCGCTTTGCTCAGCAACAAATGCAAGAAATTCACGATCTACTTGAAACCGTTACTAAGTGGTCAGCAGAGCTACAGCGCTTAAGCCCTGAACAGCTTCAAAGCCTAATGAAACTAGGTTCTGGCATTGGTAAGGTACTTGATTTTAAAGATAAGATTTTGAAAAAGCCGGGGAAAGGGGAATAAGTTAGCAAGTTTGACCTTGTAGGCGTGAAACTTGTTTCACGCGCACTCTTGTAGGTCGTGCTTTAGCGCTTTGCTAGGTGCTAACAGATTAGAATTTGCTACCACCCTTTTACTCAAAATATGAGTTTTTAAGTACAATTCTCACTTTAACGTAATATAAAAATAATGTGATAAAGGAATATCAGAAATGAAAGAGAAAGGTAGTGCTGTATACCAACTATTTCTACTTGCTCTTAGTATTTATGTACTTATTGTTGTGTTTGCTGAAACATTCTTGGTTACTGATCCAGAAGTTTCGCTCCTCCTTCAAAGAGTGGATTTGAGTATATGCGTTATATTTTTAGTTGATTTTTTTGTAAATTTTTACAAAGCAGAGAGTAAACTAAAATATATGAAATGGGGCTGGATTGACCTTGTTTCCTCGATTCCACTGCTTGACCCACTTCGTTGGGGCAGGCTTGCAAGGGTAGTTAGGATATTAAGGTTTTTTCGAACAATAAAGTCCCTTAAGTTACTCATAAGTTCAATTTTGTCTAGCAAGTTTCAAAGCCTCACTCTCGTTGTGTTATTAATCACTTTTGTTTCTTTTACAGCTTGTGCAAGTTTAATAATGGAGTTTGAGAAAAATTCCGTTGGCGGAATAAGTACTGCGAATGAGGCACTATGGTGGGCTTTTCTTAATATCATGAACGCAAAAGTGTCTATCACACAAGCACAGTCTACCGGCGGGATCATTGCTACTGTTATCTTGAATAAAATAGGCTTACTTTTATTCGCTTACTTTAATGCAATTATGATTGCATGGTTAATTAAGAAAAGAGTAGATATAAAACACGGGCAATCTTAAAGCTCTAAAAATAAGGGTAATCATGTGAATAAGCTTCTTTTGATAATCAGTATTGTATTAATTTTGGCTGGCATACTTCTGTTCTTATATGACTTTTTACCTGTCGGAGTCGCTAACAAAGAGGACTCTTATTTAAAAATAGCATCGAGTGATACCTTCTCTATTTTAAACTACAGACTGCATTTATTGCTTACCGGTGTTGGGCTCTTAGTATTATACAAGCTAAAAGTATTTTAGCTTTAAAGGATTACTATGAATGCGAAGCCGATTTTATGAAAACACTTTTATCATGATGGCAGAGGACCTGAACTACAAAAGGTGATTTGGCAAAAATGATAAAGACCTTTTAGGCTTTGAGTACTTCAATCCCGATGATGAATATTCATTAGCGAACCTTAAGCATATAAGGTTAGATAACGTAAAAGCATATTCAATGGCAACGGATGATGTTCATGATTGTATTCTAGCGAATACAAAGTGTGTGGCAGCCATATTTGAAGTGCTTAATTCGAATTGGCTACTATCATTCAATCAAGACGAAATCGCTGGGTGCAAGCATTTTCAAATAATGTTTTATGATGAAATTTATGACGTTGTTTGTAAAAGTGTAATCACAGGAAAAGGGAATCTGGCGTTTTAACGCCGAACATGTAGCAGCGATTTTATATCGCGTCCCAGAGCCTAGAGCCTAGTGTTTTCTATCGTAGGCGTGAAACTTGTTTCGCGCGCTCTCTTGTAGGTCTTGCTTAAGGCGTTTGTAGGAGATAATCGTAACTTTGTTTCCATTTGCTATACTAATAATTAAGCGTCTATTTACGTTCTGACATACAAGGATATTAGGCTATGTATAAACAAACGGAAATTAATTACACGTTAATTATTATTTTATTAATGATTAGTGCCTTTATAATTTTCTCTCCTGAACTGGCTAACCTCAAGCTGATTATAATATCGATAAACCTGCTTATCGCTGTGTTGTTTTTTTCACTGACAATAGAAATCGATGAACAAAAACTTCGTTGGTATTTTGGGTTTGGGATCATTAGCAAACAGGTTGAATTATCTCAGATTGCAGATACTTCTGAATACCAAACAAAATGGTATCAAGGAATTGGTATACGTATGCTAAGTGATGGCTGGTTATATAACGCGTCCGTTGGAAAAGCCGTTAAAATAACTTTAACTGACGGAAAAAACATTTACCTTGGCTGTAAAGACGTTGAAGCACTGCAACAATCACTCAATGTAAAAGTTTAAAATTGTATCGAGTGGAAAGTTAGCGTGTTTGTAGGAGGCGTTTTAACGCCGAATAAGTTAGCAAGTTGCTCGGGTAAAACTTATTGCTTTACCCTTGGTACTTGCTAACTTTTATTACTCAATTACTTAATCGCTGGGTAACCGATGCGATCTGATAAGTAACCGACACTGGTTGCGAAGTAATACGAGCGATTCCAGTGCATAAGTGCTTTGTAGTTATCGTAGGCTAGATACATACGGCCGTTTACGTCATCTGGCATTACCATTGCGGCGGTAACATCAACGTTTGGTAAGTCACTGCCATCCATTTTACGAACACCGATTGCTTGCCAATCTGCAAGGCTGCGCTCTGAATCTTTCCAATACTCTAACCATTGGCTGCGTGTTTTCGTGCCACGTTTAAGAATATATGAGTTATCAAACCCTTCAGGTAATTTAACTTGGCGACCCCAGGTTAAATCATCGTTCCAACCAGCTTGCTTTAAGTAATTTGCGATTGAAGCAAATGCATCTTCTTCTGTGGTCCAAATATCTTTGCGGCCATCACCATTGTAATCAACAGCATAGGCGTTAAATGAGGTTGGCATAAACTGCGTTTGCCCCATTGCACCAGCCCAAGAGCCTTTGAATTTATCAAGGGTAATGTGACCCTCTTTTAAGATATCAAGTGCTGCCCAAAGTTGGTTTTTATACATGGCTTCGCGGCGACCATCAAACGCAAGTGTCACCAATGATGCAATTACACTGTGACCACCTTGGATTTTACCAAAGTTACTTTCAAGGCCCCAAAGTGCAACAATAAAACGCGCTTGAACGCCGTATTCTTTGGCTACTTTTTCAAGAACGTCTTGGTTTTCTTTGTATAATTTACGCGCGCGGTCAATTTTCCATTGCGGCACACGTTTTGGTAAATAAGTTTCGAGGGTTTCTTTTACTTCTGGCTGATTTTTATCTGCTGAAATAACTTTCTTTTTGAATTTAGCTGTTGCAAGTGCTTGATCAACTAAGGCTTCATCATAGCCTTTTTCAATTGCTTCTTTTTTTAATGCTGCAACGTAAACGTCAAAATCAGCTTGTGTCTTTTGTTCTGCCAATACTGAAGTACTTAGTGAAGCACTGAGTAAAATGACGGCAAGTTTTTTAATCACTCTCAACTCCCTTGTCTTTTTTAAATTGGGTTAACAGGTTTTCTTCTGGCGGAGGTAATTGCAAGTAGAACCCTTGATCAATTAACGCTTGCTTAACCGCGCCTAAGTCTGCCACACCTAACTTTTCACGGCTTGCTAGATTAATCATCATCACGTACTTAGGTTGACCAAACGTTTCTAGTAAAGGTTCAGGTACGCGTGAGAAATCATCTCTTTTTTCTACAAAAAGGTATGTATCCGCTTTTTTAATACTTTTATACACCGCAGTTAGCATTATGGCCCTATAATATCTTGCTTAACGAAGGCGCACACTATAACATGAGTCAAATAATAAGTTAGAAAAAATAGATTAGATTTTTACTGTATATGCCTTGTTCAGCCTGTGTTTATACTTAAATTATGCTAATCCAGACAATTCAATTGAGCGTGTATGTCGGAACAAATTTTTGAATTAAAAGGGAACCTTTTTACGTTATCTGTTTTACATTTATTTTCAGCAGATACGGCCCTCTTAAGTAAGCAGTTAGATGAGAAAATCGCCCAAGCACCTAAGTTCTTTGCCGGTGCGCCTATCGTAATCAACTTAAGCGACGTACAAGATGAAGCGCTTGATTTCTCTTTCTTAAAATCAATGTTAAGCGGCCTTTCGCTAAACCCTGTTGGGGTTTGTAATGGCTCTCAAGAGCAAAACGAAAGCGCAAAAGCTGCAGGCTTGTCGGTGTTAAATTATTCACAAGACGTTAAGGCTGCAACCGCTAAACAACAAACAAATACATCTATCGTTGAAAAAACCGTTCACCTGCCTGCGCAAGTTATTCATGGCACTGTTCGTTCGGGCCAGCAAGTGTATGCAAAAGATCGCGACCTAATTGTGATTGGTGCTGTAAGCCATGGCGCCGAAGTGATTAGCGATGGCAACGTGCACATTTATGGTACCCTTCGCGGCCGTGCAATTGCAGGGGCAAAAGGTTACAACGAAGCAAATATATTTTGCCAAAAATTAGAAGCAGAACTTGTTTCGATTAATGGTAGTTATTGGATCAGCGACTCTCTACAAGGTGAACACTGGGGCAGCGCAGTACAAATCCAACAAAAAAATGATTCATTAGAAATTTCAGCTTTGGTTAAAGGATAAATCTCATGGCAAAAGTGATTGTCGTTACTTCTGGTAAAGGTGGTGTTGGTAAAACCACATCGAGTGCTGCGATTGGCACAGGTTTAGCGCTTAAAGGCTTTAAAACCGTTATTATCGACTTTGATATTGGTCTACGTAATCTTGACCTTATCATGGGTTGTGAACGCCGTGTTGTTTATGATTTCGTAAACGTAATCAATGGCGAAGCAAACCTAAATCAAGCACTTATTAAAGATAAGCGCGTTGATAAGCTACATATTTTACCTGCCTCACAAACCCGTGATAAAGACGCACTAACCCGTGATGGTGTTGAGCGCGTACTTAACGAGCTGAAAAAAGATTTTGATTACATTGTGTGTGACTCACCAGCGGGTATTGAAGCTGGTGCAATGATGGCAATGTACTTCGCTGATGAAGCGATTGTAACAACGAACCCAGAAGTATCATCAGTACGTGACTCTGACCGTATTCTTGGCATTTTACACAGCAAATCAAAACGTGCTGAAGAAGGTCTTGAAAGCGTAAAAGAACATCTACTATTAACACGCTATAATCCTGAGCGTGTTGAAAAAGGTGAAATGCTTTCGGTAGAAGACGTACAAGAAATCTTAGCGATTAAACTACTGGGCGTTATTCCTGAATCACAAGCTGTTCTTAGTGCATCGAACTCTGGTCAACCGGTTATTCTAGATGCTGAATCTGATGCTGGCCAAGCGTATACAGATGCAATCAATCGTTTATTAGGCGAAACTGTTGATTTTCGTTTCTTAGACGTTGAGAAGAAAGGCTTATTTAAACGGATTTTTGGAGGTTAATGTGTCTTTACTTGACTACTTCCGCTCAGAAAAGAAAAGCAGTGCGTCATTAGCAAAAGAGCGATTGCAGATCATTGTCGCACACGAACGTTCACAGCGTGGTACACCAGATTATTTACCACAGCTAAAACAAGACATCCTAGATGTTATTCGTAAATACGTGAATGTAAACACTGATGCAGTTCAGGTTCAGTTTGACCAAAACGAAGATGACTTAGCAGTACTTGAGCTAAACGTCACTTTACCTGACGAAGAAAAGAAATAGTCAAAATTGGGCGCTTAGTTTTTAACAGCGCCCTTTTTTATTTCTGCCACTGCATGTGAAACTCATAGTCGTCTTCGCCTAGAGTTTTAAACCCTGCCCGTTGATATAATCCATACGCTGGATTAGCTTTTAACACCGTTAAATTTATCTTTGCTGTTTGCGCTTTTAGTGCATCTAACACCTTAGTGCCTAACCCTTTGCCTTGCTCTTTAGGTGCAATTTGTAGCTGTAATAAACTAATTGCTTGATCACTAACGATGAACTTGGCAGCGCCTACACATTGCCCATCATTTAACACTAAATGACTATGCTCAAAGTGCTCAGCCACTCTTGCTTGATGCTGCTCAAGTGATAAAAATAACCCCTGATTTTCTAAGTGCTCAACCATGGTATTTAATCTTAGGTCGAGTAAATAGGCTTTGTCTTGCTCAGTTGTTTTTACAAACTTAATCATTATTGTCTTAAAAAAGAAAAAGGTACTTTAATAAAAGTACCTTTTTAGGTTGCAACAAACAACATGTCTTCGGTTAGAAATTATAATTTGCGCCTAAGTAAAAACGGCGGCCCGAATATTGGTTATAAGTAAAGCGATTGCTTTGTTTCCAGTAACCTTCTTCAACTTCTTCTGTTAGGTTCACAACTGATGCGGTAAACGAAAGATCCTCTGTTAAGTTGTACGAGGCATTCACATCAAGCTGACCATAGTCTTTGGTATATAAGTTATAGCCTTGGTGAATACCGTTAGCACGGTCATCTTTCCAGTTATACGACGCACGAACACTAAAGTCGTCATTCTCAAAGTACACCGACACATTATATTGGTGCTTAGCCGTGCCTGGAATTTCGGCTTCTGTTTTTTGCCCGTCGGTAGATACTTCGCTGGTGCTGGTATCTGTGTAGGTATAGTTGGTTAAAATACCAAAACCATTATCAAACGAATGCTGGAAGAACAGCTCTAAACCTTCTGATTTTGCATCACCGCCACCGACTTTGGTGTTCATTTCGACTTCGATTGGGCCATTACAACAATCGTGTTCACGCTCTACTATTTCTACTGTCGAAATTGGTAAGTTAGAAATATCTTTAGAGAATAACGTCGCGCCAAGTGCTGAACCATCGCCGTAATACCATTCAATACCTAAATCGAATTGGTCAGATAACATAGGCTCAAGCCCTGTATTTACTGAGGTACCATTACCACGGCCTGTCCATGAATCAGGTGAGTTAATGTTAACTGGAGGACCATATGACTCGGTCTGGCTTAAGTCTGAATAGCTCACTCTTGCCATGGTGCGTGCTGCGGCAAAACGAACAACAAGGTCTTCGGTTGCATCCCATGCAAGGTTAAAACTTGGTAATACTTCACTGCCATCGCTACTGCGCTCATTCGGATCGGTATCGTCATCGTCTTGACCAATGACATCATCGTAGGTCAAAGTACTAAGCTCTGTATTCACATAACGCACACCGACATTACCGCGAAAATCTTGCCATTCAAAATCAGCTTGTGTGTACACAGACCAAATTTTCTCTTCAAGGGCATAAGTACCCGAAAGCGTAGGTACAACTGTTTGGCTAAAGTTTTCTTTTAAGTAGTTATCAAGCGCTCCAAAATCGAACGCTAAAAAGTTAAATGCACCTGTATCACCGGCGCTGTTATCAACCACGTGGTCACTCACCAATGTTGGTGCATCCGGATGAAAATCTGGATTATGGAACCACTCAGTACCAGGTAAGTAACCGCGGTAACCGCCGTTATCGGCTATGCCGTCATCCCAACGAAAGTCGTTACGAATACCTTTAATTTCGTGATCGCGGTATTTACCCCCCACATATAAACGGGTGAAAAAGCTACCATCAAGGTCAAATTTTACATCTGTTTGAATGTAATCTTCAGAGTCTTCATTTTCAGATGAGTAAGAGTCAAACCAGTCATAATATTGGTATGCTTCTTTATCGGTGGCTAAATCAGTCGACACTTCATAGCTTGGTTTTCCGTTTTCAATTGACCATAACCAGCTATTTACAGAGCCTAACCGCGCATCAATATTAGCGTAGGTTTCTTTTGAGGTACCACCCTCTGCTTCGGTATGCCCCAGCTTTACTGTAACGCTGTAAGTATCGCCATAATAAGTGCCTTCAAAATCATAGGTGTTTGATTTTGACTCACCAAAACGCTCACGCCCTGTAAGTTGAGGAGACAACAAGCCGCGACGCACAGGCACACCGCCGTTTACATCAGCATCACCCCAGTTATTGTCATTCAGTAAACCATTATCACCGTTACCGTAAGCAACTACGGTATCGCCATCAAGTACAATACCGTAATACGGGTTATGATTATCATTCCACTCAGCAAAGGTAATGCTTTGTCCTGTCTGGTCATAACCTAGCTTGGCACCAAAATAATTAAAGTTTAAGTCAAGTCTGTCACTTGGGGCCCATTGAATGGCCACTTGATAACCATCACGGGTACGGTCTTGGTTTGAGTTATTTACACTCATAGCCCGCGGTGCCCATACATTGTTGTACACTTCGCCAGTTGCTTGGTCTACCAGCGCAGGGCGCTCTGCCCCTTCAACTGTATCTGAGTGAAAACGCCAGTGTGACGCGTTGTTAGTGATGGTTGTTACGGTGCGATCTTGACGAGTAAAGCCGGCAAGTACGCCAAAGTTTTCGTCGTCATTTTTCCATGAATAAAGCACATTGACTTGCGGTTTAGTATCTTCAGACACATCATCGTAAGTTACCTCAGCACTTAACGCACCTGAGTTTGCTTCCATCTCTAGTGGTTTACGGGTATGTAAAATAACCGTACCACCAATACCGCCCTCATCTATGCGTGCTTCAGCACTTTTATACACTTCTACACTTTTGATCATGCTTGAAGGCAATAACGTGTAATTAAAACTACGGGTAGGAGTACCTGAACCTGATGAAGCAATATAGTTACCGTTTAATTGGGTTAGAGTCCAATCTGGTGAAGTACCACGAATACTTACGCGGCTACCTTCGCCACCATCGCGGTCAATTAGAACACCTGATACACGTTGCAATGAATCAGCGACATTTTTATCAGGAAACTTACCTATATCCTCAGCAGTGATTGCATCAACAGTGGCAGCTGATAGTCGTTTTATTGCTAAGTTTTCTGCTGTTGAAGAACGAATTCCTCGTACTTCAATCACTTCTACATCGTCATTTGCTTGCTCTGCTGCGTAACTTGTATTAATAGCAGCCAATAGCGAAATTAAAATTGCATTACGTTTGAAATGCCGTCCCTGCCCTTTTGTTTTTATTACAGTTTGCTTGCCCATGCCTATCTCCAGTTGTGTGTTCTGTTTTTGTTTATGAGGCTTTAATACCAACCCGCAATAATACTTAGTCATTTAATTAAGCGAATTGGTATAACCTCCACAAAAACGATTTATTGTTATCGGTTTTAAAACGTATTATCGGTAGTTAATAGCTTGTTAAACTCCAATTCAGAATAGGGTGAGTGGTCAAAAAGTGATAATAAAAATTCGGTGAGAGATATGACAAAATCGGCGTGTGGAATATTTTATATTCATTTTTATCTTTTCTACTTTATAGTTAACCTTATGTTTTTTGTATTTAAACCTAAATTCTAAAAAACACACACAAACATATAATTCATTGATAAATATAAATTAAAACCCGAAAGGCACTTTCTGATAATGCAAGTTAAATAAGTGACTTGAAACTAGGTGTAATAGATATGGTAAAAAAACGACGATGAGCAATGGTAAAATTCTCGAAGTCTGCCTAAACGAAGGCGACTTAAAGCAACTTGCGAACAACGTTTTTACGTCTAGCAACTTAGGCGTAAAACGATTTGAGTTATGCAGTAATTTGCACCTAGGAGGCTTAACACCCAGTATTTCTGCAATTGAATGCGCATTGAAAAGCCTGACCAGAAATACCGAGCTATTAGTAATGATACGACCAGAAGCTGGCAATTTTACTGTAAGTACTGAGTGTCATAAATTAATGGAAAAACAGATAAAACTCGCAGCTAATGTAGGCGCACATGGGGTAGTATTTGGTGCAGTCAAACAAGGAAAACTTGATATAGAGGTAACTCGTTCTTTACTCGCCACTGCAAAACATTATGGGCTTATGGTTACCTTTCATCGTGCATTCGATAGCCTGACAAATCCGTTATGCGCACTTGAAAAACTAATTAGCTTAGGAGTTGACCGCATATTAACAGCAGGCACGCCGTGGCAAAGCGGCCAAAGTGCTGTTGATGGTCTAAATCAGCTCAACACATACTTAGCACACAGCGCTAATCAAATAGAAATTGTTATGGGTGGTGGCGTTACCCTAGAAAACGCGGAAGCTTTTTGGCAATTAATAAGAAACCATTCAGCAAATGCATCTGTACATGTACACTCTTGCGTGCATAACGCACAAGGTGCAATTAGCGCTGAGGCTATCAATAAGCTACTTTCAAAGGATTAAGCATGGCAAGCAAAGCAATTTATTTTTTAGGTATTGATGGCGGTGGCAGTAAATGTAAGGTGCGTTTAGAAAACGAAAATGGCACCCTACTTAGCGAAGCTATCAGTGGCTCAGCAAACGTGGCTACCAGCTGTAAACAAAGTCAAAGTTCAATACTCCATGCTACAGAACTTGCTTTTCATGATGCTGGGCTTGCCTTAAGCGAGCTGAAAAACACCTATGTGCATGCCGGGCTTGCTGGTGCCAATATCGAATCTGCCTATCAATCTATGCTCATGTGGCAACATCCATTTGCCAACTTTACCCTGTCAACAGATATGCTGATTGCGTGTAAAGGCGCACACCAACACCATGATGGCGCGGTGATTATTCTTGGTACGGGCTTTTGTGCAGGCTACCAGCAGCAAAACCAATTTAACGAATTGGGTGGATATGGTTTATTACTGAGCGATGGTGCCAGTGGTGGTTGGTTAGGATTACAACTTTGCCGTAAAGCATTTGAAGTACTTGATGGTGTTGCGAAAAGTTCAACGGCCATAGATACCCTACTCACCCAGCTTAACTGCCACTCCAGCCAAGCGTTAAGTCAGCTTTTAATATCGGCGCGCCCTGCTGAGCTCGCTAAATTTGCGCCCCTCGTTTTTAGCCATTCTGACGACGCTTTTTGTAAGCAATTAATCAATGAAGCTTGTGCATACATAGCCCGCTATATCTCATACTTTGAAAAGCAAGGCATTAAAAAAATTACCTTGATGGGCGGTATTGCCAGTGCCATTACCCCTTACTTAACTTATGCTAGTAAAGCGCGTTTAACCCCTGCCCTTGCCAGTGCTGAGCAAGGGGCTATTTTAATGGCGAGAGCGGCAATTTAATCACCGAGTTGTGAGCGCATTTGTGATGGAATTTCACCAAACAAACGCCGAAATTGTTTGCTGAAGTAACTTGGTTCGGAAAATCCGCATTGATAAGCAACCTGTGAAATGGGTAGCTGTGTTTCAATCAGTAGCTTGCGGGCATTTTCGAGACGGACTTCGTTGATAAACTGATTAGGTGTTTTTGCCAAATGCTTTTTAAAGCGACGTTCTAAGGCACTTACTGACAAATGTGCAAGCTCTGCCAATTCATCAATACTGATCTGACGATGATAGTGCTCGCGAATAAATTTTACAGGCTCTTCAATCGCACGAACATGAGAAAGCGCTTTTGAGGTTTTTTGTAAGTGCCGAGTCACACCATAAGTGCCAATCACATTGCCATCGTGATCTTTTAAAGCATGCTTTGATGTTGAAAACCAACCAAGCTCACCTTGTTGGGTTTGATTAAGCTCTAAACGGTCAGTCACTATGAAGCCTTCCATCACTCGCTTATCATCATTGACGTATTGAAACGCCAAGTGTTTTGGGGAAAAGTCAAAGTCTGTTTTTAACAATATTTGCTCAAGTGTTTTATAACCCTGATGCTCAATAAAATGTTGATTACAATGCAAGATTCTACTATCAGTGTCTTTTACCCAAAAGAGAATATCTGGCAATAAGTCAAATGCAGCAATCAACTGATTTACACCAGCTTTTTTTATTATTTCTTGTATATCCATCGCTCAATTTTGTCTCTTCCCCGAATAATGCTATATATTTTAAACGCCGATTTTGTTGCATTGTCAACCGAATTTTTATTATCACTTATTGCTCAAGCTTTCCTATTATCAATAACATGAGATTAACAGTAGCTAACGCTATTTAAATTAGGAGCGCTTAAGATGAGCAAAGCTAAGATCCGCATGGCGATGGTTGGCGGTGGCGAAGGTGCTTTCATTGGCGCTATTCATCGTATTGCAGCACGATTAGACGGGATGATAGAGCTTGTTGCAGGCGCATTTAGTTCAGATGCTAATAAGTGTAAAGCAACTGGCGAGTTACTAGGGCTAGATAACAGTCGTTGCTACGACAGTTACCAAAGCTTATTTACCGAAGAAGCAAAATTACCCGCTGATGAGCGTATCGACTTTGTGGCTATTGTAACACCCAACCATTTACATTTTCCCGTCGCCAAAATGGCACTTGAACATGGTTTTCATGTGTTATCAGACAAACCGGCAACGCTAACACTTGCAGAAGCAGAGCAATTACAAGCCATCATTGCAAAGCAGCACGTTTTGTACGGTTTAACCCACACTTACACGGGTTACCCTATGGTAAAAGAAGCCAAACATCGCGTTAAATCCGGTGAGCTTGGCACGATTCGCAAGGTGATTGTTGAGTACACCCAAGGCTGGTTATCTCACAGTGAAGACGAAGCATCAAAACAAGCAAGTTGGCGCTTAGATACCAGTAAGTCAGGCATTAGCTGCTGTATGGGCGATATTGGCGTGCATGCAGCTAACTTAGCCGAATATGTATCTGACCTTGAAATTACAGAGCTTTGTGCTGATTTAAATCATGTCGTTGATGGTCGAGTTCTCGATGATGATGGCACCGTGCTACTTAGATTCAATAATGGTTGTAAAGGCGTTTTACTAGCAAGCCAAATCGCTATTGGCGATGAAAACAATTTACGGCTACGTATTTACGGCGACAAGGCAAGCCTTGAATGGTCACAGCTTGAGCCTAATAGTTTATGGCTGCGTGGTCACAACCAACCCTCTATTTTACTGCGAGCGGGTGTGGGTGAATTACACCCTGACACACAAAACGCACTGCGAGCCCCTGCAGGTCACCCTGAAGGCTACCTAGAAGCATTTGCTAATATCTACAGCAATTTTGCAGCACAAATTCACGCATTTAAACAAGGCGACCATGCAACAAACTCAGCATTTGATGTGCCTGGCATCAATGAAGCTATACGTGGTATGGCATTTATTGAGCACATAGTTGCTTCATCAAAGCAAGACATTAAGTGGCACAAATTACAGATTGGATAATAAAGAATGAATAAAATCAAAGGGCCAGCAATTTTTTTGGCGCAGTTTATTTCTAAAGAAGCCCCCTTTAACAGCCTTCGTGGCTTATGTAAGTGGGCAAGCGGTTTAGGTTACAAAGCGATTCAAGTGCCAACCTCAAACCCTGAAATTTTCGATTTAGAAAAAGCCGCCCAAAGTCAGCAATACTGCGATGAAGTCACTGGTATTGCCATGGAATATGGACTTACAATTTCAGAGTTATCAACCCATTTGCAAGGCCAGTTAATTGCTGTGCACCCTGCGTACGATGAAATGTTCGATAACTTTGCCGCAGAGCATGTAAAAGGTAACCCTGCAGCACGTACAGAATGGGCAACAGAGCAACTGATGCTAGCTGCTAAAGCCAGTAAGAAGCTGGGGTTAACAACTCATGCGACTTTTTCGGGTTCTTTTTTATGGCATACCTTTTACCCGTGGCCACAACGCCCACAAGGACTCGTTGAGCAAGGTTTTAATGAGCTTGCTAAGCGTTGGTTACCTATTTTGGATTGCTTTGACGAGCATGGTGTCGATGTCTGTTATGAATTACACCCGGGTGAAGACTTACATGATGGCGTGACATTTGAGCGCTTTTTAGCGGCTACTGATAATCATCCGCGCGTTAATATTCTTTATGATCCGAGCCACTTCGTATTGCAACAGCTCGACTATTTAGCGTTTATCGATATCTATCATTCGCGCATTAAAGCGTTTCATGTCAAAGATGCCGAGTTTATTGCGAATGGCCGCTCTGGGGTATATGGCGGTTTTCAAAACTGGCAGGACCGACCGGGTCGTTTTCGTTCCTTAGGAGATGGCCAAGTAGATTTTAAGCAAATCTTTAGCAAGTTAACTCAATATGGGTTTGATGGTTGGGCTGTACTTGAATGGGAGTGCTGCTTAAAGCACCCTGAAGATGGAGCAAGAGAAGGTGCTGAGTTTATTAAAGCTCACTTAATAAACCCAACAGACAAAGCCTTTGACGATTTTGCCAGTGGCGCAACAAACACTGAGCGTAATAATCGAATTTTAGGTTTATAAAAACCGACAACAATAGAACACACAGGACACACAATATGGACAACAATAATTATAACCGCATAGTCTTTCGGCTTTGCTGTATAGCACTGATTGTGACCTCTATGACCTTTGCCATCCGTGCTGGTATTTTAGGTCAACTTGGCAGTGAATTTGGTTTAACAGACACCGAACTTGGTTGGGTGAATGCCATGGCATTTTTGGGCTTTCCGGTTGCGACTATGGTCGGCGGTATTATTTATAATGCCATTGGCGCTAAGAAATTAGTCGCTTTAGCGTTTATCTGTCATTTACTTGGTCTGGTTTTGACTATTACTGCCGATGGCTTTTGGGGCTTGTTAGTTTCTACCTTTTTGATTGGTTTTGCTAACGGCTCTGTTGAAGCGGGCTGTAATCCGCTGATTGCAGAAATGTATCCTAAAAATACCACTACCATGCTAAACCGTTTTCATGTTTGGTTCCCAGGTGGCATTGTGATTGGCGCACTTGCTTCTAACTTTATGTCGGGAGCGGGCCTAAATTGGCAGTGGCAAGTAGCATTAATTTTAGTTCCAACCGTTATTTATGGCGCGATGCTAATTAAAGCTCAGTTTCCTAGCTTTGATACCCGTGCTCACTCAACCACCAGCAATATTCGCCACTTATTCACGCCGTTATACATCTTTTTAATTGCGTGTATGACGTTCACTGCAACCACTGAGTTTGGAACGCAACAATGGATTGAGCGAATTTTAGGTTCTTCTGGGGCTTCTCCTATGGTGGTATTAGCTTTAATCACCGGCTTAATGGCTGTTGGTCGCTTCTTTGCGGGTCCAATTGTTCATAAGCTTAATCCTACTGGTGTGTTACTTGGTTCTGCCATTTGTGCAAGCTTAGGGATCTTTATGATGAGTCAAGCCGAGGGCAGCATGATTTATCTGGCAGCGATGCTATTTGCACTTGGCGTTACCTACTTTTGGCCAACCATGCTTGGCTGCGTTGCTGAATACATTCCCAAATCTGGCGCGTTGGGTATGTCGTTAATGGGCGGTGCAGGCATGTTTGCTATGAGCATCTGGAACCCAGTAATTGGTAGTTGGATAGACACTGCCCGTTCATCGGCAGAGGCAAGTGGTGCAAGTGCTGAACAAATTGAAATTTTAGCCGGACAGGCTGTATTACAAAACCTACTGATCTTCCCAATTATTTTAATCGTCGCATTCATTGGGTTGCATTTAGTAGTTAATAACAACAAACGCACCGAAAAATGTGCGTCTTAAGCAAGTAAATCGTCGAGGAACACTATGTTTAAATCTCTTAAAGCACTGACTTTAATGCTTACCGTTAGTAGCTGTGCACTCGCTAATGCGGCTGACAATCAGCTTACACAACAAGAAAAGCAAGCTGGCTGGCAGTTATTGTTTGATGGCAAAGATATGTCGCAGTGGCGCAATTTTAAAAGCGAATCTTTAAATCCTGCGTGGGTTGTTGAAGATGGCGCAATGACATTAACCAAAGGTGGCGGTGATGTGCTTACCAAAAAGCAGTACCAAAATTTTGAATTACTGATTGATTGGAAAATCTCTACCAAGGGTAATAGTGGTATTTTCGTACTGGCTGATGAAACTGGGCAGATGATTTACTCACATGCTCCTGAAATTCAAATTATCGATAACGAAGAACACCCAGATACTGAAATTGATTCGCACTTAGCGGGTTCAATTTACGATTTATTTGCAGCGCCAACTGCGGCACACAAACCTGCAAATAGCTGGAACCATGTACGCATTAAGATGCAAGACAACCACTTACAAGTTTGGCAAAACGGTATCAGCACCACCAGCATTGTGATTGGTAGTACAACCTGGAATACCCTTGTTAAAGGCAGTAAGTTTGCAACCTGGAAAAACTTTGCAACAGCATCGCAAGGTCATATTGGGCTTCAAGACCACGGTGACAAAGTGTGGTTTAAAAATATAAAAATTAAGGAGCTATAAGATGTCTGATTTTAAACATAAGGTTTTAGTAGTTGGCTCTGGTGCTGGCGGTGCCATGGCTGCTTATACGCTGACCAAACTTGGCCACAAAGTCTTATTACTTGAAGCCGGTCGTAATTATGACCCGAAAACAGAAAGCCCGATGTTTCGCCGTAACAACGAAGCCCCACTTATGGGGGCTGGTAATAAAGACAAAAACTTTGGCTTTTACGATGCAACCGTTGATGGCGGCTGGCAAGTGCCTGACGAACCTTATACTAGCGCTAAAGGCAGTGACTTTTACTGGTGGCGTGCACGTATGCTAGGTGGTCGAACTAACCACTGGGGCCGCTATTCATTACGCTTTAGTGAGCACGATTTTAAAGGTAAAAGCCGTGATGGTCACGGTGCTGATTGGCCTTTTGAATACGCTGATTTAGCACCTTGGTACGATAAAACAGAAGAGCTTGTAGGTGTATGTGGTACCAATACTGGCCATGAAGATATGCCAGATTCATCGCCAGGTATTTTACAGCCACCACCGAAGCCGCGTGTTCCTGAGCTTTTAATTGCCGCCTCTGCAAAGAAAATGGGCATTCAAGCAGTGCCTATGCACCGCGCGGTACTAACCCGCCCGAAAGATGACCGCATGGCCTGTTTTTATGCAACACCTTGTGGTTCTGGTTGCTCGATTGGCGCCGCTTTCCAAACCACAACATCGCTTCTACCTATGGCAAAAGCTACGGGTAACTTAAAAGTAATTACCGATGCCATGGTTAAATCAGTCAAGGTTGATGAGCAAGGTAAAGTAACTGGCGTAACCTATGTTGATAAACATACGGTCACTGAGCATGCCATTGATGCAGATGTGGTTATCTTAGCAGCCAGTGCCTGTGAATCAGCGCGTATCTTACTAAACTCAAAAAATAAAAAGCACCCTAAAGGCCTTGCTAATTCAAGTGGCCAAGTAGGTCGAAACTTAATGGATTCGACAGGTGCATGGTTAGGTGCACAAATTCCTGCACTTAAAGGCCGTCCACGTTATAACGAAGATGGCCATACCGCTAATCACTTATTTATTCCTTGGTGGGGTCATCAAGCACAAGCTAACAATGAGCTAGACTTTCCACGAGGTTATCACTTTGAAATTGGCGGTGGCTTTAGACAACCAGGCTCGGGTGTATCGGGTGATAAACAAGGCTATGGTCCTGCCCTCAAACAACAAATTCGTGATGCATATGGCTCTTACGTTGGCTTTGCTCTGCGTGGCGAGATGTTACCGAACAAAGATACCTATATGGAAATTGACGAAAAGGTTAAAGACAAATGGGGTATTCCGGTATCAAAGTTCCACTTTAAGTGGTCTGACAGAGAGTTAAAGCAAATTGAACATGGTTTAAAAACTGCGAAGCAAATTTTAGAAAACATGGGTGCGACCGTTGGCGACCTCCCACCTGCTGAAAAAGCAATTTCAAAAGGCGGCGAAATCATCCACGAAGTGGGAACCACACGAATGGGTAGCTCAAAGAAAGATTCGGTCACCAATCAATGGGGACAAACGTGGGATTGTAATAACCTATTTGTAATGGATGCCGGTGTATTTGCTTCAAACCCTCATAAAAACTGTACGCTCACCATCATGACGCTGGCAATGCGTAATTCAACTTGGCTTGCTCAACAAATTGATAACGGGGTACTTTAATTATGCATCATCGTAACGAACACGACTCATATAACTATGTTTCTAACATGAGCCGCCGTGAGTCTTTAAAATGGCTTGGCTTATTAGCTGCAGGCTCGGCAGTGGGTTTAACCGCTGGTTGCACAAAAGCACTTGAAGATGACGGTGCTGTCTCTGCAAAAGAGCATTGGCCTGATTTAGATATTAAGCCTGTCACCGCAAAAGGCTATGGCCAAGATCCTAATTTGGTGATGCCACCAGAATCACCTTGGCCACTGACCTTAACGGCTGACGAGCTTACGTTAGTAGCGCTATTATCTGATTACATTGTACCGCGCGAAGGTGATATTCCTTCAGCCAGTGAGCTACAAGTACCAGCGGTCATTAATGAGTGGGTGAGTGCGCCTTATGAAGGCCAACAACGCGATAGAATTAAAATTTTAAATTCATTAGCTTGGCTTAACGATGAAGCACAGCTTCGTTTTAAAAAGCAATTTGTTGCGCTGAACGAAAAGCAACATCGTGCGATTCTAGACGATATTGCGTTTTTAAACGAGCAAACACTGGCGCAGTTTAAGCGTATTGGTAAAGCCTTTTTACGCTTTAAAGAATTAGTGCTCGCAGCCTTTTTCTGTACACCTGAAGGCTGTAAAGACATTGGTTACCTCGGCAATGTACCAATTGCGGGTGATTACCCTGGCCCTTCAGATGAAGCAAAAGCTCATTTAGATCAGGTCTTAGCAGAGCTTGGTCTGAGCGAGTACGCCTATACCGATTAACTTTCCCCCTTGTGTTATTTTTAACACAGTGCAGGGGGTCACTCCCCTGCTTTTTTTAGGATTTAAGTATGTTTAAAACCCGCATTTTATTGCTCATTCTTAGCCTTGTATTTAGTGGTCAATTATTTGCAAAACTACCAGTAAGTGTGCAGCTATGGTCAGTCAAAGACACCTTAAAAAATGACTTTCATGGTACGCTTGAGTCTCTTGCCGAAATGGGGTTTGACGGCGTTGAATTTGCCGGAGATTTTGGCCCTTACTCAAATAACCCAGCAGCCTTAAAATCAAAGCTCACTGAATTAGGCTTAGTTGCCAGTAGTGCCCACATCGGCTTTGATGCACTCAGCGAAAGCACTATTGATAGCACCCTACTGTTTTACAAAACCCTTGGCGTTACCACTCTTTATGTACCGTGGGATGAGCGAGCATGGCACCCAAAAGGGGTTAAATCATTGGTTAAAGAGCTCACTAAAGTCAGTGATTATGCAATCCGCTTTGATATGAAGATCGGTTTTCACAATCATAATAAAGAGTTTAATGCATTTAATAACGCAACATTTTGGGATTATATTGCCAGTCATACCCCCAAAACCATGCCACTGCAGCTAGATATCGGCTGGGTTAATTACGCAGCTAAAGATCCAATTTACTTCATTAAAAAGTACCCTAACCGCACTCTCGCTACGCACATCAAAGTACGTACGATTGAGGGTAGCAACATGAGCCCGATTATCGGCGAAAACAACATTGATTGGCCTGCCATCATCGACACTTTAGAAACCCACGGCAACACCAAGTGGTTAGTACTTGAGCAAGAAGAATACCCACGTGGATTAACGCCGCTACAAAGCGTTGCTAAATCAAAACAAAACTTAGATAAGATTTTACTTGGTTTGTAAGGTTATTGTAGAAATGAGCTCGCTTTAAACGAGTGAGCTCATGACTGAGATTTAGATTGGATGAGTAAGAAAAGCATTACCTTGTTTTTGGACAGAAGCGTTTGTTAGGGCTGCGGTTGGAGCGACTGCTTTTCTTTCAAGTAAAGATACAGTGGCAACCCAAACGATACACCAACTGACAAAGTTCCCAACACTGCAAAATATCGATACTTCACTTTATGTCTTTTGCCGTCCACCACGATAAAACCTAATAGAGCAATCGCCGCAACCAAGACATCAAGCCAAGCAAAAATACTAATTGGGGTTGCCACCGCTTCACTGAACAAAAGACCAATATCTAAGCCATTGCTAACTAGCCAAGGAACAAACGCCCCGTATGGTAGCAATATTCCCAACAAAGTAAGAACCAGATAAAACCTTATCATTTCGCCACCCTTGCAAATTTTTCGTAGTAAGCCCTAACGCCTCGTTAAGAGGCAAAAAATTGTTCGCTAAATTTAGCGACAAAGGAGCAAAAGCCAACTGTTTTTTGTCCTTTTAAACGACTTGTTAAGTTTCGTTGTAACACTGCACAAATTCGTTACGAAGCTCACAGCATGGCTCATCATGCTCCGCAACTGTAACCCAACCACATGAATCACAGTATACGGTATGTGATTTACATTTTAAGCATTTAGCAATTGAAAACGATGATAATTTCCCTTGAATTTCAAAGCCAAAACCATGCTCCCAACAAAGTAAACCAGGTACCGCTTTGCCTGATTCGTAATTTATTAAACAATGACTGCAAACATCCGACATGCGCCCATATGATATTTCATTAAAAGAACTTTCATATGCAATTTCCCAGTCAAGGTGTTCTAAAGTAATTCGACCTAAAAATTCTGTAATTCTTTTCTCTGCAGATTTAGTAAAACCACTAGAGGAAATCAAAACTCCGTAGTCTGCTTTTACATCGGAAAGCATACCTAGAAAAGCTTCGACTGCTTTTAAATCAATAGGAGTTGAGTAATGCTTACACTCAATCATTGTCTTTGAACTTTGTGTTTCAACCAATATATCTATTTGTCTAGAACGTTCCGAATACTCTCCTACAACACGAGTATCATGCAATACTTTTGTATTTAATGAAGATTGATTGTCGTGGAATATCTTTGAAATAAGCCATTCATATTGACGCCAATTAGGAACTTCCTTATCAGATGACACGCAAACTCCTTTAGAAACCAACGCCGCGTTAAACGGCTAACTAACAGTTGGCTAAACTGTGTAACGAAGCGGAACCGAGCCAACTGTTACGTGTCCGCCTATTTAAACGCCTTCTTATATGCCTAGCTGCACCACTCTGCTAGAGCATCGCTTGAAGAGCAACCATGCAACTTCAAGTCTAAAGGGTTTGAACCTAATGCTAGCGCAAATTCCTGCTGTCCTTCGATAGTTAACAGCCAGTTGACACCTGATCTAGCTATACCCCAAACAGTTGCTTTTCTGAATGTGTCAAAGTCAGCATCCTCAATGATCGTAGAGGTCACTTTTACCGAGACAGGCTCAATAACAGACCGAAGTAATTGCTTCGCGAGTTGCTCAATATGTTTCTCATAAATTTGGCCTTTCGGCGTAATGATTTGAGGCTCACTGGTATCAAGAGAAGCTTGAATCTTAGTAATCGCGTCGACTTTTCTCATGGCATATAACGCCTAAATAACAGCCCACTGTTTTTAGTCCTTGTTGATTTTCTTGTTAGGCTTATATTGATACATAGCCTCGATGTTTTTTTTAATATCTTTGATTTTAATTTTAGTACCTAAAACATCTTCGATTTGCATACTTGTTGCTTCGTGTAATTCATCGTTAAAAAAACTTCGAACCTCATGCTGAAAGTCATCAATTCCACATGATACTTCAAAATATTCAGATTCCTTTAATACGACACTAGTATTTTTAATAGAAAAAACTGAACGACGTGTTTCTGGATCTCTAATTGCGTCTGAAGCGTTTACATTAAGTTGATCATAGTCTGGATATCTAAGAGCGTTACCCCAACTAGAATTTTTAGCTATCTTTTTAATTGATGTAAGGATTATTGGTCTTAACCCTGTATTTACAATTTTTATATACAATACTGGTGGTGGGTCATCTGGATCTTGCGACATATCGTAAACAATTTCTGACCATGAAATCACATTTGCACGATCTCTATATATATTAAATATAGTAACCGCTGCACTTATAGCAGAAATAAAAACCGCAATTATAGAAATTAATAATGGAGTTTGCACATGACTTCCTTGTAAGCCTAACGCTTTGCTAATGGGCAGCCGAAACGCAGTGTAGGCTGTCCCGTGGAGGCCACGCTGTTTGTGGCCGGAACGAAATTAAGCAATTTGTTATAAGCCATTTGTGTTGACCCTGTTGCCACAATGAATACAAACAATTGAGCCAGAAAACCACAGCCAAACAACTTTAGACCAATCCCCACTTGATGCTGGATGTGGTGCTACGAAGCCCTGAACAGTTAAACACTTATTGCAGTGAGGGCAACGATTAAAAAATGCCAGGACAATATGAACAGCAACAGCACCAACAAACGCACCGAAGATGAATACCAAATGACTTGCACTAGCTTCCGGTGGAGAGAAAAACTTGCCGTAACCAAACGCTAGAAAGAACGCGATCAAAAGAGACCACGCGATAAAAACGCTGAGTACATCGAGTTTGCCTATTAACGTTTTGAACACCGATCTTCCCTATGGCTTATAACAATTTTATCGTGCGCGCTTCGCGCATCTTTCTGCCGATGTCACGCTCATGTATTAATGAATCTATTCTTAACAAATAACGTAATGTATTGCCAACTATAATTTTTTATTGAAGCTAAAGAGATTCAGTAAAAAGAAAGTGCGCTCGTCGCTCATTTTCTTGAATATGGGAGCACAAAAACTGAACTGTATATTAAAACAGTCATTTGTATTGGTGATGACATAAAGTTAGTGGAATATCAGTTTTATGGAGTAGAGCCAATAGCATTAGATGAATAACACTGTACCTAATCGCTCAAAGACACCCTTAGAGTATTTGCGTTAACGCGAAATGGGCAAAGACTTGTTTGATTATGACTTGCACTTTTATCCATGACTCCAAATAGGTTACCTAAATTAATCTATTTAGAGTTATGGGTTAAAAATACACAAAAAATCATCTATCGCCGTAAGGCGGTTAACTAATTAGCCAGCTCATTTTGGGGATGGAATCGTATTTGCCATACACAATTACAGATATAAAAGTGATTCCATAGTTGTTATTCACACTTTACAATGATTTCATGACCATACGAATTATCGATTGAACACAACCAAACACCCTCTGAGCTTTTGGTAAAAACATATGTCGCTTTTCGAATTACTTCTGGGTAATTAGGTGCTGACACAACTGTATTTGCTAAAACTAAAGCAGTATCTTCGGTTTCAAGAACTTCTAAACCTTGTTGTTTTACTTGCAACCCATTTTTGAAATATACAGAAATTGCTTCAAAAGCCTTACGTATAGCAGCTTTACCCTTTGCATTTTTACCAGGCTCAATAACTAAAATGGCGTCATCTGTATAGATATTAAGAAGTGTATCGAAGTCTTCGGCAACAATTGCATTATCGGCTTTTCTGATTTGTTCAACTATCGGATGAGCCATGATTTCTCCAAAATTAATAATGTAACAGTTGAGTGTGATATTTATTGAAATATCATAATTTACCATTAAAAAATCTAGGTCAATGACTGTTTACGTAAAAAATTATCAATGCAAACTCTGACTTGAAATTGGACAATTATGCGTTAGTGCCGAAAGTGCGCTCTGTGTTAATAGCTGACCATCATTTATTTACAGTAAAGACCATGCTTTTTTAAAGTATTCACCCTTACATACACTTTAAAGAGCGAACCTCCTAGTGATAGTAGGCAAGATAAAGGATGACTACTCTATTGTACTGTCTGGCTCCATGAAGTCTTCTAAAAACCAAGCTGAAAACTCATGTCGACCCTCTACATCCGCTTTGACATATATACTAGAGGCCTGCTGACGAACTGTTTTTTCTTTAGTATCTCTTACACCACTAATTTCTCTAAAACTCAATCCCTTCAGCATCAACATAGCAACTTCTTGTTCACTTTTTGTCAGTCCCCACTGATTAAACTGTTCATTTATGACTTCACTGTATTTTATACGAGCAAGCTTCATTTCTTCCGAAATATTTTTTAGTTGAATGCCCGATTTATCTAATTCACTTTTCAACTGATTAATACGCTTTGTGCGGTTTGAAATATCTCGAACCAAAAAAACAAAACCAATCGCTGAAGCTAAAACAATCAAACTTTCTTCGACAATATGCCAAGTCGGAACACCTAAAGAAATATCAGTAATTACATCAAAAAAATTGAGTACCATTATTATAGCTAGAAGCACTGCTATCGCTTTATCTTTCATATAAAAATCAACCAGTTAAAAAGTTTATGGGACATTTGTCTTATGAATTTACAACACATGCCTGACGTAAAAACTACACATTATTTGTAGGATAAGTTCACTTAAAAACAAAACAAGGCAACTATCGCGGTTAGCCTAACAAGAGTCAGTAACAAATGATAGCAACCTCATATCGATTATTCTCATTAATAGCGTCAATGTTGTTAACCGTTTTAAGCATGCAAACTCAAGCTGAACAAGTCACCAATTCAGTGATCGCCATTTCACAATTGGGAAGCTTTAAACATCAGTTCAAAACCGTACATCAGGTTGACAGTATGGAGATAGAGCAAGTGCTTGGAGAGGTATCCTTTAAACCTAAATCCAGTTTCAAAGTACAACTGCCTTTTACACCGCAACAAATATCTTTTTTATACAATCCGGGTGTTAAGGTAAGTAAAGGACAAAAAGTAGCTAGAATAGAAGGGCCAGAAGTACATCACTTCTTAGAAGAAATAGATGCCAGTAAATCAATATTTTTAAAAAGTAAGAAGCATCTTGAGTCTGTTAAAAATTATGCAAATTCGAAAACGATAAAAAGTGCTGAATGGTTAGACATCAACAAAACCTATCTTCAAGCAAAGTTAAGTTTTGAACACTTAAGCCATGCACTACAACAATTAGCCATCGATAAAAACGGCGATATTTTTATAATCAGTCCTTCTAATGGTCAACTTAAGTATACGAACGAACAATCACCATACCTTTTTGAAATAATTCCTTCACATAATGTTTTTGTAAAATCTTCGCTATTAGCAAGCACTGCAAAAAATGTTAACTCATTTAAAACTGAAGATAATTGCATACTAAAAGTAGAAAATGTTGACGAAACAATCAGCCGTTATAAGCAAACAGTCTGGAGTAGTTTCGACTCATCGTGTGAGCTTAAACTCGGGCAACAACTGTTACTAACACCTATCGTTTTAATTGAAGGTATTAAAGTCCCTCACCAGTCATTATTCGAACTCAATAACAAAAGCTATGTTGCAGTAAAACGAGGACAAGAAATAAACTTAGTTAAGGTCATTATTATTGGCAATGAGAATGATAGCTACATTGTTCAATCTGACAATCTAACACCTCAAGCCGAAGTACTTAGCTCCTTCGTTAGCATTGCCCAAGGTCTATTTCTCGGGCTGGGAGAATAAACGATGATAAGTGCGGTAATCAGGTTTTCTCTTATTCAACGAATTTTTATTACTATTTTGACTTTGCTCGTAACTGCTGCAGGAGTCAACGCTTGGTTTAATTTGCCAATTGATGCTTTTCCCGACATTTCTCCTACCCAAGTAAAAATTGTCTTAAAAGCACCGGGAATGACAACTTCGGAAATAGAAACTCAAATTACACGTATTGTCGAAACAGAGTTACTTGGTATTCCATCCCAAAAGATTCTTCGTTCAACTACAAAATATTCTATTACTGATATTACACTTGATTTTGAAGAAGGCACTGATATTTATTGGGCGAGACAACAAGTAAATGAAAGGCTGATGAATATTTGGGCTGAACTCCCAGAGGGTATTTCTGGTGGTCTTGCTCCTATGAGTACGCCTCTAAGTGAAATTTTTATGTTTACAGTTGATAATCCAAACTTAAGCCTTCAACAGCGACGTGATATTTTGGACTGGCAGATCAGACCGATTCTTCGAACAGTTGAAGGCGTCGCAGACGTAAACAGTTTAGGCGGCTATGTAAAAACATATGAAATAACACCAACTACTTTGAAAATGAAATCACTAGACGTTTCTTTTAGTGATATTGAACAAGCCGTAATAGCTAACAATTTAAATGGAGGACTTGGCCGAATAAACAAAGGTAACGACAATTTTGTTGTTCGAACACAAGGACAATTTGAAAAAATTGATGATATACGTCAGTTAGTTATAAAAAACAACCAACAAGGAATAATCAGGTTAGCCGATGTTGCAGCAATCAGCGAAGGAAGTTTAATACGTTATGGTGCAGTGACACATAATGGTGAAGAGGCCGTACAAGGCTTAGTTATTGCGCTAAAAAACAGTAATACCGACCAAGTAGTAAGTTCAGTTAAAGAAAAACTTTTAGAACTAGAGCGCTCACTACCTAGTGGTACTACTATCAATGTCTTTTATGACAGATCTAATTTGATTAGTACTGCTATTGAAACCATCACAAATGCATTAGTTCAAGCTGTAGTGCTCGTTATCATATTGCTAGCCTTATTTCTTGGCAACTTTAGAGCGGCACTGATTGTCTCTATATCCTTGCCGGTGGCAGCTCTTGCCACTTTTATATTAATGAGCCATTTTTCCATATCAGCAAATTTAATGAGTTTAGGAGGCTTAGTTATTGCTATTGGTATGCTTGTTGATTCATCTGTTGTCGTTGTTGAAAATACTGTAAATAGGCTTTCAGAAAACAGCAAACTTCCTAAGCTGCATGTTATTTATAGAGCATGTAAAGAAGTTTCTGTGCCAACTGTATCAGGAACATTAATTGTCGTTATTGTTTTTTCCCCTCTATTAACTCTTTCAGGGTTAGAAGGGAAGCTGTTTACGCCTGTTGCATTGACGATTGTTTTTGCGATGTTATCTGCGCTAGTTTTAGCGTTTACTTGCATCCCGGTGCTAGCTTCAATGATACTGAAATCAAATGAAGCGAGTGAGCCTAGCTTCATCAAATCATTACAAATACAGTACAAAAAGTCGCTATTAAGCGTTATTAATTCACCTAAATCAGCATCATCGATAGCTTTTTTGGTGTTGATCACAAGCATTTTTGCCTTTGTAAGTTTGGGGAAAAGTTTTATGCCTACGTTGGATGAAGGAGACATCATTGTTCAACTAGAAAAGTCGCCATCTATTACCCTACAATCCTCTTTAAATATTGATACCCAAGTAGAGAAAGCACTACTAAAACAAGTACCTGAAATACTTCAAATTGTAGCCAGAACTGGATCAGATGAGCTTGGCCTAGATCCTATGAGCCTAAATGAAACGGATATATTCATGGAGTTGAAGCCTCAAAATGAGTGGCGCTTTGATACCAAGCAACAGCTAATCGAAGATATACGCAACGTATTATCAAATTACCCCGGTATGAACACAAATTTTACTCAACCTATTCAAATGCGGGTAACTGAAATGCTAACTGGCACTACAGGCGATGTATCAATAAAAGTTTTTGGGGATAAAGTCCAAGAATTAGCAAATATCGCTGAAAAAATGAAAGTGTTAGTAAGCCAAGTATCTGGTAGTCAAGACATACAAACAGCATTGATAGAAGGTGGAAAATACATTCGCATTTCATTAAAACCTGAAATAGCTCATCAATTTGGTTTAACCACTAAAGCATTAACTGATTTTCTAAAGCCACAACTTGAAGGCTCACAAATATCTAAACTAGTTACCGTTAATAAATTTACGCCTATTGTTTTCGGTGCTTCGTCGAAGCACAAAGCAAGTCAGATTGGCTCAATAAATGATTTGAAACAAGTATCTGTTTTAATGCCTGATAATACCATTTTACCTCTAGAGAGCGTCGCTGACATTAAGGTAGAACAAGAACCTTTACTGATCGAAAGAGAACGAGGTAAACGTTTTGTCTCAATTACAACCAATGTTGAAAACAGAGATGTGGTAAGTTTTGTTGAAGACTTACAAGCTAAAGTTCACTCTGAGTTGTCGCTTCCTAGCGGCTATTACGTAACTTTTGGTGGTGAGTTCGAAAATCAGCAACGAGCAATGAAGAACTTAATAATCGTTGTTCCTCTAGCTTTAATCTTAATTTTTGTGATTTTATTTACAACTTTTCGCTCTGTATCCTTAGCAAGTTTGATTCTTTGTAACATCCCATTCGCCTTAATGGGAGGGGTTTTTGCGTTACTAATATCTGAACAATATTTATCAATTCCTGCATCAGTTGGCTTTATTGCATTACTTGGTGTTGCAGTGCTCAATGGTATCGTTATGGTTAGTTATTTCGAACAGAGCAAAACCACTATATCTAATATCACTGAACGTGTAGTAGATGGCTCTCGAAGAAGGCTGCGTCCAGTACTTATGACCGCGACCACTGCAATGTTTGGCCTAATGCCTTTAGCGTTTGCTTCAGGTCCGGGAGCTGAGATACAAAAACCGCTTGCTATAGTTGTTATAGGAGGCTTACTGACTTCAACGGCAACAACTCTCTATTTATTACCAATCTGGTATCGTTTATTGGAGCAGCGCAATGTTTAGTTCATCATTAGTTTTTACCTTCATAGTCCCTAAGAAGCACAAGGATGATGTTATCGACCAATTAATGCTGAGTGATATAGCATCCGGCTTCAACATTTTCCCGATCATGGGCTACAGCAAGAAACATAGTGCTTTTAGCTTAGAGGAACAAGTTAGAGGCTACAAAGATATGCTGAAGTTTGAAGTAGTTATTGAGCAATGTGAATTAGAAAAGCTTAAAGAAGAACTAAAGTTACTATTCACAACCATAAAAATTAGGTATTGGACAACAACTATCACCGAAACAGGCCATTTATAAGTTACGCAATCTCTGGAAAAGGAGAAATGTTATGAACAAAACTAGAACACTTACTTATGTATGGCCTAAAAGCATCAGGCTTTTTCACTGGATAAACGTCATCACAATTAGCTTACTAATTGTGATCGGCTTAATCATCTTTAATGGAAAAACACTTGGTGTAACGGTGGACGCCAAAATAATGCTTAAAACCATACATGTTACTATCGGTTACATTTTTGCCATAAACCTTATCATTCGGCTGGTTATGGGTTTTATTGGTTCGTCGAATGACATGTGGTCACAAACTCTGCCATTTATGAAAGGGTATAAGAAGGAACTAACTAAATTCAGACGTTCTCCCAAACAAGTATACAAAGGCCATAATCCAATAGGAAAGCTCATGGTATTAGCTTTGCTGATAGCAATGACAATTCAAATGGCAACGGGCTTAATACTGGCAGGGACTGATATTTACTACCCACCGTTAGGACAGCACTTTGCTAAAAGCATTGCGCTTGACGAGACTCAACTTGACGTAATCGAGCCTTATTCAAAAGTTAATGTTGACGATGAACGTTATAAGCAGCTTAAAGAGTTTCGCTCCCCCATCATCACTGCTCATGTATACGCATTTTATGCCCTAGTAATACTTATACCATTGCATATACTAGGTGTTATCGTTGCTGAACGAAGAGAAAAGTCAGGACTGGTTTCAGCAATGATCAATGGTTATAAATTTCTACCCGAAAAATCGAATAATCACAAAACTTAATTTAAATCTATTAGTTTATTTAGGCTATAAATACAAAAGGCAAACTGAGGTATTCCTTTTTGGAATTAAAATCTTTGGGTGATTGCTTACAAGTGAGAATTGGCAATTAATGCTAGATAAGTTATGCCGAATGGCAGCTAGTCGCTCAAGGCAGACCTTCCGACATATATCACTATAGATTTTGGTTTATTCGACTACTGGCTTTTCCTGACAACCAGACGCCTCTTATTTAGACTTAGAGAATAACAATTAATTATTTTATTTAAATTCAACAAGCTAAAAAACCAAAGCTCAAAGCATAATAATAAACCATTAAAAATAGCATTTATTTTCATTTTTTTGGCAGATTGTTTTATCTAAGTAGCAAAGTACTATATTAGAAAAACCTCTCAAGGACTGAGAATGAAAGTATTGAATTTAAGGAAGAGTTCAGAGAAAAGCACACTTGCTATCCTCGTAACTTTAGCCGTTTTAACATTGTCTATACTGAAAGTGACATCACAAAAGCATCCACTTCATGACCTACTTTTAATGGCTTTTATGCTTACATCGTTTGTAATTATATTTTTGATATTGAACAGTAAAAATGAGCTGACGATATGTCGCCACGGTATTTTTTATAGCTCAGCGTTTGGTAATGTTCATATTGAGCCAAACAAAACTAAACTAATTAAACAATATTCTAAATATGGTTTTAACTGCGTGGTAATTATTGGTCATGGCTACTTTATATTTGCGCCATTTTATTATTTAACGTCAAAACAAAAACAACGATTAAAACGATATGATAATAACTTGCTGCATTGGTTACAGGTAACGCGTAAACGCAGCAAGTTTCAGGGCTATTAGTGACGAGTACAAAGCCCTTTTAATAGGCTGTTGCTCAGTTTTGCCACTCTTTAAGTACGTCTTTTACAAGCTCATAGCGCCATGAGTTAAACAGGTCTGGTTTTGATGCAGTTTTACGCTCATCGGCATCGAGCTTCCAATTCCAGCTGATCAGTTGGTTAATCTGTTTTTTAGAGGCCAATACATCTTCAGGAATACCCTGCTCTTTTGCAGCTTTAGTAACTTTTTGCTTAATATCTTTAGCGGCTTTTTTGTATGCCGGAAAATCAATTAAACGTTTTAATTGTGCTGGTTGTTCGCTTACAGGAACAGCTTTACCACGCTCAATACATTTTAAAATTTCAACGCCCGAACGGTTAACTTCCATAGGCTCAACACCTGGCACTCGGCGTAACGCATTTAAACTTGTAGGCTTACGCTTAGCAATTTCAACCATGTTGTGCTCTTTTACCACAAAGTTAAGTGCGAGATTTTTGCGCTCTGCCTTTTCACGGCGCCATGCAGCAAGTTCGCGCAATACCGCTAAGTCGTGCGGTCGTAATTGCCATGCATTTTTAATGTCTTTGTAAAGCTGCTCTGCAGGTGTTTGGTAAGCACGTTTTTGCGCAACTAACTCGCTTTCGCTGATCACGATGTCAAAAAAGCCAGCTTCATCAATTTGTTTTTTAATAATTTCAAAACAAGGCAGTAAGTGATACGTATCGGCAGCGGCATAATCTAGCTGCTTCTCAGTGAGTGGGCGCTGTAACCAATTAGTGCGCGATTCACTTTTATCAATTTCGATATCAAGTAATTCTTTAACCATGTGCGCAAAGCCCATGCAGTTACCATGGCCTAGTATTTGTAGAGCAAATTGGGTATCAAACAATGGTGTTGGTACAAAACCAGCATATTTTTGAAACACTTCAATATCTTCTGACGGTGAGTGCAGTACTTTTAACACCTCAGGGTTTTTAAGTACTTGCCAAAAATCAAAAAGCGACAACTCAGCCAGTGGGTCGATTAACGCTAAATGCTCACCATCATATACTTGAATAAGTGCAACTTCAGGGTAAAGCGTACGACGACGCATAAACTCAGTATCAATTGCTAGTACCGGTTTACCTGTTATTTTTTCTACAAAATCATTTAATTGATTTTGTGTTTCGATCAGTTGATATTGCACTTATACCCCTTTCTTTACCATAAAAAAGCCGGCTAATGCCGGCTTAAATTATTTTTCTTCGTCCTTTAAGGCTCTTCTGAGAATCTTACCAACGTTTGTTTTTGGTAGTTCATCTCTAAACTCAACGAGTTTAGGCACCTTATAGTTCGTTAAATTATCACGACAGTGCTTTATTATATCTTTTTCAGTTAAAGATTGATCTTTTTTCACGACAAAAACTTTAACTTGTTCGCCACTTACATCATGAGGGATACCGATAGCAGCTACTTCAAGCACGCCATCGTGCATTGCGACTACTTCTTCGATCTCATTTGGGAACACGTTGAACCCTGATACGATAATCATGTCTTTCTTACGATCAACAATATAGAAGAAACCTTCATCATCGTAAGTTGCAATATCACCTGTTGCAAACCAACCGTCTTTTAAACATTCAGCTGTTGCATCAGGGCGATTATAGTAACCTTGCATTACTTGTGGGCCTTTAACCCAAAGCTCTCCAGGTTCACCCTTAGCTGCTTCTTCACCATTTTCAAGCATTAGCTTGATATCAGTACTTGGTGCAGGTAATCCAATTGAACCGTTATAACCGTCAAGGTCATATGGGCTTAGTGTTACAAGTGGTGCACATTCAGTTAAACCATACCCTTCCATTAGCTTGGTTTTTGTTACAGCTTGCCATTTTTCAGCTACAGGACGTTGTACCGCCATACCACCACCAAGCGACATTTTTAAGCTCGAGAAATCAAGCTCAGCAAAACCCGGGGTATTTAATAAACCATTAAATAGGGTGTTTACTCCCGTTATCGCAGTGAATTTGTGTTGTGTTAACTCTTTTACAAAGCCCGGCATATCACGTGGATTAGTGATAAGTACGTTTAAACCACCATATTTCATAAATGTTAGGCAGTTCGCAGTTAATGCAAAGATGTGATAAAGCGGCAATGCCGTAATAACCACTTCTTTACCTCGCTCTAGTACATTATCTAAACAACCAGATACTTGCTCAAGGTTACCAACCATGTTGCCATGAGATAGCATTGCACCTTTAGATACACCCGTTGTACCACCTGTGTATTGTAAGAATGCTAAGTCGTTTAAATCAACTTCAGGCTTTTTGTAACTCGCTTCATTACCAGCTAGTGCATCTGCAAATTTAATTGCATTTGGTAATGTGTAGCTAGGCACCATTTTCTTAACGTGCTTAACCACAAGGTTAACAATGTGCTTTTTAAGACCGCCCACCATATCACCCACTTGGGTAACCACAATGTGCTTAACGTTCGTTTTTGGTAATGCTTTTTCTAGGGTATCGGCAAAGTTAGCAAGAATGAAAATTGCTGATGACTCTGAGTCATTTAACTGGTGCTCTAATTCACGCACAGTGTAAAGTGGGTTTACGTTAACCACCACACAACCAGCACGAAGAATACCTAAAATAGTCACAGGCGTTTGTAGTAGATTCGGCATCATCACCGCTACTTTATCGCCTTTTTTTAGACCAAGATCATTTTGAATGTACGACGCAACACGTTTTGTAGCACTGTCTAACTCACTATAGGTCAACACTTTACCCATGTTGGTAAAGGCTGGAAGGTCACTATAGTCAGCAAAACTTTTTTCAAACAAGTCGAGTAGCGAGTGATAATGCTCAGGGTCGATTGTTTCAGGCATACCTTCTGGGTAGCGTTTAAGCCAGATTTTTTCCACTCTTAGCTCCTGTTTATAATTATATTTTTTAATAACCTTAATCTAACTAAGGCAGTTTCTCAATGGAGTAAATACTCTAATGGTGCAGATAATCCCACATTTGGTGCAATTATACAATTAACTTGCTTTATACTGCCCAATAAATGCATGAATGTGCTCTAAGGTTAATGCAGGACTTTGCATATGGCAATGGTGACCTCCTGGTATCTCATGAATTTTTAACTCCTTGTAATATTTACCATATGCCTCTAGGTTATCTTTAACAAAAGGGTAACCCTTCCCCCCTAAGATAAGCTGACATGGTGCGTTAATTTGTTTGATGGTTGCAATGCATTGTGCCTCATCAAAGCGAAACCCTGAGTGATTTTTAAGTTTTGGATCGGTTGTCAAATACCACTTACCTGCTTTTTCGTAACAATTTCGTGTCATCAGTAGCTCTGCTTGTGGGTATTCAAGGTCACCGCTTGCGAGCCTTGCACTAATAATGTGCGCTTTTGAGTCAAAAGCGCGAGGGCCTTTACTGTTTACCCGCGATCTATTTAAAATCGCTTTACGTAGTTGGCTGCTCACGTCATTGCTGTCTGTTGTAACGCAACCAATGCCCTCAATGAAGTTTACCGATGCTACCTTTTCAGGAAAGCAGCTGGCAAAAACTCCAGCAACCATAGCCCCCATTGAATGACCAACTAAATGCACTTTAGTCACATCAAGTGACTCAACAAATTTATAAACGTCATCAATGTAGTCAATAAAGTAATAGTGTGCGTCACTACTTCGCCAATCTGATAAACCATGACCAGGAAAATCGAGACAATACCAACGCTGGTTAAGCTGCACATTTTGTAACATAGGTATGTAACTATGTGCGTTATCAAGCCAACCATGTAAGGCAATCACGACCTCATCGCCATGACCAAAGGTTAGGCCATGCATTGCCTGAGTGCCAGTTTGAAAAGAAAATGGTTGCACAATTACTCCTATTTATTAAGCGTTTCAACTTAAAGGCGTTTATTTATCCTCTGGCTAGTATACAATAATCCTCGCAGTATAAATAAGGGCACAATAATAAGGTTACATCAATGAAATTAAAATTAAGTCTTTTAGCATTATTATGCTCAGCAGGCTCAGTAATGGCTGAATCAGCACCAAAAAACATTATTTATATGATTGGTGATGGTATGGGCCCAGCGTACACAACTGCATATCGTTACTTTAAAGATGATCCAAATACTAAAGTTGTTGACCCAACTGTTTTCGATACTATTTTACGTGGTATGGCGCATACTTACCCAGATGATCATACTTATGTAACAGACAGTGCAGCGGGTGCAACAGCTCTTAGTAGTGGTCATAAAAGTTATAATGGCGCAATTGCTGTTGATACTGATAAAAAACCAGTAAAAACCATGCTAGAAGTTGCCAAAGAACGCGGTATGACCACAGCATTAGTGGCGACATCACAAATTAACCACGCAACCCCTGCAAGCTTTGCTTCACATAACGAATCTCGCCGTAATTATGACGAGATTGCCAACGACTATATCGATAACAAAATCGCAGGCAAATTGCCGGTTGATTTAATGTTAGGTGGCGGCACGAAATATTACGTTCGTGAAGACCGTAACCTTGTAGAAGAGTTTAAAGCGGCTGGCTATCAGTACAGCGATGACTTTGCAGCAATGAATGACTTAAAGCAAGTTCCAGCGCTTGGTTTATTCGCTGAAGTCGGTTTACCGTTTGCGCTTGACGAAAATCCAACGCGCCTTACGCAAATGACAACGAAAGCACTCGATTTACTTGATGGTCAAAACGACAAAGGTTTCTTTGTGATGATCGAAGGTAGCCAAATTGACTGGTGTGGTCATGCAAACGACATTGCATGTGCAATGGGCGAAATGGATGACTTTGCTAAATCGATTGAACAAGCAAAAGCGTATGTAGATAAAAACCCTGATACCCTGCTTGTTATCACTGCCGATCACTCAACAGGTGGCTTAACACTCGGTGCTCATGGTCAATATAAGTGGGAAACAGACGTTGTTAAAGGTGTTAAAGCAACTGCTGGCACTATCACAAAAGATCTACTTGAAAGCGATGACTTAAAAGCAGTATGGCAAAAGTATTCTGATATCGAATTCACTGATGCAAACAGCATTAAGCTTAGCCAAGCTAAGAAAATGGGTGATAAAGCACTTTTACTTGCTGTAAAAGATATCATCAATCATGCAAGCTTCACAGGTTGGACTACTGGCGGCCACACGGCTATTGATGTACAAGTATTTGCCTATGGTAAACGTGCTGAAGATTTCTACGGTTCGCAAAACAATACCGCGATTGCCGACAAACTGATTGATTATATAAAACAGTAATTTATATTGAATACTGTCCAATCATAAAAAAAGCCTAAACATTTGTTTAGGCTTTTTTCATTTTAATTCAGTTGCTTGCTTTATTAATTAAGCGTATACATCAACGCCAATTAAGCTTTGCACTTCGGCACGGCGCTCTAAGTTAGCAAACTCAGTGTAGGTTGAAATAGCACGACTTGTTTTTGGGTTGCTTGGTTTATCATATATTGTTTGCTGGTAGCTTTGCGACTCAGCTTTAAATTCATCGGCAATAGCAACTGCTTGAGGGCTTGATTTAACATACTCTGTTGACGACTTTTGCTCAGCCGTTTGATCTGATATCGCTTTAGGCTTATCAGTAACGGTATTTTTACGGCTATATTGACCGGGAATGTCACCGGTATAAAAGCCTGAGCCAATAGGTAAAGTCAAACTAGTAATTCCACATCAAACATGACTAAATTATGTGCCATAACTGACAAGCACGCAAGTGTCGTTAATCGTCTCTTTATTCTCGGCCAGGTAGTTTTTTCCAAGTCACTGTATCACGAACATATTTAGGCTGCGCATTCGCTGCAGTTACTGTATCACCGCTAGCGAAGGCAGTTGCAACCCAGGCTAGCATGTACTTCGCATCAGGCAGTAAAATGTTTTCATTTAGACTTACATTTGCAAGTTCAGTGACAAGCGCAGGATAGGTTTTCCAACCAGTGCCCACCGCAGTTGCTGCTGTTTCAGGTAACGTTAGCAACTCAGGTTTAATTACTTGCTCTTCATCAACAAGCGTCATTAAGCCATTTTCATCAGCCTTGTAGTGGGCATAATATATTTCACCCATACGCGCATCAATCGCTGAAAACACATCACTAACTTTGTCTTGTTCAAACGCTTGTTGCGCCATCATCTGTAATGTTGATACACCAACCAAAGGCAAGCGTGCGGCATATGCTAAGCCTTGCGCAATCGCGACACTGATACGCACTCCTGTAAAGCTGCCCGGTCCTTGACCAAACCCAATAACATCTAAGTCTGCTAATTTACATTGCGCCTTAGCGAGTAACTCATCAATTAAAGGCAAGATTTTTTGGCTGTGCTGCTGTGGGCACTCTTCAAAATGATGAAATGTTTGCCCTTGATAATGTAGCACCAGCGATAAAGCTTCAGTTGATGCATCTAAGGCAAGAATATTGTGTTTAATCATCTAAGTTACTCTAATTGATCTGTTCTAAAAACGCGTTTGCCATTGCTAAATCGCGCGTGCGGCGCATTGGTGGCAAACTTTTTAAAAATACTTGGCCGTAATGGCGTGTTACTAAGCGGTTATCGCAAATAACCAGCACACCTTTATCTTTACTATCGCGAATAAGTCGCCCTACCCCTTGCTTTAATGCAATGACCGCTTGGGGTAATTGAATATGTGCAAATGGGTCCTTGCCTTGTAATTGGCAATCTTGCATTTTTGCTTGCAATAATGGGTCATCTGGTGCGGCAAACGGCAATTTGTCAATGATAACACAACTTAATGTACTGCCTCTAACATCTACACCTTCCCAAAATGAAGCTGTGCCGAGTAAAACGGCATTACCATGACGGGTAAACTTCTCAAGTATAATGCGTTTTGACATTTGCCCTTGCATATAAACCGGATAATCCATTTGTGTCGTTAAACCTTCAGCCACTAAATGCATCATACGATAGCTAGTAAACAGCACAAAGCAGCGACCTTTTGCTGATTTAATCAACTCAAGGGTCAGCTTGATAATAGCATGGGGCATATTGTTCGCATGAGACTCAGGTAAATAGCGCGGTAAACAAAGCATTGCTTGTTGTTGATAATCAAATGGACTTTCAACAATCATACTTTGTGTTGGTTTTAGACCAAGGCTGGCATTAAAATGTGCCAAGTCGTTATCGACCGATAAAGTGGCCGATGTAAACACAAAACCAGCCCCAGTGTCTTTCATCATTTGTGCGAATTTAGCCGACACATTGAGTGGCGTAATGTTCACCGTTAGGTATCGGCGGGTTGTTTCGTACCAATAACTATAGCCCGTTTGTGCAGTATCAAATACCCGCTCTAACTGACCTTTAAAGGCTAATGTACGCTCAAACGGATGCTCGATTTTTTCACTACGATCTAAGCATAATTTCAACACCTGGTATAAAAAGTCAAGATCACTGATCACCCTGTGTAGTGCAGCACAAATATCTTTATCGGCTAGCTTTTCGCGCCAATCACCACGACTCCCATCTAGCCCAAACTGCAAGCGTAAATCTGCGACACTAGTTTCTAACTTGTTGAGAGTTTTACCTAATTGCAGCATATCGGGAATATCGGCACGGTAAATCGCTCGTAAATCATTAATTAAATCCACCAGCTTTTTGGTACTTACACTTTCACCAAAATAGTCACTGGCAATTTCACTCAGCTGATGAGCCTCATCAAAGATGTAGGCATCGGCGGTTGGCATAAGTTCAGCAAAGCCAGTGTCTTTTACTGCCATATCTGCAAAGAATAAATGATGGTTGATCACCACCACATCGGCTTCCATTGCATTTAATCGTGCTTTACGAATATAACAATCTTGGAAATCTGGGCACTCTTTACCCAAACAGTTATCAGCGGTTGAGCTAACATAAGGCAGTACCTTGGCGTCTTCTTCTATGCCAATACAATCTGCTAAATCGCCTGAACGGGTTTCACTTGCAAACTTTGCCACCATCGCAAGTTGATGCATTACATCTGGATCATCTGTTGGCACATGCGCGACATGCTGACTTAAACGATACGTACACAAATAATTCGCGCGGCCTTTTAAAAGGGCGACTTTTTTGGTGGCGCTCAGTGCTTTGACTAAATTGGGTAAATCACGGTGAAACAACTGCTCTTGCAGTGCTTTTGAACCCGTTGAGATGATGGTTTTGCCTTTTGATTTTAACGCAGGCGCTAAGTAAGCATAGGTTTTACCCGTGCCTGTGCCCGCCTCAACCACTAATTGGTGACGTTTTTTTAAGGCATCGTCAACTGCAACAGCCATGTCAATTTGTGGCTGCCGAGGAGTATATCCATCAAGAGAAAGTGCAAGGGGGCCAGTGGCACTGAAAAGTTGTTTGATAAACTTCGCCAATAGATTAAAAGTGATGAGCAGATTTTACGTAACTGACTTGCCAAGGGCAAGACTAAATGAGGAAGCAAGGCTTCCTCATGGTTAAAAGTATGATTGCTCTTAAATCATTGTCCTTGAATCGTTAATGTCACGCCCGAAGCGGCTCGGTAACCTTGCAAATCTATATACCAAGTACCACTTTGCGGGTTATCAAATTGACAACTTTCTTCGTTACCATTTTTGTAGGGTCGACACAGATAATTTGAACTTGTCGACGCTGAGCCATAGTTAACATACAAATCAGCATCGCCACTACCGCCGGAAATAGTCACTGTAAAATTACTAAGGCCTTCTGGTATTTGTTGAGTAAAGCGCTGCCAACTCCCTGTTGCGACACTAATATTTGTCTCAGTTCTGTCAATGTTTTCGCTGCCACCAGAAGTGCTGAAACTTCCCGTAAGTGACACATTCGAAATCTGATTCCACGCTTCAACCATGACATGATAAGTGCCCGTTTGAACAGACGACATCACACAGCTTTCATTACTTGTAGAGGTAGTACTTTTACAATCAAAGTCTTGTAATGTCGGTTTACTGCCAAACTTCACGTATAAATCGGCATCACCTGAGCCGCCCTCAGTTACAAACTCAAGGTTACTACTCATTGCGGGTACGTCTAGCGTAAAGAAAAGTTGCTCTTTTGCTGAGCCCGCCAAACCCGTTTTAGTTACACCATTTGCAAGCTCATTAGTTGGCTCAGTCACTACATCACCAGCATTCTTTGCCATTTCAGCAACATAGCTCACGGCCAATTTTGCAAATTTACTCGCGTGAGCCGCATCAAACTGGGCATCATTTGATGTATGGATCATTGGGTTAATATCACTCATTTTAGATTCAAATGGCATTGAGGCGGCAAACCCTTGCTGATACCAAGAGGCATGATCTGAGCAGCCATAACCACATTGATCAAAGCCATAGCTCACTGTGGGTTGATAAGCATCGAGCAATTGCGATAGATACTGGTTTTGCGATGAATTAGTGTAATCCGTCATCATCACAATATCGGTGCTGCTGCCGTTATTACCGGTCATATCAAATTGCACCATGCCAACAACATTCTTACCCTGTGATTTATAGCTTTGTGCAATATCTTTCGAGCCTCTAAGACCCACTTCTTCAGCGGCAAATCCCATTATTTGAATCGTTCGCTGAGGTTGGTAGTTATTTTCCACAATCGCTTTCAAGGTTTGTGTGAGCACCGCAATGCCAGAGGCATTATCGTCTGCACCGGGAGCACGTCCATTACTCGGGTTTGACTGATTGATTGAATCTAAATGACCACCAATAACGACGATTTCATCTGCTTTTTCTGCACCAGGTATGGTTACAATAACTGATGACTGCGAAAAACTATGGTTAAAGTACTCAACACTGATATCACTACGACTACTGGCAATTTGTTGCCAATGACTCTTTAACCAGTCAGCCGCATCAACACCACTTTGCACTGAATAATAACGGTTATGAAAGTTCATCATGCTATTAACCGTATCGCTCAGTTCACTACTATTAATCGATGATACTAGCGCATTGACTGTCGCGGCATTATCAATACTGTAATTTACCAAGCTTGCATTCATCGCAGTCTGCGACAGCGTATTTAATTGCTGAGTATATAGCTCTGCATCTGCTAATGAGTCATGGGCTACAAAACCACCACAGCGATGATAATTATCGTGCATAAATTCACTTAAACCAGCTATATCCTGTTTGTTAACGCGCATAAAATTAACTTGATTCAACACTGATTTTTGCATCGCAAAATTACTGTTTAGTTTATGCTTACTCACTGTATCTTGTTGAAAATGCTCTGCAGCAAGGGCATCAATGGTCACCCAAATTGTTTCGTCTTGTTCTGCATAACTTAATTGGCTCAGTGACAGAGTGGCAAAGCCCACTAGGCACTGCTTTAGGCGGGTTGTCATAATCGCTCCTTATTAAAAATAAAAAAGGGAGCCGGAGCTCCCTAAAAGGGTGGCTAGTTAGCCGAAATGGTGAGTGTTACACCACTTGCAGCGCGATAGCCGCGAAGGTCGATATACCAAGTACCCGCTTGAGGATTTGTAAATGTACAGGTTTCGCTATTGCCATTTTTATAAGGGCGGCAGTCATAGCTAGATGTAGTCGATTGCGAACCAAAATTCACATACAAGTCAGCATCACCTGAACCACCAGAAATAGTCACATCAAGTGACGAATACCCAGCATCTAGGTCTTGCGTGAAACGAGTCCAACTATTTGTAGCAACACTTAAGTTAGACTCAGTGCGGTTAATAGGTGTTACACCACCACCGCTGCCCGAATCAAAGCTACCAGTTAGTGATACACCTGAAATTTCATTCCAAGCTTCCACCATTACGTAGTAAGTACCTGCTTGCACATTACTAATAGCGCAGTTTTCTGTGCTAGTAGATGAAGTACTTTTACAATCAAAGTTGCTCAATGTTGGTTTTGCACCATACATTACATAGAGATCTGCATCCCCACTTCCACCGGTTGTATTGAATTGTAAATTTGTTGCACCTGCTGGTACTTCGAGGGTAAAGAACATTTGATCTTTAGCACCGCCACTGATCCCTGTGCGTGCAACGCCATTAGTTAGTTCTTCATCACCGCTTGGAGGTGGCTCAGTCGTACCACAACTGCTACCTGCGCTTAAGCTTGAAGTCACACCGACTGCCGCAAGCGCCGCCTGTACATCTGCTGGGTCATAACTTAAATCACAGGCCGCATCCATCACGCCATTACCTGCTAAATCCCAGTTTGTGCTGGCAGTCCAGTAAAGTTGGTTAGCACGAGCCATGACCACGAACGCCTTTTGCGTATCCCAACCAGGTGTGGTTGCAAGGTTATAAAATGCCTTGTTGAATACACCTGAGCTGTAGTGCACATCCATGCCAGAGTAATAATTGTTTTGATGATCAATTGAGCTACCATCTTGGGTTGGATTATTCATGTAACGTAATGCACCGTTACCTTTAAAAATTTCCTGACCCACTAACCAGTCGTTTGAGCCTTTCATATAAAACTCAGCCGCTTCACCTGCCATATCAGAGAAGGCTTCGTTCAAACCACCTGATTTACCAGAATAAACAAGGCCAGAGTTTTGTTCAGTAAAACCATGGCTTACTTCATGAGCTGATACATCAAGGCTTACTAGTGGATAGAAGGTATTTTGACCATCACCAAAAGTCATGGCACTACCATCCCAAAACGCATTTTCGTAGTTGTTGCCATAATGAACGCGCATTTTCAACTGGAAAGTTAATGGCGCAGTACCGACCCAATCGTTATACATATTAAAAATAACGTTACCGAAATAATGTGCATCATTTAAAGGCGAGTACGCACCGTTAATTTCTTTAAAAGTATTGTCAGGGCATGTGAACGAATACGCTGTCGAACCGCTCGTACCACCATTTAAGTTAATGGTTTTTACGTTAGCGTTATTCATCGTACAGGTACTGCCCGACTGAGCAACATCTAGGTTATCAAAGTCAGTGCCGTAGATGTATTTGCCTGTTTTTAAGTTACCACCAGGGCCTGTTGCACTGGCATGTTGAAGGTTATCGAAGCTAAATAATACTTCGCCACTGTTTGCATCGATAATTTGGTACGGACGAGATGGGTTTTCGCCATAAGTTACGTACGTAACTTCATACACCAGATGAGCAACACTATCTTCATCTAGCCAAATAGCTAAACGTGATTGTTCATTATGTTTTTTTAACCCGACTGACTTAATTGCAGCGGGTGAATTAGCAAGCCCTTTAGCGACTGCTTTTTTCTTGTTAAGTGCCGGAGACACAGAATCGATGTCTGCGGCAATATCATACACAGCTGCACCATGTGCACGTTTTAACTGACCATTACTATCAAATGTAAGGCTAACCGTATCTCCGATGACAGGCAGACCTTGATACATTTGTTGGTAACGGCGCGTCGTATTGCCGTTACTGGTTTTGATTTCTTTTAATACCACTAAATCATTCCCTGCACCTAAACCAACTAACTGATTTGGATTTGCACTCAAAACCGATGACGCATTGGTTTGCAAAGCTTGGTTAATCCCTGTTTGTTCGTTTAGGTATTTCTTATTCGCAGCTACTGCACTTGTTGCTTGAGTCAAAGCAAAAGCAGCAAGAGTTGCTAGTGTGATTTTAGATAAATTCACGTTTTACGCTCCGTTAGATTGTTATGTATTTAATGTTTTCCTTGTAATCGGACTGCACTGTTCCCGATTAATGACCAGCCTAGATTGAATGGAGCGAAATTGAAAATGAAACAAAAAATTTACAAGTAAAGTATTAGCTCTAAAACATTATTCCTTAAATAACAATATGATAATGGATTTCACATGTACAAAATGTTAACAAACGGAGTTGAGGTGTAAAATTAATGATACAAATTTATAACATTTATTAAACATTTGTACCTTTTATTTTTATCATCTCATCTTTTCTATTTGATAGTTAGAAGACATAACTCATTGCAGAAAAGCCTAGGTATATAAATTGCAATAACACCAAGTAACTAAGGTTTAAGGATTAAGCATGATTACTGAACTGATACAAAGCGATTGGCTAAATAAGCCTTGGTTAGTCGTTATTGGTGGCACAACTTTAGCTGCCATAGCATTGTTTTTATTAAAGTTTGTGATTATTTATTGCTTAAAAAAGTGGACCCAGCGAACCGACTTTGTGTTCGACTCTTTATTGGTTGACTCACTTGCTACGCCATTGACCTTATGCACAATGATGGTGCTTGTGATCATCTTTGGTCAATTATTGAACACAACTGGCTTTATGGCTGGGCACCCCTTACCGATTTCAGCCACCGCCAAAGCTATTTGTATTTTTGCCTTAGTGTTATTTTTAGACCATTTCTTATTTGGCACCGTTGATTATTACAGTGCCCGTTCGGTTGTGGTTTCAAATAGCCATAGCATAATTAAAGGCTTGATCCGCTGTGCAATAGTATGTGTTGGCTTACTGGTGTTATTGGGCACGTTAGGAATTTCTATCACCCCTATTATTGCCTCTTTAGGCATTACATCTCTTGCTGTTGCTTTGGCTTTACAACCTACACTCGAAAACTTCTTTTCTGGGGTTCAGCTGGTGGTTGATAAACCTATTCGGGTTGGCGACTTTATAGAGCTTGAAAGTGGCGATCAAGGTTTTGTTGAGAAAATTGGTTGGCGCTCAACCTGGGTAAAAATGTTGCCTAATAATATGATAGTGATCCCAAATAGTCAGTTGTCTAAATCACGCATCATTAACTATTTTTATCCAGAAAAAGAGCTTAGCGTACCTGTTGAGGTTGGTGTTCACTACGGCTCAGATCTTGATAAGGTTGAGCAAGTTACGTTGGATGTTGCTAGACAGATTTTAAAAAGCCACAAATGGGGTGTAGATGATTACGATACATTTGTTGTATTTCACACCTTTGATCAATCCAGTATCAATTTTACAGTGATGTTAAGAGCAAAAGAGTATTTTAACCGTTTTTGGGTGAAATCTGCGTTTATTAAAGCATTACATCAACGTTACGCAGAAGAGGGAATCGTTATTCCTTATCCAATTAGGGCTATTAATACCAGCCAAGAGTCTGCGCAATTTAAACCTGCTGATTGACCTAACAGAGCTTATCATAATTGCATATTTGTATGGTTTTTTATGTCTCTTTTTAGACATTTTTAACACCTATTATACATATGCAATCGAAGCCTTGAATTTTTACTCTAAAATACAATAAAAATCGCATAAACACTGTGACATACCTATATTAGAGGCGTACTATATGCCGCCAGAAAGTGACTGCTTTCTGCGTCTTGTTATACAAATATTTAAGGTCAAACAATGAATGCTTGGTACCTCATTTGTTTTCTTTCAGCATTAGCTATTTTTATTGCTTTTGCTAACCAATTTATCCTCAAAATGCAAACCACTATTGCTATAACAACAGGCTCTGTTGTTATTTCTTTACTACTTATTCTTGCTGTTAAAATGCTTGGTGATACCACCGCCCTCGAAATAACTCAAATAGTCTCTAGTATCAATTTTAATCAGTTGCTATTAAAAGGCATGTTGGGTTTTTTACTGTTCGCTGGCGCATTAGAAATAAACTTAGCAGCCCTTCGTAAACAGCGTTGGGAAATAACCGCATTAGTATTATTTTCAACGATTACCTCCACAGTCATCGTTGGTTACTTAAGCTATTACTTATTTGCTTTTGTTGGCTGGCCAGTGCCGTTTATTTACTGCTTGTTGTTTGGAGCATTAATCAGCCCAACCGACCCAATTGCAGTATTAGCCATTATTAAACAAATGCGAGCCCCAGAAGGTATTTCTGTGCAAGTTGAAGGTGAGTCTTTGTTTAATGATGGCATTGGTTTAGTGATCTTCACTACGATATTTTCAGTGGCCTTTTATGGTACCGAAGCCACGTTTACTGACGTTGCTGAATTATTCTTAGTGGATGCTATTGGCGGTATCGTGTTTGGCCTAGTAATTGCGTTAGTTGGGCATTTTTTAATTATTAATAGTCGCGATGTGAACATTCGTTTGCTATTAACACTGACAATACCAACCGCTGGCTTTGCCGCAGCAAATATTTGGGAAATTTCAGGTGCTCTTGCCATGGTTACAAGTGGTATTTTACTTGGCAATATTACTCGCTCTAAGGCAACCGAGCGCACAGGACCAGAAGATACCCGCTATGTAAAAGATTTTTGGCATGCCACCGATAGCTTTTTAAATGCCTTGCTGTTTTTGATCATCGGTATGCTGATTGTCACTATGCCAATTACCCTTGCAGAAGTTGGCCTAGGTTTACTGATAGTACCTGTAGTATTGCTAGCTCGCTTTATAAGTGTAGGTGCGCCATTTGTGTTCTTTAAAAAATATCGAAAATACGATAAGCACTCAGTGAAGATACTCACTTGGGGTGGCTTACGTGGTGGTTTAGCGCTAGCCATGGCTGCTGCGATCCCACGAGATCAAGTAATGATTGCAGGCTCTGACCTACACGATTTAATCGTTATTGTAACCTACGTGGTAGTCATTTTTTCAATCATCGTACAAGGTTTAACAATATCACCGCTGATCCATAGTAGTATTCAATCGGCAGAAGCGAAAAATTAAGCACCGCTTTTTACTTTAAAGGCTCGATTATCGAGCCTTTTTTTGTGCTTTATTGGCATACATTCGACCATCTGCAACTGCAAGTAACTTAGTCAACGAACAAGGCTGCTGGTCTGAAAAATCAGCAATACCATAAGAAAAGCCAAGTTCAATTTTGTTATTAAAACTATTGGGTGAGTGATTAAATGACAGCAACAAACGTTGCATGATTGCTTCGCATTCGCTGGTATTTAAATCTGTAAATAAAATAACAAACTCATCACCACTCAAACGCGCATATAAATCAGCTTTACGACAACATCTTTCTAGCAACCCAGCAAAATCTTTCAGTACTCTATCGCCTGCGGCGTGGCCAAATTTGTCGTTAATTGCTTTAAAGTTATCTAAATCAATAAATACTAATTTTGCCTTTAAATGATGGCGAATACATAAATCAAGATAATGCTCTGCGGTGCTATTAAAACCTCGACGATTAGGCAATAAGGTAAGCTCATCGGTAGTCGCTAACTGCATGATTGCAAACTCTCGTTCAACAATTGCGGCAAAGTCTGTTAACGCTTTAATTTCTTGTTTATTAAAACTGCGCGGTTGATGATCGATAAGGCACAAAGTGCCAATTCTATTTCCTGATTTGAGTGTAATTGGGCAGCCCGCATAAAAGCGAATATTTGGATCACCCATTACCAAGGGGTTGTCTGCAAAGCGCTTATCATTTAAAGCATTTTCAACCACTAGTGGGTCTTTATATAAAATTGCATGGGCGCAAATAGAAATATCTCGCGCTGTTTCTGTGACGTCTAACCCCGCACATGACTTAAACCACTGTCGCTGCTCGTCGATTAAGCTAATAACACAAATAGGCACAGAGAAAAACTGTTGGGCAAGGCGAGTGATTCGGTCAAAGGCAGGTTCACTTTGAGAGTCTAAAACATCCAACGAGCGAAGCTCTTCAAGCCTAGCTTGCTCGTTTAAAGGTACTGAAGGTTTTTCCATTGAATTGCCTTGTAAGGAACAACACAAGTGTTTCTTTACGTTAGCAGAAAAAAACGACCTGTTGCATAAATACAAATTCTTATATTGAGTATCAAGCCCATGTATCTAGGTGTTTATTACCCTCTTCATCCTCTTCATCCTCTTCAATGGCATTTTTACTGTTTTTATCATCTTTTTCAGCTGCTTTTTCAGCTGCTTTTTTACGGCGCTCTATTTCACGCTTTTGGCGCTTTTCGAGTTCAATTCGCTGCACGTTCGCGTCTTTTACGCCCGCAATATGAAACGCACCTTTACTCTCCAACTGTAAGCGCGTTATTCGACCTAAAAAGGGGATCATGATATCCATTTGTACCTCCTATTGTACCTCCTACCTATCCAATATATATCGACAGTTATAAGATATACTTTAATTTCGCAAAAAAATGCTTGCCAAAGATTAGCAAAGCATGTTTATCTATATACGTAACTTATTTAAACAGATTTACGCACTGGTTTATACAAACGAGTGCAATACAGGAAAAATTATGCGCTTCAATCTGACAACTATCCATCATCACCATCATTCACCGGAATAGCCTGTCAGGTTTTTCGCTGAGAGGTTATTCCTAAAAGGAACCTCTGGCGAGCAATCAACCAAATTATTTATTTTCGCCCTGAGGTTCCCTCGGGGTTTTTAGTTTTTGAATTAAAGGAAAATGAATAATGAGCAATACCAACCGTTTACGAATCGCCATCCAAAAAGGCGGCCGCTTATCAAAAGACTGCCAAGAGTTACTTAAGCAACTTGGTGTTAAATTAAATCTTCGTGAACAACGTTTAATCGCACACTCTACCAACATGCCAATTGATGTACTCCGTGTACGCGATGACGATATTCCGGGTCTTGTAATGGACGGTGTATGTGACCTAGGTATCGTCGGTGAAAACGTACTCGTTGAAGTACAAGCTGAACGCGAACGCCAAGGTGTGGCATTCGAAGTAAATAAGCTTTCTAAACTTGATTTTGGTTACTGCCGTTTAGCACTTGCATGGCCACAAGAACTTGGCCCACAAGATAAAAGCTGGTTCGAAGGTAAACGCATTGCAACTACATACCCTGAAATTTTAAGCCAATATCTAAAACGTGAAGGCATCAACGCAAGCACGGTAATGTTAACAGGCTCTGTTGAAGTGGCACCGCGTGCTGGTCTGGCTGATGCGATTTGTGACTTAGTGTCTACCGGTGCAACCTTAGAAGCCAATGGCTTAATGCAAGGCGACACAATCTTAGAATCAAATGCATGTTTAATTCAAAACAAAGACCTAGCAGATCAAAGTAAACTTGATTTAATCAATACGCTAATGCCGCGTCTACGAGGTGTTCGTCAAGCTAAGGAAAGTAAATACATCATGTTACACGCTCCTAAAGCAAAGCTTGATGAAGTGTGCGACTTGCTACCTGGTACTGGCCAACCAACTTTACTATCGCTTGCAGGTAGCGACGATTATGTAGCACTGCACATGGTTAGCAGCGAAACCCTATTCTGGGAAACGATGGAACAGTTAAAAGCATTGGGTGCCAACTCAATTCTCGTTATGCCTATTGAAAAAATGATGGAGTAATTATCCATGTTTCGCTGGAATGAGGAAAATCAACAAGCACAGCAGGCGGTACTCACCCGCCCTGCTGTTACTGCAAGTAAAGAGGTCGAAGCAATTTGTATCGACATCTTAAATGCAGTTAAAACAGAAGGTGATGCAGCGTTATTAAAGATGGCAAAAGAGTTTGATAAGCGCGAAACACCTCGCTTATTAGTACCGGTTGAAGAAATTAATCAAGCTGAGCAGTTACTATCAAGCGAGTTAAAAGCCGCCATCGAAACGGCCTATGCCAATGTAAAACGCTTTCACCAAGCACAATTACCTAAAGACATTAAGTTAACAACGCAACCTGGCGTACTGTGTGAACTTAAATATCAAGCCATTGAAGCGGTAGGTATTTACGTGCCAGGTGGTAGTGCGCCATTGCCATCGTCAGTGATTATGCAAGGGGTGCTTGCACAGTTAAGTGGTGCACAAACTGTTGTGCTTACTACACCTGTAAAAGCCGATGAAACTATCAACCCTGCCATTTTATATGCGGCAAAACTATGTGGTATTAAAACCATTGTAGAAAGTGGCGGCGCAGGTGCGATTACAGCGATGGCATACGGCACAGAATCAGTGCCTAAAGTAAACAAGATTTTTGGCCCTGGAAATAGTTTCGTCACTATGGCAAAACAACTTGTTGCGCAAACTATTCCGGGTATGGCGATTGATATGCCAGCCGGCCCTTCTGAAGTGTTAGTGATTGCTGATGAGCGTGCAAACCCTGAGTTTATTGCCGCTGATTTATTGTCGCAAGCAGAGCACGGCGCTGATTCGCAAGTTATTTTACTATGTAACAGCGAACGTATTATTGAAAAAACACAGCAAGCATTAACAGAGCAGCTAGCAAAATTAAGTCGTAAAGACACTGCCGAACAAGCCCTAGCTAACTCAAGCTTGATATTAGTGGACTCGGTTGAGCAAGCCTTTGCAGTGTCTGCTGAATATGGTCCTGAGCACCTTATTTTACAACTTGCTGATGCGCAGCCTTATCTAAGCTTAGTGAAAAATGCCGGTTCAGTATTTGTGGGTGATTACACCCCTGAGTCTGCCGGTGACTATGCGTCCGGTACTAACCACGTACTACCAACGTATGGTTACAGTGCGACCTATTCGAGCTTAAACTTATTGGACTTCTTTAGAACTTACACAGTGCAAACCATCAGTAAAAATGGCTTACGTGAATTATCTAAAGCAATTTTACCTTTAGCTGCAGCAGAGGGACTAGATGCTCACGCTAATGCTGTTTCAATTCGTCTTGAGGCTATGAACAATGAGCGATAATGCAAAAATAACAACGCTGTTGCCAGATAACATTGCTGCACTTACAGCCTATAGTTCAGCGAAAAGTGAAAAGCTCACAGGCACTACTTGGTTAAATGCCAACGAAAGTCCATATTCACGTACTCCAAATATCAATTTAGCTGATTTAAATCGCTACCCAGATCCGCAGCCTCAGCAAGTGATTAATCGTTATGCTTGCTATGCTAATTTAGAGCCGGAGCAAGTACTAATGACTCGCGGAGCTGATGAAGGTATTGAGCTATTAGTACGTACGTTTTGTCGTCCAGCTAAAGATAGCATTGCACTCTTTTTGCCAACTTACGGCATGTACAAAGTAACCGCTGACACTCACAACATTGCGATTAACGGTTTAACTCAAGAACTGTTATTAAAAGGTACGGTTGATGAGATTGTAACCGCAGTTGCTGACTCAAAACTGGTGTTTATTTGTAATCCAAATAACCCAACTGGCAGTATGACTAGCCTAGACAAAATCAGAAAAATCACCCAGCAACTTGCAGGTAAAGCGATTGTCGTGGTTGATGAGGCTTATATAGAATTTTGCCCAGAGCAAACAGCTGCAAGTCTCATTAATGAGTTTAGTAACCTTGTGGTACTGAGAACCTTATCTAAAGCGTTTGCACTTGCGGGTCTTAGAACAGGCTTCACACTCGCTAACAATGAGCTACTTGCGCCTATTCGTAAAGTGATTGCGCCTTACCCTGTATCAACCGTTGTTGCGAGCATTGCAGCAGACGCATTAAGTAGTGACAACATCGCTTCAATGCGCCGTCAGGTGACAATTCTCAATAGCTTAAAAAGCAAACTAAAAAGTTGGCTTGAGCAATCACCTGCCGTTATCAAAGTACTGAGCGGTGAAGGTAACTTTGTCACTTTAAAATTAAAAGACAAGCAATCATTTAATATCGCACTTGAGCAAGGACTCGTAATGCGTGCCTTCACTTTATATGGCGAAGATGATTGGTTACGAATTTCTATCGGTAACGAGCAAGAACTAGAACAAGTAAAAGTTTGGTTAGATGGCTTATCACTGACCAGCAAAACAGTAGAACAGGAATTATCATGAGCAACCCGTATTTATTTATTGACCGCGATGGCACGATTATCGAAGAGCCAATCACCGACAAACAGGTTGATAGCCTTGAAAAATTGGTGTTTTTGCCGAATGTGATCCCTGCTCTATTACAACTTCAAGCGGCAGGTTACCGCCTTGTGATGGTTTCGAACCAAGATGGTTTAGGAACTGATAGCTTCCCAACAGCTGATTTTGATATTGCTCAAGACAAAATGATGAATATCTTAAACAGCCAAGGAATCAAATTTGATGAGGTTCTGATCTGCCCTCACTTTGATGAACAAAATTGTGACTGCCGTAAGCCAAAAACCGGATTACTTACTGAGCTAATGCGTTCAGGTAAAGTCGATTTAGCACGCTCATTTGTGATTGGCGATCGCCAAACAGATATCGGACTTGCCAAGAACTTATGTTGCGAAGGCATTTTGTATGATGGCAGCTGGGATACAATTGTCACAAAGTTGACAACAGCGAACCGTGAAGGCCGTGTCACTCGCAATACCAAAGAAACACAAATCGATGTGAAAGTTAATTTAGACCAAACAAAAAATGGTGAAATTAGCACAGGCCTTGGCTTTTTCGATCACATGCTTGACCAAATTCGCACCCATGCCAATATCGGTCTTAATATTCAAGCAACTGGCGATTTACACATTGATGAGCACCACCTAGTTGAAGATATCGGCATTGCACTTGGTCTTGCTCTTAAACAAGCATTAGGTACAAAAACGCAAATTGGTCGTTATGGTTTCGCATTGCCTATGGATGAATGCAAAGCTGAAGCACAAATCGACTTATCAGGCCGTGCATCATTTGTATTAAATGCCGATTTTAGCCGTGAAAAAGTAGGCGACTTAGACGTACAAATGGTTGAACATTTCTTTAAAAGCTTAAGTGATAATGCTGCGATGAGCCTTATTCTGTCGGTTAGCGATGGTAACTGCCATCACCAAGTTGAAGGTCTATTTAAAGCGTTTGCTAGAGCACTTCGCGCTGCGATTGCTAAAGATGCTTCGCAACAAACTGCTAGCTCTAAGGGGTGTTTATGATTGCTATAATTAATACCGGTTGTGCCAACATTAACTCTGTTCGTTTTGCCTTTGAACGCTTAGGTAAAACACCAGAGGTGATCACTTCACCTGAGCAATTAAAAGGTTTTGAACGTGCGATTTTACCTGGCGTAGGCCATGCCTCTGTTGCAATGAAACGCTTAAAAGACGGTGGCTGGCAGCAAGCAATTGATGAATATCAGCGCCCGCTGATGGGAATTTGTTTAGGTATGCAATTACTTTGTGACAAAACTGAAGAAGGCAATGTTGATTGTCTTGGCAAAATCCCAGGTATTGTTAAGCAACTTGATGTAGGTGAATTAACTTCACCGCACATGGGCTGGAACGACCTAAGCGTCTTAAAAGAGCATGCCCTCACTAAAGGTTTATCAGCGCAAGATCAAGTGTACTTTGTGCATAGCTTTGCTCACACAGTGAACGATGCCACCTTAGTTAGCGGTGAATACGGACAAGCTTTTTCAGCGATTGTTGCCAAAGATAACTACGCAGGTATGCAGTTCCACCCTGAGCGAAGTGCTAAAGTAGGCACCCGACTTTTACAAAACTTTTTAGATTGGCAGCTGTAAGCGCAGCAAAAAATAAGAGAAATAAACGTGATAATTCCAGCACTCGATGTATTACAAAACCAAATTGTGCGCTTATATCAAGGTAAGTATGATACAGCACAATTTTACCCTTACGAACTTAGCGCACGCTTACAAGAGTATGCAAATAGCGGCGCAGGTAAACTACACCTCGTTGATTTAGAAGGTGCGCGCGATCCAAATAAAAAACAGTGGCAGCATATTCAAGCGGCAACCAAAGCGCTTAATGTGCCTTATCAAGTAGGTGGCGGTATTCGCTCTGAGCAAGATGTTGCCGACTGGCTTGAAGCCGGTGCTAACCAAGTCGTGATTGGCTCAATGGCCGTTGAAAAGCGCGAGCAAGTACAAGCTTGGATTGAAAAATTTGGTGCAAAGCACTTCGTTATAGCACTTGATGTAAATAAAACGGAAAACGGCTGGGCACCAGCGACACATGGGTGGCTAAGTGAATCTAAGTTTGGTTTGTTCGAACTTGTTGATTTTTACGTAGCTCTCGGTGTAATTGATTTTCTGTGTACAGACATCAGTAAAGACGGCACGATGACAGGCCCTTCATTTGCACTTTATGAAGATCTAACTAACCACAATAGCGAGATTAAAGTTCAAGCATCAGGCGGTGTAAGCTCACTTGATGATATTGCAAAGCTGAAAAAACTTGGCGTTGGCGGTGTTATATTAGGTAAATCATTACTCGATGGTGCCTTTAATGTTGAGGAGGCGTTAGCATGTTATCAAAACGCATAATTCCTTGTTTAGATGTTAAAGACGGTCAAGTCGTTAAAGGTGTTAAATTTAAAGGCCATGAAGTAGTTGGTGATATTTTAAAGCTTGCAAAAGCATACAGCGATGCCGGTGCTGATGAACTAGTTTTTTATGAAATCAGTGCCAGCGTCGAAAAGCGTCTACTTGATGTAAATTGGGTAGAGAACATTGCGCGCCATATTGATATTCCATTTTGTGTGGCTGGTGGCATTAAATCTGTTGCTGATGCGGCACGTGTTTTAGAACGTGGCGCAGATAAAATCAGTATTAATAGCCCAGCTATCGCTCGCCCAGAGCTAATTAAAGAATTACACGATGAGTTCGGTAAACAATGCGTAGTTGTTGGTATTGATAGTTTTTATGATGAAAAAACTGATGAGTATTTGGTGTATCAGTTAACGGGTGATCCAAATGCATCAAGCCGTACTCGCTACAAAACCGAAGAATGGGTTAAGCGCGTGCAAGACCTAGGTGCTGGCGAAATCGTCCTTAATTGCATGAACCAAGATGGCGTGCGTAAAGGCTACGACAATGTTCAGCTATCAAAAATGCGTGCACTGTGCGATATTCCACTAATTGCTTCGGGTGGCGCAGGGACAATGCAAGACTTTGTTGATGTATTTCAGCAAAGCCAAGTTGATGGTGCTCTCGCTGCCAGCGTATTTCACAAGAACGTCATTGATATTGGCGAACTAAAACAATTTTTAATCGATAATAATGTAGCGGCAAGATTATGCAATTAACCAAAGACACTCTTACTCAAGTCGATTTTGCCAAAAGCGAATTGATCCCAGCTATTGTGCAAGACGCACGCACTGGGGTTATTTTAATGCAAGGCTTTATGAATCAAGACGCATTAGCTGCCACTTTTGACAAACAAAAAGTAACCTTTTTCTCACGTTCTAAAGAGCGCTTATGGACTAAAGGCGAAACATCAGAAAACTACCTTGAAGTTGTCTCGGTGCACACCGACTGTGATTACGACTCTATATTAGTACTCGCAAACCCACTTGGCCCAACCTGTCACTTGGGTACACAAAGCTGTTTTGGCGATGATGCAAAACCTAGCTTATCGTTTTTGGCCGAGCTTGAACAAGTTATTGTCTCGCGTAAAAATGATGACCCAAGCAAAAGCTACACTGCGTCTTTATTTGCAAAAGACTTAAGCCGTAGTTGCCAAAAAGTGGGGGAAGAAGGTGTCGAAGTTGCCCTTGCAGCTATGAAACATGATAACGATGAATTAACCAATGAATCGGCAGACTTACTGTATCACTTAACCGTGTTATTACAGCGCCAAGGCTTATCATTGGCCGATGTGGTGAGTTGCTTACAAGGCCGCCATAAGTAAATGAAGTACATTAAGATGCACCTTTTCAGGTGCATCTTAAATCTTATTGCCTAAGTGCTTTTAAAACATCACGAGTAAAGTCATGTTCACTAAAGCCTTTAAGACCCGCAAGATCATACCCTCGCCTAACAATAACTAGCTGCTCGCTTGGAATAATCACCAAATATTGACCTCGGTTGCCTCGCGCTGCGATAGTATCGTTTGGTAATTCTGGGAAGCGTTCGTTATAAAGCCACCACTGTGCACCGTATCCAGGTGCAGCTTCTGGGGGCTGCGCAGGTGCTGGTTTACTTATATAACTTAACCAATCTTTTGGTAATATTTGCTCACCTTGCCAGCGACCATTATTTAGGTGTAACAGTCCTAAACGAGCAAGATCTCGTGAGGTAGTCCACACTTGCGATGACAAAATAAAGTCACTTTGCCAGTCAGATTCTAAAAAAGTATGCTGCATGCCAATTTTATCGAGCAAGTTTTCATACGGATAACGTAAGTAACTCGCTTCATCGTTGAAAGTTTCTCTTAGAGTTCGAAGCGCTAACATGGTGTCGTTATTGGCATATTTCCAGCGGCTGCCAGGCTTTACTTCTAACGCAGTATGCGTTGCAGTATCAGACACTAAACCGCCCCCCATATAAACCCGATCTGTCCGGTTGCCCGCTTTATTACTATCTAAGCCTGATGCCATATGAAGTAAGTTTTCAAGAGTTATTTCACCACGCGGATCAAGCGAATGAGACCAACTTTCAAGCCCCGCTGGTTTAGTTACATCAAGTCGCTTTTGCTCTACCGCCACACCAATGATGCTAGCGCCAATACTTTTTGCAACAGACCAAGTTCGCTGTGCGGTTTCTGGGGTAAAGCCTGCTTTATATTGCTCTGCTAAAATCGCCTGTGGGCTTGCTATTAAAATAGCTGAAGTACGTGCGCCTTCGCCATAATGACGAGTAAAAGCCTGAGCAATGACCTCATCAAGCGCCTTATTGCCCGTTGTTTTATTAACACCATTTAGCGTTTGCCATGGCTTACCATCATCCTTTAGATCAGCTAGGTTTTCTTTAAACGGAGATTGCACAAGTGATGCAGATTCTAGGCTAGCTCCAACAGGCAAATCAACGCAACCTAAACGCGGACGCCACACTGATATACGCTGCTTATCTTTATCATAATCGACAGTGACTCGCCTATGCTTGGTATCAATATTTGCTTGCAGTGTTTTTACCGTGTCTGCGATTAAAGGATAAATTCCCGTAAGTTCATCTGTAACGATTTGCTCAGTCGTTTTGTCAGCATTAAACGTGGCACTACAAGTAAAGTTGGCGACATACCCTGCAGCATAAGCATTTAAGGTTACATCAGTTTCCTCACTACAAGCACAAAAGCTGATCCACAATAAACTACTTAGGAAGATTATTTTTTTCATTATTATTCCTTGGGGGCAAATACTATAAGTTAGCAAAAGGAAAAAATAATGATATGTTTTTACGGCAGAGTTAACGCTTTTAACGGTAAAAAAGCTGGATATTAAAAACTAAGAAGCATTATTTTTTTAAAAGTTTATAAACTGTTTAAACCTTTTGTACCAGCACCTGCGACTAAGCTAAAAACATCTCAAATATGAAAGGGAAGAACCATGTTAAGTAAAGTAAAAACACTCTCGCTTATTGCCGCAGGCCTATTATCAGCCCAAACATTTGCTTGGGGTGAAATGCCTCTGCAAGAAACCAAAAACCTTAAGCTAGATGCAGCATCATTAAGTGCTTTGAAAGTCGAAGCTGGCTCTGGTTTTTTGCACATTACAGGCACTGACAGTGATGAAGTAACCGTTAAAGCTGAAATTTATCAAGAACAGCCGCACGATGAATACTGCTTAACGCTTGAAGCTAAAGGCAATAATGCCGCACTTGGTGCAGGACAATGTGAACACCATACCAATAAGCAAACTCGCATTGATTTAACTGTTGCGATCCCGCGTTCATTTAATGTCGATGTGCACGATGGTTCTGGTGAGATTATTATTAGCCAAGTAGCTGATACAGTAATCAACGATGGTTCTGGTTCAATTACAGCTAATGACATTACAGGCACTTTAGAAATCAATGACGGCTCTGGCAGCATAGATGTTCGTAATGTCAGCCGTAATATTAAAATTCATGACGGCTCTGGCAATATTAATGTGGCAAAAGCACAGGGCAATATTGAAGTACACGACGGTTCTGGCGGTATCGATTTAAATGATATTTCCGGTGATGTTGTCGTTTCAGATGGCTCTGGAAGCATTCGCGTTGATACTGCGGCAAACTTTGAACTATTAAGTGATGGTTCTGGCTCTGTAAAAGTAACTAATATTGCCGGTAAAACTAAGATGTAAGCTCACGAATATATAACAAGATATAACCAAATGCCCTCCTTTGTGAGGGCATTTTGCATTGTAATTGCCAATCTTTATTAGCATTTTTACAAGGGCTTAGGTATCCTCTAGAAAACGTTTAAGGAACTGCTATTTAAAAGGATAGCCTGATATGAAAAAGCCACTCGTCGCCTTACTAACTGGCCTTGTTTTAACAGGTTGTACAGGACTAACAACTGAACAACAAGTTGCCATTGATAACTTAACCCCTTGCGAGAAAATCAACGCCCTATTAGGTGCTTACGACAACCGCTTTGAAGGCTTAAAACGTAGCCGTGTAAATACTAAATACATGGAAACATGGACAGCAAAATACAACCTTATTGCTGATAACTGTCAAATCACGGCGCTTGATAAAGACAATGTCACCTACCGTTGTGTAGGCAACTATGAGCAACAGCAGCAAGCTGTGGCCGATCACACCCGTGCGGTTAATTTTACCCAAGCTTGTTTAGCAGGTAATAATTGGCATCAAACACAAAAAGAGTCTGCAGAATCGTTACGCACCACGTTTGTGCTTGACGAAAACAACCCTGTTATCTCAATTCATTCGGGTAAAACCTTATCGCGTAAACAGCCTTGGTCTACCACTCTTGAAATTGGTAAACCCGTTGAAGGCAAATAAAATACCCTTGAAGGCTAATAGACATTAGCCTTCTCATCACTATGACAAATTCAAAAAAACCAACCAGCCAATTCAAAACAGATTGCATCGGCCAATGTCATCGCCTAAATGGCTTTTGCACTGGCTGTGGCCGCAGTAATGATGAAATTTTTGATTGGATCATTTTATCCGAGCAAGAAAAAAAAGTAATTTTAAATACCCCTCGCCCTGACATAAAAACGAAATAGTTCTGACACCCAAGCGTCATTAAAGCTTGTTAGCCTGATTCAAACTGACCATCAGGTAACGATAATGACCGCTATTTTTGTAATCAACTTAGCAAGCTCTACTGAACGATTAAACCGTGTAAGCCATGAGCTCAACGCACAGAATTTGGCATTTGAACGCCTTGATGCAATTGATGGAAGAGAGCTGTCTGATAAAGAGATAGCCAAGCACTATAGTGCTGATTTAAACCTAAAAAAATATCATAAGCCATTGAGCAAAGGTGAAATTGGCTGTTACTTAAGCCACAGAAAAGCATGGCAAACCATTGTCGATAGGCAATTAGATTATGCCATTATTTTAGAAGATGACTTTGTTCTCGACCGCTCTATTCACAGTGCAATTGACAACATTAATACATTAAAACAGCCTTGGCAGCTAATAAAATTGGCTGCTTACAAAGACCGCAATCGCGACATTGCTTTCACAAAACAACTCGCTGATGAGCAGCATTTAGTCATTCATAAAAAGCTTATGTCTGGCTGCTGTGCAACAGCTGTTAGTTTGGAAGGTGCAAAATCACTTTTAAAGGCCACAGCCACATTTGGCCGCCCCGTTGATTGTGATTTACAGCATGTTTGGGAAACCGGCGTATATGGATACTCATTGCTGCCCTACCCAGTATCACAACCCGATAATCCACAAAGTGATATTCGAGACCGAACAGACAAAGTTAAAAAATCGTTTTGGCGACGAAAAAAGCAGCAACTCCAAAGCACTGTACAAAATGCAAAATACTCTAAGCAGTTTATAAAAGCGCAGCAAACACCAAACAAAAAGAAAGGAGCCGCAGCTCCTCTCTTACCAATCAAAAACCATTAACGAGTTATTTTGCTAGGTTTGGGTGATCAACGCCCATCCATGCTTTAAACAATGCCATTTGAGCCGGTGTTGCATCTTTTAATGCTTGTACCTTTTTCTCTTTATCAAAGTCTTCACTAAGTGTCAGTGTCGTACTTTGCAATGCATCACGTCTAATGAAATCAACAGTCACTGTGTCGCCTGCTTTAAACGTTTCAAGGCTGGCTGTTAAATCTTTACCAACATGCTTTTTGTTAAACGCGACGATTTTATCATCTGTAGTTAAGCCCGCTTGCCATGCAGCGCCGCCACGGCGAACATGAGTTAAGGTTAATAACTCACCGCTGTTTTTAGCGAACGAGTCAATACTAGGTACTGATTTTGCACCTTCAGGGCGAATTAAACCTAACCCCACTTTTGCAAGTAGTGAATCAAAATCGATAGCTGCTGGCTCATCCACATTCGCTTGCCACCATGCGCTGTAATCACGACCCGTTAGCTCTTTTAAAATCGCTTTAACATCATCAGGCGTAAAACCATCTGGTAAACGGTGTTTGTTGTAAAGTGCACGGTGAACATCGCGGTAACTAATTTTGCCGTCGCTCTTTTCTAGTAAATCAATATCAAGCGCCATTGAGATCAATGAACCTTCTAAATAGATATTGGTGCTGTAGTTGCGTGCATGATCGCCGCCTTGGTTAATCCACTTATCAAAACTAGTTTCAGTTGCGCTTTGTACTTCGCGACCCGGTGTTTGTAAGTGACGATTAACTGTTTTGGTTAATGTACCGAAGAACTCATCCATTGTTTCAATACCTGCACGAACCATTAAGTGATCCTCAAAGTAGCTGGTTGAGCCCTCTGCAATCCATAATGTTTTCGCGTAGTTAATATTCGTGTAGTCGTACGGTGCAATCCCTTTAGGACGGTACGCTTTTACGTTCCAAGTGTGAATAAATTCGTGTGCTGCGGTGCTGATAAACGCAAGATAATCTTTACGAGAACCAAAACGATCGCGAGGACGTTGTATAATTGTTGAGTTTAAATGCTCTGTTGCACCGCCGGCACCTGACGTTGCATGTACCATAAATACGTAACGCTCATACGGGTAGCTATCCCAAATTACATTGCCAGTTGTAACGAGCTTTTTAAGGTCGGTTAGCATTTGATCTACGTCGTAGTTACCTTCACCCCAGATAACTAGTTCGTATTCACGACCATCAACGCTAAACTTATGTAGCTCATTGATACCACTCTCGATTGGTGAATCAACTAAAATGTCGTAATCTGCAGCTTTAAAGCTATGTTTAGAACCCGCATTTTCCATCCCCGACACTGAACGCCATTCTTTTGGTACGTTTAGTTTTACAGTCACAGGGTCTTGACGGAATGATTCACTAAACATAAAAAAGCCAGATGCATCAATAAATGCATGACTGTCATCAATATGTCGAGCGCGTTTACCTAGCTCGTTAGCGTATACTTGGTAGTCTACATTTACTTGAGTGGGCTCGTTTAGATGAACACGCCAAGTGCTGTGGTCAATTTTTTCCCACTTTAATGCTTTACCGTCATCATCTTTTGCTTCGAAAAAGCGTACACCATTGGCAAGATTTAAAATTTCATAACGGCCAGTACGCCAAGCTGGAAGTTTAATATCTAAATGTGCTTGTGCGGTTTGGGGAAACTCAACACTTACATTACCTAGGTGGTGCTCTGGCTGAGTGATAGACAGTGAGTAGTTTACATCTGCAAACACACTGTTAGAACAGGCCGCCAAGATAGACATTGCCAAAAACTTTTTCATAACAACTCTTTTTATTACTATCAAAATTGCAAAACAGACTAACAATTGCGAGAAAAAATGTGAATTAAAAACCGATAAACAACCATTGCAACAAGTTTGATAGACAAAATAGCTAAGTTTTTGACTTGGAAACTACATTTCGTATTAATTTGTTGTAAACTTATCGTATAGCAATTTTTGAAATTTGATGGCGGTATTACTTGGTGCAGCAACAGCATGATGTTCTTAATAAAAAGCTAAAGCAAGCGATCGACGCTCGTGCAGTGGTCGAAGATGCGCGCAAACATCAAGTTGAAGTCCTTTCTCAATTTGCAGCGAAACTATCACTCAGCTGTAAGGGACTAGACATTGAACTAGACAATCGATTGGCTAAATTTAGAAATGCGTTAAAAAAAGGTGTAAATTTCGATTTACTTTCACCGCTAATAGATGATGTGCTTGGCCTGTTAAAACACCAAGAAACTAAGCAAATGGCACTTCAACGCGAACTGAATGATAGTGTCACTGACGCTGGTAAGCAGCTACAAAAAGTGAGAGGTCTGCCTGATGATGCCCGTCGTTCGCTGCGTTATCTACTCGACCACGAATTAAATAATATTCAGTCTAATCATGACTTTGTTCCGTTACTCTCAAAGTTAGTGGTTATCTATCATCAAGCCCTACAAGCCAAACTTGCAACGACAAGCAAAACTGAAGCACAAATCAAGCCTGAACTTGCCACGCAACTTTTATCTCTTGCTAATGACTTAGTGCTCGAGGAAGAAAGTGCCGAGCAAATAAATAGCATCAAAAGCAAAATCACCCATAATGATAGTGTTGACGACCTACTTGATTCTGCGCTGAATATAATTAGCATCGTTACACGCAATATGAGTAAAGAGCGGCAATCAGCTCAGAGCTTTTTGATCTCTTTAAATCAGACCATTGAAGATTTACATCATTCAATTGTTTCTACTAGTAAACACTCAGAATCTCTCAGCGCCGAATATGATACGCTGAATAAACAAATCGAAAACAAGATTAAAAACTTGCATACGCAAACACAGCAGGCTACATCTATTTCTTCGCTTAAAGAGCTAGTAGAAGAAGAGTTAAAATCATTAAGTGATGATTTAATCGCTAAAGAAAAGCTAGAACAAACGGAGCGCGAGAACTTACTTGCCAGCTTCAACGATATTAATAACCGTATTAGTCATTTAGAAAGCAAGCTTTCGACCTACAAGCAGCGCCTTAATGAACAACGCTTTAAGAGTTTACTGGATGGTCTAACGAAGTTACCAAATCGTTCTGCGTTCGATGAGCGGTTCAATCATGAGTTCAACTTGTTTAATGTGCAGGAATCAGACATCACATTTGTAGTGATTGATGTTGACCACTTTAAATCAATCAATGACCAATATGGCCACAGTGCTGGTGATAAAACACTGCAGGTGATTGCCAAAGCATTACAAAAATCAATTCGTAAATCAGACTTCATTGCCCGTTACGGGGGCGAAGAGTTTGTATTACTAATGAGTGGAATGGCGATTGAAAAAGCGACAGTACCGCTAGAAAAGCTGCGCAAGACTATTCAAAGTATTCCGTTTAAATTCAAAGATAAGCAAGTAGAAATCACTATTTCTGCTGGTGCAACCCAGTTGAAAAAAGGTGATACCCCGCTAATTGCCTTTGACCGTGCCGATGAAGCATTATACAAAGCCAAGAACGAGGGACGAAATAAAGTTTGCATTAGCAAATAAAGGCCTCATCTAGTATGTGAGGTCTTTGACACATAATGATAAAGGCTCATTGACGAGCCGGGAGAGTGCTTATGTTAAAACAACTGAATCCTACAGGTGTACTGGATTTACTATCGCAACTAGAAGTTGATCTACTCGAACAATCATCCACCAGCGAGCGCTATAAATTATTTAGGAACTGTGTGCTTGCGGTTCTCAATGTGGGCAGCCACACCGATTCAAGCTTAGAAATTTACAATAAATACGAAGACTTTGATATTCGCTTATTAAGCCGAGAGCGTGGTATTAAAATTGAACTTGAAAACCCACCCGAATCCGCTTTTGTTGATGGCGAAATTATTACCGGTATTCATGAACATATTTTCTCGGTTATTCGCGATATTCTGTTTATTTGTCAAAAATATGAAAAAGACTTAACAGAACAAAAAGCCATCACTCATATGGTCTTTGATATGCTCAGAAACGCAGGCGCACTTAGAGTTAATAGTGACCCGAGTATGATCGTATGCTGGGGCGGTCATTCAATTAACGAGGTTGAATACAAATACACCAAACAGGTTGGCTATGAGCTTGGCCTCCGTGGATTAAATATTTGTACCGGCTGTGGCCCTGGTGCAATGAAAGGCCCAATGAAAGGTGCCACCATTGGACACGCTAAACAACGTATTACAAACAACCGTTATCTAGGTTTAACTGAACCAAGCATTATTGCCGCTGAACCACCTAACCCAATAGTAAATGAGTTGGTTATTTTGCCTGATATCGAAAAGCGTTTAGAGGCATTTATTCGCACCGCTCATGGCATTATTATCTTTCCAGGTGGTGCAGGTACCGCTGAAGAGTTGCTATACCTTTTGGGTATTCTGCTGCACCCAGATAACGAAAAACAATGTTTACCAGTAATCCTTACAGGCCCTAAAGAAAGTGAAAACTACTTTATTGAGCTGTGTAAATTCATCGAGAAAACATTAGGTAAAGCGGCACTTGATAAGTTTGAAGTGATAATCGACGATCCAGAGCGTGTTGGTAAAACATTAAAAGATAAAATGGTCGAGGTACGTGACTATCGTAAAAGCCAAGGTGATGCATATTACTTTAACTGGACGCTAAAAATCGATCATGATTTCCAACAACCGTTTGCACCGACTCATGCTAATATGTCGAGCTTAGATCTACATTTAGATCAACCAACTCAGCAATTAGCTGCTAATTTACGCCGTGCGTTTTCAGGCATCGTGGCTGGTAACGTTAAAGACGAAGGCTTACAAGCCATCAAACAGCATGGCCGCTTTGTGTTAAGTGGTGAGCCTGCACTTATGGCTGATATGGATAAACTACTGGCAGCATTTGTTGAGCAAGGCCGCATGAAGTTACCAGGCAGTAGATATATTCCTTGCTATGAGATCAAAGCTTAATAGGAGCCTATGTGACAACCCAATTACTTTTAATAGATGCGCTTAATCTTATTAGACGCATCTATGCTGTTGATAGTAATCAGAGTCATCACAGTGAAGAACATATGATAAAAGCAAGCTGTGCCCGCGTGGCACATGCTTGCAAAAAACTACGCCAGCAAACGAATGCTACTCACGCGATTGCAGTGTTTGATGGTGAAAAAAGCTGGCGTTATCACTATTTTGAAGCATATAAAAGCACTCGTTCACCGATGCCCGATACCCTCAAACAAAACTTATCATGCTTTAAACAAGCAATTGAAGAAACGGGCATTGTGATTTTCTCACCAGATAATGACGAAGCAGACGATATAATTGCTACCCTTGCTCATAAAGCTGCGACTAATAATGTACCTTCTACTATCGTCTCAACAGATAAAGGGTTTTTACCGTTTTTATCTGAGCAAATAGCTATATATGATTACTTTAAAAAGCAATATCTTGACGTTGAAGATATAAAGCAGCGTTTTAATGTACCCAAGCATCGGCTCGCTGATTTTTGGGCCTTAGCAGGTGATAAAACCAATGATATACCTGGGGTCAAAGGCATTGGTAACAAATCAGCGCAGCAACTTATAAATGATTATGAGTCGATTGAAGCAGCTATTAATGACGATGATTTAAACCCAACACTAAAACGTAAGCTTAGTGCTGGTATGGACATGTTTGTGATATCAAAAAACCTTGTCATGCTGCGTACCGATATTAACTTAGGCTTTAGTTTAAAGCAGTTAAGGCTCAATTAGTCGCAATCTCGTAGCACAGTTTGCTAACTGGGCGTATACTGAAAATTCGCGTTAGTTTTATAGAGTTACACATGTTTAAAAAGGTTTTCCAATATCTGGTACTTGGGTTAGGTGTTTATGCACTGATAGCAACCCTAGTGATCACTTTTTATAAAGATGATCCGCAAGCTATGATTTGGCAAGACCGTGAAGCTTTTAATAAACGCTATATCGCGAAACTATCTATTGATAAGCCCGAAAACCTCAATGCTGTACTTGATTATTTAGGTAGCCCCGATCTAACCTATGCTAAACGAGTTGAGGACAATGTTTGGCAAATTATTTTTTATCGCACTCAGCATGTTAAATCTGATGGGATAACCACTATAGATGAATGCACTGGCCTACTTTTTAAAAATGGTCAGCTGGTATTATGGGGACCAAGTGCCTATGAAAGCTATCAACAAGAAACCTAACAGCTTATGATGGAAAACGTGACGCCACGAGAATTGGCACGCTTATTTGATAGTACGCACCAGTTACTCAAGCTTTATCATCAAAAGCAAAAATGGTCACAAATTTTCCCTATACTAAGTAATCTTGCCGAGCGGTATTATCTACTATATCAAGCCTGCCCAAAAGGCATGCAAGCGCAATTAAGTTTGTATGTTGCGAACCACGGCTACACGACCAATTTAGTCGTAAACCAATGTGTTATTGCCTGTACTTTATGCCACAGCCTTAACTACAACCAAGCAATTAGTGAACAGATAATTAGCTGTTGTTTAGCCAATTACCTATGTGTGCAATCACAAAGCAATAAATTAGCCGCAGGCCAAACACTCACAGCTCAAGATAAAAAGCTTTGGCAGTGTCGTCATCAATTAGCCGCAAAACTACTAAAAGACTCAGGCCCACATACGCTTTCTATTCAGCATTTATTAGCTCGTTTAAATAAATATAAACAAGCACTATTAAGCGCACCAAAAATTATGATTTACGATGGTGCAACAACCCTAGTAGCTCTAGCTAATATTATTGCTATGAATACGACTTATCGCGATTCGGGTGGTCATATTAGTATGCACAAAGCTATGGCTGATATCTACTTGCGCACTCCGAACGAGTTTGCTCAAAATGCTATAAAAGCATTGATTGCTCATATTGGTCCTTATATTCCAGCAAGTGAAATAAAGTACGCAGAGCAGGTGCTTATCTATTTAGCCACAGATGAACATGGCCGCCATATTTTAGTTGATGCCAGTTGCCCAGATAAAATTCGCTGGCACCGCTTTAAAGCAAACTTAACTATTTTTGACAAACAAAGACTTTGTAAAGATACTCGTTTGCTATACACCGTATGGTTTAGTGAAAACATTAATTTTGCCGAGCCACAGCCTTTAAATCAGCAACGTAGACAGCAATATTTAGAGCTAATTAGCACATTAAAAGTATCAAAAGAATACAGCTACCGTAGCTTAGATAAGCTTTTAAGCCCCTACCCTGAATTGATTACGCAGCTTACTATTGCCGTTAAGCCCTATAATAAAGAGCAGCAAAGAGCTAAAGACTTACGCCATTGTTTATCTATGGTCGGATACGATAACGCCCCTGCGATTATTCAAAAAGTCTTATTTCAACGCTTAGTTGCAACCACCTCTCATCCGCTTTTTCAGCATATATCTAAGCGCCTTGAGAATATGGTGCGAATTATCCAGGCGCTATTTAAACACATCGACTCAATTCAATTTGAACAGGTTGCTTTGCCGTTATATGCCTATGTTTTGTTCCTTTGCGAGCATCAAGCAACTAGCCTTTCACGTAAAACCATTTTTGAACAAGCCGAAGAACAGATAATAAGCCCGCCACTGGCTTGTTTATTTGGTGTTAGTCAATTAAACCAAGAACCTCTGACGATGTATTTAAATCAGCTGATTGGCGACAATAGCTGGACTCAGCATTTACTAGGTAGTGAGCAACATAAAAAACAGCAACTTGATATCAACGAAAAGCATTGGGTCGCAATTAAGCTTTTTACTTATTATGTTTTCCAACCAAAAGCCCTGTTTAGTAGTTGGCAAGAGCAAATTATTTCCGATAGTTTATTGGCTGCTGGTTGGCAATCAAAAGCAGATTTTTATGCATATCTCAAAAACTGTGAATTTGCAGACAATTTTTAGAGTGTGTTGTTAAAAAGTGCGAAAACGTTAAATAAATATGAACTTTAGTCTGTTTATAGTCAGTATTCACAGGATAAACTGGCAAAAAGCTGAATAAATTGCTATAAAAGCCGCTTAAATTTTCAAACACATTCACGTAAACCTTCTAACAAGTAAATCGCATGCTATTTCGCGACGAGTTTACGTGTTTATCTACTCATAAATAGGAAAAGTAAATGGCTAAACAAACCATCACAGTGATCAAAGGCGACGGCATTGGTCCTAGCATTATTGATTCAGCACTTGAGATCCTTGAAGCTGCAGGTTGCGATTTTGATTATGAATTCGTTGATGCTGGCCTTGCTGCCCTAGAAAAAACTGGTGAGTTACTGCCGCAAGAAACAATCGACACAATCGCGCGTAACAAGATCACTTTAAAAGGCCCATTAACTACACCAGTTGGTGAAGGTTTCACTTCAATCAACGTAACTTTACGTAAAAAGTTTGGCCTATATGCTAATGTTCGTCCTGTTAAATCATTCGCAGGTACACAAGCTCGTTACGACGATATCGACATCATCACAGTTCGTGAGAACACACAAGGTATGTACTCTGGCCTTGGTCAAGTAGTATCTGAAGATGGTAACGAAGCAGAAGCAATGTCTAAAATCACCCGTGAAGGTGCAGAAAAGATCGTAACTTTTGCATACGAGTTAGCGGTACGTGAAGGCCGTAAAAAAGTAACGGCTGTGCACAAAGCTAACATCCTTAAATCAACATCTGGTTTATTCTTAAAAGTTGCACGTGAAGTAGCTGAGCGTTACCCGCAAATCGAATCAACAGAAATGATTGTTGATGCAACATGTATGAAACTAGTTATGACTCCTGATGAGTTTGATGTAATTGTTACTACAAACTTATTTGGTGATATCTTATCTGACTTATGTGCAGGCCTTGTTGGTGGTCTTGGTATGGCTCCTGGTGCAAACATTGGTGAAGATGCAGCTATCTTCGAAGCCGTACACGGTAGTGCTCCAGACATCGCAGGCAAAAACCTTGCTAACCCAACTTCAGTGATCTTAGCATCTATCCAAATGCTTGAGCACTTAGGTATGGCTGACACTGCAGAGCGCATCCGTAGTGCAGTTGCTGATGTAATCAAAACAGGCGACCGCACAACGCGTGACCTAGGCGGCAGCCACGGCACTACAGACTTCACTCAAGCTGTAATTGAGCGTCTATAAGAGAACAATTGTTTAGGGCTTATGACAACATAACCCTTAACCCCCCTACCAAAAGCCAGTCTCAGACTGGCTTTTTTATTACCTCTAATTAATCAGACACCCACTTTTATTTATCAAGATAAGAAAAGCAAAACAAGACACCCAACTTAATATTTCACATTCCTAAAAATTGTGCCTAAACTTAGATTGTTCAACTCATGGAGGAGAAGAGCATGGCAACCCCTCGTAGAAACTTAATTAGCGTTTCAAACACACCTTACTACCACTGTATTTCACGCTGCGTTCGTCGTGCTTATTTGTGTGGTCAAGACCCACTAACCGGTCGTTCTTATGAACACCGGCGCGAATGGGTAGAAAAAAAACTACTCAAACTCGGTCGAATATTTTGTATTGATGTTTGTGCCTATGCAGTTATGAGTAATCATACTCATTTGGTTCTACACATTGATATAGCAAAAGCTAAGCGTCTAAATAATAAAGCTATTCTGATTAGGTGGCACAAGTTATTTAAAAGCACTTTTCTTTGTCAACGATTCTTAAATGGCGAATTACTAACACAAGCAGAGCTTTCAGCGGTGAATATCAGAGTAAATATATATCGAGAAAGGCTCAGCAGTATTAGTTGGTTTATGCGTGTGCTTAATGAGAGCATTGCACGAAAGGCCAATCAAGAAGATGAGTGCAAAGGGCGATTTTGGGAAGGTCGCTTTAAATCGCAAGCCTTGCTAGATGAAGCCGCACTTGCAGCTTGCCTTGCTTACGTTGACTTAAACCCAGTAAGAGTAAAAGTGGCTGATTTACCAGAGCGTTCTGATTATACAAGTATAAAAACACGCATTGAATCAGCTCAAAAAGACAAACAACCCAAATCATTGATGCGTTTTGCTAGTAAGCCACATAATCATATGTCTAAAGGCTTACCATTTGAGCTTAAAACATATTTGCAGCTCGTTGATTGGACTGGCCGCTCAATACAAAAGGGTAAACCCGGTGCAATACCTAAAGACGCACTACCTATCTTTGAACGATTAAATATCTGTGCTGTCAACTGGCTTACACTCACCACCTCATTTACACAGTCATTCAAAAATGCAGCGGGTAAAGAGAGAGCTATCAATGCATATACAAATCGCATGAAGCGACAGCGAAGAAGCTCGATTACAAATAGTTTAGCTTTATTTGCTTAGTTGCATGTTAGGCATTGAGTTTCTATTTTATAAACTAAACTTCCTTGCAAACTGGAGGCGAACCTTCTTGACAAATAGAGTTACCCTGTACGCACAATTTAAAAAATAAAGCCATCATATTGGATTGCTTTTTTGAAGAGTCCCCATCAAATAGTACAAAACTTCTTAGTCTATATAATTTGTTGACCTCGACTTACATCTTACTAAATGACCGCTTGCTGTTAGAAATTAATTTGGGTGTCATGTTTTCAGATAATTTAAAGAAGCTTTTTATTAAAATGGGTGTCTAAATAAATATCTCTTATAAAGTGGCTAAGTTATGCATTTCAGACATGAAAATGCATTATCTATTGGTAGAGTTATTAATTAACTACACGAACGATTCAATGCATAGTTACACCATCAAAATCAGGATAAACAAAATACAGATGCAAAAAAACCAACATAAAAATCAAATATGGAAAAATTAATGCAAAAACACTCTTTTGCGGTTGACATCAGTTTCTAAAACACTTAAAAATACTACTAACATTTTTTAAACAGCAAACATTTAGTCTGCTGTCTGTTTTTAGAAGAAATTAAAAATAATGAATATTCGCCGCCACCTTTTAGTCGTCAACGTTCTCGTACTGGTCTTAGTTACAAGCCCAGCGGGAGGCTATTAAAAGGTGAAAGCACGCTTTTTAAAAAACCCCCGCCTTATGCGGGGGTTTTTTTATGCATTTATGCTGCACAGATAGAGGAATGAGGATGAGTACAACTGAATATAATGGATCCGAACTAGTTGTTCGGGCACTTAAAGAATTGAATGTAAAGTATATTTTCGGCTATCCTGGCGGGTCTGTCCTTGATTTATATGATGCGTTATTTCAACAAGAAGATATTGAGCATATATTAGTACGCCACGAACAAGCTGCTACTCATATGGCTGATGGTTATGCCCGTGCGACTGGTGAAGTTGGTGTTGTACTTGCAACCTCAGGCCCAGGTGCAACAAACTGTGTTACAGGTATTGCTACTGCTTACATGGACTCTATTCCTATGGTGGTACTTTCAGGCCAAGTTCCTACAGGTTTAATAGGTGATGATGCATTCCAAGAGACTGATATCGTTGGTTGCTCTCGCCCTATCGTAAAGCACAGTTATAACTGTCGTAGCGCAAAAGATATTCCAACAATCTTAGCCAAAGCATTTTACTTAGCCAGTACAGGCCGCCCTGGCCCGGTTGTGGTTGAACTACCAAAAGATATGCTTAACCCTGAATTAAAGTTTCCGTTTGAGTTTCCAAAAACGACTGAGCTTAGAACTTATAACCCGAATACCAAGGGTCATTCAAAACAAATTCGTAAAGCTGTTAGCGCTATATTAGAAGCTAAAAAGCTGGTTATTTATTCAGGTGGCGGCATCATACTTTCAAACACCTCTGAGCAACTAACTCACTTGGTTGAATCATTAAACGCACCGATCACTAATACCTTGATGGGTCTGGGTGGCATCAGCGGTACGCACCCTAACTTTATTGGCATGTTAGGTATGCACGGTAGCCTTGAAGCAAATAAAGCCATGGCAAATGCTGATGTTATTTTAGCCTTAGGTGCTCGATTCGATGATCGGGTAACAAATAATGTTAAGAAATTCTGCCCAAATGCCACCATCGTTCATGTTGATGTTGACCCAACCTCAATATCTAAAACAATCAAAGCGCACATCCCAGTTGTTGGCTGCTTACAAACTGTACTTGAACAGTTACAAACAGCGATTGATAAAAGCTCTATTTCAATTGATCGTTCTGCACAAGAAGATTGGTGGCGTCAGATCATTAGCTGGCGTGAACAAAAATGCCTTAGCTACAGCACCGATGGCGATAAAATCAAACCACAAGCGGTTATCGAAGCAATCTACAAGGCAACCAATGGTGATGCTTACATCAGCTCTGATGTAGGTCAGCATCAAATGTTTGCAGCTCAGTATTATCCGTTTAAACACCCACGCCAATGGATTAACTCTGGTGGCTTAGGCACTATGGGCTTTGGTTTACCTGCGGCAATGGGCGTGAAGCTTGCTTTCCCTGAAAAAGAGTCAATCTGTGTGACTGGAGATGGTTCAATTCAAATGAACATCCAAGAACTATCAACCTGCTTACAATACAATTTAGCAGTAAAAGTTGTGTCGTTGAATAACCGCTCTCTGGGCATGGTGCGTCAATGGCAAGATATGATGTATTCAGGTCGTCACTCATCTTCTTACATGGAATCACTTCCTGATTTCGTAAAATTAGTAGAAAGCTATGGTCATATAGGTATTCGCGTTGATCATATTGATGAGCTACAGCCTGCTATTGAAAAAGCCATGTCTATAAATGACAGGTTAGTATTTTTAGATATCTGTGTAGATGAGAAAGAACATGTTTACCCTATGCAAATCAAGCTAGGGGCAGTCGATGATATGTGGTTACGTAAAGGAGTAAAAGCATAATGCGCCGTATTTTATCAATCTTATTAGAAAACGAACCTGGCTCGTTATCGCGCATTGTAGGCTTATTTTCACAGCGCGCTTACAACATCGATAGCCTTACTGTTGGTACGACTGACGATCATTCTCTGTCGCGTATTACCATTACCACTATGGGTGATGATCGTATCGTTGAACAAATCACCAAGCAAGTGAACAAGTTAGTAGATGTCCTCAAGATTATTGATCTAACCGAAATGGCGCATATTGAACGTGAGCTGTTGCTAGTTAAAGTATTTGCCCAAGATGAGACAACTCGTGCAGCAGTAACTCGTGTTGCAGATGTATTTCAAGGTGCTATTTTAGATATGGGTCGCCACAGCTACACTCTGCAGCTTGTAGCGAGTACTGAAAAGATCGAATCTTTCCTTGATACCCTGCGTCATGAAACCGATATTATTGAGGTAGTGCGTTCAGGTGCAGTTGGCATTGGTCGTGGTGATAAAGCGTTAAAGGCGTAAGCCTTTTTCGCAGTAGCGATTAAATTACAGACACAAAAAAAGGGCTATAAGCCCTTTTTTCAATAAATAGTAAGTTACCCTATTAAGGATTAACTTGGTCTTTAAGACCTTTACCCGCTTTAAAGCTTGGGATAGTTGCTGCCGCAATTTGAATTTCTGCACCAGTTTGTGGGTTACGGCCAGTACGCGCTGCACGCTCTTTTACTGAGAAAGTACCGAAACCAACTAATGCTACTGAGTTACCTTCTTTAAGAGAGTTAGTAACTGCGCCAGTGAATGCATCTAGTGCACGAGTTGCTGCCGCTTTTGAGATTTCTGCATCAGTAGCAATTTTTTCAACTAATTGAGCTTTATTCATTGTTAGATTCCTATTCGTTATTATTTTGCCTTCGCAAAACCTATCTTTATGCATTTTTGAGAAGTTAGCAACAGCAAATTGCTATTTTTACGTAATTTATTCAAAAATGACTACTATTTAACTATCAATCACAAGGTTAGTGACATCAGTATTAATAAAGACTTAATTTAACTTCCATAACTAAATTTTATGATAGCCAAACCATCATTCAATTTTCTCGATAACTAAGGTAACTTCCCCAACCTCAAAGCCAAACTTATCAATAGCGGTACGGTTTATCAAGCGTGATTGTGTTACCAAGTACATCCAATCATCGAAATTCACCACTAAAGTACTATCTTTATATGGAAGTTCGACAGAATATGTCCAGTGGAACACACTACCATTACTATCACCCTTTGCTTCGCCAACCACATCTGAGGCTGTACCTGTGATACTGCCATCTTCATTGATGGTGATATACCAAATACGCGTTTGCGTTTCGCCATCATCATAAACAAATTGCTCGTCAATCACTCCCTGATTGCCATCCCAAGTTGCTTTCATATCGACAACCAGCTTACGAGTTAATTCACCTTTATGGTCTTGAACAACGCCGTAGGCTTTGAGCTTTCCGCTAAAAAACTGTTTAAAGTCAAACTTAGGTTCTGTGCCTTGATAATAATCAACGTTTGGCGCAGAGCAGCTGGTAATTAACAATACCATAGCAAAAATAAAAAGTGCTTTGAGCTTAATCATGTTTCCCTCCAATAAGCTGTTTTCGAAGTGATGGTTCAGAAGTGTCAGGACTTAACCAAATTGCTAAAAAGTTATTAGCGAATTTTTTGTCACCAACCTGACCTAACTTTTTGTCATTAAAGTAGAAAGTACCAATGCCTTGCTCGTTCGTACGAAACGACAGCGAATCATTCTTTTTGATATCAGGCCAAAGGGCTAATAACTGTTCGTCGTATACACCTACCATGTCATTGAGCTTTAAATGTTGCCATTGCTCGTTGGTTGCTTTAACGATGTCTTTTGCATCAAAATCCCGTAAATAGGTAAGTGTTAACTTGCTGGGGTGCTGACCAAATTGATACGAACCCGTTGGCGTTTCTAGTTTGGCGTTATACACATCCCAAAATAGATACTCCATCTTGGCTTGTCCTACTGTTTTAAAGCCGTTTGCGATAGCCCCTGCTGAAAAAAATAACGCAGCAAACAAGGATAATTTAAGTGACTGATACATCAATAAATCCTAAAAGTTGTGTTATTAATCATTACGTAAAGCATAACTGAACTGATCATTTAGACGCTAAAAATCGCTTATTAATAGTGATGATAATCATAAACATGCTCGCCCATCCTAAACCATAAATAAGCCAAAACTGCCAAATAGCAAATTGTGTGTTAAGTACTTCAAAGCGCATCCCAGCGTAGTAACTGGCTGGAGCAAATAACGCGCAAACACCCCAGCCAATATACCAAGGCAACTTTTGTAGAAATTTCATCGAAGTATTAATAGTTAGAAGTAGCGCAGTCCAAAGTACAGCAAGCCATAAGGGAAAGGGACTCTCTTTAAAAGCGAGTAAATTAAAACTACTCGCTAGCCATTCATAACCTAAAGCAAGCGGTAAGCCGCATAAAATTAGCCAAATATCTTGTCTTCGCTGCGTTGATAAAAAAATCATCACAGCTACAACAGCTAAAGCGGGTATCAGAGAGTTGTGTTCGAGGAGTAAGGCCATAAACCAAACTCCTTGAAACAACGCAAAATTAATAATTGAGCGCGATATCATCGCCAGAATGGCCAAAACGCGGTTTACGGGCAACTAAATGAACGGTACTGATGGCGCGGGTTCTAAATGCTCCTTCACAGTAAGCTAAGTAAAATAGCCATAAGCGATAAAAACGCTGGTCAAATTTCACTTTATCTATTTCAGGCCAACTAGCAACAAAGCGCTCACGCCAGTCAGCCAAGGTTCTTGCATAGTGAACACCAATATCTTTGACACTATGCACGACCATGTCTGTTTGCTGCTTTATTTGCTTATTCATTTCATCTAAGCAAGGCAGGCAGCCACCTGGGAAGATATATTGCTGAATAAAGTCTGAGTTCTTTAGGTAATGACTGTAACGCTGATCAGCGATGGTAATTGCTTGGATAAGCATTGCACCACTGTCTTTTAATAAAGACTGACATTTAGCAAAAAAGCCTGGTAAGTACTCATGACCTACTGCTTCAATCATTTCGATTGACACAAGCTTATCGTATCTACCTTCTAACAGACGATAATCCTGCTTCAGTAAAGTGATTTTATCCTCAAGTTTTAGCTCTTTAACTTTTTGTTCTACATAAGCATGTTGCTCATCAGAAATCGTCGTAGTCGTAACATGACAATCAAAATGTGTTGCAGCGTAAATCGCAAAGGCGCCCCACCCTGTGCCAATCTCAATAACAGAATCACCTGGCTGTAAATCAACTTGCTCACAAATTAATGCCAGCTTATGAGATTGGGCTTGTTCAAGGGTGGCTTGTTTTGAAGGATACACTGCACAAGAATACAGCATTTCATCACTTAAAAATGCACTGTATAGGTCGTTACCTAAATCATAATGCGCTGCAATATTCTTTTTCGAACCGCTGGCTGAGTTTTTATTTTTAAGATGATTAAGTCTGTGCGCAATACCACTTAAAAAAGCAAATTTTTTCTCAAAGGCATCTAGTTGATCTTGATTAAGGGCAAATATTTCAATAAGTTTAGTGAGGTTGTCACAATCCCAATAACCAAGAATGTAGGCCTCACCAGCACCAACACTGCCAGATAAAGCAAATGACTTATACATCGCAGCATCATTCACTGTAACCGTTGCGTTCAAATCACTTGTCAAATCACCGAAATGCTCTTTTTGATTACCTTCAATGAGCGTAATACGTCCAGTATCTATACTGTTGAATGCACCTATGACAAGTTTTTTATACAGCTTTGTCATCCAGCAAGTCGTTGCGGCTTGCGTTAAATTTGATACTTTTTCCATCACATCACCTAGTTGAATTCTCTTATTTGCCCGAGTGACCAATAAATGGCACACGTTTGCAAAACAATTTCAAAGCATGAAGGTAAATACCCTTAAAGATACTAAACGTCATAGCCGGAAACTGTTTAAGCACGGCACTAACCCGCTCCTTCGTCAGGAGGTGCTTTTGCAAACGCAGGGTTGCATCAAACAAAAGAGTCTCGTCTTTTTTATTTTCAATATGAATCATGGTGTTATCAGAATTCATTCTAATATTCCAATGATAGTTCATATCTAAGTTCATGAAAGGTGATACGGAGAAAACCTTTTTAAAGTTCACTTTTTTTTCAAGAGGTACTACATAATAATGACGTTCATTCCAAGGGGTATTGCTTACTTCAGCAAGCATGTGGGTAAAGTCACCATTACTAGTTTGAAAGAAGAAAAAGTTTACAGGGCTAAAGTACAGCCCTAAACAACGCATTTGTCCGAGCATAAAAACATTGGCAAATTCATTAGAAATGCCTAGCTCTTTAATTTTATTAAGCGCACGCTGCTTGAGTGGTAACTGCATATCAGTTTGATAATTAAAGTAATCACTTTGTTTAAATTTAAGAGCCTTAAAGCCACTAGAACCAAGCCAAGGGTGAATACCATTTAGCTCATTAGGATTTGCTAAATCAACCCACATCATATAAAGCGGGTATTTAAAGTGATGCTCTTTAACCGCAAAACGCCGATGACGAACATCACCTATATAAATAGCACTATTCAAACTCTACTCCGAGTTTTTGCGCCACATTGACAGCACTTCTGACACCGTCTTCGTGGAAGCCGTTATACCAGTATGCTCCGCAAAAATAGCTATTGTTTTTTCCATCAATCAAGGATTTTTGCTGCTGTGCTGCTATCGACTCTTTGTTAAATACTGGATGGTGGTATGTAAACTCTCGTAGAATTTTATCTTTGTTAATGCCATCAAGGTGGTTAAGCGTGACACAAAATTGTGTGTCGCTTTTAATTCCTTGTAGAATATTCATTTGATATGTGACAACAGCGGCTTTGTCTGTGTTGTTGTTTAATAGGTAATTCCAGCTAGCCCACGCAGCTTTTCGTTTTGGTAAAAGTGTTGTATCGGTATGTAGTACCACTGAGTTAGCCGTGTATGGTATAGCTGAGAGAACACGTTTTTCGTCTGCGCTTGGGTCTAATAATAGGTTTAATGCTTGATCGGAATGGCAAGCAAACACCACCTTGTCGAATGTTTCGCTATGGCCATCATCAAAATGCACATGCACACTGCCATCTTTTCGAGATACCGAGCTGATATTGCTATTTAAACGAATTTTATCAGCAAAGCCTTGGATCATCGGTTTGATGTATTCGCGAGAACCACCCGGAATAACATACCACTGCGGGCGATTAGTAATATCCAGCAAACCGTGGTTATAAAAGAACTTAACAAAAAACTCTACGCCAACTTGCGCCATTTCTTTTATACTTGTTGACCAAATAGCAGCCCCCATCGGCAAGATATAATGGAAACGGAAAAAATCGTTAAAGTGATGCTCGTCTAAAAACTCACCTAAAGTTTGGTTTGCCTTATAATTTTTTTCAGCATGCAATGATTTACACACTTCATTAAAACGAACGATGTCTTTCAATAGTTTCCAAAATTTAGGGCGAAAGATATTACGTTTTTGAGCAAATAAACTAAAGAAGGTGTGGCCATTATATTCAAATCCCGTTTGCTCATTATGCACACTAAAACTCATTTGCGTTTTCTGGCGTTCAACACCTAAACGCTCAAGTAATTTTTCAAAATACGGGTAGGTCCGGTCGTTAAATACAATAAAGCCTGTATCAACAGCGTATTCAACGCCATCAATCTTTACGTCAATGGTTGCAGTATGGCCACCTATGTAATCGTTTTTCTCAAATACGGTTACATCGTAATGTTTGTGCAAGAGGTGCGCACAGCTTAAACCTGCTATGCCTGATCCAATAACAGCCACTTTTTTCAACGTGATAATCCTTTTGCAAGCTTCAGCCACAACGGCGTAGGAAGCATTCTTAAAAATTTTAAAATGAAGGTAAAACGGTGCGGAAAATGCACTTCTTTGCGCCTTTTCGCGACACCTTTAAAAATATAGTTTGCCGCTTCTTCTGCGCTGACTGCCATTGGCATAGGAAAGTCATTTTTTTCTGTCAGCGGCGTTTTAACAAATCCGGGGTGAACTAGCGTGACATCCACATCGTTTAAATCAACAGCTAAGCTGTTAGCTAAATAACTGACTCCCGCTTTAGAAGCGCCATAAGCTTGGCTACGTGGTAAAGGCAAGTAAGTTACACTAGAGCTCACTATAACGAGCTGCCCACCGGGTTTTATTTTTGGTAACAATGCCTCAAGACAATAGCCCATACTAAGTAGATTGGTGGTGATCACACGCTCGAACAAACTACTATCAAAATTACGTGCATCATTAATGTATTCACAATTGCCTGCATTTAAAATGACACGATCAAATTGCGTATATGCCACTGTGCTCGAACGTATATCCTGAAGGTCTGTTGCATCAAACTGGCAAGACTCGATATTTTGGTACTGACTTAATTTGGCAAGCTTTTCTGTATTCCTACCGCAAGCAATAACTTGCTCACCCTTGTCTGCATAAAGCTTTGCCAATGACTCACCAATACCAGAAGTTGCGCCTGTAATTAATGTCGTCATTATGCACTCGCCCTTTTATCGATAAATTTTACAGCAGAACCAAGCACTGGAATATGCCTGTAAAGCATAGCCCCTACGTCAAAATAATCGCGATGCTCAATAATTTTGTCGTCATTAAATTTTAAGCGGCTATGTCCCTCAACTGAAATTGCTTGGCCTTTTTTAAGTTTTGGATGACGATACTGCATGGTCCAATAAATAAACGCGTTTTCCTCTTTACTGTAGGTATTTTCAATAACAAATTCGCAGGAAATCACATTAGCATAAAGATTTTTAAAATAATCACGCAGCGCCTCAAGACCATTTACTGCATGCAAGGGATCTGCAAACTGAATGTCTGGGTGATAGATATCATCCAATAACTGTAAATTATCTTTATTGAGTGTTTGATAAACATTAATAAATCTATCAAGGGTCGCCTTTTCCATGTCACACCTTAAATGCGTTTAACGCTCGCTCTCGCGCTGCTTTATGATCAACAATTGCTGGCCAATAACTGCTCGACTTACCCTGTTTCGCTAAATAGTCATGCGGAAAATGGATTTGCTTGGCAGGAATTTTTTCCAGCTCTGGTAAATATTTACGGATAAATTCACCATCTGGATCAAATCGCTCACTTTGAGTGATTGGATTAAAAATTCGAAAATACGGCTGAGCATCGCAGCCTGTGCTTGCAGCCCATTGCCAGCCGCCGTTGTTAGATGCTAGATCACCATCAATAAGGTGTTGCATAAAAAAGCGCTCACCTCTACGCCAATCAATTAGTAAGTGTTTAGTTAAAAAGCTCGCTACCACCATACGTAAACGATTATGCATCCAGCCAGTTTGAAGTAACTGCCTCATAGCGGCATCAACCAATGGGTAGCCTGTTTTACCTTCGCACCATGCTTGAAAGTCACTTTCATCATCACGCCATGCCACAGCGTTGTATTTCTCGTTAAAGTTGTCGTATTTACTTAGGTTTGGATAAATCGCCATAAGGTGACGGTAAAATTCACGCCAAATCAGTTCGTTTACCCAGCAAAACAAGTTACTTTTGCTGCTGCGTAATACATCAGGATGACGCTGTTGAATAAGTGCTAATAATTGCTGAACGCTGACAATGCCAAGAGCTAAGTAAGGACTTAAACCAGAGGTGCCTTTGATGCTTGGGATATCGCGTTGCTCTTGATAGCTTGCTAACTTTTCTTCAATGAAACGTGCGCATACATGGCTGAGTGTATCATCATCAACAGGCCATTTATCTGAGCTACCGTCTGTGGCTAACAACTCACTTGACTGCCACTCAATAGGCTCGAACATCTGAGGCGGCTCAGCAAAATAAAAATGGGTGTCTTGATAAACTTTAAGCCATGCATTTTTAAATGGCGTAAAAACTTTAAACATCTCACCGCTTTGATTTTTGATACTCCCAGGCGGCGCAATTACATCACCGTCGTAAGCATAAAAGGTAATGCCTTTACTGTCAGCATGCTGTAAAAAAGCTTTATCACGGTTAACTTCGTTAAGCTCATATTCGTTATTGGCATATACATTTTTTACTTGGTGTTGATCGCAAAATAACGCTAATTTTTCTACGCATCCAACGTAATCTTTCGCATCAATAACATGTAATTTAATACCTTTGCTGGCTAAAAGTTCACCTAGAAAACGAAGCCTGCGTTTTAGTAAATCGAGCTGAATTGCTGCTACATCATGCGCTTGCCATTGCTTTTCGGTAATAAAAAAAACCGCATGCTGGCAACCATTTTCGATAGCCTGATACAAAGCATCGTTATTAAAAAGGCGCAGATCGCGCCTAAACCAAAATAATGTATTCATTAAATTCCGTAGCGTAATTTTAGTTCGTTCGGATATGGATCGAGGTAGACTTGTTTGGCTAGGTACTCATTTGGATGCACTTTTAAGTGATGCTTTATCAGTGTAAGTGGTACGTAAAGTGGCACTAACCCTTGGCGGTATTCATCAATTGCATCGCGCAGTTCTTGTTTTTCAATCTTAGAAAGCGATTTTTTAAAATAACCTTGCAAGTGCATTAATGTATTGGCGTTATTTTTACGTGATGCTGGCTTTTTAAGGGCTGTCATTAATCCCAATATGTACTCATCAGCTAAGGTTTGGATGTCTTCGCCATCAAAAGTGCCAAGCAGATTTCCCAAGTTCCGGTAAGCTTCATAGTTATGTGCCATTAATAAGTACTTATACTGGGCATGAAATTGGGTCAACCTATGAACTGTAAGAGGCTGCTCGCTCAACGTTTGCCAGTGCTTGTAGGTATAAACACGCATTACAAAATTTTCACGTAAATGCATATCGTTTAAACGGCCGTTTTCTTCACAAGGCAATAACGGGTTATGTGCCATTATTTGCTCTGCAAAAAAACCAACCCCTTCTGAAGTATTACCCGTACCAGCTTCGTTATAAATTTTAATGCGTTCCATTCCGCAACTAGGGCTTTTCGCACAAAACACAAAACCACTTAATTCTGCGGTTTGCTCTGTCGCAACTCGTTTACCGTACTCAGTTAATTTAGGGCCAACATCGCCAGTGCCATCAGGGCGGCACACTTTGATGGTATCGCCAACACGCACTTGACGAATTGTTGGCCTAGGTATAGGTAACCCTACCGCCACTTCCGGGCAAAACTTTTTATATTCAACATGGTTAGCCAACTCATCCATGCAAAAATTAGATTTCTTGTGTCCACTGTCAAAACGCACTTTGTCGCCTGCTAAGCAAGCGCTTAAACCAATTTTAATTGTTGATTGCTGCATATAAACCCTACTAATAGATAAGATTACCAATTGGGTTGAGTAATTTACTAATACCTTTATTGAAGTGAAGCGCACTGCTAACGACTGTAAAGCACAAGCACCCTTCAATCGTTTTTGGCGTGTGATTGTGGCGACCATCTAACATCATAAAATCACCTGGTACGTAATGTCCGTCTTCATCACTGAACTCACCATCTAATAATAAAGTTAGCTCAAAACCCGTATGTGTGTGCTCAGGAATTTCACCACCGGCATCAATGTGCAACAGGCTTGCCCTTAATGGACCATCATCTAAATCAATGCGTGAACGGGCAAGTTTACCTATTTGCATAAAATTACTGTGGCCAATGCGCGTAAGCGCTCTGGGTAATGTGTAGCTTTTATCTTTAACATCAACAGAAACCTGTGCTTGCTCATACACTTCATCAATTGATTCATCTGCAGTAATTGCATCAAAAAGGCTTATGTCTAACATGTCATCCGAATCGGTAGCGACCTCGGTAAATACACTGTCAGCATTTTTTGCCTCAAGAGCGGCTATCTCTTTTTGACACACTGGGCACATTTCAACATGAATAGCGACTGCAACACTCAAGGTGGCAGGTAGATTACCCTCACTAAACTTGGCAAGTAATTCGTTGCTTGGATGGTGCTTAATCATGGTGTTCTCCCATTTCATTGCGTAACTTCTGCAAGGCTAAGCGAAGACGAGACTTCACTGTGCCTACGGGAATGTTTAAGTGCTCAGCAAGTTGCTCTTGCGACATATCTTGAAAGTAGACTCCGCGCACGACTTCACGTTGTGCAATCGGTAATTTATCAAGATATTGTTTGATTTGTTTATCTTCTAAATGGTCACTGAACTCGTGTTGCCCCGGCTGGGCTTCATCAATTAACGGCCAAATATCTTCACTGATACACTCTTCTTTACTGCTTTTCATTTTTCTGAGCATATCGAAAGACGCATTTCGCATAACTGTATAAACCCACGTTGTCGCCGCACCTTTTTCTTTGTGATAAAGATGCGCTTTACGCCATACAGAAGTTAACGTTTCTTGAACTAACTCCATCGCTTGAGCTTCAGAACCAAATTGCTTTATTCCAAAACGTTTAATTTTTGGCGAGAAATATTGGAAAAGTATTGCAAACGCACGCTTATCGCGGTGCTCGGCAACAGCAAATAAAGCATCAGCAAGCTCTTTGCTTGGTGTATCTGGCATGGCAGAGTATTGACCTATGTTAGGTTTACAACCTGTGTTAAGTTGTTGACTTACCATCTTTGTGTCATCCAATTATTGTCGTTTAAAGTAATACGGCAAAAAGTTGAGGTTAGATCACATTAATTAGTAAATTCGTTGTTAATTAGAGTATGGAGGAAACTTAGCAAGTTTTCAAAGTTAGATTTAAAAGCAAGTTGTTGTTTTTTAACTAATGAAATAGGCAAAATCTCAAGCCAACGGGCAACAACCCAGGCAAGGTTATCAAATTGTGGGGTTTTATAAAGGCCAGCTAAATCTGGCTGATTTGCAAACACAGCGCGAAGCGTGTGGCTTAGTAAGGTATTTTCATCGTTGATTGGTGTGTTTATGTACCACGAAGGTGATGAAATTCTTTCGATATCAGCATGACGTAACTGCTGCTTATCCTGATTAGCATTATGAATAGATACCGCATGCTCAGCATAAACATCAATTAATAATTGGCCGTTATCATCTTGATTGAAATCGGTTATTTGCATTAAACAACCTATTTCGGGCAAGTTAAGATCTGTGTCATGTTGGTAAGTGCAAAGCACAAAACCTGTATTATCTTGTACAGCTTCTTTGACCATCGTTAAGTAACGTTGCTCAAATATTCTTAGCTTGGTGAACCCTTCAGGTAAAATAAAAACCGGTAAAGGAAAAATCGCACGCTTCATAAAGTCTACTATTCTAAAACCACATGCCTTTAATTACGTGCGCTTTTAATCCGCCGATCAATATTTCATGAAATCTTAATATCTACTTTATACTTTAGAAGTTAAACCATTGTGCAACGTTACGAAATAATTCGATAGATGCATATGCACTGAGTAAACTCAAAACCGGTGCAACCATAAGTAAAAATAAGCTGATTTCACTACTCATTATCTTGCTTCCTTACTGTTTGTTTGTTGCTTTTGGGGCTTGTGCAACTTTTAACTCTTCTTCTTTCGAAGTAATTGCATCTTCACTCATGTAAGTATCTAGTAACTTTTGAGCATCAAACTCAATGCTGTTCATTACGCTTTGTTTCAGTTCGTTACTTGCTTGCTGAACATAGCTTTTAACAGATTGTGTAATTGTGTTGCTGATATCTAATTCAAAGTCAGTAGCGCTTGCTTGAGTTGACCCTAATACAAGTAACGCAGCAGTAGTTAATTTAAGTGAGTTATTCATAGTGGTATTCCTTGTCTCTTTAAGTAATTAGTCGTAATTACTTAATCAAAGGTTGTGCCACTCTGAAAATATTTTTTAACCCATTGATTTTCAATGACTAAAATATTAATTTATTTTTTACCCCTATTCAGTGGTGGTTAATAAAACCAACTGATTTAGATATTTTGACCAATATTTAGTTAAAAAATAAGCGTTGCCAATTTCGGCGCACACTTGTACACTGAAACTGTTTTAAACACGCGTATTAGTAAATAAATATGACAAAACTACTCCCTTATTCACGCCAAGAAGAACAACTTAACGTGCTCACTCACGGCATGGGAGTACTCTTTGCGATATATGTGCTGTGGGATTTGATTTCACAATCTAATGTCGCATCGGCGACAGTGAGTGCCATCGTTTATGGATCAAGTCTACTGGTATTATTCTTAGCCTCTACTTTATATCATGCCAGTACTAAAGAACGAATTCGTGCTATTTATAAAAAATGTGACCACTGTGCTATTTACCTACTTATTGCAGGTACTTATACACCCTATTTAGTTATTACTTTATCAGGGGCATGGTCAATTGCCGCTTTAGTGTTTATTTGGTCTCTAGCTTTAGGCGGTGTTATTTATAAATTGCTAGTAAAAAACGGTAATAAAAAGGTCTCTCTCGCCACTTATTTATTAATGGGCTGGTTTGCATTGGCGCTTGTATATCCTCTTTATTTAAACCTTGATTTAAGTGCATTATGGTGGTTATTAGCAGGTGGTATTGCTTACAGCTTAGGAACTTTGTTCTACAGTGCTAAAACCCGCCATTTCAGCCATGCAATTTGGCATGTATTCGTGCTAGTTGGCTGTGTCTGCCACTACGTATCAATTAGTTTATATGTTTATTAATCCCACTGATGTAGGCGCATATTAATTTTAGTCTTATTAAATGTTACGCCTTCACTGAGTAGTTTTTGTCGTTGCTCAAGATGTTTACAGCTGCCCTCAGGAAAGGAAATTTTACCTTGGCTATTTACCACCCGATGCCACGGGATACTTGAGCCTTCAGGCATGAGCTTTAATAGCCGCCCTACCAATCTCGAATTGTTAGGGTATCCAGCAAGCTTTGCTACTTGCCCATAACTTGCTACTTTTCCCTCTGGAATTGCACAAATAATGGTATAAATTAAATCCTCTTTACTAACGTGTGTTGGTTGCTGCACGACTACACTCCAAATATTGTTTACTGATCTCGCTAAAATCTTGCCAAATAGCTCTAGCAACAGGACCATGATGGACAGAGTGCTGTCTAAATACGCGAATTTCTGCGCCAAACTGGTGTTCACGGTCAGTAATTTTAATTTGCTGTAATAAACCAGCTTCTATTTCAGCTTTGCAGTGTTGTAAACTAATCATTGCCCAACCTGCACCAGACAATAAAAACGACTTAACACTGGTTATATCATCAATTTTCATCAATGCAGCTCCCAAGGTATAAGAAAGCCTATCACTGTCAAAGCTCAAGTCGCTTTCAAACATAGCTAAGCAAGGGTAATTTTGAATATCCGCAAAGCTGATTTCATTTGGCACCACATCAGGAGCACTGACAATACCAATATCAAATTTACCAATTGGTAGACTCTCAAAATCCCCTGTTGCATGAAACAAATCAAACCAAGGACCAATTCCTAAATCAGCCTGATGGCTGTTAACCTGCTCAAGTGATACAAAGCGTTTACCCGAAGAAATACTAAACTCTGTACTGGCAAAGCGCTTAAAGGTTTGGCTAATCACTTGGTTATAGCTATGTTGATGACAAAGCTGTTCATAACAAATTTTGTAATTAGCCTCATTGCCTAGTGCAAGTTCTTTTGCTAATGATCTTAACTCACTGTTTGCATTCATCAATTGGCGCGCTTCTCGGTAAAAAATACGGCCTTTTTCAGTTAAATGTAAACGATATTGACTTCGATCTAGTAGCTCAAAACCTAGTTCCGACTCTAGCTTCTTAATAGCCAAAGTTAGAGCAGGTTGGGTCTTATGCAATTTTACTGCGGCTTGACTCAAACTAGAGCTTTGCACAATAGCATCTAGAACGATTAATTGATTTAAATTCATTAATGGCAAACTATATAAATAAAATTAATACTGTTTCTAAAATTTAATAATTTTTATTTTATATCTTTGCAGCGTATCCTGCAGCAAATTTATGCTTTCTTATCTATGGAGAGGACAATGAGATTGGCACCCGCCGTGTTAATTAGCAGCATGTTTCTGTTACTTTCGGCATGTTCAGAGCAAGCAAAACAAGTTGAAGCAGAGCAGGTAGTACGCCCTGTTAAACTTTTTAATATTGGTAATAATTCAGAGCAAAGCATTCGCAGCTTTCCTGCTGAAGTTGTTGCTAACCAAGGTTCTTACCTAGCCTTTAGAGTTAATGGTGAGTTACTTGAGTTTCCAGCTCTAGCGGGCCAACATGTTGAAAAAGGTGAGCTTTTAGCAAAACTCGATCCCGAAGATTTTCAACTGCAATATGATGAACGCAAAGCTCGCTTTGAACTTGCTGAATCTCAACTTGACCGAGTCCAAAAGCTATTTAACCGTTCAATTGCCAGCCAATCTGAGTTAGATCAAGCGCTGGCCAATAAACAAGTTGCAGAGTCAGCGCTAAAAATAGCCAAAACCAATCTAGATAATAGTGAATTACGCGCACCGTTCGCGGGTACTGTGGCAAAGGTGTTTGTTAAAAACTTTGAAAACATTCAAGCGAAACAAAACATCTTACGCCTTGAAACGCGCGACCTAATGGACGTAGTAATTCAAGTTCCCGAAAAACTTATTGCACGAATCGATAAAGACGTTGACTATCAACCTGAAGTTGTCTTCGATGGTTACCCAAACAAGTCATATCAATTAACCATAAAAGAGTTTGATACCCAAGCCGACCCTATCACTTTAACCTACAAAGTTGTGTTTTCTTTACCTGTACCAGAAGACTTTAATCTACTTGCAGGTATGACTGGCCGCGTTGATATAGATTTAAGCAAAATCACTAGCTCACAATCATCTTACACACTATTGCCTGTTGAAGCGGTTTTTTCAGAACCTACCGAGTCTGAAAATAACAATAGCTATGTGTGGCTGTATGACCAAAATACTGGCTTAGTACATAAACAAGCTGTTGAAGTTGGCCAGTTACATCGTGATGGTATTGAAGTGCTATCAGGTATTGAGCAAGACCAAATTGTTGTTGCAGCAGGCGTACACTCTTTAGAAGAAGGTATGAAAGTGCGCCCATGGCAAAAAGAGCGAGGCTTATAATGAGCTTCGCTGCACTTGCTATTGAAAGAAAAGTCATTAGCTGGATGTTTGCGCTGTTTTTACTGATTGGTGGAACAGTCGCTTACTTTGGCTTAGGACAACTTGAAGATCCTGAATTCACCCTAAAAAAAGCCATGGTGATCACGCTTTACCCGGGCGCGTCACCACAACAGGTTGAAGAAGAAGTTACCTTTCCTATCGAAAATGCAATTCAACAGCTGCCGTATGTTGATTACGTAACGAGTATTTCATCAACAGGTAAATCGCAAATTACCGTGGAGATGAAAAGCAATTACCGTAAACAAGACTTACGCCAAATATGGGATGAACTGCGTCGTAAAATCAACGATCAAGCAGCGTCAATGCCATCAGGGGTTTATCCTAGTAAGATTATGGATGACTTTGGTGATGTATACGGTGTGATGTATGCGGTAACCGGTGATGGTTACTCTTATGATGAACTCAAAGATTACGTTGATTATCTAAAACGCGAACTTGTTTTGGTGGATGGTGTAAGTAAAGTAACCGTAGGTGGTGAACAACAAGCCCAAGTGATGGTTGAAATTTCAACTCGTAAACTAGCCCAGTTAGGTATCTCACCCAATCGTATTTACCAGCTTTTACAAACACAAAACAGTGTGTCGAACGCAGGTAAAGTGCGCGTTGGCGATGAATCAATTCGCCTACATCCAACAGGTGAATTCAAAGATGTAAAAGAGCTCGAAAATCTACTTATCTCTAAGCCAGGTGAGAATGAACTTATTTACTTAGGTGACGTTGCTACCGTTTTTCGTGAGTATGCAGAAGTCCCTAATAATATTATTCGCTATAACCAGCAGCAAGCATTACTGGTAGGCGTGTCGTTTAGCTCTGGTGTCAATGTAGTTGATGTTGGTGCAAATATTGAGGCTCATTTAGCGTCACTTGAATATCAACGACCACATGGCATGGAAATTAACAGCGTTTATAACCAACCTGCCGAAGTTGAAAAGTCAGTAAGTGGCTTTATTATCAGCCTACTAGAAGCTGTTGCCATTGTTATTATCGTACTCTTAGTCTTTATGGGCTTTAAAAGCGGCGTATTGATTGGTGTAATACTCCTGCTAACGGTATTAGGTACCTTCATATTTATGAAGTTGTTTGCTATTGATTTACAACGTATTTCGCTTGGTGCCTTGATCATAGCCTTAGGTATGCTGGTTGATAATGCTATTGTAGTAACCGAAGGCATATTGATAAATCTAAAGCGCGGACAAACTAAACTGCAAGCTGCAACTAATATTGTAGATCAAACCAAGTGGCCGTTATTAGGTGCTACGGTTATCGCTATTACAGCATTTGCGCCAATTGGCTTGAGTTCAGATGCCAGTGGAGAGTTTGCAGGAAGCTTATTCTGGGTATTATTTATATCGTTATTACTGAGCTGGATCACAGCCATTACCTTAACGCCTTTCTTCGCTGATTTGATGTTTAAACAAGCAACTGAAAAACAGCCGCATCATGATGAAGACCCTTACCAAGGTGTTATTTTTAATGTCTATAAAGGCGTGTTACATACAGCAATGCGGTACCGTAAAACCACGCTACTTCTAATGGTTATTATGTTGGTAAGCTCAGTTTATGGTTTTAAATTTATTAAACAGTCGTTCTTCCCTGCATCAAATACACCTATGTTTTATGTTGATTATTGGCATACGCAAGGCGCTGATATTCATACCACAATGGATGGTGTTGCAAAGCTTGAAAAATTCTTACAAGCCGACCCTCTGGTTGAAGAAATAACCACAACGGTTGGTCAAGGCGCACCGCGTTTTATGCTGACTTACGCACCTGAAAAATCATACCCAGCTTATGGGCAATTGATTATTCGTGTAAAAGACCGCGAAGCTGTTACTACCATGATCAAAAAAGTACGTGATTATCAGCACGAGCATGTACTTGATGCTCAGCTTAAAGTTAAACGTATGGAAATTGGCCCATCCACTGATGCAAAAATTGAAGCACGTTTTTCTGGTGCTGATCCTGTGGTACTTCGCCAGTTAGCAAAAGAGGCAAAAGACATTCTGCATCAAGATGCAGGGGCATTTAATATTCGTGACGATTGGCGTGCTCGCTCTAAGTTAATTCGTCCGCAATTTAACGAGCAAAAAGCCCGTCGTTTAGGGATTGCTAAATCTGACCTTGATCAGCTGCTGTTAACTAGCTTATCGGGTAAACAAGTGGGCGTTTATAAAGATGGCACACAAATGCTACCTATTATTGCTCGTTCGCCTGCTGAAGAACGCTTAAACGTTGAAAGCTTGCGTGACTTACAAATTTACAGCCCTGTGTTAGGTGTGTTTGTACCGGTGACCCAAGTGGTTGATGATTTTGTTGTTGAGTGGGAAGACAGCTTGATCATGCGACGTGACCGTAAGCGTACCATCACTGTGATGGCCGACCACGATGTTATTGGCGATGAAACTCCAGCGAAGCTTTTTGCACGTGTTCGCAAAGACATAGAAGCTATTGAGCTGCCTCGTGGCTATGAATTGCAGTGGGGCGGCGAATATGAGTCATCAAGCAAAGCGCAAAAAGCTATTTTCGGCTCATTGCCGCTAGGTTACTTAGCTATGTTCGCTATAACTGTACTGCTATTTAACTCGGTTAAAAAGCCTTTAGTGATTTGGGCAACAGTGCCACTAGCCATTGTGGGTGTATCAGCTGGTTTATTACTAATGAATGCTGCATTTAGCTTTATGGCACTACTTGGCTTACTGAGCTTAAGCGGCATGCTCATCAAAAACGGCATTGTCTTAGTTGACCAAATTAACCTTGAACTCGATAGCGGCAAAGACCCTTACAAAGCGGTGTTCGACTCTGGGGTGAGCCGTGTTCGTCCTGTAGCGATGGCTGCAATTACCACCATTTTAGGCATGATCCCACTGCTATTTGACGTGTTCTTCCAGTCAATGGCGGTAACCATTATGTTTGGTCTTGGTTTTGCCACAGTACTGACACTGATTGTAGTGCCTGTGCTCTATACCATGCTGTTTAAGATCAAAGTACCTAAACAGCGTCACGCTAATTAATACAGATTGACTCTCAACCAAAAGCCCTAACATCAAATTGTTAGGGCTTTTTCTTTAAAAAGTGAACACTCTAGTTAAGTTTTAAAGTGGAAGGCTAATTAACGTTAGTGTAATTAACGTCACATTATTATTCTGAAGCCTATTTTTTCAGACTTAATGTGCCGGTGCGTTTTGTACTGCTACGCTTAGTTTGATTTGGTTTTGATGAGTGAGAATTGCCAGCCTTTGATCTTGATTGACCTTGTTTGGCATCACCTCGTGCCTTTTTCACGTATTTAGAGAAGTCGCGCTTTTTTTCTTCTTCATTGCGTGGTTTTTGCTTGGCACGAGCTTGAGTAGGTTGTTTATTTTCATCAACTGAACGCTCTTCCGTTTTACCTGAGTCAGCAATTGAGTTATTGATCTCAGCCATTTCTTGTTCGGTTAAGTGACGCCACTGCCCGACTTTTAAACCTTTTAGGGTCACGTTCATAATTCGTGTGCGCTTTAGAGTCACCACTTCATAGCCTAAATATTCGCACATACGGCGTATTTGGCGGTTTAAGCCTTGTGTTAGCACTATGGTAAATTGCTGTGGGCCCGTTTGTTTAACTTTACACTTTTTAGTGACAGTATCGAGGATAGGAATCCCGTTTGCCATCTTATTCAAGAACTGGCGGTTAAGCGGTTTATCAACCGTCACTACATATTCTTTTTCATGATTATTACCAGCGCGAAGAATTTTATTAACGATGTCGCCTTCGTTGGTTAAGAAGATTAACCCTTCTGAAGGTCTATCTAAGCGTCCAATAGGGAAAATACGTTCTGGGTAATTAACCGCTTTAACAATATTGCTTTGGATTTTTCGCTCAGTCGTACAAGTAATACCAACAGGTTTGTTATAGGCGATATAAACCAGCTTAGGTTTTGCTTTTAATGGTTTACCATCAATGAGTACATCATCGGCGTCACTGACTTTTACGCCCATTTCAGGCAAGTTGCCGTTAACAGTAACACGACCTTCTTCAATATATTTATCTGCCTCACGGCGTGAACAAAAACCTGTTTCACTGATAAATTTATTTAATCGCTTTAACTCTGTCATGGCACACTTCTGTCTGGATTTTAAAGCCGCTAGTTTATACCAGAAGACTTTACCAAGCTAGGTAGAATCTAGGCTCTTTCACTACACTTTTAGTGTAGTGCTGCGTTTTTAGGCTTTTCGCTCAATAAACTATGTAGAGTATCAAAATCGAACGCGTACTCGGTACTTTTGCTGTTTTGCAATAAGAAAGTTTCAAAAGGGATAACCGACCAGTCTTTGATGTTTCTTAGCCAGTTGTAACTTTGAATATTGTGCTTTGTGATCACCCCAAGCTGAAATTTAATCGCATCATGATTTTGCCAATAAGGGTTACCATTATGATGATCGACCAAGCTAATTAATGCCCATGCACCCATCATAAAATGCCCGCCAACACTGGCTGTGAGTTTTTGCTGTTCAATTAAGTTTAAATTATCGTCAAGCCAATCAATGCCACCAATAAAATAGACTCTATCTGTTTTACCTTTTACTGCTTCAAGGGCACCTTGTGCCATTAAATCAGAGGCACACCAAATCACATTAGTATCAGGGTATCGTTGTAACAATCGGCTTACTTTATTCTCGGCTTCTTGCTTATTCCAACCAGCATACACAACTTGCTCAAGCTCAACATCTTGTTTTCGTAGATAGTGCACGAGCCCATCACTGCGGGTGTCAGATTCAGTGCCATAATGACCATTAATCGCAACGAAGTGAGGCGTTTGCTGCGTATTTATTGCCTCATCAAGTAAGGCTTTGCCAAGTTGCTCACCCGCTTTAAAGTTATCGTGAAATACTTCCCCAAGCCAATACTTAAAGCGCTGACGGGGTTTACCCACTTCGTCTCGCTCTACGCCAACAATCGTTTCTTCAAGGGTGATAAATTTCACTTTGTGTTGTTCAAGCAAACTCATTGATTGCTCTGCGCCACCTGGGTAATTGATTAAAATGGCGTAATCAGGTTTAGGGTTATATTGCAGGTATTGTTTTAGTTCGGCTAATTGAATGTGGCGATTTCCACCACCGTAAATTGTTGTGAGAGAAACATTATTTTGCTTGGCAGCAACCTGCATCACATCAGTCACTTTTTGCCAAAATACATCGCTTTTAACAGAGGGATTAACTAACAGCACAGAGAATTGCTCGCCAGCATAAAGTGGTGAATAGCAAAGCAATGTAAAAACCAACAAACAAATTCGCATTACCACTCCGCTTTGTTTTTCTTTGATTGTAGTATATGAGGAATTATCTAGACAATTTCCGCCAAATAAATTCACACGGACCATGTGTAAAATACTGGCTATACACTTTACAAAAAAACAACTGAAAAACAAGCACAACAGCAATTACCAACCAATAATCTATGCGATCAAAATTAAGTGCTGCGGTAGGGTATGCGACTTTAAAAAACAGGATAAATACGACTGTTTGCATTAGATATAACGTCAACGACATACGCCCTGCCTGCTGTAGCAACAAGCAGTTACTAGGTGTATTTTTAACTACTTTTATAATGATGTGGCAATAACAAATGGCCACGGCTAAAGCAGCAAGCCAATTAATCGGTTCCACAATCGCGTACATAAATACACTGCTGCTAGGGTCTATCATCAACCTTACAACTGTTAAACCAATAGCCGCTGGAACAATCATGTTAAGCTGAGCTTTCGTTAAGCCGTCAACAAATACCCCTTGTTTATATAGATAAACGCCCACCAGCATTAACCCTGCAGCCATCCACATAGTGATCAGTGGCACAGCAATAAGCATTATAATAAACATCAAAAAGTTGCTGACGAATCCTGCGAAGTAAGAAGAATAAGCCGCATCATACGCCATTAAAAAGCTCTCAGAGCTTCGCGTTACAGGGGTAAACTCCGGCTCTACAAAGGCAAGTAAAAATGAAATGAAAGCACCAAGGAATAAGAACAATATGCCCATACGCAGTATTTTTTCTTCATCTTGCTGGCTAAATTTAAGGGTTAACCAGCCTGCACAGGCATAAATAAACAATATATCACCAGCCCATAATAGAAAGCCATGAGCAAGGCCAATACAAGCCAAAACTTGTAGCCGTTTATGTTGCTTCTCGACGTTTTGCCAAAGCTGCCATTGAATGACTAAAGATGCACCAAATAATAGGCAAAATAAACTTCTAAAGCGCCCATCAATGAAAACTGTATTTACGGTGTAAATGAGTGAGTCTGAAAAGGGTGGCGCAGCACTTGGGGTATAGTCGTACTCAAATAGAGCAAAACTGTAGATGTTCATAAACATCAAGCCGAGTACCGCAATACCCCGTAAAACATCCATATTTATATTGCGCATAAATCCCTTATAAGTTTTGTCTGCAGCTATCGCTCCAATTTACTGCATTTTCGTATATTTTGGGAAGATCTGCACTTTCAATACTTAAATAGGCAACGGCCTGCTCAAGCGCCCACCAGCTGCCGGTTTCGTAAGCTTTGACAGTTTCAAGTATGTAATACAAAATATTTTTTTCTTGCATTAAAGCAGCATGAATTTCGTCAGGAAACGGCAATCGATCCAATAGCTTTTCCATAGGCTGATCTAATATGGCATCAAGTAACGAAAACAGTCCCGTTAAAAAAGCCTCACCCGTTTGCTGCTTAGCAACACGCTGAGCTATTAATTCGCAAAAGCGTGCTCTGACAACACAAAGCCGAGTAAGCTCGGCTGGTTTTGATTGGGCACTGTGGGCGGTGATAATTAAGCTCACAAACTTTTTCAGTCGTTCATGGCCAAGATAAACAAGCGCTTGTTTTAAAGAGCCAATTTTACTCTTGATAGGAAACACGCCGCTATTTATTAAACGCAGCAATTTATAAGCAAGTGCGGTATCTAACGAGAACAAGCCAGCAATTTCGCTTATGTTTGGATCTGGGCGCATTACTTCAGCATAAATTGATAATACGAGTGCGTAGTTGTAATCAATATCGCGATGCTGAATCATTTTGGGTTTTGCAAAGAAATAACCTTGGAAGAAGTCAAAGCCCATTTTATAGGCTTTGTCGTAATCATCAGCTGTTTCAAGTTTTTCGGCTAAAAGCTTTATTTTTTTATGTTCTTTAAGCTTGTTAACAACAGGAGCAATTTCTTCAAAAGGAGTTTGCTGTACATCAAACTTGATAAGACGAATAAGTTTTAAAAAGCGATCCCACTCAGGTTGATAGACAAAATCATCCAATGCCAACTTATAATTGTTATGAAACAACTCACGACAATATTCGTAATTTTCGTCGGTAGGTTCCATGGTTTCTAGTAACTCAATCACCACATCTTGAGTTGGCAGAAACGCGCAAAGGTCCAGCTTCAAAGACTCTGGACCTATATTAATTAATGCTTTTTTGCCCGACGTAATATGACGGGTACCTAAATTGAGCTGGTTTTCCATAATAAGTCGAGCCGTTGCCGTACTCTCTGACACATCAGGAAAACTATTTTGTAAACTATCTCTAAATAGTAGCTCATAGGCGACAACTTGTTGACGACGGTTAAAGACCGCTTGCCTAGCAACAAATACAGCCACTTTACCTACTTTTTATATTTTATCTCACACTAAGTAATTAATAGCTGAAATTGACAAAAAAGTCACTTAATTACCATGAATCACGCATTTTTTATTGATATAAGCCTGATAAATAGCCTTCTGCCACAGATTGCCACGTAAAACGGGCATTTTTGGCCTGTTCACATATTGAACACCATTTATCTGTTTGTGATTTCTTAAGCTCAAGCGCATCGCTAAAACTAGTAACAAGTTCGTAGCTTTGTGCTGCTAAACTCTCACCTTGAAAACTAAAACCACTGACAAGATGGTCGACAGTATCACGTAAACCGCCCACGCTATGGACTAAACACGGCTGCCCTGCTCGCATAGCTAACATTTGACTAATACCACAAGGTTCAAATGAACTTGGCATTAGGAATAAATCACCTAAATGGTACATGTATTCACCAACAAAATGTGCGTACCCTTTTAAAAATAGCAGGTTTTCTTGACGAGTCATAACCGATGTCATAATTTGCTCAAGTTCAGCATCCCCAGAACCTAAAATAATCATGTAACCGTTATGCTGTTTTAAGCGCTGACACAACTCATCTAACACGAGCCCTTTATCATAAGGCTGACGAAGTAGCAGTGCTTTTTGATCTGTCAAACGACCAACACTTGTTACTAATGGCCCGGAAAACGGCTGAGTTTTAAATTTAAGTAATCTTTGATGAGCTATGTAATAGCTTGAATCTAATACAGGGCTTTTTGCCATCCATTGAAATAATGCATTTTCAGCATGCTGATAAAGACTCGCTAAACTAATGTCGTCAAGCTTCATTCCAGGGTATTCGCAGCCATTAAGAATGCCCACTACGCGGCCTTGTTCATAGGCAGCTTGCAAGTCAGCTTCAAGGCCCTCCCCCCCAAAAAAACCTTTTTCAGCATCACTTGGACGCAGTACTTCTTGGCAATAAGTTGGCGATACAAGATGTACTTTATCAACCAAGTTAATTGCAGTGCGCATTGGGTTAAAGCAATCAAAGTAACGCGGATCGCATAATTTTTCGCCGTTATAACCTAAACCTGGGAACCAGGCTTCAAGGCTTGAGCTGTCGCCTTTAAAAGGACGTATCCCTTGCAATGCAAGGTTATGAACTGTGTAGGCTAAGAATAAATGCGCTAGTTTTCTGTAGCGACTGTCTGTTTTTAGTAATAAAGCAACACAGGCGCTATGCCAGTCATGTAGATGAACTACATCCGGTGTGCGAATAATTCCTTGTAGCAAAGCTTCACATACAGCGGCGTTAAAAAGAGCAAACTTACTTGCATCCGTAGCAAACGGACGGCCGGGTTCATCATTACAATAAACAGCACCGTTATGACGGCTAAATTCCCAGTGAGATATAACTAGTTGTGTTACACCTTTTTCACTTTTAGCTAGTTTCCACACATCAAGCTTTTGCATTTGTCCGGCAAATGGCACATGCACTTCACCAATATGATGACGCTCTAAATGACTAAAGCCGTAATCAGGTATGACTACATCAACACTCAGTCCTTTTTCTACTAAAGCTTTAGGACAATCTCTAACAACATCCGCTACACCACCGACTTTGGCATTCGGTAATGCATCATTCTCTGCAGCTACCATCAATACATGCATGCTTTGCAGTACTCCATAAAACTGTTATACCAATCAGCAATAATACTTAATTAAGCAAATTGATATTATTCAAATATAAATAAAGGAGGGACATGCCCTCCCTTTTTCATTTAGCGCGATTGCTTAAGCAAGTCGTTTATTATCTTGCTCTTGTTGTTTTAACTTTTTTGCAATTTCATTCAACATATCACGAGTTACCAGCACAATCCCTTTTTTCGAGACTCTAAAGCCATTTTCTTTGTCGGCCTTGTGGTCGTAACCAATTTCTAGGCCCGCTGGGATCTCACAGTTGCGGTCAATAATAGCACGCCTAATTCGGCAGTTTCGCTGTATTTTTGCACCAGGTAAAATCACTGATTCTTCTATTTCACAGAATGAGTGAACATAGACATTCGAGAACAGCAGTGACTTTTTAACTTTAGAGCCAGAGATAATACAGCCACCCGATACTGTTGAATCAACAGCCATACCACGTCTGTCATCATCATCAAAAATGAATTTCGCTGGCGGTAACTGCTCCTGATAAGTCCAGATTGGCCATTTTGGATCATAAAGGTCAAGCTGAGGCTCTGGCATTACCAGCTCCATGTTGGCTTCCCAGAATGAATCAAGCGTACCAACATCGCGCCAGTATGGCTGACCATCTGTGTTAGAGTCTCTAAACGGATATGCAAACACGTTATGCTCTTCGATGATAGCTGGGATAATATCGTGACCGAAATCACGACCAGAACCTTCAGTTTCTGCGTCTTTTTTCAATTGTTCAAATAAGAACTCAGTATTGAAAATATAGTTACCCATTGATGCTAAACAGGTCCCAGGCTTACCTGGTACAGACGTTGGCTCAGCAGGCTTTTCATCAAAACGACGGACACGATTGCTTTCATCAACCGTCATTACACCAAATGTATCTGCAGCTTCTTCGCAAGGTACTTCAATACAACAAACCGTCATATCAGCACCTGTCTCAACGTGTTTTGCCAACAAACCGCCGTAATCCATACAATATACGTGGTCACCAGAGAGGATCATGACATATTTAGGTAGTTCATGACGGATGATATCCATATTTTGGAATACCGCATCAGCTGTACCGCAATACCACTCGTCACCATATCGCTGAGATGCTGGTAAAATCTCTACAGATTCACCCAGCTCTTTCTTAAAGTGGCCCCATGCACGGTTTACGTGACGAATTAACGAGTGCGACTTATATTGAGTAGCAATACCAACTCGACGAATACCTGAATTAATACAGTTCGACAGTGGAAAGTCGATTATTCGGTGTTTACCACCAAAATAGACTGCTGGTTTAGCACGCCAGTCTGTTAATTCATGTAAACGTGAGCCTCGTCCCCCTGCTAAGATGAGGGCATACGTTTCTCTGGTTAAACTACTTATGTATCGGTTTGCATAACTTGGCATAACTCTCTCCGTCTTAAGCTAGCTGCTTTTCTTCTGTGTGTTTTGCTGTGCACTAGTATCCAGTAATGGCTCCAAATGCCAGATGTCGTCACTGTATTGACTAATGGTTCTATCGCTCGAAAACATGCCACTGGCTGCAGTATTCAAAATACTCATCTTGGTCCAGTGAGCAGTGTCTAAGTAGGCTTGTTCAACTTGCTCTTGCGCTTCTACAAAGCTGGCAAAATCATGAGCGACTAACCATGGATCGTGCGGGCTCTTAATCGCCGCGATAATGTCGTCAAATAAATTAGGCTCAAACAAGTTGAAGTGACCGCTCTCAAGTAAGTGCATTACCTTATAGAGACTGTCAGTTTGGTGAATAATCTGCTCTGGATTATAGTGCGCTTTGATATCATCAATTTGCTCTGCACGTGCACCAAATAAGAAGAAGTTGTCCGCACCCACAGCATCACGAATTTCGATGTTAGCACCATCTAACGTACCTATGGTCAAAGCGCCGTTCATCATGAACTTCATATTACCTGTGCCAGATGCTTCTTTACCTGCTGTAGAGATTTGCTCAGATAAATCCGTTGCTGGGCAAATGGTTTCCATTGCTGTTACATTGTAATTTGGTAAAAAAGCAACTCTTAAATACGGTTTAGCAAGCGGATCTTTGTTGATTACTTCTGCTACGTTATTAATTAATTTAATAATTTTCTTCGCCATGTAGTAACCAGGTGCAGCTTTACCACCCAATAGCACACAACGAGGAACAATGTTTGCTGTATCGCCCTGGCGAATACGGTCGTAAAGGTGAATAACGTGCAGTACGTTTAATAGCTGACGCTTATATTCGTGAATACGTTTAACTTGCACGTCAAACATCATTTCGGCGTCAAACTCTACACCACAGCGGTTTTTCACTAACTCAACAAGGCGTTGCTTATTGCTGTGTTTTACAGCTTGCCATTGTTTATGGAATTTAGGATCGTCATATAAACGGCGTAACTGGCTAATTTTGCTAAAGTCAGCAACCCATTCATCACCAATGTGTTGATTAAGCAGTTTAGCCAACTCAGGGTTACAATGTGCTAACCAGCGACGTGGTGTTACACCATTGGTTTTGTTGTTGAATTTTTCTGGCCATAGCTGATAAAACTCATTGAATAAGCCCGCTTTAAGTAGCTCAGTGTGAAGTGCAGCCACACCATTAACCGAATAGCTACCCACAATCGCTAAATACGCCATGCGAATTTGTGGCTCTGGGCCTTCTTCGATCAGTGACAATGCACGTTGTTTTTCAACATCACCAGGCCAAGTTAAAGCAACTTCAGCTAAGAAACGCGCATTGATTTCATAGATAATTTCTAAGATACGCGGTAATAATCGGGCAAATAATGATACTGACCACTTTTCTAATGCTTCAGGCAGTAAAGTGTGATTAGTATAAGCCATGGTCTTAGTAGTGATAGACCAAGCATCTTGCCAATCAAGCTCATACTCATCAACCAAAATATGCATAAGCTCAGCTACAGCAATACTTGGGTGTGTATCGTTTAATTGAAAAACATGGTAATCGGCAAAGTCAGAAAAATCTTCGCCATGTTTACTAACCCAAGTATCAATGATGTCTTGTAAGCTCGCTGATGATAAGAAATATTGCTGACGCAAACGCAGTTCCTTACCGTTCTCACTACTGTCATTTGGGTAAAGTACCATTGTAATTTGTTCGGCTAAGTTTTTACGAGCTACCGCTTCTGAATAACTACCTGCGTTGAATTCGCTCAAATCAAATTCATCAGTAGCTTCTGATTTCCATAAACGTAGAGTATTTACAATATCGTTCTTGTATCCTGGAATTGGTACGTCATAAGGCACTGCTAAGACATCGTGAGAATCTAGCCATTGACGGTGCTCACGGCCATATTTATCAGTATAGCTTTCAACATGACCAAAAAATTTTACACGCTTTGATTGCTCAGGCGCACTGAGCTCCCAAGGGTGGCCTTCACGTAGCCAATTATCTGGTTGTTCAATCTGATGACCATTTTCAATAGCTTGATTAAACATCCCATATTCATAACGGATACCATAGCCAATCACTGGCAATGCAAGGCTTGCACAGCTATCTAAGAAACATGCTGCTAAACGCCCTAAGCCACCATTACCAAGACCGGCATCATGCTCAGCTTCTGCAACTTGCTCAAGTTCTGTACAGTACTCTTGTAATGCTTTAGCGACTTGCTCGTCTAGATCTAAGTTTAAAATCGCATTACCAAGTGCACGCCCCATTAAAAACTCAAGTGATAAGTAAGCTGTTTTACGGCGCTTTTGCTCATGAATTTGTTGTTTAGTAACACGACAGCGGGCAACAAGCCTGTCTCTAATAGTTAAGGCTAATGCATGGTATAAATACAGTTGTGATTTACCGACTTTGTCACGCCCTAAGGTGTAATAAAAATGGCGTGATAAATCATCGTCTAGGGTACTTTCATCAACTATAGGCGCATCCTGCCAGCCCTTTACAACACATACTTGATCGGCATTTTTAGCCATGATTTAGATCCTCTGAATTGGCGGTAAAAACCCAGCTGCTCATAGCAGCAATCTGTTGTTCCTTATCAACAAACTGTGTTGACATGGGGTGAATACTGGTCAGTGCTAATCGCCACTTTCCTTTTTCTAAACTAGGAAGTTGGCAATTTACCGGCTCTGATCCTGCATTTAAAATAATCAATAAAGCTTGATTTGTGTGCTTGTCTGTCAGGCTGTAGATCAACACTTGACGATCGCCTTGATGCCAATCATCTTGTTGCATATTAGTGCCTGATTCTGTAAACCATGCGACCTCATAACGTGGGTCATTATCGTGAACAAAAAAATGGTGTTTAAAAATACTGAACTGCTTACGAATGCGCAGTACATCGTCAATAAATCGGGTTAAAGGGTGACTAAGTTGTGAGTCTTTCCATGCAAGCCAGCTTGTGCGATTGTTTTGACAATAAGCGTTGTTGTTACCACCTTGTGAGTGTGCCATTTCGCTTCCTAAAGAAAGCATAGGTACGCCTTTAGAAAGTAACAAAGTTAGCAGCATATTTTTTTGTTGTTGTAAGCGTAATTTGCTTACTTGTGGGTCATTAGTAAAACCTTCGGCACCACAATTAAAAGAGTGATTGTCACTGTGGCCATCCCGATTTTGCTCACCATTAGCTTCATTATGTTTATTTTCGTAGCTGACTAAATCAGCAAGCGTGAAACCATCATGACTAGTGATAAAGTTGATACTATTGAGAGGGCCACGTAAGTTATGTTCAAACAAATCGAACGAACCATGTAAACGTTTTGCTAGCTCACCAATAACACCCTGTTCTTGTTTCCAAAAGCGCCTTATAGTATCGCGATATTTATCATTCCATTCACGCCAAGGTGAGGGAAAAGCTCCTAATTGATAACCGCCAGGACCTATATCCCATGGCTCTGCAATGAGTTTAACTTGGCTAAGTATAGGATCTTGATTGATAGCTTGAAAAAATGCATGTGCTTGATTAAAGCCATTGGGGTTACGAGCTAAAATCGTCGCTAAGTCAAAACGAAAACCATCTACTCCCATTACTTCAACCCAATACCGCAAACTATCAAGCACAAGTTGTAAAGTCCGAGGCGAATCAATATTTACCGTGTTGCCGCAGCCTGTATCATTAATGTAATGTTTTGGTTTCTCTGCAACTGTACGGTAATAACCGAGATTATCTAATCCGCGAAGTGACAAGATAGGCCCATCAGTTCCTGCTTCAGCGGTGTGGTTATAAACCACGTCTAATATTACTTCGATATCAGCTTTGTGTAGCGCCGTCACCATTTCTTGAAATTCACAAATATCATCATTAACTAGATAATCTTTATGCGGCGTAAAGAAATTAAGCGTGTTGTATCCCCAGTAATTTTGTAAGCCTTTCGCCGTTAAAAACTGCTCGCTTATAAAAGCATGGACAGGTAATAATTCTATGCAAGTCACACCAATCTTGCGCAGGTGCTCAATAAAACTTGGATGGCTTAAACCTAAAAACTTACCTTGCAAAGATTTTGGGATCTCTGGGTGACGACAGGTTGCACCAACCACATGACATTCATAAATAACCGTTTTGCCCCAGCAATGATTTGGTTTTTTCCCAGCGTAAGGTGTTAGTTCCCGTACCCGTGATTTAGGCATATCAATCGCGTTGTTAACCTGGCTTAATTTCCCAACAGGCATTTGCCCATAATGGCGTTCACTCCAAGTAAATTCGCCATATATATCACGTGCGTAAGGGTCCAATAGCAGTTTGTGATTATTAAAAAATAGCCCTTTTTCAGGTGCATACTCACCATCAGCCCGAAAGCCATACAAAGCACCACTTTTCAGAGGACTCACTTTTAGCGTCCATATCCCGCCTTCGTTCATATGCATCGCGAGAGTGAGAATCTCAGAATGACCACTACTGTCAAATAAGCACAACGACATATGTTGCGCTTGAGGGGCGTACACAGCAAAATTAACGCCATTGCCAACAACAGACGCACCTAAAGGAGAGCTCACCCCGACTTCGAGTTCGACACTATGACTCATCGCTCACCTTCTTCAGGTAAATAGTTGCAAGACCAGGCAAAGAGATACTAATACTTTGATTAAAACCATGACTTTCTATAGCTTGGCTTGTAATGATTTGTTCGGCGTGACTGGTAACTTCAACACCGGAACCAAAATAGTCAGTTTTGTCGGTATTTAAAACGACTTGATAAGAGCCCGATTTTGGCACGCCAATGACATAATCGTGATATACCTGTGGAGTTAAGTTACAAATCACCACCACAAAGTCTTTCGCTTTTTTTGCATAGCGAATAAAGCTAAACATACTTTGCTCAGCATTAGTGCTATCAAGCCATGCGAACCCTGCAGGGTTGGTGTCTTGCTCATACAAGGCTGGGGTGCTTGTGTAAACGGCATTCAATTCTTTGATAGTTTGCTGCATACCACGATGGTTCATATGCTCAAGCAAATGCCAGTCAAGAGATTGATCGTGATTCCACTCTTTGCGTTGGGCGATTTCTGCACCCATAAATAACAGTTTTTTACCTGGATGCGCCCACATAAACGCATAATATGCACGTAAGTTTGCAAACTTTTGCCAATCATCTCCTGGCATTTTTTCTATTAATGAGCCTTTACCATGCACGACTTCATCGTGACTAAGCGGCAAAATATAGTTTTCGCTGTAAGCGTAAACCATTGAAAAAGTCATTTCATGATGATGATGCGAACGGTATATCGAATCACGTTGCATATAATGCAAACTGTCATTCATCCAACCCATGTTCCATTTATAACCAAAGCCTAAACCATCATGATCAACTTGGCGTGTAACCCCTGGCCATGCTGTCGACTCTTCAGCCACCATCATTATGCCTGGATTTTTTGCATAGCAGCGCATATTGACTTGTTTTAAACACTCAATGGCGCCTAGGTTTTCTCGACCACCAAATTGGTTTGCAATCCATTGCCCTTCTTCACGGCTATAATCCAGATAAAGCATTGAAGCAACAGCATCAACACGTAAGCCGTCAATGCCAAACTCATTTAACCAATACATTGCATTTGCAATTAAAAAGCTGCGAACTTCTGCTCGGTCATAATTGTATATATACGTATTCCAATCTGGATGAAATCCTTGTCTAACATCAGCATGCTCGAATAAATGGGTTCCGTCAAAACGATGTAAACCATGAGGATCGCTAGGAAAGTGCCCGGGTACCCAGTCAAGAATAAGACCGATATCGGCTTCATGACACTGTTCAACAAAATAAACAAAATCTTCAAAACTGCCATAGCGACTAGTCGGGGCAAATAATCCAACGGGTTGATAACCCCAAGAACCATCAAATGGGTACTCGCTGATTGGCATTAATTGTAGATGCGTAAAGCCGAGTTCTTTAGTATATGGAATAAGATTATCAGCAAGTTCACGCCAAGTTAGATAGCGCTCACCGTTATCTCGTCTTTGCCAAGAACCCGCATGCACTTCATAAATACTAACAGGCGCATCGACACAGTTTCGTTTAGCACGATTCGCTAACGCCTTTTCAGAAAGCTGAATACCTGTTTTTAGCTTTTGTAGCACTGACGCAGTACCCGGTGCTTGTTGCATTTTAAACGCGAACGGGTCTGCTTTTTCAAGGACTTCACCTGTCAATGTTGTGATGGCAAACTTGTAACATTGATGTTCTTTTAGATCTGGGATAAACAACTCCCAAACACCACTAGCTGGATGAAAACGCATAAAATGACGATTACGCTGCCAATAGTTAAATTCACCAATCACAGATACACTACTGGCATTCGGTGCCCATACCGTAAAGCGTACTCCATCGACACCTTGTTGAGATACAAAATGAGCACCAAAATGTTGATACGCATACTCTAAACTACCTTCATTAAACAGATACATAGCCTGTTCATCTAAGGTGCTATCAAAACTGTACTCATCATGTTGTAGATGGTTAAATTCATCGCTATAACTAACTTCTAGCTGATAGTTGGGTTTAGTTTTCGACCTAATATTGGCGACAAATAAATGACTATCACCTTGTTGATGCGCAACGATTTTTTCTGTACCAAGTATAACCGTAACACTACTAGCACCAGGCAAAAAACAACGTATGTCATAACTTGAGTCATCACTTTTATGAGGCCCAAGAAAGCTGAAGGGGTCTCTAAAACAACCACTGACTAATGCATCTATCTGTTTTTGATAAATAATAGGTTGTGCATTTTGCTCTTGACGAACTCGACTTCGCATTATTGATTCCTTATCGAGATTAAATTGGCTAAGAATGACTGTTGCGCTTTAATAATTTCCGCCGCTGGACGCGATAATAAACGCCGCCAATTTGGGTACTCTTTGTCTGTACCGGGGATATTTACAGGCAGTACTTGCTGGTCTAAATCATCTATTTGAATAGTAAATAGCCTTGCTGGTGCTGCTGCTAAAGACGATGCCAGAGCTTCATATACCAAGAAAGCGTCTGCATCTAACGATAAATATTGTTCTGATTCGCGCGCTATAAAGTTTAGCATGCGTTGCTTTTCAAGGTTTCGCGCATCAAACAGAGCCCTTGCTTGCCCTTCATCTAGCAAACCATATTGTTGTTTAATGGTAATATCA